>CAVOYJ010000007.1:0-299205 GCA_963700655.1 uncultured Actinomycetes bacterium | reverse complement strand
CGCTGGGGGTAATGTTAAACGTACGTACAAATCAACGGGTTTCGTTACGAGTACGGTTCTCCGAGCAGATGGGAGTCAGGCGAGTTCACCAAGCTGATCCTGGATGCAAGTTCGGCGGGGCTCTCATTATTTTCCAGACCCTCGCCATCCGCCATCGCATTGCATCAAATCCCATTGCGACCTCCTTCTCTGCTGTACAGATCCTTGCCATGTCCTTCCTCCTCCGCAAGTCGCAAGCGAAGCCGCATGGCGCGTCGAGGCGCCAGCCGGCGGCACGCATCGGAGCGTCGCTTCGAAACGCAACTTTCTGCAGTCCAGCGAACGAATCAGCTCTTGCTCGCGGCGGAGCAGATGCAGCAGCTTCTCCAGCGTCGTCCGGCTCAACAGAAGCAGTCCTCCAAGCAGAAGACTACGAAAGAGACAGCAGCGCAGGAGCAACAGCTGCAGGGCGTCATTTCCATGGACGAAGGTGAGTGTCTTGATGCTTCACGTAGATTCTACGTGAATCCCAGTACACTGTGTTCTTTGCGGCGCGAACTCGAGACATGAGAATGACGCTCGGTCTACGGTAGAGCGATTGCTCGTGCCTTGCTTTCCCTTGATTGGACTTAAACATGCGCTACAAATATCTCAATCTCACAATGCTTATCGTTTGTTGTTCTACTTTTGTTGACAGTGATGGAGGATCTCCGTGTGTTGGAACAGCAGCAACGTGATTCACAGCGAAAGCTTGCTACAGCCAAGTTGGCAAAGCAGCACAAGCTTGAGCAGCGTGCCTCGCTCGAAAGCAAACTCTCTTCGCTGAAGTTCGCAAACGGAGAGCAGCGTGAACAGCTCAATCAGGCCCGTGTGGTGCTTAGTCGTAGTACCAGAGAGTTGGGCTCGGCGAAGCTTTTATCGGATCGCTCTCGCAAAGCCCTCAAGGATTTTAGCGATAGGTTGAGCAGAGCTATCCTATCGGCACGGAGCCTTCAAGTCCTCCGTCGCAAGCTGGATTCTGCAGTCATCGAGATTGGCAACATGCATTCTATCGTTCTTCGCAAGAAGTCGGAAGCAATCGAAAGTTTGAAGGACACCGAAAAGCGCCGTGACGAGGCCAAGCATCGCGAGCAGTCTCTGCGTCAATCGATTCACGCCGAGAAGCTCAAGGCACAGCGTCTCATGGAAGAGATACTGCCAACATTCGCGCGGAGTATCTGGTCTACGAGGAAGATCTTCCCGCCGCACAGCAGATGGCCGTGTCCACCAAGTTACGTGCTGAGAGCATTCTCTCCGAGATTGAAGCCGAAGACACACGCCATGCCCGTGAAATGCACAGCGCTTCGCAGGACAAGTCGCCATCGTCGGAGGACCAGAAGGTCGACAAGACCGCCCAGTCTGAGGCACTGAAGGAGGAGGTGGATTTCGAGAAGAACACAACAACTAGAGGAAGCCTGGAAACGCTGCACCCAGTACCAGCAAGAGGAGGGCCAGCGAAAGTGTGCCCCTGAGCCGTCCCGAGGACTGCCTTCCAGCGTGCTTCGTCGTCGACAAGCTGAAGTTAAGCTGAATGAAGATCTTGAGTCTCTTCGAGTCAAGAAAGCTGCACGCGAGGCTCTGAAGGAATCCATTACACGAAATCACGAGGAACTAGCCTATTTTTTGTAATGGACAAGGTCGTAAAGGAGGAGGCCCAATCGCTGCGCAAGGTTGCTGAAGCAGGTAGAAAAGACAGAATCAGCACGCCGGGAAGCCAACGAGAAGTTTCTCGACGAGCTTGGCAAGGAGCGCAGCGAAGTCCTTGAACTGCAAAAATCTGTGTCCGAGTTGGAGAAATCCAGGAACCACGAGCAGAAGCAATCAACGGATCAGCTGGCATCCCAGGCCCAGGCCATCAGAAGCCGTCGAGCTTGACCTTGAACGATCGAAAGTAGCTTTAGCTCTGCAGATATCACAATTGAGACTTGAGGGGGCATTCGAGAAGGAAGAAGGGGAAAGTGGAGGAGCTGGTAGGGCGCATGCCAAGCCAAGGCGACAGTGCACGTGCCGCCTTTGAAAAGGCTAGGCACAAAGTGGAGTTGCTGAGAAGGGCTCTAATTCTGATCTTCAGAGAGGTAGAAGAAGTCGAACAGGCTCAGAGCATCCTCGTTGAGATTCAGAGGATGTCATTGCCGAGCTCTACGAGGGTGAGTTGTGGTCACAGTCGTTCTTGTCTTGCTCCTATTCAATTGCTCATGTGTCTTTGAACATTGTTTCGCGTACCCATCCTTGATTGAGTTAGGTTTCACTCACGCCCTCAGACGACCACGGAGGAGCAGGTAGAAGAAGCTCTTGCGAACCTTCGTGCCGATTGTAATGCTCGCATTTCGCAAGCCCGAGCACAAAACAGGGCCGCCGAACGCAGAAAGCCTACCGTTGATAAGGCCGGAAGTCAAGAAGCAGCTGAGCCCGAGCCCGTAACACGCAAAAAGGACCAAGACAAGGAGACGGGAGCCTCGCGGAAGAGGAAGGAGGAACGAAGGAAGGAAAGGCAGCGCCGAGAAGCCAAGAGGCAGAAGACTGATAATCGAGATACTGACGGCGGCGATGAAGGCATAGCCAGGTCGGGCATGCATGCTTCTAACGAGACCAAAAGCCGCAAAGGTCGAAAGAGCGAAGGTACCACAGTTCAGGACGTCGAAACTTGCATCTTGGATGCAGAGGCACAACCGTCGGCTGGGAGTACGAGGAGAATCCGATGGGGAGGACTCGACGATGACGCGCCGGAAGAGACCCCGAAGATTTCATTCCTATCACGGCTCATGTTGAACCGAGTACTTCTCGCTTTGGTGAAGACAAAAACACGCGCGGGAAGAGTCGCTCGAGGACATACGCTCGTCGGGAGAGTTCCAGTGCTGGCATTTCCAAGCCAAAGAAAGCTGCTCAGGATTCAACGCTGTACTCAAGAGATCTCACTCCAGTCTCGAAGGCGGCGATGCAGATAGCGGGAGCATGTTTACAAGCATTCGACGAAGAAAGAAGTCGCCAAACAGCCTCCAGCCGAAGCAGGAATCCCGAAAGTACCAAGGCCGGGACCCCCAAGGAACACATGTCCAAATCGAGAAGCATTTCTCTTTCAACGAAGGTTCCCGCGTTGTCCGTTGCCCCCAAGCGTTCATCAAATACCAGGATCGGCGAAAGCATTGCACCCAAGAGCGGCATTTCGCCTCGGGTCTCGACTGCTCGCTAAAAAACAGGATGATTCGCTTCGTAAGTCGTCGCATACTGTCGACTCGTCCCAGGACGAGAAACTCTAGAGCCGAGACGATCAAGAGTCTCAACATGAGGAACGGTCATCCAGTAGCCTCCATAAATCCTCCAATAAGAGGACCAATTTCTGCGCCAACGTTGGTGCAAGGCAGGCAACTCGGATCTCGTCTCTGAGCGAGCGCCAAAGTCTCGGCGACGCAAGAAGGTGATGGATGGACCGACGACGAGGACGAACTCAAGTCGAGCGCATTGCAAGGAATAGAAGATTATGACTTTCGCTTTTGAACACGTGTTGTGAGATGACTCAGAGCGACTCATCGGAGGTTTTCCTCTCACGAGGCTGCGACTTCTTTCTGGATTTTGTTTATGACGCGGTAATTCAGGGGAATGATGAATTATCTGTAAGCGTAGCAATCTAAAGAGTAGGACGAGACTGTGGGCCGTGGTGTAGCGCTCTAGCTTCTCGAGACCAATAACGTGACGTTTGATCATCCGTGGGAATTCTTTCTGTCGCCGACAATGTTTATGATAGCCTTTTCTGTTTATGTCGAAGCTTACGTGTTTGTATTTTATGTGGTAACCCCCGTTGATCCTCAGCCTCCACTTCCGTCACACAAATACTTGCTACCTTCGCTGCCCTAGCTAACACCGCACCTTCAAAGCGAATTCCTTCCATTTCCATTACGGTCATCGGTGCGTGCTCACTTTGTCTCTACAGTACGATCATCGTCACTGCAGTTGCGACTACCTGGGCTTGCTAGGAGAAAGAATTTATCCGGAGACTTCTCGATTCCCTGCCATCATTTTCACGCTTTGGCCCGTGTCTTTCATGGCCTCCCTCGCTATCGCCACGATTTTGACGGGTCTGTTTCCTCTCGCCAAATCGATGGGAGCGTGATCTATCGGCGCCATCGCTGGGACCTGAGCCCGACTCCTAGGTGTTTTTATTAGCGGCCAAGTACGCAATGAATTTCTCCGCTTCCTCGACACTAGCCAGAATTTTTGGGTCGCTTTCACGAACGGATGAGTGCCTGTCTTCGCCATAACTGTGCTTAGGACTTCCCCGTTTCGTCTTCTTCCCTCGATCTGTACCCTTTTCGTCTCTCTCACGATCATTGCTATAACTAGGACTAGAGTGTCGGTTTCCAGGGGATTCTGCACTTTTCATTTCAGCATCAGCTTTGCGATCCGAGCCCTCGCTATAGCTTCGACTGCGACTCATTCCTCTCTTCTCTCGTCGTCGCGACTTCTTTGATTCGTACCTTTCACTGCTGAAGCTGCGACTATGTCGACGACGTTTGCGACCATGTTTACGGCTTTTTTTGTGTTGACTGCTCCCATCTCCATAATCTTGTTTTCTGGAATGCTTCTTTTTCTCCTTACGGCGCTTCTTATGACGAGATAGAGACTCTATCGACGGACCTTGCGGTTCCGCCTACAGGCCCATCATTCCGTCTCGTCATCCACGGCAAGGTCGCACCTCGTCCTCGGCCAGTGGGCGGCCGTATGATGGGTACTGCAGGGGATGGATCCGGTTCTCCTTCGGTATCGTCCACAAGCGCATATCCATGAATAAGTGAGCCTTTCGAAGCATTGTCTTTCATAATGAGTCCACCGTCTCCCATTGGATCGAGACCAAGCGATATTCCTATAGTGGAATTTAGGGCCTGGCCCAGCTGCGCTGCTTGATCGCGTTTGGCATCTGCCGAAGTCAAATCTTGTGCCGATCCATCTTGCGTCGCATCCTTAATGGACAGCTGCACTCGAGTCCGCATCTTGCCCTCCGCACTTTGTTCATTAGTCACAGACAGCACCTTGACCCACACGACGTCGTCCACGGAAACTGCATCTTCCACCTTCTCCACATTGTAACTTGAAAAATAGAGAGCGAATTAGGTGAGAAGTACTCTTGTGGCGTCAACCTACTAGACGCTGGACAAACTCACCGTGCAGACTGCGAAATGTGCACCAATCCACGTGCTCGAAATCGGTCCAGCTGGACAAAGGCGCCGTACGGCTCGATTTCGTGTCACTTGGCCTCGTTCTACGGCACCTTCCGGAGGGCGAAAAGTGATTATAGTTCATGAGAGCTGCACAGACTTGAATTTGTTGATTTTGTCGCGATCTGCCGTCTAGTGTGTATTCTGATACATCAGGGACCCTACCTGGTAGTCTCTATCGCCTTCAAGCGAGGGAGAGAGTAATGGCGGTAGTAGATGATAGTAGTGTATGGGGACGGCGACGCCGACGCCGACGGCGACCGCGGTCACGAGATCGACCGCGACCGTCACGACGAACGTCAGTGCGAGCACCGCCGCGTCGCTGCGCGTGGAGCGGGCCAGCGCCAGCAGCGACGCGCTCTCGATCATCTGGACCGCGGTCGCGAAGAGCACGCCGGCGAGCGCCGCGAGCGGGATCAGGCTGACGAGCGGCCCCGCGGTGAAGACGACCACGGCGAGGACGAGCGCGTGCACGACCGCCGCGAGCTTTGTGGACGCACCCGCGCGGACGTTGACGGCGGTGCGCGCGATCGCGCCCGTCGCGGGCACGCCCCCGAAGACGGGCGCCGCGAGGTTGGCGAGCCCCTGGCCGAAGAGCTCGCGGTCGGGATCCGTCGTGTGGTTGACGCTCATGCCGTCGGCGACGGTCGCGGAGAGCAGGCTCTCGAGCGCGGCGAGCGCCGCGATGGCGAGTGCAGGCGGGAGCATGGCGCCGAACGTCGCGGGATCGAGGAAGCTGAGCGACGGCGAGGGCAGGCCAGCGGGGATCTCGCCGAGCAGGTTCGCGCCGAGCGGCAGCGCCTGCGCGGCGACGGTCGCCAGCGCCACGGCCAGGAGCGAGAACGGCACGCCCGGGCGAACGCGGGCGCCGACGAGCATGATCGCCGCCACGCCGAGGGCGATGCCGATCGAGCCGGCCGACGGGTCGCCCGCGAACGTCGCGACGGCGTCCACCGCGACCTGCCAGACCTTGTCCCCTTCGGCGGAGGTGACGCCGAGCGCCGCAGGCACCTGCTGCAGCGCGATGACGACGGCGATGCCGGCGGCGAACCCCTCGACCACGGGCATCGGCAGGTAGCGCACGAGGCGCCCGAGGCGCGCGAGGGCGAGGACCACGAGGATCAGCCCGGCCATCGCGCCGACCATCAGGACGCCCTCGGTGCCGAAGCGGGCGACCACGGGAAGCAGCACGACGGTCATCGCCCCGGTGGGGCCCGAGACCTGGAGGTTCGACCCGCCGAAGACCGCGGCGATGGTCCCCGCGACGACCGCGGTGGCGAGGCCCGCCTGCGCGCCGAGGCCGGACGCGACACCGAAGGCGAGCGCGAGCGGCAGCGCCACGATCGCCACGGTGATGCCCGCGACGAGGTCGCGGCCGGGGGAGCGGCGAGCGTCGGTCCAGTCCGAGCGGCGCGGCAGCAGTGCCGCGAGCCGTGCCCGGACGCCCGCCTCCCCCATCAGGCGGACTCGGCGGCGCGAAGCTCGCTGAGCAGCTCCTCGCGGTCCGTCAGCAGCTCCGTGAGGATGCGGCGTGCCGCCGTCATCACGTCCGACACGTCGGACGTCGCGAGCGTGTACCGCACGGTCGCGCCCTCGCGCGACGAGGCGACGAGGCCGGCGCGGCGGAGGACCCCGAGCTGCTGCGAGAGGTTCGACGGCTCGACGTCGATCTCCGCCAGCAGCTCATGCACCGCCCGCGGGCGCTCCTGCAGCAGCTCGAGCACGCGGACCCGCACCGGGTGTCCCATGGTCCGGAAGAGCTCGGCCTTGGCCTGATGCAGCGGAATCCCCATTGATTGAGGATTCTATCACTTGAAGAACTCTTCAAGCTGCTGCGGGGTGCTCCTTCGCCCAGGCGATGATCGTCGCGGTCCCGCTCACGACCTCGCCGTCGTCGGCGACCAGCACCGGCACGTCCTCCTGGCCGGACAGCTCGCGGATCGCGTCGCGCTTGCCGCGCCGGGTCCACGGCAGCAGCCTGTAGCCCGTCGACGGTCTCGATCTCGAACTCGTGCCCGACCTCGCGCAGCGCCCTGGCGGCGCGGCCGCACGGATGGCCGAACCCGGCGCCGTGGTCGGTCTGTCCACACGTGTAGAGCTTCATGGGAGGACCCTATGGCACCCTGCGCGGATGCTCATCGTCGACACGGGTGAGGCCTGGACCGCGATCACGCAGCCCGCGCACGCGTGGCTCGCCGGGCAGCTCGCGCAGTCCTGGGGCACGGGCGACATCGCCCCGCCGGAGCCGCGCGCGGACGTCTGCCTGGGGATCGAGCAGCACGACGTCGCGTGGGCCGACTACGACCGCCGGCCGCCGCTGCACGCCGAGGCCGGCCGCGCCGCGAGCTTCATCGAGGCGCCGCTGCGCGAGCGGCATCTGATCTGGCACGACGCGCCCGAGCGGGTGCTCGCCCAGAGCCCGTGGGCGGCGCTGCTCGTCTCGCTCCACGGGACGAACATCCACACGCGCTACGTCAGCGTCGACCACCTGCCGGAGGAGGACGCGGACATCGTCCGCGGGTACCTCGCCGACCAGCGGGCGCTGCAGGACCGGCTGATCGCGCTCGCCGGGACCACCCGGGGAGCGGCCGAGCGTCAGGCGGAACTGCTGTTCGCGCTCGACGCGCTGTCGCTGAGCCTCTGCCACGGGTGGCCCGAGCGCGAGCTGCCGGCGGTCGACGGCGTCGTCATCCGCTACGTCCCGTCACGGCGATCGGCGACGGCGACCCTCGACCCGTGGCCGTTCGCGGCGCCCGTCGTCACCGCGAACCTCGACGCCCGCACGCTGACCGACCGCTTCACGGACGAGAAGACGATGCATGCCGCGCTCGCGGACGCCCCGGCCGAGCGCCGCGAGTACACGCTGCGAACCGCGTGACGCCCGCGTCGATCAGACGCGACGCGCTCGCCATCGGGCTCGCCACCGGCGCCTACGCGATCTCGTACGGCGTGCTCGCCGTCGCCTCGGGGCTGTCCGTGGCGAAGACGTGCGCGATGTCGGTGCTCGTGTTCACCGGCGCCTCGCAGTTCGCCGTCGTCGGCGTGCTCGGCGCGGGCGGAGGCGTCGCGGCGGCCATGGCTCCCGCGCTGCTGCTCGCCGCGCGCAACGCCCTCTACGGCCTGTCGCTCGTGTCCGTGATTCGCGGACGGCTCCCGATCCGCGCGGCCCAGTCGCAGCTGATCATCGACGAGTCCACGGCGATGGCGCGCGCGCAGCCCGACCCCGCGGTCGCCCACCGGGCGTTCCTGCTGACCGGGCTGAGCGTCTTCGTGTTCTGGAATCTCGGCTCACTCGCCGGCGCGCTGCTCGGCTCGGGCCTGGGCGACCCGCGCGCGCTCGGCCTGGACGCGATGTTCCCCGCCGCCTTCCTCGCGCTGCTGGCCCCACAGCTGACGACGGCCGCCGCCCGCACGGCCGCCGTGTGCGGCGGGCTCCTGGCGATCGTGCTCGTCCCGCTGACCCCCGTCGGCATCCCGGTCCTCGCTGCGGCGCTCGGCGTGATCCCCGGGGTCCTGGTCATGCACCGCGCGGCGAGAGCGCCCGCGTGAGCTGGGCCGCGATCATCGCGCTCGGCGTGGCCGCGTACGCACTGAAGGCGATCGGCCCAGTGATCGTCGGCGGGCGCCGCGTGCCGCAGGACGTCACGGAGATCCTCGGCCTGATCGCCGTCCCCGTGCTCGCGGCGCTCATCCTCGTGCAGACCTTCGACGGCGCCGGGCGCCTGGTCGTCGACGCGCGCGTCCCGGCGATGGCGGTCGCGGCGCTGCTCGTCTGGCGGCGCGCACCCTTCCTGGTCGTCGTGCTCGCCGCGGCGGCGACCGCGGCGCTGCTGCGCGCCCTGGTCTGATCGCTCCGGCGGCGGGTAGGGTCCGCGGCGATGTCCGGCCGGCAGACGTACGCGCTCCCCGACGACCCGGCGCTGGCCGAGGTCGCCGCGAGCCTTCAGGGCTCGGGGCACTGGGGCTGGGTCGTCGATCCCCAGTGGCGGATCCTCTTCGTGACCGACGAGCTGCGCCTGACCTTCGGCGGGAACGTGGGGCTCGCGAACTGGCCGGTCGGGGTGCACATGTTCAGCCCCGAGTTCCTGGCCGCGACGCGCGAGTTTCGCTTCGGGACCACCAGCGACGAGCTCTTTCGCAGCAACTTCGCCGCGGTCGGCGGCTGGGTCCTCACGGACACGCCGGGTGGGCGCGAGGACTTGCGGACGATCGTCGACCCCGTACTGCACGACATGGTCGACACGATCGAGCCGCACGACGAGGCGGCCCACTGGTTCGCCGGGGCGGGCACGGGCATCGTCGAGACCGTCGGGGTGCACGTGTTCGGCTTCCGGGTCCGCGACCGCGATGGCCGGCTCGCGGGGACGGCGATGATGACCAAGCCTGCGGCGGGGATGGCGACCCTCGGCTCGATCACGTCGATGGGCGACGCGCGCCACTACCAGCGGATGCTGCAGGTCGCCAAGTCCGGGCGACGGCCCGCCGCGATCCTGTTCGCCGACCTGGAGGGCTCCTCCCCGCTCTCCCGGCGCCTGTCCACGGCGAGCTACTTCGCGCTCGGCCGCCGGCTGGTGCGGGCATCCGATGCGGCCGTCATCGAAGCGGGAGGCATCCCCGGGCGGCACGTCGGCGACGGTACGGTCGCGTTCTTCCTCGCCGAGACCTGCGGCTCGGAGTCTGCGGCCGCCCGCGCGTGCATCACCGCAGCCCGGTCGCTGCGGGGGGCACTCGACGGCGTCGCGCAGCGCAGCGGGCTGGAGCCACAGGACGTGGGACTGCGCTTCGGCCTGCACTGGGGCTCGACGCTCTACGTCGGCAGCATCACGACGGGTGGGCGCTCGGAGGTCACGGCGCTCGGCGACGAGGTGAACGAGGCCGCGCGGATCGAGGCCTGTGCCACCGGCGGCCTGATGCTCGCCTCGAAGGACCTGATGGAGCGCCTGGACCCCGGCGACGCGGCGGCCCTGGACCTCGACCCGGACCGCGCCACCTACACCGCGCTCGGCGACCTGGACTCCGCCACCGAGAAGGCGCGCCGCGACGCGCCGGCGATCGCGGTGTGCGAGGTATGAGCGCCGTCGACGACTACCTCGCCGCGCTCCCGCCCGACCAGTCTGGGGCGCTCGAGCACCTGCGCGCGACGATCCGGGACGCCGCCCCGGACGCGACCGAGGCGATCAGCTACGGGATGCCGGCGTTCAAGCAGGACGGCCACGGCCTCGTCGGCTACGCCGCCTTCAAGGCGCACTGCAGCCTGTTCCCGATGAGCGCCACGGTCCTCCCCGCGCTGGCGGACGCGCTCGAGGGATTCACGACGTCGAAGGGCGCGATCCGGTTCACACCGGATCAGCCGCTCCCGGACCCGCTGATCACGCGGGTCGTCGAGGCGCGCCTCGCCGAGCTCGCCGCGCGCGGCTAGGGTCCGTCACATGTGGCCCGTCATCATCACCGTCGTCGTCATGATCCCGCTGCTGGTGCTCGCGTGGGTGAAGATCCGCCGGCGCTGACGCGGACTACCTCCAGCGCCACTGCGGCCCGTAGCGCCAGACGTCGCCGTCCACGCGCCGCCAGTTCTCCGGGTCGCCGAAGTCGAACGTCTCCCGGTCGCCGCCGAACGTGAGGATCGACGGCCGCAGCCCGCCGGCGCGCACCGCGAGCGCGTCGAAGTCGTACTTGACCTGATCGGGTGACGCCGCGTTCCATGGCGCGTCGGGCAGCCGGCTCCAGCGCGCGCCGTCGCGGCTGGCCCACATGTCGACCGGGTTGGTCGGCAGGCCGAACCCGCCGAAGCAGACGATGCGGTCCATCACGACCACGCACTGGTGGCCGGGGCGCGGGGACCACGCGGCCGCCGCGGTGACCTGCTCCCAGTCACGGCCGTTCCGGGTGCGCCACACGTCGTTGTAGTACGGCGGGCAGCGCGGCGTCTGCGGCGTGCAGATGAACCCGTCCTCGCCACCGAGCAGATAGATGTAGCCGTCCTTGACGACCGCCGCCGCGCCCGCGCGCGGCGCCCACGGCGCATGCTCGGTCTCACGCGTCCAGCTGCGGCCGTCGGCCGAGGACCAGACGTCGTTGTAGTAGATGCGCGCCGGCCCGCCGGGGCCGACGATCGCGGAGTCGTCGTTGCGCGACCCCCCGAAGACGTAGAGGCGTCCCTTGAAGGACACCGCGCTGAGCCCGGCACGCCCCTCCCAGCGATCGGCGCCCGGCCCGGCCGGCGTCTCGCGCGTCCAGGTCGCCCCGTCGCGGCTCGACCACACGTCGTTGAAGAACTGCGAGACCGGGATCTGCGGCGGAACGCCGGGCGGGCAGCCCTGCGGCCCCTGGCACGCGGGGTTCGGGACGACGTTGAAGTCCTGGCCGCCGATGACGTACATGCGGTCACGCTGCGTGACGGCCTGGAAGTACGCGCGGGCGGGCCACTGCCCCTCGGCGGTCTTCTTCCACGAGACACCGTCGTCCCGGCTGCGCCAGACGTCGCTCCAGATCGTGCTCGCCCCGGGCACCGGGACGATCTGCGGGTCGAGCGGCGTCCGGCCGCCCATGACGTAGAGCCGGTCGTGCAGCTCGACCGCCTGGAGCCCGGCGCGCTCGGTCCACTCGGTGTCGGGGTTCGTCTCCGACCAGCCGAAGCCCGCGAAGACCGCGTTGCCGTTCCAGAACGCCGAGGCGCTCGCCGGGACCGCGCCCAGCAGCATCGCCAGGACCGCACCCAACGCCATCAGTGGCTTCATGACCGTTCCCCCTCGTTCGCCGCGGCTGGACCGCCCCGGCAGCTGAAACGCAGGCTATCCGCACGCCGACGGGGCCGACGGGACACCCCGCCGATCTGGCGCGCAAACGCTCACTCGAATGACGCGGCGAGCCTGCCGTCACGCACCTCGCAGGCGTGGGTCCCGACCGGCGGACTCTCCCCACGCGTCCGCCTCGTCGCGCAGGACCCGGTGGATCTCGGCGGCGTCGGACATCAGCGCGCCGTAACGGTCGGCCCGCGGCGGGAGACCGGCGATCGATGATCGTTCAGGAACTTTGGCGGTACCCGGTGAAGTCGCTGCGCGGCGAGCCGCTGCAGCGCGCCGCGGTCGGTGCGGACGGCATCGCCGGCGACCGCGTGGTCCACGTCCAGGGGCCGCACGGCCTCATCACCTCACGCACGAAGCCCCGCCTGCTCGGGCTCGACGGCACGCTCGGGTCCGGCGGCGCCCCGCTGATCGACGGCCTGCCCTGGGATGACGAGCGCTCGCGCGCGGCCGTCCGAGAGGCGGCCGGCCCGAACGCCGAGCTGGTCGCGTACGAGGGTCCCGAGCGCTTCGACATCATGCCCCTGCTCGTGGCGACCGACGGTGCGATCGCGGCCTTCGGCAGGGACGGGCGCCGCCTGCGCCCGAACATCGTCATCGGCGGCGTCGACGGACTCGCCGAGCGCCACTGGCCGGGCCGGCGGCTGCAGATCGGGGAGGCCGTCATCACGCTCGACTCGCTGCGCGGGCGCTGCGTCATGACGACCTTCGACCCGGACACGCTCGAGCAGGACGTGGACGTGTTGCGCGACATCAACGCGCGCTTCGGAGGCGAGCTGGCGCTGAACGCGTTCGCCGAATGCGCGGGCACGATCGCCGTCGGCGATCCGGTCGCACTGGTGTAGCGCCACGCCCGCGTTCGTGCCCGGCCCCCCACCCGCACAACGCCGAGCTTCGCGGTACGGCACAATCCCGTATCCCAACGGTGACGCCTGCGTCACGAACCGCCCCAACGGGCATTGCAACGAACCTCAAGGAGTCGATGATGGGAAGCGCTGAAGCGCTGGTCTTCGATGCGATCCGCACGCCGCGCGGGAAGGGCAAGTTCAACGGCTCTCTCCACGGCACCAAGCCGGTCGATCTCGTCGTGGGCCTGATGCACGAGACGCTCGTGCGCAACGAGAAGCTCGATCCGACCCGCGTCGACGACGTCGTGCTCGGCTGCGTCTCGCCCGTCGGCGAC
Organism: uncultured Actinomycetes bacterium; assembly: GCA_963700655.1. Lineage (GTDB taxonomy): Bacteria > Actinomycetota > Thermoleophilia > Solirubrobacterales > Solirubrobacteraceae > F1-60-MAGs163. Next base: position 285,991 of record CAVOYJ010000007.1, on the reverse strand, counting down.
CAGGGCGCGGACATCGCCAAGACCGCCGCGATCAAGGCCGGCCTGCCGGACACCGTCGCCGGCGTCCAGCTCAACCGCTTCTGCGCCTCCGGCCTGGAGGCCGTGAACATCGCCGCGCAGAAGGTCGCATCCGGCTGGGAGGACCTCGTCTTCGCCGGCGGCGTCGAGTCGATGTCGCGCGTCCCGATGGGCTCCGACGGCGGCGCCTGGGCGATGGACCCCGAGACGAACTACGACACGTCGTTCGTCCCGCAGGGCATCAGCGCCGACCTCATCGCCACGATCGAGGAGTTCAGCCGCGACGACGTGGACGCCTACGCCGTCCGCTCGCAGGAGCGCGCCTCCGCGGCGCAGGCCGAGGGCCGCTTCGCGAACTCGGTCGATCCCGGTCAAGGACCTCAACGACCAGGTCGTGCTCGACAACGACGAGTTCATCCGCGCCGGCACGACCGTCGAGACGCTCGGCGGCCTGAAGCCCGTCGTTCGCCGCGATGGGCGAGATGGGCGGCTTCGACGCCGTCGCGCTCCAGAAGTACCACTGGGTCGAGAAGATCAACCACGTCCACACCCCGGGCAACTCGTCGGGCATCGTCGACGGCGCGTCGCTCGCTGACGATCGGCAACGAGGCAGACGGGCAGCGCGCTCGGCCTCACCCCGAAGGCGAAGATCCTCGCGACCGCCGTCTCCGGCGCCGACCCGACGATCATGCTCACCGGCCCCGCGCCGGCGAGCCGCAAGGCGCTCGAGAAGGCCGGCATCACCGCCGACGACCTCGACCTCGTCGAGATCAACGAGGCGTTCGCCGCCGTCGTGCTGCGCTTCGTCGCGCGACATGGGCCTCGACATGGAGAAGGTCAACGTCAACGGCGGCGCGATCGCCATGGGCCACCCGCTCGGCGCGACCGGCGGCATGATCCTCGGCACGCTCATCGACGAGCTGCACCGCACCGGCGGCCGCTACGGCCTCGCCACGCTCTGCGTCGGCGGCGGCATGGGCATCGCGACCGTGGTGGAGGCGATCTGACATGGCCGAGTGCACCACCATCCGTGGGACAAGGGCGACGACGGCGTCGTCATCCTGACGCTCGACGATCCCAACCAGTCGGCGCAACACGATGAACGCGGCCTACGCCGCGTCGATGTCCGCGACCGTCGACCGTCTCGAGGCCGAGAAGGACGACATCACGGGCGTCGTCCTCACCTCCGCGAAGAAGACCTTCTTCGCCGGCGGCGACCTCAACGACCTCAAGCAGGCCACCCCGGAGAACGCGGACGAGATCGCCGAGCTTCGTCCGCGAGGGCAAGGCCGCGCTGCGCCGGCTGGAGACGCTCGGCAGTCCCGGTCGTCGCCGCGATCAACGGCGCGGCGCTCGGCGGCGGGCTGGAGATCTGCCTGGCCACCCACCACCGCGTGATCGTCGACGACCCCAAGGCGGTCGTCGGCTTCCCCGAGGTGCAGCTCGGCCTGCTCCCCGGCGCCGGCGGCGTCGTGCGCTCGGTGCGCATGCTCGGCATCGTCGACGCGCTCATGCAGCTCCTGCTCCAGGGCAAGCGCCTGCCGCCCGGCCAAGGCCAAGGAGCTCGGCGTCGTCGACGAGATCGTCGCCGCGCGCGAGGACCTGGTTCCCGCCGCCAAGGCGTGGATCGCGGCCCAGGGCGAGGACTTCGCCGGCCAGCCGTGGGACCAGTCAAGGGCTACAAGATCCCCGGCGGCACGCCGTCGAACCCGAAGCTCGCGATGAACCTGCCGGCGTTCCCGGCGAACCTGCGCAAGCAGCTCAAGGGCGCGACCTACCCGGCCCCGCACCACATCATGGCCGTCGCGGTCGAGGGCGCGCAGGTCGACGTCGACACCGCGTTCGAGATCGAGGGCCGCTACTTCGTGGACCTCGTGACCGGCCAGATCTCGAAGAACATGATCCAGGCGTTCTTCTTCGATCTGCAGGAGGTCAACGGCGACCGCGGTCGCCCGGAGGGCATCGAGCCCTACCAGGCCAAGAAGGCCGTCGTCCTCGGCGCGGGCATGATGGGCGCGGCGATCGCGTACGTCTGCGCCAAGGTCGGCATCGAGGTCGTCCTCAAGGACGTCGCGCAGGACGCCGCCGACCGCGGCAAGTCCTACTCGGAGAACCTCGTGGAGAAGGCCGTCGCGCGCGGCCGGCAGACGCAGGAGGACGGCCGACGCCCTGCTCGCGCGGATCACGCCGACGACCGACCCGGCCGCCGCGGCGGGCGCGGACCTCGTCATCGAGGCCGTGTTCGAGGACCCGGCGATCAAGGAGCAGGTCTGGAAGGAGATCGAGCCGCACCTGGCGCCCGACGCGCTGCTGGGCTCGAACACCTCCACCCTGCCGATCACCGACCTGGCGGAGAACGTCACCCGGCCGGCCGACTTCATCGGGCTGCACTTCTTCAGCCCGGTGGACAAGATGCCGCTGCTCGAGATCATCAAGGGCGAGAAGACCGGCGACGACGCCGTGTACCGCGCCCTCGACCTCTCCAAGCAGATCAAGAAGACGCCGATCGTCGTCAACGACAGCCGCGGGTTCTTCACGAGCCGCGTGATCGGCACGTTCATCAACGAGGGCATCGCGATGCTCGCCGAGGGCATCCCGGCCCGCGTCGATCGAGCAGGCGTCCGGCCAGGCCGGCTACCCCGCCCCCGTGCTCCAGCTCAGCGACGAGCTGAACATGGAGCTGATGGCGAAGATCCGCAAGGCCGGCAAGGAGGCCGTGGAGGCCGACGGCCTGACGTGGGACGACCATCCCGCGTTCGCGGTCATCGACCGGATGCTCGAGCTGGAGCGCGCCGGCAAGCTCGCGCGGCGCGGGCTTCTACGACTACGCGGACGGCAAGCGCACCGGGCCTGTGGAAGGGCCTGGCGCAGGAGTTCCCGGTCACCGACGACCCGGTGTCGATCGCGTTCAAGGACCTCGAGGAGCGCATGCTCTTCATCGAGTCGATCGAGACCGTGAAGTGCCTGGACGAGGGCGTCATCGAGACGGTCTCCGACGCGAACATCGGCTCCATCTTCGGGATCGGCTTCCCGGGCTGGACCGGCGGCGTCCTGCAGTACGTCAACGGATACGACGGCGGCGTCGCCGGCTTCGTGGAGCGCGCGCGCGAGCTCGCCGCCACGTACGGCGACCGCTTCGAGCCGCCCGCCTCGCTCGTGGCGAAGGCCGAGAGCGGCGAGCTGTACCTCGACGAGACCGCCGTCCCGGCATAGCGGTTTGACCCGGCGCGCACGGCCCGGTTGACTCGCCGGGCCGTGCGCGACTGGCCTCCCATCGCCGAGCCGGAGCTGCTGCGCCGGCTGGCGCTCTCCGACGACGCGTTCCGCGAGCAGCTGCGCGGGTTCGCTGCGAGCGTCGGCGAGCGGCCGTTCTCCGACGCGGCGTACGCGCTCGCGCTCGGGTACCCCTGGCCGCGCCCGCCGTCGTCCTTCTCCCTCGACGGGAAGGACATCACGCCCCTCGACCGCTGGGCCGCACGCATCGCCGACGGACGCCACCCGCTGCTCGCGTTCGGCTCCAACGGCGCGCCCGAGACGCTGATCCGCAAGTTCGCGCACCTCCCGCGCGAGCATCGGAGCCTCGTCGTCCTTGCCGGCGACCTGCACGACTTCGACGTCGCCGCCGCCGGGCACCCGACCGCCTACGGCGCGTTCCCCGCCACCCTCGTCCCGAGCCCCGGCACCGCGCTGCGCGCCTCGGTCCTCTGGGTGACTCCGGCGCAGCTCACCGCGCTGACGTGGACGGAGGTCAGCTACCGGCTCGGTCGCCTGGACGGCGTGCGCTTCACCCCGGAGGTCGAGGGGCCGCCCGCGATCGACCACGTCCTGGCGTACGCCTCGCGCTGGGGCGCCCACGTCGTGGACGGCGCGGTCGCGGGGCTCGCGGCCCTCCCCGCCGCGGGCCGCACCGCGGTCGCCTTCACGCAGGAGGACCTGCTCGACCGGCTCGCGCGGGAGGCGATCGGCCCCGCCGCCGTCGCGCGCGACCTCGTCGCGTGGATCTACGCGGACTTCGCGCTGGCCGGGGAGCGGATCGGGCCGATCCTGCAGGCCACGGCGCAGCCGTTCCGGTCGGAGCGCTGGACGCCCTACCCGGGCTGAGCGGCGCGCTCAGCGCCGCTCGGAGTGGAAGTCCCCGCCGCAGGCCCCCCAGACGCCGCGCCGGTCGTCCCGCGCCCGGCGCTCGGCGCGCTCGTAGCGCGACCGGCGCTGGAACCGCCGGTCGCGGTAGGCGTACATCTCCGCCCATCCGCTCGCGATCTGCTGCTCGCCGAGGTCGCGGCCGCCCGCCTCGACGTACGCCAGGATGCGCCCGAACCGGTCGACCCGGTCCTCGGTCGGGTCGGCGATCAGCACGACGTCGCGGCCCTTGGCCGCGTAGCCCGTCCCCTGCAGCGCGAGCCGCGCCATCGACACCGTCGCCTGCGGACCGCCGCACTCGATGGGGGTGTCGGGCTTCTTCGTCTCCGGCGTGTCGATGCCCAGCACGCGAACGGTCTTGCGGCGCCCGTCCGCGAGGCGCACCTTGAGCGTGTCGCCGTCGACGACCCGCGTCACGCGCCCGGGCTCGCGGGCGCCGACCTGCGCGGCGCCCGCGGGCGCCTCGCCGCCCTCCTGCGCGGCGCAGCCGCCGAGGGCGGCGACGGCGGCGGTCGCGGCGAGGGACGGGAACGCGAAGCGGGGCATGCAGCCATTGAACCGGCGCCGCGGACGCGATGCACGCCGGCGTGCGCCGGCAGCCGCAGACCCGGCACAGGACGGGGACATGGGCGCGGCCGCTCGCATAGGCTCTCCGCCGTGAGTCCTCCACGCGCCATCGTCCCCCTGCTCACCACGCTCACGCTCGCCGTCGCGGGCCTCGCCGCCTGCGGCGGCGACGAGGGCACCCCCGTCGGTGCGGTGCTCGATCGCGACGCGCTCGCCAAGGACATCAGCACCCGGCTGCAGCAGGCGGGGGCCGGTGAGGCGCCCCCGGTCACGTGCCCGAGCGACCTGCCGACCGTCAAGGACGCCTCGATCCGCTGCACCGCGACGATCAGCGGCCAGCGCTACGGCGTCACCGTCTCCATCACCGGTGGCGGGGGCGCGAACGCCACCTACGGCATCGAGGTGGACGAGAAGCCCAGCTGACCGCCGCGACCCCGGGCGCCGTCCGGGTAGCATCAGCGACGACGATGACCACCCGGGGAGCTGGCGGACGGCCGGCTGAGATCGCGCCCAGCAGCCCGGCGCGGACCCGTTGAACCTGTGGGGTAATGCCCGCGGAGGGAGCGATGACGACGCGGCTCGGGGCACCACCCGACGAGTCCGGCCCGGTTCCCGGGTCACCGGCCCAGCACCACGCTGCGGCGGGCGTGCGGCTGCGCGAGGCAGCGTTCACGTACCCCGCGCGCGGGCGGCACGGCCGCGCACTCGAGGCGGTCGCGGACGTCAGCCTCGACGTGCGCGACCGCGAGATCGTCGCGCTCGTCGGGCCGTCGGGCTGCGGCAAGACCACCGTCCTGGAACTCGTCTGCGGGCTGCTCGCGCCGACCGCGGGCACCGTCGCGGCGGCGCCCGCCGTGCTCATGCCCCAGCGCGACCTGCTGCTCCCGTGGCTCGACGCGCTCGACAACGCCGCGCTCGCGCTGCGCATCCACGGCGCCGACCGAGCGAGCGCCCGCGCGCAGGCGCAGCCGCTGCTGGAGACCTTCGGCCTCGGCGGCTTCGAGCACGCCCGGCCCGACGAGCTGTCGGGCGGGATGCGCCAGCGCGTGGCGTTCCTGCGCACGCTGCTGAGCGGCAAGCCCGTCCTCTGCCTCGACGAGCCGTTCGGCGCCCTCGACACGCTCACCCGCGCCGACATGCGCGACTGGCTGGCGGCGGCGCTGGCCCGCGCCCCGCGCACGACACTCCTCGTCACCCACGACGTCGAGGAGGCCGCGATGCTCGCCGACCGGATCGTGATCCTCTCGCCGCGGCCCGCGCGCGTGCAGGCGGTGCTCGACGTCCCGCTCCCCCGCCCGCGCCGCGTCACCGACCCGCCGCTCGTCGCGCTGCGAGAGCGCGCCCTGGAGGCGCTGCGCGCATGATCGCCGCGATCCTCATCCTCCTGCTGCTCGCGGGGGCCTGGGAGGCCTACGCACGCCTGGGGCCCGTCGACGACTTCATCCTCCCGGCGCCGACGCAGGTCGCCGCGGCGCTCTGGGAGGACCGAGCGCTGCTGTGGGACAACTTCTGGGTGACCGCGCAGGAGGTCGGGCTCGGCATCCTCGTCGCGCTGATCCTCGGGGCGGCGCTGGCGATCGTCATCCACCTGTCGCCGACGCTGCAGGCGCGCCGTCTACCCGCTGCTCGTCGGCTCGCAGGCGGTGCCCGTCGTGATCGTCGCGCCCCTGCTCGTGGTGTGGTTCGGCTTCGGCATCGCCGCCGAAGCTCGCGATCATCGCGCTCGTCTGCTTCTTCCCGATCGTCGTCACGACGCTCGACGCGCTCGCGGCCGTCGACCCCGAACAGCGCAAGCTCCTGCGCACGCTCGACGCCTCGCGCGGCCAGGAGCTGCGCTGGGTCGAGGTGCCCGCCGCGCTGCCCGGCGCCCTCTCCGGCGCGAAGATCGCCGTCGCGGTCGCCGTGATCGGCGCGGTCTTCGCCGAGTACGCCGGGTCCAGCGAGGGGCTCGGCAACGTCATCCTCCAGGCGATCCCGCAGCTCGAGACCGCTCGCGCCTACGCCGCCGTCAGCCTGCTCGCCGCCCTCGCCATCCTGCTCTTCGCCCTCCTGGCCCTCGCCGAGCGCCTGCTCGTGCCCTGGGCCCGCCGACCCCACGACCGGAGCCGTACATGACCCCGACCCGCCGCCCCCTCGCCGTCCTGCTGTCCGCCGCCCTCCTGGCCGCCACCCTCGCGCTGAGCGCGTGCGGTTCCAAGGACGACACCGCCGGGACGCCGCAGACGCGACCGCTGACGCTCGTCCTGGACTACCTGCCCAACGCCGACCACGTCGGCATCTTCATGGCGAAGGAGCGCGGCGAGTTCACCAAGGCCGGGCTCGACGTGAAGATCGTGACCCCGTCGGACCCGGCCGCGCCGCTGAAGCTGCTCGCCGCCGGTCGCGCGGACATCGCGATCTCCTACGAGCCCGAGATCCTGCTCGCCCGCGACAAGAACCTCGAGGTCCTCAGCATCGGGGCCGTTGCGCAGCGGCCGTTGACCTCGCTGATGGCCGTCAAGGGCCGGACGGTCGACCCCGCGAAGCTCGAGGGCAAGAAGGTCGGCACCGCCGGGATCCCCTACCAGGACGCCTACCTCGACCAGATCCTCGAGCAGGCGGGGGTCGACCCCGCGACCGTGAAGCGCGTGAACGTCGGGTTCAACCTCGTCCCGGCGATGCTGTCGGGACGCGTGGACGCGACGCTCGGCGCGTTCTGGAACGTCGAGGGCGTGCAGCTGCGCCTGGAGGGCCGACGGCCGCGGATCGCGCCCGTCGACGAGCTGGGCGTCCCGACGTACGACGAGCTGGTGCTCGCCGCCGGCTACGACACCGTGCAGCGCGAGGGCGCGCTGCTGCGGCGCTTCATCCAGGCGCTCCAGCGCGGGACGCGCGCCGCGGAGGCCGACCCGCAGGCCGCCGTCGAGGCGCTGCGCACGGCGGCCCCGGACCTCTCCAAGCGCTTCGCCGCCGCGAGCGTCGAGGCGACCCTCCCGGTCCTCTTCCCCGAGGAGCGCAGCCGCCCGTTCGGCTTTCAGAACCTCGAGCAGTGGCAGGAGTACGCCGACTGGATGCGGCGCAACGACCTGCTCACGCAGCCCGTGGACGTCGGGACGGTCGCGACGAACGAGTTCCTGCCCGGCGAGGGCGTGGGAGACGCGGGAGGGACGCCGGAGGCCCCGTGACGGACGCCGTCGCGCGCAGCGAGCCCTGGCCCACCGGCGCTCCGAGCGCGTGGGCGCCCGCCAGGCCCGCCCAGCGGCCGTAGGGCGCGAACAGCTCGCGCACCTCGTCCTCGGTCGCCCGCGCGCGCGGACGGCCGTGCAGGAGCGGCCCGGCGAACTTCAGGTAGGCCAGGTCGCCGGCGGGCAGCCGGTCGTGGCGACCCTGGCCGTGGAGCGCGAGCACGTCGACGGTCCACCGGCCGATCCCGGGGATCGCGCGCAGCCGCCGCCAGCCGCGCTCGTGGTCGGCCGCGCGCAGGTCGATCCGTCCCGCTGCGACCTCCGCGGCGGCGCGGCGGAGCGCCAGCGAGCGCCCGGCGCTGAGCCCCAGGCGCTCGAGTTCCGCCGGCGCGGTCCCGGCGAGCGTGGCCGCGGACGGCAGGTCGCGCAGACCGCTGCCGGCGTCCTCGCGGCCCAGGCGCCGGACGATCCCGCGCTCGATCTCGACGGCCCGCCGGTACTCGATCAGCTGCTCGCAGATCGCCCAGCACAGCACCTCGAACGGCTCGGGCCGCCGGGGCACGCGCAGCTCCGGGCGGGCGCGGACGGACGCGCCGATCAGCGGATCCGCGCGGAAGGCGTCGTGAAAGGGGCGCAGGTCGTCGTCGACGCCGGTCGCGAACCGCATCCGCGCGATCGCCTCCTCGGCCACGTCGCGGCGCTCGGCCCGTGCGCCGAAGACGACGCGGTCGCGCGCGGGCTGGGCGACCTGGACGCGCACCGGCTCGCCGTCCACGTGCAGCAGGCGCTCGAGCACCCCTTCGCGGCGGCGTGCGATCCCGTCCATCCCCGTTCGGGGGAGCCGCAGCGGCCAGGCCGGGCGGGCCTCCCGGCGGACCGCGATCACGGCTTGCGGTTCAGCAGGTGGACGTCCACGAGGAACGAGCGCGTCGCCGCGACGTCCAGCGCGGACTTCCCGCGGCGGCGACCCGCGCGGGTCGAGGCCCGCCGTGCGCGCCGGTGCGCGACGACGACGGCGGTCGCCGCGCCGACGGCGAACGACCCCGCGGCGACCGCGGCCTGCGTGCGCACGACCTGCGTGGTCGTGCGCGGCACCGGCAGGGCGCGCGCGTCGGTCACGACGACGACGTCCACCTCTTCGGCGTCTCCGGGCGAGGGGACGTGCGGCGCGACCTGCTCCATCGGCCCTAGGCTACCGCCCGGTTACGACGCCGGGTGCTCGATCGCGCGTGTCGGCGTCCAGACCTTCGCGTCGGCCGGGTAGGCGGACGGCGCGTCGTGCTCCAGGCGCCGCTCGTACATCCGGTAGCGCTTGACGACGCGCCCGCCCATCGCCTCCATCCCGCGGTTCATCGGAATGTTGGTCTCGAGGATCCAGCCCATCTCGCCCCACGTGACCGGCGAGAAGGCGGCCATGTCGAAGTGCTCGATGTAGAGCTGGGCGGCCACGCCGGTGTTCTGGAACTCGGGCTTGACGCCCAGGAACCCCACGCGGCAGCGGTCGACCGTCCGCCGGCGGCGCAGGAAGTGCCACCAGCCGAACGGGAGAACGCGGCCGTTCATCTTCTTCAGCACCCGGTTGATGTCCGGGACCGTGATCGCGATCGCGACCGGCTCCCCGGTGTCGATCTTCTCCGAGACCATGAACCAGTCGGGGTCGAAGACGAGCTGGAGCTCCTGCGCATAGGCGTCCAGGTCGGCCTTGTCGTAGGGGACGAAGCCCCAGTTGCGCGCCCACGCCTGGTTGTAGATCTCGGCGAAGACGTTCATGTCGCGGCGCAGCGTGCGGCGGGACATGTGCCGCAGGCGGATGCCGTGATCGGGCTCGCAGCGCTCCGCGAGCTCGAAGATGACGGGCAGGATCTGCTTGCGGTCGGCGATCTCCAGCTGCCACATCAGCAGGTCCATCGCCTTCTCCAGCCCCGCGCGCTCGCACAGCTCGCGGTAGTACGGCGGATGCCACGGCTGGCGGATCATCGCGTCGAGCTCGCCGCCCTCGACGACGATCCCGCTCTCGTCGTTCATGACGAAGTCCATCGGCCCGACCATGCGATCGCGCTCACGCTCGCGGTTCCAGGCCTCCGCCGCACCGAGCAGCGCGTCGGCGGCCTCCTGGTCGTCCTCGCACTCGAAGAACCCCCACATCCCCCAGCGGGTGCCGTGGAAGGCGTTGAAAGCGTGGTCGATGTGCGCGCTGATGCGGCCGACGACCCGGCCGTCCCTGCGGGCGAGGAACAGCTGCGCCTCGCCGTGCTTGAAGAAGGCGTTGAACCGGCGGCTCAGGAACAGCCGGCGCTCGATCCGCAGCGGAGGCGTCCACTGGGGCGAGGTAGCATGGAGCCGGTATGGGAGCTGAATGAACTCCCGCCTGTCCCGGCCCGATCTGACGGGCTGCACCTCGAGCGCCACGGCGGCGCACCCTACATGCCCGAGACCCGCATCGACGTCTTCGAGAAGGCCCGCACCCACGACCGTCTGGAGCAGCTCCGGGCGGCCCGCGAGAGCGACGTCCTCCCCTATTTCCGGACCCTCGACGGGCCCGCGCGCCCGGTCGTGGTCATGGAGGGGGCCGAGCGCATCATGCTCGGCTCGAACAACTACCTCGGGCTGACGGCCGACGAGCGCGTCATCCAGGGCGCCCAGGACGCGCTGATGCGCTACGGCACGGGCCTGACCGGCTCACGGCTGCTCAACGGGACGATCCCGCTCCACCTGGAGCTCGAGCGCGAGATCGCCGAGTGGATGGGGACCGACGACGCGATCGTCTACACCACCGGCCATCAGGCGAACCTCGGCGCGCTGGGCACGATCCTGGCCCCCGGGGACACCGTCATCGCCGACTCCGGCGACCACGCGTCGATCCTCGACGGCTGCCTGCTCTCACGCGCGAAGCTGCGCCCCTTCCGCCACAACCGCATGGACAAGCTGGAGCGGGCGCTGGAGCGGGCCGCGGGCGACGGGGGCGGCGTGCTCGTCGTCGTGGACGGCGTCTTCTCGATGGAGGGCGACCTCGCTCCGCTGCCCGGGATCTGTGATCTGAGCGAGCGCTTCGGCGTCCGGCTGATGGTCGACGAGGCCCACGGAGCCGGCGTCCTGGGACGGCGCGGCGCCGGCACGGCCGAGCTGCTCGGCGTCGAGGACCGGGTGGACCTGCGGGTCGGCACGTTCAGTAAGTCGCTGGCCGCCTGCGGCGGGTTCGTGGCCGGCCCGGCCGACGTCATCGACTTCCTGCGCGTGCAGTCGCGCGCCTACCTCTTCACCGCGTCGGCCGTCCCGGCGGCCGTCGGCGCCGCGCTGGCGGCGCTGCGGGTCCTGCGCTCGGACGAGGGCACGGAGCTCTTCACGGCCGTCCTGGACAACGCCTGGGCCCTGCGCGACGGCCTCGAGGACCTCGGCTTCGCGGTCGTCCGCCCGCAGCGCCTGGACTCGCCCACGGCCCAGCACGACGCCCCGGGCGTGCGCGACGGGGCGATCGTCACGCCGATCGTGCCGATCCTCGTCGGCGACGACTGGAAGGCCGTCCTGCTCTGGCGCGCGCTGTTCGACGCGGGCGTGTTCGTCAACACGGCGCTGCACCCCGCCGTCCCGCCGGGTGGCGCGCTGCTGCGCACGAGCGTGATGGCCACGCACGATCGCGCGACGATCGACCGCGCGCTCTCGGCGTTTGCGCAGGTGAAGCGGACGTTCGAAGCCGAGCACGGGCAGCTCCCCGGCCCCGGCGAGCTGCACTGAGCGGCGTCCGCGTCGCATCTGAAGGTGCGGCCGGCGCACCTTCTGCGGTCACATTCCCGTCACACGAAACGGGCGCTCCGAGCGGGCAAACCGTTCACGATGCGTTGACCTTCCGGTCACCGTTTTCGTAGGTTGCCCTCTGCGCCGGTCAGGCGCTCGGGAGACGGGGCAGAGACGAGGCCGTGGAGGAGTTCGGAGACCACCCGGCCGTCGTCATCGACGCCCTTTCGGAGGGAAACCCGGGTTCATCGCCTGACCTGCATCACAGTCCAAGAGATCGAGACGAGCCGCCCCGGACGGGGCGGACGGGAGGACCCATGACGCAAGCAGTGAGGACGTCCCCAGCGCCGCAGCACCTGCAGGCGCTCGAGCGCGCGAATGCCGTGCGGCTGGCCCGCGCGTCGCTGAAGCGCGCGATCGCCTGCGGGGAGGTCCGCGCCGCCGACGTCATCCTGGACGCGCCGTGGGAGGCCGAGTCGATGACCGTCGCCGACCTCCTCACGAGCCAGCGCCGCTGGGGCCAGACCCGCTGCCGGCGGTTCCTGCAGATGATCCCGCTGTCGGAGAGCAAGACCATCGGCTCGATGACCGACCGCCAGCGCCGCGCGGCGGCCGAGCTGTTGGAGGCCCAGGCTCCGGCCGAGTCGCGCGAGCTCGCGCCGGCGCTCGTCGTCGCTGCAGCCTGAGGAGGGACGCGCGCCGGTGCCGGGCCCGCACGGGCTCAGGCCGGCGCGCAGATCTCCAGGATGTGGCCGTCCGGGTCGCGCAGGTAGATCGAGGCCAGGCCGCCGCGGTCGAAGACCTCGGTCGTGGGCACCTCGCGCGAGCGCAGCCAGTCGCGCCAGGCCGCGACCTCCGCCGCCGAGCCGACGCTCAGCGCCAGATGGTGGGTCGCCCCCGTCCCCTGCGTCCCGGCCGCCATCTGCGGGTACTCCAGGAACGAGATCAGGCTCCCGGGCGCGCCGCCGGGGTCCGCGCCGAACCAGAAGTGCCGCGACCCCGGGTCGTCGTCGTTGGCGCCCTCACGCAGCAGGGCGAGCCCGAGGACGTCCCGGTAGAACGTCGTCGTGCGCTCGAGGTCCCCGCTGATGAGCGTGGCGTGGTGGAGCCCGGTGATGCGCATCCGCCGGGCCGGCTCGGGCGCGGACATGGGCTGATCACTCTGGGGAAGGTCGGTCACGGGGCCAATCCAACACGATCGGGCGGTCAGGCCCGCCAGCTCACGCCGCCGGAGCGCCGGCGGAACAGGTCGCGCAGCAGCTGCAGCGCCACGAGGAAGACGACGGCGGCCACGCCGAGGACGACCGCCTTGGGGGGCCGGACGAGCGCCGCGAGCGGCGCGGCGACGAGAATCGCCGCCAGGCCGGCCACGAGCGCCGAATGCGAGCGATAGCCGGCGAGGTGCTCGCGCAGGGCCAGCTCACCGGTCGCCGCGACCACGAGGACGAGCCCGAACCCGACCAGCAGCCCGGTCGGCCCGCCGCCGAGGAACGCCGCCGCGAGCAGGATCATCCCGACGAGGATGCACAGCTCCGTCAGCGGGACGGGGTGCCACGGGGGCCGGGGCGCGTCGTCCAGGCGCGCACGCCGTCCCGGGTCCGCGACCGGCCGGCGCTCCCGCGGGGGGGCGGGTGCGGGCGGGCGCCGCGGAGCAGCCGGCCCGTCGATCGGGTCGGAGAGCACTCCGCGCTTGCGGCTGCGCCGTCCCATCAGGCTGTCAGACGGCTAACGGGCAGCCCGACGAGAGCTTGACCTGCCACCAGCCCATGAACCGGCCGACGACGCCCATGCGGGGCCGTACGTGCCAGATGCCGCAGCCGCTCTCGCCGAGCTCCCGGCGCGGGATCCGCACGTGGCGATGGCGTCCGGGCTCCAGCAGCATGCGCTCCAGCAGCAGGCGGGCCTCCTCGCGGCGGCGCTCGCGCTCCTCGAGCAGCGCGCGGGCCTGCGCGACGCGGTCGGCGAGCGCGTCGCGCAGGCGCTCGAGCTCACCGAGCGACAGGATCCGCGGGCCGCGCAGGGCCGGGACGGCGGTGTCGATCCCGCCGTCGGGCATCGAGTCCACGACCGCGCACGAGAGCCGGTGCTCCAGCAGCGCGATCTGGGTGCGCAGAGCCCGCCGGCCCGCGGCCTCGTCGGCCGTGACGGGAACGACGTGTTCGCGCATGGGGGCGTGGAGCCGGGTCATCGCACCTCTCCTCGCCCCGAAGTCTACTCCGGCATCCCGGCGGCGAGCGCCTCCTGGCACGTCCACAGCGCCTCCTCCACGTGGATCGACGGCACCCCGGGGATCCGCACGGCCACCAGGCGCAGCCGCGCGGTGCGCCGGCCCGGAGCGACGTCCGGCGCGAGATCTCCGAACAGCGCCCCCAGCACGCGCCGGCCGTCGGCGAGGACCAAACGCCCCGTCCCGAGCGGCGCAGCCTCCGGCCCCTCCCCCAGCCGCTCCCCGGCCGCCGCAGTGCGCAGTCCCGGGAGCCCGTCGAGGGTCGCCGCGTCCAGCGCGTTGACGGGCACGCCGGTGTCGAGGAGCGCGAGCAGCAGCGCGTCCGGCAGCAGCCCGCGGCTGCGGTGCCCACCCTCGACGAGCCGGGCGACGGCGGCCTCCTCGACCGGCGTGCGCGTGCCGTCCGGGTCGATCCCGATGTGGCGGTAGAAGACGCGGTAGGCCGCGGGCACCGGCTCGCGGCGCAGCTCGACCGCGCGCCCGCCGCGCATCCGCGCCGCCAGCAGTGCCAGGCGCTCGCGTGTGCCGGGGTCCGGCGCCCGGCGCTCAGGGGCGGGGACCTCACACGAGAGCACCTGCAATTCGGGGAACTCGCCCAGGAGCCCGTGCGCGACCGCGCCGTGCTCGATCGGCGCCTCCCCACTCACGCCCCCTCCCGGTCCGCGGCCGCCTGGAGGTCCCGCAGCCGCGCGCGCAGCCGGCCGACGTCCTGCTCGCCGACGACCGTGTCGTGGACCCGGCCGCCCGGGAGCACGAACGTGATCTGCGGGCAGACCGCGACCCCGTAGAGGTTCGCGAGGATCGCGTCGCGGTCGTAGGCGACCGGGAAGTCCCAGCCGCGCCGGCGGATGGTCGCGCGCACAGCCTCGCGGTCCCCGCGCAGCGCGACGGCGGCGACGCGCACCCGCGGCGTGGCGCGGGCGGCGCGGGCGAGGGCGTCCAGCTCGTCCTCGCAGCGCTTGCGGCCGGGGGCGAGGAACGCGATCGCCGCCGGGCGGCCGCGGACCAGCTCGCACGAGGTCAGGATGCCCGGGCCCTCCAGGTCGCACGCCGGCCGTGACCCGGCGGCGCCCTGGTCGCTGCGCGTGGCGACGTTCACGTCGCCGTCGAGCTGCGACAGCGCGAGCGGCGCGGCGAACGCGGGCATCGGCTCGCCGGGCGTGGGCCCGCTCGACGAGGTGCCCGGCGTCCTGAGCGTGTTGAGCGCGACGACCGCCAGCAGCAGGAACGCCGCGCCCAGCGCGATGGCGCGCGGCAGGCGCGTGCCGAACGTCGGCGGCGGCTCGCCCGGCGGGCTCGGCGTCACGTGGCGGGCGCCTGCGCGCTCGCGGCCTCCCGGCGCAGGCGCACGCGCCGGGGTGCCAGGGCGCCGCGCTCGGCGAGCACGAGCACCGCGGGGAGCACCACGAGGACGCCGAGCAGGGCGACCGCGAGGTCGATGACCGTGACCGCACCGAAGTCGCGCAGCATCCGGATGTCCGAGAGCACGAGCACGCCGAACCCGGCGATCGCCGTCGTCCCGGATGCCAGGACGGCCGCGCCCGTCGACCGGTACGTCGCCGTCAGGGCGTCCGCGACGCCGAGGCCACCCGCCCGCTCGGAGCGGAAGCGCTCGCTCAGCAGCACGCTGAACTCGGTCGCGATCGCGATGACGAGCGCGGACAGCATGATCGAGAGCGGGTTGAGCGGGATGCGCACGAGGAAGATGATCAACGCCGACCAGCCCGTCGCCAGCACGATCGGCACCAGCGGGACGAGCGCACGGCGGGCACTGCGCAGCGCGGCGAGCAGGACCAGCGCGACCGCCAGCAGCCCGCCGAGCAGGATCGCCAGCCGCCGCCAGGGCGACGCGATGCGGTCGTTCGCCTCCGCGGCCAGGACCGGGAGCCCGGCGAGCCGCGCGGTCACCCCGGGCGGCGGGTCGAGCTCGCGCTGCATCGTCTTCAGCACCTCGTACTGGCGCTCGAGCGGCAGCAGCTTGATCCCGAACGCAAGCGTCGCCGAGCGGCGGTCCGGGCTGATCACGTTCTGCGAGAAGTACGGCGGGACGGTGTCGAGCAGCCCCTCGATGCGCGAGCGCGTCGCAAGCGACGCCTTCGTCGTGAAGAGGTCCGGGAGCGAGAACGCCGGGCACAGCTCCGACCGCCCGCAGCCCTTGCGCGCGTCGAACCGCAGCTCCTTGAGGATCCGCGCCTGGTAGCGGGTCATCCATGAGACGACTGCCGGGTCGGTCACGCGCCGGCCCTCGACGAGGACGTTGACCTCGCCGCCGACGCCGCTGATGCGCTGCAGGTCGCGCAGGTCGCGCAGCGCCGTCAGCCGCTGCGGGACCAGTTCCTGCACGTCGGACTCGACCCGCGTCTGCGTCTCCAGCGCCCAGCCGGCGACCGCGAGCACCGCCGCCGCCGCGAGGACCCGCCCCGGATGGGCGACCCCCGCCGCGAGCACCCGCCGGCCGGAGCCGCGCACGCCGCGGCGGATCCCGCCGGCGACGCGTGTCCCGCGCACGATCTCCCCCGCCCCCCGCCATGCCGACGCGACCGCCGCGCCCGCGCGGCGCAGCCGCCCCGGCGCTTCCGGCGCCGGCCGGTGCAGGGCCTGCGCCGCCACGCCGAGCGTCAGCGCGCAGAGCAGCGCGAGCCCGATCCCGACGACGAGCAGGACTCCGAAGCCGCGCACCATCGGAACGGGCGAGAAGACGAGGACGAGGAACCCGGCGGCCGTCGCGCACGCGGCGATCACGACCGTCGGGGCCCCGTCGGCCGCCACGCGGGCGACCGCGTCAGGAAGCGGCTCGTCACGTTCCTGCAGCCGCGACTGCAGCTGGATCGCGTAGTCCACGGCGAGGCCGATGAGGACGGGGATCACCGCGATCGACGCCATCGTCAGCGGAGCGCCGACGAGCGACATCGCCCCGAAGGTCAGCGCAGCGGCGCACAGCGCGACGAGCAGCGGCACCAGGCGCAGTCGCGCGCGGAAGACGAGCAGCAGCGTGAGCGCCATCACGAGCACGGCGCCGAGGAGCAGGATGATCGTCGACCGCGAGATCGATCGCGAGAGCTCCTGCACGACCACGGGCGCCCCGGTCACCGCGAAGTCGCCGCGGCTGAGGCGCCACTCCGGCATCGCGGCCGCGGCGCGGATGTCGGAGATCGCCTGCGCGCGCTGGGACGCGCTCAGCCCGTCGCGCAGGCGCACCTGGATCAGCGCCCCCTCCTTCCCCGGGAAGATCGAGGCGAACCGCGCCTTCGGCACCCCGGCGCCGCGCCGCTCGTCGAAGACCAGGCGCGCGATGAACCGCGGGTCGCTCAGGCTCGGCGGGGAGGTGATGCCGTAGCGGATGGCCAGCGCCAGGACGTCCCGGTAGAACTGCGCGTTCACGAGATCCTTGGCCTTCCCCGCATACGCGCGCGCCTCGGACACGCTCGAGCCGCGGGCGCGCGCCAGCTCGTAGGCCGCGCGCGCGGCCTTCTCGGCCTGGCGCGCCTGCCGCCCGCTGGCCGCCGCGAACTGGTCTGAGATCTGCCCGACGGCCTCGTTGAGGAAGGTCCCGGGGCCGAACACGACCTTCGCGGGCTTCGTGCGCGCCAGCCGCGCGCACGGCCCGTCGGCGCCGCCGCGGGGGCGCCGACCGGCGGGGACGTTCCCGGACAGGCACCCCTCCAGCCCGAGCACCTGCGCGAGGTCCTGGGTCAGGACGACGTTCGCGACGGGTTCACGGACGACGACGTAGACCGCGTCGTCCCCGAAGCGCTCGTGCAGGCTCTGCGTCGCCGCGTAGCCGGGCGTCGACGTGCCGACGAGGGTCTCGGTGTCCGCCCGCGTCTCCAGCCGCAGCGCGAGCGCCGCGCCGGCGAGGGCCAGGAGCACGACCGTCGCGGCGACGACCAGCGGCCGCCGCGCGGCCGCGCCCATCAGGCCTGCGAGCAGCCGCGTCAGCATCGGGCTGAACGGTACCGGCGCGCCGTGCCGCGGCGCGCCACCGGCCCCGGCCTACGGTGCGCCGAAGATCGGCTTCGGCGGGTTGGTCCCGGGTCCGACCTGCGGGAACTGCGTGAAGCCGTTGCCGGCGTTCGCCTTGCCCTGCTGCGGACAGCTCGGTGCGGGCACGTTGGCGGGATCGTTGCCGAACCCGTACTTGAGGATCCGGTTCGTCAGGCTCGCCCCGAGCACGGTGGACGTGTTCGGGTTCAGCTGCGGCGCGGGCCCGGTCGCGCAGCTCTTTGTGTTGTAGACGGGGACGTTGGCGCCCGGCAGCCCGGCCAGCAGCCCGCGCGGGAAGTCATACGGCGTGTTGCGGTTGGACTTGATGCGCGTCGGGTAGGCCGCGAGGCCTTCGGGGCTCAGCGGGCCCATGATGCGCGTGTAGTTCGTCAGCTTGCCGCTCTGGTTGGTGGTGGCGTTCGTCGCGGCGGTGACGTTCGCGAAGAACGACGTCAGCTCGCCCGGGTAGGCGCCGAGGTACTGCACGAGCGGGTTGAGCTGCGCGAGCGCCGGGCTGAGCGCGCCGAAGAACGGCGCGGCGTCCTTGAGGAAGCTGTTGACGGCCGGCAGGCCCTTGACCGACGCGCTCTGGGCAGGGCCGAGACCCTCCATCAGGGCGCTGAGCTCCGGTGCGAAGTCGCCGAGCGCCGCCATCGTCGGGCCCAGCTCCGCCGCGGCCGGCTTGAGATCGGTGATCAGCGGATCGGTGGTCTCGGCGAACTCCGCGGTGCGCTCGAGCAGCAGCCGCGACTCGCGCTGGAACGCCGGGAAGGCGACGAAGGTCTGTGCGAGCTGCTGGTTGCGCTCGGCGGTGGTCGCGAACACGCGGTTGGTGTTCTCGAACAGGCCCTGCAGCTGGTCGCCGCGGGCGCTCAGCGCCGAGAAGACCCTGCCCGTGTTGGAGACGAGCCGGCTCAGGTCGTCCTCGTCCTCGTTGAGGATCGTGAGCAGCCTGGTCGCCTGGTCCACGAGCGGCGGGAGCACGCCGAAGAAGTCGTTGATGTCCTGCCCGCGCCCGGCCGAGGCGGTCGCGAGCTCCTCCTGCCAGACCGCGAACGCGGCGCGCGTCTTGGGATCGAACGTCTGGACGATCTCGTCGAGCTCGACGGTCGGCGTGATGTTGCGGACGGGCAGCTTGCCGCCGTCCGGCACCGCCGGGCTCTGCGGGTCGCCGGGCGTGATCTCGACGTATGTCTCGCCCAGCAGCGTCTTCTGGCGGAGCATCACCCGCGAGTCGCTGGTGACCGGGGCGTACTGCGCGTCGACCTGCACGATGACGTCGGAGACGCCCGTCTTGGGGTTCGCGGTGATCTTCTTGACGCGGCCGACCGAGACGCCGGAGACCCGCACGTCCGCCTCCTGCGCGAGCTGCCCGGCCTCGCGGAAGGGGATCGTGTACTGGTAGCCCTTGGCGCGCAGCGGCGTGGCGCCGCCGAAGGCCATCCACAGGAACAGCAGCAGCCCGAAGCACGACAGCGCGAAGAGCACCATCACGAGGATCCGGCCGAAGCTGGGAGCCTGTTTCTGCACGCGCGCTCCTCCCTTACCGGCCCGACGCCGTGGTCGTGGTCCCGCCCGTCGCGGACGAGGTCCGGATGACGGGCGGCGGGGTCTCGCCGAGGGCCTTGAGCGTCGCGGCGTGCAGCGGGTCGCCCTGCGCGGCGCCCTGCCGCAGGATCGCGCTCGCATCCGCCTTGCCGGCCGCGGCGGCCTTGCCGGTGCCGCAGACCGACGCGAACGTCGGCGGGTTGAGGAGCGTCACCAGCGTGCCGAGGATGGCGTTCGCCTTGCCGACGGCCTCGTAGACGCGCAGCGAGTCACACGAGCCGAAGACCACGCCGCGGCGTGTCGGGCCCATGCCGTCCTGCGATGCGAGCAGCGACGCGGCCATGTGGTTGGCCCAGGACAGCCAGTACAGGTAGCCCTCCTGCTTGCCGGGCGGGTTGTAGGCCAGCCCGTTGAAGAGGTTGTTGAGCACGTCGAAGCTCTGCGTGAGCTGCGGCTGCGTGGCGGCGAAGTCGGCGGCGGCGGGGCGCAGCGCGGCCGCCGGCGGCTGCGCGATCTCGGTGAAGGGCCCGATCTGATCCTCGACGACCGGCTTGGTCTCCGTCGCGAAGCTCTGGAACGCCTGCAGGGCGGGCGCCAGGCCCTCGGCCGTCGGCTGCAGCTCCTCGAGCGTCGGGCCGAGCACGCTGGTGAGCGCCTCGGAGTCCTTCAGCGCCGCGTTCGTGGCCTCGAGCGCCGCGGGCAGCTCGCGGATCGTCGCCCGCAGCCCCTGCTCGGTGTTGGAGAAGGCCCGGAAGACCCGGTTGGAGGAGTCGACGAACTGGCCCAGCTGCGTGTCGCGGCTGCCGAGCTCCTCCGACAGCAGGCGGAAGTTGCGGATCGAGCGGCTGATGTACCGGGTGCGCCGGCTGAGCAGCCGGGTGAGCTTTGCGGTGTTGCGGGCCAGCGGGTCGAAGCGCTTGAGCGTGGCCGAGAGGTTCGCGGCATTGCCCTCCAGCCCCTGCCCCGCGCCGCCGACCAGCAGTTGCACGTAGTTGCGGGTCTCGACGTCGAGCCCCGCGAGGAACTCGTCGGGGTTGACGTCCGGGAGCGTCTGCGAGATCGGGATGACGCCGCCGCCCGGCAGCTCGCCGGCCGACGCGTTGCCCGGGTCGAGCTCGATCGTCATGTCTTTGAGCCCGGTCTTCGGACGCGAGAGGACGGTCGCGTCGCGATAGATCGGCGTGTACTTGCGCTTGACCTTCATCGTGATGCGGGCGCGGCCGCCGTTGAGCGTCACCTCGCCGATCTCGCCGACGCTGACGCCGGCGATCATCACGGTCTGCCCCTGGCCGGCGGTGAAGGCCTGCGCCGTCGCCATCTCCGCCTGGTAGTCGACGAAGTCGCTGCCGACGATCGGCACCCACGACGGGGCGTAGAAGCGCTGGTTGGAGAGGATGTAGCCGCCCACGAGGACCCCGACGACGGCGACCGCGACGATCGCCAGGAGGTCGCGGAGGTGCTTTTCGAGCGCTCGTCTCATCGCGGGCTCACTTCACCGCGTCCGGAGGGCCGACGGGCGTGTTCGCGAAATCCGGGATCGCCTGCTTGTAGCACGGCTCGGAGAGCTTCTGGGGCGGCAGCTTGGCGCCCGGCCAGGCGGGCTTGGTGCCGAGCGGCGTGCCCGTCAGGTTGCCGAACAGCGGCTGGTTGTTCGTCAGCGTGCCGCCGTTGAGCCCGACGAGGTTCGCGCCGCCGCCCGCCTGCGCTCGGATGTAGCGGCCGTTGCCGTCGAGATTCTGGCCCTCGCCGGCCTGCCCCGCGACGGCGTACCAGAACTCCTGGTAGTTGGGCTTGCCCGAGGAGAAGTTGCCGTCGTTCAGCTTGACGTCGCCCGTCGGGATGATCACGTTCGAGAAGCAGCGTGCCAGGAGCCCACCCGACTTCAGCAGCGGGATGCTCTCCGCGCTCGCCTTCGCCAGGCTCGCGGTCGCGGGCTGCAGGTCGGCCAGGAGGCCGCCGAGCTGCTCGTCGGAGACGAGCTTGCGGCCCGGCGCGATCCACGGCGTGACCGCGTCGATCGTCGCCTGGGTCTCCGCGATGCCGGGGGTGATCGCGACGGTGAAGGCGCGCACGCTCGGCAGCGCCGCGTCGAGCGAGCCGAGCGAGGAGTAGGCCGTCCTGACCGTCGGCCCGAGCAGCGCGACCGACTCGCGCAGCGGCTGCTGCTCGGCGGCGAGCGCCGCCATCGTCGTGTTGAAGTTCTCGACGAGCTCGCCGAGCTGGCGCTCCTTCGGCGCCAGCTGGCGGCCGATGCCGGCGAGCCCGCGCACGAGGCCCGTGAGGTCCGACGGCTCCTCGCCAAGGAGCGCGGTCTGGACGATCGCCGAGTCGCGCAGCGCCGGAACCCCGTAGACGAGCGCCGAGTTCAGCGCCTCGGCGGCGCTCTTGCCCTGGGTCGACGGGGGCTGGACGGCGTCCTCGGCGGCGGTAGGCGCGGCCGTCAGGGCGGTGCCGAACTCCTGGAGCGTCGTCTGCAGGCTCCGGCGGGTGTCCTGCTGGAGCGAGGTGAGGAACTGGTCGAACTGGACCGGGGTCGCCGTCTGGTCGACCGGGATCGTGTCCCCGTCGGAGATCGTCGGCGCTGACGGAGTGCCGGGCTGCAGGTCGACGAAGAAGTTGCCCTCGAGGAAGATGCGCGGCCGGATCTTGAGCTCGGCGTCCTTGTGGATCGGGAGCCCGGTCTCCTTCATCTCCATCGTGATGACGGCGTTGTTCGTGCCGTCCTGGCCCTCGATCCTCTTGACCGTGCCGACGTTGACGCCC
Source organism: uncultured Actinomycetes bacterium (assembly GCA_963700655.1). Taxonomy (GTDB): domain Bacteria; phylum Actinomycetota; class Thermoleophilia; order Solirubrobacterales; family Solirubrobacteraceae; genus F1-60-MAGs163. The sequence goes on along the minus strand of CAVOYJ010000007.1, from coordinate 263,848 downwards.
GCGATGCGCACGGGCGAGCCCAGCCGGATCGAGTTCGCCGACGGGAAGACGGCCTTGAACTCGAAGCCGCGCGAGAGCGGCAGGTTCTTCGTGAAGCCCAGGTAGGAGACGATCGCGATGGCGATGAGGACGACCACGCCCACGACCACCGGGTTCATCCCCGTGCGGTCCTTGCGCAGCGTCCGCGGGCGATCGGCCCTTGATGTCCGTCCGAAGGCCATTACGGAAGCGCTCCGCCCAGCTCACGTGCCCGAAGCTGGCTCGGCGTGAGCTTCGAGTCGTAGTGCAGCGTCGTCGGAGTCTGCCCCGGGACGTTCCCGATCACGAGCTTGCCGGGCAGGAACTTCTCGTTGGCGGCCTCGCAGAACTTGGGCTGCGATGGCGCCGCCGTGAACGGGAACGGGTTCGAGTGCAGGAAGTTGGACGCGTCGTAGCCCGGCCCGGACGGGCCGTTGGCGGGCGCGGACGACGGGCTGCCCTCGTTGTTCGGGGCGAGCAGCGTGTTGTCGATGTTCGGCTGGTTGGGCACGGGCTGGCCGCCGGGGGCGGCGATGATCGCCACGCGGAGCGTCTGACCGTTCGTGCCGCCCTCGCTCAGCGCACTCGAGAGGTTCTTGAAGAACAGGCCGATGTAATTGCAGGCGGTCTGCGAGGGGGTGATGGAGGAGACGAGCGGGCCGGCGATCGACACCGTCGACGTGAGGTCCTGGAAGCCGAGCCGGACCTGCGGGTCGGTGCTGAACGTCTCCAGGGCCTTGAACGTCGTCGCCAGCCGCGCGTTGAACTCCGGCGAGTCCTCCAGCACCGGGGTGCCGACGCGGACGGCGTTGGCGAGGTCCGGCGACGCCGCAGCGAAGTTCTCGAAGCCCGGTTGCAGCGCGGTGAAGAGCTCGGCCGAGTTGGCGAGGAACGGCTGGATGATCGGCAGGGTGCGGATCGCCGTGCGCAGCGTCGGCGGGCCCTCGGCGATCGTCTCCTTGATGGACGGGTCCGCGACGTCCGCGAGCGCGCTGAACGTCGTGTCGAGGTTCTCGTACATCTCGCCCTGCACCTCGGCGACCGGCGCGACGACCGCCGCGCTCTGCGCCAGTCCGTCCCAGAAGCCCTTGAGGTCGGTCTCGGCGCTCGCGAGGTTGCGCATCACCGGCTCGAGGTCGTCGAGCAGCGGGTTGAGGTCGCGGATCGTGAAGTTCAGGTCCGCGCCGCGGGACGGCGAAGCCGGCGCCGAAGTTCGTGAGGTTGCCCTGGATCGCGCGGCGCGTGCGCTCGGGGAACATGTCGAAGAACTCGTCGAGCTCGACGGGCTCGGGCAGCGCCTGGCGCAGCGGGATCGTCGAGTTCGCTGCGAGATCCTGCGTGGAGGACCCGCGCGTGAGCTGGACGTACTTGAGGCCGAGCGCAGACCGGGGCCTGATCAGCACCCGCGTGTCGGCCGGCAGCGGCTTGACCACGGTCTCGAGCTTCAGGCACAGGACCGCGATCACCTCACCGCTCGGCTGCGTCTGCGGCTCGATGCATGACACGGTGCCGACGCGCGTGCCGCCGACGCGCACGTCGTTGCCCTTGACGAGCCCGGCGGCGTTCGGCACCTCGGTCTTGAGGTCGTAGGTCGGGACGAAGGGCAGGCCGGAGTTGGCGTTGTACGCGAGGTAGACGGCCACGATCACCACGAGCACGGTGACGGCCCCGATGAGGACCGGGTTCGCGGCGATCGAGCCTGCTCCGTGACGCCGTCTCATTGACCGAGGAGGTAGTCGAGGAGGGGCTGGGCGGACTTCGGGTCGGCGGCGGGGGCGGGGGCCTTGCGCGGCGCGGCCGGTGCCGCTCCGCGACCCGAGGCGCCGTCACCCGGGAGCAGCGTCCCGGGGAGCTTGATCGTGCGGGCGGCCGCGCGCGCGGCGATCGCCTGCGGCGACTCGGCAGCCGTGGGCGCGCGCACCGCGACGCGCGAGGCCGACGACGCGCCGGAGTTCGACGGCGTCGTCGTCGTGACGCCGCCGAAGTCCTTGCGGAAATTCGCCGTGCAGCTCAGCTGGTTCTCGGTCGCGTACGTCGTGCACGTGGTGAGCACCAGGCGCGTGCGGACGTAGTGGCCGTACTGGTCGTAGCCGTTGGTCGCGCCCGCGAGGTAGAAGACGACGTCGAGGAAGCGGTTGATCCCGCCCTGCTCGTCGCAGCGAGCGCAGCAGGAGCGACAGGTTCGTGGCCAGCGGCTTGGCCTGCTTGGTCAGGTTGCCGAGGTCCTGAATCAGCGGGAGCGACTTCTGCAGCGCCGGGCCGGCGGTCTCCGTGCTCTCGCCGAGCGTCGTCAGCGCCTGCGCTCCCAGGTCGGCGAACTTCGGCGTCCCGGTGACGAAGGTGTTGATGTCGCTCGCGGCCCCGCCGAGCGCCTCGACGACGGCAGGAACGCCGTCGAGAAGTCGCCGAGGCTGTTCATCGTCGGCACCAGCTCGCGCAGGAACTGCGGCAGCAGGCGGAAGTTCTCCTCCAGCGCCGCGCTCTCCTGCGCGCTGGCCGTCGCGGTGGCGGTCGTCCGACGAGTTGATGAAGCCGCGGATGCGGCGGCGCTCGCGCGCGAGCGGGGCGAGCGCCTTGTCGCCGTTGACCGCGAGGGTCGCGAGCGTCGCGGTTCTGCTCGGCGAGGATGCGCAGGACGTTGTCGAACTGCCGCAGCGCCGGATCGGACTTCTTCAGCGCGCGCTGGAGCTCGGCGCCGTTGCCCGCGAACGCCGTGCCGAACTCGTTGAGGAAGATCGTGAAGCGCTGCCGGTAGGGCAGGCGCATGATGTTCTGGATCAGGTCGAGGTCGACCGACCGCGCCGTGTTCGTCGCCGGCAGCAGGTACTGGCCCTCGCCCGGGCCCGACGGCACCTCCGAGAGCAGCGCCGGCTTGGCCGCGCTCGCCGGCTTCGGCTGCGTCGGCTCGCACTCGATGAAGCGCTCGCCGATGAGCGACTGCGGGCGGATCGTGCAGAACCCGTCCTTGCGGAAGTCGTGGTAGCTCGGGTTGTCGATCTGCAGGACGACCGCGGCCTTCTTGTCGTCCGTGAGGTCGATCGACGCGATGCTGCCGACGACGACGCCGCCGATGCGGACGTCCATGCCCGGGATCACGAAGGCGGCGTTGTCGAAGATCGCGCGGACGCGGTAGCCCCCGTTCTCGTCGCCCGAGCCCGTCGCGAACACGACGAGGGCGACGCCCGCGAGCAGCACGGCGGCGATGGCGAGCACGCGCTTCATGGGCCGGGGGGCACGACGGAGGTGTCGCAGTCGAGTTTGCCGCTCACGTCACGCCACGGCGCGCTGCCGTCCGCCGGGGTCTGCGAGGCGCCGCCGGGGCACCGCGCGACGGCGGTCGGGGTGCCGGACACGCCGGGCACGCGCTGGGCGGGTGGGACGGACGTCAGGAGGTTCGTGGCCTGGTCGTAGGAGAAGGCGTTGAAGTTCGCGCCGATCCGGGCGTAATGCCCGTTGGCGTCGTAGTTGGAGGCGCTCTGGCCGAAGTCGCGGAACCAGCCCACGAGGTCCGCCGAGTAGGGGCGGAAGAACGCGAGCACCGGCGTGCCCTTGTTCAGCGCCTTCACCGACGCCGGGAACGTCGAGGACGCCTCCTTCGCGAGGGCGGGCGAGCTGTTCAGCAGGTCGGTGAAGTCGTTGTCGGCGCCGGGCTGGCGCAGCAGCTTCGCGAGCTGCTCGACCGTGGGCGTGGCCTCCTGCAGCAGCGGGCGCAGGTCGGCCAGGAACGGCGCCAGGTTCTTGGACGACGGCTTGGATGCGGCGACGAGCCCGTCGAGGTCGTCGAACGTCGCGCGGAGGTCCACGAAGGTCGTGCTGGCGCGCCGCAGGGTCTGCGGCAGGAAGTCGAGCGCCTCGGCGAGCCCCGCGTTCTCGTCCGCGATCGCACTCATCGTCGTGTTCGTGTTCGTGACGAGCTCGGTCAGCGTCTCGCTGCGCTCGCCGAGCGTCGTGACCACCTGCGAGGTGTCGCGGACGAGCGCCTTGAGCGCGGGCTGGTCGGCGGCGAGCCGCTCGAGCACCTTGCGCGTCGCGGACAGCGACGGCGCGAAGTACTTGGCGACCCCGTTGCCCTCGTACCCGCGACCGGCGTACCAGGTCCCGAACCCGCGGATCGTGTTGCGCAGGCCCTCGCTCGTCTTGGGGTCCAGAGTGTTGAAGAACTGGTCCAGATCGACGATCGTCGTGGTCTTGGTCGTCGGGATGACCGCGTTCTCGGGCAGCTCGGGGTTGCTGTCGACGCCGGGTGAGAGCTGGACGTAGCGGTTGGCCACGCCCGACAGCGAGGTCATGCGCTGCACCGCCGTCGTCCCCGCGTGCAGCGGGGCGTAGGGCTCCTCGACGACGATCGTCAGCTCCGCCTGGTTGTTGTCGGTGAGCTCGATCTTCTTGACCGAGCCGACCCGGCGGCCGCCGACCTGCACGTCGTTGTCGGGGACGAGCTGGCCGGCCGTCTGGAACGTCAGCCGGTACTGGCGCTCGCCGTTGCCCCCGAGCAGGACGAACGCGAGCAGCCCGACCGCGAGGACGAGCAGGGCGATGGCCACCCCACGAGAGGCGGTCATGCGGCGCCCCCGTGGTGCGGGGACGGGCGGAATGTTCGGGTGCGGGAAATCGTCGCGGCTCGGTCGGTCTGCGCGGTCACTCCATGCCGAGCGGGCCCTGGGCCGCGCCAGAGAGGAACTGACGGACGAAGGCGTTGTCGGAGTTGAACAGTTCCGCCGCCGGCCCCGACTCCACGATGCGGCCCCGCCACAGCACCGCGATGTACTCCGCGACGCGACGGGCGCTCATGATGTCGTGCGTGATGACGGTGTAGGCACCGCCGTTCTCCTCGTGGATCTCCTGGATGAGTTCGCAGAGGAGCGCGGTGCGCACCGGGTCCAGGCCCGAGTCCGGCTCGTCGAAGAGGACGATGTCCGGGTCGAGCACGAGCGCGCGGGCGAAGCCGGCGCGCTTGCGCATGCCGCCCGACAGCTCGTTGGGGAACTTGTCCCCGGCTTCCCCGAGGCCGACCTCCCCGAGTCGCCGGGACACGATCTCGAGGATCTCGTCCTCGCCCTTGTCCGTGTGCTGGCGCAGCGGGAACGCCACGTTGTCCAGCAGGTTCATCGAGCCGAAGAGCGCGCCGTCCTGGAAGAGGACGCCGAACTTCTTGCGCATCTCGAACAGCTCGGCGTCACGCATGGTGGGCACCGACTCGCCGTGGACGACGACGTCGCCGTCGTCCGGGTAGAGCAGGCCGACCATGTGCTTGATGCAGACCGACTTCCCGGTGCCCGAGGGGCCCAGGATCATCGAGATCTTGCCCTCGGGCAGGCCCATGTTCAGGCCGCGGAGGATCTTGTTGCGACCGAAGGCCTTGTGCACGTCGATGAACTCGACGGCGTCCGGGACGCCCGTGGGACGGGTGATCCCCGTGTGCCACTCGTACTCGTCGGGCGCGTCGGGAGCCGGCTCGTCGACGACCGACGCCGTCGTCCCTGACTCCTCGGCGAACTCGGCGGCGGCCTCGCGCTCCTCAGCGCGATGCTCGGCGTCCTGGCCCTTCAGCTGGTCCTTGGTCGGCATCGCGTCGGCGGGCGGCCCGCCGGACTCGTCCATGAAGTCGGACCCCAGGTCCGCGCCCTGTTTCGGATCGTCAGCCACCGTTCATCCTCCGATCGGGGCGCGTGGGTTCGCGCCCCAGAACACCTGGGTGCCGAGCATGCCGACCAGATGCACGAGCACGATGTTGAGCACCATCGACTTCGCCGTCGCCGTTCCCACGCCGACAGGTCCGCCGCTCGCGTTGTAGCCGTAGTAACAGCCGACGAGCACGATCACCGTCGCCATCGCCATCGCCTTCATGGCGCTGAACAAGAGGTCCGGTGGGTTCTGGAATTGCCAGAAGATGAGCGAATAGCCGCCCTGCGAGACCTCCCCGATCTGCACCACCACCGCGAGGTAGCTGGCGAAGAAGCCCGCGCCGACCGCGGCGATGTACATGAAGGGCAGCACGATCCACGCGGCCAGCAGGCGCGTGGCGCAGAGGAAGAGCATCGAGTCGAAGCCCATGACCTCGAGCGCGTCGATCTCCTCGGAGATCCGCATCGACCCGAGCTCGGCGACGATGCCGGTGCCGACCTTCGCGGCCATCATGTAGCCGAACGCGTAGGGCACCAGTTCGCGCAGGTCGCACCAGGCGGCGAACACCCCGGCGTACGCGGGCGCGCCGACCGAGCGGTTGAAGTAGGCGCCCTCGATCCCGCACTGCAGGCCGATGATGAACACCAGGCCCCAGATGACGAGCGTCGAGGAGACGATCAGGATGCCGCACTGGCGCAGCGCCTCACCGAAGAACCGCAGGACGCGCAGGCTGTAGACGTCGCCGAGGACGCGGCCGCAGAACTTCGCGATCTCCCCGAACGAGGCGATCCAGTCGCGCGGGACGCTGAGCCAGCTGCCACCCATGTTCGTGCCGTCCCGCCTCAGCGGATGACGTTGATCTCCGGGTGGGTGGCGAGCAGCGTCTGCGTGAAGACGTAGTTGAACGCGAAGACGCCGAGGAAGGCGATGACGACCGCCTGGTTGACCGCGCGGCCGACGCCGGCGGCGCCGCCGGAGGCGGTCATCCCCTTGTAACAGCACACGACCGCGATGATCGCCCCGAAGAGGAGGCACTTCAGGACCGACCCCCAGAGGTCGGTGACGGACGCGTTCGTGAAGAAGGTCGCCCAGAACGGCCCGAGCGGGGCGTTGTTCACGAGCGTGGTCATGATCCCGCCGAAGATCCCGAACAGCAGCGCGTAGATGTCGAAGAGGCCCGTCACGAGCATCAGCGCGAGGAAGCGCGGGACGACGAGGTTCTTGATCGGGTCCACGCCGAGCACCTGGAGCGCGTCGAGCTCCTCGCGGATCTTGCGCGCGCCGAGGTCGGCCGTGATCGCCGTTCCGGCGACGCCGGCGAGGACGATCGCGGTCACGAACGGTGCGAACTCGCGAATCGACGCGAGGACGAAGAAGCCGCCGAGGCGGTCCAGCGCGCCGAAGAGGACGAGGAAGTTCGCCGCCTGCAGGCCCGGCGCCGCGTACCCGAAGGCGACCGTGGAGATGAGCAGGGGGAACCAGCAGAGGCGCAGCGCGAACAGGAATTGGGAGATGAACTCGCCGCCGTACGGGTAGGGCGGACGGACGGCGGAGACGATCGTCTTCCCCGTCAGAATCATCATGTCGCCGATCTCCTCGAAGAACCCCCTTGCGGGTGCCGTCACGCGATCAGCGGCGCTGCGAACCACTCCTCCTCCTCTCCCTCTCATCGCCGAAGGGGACATCGTGCCCACCCCCGGCTGGCGGAACACTACGGGACGCCGCGGATCCGTCGCAAACACGTACCGTCGCTGGCGCGCCCGCGGTCGCTCGGGGTTCGCGTGCCGGTGCCTGTGGTAGCGTCGCTTCGCGTGAGGGCGAGGAGGGTCCGCATGTGGCCGCGCGGGGCGGCGATCGCAGCCGCGCTGCTCGCAGCGGCGGTCCTCTCCGCGTGCGGCGGCGGCGAGCGGCAGGACGCGAGCGAGCCGGAGGGCACGTTCCCGGTCGAGGTGAGCAGGGCGTCCTTCCCGCGCCTGCAGGGTCTCGGCGAGTCCGCCCCCTTCTCGGTCACCGTCCGCAACCCCGGTCCGGAGACCGTCCCGAACATCACGATGACCGTCGACGGGTTCGCGAACCCCGACGCCGTGCCCGGCGCCGCCGACCCCCAGCGTCCGATCTGGATCGTCGACGTCGGCCCCTATGGCGGCAAGACCGCGTACGTCGACACCTGGGCGCTCGGCCCCCTCAAGGCCGGCCAGTCGCGGACCTTCACCTGGGCCGTCACCTCGACCGTCGCCGGCACCCACACCGTCTCCTACCGCGCCGCCGGCGGCCTCCACGGCAACGCCCGCGCCGTCGCCGAGGGCGGCGGCGTCCCCGGAGGCGCCGTCACCGTCCGCGTCACCCGCCGCCCCCGCAGCTCCACGGTCAACCCGGAGACCGGCGCCGTCGAGTACGGCATCGAGTAGTCGCGCCCGCACGGCGCCGATCACGCGTCGCCCGGCGCCGGATGCGTCAGCAGCTCCAGCCGGTTCCCCCACGGATCCTGCGTGTAGAACCGGCGCACGCCTGGCAGCGCCTCGTCCCGGACGACCGGCGCTCCCGCAACGGCGAGCCGGCGTGCGATCTCGTCGAGATCAGCCTCCGAGGCGACGCGCAGCGCAGGGTGCGCCTTGCGCGCCGGCGCGAACGACTCCTCCACGCCGACGTGCAACTGCTGCGCTCCGACGTTGAACCACGCCCCGCCCCGCGCCTGCAGCGACGCGGGCTTCTCAACCTCCACAAGGCCGATCACCTCCGCGAAGAACCGCCGTGCCTCCGCCTCACAGCCGACCGGGCCCGCGAGCTGCACATGATCAAGCCCGATCACGCGGGGTCCAGCAGAAGACCGTGCGGCGCTCATGCGCCGAACCTACCTGCCCGCCCCCCGTCCCCCGACGAGCGCGACATCGACCACGCTCGGCATGACACAACCCGGACCTCGGCGAGAGCCGCGCCGCGAGAACCGACTTAGCCACCGCGCACATGACACCAACCCACTCTCGGTTCACACACGCCCCGAACGGCGTAACCCGACGGACGACGACGCACCCGGCACGACGCCCCACCGAGGCGTCCACCACAGACCGGAGCGAGAGATCGGGGATGCCTGGCGCCGCACGGCGAGGGGGTGCTGTGGCGCAAGCCACCGCCCCCCGAAGGCGGGTGGCGCCAGGCGCCCCGAGATCCGCGACCACGTCAGCGCGGAAGGCGCGGCGAGATGATCCGATACGCCTTGAGGCCCAACCCCAGCCGCTCCCGATCCTCCGACTGCGTGGCATCCAACCCCGAGAGCTCCTTCACCCGGTCCAGCCGGTAGGCGACCGTGTGCCGATGGGCGAAGATCGCCGCCGCGGTCGCGTTCATGTTGCAGTTGTGCTCGAAGTACGCCTCGAGGGTCCCGACGAGGTCGGTCCGGTACTGGTCGTCGTACCGCACGACGGGCGCGATGGTGTCCTCGTAGAAGGACCGCACCTCCTCGGGGTGTGATGCGAGGACGCGGAAGAGGAGCCGGTAGGTGCCGGTGCCGATGTCGCGCAGGCCGTCCCCGGCGCCGTCGGAGCGCCGCAGGACGTCGAGGACGAGCTCGGCCTCCTGGATCGCGCGTCCGAGGTCGGCGGGGTCGGCGTAGAAGCTGGAGAGCCCGACGGTCCCGTGGCGCCCGAGACGCTCGGCGACGGCGCGGGCGCGTTCGAGCGCGCGCTCGGGCGCTCCGTCGCCGCCTTCCGCGGGGAGCAGGGCGTAGACCCGCGGCGCCGGGCCGTCGACGTGCTGGGCGAGCGCGCCGGGGTAGTCGCCGGCGATGGTCGCGACGACGTGCCGCGGCCGGTCGGAGGTCAGTTCCGCGCAGAGGGCGACGACGCCGCGCGCCAGGTCGCAGCCGAGGCGCGCGGCGCGGCGCACGACGTCGGCGGGCTCGAGGTCGTCGCGTGAGCGGAGCTCTTCGATGAACGATCCGCGCAGGTTGTCCTCGACCTCTTCGCGCGCCTCGGCGAGCGCGACCTCGGTGAGGCAGGCGACCGCGGCGAGGTGCAGGTACTCGGGAGCGTCGGCGGCGGCGGCCGCTTCACTGCCGAGGAGCAGCACCGCGCCGACGAGCTCGTCGCCGCTGCTGATGGGCGCTTCGGCCGCGACGCCGGCGGGGACGCTCGCGGGGCGGTCGCGGACGCGGTCGGCGACGTAGCGGCGCAGGTCGTCGAGCGGCGCCTCGTCCCCGCCCGCGAGCGCGGCCGCGCCGAGGCGCGGGACGACGATCGCGACGGGCGCTCCCGCCGCCCGCGCGGCGAGCAGCGCGACGCGCTCGAGGCCGTCGCCGTGCAGCACGGCCTCGACCATTTCGAGATGCACTTCCCGCAGCCGCGCGAGGTGTGCCGTTCCGACGGATCGCGGGGCGGCGGGTCCGTGCTGGGAACCCGCCGCCCTGCTCACCGAGACTCCGCGCTAGGCGGCCGAGGCCGCCGCGTCGGGGTGGGCCTGGAGGACGTCCTCGCCGGACTCGCCGGTCCGCACGCGGAACGCCTCCTCGACCGGGAGCACGAACACCTTGCCGTCACCGACGGCGCCGGTGCGACCGTGCTTGAGGACAGTGTCGACGATCGTCTGCACGTCCTTGTCCGCCACCACGCACTCCAGCTTGATCTTGGGGCGCAGGTAGTTGGTCAGGACGGCACCACGGTACGTCTCGACGATGCCCTTCTGGCGGCCCGAGCCCTTGACCTCGCTGATCGTCAGCGAGGGGAACCCGAGATCGAGCAGCTCCATGCGGATCGGCTCGAACGCCTCGTGGCGGATATATGCCTCGATCTTCTTCACGCCGTGACCTCCTTGGGGGTGGTGGCGGACGACGGAGCGTCGCCGTACTGCGGTGCCGCACCGTAGCCCACGAGCTCCGCGGCGGGAATGAACTGCTCCGGGTACCCGTACATGCCGTGCTCGGAGATGTCGAGGCCCGCATCCTCATCCTCTTCGGACGCACGCAGCCCGACGGTCTTCTTGATCAGCCAGAACGTGCTGTAGGAGAGCACGAACACGGTGAGGAAGGTCAGGACGACCGCCACGGCCTGGACGCCGAGCTGTGAAAGCCCGCCGCCGTAGACCAGGCCCTCCTGGCCGATGCCGATCGACTCGACGAGCCTCGGCGACGCGAAGATCCCGCACGCCAGCGTGCCCCAGATGCCCGCAAGGCCGTGAGCCGATGTCGCGCCCACGGGGTCATCGATGAACTTGTCGATCGCCAGGACGCCGAGGACGACGATGACGCCACCGACGAACCCGATGATCGGGGCCGCCCAGAACTCGACGTAGCCCGGAGCCGGCGGTGATCGCGACGAGACCGGCGATCGCGCCGTTGCCGACCATGCCGACGTCCATCTTCTTCAGCGTGAACGTCAGCGCGAGCATCGCCCCGATGACGCCGCCGGCGGCACCGAGGTTCGTCACGCCGATGACCTCGGCGAAGCTGTTCCCAGACACCCCGAGCGTCGAGCCGCCGTTGAAGCCGAACCAGCCGAGCCACAGGATGACGACGCCGAGGCCGAACAGGGGCATGCTGTGCCCCGGGATGGCCCGTGGCTTGCCGTCCGGGCCGTACTTGCCCTTGCGCGGTCCGAGCAGCAGGCACGCAGCGAACGCCGCGGTCGCGCCGGTCAGGTGCACGACCGTGGAGCCGGCGAAATCCTGCACGCCGTCACCGATCTCGGCGAACAGCCCGCCGCCGAAGCCCCAGTGGGCGATGATCGGGTAGATGACGCCGACGAACACGATCGCGAAGATCGGGTAGACGGCGAACTTGATCCGCTCGAGTGTCGACCCCCAGACGATCGCCAGCGACACCGCGGCGAACATGAACTGGAAGATGAAGAACGAGGCGGTCTGGCCCGTGGCGGACTCGCCGGCCACGTCGCGCCCGAACTGGAACAGGAAACCGCTGTCACCGGCCAGCCAGCCCGGACCGCCGAAGGCGATGCCGAAGCCGACGAGCCACCAGACGATCGTCGCGATCGAGAAGTTGGCGATGATCTTTGCGATGCCCGCGCCCGCGTTCTTGCCGCGCGAGAAGCCGATCTCCAACAGCGCGAAGCCGGCCTGCATGAAGAACACGAGGGCAGTGGCCACCATCACCCATAGGACGTTGACCTCCCCTACGAGTGTCTCGAGCTCCGGGCCGTCCTGCGCGAACGCAGCCCCCGGTACGAGGAGTGTGGCGAGCAGCCCCACGGCCGACCCGCGAATGAACAGCGAACGTCTCATGAATCCTCCTGAGTCGAGGTGTGGCGTCGCAGTCTGCGGACCGGTGGGCCGACCGACATTGGACGAGTGTCGAAAGATCGGCGCGGGCGCGTTCGCCAGCCCGTCGGGCGCCCCGTCCGGTCGGGCGAACCGCGCCTGCGCGATGTTGGACAGCGGGATAAGGTGCCCTCGCCGCCGCCGCGCCTAGTCTCCGGCGCTGACCGGTGCGCATTCGCGCGCGTGTGCTCCGTGCACGCCGCACAACGCCGCTTCCCCAGCCACGCAGGAGGATCCTGACACCCCATGGCCAGCAAGACCCGACAGCACAACGTCACCGCCGCACAGTGGGCCGCCAACGGCGATGCCAGCGGCCAGACCGACCTGATGGAGCCGGGCGCCGCCAGCTACGGCGAGAACGTCTTCAGCCCGGCGGTCCAGAAGGCGCGCCTGCCGAAGGAGGTCTACCGCAAGCTCCAGGCGACGCTCGACAAGGGCTCGGCCGCTGGACCCCGCGCTGGCCGACGCAGTCGCGAAGGAGATGCGCGAGTGGGCGATGGAGAAGGGCGCCACGCACTACACGCACTGGTTCCAGCCGCTGACGGGCCTGACGGCGGAGAAGCACGACTCGTTCTTCAACCCGGTCGGGGACGGCACCGCGATCGCCGAGTTCTCCGGCAAGGAGCTGATCCAGGGCGAGCCGGACGCCTCCTCGTTCCCGACCGGCGGCATCCGCGCGACCTTCGAGGCGCGCGGCTACACCGCGTGGGACCCGACCTCCCCGGCGTTCATCCTCGAGAACCCGAACGGCGCCTACCTCTGCATCCCGACGGCGTTCGTGTCGTGGACCGGCGAGGCGCTGGACCAGAAGATCCCGCTGCTGCGCTCGATGGACGCGCTGTCGACCGTGGCGCTGCGCGCGCTGAAGCTGTTCGGCGACAAGGCGTCCGCGCGCGTCTTCACGACGGTCGGCCCCGAGCAGGAGTACTTCCTGATCGACGAGCAGTACTTCTACGAGCGCCCGGACCTCTACACGACGGGGCGCACGCTCTTCGGCGCCAAGCCGCCGAAGGGCCAGGAGCTGGACGAGCACTACTTCGGCTCGATCCCCGAGCGCGTGCTGGCGTACATGCTGGAGGCCGAGCACGAGCTGCGGCGCCTCGGCGTCCCGGTCAAGACGCGCCACAACGAGGTCGCGCCGGCCCAGTACGAGCTGGCGCCGATCTTCGAGAACTCGAACGTCGGCTCCGACCATCAGCAGCTGACGATGCAGGTGCTGCAGAACGTCGCCCGGCGCTACGGCCTCGTCTGCCTGCTGCACGAGAAGCCGTTCGCCGGCGTCAACGGCTCCGGCAAGCACAACAACTGGTCGATGGGCACCGACACCGGGCAGAACCTGCTCGAGCCGGGCGACACGCCGGCGGAGAACCTGCAGTTCCTGTTCTTCTGCGCCGCCGTGATCGCGGCCGTCGACAAGCACCAGGAGCTGCTGCGCGCGACGGTCGCGAACGTCGGCCAGGACCACCGCCTGGGCGCCAACGAGGCGCCGCCGGCGATCATCTCGATCTTCCTCGGCCAGGAGCTCGAGCAGGCGTTCGACGCGGTCGCCGCCGGCAAGGCCGCGGACGACAAGTCGGGCAACTTCCTCGGCCTCGGCAGCCCGGTGCTGCCGCCGCTCCCGCTGCACGGCGGCGATCGCAACCGGACCTCGCCGTTCGCCTTCACGGGCAACAAGTTCGAGTTCCGCGCGCTGGGGTCCAGCATGTCGCTGGGCCTGGTCAACGCGACGCTCAACACGATCGTCGCGGAGGCGATCGACGAGCTGGTCGACAAGGTCGAGGCGCTGCAGGCGAAGGGCAAGAAGCGCGACGAGGCCGTCCTGGACGTCGTCAAGGGCGTCTGGAAGAAGCACAAGCGGATCGTGTTCGACGGCGACGGCTACTCGGAGACGTGGCACAAGGAGGCCGCCAAGCGCGGGCTCTCGAACCTGCGCACGACGCCGGACGCGCTGCCGTGGCTGGTCGAGAAGCAGACCGTCAAGGTGTTCGAGCGCTACGAGGTGCTGACCGAGCGCGAGCTCGAGTCGCGCTTCGAGGTCGCGGTCGAGCAGTACTCGACGAAGCTCAACATCGAGGCGGAGATCGCCGCGTCGATCGGCGCGGACGATGATCCTGCCGGCCGCGGTGCGGTACCTCGGCGAGCTGAAGGCCGCGGGCGTCACGGCGCCGGCGACGGAGCTGAAGGGGCTGATCGACGATCTCGTCAAGAAGCTCAAGGTGCTCGAGAAGGCCAACGTGGGGCACCCCTCGTCGGAGGGCCTGGAGCTCGCGAAGTACATGCGCGACAAGGTGATCCCGGCGATGGACGCGACCCGCGAGGTCGCCGACGCGCTGGAGCGGGTCGTCGCCGACGACCTGTGGCCGCTCCCGAAGTACTCGGAGATGCTGTTCATCAAGTAGCGATCAGGAACAGGAAGCCGTCCGGAGGCCCCGCCGGCGCGGGGCCTCCGTCGTTGCAGGACCGGCGCGTGGCCTCGTGGCCGCGGGCTACGCTGCCGATGATGGGAGTGATGCGTGCCGGAGCGCGGCGACTGGTGGTCGGGTGCCTGGTCGCGGTCTGCGCCGCGACGGGCGCCTCCGCGTCCGCGAACGCCGCGGTGAGCCCCCGCGTCGTCGGCGGCGGCACGGTCTCGATCACCCAGCACCCGTGGCAGGTGGCGATCGTCCGGCGACGTCCAGGCGGACCTCGAGGTGTTCTGCGGTGGGGTCATCGTCGATGCGTGGCACGTCATCACGGCGGCCCACTGCATGGATCTCAACGGCAACGGGATCCCTGAGGACGGAGATCTGCGGGACGTCGTCGCGGGAAAGACCGATCTCGGCGCCCTGTCGGACCCGGGCGCGCAGCGCGTGTCGATCGCGACCTGGGCCGGCATGCCCTCCTACGACTTCGACCTGGACGTCAGCCCGTACGATGCGGCGCTCGCAACGCTGTCCGACCCGCTCGACGCTTTCCGGGCCGGCCGCCCGGCCCGCGGTGCTCGTCGGCTCCGGCGCGCTGACGCCCGCAGGGGTCGGGACAAGGGTCAGCGGCTGGGGCAGGACGGAGTCGTCTGACTCCTCGCCGGAGCTTCGGGCCGCCGACCTGCTGACCGTCTCCGATCCGGACTGCCAGGGCTTCTACGGCAGCGATGTCGATCGCCCGACCATGCTCTGCGCGATCGCTCCGGGGCGGGACTCCTGCAACGGCGACAGCGGCGGCCCGCTGACGACGCTCGACGCGACCGTCATCGGCCTCGTGAGCTGGGGCTCCAGCGAGTGCGCGAGCGGCCCCCCCGGCGTGTACACCGAGCTCGCCGAACCGAGCATCGCCGACTTCATCCGCGACACCGACCCGACGCAGGGCGGCCTGGAGTACGCGCCGCCGACCTCGTCAGCGCCGCCGGCCCTGGTCGGCCTGCCGAAGTCGGGCGACACGCTGACATGCCTGCCGGGTACCTGGACGTCGATCGCCGGCACGCCCGACGTGGACTACGCCTTCCGCACGCCCGAGGGCCTGCCGCTGCGCGACTGGTCGGCGAGCCCCGCGTACACGCCCGGTGACGGTGACGGCGGGCGCCGCGTCGTCTGCCTGGAGCGCGCTCGTGACAGCACCGGCGCGGCGATGGCCGCCTCGGCACCGAGCGACCCGGTGATCGGGCCGCCCGCGCCGCCCGCGCCGGAACCGACGTCCGCGCCCACACCCGCGCCGACCCCCGCCGCGCCGCGAGACGTCGTCGCCCCGCGGGCCACGTTCGTCTCGGTGCGGTGTGCCAAGCGCCGCTGCACGGTGCGCGTGCGCGCCACCGACGCGGGCAACCCGGTCAGCGGCGTGCGGTCCGTGAGGGTCACGGTCCTCCCCGGCCGCGGCCGCTCGCGCACGATCACCGCGAAGGCCCGGGGCAAGGGCCTCTACGAGGTGCGGTTCACCAAGCTGCAGCGCGGCGGTGCCTGGTTCACGGCCACCGTGCGCGACCGCGCCGGGAACGTCCAGGCGACGCTCGCGATCCGCCGCGCCGCCGTGCGCTGAGCCGGCGGCCGGCCCGGCAGGGATTGACGCCAACGGCGCGAAAGCGCTCCTGTCAGCGTACGCGCGCCGTCCGGCGGACCGCGACCGCGCCCGTCAGAACCCGCTTCCCAGGAGGAACCGAGTCCCATCGCATCCTCCGTCGCGCTTCACGGCGACCAGCATGATCGCCTCGACGCTGACCGGGTACCCGCAGCACTGGGCCCAGGCGGAACTGCAGGAAGACGGCGCGTCCTCGGAGGGGTGCCCGGCCGGCGCCGAGGTCGTGTCGGTCTGGACGGTGACCGGCGACCCGGGCGCCCCGGTGGCATCGAAC
This sequence comes from uncultured Actinomycetes bacterium, assembly GCA_963700655.1. Taxonomy (GTDB): domain Bacteria; phylum Actinomycetota; class Thermoleophilia; order Solirubrobacterales; family Solirubrobacteraceae; genus F1-60-MAGs163. The sequence goes on along the minus strand of CAVOYJ010000007.1, from coordinate 247,620 downwards.
GCCGGGGTCACCGTCTGGTTCACGGGCTGACCGGGCCCGCACAACCCTGACACACTCGTGTCAAGGTTGGCCGTTTTCCTGCTAGCCTGCGCCCAATGCCGCGTGACTACCTCGCCGCCGTCCGCCAGCACGTCGTCGTCTTCGACGGCGGCATGGGAGCCACGCTCGAGGAGGTCGAGCTCACGACCGAGGACTACGGCGGGCTCGCCGGCAAGTGCCACGAGGCGCTCGTCCTCAATCGCCCCGACGTCATCGAGGGCGTGCACGCCTCGATGGTCGCAGCGGGCGCCGATGTCGTCGAGACCGACACCTTCCAGGCGAGCCGCCTGAAGCTCGAGGAGTGGGGCCTGGGCGAGCACACGCTCGAGATCAACCGCAAGGCCGTCGAGATCGCGCGCCGCGCCGTCGGCGAGGACCGGTTCGTCGCCGGCTCGATCGGCCCGACCGGCCACCTCCCCGCCTCCGACGACCCGACCCTCGGGACGATCCGCTTCCCCGAGCTCGTCGGCATCTTCGAGGAGCAGGCGCGCGGCCTGGTCGAGGGCGGCGCGGACCTCATCATCATCGAGACGGCGCAGGACATCCTCGAGGTCAAGGCCGCGATCTTCGGCGCGCGCGAGGCGTTCAAGGCCACCGGCCGCGCGGTGCCGATCCAGTGCTCGGTCAGCCTGCTGCCCAACGGCGGCAAGATGCTGCTCGGCACCGACATCGACGCCGTCCTCACGACGCTCGAGTCGCTGAAGGTCGACGTCATCGGCCTGAACTGCTCGACCGGCCCCGAGGACATGCGCGACGCGATCCGCTTCCTCGGCGAGTTCTCCAGCGTCCCGGTGCACTGCATCCCGAACGCCGGGCTGCCGCTCCAGGGCCCGGACGGCGAGACGATCTTCCCGGAGAGGCCCGAGCCGCTCGCCGAGGCGCTCGGCGAGTTCATCGAGCGCTACGGCATCTCGATCGTCGGCGGCTGCTGCGGCACGACCCCGGAGCACATCCGCGCGATCGCCGAGCGCTGCGCCGGCCTGACGCCGCACGGCGGCTTCCAGCGGCCCGCTCCGCGCCCGCAGCGCCTCAGCTCGATGATGACCGGGACCGCGCTCGTGCAGGATCCCGCACCGACGCTCGTCGGCGAGCGCGTCAACTCGCAGGGCTCGCGCAAGGCGAAGGAGCTGCTGCTCACCGACGACTACGACGGCCTCGTGCAGATCGCCGAGGACCAGGTCGAGGGCGGCGCGCACGTGCTGGACCTCTGCGTTGCGCTGACCGAGCGCACCGACGAGGACGAGCAGATGCGCGAGGTGGCCAAGCGCGTCTCGCTCTCGCAGCCGACACCACTGCAGATCGACTCGACCGAGCCGGACGTCATCAAGCTCGCGCTCGAGCAGACGCCCGGGCCGCGCGATCGTGAACTCCATCAACCTCGAGGCCGGCACCGGCAAGGCCGACGTCGTCGTGCCGCTGACCGTCGCACACGGCGCCGCCCTCATCGCGCTGACGATCGACGAGGTCGGCATGGCGAAGACGGCCGACCGCAAGGTCGAGATCGCCAAGCGCATCACGGAGCTCTGCGAGTCCCATGGCCTCGACCGCGAGGCGCTGATCTTCGACGTCCTCACGTTCACCCTGACCACCGGCGACGACGAGTGGAAGCCGTCCGCCGTCGAGACGATCGAGGGCATCCGCCGCGTCAAGGCCGAGATCCCGGGCGTGAAGACGTCGCTCGGTGTGTCGAACGTGAGCTTCGGCGTCTCTCCCGGCGCGCGCGCCGTTCTCAACTCCGTCTTCCTGCACCACTGCGTCGAGGCCGGGCTGGACCTCGCGATGGTCAACCCGAACCACATCACGCCCTACGGGGAGATCACGAACGAGGAGCGCGACCTCGCCGACGACCTCGTCTTCAACCGCCGCGAGGACGCGCTCGAGCTGTTCATCAACCACTTCGAGTCCAAGGGCGCCGAGGAGGAGACGCAGGGCCCCGGCGACCCGACCGAGGGCATGGAGCCCGAGGAGGCGCTGCACTTCCACATCCTGCGGCGCAAGAAGGACGGCGTCGAGGACTGGATCGACCGCAGTGTCGAGAAGATCGGCGCGGTCCCGACGCTCAACGAGGTGCTGCTGCCGGCGATGAAGGAGGTCGGCGACAAGTTCGGCGCCGGCGAACTGATCCTGCCGTTCGTCCTGCAGTCGGCCGAGGTCATGAAGCGCGCGGTCGCGCGCCTGGAGAACTACCTCGACCGCATCGAGGGCTACACGAAGGGCACCGTCGTCCTGGCGACGGTCTTCGGCGACGTGCACGACATCGGCAAGTCGCTCGTCAACACGATCCTCACGAACAACGGCTACACCGTCGTCGACCTCGGCAAGCAGGTCCCGGTCGGCACGATCATCGAGGCGGCCAAGAAGCACGACGCGACGGCCATCGGCCTGAGCGCGCTGCTCGTCTCCACATCCAAGCAGATGCCGCTCGCGGTCCAGGAGCTGCATGAGCAGGGACTGGAGTACCCGGTGCTGATCGGCGGCGCCGCGATCAACCGCGCCTTCAGCCTGCGGGCCATCTACCCGCACGGCAAGGACGACGACACGCGGTACGCGCCCGGGCTCTTCTACTGCAAGGACGCCTTCGAGGGTCTCGCCGTCATGGACCAGCTCGTCGACGAGGAGGCGCGCGCCGCGCTCGTGGCGAAGGTCCACGCGGACGCGCAGGCGCAGCGTGCCAAGGGCCCCGAGCCCGAGGAGCTCCCGACCGACGACGACAGCGTCCGCTCGGCCGCGCGCACCGACAACCCGGTGCCGACGCCGCCGTTCTGGGGCGTGCGCGAAATCCCCGTCGACATGGACGAGCTCTACCACCACCTCGACACGCACGTGCTGTTCAAGCTCCACTGGGGCGGCCGCGGCGTGAAGGGCGAGGCGTGGACCGAGCTCGTGCAGGGCGACTTCAAGCCCCGTCTGGAGCGCATGTGGCGTGAGCAGGACTACCTGCGCCCGCGCGCGCTGCTCGGCTACTTCCCCTGCTACAGCGAGGGCAACGACATCGTCGTGCTCGACCCCGACGACCGCGAGACGGAGCTCACGCGCTTCACATGCCCGCGGCAGCCGGGGCACGACCGCATCTGCCTGGCCGACTACTACCGGCCGAAGGATGCGCCCGAGCGCGACGTCGTCGCGATCACGGCGGTGACGTCCGGCTCGGAGGTCACCGAGCTGATGGCGCGCCTGGAGGCCGAGGGCGAGTTCGCCGAGCAGCTCTTCGTCCACGGGCTCGGCGTGCAGACCGCCGAGGGCCTGGCCGAGTGGCTGCACTCCGGGGTCCGCGCGGACCTGGGGATCGGCGCCGCCAGGGCCGGCGCTACTCGTGGGGCTACCCGGCGGTGCCCGACCAGTCACAGCACGTGAAGGTCGAGGAGCTGCTGCACCTGGAGCAGATCGGCATGAGCATCTCCCCCGGCTTCGCGCCCGAGCCCGAGCAGTCGACCCTGGCGATCATCGCCCACCATCCCGACGCGACGTACTTCGGGATGAAGTCCGGCACGCTGCCGTCGAACGACCGGCAGCGCACCGACGACGTCGTCGCCGGCAGCGACCGCGACCCAACGCGCCTGACGGAGCTGCCCGACGGGGATCCCGACGACGTCGCGCAGGCACAGGCCGTCACCGCGGACGCCACCTAGAACCGGCGCGTTACAGCCGCTTTCCGCGCTACGGTTCCCGGTCGTGAATCTGCATGGACGCTCACTCGCGGCCGCCGTTCCCGCCGCCCTCGCCCTGATCGCCCCCGCCGCCGCCGGCGCCGCATGCGCCCAGCGGCCGCTCGAGGATCTCGCCCGCACGGTGCCCGTCGTCGTGACGGCGAAGGCCCAGCCGGGTCCCGTCGCCCGCAACGGCGTCGGGCTGCTGTCGCCGGCGACGTTCAAGGTCGTCGCCTACGACCAGGGCGCGGGACCGCAGGAGATCAAGGTGCAGACGGCGCTCACCGAGGGCGCCGGCGGGCTCGCGGCGGTGTCCGAGGGCGTCAACCCGATGGCCGGCCAGACGTGGCGCCTGTGGGGCGCGTTCGGGGCGGACGGCGTGCTCCAGACGAACGTCTGTCTGGGCTCGACCCTCGCCGGCGTGCAGCGGACCCCGTCGCTGGTCGCCGGCCGCCGCAGCACCACGCTGCGCGCCGCGAACCTCGAGGGCATCGCGCGCGCCGGCCAGCCGCCGACGCTGCTCGCCCCGCGTGGCGGCAAGGTCGTCCTGCGCCTGCCGGCGAGCGAGGCCAACTTCCCGGTCACGCAGACGGTCGCGCGGTCGATCGTCGCCGTCCGCGTCAAGCGCGGCGCGACGACGACGAGCATCGCACCCCGCTGGTCGGCCGCCGAGGGCGTACTGAGCGCGAAGCTCGCCGTTCCCGCCTCGGGCACCGTCACCGTCGTCGTGATCACCCGCGGCGCGTCGTACGCGGCGCGGCTGCGAGCAGGCTGAGCTTCTCCGCCCGGCTCAGCGTCTTGATGCGGGCCTCCTCGCGGCGCGCGGCGCTGCGGTCGGGCATCGCCCACGACCCCGCCAGCGTCACCGGCAGGCGAGCGCGGGTGTAGCGACTGCCCGTGCCGGCGGCGTGCGCGGACAGGCGCCGGTCGAGGTCGACCGTCCAGCCCGTGTAGAGGCTGCCGTCCGCGCAGCGCAGGATGTAGACGTACGCCTCGGGCACGGCCGGGAGCCTGCACGGCACCCCGGACGGTCGCGGCCTACGCGCCGCCGCCGCTGACCCGTGCGAGGCCCGGCGCCGGGGCACCCGCCGGAAGCGGCTTGAGCCGCACGGGCGTGGAGCTCATCGCGCGCAGGCGCACCTCGCGCCAGCTCAGTCCCTCGTTGAGCAGGGCGGGCATCCCCATGATCACCGCGGTGGCCATCTCCACCGCCTGCAGCACGATGCCGTACCCGAGCGCGTCCGCCGTGGAGACGCCGTAGGCGCCGGTCAGCACGGCCACGCAGGCCGCCTGGAACACGCCGAGGTTGGAGGGCGTGGCCGGGACCGCGGCGGTGACGTTGACGGCGAGCAGCACGGCGGCCGCGGCGCCGAGCCCGGCGCGGGCGTCGAGCCCGAGCGCCACGAGCAGCAGGTAGCACGAGAGCCACTGCAGCGCCCAGGCGGCGAACTGCGCGAGACCGCGACGAGCGCCGCCCGCGGCGTGCGGAAGACGCGCAGGCCGGCACGGACCTGGAGCATCGCCGCGCCCATCGGCCGCGTGACCGCATGCAGGCGCGCGAACCGCTCGGTGCCCGACCGCAGGATCGCCGGGACCGCGAGCACGGCGGCGAGCATCGCCAGCGGGATGACCGCGACGGCGGCGAGCGCGCCGTGGTGGTCGTCGAAGACGTGGACGCTGGAGAACGCGATCACCCCGAGCACGACCAGCGCCGACACGTTGAGCATCGTCTGCGAGACGATCGTCCCGATGACGACCGGTGTCGTCTCGCGCGGGCGCCCCGCGCGGCGGGCGACGACGATCGCGCGCGCGGGCTCGCCGAGACGGGCGGGCAGCGTCGCCGACATCAGCACCCCGATCGCCGTTCCCTGGAAGGCGTCGACGCGGGTCACCGGCCGGTCGGGCAGCGCGGCGCGCAGGATCGCGTGCCACGCGAGCGCGCGCATCACCATCGACGCGCACATCACGCGCGAGCGCGGCGAGCACCCAGGACGGGCTCGAGCGCAGCAGGCTCTCTGCGATCCGGTCCACGCCGATGCGCCGCAGCGCGACGAGCGTCAGCGCGATGCCGGCGACGGCGGCCAGGACGACGAGCCCGCGGCGCAGGAGGGCGAGCACCTGCGCACGCCCGCCGGCAGGTGCCGGCTCGAGCGACGCCAGGCGCTGCGGCGGGAGCGGGCGGCGCCCGTCGGGCGCGGTGAGCACCAGGCGCCGGGCGAGCGCGGGCGGGCGTCGTCCGCGGCGCACGCGCCAGCGCGCGGGCGCGCGCGGCGATCGCCTGCTCGTAGACGCCGAGGACCTCGCCGGCGACCTGCGTCCAGGCGTAGCGCTTCGCGTGCTCGGCGGCGGCGGCGCCCATGGCGGCCAGCCGCTCCGGCGCGAGCGCGAGCGCCCGCAGCGTCTCGGCCAGCGCGATCGCGTCGCCGCGCGGGACGAGGATCCCGTCGCGACCGTCGCGCACGACGTCGCGGTAGCCCGCGATGTCGCTGGCGACCACCGGCGTGCCCTGCGCGAACGCCTCGGTGAGGACCATCCCGAAGCTCTCGCCGCCGAGCGACGGGGCGCACAGGACGTCCGCCTCGCGCATGACGCGGGACTTCACCTCGTCGTCGACGCGCCCGAGGACCGTGACGCCGCGCGCGTCGAGCAGCAGCGGATCGACCTCCTCCGGCGACGGCGCCGACGATCGTCAGCTCGGCGTCGACGTGCTCGCGCAGCCCCTCGAAGGCGCGCAGCAGCACCGGCAGGCCCTTGCGCTCGACGGCCTGGCCGACGAACGCGATCCGCAGGCGGCCGCGCGACGGCGGCGCGCGCTGGGCGCGAGCCGCTCCGGGACCTCGACGCCGTTGGGGACGATGTCGTAGCGGCCGCCGAAGAACCGGCGCGCCGTCCACGCGGCGGCGTCCGAGACGGCGATCCGGCCGTGGAGGTTGCGCATGCGCCGGCCGGCGCCCATCGCCCGGGCGACGCCGTGGGTGACGGCGTTCGTGCCGTAGGTGTGGAAGGTGCCGACGAGGGCGGTGTCGCCGAAGCCCAGCGCGTCCCAGCTCGGCGGCGGGCGCGACGGGCTCGTGGATGTTGACGACGTCGAAGTCGCCGGCCTCGAGCTCGCGGCGCAGGCGTCTGGACGCCGCTGGGCGTCAGCGCGAGGTTCGAGACGGCGCCGTTGGCCGGGATGCCCGCCGTACGGCCGAGCGGGATGACGTAGTCGGGCAGCGGGCGCTCCTGCGGGCGGGCACCGCGATGCAGCCGCTCACTGCGGCGGTCCGGGGGGTCGAAGGGCGCCAGGACGCGGACATGGTGGCCCTCTGCGAGCAGCTGCTCGGCCAGAGCCTCGATGTGCCGTGTCACGCCCCCCGGGTACGTCCAGGAGTAGGGGGAGACCAGGGCGATGCGCATCGCGACGGGGATGCTAGCGGCCCGGGAGGCCGTCACGGGCGAGCCGCGGGTCCCCACGGAGGTACAGGACCGCAGCGGCCGCGAGGAATGTCTCGAAAAGCAGCAGAACAGGGCCGGAATCGTTGAAGGCCGCGCCGGCAACGCCCGCCGCCACGAGACCCGCGAGCAGCGCGCGCCACGCGGGGTCGCCCTCCACCGGGGCCAGCACCCGCTCGCGCCTGCGGACGGCGACGGCGATCGCGAGGATCGCGATGATCGTCACCGCAGGGGTGAAGCCGCGGATCGCCTGCCGCCCGGCCAGCTCGTAGCGCCGTCCGACGACGTCCCAGAGGTCGCCGGAGTCGTCGGCCCGCAGGACCGTCGCGCGTGAAGTGCGAGTCGCCGCCGGTTGCGAGGTCGACGGCCGCGAGCAGCAGCAGGCCGGCGATCGGCGCGGCGATCACGAGCGCGGCGGACCGGCGCGTCAATCCCCCCGGGAGCATGAGCACTGCGGCGACGGCCGCTCCCGCGCCGATGGTGATGACCCCGCCGACGTCCGCCCCGAGCCGACCGGCGCCCACGACCAGTGCGAGCGCGGCGCCGCCGCCCGCGAACGCCGCCGCCGCGGCGCGCGAGCGCCCGCGGCCGGCGAGCAGCGTGCCGACGCCGATCAGCAGCAGCGCGGAGAGCGTCGCTTCGAGCTCGTTCCCGATCCCGTAGAAGCGGGCGCCGAACAGCGGATTGGGACCCAGCAGCGAGCGGATGATCAGCGGTGAGCCGAAGGCCAGGTCGATCGCGTAGACGGCGAGCCCGGCGAACGCCGGGACGAGTGGGCCCCGCGGCCACCGGCACCAGGCGGTCGGTGAGCGCGCCGGCCACGAGCGCGAGCCCTGTGGCGAGCAGCAGCTCGCCCGTCCGCGACGGGGCGAGCGCGGCCGTCAGCAGGAGCACCGTGGGCAGCCACAGCACGGCCAGCGGCCCGACGCGAAACGCCCAGCGGGCGCCGCGCCGGTCGGCGACGAGCATCGCCGCGAGGAGCACGGCGACCCAGCTGCCGAGCAACGTCCACAGCGTCGGCAGGCGACGCGGCAGGACGACGCGCAGGCGCTCGGTCAGGTCGTTCAGCGCGGCCGCGTCGCGGCCGCGCTCGGACGTGATCGGCTGACCCTTGACGGCCCCGGGGATCGGGATGCCGAGGTGCTCCAGGATCGTCGGCGCGAGGTCGATGCCGGCGACGACGCCGTCGGTGTGGGTCGTCTGCGAGGTCAGGCGGCCGCCCGGCGTCCCGCCGAGGCCGAGCGCGCCGGTGGGCAGCAGCTGCGCATCGGCGCCGCCCGGAGGGGCCTGCATGACGATGCAGCAGCTCGCCGGGCCGGTGCGCGGCGACGAGCGCGTCCAGCGCCGCCGTCCGGCCGTGCCCGGCGGAAGTGCCGCGACCACCAGGGCGCGGCGTTCGAGCAGGCCGCGTGCGCGGCGCACCACGTCGGCGGCGCCCCCGAGCGACAGCTGCGCGATGGCCCCGCACGGTCGGCGGCGGTGATCGCCGCGCCGTGCGGACGTCCGGAGATCGCCCGCGTACCCGGCGCCGCCCGGGACCGTCCCGGCGAGCAGCCCGGGCTGCACGTCGGCAGGAGCCTCTGCGGCGCGGGCGCGGACCGCCGGCCAGCCCGCGAGGCGCCCGGTGCCCGCGGCGGCGGGACGCAGGAGCAACGGCGGAGGTTCCGTCGGGTCGTAGCTCTTGAGCGACACGCGCGTGCCCTGCGAGATGTCGAGGAACGCCTGCTCGCGGTCGTAGGTGCCCTGCACGGCGCTGCTGAGGCCCAGGGACAGCCGTGGCTGCGCCGCGAGCGCGTCGAGCGCCCAGCGGAAGGCCGGCCCCGGGTCCGCGTCGGCGGGAGCGACCGGCTGCGCAGGGGCCGGGGCCGGGAGGAACGCGAGCAGCACACGCGCCCGCTCGGAGCCCGCCGGCCCGGGCGCCTGCGCCGGCGCCGTGGGCGCGATCAGGGCGAGCGCCGCACACGCCGCCACGGCGCGAGCAGGCGCGCCGCGAGGCGGGGCCGGACGAGCATCGGGACTATTGTGACCACAGCCTGCGCCGACCGGTGCACGGTGCCGCCCGCCCATGCACCCCCGTCCCGCCTCATGACCGACGACGCCCTCGCGCACCTCCGTGCGGCGGACCCGGTGCTCGCCGGCCTGATCGCCGGCCACGAGATCGAGTTCGAGCGCGACCCGGACCGTGACGGCGACCACTACGCCGCGCTGATCCGCGCCATCGTCGGGCAGCAGCTGTCCACGACCGTCGCCCGCGTGATGTGGGGCCGGATGCTCGAGCGGTTCGGCGGCCGGCCGCCGACGCCGCAGGAGGTCCTCGACGACGACCCCGGGGAGCTGCGCGCGGCGATCGGCCTCTCGCGCGCCAAGGTGAGCTTCCTGCGCTCGCTGGCCGGGCACATCGCCTCCGGCGAGCTGGACCTCGACCACGTGTCGACGCTGCCGGACGAGGAGCTGATCCGCGAGCTCACCGCCGTCAAGGGCATCGGCGACTGGTCCGCGCACATGTTCCTCATGTTCCAGCTCCAGCGCCCGGACGTGCTGGCCTGGGGCGACCTCGGCGTCCGGCGCGGGGCACAGCTCGCCTACGGCCTGGAGGAGCTGCCCCACCGGACCGAGCTCGAGCTGCTGGCCGAGCCCTGGCGGCCGCACCGGACGGCGGCGTGCCGGGTGCTCTGGTGGTCGCTGGACAACGAGCCCGGCTGACGCGACGCAGGTGCGCTGAGCGGTCCGGCATGCCACGAGCTCTGCGCGCCGACTCGATCCTGCGTGATGGCGGGTTCCGACGACTCGTCGTCGCCGAGGGGTTCGCCTACACCGCCGAGGCGCTCCTCATCGTCCTCCTCACGCTCGTCGCGCTCGACGGCGGCGCGGCGGGGGTGACGGCCGTCCTCGTCGCGCAGGGCATCCCGCGCGCGCTGCTGCTCCCGGTCGGCGGCGTCCTGTCGGACCGCCGGGGCGCCGCGCGCGTGGCGCCGGCCGCCGCCGTCGCGCGCGCGCTCGTCCTCGGCGCGTTCGCCGCGATCGTCGTCGTGACCGGGACGCCCGGGGTCGCCGCCCTCGCGGGCGTCGGCGCGCTGCTGGGCGTCGTCGACGCACTCGCGTATCCCGCCTCCTTCGCGCTCGTCCCCGCCGTCGTCGCCCCCGACCGGCTCCCGACGGCCAACAGCGTGATCGGCGGGATCGAGGGCCTCGGCGACCTGGCGGGCCCGGCGGCCGCGGCGGGCCTGTACGCGTTCGCCGGGGCCGGTGCCTCGCTCACGTTCGTCGCGGCGCTCGCCGTGGTGTCGGCGGGCGCGTTCGTCGCCGTGCAGCGCCACGGCGTGAACGAGCCCGCGGCGGGCGAGGCGTCGCCACGGGCGTTTCTCGAGGGCTTACGCCACGCCTGGGCGGACCTGGAGGTGCGCCGGCTGCTGCTCGGCCTCGCGGCGCTCAGCCTGCTCCTCGCCGGACCCCTGCTCGTGGGCGGCGCGCTGCTCGCGGAGGACCGCTTCGGCGATCGCGCACAGCTCGGCGTGATCCTCGCCGGCTTCGGGGCCGGATCGCTCGTCGGGCTCGCGCTCGCACCGCGCCTGGCGCGCCTGCATGCCGCGCTGCTCCCGTCGATCGGCGGCGTCGCCCTCGGAGCCGGCATGGTCGGCATCGCGTTCGCGCCCACCGCCCTCGCCGCTGCGGGCGCCGCGGCCGCCATGGGCATCCTCGGGGGCGCCCTCGGCGTCGTCCTCCTCTCCTGGCTGCAGGAGCGCACGCCGGAGGAGCTGCGCGGGCGGATCATGTCGATCGTCGCGTTCGCGTTCCTCGCGCTCGATCCGCTGTCCTACGCGGTCGCGGGCCTGCTGCTGCCGCTCGGGGCGACCGCGACGCTCGCGATCCCGGGGCTGCTGCTGGCCGGACTCTCCGTGGCGACGTGGCCGCGCGGAGAGTGATCGGGCCGGCTCCGCCGGCCCGTCCTGCCGGGGGGCCGTGCCTACAGCGCGCTGACGGCGTCCGGCTCCTCGTCCTTCACGCGGAAGGACGAGCCGCAGCCGCAGGCGGCGACGACGTTCGGGTTCACGACCTGGAACCCGGCGCCGGTGAGCGAGTCGACGTAGTCGATCTGGGATCCGTCGACGTACGAGAGGCTCTGCGGGTCCACGAGCAACTGCAGCCCGTGGTCATCGAAGACGATGTCGTCGTCGCGCCGCTCGTCGAAGGCGAGCTGGTACTGGAAGCCCGAGCAGCCGCCGCCCTTCACGCCGACCCGCAGGCCGGCGACGGCGACGTCCGCGCCCTGGGAGGCGAGGAACTCGCGCACCTTGGCGGCGCCGACCTCCGTGAAGGTGATGCCGTGGGCCTTGAAGCTGATCTCGACGCTCATTGCTTCACGAAGTATAGCGACCGTCTACCCTGTCCTGGAATGCCCAGCGCCGATGAGATCAGGCAGCGGATCGAGACCGGGATCCCCGGCGCCGCGGCGGAGGTCCGGACCGCCGACGAGGTCCATTTCACGGCGCGGATCGTCGCTCCGGCCTTCGGCGGCCTGAGCCGCATCCAGCAGCACCGGCTCGTCTACGAGATCTTCGAGCCCGGCGAGATCGGCGGCCCGATCCACGCCCTGTCCATCAAGACGGAGACCCCATGAGCGCCCAGCCCGAGAACCCCATCCGCGAGGCCGTCAGCCAGGCCATCAGCGAGCACGAGATCATCCTCTTCATGAAGGGCTCGCCGGAGCAGCCGATGTGCGGCTTCTCGGCGCGCACCGTCGCGGCGCTCGACGCCCTCGGGGCTCCGTACGCAGCGGTCGACGTCCTGCCCGACCCGCGGATCCGCCAGGAACTCAGCGCGATCTCCAACTGGCCGACGATCCCCCAGCTGTTCGCTCGCGGGGAGCTCGTCGGCGGCTGCGACATCGTGACCGAGATGTACGAAGCCGGCGAGCTGGCCGACGCCCTCGGCGTCGAGGCGCCGCAGGATGCCCCCGCGCAGGCGCCGGCCGCTGAGGCCGACGCCCCCCGCCGCCCCCGCTGCAGGTCGAGAACCGGCTCTCCTAGCGGACCAGGATCGTCATCCGCGCGCGGCCCGCGACCCGCAGGCGGGCGTCGCGGAAGACCCGGCGCGGGCGCTGGGCGACACCCTCCGCGCCGCCGGGCAGCTGCTCGGGCACCGACGCGCCCGGCGGCAGCAGCCGCGCCGTGACGCCGTCGTAGCGGTGCAGGTCGGAGAGCGTGTCCGCGAGCGCGGTCACCGAGCCCGGGCCGGGCGGCGCCTCGCCCGAGTCCGTCTCGAACAGCGACGAGAGGTCGATGGTGGTGGTCCCGTCATCGCCGCCCTCGCCCAGCGCGACGTCGGCCTCGGTCCCCTTGAGGAAGAGGTCGCGCGGCCCGGCCCGCATCCCGCGCGGGATCGCCACCCGGATCGTGCGGCGCGTGACGGCGCCCCCGGGACGCCGCAGCGTCGCGCGGACGCTGATCGTGCTCCCGCGCCGCACGACGCGCGGCCCGCTGAGGCTGCGCAGCGTCGAGAGCCGCAGCCCGCGCGCGATCCGCAGGCCGATCTCGACCCGCGTCACCGTCAGCGGCCCCGCGTCGTAGGCGTCGAGGATCTGGGTCGCGGCGGCGGCGTCCGCGACGATCGGCCCGCCCGCGAGCGCGTCGGGGCTGCCGCCCGCCGCCGACGTACGTGTTGCAGAACCCGATCGGCTTGGCGCGACCCCGCGCCGTCACGCGCAGGCACATCTCTCCGCTCTGACGGACCGGCGAGCCGGAGAGCGTGCCGAAGATCCCCTCGACGATCGCGGCGGGAGCGATCGCCGAGAGCGCCGAGGCGCCCGTCGGCAGCCCGAGTGCCCGCTCGTCGGCGACCCGGACGTTGAGCCCGCGCAGGCGCCGCGTGTCGAGATCGCGCACGGACACCCGGACGGGGAAGCCGGGCGGCCCGGCGCCCAGGCGCCCGACGACGGCGCTGACGCCGTCCTGGGTGACGGTGCCGATCGTCGCGGTCGGCGCCGCCAGCTTGTACGTCGCGGCCTCCTGCGTGGCGAGCGGATTGCCGACGACGGCGTAGACGTGCGCCGCCGTCAGGAACAGCGAGCGCCGGCCGGCCGCGTCGAACGGGTGCCCGAAGCCCCAGACGGTCGTGCCGTCGACGTAGGCGGCGGTCCCGATCGCGCCGGCGTCCAGGTCGCCGGTCGCCAGCGTGACGCCGATCGCCGAGCCGGGGACGATCGCCGGGGGCGGGGCGGGCGCCTGCGCGGGACGCAGCGGCGCGAGCACCAGGGTGCGACCCGCCCGCGCGGCGGCCCGCTGGAAGACACGGCCGACGGCCGGCGACAGGCCCGAGTAGCTGAGCGCCTGCGAGATGGGCCGGGCGCGGCGCCGCAGCGACGCGGCGCGCACACCCGTCACGGTGGCGCGCGGCGGATCGACGGACTCGCGCAGCACCGCCTGGATCGGCGTCGCCAGGACGGTCTTGCCGCCGAACGCGCCGATCGTCTCGCTGATCGCGCCCGCGACGCGCAGCACGCCGTCGGCGCCGGGGCACAGGACCGGAGAGCCGGAGAAGCCCGGGCCGACGCCGGTGGCGTCGACGGCCGGGCCGGAGACGGTCAGCAGCAACCGCGCGCCCGCCGGGTCCGTCCCGCCGGAGATGACCTCGTCCACACGCGCGTCGAAGTCCACCACCGTCGTCCCGAGGACCACCGACCGCGCGGTGCACGCCATGCCGGACCGCACGTCCCCGAGCGGCATCGTCGGAAGCCCGGCACCATGCGCCGCCGACGCGGGCACCAGACCGAACAGGGCGAGGGCAGCCGCAAGCCGGAGCATCAATCCGGACCGTAGAGCATCAGGAATGCCGACCCGCCAGCAGGCCTCAGTGAGACCGCGCCACCACACACCGGAGCGAGAGATCGCGGATGCATGAGGCCCGACGGCGAGGGGGTGCTGTGGCGAAAGCCACCGCCCCGCGAAGCCGGGGGTCTCAGGCGCCGCGAGATCCGCGACCAAGCCACCGCAGGTGCTCGACGATCCTGCGGGAGTCACAGATCGGCTTCGCCGTCGATGACCAGCATCGGAACGACCCGCTGCCCACTGAGCGCCGCAACCTCATCGCGGTCGCGCCTACGCCACGGAACGCGCACCTCCTCAGCCTCGACGCCCTGCTCGCGCAGCTCGCGCGCCACACGCCCGCAGGGGCACAGCATGTTCGTCGGCGTGCGGCAGCGGTAGAGCGTCGCCATCAGCCGCGCAGCGCCCCGACGACGCCGGTCGCCTGGCGCAGGCCGAAGCCCGTCAGGCGCAGCAGGGCCGGCTGGCGCGTGCCGGGCGGCTGCCATCCGGTCGCCCTCGCGGCTGCGGTACCACTCGATCGTGTCGACGAGGGTGTCCTCGTGGTGCGAGGGCTTCCAGCCGAGCTCGCGCTTGGCCTTGGTGGAGCGGTAGGCCCACCAGAGCGACGCGGCGCGCACCTCGCCGACGGTGACGATCGGCGTGCCGGGCATGGCCTCGGCCGCGTGGGCCAGCTGCAGCGCGGCGACGACGGGGAGCTTGACCGCCGGGGGTGCGACGCCGGAGAGCCGCCCGAGGTCGGCGAACAGCCGGTCGAGGGTGAAGTTCCGGTTGCCGAGGATGTAGCGCTCCCCGACCTGGCCGAGCTCGTCGGCGAGCAGGTGCCCGCGGGCGACGTCCTCGGCGTCGACGATGTTGAGCGCCCCGTCGACGTAGGCGGGGATCTGGCGGCGCATGAACCGGCGCACGAGCTCGGTGGACGAGCGGTAGACGTCGCCCTTGCCCATGACGTGGGCGGGGTTGACGATCACGAGCGGCAGGCCGTGGGCGGCGATGCGCAGCGCCTCGTTCTCCGCCTCGTGCTTGCTGTTGACGTACGGGAGGCCGAAGCGACCGGCGCGGAAGACCTGCGTCTCGTCGGCGGTCGCGCCGCGCGGTGCGGGGCCGATCGCCGCGACCGACGAGGTGCAGCACGGCGCGCTCGACGCCGGCGCGCAGCGCCTCCTCGAGCACGATGCGCGTGCCGTCGACGTTGACGCGGAAGAGCGTGTCGGCGCCGCCGCGCAGCGACGTGAGCCCGGCGACGTGGAACACGCGCGTGACCCCGCGCAGCGCGCGGCGGATCGACGCGCGGTCCAGGACGTCCGCGCGGACCTGCTCGACATCGAGGCCGTCGAGCTGCTCGACGCGCGACCCGGCGCGGACGGTCACGCGCACGCGGTCGCCGCGCTCGACGAGCGAGCCGCGTGACGTGCGAGCCGACGAGGCCGGTCGCACCGGTGACGAGGGTGACGGACATCGACCGAGCAGGGTACGGCCCCGCCGGCGATGCGGAGCCGGAGGCGCGAACCCAATACGCTCAGGCGGATGCCCGCCACGCCCGTCGCCGTCGTCACCGACTCCACCCATTACCTCCCGCGCGAGCTCGTGCACGAGCCGCGGGATCCACGTCGTCAGCCTGTACGTGAACCAGGGCGGGCGTGATCACGAAGGAGTCGGACATGCCCGACTTCGAGGCCTTCTACGACGGGCTGCGGACCTCCGCCGAGCTCCCGACGACGTCGCAGCCGTCGATCGGCGACTTCATCGAGGTCTACGAGCCGCTCGTCGCGGCCGGGCACGACATCGTCTCGGTCCACATCGCCGGCGGGCTCTCGGGCACGGTCGAGTCGGCGCGCCAGGCCGCCGCGGAGCTCGGCGCGCCAGCGCCGGATCGAGATCGTCGACTCGCAGAGCACCTGCGGCGGGCTCGGGGTCGTCGTCCTCGCCGCGCAGGCCGCCGCCGACGGCGGCGCGCGACGTCGAGCAGGTCGCCGAGCGCGCCCGTGACGCGATCGCCGCGATGGAGGTCTGGTTCTCGCTCGACACGCTCGAGTTCGTCCAGCGCGGCGGGCGGATCGGACGCGCCCAGGCGTGGATCGGCAGCGCGCTGAGCATCAAGCCGATCCTCGTCGTTCTCCGACGGGACGCTGCAGCCGGTCGAGCGCGTGCGGACGAGCCGCCGCGCGCTCGAGCGGATGCTCGACTACCTGCGCGCGCGCAACGAGGACGGGGCCACCGCGTGGTTCGTGCAGCACGCGCAGGCGCCGGACGTCGCCGCAGAAGGTCGTCGAGGGCGGACGCGAGATCTTCGGCACCGAGCCGCTGTTCGTCACGGAACTCGGACCGGTGCTCGGGACGTACGCCGGGCCGGGCATGCTGGGCATCGGCGCGCTGCCGCCGAGCCTCCTGCAGTAGTCGCGGCGCCTAGCGCCGACGGCGGCCGATGATCGCGGCGATCCCGCCGCCGATCACGAAGCCGGCGACCGCCGCGCCGGCGAGGACCTTCGGCCGGTTGCGGTTGATCTGCCGGCGCCAGTCGGCGATTGCGACGACCTCGCCGCGCAGCTCGGTGAGTGATGTCGCGAGGGCGGACTGGTTGGCGGCGATCGACGCGCGGATCTGCTCGGGGGTGCGGGGCTGGCTGCTCACGTGCGCTGGTCCTCCGGCTTGACGACGACCTCGCGGACCTGCTCCTTCATGAGCGTGGTCTCGCCCTGGATGGTGGCCTGCGTCTCGCGGGCGGCCGCGAGCGCCTGGTCGGGCACCGGCGACTGGGCCTTCTGCAGCGCCTTGTAGGCGACGAACCCGGCGATCGCGGCCATGATCAGCAGGATGAAGGCGATCAGGAAGAAGCCCCAGGAAGAACGCCTCGTCGGGGAACAGCAGGTACCACGCGAGCCACGCGAGACCGTGGATGATCAGGATGAGCGCGCCGAGGACGAACGCCCCCGCGGCGGCGGCGACGGCGGCGCCCTTGCCGAAGACGGAGGCCTTGGCCTGCATCTCGACCTTGGCGAGGTCGACCTGGTCCTTGACGAGGGCCTGGGTGCTGGCGGTGACGCTCTGGATCGCCTGGGCGATCGCCGCCTCGTTGGAGGCCGGCGGCGGGAGCGGCGGCGGGACGGGCCTGGTGGGATCAGACGCCACGGAGCGCCCTCAGGACCTTGGCGAGGACGAAGCCCGCCGGCGACGGCGGCGCCGACGAGCAGCTCCGGGCGCGTCTCGGTGACCGGGCGCTGCGGCTCGATCGGTGGGACGGGAGGCGCAGGCTCCACAAGCGGCGGGACGGGGTTGACGGGCTCGGTGGTCATTCGTCGATCCCGGGCGGGTCCTCGCCGTACACGCGCTTCCAGATCAGGATCGCGCCGCGGAAGGCGATGATGCTGGCCAGGGACTCGATCCCGGCGACCATGCCCATCCACATGAGGCGCTTGACGACGTCGTTCTGCGGCATGTCGGGCGACCCTAGCGCACGTGGCCACGGCTCAGACGGCCGCCGGGGCGACCTCGAGCCCGCCGCAGATCGTCTCCACGACGAAGCTCTTCGCCTGGTCCACGTCCTCCGGCGCCCCGGGGAGCACGTCGAAGATCCACCCCGTCAGGACCTGCTCGATCGCCCCGTAGAAGGCCATCGCCGCGAACGCCGGCGTGACGGTGGTCTTGAACTCGCCGGCCGCCTGCGCCTTCTCGACGATCACCGCGATCCCGTCGTACGCCTCGCGGATCTCGGCCAGGTGCGAGCGGCCGAAGGTGTTCGCCGCGCGCGTCACCTCGACGATGATGACCTTCATCAGGTCGGGGTCGTGGCGGTAGGAGTCGACGATGAACGAGACGATCGTGTAGAGCTTGTCGCGCGCAGGCGCGGGCTCGCGGTCGACCTCGCGGATCGCCTCCAGCAGCACGTTCCAGCGCTCGAGGAACAGCGTGTCGAGGATCTCGTCCTTGGAGCGGAAGTAGTGGTAGACGAGGCCGTAGGCGACGCCGGCCTCGTCGGCGATGTCCGACACCCGGCAGGTGTGGAACCCCTGGCGGGCGAACACGCGCACGGCCGCGTCGAGGATCAGGCGCCGCTTCTCGGCCGCCTGCTGGGCGTTGCGCGTGGCCATCAGGCGCGCGTCTCCTCACGCAGCGCGTAGGCCTCGGGACGCCGGCCCGCGAGCGCCGGGAGGCGGCGGCGGATGTCGTCCTGGCGGGCGAGGTCGAGGTCGGCGGTGATGACGGTCTCCTGGTCGCCGGCCTGCGCGAGGACGACACCCCACGGGTCGACGATCATCGACCGGCCTCCGGACCGAAGGCCGGGCTCGTGCTCGCCGATCTGGTTGGCGGCGACGACGAAGCACTGGTTCTCGATCGCCCGCGCGCGCAGCAGCGGCTCCCAGTGGTCGCGCGTCGTCGCGAGCGTGAACGCCGCCGGCACGAGCAGGACCCGGGCTCCCGCGACGGTCAGCGCGCGGTAGAGCTCGGGAAAGCGCAGGTCGTAGCAGATGCTCAGCCCCAGGCTCACGCCGTCGGCGGTGGCGCTCAGGACCGGCGCGTCACCGGGGGCCTCGTTCTCGGACTCGCGATAGACGGTGCCGTCGACCTCGACGTCGAACAGGTGGATCTTGCGGTAGGTCGCACGGATCTCCCCGTCGGGGCCGACGTGCACGCTCGTGTTGCGCAGCTTCTCCTCGCCCGGCACGCGCTCGGCGATCGAGCCGGCGACGAGGTCGATCGCCAGCTCGCGCGCGACCTCGCGCGCCCAGGTGATCGCCGGGCCGTCGAGCGGCTCGCGCGGATGCCCGCAGGGCGGCGCCGTGTCCCAGGACGCTCCACTTCTCGGGCAGCAGCACGAGCGTCGCCCCGTCGGCGGCGGCGCGACGGACGAGGCCGTCGGCGGCCGCCAGATTGGCGGCCACGTCGGGCGTGGCGGTGAGCTGGATGGCGGCTGCGCGCACGGTGCGAGACCTCGAAGCGAGATTGACTCGTCAGTCAATCTCGGATTCCGGCAAGGATAGCCCGGTGAACGCACGCTCAGCCCTGCCCATGCGAAGCGACGGCACGCGGCGCCCGGAGGGCCTGCCGCTGCCGCCCGGACGAATGCCGCTGCTGCGCGACGGCCGTCCGCTGAAGCGCTGGCGCTACGTCGGCGTCTACGGGCCGGACCTGATGCTCTGCGCGGCGGCGCGTCGGATCGCCGGCATCCCGCAGGCGTTCTGGGCGGTGCTGGACCGCGAGACCGGCGCGCTCGCCGACCGCACCGCCTTCACCCCCGGGCTCGTCGGCGATCGCCGACGGACACCTGTCGGTGCGCGGACGGGGCGTCGCGATCGACCTCGCGCTGCGGCCCGCGGGCGAGCCGATGGAGGTCACCAGCCCGCACGGCGGATCGTTCATCTGGACCCGCAAGGACCCGATCCGCGCCATCGGGCGGGTGACGGTGAACGGCCGCACCCGCGAGATCGACCATGCCGGGCTGATCGACGCGTCAGCCGGCTACCACGCGCGGGAGACCGCCTGGCGCTGGTCGGCGGGCGTCGGCACCGCGACCGACGGCCGCGCGCTCGCCTGGAACCTCGTGACGGGCGTGCACGACGCGGCGACCCAGAGCGAGCGGACGGTCTGGGTGGACGGCGCCGCGCACGAGCCGGGACCGGTGACGTTCCCCGGCGACCTCGACGGCGTGGACTTCTCCGGGGCGGACGACGGTGCGCGGCTGCGCTTCACCGCGGAGGCCGAACGCGCGCGGCGCGACGACCTGAAGCTCTTCGTCAGCGACTACCGACAGCCGTTCGGGACGTTCTCCGGAACGCTTCCCGGCGGCGTGGAGCTGGCCGAGGGGTACGGCGTGATGGAGTGGCACGACGTGCGCTGGTAGCGCCGCCGGCCTACCCCAGTGCGGAGGCGATCTCCTCGAGCGGCCTGCGGATTCCCGTGAGGAACGGGAGCTCCTCACGCGTGTGCGCACGCGCCCGTGCTCCGCGCAGGTGCCGCATCACGTCGACGATCCGGGTGAGTTCGTCGGCCTCGAACGCGAGCAGCCACTCGTAGTCGCCGAGCGCGAACGCGCTGACGGTGTTGGCCCGCACGTCGGGGTAGTCACGTCCCATCCGGCCGTGCTCGGCGAGCATCTCCCGGCGCTCGTCGTCCGCAAGCAGGTACCACTCGAGCGAGCGGACGTACGGGTACATGCACAGGTACCTGTGCGGCTCCTCCCCGGCGAGGAACGCGGGGATGTGCGCGCGGTTGAACTCGGCGTCGCGGTGCACGCCGATCGCGCTCCAGAACGGGACGAGGCTGCGCCCGAACGCGGTCCGGCGGAACGCGGCGATCGTGTCCTGCATCGCGTCGGCGCTGTGGCCGGTGACCCACAGCAGCAGGTCGGCCTCCGCGCGGAAGCCGGTCAGGTGGTAGGCGCCGCGCAGCGTCACGTCGGCGGCGCCGGTGAGCACCGCGCTCGCCTCGGCGGCGGCCTGCGGGTCGCCGGCGGGCGTGCCGGCGGCGGCCGGGGCCGCGTACGCGGCGTAGACGGTGTAGTGGTGGCCCTCGCTCGAGGGGAACTCGCTGGTCATCGCCTGACAGCTTGCCACGCCACAGCGGGAGACCTACTCCTCGAGCCAGGCCATGACGGCCAGGACCCGCCGGTGGTCGTCGGTGCTCGGGCGGCAGCCCGAGCTTGCCGAAGATGCTCGACACGTGCTTCTCGACCGCCCCGTCGGTGACGACGAGCTCGCGGGCGATGCCGCCGTTCGACCGGCCCTCGGCCATCAGCGAGAGCACGTCCCGCTCGCGCGGGGTCAGCTCCTCCAGGCGCGCGGGGCCGCGGCCGGCGACGAGCTGCGCGACGACCTCCGGGTCCATCGCGGTCCCGCCCGCGGCGACGCGGCGCACCGCGTCGACGAACTCGGCCGGATCGCCGACGCGGTCCTTCAGCAGGTAGCCGACGCCGCCGCGGCCGTCGGCGAGCAGCTCCTTGGCGAAGACGCGCTCGACGTACTGCGAGAGCACCAGGACGGGCAGCCCGTCGAGCTTCTCCCGCGCGGCGAGCGCGCCGCGGATCCCCTCGTCGCGGAACGACGGCGGCAGCCGGACGTCGACGACGCAGACGTCGGGCCGCTCGCGCTCGACCGCCTCGAGGAACGCGTCGGCGTCCTCGACGGCCGCGACGACCTCGCAGCCGTTGTCCTCCAGCAGCCGGGTCAGCCCGTCGCGCAGCAGCGCGAGGTCCTCGGCGATCACGACGCGCATGGCAGCTCCGCTCGCAGGATGGTCGGCCCGCCCGCGGGGCTCGAGAGGAAGAGGGTGCCGTCGAGCGCCTCGACGCGCTTGCGCAGCCCGGTCAGCCCGCCGCCCTCCGGGTTCGCCCCGCCGCGGCCGTCGTCGCGGACCTCGACCTCCAGGCGGCTGCCGCGGCGCTCGACGCGCACCGCCGCAGCCGAGGCCTCGGCGTGCTTGCCGACGTTCGCCAGCGCCTCGCCGACGACGAAGTAGGCCGCCGTCTCCACGGCGGTCGGCACCGGGCCGCCGAGGTCGCAGGCGACCGTCGTCGGGACGCCGGCGCGCGCCGCGAGCGAGGTGATCGCCTCGCGCAGACCGCGCTCGGACAGCAGCGCCGGGCGGATGCCGCGCGCCAGGTCGCGCAGCTCGGCGAGCGCGCGCTGGGTGTCCTCGCGCGCCTCGCCGACGAGCGTCGCGGCACCGGCGGTGTCGCCGGCCTGCAGCTTCTGCTCCGCGCGGCCCAGCTCCATCGCGACCGCGACGAGGCGGGCCTGCGCGCCGTCGTGCAGGTCGCGCTCGATCCGCTCGAGCTCCAGCCGCGCGGCGTCGACGGCGCCCGCACGGGTCTCCTGCAGGCGCTCGACGCGGCGCTCCAGCTCGCGGCGGGTCGGCAGCAGCAGCCCGCACGCCAGCGACGCCGAGGCGGCGGAGGTGCCGCGCACGAGCAGCGCGGCGATCGGCAGCAGGACGACGCCGATCCCGGCGACGATCGCGGCGTCGTTCCAGGTGTCGATGTTCCACAGGCCGGTGTCCCAGCCGTCGGGAAGCGCCCACCACCAGGCCGGGAAGGTGATGAAGCCGACCGTCATCGTGAAGGCGACGGCGAAGACGGTGAAGCCGATGACGCCGACCGGCAGCAGCAGCAGTGCGTAGAGCAGGTCGCGCCACATCTGGCGGTCGTCGAAGAGGCCCTTGAACCAGGCCCAGATGACGGCGAGCGACCGCCAGTCCTCCCTGTGGACGGGCAGGCCCACCTTGTAGTGCTCGGCCACCGGCTCGCCGAGCACGATCCCGGCCCGATGGCGCTCGACGCGCGCGAGGAGCCGCAGCGCGCCGATCGTCAGCACGGCGATCGGGACGCCGATGAAGGTCAGCAGCGTGCTGATCGCGGTGCTCCAGCCGGCCACGGCGACGGTGAACGTCAGGATGCCCATCGGCAGGGCGAGCAGGAGGTAGGCGCTGTCGCGCAGCAACTGGACGGCGATCCCGGGGCGGGGGCGCTCGGTCTCCGGCGCGGGCGGCGCGGGGGCCTCGGTCGTCGGGGGCTCGAACGTCGCCGTCGTCATGGGTGCATGGTGCCGCGCGCAGGCCGCCGCGCCAATGCCGCGACCCGGCGTCTCACCGTACCGCGGGCCGCCGGGCACCGGCGGGGGATATCCCCCGCATCACGCCCCGCGCTGGCGGCGCAGCTCGGCGAGCAGCAGCTTTGCGTGCATCGCGCCGATCAGGTCGCGCAGCGGCTCGGCGCCCGACGCGATGATCCCTGCGGCGCGCTCGACCGGCACCTCGCCGGCGAGCCGGTCCAGGAGCGTGCGCACCTCGTCCTCGACGAGCGGCTGCAGCGCTTCGCGATAGCGCAGCGTGTCGAAGACGGTGAAGCCCAGCGCCTCGTCGTAGCCCGAGGCGCGGAAGCGGGAGATCGCCTCGATGATCTGGACGTCATCGCGGTCGTAGCCGCGGCGGTCCGGCGTCAGCACCGCGATCTCCGCGAGCCGGTCCAGGACGTTCTGCGGCACACCGTAGCGCTCGCGCGCCTGCGTCTTGGACAGGCGCTCGCCCGTCTGCGCGGCGAGCGCGCGCTCGAGGATCCGGTCCTCCACGTCGACCATCGCGGCGGCCTGCTCGGGCCCGCGGTCCATCACGCCCTTGATCAGCCGCAGCGGCATGAACCGCTCCTCCTGCAGGCGCTTGACGAGCTTGATCCGGTCGACGAAGTCGGGCGGGTACCAGGCCATGTTGCGCGACGTCCGCACGATGCCCTCGTCGTCTCCGAGCACGCCCTCGCGCAGGTAGTGCTTGATCGTGCCCGCACTGACGCCCGACCGTTCGGCGAGGTCGCGCATCTTCAGCAGCCCCGTCGTGTCGGGGGTCGCCGCGGGGGCGCTCATGTCAGGAACGACCCCGTCGCACCCTCGGCGAGCACGCCGATCGCGCCCCCGTCGGTCAGCTCCGCGATCTCGGCGTCCGTGTAGCCCGCATCGCGCAGGATCGCCGCGGTGTGCTCGCCCAGCCCCGGGCCCGGCAGGCGCCGGGGATCGCCCGGCGTGCGCGAGAGCTTCACGGGCACGCCGAGCTGCCGCACCGGCCGGTCGGCCCCCGGCTGCTCGATCTCCACGACCATCTCGCGCGCCCGCACGAGCTCGGAGTCGAGCGCCTCGTCCAGGTCGAGCACGGGTTCCAGGCAGCAGTCGTGCTCGCCGGCGAATGCGGTCCACTCGTCCCGGGTCCGCGCGGCGAAGAGCGCCTCGAGCTCGCGATGCGCGTCGCTGCCCGGCGGCTGGAACTGCTGGTCGATGAGGTCCTCGCGCCCCGTCCCGACGCAGAAGTTACGAAAGAACTTCGGCTCGAGCGCGCCCAGCGTCACCCAGCCGTCGGTGCACGCGTACGGCCGGTAGCAGACGAACATCCCGCCGAGCGGGATGTGCCCGCGGCGCGGGACCTCCCCGTCGGCGAGGAAGTTCGCCGCGGTCATCGCCAGCCACGACAGCGCGCCGTCGGCCATCGAGACGTCGACGAGCTGGCCCTCGCCGGAGCGGTCGCGCTCGCGCAGGGCGGCGAGGATGCCGAAGGCCGCCATCAGGCCCCCGCCGCCGACGTCGGCGATCTGCCCCGCCGCCTGCACGGGCGGGCCGTCGGCCTCGCCGGTCAGCCCGAGCAGCCCGATGAGCCCGAGGTAGTTCATGTCGTGGCCGGAGCGGTCGCGCAGCGGCCCGTCGAGGCCGTACCCGGTGATCGCGCAGTAGACGATGCCCGGGTTCACCTCGCGCATCCGCTCGTACCCGACGCCGAGGCGATCGAGGACGCCGGGACGGAACGATTCCAGCACGACGTCCGCGTCCTGTACGAGCCGCAGCAGCACCTCGCGACCGCGCTCGTCCTTGAGGTTCAGGCGGATCGAGCTCTTGTTGCGGTTGAGGCCGAGGAACAGCGCGCCCTTGGCCGTCTCCTCCGCGCCCTCGTAGTACGGCGGCGACCAGCGGGCGTAGTCGCCCATGCCCATGTCCTCGACCTTGATGACCTCCGCGCCGAAGTCGGCCAGCAGCAGCGAGCAGAACGGGCCGGGCAGCAGGCGGGAGAGGTCGAGGACGCGGACGCCCTCGAGCGGCAGGCTCATCGGTTCAGGTCTCCTTGGGGCGGTGGTGGGATCAGACGGTGGTGCGCTCGGGCAGGCCGAGCAGCGAGCGTGCCTCGGCGACGGTCGCGGGACGCCGGCCGGCGTTGACGACCATCTCGCGCGCCTTGGCGACGAGGTCGCCGTTGGAGCGGGCCATCGTGCCGTCCGGCAGGTAGAAGTTGTCCTCCAGGCCGACGCGGATCGATCCGCCGAGCGCGAGGGCCGCGCTGATGAGCGTCCACTGCAGCCGGCTGATGCCGATGACGGCCCAATGGTGGGGGCCACCGGGGACGTTCTGGATGTTGTCGACCATCGCGGCGAGGTTGCGCGCGGTCGGCGGCGCCCCGCCGACGACGCCCATGACGCAGTCGACGTGCAGCGGCGTCGCGAGGACGCCCATGTCGACCAGCGGCTCCAGGCCGCCGATGTGGCCGAGGTCGAAGCACTCGTGCTCGGGCTTGATGCCGAGCTCGTTCATCGCGGCGAGGAACTCGATGATCTCGTCGAACGGGTTCGCGAAGACCGTGTTGAAGACGAACTGCCGGCGGCTGCGCGAGTACTTCGCGTAGTTCATCGAGCCCATGTTCAGCGCGGCGACGTCAGGGCGCAGCTCGCGCAGGTAGGCCAGGCGCTGCTCCATCGAGACGCCGATCGCGCCGGTCGAGTAGTTGATGATCACGTCGCCGGCCTGCTCGCGGATCGCCTCGGTGATCGCGCGGAAGTCCTCGATCTCATACGACGGCGTCCCGTCGGGCCTGCGGGCGTGGATGTGGATCATCACCCCGCCCTCGTCGACGATCCGCCGGGCCTCGGCGCCGTACTCCTGCGGCGTGTACGGGATCGCCGGGCACTGGTCGCGGTTGGCGATCGCGCCCGAGATGGCGCAGGTGATGACGGCGGGACCCTCGAGGCTCAAGGTGATGCTCCGGGCGAGAAGTGGGACGTTCCACTTTCCACTCTGACGGATCGCGCGGCGGGGCGTCAATCCGCGGCCGACAGGACCACGGGCCGGTCGCCCCAGCAGCGCACCCCGCCGGCCGTGGTCACCGCACACGACTCGTAGTCGCCGAGGCTGAGCGCGGTGAAGCGCCCGGGCGGAGCAGTCGACTGCCCGTCGGCGTCCTGGCCCCAGCAGCGGGCGGCGCCCTCGGGCGTGAGCGCGCAGCTGTGGAAGTTGCCCGCGGCGATCGCCGTGAACACCCCCTGCGGCGGCCGCGTCTGCCCCGCCCCGCTGTCGCCCCAGCAGACCGCGGCACCCGCGGACGCTATGGAACAGGTGTGCAGACCGCCCGCCGCCAGGCGCACATAGACGCCGGCCGGCGGGTTCAGCTGGAAGTAGTCGTTGTACCCCGAGCACAACGCGCGACCGTCCGAGGTCAGGCCGCACGTGTGCTGCCCGCCCGCGGTGATCTGCACGTAGTTCTCGGCCGGCGGCGTCGTCTGGCCGCCGCGCGAGGCGCCCCAGCATTCGGCGGGTCCGCCGACCTGCAGCGCGCAGCTGTGGTCACCGCCCACGCTGACCTGGGTGAACGGGCCGCGCGGCGCGCGCGACTGCCCGAAGGTGTCCGACCCCCAGCACGTCGCGGCCCGCGAGGTCGCCAGGGCGCACGTGTGCGCCGAGCCCGCGGAGATCTGGGTGAAGCGACCGCCTGCGGGCGGGCGCGCCTGACCCGCGGCGTTCGCACCCCAGCAGACCGCGGCGCCGGCGCGCAGCGCGCAGGCGTGCGCGCCGCCGGCGGCGACGTCGGTGAAGCGGGGGCCGGGCGCGATCGCCTGCCCTGAGGCGTTCGCGCCCCAGCACGTGATCCCGCCGCCGCGCAGGACGCCGCAGCTGTGGGCGGATCCGGCGGCGACCCGGGCGAAGGCCGCCGCGGGGGCCGCACTGCGCCCGCTGCCTCCCGCGCCCCAGCAGCGCACGCGGCCGCCGCGGCTGACGACGCACGCGTGGTCGCGTCCGACGCTCAGGTCGGTCCACCGTCCGGCGCGCACGCGCGCCTGGCCCGCCAGGCGCGCGCCCCAGCAGCGGACGGCACCGCGAGCGGTCAGGGCGCACGTCCGCGAGCCGCCGGCCGCCAGCCGCGTGAAGCGCCCCGCCGGCGGGCGGGCGCCCGCGATGCGCGCCCCCCAGCAGGTGACGCGCCCGCCCGACGCCAGCGCGCACGCGTGCTGAGCGCCCACCGCGACCTGCCGCAGGCCGCGCCCGCGCGGGGCGGGCGCCCCCGGCCACCGCCGTCCCCAGCACACGACCGATCCGCCCGGGCGCACGCCGCACGTCCGCTCGCCCCCGGCGGCCAGTGCCGTGAAGCGCGTCGCCGGCGGGCGCGCCTGGCCGGACCGCGACGATCCCCAGCAGACGGCGGCCCCTCCCCGGCGCAGCCCGCAGGAGTGCTCCGCGCCCGCCACGACCGCCGTGAACGACCCGGACGGCGCTCCTGCCCGCCCGGACCGGTCCGACCCCCAGCACCGCACCTCACCACCGGACGCAAGTGCACAGGCATGCGCCGCCCCCGCGGCCACGTCCACGAACCGCGCCGCCGACGCGGGAGCAGGCGCCATGACAGGCGCGAGCACCGCGATCACGAGGAAGAACCGCCGGATCATCACCGAAAGAGTCGCACTCTTGACCCAGGCTTGACGCAACCAGCACCGAGCGCCAACGCGTGCGCGCAACACTGCCGTCAGACGTCAGCCGAGGCTCACACCGAGGGGGCCGCGAGAGCGGCCCCCTCGAACGTTCACGGACGAACGCGTCCACCTCCCACCCGAAACGGTGGGCGGCTGACGAGAGCATCGCGGATGGCTGGCGTCGACCGGCGCAGGGGGATCGGCCTCTTGGCCATCCCCCTGCCGCCGGGTGGCGCCAGGCGCCGCGAGGCTCCGTCAGACGTCAGCCGTTCACCGGGAAGCCGTAGTCGACGCCGTGCGCCTTCTTCGGCCACCGCTCCGTCACGACCTTGCCGCGGGTGTAGAACAGCACGCCCTCGCGCCCGTGCACGTGGAGGTCGCCGAAGAGCGAGTCCTTCCAGCCGCCGAACGAGTAGTAGGCCATCGGCACGGGGATCGGGACGTTGATGCCGACCATCCCGGCGGTGACGCGGCTGCGGAACTCGCGCGCGGCCCCGCCGTCGCTGGTGAAGACGGCCGCGCCGTTCCCGTAGGGATTGGCGTTGATGAGGTCCAGGCCCTCATCGAACGAGCCGGCGCGGAGCATGACGAGGAGCGGGCCGAAGATCTCGTCGCGGTACACGCTCATGTCCGGGGTCACGTCGTCGAGCACGGTGGGGCCGACGAAGAAGCCCTGCTCGTGCCCGCCGACGACGAGCCCGCGGCCGTCCAGCGCGACGGTCGCGCCCTCCCCCTCCCCGCGTGCCACGTAGCCGGCGACGCGGTCGCGTGCCTCGATCGTCACGAGCGGGCCCATCTCGCTGCCGGCGTCGGCGCCGGGTCCGACGGTGAGCGCCCGAGCGCGCTCGACGACCTTCTCGGTGAGCGCCGTCGCGGTCTCGTCGCCGACCGTGACGACGGCGCTGATCGCCATGCAGCGCTGGCCGGCGCTGCCGAACGCGGCGGAGGCGATGGCGTCGGCCGCGACGTCGAGGTTGGCGTCGGGCAGGACGAGCGCGTGGTTCTTCGCGCCGCCGAGCGCCTGGGCGCGCTTGCCGTGCGCGGTCGCGGTCTCGTAGATGTACTTCGCGACGGGCGTGGAGCCGACGAACGACACGGCGTCGACCTCGCGGTGGGTGAGCAGCGCGTCGACGGCGACCTTGTCGCCCTGGACGACGCTGAAGACGCCGGCGGGCAGGCCGGCCTCGGCGAGTATCTCGGCCATCAGCAGCGCAGCGGACGGGTCCTTCTCGCTCGGCTTGAGAATGAAACTGTTGCCGCAGGCGAGCGCGAGCGGGTACATCCACATCGGGACCATCGCGGGGAAGTTGAACGGCGTGATCCCGGCGACGACGCCGAGCGGCTGGCGGTAGCTCGTGGAGTCCACGCGGGTGGAGATCTGCTCGGACCCCTCGCCCTTCATGAGATGAGCGATGCCGCAGGCGAACTCGACGACCTCCAGGCCGCGCTGCACCTCACCGCGCGCGTCGTCGAGCGTCTTGCCGTGCTCGGCGGTGATGTGCCGCGCGACGTCGTCCAGGCGCGCGGCGAGCAGCTCGCGGTAGGCGAACAGGACGGTGGTGCGCTTGGCGAGCGACGCGGAGCTCCACGCCGGGAAGGCCTCGCGGGCCGCGCGCACCGCGCGGTCGACGTCGTCCGCCGATGCGAGTGCCACGCGGCGGGCGACCTGGCCGGTCGCGGGGTCATGGACGTCGCCGAGGCGCTCGGCGGCGCCGTCGGGTGCGCCGGCGATCCAGTGGCCGACGGTCTGCAGGTCGGTGGTCGTGACGGTCATGGCGTCCAGGGTACGCCGGTGCGCGCGGCCGGTGAGGAACATCCCGCGTGAGCGGACGTGCCGCTTCGGTGCCGCGGGCATAGGCTCCGCGCCATGACCGACACGGCCGCCTTCGAGCACATCTTCTACGCCGTCGCCGACCACGTGGCGACGATCACGCTGAACCGCCCGGACAAGCTCAACGCGTTCACCGCGACGATGGCGCTGGAGCTGATCGCCGCGCTGGACGTCGTGGACGCAGACGACGACGTGCGCGCGGTGGTCATCACCGGCGCGGGCCGCGGGTTCTGCGCGGGCGCCGACCTCTCCGGCGGCGGCGACACGTTCAGCTACGCGGAGGGCGAGGAGGCATCGCACCGGGATGGCGGCGGGCTCGTCACGCTGCGCATCTTCGAGTGCCTGAAGCCGGTGATCGGCGCGATCAACGGCCCGTCGGTCGGGATCGGGACGACGATGCAGTTGCCGATGGACATGCGCCTGGCCTCGACCGAGGCGCGGTTCGGCTTCGTCTTCGCGCGCCGGGGCATCGTCCCGGAGGCGGCGTCGTCGTGGTTCCTGCCGCGGATCGTGGGCATCAGCCGGGCGCTGGAGTGGTGTGAGACGGGGCGCATCTTCGGCGCGGAGGAGGCGCTCGCGGGCGGCCTGGTGCGCAGCGTGCACGAGCCGGACGACCTGCTGCCCGCGGCGTACGCGCTCGCCGCCGAGATCGCCGAGAACACGGCACCCGTGTCGATCGCGCTGACCCGGCAGATGCTGTGGCGGATGGCCGGCGCCGACCACCCGATGGAGGCGCACAAGGTGGATTCGCACGCGATCGCGGTGCGCGGCCAGTCCCCCGACGCGATCGAGGGGGTGATGTCGTTCCTGGAGAAGCGGCCACCGCAGTTCCCGATGGCGGTGAGCGACGGGATGCCGGACTTCTTCCCGTGGTGGGACGAGCGGGAGTTCTCCTGATGTGCCGCCTGTTCGCACGCGTCGCCGCAGCGCCCTATCCCGCGACGTTCGGCCTGCTCGAAGCGCCGGACAGCATCGAGGTGCAGAGCCGCAGGGAGCCCGACGGCTACGGCATCGGCAGCTTCGACAGGGAGGGCCACCCCCACGTCGTCAAGCGCGCGAAGGCGGCCTACCAGGACCGTGCGTTCCCGCAGGAGGCGCACGAGCTGCGCTCGCGGATCTTCGTCGCCCACATCCGCTTCGCGACGAACGGCGAGAACCTGGAGCGCAACACACACCCGTTCATCCAGCACGGGCGCCTGTTCGCCCACAACGGCGTCGTGCACGGCCTCGACGAGGTCGAGGCGCGCCTGCGCCCCGCGTACCGCGCGCTGATCGGCGGTGAGACCGACTCCGAGCGGGTGTTCGCGCTGGTCACGCAGGAGATCGACGACCGCGACGGCGACGTGGCGGGCGCGATCACCGCGGCCGCCACGTGGATCGCGGAGACCGTGCCCCTGTACGCCGTCAACATCCTGCTCGCGACCTCCGACGAGCTGTGGGCGCTGCGCTACCCGGAGACGCACGACCTGCTGTGGCTCGATGAGCGCGAGACGCAGGCTGCCGAGCACGTCGACCGCCGGCGGCGGCTGCGCTACGGCGTCGACGTCCCCGCGCCCGGGCTCGCGATCGCCAGCGAGGCACTCGGCGAGCCCGCCCGCTGGACGCCGCTGCAGTCCGGCGAGCTGCTGCACGTCGGACCGGGCCTGACGCCCACCGTCACCCGGATCCTCGACAGCGCTCCCGCACATCCGCTGACGCTCGACGACCTGTCCGGGCACGCGGCCGCGGCGCAGGCGGAGAAGTAGCGTGCGCCGACGCCGGATTGCATTGCGGCCACGACCCCGGTCTGCAAGGTTGCACGCGTGAATCCGCCCAGCGTCGCCGCCGTCCGCGCCCTCACGCCGCAGCTGCTCCGGGACCTCGAGGACCTGGTCCGGATCCCGTCGGTGTCCGTCCCGGGTGTCATCGATGCGCCCCTGCTGGAGGCGTTCGAGCTGACGTCGAAGCTCTTCGCGGACGCGGGCGTGGAGGTGGGCCGGCTCGACCTGCCGGACACGGCGCCGGTCGTCGTGGGCCACATCCCCGCACCGCCGGGGGCGCCGACCGTCCTGCTGTACAGCCACTACGACGTGGTGCCGGCGGGCGACGAGTCGCTGTGGGACTCGCCGCCGTTCGAGCCGACCGAGCGCGACGGCGCGCTGTTCGGACGCGGCACGGCGGACACGAAGTCCAACATCGTCATGCACGTCGGTGCGCTGCGCGCCTGGGGCGGGCGGCCGCCCGTCGGCGTCAAGGTCTGCATCGAGGGCTACGAGGAGATCGGCAGCGGCGCGCTCACGAGCTACCCGCCCAAGGACCCCGAACTGTTCCGCGCCGACACGCTGGTCATCGGCGACATGGGCAGCATCGCCCCCGGCATCCCGACGCTCAACACCGCCCTGCGCGGGATGGGCAACGTGACGCTCGAGGTGCGCACGCTGCGGTCCGGCCAGCACAGCGGTCAGTACGGCGGCGCGGCGCCGGACGCGCTGCTCGCGCTCCTGCACGCGATCGCGACGCTCCACGACGAGCACGGGGACGTCGCGGTCGCGGGCCTGCGGCGCAACGAGTGGGAGGGCCCGGCGCAGACCGAGGAGCAGTTCCGCGACCTCGGGACGGTGCTCGACGGCGTGCCGCTGATCGGCACCGGCGGCCTGGGGTCGCGCGTCTGGTCCGGGCCCGCCATAACGGTGATCGGCATCGACGTGCCGTCGGTGGACGGCGCCGTCAACGCGGTCTCCCCGCACGCACGCGCCGTGCTGAACGTGCGCGTGCACCCCGAGCAGGACGCCGTCGAGGCGCAGACCGCCGTGATCGAGCACCTGCGCGCGGTCCGCCCGTTCGGGATCGAGATCGACGTGCAGCCCGGACCGACCGGCAACGGCTTCGCCGCCGCCACCGACGGGCCCGCCTACGCCGCCGCGCGCGAGGCGTGGGCGGCGGCCTGGGGCGCCGAGGTGATGACGGCCGGCAGCGGCGGCTCGATTCCGATCGTCAGCGCGCTCGCGGGCGCGCTGCCGGACGCCGAGGCGCTGCTCGTGGGCACCACCGACGGCTACGCGAACATCCACGGTCCGAACGAGCGCGTGCTGCTGAGCGAGTTCGAGAACGCGGTCGTGGCCGAGGCGGACTTCTTCGGCCGCTACGCCGAGGCGTTCCGGGCGGCGTCGGCATGAGCGGCGAGGCGTTCACCGCGCACGCGCCCGAGAACCGCGGGTTCGCCGAGCGCGCTCGCCTGGGTCGAGAGCGCCGGAAACAGGGTCCCGAGCCCGGCGCCCCGGCCGGCCGGTCCGAACCTGCCGCGATCCGGCGCCTGCAGTCCACGACGTTCGTCCGCCCCACTCCGCCCGGCGGCGCGGATCCGTCGGTGGGCGGTCGGGTCCGGCTTCGCGATTCGTATGCCCGTCCAGCGGCGCATGAGTCGGCCTTCCGCGCGCCGATGGGTCGAGCATGCCGTCGACGACCGCTCTTCCCGTCCGCGCGCTCCGGCGCGCGCTCCCCGCAGCCCTCGCGCTGGCCGCGCTGAGCGCGCTGCCGGCCGCGCCCGCGATCGCCGCTCCGTCGGACGCTCACGTGGCGCACCGCTCTGCCGACCGCGACCGCGACGGGCTGAGCGACCGCTACGAGCGGTGGGTCTCCAGGACGAACCCGCGCAGGGCCGACACCGACCGCGACGGACTCAGCGACGGCTACGAGGTCCGCGTCTCCAGGACGAACCCGCGCAAGGCCGACACCGACCGCGACGGACTCAGCGACGGCTACGAGGTCCGCGTCTCCAAGACGAACCCGCGCAAGGCCGACACCGACCGCGACGGCATCGGCGACGGCGCCGAGGTCAAGGCGGGGAGCAACCCCCTGGACCCGAAGTCGCCGGGGAGCGCCCCGCCCGGCGGCGGCACTCCCCCGGGCGGCGGCACTCCCCCGGGCGGCGGCACTCCCCCCGGCGGCACCACTCCCCCCGGCGGCGGCACTCCCCCCGGCGGCGGCACCCCTCCCACCGGCGGCGGCACCCCGCCGACCGGTGGCGGCACGCCCCCGGACACGACCGATCCGCAGACCACGATCGTGACCGGCACCACCGGCACGCAGGCGGCGACCACGGCGACGTTCACCTTCTCGGCCGACGAGGCCGCGACCTTCGAGTGCCGCCTGGACGGCGGCGCCTACGCCCCCTGCACCTCGCCGAAGACCTACACCGGACTCGCTGACGGCCCCCACACGTTCGACGTCCGCGCCAAGGATCAGGCGGGCAACCTGGACGAGACCCCCGCGTCCGGCTCGTGGACGGTCGACGCGACGGCGCCGGTCACCTCGATCACGGCCGCTCCCTCCGGCACCGTGGGCACGACCGGCGCGACGATCGAGTTCACCGCCGACGAGGAGGGCGCGACCTACCAGTGCCGGCTCGACGCGGGCGCCTGGGCGGCATGCACCTCGCCCGCCACGCTGAGCGGCCTCGCCCTGGGCGCGCACACCTTCCAGGTCCGCGCGACCGACACGGTGGGCAACACCGATGCCACCCCCGCGGAGGCCACCTGGGCGATCGCGCAGACGGTCCCGGACACGACGATCACCGGCGGGCCGTCGGGAATCGTCCAGGAGTTCTCGGCGACGTTCACCTTCAACTCGCCCGATCCGTTCGCCTCCTTCGAGTGCCGGCTGAACGGCGCGGCCTGGGAGGCCTGCACGACGCCGATGTTCTACCCCGACCTGCTCCCGGGCGATCAGACCTTCGAGGTCCGCGCGAAGTCCGAGCTCGGCGTCGTCGACCCGACGCCCGCGACCCGGACGTGGACGATCGAGGACCAGGGCGGCGGCGGGATCAGCTGACCAGCGGGGCCACGCAGCCGGCGGCGAGCTCCGCCGCCTCGGGCCCCGGGCAGCTCGTGACCTCGATCCCGACGACGGTCGCGACCGCGGCGACCTCGGCGAGGATCCGCCGCAGCCCCTCCGCGCTGAACCCGCCGGGGACCGGGAACCCGAACCCGTCGAGGACGCTCGGGTCGAGCACGTCGAGGTCGAGATGGATGAAGACGTCGCGGCCCGCGAGGGCGTCGGCGAGCCGGCTCGGCCGCTCGATCCGCGAGACGCCGTGCGTCTCCAGCAGGACCTGCTCCCCGGGATCCACGTCGCGCACCCCGCACATGACGACGCGCGAGGGGTCCAGCGGCGGTCCGTCGAACCCGGTGTCCCACACCCCACACGCGCCCGCCAGACCCATCCCGCCGAGGAACCCCGAGGGCGACGTGGCCGGGGAGTTGAAGTCCCCGTGGGCGTCGAGCCAGAGGACGAAGGCGTCGGGACGGTCGCGCGCGAGCACCGGGAGCGTCGTCACGCAGATCGAGCAGTCGCCGGCGCACAGGACCGGGAAGTCGCCGTCGTGGAAGGCATCCGCGAGCTGCCCGCCCGCCTCGAGCAGGCAGCCGCGTCCGTCGCGCAGATCCTCGTCGTAAGCGCCGTCGCGGGGCTCACCCGGCGCGCCGACCAGCCGCGCGCCGACGCCGGCGCGCGCGGCGACCGCCTCGGCGAGCGCCCGCGCCGCGTCGCCGGCGGCCGGCGAGCGCTCGGAGGTGCGGCAGAGCAGCCCGACGACGCGGGGACGCGCCCGCGCGGTCAACGGCCCTTCCAGTCGGGCTCGCGCTTCTCGAAGAAGGCCTTGACGCCCTCCTGGATGTCCTCGGTCGAGAACGCCAGCGTGAGGTTGTGCCGCAGCAGCTCCAGCGCGTCCATGAGCGCGAGGTCCTGCTGGTTCCACATCGCGTCCTTGCCGAGCCGCATGAGCACCGGTGACTTGCCCGCGAGCTTCGCCGCCCACTCCGCGACCGCCGCGTCGAACTCCTCGGGCGCGACGACGCGGTTGACGATGCCGAGCCGCTCCGCCTCCCGCGCGTCGATCGCGCTCGCCGAGCAGCAGCAGCTCGCTGGCCTTCTTGCGCGGGACGTTGCGGTAGATCAGCGCCATGATCATGAACGGGAACACCCCGACGTTGATCTCGGGCGTCCCGAACGTGGCGGTGTCCTTCGCGATGATGAGGTCGCACGCGAGGGCGAGACCGAGCGCGCCCGCGAGCACGTGGCCGCCGGCCGCGCAGATCGTCGGCTTGCCGAGCGTGCCGATCAGCTCGAACAGCCGCGGAAAGCGCTCGATCCCCGCGTGCTTGTGCGACGAGCGGGACGTCGGCGGCGAAGCCCGCGAGGTTGCCGCCGGCGCTGAAGACCGTCTCGTGCGGTGCTCGCGAGCACGACGGCGCGCACCGCGTCGTCGTCGCGGGCGCGCTCGAAGGCGGCGAGCAGCGCGTCGAGCAGCTCGTCCGAGAGCGCGTTGCGCGTCTCCGGCTGGTTCAGCGCGATCGTGAGCGACCCCGTCAGCGACGGTGGAGCGGACCGGTGCGTCGGACATGGCGCCGGACGGTACACGGGGAGCGCCGTCGAGACGCCGCCCGCCATCAGTGGAAAGTGGGAAGTCCTACTCTTCACTTTCCCCGGCGGCTCCGGTACGGTCCGCCCTCGCCCGCGACACCCCTGAAGGAGCCCCAGCCCGCATGGCCGCCACGTCGTCCGTCCTCAAGCCCGACTACAGCGCGAAGCAGAAGCACTTCATCTTCACCGACGAGCACGAGCAGCTGCGCGAGACGATTCGCGCGTTCGCGCAGAAGGAGCTGGCACCGCACGCCGACGAGTGGGAGGAGACGACGTTCCCGGACTCCGTCTTCCACCGGATGGGCGAGCTCGGCTTCCTGGGCCTGGACAAGCCCGAGCAGTACGGCGGCCAGGGCGGCGACTACTACACCGCGCTCGTGCTCGGCGAGGAGATGGCCCACGCCCAGTCGGGCGGCCTGGCGATGGGCATCGCCGTCCACACCGACATGGCGATGCCGCCGATCCTCGCGTTCGGCACCGAGGAGCAGAAGCAGGAGTGGGTCGTCCCCGCGATCAAGGGCGAGAAGATCCTCTGCCTCGGCATCACCGAGCCGGACGCCGGCTCCGACGTCGCCGGCATCAAGACCCGCGCGACCTACGACCAGGCGGCCGACGAGTACGTCATCAACGGCTCCAAGACGTACATCACCAACGGCCACCGCGCCGACGTGATCGTCCTCGTCACGAAGACCGACCCGGACGCCGGCTACGACGGCTTCACCCTCTTCCTCGTCCCGATGGACGCGCCGGGCGTCATCCGCGAGAAGAAGCTCGAGAAGCTCGGGATGCGCTCCAGCGACACCGCGCTGCTGGCCTTCCAGGACGTGCGCGTGCCCGCGACGGCCGTCCTCGGCGAGGTCGGCAAGGGCTTCTACCACATCATGTGGGAGCTCCAGGGCGAGCGCCTGATCGGCGCCGC
Organism: uncultured Actinomycetes bacterium; assembly: GCA_963700655.1. GTDB lineage: Bacteria > Actinomycetota > Thermoleophilia > Solirubrobacterales > Solirubrobacteraceae > F1-60-MAGs163. The sequence continues at coordinate 211,331 of CAVOYJ010000007.1, read as the reverse complement.
GGGGTCGGTCTCCGGCGCGCAGCTGTGCATGGACCGCACGCTGCAGTACGCGCTCGAGCGCACGGCGTTCGGCAAGCAGATCGGCAATTTCCAGGTGATCCGGCACAAGTTCGCCGAGATGGCGACGAAGATCGAGGCCGCCCGCCAGCTCGTGTACATGACGGCGTGGCGGTTCAACAACGGCGAGTACCCCGTCCGCGAGATCTCGATGGCCAAGCTCTACTCCGCGCGCATCGCCGTCGAGGTCGCCGACGAGTGCATCCAGATCCACGGCGGCGCCGGCTACATGAAGGAGTACGGCATCGAGCGCGTCTGGCGCGACATGCGCCTGAACCGGATCGGCGCCGGCACCGACGAGATCATGCTCGACGTCATCGGCCGCTCGTACGGGCTGTAGGCCCCAGCAGCGCCCGGGCCCGCGCGGTAGCGTCGGCCGGACAACCGCCCACGACGACGAGGTCCCCATGCTCTGCACGGTCACCGTCCGCCGGCTCAAGCCGGGCAGCTATGACGCGTTCCGGGAGGCGGTCCAGCCGCAGTTCTGGCCCGCGGGCCTGACGAAGATCAGCGTCCTGCGCAACCAGGAGGACCCCGACGAGGTCTGCACGATCGGGTACCTGGACATGTCGCCGGACGCCCTCGACATGCTGCGCGACTCGCCCGAGCTGCTGACCGCCGAGGCGGGGCGCGTGGAGCGGGTCGCGGCGTTCGTGGACACGGTCGTCGTGAACGGCGTCTTCGAGCTCTCCGACGACCTGCGCCCCCCGGTCTGAGCCGATGGCGGACGCTCCCGACTTCGCGACCACGATCGCCGCGGCCTACGCCGTCGACGGCCCGTCCGTGGACCTCGGCCGCGGCGTGCTGGACGGCGAGCTGCACCGCGAGGCCGTCGTGCAGGCGCCGCTGGCGATGCTCACCCGTCACGGGCTGATCGCCGGCGCGACCGGCACCGGCAAGACCAAGACGCTCCAGGGCATCGCCGAGCAGCTCTCGGCGGCCGGCGTCCCGGTCGTCGTCGCCGACGTCAAGGGCGACCTCTCCGGCCTGCTCGAGCCGGGCGCCGCCGGACGGGCCCGGCGCCAGGCGCGACGCGGACCTCGGCATCCCGTTCGAGCCGACCGGCTTCCCCGTCGAGCTGCTCTCGATCGGCGGGATCGGCCCGGGCGTCCCGATCCGCGCGACGGTCTCCGACCTCGGGCCGCAGCTCCTGGCGAAGATCCTCGGCGCCAACGAGACGCAGGAGTCGAGCCTCGCGCTCGTCTTCCACTACGCCGACGCGAAGGGCCTGCCGCTGCTGGACCTCGGCGACCTGCGCGCGCTGCTGACGTTCCTGGACTCCAAGGACGGCAAGGCGGACCTCGAGGGGATCGGCGGCCTGTCGAAGCAGACCGTCGGCGTGCTGCTGCGCAACCTCGTCGGCCTGGAGACCGGCGGCGGCACCGAGTTCTTCGGCGAGCCGCAGCTCGACATCGCCGACCTCATGCGCACGGCGCCGACGGCCGCGGCGATCATCAGCTGCGTCGAGCTGCCGGCCGTGCAGGACAAGCCGAAGCTCTTCTCGACGGTGCTCATGTGGATGCTCGCCGAGCTGTTCGAGACGCTGCCCGAGGAGGGCGACGTCGAGCAAGCCCAAGCTCGTCTTCTTCTTCGACGAGGCGCATCTGCTGTTCAGCGACGCGAGCAAGGCGTTCGTCGAGTCGGTCACGCAGACGGTCCGGCTGATCCGCTCCAAGGGCGTCGGCGTCTTCTTCGTCACCCAGTCGCCGAAGGACATCCCGGCCGACGTGCTCGGCCAGCTCGGCAACCGCGTCCAGCACGCGCTGCGCGCGTTCACGCCGGACGACCAGAAGGCGCTGAGCGCCGCCGTGAAGACCTACCCCAAGAGCGACTTCTACGACCTCGAGCAGCTGCTGCAGCAGCTCGGCATCGGCGAGGCGGTCGTGACGATCCTCGACGAGCAGGGCGTGCCGACCCCGGTCGTCCACAGCCGGCCTGCCGGGGACGCGGTCGCTCATGGACCCGGCGAGGCGGACCTCGACGCGACCGCCAAGGCCTCCCCGCTGTACGCGCGCTACGGCGCGCGCACCGACGCCGAGAGCGCGCGCGAGCTGCTGGCCGCGCGGATGGCGCCGCCGCCGCGCCGGCCGCCGCCCGCCGCGCCCGCCCCCGCCCGCGCCCGCGCCGCGCCCAAGGCAGCCCGACCGGGCGGCGTCGCCGACACGATCGGCGACGTCCTGAACAGCCGCGCAGGGCAAGCAGGTCCAGCGCGAAGTCATCCGCGGCATCTTCGGGATGCTGAAGAAGCAGCTTCTGAGGCCATGACCACCTACACGAAGGGCGTCCCGCCCGCGGCCACGCGCCGGCTCCTGCCCCCGTTCACCGAGGAGCACGAGGAGCTGCGCACGTCGCTGCGCCGCTGGGTCGAGGCGGAGCTCGTCCCGCACGCCGACGAGTGGGAGCGCGAGCGCTGGTTCCCCGAGCGAGCTGTTCCCGCGCATGGGCGAGCTCGGCTTCCTCGGGCTGAAGTACGAGGAGGAGCTACGGCGGGCAGGGCGGCGGCTACCTGCACGACGCGTCCTCGCCGAGGAGCTCGCCCGCTGCGGGTCGGGCGGCGTCGCGGCCGGGCTCGGGCGCGCACGTCACGATCGCCACGCCGCCGGTCTGGAAGTTCGGGACCGAGGACCAGAAGCAGCGCTACCTCGTCCCGTCGATCACCGGCGACGAAGATCGCCGCGCCTGGCGATCACCGAGCCGGACGCGGGCTCGGACGTCGCCGGCATGCGCACGATGGCGACAGCGCGTCGACGGCGGCTGGGTGCTGCAACGGCTCGAAGATGTTCATCACCAACGGCGTGCGCGCGGACTACGTCGTGCTCGCCGCGAAGACGACGCCCGAGGGCGGCCACGGCGGCATCTCGTTCTTCCTCGTCGACACCGACCAGCCGGGCTACAGCGCGGAGAAGATCGAGAAGCTCGGCTGGCACGCCTCCGACACCGCGCTGATCGCGATCGACGACGTCGTCGTCCCCGAGGAGAACCTGCTCGGCGAGCTGCACGGCGGCTTCAAGCTGATCATGGCCAACTTCCAGTGGGAGCGGCTCTCGATGGCGCTCGGCGCCGTCGCCGCCGCCGAGCACTGCTTCGAGCAGACGCTGCGCTACGCCGGCGAGCGCGAGGCGTTCGGCCGCACGATCGGCGAGCTTCCAGGCGATCCGGCACAAGGTCGCCGAGATGGCGACGCTGATCGAGGCGGGCCGCGCGCTGACCTACCACGCGCTGCGCCTGTTCGTCGGACGGCCAGGACGCGCTGCGCGAGGTGACCGAGGCCAAGCTCCTGACGCAGCGGGCCGCGTTCGACGTCGCCGACACGTGCCTGCAGATCCACGGCGGCGCCGGCTACATGGTCGAGTACGGCATCGAGCGCGCCGCCCGCGACGCGCGGCTGGGCCCGATCGGCGGCGGGCACCGACGAGATCATGAGCGAGATCCTCGGGCGGACGATGGGGCTGTAGGGCGCGTCACCAGACCTTCACCAGACGTTCTCCACCTCGTCACGGACCGGACACACCGCCGTGACGAGCGCGCAACACCGCGGCGCCCGTGGTGCCATCTGATCCAGGGGGCAACCGAAACCCCCTCCAGGAGGTCACATCGTGCACCGACGTGCATGCAGCATCGCGGCTCTCGCCGCGATCGCCCTGACCGCCGCCGCCGCGCCGGGTGCGCTCGCGGCGACGAGCACCGGCAAGGGCCCGAGCACCACGAAGAACCCGTACGTGCTCCCCGTCTCCGACGGCGTCCACATCAAGAGCCTCTTCACCGTCGGCGACAAGCCCGCCGGCAACGGCTTCAAGATGGTCGGCATCCCCGACGGACTCGGCGCCTCGCGCGACGGCAACGCCGTCGAGGTCCTCATGAACCACGAGCTCCGGCCCGATCGCGGCATCGTCCGCCGCCACGGTCAGAAGGGCGCGTTCGTCTCGCAGCTGCGGATCGACCGCCGGACGCTGCGCGTCGACGCCGGACGCGACTTCATCAACCCGGGCGTCGAGTACTGGAACTACGTCTCGCAGACCTACGACCTCACGCCGTCGGCCGGCGGCGCGAACCCGCGCAACCCCGCCGACATCTTCCCGGCGCAGTTCGCGCCGTTCGCGCGCTTCTGCTCGTCCTCGCTGACCAAGACCGGGGAGCTCTACAACACCAAGACGGGCCGCGGCTACACGGGTCAGATCTACTGGGCCAACGAGGAGGCCGGCGACGAGGCCCGCGTCTTCGGCGTCCTGGAGAACGGCGACGCCGTGCAGCTGCCGCGCCAGGGTCTGTTCTCCTGGGAGCAGACGCTCGCCGCGCCGAACCGCTCGGACACGACGCTCGTCCTGGGCATGGAGGACAACAACCCGGGCCAGCTCTGGGCGTACGTCGGCCGCAAGTCGCGCAAGGGTGACGCGTTCCGCCGCGCCGGTCTGCAGAACGGCTCGAACCTCGTCATCGACGCGGTGGACCCGGCCGTGACGAACGACGCGAACTTCCGCTCGACCGTGGGCACCGGCACACCCGCCGAGGTGGAGCTCAAGGAGGTCGATTGGGACGCGTCCGGCAAGCGCCAGAACGAGGAGGCGCTGGCGGACGGGCTGTCGCTCAACCGCATCGAGGACGGGGCGTTCGACCCGAAGCGGCCGAACGACTTCTACTTCGTCACGACCGAGGGCGCCGCGCGCCCGGACGGCTCCGACGGCGGCGGCGTCTGGCGGCTGCGGTTCGAGGACATCGAGACCCCGGAGCTGGGCGGCGAGCTGACCCTGCTGCTCGACGGCTCCGAGTCGTGGGGCTCCGGCGAGGCGAAGCTGTTCAAGCCCGACAACGTCGAGCTGGACGCTCGCGGCAACTTCCTGATCCAGGAGGACCCGGGCGGCAACGCGCACCTCGCGCGGATCCTCGCGTACAACGTGCGCACGGGTGACCGCAAGGTGCTCGCGCGCTTCGACGGCGCGATCTTCGGGCCCGGCTCGGCCGATCCGGCGGCGACGATCGACGAGGAGTCCAGCGGTGTCCTCGACGCCACGAAGCTCCTCGGGAGCGACCGGTTCCTGTTCGACGCGCAGGTCCACAAGGCCTACACGACCGGCGGGGCCCCGGCGGGCTACGCCGCCGACCCGGCCGGTGAGCTCGTCGAGTTCGGCCAGCTCCTGACGATGAAGGTCAGCTGGGACGAGGTCTGGGGTCACGGTCACCACCACGACGACTGAGTCGGGCCGCATCCCTGCACCACCCGCGGGCCCCGCTTCGGCGGGGCCCGCCTCGTTCCGGGCACGCGCATAGGCTCCACCGTCGCCAATACTCGACGCGCCGATCCACAACATGAGTGACGACTGATTCAAGAAGATGCTGGACATCCACGTCGTCGCGCGACGCCCGGCTGGCCCCGGGCGACGGAGGAACCATGAACGCACCGCAGATCACCGGAGTCGACTTCGTCTGCGTCCCCACGCGCGACCACGACCGCGCCGCGGAGTTCTACGGCGGGACGCTCGGACTGCCGATGCGCAAGCGCTGGGGCGACATGCCCGCGACCGAGTTCCAGGCGGGCGACCTGACCCTTGTGGTCTTCGACCCGAGCGGTTTCGGGCAGCCTGAGGCGACGCCGAACAGTTCCCCGATCGCGCTGCAGGTGCAGGACGTCGCGGCCGCCCGCGCGGCACTGGCGGCGAGCGGGATCGAGCTGCGCGGCGAGACGATCGACTCGGGCGTCTGCCAGATGGCGTTCTTCACCGACCCGGACGGCAACCCGCTGATGCTGCACCACCGCTACGCGCCGGGCGGCTGAGCCACGCGGCACGTGTGCACGGGCCCCGCTTCGGCGGGGCCCGCCTCGTTCCGGGCACGCGCTGGGCCGGCGGCGCCCGAACCTCCCCCGGACTAGCATCCGCCACCCACCCACACGCAGACACAGGAGACGGCATGGGAGTCCTCGACGGCAAGGTGGCCATCGTCACCGGATCGGCCCGCGGCATCGGCCGCGCGACGGCCGAGATCCTCAGCGAGCACGGCGCGAGCCTCGTCATCAACGACCTCGACGGCGACGTCGCCGCGCAGACGGCGAGCGAGATCGGCGGCGAGACGGCCGTCTTCGCGGGCGACCTGACCGATCCGAGCGCCCCGGCGGCGCTCGTCAAGACGGCGATCGACGCCTTCGGCCAGATCGACATCATCGTCAACAACGCCGGCTACACGCTCGACGCGCCGGTCCACAAGATGAGCGACGACTGGTTCCAGAAGATGCTGGACATCCACGTCGTCGCGCCGTTCCGGATCGTCCGCGAGGCCGCCCCGTACCTGCGCGAGCCGGCGAAGGCCGAGAAGGCCGAGGGCCGGGAGGTCTTCCGCAAGATCGTCAACGTCTCCTCGACCTCGGGCACGATGGGCAACGCCGGCCAGGCGAACTACGCCGCCGGCAAGTCCGCCGTCGTCGGGCTGACGAAGACGCTCGCCAAGGAGTGGGGCCAGTTCAAGATCAACTGCAACGCTGTGGCGTTCGGGTACATCGAGACGCGGCTGACCGCCTCCAAGGACGAGGCGAACGTCGATCGAGATCGACGGCGAGAAGGTGCAGCTCGGCATCCCGGACCAGCTCCGCGGCATGGCCGCCGATGCTCATCCCGCTCGGGCGCCCCGGCACGCCCGAGGAGGCCGCGGGCGGCGTCTTCTTCCTCTGCTCGCCGTGGTCGAACTACGTGCACGGGCAGACGCTGAACATCACCGGCGGCCAGTTCACCGGCATGACGACGTAGCGTCATGACCGACGCGTCGATCGCCCTCGTCACCGAGCAGGATCTGGACGACCTGCTCCCGCTGCTGCGGGGGTACTGCGACTTCTACGAGGTCGCGCCGCCGGACGCGCAGCTGCTGGCGCTCTGCCGCGCGCTGATCGCCGACCCCGAGCGCGAGGGCGTGCAGCTGATCGCGCGCGAGACCGGTGGGCGCGCGGTCGGCTTCGCCACGGTCTTCTGGACCTGGCAGACGCTCGACGCCGGGCGCATCGGCGTGATGAACGACCTGTTCGTCCACCCGGACGCGCGCGGGACGGGGCTCGCCGTCGCGCTGATCGAGGCATGCGCCGAGCGCACGCGCGCCCATGGCGGGAAGGTCCTCGCCTGGGAGACCGCGCTCGACAACGCGCGCGCGCAGACGGTGTACGCGCGCGTCGGCGCGACGGCGAGCCGCTGGCTGACGTACGAGCTCGCGCTCGACTAGCGCGTCGGCGACGGCCCGGGCGCGGTCGTGCGCGCCCGCGCCCAGCGCAACTTCCCCGGTTGCGATGGTTCACTGAGGGTGACGTGTCGTTCCCCCCCGGCCTCCAGCTCAGCGCTCTCGGCGGCGCCCTGACGCTCCTGCTCGCCCTTCCGGCGGCGGCGTCGGCCCGTGCCGTGCTCGTCGCGGGCGGCGCCCCGGGGCTCGTCTCGGTCGACCAGAGCACCGGCCGGGTGGCCGCCCCGCTCGGGCTCGGCGGCCCCGCCGTGGCGGTTGCGACCGGTGGTGACGGGGCGCGGGCCTACGTCGGCGCCGGCCGCCGGATCGCGACCGTCGAGATCGCCGACCGGCGCGCCGCCGGCTTCACCACGCTGCGCTCGGGCGTCACGGCGCTCGCCTCGAGCACCAACGGCTCGCGCCTGCTCGCCGGCCGCCGCGGCGCCGTCGACGTCCTCGTCACCGCCCCGCTCCCGGCGGTCGTCGCGACGATCGGCCTCGGCGCCGCGACGCCCCGCTCGATCGCCATCTCCCCGGATGGTGAACGGGCCCTCGCGGTCCTCGACCGCCGCCGCATCGCCGTGATCGACCTCACGACACTGCGTGTGAGCGCCCGTGCCGCCCTGGGGAACGCGACCGCGGTCGCGTTCGCTCCCGGAGGCGGTGCGTTCGCCCTCCAGCGGACCCGCGCGGGCGGGCGCCTCGTCCGCCTGAACCTCGCGTCAGGCCGCACGGACCGCGTCATCCCGCTCGGCACCGGGATCGGAGGCGGCCTGGCCATCACCCCCAACGGCAGGACCGCGATCGCCGGCTCGGCCGGCGCCGGGGCGGTCGCCGCCGTCGCCGACCTCACCACCGGGCGCCTGGTCACCCGTGTGCGCGTCGGCGCCGGGCCCGGTTTCCCCGCCGCATCCAGCGACGGCACCCGCGTGTTCGTGGCCGACCGCGGCAGCCGCTCGCTCTCCGTGCTCAGCGGCGCGACCTTCAAGCGGCTGCGCTCCGTGTCGCTGCCCGCCGGCGTGCGTGCGTCCGCGATCGCCGGGCAGGGCGGGCTCGCCGTCCAGCGCGGCACACCCGGCGACGACGTGCTCATCGGCACCCGCGGCCGCGACCTGCTCGACGGGCTCGCTGGCAACGACCGCCTGAGCGGCAGCCGCGGGAACGACCAGCTGTTCGGCGGGCCCGGCGACGATGAGCTCAACGGCGGCACCGAGAACGACATCCTCGACGGCGGTGACGGCGCCGACCGGCTGTTCGGGACGCAGGGCGACGATCAACTCGCCGGCGGCGCAGGCAACGACGCGCTCTTCGGCGGGACGGGCAACGACAGGCTCGACGGCGGGGACGACGGCGACTACCTCGATGGAGGCGACGGCGACGACACGATCCTCGGCGGCGAGGGCGACGACCGGATCATCGAATCGGGTCTCGGGAACGACAAGCTGCTCGAGGGCGGCGCCGGCAACGACCTGATCGATGGGGGGCGAGGCAGCGACCGGATCACCGGAGGCGACGGCAACGACACGATGCTCGGGCGCTCCGGGGCGGAGACGATCGACGCGGGCCGCGGCGACGATGTGATCGACGGCGGCACCGCCGGCGACCTGCTGTTCGGCCGCGAGGGCAACGACGCGATCCGCGGCGACGCGGGATCGGACACCATCTACGGCTCCGCCGGTGACGACACGATCGACGGCGGCTCCGGCAACGACACGATCAGCGGCTCCTACGGCTCCGACGAGATCACGGGCGGCCCCGGCGCCGACCGGATTGACGCCGGAACGGCGGACGACGTCATCCGCGTCGCCGACGACGCCCAGGACACGGTGAACTGCGGATCCGGCAAGGACACGGTCTACGTCGAGGACACCGCGCCCACGCGAGACCTGCTCACGAACTGCGAGACGATCATCCAGGTGCCGCCGGAGCCCTCCACAGACGCCCCGCCCACGACGAACGTCATCGCCGGCACGCCGGGCAACAACCTCATCTACGGGACCGAAGGCAACGACTCCATCTTCGGCGCCGACGGCAACGACGAGTTGTTCGGCCAGGGCGGGAACGACTACGTCGACGGCGAGAACGGCAACGACACCCTGCACGGCGGCCCCGGCAACGATGAGGTCCACGGACGCATGGACGACGACGTCGTCCTCGGCAACGAGGGTGACGACCGGCTGTTCGGCGAGCGCGGCGAGGACGTCATCGACGGCGGAACCGGCAACGACCAGATCTTCGCGGGCATCGACAACGACACCGTTCAGGGCGGTGAGGGCGACGACACGATCCAGGTCGTCGCCGGCGGGTTCGACCGCGTCGCCTGCGGTCCCGGGAACGACACGGTCTACGCGGACGCGACGGACGAGATCGCCGCCGACTGCGAGACGGTCAAGCGCTGATCAGCGCGGCGCCTCGAGCGAGGCGTGCAGGCGCCTGATCTCGGTGAAGATCTCGTCGGCGACGGCCTGCTGCTGCTCACGCGTGGGGTGCTCGACCTGCTCCCAGCGCAGCGGCTCGCCGTAGCGGACGGTGACGCGCGGGAGGCGCAGGCGCCGCCAGTTGCGCGCATGCTGCGACCCCGCGATGCCCACGGGCACGACCGGCGCGCCCGTCTCCAGCGCGATGCGCCCGATGCCCGGCTTGGCCCGCTCGGCGAGCTTCCCGCTGCGTGAGCGCCCGCCCTCGCAGTAGACGCAGACCGTGCCGTCGCGGCCGGCGATCGCGCGCACGATGTCGAACACGCGCTCGTCGCGGTGCCCGCGGCGGACCGGGAAGACGCCGCCGTGCGTGTAGACGAAGCACATCGGGCCGCCGTCGAAGAGATGCGACTTGGCCATGAACTGCACCTTGCGGCGCGTCGCCTGTCCCATGAAGAAGTGGTCGAGGTTCGAGAAGTGGTTCGGCGCGAAGATCAGCGGGCCGCTCGTCGGGACGTTCGCGCTGTCGATCGTCCGCGTGCGGTAGCCGATCCACGCCAGCAGCGAGGTCAGGACACGGACGAGCTCGTAGATCCACCGGTCCGGCGGCTTGTTCAGCGCCCGCTGGTAGTAGGGCTCCAGCGCCTCGGCGGGCCGGTCGTCCTCGTAGACCTGCTCCTTCATCGGCCCGAGCTCGGGCGGCGAGTCTCCCCGCTGTCCGCTCATGGCTCCACCCACCCGCGGGAGCGCTCGAGCGCCCGCGACCAGCCGTGCAGCAGGATCGCGCGCTCGTCCGCCCCCATCCGCGGCTCGTAGCGCGCGTCCTCGCGCCACAGGTCGCGTCACGTGCGCCTGCGGGAAGATGCCGGCGCCGACGCCCGCCATGAGCGCAGCCCCGAGCGCCGTCGTCTCGGCGACCTGCGGCACGACCACCGGGACGCCCAGGACATCGGCCTGGAACTGCATGAGCCAGGCGTTCGCGGTCGCGCCACCGTCCGCTCGCAGCTCGGTGATGGGATCGCCGGTCGCGGCCTCGACGGCCCGGATCGCGTCGACCGTCTGGTAGGCGATCGCCTCCAGCGCGGCCCGCGCCAGGTGCGCGCGCCCCGTCCCACGCGTGAGCCCGACGATCGTGCCGCGGGCGTAGGGATCCCAGTGCGGCGAGCCCAGGCCGGTGAGGGCGGGGACGAAGTACACCCCGTCGTTGCCGTCCACGGATTCGGCGAGGGCCGCGGACTCGCGGGCGTCCTGGATCACGCCGAGCCCGTCCCGCAGCCACTGGATCGCGGCGCCGGTGACGAAGATCGCCGCCTCCAGGGCGAAGACGCGCCGCGCGCCGATCCCCCACGCGACGGTGGCGAGCAGCCCGGGCGGCACCGCCGGCGGCTGATCACCCGTGTTGACGAGGACGAACGACCCGGTGCCGTAGGTGTTCTTCCCCATCCCCGGATCCAGGCACGCCTGCCCGTACAGCGCCGCCTGCTGGTCGCCCGCGACGCCGGAGACGGGCACCCCGTCGTGCCCCGGGAGCGCGCCGCCCGTCGTGGTGCCGAGCGCCCCCATCGACGGGCCGCACCTCCGGCAGTGCCCGCCGGGGGACGCCGAACAGCTCACACAGGTCGTCGGCCCAGTCCCCCGTGCGCAGGTCGTAGAGCATCGTCCGCGAGGCGTTCGACGGGTCCGTGGCGTGCTCGCGCGTGAGGTTCCAGATCAGCCAGGCGTCGATCGTGCCGAACACGGCCCGGCCGTCGCGCGCGCGCTCGGCGAGGCCGTCGACCTCGCGCAGGAGCCATTCGATCTTCGTCGCCGAGAAGTACGGGTCCAGCACGAGGCCCGTGTGCGCGCGGACGAGCGGTTCGTGTCCGGCGGCGCGCAGCTCGGCGCAGCGGTCGGCCGTGCGGCGGTCCTGCCAGACGATCGCGCGGTGCAGCGGCTCGCCGGTCGCCGGGTCCCACACGCACACCGTCTCGCGCTGGTTGGTGATCCCGATCGCGCTGAGACCCCCGTCGGAGACCCCGGCGTCCGCGAGCGCCTCCAGCGCGACCGCGCGGGTCGTCTCCCAGATCTCGTGGGCATCGTGCTCGACCCAGGCCCGGCCGCGGGAAATGCTGCTCGAGCTCGCGGTAGGCGCGCCCGACGAGCTGCGCCTCGTGGTCGAAGACCAGGCAGGTGCTGCCCGTCGTGCCCTGGTCGATCGCGAGAATCCACGCCGTCATCGGCGTCGGAGCCTACCCCGGCACGGCGGCCCTCGACCGTGTGGCGAAGACCGGGGGCGAAAGTTCCGACCGCATGGCGCTGTGAGGACCGGGCGTTCCACCGCATCATGCAACCCACGAGATCAAGCACGCCGACGGACCTCCTGCCCCTCACGTCTCCTCCTGTGAATGCAGTCCCGTCGGGTGCTCGGTCGCGTGGTCAGGGCTGCGGCGGGGTCGACCCTCCCCGCCGCAGCCCTCCCGACAGGGGACGGGGCCGAGCGACACCCGGGGCGGTGGGGGACACACCGCCCCGGGATCGGCCCCCTTCAGCCGGTCTCAGACGGCGGGAGGGGACCGGCGGCGCGAGGCCCACACGGCCGTGAACGCCCGCAGCTGCCGGAAGCGGTGCACGAAGCCGCGCCAGGTCCGGCCGGTCGCGCGGTGCTCGAGGTCGACCTCGACCTCCGCGACGCGGAAGCCCGCCCGCGCGGCGTCCACCGTCATGCCGATCTCCATCCCGAAGCCCGGGGCGAACGGGGTGACGACGTCCAGCACCTCGGCGCGCATGGCGCGCTGCCCGGAGATCGGAGCCCGCAGGTCGAGCCCCGTGAGGTTGCGGATCGCCCAGTGGGCGAAGCCGACGGCGACGCCGAAGCCGCCGCCGACCCGGCGGGCGAACACCGCGACCGCAAGATCCGCCTCGTCACGCTCGACGGCGTCGACCAGCGGGCGCAGGCGCCCGGCGCTGCCCGCGAGGTCCGCGTCGCAGAGCAGGACGATCTCCGGGCCGCCCGCGAGCGCGTGCTCAGCCGCCAGCGTCGCGGCTCCCCCTTGCCGGCCGACTGCGGGAGGCGCACGACGTCGGCCCCGGCGTCCTGCGCGACCTGGGCCGTTCCGTCGGAGGAGCCGTCGTCCCCGACGACGACCGCGGCGCCCGGAAACGCCGCGCGGACGGCGCGCACCGTCTCACCGATCCGATCGGCCTCGTCCCGGGCGGCGATGACGACGGCGATCACGGAGGCGTCCATTGCGCGGGCTATGGTGCCAGACCGCTGCGTTCCCCCTGCATCTGGAGGCGTTCCGTGCCGGACATCGAGGCCCACATCACGGGCACCGTGTGGAAGATCGAGTGCCAGGTCGGCGACACCGTCGCCGAGGGCGACACCGTCGTGATCCTCGAGTCGATGAAGATGGAGATGCCGGTCGAGGCCGAGGACGAGGGCACCGTCCGGGAGATCCTCTGCGAGGAGGGCCAGGCGGTGAACGAGGGGGACACGCTGGTGGTGCTCGAGTAGGTCAGGCACCGCGTATCCACGGGCGCCTGCTGCACACCGCGGCCGAGACCCGGTCCCGCGCGGCCCCTCGTGATCAGCCGGCGGGATCCGAGCGCGGCGACTCGGGCAGCGTCCCGCCATGACGGTCGGCGAGCTGATCGAGGTCGATCCGGTCCTGCGGGCGGTCGGCGAGCCGCTTGAACGCGACGAGACTCGCCAGCCCGCAGACGCGAATCGTCACGCCGTCCACGGTCGCCTCGACGGCATCCCGGTCCACGGAGGCGAAGTCGATCGGAGCGACGCGCTCGCGCAGCAAGTCGACTTGGCCGGCCTCCGTGGACACGCGGAGGTGCTCGCGACCCACGAGCCGGTCCGGCTCGACGACCGCACCGATCGACGCGAGTGCCAGCAACACGCGTTCGTCGTTGGCCGCGTCGTCGGGGACGAGCAGATCGACGTCCTCCGTGGCGCGGATGACCTGGTGCGCGATCACCGCGAAGCCACCGATGACGACATGCTGCGCACCCGCCGCACGGAACGCCGCAACGACCCGTGGCAGGTCCGGCTCGGCGATCAACGCGTGACGCTCTGGTCGCGGAACGCGTTGCACATGCGCACGGCGAACCGGCTCAGTGCCACGCCGCGTTCAAGCCGTTCGGACATCGTCATCCGCGCGACGGCCGCGCGCTCGGCCTCGACATCGGCCGCGCGCTGCTCGCGCACGCTCTCGGTCCATTCGCGCTGCCCGGATGGCTCGTCCACGCCTGGATCGTACCCGCGGCAGACCGGTTCCAACGCGCGCGCCACCGGTGCGCTGCACACACGGTGATCCCACCGACCGCCCGCGAACGCGGCCGTGACGATGCGGTCGAGGAGGGAGTGGTCAGCCATCCCCCCGCAGGCCGTGTCGTCGCTGCCCTGATCCACAGACGTCCGAACCCGAACGCACCGAGCGACCACTCGGGCGCGCCCCGTAGGGTTCCCCGCGTGCCCGGCCAGCTCCTCACCGACCACCCTGCCGACGGCGTCCTGCGCCTGACGATCTCCAATCCGGACAAGCGCGGCGCGCTCGACCACGCGATCCTCGACGGGCTCGCGGGGGCCGTCGCGGCCGCCGAGGACGACGGGACGACCCGCGCCGTCATCGTCAGCGGGGACGGCCGCTGGTTCTCGTCGGGCTACGACATCGGCGACATCCCGGACGATGTCTTCGCGGTGGAGGCCGAGCGGCTCGTCGCCCACCCCTTCACGAGCGCACTCCAGGCGCTCGACGCGACCGACCTCCCCACCGTCGCCGCCATCAACGGCCCGGCGATCGGCGGCGGGCTGGAGCTCGCGCTCGCCTGCGACATGCGGATCGCCGCGCACGGAGTCCAGTTCGGCATGCCGCCCGCCAAGCTCGGGCTCGTCTACTCCCACACCGGGCTGCGGCGCTTCGTCGACGCCATCGGCGTGCCGCGCACGCGGGAGCTGTTCCTGGTCGGCCGGCGCATCCCCCCGCCCACCGCGCTGGAGTGGGGTCTCGTCAACGACGTCGTGGGGCCCGACGGCCTCGCGGCCGCGGCGCTGGACTGGGCGGTCGAGCTGGCGGGCAACGCGCCGCTGAGCGTCCGCGGCAACAAGCGGGTGCTGCGGGAGCTGCTCAGCGCCGAGGGCGCGATCAGCCCGGAGACCGAGCGCGAGCTCATCGCCCTGCGCGAGGCGTGCTTCGCCTCGCAGGACATGCTGGAGGGCGTGCGCGCATTCGCCGAGAAGCGCGACCCGCGCTGGCAGGGCCGGTAGTGCTGCTCTGCACCTGGAACGTCAACTCGCTGCGCGCCCGCCTCCCCCGCGTGCTCGAGCTGCTGGAGAAGCACGCGCCCGACGTGATCCTGCTGCAGGAGACGAAGGTCGCTCCCGACCAGTTCCCGGACGCCGAGCTGCGCGCCGCCGGGTACGAGTCGGTCCACCACAGCGGTGGGCAGTGGGCGGGCGTCGCCATCCTGGCGAAGGCGGGGCTCGGGCTGCGCGACGCGCACGCAGGCCTCCCCGGCGAGGTCCGCGGCGAGGAGGCGCGGTGGGTGGAGGCCGACGTGGAGGGCCTCGGGCTGCGCGTCGCGAGCGTCTACGTCGTCAACGGCCGTGAGGTCGGGAGCCCGACGTTCGACGAGAAGCTCACGTTCCTCGACGCGCTGGCGCGGCGCACGGGCGAGCTCGCGGGGAGCGCGCTGGTCGTCGGCGGCGACTTCAACGTCGCTCCCACCGACGTGGACGTCTACGACCCGGCGGCGTTCGCGGGCGCCACGCACGTCACCGCGGACGAGCGCTCGCGCCTGGCCCGGGTCCTCGAGGCGGGCGGGCTCGTGGACGCCTACGCCGCCGCCCCGGCGGGAACCCACCGCTACACCTGGTGGGACTACCGCGCCGGCAACTTCCACAAGAACCTCGGGCTGCGGATCGACCTGCTGCTCGTCTCCGAGGCACTGGCGGCGGGCCTGCGGTCCTGCGGGATCGACCGGGACATGCGCAAGGGCCAGAAGCCGAGCGACCACGCCCCGCTGCTGTGCGAGATCGAGCCGGAGACCGTCCGGAGGCGCTGACAGTCTGCGGGGGCACCCGTTTCGACCCCGGAGGACGCTGTCCCATGCCCCCGCTGATCACCCCGCAGGAAGCCCTCGACCTCGGCGCGCTGAGCGATCCACGGGACATCGAGGCGCTGGTCGAGCGGGCCTGGGCCGCCCGGGTGGAGCGCTTCGGCGACAGCACGGACATGTGCTCGCTGGTGAACGCGAAGTCGGGCGGCTGCGCCGAGGACTGCGGCTTCTGCGCGCAGTCGCGGTTCGCCGAGGCCGAGACGCCGATGCACGCGCTGATGGAGCCCGACCAGATCCTCGAACATGCGCGCGCGGCCGAGGCCGCCGGCGCCCACCGCTTCTGCATGGTCACGCAGGGGCAGGGGCTCTCCAAGCGCGACTTCCAGAAGTTCCTCGACGGCGTGCGGCTCGTCGCGGAGGAGACGAACCTCAAGCGCTGCGCATCGATCGGGCACATGAGCGCCGAGCGCGCCCGGATGCTCAAGGAGGCCGGCGTCCAGCGCGTGCACCACAACGTCGAGACGGCCGAGTCCTACTACCCGGAGGTCTCCTCCACGGTCCGCTACGAGGGCCGGCTGCGCACGATCGACGCCGTCAAGGAGGCGGGTCTGGAGACGTGCGTCGGCGGCATCCTGAACCTCGGCGAGTCCCCCGAGCAGCGCGTCGAGATGGCCTTCCAGCTTGCCGAGGTCGATCCCACCAGCGTGCCGATCAACCTGCTGATCCCGAAGGCGGGGACGAAGTTCGGCGACCGGCAGCTCATGGACCCGTGGGAGGCGGTCAAGTGGATCGCGATCTTCCGGCTCGTGCTTCCCGGGGCGCTGTTCCGCCTGTGCGGCGGACGCGTCGAGAACCTGGCTGACCTGCAGCCGCTCGCGGTCCGCGCGGGCGTCAACGGCGTGATGATGGGCAACTTCCTCACGACGCTCGGCAACACGCCCGAACAGGACCGGGCGATGTTCGAGTCCCAGGGCCTGAACATCGCGCGGCAGCCCGACAACGGCGCGAATCCCCGGCCGGACAACCGCAGCGGGATCCTCGAGGGCGAGACGCCCGACGTCGTCGAGGAGTTCCTGGACGACTACACCCCGAGCGGCGACGTCGACCTGACGGTGCGGCTCTGGGATCCGTCGGAGCAGCTGCGCTACCGGGCCAAGGAGAAGGGCGTGCCGACCAGACCGGACGGCGCGCCGAACGCCTGGCCCGACCCCGAGCCCGCCTCGCCGGCGGCCGCGTAGCGCGTCGATGCCCGACATCCAGCAGCGCCTCGACGAGCTCCAGGACCTGGGGCTCTACCGCCGCCTGCGCGTGATCAGCGGGCCGCAGGGTCCGCGGGTCGTGCTCGACGGCAAGCCGGTGCTCCTGCTCTGCTCGAACAACTACCTCGGGCTCGCCGACCATCCGCGGGTGCGCGAGGCGGCCGCGGACGCGGCGATGCGCTGGGGCGTGGGCGCCGGGGCCTCGCGCCTGGTGTCCGGCACGATGCGCATCCACAAGCGCCTCGAGGACCGGCTGGCGGAGTTCAAGGGCGCGGAGTCCGCGCTGCTGTTCGGGTCCGGCTACCTGGCGAACGTCGGCGTCGTGAGCGCGCTCGCCGGGAAGGGCGAGGTCGTCTTCTCCGACGAGCTCAACCACGCGTCGATCATCGACGGCTGCCGTCTGTCACAGGCAGAGACGTTCGTCTACCGCCACAACGACACCGAGCACCTCGCCTGGGCGCTGCAGCGCGCGGGCGACCGCGGCGCGCTGATCGTCACCGACTCGGTCTTCTCGATGGACGGGGACGTGGCGCCGCTCGCCGAGCTCGCGGAGCTCGCGCGGCGCCACCGCGTCCGGCTGGCGGTGGACGAGGCGCACGGCGTCGGCTGCCTGGGCCCCGGCGGCCGCGGCGCCGTCCACGAGGCGGGCCTCGAGCACGAGGTCGACGTCGTGATCGGGACGCTCGGCAAGGCGCTCGGCGCCTACGGCGCGTACGTGACGTGCGACGAGGAGATCGCACGGTTCCTCGTCAACACCGCGCGGCCGTTCATCTTCTCCACCGCGCCGCCGCCGCCGGCGGTGGCGGGGGCGCTCGCGGCGCTCGACGTGCTCGCCGAGAGCGACCGGCTCGTGACGCGGCTGGCCGCCAACGGCGAGACGCTGCGCGACGAGCTCGCCCGCGAGGGCTTCGACGTGTCCGGTTCCACGACGCAGATCATCCCGCTGGTGATCGGCGAGGCCGACCTCGCGATGCGCATCTGCGAGCTGGCGATCGAGCGCGGGGTCTTCGCTCAGGCGATCCGCCCGCCGACCGTCCCCGAGGGCACCTCGCGGCTCCGGCTCACGGTCATGGCGACGCACTCGCGCGACGAGCTGCGCGAGGCCGCCCGGGTTCTGGGCCGGGCCGCCCTGCAGGCCGGGTTCCGCCCCGGCGACGGGGTGCCGGTGGCCGCCGCGCGAGAGGGCCAGCGCGCCGCAGCGTGAACGGCTGCTTCGTCACCGGCACCGACACCGGGGTCGGGAAGACCGTCGTCGCCGCCGCGATCGTCGCGGCGCTCACCGCCGCGGGGCGTGACGTCGCCCCCGTCAAGCCGGTCGTGACCGGGCTCGACGAGCCGGAGCCCGGCCGGCCGCTCGACCACGAGCTGCTGAGCGCCGCCACCGGCGGCCGGCGCGCACCCGCCGACATCACGCCGCTGACGTTCGGGCCGGCGGTCTCCCCTCACCTGGCGGCCGAGCTCGCGGGCGTCGTCGTGGAGCCCGCCGAGCTGATCGCGGCGGCGCGGGCGGCGGCGGACGGCGCCGACGCGGTCGTCGGCGAGGGCGCCGGTGGGCTGCTGGTCCCGATCACCGGCGGCTACCTCATGCGCGACTACGCGCTCGACCTCGGCCTGCCAATCGTGATCGCCGCCCGCCCCGGCCTGGGCACGATCAACCACACGCTGCTGACGATCGAGTCCGCGCGCGCCGCGGGGCTGCGCGTGCTGGGCGTCGTGCTGACGCCGTGGCCGGACGAGCCGGACGCCATGCAGCGCTCCAACCGCGACGCGATCGCCCGGCTCGGCGGCGTCGAGGTGGCGACGCTGCCGCTGGTGGGCACGGCGGTCGAGGAGCTCGCGGCCGCGGGCGCCGGGTTGCCGCTGGACCGCTGGCTCGGGCTGTAGCCGGCCTACGCCAGCAGGTCGGCCAGCTGCGGAGCATGGCGGCCGGGCGTGAACGTCGCGGCGGCCTCGTAGCGCACGACGCCGGCGTCGAGATAGGGATCGCCTTCGAGCTGGGCGAGCGCCCCGTCGCCGTCGACCCCGCGGAAGAGGAGCACCGACCCCGGGCGCGTCGCCTGGCGGCCCGCGGCGAGCAGCGCCCCGCCCGCGACCACGCCGTCGATGAACGCCAGGTGCGCCTCCCGGTGCACGTCGACGTCGGCCATCGGGACGGTGTAGGTGCCCAGGACCACGGTGATCGGCTGCATGGCCCGCAGCGTAGGCGATCCCCACCCCCAGTCGAGTGGTCGGTTGCCCACCCGTGACGTTGCATATCGACCACTCGACGCGGGATACGACCCGTCCGCACGGCGTCCTAGCGTCCCGGTCGATGAGCATCCGCACCGCCGCCGACCTCGCCGAAGCTGACTGCTCCGTCCTCTGGCACCCGTTCACCCAGCAGCAGGGCTGGAGCGACGAGACCCCGCTCGTCATCGAGCGCGCCGAGGGCTGCACGGTGTGGGACGCCGACGGCAACGCCTACATCGACGGCACCTCTTCGCTGTGGTGCAACGTCCACGGGCACCGCCACCCGCGCATCGACGCCGCCGTGCGCGAGCAGCTCGACCGGGTGGCCCACACGACGATGCTCGGCATGACGCACCCGGGCGCGATCGAGCTGGGCGAGCGCCTCGTCGAGCTCGCGCCCGACGGCCTGAGCCGCGTCTTCTACTCCGACAACGGCTCCACCGCGAACGAGATCGCGCTGAAGATGGCCTACCAGTACCACCACCAGCGCGGCGAGTGGTGGCGGTCGGGCTTCGTCTGCCTGAAGAACAGCTACCACGGCGACACGCTCGGCTCGGTGTCCGTCGGCGGCATCGAGCTGTTCCACTCGCTCTACCGCCCGCTGCTGTTCGACACCCATCAGGCCGAGCCCGGCGACCCCGCCGACCTCGAGCGCCTGCTGACCGAGCACGGGGACCGCATCGCGGCGGTCATCGTCGAGCCGCTCGTGCAGGGCGCGGCCGGCATGCTCATCCATCCCGACGGCTACCTGCGCGCGGTGCGCGAGCTGTGTGACCGCTTCGGCGTGTTCCTCATCTGCGACGAGGTCGCGACCGGCTTCGGGCGGACCGGGACGATGTTCGCCTGCGAGCAGGAGGGCGTGACGCCGGATTTCCTCAACGTCGCCAAGGGCATCACCGGCGGCTACCTCCCGCTGGCGGCGACGCTCACGACCGAGCGCGTCTACGAGGGCTTCCTCGGCGCGCACGAGCAGTTCCGCACGTTCTTCCACGGCCACACGTACACGGGCAACCCGCTCGCGTGCGCGGCGGCGCTCGCGACACTCGACGTCTTCGAGGAGGAGCGCACGCTCGAGCGCCTGCAGCCGAAGATCGCGCTGCTCGCGGAGCTGCTGGAGCAGCACGTGGCGCCGCTGGCGTGCGTGCGCGAGATCCGCCGCAAGGGCTTCATGACGGGGATCGAGCTGACGGAGTTCCCGGTGGCGCTGCGGATGGGGCACCGCGTGACACGCGCCGCGCGCGAGCGCGGGGCGATCATCCGCCCGCTCGGCGACACGGTGGTCATCATGCCGCCGCTGGCGATCGCGGAGGCGGACCTGGAGCGGCTCGTGCGGGCGACGGCGGAGGCGATCGGGGCGGCCACCCGCCTCGATCTGGCCCAGGCGGCGTGAGCGCCGGGCGCGGATAGCCTGCGCGCATGAGCGACGACGCACCGTACGTCCCCGCGCTGCCCGAGCATCCCGAGCTGCGCGAGATCGCGCAGCTGATCGAGGACACGGGCATGATGGGCGAGATCCTGGACGACCGGTTTCGCTGCGTCTTCTTCTCCAGCGAGTCGGCTCGAACGATGGGCCTCTCCGCTGAGGAGGCACGCGCCGCCATCGGCATTTCGCTGATAACCCGGACAGTGCACGACGCCTTCGCGGACATCGCACGCGTCGATGACGCGAGCGGCAACGCGTGGACGCGGCACAACGTGCCGATCATGCGCCGATACGTGCAGCCCGGCGACCCCGACTTCGATGAGGTCTTCGACATCACCGCTCCGTACGCGGAGCAGGTCGAACCGGTCGAGGTGGCACCACGAGCGTGGTACGACCGACTCTCGCTCCCGCCGCACCTTCGCTTTCGCCGCAACATGCTCGGCGACCAGTACCAGTCCCAGCTGCGAATCAACGACGACGAGGGACGTTTTCTGGGCGTGCTGTTCCTCTACCGCAGCACCATGCCCGAGAGCCTGGTGCAACGCCTGGGCCGCGGCGACGCCCGCCTCTTCGAACGCATGGACCGCGTCAGCGACCCCGCCCGCCGCCCGGCCGCGATCCTCTTCGCCGACCTGCAGGCGTCCGGTGACCTCTCGCGCCGCCTGTCCTCGCGCGCCTACTTCGAGTTGATCCGCGATCTCACCGACCTGATCGACTCCTCCGTCGTGGACCGTGACGGCATCGTCGGCAAGCACGCCGGGGACGGCGGCTCGGCGCTCTTCCTCACCGGCGACTTCGACGGCTCGGAGTCCGCGGCGGCACGCGCCGCCATCGAGGCCGCCCGCGCGATCCGCGACGGCTCGGGCCGGCTCGGCCCCGACGACGTCACCGTCAAGCTCAACATCGGCGTCCACTGGGGCGCCACGCTGATGGTCGGCCAGGTCGCCACCCGTGGGCGCCTGGAGGTCACCGCTCTCGGCGACCAGATGAACGAAGGCGCCCGCATCGAAGCCGCCGCGAAGGACGGTGCGATCCTCGCCTCAAAGGACCTCGTCGAGCGCCTCGACATCGAGGACGCGCAGGCGACCGGCCTGGATCCCGACGCCCTCGCCTACACCCCGCTCGCCGAACTCGACGGCGTCAGCGACAAGGCGATCCGCGACGCCGGGGCGATCCCCGTCACCGCGATCTGACCGCGGACGGTCAGTCCTCGTACGGCGTGAAGTCCTTCTTCCGCGCGCCGCAGACCGGGCAGAACCACGTGTCGGGGATGTCCTCGAACGCGGTGCCGGCGGGGATGCCGCCGTCCGGGTCGCCCTCGGCGGGGTCGTAGATGAAGCCGCAGGACTCGCAGATCCAGCGCGTGAGTGTCTCGACGTCGGTCATGGATATCGCAGGGTAGCGCAGCCGGTCCGGGTCTGTTGACACAGTGTCAAGGCCCGGCCGGGAACGCTGGTAGCGTGCCCGGTGTGGAAGTCGACCGCCCCGCTCCCGGCGAGGAGCTGAACGCGTCCGGCGACGAGACGGTCCCGCGCCAGGCGGCGTCGGTCATCGTGCTGCGCGGCGGCGCCGAGACGCTCGAGCTGCTGCTCGTCCAGCGCACCCCGCACGCGCGGTTCATGGGCGGGTTCTGGGTGTTCCCCGGCGGCGCCGTCGACGCCCACGAGGGCGAGGGCGACGCGTCGCACCGGCTGGCGGCGGTCCGCGAGCTGGAGGAGGAGGCCGGGATCGCCGGCATCAGCCCTGAGGGTCTCGTGAAGTTCTCGCAGTGGATCACGCCGCGGCAGATCGCCATCCGCTTCGACACCCACTTCTTCCTCGCGGCGGTCTCCGACGACACGGTGGTCGTCATCGACGGCGACGAGATCGTGGGCCAGGACTGGTTCACGCCGGTCGCCGCCCTCGATGCCCACGGGCGCGGCGAACTCGACCTCGTCTTCCCGACGATCAAGCACCTCGAGCAGCTGGCGCCGTTCGAGTCCGCGGACGCGCTGATCGCGTACGCCTCGGGCCGCGACGTCCTGCCGGTCGAGCCGCGCGTGATCCGCGAGGGCGAGATCGCCCGCGTCGTCCTCCCCGGCGAGCCCGGGTACGACGACGGCCCTGAGGTCGTCGCGTAGCGCGAGCGGGCTGCGAGCGCGAAGTTCTGCACACGGCAGGGCCCGGCCAGCGCCCACGTGCACTTCTTCGCGCCGGCGCCCGAACTTCTGTCACCGAACCCTCCCGAGCGACGACGGACGCCGCGAGTTCGGGTTCCCGCGAGCTACTCGGCCGGCGAGTCGGGCTCCGGCGCGGGCGCCTCCGCGGCCGCCGGCTGCTCGGGCTCCGGCGCAGGCGCCTCCTCGACCGCCGGCTCGTCGACCGCCGACCGGCGTCCTCGAGCCTCCGACCGGCGAGCTCCTCCGCAACCGCCTCCTCGACCACGGGCGCCTCAGCCTCCGGCTCCGCAACCGCGCTCCTCGACCACCGGCGCCTCAGCCTCCGGCTCCGCAACCGCCTCCTCGACCACCGGCGCCTCAGCCTCCGGCTCCGCAACCGCCTCCTCGACCACCGGCGCCTCAGCCTCCGGCTCCGCAACCGCCTCCTCGACCACCGGCGCCTCAGCCTCCGGCTCCGCAACCGCCTCCTCGACCACCGGCGCCTCAGCCTCCGGCTCCGCAACCGCCTCCTCGACCACCGGCGCCTCAGCCTCCGGCTCCGGCTTCGCCGCCCCGCCCGCGATCCGCGCCGCGTAGATGTCCTTTGCGGGCCCGACGACGGGGACGATCCTTAGGATCGTCGCGACCGGGCCCTTCGCGCGGATGAGCCCGCGCGAGAGCGCGACGTGCATGGGCAGCTCGCCGGCCCAGAAGCGGTGGGCGGTGTCGGCGTCCATCGACAGGACGACCGCGGGCTTGACCTGCGTGTCGCCGAAGTCGACGCCGGGGGTCTGCTCCTCGCCGAGCTTCACGGTGATGCGCGCGGTCGGCTTGCGCAACTGCCACTGCACCGTCCCCCCGATCGCCCGCAGGCGTCCGCCGGCCGCGTCGTCGGCGAGCGCGTCCTCGAACATGCCGCCGAGCTGCGCGTAGACCTGCTGATCGTCCTGGAATCGGGGCACGTCGTCCTCACGGTCGGCCGCCGGCGAGTCCCGGCGGCGGGGCGCGCAGCATAGTCCGCGGGCGCCCGTTTCGTCAGACCGGCCGCCGGGAATTGTCCGGTCGGGAGCGTCCCGGCTTGGTACGTTCCGCTCCGGGACGAGACTGCGACCACCGAAGGAGAAGGACGAGGATGGCCACCACCGCAACGCTGCAGAACTTCATCGGCGGCGCCAGCGCGCCGACCACGGGGGACGGGTCCCACGAGGTCCGCAACGCCGCCACGGGTGCGGTCATCGCCGAGATGGGCTTCTCGAGCGCCGCCGACCTGGACGCCGCCGTCGAGGCCGCGCGCGCCGGCTTCAACGAGTGGCGCGAGGCCACGCCGTCCGAGCGCAGCCTGGCGCTGCTGAAGATCGCCGACGAGCTGGAGGAGCGCGGTGAGGAGCTCGCGAAGATCGAGTCCGAGAACACCGGCAAGCCGCTCGCGCTGACGATCAGCGAGGAGATCCCCCCGGCCGCCGACCAGATCCGCTTCATGGCCGCCGCCGCCCGCATCCTCGAGGGCACCGCGAGCGCCGAGTACCTGGCGGGCCACACCTCGACGATCCGCCGCGAGCCGATCGGCGTCTGCGGCGGCATCACGCCGTGGAACTACCCGTTCATGATGGCCGTCTGGAAGTTCGCCCCCGCCATCGCGGCCGGCAACTCGGTGATCCTCAAGCCGTCGGAGAACACGCCCACGTCCACCATCTGGCTCGCGGAGCTCATCAACAAGCACGTGCCCGCCGGCGTCTTCAACGTCATCCTCGGCAAGGGCGACGTCGGTGAGCGGCTCGTGCGCCACGAGGGCATCGACTTCGTCTCGCTCACCGGCTCCGTCCGCGCCGGCAAGGCCGTCGCCGCCGCAGCCGCCGACACGCTCAAGCGCGTGCACCTCGAGCTCGGCGGCAAGGCCCCGGTCGTCGTGTTCGACGACGCCGACATCGAGGCCGCCGCCGAGGGCATCGCGGGCGCGGGCTACTTCAACGCCGGGCAGGACTGCACGGCCGCCACACGCGTGCTCGCCGGCCCCGGCGTCTACGGGGACTTCGTCGAGGCGCTCGCCGAGCAGGCGAAGGGCACCGTGTACGGCAACCCGCTCGACGACAACACGTACATGGGCCCCGTCATCAGCCAGGTCCAGCGCGAGCGCGTCGAGGGCTTCATCGATCGCGCCCCGTCGCACGCCCGCGTCGCGGCCGGCGGCAATGTCGGGGCTGGGCGGGACGATCTCGATGGCGGGTACTGGTTCGAGCCGACGGTCGTCGCCGACCTCAGGCAGGACGACGAGATGATCCAGAACGAGATCTTCGGCCCGGTCATCACCGTCCAGCAGTTCAGCGACGAGGCCCAGGCGCTGGAGTGGGCCAACGGCGTGCAGTACGGGCTCGCGTCGTCGGTGTGGACGAAGGACTTCGGCCGCGCCTCGCGCATGGCCAAGGGCCTGGACTTCGGCGCGGTGTGGATCAACACCCACATCCCGATCGTCGCCGAGATGCCGCACGGCGGGTTCAAGCACTCCGGCTACGGCAAGGACCTCTCGAAGTACGGCTTCGAGGACTACACGCGCATCAAGCACGTGATGGCGAACATCGAGAGCTAGCGGGCACGGCCCCCTGGCAGGACAGCCCGCGCCGAAGGCGCGGGCTGATCGATCCCAAAGCGCCCTACACCCGCTCCCAGGAACACCGCAACCTTCCATCACACCCCGCGTTCCAGCGGGCATGGAGGCTTCAGCGGTACCGGTCGACGTCGGTCTCGCCCGGTCGCCGGGCGTCCCCGTCCTGCTGCGCCTGCGCAGCGACGAGCAGCTCGTCGCGCTGTTCCGCGCCGGGAACGACGAGGCGTTCGGCGTCATCCACGACCGCTTCCGGACGCGTCTGCTCGCCTACGTCCGGCGGATGCTCCCGCCGGGCGCGCGCAACAACGCCGAGGACGTCCTGCAGGACGTCTTCCTGCGCGCGTACAGCGCGCTGCGGGCCGACGAGCGGCCCGTCGCCCTGAAGGCCTGGCTCTACCGGGTCGCCCACAACCGCTGCATCGACGAGCTGCGGCGCCCCGGCCCGCAGCCGACCGAGCTCGTCGAGCAGGAGGGCGACCCGCGGCTGGACCCGGCGCTCGCCGCCGAGCGTCGCGAGCGGCTGCGCCGGCTCGTCACCGACCTCGGGCGACTGCCCGAGCAGCAGCGCTCGGCGCTGCTCATGCGCGAGCTGGAGGGCTTCAGCTACAAGGAGCTCGGCGAGGCGCTCGACGTCAGCCAGCCCGCCGTGAAGTCGCTGCTCGTCCGCGCGCGGATGGGCCTGGCCGAGGCCGCGCAGGCGCGCGACACCTCCTGCGAGGACATCCGCGAAGAGCTCGCCTGCGCCCGCGACCGCCGCGTGCGCACGAGCGCCCGCGCGCGCCGCCATCTGCGCGACTGCGGCGAGTGCCGCAGCTTCGACAAGGCGCTGCGCACGACCTCGAAGGACCTCGCGGCGCTGCTGCCCGGCCCGGGCCTCCTCGGCATGATCGCCGGGCTCCTGGGCGGGGGCGCGACGGCGGGCGGCGGCGCGGCCGCCGGTGGCGGCATCGCGGGCGTCGCCGGCGGCGGTGCGGCCGCGGCGACCGCGACGAAGGTCGCGGTCGCCGTCTGCTGCGTCGCGATGACCGCAGGCGGCGCGGCCTCCGTCGAGCGCACCCTGCACGCGAAGAGCCCGGTCACGCAGTCGGCGCCCGCTCCCGCGGCGCAGCCTGCGAGCGTCCCCGACCTCGAGCCGGGCCCCGGGGAGCCGGCGGCCGTCGCGCCCGTGACGGTCCCCGCGGGCGACCCGCCGCCGGCGCCCGCCGCCGGGCCGGTGGCCGACGTCGAGCCCGCCGCCCCCGACGATCCGCCGGACGAGACCACGGCGACGGCCGACGACGACGCGACGGGCACCGGCGGCGTACCGCTCGACACCATGGAGGACCTCACCGACACGCCGGCGTCCACGACGCCGGCGTCGTCCGTTCCGCCGCCCGCGGAGACGACGCCCACCGCGATGCCCGTGAGCACCGGCGTCGCGCCGGGATCGACCACCGTGACCGCGACGACCGCGGTCGTGACGCCCTAGCTCAAGGTCGCCGACGCGAGCGGCTCGGCCGTCGCCTCGGTCGCCGCCCGCGCAGGGGCGACGGGCTCCACCCGCACCGGGATCCCGTTGAGGAACGCCATGCCGGCCAGCGGCTCCAGGTCGGCGGCCTCGGCGCTCGCGAGGACGTTGACGTTGACGCCGCCTGCGGCGTTGGCGAGCTTCCAGCCGCCGCGGTGCCCCCAGCCGTGCGGCAGGGCGACCACGCCGGCGATGACCTCGTCGGTGACGCGCACGGGCACCTCGACCGCGCCGCTCTTGGACGCGAGCCGCGCCGTCCCGCCGTCCGCCAGCCCGTAGCGCTCGGCGTCCAGCGGATGGATGCGCAGCGGCTGCTCGCGCCCGCCGCGCATGAGGATCGGCGCGTTGTGCATCCACGAGTTGTGGGAGCGCAGCTCGCGCAGGCCGATGAGCCGCAGCGGGAAGTGCGGGTCGTCGCCGTTCACGGTCCGCAGGCGCGCGATCTCGCCGTTCAGGGCCGGATGGTCGAGGTGGACCCTGCGGTCCTCGTACCGCAGACGGCCCGGGAGAACGCCCGTCGGGATGCTCTCGGCGGTCACGACGCCGTGCGGCTGCGCGCGCAGTGCCTTCAGTGACAGCCCGCCGCGCCGCAGGCCGAAGCGGTCGCCCTCGCGACCGACGCGCAGCAGTGTGTCCACGAGGCGCTGGGGCGTCATCCGGTAGCCGAGCCGCGACAGCCAGCGCAGCGGTCGCAGCGCGTACGGGTGCACGTCGATCTCGCGCGCGATCGCGTCGATGATCTCCCACTCCTGGCGCGCCTCGCCGCGCGGCGCGACGACGACGTCCGTGTACTGCACGAACGGTGTGGTGTGGAAGCCCAGGAACGCGATCGGCAGGTCGTCGCGCTCGAGCCACGTGGTGCTCGGCAGGACGTAGTCCGCGTGGCGGTTGGTCTCGTTGACGTAGAAGTCGAGCGAGACGAAGAGGTCCAGGCGCTCGAGCGCCTCCTCCAGCGCCGGCCCGTCGGGGCAGGAGAGCACGGGGTTCCCGGCGCTCGTGAAGAAGGCGCGAATCTGGCCCTCGCCGGGCGTCGTCATCTCCTCCGCCAGCAGCGAGGCGGGCAGCGCGCCGAGCACGTCGGGGAAGGCACCCAGACGCGAGCGCACCTTGCCGTACGTGTCGAGCCCGGCCTTCTGGGCGACCTCGTCGAGCGCGATCGCCGGCAGCCCGAACACGCCGCCGCCGGCGCGGTCGAGGTTGCCGGTGGCGAGCATGAGCATGTCGAGCAGGAACGAGACGAGCGTGCCGAAGCGCCCGAGGCAGGAACCGGTGCGCCCGTAGACCGCGGCGCGCTCGGCGCCCGCGAGGTCGCGGGCGAGGCGCCGCAGCTCGTCGGCCGGGATCCCCGTCCGCGCGGCCGTCTCCTCCGGCGGGAAGCCGAGCGCCAGGTCGCGCACCCGCGCCCAGCCCGTCGTCTCGCGGGCGAGCGACGCTTCGTCCGTCAGCCGCTCCTCGACGAGGACGCAGAGCATCGACAGCAGCATCCACGCATCGGAGTCCGGGCGCACGGGCACGTGCTCGAAGTTGCGCGCGGTCTCGCTCCGCCGCGGGTCCACGACGACGACCCGTCCGCCGCGCTCGACGATGCCGCGCAGCTGATCCTTGATCTTCGGCGCCGTGAGCACGCTGCCGTGGGAGACGAACGGGTTCGCACCGACCATGAGCAGGAACGTGGTGCGGTGCAGGTCGGGGATCGGGACGAGGGCGGGCGAGCCGTAGAGCAGCGCGCTCGCGGCGAACCGATTGGCGACGTCCTGCGAGGACGCCGTGTAGTAATGGGGCGAGCCAAGGCCCTCCATGAAGCCCTTCACCCAGAGGGCGTGCGAGTAGCTGAAGGCGCCCGGGTTGCCGAAGTACCAGCCGACCGACCCGCGGCCGTGGGTGGCGATCGTGCTGCGCAGCCGTTCGCCGATGTCGGCGAGCGCCGCCTCCCAGGTGACCTCGTGGAACTCGCCGGTCGCCCGGTCGCGGCGCAGCGGGCGCGTGACGCGGTCGGGGTCGTTCTGGACGTCCGTCATGGCGATGCCCTTCGGGCACGCCTCGCCCTGGCTCAGCGGGTGCTCACGGTCGGGCCTCAGCTGCGTCACGACCCCGTCCTCGATCGTCGCCACCATGCCGCAGTGCGCCTCGCAGATGCGGCAGAACGTGACCTTGGTCTCGGCGGCCATGGTGACCTCACTCCTGGGTGGCGATTCGCGGGATCGACGTGAACCTGACGGACCCGTCAGGTTCAGACCTCACCGTACCGCGGGAGCGCCCCGCGGTCCACGCCGTCCGGCAGGCGACCCTCCTCGGCGAGCTTGTCGAGATGCGCCGCGAGCGTCACCGCCGCCGCTGGGCGCAGGACCGAGGGCACGTCCGACCAGACCCGGTCGAGCAGCTCGTCCGGCGTGCGCAGCCCGACGTCGAGCGCGGCCACGAGCCGCCGCTCGCGGTCGAGCCGGTGGTCGCGGTACTCGGCGAGCTTGGCGTGGGGCTCACGCACGACGGGCCCGTGACCGGGGCAGATCACGTCCAGCTCCAGCGCCAGGAGCCTGTCCAGCGCGGCGAGGTAGCCGCGCAGCGCGCCCGGGTCGGGGGCGACGTAGACGCTGCCGTGGCCCAGCACGGCATCCCCGGTGAACAGCGCGCGGCCGGCGAGGAACGCCAGATGGTCGGGCGCGTGACCGGGGGTGGCGATCGCCCGCAGCGGGCCGAACGAGTCGCCGTCGACCAGTCGCACCGTCGCCCCCGCCCACGCCTGCGCGGCGACCGGCACCTCTCCGAGGCGCGCGAGCAGCCCCGCGAGCCCATCGGTGTGGTCGCCGTGGCCGTGGGTGATCGCGATGCCGGCGACGCCCCCGCGCGCCTGGGCGTCCGCCGCCAGCCGGTCCAGGTGGGCGTCGAGCGCCGGGCCTGGGTCCACGACCCAGCACGGCCCGCGCCCCAGGAGCCACGAGTTCGTCCCCTCGAGCGTGAACGGCCCGGGGTTGTCGGCGCGCACTTGCGCGATGTCGGCGGTGGCGAGCGGATCCATCCGGGCGCCGAGGCTATCCGGACCCGACGCCCTGTCACACAGGAGCGCCGCCCGGCGTGGCAGGATGCGACCGTCCATGCCCGCCGAACCCGACCGCCTCAGCGCGCTCGACGCCGCCTTCCTCGACCTCGAGACCGAGCGCGCGCCGCTGCACGTGGGCTGGACGCTGCGATTCGCGGGCGACGCGCCCAGCCTGGCGGCGCTGCGCCGCCACATCGACGCCCGCCTCGACCGCTTCCCGCGGTTCCGTCGCCGCGTCGTCGAGCCCGCACTCGGCCTGGGTGACCCGCACTGGGCCGACGATGCGGGATTCGACGTCGCGCGCCACGTCCACGCGCTGCGGCTCGCCCCGCCCGCCGGCGCGACGGAGCTGCGCGACATGGCGGGCGTGCTGCTCGCGGAGCCGCTCGACCCACTGCGCCCGCTCTGGCGGATGACGCTCGTGACCGGCCTGCAGGGCGGGGGCTTCGCGCTGATCGGCCAGGCCCATCACGCCCTCGTCGACGGCGTCGCGGCGCTCGAGGTGGCGGCGCTGGTCCTGGACCCGGCCACCGGCGCGGGTGCGCGGCCCGGGGCGGGCGGCGAGGCCCCGCGCTGGACCCCCGGCGCCCCGCCCTCCTCCGCTGGCGCGCTCGGCCACGCGGTCCGCCGGCGCGTGCGCGGCGGCGCAGCCGCAGCCCGCACGCTCCCCGAGGCGACCGGCATGGCGCGTGCGGCCGGGGCGTTCGTCCTCCCCGTCGCGCAGACCGCGCTCGAACGCTCGGCGACGCACGAGCGCCGCGCGGCGTTCGCGACGGCCCCGCTCGCCGACGTGCGCGCGGCGGCGCACCGCCACGAGGCGACGGTCAACGACGCGCTGCTCGCGGCCGCGGCGGTCGCGCTCGGCGCCGCGCTGCGCCGCCGCGGCGAGCGGCCCGCCGCGGTCCGCGTGCTGGTTCCCGCGAGCACGCGCGACGGCGACGAGGACGGGCCGCTCGGGAACCGGATCGCGTTCCTCGCGATCGACCTCCCGCTCGGCGAGCCCGACCCGGCCCGCGTCCTGCGCACCGTGCGCTCGCGCACGCGGGCGCGCAAGCACGCGGGCGATGCGGGCGCCGGCGACGCGCTGCTGCGCTCCGCCGACCTGCTTCCCGCGGCCGGCCGGCGCGCCGCCGCACGCGCCGCCGCACGCGCCGCACGCTTCACGCTCGTCGTATCGAGCGTGACGGGCCCGACCGCGCCGCTCGCGCTCCTGGGGCGCGAGCTGACCGGCGCGTGGCCCGCCGTCCCGCTCCTCGACGGCCACGCGGTCAGCATCGGGGCTGTCTCCTACAACGGCCGCCTGCACGCCGGGGTCTACGCCGACGCGGACGTCGTCCCCGACGCCGCGGACATCGCCCGCGACCTGGAGCGCGCGCTCGACGCCCTGCGCACGGCTCCGAGCGCGGCGGCGACGCCGTGGCGCGCCCGCGCCCGCGCCCGGCGCGACGCGGCGCGCACCGCCTGATCAGCCCGCGGCGATCCGGTAGACGGGGCCGTCGAGCCCGGTGACGTACACGCGCCCGCGCGCGTCCTCACCGAACGACGAGAGGTTCGGAACGCCCGGCAGCTTCAGCGCGCTGTCGTCCAGCGCCCGGCCGGCGCGCAGGCGCGCGCGCCGCAGCTGGCCCTTGCAGAAGTCGCCGTAGACATACTGCCCGGCCAGCGCCGGGATGTCCGGGTCGCGCACGACGTACCCGCCGGTGATCGAGCACCAGCCGTCGCTGTGGCGCTTGGTGATCACGGGCCGGACCGCACCCGGCGCGGGCTCGTCGAAGTTGCGCCGCGTGCCCTCCCAGGGCCGCCAGCCGTAGTTCACGCCGCGGGCACGTCCGCGGCGCGCGAAGTTGACCTCCTCGAGCTGGTTCTGCCCCACGTCACCGATCGTGATGTCCCCGGTGCGGCGGTCGAACGAGTAGCGCCACGGGTTGCGCAGGCCGTAGGCGTAGATCTCGCCGCGCATCCCGGCGCGCCCGGCGAACGGGTTGCCGGCGGGCACGCGGTAGGCCCGCGAGCCGGAGGCGCGCGGATCGATGCGCAGGAGCTTGCCGAGCAGCGACCCCCGGTCCTGCGCGTTGCCCCGGCGGCCGTGCTGGTCGTCGGCGCCGCCGCCGTCGCCGGTCCCGATGTAGAGCAGGCCGTCCGGTCCGAAGGCGAGGTGCCCGCCGTTGTGGTTGCCCTCGGGGTCGGCCATGCGCAGCACCGCGCGCGCCGAGCCCGCGTCGGCCCGGTCGTCGCTCGCCCCGCGGCGGTACTCGACCACGACCTGCCGCGAGCCGCGGTCGGTGTAGTAGACGTAGAAGCGGCCGCTCGTCGCATAGTCGGGGGCGAAGGCCAACCCGAGCAGCCCCTGCTCGCCGCCCGACGTCACCTTCGAGCGGATGTCGAGGAACGGCTCGTCGAGCGTCCGGCCGTCGCGCACGACGCGGATCCGGCCGGCCTGCTCGACCACCATCACGCGGTCGCGGTCGGCCGGCGGCGCGGTCACCAGGAGCGGTGCGTCGAAGGTCCCGACGCGAACCAGCCGCAGGCCGGCGGCCGCGCCGGCGTTCGGCGTGGGCGCGGCCGTCGTGGCGGCCGTCGTCGTGGCGGTGCTCGTGGCGGATGCGCCGCCCGAGCCGCACGCGGTGACGGTCAGCAGCGCGATCCCGATCAGGGCGAGGCGATGGTGCATGCCCCGAGGATGCCAATGCCCGCGGCGCGACGCGCCGGCCGGCTCAGGAGCGCCCGGCCGCGCGATCGTCGTCCTCCCCGTACCCGATCGCCAGGAAGAACCCGGCGAGCAGGACCACCGCCGCGACCCCGAGCAGCCCGGCGCCGACGCCGATCGCGAGGTTGCCGTCGCCGAGCAGGAGCACGAGCGCCCCGGCGACGACGAGCAGGGCGACGGCGCCCAGCAGCGGGGCGTTGAAGGCCCGGCGCCAGGGTGAGCGGGTCGTGTCCATGCGCAAGGTCTACCCGGTCGCGCGCGAAACCGATCAGCCGGGTCCTCAGCCGCCGAGCAGCGCGGCGCGGCGGTCGCGCAGGAAGGCGAGCGCCGCGGCCCGCGCATCCGTGGCGCTCAGCAGCGCGGCGTAGCCGAGTTCCGCCCCCTTGAACCCCGTCGCGTTCCACTGCGGGGACGCGGGCCGCTCGGCCCACGGGCCGACGTACAGGTAGGGCTCTGGATGGTGCGCGTCCCCGGGCGACAGGCCGTACCCGGCCCGCCGCCCGTCCGCCTCCGTTCCCTGCTCGAATGCCACGTCGAAATGCTCGGGCCACAGACGGACGGGCGAAGGATCCGCGCCGGCCGGTGCCTCCGCGCGCAGCGCGCCGAGCACCTCCCAGGCGAACGTGTACAGCGCGCCCAGCGCACGCACCGCCTCGGGATCCACCCCGAGCGGGGCCGGGTCCAGGCCGTCCGCCGGGAGTCCCGCGAGCGCCGCGGCCGCGGGCAGCGTCGCGAGCGCCCCGCGCCGAGCCGTCCCGTCCGGGGTCTCGACGACGAGGTCGCCGCCCTCCACACGCACCCGCCCGCCGTCCGGGAACAGCGGCGTGCCGAACCCGCCGGGCGCGGCCTCCAGGGCGATCTCGTTGCCGGTCGCCGCGAGCCGTGCGGGCGCGACGATGGTCTCGGCGACGCGGTGAAGCGCTTCCCGCGTGGCCCCGAACGTCTCGGGCAGCGGGCGCAGGGGGACGGCGGCGGCGTGCATGGGCCTCGGTCCGGCGGGCGCCCCAGACGTTACGCTCGGGCGCGGTGAGTGAGTCCGCCGAGACCTCCGCGGTCCGGGCGCAGGAGGCGGAGCGCCGCCTCCTCGCTCGCCTGCGTGCCGGCGACGAGGCGGCGTTCATGGAGACCGTCGACGCGTGGGGACCCGCGATGCTGCGCCTCGCCCGCCAGTTCACGCCGAGCCGGGCGGTCGCCGAGGAGGTCGTCCAGGAGACCTGGCTCGCCGTCCTCGACGGGCTCGACCGGTTCGAGGGCCGCTCGTCGCTGCGGACCTGGGTGATGCGCGTCCTCATCAACCGCGCGAAGACGCGGGGTGCGCGGGAGCGTCGCACCGTCCCGTTCGCCGCGCTCGCCTCCGACGAGGCGTCGGGCGCGTTCGAGGCGGTCGCAGCCGACCGCTTCCTCGCCGCCGACCACGCCCGCTGGCCCCATCACTGGGCCGCCCCACTCCCCCGCTGGGAGACGCTGCCGCACGACGCGCTGGAGTCCGCCGAGACGCTCGCGGTGATCCACGCCGCGATCGAGCGCCTGCCGTCCGCCCAGCGCACGGTCATCCTGCTGCGAGACGTCGAGGGCTGGGACGGGCCGCAGGTGAGTAACGCTCTCGAGATCACGGAGACCAATCAGCGAGTCCTCCTGCATCGCGCCCGCTCGAAGGTGCGCGCCGCGCTCGAGGAGCACCTGGCATGACCGCCGACCCGCACGCCGAGCCCGAGCTCCACTGCCGCGATCTCGTCGAGGTCGTCAACGCCTACCTCGACGGTGCGCTCGGCGAGGCCGACCGCCGGCGCTTCGAGGCGCATCTGCGGGAATGCGAGGACTGCGTCGCCTACGTCGAGCAGATCCGCACGACGATCGCGGGGACGGCGCGCTCGGGCGACCAGGCGCCGCCGCTCGCCCCGGACCTCCGCGAGGGTGTGCGCCGGGCCTTCCACGGCTGGGCCGGATGACACGATCGCCCGCCTGGGTCTGCCTGCGGGCGACCACTCGATACGCTCCCGCGCGGTGCTGCATCCGGACCCCCCCGACGCCCCCCTCGAGGTGCGCTCGACGCTGGACGACGCCCGCCTGCACCGTCTGCTGGAGGTCGGGCGATCGCTCGTGTCCGAGCTCGACCTCGACGAGGTGCTCCGGCGCGTCCTCGACGTCGCGCGCGAGCTCACCGGAGCACGCTATGCGGCTCTCGGCGTGCTCGACGACGCGCACACCGGCCTGGAGCGGTTCCTCACCAGCGGCCTCGAGGAGTCGGCCGTCCGGCGGATCGGCGACCTGCCGCACGGCCATGGCGTCCTCGGCGAGCTGATCCGCAATCCGGCGCCGCTGCGCCTGGAGCACGTCAGCGCGCATCCGCGCTCGTACGGCTACCCGCCGAACCACCCCCCGATGTCGACGTTCCTCGGGGTGCCGATCGTCGTCCGCGGGGGTTCCTGGGGCAATCTCTACCTCACCGAGAAGGACGCCGGCTCGTTCACCGAAGCCGACGAGCAGGCCCTCCTCGTGCTGGCGGACTGGGCCGCGATCGCGATCCGCAACGCCGACCTCTATCGCGGCCAGCGCGAGCGCCGCGACGAGCTGGAGCGGACGGTCGCCGCGCTCGAGGCGACGATGTCGATCGCCCGCGCGCTCGGCGCCGAGACCGACCTCGACAGAGTCCTGGAACTCGTGACCAAGCGCGGGCGCGCGCTCGTCGAGGCGCGCGTCATGGTCATCGCGCTGCTGGACGACGATCACCTCGTCGTGCGCGCCGTCGCCGGCGCGGTCACCGGTGGCCTGCTGGGCCGCGGCCTGCGCGTCGACGGGGGCCTTCTGAACGCCACCGCCAGCGGCGGTGACGGGGACGAACGACTCGCCGGCGAGGCCACGAGGCTGCGCCGCGCGCTCGCCCGCGAGGTCGGCGCCACGTCCGGACTGCTCGTCCCGCTGCGCTACCGCGACGAGACGGTCGGCGTGCTGGCGGCGTTCGACCGCGCCGACGGCGGGGGCGGGTTCTCCGCCGACGAGGAGCGCCTCCTGGAGGCGTTCGCCGCGAGCGCCGCGACGGCGGTCGTCACCGCACAGCGCGTCGCGGCGAGCACGCTGCGCCGACGCGTCGAGGCCGCCGAGCACGAGCGGGCGCGCTGGGCGCGCGAGCTGCACGACGAGAGCCTCCAGGATCTCGCCGGGCTGAAGATCCTGCTCGCGTCGGGCCGGCGCGGCGCGGCGGACGATCGCCTCGCCACCACCGTCGACGAGGCGATCGGCCGCCTGTCGCAGAGCATCGAGGGCCTGCGCGGGCTGATCGCCGACCTGCGCCCCGCCGCGCTCGACCAGCTCGGCGTGGCGGCTGCGCTCGACGGCCTCGCCGAGCGCACGCGGTCGACCGCGGGTCTCGAGGTCCGGCTGGCGGTCGACCTCGACGAGGACCGCCTGGACGAGGACGTCGCGAGCACCGTGTACCGGCTCGTCCAGGAGAGCCTGACGAACGTCGCCAAGCACGCCGAGGCGACCGCGGTCGACGTGAGCGTCACCACGGCCGCTGACGCCGTGGCCGTCGAGGTCCGCGATGACGGCGCCGGGTTCAACACCGGCGCCGCGGGCGGCGGCTTCGGCCTCGTCGGGATGCGCGAGCGCGTCGAGCTCGCGAGCGGGACGCTGCGCGTCGTCTCGGAGCCGGGGCGCGGGACCGTCGTGCGCGCGCACATCCCGCTCGAGCCCGGCCCGCTGCGGCGGGCCGACGACCCGACGGCCTGACTCAGCCCTCGGTCGCGGGGATGGGCGCGCTGTGCGCGGGCAGCGCGACCGCGTGCCGCAGCGCGCGGAACAGCTCGTCGGGCGACGCGTGTTTGAGGATCGTGGCGACCGCTCCCAGCCCGTGTGCGTGGCGCTCCAGCGCGGGCGAGGCCTCGTCCGCGAGCACGACGGCACGGGTCACCGGCGATGTATGCAGCAGGCCGGGCAGGCGCACGAGTCCCTGGTCGCCGAGCACGAGCGGCTCGACCAGGAGAACGTGCGGGCGCTGCGCGCGCACGTGGCTCTCGGCGGCGCCGGCGTCGGCCGCCTGGGCGACCACGGCGAATCCGGGCTCGACGTCGATCAGCTCCGTGAGCGCGTGCCGGACGAGGTCGTGCCGATCCGCCACGACCACCGTGATTCCTCGGTTCTCCTGCATCCGTGCGTGCGACACCGGCTGACAGTACGGGACCGGCAGGCTGGACCTCATCAGTACCCGTCCGCGCCGACCCGTCGCGGAATCACGCGATGCCGTTGCGGCACACTACGTACGTATGGCCGGGATTTGGCACGGTCGCACTCTTCCCGGAGGGCGCCTATGGTCCTCGGGCTATGGGCGATGAACCGCAGACCAACGGCACCATCCCCGACGAGGTCCGCATCGTGCTCGCGGACGATCACGAGGTCGTCCGCGCCGGCCTCCGGCTCCTGCTCGAGGCGGAGCCGGGCTTCGAGGTCGTCGCCGAGACCGGCGACGTGGAGGGCGCGGTCCGCTACACGCGCGGCCACAAGCCCGGCGTGCTCGTCCTCGACCTGAACATGCCCGGGGCCAAGACGTCGCTCGAGGCGATCGCCGACATCAGGGAGGCCTCGCCGAAGACGAACGTCGTGATCCTGACCATGCAGGACGACCCGGCGTTCGCCCGCAGCGCGCTGCAGGCCGGGGCGCTCGGCTACGTCCTCAAGGAGGCGGCCGACGACGAGCTGATCGAGGCGGTGCACCGCGCGTCCGACGGCGACTCCTACCTCAACCCCCGCCTGGGCGCGGCGCTCGCCTCGCTGCGGCCCAACTCCCCGCCCGACGAGCTGACCGAGCGCGAGACCGAGGTCCTGCGCCTGATCGCGCTCGGGCACACGAACGCCGAGATCGCCGAGCAGCTGCACCTCTCCGTGCGGACCGTGGAGTCCCACCGCGCGCACATCCAGCAGAAGCTGCGCCGGACGACCCGTGCCGAGCTCGTGCGCTACGCGCTCGACCGCGGGCTCGTGAAGTGACGCCTTCCGTGACGCGCGCCCAGCGCGTATGGTCCGCAGCGCATGGCGAGCGTCTCCGTCGATCCGGCCCGCATCCGGAGCATCCCTGACCCGGGCGAGCCCGTCCCGCGCCTGAACTGGCCGACGATCCTCCTGCTCGCCGGCGGGATCACCGTGTTCGTCGCGAGCACCGCGCTGGCGCTCACGAGCACCTGGCCGTGGTGGCCGAGCGTGATCCTCAACGCGATCGCCGCGTTCGTCCTCTTCACCGTCAGCCACGAGGCGAGCCATCACTCGGCCTCCTGCGACGGGACGATCAACACGTGGCTCGGGCGCCTGGCGACGCCGTTCTTCGCCCCGCACGCCGGCTTTCGGATGTGGCGCTTCATCCACATGCAGCACCACCGGTTCACCAACCACGCCGACGGCAGCGACCCCGACCACTACACCCACCGCGGCGCCCGCTGGACCCAGCCGCTGCGCTGGCTGACGATCGACCTCTGGTACGTCGTCTTCTACGTCCCCAAGATGCTCACGCGCCCGCGCGGCGAGATCATCGAGGCGGTCGTGACATGGGTCATCCTGCTGTCGATCGCGGCGCTGGCGATCGTCAACGGGCTCGGCCTCGCCCTCCTGGTCCTCTACTTCCTGCCGATTCGCATCGCCGTGTTCACCCTCGGCTGGGCGTTCGACTACCTCCCGCACAACGAGCTGACCGCGACGCCCGAGGAGGACCGCTTCCGGGCCACGCGCAACCGGATCGGCCTCGAGCGCCTGCTGTCCCCGCTCCTCCTCTACCAGAACTACCACCTCGTCCATCACCTGCACCCGGTGGTCCCGTTCTACCGCTACATCGCCGTCTGGCGGCGCGCGGAGGACGAGTACCTCGCGCAGAACCCGGCGCTCAGCGACGTGCGCGGCCGACCGCTCACGGTCGATGAGTACCGCCGCCTGCGCGAGCTGCAGGAGCACCACCACTGACCGACGAGCGCCTGAGCGACCTGCGGAACCTCGGGCCGACGTCGGAAGAGCTGCTGCCGGACGCCGGGATCTGCACGCCCGCGGACCTGGAGCGCCTGGGCAGCGTCGAGGCCTACCGCCGGATCCTCGAGCGCCATCCCGGCCGCTGGAACGTCGTCGGGCTGTTCGCCCTCGAGGGCGCGCTGCTCGACCTCCCGTGGAACGACCTGCCGCACGACCGCCGTGAAGAGCTGCGCGACCTGGCGGACCGCATCCGGGCGGGCGATGCCGGGGTGGTCGACCCCGGCTTCATCCCGCCGCAGGACTAGGCGCGCGCGCCGGCCAGGCGGGCCGCGGCCAGGCGCGCCAGACGCCCGCGGTGGGCGCCCGCGCCGCCGAGCAGCGCCGCGTCGATCTGCGCGCGCTTGTAGAGCCAGTGCACGTCGGCCTCCCACGTGAAGCCGATGCCGCCGTGGACCTGGATCGCCGAGGCGGTCACCTCGCGACCGGCCTCCGACGCCGCCGCCTTGGCGACGCCCGCGGCCTCGGCGAGCCGGGTCGGCTCGGCGTCCGCCGCCCACGCCGCGTGGTAGGTCGCCGACCGCGCCATCTCCGTGTCGCGCAGCATCTGCGCGCAGCGGTGCGAGACGGCCTGGAAGGCGCCGACCGGCGTCTCGAACTGCTTGCGGTCCTTGACGTACGCGACGCTCATCTCCAGGGCGCGCTGGGCGATGCCGACCAGTTCGGCGGCGACCGCCGTGCGGGCGAGGTCGGTCGCGAGGCCCGCGTCGCCCGGCAGCGGCTCGCCGGCAGCGGCGTCGGCGACGCGCGCGTGGCGGCGGGTCGGGTCGATCGCGTCCACGCGCTCGGCGCCCGCATCGGCGCCGGCCACGACCCGCAGCTCATCCCCGGCGACCAGCACGAGCACGTCGGCGCCGTCGCCGTCGGGAATCAGGCCGGGCGCTCCGAGCCCGCCCCGCAACTCGCCGCTCGCGAGGCCGGGGAGCCACCGGGCCTGCTGCTCCGGCGACCCGGTGGACTGGATGGCGAGCCCGGCGAGCGCGCTCCCGAGGAACGGCGTCGCGGCGCATGCGTACCCGAGCTCCTCGAGCAGGATCACGAGCTCGACGACGCCCATCCCCTGGCCGCCGTGCTCCTCGGCGATCGCGATGCCGGGCCAGCCCGAGCTCGCCCAGCTCCCGCCACAGCTCCTCGTCGCCGTGCGAGCCCTCGGCCGCCTCGCGCACCTTCTCCCAGGTGGAGCGCTTGGTCAGCAGGTCGCGCGCGGTGCGCTTGATCTCGTGCTGGTCGTCGGTGAAGTCGAAGTTCATCTCGGTCGTCTCCTAGCGCATCCGCGGGAGGCCGAGCACGCGCTCGGCGACGATGTTCTTGAGGATCTCGGTGGTGCCGCCCTCGATCGAGTTGCCGCGGGCGCGCAGCAGCTCGTAGCTCCAGCGGGTGCCCGTCGTGCAGCGCCTCGGGCCCGAGCAGGTCGGCGGCGAGCTGCGCGAGCTGCTGGTTGGTCTCCGACCACATCCACTTCGTCAGCGCGCCCTCGGGCCCGGGCTGGCCGTACTTCTCGAGCACGGTGAGTCCGCGGTAGGCCGTGAGCCGCAGGACCTCGGCCTTGACGTGCAGCTCCCCGAGCCTGTCGGCGACGACCGGGTCGTCGAGCAGCCCGCGCTCGGCCGCCTCCTCGATCAGCTCGTCGAGCAGCTGGCGCAGCCGCACCTGGAGGAAGAACGCGAGCCCTGCGCGCTCGTTCATGAGCGTCGTCAGCGCGACCTTCCAGCCGTTGCCGACCCCGCCGACGACGTTCTCGTCGGGGATCCGCGCGCCTTCGATGAAGAGCTCGTTGAACTCGGCCTCGCCGGTGATCTGCCGCAGCGGGCGGACCTGGATCTCGTCCTGCTCCATGTCCATCAGGAAGTACGTGAGGCCCTTGTGCTTGGCGGCGTCCTGATCGGTGCGCGCGACCAGCATGCACCACTTCGAGTACTGGGCGCCCGAGGTCCAGACCTTCTGGCCCGGTGACGACCCAGTCGTCGCCGTCGCGGACGGCCCGCGTCTTGAGCGCCGCGAGGTCCGAGCCGGCCTCCGGCTCGCTGAAGCCCTGACACCAGATCTCCGCGCCGGAGAGGATCGGCTCCAGGAACCGCTCCTGCTGCTCGTCGGTCCCCCACACCATGAGCGTCGGACCGCCCATCAGGATGCCGAGCGCGTTGGCCGGCAGCGGCGCACGGGCCCGGGCCAGCTCCTCGTAGAAGATCGCCGACTCGGTGACGCCGGCGTCGCGGCCGCCGTACTCCCTCGGCCAGTGGACGGCGGCCCAGCCGCCCTCGTGCAGGCGGCCCTGCCAGTCGCGGCGCCAGCGGTAGCTCGCGGTGTCGTCGATCGGCTCGGCGTCCGGGGTCGTTCGCCTGCGAGCCACGCGCGCAGTTCGTCGCGGAACGCGGTCTCTCGCTCGCTGAAGGTGAGGTCCATGCGCGGGACGCTACCCCTCATGCCCGTGCGCGGCGCTGCGGGGCCTGCTGACCGTGGCGGCGCGCCGATGCGAATGCATCAGTTGTTTCCCACAGTGAAATCCGCGGCAGCCGCTGATGTCCTGACCCCCGCCGGCGCCGATGCTTGCTCCCATGCGGACGCATCGGGCGCAGAGCGATGACGAGCGACGGCACACCGCCCCCGTGCCGCGCGCCTCAGGGGGGATGAATGTCCCTCCGGCACGAGGCGCCGGCGTGGTCCGGCACAGGACCGCAACGGGATCGGCAGCCGTACCCCCTCACCGGCTCGTCACCCTCGTAGCCCACCTGATGCGGTCCGCACCGGCCGGGAGGCGGTAGGAGCCTCGGCGGGTTCTCCGCCGCCACCCGCAGTGACGCCAATGGCCGCGTCTCGCCACGCGAGGCGCGGCCGGCGTCGTGCCGAATCGCACCGCCGTCGCAATACCAACTCTGACGGTTGGGTTTATGCCATACTGCCGCCCCGCGGCGTTAGGCGACCCTAACTCCCCCCTCAGAGTCCGACGGAAAGCGACGACCCACCCGTGCGTATCCCATCCCTGGCCGCACTGCCGATCCTGGCCGTGAGCCTCGTGCTCGCCGGATGCGGCGGCGCGGACGACGATCAGAGCAGCGCAGCGCCCGCGGCCACCGGCGACGGGAGCAGCCTCACCATCTACTCCGGGCGCGACGAGGAGTACGTCGGCCCGCTCGTCGACCGGTTCAAGAAGGCCAACCCCGGCGTCGACGTGAAGGTCCGCTACGGCGACAGCGCCGAGCTCGCCGCCACGATTCGCGAGGAGGGCGACCGCAGCCCCGCGGACCTCTTCTTCAGCCAGGACGCCGGCGCCCTCGGAGCACTCCAGAACGAGGGCACGCTCGCCGAGCTCCCGGCCTCCACGCTCGACCAGGTCGACGAGGCCTACCGCTCCACCGCCGGCGACTGGGTCGGCATCACCGGCCGCGCACGCGTCCTGGGCTATGACAGCCGCGCCGTCAAGGCCGACGAGCTGCCCGCGTCGGTCTTCGACCTGACCGAGCCGCGCTGGAAGGGCAAGGTCGGCTGGGCGCCCACCAACGCCTCGTTCCAGTCGTTCATCACCGCGATGCGCAAGACCGCGGGCGAGGAGAAGACGAGGCGGTGGCTCGAGGACATGCAGGCCAACGACGTGCAGTCCTACGAGAAGAACTCGATCATCCGCGACGCGGTCGCCGACGGCGAGATCGAGGCCGGCCTCATCAACCACTACTACATCCTCGAGGGCATCCGCGAGGGCGACGTCAAGGGCGAGAACTACCCCGTGAAGCTCCACTTCTTCCCCGGCGGGGACGTCGGGTCGCTCGTGAACGTGGCCGGGATCGGCGTGCTGAAGAGCGCCGAGCAGGGCGGCAACGCGCAGGAGTTCGTCGATTTCCTGCTCGAGCAGCCGCAGCAGGAGTACTTCGCCCGGGACGTCGGGGAGTACCCGCTCGTCGCCGGCGTCGCGCAGGATCCCTCGCTGCCGCCGCTGCAGGACATCCAGGCGCCCGACGTGGACCTCGCCGACCTCGCCGACCTCCAGGGGACCCTCGAGCTGCTCCAGGAGACCGGCGCGGTCTAGATGGCCGTCGCCGTGGACAGCCCGCGGCGGCGCACCGGGAGCGGGGGCGCAGCGGCCTCCGCTCCGCTGCGGCTCGTCACGGCGCTCGTCGCGCTCGGCTGCGCCCTGCCGATCGGCTATCTGTTCGTCGTCGTCGCCGACGAGCCCGCGGCCGCGTGGGAGGCGATCTGGCGTCCGGAGACGCTGTCGCTGCTGCTGCGCAGCGCGACCCTCGCGGTCGCCGTCGGAGCGGGCGCGGCGGCGATCGCCGTGCCGCTCGCCTGGCTGACCGCGAGGACCGACCTGCCCGGCCGGCGGATGTGGACCGTCATCACGGCGCTCCCGCTCGTCATCCCGAGCTACATCGGCGCCTACCTGCTCGTCTCGGCGCTCGGGCCCCGCGGCGAGCTGCAGGGCGTCCTGGCGCCGCTGGGCATCGAGGAGCTGCCGAGCATCTACGGGTTCGGCGGCGCCTGGCTCGTGCTGACGCTCTTCACCTACCCGCTGGTCCTGCTCCCCGTACGCGCCGCGCTGCTGCGCCTGGACCCGGCGCTCGAGGACGCCGCGCGCGGGATGGGGCGGTCGAACTGGTCGGTGGCGCGCACCGTCGTCCTGCCGCAGCTGATCCCGGCCGTCGGCGCGGGCGCGCTGCTCGCGGCGCTCTACGCGCTGTCG
Source organism: uncultured Actinomycetes bacterium (assembly GCA_963700655.1). Classification (GTDB taxonomy): domain Bacteria; phylum Actinomycetota; class Thermoleophilia; order Solirubrobacterales; family Solirubrobacteraceae; genus F1-60-MAGs163. Next base: position 168,041 of record CAVOYJ010000007.1, on the reverse strand, counting down.
GACTTCGGCGCCGTCTCGATCCTGCGCTTCGACTCGTTCACGCGCGTCATCTACCAGTCCTACCGCGCGAGCTTCGACCGGACCGGCGCCGCCGCGCTCGCAGCGCTGCTGGTGCTCGTGATGATCGGGCTGCTCGCCGCCGAGTCACGCGTGCGCCGCGCCCGCACGTACCACCGCACCGCGCCCGGCAGCGCCCGCGGCGCGTCCGTCCTGCGCCTCGGCGGATGGCGCTGGCCGTCGCTCGCCTTCTGCACCGCGATCACGCTGCTCGCGTTCGGACTGCCGGTCGCGATGCTCCTCTACTGGTCGGCCCAGAGCGTCGCGGGCGACGTGGACTGGGAGGTCGTCACGACCGCCGCCGGCAACTCGCTGCTGCTCGCCGGCCTCGCCGCGCTCGTCACGACCGTCGCGGCGCTGCCCGTCGCCTGGCTCGGCGCGCGCTTCCCGGGCCGCTGGTCGGCCGCCGTCGACACCGCCACGACCACCGGCTACGCGCTGCCGGGCATCGTCGTGGCGCTCGCGCTCGTCTTCTTCGGCATCCGCGCGGCCCCGGTGCTCTACCAGTCGCTCGCCATGCTCGTGATCGCGATGGTCGTCCTGTTCCTCCCGCTCGCGGTCGGGTCCGCGCGGGCCGCGCTGCTGCAGGTGCCGCCGCGGCTGGAGGAGGCCGCGCGCGTCTCCGGCCGCTCGCCGCTCGCCGTCGCCTGGTCGGTGACGATCCCGCTCGCCCGCAGCGGCGTCCTCGCGGGTGCGGCCCTCGTGTTCCTGGCGACGATCAAGGAGCTGCCGGCGGTCGTTCTGCTCTCGCCGATCGGCTTCGAGACGCTCCCCCTGGTCATCTGGCAGGAGACGACGCGCTCGTTCTTCGAGAGCGGCGCGGTGCCGGCGCTGGTGCTGCTCGCCGTCTCCGCGCCACCGCTGTGGCTGCTCGTCGGGCGGACGCGATGACGACGGTCGCGCGCGAACTTGCGACCATGTCGGATGTGGACACCATTGCGGCACAGGTGGCGGCCTGCCCGCTGTCGGGAGATGGCGCGGCGCCCGTCGTCGTCGCCTGCGTCGGGCTGCACCGTCATTTCGGTCCGGTCCCGCGCGGTGGACGGTCTCGACCTGGTGCTGCGCTCGGGTGAGATCGCCGCGCTGCTGGGACCCAGCGGCTGCGGCAAGACGACGCTCCTGCGGCTGCTCGCGGGCTTCGAGCGCCCGGACGCCGGGACGATCGCCCTCGGCGGTGCCGTCGTCGCCGGCGGACGGGGGTTCACGCCGCCCGAGCGACGGCGGATCGGCATGGTCTTCCAGGACTACGCGCTCTTCCCGCACCTCGACGTCGCCGCGAACGTCGGCTACGCGCTCGGCCGCAGGCCCGATCCGCGCCCGGGTCGCCGAGGTGCTCGACCTCGTCGGCCTCGCCGGCCTGGGCGACCGCCGGCCGGACGAGCTCTCCGGCGGGCAGCAGCAGCGGGTCGCGCTCGCCCGCGCGCTGGCCCCGACCCCGCAGATGATCCTGCTCGACGAGCCGTTCTCCAACCTCGACGCCGCGCTGCGCGACCGCGTGCGCACCGAGGTGCGCGACATCCTGCGCGCGGCGGGCGTCACGACGCTGCTCGTGACGCACGACCAGGAGGAGGCCCTGAGCCTCGCCGACACGGTGTCCGTCATGCGCGACGGACGCGTCGAGCAGACCGGCCGGCCCGAGGAGGTCTACGGCAGCCCGGCGACGCGCTGGGTCGGCGAGTTCCTCGGCGAGATCGACGTCCTCCCGGGCGAGGCCGCCGACGGGGCCGCCACCTGTGCCCTGGGCCGCGTCCCCGTTCCCGCGCGAGCTGACCGGCCCGGTCGAGGTCCTCGTGCGGCCGGAGTCACTGAGCCTCGGCACCCATCGCGAGCACGGCGAGCACGAGGCCGTCGTCGTCGACCGCACGTTCTACGGCCACGACCAGCTCGTGACGGTCGAGCTCGCCGGGGGGCTGCGCGTGCGAAGCCGCAGCATCGGCTTCCCGGCCTGGCATCCGGGCGACCGGCTGCACGTCGGCCTGAGCGGCCCCGTCACCGTCATCCCGAGGAGCACCACACCATGAGCGCACCATCTCTTCCCGCCCGCGTGGGCGTCCTCGGCAGCGGGCAGGTCGGCCGCGTCCTGGCGGCCGGGTTCCAGAGCCACGGCGTCGACGCGGCCCTCGGCACGCGGCGGACCGGCGACGCGGAGCTGACCGCCTGGTCGCAGGCCAGCACCGTCCCGATCGTCTCGTTCGCGGATGCGACGGCGTTCGGCGACACCGTCGTCATCGCGGTGCGCGGCGCCGCGGAGGCCGTCGGCGGGCTCATCGACGGCGCCGGCGGCCCGGAGGCGTTCGCCGGGAAGACGGTCATCGACGCGACGAACCCGCTCGTCTTCGGCGACGCGGGCCCGTCGCTCGAGGAGGCCGAAGGCTCCGGGGGCGAGCGCCTCCAGCGCCGGCTCCCCGACGCGCACGTCGTGAAGGCGTTCAACACCGTCGGCAACGCGCTGATGGTCGACCCGCAGCTGCCGGGCGGCCCGCCCGTCATGTTCATCGCCGGCGACGACGAGGACGCCGTCGCCCGCACGGGAGCGATCCTCGAGGCGTTCGGCTGGCGCTGGCTGCACGTCGGCGGCATCGAGCGCTCGCGCGGAGCTCGAGGCGCTGTGCATCCTCTGGGTCGCGATCGGCGCGCGCAGCGGCTCCTGGGGCCACGCGTTCACGCTGCTGCAGCCGTGACGGCCCGGCTCAGTCGAGGTCCATGCCGTCCATGACGACGGTCGCGTCGCCGTAGGCCTCCGGCGGGACGCGCAGCGCGATGTCGCCGCGTCCGAACTCGTCGAGCGGCCAGTCGCTCGTCAGCGCGCAGGTGATCCCCATCCCCGACAGGTGACCGGCGAACGCCTTCGCGGTCTCGAGGTCCTCGTAGTCGCCGACGGGCTCCCACGTCGTCGAACCGCGGATCGCCGACGTGCAGGTCGGTCGCGCGCGGCTTGCGGTTGAAGAGGCCCACGGCGCAGACGCTACCGGCCCGGCATCGCACGATGGTTGCGCGCGCAACCATCTGCTATCGTCCCGCCCATGGAACTCGGCCTTGCGACCTTCGGCGACGTCCACCCCGGCACCACGCCCGAGCGGCGGATGCGCGAGCTGATGGAGGAGATCGAGCTCGCCGACCAGCTCGGGCTGGACGTGTTCGCCGTCGGCGAGCACCACCGCCCCGACTACGCCGTCTCGGCGCCGGCCGTCGTCCTCGGCGCCGCCGCCGTGCGCACGCAGCGGATCCGCCTGTCGAGCGCCGTGACGGTCCTCAGCTCCGACGACCCGGTGCGCGTCTTCCAGCAGTTCGCGACCGTCGACCTGCTCTCGGGCGGCCGCGCCGAGATCATGGCCGGGCGCGGGTCGTTCACCGAGTCCTTCCCGCTGTTCGGCCAGGACCTCAAGGACTACGACGACCTCTACGCCGAGAAGCTCGACCTGCTGCTGCGCATCCGCGAGGACGTGCACGTGCACTGGTCCGGGCGCCTGCGCCCCGCGCTCGACGGCCAGGGCGTGTACCCGCGGCCGGTGCAGGACCCGCTCCCCGTCTGGATCGCCGTCGGCGGCTCGCCGGAGTCGGTCATCCGCGCCGGGACGCTCGGCCTGCCGCTGACGATCGCGATCATCGGCGGACAGCCGGAGCGCTTCGTCCCGCTCGTCGACCTCTACCGCGAGGCCGCGCGCCGCGCCGGCCACGACCCGGCGACCCTGCCGCTGCGCGATCAACACGCATGCCTTCCTCGCGGCCACCGTCGAGGAGGCGGACGCGGCGTTCATGCGCACGTACCTCACGGGGATGAACAGGATCGGCCGCGAGCGCGGCTGGCCGCCCTCCGGTCCCGAGCAGTACCGCGCGCTGCGCTCCCCGCGGGGCGCCCTGGCGGTCGGCTCGCCCGAGGAGATCACCGAGAAGATCCTCTTCCAGCACGAGCTGTTCGGCCACCGGCGCTACCTCGCGCACATGAGCCTCGGCGCCGTCGAGCACGCCGACGTGCTGCGCTCGATGGAGCTGTTCGGCACGCAGGTCGCGCCGGTCGTCCGCGCGGAGGTCGCGCGACGCGCGGCAGGGGCGGTCCCGGCCGGATAGGGTCGGCAGATGCCCACCGCCGAGGAGAACCGCCAGCGCATCGCCGACTTCTACGCCGCGTTCGCCGCCCGCGACGGGGACGCGATGGCCGCCCACTACGCACCCGACGCGCGGTTCCACGATCCGGCCTTCGGAGACCTGACGGGCGCGGAGGCCGGGGACATGTGGCGCATGCTCACGGGCCGCGCCGAGGACCTGCAGGTCGAGCTGCCCGCCCACGACGCGACGGACACGACCGGCACCGCCAACTGGATCGCGACGTACACGTTCGCGCAGACCGGCCGCAAGGTCGTCAACGACATCCAGGCCCGCTTCCGCTTCGCCGCGGACGGGCGCTTCGCCGAGCACGTCGACGACTTCTCATTCCACACGTGGTCCAAGCAGGCGCTCGGCCTGCCGGGCACGCTGCTCGGGTGGACGCCGATCCTCCCCGCGCTCACGCGCAAGAAGGCGCGCGGGCAGCTCGACGCGTTCCGCGCGCGCTGACGTGCCGGATCTGCGGGCCGCGGCGCTGCACCGCGCCCTCGAGCTGCCCGGCGCCGTCTGCGAGCACCCGTTCGGCGACGACGTGGACGTGCTGAAGGTCGGCGGGAAGATCTTCACGATCCTCAGTCCGGGCCCGCCGCCGCGGATCACCGTCAAGGTCGACCCGGAGCTCGGCCGCGCGCTCGTCGACGGCGAGCCGGCGATCAGCCCGGGGTACCACATGAACAAGCGCCACTGGATCACGATCGACCCGTCCGGGACGATCGACCCGGAGCTCGCGATCGGCCTCGTCGAGGACGCCTACGACCTCGTCGCCCCGCGAGCCCACGCCCCGCCACCTCACGAGACCTGAGGCCCGGTACCTGCGCGCCCGGCTGACGCATGCCGGTCGCGCGGCTGCCAGACTGCCCCGCATGATCCGGACCGGCAGGCAGGGACGACCGACGAGGGCGCGGCGCGCGCTGGGAGGGGCGGCGCTGGTGGCGCTGCTGGCGCTCGGCGTGCCCGCGGCGCTCGCGGAGCCCGTCCAGCAGTTCAGCATCCAGCTGAAGGACCTCACGGCTGACGGGCGCTACTCCGTCGTCTACACCTCGAATGCCTTCGACACGACCGGCGAGGCGCCGCCGGCGCTCGAGGATGCCTCGCTGCGGCTCGCGAAGGGGATGACGATCCGGCCGGAGTTCCGCAAGCCCGACCGGCTCTGCGACACGGCGAAGCTCGCCGGCTACCTCTTCCAGAACCCGGCGAAGGGTGGCGTGTACGCGCAGACCCTCGACGCCTTCCCCGGCAACGCGGCGCGCATCGAGAAGAAGGTGACGAAGACCGCGCGCGCGACGGTCGCGACCTGCCGCAAGGCGTTCCTGGGCCGCGGGACGACGATCGTCGACGGCCGGCCCCGCTACCCGGCGCCGATCCCCGCGAAGTTCTCGCTGTTCCTGACCAAGCCGACCGCCAAGGGCGCCGTCGCGGGCATCGGGATCCTCTCGCACTACGACAAGACCTCGCCGATCGCGGTGAACGAGCTGCGCTACACGGTGCTGCAGCCGATCTTCACGCTCAACGTCTTCAACGACCCCACGCCGGACGGCCTCTACGGCTACCGCGTGCGGCTGCTCACCGAGAAGACGTCCGGCTTCCGCTTCAGCGTCGCCGAGCTGCGCGTGGAGAGCGGGGGCATCGTCGGCCCGGGCTCGCGCGGGAGGAACACGTTCTGGGCGACGCCCCCGAAGTGCCCGGCGTCCGGCAAGGTGCCGTTCAAGGCCGAGTTCCGGTACGTCGGCGGCGAGCAGAAGAGCATCGGCATCACGGTGCCCTGCCCGCGGTTCAAGCGCTAGTCGCGGGCCTGGGCCACCGCCGGCTCGCCCGCGGGCGGCCGCTCCTCGGCGGGCTGCGCCTCGGGCTGGAGACCGGCGGCTGCTCGACCGGCTGCTGACGGGCTTCCACCTGCCCGAACGCGTCGCCGCCTGAATCGCACGCCGCTACGAGGAGCGCCCGCGTCGGGTGCGCGGGCGCTGGTCCTGACCTCTCTATCGGGGCGCGCGGATTCGAACCGCGGACCTCACCGACCCGAACGGTGCGCGCTACCAGGCTGCGCCACGCCCCGAGAAGGACGATCAGTATGACAAGAGGCGGCCCGCCGCCGCGCCGCCGTCGTCACGCGGCCCCGGCGACCGCGGTGTAGTACCGCACCGCCAGTCCGGTCACGAGCGTCTGGAAGGCGGACTCGACGCTCACGCCCTCCGCCGTCGCCCAGGCCTGCAGCCCCGAGCGCTCGATCGCGCCGCCCTGCTCGAGCAGGTCGTCGACCAGTTCGGGGGTGCGGTCGCAGAACGAAGCGCCGATCGAGTACAGGCTCGTCTCGGTCAGGGACTCGAGGAATGCGTCGTCGACCGCCACGGCGGCGGACGATACCGTGGCGCCCGTGGCCGCCCTCTCCGATCTGATCGCCCGCCTCGACGACCTGCTCCAGCCGGAGCGCTTCGACGACTACGGCCCGAACGGCCTCCAGGTGCCGGGCCGCGAAGCGGTGGACGTCGTCGCGACCGGCGTCTCGGCGGGGCGCGAGCTGTTCGAGCGTGCGGTCGCGTCGGGCGCCGGCCTCGTCCTCACCCACCACGGCCTGTTCTGGAAGAACCTGCCGCTCGCCATCGACCGGCCCGGCAAGGCGCGGCTGCAGCTCCTGTTCGACAACGACGTCTCGCTCGCCGCCTACCACCTGCCGCTCGACGCCCACCTCGAGCACGGCAACAACGCGCTGCTCGCCGCCGCGCTCGGCGCCGAGCTGATCGCGCCGTTCCCGGCCGCGGGCGCCGGCACGCCGATCGGCGTCGTCGCCCACCTGCCCGGCGACGGCCTGATGCCGGAGGAGCTGCGGTCGCGGACCGCCGCGGCCGTCGGTGGCCGCGAGCCGCTCGCCTTCCTGGCCGGGCCGGACCGGGTCCGCACCGTCGGGATCGTCAGCGGCGGCGGCTCGCCCCACCTGCGCGACGCGATCGCCGAGGGTCTGGACGCCTTCATCACGGGCGAGCCGACCGAGTGGGTGATGCTGCTCGCGCAGGAGCACGGCATCCACTTCCTCGCGGCCGGCCACTACGCCACGGAGACCCTCGGCGTGCGCCGGCTGGGCGATCTGCTGGCCGCCGAGTTCGGCGTCGAGCACGTGTTCCTCGACGTGCCGAACCCCATCTGAGGCGCCGCTCGGCGCCCAGCAGCCGCCGCAGGGCCTAAGAGGTCCATAAAACCTCGCATCGAGCGTCCGGAAGAGCTTGCCGACCGTCCGGTCAGCGGAGTACGGTTCACACAGCGTCAACATTCCCACCCAACAGGAGGGACGCTCCGATGGCAAATCACCTGACGCCGACCGAGCTGGCCGAAGAGTCCGGCCTCGAGCGGCGCGAAGTGATCTCGAAGTGCATGGAGCTCGGTGTGCCCATCTTCCAGGGCCGCATCGACAAGACGCTCTTCCTCGCCAGTCTGGCGAGCATCAAACAGAGCGCAATGGGCCAGGCACGGCCGACTGCGACGTAGACCGCCGATCCCCCTGGCGGACACGTCCCGGAAGGCGCGCCGTCGGCGCGCCTTCCGCGTTCTGCGCTCGCGTCATAGAATCTCGTGGCAAGGGTCCAAACGATGAGGAGAGAGTGAATCCGATGGAGGCTGGGACGACGCCCACGACGGGCTCGACGACGATCGCCGACCTGCTGCCTCGCGCAGCCGAGCTGTACGCGGACAAGGTCGCGGTCCGGCACAAGGTCGGCGACGACTGGGTGGACGTGACGTTCGCACAGGTCGGCGAGACGGTCTCCGAGATCGCGCGCGGCCTCATCGACCTCGGGCTGCAGAAGGGCGAGCGCGTCTCGCTCCTGTGCAACACGCGCCCCGAGTGGACCTACTCCTCGTTCGCCATCAGCAGTGCCGGCGGCGTCGTCGTGCCGATCTACCCGACGAACGCCCCCGAGGAGTGCGAGTGGGTGGCGGGCAACTCGGAGTCCGTGGGCATCGTCTGCGAGGACGCCACGCAGATCGCGAAGATCCAGGAGGTCCGCGCGCAGCTGCCGCACCTGCAGTGGATCATCGCGATCGACGAGGGCGGCGAGATCGCCGACGCGATCCTGCTCGACGAGATCCGCACTCGCGGCCGCGCGCGCGAGGAGTCCGAGCTGGCCGAGCGCCGCGCGTCGGTCGGTCCCGACGACGGCTACACGTTCATCTACACCTCCGGCACGACCGGCCCGCCGAAGGGCTGTGTGCTGCTGCACCGCAACTACCGCTCGGTGCTCGACATGATCAACGAGCGCGGGCTGCTCGGCGCCGAGGGCGACATCGTCTACCTCTTCCTCCCGCTCGCCCACGCGTTCGCGCTGCTGATCCAGCTCGGCGCGGTGGACACCGGGACGACCGTCGCCTACTTCGGCGGCGACGCGAAGCAGATCATCCCCGAGCTCATGCAGGTGCACCCGACCTACCTGCCATCGGTCCCGCGCGTCTTCGAGAAGCTGTTCACGCTCGCCCAGGGCCAGATCCCGGCCCCGGTGATCGCGGCGATCAGCGACCTGGGCGGGAAGATCCAGGACCACGAGCACCAGGGCCGGCCGGCGCCGCAGGAGCTGCTCGACCGCTGGAACGCGCCGATCGAGGGCGACGAACAGGGCCGCTCGCTCGCGCAGATCGCGCAGTTCGTCCAGAGCCTGTTCGGCGGCAACCTGCGCGAGGCCGTCACCGGCGCCGCGCCGATCGCCTCCGACATCCTGCGCTTCTTCTACGGCGCCGGCGTCCCGGTCATGGAGGGCTACGGCATGACGGAGACCGCGACCGTCGCCACGACCTCCACCCCGACGCACCACAGGTTCGGCGCGGTCGGCCGCCCGCTCCCGGGCGTCGAGGTGAAGATCGCCGACGACGGGGAGATCCTCATCAAGGGCGCGAACATCTTCAACGGCTACTGGAAGAACGACGACGCGAGCTTCGGCTCGATCGTCGACGGCTGGCTGCACACCGGTGACGTCGGCAGGGTCGACGAGGACGGCTACGTCTTCATCACCGGTCGCAAGAAGGACATCATCATCACCGCGGGCGGCAAGAACCTCACGCCCGCGAACCTCGAGAACGACCTCAAGCAGACCCGTTGGGTCAGCCAGGCCGTGATGCACGGCGACCGCCGCGCCTTCCCGGTGATGCTCGTCACCCTGGACGAGGAGGAGATGGTGCCGTGGGCGACATCCCAGGGCATCGAGGACACCGCCCCGGCCGCGCTGGCCGTCCACCCGCAGGTCATCGCGCTGATCCAGGCCGAGCTCGACAGGGCCAACGAGAAGTACGCGCAGGTCGAGCAGGTCAAGAAGTTCTTCATCCTCGATCACGACCTCTCGCAGGAGACCGGCGAGCTGACGCCGACGCTGAAGGTCAAGCGGAACATCGTCAACGAGAAGTACGCGGACCGCTTCGACGCCCTCTACGGGGGCTGAGATGCGGGGCGGTGCGGCCGATCGGCCGCGCCGCCCGTACCCTGTTCAGACGTGAGGACGGATCCGACAGACAACGGCGGGCTTTTCGTCGCCCGCCGGCCGGGAACGAAGCCGGTCAAGTACGACGAGGCGCCGACCCCCGGGACGCCGTTCGAGCAGCGCCGCGACCGGACGATCGCGGCCGGGATCCTGGCGCTGATGACCTTCGTCAACCTGCTGTTCTGGGGTCCCATCCCGGTCGGCTGGCTGTGGATCGTCTCGCACATCCCGTTCCTCGCCGAGCGCGTCTTTCTCGCCGTCGTGGTCGCCTTCGCCGGGATCCTGCTGACGCTCATGGTGGCGCTCGCCGGACTCAAGCAGCTCGACCGCGCCTGGGTGCTCGTGCGCCGTGCCGCAGGCATCGACCAGCGCAGCGGCGTGATCGGCCCCGTGTTCGCGTACACCGCCCTCGTCGGCGCCTCGCTGTTCGGCCTGTGGATGATCTTCGGCGGCGGGCTCGCCGACTCGCTGAATCCCCCGACCTGATGGGCCTGCTCGACCACTACAAGCAGTTCGAGGAACTCTCGGACGAGGAGGTCAGCGCGCGCCTGCGCGAGGAGGCCGACGAGCGGCGCCGCACGGCGCTGGCGCGCGTGGACGACCTGGACCTCTCTCGCACCACCTGGCCTGACTACCCGCCGTCGGGTGTCGTCAACGCGATCACCTTCGTCGCGCGCGCCGGCCTGCACCGCTACACGGAGGGATCGACCGAGCTGCGGTCGGAGCTGGCGCTGGCGCACGAGGTCGAGCCCGAGCGGATCGCCGTCGGCGACGGCGCCTCCCAGCTGCTGGCGTCCACTGCGCAGGCGCTCATGATGCCCGGCGACGAACTCATCACGCCGTGGCCCTCGTATCCGCTCTACCCGATCATGGCGCGCCGCGCCCGCGGCACGTTCGTGCCCGTCCACGGCTTCGGCGTCGACGCGGTGCTCGGCGCCGTCAACGAGCGCACCCGCATCGTCACCCTCTGCAACCCGAACGATCCCACCGGCGAGCTGCTGCCCGTCGCCGAGCTGCGCCGGCTGCTCGAGGGGCTTCCCGAGCGCGTCGTGGTCCTGCTCGACGAGGCACTGCGCGACTTCGTCGACGCCGAGGAGCGCGACGCCGCCCTCGCCCTGCTCGAGGACCACCCGCGGCTGATCGCCTTCCGCAGCTTCTCGAAGGCCTGGGGCCTGGCGGGGCTGCGCTGCGGCTACGCGATCGGCGGGCCCGGAGCGGAGCCGCTGATCGACGAGCTCGGCCCCCCGCTCGGCATCAACGAGCTCGCCCAGGCGGGCGTCCTGGAGGCCCTGCGACACGGCGGCCGGACGATCGAGCGCCGGACGCGGCGCGTCGCGACCGAGCGCACCCGCCTGCTCGCCGAGCTGCGCGGGCGACCGGTCGAGGTCGTGCCCTCGCAGGCCAATGTCCTGTGGATCGCGGCTCCGTCGATGGACGGCGCCGAGCTGGCGGCGCGGCTCGGGCGCCAGCGCGTGATGGTGCGGGCGGGCGGCCCGCTCGGCGACGCGCGGCACGTGCGCGTCGCGATCCAGGACAAGCTCGCGACGGACCGCTTCCTGCGGGCCCTCGAGCTCGCGCTGGACTAGCTGGTCGTCGCGGCCGCGTCGTCCGCGGCCTCGACGGTCTCCGACGCCGACTGACGCAGGAGGGTGCTCGTCGTCTGCTCGAGGATGCGCCGCCAGGCCCGCGTCTTCTCCTTCTCGCGGGTGACGTGCTTGACGACCTTGCGCACCCGCGTGGCCGAGATCTCGATGCCGTGCCGGCCGAGGACGTCGCGGTAGGTCTCGTAGTCCTCCGCGAGCTTCAGCGTGACGGACTGGAAGCCATGGCGGGCGATCTCCACGCGCTTGGTGAAGTCCATGATCGACGTCTGGAACATCAGCTCGTCGTCGGGCTCGGGCTCGATCAGGAGGATGTCGACGTCGGGGTACTTCTGCTCCCAGTGCCGCGCCATCTCGTGCAGGCGCTGGTAGGCCAGGAGCTTGAAGGTCTGGTACCCGATCTGGGCGAGGCCCATGTCGCTCACGTGGCGGGGCCGCGTGCCGAACGGCGTCGAGACCTCTTCGGTGAAGTCGTTCACGTACGGGACGAGCGGGTTCACGACGATCACGAGCTTCGCCCCCGCGTGGACCGCGATGTCGACGTTCGTCGTGGAGATGATGCCGCCGTCGACGAGCTCGCGGTCATGGACCTGCACGGGCTTGTAGACCATCGGCAGCGCCGTCGACGCGCGCACGGCGCGCGAGATCGGCACGTCGTCCCAGCCGTCGGCGCCGAAGACGATGCGCTCGCAGGTGTCGAGGTCCGTCGCAGCGAGGTACAGCTCGTTCTCGAGCGCGCGGAAGTCGTCGGTGCGGTCGGGGTCGGAGAGGACGTTCCGCACGTACGCCTCGATGCCGGAGCCCGAGTAGAGGCCGGAGGGCAGATCCTCGGCGAGGCCGAGCGCGATGTTCATCGCGCTGACCTGCCGCCACTGCGGGGCCAGGTCCTTGGCGAGCTTCGCCATCCGCCACGGAAGCAGGGCACCCGTCTTCGCGAACTCGAGCAGGTTGAGCCGCATGACCGTCCCCACGTCGATGTCGCGGAACGGCGTCGGCACCTGCTGGTTGACGACGCGCATCATCTCCTCGGGTGTGATCCCGTTGGAGGCGAGCGCTGCGACGAACGAGCCCGCGCTCGTGCCGACGTAGACGTCGAACTCGTTGATGGTGCGATTCACGGCCAGGAGGTCGAGGGCCCGCAGCGCGCCGATCTCGTAGACGCCGCCCGTGAAGCCGCCGCCGCCGAGGACGAGCGCGGTCTTGCTGCGTCGCGGACCGCGACGACGCGCGCGCGGCGCCGTGCCCTTGGACGCAGCGCGTCCCTGCGCTTGGTCGAGATTGACGACCTTCCCCACAGCGCGGAGTCTACGGCGCGGTGCCGCCGCGCGGGTCCGTCCTTTCCCGCAGGACCGATGCACCCTTGGGCGCGGACCTGCGCGGGACGGCCCGATGGCCCGCTACGGTGCGGGCCGTGAGGGCTCCCCGACGCCTTGCGGCCGCCGTTCTCGGCGCGCTCACGCTGCTGGTCGTGTTCGCTCCGGCGAGCCCGGCGCTCGACGCCTCCGCCGTGCGGGGCTCGCTCGCGCGCGCCGTCGCCGCCTCCGGCGCGGCGCACACGAGCGCGCTCGCGGTCGACCTGACGACGGGGACGACGCTCTACGAGCGCGGCGCGGACAGACCGCGCATTCCCGCGTCGGTCCAGAAACTCTTCACGACGGCCACCGCGCTGCGCCGCTTCGGGCCGGACGCGCGTCTCTCGACGACCGTCGTCCTCGACGGCGACCTGGACGCGGAGGGGCGGCTCGACGGCGACCTCGTGCTCGTCGGCGGCGGGGACCCGACGTTCGACCGCTCGGCGCTCGCGCGGCTCGCGCGCCAGGTCCGTGACGCCGGCGTGCGGCGCGTGAGCGGCTCGGTCCTCGGCGACGAGTCGTGGCTGGACACCGCACGCGGCGGCCCGCGCACCGGCGGCGCCTACGACTCCGACATGGGCGGGGTGCTCGGCGCCCTGACGCTCGGCCGCGGATGGTCGGCACGTCCCGGCGGCCCGGCGCTCGCGGCCGCCCGCGCATTCGGACGCTCGCTGCGGGGCCGCGACGTGCGCGTCCTGGGCCGCACGGGGCGCGGCCGCGCCCCCGCCGACACGGCGCCGATCGCCGCGGTTCGCTCGACCACGATGGACCGGCTCGCGCGCGCGATCAACGTCCCGTCGGACAACTTCGCCGCCGAGATCCTGCTCAGGGACCTCGGCGCCGCCTTCGGCCGTGCGGGCAGCACCGCGCAGGGTGCCGCGGTCGTGCGCCGGACGATGACCGCGCTCGGCGTCGCGCGTCGCGCCGTCGCGGACGGCTCCGGCCTGTCCCGCGCCAACCGCGTGAGCGCGCGCCAGGTCGTCGGGCTTCTGAGCGCGATGCGCAGGACCGACGAGGCCGACGCCTTCGAGTCCTCGCTCGCCGTCGCAGGGCGCACCGGCACGCTGCGCAACCGCCTGCGCGGGACGGCCGCGGCCGGTGCCTGCCGCGGCAAGACCGGCACCCTCAACGGCGTGAGCAGTCTCGCCGGGCTCTGCACGACGCGTGACGGCCACACCGTCGCGTTCGCCCTGCTCATGAACGGCGTGACCGTCTGGCGCGCCCACGTGCAGCAGGACCGCGTCGCGACGGCCCTCGCCTCGTATCGGACGAGCGCGGTCGGCAAGCGCGTGCCGAGCCCGTAGGAACAGCCGGTCAGCCGGGGGGGCGCAGCAGCTCCAGCAGTCCCGGCTCGTCCAGCACGGTCACCTCGAGACGCTCGGCCTTCTCGAGCTTGGAGCCCGGGCTGTCGCCGGCCACGACGTAGTCGGTCTTCCGGGAGACCGACGAGGTGACGCGCCCGCCCGCGGCCATGATCCGCTCGGTCGCCTGCTCACGCGTGAGGTCGGGCAGCGTGCCCGTGAGCACGAACGTCCTCCCGGCGAGGTGCCCGTCGCCGGGCGGCGGCCCCTCCTCCTCCAGCTGGAGGCCGGCGGCGCGCAGCCGCTCGATCAGGTCGCGCATCCGCTCGTCGGCGAGCTGGCCGGCGATCAGCGCGGCGACGATCGGCCCGATCCCCGGGGTCTCCTCGATCTGCTCGGGCGTCGCGGCGAGCAGCGCGTCGATCGTCCGCAGGCGCTGCGCGAGGCTGCGGCCCGTGACCTCGCCGACGCCCTCGATCCCGAGCGCGAAGAGGACCCGGGCGAACGGTCGCTCGCGTGAGGCCCCGATCCCGTCGACGAGCCGCGTCGCGGACACCTCCCCCATCCCCTCCAGATCGATGAGCTGGACGGGGGTCAGCGCGTAGAAGTCGGCCGCGTCGGTGACGAGCCCTGCGTCCATGAGCGCGGAGACCTGCTTCTCCCCGAGGCCCTCGATGTCCATCGCCCCGCGGCTGGCGAAGTGCTTGAGCAGCTGCCAGCGGCGCCCCGGGCAGTCGCGGTTCGGGCACTTCGTGAACACCGCGCCCTCGGGCTTCACCGTCGCGGTCCCGCACACGGGGCACTGCGCCGGCGGCTGCGGCGGAGCGGCGCGGCCCGTCCGCTCGACGACGTGCGGCGCCGGCGAGACGACCTGGGGGATCACGTCGCCGGCCCGCAGGACGATGACCTCGTCGCCGGCCCGCAGGTCCTTGCGCGCCAGGTCCTCCTCGTTGTGGAGCGTGGCGAGCTTCACCGTCACACCGCCGACGTGGACCGGCTCGAGCACGGCGTACGGATGCAGGTCGCCGAACTTGCCGGGATTCCAGTGGATGTCGAGAAGCGTCGTGATCTTCGTCGTCGGCGGGAACTTCCAGGCGATCGCCCAGCGCGGATCGCGCCCCACGACGCCCAGGCGCCGCTGCAGCTCGGTGTCGTCGACCTTGACGACGACACCGTCGATCTCGAAGTCCAGCGCGCCGCGCCGCTGCTGCCAGTCCAGGCAGCGCGCGACGACCTCGTCCTCGGTGTCCAGGCGCACGATGTCGTGGTTGACCGGGAAGCCGCGCTCGCGCAGCCAGGCGAGCGCCTCCCACTGGGTGGTGAGCGTGAGCCCGTCGGCGACGCCGACGCCGTACGCCCAGAAGGACAGCGGGCGCTCGGCCGTGAGCCGCGGGTCCAGCTGACGGATCGTGCCGGCCGCCGAGTTGCGCGGGTTCATGAACGTCGACTCGCCGGCGGCCGCGCGCCGCTCGTTGAGCGCGGCGAAGTCGGCCAGCGTCATGTAGACCTCGCCGCGGACCTCCACCAGCGCCGGCGCGTCCTCGATGCGCAGCGGGATCGCGCCGATCGTGCGCAGGTTGTGCGTGACGTCCTCGCCGACCTCGCCGTTGCCGCGCGTGGCGCCGCGCTCGAGCACGCCGTCGCGATAGAGCAGCGACATCGCCAGGCCGTCGATCTTCGGCTCGCAGACGTAGCGGAACGACGGATCCTCGATCCCCTCCCGGGCGAGGTGCGTGCGCATCCGCTGCACCCAGGCGCGCAGCTCCTCCTCGCTGCGGGCGTTGGCGAGCGAGAGCATCTGCTCGGGGTGCCGGACCTTCGTCAGCGCGGAGATCGGCTCGCCGCCGGTGCGCTGCGTCGGCGAGTCGGGCGTCAGCAGCTCGGGATGCTCCGCCTCCAGCCCCCGCAGTTCGTCCAGCAGGGCGTCGTAGGCGTCGTCCTCGAGCTCCGGGTCGTCGAGGACGTAGTAGCGGTGGGCGTGATGGTGGAGCTGCTCGCGCAGCTCGGCGGCACGGGCGACCTGGGCCTTCGTCGCCTTCGCGCTCACCGCAGCTCGCGGGCCGCGGGGGCGAGCAGCCGCGTCAGGTCGTGCGCCTCGAGCGCGTCGAGGCTGTCGACGTCGGTCAGGTCGAAGTGCACGGGCGTCACCGAGACGTGGCCGCCGGCGACGGCCGCGAGGTCCGTCCCGGGCTCCTCATGCCATCCCGGGTCGGCGCCGTAGATCCAGAAGCGCCGCCGCCCCTCGCCGGCGTCCTCGTGGAGCTGCAGCTCGTCGTTGTAGATCCGCTTGCCCAGCCGGGTGACCTCGACGCCGTGCGGGTGATCACCGGGCACGTTGATGTTCAGCAGCGTGCCGCGCGGCAGCGGGACGTCGTCCAGCTCGGCCACGACCCGCGCGGTGAACTCCGCGGCGACGTCGAAGCTGAAGCTGCGGCCGAAGCGGAAGTCCATCTCGCGGTCGGTGGACTGCTGGGAGACGGCGATCGCCGGCAGGCCGAGGATGATCCCCTCGAACGCCGCCGCGACGGTGCCCGAGTAGGTGACGTCGTCCCCCATGTTGGACCCGTGGTTGATGCCGGCGACGATGAGCTGCGGCTCGAAGTCCTCGACCAGCCGCAGCTGGCCGAAGCGCACGCAGTCCACCGGGGTGCCGTCCGTCGCGTAGCCGGTCGTCCCGTCCTCGAACGCCGTCTCCTGGACCCAGAGCGGCTTGCGCGTCGTGATCATTCGCGCCATCGCCGAGCGGTTGCCGTCCGGCGCGATCACGAGCAGGCGGATTCCCGGGACGGCCGCCAGCGCGCGCCGCAGGGCGAGCAGCCCCTCGGCGTCGATGCCGTCGTCGTTCGTGAGCAGGACGTTCATGCGCGTCGGTCCATCCTACGTGGAGGGTCGTACGAGACCGCGGCGGCCTGACGCCGGCGATCGGGCCGGGTCTCAGCCGTAGTGCACGCCGGCGAGGTAGAGACCGTGCGGCGGCGCCGTCGGCCCCGCGTCGCGGCGGTGGCCGCCCGCCAGCAGCGCCGCGAAGTCCTCCAGCGGCCGCCGCCCGCCCGCGACCTGCAGCATCGTCCCGACGAGCACGCGATTCATGTGGCGCATGAACGTGTCCGCCTCGATCTCGAACGCGAGCCGGTCGCCGTCCTCGACCCAGCGCGCCGAGGCGATGTCGCGGTCGAACCGCGTGTGGTAGGTGTCGGTCGGGGTGAAGGCCGTGAAGTCGTGCGTGCCGGGCAGCAGCGCGGCGCAGGCATGGAGCAGGTCGCGGTCCAGACGGTGCGGCCACCACAGCGCGCGTCCGGCCTCGAACGGCGCGCGGATCCGCGTGTGGAGCACCCGGTAGCGGTAGGAGCGCGCCCGGGCGTCACGGCGGGCGTCGAAGCCCTCGCGCGCCTCGGCGCACGCCAGTACGGCGACATCAGGGCCGATCAGCGCGTTGAGCGCCTCCGCCCGCAGCGCCGGCCCCTCGTACGACGCGACCTGCCCGGTCGCGTGCACGCCCCGATCGGTGCGCCCCGCGACCGTCAGCGGCACCTCGCGCTGCAGGATGCGCCCCAGCGCCGCCTCGATCTCCGCCTGCACCGTCCGCTGCCCGGGCTGCCGCGCCCAGCCGTAGAACCCGGAGCCGTCGTAGGCGATGTCGAGGCGGGAGGTCATCCGCGTGCGGCGCTGCACATGAGGCGCATCTGAGCGCACTCGCTGCGGCTTTCGACCAGTGACTGGTCATTTCCCGCGACAAGCGCGCGGGGCTCAGCGACCCCCGCGGGTTTCGACCAGTGACTGGTCATCTCCCGCAACGAGCGCGGCGAGCGCCACGGTCCCGCCGAGGACGTTCGGACGCGCGTACCGCCGCCCACGCCACTCGAGCGGAGGATGGTGGATGCCTGAGGCCGCACGACAAGGGGGTGCTGTGGCGGGAGCCACCGCCCCCCGCAGTCGGGTGGACTCAGGCGCCGCCAGACCCGCGAATCACACCAGTTCGAGGTAGACCATCTCGGTCGAATCCGACCGACGCGGCCCGAGCTTGAGGATGCGGGTGTAGCCGCCGGGCCGGTCCGCGTAGCGCGGAGCGACCTCCTCGAACAGCTTGTGCACCGCGAACTTGTCCTGCCCGAGGGCGGACAGCGCCTGGCGCCGTGCGTGCAGGTCGCCCCGCTTGGCGAGCGTGATCAGCTGCTCGATCTCGGGCTTCACGGCCTTGGCCTTCGCCTCGCTCGTCTTGATGCGCTCGTGCTCGATGACCTCCTTGCAGAGGTTGCGGAGCAGCGCCTTGCGATGTGAGGCGGTGCGGCTGAGCTTGTGACGGGTCTTCTGGTGGCGCATGGCGTGGTTAATCCTGACGGAGATCGAGACCGCGCGCGTGGAGCGTCTCGATGACCTCGTCGATCGACTTCTTGCCGAAGTTGGGGATCGCGTTGAGCTCGGCCTCCGACTTGGAGACGAGATCACCGATCGTCTGGATGCCGGCGCGCTTGAGGCAGTTGTAGGAGCGGACGCCGAGTTCGAGCTCCTCGATGAGGATGTCGTCCATCGGGCCGCCGCCGCCGACGGCCGCCGAGGCGCCGTTGACGATGCCGCCGACGCCCATGACCTGCGGCTCGAGCTGGCCGCCGGGGCCGGCGCGCAGCTCCTCGATCCGGTCGGCGTCGGTGAAGATCGCGAGCTGGGAGATCAGGATCTCCGAGGCCTCGCGCAGCGCCGCCTGCGGGTCGATCGAGCTGTCGGTCTCGATGTCGAGCGTGAGCTTGTCGTAGTCGGTGCGCTGACCGACGCGGGCCTGCTCGACGGAGTAGGCGACGCGGCGGACGGGCGAGAAGATCGAGTCGATCGGGATGACGCCGATCGGCTGGTCGGGCGTCTTGTTCTCCTCGGCCGGGCGGTAGCCGCGGCCACGGCCGATCGTGAGGTACAGCTCGAGCTTCGTCTTCTTCTCGAGCGTCGCGATGTGCACGTCCGGGTTGAGGATCTCGACGCCGGCGGGCAGGTCGATGTCCTTGGCGGTGATCTCGCCGGGGCCGCTGACGACGAGCGGGGCCTCGACCTCGGTCGCGTCGGAGTGCATCCGGCAGACGATGCCCTTGAGGTTCAGGACGATGTCGGTGACGTCCTCCTTGACGCCCTTGATCGTCGAGAACTCGTGGGCGACGCCCTCGATGCGCACGCTCGTGACGGCGGCGCCGGCGAGCGAGCTGAGCAGCACGCGGCGGAGCGAGTTGCCGAACGTGTAGCCGAAGCCGCGGTCCAGCGGCTCGATGACGAACGAGCCGCGGTTGTCGTCGACCTGCTCGTTGCTGATGCGGGGGATCTGGAAGTCGAGCATCGGGCGTGTCTGTCCTTCGTCGTGATCGGTCCGGCGGCGGGGCGAGCCGCCGGCTGGGCGCCGCACTCCGCCGGGGTCGGCGGCGCGGATCGCCGGAACTACTTCGAGTACAGCTCGACGATGAGCTGTTCCTGCACCGGCGTCGTGATCTCACGACGCTCGGGCTTGCGCAGGACCTTCGCCGTGAGCGAGTCGTGGTCCGCCTGCAGCCATGGCGGCACCTGTGCGGTGAGCTCGGTCGCCTCGCGGATCAGCGGCTCGGCCGGGCTCTCGCCCTTCAGAGCGACGATGTCGCCCTCGCGCACCTGGTAGCTGGGGATGTCCACCCGCCGGCCGTTGACCGTCCAGTGGCCGTGGCGGACCATCTGCCGGGCCTGGCGGCGCGACGCGGCGAAGCCGAGGCGCACGAGGACGTTGTCGAGGCGGCGCTCGAGGAGCGTCAGCAGGTTCTCACCCGTGATGCCCTGCTGGCGGCTGGCCTTGTCGTAGTAGCGGCGGAACTGGCCCTCGAGGACGCCGTAGTAGCGCCGGGCCTTCTGCTTCTCACGCAGCTGCACGCGGTACTCGCTCTGCTTCTGGCGGCCACGTCCGTGGTCGCCCGGCGGGTACGCGCGGCGCTCGAAGCCGCACTTGTCGGTCAGGCAGCGCTCACCCTTGAGGAAGAGCTTCTGCCCTTCGCGGCGGCACTGCTTGCACTGGGGGCTGGTGTCTCGAGCCATGGGAGTCCTCAGACGCGGCGCCGCTTGCGGGGGCGGCAGCCGTTGTGGGCCTGCGGGGTGACGTCGCGCACGCTGGTGACCTCGAGGCCGGCGGCCTGGAGCGAGCGGATCGCCGTCTCGCGCCCGGAGCCCGGGCCCTTGACGTAGACGTCGACCTTCTGAAGCCCCTGCTCGATGCCCTTGCGGGCCGCCGCGTCGGCGGTCACCTGGGCGGCGAAGGGCGTCGACTTGCGGGAGCCCTTGAAGCCGGCGCCGCCGGCGGACTCCCACGCGATCACGTTGCCCTCGCGATCGGTCAGCGACACGATCGTGTTGTTGAAGCTCGTCTTGATGTGGGCCTGGCCGAGCGGGATGTTCTTCTTCGGCTTGCGGCGGCCGCGGGTGGGGCGCTTGGGGGCGGGCATGCAGGCTCCTCGCTACTTCTTGCCGGGCTTCTTCTTGCCGGCGACCTGCATGCGCTTGGGTCCCTTGCGCGTGCGGGCGTTGGTCTTGGTCTTCTGGCCGCGGACCGGGAGGCCGCGGCGATGGCGCAGGCCGCGGTAGCAGCCGATCTCCATCAGGCGCTTGACGTTCTGTGAGCGCTCGCGGCGCAGGTCGCCCTCGACGGTGAGGTCGCGCTCGACCAGGTCGCGCAGCTTGACGACCTCGTCCTCGGTCAGGTCGCGGACGTAGCGTGTCCGGATTGACGCCGGCCTCGGCGAGCAGCTTGTTCGACGTCGGGCGGCCGATGCCGTAGACGTACGTGAGGCCGATCTCGACGCGCTTGTTGAGGGGCACGTTGACCCCGGCGATACGAGCCATCTAGCCGATCACCCCTGACGCTGCTTGTGGCGCGGGTTCGAGCAGATCACCAGCACGGCGCCATGGCGCCGGATGATCTTGCACTTTTCGCACATCGGCTTGACCGACGGTCGTACCTTCATCGTTCCTTCTTCGTCGAGTGACCGGCGATCGGCTCTGGCTGCCGCAGGAGGCCGCCGCTACCTTTCGCGGACGCGAGCACACCGCAGGACGCGGGCGCGCGGACCGAACACACTAGCAAAGCACCGTTCACGGACGCCCCTCAGCGGAGAGCGCCGGGCCGACGGCCTCATCACCTTCGGGCAGGTGCCACGGGATTGAGGATCCGGGGGCCGTCAGCGGTGATCGCGACGGTGAACTCGAAATGGGCGGCCAGCGAGCCGTCCTGGGAGAAGATCGCCCAGCCGTCGTCGCCCATGCGGACCATGTGGCGGCCGGCGGTGACCATCGGCTCGATCGCCAGGACCATGCCCTCCTCGAGCAGCGGCCCGCGGCCGGGCTCGCCGAAGTTCGGAACCTGCGGGTCCTCGTGCATCTCGCGCCCGATGCCGTGGCCGACGAGCGAGCGCACGACCGACAGGCCCGCGTCCTCGACGCGGGACTGCACCGCCCAGGAGATGTCCCCGAGGCGCCCGCGGGGCTGCGCGGCCTCGACGGCGTCGAAGAGCGAGGCCTCGGTGACCTCCAGCAGCTTCGCGGCGACGGGGCTGACGGGCCCGACGGCGAACGTGCGGGCCCCGTCGGCGACCCAGCCGTCGAGCGTGACGCCGATGTCGATCGAGATGATGTCGCCGCGCTGGAGGCGGTAGTTGCCGGGGATGCCGTGGACGACCATCGCGTTCGGGCGACGCGCAGATCGACCCCGGGAAGCCGCGGTAGCCCTTGAACGACGGCACGCCACCCTGCGAACGGATGAACTTCTCGACGGCCTCGTCGAGCTCCCTGGTCGTCACGCCCTCGCGGACCTTCGACGCGACCAGGCGCATCGTCCGGGCGTGGACGGCCCCGGCTGCGGCCATCTTCTCGATCTCCGCGGGCGTCTTCTTGATGATCACGCGCCGCGCCTCAGACGTCGGCTTCGAGCTTCAGCGTGGCGATCGTCGCGCGGACGTGCTCGTGCACCTCGGCGGCGGGCTGGTGCCGTCGATGCGGTGCAGGAGGCCCCGGTCCTCGTAGTGGGCGATCAGGGGGGCCGTCTGCGCGTGGTAGACCTCGAGGCGCTTGCGCACGGTCTCGGGCCGGTCGTCGTCGCGCTGGATCAGGTCCGCCCCGTCCACGTCGTCCTTGCCCTCCACCTGCGGCGGGTCGAACTCGACGTGATAGACGCGACCGGAGACCGGGCCGACGCGGCGCCCGGAGATCCGGCGCACGATCTCCTCGTCGGGCGCGTCGATGAGAAGCACGGCGGTCAGGTCGCGTCCGGCGCGCGTGAGCGCCACGTCGAGCGCCTCGGCCTGGCCGATCGTGCGGGGGAAGCCGTCGAGCAGGAAGCCGTCGCGCGCGTCGTCGCCGTGCAGGCGGTCGACGATGACGCCGATGATGACCTCGTCCGGGACCAGGTCACCGGCGTCCATGAACGCCTTGGCCTCGGCCCCGAGCGGCGTGCCGTCGGCGACGGCCTGGCGCAGCATGTCGCCGGTCGCGACGTAGGCGAGGTCGAAGTCCTCGCGGATGCGCTCGGCCTGGGTGCCCTTGCCGGCGCCGGGGGGTCCGAGCAGGATGAGGTTGAGTTCAGCCACGCGTCACTTCAGGAAGCCCTCGTAGTTGCGCATCATCAGCTGCGCCTCGAGCTGCTTCATCGTGTCCAGCGCCACGCCGACGACGATCAGCAGCGAGGTGCCGCCGAAGAAGAAGTTCGCCGAGGTCTGGTTGATGAGGATCGTCGGGAGCGCCGCGACCGCCGCGAGGTACAGGGCGCCGGGGAACGTCAGGCGCGCGAGGATGCGGTCGAGGAACTCCGCCGTCGGGCGCCCGGGGCGCACCCCCGGGATGAACCCGCCGTACTTCTTCAGGTTGTCCGCCTGGTCCACCGGGTTGAACGTCACCGCGGTGTAGAAGTACGTGAAGAGGATGATGAAGACGGTCTCGCCGACGATGTACGGCGCGTCCGACGGGCTGAAGAAGTTCGAGAGGTCCTGCGCCCACGGCTGCTGGATGAGCTGGCCGACGGTGGGCGGGAACGCCATGATCGACGCGGCGAAGATGACCGGGATGACGCCCGCCATGTTCACGCGCAACGGCAGGTAGGTCTGGCCGCCGCCGCTCATCCGCCGTCCGATGACGCGCTTGGCGTACTGGACGGGGATCCGCCGCTGGCCCTCCTGGACGAACACCACCGCCGCGATGACCCCGAGCGCCATGAACGGCATCATGACCTTGAACACCGGGTCCGGGTTCGTCCACCAGGCCTGGATGCCGTTCGGCAGGCCGGCGACGATCGAGGCGAAGATCATCAGCGAGATGCCGTTGCCGATGCCGTGCTGGGTGATGAGCTCGCCGAGCCACATCACGAGCACGCAGCCGGTGGTCAGCACCAGCACGATCATGAAGACCGTGCCGACGTTGAAGTTGTCGATGATCTCCTGGCCGGCGGCGGGCTGGAAGGAGCGGAAGAGGAAGACGTAGCCGATCGCCTGCGCGAACGCGAGGCCGACGGTGAGGTAGCGCGTGTACTGCGTGATCCGCTGCTGCCCGACCTCGCCCTCCTTGGAGAGCTTCTCCAGCGAGGGCACGACGACCGTCAGCAGCTGCAGGATGATCGAAGCCGTGATGTACGGCATGATCCCGAGTGCGAAGACGGCGATGCGGGACAGGCCGCCGCCGCTGAAGGTGTTCAGCAGGTTGAGGATGCCCCCGCCGCCGAACTGTTCCTGGACGCTGTTGACGGCCTGGACGTCCACGCCCGGAACCGGGATGTGCGCCCCGAGCCGGTAGATCGCAAGCATGGCCGCCGTGAACAGCAGCTTCTTACGGATCTCCGCGACGGTGAAAGCGCTGAGGATCGTGGCGACCATGCGGTGATCCTGACGGCTAGGACTCGACGATGACGCAGGTGCCGCCGGCTGCCTCGATCGCCTCGCGGGCCTTGCCGCTGAAGGCGTGGGCCTGGACGGTCAGCGGCTTGGAGATCTCGCCCTTGGCGAGGACCTTCACCGGGACGCCCTTGCGCTTGGCGAGGTTGGCCTTCGCCAGCAGCTCGACCGTGACCTCGGCGCCGGAGTCGAACCGCGTCTGCAGGTCCCCGATGTTGACCGCCTGCGTGTGCGTGCGGAAGGGCTCGAACGGCATCGACTTCTTCATGTGCGGGCCGCGCAGCTTGCGCATCCGCATGTGGATCGGCATCTGGCCGCCCTCGAACCGCGCGCGGTCCTTGGCGCCGGAGCGCGCGCCGGCGCCCTTGTGGCCGCGGCCCGACGTCTTGCCGTGCCCGGAGCCGTGCCCGCGACCGACGCGCTTGCGCGGCCGACGGCTGCCCGGGGCGGGCTTCAGGTTGTGCAGGCCGATGAGCTCCGAGTTCTCGGACTCGGCCTCGGTCGGCTTCTTCGGGGCGGGGCTCACGACTGGTCCTCCTCGACGGCCACCAGGTGGCGGACGGTGTGGATCATGCCACGCGACTGGGGTGTGTCGCGCACCTCGACCGTCTGGCCGATGCGGCGCAGGCCGAGCGAGCGCAGCGTGTCCAGCTGGTTCTGCTTGGAGCCGTTGCGCGACTTGACCTGGGTGACCTTCAGCGCCATCACGCGGTCACCTCCTGCTCGGCCTCGGGGGCCTGCTCCTCGGCGGGCGCGTCGGCGGCGATCGTCTCGCCCTGCTCGCGCTCGGAGCTGACGCCGAGGACCTCGTTGATCGACAGCCCGCGGATCGCGGCGACCTCGCGCGGGGTGCGCAGGGCCTCGAGGCCGGCGACCGTCGCCTTGACGAGGTTGATCGGGTTCTGGGAGCCCAGGCTCTTGCTGAGGATGTCGTGGATGCCGGCGAGCTCGAGCACCGCGCGCACGCCGCCGCCGGCGATGACGCCGGTACCGGGGGACGCCGGCTTGAGGAACACACGGCTGGACCCGTACACGCCGGTCAGCTGGTGCGTGATCGTCTGACCGTGCTTGGGCACGCGGATCAGGTTCTTCTTCG
Organism: uncultured Actinomycetes bacterium; assembly: GCA_963700655.1. Taxonomy (GTDB): domain Bacteria; phylum Actinomycetota; class Thermoleophilia; order Solirubrobacterales; family Solirubrobacteraceae; genus F1-60-MAGs163. The sequence goes on along the minus strand of CAVOYJ010000007.1, from coordinate 143,208 downwards.
CCTGCTCGACGCCCTTCTGGATCGCCACGGGGACCTCGTTGGCCTTGCCGTAGCCGACGCCGACGACGTCCTTCTCGTCGCCGACGACGACGAGTGCGGTGAAGGAGAAGCGCCGGCCGCCCTTGACGACCTTGGCGACGCGGTTGATCTCGACGACCCGCTCCTGGAGGTCCAGGCCTGCGGGGCTGACGGTGCGATCGATGGCCATGCTCTTGCTGCTCTCTTCCTAGACGGCGAGTCCGCCCTCGCGGACTCCCTCGGCGAACGCCTTGACGCGGCCGTGGTAGCGGTAGCCGCCGCGATCGAACACGGCGGACTGGATGCCCGCGGACTGCGCGCGCTCGGCCAGGCGCTTGCCCAGCGTCTCGGCCTGCTCCATCGGGGCGAGCCCGCGGACGTCGGCCTCGGTCCACGACACGGCGGCGAGGGTGCTCCCCGCGGCATCGTCGATGAGCTGCGCGGCGATGCCGCGGTTGGAACGGAACACCGAGATGCGCGGCCGCTCGGCCGTGCCGGTGATCTTGGCCCGCACGCGCCGGCGGCGGCGCAGGCGCTGCTGGGGCTTGGTTGCGACGGTCATGCGCGCTTCCCGACCTTCCGGGCGACGTGCTCGCCCTCGTAGCGGATGCCCTTGCCCTTGTAGGGCTCCGGCGGACGCTGCTTGCGGATGTTGGCGGCGACCTCGCCGACCATCTGCTTCGAGATGCCCCTGACGACGACGCGCGTGGGCTGCGGCACCTCGAACTCGATGCCCTCGGGGGCGTCGATCGAGACCGGGTGCGAGTAGCCGAGCGCCAGCTCGAGGTTCTTGCCCTTGAGCGCGGCGCGGTAGCCGACGCCCTGGATCTCCAGCGCCTTGACGTAGCCGTTCGTGACGCCTTCGACCATGTTGAAGACGAGCGAGCGCGTCAGCCCGTGCAGGGCGCGGTGCTCGCCGCGGTCGGTGGGGCGCTCGACGGTCAGGGTCTCGCCATCCTGCTGGACGCTCATGTCGCGCGAGATGCGCTCGCTGAGCTCACCCTTGGGGCCCTTGACCGTCACGAGCTCCGGCTCGATCTTGATCTCGACGCCGGCGGGGACGGTGATGGGCTTGCGGCCGATACGGGACATGACGGCTACCAGACGAACGCCACGACCTCGCCGCCGACACCCGCTGCGCGGGCCTCGTGACCGGTCATGACGCCGCTCGACGTGGACATGATGGTGGTCCCCATGCCGCCCTGGACCTTCGGGATGCCGCCGGCGTGCACGTAATAGCGCTGGCCGGGGCGCGAGGCGCGCTTGAGGCCGGCGATCGCGCTCGAGCGGTCCTCGCCGTACTTGAGCTGCACGCGCAGGATCTGGCCGGGGCGCTCGGCGGGGTCCTCGACCTCGTAGCCGGAGATGTAGCCCTGCTCCTGGAGGATGCGGGCCATCTCGCGCTTGAGGCCCGAGGCGGGGATCTCGACGACGTCGTGCTGCGCGGTGATGCCGTTGCGCACCCGCGTCAGGAAGTCGGCGATGGGGTCGGTCATCGACATGCGATCACCAGCTGCTCTTGGTCATGCCGGGGATGTAGCCGTTGTGCGCGAGCTCGCGCAGGCAGATCCGGCAGATGCCGAACTTGCGGTAGACGGCACGCGAGCGGCCGCAGCGGCGACAGCGCGAGTAGTCCCGGGTCTTGTACTTGGAAGGGCGCGACGCCTTGACGCGCAGGGAGGTCTTGGCCATCCGGTTACTGCTCCTCGGAAGTCGTCTGCCGGCCCGGCCGGCCCTCGTGAACGAAGGGCATGCCGAACAGCTCGAGCAGGGCGAAGCCCTCCTCGTCGGTCTTGGCACTCGTCGTGATCGTGACGTCGAGGCCGCGCACCGCGTCCACGTTGTCGTAGTCGATCTCGGGGAAGATGATCTGCTCGCGCACGCCGATCGTGTAGTTCCCGCGGCCGTCGAGCTTCGCGGGCAGGCCGCGGAAGTCGCGGATGCGCGGGATCGCGATCGACATCAGGCGATCGAGAAACTCGTAGGCGCGCTCGCCGCGCAGCGTGACGGCGACGCCGACCGGCATCCCCTCGCGCAGCTTGAACGCGGCGATCGACTTGCGGGCGCGGCGGATGTTCGGCTTCTGACCGGCGATCTGGCCGAGCTGCTCGGCGGCGGCGTCCAGGACCTTGGAGTCCTGCTTGCCGTCCCCGACGCCCATGTTGACCGTGATCTTCTCGATCCGGGGCGCCTGCATGACGCTCGTGTAGCCGAACCTCTCGACGAGCGCCGGGCGGATCTCGTCGAGGTAGCGCTGCTTGAGGCGGGCTGGTGTCTGAGTGGTGGCCATGGTGATCAGTCGAGCTTCGTCCCGGACCGCTTGGTCACGCGGTTGCGCACGCCGTCCTCACGGACGACGCCGACGCGCGTGTGCTTCTTGTCCTTGGGATCGACGAGCATGACGTTGCTGATGTGGATGGGGCCTTCCTTCTCGATCACGCCGCCGATGGTCTCGGCGCGGTCGGCGCCCTGAACCTGCGTCGGGCGCTGGTGGCGCTTGACGATGTTCAGACCCTCGACGTAGACCTTCGACTTCTTCGGGTCCACGCGCATGACGCGACCGGTCTTGCCCCGGTCCTTGCCGCTGATGACGACGACCTCGTCGTCGCGACGGATGCGAACACCCATGCTAGAGCACCTCCGGCGCGAGGCTGACGATCTTCATGAAGTTGCGGTCGCGCAGCTCGCGCGCGACGGGCCCGAAGATGCGGGTCCCGCGCGGGTTGTTCTGCGCGTCGATGATCACCGCGGCGTTCTCGTCGAAGGCGATGTACGTGCCGTCCTCGCGGCCGAACTCCTTCTTCGTCCGCACGACGACGGCCTTGACGACCTCGCCCTTCTTGACGGTGCCCTGCGGGGCGGCCGTCTTGACGGTCGCCGTGATGACGTCACCGACGCCGGCGTACCGGCGGCGCGAGCCGCCCTGGACGCGGATGCAGAGGATCTCGCGGGCGCCCGTGTTGTCGGCGACCTTCAGGCGTGTCTCGTTCTGGATCACTTGGCACGCTCCAGGACCTCGTCGAGGCGCCAGCGCTTGGTGCGCGACATCGGGCGGCACTCGATCACGCGGACCGTGTCGCCCTCGCGCGCGTCGTTGCGCTCGTCGTGGACGTGCAGCTTGCGCGTCGAGCGCACGATCTTCTGATAGCGCGGATGGCGCTTGGCGCTGTCGATCACGACGGTGAAGGTCTTGTCGCCCTTGGCGGAGAACACGATGCCCTGGCGGACCTGCGGGGTGCCCGGCGTGTGCTCCGGCGTCGGGGTGCCCTCGCCCTTGCCCTTGCCCTTGGCGACGGCCTTCTCGCGCTCCTGCTTGCGGCGGCGCGAGCGCGCGGCGTTCGCGGCCGTGCGCTGCGAACGGCGCTCGGCCTGGCGCTCGTCGGCGGTGCGGGACGGGCAGCGCCTCGGTGTGCGTCGAGCGCTCACGGCGGCGGCGCTCCTTGGAGGACAGCACCTCCTCCGGCTCGGCGGGCTCCTCGGCGGGTGCCTCCTCGGCGACGGGCTCGTCGGCCGCGGGCGCCTCGGCGGGGGCCTCGGCGGGTGCCTCGTCGGCGACGGGCGCCTCGGCGGCCGGCTGCTCCTCGGGTGTGTCCTGCATCTCTGTGGTCTCGTCGTCAGCCATGTCAGCCACTGCTCTCGATGTCGATGCCGCGCTCACGCGCGACGGTCAGCGCCCGGGCCAGGTCGCGCTTGGCGGCCCCGATCCCGGCGGTGTTCTCCAGCTCGCCGGTCGCGAGCTGGAAGCGCAGCCCGAAGATCTCCTTGCGGGCGGTGGTGATGTGCTCGGCGAGCTCGGCGTCCGGGAGATCGCGCAGGTCCTTGGCGGTGGCGGCCATCACGTGTCCTCCCGCGTGACGAACTTCGTCTTGACGGGCAGCTTGCGGCCGGCGAGGCGCATCGCCTCCCGGGCCAGGTCCTCCGGCACGCCGGACAGCTCGAACATGACGCGACCCGGCTTGACGACGGCGGTCCAGCCCTCGGGGTTGCCCTTGCCGGAGCCCATGCGGGTCTCGGCCGGCTTCTTCGTGAACGGCTTGTCCGGGAAGAGGTTGATCCAGACCTTGCCGCCGCGCTTGATCTTGCGGGTCATCGCGATACGCGCGGCCTCGATCTGGCGGTTGGTGAGGTGCCCGTGTTCGAGCGCCTTCAGCCCGTACTCGCCGAACTGCACCGTCGTCTGACCGCGCGAGTAGCCGCGGCTGCGCCCGCGCATGACCTTGCGGTGCTTGACGCGCTTGGGAGCCAGCATCAGCGACCACCCCCGCGTCCACGACCGCCGCCGCCGCCGAAGCCGCCGCCACCGCCGCCCGGACCGCCGCCGAAGCCGCCGCCGCCACCGCCCGGACCGCCGCCCTGGCCGCCGCGACCGCGACCGCCACGACCGCGACCGCGGGCGTTCTTGTCCCGCCCGCCGCCACGACGGTCATCGTCGCGCGCCTGCTGGGTGGACGGGCCCTCGAGGTCGGTGAGGTCGACGCCGGTGAAGCCCTCGGGCATGATCTCGCCCTTGTTGATCCAGCACTTCACGCCGATGCGGCCGAACGTCGTGCGCGCCTCGGCGAAGCCGTAGTCGATGTCCGCGCGCAGCGTGTGCAGCGGCACGCGACCGTCGGAGTAGCTCTCGCTGCGGGCCATCTCGGCGCCGCCGAGGCGGCCGCCGACCTGGATCTTGCAGCCCTTGGCGCCCGAGCGCATGGCGCTCGTGAGCGCGCGCTTCATCGCGCGGCGGAAGGCCACGCGGTTCTGCAGCTGCTCGGCGACCGACTGGGCGACGAGCGTCGCGTCCAGCTCGGGGCGCTTGATCTCGAGGATGTTGACCTTCACCGACTTGTTCGTCAGGCGGTGCAGGTCGCGCCGCAGGGCGTCGACCTCGCTGCCGGACTTGCCGATGACGATGCCCGGACGCGCGGTGTGGATGTTGACCTCCACCTCGTTGGCGTCCTTGCGGATCGTGATGGACGAGATGCCGGCGTGCGAGAGCCGGTTCTCGATGTGCGTGCGGATCCGTGTGTCCTCAGCGAGGTAGTCGGCGAAGTTCTTCTCGGTGAACCAGTGCGACTTCCAGTCGTGGATGTACCCCACGCGCATGGACTCGGGATGGACCTTCTGTCCCATGTCTCTTCCTTACTCCTTGGGCGTGAGGGTGATCGTGAGGTGGCTGGTCCGCTTCCGGATCTTCGACGCGCGACCCATGGCGCGCGGCCGGAAGCGCTTCAGCGTCGGACCCTCGTCGGCGGTGATCGAGTCGATGTGCAGCTCGTCGCCGATCAGCTCGTGGTTGTGCTCGGCGTTGGCCACGGCCGACTCGAGCAGCTTCTGCCAGTCCTCGGCGACCGCGCGGGGCGTGTGCGCGAGGATCGCGCGCGCCTCCGTGACGGACTTGCCGCGGATGTGATCGCACACCAGCCGCGCCTTGCGGGCGGACGTGCGGACGTACTTGGCCTGGGCGCGGACGACCGGGCGCTCGCCGGGCGTGCGGCCGCGCCTGGGAGCCGCCTTCGGCTCCTCGGCGGGCGCCTGCGCCTCGGCCTTCTTGCGGGTCCGGCGCTTGGGCGCGGGCTGCTCCTCCGCGGGCGCCTGCGCCTCGGCCTCCGCGTCGGCCTCGGCCGTCGCCGCCTGCTCGGCGCTCGCCTCGGCGGCCTCGTCGGCCTGCTCGGCGGCGACGGCGGCCTTGACCTCGGCGGCCGTCTCGGCAGCCTCGTCCTTGGCGGCGCGCGCCTTCGGGCTGGTCTTCTTCGGCTCGGCCACGACTAGCGGACCTTCCCCGTGCCGGCGTGACCGCGGTAGGTGCGGGTCGGCGCGAACTCGCCGAGCTTGTGGCCGACCATCGACTCGCTGACGAACACGGGCACGTGCTTGCGCCCGTCGTGGACGGCGATCGTGTGCCCGACCATCTCCGGGAAGATCGTCGAGGTCCGCGACCAGGTCTTGACCATGGCTTCTTGTTCTCCTCGTTCATCGGCGAGGATGCGGCCCATGAGGCGCTCCTCGACGAACGGGCCCTTCTTGCTCGAGCGACTCATCGGTCTCTTGCCCTTCCCACGGCGGCGACCACGGACGATGTAGCGGTCGGACGCCTTGTTCTTCTTGCGCGTGCGGTAGCCGAGCGTCGGCTTGCCCCACGGCGTGACCGGATGGCGGCCGGCGGTGGTCGAGCCCTCGCCGCCGCCGTGCGGGTGGTCGACCGGGTTCATGGCGGTGCCGCGCGTCTGCGGGCGGACGCCCATGTGACGCTTGCGGCCGGCCTTGCCGACCTTGACGTTCTGGTGATCGGCGTTGCCGATCGTGCCGATCGTGGCGCGGCACTCGGCGCGGACCATGCGCATCTCGCCGGAGGGCAGGCGCAGGGTCGCCATGCCCTGGTCCTTCGCCATCAGCTGGATGCTCGTGCCGGCGGAGCGGCCGAGCTGGCCGCCGCGGCCGGGCTGCAGCTCGACGTTGTGGACCACGGTGCCGACCGGCATGCTCGCCAGCGGCAGGCAGTTGCCGGTCGTGATCTCGGCGTCGGGGCCGGACATGACCATGGCGCCGACCTCGAGCCGCGCCGGGGCCAGGATGTACGCCTTCTCGCCGTCCACGTAGTGGAGCAGCGCGATGTACGCGGTCCGGTTGGGGTCGTACTCGATCGCGGCGACCTTCGCGGGGACGTCGTCCTTGCGGCGCTTGAAGTCGACGCGGCGGTAGAGGCGCTTGGCGCCGCCGCCGCGATGGCGCGAGGTCTTGCGGCCGTTGGCGTTGCGGCCACCGGTCTTCTTCAGGCCCTCGACGAGCGTGCGCTCGGGCTCGGTCTTCGTGATCTCCGCGAAGTCGGGGTACGTCGAGAAGCGACGACCCGGGCTCGTGGGCTTGGGCTTGCGAATGGCCATGCGTTACCCCTCCAGCCCCTGCAGGCCCTGGAAGACCGGGATCGTGTCGCCGGGGCGCACCGTGACGATGGCCTTCTTCCACTGCCGCGTGCGGCCGGACGTGTAGCCGCGGCGCTTGGGCTTGGAGCGGACCGTGATCGTGCGGACCTCGAGGACCTTGACCTCGAAGAGCGCCTCCACGGCCTGGCGGATCTGCGTCTTGTGCGCATCCGGATGGACGCGGAACGTGTACTTGTCGTTGGCGGCGAGCACGTAGCTCTTCTCGCTGACGACCGGGCGGATGATGACCTGGGTGTGATCCATGATCAGGCTTCCTCCTCCGACTCGGTGCGCTCGCCCTTGGCGCGGGCCGCGAGCTCGGTCAGGGCGTCCTCGCTGACCAGCAGCCGGGCCGCGCCGATGATGTCGGCGATGCCGGCCTCGGTCGACGGGAGCACGGTGACGCGCTGCAGGTTGCGGAACGAGCGGGCGACCAGCGCCTGGTCCTCGGTGAGGAGGACGAGGACGGAGCCGCCGCCGGACCAGTCCGACAGCAGCGCGGCGGCCTGCTTGGTCGAGGGCGTCTCGAAGGCCGCGACGTCGAGCACCGCGAGCGACCCGCGCTCGGCGTGCACCGATAGGGCGCTGCGCAGCGCGGCGCGGCGCTCCTTGCGGTTGACCTTGAACGTGTAGTGGCGCGGCTGCGGGCCGAAGATGGTGCCGCCGCCGGTCCAGATCGGCGAGCGCGAGGAGCCGGCGCGGGCGCGGCCCGTGCCCTTCTGGCGCCACGGCTTGGCGCCACCGCCGCGGACCAGGCCGCGCGTCTTCGTCGACGCGGTGCCCTGGCGGCGGGCGTTGAGCTCGGCGCGGACGGTCTCGTGGACGAGCGGGCCGTTGAACCGCGCGCCGAACGCGTCGCCGTCGAGCCCGACCGTCTTCGAGCCGCCGAGAATCGGAGCGTCCCCAGCGGGCTGCCCGCGCCCCTTCGAACGCTGTTGCGGGGGGACCCGCGGTGGGGTCTCAGCCATCGGTGCGCACCTCCACGAGGCCGCCGCGGGCGCCGGGGACGGCGCCGCGGATCAGCAGCAGGTTCTGAGCCGGGTCGACGCGCACGATCGTGAGGCCGCGCTGCGTGATCCGCTTGTTGCCCATCTGACCCGGGCCGCGGATGCCCTTCATCACGCGCGCCGGCCAGGCCGAGGCGCCGATCGAGCCCGGGGCGCGCACGTTGTGCGAGCCGTGCGACTTGGGGCCGCTGGAGAAGCTGTGGCGCTTGATCGTGCCCTGGAAGCCCTTGCCCTTGGAGACGCCGGCGACCTTGACCTTCTCGCCCTCGGCGAACGAGTCGGCGGTGACGGTGTCACCGACGTTCAGCTCGCCGCCCTCGTCGCGGAACTCGACGAGGTGCTTGTGCGGCGCGGCGTCGGCCTTCTGGAGATGCCCGAGCTCGGGCTTGGACAGGTGCTTCTCCTTCGTGGCTCCGAAGGCGAGCTGGACGGCGTCGTAGCCGTCGCGGTCGGTGGTGCGCTTGGCGGTCACCGGGCACGGACCGGCCTCGAGCACGGTGACGCGCTCGACGCGGCCGTCCTCGAGGAACACCTGCGTCATGCCGAGCTTCTTGGCGAGGATCGCGGACATGATGGGTTACCCGGCGAGGCGGATCTCGATGTCGACGCCCGCGGGGAGATGGTCGAGGCGCTGGAGCGAGTCGACCGTCTTGGGCGTCGGCTGGTGGATGTCGATCAGACGCTTGTGCGTGCGGATCTCGAAGTGCTCGCGCGAGTCCTTGTCCTTGAACGGCGAGCGGATCACGCAGTAGACGTTCTTCTCGGTCGGCAGGGGCACGGGACCGGTGACGGTCGCGCCGGTGCGAGACGCCGTCTCGACGATCTCCTTGGCAGCGGTCTCGATGGCCTGGTGGTCATAGGCCTTGAGCCGGATGCGGATCTTGTTCTGGGTGGCGGCTGCCATGTGGCTGCTCTTCGTCTCGTTCCGTCTGCTGTCTGATGAAAGGTTCGTACTGCCTCACTGCGTGCTGAAGGCGGATCCCCGTGAACCGGCTGGGGGCCCGCCGTCAGGTCCGGCGTGTGTCGTATCTGCTGTGGTCGGCGCGGGACGAGGCCTGCGGCCCCGTCCCCGTGCCGGAACTACTCGACGATCTCGGTGACGACGCCCGAGCCCACCGTGCGGCCGCCCTCGCGGATGGCGAAGCGCAGGCCGGCGTCCATGGCGATCGGCTGGATCAGCTCGATCGTCATCGCGACGTTGTCGCCGGGCATGACCATCTCCGTGCCCTCGGGCAGGTTGGCGACGCCGGTGACGTCCGTCGTGCGGAAGTAGAACTGCGGCCGGTAGCCGGTGAAGAACGGCGTGTGACGGCCGCCCTCCTCCTTCTTGAGGATGTAGACCTCGGCCTTGAACTTGGTGTGCGGCGTGATCGAGCCCGGCTTGCAGAGCACCTGCCCGCGCTCGATCTCCTCGCGCTTGGTGCCGCGCAGGAGGCAGCCGACGTTGTCGCCCGCCTGACCCTCGTCGAGGATCTTGCGGAACATCTCGACGCCGGTGACGACCGTGCTCGTCGTGTCCTTGACGCCGACGATCTCGACCGTGTCGCCCGTGTGGACGATGCCCTGCTCGATGCGGCCGGTGGCGACCGTGCCGCGGCCGGTGATCGAGAAGACGTCCTCGACCGGCATCAGGAACGGCTTGTCGAGGTCGCGGACGGGCTCCGGGATGTAGGTGTCCAGGGCCTCGGCCAGCTCGACGATCTTCGCCTTGTACTCCTCGTCACCCTCGAGCGCCTTCAGCGCCGAGCCGGTGATGAAGGGGATGTCGTCGCCCGGGAAGTCGTACGCGGAGAGGAGCTCGCGCACCTCGACCTCGACGAGCTCCAGGAGCTCCTCGTCGTCGACCATGTCGGCCTTGTTGAGGAACACGACGATGTACGGCACGCCGACCTGGCGGGCGAGCAGGATGTGCTCACGCGTCTGCGGCATCGGGCCGTCGGCGGCGGACACCACGAGGATCGCGCCGTCCATCTGCGCGGCGCCCGTGATCATGTTCTTGACGTAGTCGGCGTGACCCGGGCAGTCCACGTGGGCGTAGTGCCGGTTCTCGGTCTGGTACTCGACGTGCGACGTCGCGATCGTGATCCCGCGCTCCTTCTCCTCGGGAGCGTTGTCGATCTCGGCGAAGCTCTTGGCCTCGCCGCCCATCTTCTCTGCGAGAACGGTGGTGATCGCAGCCGTCAGCGTCGTCTTGCCGTGGTCGATGTGACCGATCGTGCCGACGTTGACATGCGGCTTGTCCCGCTCGAACTTCTCCTTGGCCACTGGTTGCTCCTGTGTCTCTCTGCGTCTGTCGGGGTCTCGAAGCCGCTCTCTGGGCGAACCAGGGAAAGCTAGCTCAGATCGGCCGGCGGTGCTGTCTAGGCAGCGACCGCCTCGCCGGTGCGGTGCTCGACGATCTTCTCGGCGATGTTCGGCGGAACCTCGTCGTACTTCTCGAACTGCATGGTGTAGTTGGCGCGGCCCTGCGTGTTGGACCGGAGGTCCGTCGCGTAGCCGAACATCTCGCCGAGCGGGACCTCGGCCGTGATCGCGACGGCGTTGCCGCGCGGCTCCTGGCCCTCGAGGCGCCCGCGGCGCTTGCTGAGGTCGCCGATCACGTCGCCGATGAAGTCCTCCGGCGTCACGACCTCGACCTTGAAGATGGGCTCCAGCAGGACCGGCTTGGCGCGCTTGGCGGCCTCCTTGAAGGCCAGCGAGCCGGCGATCTTGAAGGCGATCTCCGACGAGTCCGTGTCGTGGTACTTGCCGTCGGTGAGGCGCACGCGCACGTCGACCATCGGGTAGCCGGCGCGCACGCCGGTGCCCATGGCCTCCTCGCAGCCCTTCTCGACCGCGGGGATGAACTCCGACGGGATCGAGCCGCCCTTGATCTCGCTGACGAAGTCGAAGCCCTCGCCGGGCGCCGGCTCCATCGTGATGTAGACGACGCCGTACTGGCCCGAGCCGCCGGTCTGACGGACGAACTTGCCCTCGATCTTCGTGGCCGTGCCGCGCACGGTCTCGCGGTAGGAGACCTGCGGCTTGCCGACGTTCGCCTCGACGTTGAACTCGCGGCGCATGCGGTCGACGAGGATCTCGAGGTGCAGCTCGCCCATGCCCGAGATCTCGGTCTGGCCGGTCTCCTCGTTGGTCTGCACGCGGAAGGTCGGGTCCTCCTCGGCCAGGCGGCCGAGCGCGACCGACATCTTCTCCTGGTCGGACTTCGTCTTCGGCTCGACGGCGACCTTGATGACGGGCTCGGGGAAGTCGATCTGCTCGAGCTTCACCGGCTTGCCCGGCTCGCAGAGCGTGTCGCCGGTGACGATCTGCTTGATGCCGACGGCCGCGGCGATGTCGCCGGCGTAGACCTCCGGCGACGTCCTCGCGGTCGTTGGCGTGCATCATCAGGATGCGGCCGACGCGCTCGGTCTTGCCGGTGCGAGACGTTCAGCACCTTGGACCCGGCCTCGAGCCGTGCCCGAGTAGACGCGGAAGTAGGTGAGCTTGCCGACGAACGGGTCGGACATGATCTTGAAGGCGAGGGCCGCGAACGGCTCGTAGTCGTCGGCGTTGCGCACGACGATCTCCTCGGTCTTCGGGTCGATGCCCTCGACCGGCGGGACGTCGAGCGGCGAGGGGAGGTACGCGAGGACGGCGTCGAGCAGCGGCTGGACGCCCTTGTTCTTGAACGACGAGCCGCAGAGGACCGGGGTGAACGCGATCTCGAGCGTCGCCTTGCGGATCGCCTGCTTGAGGCGGTCGACCGGGATCTCGCGCGTCCTCGAGGATCAGCTCGAGCGAGCCCGTCGTCGTAGTGGCTGACCTCCTCGAGCAGGTGCTCGCGGGCGGCCTGCGGCGCGCTCGAGGTGCTCGGCCGGGATCTCGCCGACGACGACGTCCTTGCCGAGGTCGTCGTTGTAGGTGATGGCCTTCATCGTCGACGAGGTCGATGATGCCCGAGGAAGTCGCCCTCGGCGCCGATCGGCAGCTGGATCGGCACCGGCTGGGCGCCGAGCCGGTCGATCATCGTCCGGACGCCCTTGTCGAAGTCCGCGCCGATGCGGTCCATCTTGTTGATGTAGGCGATGCGCGGGACGCCGTACTTGTCGGCCTGGCGCCAGACCGTCTCGGACTGCGGCTCGACGCCGGCGACGGAGTCGAAGAGGGCGATCGCGCCGTCGAGGACGCGCAGCGAGCGCTCGACCTCGACGGTGAAGTCGACGTGTCCGGGCGTGTCGATGATGTTGATGCGGTGGTCGTCCCACTCGCAGGTCGTCGCGGCGGACGTGATCGTGATGCCGCGCTCCTGCTCCTGCTCCATCCAGTCCATCGTCGCGGCGCCCTCGTGGACCTCGCCGATCTTGTACGTGCGGCCGGTGTAGTAGAGGATGCGCTCGGTCGTCGTCGTCTTACCGGCGTCGATGTGCGCCATGATCCCGATATTCCGGGTCTTCTCGAGCGTGAACTTACGGGGCATGGGAGTCAGCTTGGTGTGGGTGAGGGCAAAGAAAACGGGCCACTCGGGCCCGCGCGCACAGGGGGTTGGAAACCCGGTCGTGGCGCTATGTGCTCGAGCGATCCATCCGTGAGCAGGGACGATTCCGACAGGGCGCGCACATGAGCAGCGCGCCGCGCCGGATCGACGATGATAGCAGCACCCGACGCGGCGGATCGGCAGGCTTCCCGCGGGGCCGCCGCGGCCCGCCGGGGCGCTGCGGCGGCCGTGGTTCTGGGCGCGCTGGCCGCGATCGCCGCGACGTTCCTGCCGGTCCTGCGCGTGGCGATCGACCGCGAGCTCGAGCCGTCGCTGGACCGCACCGGCTGGGACCTGCACGGTCCCGCGCTGCTCGGGCTCGCGATTCTCGCCGTCGTGCTGGTGCCCGCCGCCGTGCGCGGCGTGACCGCCGCCGCGGCCGCCATCACGCTCATCGGGTTCGTGCTGCTGGGCATCGTCCTGCTCGGCGACCTCCCGGACGTCGACGACACCGGCCTCGTCGGCGGGCGGCTCGTCGAGGGCACGCTGCGGGCCGGGTCGGGCGCCTACGCCGAGGCGCTGGCCGCGGTGCTCGTCGCTGCTCGGCGGCGGCGTGCTGGTGGCGCTGCGGGAGTAGCGGGCCGCCGGCCGGCGGATCAGCGCGGCTTGCGCGCCCAGCGAACGAGGACCGTCAGGACGAGGACCGCCAGGACGACGCCCACGATCGTCCAGACCACGAGGCCGATGTTCGGCCCGACGGTGTAGGTGCTCGATTCCTCGGCGGCGAGTGCCAGCCAGCGCATGCGCGGAGCCTAATCCCTGCTGCGAGCACCGACGAGGTCTGAGTTCGCCACCACCTACGGGGCACAACCCGGACCTCGGCCGGAGGCGCGCGCCGAGATGCGAGTTGACCACCACCGGGATGACACAACTCGCCGCTCGCCGTGAGCGAGCGCGAGCCTCAGGGCTGGTGCCAGAGGAACAGCGACGCGCGCTCCTCCCCTTCGGCGCCGAGGTCCGCGACGGCCTGCGCGACGCCCGGGTAGTCCGGGTGCCCGTAGTCGTCGAAGGCGATCAGCGCGCCCGGAGCCAGCGCGGGGCGCCAGGCGGCGACCTCCGCGAGCGTCGGCTCGCGCTCGTGCGAGCTGTCGATGAACAGCAGGTCGACGCCCGTCGTCGTTCCCGGGCCCTTCTCCCCCAGCCCCTCGACGAACGTGATCCGCCGGCGTACGTCCGGCCCGCCCAGGTCGACGTAGCGCTCGCGCTGCTCGCGCACCACGGGATCCCAGCTCTCGATCGTCCGCTGCGGGTCGGCGATCGCCAGCGCGACCGTCGCCCAGGCCGTGCCCGTCCCCAGTTCCACCACCCGCCGCCGCCCGGCCGCCGCCTCCAGCAGCGCCTGCAGCTTCGCCGGCCGCAGCGCCGAATCCAGCGAGAACACATCCCCATCCCGCCGCGCCCGCACACGAGCACGAACGACGAACCGCGCAACCGGCCACGGCAGCCGCCGCAGCGCCTCCACCGAGAACCGGATCTCGTCCCGGACACCCATGGAGTCAGTCGTCTGACAAGCGGCGCCGCTGGGAGCGGGCGCCGGCGCGTGCGTCAGGACGCGTCGAAACCGATAGCACCGCTATCGGTGAGCGAGGACGCCGGCGTGATCGGCGGCGCATGCACGGGCGCGGATGGCGCACCCGGCGTCCGCTACCAGCGATAGTGGGCGAAGGCCTTGTTGGCCTGCGCCATGCGGTAGATGTCGTCCTTGCGCTTGTAGGCGCCGCCCTGCTGGCTCGTGGCGTCGAGCAGCTCGTTGGCGAGGCGCTGGGCCATGGTCTTCTCGCGGCGCTGGCGGGCGAACTCGACGAGCCAGCGCACGGCGAGCGTGCGGGCGCGGCGGGCGGGAACCTCGACGGGCACCTGGTAGGTGGCGCCGCCGACGCGGCGGGAGCGGACCTCGAGGGCCGGGGTGAGCGACTTGATCGCGGCCTCGAGCGCCTCGACCGGGTCGTTGCCGGTCTTCTCGGCGAGGATCGCGAGCGCGTCGTAGACGATGGCCTCGGCGGTCGACTTCTTGCCGTCGAGCATCACCTTGTTGACGACCTGCTGGACGAGGCGCGAGCGATGAATGGGGTCCGGCTCGACCGGCCGGATGGTGGCGGAGTTACGGCGCATGGTGGGTCCTAGCTCTTCTTGACGCCGTACTGGCTGCGGGCCTTCTTGCGATCGCTGACGCCGGCGGCGTCGAGCGTCCCGCGCACGACCTTGTAGCGCACGCCCGGCAGGTCCTTGACGCGGCCGCCGCGGACGAGCACGACCGAGTGCTCCTGCAGGTTGTGGCCCTCGCCGGGGATGTAGGCGGTGACCTCCGCGCCGCCGGAGAGGCGGACGCGGGCGACCTTGCGCAGCGCCGAGTTCGGCTTCTTCGGCGTCGTGGTGTAGACGCGCGTGCAGACGCCGCGGCGCTGGGGCGCGGCGGTCTTCTTCTTGCGCCCCTTGCCGGTCTTCAGACCGGGGGTGGAGAGCTTCTTCGGCTTGGGCGTGCGGCCCTTGCGGATGAGCTGGCTGGTCGTGGGCATGCGACGCAGGAGAGTAGCAGCGGCGGGGCCTACGCAGCCCCGGCCACGAGCGCGAGCGCGTCGGCCGGTGTCGTGTAGTCCAGGCCCTGGTCGCGGGCGACGGGCTCGTAGGTGACCTTGCCGGCGGCGACGTTGAGGCCCTTGAGGAACCCCGGGTCACTCGCCAGGGCGTCGTGGACGCCGTGGTCGGCGAGCTTGAGCACGAACGGCATCGTGGCGTTCGTCAGCGCCCAGGTGCTGGTGATCGGCACGGCGCCGGGCATGTTCGCGACGCAGTAGTGGGTGATCCCGTCCGTCTCGTAGGTCGGGTCGCTGTGGGTCGTCGCCCTGGAGGTCTCGAAGCAGCCGCCCTGATCGATCGACACGTCGACGAGCACCGTGTGGCGCTTCATCAGGCGCAGCTGCTCGTGCGTGATGACGTGCGGGGCCTTGCCGCCCTTGACGAGCACGGCGCCGATGACGAGGTCGATCTCGGGCAGGCGCTGCTCGATCTCCAGGGTCGAGGCGAAGCAGGTGGACGCCAGCCAGTTCATCTGGTGCTCCAGCTCTCGCAGCCGGTCGATGTTGCGGTCGTAGATGTAGACCTCGGCGCCCATGCCGAGCGCGACCTGCGCCGCGTTCTGGCCGACGACGCCGCCGCCGATCACCATGACCTTGCCGGCGGCAACGCCCGGCACGCCGCCGAGCAGCAGGCCGCGCCCGCCGAGCGGCTTCTCGAGCATGAACGCGCCGGCCTGCGTGGCGATCTTGCCGGCGATCTCGCTCATCGGCGCGAGCAGCGGCAGGCGTCCCTGCCGGTCCTCGACGGTCTCGTAGGCGATGCAGGTCGCGCCGCTGGCGATGAGACCCTGCGTCTGCTCGGGGTCGGGCGCCAGGTGCAGGTAGGTGAAGAGCGTCTGCCCCTCGCGCAGCCGTGCGATCTCGACCGCCTGGGGCTCCTTGACCTTGACGACCATGTCGGCCTCGGCGAAGACGGCGTCGGCGTCGGGCACGATCCGCGCGCCCTGCGCCTCGTACTCCGCGTCGCTGATCGCCGAGCCCTCGCCGGCGCCGTGCTGGATCACGACCTGGTGGCCGTGCTGGCTGAGCTCGCGCACGCCGGAGGGGGTGATGGCGACGCGGTACTCGTCGGTCTTGATCTCGGTGGGCACGCCGACCTTCATGGGGTCCTCTCAGTCATTGGTGTCATGTGGCGCTCGTGCGCCGGGACGGATGGACGATCTCGCTGCCGCGCAGCGCGAGCCAGAACTCGATCCGGTCGCGGGCGGAGCTGAGGTCGCGGCCGGTCAGCTGCTCGATCTTGCGGATGCGGTAGCGCAGCGTGTGGCGGTGGCAGTAGAGGCGCCGCGCGGCGGCCTCCCACTGCCCGTTGCATTCGATGAACGCCTCGAGCGAGCGCATCAGCTCGCCCCCGTAGTGCCCGTCGCCGCTCTCGATCGGCGCGAGCAGCGAGTCGCAGTAGAGGCGCAGCGCCTCGGTGTCCTGGAGCGACAGGAGCAGGCGGAAGGATCCGAGGTCGCGGTAGGTGGCGACCTCGGGAACCGGCATCGGGCCGCCGTTGCGCGCCGGCCCGGAGCCGCCGTGCTCGACGCGCGTCAGCTCGCGCGCCTCGAGCGCGAACCGTGCCTCGTGCCAGCTCTCGCGCACGCGGCCGGCGGGGAGCGCGCGACCGGCGCCGGCGCCCGCGACCGCGCCGGTCTGCTCGGCGACGCGCGCGGTGATCCGTCCCGCGACCTCCGCGAGCTCCTCGTCGAGGAACCCGGGGAGCAGCGCGCCGACGAAGCGCCCGTGCTGGGCGACGAGCCCGCTGACGGCCTCCCCGCGCAGCGCGTCGACGAGCGCCGCCTCGACGGTGTCGGCGCGGCGGTCGGCGGGCGCGAGGACGAGCGTCGTGACGCGTCCGCCGAGGCCGAACGGCTCGAGGCGGCGGGTGAGCTCGGCCCCCTCAAGGTCGCCGCCGACGGCCGCGGAGAGCACGTCGCCCGCGAGCCGGCGCTCGGTGTTGTCGGCGACGCGCCGGCGCAGCAGCTCGAGCGCGATGACGGTGACGGCCTGGTGCAGGATGAGCCGGTCGATCTCGGCGAGGCTCGCCGGTGTCCTTGGCGGCGACGAGCCAGGCCTGCGGCAACCCGTCCTCCGGCCCGTCGGGCGAGCCGACGGGCAGCGCCAGCGCGCGGGCCGCGAGGTCGGGGTCCGCCGGGACGAAGCCGCGCGCCTCGCCGCGGCGAGCACGCTCGCGCAGCTCGTCGCCGAGGGCGGTGACGGTCTCGGGGGCGAGCTCGCGGCGGAAGGCGTGGAGCGCCTCGAGCTCGCCGCGGCCGTCGAACACGAGCGCGGGCCCGCCGACGAGCGCGGCGATGGCGGCGACGATCGCGTCGAGCCCGCGTTCGCTGAGGACGATCCGCTGCAGGCGCTCCTGCGCGGCGATCGACCGGCGCAGCAGGGCGTACTGCTCGTTCACGAGCCGCGTGAAGGCGCGCTCGGTGATCGCGATGAAGGGCGTGTCGTACGGCACCTCGTAGAGCGGGAAGCCGCGGGCCCGTGCTGCGTCGACGAGCGCCTTGGGCACCTTCTGATGGCCGAGGCCGGTCGCGTAGCCCAGGCCGGCGAGGCCGTGGTCGGCGAGCCGCGCGACGTACTCGCGCTGGGCCTTGGCGGTGTCGAGGCGCCATCCCGGTGGTGAGCAGCAGCTCGCCTCCGGAGAGGAACGGCGTCGGGTCCGCCAGCTCGGAGATGTGCACCCACCGGACGGGGGCGTCGAGCCCCTCGTCGCCCGCGAGGAGCCGGACGTCGAGGTCGGCGAAGACGTCGCGGACGGTCAGCATCGATGGCGCCGGCCGGCGGACGCCCGCCTAGTGGCTCCCCATGCGGCGCGAGGCCTCCTCGAGGACGGGGCGCAGCACGGCCTCGATCTCCTCGAACTGCTCGGGGCCCGCGATCAGCGGCGGGGCGAACTGGATGACGGGGTCGCCGCGGTCGTCCGCGCGGCAGATGAGGCCGCGGCGGAAGAGCTCACCGCTGAGGTAGCCGCGCAGGAGCGTCTCGGCCTCCTCACCGTGGAAGCTCTCCTTGGTCTCACGGTCCTTGACGAGCTCGATGGCGTGGAAGTACCCGGCGCCGCGCACGTCGCCGACGATCGGGATGTCGCGCAGCGACTCGAGCATCGCGCGCAGGTGGTGCTCGTTCTCGTTGACGTGCTCGAGGATGCCCTCCTCCTCGAACGCCGCGATGTTCGCGAGCGCGACGGCCGCGGCCATCGGGTGGCCGCCGAAGGTGAAGCCGTGCACGAACGACGTGGATCCCTCGAGGAACGGCTCCATCACGCGGTCGCTGGTGATCATCGCGCCCATCGACGCGTAGGACGACGTCAGTCCCTTGGCGGTCGTGATGATGTCCGGCTGGTAGTCGAAGCGCTGGGCCCCGAACCAGGTCCCCAGCCGGCCCCAGGAGCAGATGACCTCGTCGGAGATCAGCAGCACGTCGTACTGGTCGCAGATCTCGCGCACGCGCTGCCAGTAGCCCTCGGGCGGGACGAAGCAGCCGCCGGCGTTCTGGACGGGCTCCATGATCACGGCGGCGACCGTCTCGGGGCCCTCGAACTCGATGCCGCGCGGCGACGGCCTCGGCGAGGTTCTCGACGCCGTAGCCGGGCGCGAGCCGGTAGAGGTTCGTGTTCGGCACGTGGCAGCCGCCCGGCGTGAACGGCTCGAACGGCTGGCGCAGCCCGGTGACGCCGGTCGCGGAGAGCGCGCCGAGCGTCGTGCCGTGGTAGGCGATCTCGCGCGCGATGAACTTCGTCTTGTTCGGGTTGCCCGTGAGCTTGTGGTACTGGCGGGCGACCTTCAGCGCCGTCTCGACGGACTCGCCGCCGCCGGAGGTGAAGAAGACGCGGTTGAGGTCGCCGGGGGCGAGCGACGCGATCTTGGCCGCGAGCTCGATCGCGCGGGGGTGGGCGTAGGACCAGGTCGTGAAGAAGCCGAGCTCCTTGGCCTGGTCGGCTCCGGCCTGCGCGATGTCGGCGCGACCGTGGCCGATGTTCACGCAGAACAGGGCGCTGAGCGCGTCGAGGTAGCGGTTGCCGTGCTCGTCCCAGACGTAGCAGCCGTCGCCCTTGACGATCACGGGCACCTCGGCGCCGCGGTCGTAGGCGCCCATGCGGCTGAAGTGCAGCCACAGGTGGCGCTTGGCCAGTTCCTGGTAGTCGATCGCCGTTCCTGCTGACGCTTCTGTCGCCATCGGACCCTCGCTCTTCTCCACTGTGTCAGATCGGTTGGTCGATCTGGACAACCCTCATGCCCAGCCTACCCCGCTGCAACGCCGCCACGGCGCAGCAGTCGCGGTGCGTGGATTGTCCGGTATGGCGCAGGCGGAGCCGGACGCTCGTCCGACGCGTCCTGCGAGGCCCGTTCTGAGCGGGTCAGCCTGCGCTGGGAACCGGCGTGCGTGCTCCGCCCAGGGCGGAACGCGGCGCCGGCGTGAGCGCCGAGGCGACGATCACGAGCAGGAAGGCGACGCCCTGGAGCGCGATGCCGACCGGGTCGGCGGGGAGCGGGTCGCCGAAGACGAGGATGCCGCCGGAGATGCAGGCGACGCTCATCGCCGTGCCGGTGAGCGCGATCACGGAGACCGCCTCGCCGTCCTGGAGGCTGCGGGCGGACGCGTAGAACGCGGCGACCGATGCGCACAGCGCGACGGCCGTCCACGGGCTGATGATGGCGAGCGCGCCGTTGTTGGCAGACCAGCCCGGAGAGCGCCTTCACGGAGACGTTGCAGACGCCGAAGAGGATGCCCGAGGCAATGGCGAGCGCGACGCCGTGGTGCTCGGCGCGCGCGCCGGCCGCATGCGGCCCGACGATCAGCAGCGCGCCGATGCCGAGCAGTCCGGCCTCGAAGGCGATCATCGGCGCGAGCGAGTAGGAGGCGTGAGAGCCCGTCTGCGCCGGCATGGTCACGGCGAGCAGCACGAGACCGGCGGCGGTGAGGCCCAGGCCCCACCACTGGCGGGAACTGACCTTCATGCCGAAGATGCGGTCGGCCATCACCGCGATGAGCGCGACACCGCCGGCGACGACCGCCTGGACGGTGGACATCGGCGCGAGCGCCAGCGCCGCGACGTGCAGCAGCCAGGCGAGGCCGCCGACGCCCATGCCGATCGCGAACCACTTCGACGACCACAGCTCGGCCGCGGTGTGCAGCGGACGGCGGATGTCGACCGACGGAGCCGCGCACGCGCCGCGGTGCTTGAAGAAGAACGCGAGGTTGCTGCCGATGGCACAGAGCAGCGCGAAGAGGATGCCGAGTTGGAGCGTCATGCTTGGAGGGGTGCGACGGGACCGGTGCGGTGACGAGAGCCGGGGACTGTCCGTGTCATCGGCACCCGCACCTGCGGGGTTGACCGATCCGCTGTCCATAGGGTACCCCGGAACACCCCTCTTGGTACGCCGGTCCCCGCGTGAATCGACGAAACCCCTGCAAACCGCTGCTCCTGGTCGACGTTGATGGCGTCATCTCGCTCTTCGGATTCCCGTCCAATGAGCGTCCAGCGGGCTCCTGGATGTCCATCGACGGGTCGCCCCACCTGATTTCGGCCGCCGCGGCCGGGCACCTGCAAACGCTCGGCGCCGATTTCGACCTCGTCTGGTGCACCGGCTGGGAGGAGAAGGCGAACGAGTACCTGCCGGGGGTGCTGGGGCTGCCGAGCGAACTCCCGGTGCTGAGCTTCGACCGCGATCCGGGCCGCAGCCACGCGCACTGGAAGCTCGCGGCGATCGAGGACTACGCGGGGCCGCAGCGACCGCTGGCGTGGGTCGACGACGCGCTGAACGACGCGTGCCGGTCCTGGGCGCGCGCGCGTGAGGCGCCGACGCTCCTCGTCGAGACGCTGCCCGCATGTGGGGCTCGCGGACGAGCACGTCGACGTTCTCGCCACGTGGGCCCGCGACCTCTGATCGGCGGAGCCGGCTCGAGCGGCCGTGCACGGGCGTACGATCGGTCGATGGTCCGGGTTCGGAGGTGCTGCGGAGTCGTCGCTGCGCTCGCGTGCTGCCTCCTGATCGCTGCCCCGCCGCTCGCGGCCGCGTCGTCGTGGTCCCTGTCGGGCGCCCCGATCGAGCCGGGGCCGTACGCCACCCCCGAAGGAGTGCTGTCCTTCGCGTTCGCCGGCCCATCCCGGCCGCGGCTCCTGCTGGGGGCTGGGGCCTTTCAGTTCCGCCCGCCCGGGCCCCTGAAGCAGGCTCCCGGCATCACGACGCCCGTCCAGAGCGCCGTCGCCGATCGTTCGGGCCGGGCGGTCTACGCGCTCCAGGACGTTCGCGGCGGCGCCGCGTTCGGGTACGGCAGCGCCGACGGGTATGCCGGCCGGGTCCAGCGCATCCCCTCGAGCAACGGGCGGAGATCCCGCATCACCCAACTGGTGGGCAACGGCACCGGGTCCGCCGCCGCGCTGGTCGAGTGGGGCAACAACGCGCTCCCGGGCATACCCACGACGCTCGCCGTCTATACGCGGACGCCGGGCACGGCGTTCCGGCGACGGTTCACGCTCCCGCCAAACGCCGTGGCGGGCATCTCGATCGCTCCTGCAGGGAACGTCCTCGCGGCGTGGCGACAGGACGACGGCGTGCTCTCACGCGCGATCGACCGGGACGGCACGCCGCGACGCGCCGTCCGGCTGGCGACGGTCTCCACCTCGTCCTGGGTCCCCGCGGTCACGCCCGCCGTCGGTAGGGGCGGGCGAGCCGAGGTCGCCTGGGTCGTCAAGACGGAATCCGGCATCGACGCGCGATGGTCTCTGTTTGCCGCGGCGGCGACCCGCGAGCTGCGTTTCGGCAGACCACGGCGGCTGGACCGCGGTCCCGCCCCGATCGCCGTCGGCCCACTCCACATCCGTCTGCGAGGCGCGATCGCCGACGTGGTGCTGGTGATGGCCGGGAGCGTTCGCGTGGACACCGTCTCCGGCACACGGCTGCTCAGGGCACCGCAGACTGTCACAGGGTTGTCGAGCACCATCTGCCCCGGGAAGTGCAGCGGCTCGACCTCGGCGATCGCCGTGGCGTTCGGGCCACGGGGGGCGATCCTGATCGCCGCCGGGGGGCTCGGGGCCCGGGAAGGGGACGTCGGCATCTTCGCGAGGCTGCGACCGTCGGGCGACGAACCGTTCGGAGGCCAGGAGCCCGCGATCTCCTACTACCCCGAGGGGACTGGCGGGCTCAAGAGCCTCGCCGCGGCGTTCGATCCGGCCGGCGGGACAGCACTGATCGCCGCGGACCTGCACCCGTCCTGCACCTCGGGCGGATGCAGAGAACGGCTGTACCTCGCCACCCGACCGGTCGGCTGACCAGCGTTCCGCCGAGGCGGGCAGGGTGCGCCGTGCCCGGGGAGCTCCGCGTGATCCCCGGGAGGGGGATCACGCGCCCCGGGCGCGGTGACACCGCTGCCCGCCCGACCAGGACTACGAGTCGACCGCGTCCGAGATCCGCTTGTCCGCGTCCTCGAGCTCCTTCTCGAGCTTCTCGTAGTCGCCCTTCTCGACGGCCTTGTTGACCTTCTTGATCGACTTCTCGAGCGTCCGGTCGATGCGGTCCGCGTAGGTGTCGTCGGCCACGACGAGGATCGCCGACGTGCCCGGCGGCAGGTACTCCTCGACGTCGAAGCCGAGCTCCTTCTCCTCATGGCGCTTCTTCAGTTCGCCGATGCCGGCGCCGATGCCGGCGCCCAGCGCCGTGGCGAGCAGGATCGGCGGCGCGAACAGGCCGACGACGATGCCGGCGCCCGCGCCGAGCACCGCCCCGCCGCCGACCGGCGAGGCGACGCCGTGCTCGTCGACGGTGACCTCACCGGCCTCGTCGCGACTCGCGACGACGGCGCCGACGACCGCGAAGTCCTCCGCACGCTGCGCCTCCTTCAGCGCCTTGAAGTCGGCTTCGGCAGCCGCCGCGTCGTCATACGTCGCGACGTACAGGATCAGGTTCTCTCCGGCCATGGTGCAGCTCCTTCGAACGAGGGACGGTCACCAGCACCGTACGCCGATCACCCAGCAGATGCCGGGAGGGCGGCGCCCGAACGCCCGCACGGGGCGGGCACGGTGCGCCGCGCCCGGGGGGCTCCGCGTGATCCCCGGGAGGGGGATCACGCGCCCCGGGCGCGGTGACACCGGTGCCCGCCCGACCACGACAGGCCGAGCGGGCACCAGCACCACCAGAGACTTACTTGGACGAGTCGTCCGCCGGCAGATCGAGCTCGGCGAGCTCTTCGGCGAAGCCGGTCTCGGCGGGACCGCCGGCGCCGATCTCCTCGAGCGTCGAGAGGTCCTGCTCGAACCCGGCGCCGAGGCCGGAGCTGAAGTCGTCCTCGGCCAGGCCCAGCTCGGCGGCGAGGTCGTCGGAGTCCAGCAGCGCGACGTCGTCGGCGCGCGGGAGCGGCTCGGTCGGCTCGATCTCGATGCGGCGGTAGCGCTTGAGGCCCGTCGCGGCCGGGATCAGCTTGCCGATGATGACGTTCTCCTTGAGGCCCGCGAGCGAGTCCTTCTTGCCCTCCAGCGCGGCGTCCGTCAGCACCTTCGTCGTCTCCTGGAAGGAGGCGGCCGAGAGGAAGGAGTCGGTGTTCAGCGACGCCTTCGTGATACCGAGGATGACCTCCTCGAACTGCGCGGTCTCGCCCTTCTTCTTCTTGACCGCCTCGTTCTCGCGGGCGAAGTCGTAGCGATCGACGAGCGCGCCCGGCAGGTAGCCGGTGTCGCCCTTCTGATCCACGCGGACCTTCTTCATCATCTGGCGCACGATCAGCTCGATGTGCTTGTCGTCGATGTCCACGCCCTGGGACTTGTAGACCTTCTGCACCTCGGCGACGAGGTACTGCTCGGTATCCGTCCGGCCGCGGAGCGACAGCAGGTCGTGCGGGTAGAGCGAGCCCTCGTTGAGCTGCGTGCCCTGCTCGATCTTCTGCCCGTTCTCGACGTGCAGGCGCGTGCGCCGCGGGAAGGCCGTGCGGTGCTCCTCGCCGGCCTCGTCGGTGATGACGACGGTCAGGTTCTTCTCGGTCTCCTCGATCGAGACCTTGCCCGACTCGGCGGCCATCTCCGCAAGCCCCTTCGGCTTGCGCGCCTCGAACAGCTCGACGACGCGCGGCAGGCCGTGCGTGATGTCCGCGCCGGCGACGCCGCCGGTGTGGAACGTGCGCATCGTCAGCTGCGTGCCCGGCTCGCCGATCGACTGCGCGGCGATGATGCCGACCGCGTCACCGATCTGCGCGAGCTTGCCGGTCGCCAGCGCGCGGCCGTAGCAGGCCTGGCACACGCCGATGGGGGCGCGGCACTTGAGCGTCGAGCGGACGGGGATCTGCGCCTCGTCGGGCAGGTTGTCGGCGCTCTCGACGAGCGCGGCCAGCTCGGCCCGGTCGATCTCGTTGCCGGCCTCGACGATGACGCGACCGCGCTTCGTCTTGACCTCGGTCGCGGCCACGCGGCCGACGAGGTTCTGGTTCGGCTCGCCCTGCGCGTTGAGCGTGGGCAGCGTGATGCACTCGTCGGTCCCGCAGTCGAGCTCGCGGATGATGACGTCCTGCGAGACGTCCACCAGGCGCCGGGTGAGGTACCCGGAGTCGGCGGTGCGCAGGGCGGTGTCCGCGAGGCCCTTGCGGGCACCGTGGGTCGAGATGAAGTACTCGAGGACCGTCAGGCCTTCCATGAAGTTGGCCTTGATCGGGCGCTCGATGATCTCGCCCTTCGGGTTCGCCATCAGGCCGCGCATGCCGGCCAGCTGGCGGATCTGCTTGAACGATCCACGCGCGCCGGAGTTGGCCATCATGAAGATGGGGTTCAGCTCGTCGAAGTTCTCCTCCATGGCGTCGGCGACCTTCTCCGTGGCCTCGGTCCACTTGTCGACGACCGCCTCGTGGCGCTCCTGCTGGGTGATCAGGCCCATGTCGTACTGGTCCTGGATCTCGGCGACCTCGCCCTCGTACTTGCCGAGGATCTCGCCCTTGTTCGGCGGGATGATCACGTCGTTCTTGGAGATCGTGATGCCGGCGAGCGTCGCGTAGCGGAAGCCCAGGTCCTTGAACGCGTCGAGGACCTGCGAGACGGCGGGCGCCCCGAACTTCTGGACGAGGTCGTCGATCACGCGCACGGTGTCGCGCTTGCGCACCGAGTCGTTGACGAACGGGTACTCGTCCTCGTCGAACGAGTCGCCGAGCGATGCCTGCAGCGCCCGCTCGATGCGGTCGTTGTAGATGATCCGCCCGACCGTCGTCAGGACGTGCCCGCCCTCACGGCCGAGCGGCCGGTACTCGGCCAGGTCCTGGAGCTTGACGAAGCCGGACTCGTAGGAGAGCTCGGCCTCCTGCGCGGTGCCGAAGACGTGCGGGCGCGGCTCGTTCTTGGGCCACGTCCCGTTCTTCAGCGTCTCCTGGCGGGTCGCAAGCTCCTCGGCGTTCGGGCCGTAGGTCAGGTAGTACGCGCCGAGCACCATGTCCTGGGTCGGCGTCGCCAGCGGCGCGCCGTGCGCCGGCGACAGGATGTTGTTCGACGACAGCATCAGGATCCGCGCCTCCGCCTGCGCCTCGGCGCTCAGCGGGACGTGGACGGCCATCTGGTCGCCGTCGAAGTCGGCGTTGAACGCGTGGCAGACGAGCGGGTGGACCTGGATCGCCTTGCCCTCGACGAGCACCGGCTCGAACGCCTGGATGCCGAGGCGGTGGAGCGTCGGCGCGCGGTTGAGCAGCACCGGGTGCTCGTGGATGACGTCCTCGAGCACGTCCCAGACCTCGGGGATCATCGAGTCGACCATCTTCTTGGCGGCCTTGATGTTCTGCGCGCTCTTGCGCTCGACGAGCTGGGCCATGATGAACGGCTTGAACAGCTCGAGCGCCATGAGCTTCGGCAGCCCGCACTGGTGGAGCTTGAGGTACGGGCCGGCCACGATGACCGAGCGGCCCGAGTAGTCCACGCGCTTGCCGAGCAGGTTCTGGCGGAACCGGCCCTGCTTGCCCTTGAGCATGTCCGAGAGCGACTTCAGCGGGCGGTTGCCCGGGCCCGTGACGGGCCGGCCGCGGCGGCCGTTGTCGAACAGCGCGTCGACGGCCTCCTGCAGCATCCGCTTCTCGTTGTTGACGATGATCTCCGGCGCGCCGAGGTCGAGCAGCCGCTTGAGGCGGTTGTTGCGGTTGATGACGCGGCGGTAGAGGTCGTTGAGGTCGGACGTGGCGAAGCGGCCGCCGTCGAGCTGCACCATCGGGCGCAGCTCCGGCGGGATCACCGGCACGGCCTCGAGGACCATCATCTCGGGCTTGTTCGAGGAGTTCAGGAACGCGGAGAGCACCTTCAGGCGCTTGACGGCGCGGGCCTGCTTCTGCCCCTTGCCGTTCTTGACGAGGTCCTCGAGCTCGAGGCGCTCGTGCTCCATGACGATGCCGGGAAGGTCCGCCGGGGCCAGGTCGCCGCCGGCCATCCGCTCCGGGTCGACCTTGCGCGGCTTGGCCTCGAGGTCGTACTCGGGCTTCTCGCGCAGCAGCTCGCGGATGTGCTCGGCGCCCATGCCGCCGCCGAAGTACTCGCCGAAGCCGTACGGGGAGCCGAAGCGGCTCTTGAGCTCACGGAAGAACGTCTCGTCGGCGATGATCTTCTTGGGCTTGAACTCGTCCTTCTCGATCGGCTTCTCGATGAAGCTCGAGAGCGGCCACTCCTCGCCCTCGGCGGGCGGATCCTCGGCCGGTTCGTCCTTGTTGGAGAACAGCTTCCAGACCTCGCGCAGACGCATCCGCGCGTCCTCGTAGTACGCCTCGGTGTCGTCGATGTCTGCGTTGAAGCTCTTCTTGACGTCCGTGATCAGCTTCTTGCGCTCGTCCTCGGAGAGCTTCTTGACGTTGATCTCCAGGTGCTCGGCCCACAGGTGGTCCTCATCCTGGAAGCCGCTCTGATCGGCGCTCTCGAAGTAGGCGACGCGAGCGTCGAGCGAGGACTGCAGCTCGTCCACGCGCTCCTTCTGCTCGGCGGCGTAGCGGTCGAGCTCGGCCTGCATCTGGGTCTCGAGCTCGGGCAGGTCGCGCCAGCGCGCCTCCTGGTCGACCTGCGTGACGATCGACGCGGCGAAGTACAGGATCTTCTCGAGCTCCTTCGGCGCCATGTCGAGCAGGTAGCCGATGCGGCTCGGGACGCCCTTGAAGAACCAGATGTGGCTGACGGGCGCGGCGAGGTCGATGTGGCCCATGCGCTCGCGGCGCACCTTGGAGCGCGTGACCTCGACGCCGCAGCGCTCGCAGACGATGCCCTTGTAGCGCACGCGCTTGTACTTGCCGCAGTAGCACTCCCAGTCCTTCGTCGGACCGAAGATGCGCTCGCAGAACAGGCCGTCCTTCTCGGGCTTGAGCGTGCGGTAGTTGATCGTCTCCGGCTTGGTGACCTCGCCGGAGCTCCAGGCGCGGATCTGCTTGGACGAGGCCAGGCCGATCTCGATGGCGTCGAAGTTGTTGATGTCGATCATCTGCTGATTCCTCTCAGTGGGGGCGAAGGCGTGGCCGGCGCGGCCTACGCCTCGGCCTCCAGGTCCGCGATGTCCTCGTCGAATGCCAGCGCCGCGTCGGTCTCGACCGACAGCGCCTCGTCGGCGCCGCCGGCCACGGCCGGGTCGACGTCGATCGCCGCCTCCGCGGCGTCCGCGACCGGGGGCGGCCGACTCGCCGCCCTCGTCCTGCCCGGGCAGCTCGACGCCCTCGGGCTCCTCGCCGCCGACGCGCACGCCCGACAGGTCGATGCCGAGCTCCTCGGCGGCGCGCAGCAGGTCGTCGTCCTCGTCGCGCAGCTCGGCGCTCGTGCCCTCCTCGGAGACCACGTTGACGTCGAGCGACAGCGACTGCATCTCCTTCAGCAGCACCTTGAAGGACTCGGGGATGCTCGGCTCGGGGATGTTCTCGCCCTTGACGATCGCCTCGTAGGCCTTCACGCGGCCGACGGTGTCGTCGGACTTGACGGTGAGCATCTCCTGCAGCGTGTACGCGGCGCCGTACGCCTCGAGCGCCCACACCTCCATCTCGCCGAAGCGCTGGCCGCCGAACTGCGCCTTGCCGCCCAGCGGCTGCTGGGTGACGAGCGAGTACGGGCCGGTCGAGCGCGCGTGGATCTTGTCGTCGACGAGGTGCAGCAGCTTCAGGATGTACATGTAGCCGACGGTCACCTGCTGCTCGAACGGCTCGCCGGTGCGGCCGTTGAAGAGCGTGAACTTGCCGGAGGCGCTTGCGGCCGGCGGTGCGCGAGGTGTCCACGTCCATGCGGATGCGGCCCTGGTGCTCCTCCTGCCACTTGACCAGCGCGTTGTCGACGTCCTCGACGGTCGCGCCGTCGAACACCGGCGTGGAGACGTACACGCGCTCCTTGACGCCCGGCTTGCGGGAGTTCTTGAACGCCTGGGTGCCGTCGTCGTACCAGCCCTGCGCGGCGACCCACCCGAGGTGGGTCTCGAGGATCTGGCCGACGTTCATGCGGCTCGGCACGCCGAGCGGGTTGAGGATGACGTCGACGGGCGTGCCGTCCTCCAGGAACGGCATGTCCTGCTCGTCGACGATCTTCGAGATGACGCCCTTGTTGCCGTGGCGGCCGGCGAGCTTGTCGCCCTCGGAGATCTTGCGCTTCTTGGCGACGAAGACGCGCACCAGGTCGTTGACGCCCGGCGGCAGGTCGTCGCCGTCGTCGCGCGAGAACGTCAGCACGTCGATGACGACGCCGCCCTCGCCGTGGGGCACCTTCAGCGAGGTGTCGCGGACCTCGCGCGCCTTCTCCTTGAAGATCGCGCGGATCAGCTTCTCCTCGGCCGTCAGCTCGGTCTCGCCCTTCGGCGTGACCTTGCCGACGAGCAGGTCGCCGGAGCCGACCTCGGCGCCGACGCGGACGATGCCGCGGTCGTCGAGGTTGCGCAGCGACTCCTCCGAGCGGTTGGGGATGTCGCGCGTGATCTCCTCGTCGCCGAGCTTCGTCGTGCGGGCGTCGATCTCGTACTCCTCGATGTGGATCGAGGTGAGCTCGTCGTCCTTCACCAGGCGCTTGCTGAGGATGATCGCGTCCTCGAAGTTGTAGCCCTCCCAGGACATGAAGGCGACCATCAGGTTCTTGCCGAGCGCCATCTCGCCGTGGTCGGTCGACGAGCCGTCGGCGAGCACGTCGCCCTTCTTGACCGTGTCGCCGGCTGACGACGCGCGGCTGCTGGTGGATCAGCGTGCCCTGGTTGGAGCGCTGGAACTTGCTCAGCTCGTACTCGCGGCGGCCGTCCTTGCCCTCGATCGACGATCTGCTCGGCGTCGACGTAGGCGACCGTCGCCGTCGATCTCGCGACAGCAGCACGTCGCCCGTGTCGCGGGCGGCGCGGCGCTCCATGCCGGTGCCGATCAGCGGCGCGTCGGCGACGAGCAGCGGCACGGCCTGGCGCTGCATGTTCGAGCCCATCAGCGCGCGGTTGGCGTCGTCGTGCTCGAGGAACGGGATCATCGCCGTGGCGACCGACCAGATCTGCTGCGGGCGAGACGTCGACGAGGTCGACGTCCTTCGGGCGCGACCGTGACGTACTGGCCGGCCTGGGTGCGGCAGACGACCTCCGGGCCCTTGAGCTTGCCGGTCTTCTCGTCGATCGGGTGGTTGGCCTGCGCGATCAGGCGCTCGGCCTCCTGGTTGGCGTCGAGGCGGACGATCTTGTCGGTGACGACGCCGTCCTTGACCTCGCGGTAGGGCGTCGTGACGAAGCCGAAGTCGCTGACCTCGGCGAAGCTCGAGAGCGAGCCGATCAGGCCGATGTTCGGGCCCTCCGGCGTCTCGATCGGGCACATGCGGCCGTAGTGGGTCGGGTGGACGTCGCGCACCTCGATCGGGCGCGCGCTCGCGGGTCAGGCCGCCGGCGCCGAGCGCCGACAGGCGGCGGCGATGCGTCAGGCCGGCCAGCGAGTTCGTCTGGTCCATGAACTGGCTGAGCTGCGAGGAGCCGAAGAACTCCTTGAGCGCGGCCACGACCGGGCGGATGTTGACGATCGTCTGCGGCGTGATCGTGTCCTCGTCCTCGGTCGTCAGGCGCTCGCGGACGACGCGCTCCATCCGGTAGAGGCCGACGCGGAAGGCGTCCTGGATCAGCTCGCCGACGGTGCGCAGGCGGCGGTTGCCGAAGTGCTCGTACTCGTCGAGGCGGTCGGCGACCGTGTGGCCGGGGGCGTACTCGCGGTCACGCGGGAGCGACGCGGCCTCGGCGGCGTAGTCCTTGATCTCGACCTCGCCGTCCTCGGGGATGCCGAGCCACTTCGGGCAGGTTCGACGAGCTCCTGGACGAGCGCGTGGATGTCGTCGTGCGTGAGCGTGCGCGTCTCGAGGTCGACGTCGAGGCCCGAGGCGCGAGTTGAGCTTGTAGCGGCCGACGCGCGTGAGGTCGTAGCGCTTGGGGTCGAAGAACAGCTGCTGCAGCAGCGCGTAGGCGGCGTCGACGCTGGGCGGCTCGCCCGGGCGCTGCTTCTTGAAGAGCTCGATCAGCGCGCCCTTCTTCGTCTTCGTGGTCTCGGTGTCCGACTCGATCGTGTTGCGGATGTAGAGCGAGCCGCCGAACAGGTCGAGCAGCTCCTTGTCGAGCCGCTCGATCGTCCTCGTGGCTCTCCTCGACGTCGGCGTCCGTCTCCGGGTTGTAGGTCATGCGCCCGCAGCAGGACCGTGACCGGCAGCTTGCGCTTGCGGTCGATCCGGACGAAGACCTTGCCCTTCTTGTCGATCTCCAGCTCGAGCCACGAGCCGCGCGCCGGCATCAGGTTCGCGGTGAACATCTGCTTCTCGCGGTCCTTGGGCTCCATCACGTAGGCGCCCGGCGAACGGACGAGCTGCGTGACGACGACGCGCTCGGTGCCGTTGATGATGAACGTGCCGCGGTCGGTCATCCACGGGAAGTCGCCCATGAACACCGACTGCTCGCGGATCTCGCCCGGTCTCCTGGTTGATGAAGGCGACCGTGACCGTCAGCGGACGCGCGTAGGTGAGGTCCTTCTCGCGGCACTCGGCGATCGACGCGGCCGGCTCGTCGAAGACGAACTCGCCGAACTGCACGGCGAGGTTGCCGGTGTAGTCCTCGATCGGCGAGATGTCGTCGATCGTCTCCCGGAGCCCTCCCTTCTCGGTGTCGACCAGCCACGCGAACGAGCGGCGCTGGATGTCGATGAGGTTCGGGACGTCAAGGGCCTTGTTCAGACGCGCGAAGGTGCGGCGCGTCCGGAGGGCGTCTACGCGAGGCACGGCAGGCGACTCCTGGTGGGGTCGGAGGCGGACGGTATGGGGCGAGGATCGCGCTGAGAAAAAGCGCGAACGACCAAGATAGCACAGCGCGACGCGACCCCTCGAGGGGGCGTGTCGACGCTCACGGACCCCGCCCGCGTCCCCGCGTATGTGGCGCGGGAACGCGGTTCGGGCGGCTGCGACTATCGGTCGACGGCCTCGACAGCGTAGCGGAGAATCCGGGCATCTCGTCGACCCGCTCGCGGGCTCCGACGGCCTCGGCGCGGCGCGGCGCGCGCCCGAGATTCGAGATCACGACCGCGACGACGGTCACGAGGTACATCTGCCCGATGACCGCCTGGCGCCGCCGCGAACGCGCGGCCGACCGTCGGTGCCGGGCACGAAGTCGCCGAAGCCGACGGTCGTCTGGGTCGTGACGGCGAAGTAGACGAAGTCGCCGGGGTCGACGTCCGGCGGCTTGCCCGCGAAGAACGGCGGCGTCGCCGAGATCGTTGCAGAGCATGTACAGCACCCCGAACAGCAGCGCGAGCAGCAGGTAGATCGTCAGCACGCCCGACACCGCGTTGAGCGTCACGCCGTTCGCCCGGACGGTGCGGGCGACGCCGCGCGTCGAGCACCAGCGGGAGGCCGGCGACGAGCAGGAGCGTGATCGCGCGCAGGATCGACGTGGCGTCGCCCGGGAGCATCGACCGTGACGAGCGCCGGCGATGACCGCGACGACCGCGACGATGCCTGCGATCTCACGCACGCGCGTCTGGGCGTTCGACGTCCAGACGGCCGACGACGAGCGTCGCCGCGTACATGACGACGAGCACGAAGCGCGCGCCCTCCGTCTCGGGCACGCGCGATCGTCAGGAACAAGACGACGAGCACCATCAGCAGGACGAGGCCGTAGCTGTGGCTGGGGTCCTCGCCGCCGGAGCCGTGCGCGAACGCTGGTCACGAACGTGATTCGAGCAGCCGGGCCGGACGCCCGGGCGGCCGCGGAACGACGACGGGCGCCCCGTGGGGCGCCCGTCGTGCGTCGTCGGCGGCGTGCCGCCTTCGGCGGTGACGGCCATCAGCCCGCGCCTGCGGCGCGGGCTGTCCTGCCAGGGGGCCGTACCCGCTACTTCAGCTCGACGGAGGCGCCGGCCTCCTCGAGCTCCTTCTTGAGCGCCTCGGCCTCGTCGCGCTCGATGCCCTCCTTGACGGGCTTGGGCGCCTCGTCGACGAGCGCCTTGGCCTCCTTCAGGCCCAGGCCGGTCGCCGCGCGGACGACCTTGATGACCTGGATCTTCTTGTCGCCTGCGCCGGTGAGCATGACGTCGACGGTCGAGGACTCCTCCTCGGCGGCCTCGCCGCCACCGCCGCCGCCCGCTGCGGGCGCCGCCGCGGCGACCGCGGTCGCCGAGACGCCGAACTCCTCCTCGAGCGCCTTGATGCGCTCGGCGAGCTCGAGGACCGAGATGCCCTTGAGCTCCTCGATCCAGTCCTGAGTGCTGGTAGCCATGTCTGTGTTCTCCTTGGTGGTCGCTTCGGCGCGCTGTCCGGCACTAGGCCGAAGCGTCCGCCTCGTTCTCGTTGTCGGAAGTGGTCTCGGTGCTCGTCGGATGCGTCGGCCTCGGGTGCCTCGGCGGGTGCCTCGGCCTCGGGCTCGGTCGCGGGGGTCTCGGTCTCCGTCGCCTCGGCCTCCGGGGCCGGGGCCTCCGGCGCGACGGCCGCAGCGGGCGCCTCGCCCGCCGGCACCTCGCCGGACTCCTTCTTCTGCTGGAGCTGACCGAGCGCGACGGCCATGCCGCCGAGCAGGCCGCCCAGGCCGCGTGCCAGACCGGTGAGCGGGGCGGCGACCATGCCGACGAGCTGCCCGTAGAGGACCTCGCGCGACGGAAGCTTGGCGATCGCCTGGATCTGTGCGACCTCCAGCGTCTCCCCGTTCATGACCCCGCCCTTGAAGGCGAGGAGCTCGGTCTCCTTGTTGAAGGTCGAGATCGTCTTCGCCGCGCTCGCCGCGTCGCCGCGCACGAACATCAGCGCCGTCGGGCCGCTCAGCAGCTCCTTCAGCGACTGCGCCTCGGCCGCGTCCGCGGCACGCTCGGTGAGCGTGTTCTTGACGATGCGGAACGTCGCGTCGGACTCGCGCAGCTTCCCGCGGATCTCGGCGGCCTGAGCGACCGTGATCCCGCGGTAGTCGACGGCGAAGATCGCGTCGGACTCCTTGATCTGCTCGGCGATCTCCTCGACCGCGGCAGCTTTCTGCTCTCTGTTCATGAGCCTCCTCGTCCGGACTTCCACCCGCCGTCGCGGGCTGCCGGAGGTCTGCGGTGGCGCGACTGGTGGGCGTTACGCCGCGGCCGGCGTGGCCTCCAGGACGTCGCGAATACGGGTGGGATCGACCTTGACGCCGGGCCCCTGGGTGGAGGCGAGCGTGATCGAACGGATGTAGCTGGCCCTTGGTGGCAGGCGGGCTTGGCGCGCACGATCTCCTCCATCACGGCCGCGTAGTTCTCGAGCAGCGCGCGCTCGTCGAAGCTCGTCTTGCCGATCACGAGGTGCACGATCGCGTTGCGGTCGGTGCGGTACTCGACCTTGCCGGACTTCGACTCCTCGACGGCCTTGGCGACGTCCATCGTCACCGTGCCGACCTTCGGGTTCGGCATCTTGCCCGACGGGCCCGAGGACGCGGCCGAGGCGGCCGACGACGGGCATGAGGTCGGGCGTGGCGATCGCGACGTCGAAGTCGTCGAAGCCCTCCTCGACCTGCTTGGCGAGGTCCTCGGCGCCGACGACGTCCGCGCCGGCCTCCTCGGCCTCGCGGGCCTTGTCGCCCTGTGCGAAGACGATGATCTTGACGTCCTTGCCCAGGCCGTTCGGCAGCGCGATCGTGCCGCGCAGCTGCTCGTCCGCGTGGCGGACGTTCAGGCCGGTGCGGATGTGCACCTCGACGGACTCGTCGAACTTCGCGCGCCCGAGGTCCTTGACGAGCTGGACGGCGTCCGCGGGCTCGTACTCGCGCTCGCGGTCGACCTTCGCGCGCGCCTCGATGTAGCCCTTGCCGTGCTTCGTCGCCATGCTCACACCACCTCCACGCCCATCGACCGGGCGGTGCCGGCGATGATCTTCGATGCCTGATCCACGTCGTGGGCGTTCAGGTCCGCAAGCTTCTTCTCGGCGATCTCGCGGACCTGCGCCTGCGTGATCGTGCCGACCTTGTTGCGGTTGGGCTCCCCGGAGCCCTTGTCGAGCCCGATCGCCTGCTTGATGAGCACGGCGGCCGGCGGCGTCTTCGTGACGAAGGTGAACGAGCGGTCCTCGTAGACCGTGATCACGACCGGGATCGTGACGCCCGCCTGGTCCTGCGTCTGGGCGTTGAACGCCTTGCAGAACTCCATGATGTTGATGCCGTGCTGGCCCAGCGCGGGACCGACCGGCGGAGCCGGGCTGGCGCCGCCGCCGGGGGCCTGCAGCTTGATCTGGGTGAGGACCTTCTTCGCCATGAGGAACCAGTGAGGGTAGACGGAATGGACGGACGGGCGACGATCAGATCTTCTTGACCTGATCGAACCCGACCTCGACGGGGGTCTCGCGACCGAAGATCGAGACGAGCACCTTGAGCTTGGCGGCGTCCTGGTTGATCTCCGCGATCTCGCCGGAGAAGTCCGACAGCGGCCCGGAGACGACCTTGACGGACTCGCCGATCGAGAACTGGGCCTTCGTGGCGACCTTCTGCGCGACCTCGCGGTGCAGCAGGCGGTCGACCTCGGGCTGGGTGAGCGGCACCGGCTCGTTGGACGAGCCGACGAACCCGGTGACGCCGGGCGTGCCCTTGACGAGGATCCACGCGTCGTCGGTGAGGTCCATGTTCACGAGCACGTAGCCGGGCATCGTGCGCTTCTCGACGCTGACCTTCTGGCCGTCCTTGAGCTCGGAGACGGTCTCGGTCGGCACGACGATCTGCCGCACGGCACGGGCCTGGCCCAGCGAGACGATCCGGTGCTCGAGGTTCTGCTTGACCTTCTTCTCGTGCCCGGACTTCGTGTTGACGACATACCAGCGATACATGGCGCTCAGATGATCCGATCGACGAGCCAGTTGGCGGCCGCGTCCGCGAGGCCGAGATAGAGACCGGCGACGACGACGAAGCCCAGGACGACGGCCGTGGCCTGGCCGACCTGCCGGCGGTCGGGCCACTGGACGCGCTGCAGCTCCGCCCAGGAGGCGCGGAGGAATGCGACGAAGCGAAAGCCGCCCTTCCCGGTGGGAGCGGGGGCACCGGGGGCGGCGTCCTTGTGCCGCTCGAGCGCGTCGGCGTCGGCCTGCTCCTCGGCGGCCTCGATGGCCTCCTCGTCGCCGTCCTCGAAGGCCTCCTCGACGTCGTCGACGTCGTCCTCGAGCGCGGCGAACTCCGCGTCCGTCAGCTCCTCGGGGTGCCGTCTCGCCGCCGACGCCGTCCACCGCGTCCGGCGGGCGCCGTCTCGCCGCCGGCCTCGGAGACGAGCTTCGCCTCGAAGATCTCGCTCTCGCCCGAGGCGTGGTCGAGCTCACCCGGGACGTTCTCCCGCTGCGGCTGGTTGGGCGCCGCGGACGCAGGCGTGCCTCCCTGCTTTTCACGGCGGGCACGGCGCTGCTTCGCACGCTGTCGGTCACGAGCCACGTCAGGCGATCCCGCTCAGCGGGTCTCCTTGTGGGAGGTGTGCGACCGGCACCAGCGGCAGTACTTGCGCAGCGTGATGCGATCGGGCGTGTTCCGCTTGCTCTTGTTGGTCTGGTAGTTGCGCCGCTTGCACTCCTCGCACGCGAGGGTGACAGCGATGCGCACGTCTCCGCGGGCCATGTGGCGACTCCGGTCGAGAGGAACTGCTCGACGCTGTCCGGGGCAGAAAAACGACCCGCCCCGGGCGGGTCAAGACGTGGCAGTGTAGCGCGATCGAGCGCCCTTCTGCGACCTGCTCCGAGGGCGTCGTTCAGGCCCGGGCGCCCGCCTGCGGATCCAGGCGCGACATCGTGACCGCCGCGTCGAGGTCCGATGTCGCCGGGCCGCGGTAGACGCCCTTCACCGGCGGCACGTCGGAGTAGAAGCGGCCGTGGCCGATCTTGACGTGCGTCTCGCTCGCCAGGCGGCGGTTCGTCGGGTCAGCGCCCACCCAGACCGGCTCGCCGCGGCCGTCGGTGCCCGGGAGCAGCGCCTCGAGCCACGCGTGCGTGTCGACCTCGAGCGAGTCGGACCCGCCGTCCTCGGGCGCGGCCCACAGATACCCCGAGACGTAGCGCGCCGCGATGCCCTGCCGGCGCAGCAGCACCAGCGCGAGGTGCACGAAGTCCTGGCAGACCCCGGCGCCGATGTCGAGCAGGTCGGTCACCGTCGATCCGACGTATGTCGCGCCGCGGCGGTACTCGAACCGGTCGGGGACGAGCTGGCTGAGCAGCCGCAGGGTCGCCAGCGGCGTCGTCGCGCGCATCGCGGCCTCGAGGTCGTCGAGGCGGCCGTTGAGCCCGTCGTCCTGCCAGGGCAGCAGGTACTCGCCGCCGGCCTCCACGTAGCCGGAGCTCGTGAGCGCGTTCCACGGACCCTCCGGCGGCTTCGGCGGCTCGGAGGTCACCACGCGGGCGCGCACGTCGATCGTCAGGTGATCGTGCGCGGTGGGCACGCCGAACTCGAGCACCTCGGTGCCGAAGTAGTCGATGTGGCGACTCACCCGCGTCTCGGGATCGATCCGCACGTGGAACTCGTCGCAGCGCTGGGCCGACGTCGTCGCAGGGCGCACGCGCAGCGCGTTGAGGTTGTCGGAGACCGGCCCGTCGTAGGCGTAGCTCGTGAGGTGTCGGATCGCGAAGTGCATCGGCGTGAGGTCAGACGACGGTGGTCGTGCGCCGCTCGGTGGCGGCGCCCGCGAAGTAGCGCTCGGCGAGGTCGTGGTCCACGCGTGCGAGCTCCTGGGCCACCGTCTTACAGGTCTGGCCGATCTCGGCGTCGTCCGGCAGCGTCCGGCGCTGGAAGTCCAGGTCGGCCGCCATCCGGCTCAGCCGCAGCACGGGCTCGGAGTTGCGCGGGCTCGCGTCGGCGGCCTCGAGCGCGTCGTGCAGCGAGTCCACGCAGGCCGCGACGCTGTCGGGGTAGGCGCGCTCGAACAGCAGGAAGCGCGCGACGGGACGCGCGTTCGGCGGCGCCGGCACCGCACGGCGGTATGCCTGGAAGCCGCCGACCGCCTGCAGCAGCGCGAGCGCCTGGCCGGTGGCCGCGTCGTCGTCGCCGGGCGGGAACGCGACGCGCAGGATGCGCAGCACCATGTCCGCCGACTCCATGTAGCTGCCGGCGTCCAGGAACGCCTTCGCCTCGTCGCGGAGCATCGTGCGCTCGGCCAGCCCGGTGATCAGCGCGACGCGCTCCTTGACGTACTGGCACGAGAGGTAGGGCCCGCCGGGCGATGTCCAGCTGCCGTCGCCGTCGCCGCGCAGCGTGAGCGCCGAGGTGTTGATGGCCTCCCACATGTCGGCGCTGATGACGTCGCGCACGGAGCGCGCGCCCTCGCGGGCGCGCTCGATCGCCGCGCGCATCGAGGCGGGAGCCGAGCCGTCGATCGTCAGACGCTCCAGCGCCTCGCTGCGCACCACGCGGTCCGCGCCGGCCTCGGTCCCCCCGAGCATCGCCAGCAGCTCGCTCCAGCCCAGGACGACCCCGGGCGCGGAGTCGGCGGCGGCGCCCTGCAGCTCGACCTGGAAGACCCCGTCGACGACGCGCGCCGTGAACTCGGCGCGGACGAGGTTGCGCCCGAGCCAGTAGAGCTCGTGAGCGATGCGCGCCAGCACTAGGCGGTCCCGCCCTGCTGCTGTTGCTGCTGCGCCTGCCCGGTCCAGCCGCCGTAGCGCAGGTCCGGGAGCGCCGGCGGCAGCGGGTCCGGGAGCCGCGCCTCGGCGCGGTCGTCGGGCTCGCCGTCCTCGAGCACCCACGTGTCCTTCGAGCCGCCGCCACGCGAGGAGTTGACGATCATCGACCCCTCCTCGAGCGCGACCCGGGTCAGGCCGCCCGGAACGATGTCGATCCGCTCGCCGAACACCGCGAACGGCCGCAGGTCGACGTGCCGCGGTGCCAGCCGTCCGTCGCGGCCGGCGGTGGGGACCGTCGAGAGCTTCACGACGTCCTGGGCGATCCAGCGCTCGGGATTGGCCCGCACCGCCTCGGCGAGCCTCGCGAGCTCCTCGTCGGTCGCCGCGGGCCCGATCGACACGCCCTTGCCGCCCGACTCGCCCGTCGGCTTGACGACGAGCTCGCCGAGGTGCTCCAGGACGTACTCGAGCTGCTCGGGATCGGTGAGCAGGTACGTGCGCACGTTCTCCAGGAGCGGCTCCTCCCCCAGGTAGTAGCGGATCATCTCGGGGACGTAGTGGTAGACCGCCTTGTCGTCGGCCACCCCGGTCCCGAGCGCGTTGGCGATCGCGACCGTGCCGGCGCGGTAGGCCCGCACGAGGCCCGGCACCCCGAGCATCGAGTCCGCGCGGAACTCCAGCGGGTCGATGAAGTCGTCGTCGAGCCGCCGGTACACCGCGTGCACGCGTTCCAGCCCGCGCGTGGTCCGCATGTACAGGACCTCGTCGCGGACGACGAGGTCCGACGCCTCGACGAGCTCGACCCCCATCTGCCGGGCGAGGAACGCGTGCTCGAAGTACGCCGAGTTCAGCGGCCCCGGCGTCCAGACGACGACCGTGGCCTCGGTGTCGGCGGACGGCGCGACCGAGCGCAGCGCGGCGAGGAGCAGCTGCGGGTACTGGTCGACCGGCCGCACGCGGTACTTGGCGAAGAGGTCCGGGACGAGCCGCGCCATCGCGACGCGGTTCTCGAGGACGTAGGAGATGCCGGACGGCGTGCGGACGTTGTCCTCCAGGACCTTCCAGGTGCCGTCGCTGTCGCGCACGAGGTCGCAGCCGGCGACGTGGCAGTAGACGCCGCCCGGAGGCCGGATGCCGTGAACGGCGCGCGCGAAGTGCGTGCGCCCCGCGACGAGGCTCCACGGGACGATGCCCTCGCGGACGATCTCGCGGCCGTGGTAGACGTCGTCGACGAAGTGGTTCAGCGCGCGGATCCGCTGCGCGAGACCCTGCTTGATCGAACGCCACTCCGGTCCCGAGAGGATCCGCGGGACGAGGTCCAGGGGGAACGGGCGCTCGCGACTGGGCCCGTCCTCGCCGACCGTCTCGAACGTGATGCCCTGCTGCATGAAGATCGCGTCGCGGCGGCGGCCCGCGTCCCCGAGGCCCGCAGGGCCGAGGCGCTCGAGCGCCGCGACGAGCGGCGCGGCGACCGCGCGCGGCGACCCGTCCGCGTCGAACAGCTCGTCGTGGAACGACGGGCGAGGCGCGTACGCGGGCTCGGGCGATGCGCCGGTGGCCTTGGTGGTCATCACCCCTCATCATCACTGCTCGGCCGCCGCGGGGGGTTCGACGTGTGGCGAAAGATGACGGCCCGCGTTTGGACGACCGGCACGACCGCGCCGGTAGCCTCAGCACGATGGACGCCGACGCCACGCGACTGAGCCGGTTGCGCGCGTCCGGCGCGCAGCGACCGGCGCTCGTGGCGTTCCTCGGAGTGTTCTCCGCGACGCTCCTGTGCTTCCTGGCGATCGGCGCCGTGCTGCCGATCCTGCCGCGCTACGTGACCGACGAGCTGGGCGCCGGGAACGTCGCGGTGGGCGTGGTCGTCGGGGCGTTCGCGATCTCGGCGCTGATCGGGCGCCCGATCGGCGGGCGGCTCGCCGACCGGCACGGCCGCAAGACGATCCACGCCACCGGCCTGGCGATCTGCTCGCTCGCGGGGCTGCTTCTGTTCCTGCCGTTCGGCGTCGCGGGGCTGATCTTCGCGCGGCTGGTCGTGGGCCTCGGCGACGGCTGGGTCTTCACGGCGGGCGTCACCTGGATCGTCGACCTCGCGCCCGAGGAGCGGCGCGGGCAGACGATCGGGATGTTCGGCCTCTCGATCTGGGGTGGCCTGACGTTCGGCTCGGTCATCGGCGAGGGCATGTACGCGCTCGGTGGGTACTCCGCGGTGTGGGCGTTCGCCGCGCTGGCGCCGCTGGCGGGCCTGCTCGTCGCGCGCCTGGTGCCCGAGGCGCCGCCGACGCAGCAGCCGGTCAACGAGGAGCTCGCGGCCGCCGAGCTCGGCACGGCGCTGGCGCCGGGCGTCGCCGTGCCCGCGCGCGCGCCGGCCGGTGGGCACTGGATCCCGCGCGAGGCGCTGCGGCCCGGCGCGGCCCTCGCGCTCGCCAACATCGGGTTCGGCACGATGGCCGGCTTCGTCGTGCTGCTGCTCGACGAGCGCGGCATCGGCCACGGCGCCGCGGCCTTCACCGTCTTCTCCGCCTCGGTCGTCGCCTCGCGGCTGGTCCTCGGGCGCCTGCCCGACATCCTCGGCGCGCGGCGCACGGCGCTCGGGGCGGGACTCGTCCAGGGCCTCGGGCTGATCGCGCTCGGCGCCGCGCAGTCGCTCCCGGCCGCGCTGGCGGCCGCCGCGCTCATGGGTGCGGGCATGTCGCTGCTCTTCCCCTCGCTCGCGCTGCTGGTGGTGGACCGCGTGGAGCCGGCGCGGCGCGGCGCGGCGATGGGCGCGTTCACGGCGTTCTTCGATCTCGGCGTCGGGCTCGGCGCACCGTTCGCCGGCCTCGTCGCGTCCTGGACGGGCGAGTACCCGCCCGCGTTCTACGTCGCCGGCGCGCTCTGCCTCGCCGGCGCGCTGCTCGGCTGGTTCTCGACCCGCGGCATCCGCCCGGGGGCGGTGCCGGCATGAGCCGCGTCCTGGCGGTCTGCCATCCGGCGGGCGGCACGAGCGGCGTCTTCCACGACGCCGCACGCGAGGCCGGCCACGTGATCGACGAATGGCTCCCCGCCGAGCGCCCGGAGCCGCCGCGCCCGCTCGCGGACTACGCTGCGCTCGTCGTCCTCGGCGGCGACCAGAACGTGTCCGAGCAGGACCGGTTCCCGTACCTCACCGCCGAGATCGCGCTGCTGCGCGAGTGGCTCCCGGGCGGGCGGCCCGTGCTCGGCGTCTGCCTCGGAGCGCAGCTGCTCGCCGACGCGGCCGGCGGCCGCGTCGCGCGTGCGCGCACGCGCGAGCTCGGATGGCTCGGCGTCGAGGTCCTCCCGCAGGCGGCGGACGACCCCGTTCTCGGGTTCGCGCCCGCGCAGCTCACGGCCCTGCAGTGGCACAGCTTCGCCGTCGAGCCGCCGCCCGGCGCCGTCGTGCTGGCGCGCAGCCCGGTCTGCGCGCAGGCCTTCCGCCTGGGCTCGGCCTGGGGCGTGCAGTTCCATCCCGAGGTCGACCGGGCGATCCTGGACGGCTGGCTGGCCGACCTGGACCGGGGCGTCCCGCCGCAGGCCCGCGACGCCGCGCTGCTGGAGGCGGGGGTCGCCGAGCACCTGCAGACCTGGAACGCCGTGGGCCGCCAGCTGTTCCGCGGCTTCCTCGCCCAGGCGGGGTGACGACCGGGCGGCGTGGTGTCGTAGGCTCGCGCCGACAACGCCAGCCAGGAGCGCCAGATGACCGACCAGCAGCCACCCGCCGACACGACAGGCACCGACGGAACCGCGACCGCGGAAGCCGGAACGGGACGCCGCATCGCCTACTGGTCGGTGCTCGTCCTCACCACCATCCTCGCGACGGTCGCGATCTTCGCGGTGTGGGCCAACCGCCAGCTCCTGAACACCGACAACTGGACGAAGACGAGCACCGAACTGCTCCAGAACGAGGCGGTCCGCGACCAGACCGCGACGTACCTGACCGACCAGCTCTACGCGAACGTCGACGTCCAGGGCGAGATCCAGGGCTTTCTCCCGACGGAGCTGCAGCCGCTGGCGGCGCCCGCCGCGGGCGCCGTGCGCAACGTCGTCGACGACGTCGCCGGCAAGGCGCTGCAGAACCCGACCGTGCAGCAGGCATGGGCGGACGCCAACCGGGCCGCCCACCAGGGCCTCGTGAACGTCGTCGAGGACGAGGCGACGTACACCTCGATCAACGGCGACACCGTGACCCTGGACCTGACGCCGATCCTCGTCGCGATCGCCGCGCGGGTCGGGCTGCCGCAGGCGGTCCAGTCCAAGATCCCGCCGGATGCGGCGAAGGTCCAGGTTCTGAAGTCCGATCAGCTCTCGACCGCGCAGAGCATCGCCAAGGGCCTGAAGGCCTCCGACTGGTTCCTGCGCCTCCTCGTCGTCCTGGGCTTCGGCCTGGCGATCTGGCTTGCGAAGGGCCGGCGCGCCCAGGCGCTGATGGCCGCCGGCATCGGCCTCGTCGTCGCGGGTCTCGCGGCGCTCACCATCCGCTCGATCGCGGGCACCTCGGTCGTCGACGACCTCGCGACGACGGAGGCGGTGCGTCCCGCCGCGACGGCAGCGTGGGACATCGGCACCGAGCTGCTGACGACGCTCGCCTGGTCCACGGTCTTCGTGGGCATCCCCGCGATCATCGTCGGCCTGCTGCTCGGGCCGTACGAGTGGGCGAAGGTCCTGCGCGCGCGGTCGGCCGGCTTCGCGCACGACCGGCCGGAGTTCCTCTACGGCGGCGCGGTGCTCGTCGTCCTCTTCCTCGTCGTCTGGGAGCCCGTGCCGGCCACCCGGCGCCTGCTCACGATCCTCGTGTTCCTCGCGGTCATCGTCGGCGGGACGTACGCCTGGCGCAAGCTCACGCTCGAGGAGAACCCCGACGCGGGGCTCGCCCTCGCCGGGGGCGGAGCGGTCGCGGCGGACGACGCGCCGACGCAGGTGGCGCCTCCCCGCGACGAGGGCGCCGGCACCTGAACGCGCGGTGGTGGCGAGATGGGTGATTCCACGGGGACGTTGATGCGGAGACGCTGGCCCGTGGATGGCGATCCGGCGCCGCGGGACAGCGTCATCCGCGCGGCGCGCCTCGTGAAATCAACCATCTAGGGTCCGCGCCCGCATGAGCACGGACCCGCGCCACCCCGTCATCGTCGGCGTCGCCCAGCGCACCTGGCGCGGCGGTGACGCGCCGTCGCCGATCGCGATGTGCGCAGAGACGGTGACCGCCGCCGCGGCGGACGCCGGCGCCGGCGCCGCGTTGCTGCGCCGCGCGGGCGCGATCGGCGTCGTCGACATCGCCTCGCGGCGCTGGAACGACCCAGGCGCGCTGGTCGCCGCGCAGCTGGGCATCACGCCACCCGAGACGATCCGCACGAACCTCGGCGGCGACGGCCCGCAGGTGCTCGTCAGCCATCTCGCGACGCGGATCGAGCAGGGAGACCTCGACGTGGCGATCGTCTGCGGCGCCGAGGCGCTCGCGACGCTGGCGCGGGCGATGCGCGACCACCGCGACCCGCCGTGGGAGGGGCTCGACGACGGTGCCGCGCCGGATCGGCTGCTGGGCGCCGACCGATTCCCGGCGACCGAGGCCGAGGCGAGCGCGAACCTCATCGCGCCGATCGTCATGTACCCCCTGTTCGAGAACTCGCTGTGGGCGCAGGAGGGCACGAGTCTCGACGAGCACCGCGCCCGCCTGGGAACGCTCTGGGCCGGCTTCTCGGCGGTCGCCGCGGGCAACCCGCACGCGTGGTCCCCGCAGCGGCGCAGCGCCTCGGAGATCGCGACGCCCTCGCCGAAGAACCGGCTCGTGACGCTCCCCTACACCAAGCTCCTGAACTCGATCATCCAGACTGACCAGTCGGCGGCGCTCATCCTCTGCTCCGACGCCGCCGCCCGCGAGCTGGGCATCGACCGCGACCGCTGGGTCTACCCGCACGCCGCCGGGCACGCCCACGACCACTGGTTCGTGACCGAGCGCGAGGACCTGACCTCCTCCCCCGCGATCCGCTTCGCCGCGCGCGCCGCGCTCGAGACGGCCGGAGTGGGGATCGACGACGTCGCCCACCTCGACGTGTACTCGTGCTTTCCCTGCGCCGTCCAGATCGCGTGCCACGAGCTCGGCATCGACCCGTTCGCCGACACGCGCCCGCTGACGGTCACCGGCGGGCTGACGTTCGCCGGCGGCCCCGGGAACAACTACGTCACCCACTCCATCGCGGCGATGGTGGAGCGCCTGCGCGAGGACCGGGAGGCGCTGGGACTCACGACGGCGGTGGGCTGGTACCTCACGAAGCACGCGGTCGGGGTCTACGGGGCGCGCGAGCCGCGCGCCCCGTTCGTCGCCGCGCACGTGCAGGACGAGGTCGACGCGACGCCGCGGCGCGAGAGCGGGGCCGGGGTCGCCGGGGCCGGGGAGGCGGAGTCGGTCTCCGTGGTCTATTCGCGCGACGGCGAGCCGACAGTGGGTGCGCTGACCGCGCTGCTCCCCGACGGGCGCCGCGCGGTCGCCAAGACGACCGACGCCGGCGACCTCGCCGCGATGATCGCCGCACCGGTCGCCGGGCGCGACGTCCACCTCGACGGCGAGGGCGGCGTCCGGCTGTGATGATTTAGGAAACAGACCGCAACCCGTGCACCCGGCCCGTGTCATGGGGGCATGACCCGCCTGCTCAGCGGCATCAGCGCCGCGCTGCTCCTCGCCCTCGCCCTCGCCGTCCCCGCCGGGGCCGCGAACCCCGACCCGCCCGCCGCCGTCACCGCCGCCCCCGACGCGATCACGCTCACCGGCGCGACGCTGAAGGCGACCGTGACGCCGAACGGCGCGACGACGACCTACCGCTTCGAGTACGGGACGAGCGACAGCTACGGGCTCACCACGGCCGAGAAGGACGCCGGGTCCGGCACCGACCCGGTCAGCGTCGGAGTCCCGGTCACCGGCCTCACGGGCGACA
Source organism: uncultured Actinomycetes bacterium (assembly GCA_963700655.1). Taxonomy (GTDB): domain Bacteria; phylum Actinomycetota; class Thermoleophilia; order Solirubrobacterales; family Solirubrobacteraceae; genus F1-60-MAGs163. Next base: position 98,276 of record CAVOYJ010000007.1, on the reverse strand, counting down.
CCACCTACCACGTGCGGGTCGTCGCGACGAACGCCGCGGGGGTCACGCGGAGCCCCGATCGCACGTTCCGCACGCTCGCCCCCGTGCGCGCCGCCGGCGTGTCGACGAGCTCGGCGACCAGCGTGCGCGCCGACTCCGCGCTGCTGCGCGGGAAGCTCGACCCGCGCGGACAGAGCACGAGCTACCGCTTCGAGTACGGGCCGACGACGAAGTACGGGAGCACCACCCCGGCCGTCGCCGCCTCCTGGTCGGGGTCCAAGACGGTGTCGGCCACGATCGCGGGCCTGTCCCCGTACACGACCTACCACTACCGGCTCGTGGCCTCCGGGCCCGCGGGGACGAGCCGTGGGAGCAACCGCTCGGTCCGCACGCTGCGCGCCGCCACGGGCATCACGCTGACCACGACGCCCAACCCGGCGGACTGGGGCGCGAAGGTCACCATCGCGGGTCAGGTGCTCGGCGCGGGCGTCGCCGGCACCGGCCTGTCCGTCCAGCGCAGCGACTTCCCGTTCACCCGTGGCTTCTGGATCCCCCGCACCTTCTCGGCGGGCAGGGACGCGCGCTTCTCGACGACGATCGGCCCGCTGTGGGAGACCACGCGGCTGCAGCTCGTGACGCGCACCACGACCGTCGCGCGCAGCCCGGTCGTGACGATCGGCGTGCGGGTGCGCGTCGGCGTGCGCCGCCAGGCGGCGGGGCGCCGCGCGATCGTCCTCGGCGGCGTCATCCGGCCGGCCGTCCCGCAGGCGCGCGTCTCGGTGCAGCGACGCACCCTCGCGGGCGTCTGGGTCCCGGTCGCGCGCACGGGCGTGACGCCGCTCGCAGGCAACCGCTCGCGCTACCGCGTGCGCGTCCCGCGGGCGCGGCGCACGAGCCAGATCCGGGTCGTGGCCGTTCCCAACGACGGCGGCGCGCACGAGCTGGGCGTGGGCCGGCCGCTCGCGGTCCGCGGCCGCTGAGCCGCGGCCGTCAGCCGGCGAGCCGCAGCGGCGCGCCGTCGGCGAGCGGGCTGGGGACGACGCGGTTGCGCCCGGCGTCCTTGGCCTCGTAGAGCCGCGCGTCGGCGCGCTCGAAGAGCCGCTCGTACGACAGCGCCTCGCCGAACCCCGCGCTGACGCCGGCGCTGATCGTCACGCTGATGCCGCCCGGACGGCTCGCGGCGACGCGGCGCCGCACGCGCTCGGCGAGCTGCGCCGCCTGGGCCTCGTCGGTGCCGGGCAGGATCAGCAGCAGCTCCTCCCCGCCCACGCGATAGGCCAGCTCGAAGGAGCGCAGGGCCTTGCGCATCTCGTAGGCGACGTCGCGCAGGACCGCGTCGCCGGTCTCGTGCCCGTAGGTGTCGTTGACGGACTTGAAGCGGTCCAGGTCGAACAGCACGAATGCGACCGGCACGCGCGCGAGGACCGCCTGCTGGCGGACCTCCTCGAAGCGCTGGTCGAGCGTCGCGCGGTTCAGGAGGCCGGTGAGCGGGTCGAGCACCGACTCGCCGCGGTGGCGCACCTCGGCGCGCATCAGGCCGTTGACGTAGAGGCCGACCGACGCGATCAGGACGACGGTCGCCGCCAGGTACTCGGGCGCCGCCACCAGCGCGGACGCACCGGCGATCAGCGGCGCGCCGACGGCCGTGAGCACGGCGGCGCCGACGGCGACCGCCACGCCCCGGCTCGTGAAGACCGCCGTCGCAGCGACGACCGGGACGACGAGCCACGGCAGCGCGGCGCTGCGGGCGCCGCCCGTCATGACGACCGCACCGCCGATCGCGAAGACGCCGCCCAGCGTGAGCAGCATCAGCCAGTACTCGGGGGTGCGGCTCGTCGCGATGCGGCGGTCGACGAGCGGGACCAGCAGCGAGACGGCGCCGAACAGGGCCAGGACCTGCCAGCCCCAGACCGCGGCGAGGACGGCGACGCCCGCGCCCATCGCGCAGAAGACGAGATTGCGCACGCGCCGCATCCGCCGCTCCATGTCCACGAAGCGGGCGCGGTCCAGCGGCTCGGGGCAGAGCCATGTGCCGTGCGCGTCCATTGGACGGGTTGTCGTCCTGCGGGCCGCGGCGCTTGACGGTCGCCGCGGCGCGCTGGACGGTCGGTGGACGCCCGCCCGGCGTGGCGGCTACCGCTGGAAGCGCGGGCAGGGGACCTGAATGGTCCGGTCGGTGGCCAGGCCCGTCTCGTAGCCGTAGTCCGAGCGGAACGTGACCTGGCCGGACGCCGGGCACGTCGGCTGCGTGAGCCAGAAGCGCCGGCTGACCCGCGAGCGCGACTTCACGCACCTGCCCTTGCGCTTGGTCAGGCAGGTCTTCTTGACCGTCGTCTTGGTGATGCCCGGCGTCGTCACCTTGAGCTCCGCGACGCTGATCCGCAGGCCCGAGCCGGTCGGGAGCACCAGCTTCACGCCGTAGAGGCCGTCCGCCGACGGCTCGTTGTAGAGGTCGGTCGAGAAGACGAGCTTCAGCGTCGCCAGGCTGCCGAGCGACTGGATCGCCGGCGCCGCCTCGTCGAGCACCGCGAAGATCCCGAACGAGGCGAACGCGCCCTTCGCCTTCGGCTTGGTCAGGTAGAGGTAGAGCTTGGCCGGGAGCGGGTCCGGCAGCCCGAGCGTGCGCGCGTCGACGACGACCGACCCCGCGCCGATCTGCGAGCGGATGCACGTCTCGGTGACCTTGCGCGACGCGGGCGTCATCCGGGCCTTGACGCGCTTGTAGGTGGCGGGCAGGTTGTCCAGGCGCCGGAAGAAGTAGCCGCCCTCGGACGCACCGATCAGCGCATCGCGCAGCTTGCCGACGTCGCAGTTGTACGCGCCGGTCATGAACTCCTTGCGGATGTTCACTCCCGCGGCGAAGCGCACGGTGTTCGAGGTGAGCAGCGGCGGCGGCTCGCCGGAGGTGTCGAACGAGTTCGCCGTGAAGACGATCGTGTAGCGGCCGTCGGGCTTGACGTCCTTCAGCTGCACGTTGAACTCCTGCACGGGCGCGGCCTGCGCGACGGCGGCGGGAGCGAGGAGAGCGAGCAGCAGGGCCGAGACCAGAATCCGTTTCACGGTGACTCCGCGGTGATGGGAGGGCGGGGATTTGCGATGCGCCGGACCGTCGAACGTCCGTGTCCGATCGGCGCCGGGCGCCACCACGCTCTGTAGGTTGCCAGGGATGGGCCAGGTCACGCGCCGCACCCGGGCGGCGCCGTCCCGCCCCGACCCTGCTCCGCAGAGCTCGCGGGGGCAGCGTTGAGGGCGATCGCCCGCTTCACGATCCGGCACGCGCGCCTGACACTCGGCGTGTGGGCGCTCGTGCTCGTCGCCGCACTGGCGATCGGCGCGAGTGCGACCGACCACATCGGCCAGCCGAGCCTGCGCATCCCCGGCAGCGACTCGGCGCGCGCGGCGGACCTGACGAACCGCGAGTTCGGCGGCACGATCAGCATGGCGGTCCTGCTGAAGGGTCCGCCGAAGCTCGTCGAGCAGCGCGGCCCGCGGCTCGTCCGTCGAGCTGCAGGAGATCGACGGCGTCGAGGTCCTCAGCCCGTGGGCGATCGGCGGCGAGCGCGTGCTCAAGGAGCCGCGCGGCCAGGCGCTGCTGGCGCTGCAGGTGCGCCGCCCGTTCGACCGGATCTCGGAGGAGACGGTGCCGGAGGTGGAGGCGGCGATCCGGCGCGCCGTGCGGCCGCCGTTGTCGGCGCAGATCACCGGCCTGGCGCCGCTGGTGCGCGCGCTGAACGAGTCGTCGATCGACTCGCTGCACAAGGGCGAGCTGCTCGCGCTCCCGATCCTGTTCGTGATGCTGCTGCTGATCTTCGGCAGCCCCGTCGCCGCGCTCGTCCCGGCGCTCAGCGGCCTGCTCGTCACCCGGATCGGCATCGCGGCGCTCGGCCTGGTCGGCCGCGAGGTGGACATCGACGCGCTCGCGCTGAACCTCGTGACGATGGTCGGGCTCGCGCTCGGCGTCGACTATGCGCTGCTCGTCGTCTCGCGCTTTCGCGAGGAGCTCGCCGAGGGCCTGAGCGTCGCCCAGGCCGCCGAGGAGGCGGCGGCGCGCGCCGGGAGGACCGTCGTGGTCGCCGGCGGCGCGCTGATCCTCGGGATGGCGTGCGGCATGCTCGTCGCGCCGGGATCGCTGCTCGTGTCCTCCGGGATCGGCGTCATCGTCGCGGCGGTCGCTGCGGTAGCGGTCGCGGTCCTGGCGATGCCGGCGGCGCTCGCGATCCTGGGGACGAACGTCAACCGCTGGCCGCTGCGCCGCGCGCACGTCGGCGGCGGCGCCTGGGTGCGCCTCTCCCAGCGCGCGCTGCGCGCCCCCGGCGCCGCGGCGTTCTTCGTCCTGCTCCCGCTCGTGCTGCTCTCGGCGCCGGCGCTGGCGCTGAACACCGGCCCGCCGAACGTGGCGAACCTGCCGCCGGACGACGCGGCGCGGCTGAGCTACGAGGCGTTCGAGCGCGACCGCGGCGCCGGCTGGTCGACCCCGTATGAGGTCGTCTTCCACACCGACGGGCCGATCACGACCACCAAGCGCCTGCGCGAGCTCGGACGCTTCCAGGACCGCGTCGCGAAGCTGCGGGGCGTCGAGGCGGTCCTCGGGCCGGCTGCCCTGCTCGAGCGCACCGCGGTGCTGCGCCGGCTCACGCGCGACCTCACCGGCGGGCAGAAGCAGGTGCGGCGCCTGGAGCGCGGCCTCACCGGCACGCGCGACGGCACCGGACAGCTGCGCGACGGCCTCGGCGCCGGGGCCGACGGCGCCGGGCAACTGGCCGCCGGCATCGGGAAGGCCGCGGAGGGCTCGCAGGCGATCGCCGAGGGCACGAGCGCGGCGGCGCCGCAGACCGAGCGGCTCGCCGACGGCGTGCAGCAGACCGCCGACGGGGCGGGGCAGCTCACCGGCGGCCTCGGGCAGGCCCGCGACGGCGCGCGCAAGGCCGAGACGAACATGGACGTGCTGCGCGACTCGCTCGTCGCGGCCGACCGCGACTCCGACAGCAAGCTCTCCACGCCGGCCGCCGAGACGCAGTCCGCCGTCCAGTCGGCGCTGCGCAACCTCGGCGGCATCACCGATCCGACGGTGTCCGGCAACCCCGGCGTCCAGCGCGCGAAGGCCGACCTCACGCGCGCACTGTCGGCACTCGGCCCGCTGAAGACGAACATCGCCAGCTACACGACCGACCTGGGCACGAACGCGACCGCCGCCAAGGAGCTCGCGAGCGGCATCGCGGAGCTGGCCGACGCGCTCGACGCGCTCGCCGCCGGAAGCAGCAGGCTCGAGGGCGGCATCGAGCAGACCGCCGTGGGCGCAAAGGCCGTCGCCGACGGCGTCGACCAGCTCAGCAACGGGACCGCGGAGCTCAGCGGCGGGCTGCGGCAGCTGCTCGACGGCCCCAACGGCAACGACGGCGCCAAGGCCCTGGCCGTGGCGCTGCGCCGCGCGTACGGCGGCAGCGACGAGATCGGGCGGGCGCTCCAGCTGATGCTGGACAGCGTCGTGCGCGTGCGCGGCACCAACGAGCAGCGCCAGTCGGAGCTCCGGCGCAGCGGCACCGACGTGGACAAGGCCGCGGACTCCGGCTACTTCGTACTCGCCGCGATCGAGGGCGCGCAGACCCAGACGCAGACGAACGTCGGCTTCGCCACGAACGCGAAGTCCGGCGGCAACACCGCGCGCGTCATCGTCGTCCCGCGCAGCGGGCCGTTCGCGCCCGACAGCGCCGACCTGCGGCCCGAGCTGCAGCGCGAGGCCGACCGCAGCGCCAAACGGATGAAGGCGACCGTCGTCGTCGGCGGACCGGCCGTCGTGCTGGACGACTTCGACCGCGCGACGAGCGGGCGCTTCCTCTTGCTCGTCCTGGTCCTCTCGCTCGTGACCTTCCTCGTGCTGCTGGCGGCCTTCCGCGCGCCCGCGCTCGCCCTGCTCGCCGTGCTGCTGAACCTCGTCACGGTCGGCGCGGCGGTCGGCGTCCTCGTCCTGGCCTTCCAGGGCGACACGCCGCTGCTCGGCGGGTCCGGCGAGCTGGACGCGATCGCGCTGATGGGAATCTTCGCGATCGTGTTCGGGCTCTCGATCGACTACGAGGTCTTCTTCATGAGCCGGCTCGTCGAGGGCCGCGAGCTGACGGGGACGACGGACGGGGCGATCCGCCACGGTCTCGAGAAGACCGCGGGCATCATCACGGGCGCGGCGTTCATCATGGCCGCGGTCTTCCTGGCGTTCGCCGTCTCACCGGTGATGAACACACGGCAGTTCGGCGTCGGCACGACCGTCGCCGTCCTGCTCGACGCGACCGTCGTGCGGCTCGTGCTGCTCCCGGCGCTCATCAAGCTCCTGGGCGAGCGGACCTGGTGGGTGCCGCGCCCGCTGCAGCCGCGGCGGCCTGGCGGCGCTTCCGCTTCGGCGCCGGATCCGTCACCTTCAGCTTCCGGCTGACGACGGCGCGGTTGCCCGCGGCGTCGACCGCCGTCACGCGGATCGTCGCGGTCCTGGCGCGCGCGAGCAGCGACTTCGACGGCCTGAGGCGTGTGGATGCCGTGCCGCTGACCGCGCGCGGGCTCGCCGCGGCGATCACGAGGTCGCCCGCCGCGGCCGCGCTCGCCACGCGACGCGCCCGCACGAGCAGCTCGACCGCGATCGTCGCCGGCTCGCCGACCGTCACGGGGATCGTCAGGCCCTTCAGCAGCCCGGCGCGCGTGACGCTCGACCGGCCGCCGACGGTGACCCCGGGCGCCGCGGTGTCCGGCGCGCCGGTCGCGGTGAAGCCGGCGGGCGCAGCTGCGCGGTCGACGGTCTCGCAGTCGGGCGCGACGAGGTCGGCGACGTCGACGATCGCCGTGTCGGCGTCGCCGCCGCAGCCGATGTCGCCGAACAGCGGCGAGGCGTCGCGAGCGCGGATCGTGTCGGCGCCCGGGCCGCCGCGGAGCACGTCGTGCCCGCCGCCCCCGCCGTCGACCGTGTCGTTCCCCGCGAGCCCGTAGAGGTGGTTGAACCCTGCGTCGCCCGTGATGGTGTCGTCGCCCTCGCCGCCGGACGCGGCCTCGAACCCGCTGATGAGGAGGGGATGGCCGGCGCCGCCGTCGTTCGCCACGCCGTCGAAGCTGATGGCGTGCGCCGTCTTCTGATCGGCCAGCGAGAGCGCGTCCTGAGTCCCCTCGCCGCCCTCTGCGGTCTCGGTGCCGTTCCCCGACCCGCCGTCGCCGGGCGTGATCGCGTCGTCGCCCGGGCCGCCGCGCAGCGTGTCCCAGCCCTTGAGGCCCGACAGCGCGTCGTCGCCCGCCCCGCCCTCGAGGACGTTGACGTCGATGGTGCCGGAGAGCGCGTCGTCACCGCCGCCGCCCTTTGCCGACCCGACGCCGGTGACGAGGAAGTTGCTGCTGGAGGTCGTCGCCGACCCGTCGAACGCCAGCAGCGCGTTCCCGGCGGCGACCGTCGTGGTCATCCGCACGCCGGGGCGGTCCATGTCGGCGACGACGTTGTTGTCGGTGAACGGCCCGCTCCCGAACGTCCAGCTGACGGTGTCGCGCGCGCCGAGCGTGCAGCGGCGCGTCGTCGGGTCGGGCCCCGCCGCGCAGCCGCTGACGCTGTTGTCACCGCCGGCGCTGACGATGAGGACGTCATCGGCGGTCCCCGCGCCGAGCGTGTCGATCGAGAGCGCGGCAGCCACCCCGCTGATGTGGTTCGTGGTGATGTTGACCGCCTCGGCGTTGAGCGAGATGGTCGTCCCGGCGTTCGCCGCGGCGGGTGCGAGCGCCGCCAGAGCGGCCAGCGCGGCCGGCACTGCGGACGTGAGACGACGGGGGTGACGGGCGGGCACGGGACAACCTCCGGGCGGATGACGTGGTGCAGTATCCCCCGCGCGGGCCCGTGCGACCATGGGGCATGGCCGGATCAGCTTCAGGCGGCGAGCCCCTCGACCTCGCGGCGATCGAGCGCGAGCTGCGCGAACGCGAGGCCCAGCTGCGCGAGCGCGTCGGCGAGCTCGCCAAGCCGCCCGAGCGCGGCGCGGAGCTCGGCTTCGGCAAGCGGATCGGCGACGGGACGACGGAGGCCGTGAGCCGGCTGACCGACGTCGGCGTCGGCCACGACCTGGAGTCGCGTGAGCTGCGCGTACGGCGCGCGCTGGCGAAGCTCGCCGAGGGCAGCTACGGGGCCTGCGACGCGTGCGCCGGCCCGATCGAGCCCGCGCGCCTGCGGGCGATGCCGGAGAGCGTCCTGTGCATCGCGTGCGCTCGAGCCGCGGGCTGACCCGGCGGCGCGCCTAGACTTCGCCGCGTGAGCATCGCCCGCGGATTCGACGGAGCCGCGCCGCACGAGCCCGAGCCCGTGGGCGGCGGCTCGGGATGGACCGAGGTGCGCCGCGACACCCGCACGACGCGCATGGCGTCCGGGACGCTCGCCTGCCCGGCGTGCGACGCGCCCGTCGCCTCGCCCGAGCGCCCGGTGCCGCCGTCTCATCCGCTCGCCTGCGGGTTCTGCGGGCTGGACGCGCGCGTGCGCGACTTCCTCACGCTCGGCGAGCCGACGCGCCCGACGCGCGTGGCGGTGCACGTGCGCGCTCCGGCGGCGCAGCCGCGTCGCCGCGCCATTCGCTCGCGAGCGCGCATCGCCCGCGAGTAGCATCCGGTTCATGTCGAGCGGGCCTTGGCTTCCGCGCAGCGCGGTGATCGTCGCCCTCGTCGCCGCTGTGGCGATCGGCGCCCCGGCGGCGGGCGCTGCGACGTCCGGCACATTCGCCGGATCGCTCGGCGTCACGATCCCGAAGGGCTCCCAGGCCGAGGTCCGCGCGATCAGCCGCGCGGACGGCCGCATCGCCGCGACGCAGACCGTCGGGCGCAGCGGGCGCTTCAGCCTGAAGCTGCCGGCGGGCTCCTACGTGGTCTCCGGTCTCGTGGTGCCCGCCAAGGGCAGCGCGGCGACGCTCCGGCGCACGCGGATCGGCGTCAGCCTCAAGGCCGGGCAGCGGCGGACCAGGGCGAAGCTCAGGACGAAGCTGCGAAAGCGGCCCGCGAAGCGCAGTGGGGCGGGCGCGCGAGCGTCCTTCGTGCAGGAGAAGGGGCAGGTGACGCCCGGGAGCGTCGCGGTCGAGATCCCCCCGTTCACCGGCGCCACCGGTGAGTTGTCGGTGATGAACCGCGGCATCGCGAACATGCTGATCACCGATGTCGTGAACGGGGCCGGCAAGGACTGCGACGCCGCCGTGATCGAGGTCGAGCACCGCGACGACATCCTCAAGGAGCTCGAGTTCCAGAAGTCGCCGTACGTCGACCCGTCCACGCGCGTGGAGCGCAACTTCGTCGTCGGCGACGTCGAGGTGAAGGGCGGCCTGACGACCCGCCGCGCACCGCTGCCGGCCGGCCCGCAGCTCGACTACGACGTGCGGATCATCGACAAGCGGACCGGCAAGGAGATCGGGCGGGTGCAGGGCTCGATGAGCGGGCGCGATGTCTTCGCCGGCGAGCAGGCGCTCGCCAAGAAGCTCAACGAGGAGCTGTGCAAGCTCAGCGACGTCTACGAGGTCCGCCTCGACGTCGTGAACTCGTCGGCCTTCGCCACGCACGTCGCGGGCGGGCGGCTCGCGTCCGTCCTGAGCGCCAGGCGCAGCGGCAAGAAGGCGCGCGTCTGGCGCGGGCAGGGCACGTTCCAGTGGCAGGACCTCACGTTCACCTCGAAGACGGACTGCTCGTACCTCGCCCCGACCGCCCCGGTCGTCCCGTGGAGCGTCACCCTGACCGACCAGGGCGGCGAGAAGCTCAAGGTCGACTGGGCGCCCGCAGGGTCCGACTTGGCGACGGCGAGCGTGCAGTGCCCGGGCGACCCGACGCCGCCGCCGATCCCCGGCCAGGCCGGGCCGGCGCTCACGACCGCCGGCCCGTTCAGCTTCACCGTGCCCTACGCGGGCGGCACACAGAAGATCGAGGGCGGCTTCACCGACGGGTCGGACGGCTGGACGAACAACGGCACGATGATCATCACGCCCGCGGGCGTCGCGCGGATGGACTGAACGCTTTGGTGTAGGTTCGATCACGGTGTGCCGGGAAGACTGGTCGGCGACCTCGTCGTCGACCCGTTCTGTCGCCTGGTGCACCTCCTCCTCGACCCATCCCCGATCGCCAAGGACCCGCCGCCGTGCTGCTCGCGATCCTGATCTTCGTCGCCGTGCTCGCGGTGATCGCCTCCGAGCGGGTCGATCGCACGAAGGTCGCGCTGCTCGGAGCGACGATCGTCCTGCTGACGCAGACGCTGGAGCAGGAGCAGGCGATCGAGGCGATCGACTGGAACACCATCGGCCTGCTCACCGGCATGATGCTGATGGTCCGCATCACCGAGGCAACGGGCGTTTTCACGTGGCTGGCGATCCGCTCGGGACAGTGGTCGCAGGGCCGTCCCCTGGCGGTGGTCCTCGCCTTCAGCGTCACGACCGGCGTGCTGTCGGCGTTCCTGGACAACGTCACGACGATCCTGCTCGTCGTCCCCGTAACGTTCCTGCTGGCCGACGCGCTCGACATCGATCCGATCCCGCTGATCGTCATCGAGATCATCGCGTCGAACATCGGCGGGACGGCGACGCTGATCGGCGATCCGCCGAACATCCTGATCGCCGGCCACACGGGTCTGTCGTTCTCGGCGTTCATCGTCAACCTCGCGCCGATCGTCGTCGCCACGATGGTCGTCGTCATCCCCGCCCTCTACCTCGTCTACCGCGGCGATTGCTGGTGGCGCGCAAAGCGCGCGACCGTCTGCATGGAGCTCGACGCCGCCCGATCGATCGAGGACCCCGCCGAGGTGCGCGCGGACCCTCCCGGTGCTCGTCGCTCACGATCCTGGTCTTCTTCGCTGCACAAAGCCTTCACCTGGAGCCGGCGACCGTCGCGCTGAGCGGTGCCGCCATGATGTTGCTCGTCAGTCGGCAATCGATCGAGGAGACGATCGCGGGAATCGAATGGCTGACACTGTTCTTCCTCATCGGACTGTTCGTGCTCGTCGGCGCGCTGGAGTACACCGGCGCCCTCGGCGAGGTCGCCGACGCCATCGCCCGGTGCACCGGTGGCGGCCGCGGTCGCCGAGCTGATCGGGGTGCTCTGGACTGGCCGCGATCGGGTCGGCCATGGTCGACAACATCCCGTTCACCGCCGCGATGATCCCGGTCGTCGATCAGCTCGGCGGAGCGAACGATGACGCCTACTGGTGGGCGCTGGCTCTCGGGGCGTGCTTCGGCGGCAACGCGACGATCGTCGCGGCGGCCGCGAACGTCGCAGCATCGGGCATGGCGGCGCGCGCGGGCACGCCGATCGGCTTCGTGTTCTTCATGCGGATCGGCGTGCCGGTCACGCTGGTCTCGCTCGTCCTTGAGCACCGCCTACGTCATGGTGCGGTACGTATGAGTCGCGAAGTCACCCCGACCGAGCTGGTCCGCGTGACGCGCCACCGCTCCTGCACGTCGACGAGCCGCTCGAGTCGGCCGTCCGCCGGCTCCTCGACTGCAAGCTGCCCGCGCTTCCGGTGATCGACGACCGCGGGCGCGCTACGCCGGGATCTTCGGCGAGCGCGAGTTCATCGAAGCCGCTCTTCCCCGGCTACCTCGGTCAGCTCCGGCACACCGCGTTCGTCCCGCGCTCGCTCGACGACGCCCTGGAGAAGCGCCAGGCCTGCCGGACCGAGCCCGTCGGCAAGCACATGAACCGCGAGCACATCCGCGTCGGGCCCGAGAGCTCCGACACGCAGATCGCTGAGACCTTCCTCCACCATCGGGTGCTCATCATTCCCGTGGTCGCCGACGGGAAGGTCACCGGGCTCATCACCCGCCGCGGGTTCTTCAACGCGGCCGCGGGGCGGTTTCTGAGCAGCGAGTGACGAGCGCTCGCGCGGCCTGGCGAGCTCCCACCAGTCCCGCAGACCGCCCGCGGCGGTCGACTCCTCGAGCAGGCGGGCGGTGCATCACCGCGTCGAGCCCGAACGCGTCGATCTCACCGGCGTCGCACCGCGCGGCGTTCAGTGCCCGCCGGGCGGGCCGTCGGGGACCGCGCCGAGCTGCTGCATCATCGCCATCAGGTCGAAGACGCCCCAGTGCTCGCGGGCGAGCCCGTCGTCGTCGAACCGGATGATGTCGATGAGTTGCACGTCGACGCTCCTCCCGGTCGGGGGCATGCCCATGAGCTCGCCCTCGTGGGTCCCGGTCATCCTCACCCGCGCGACGACCTTGTCGCCATCGACCAGCACGTCCTCGGGGTCCATCCGCATGTCGGGGAACGCCGCCCGCTGGACCCCGAAGAACTGCAGGACGCCGTCCTTCGTCGGAGCGAGGCCGGGTGTCTCCTCGTGCTCGACGAAGTCGTCGGCCAGCATGGCCCCGAACCCGTCGATGTCGCCGTCGCTCAGCAGGCTGTAGAAGCGCCGAACCGTCGCCGTGTGATCCATCGTCCCCTCCTCTTGCAGGTCGCTTCGGCAGACCCTCCCGGAAGCGGGACCAAGCTGCAAGCCCGCTCCTGCGGTTCGTCGAGCGGGCCACCTCCGAAGACCCAGCTGTCGCCGCTCGGCGGCCGCGGGTGTCTAGAGCTTCGGCGACCTCTTGCGGGCCTTGCGCTGTGATTCGCAGGTGCGGTAGCGACGCGTTCCGCTGACCGTGCGGCCGTCCGTGGCGAGGGCGGTGATCGTGACCGTGAAGCGTCCCTTCGGGAGACCCTTGAGGTTGACCGGTGCCGTCAGCCGCCTGCCCTTGACGACTTTGACCCGCCTGCCCTTGACGCGCACCGTTGCGCGCACGAACGTGACGCCCTTGATCTTGCGAACCCTGATCTTGAAGCTGCGCCGGCTCACGCAGCGCTTCGCGGACGGCAGCGAGAAGGCCTTCGCCGCGGAGATGGGCTTCGGCTTCGGCTTGACGGGCGGTGCGGCGGCCGGCGCTGCGGGTGGTGGAGCGGGCGGTGACGGGACGAACGTGCCGGTCTCAAGCGCGCCGAGATCGCCCGCCGATCCCAGACCGGCTCGCAGCACGCCGCGCTGGTCGTCGGCGGGCACTCGCCGAACGGGACGCGGTCGAGTGCCGGGCTTCCGGGCGCCGGTGCTCGCGTGTCGGTCGGTCCGCCGTTGTCGGCGAGCGGCCCGAGCAGTGGGTCCGCGGTGACGTCGCTGGACACGGTGAAGCCGCAGTCCGCGGCGTCCGAGGAGGTGAGGTTCGCGGCGGCGGAGGTCACGGTGTCGCTGTTGAAGCACTGGTCGGACTCCGCGCCCGTGGTGTTCCCGCTCACGATCGTGTGGCGGAGCGTCACGGCGTCGTTGTAGAAGAACGCGCCGCCCTGGGAGTTCACGTCCACCGCGAGGTTGTCCGCGACCGTGACGTTGATGAGGGTGACCGCTCCGTTGTCGAAGATCCCGCCTCCCTGCTGAGCGATGTTGTCCCCGGCGATCGAGGTCGCGGTGTTGCCCGAAACCAGCACTCGCTCGAGGGTGGCCGTGTCATTCACGAAGATCCCGCCGCCCTGACGGCTGCTCGTGGTCGCCCCCTGCGTCGTCGCGTTCCCGACGATCGCCGCGTCGCGCACCGTCACCGGACCGCCCGCGAAGATCCCCGCTCCCTGCGCCACGCCGCCTCCGCCCGGCGAGATCGCCCCGCGAGGTGCACGAGCGCTCCTGCCGACGGCACACCGAACCGCCCGGCGTTGGCGTGGAGCGTCTTCTAGGACGGGTCGATGTCGGCGAGGGAGCGGCGGGCCATGACGCCCCGGACGCGTTCCACGCGATCAGAGAGCGCGTTGAAGCCGTTGGTGAGATCGCCTCTGGTCAGCGACCGGCGCCATCCATAGCTGTCGCGCACGACGACATGGGCCGCACCGGTCTCCAGCACCCGGACCGCGCGCTCGCCGCTTGCCCAGTCCTGTCCGACTTCAACGTTCGCTGCTTCCATCGTCGCCACTTCCCGTCTCTTGCGTGGATCGGCGTTTGCCGTGGTGCTGGTGGTGCTAGCGGGCGACGGTCGCGCGCAGGAACGTCGCCGGGATCGAGGTGGCGTGCTCGCTCGTGTTCTGGTCGTTGAACAGACCGTCGAGCTCAGCTTGCAGCTCATCCTCGCGGCCGTTCGCGGTCGCCGCCTCGAACGCGTTCATCGTCGGCCCGTAGTAGGTCCGAAACTCGCCGACCAGCTCCGAGGGCTTCCCGGGGTAGTCGAACGTGTAGCTGTCCTCTTGGAACGAGATCCGCTCCTCGGGGATCCCGGCGGCCGTGAACCGCTCGTTCACGTGCTCCTCCATTCCCCAGGTCATCGGACTGACGAAGTCCGCCGGGGGCGCAGGCGAGTAGGCGGAGCTGATCTTCAGGATCTGCGCCACGAGGGTGGGATCGCCGGGGATCCAGTTCCCCATCACGATCCGGCCACCGGGCCTGGTCACCCGGACGACCTCCTTTGCCACATCGAACGGTCGGGGCGCGAACATTGCTCCGAAGATGCTCGTGACCAGATCGAAGCGCTCGTCCTCGAGCTCGTGCAGGTCCGATGCATCGCCCTCCTGAAACGTGCAGTTGGTCAGTCCCAGGCCCCGCACCCGGGCATTGCCCGCAGCGACCAGGTTGCTGGCGATGTCAACACCGAGCACGTCAGCACCGAGCTGAGCGGCAGGCACCGCAGTGGTCCCGTCACCGCAACCGAGGTCCAGCACGTCCAGCCCTTCGGAGATCTCCAGATCCGCGACGAGCGCCGCTCCGCTCTCGCGCATGCTCGCCGCGATACGGGTGAAGTCGCCCTTCTCCCACAATGCCCTGTTGGCATTCATCGTGTCCGTCCCTCTCCTAGCAGTCCCGAATCACGCACCGTACCCGCCGCCGGAAGCCACAGGCATGGGTGCTGACACCCACCGCGCGGCGAGCGCTCGCACGGGTCGGGGCGGCCTCAGCGTGCGTGGCGTCGCTCTGATCGTCTGGCGCGGCGCCGCACGCCTGCTTGTCGTCCGAGCCGGGAGCTGCCGCCGTGGCTCAGTAGGTCAGCGTCTTGTCGGCCCATTCGGCGAGCTCGATGAGCGTGGCCGGGGGGCTCAGCTGCATCCCGTCGGGAGCGTCGACTCCGCGTGCCCCGCTCGACTGGCCCGACAGGTGCACCGTCACCCCTGCGCCGCCCAGGGCGGCAAGGTGCTCGGCAGCGGCGCCCGTGCCCACGCCGATCACCGCGGCGGCGGTCTCCTCGCGCGCCAGATGCACGGCGTCACCCGCCAGGAACACGCGAACCTCGTGCCCTTCATCAACGGCGGTCCGTGCGACAAGGAGCGCAAGCGCGGCACGCGTCGGATTCTCGGGGCCGGTGGCGGAATGAACGAGCAGCCTCATCGCGAGAACCTACAGCCTGGCACAAGAACCCGAAAGCGCCCGAAGGGGTCCCGGACCAGTTCCCGCTGTCGTCCTCTGGGGTAGGCGCTGATCAGAGCTTTGTCGATTTCTTGCGGGTCTTGCGCTTGGGGGTGCAGGTGCGGTAGCGGCGCGTTCCGCTGACCGTGCGCCCGTCCTTGGCGTTCGCGGTGATCTTGACCGTGAAGCGTCCCTTCGGCAGTCCCTTGAGGTTGACCGGCGCACTCAGTCGCTTGCCCGTGAGGGTCTTGACGCGCTTTCCGTTGACGAGCACCGTTGCGCGCACGAACGTCACGCCCTTGATCTTGCGGATGCGGATCTTGAAGCTGCGCCGGCTGACGCAGCGCTTGGCTGACGGCAGCGCAAAGGCCGTCGCCGCCGAGATCGGCCTCGGCCTCGGCGCGACGGGCTGAGCCGGGGCCGGCGGGGCGGGCGGTGTCGGCAGGGGCGGGCCGACGGTGAAGGCCGCCTGCACGATGTAGTTCGTGGGGTCCGAGCGCCGCCAGATCGCGATGCTGGTGCCATCGGGCGCGACCGCCACCTGCGGGTCATCCGCGCTCCCGCCCGCCGCGGAGAGGTCGACCGGGCTGCCGAACGCCCCGCCCGGCGGCAGCGTGCTGGTCTGCACGATCGGGTCCGTGCCGTCGGAGCGCTTCCAGATCACGGTGCTGGTGCCATCAGGCGCAACCGCCACCTGCGGGTCATCCGCGCTCCCGCCCGCCGCGGAGAGGTCGACCGGGCTGCCGAACGCCCCGCCCGGTGGCCGCGTGGTCAGCTGCACGCGGTCGTCGGTGCCGTCAGAGCGGTACCAGGTCGCGGCCGTGGTGCCGTCAGGCGCGACGGCCACCTGCGCGTCAAGCGCGCTCTGGCCCGCAGCGGACAGGTCCACCACGCTGCCGAACGTGCCGCCGGGGGGCCGCGTCGTCGTCTGCGCGCTGGTGTCCGTCCAGACCACGGTGGTGGTCCCGTCGGAGGCGACCGCGACGCGCGGCTCGTCATCCACGTTCCCGCCCGCTGCAGACAGGTCGACCGGGCTGCCGAACGCGCCTCCAGGTGGCCGCGTGCTCGCCTGCACGACCTTGTCCGTGCCGTCGTCCCTGCGCCAGACCGCGGTGGTGGTGCCGTCCGAGGCGACCGCGACGTCGGGCGAGTCGGAAAGCTCGCCGGTCGCAGACAGGTCGACCACACTGCCGAATGTGCCGCCAGGCGGCCGCGTCCGTGCCTGGACGATCCTGTCCGACACGCCGGAGAGCTGCCAGATCACCGTGGTCGTGCCGTCCTGCGCGACGGCGAGTTGCGGGAGATGCGCGAACTTACCCGCGGCGGACAGGTCGACCGGACTACCGAACGTACCGCCCGGTGGCCGCGTGCTCGCCTGCACGATGCTGACCGGCCCGTTGGAGCTCTGCCAGACCGCTGTGGTCGTGCCGTCCGGCGCGACCGCCACCTGCGGGTCAAGCGCAACCTGGTCCACGGCGGAGACATCGACCGGCCCGCCGAACCCGCCCCGAGGCGGCCGCGTGCTCGCCTGCACGATTCTCTTCGTGCCGCTATTGCGTTCCCAGACCGCCGTGGCGGTGCCGTCAGGACCGACCGCCACGTTCGGGTTGTACGCCTGTTCGCCGGCCGCGGACAGATCGACCGCAGGAGTGACCCACGGTCCCTGAAACGCCACCGCCGACGGCACACCGAAAACCGCCGTCACGCACCCAACCGCCAGCAGCCCGACGACCCCAAACCGACGCATGAGGCCAACGTACCCCGCCGCCGCCCCGGCGACAACCCCGGCGCTCCACCTGCCGGCGCAATGCACCACCCGCTGAACGTGCGGCTCACGCCCTGCACGCAGAGCGAGCGTGGGCCAGACGGGCCCGGCAGGCGGGCCGCCCGGCGCCTGCTCCTCGTCCGACCCGGGATCGAGCAGCGCCGCGCGTCAGTCCGCCGCGGGGACCTCGATCCAAACGGCCCGCGCCACGGCACACAACTCGCCCGCGGCGGTGAAGAGCGCGCTCGCGGTGTTCAGCTTGCGCCCGTCCCGCGAGACCGGCCACGCCTGCACGACATGCGGCTCGTCTGCTGTGACGGGGCGCTTGAGGTCTGCCGCAAGGCGCCCCAGGAGGATCAGGCCCACGTCACCAAAGAGGTCCGTGACGATTCCGCTCGGGCAGTCCAGCGCCCCCCACACGAACTCAGCCCGGACCTGACCACTGGCATCGGCGAGCGAGGCGTCGGGTGTCCAGGGCGCGGCGAAGAGCGAGCGACCCTCGACCGGCCCGGGGAAGATGCACAGCCCGTCGCCCGCCTCCCGCTGCGGCCCGCACACGAAGCACGTCGGGTACGGATGCGTGTCACGCCATGGATAACGCGCCGCGGCGCGCTCTGCCTCAGCGAGCGACGTCGGGGGGGGAACCTCGACGTCGACGGTCGTGGGCCGCGCCTGCGCCACCAGCACGTCTCCATCCAGCAACGACACCCGATCGTCCTCACGCACGACCGTCAGCGCACGCCCGAGCGGCGGCGGGACACGCAACGTCACGTCCGCCGGCCCGTCAACCCAGCGGGCGGCCATCGCACACGCGTAGCCACCGTTCGCGCTCCCCGGCGGTCCATGGAACCGCTCATCAATGACCACTGTCTCGGACACCGCGCCACACTCCCACCGCAACCGGGCCCGGTCAACAATGACCGCCGACCGCTGATACTCCGATGCAGCGCGAGCGGGACGGGCCTCGTCAAGCGGTCCGCTCCGCTCCTGTGACCCACCAGCCGACCCCGGAGAACCCACGTGACCGAGACGATGCGCGCCGCCGTGCTCGATGCCCCCGGCCCGCCGGAAGCCCTGCGGATCCGCGACCTGCCGATCCCCGAGCCGCGCCCCGGCTGGGTACTGATCGAGGTCAAGGCGTTCGGCCTCAACCGCTCCGAGCTCCACACCCGACTCGGCATGGCCCAAGGTGTCACGTTCCCACGCGTCCTGGGTATCGAGGCCACAGGCATCGTCGCCGCCGCACCCGGCGACGAATTCAAAGTCGGCCAGCAGGTCGCCGCGATGATGGGAGGCATGGGCCGCACCTACGACGGCGGCTACGCCCAATACACCAGCGTCCCCGCCTCCCAAGTGATCGCGTTTCAATCCGACCTGGACTGGGCGACGCTCGGCGCGATCCCCGAGATGCTGCAAACCGCCCACGGATCGCTGACCGTCGGACTCGACGCACAGCCCGGCCAGACGCTGTTGATCCGCGGCGGCACCTCATCGGTGGGCATGGCCGCGGCGATCCTCGCGAAGGATCGCGGCCTGACCGTCGCATCGACCACCCGCCGCCCCGAGCGCATCCACGCGCTCGAGGCGATCGGCGTCGACCACCCGATCGTCGACGGCGGCACGGTCGCCTCGGCCGTGCGACAGATCATTCCCGACGGAGTTGACGCCGCGATCGAGCTCGTGGGCACACCCACGCTGCCGGACACCCTGAGCGCCACGAAGGTCCACGGCGTCGTCTGCTTCACCGGAATGCTCAGCGACGACTGGACGGTGCGCGACTTCTACCCAATCGACTACCTGCCCCGCGGGGTGCGGCTCACCGCCTACGGCGGCGGCGCGGGCGACCTACCCGCCGAGGTCCTCCAGTCGTTCCTCGACGACATCGCCGCCGGGCGTCTCAAAGTGCCGATACATCGCACCTACACGCTCGACGACATCGCCAGCGCCCACGCCGACATGGAGGCCGGAAACGCCACCGGCAAACTCGTCGTGCTCCCTTAGCACCCGCTGCTGGGCTCACGCTCTCCAACCCGGCAACGCCGCCCGACCCACCGGGCGCGGTGGCGCTCCAGTCGCCTTCCGCCACGACCTATGCGTCCGCGAGATCGGCCGGCACGCGGCGCACTCAACGCCCAGCGCCCACATGAGCGCGCCGAGCATCGCGGTCGTGGGGTTCGCCTGTCCGCTCGATCCGGCTGATGTCGGCCTGGTCGATGCCGGACCGGGCAGCCGTCGACTCCTTGAGCAGGCGCGCGACCGTGACCGCGTGCGGACCCGAGGCCGTGCAGAACTTCCACAGCTCGCCCGCCGCGCGCGGGGAGCTGTGCATCACCGCGTCAAGCTCGAACGCGTCGATCTCGCCGGCGTCGTAGCGCGCCCGGCCGTCGCGGCCGTGCTCGATCAGTTCCGCGAGTCGCGCCTCGTGACAGGTGGCGAGAAGCGCGATCGCCGCCCTCCGCTGCGTCTTGTCGCCGCCCACGACGCAGGCCTCCCAGGCGAGACACTCGCGAGTCGAACGATCAGGTTCCTCGGGTCCCCTCATCGCCGTTCGGCTCACGCGGTGGGTGCACGGCCGGGGTGCAGCTGGGTCTGCGCCGCTGCCTGAGCAGTTTCTCCGCCCCGACGATGAGCCAGGCGATGACCCCGGCTCCGATGATGCGCGCCCAGGCGGCGGCGTCGATCGGGGCGCTCTGGAACGCGGTGTTCATGAATGGGGCGTAGGTGAAGAGCAGCTGGAGGGCGATCATGACGATGATGCCGCCGTTCACCCAGCGGTTGCTGAAGAGGCCGATGCGGAACACGGAGCGTTCGAGCGAGCGGCAGTTGAGGAGATAGAAGAGCTCCACGATCACGAAGACGTTGACCGCGACCGTTCGAGCTTCGGCGTCGGGGACGCCGCGGGACCGTTCCCACTCGAACAGCCCGAAGGCGGCGACGAGCAGCAACGCTCCGACGAGCGCGATGCGTCCGAGCAGTTCCGGTGTGAGGAGGGGGCGGCGTGGGTCGCGCGGCGGGCGTTCCATGATGCCGGGCTCGCGGGGCTCGAAGGCGAGCATCAGGCCGAGCGCGACCGCCGTGGTCATGTTGATCCAGAGGATCTGCACGGGAAGGATCGGAAGGGTGACGGCGCTGGCGATGGCCGTGAGGATCACGAGGCCTTCGCCCAGGTTCGTCGGAAGTGTCCAGACGATGAACTTCGTGAGGTTGTCGAACGTGCGTCGGCCCTCTTCCACGGCGGCTTCGATCGACGCGAAGTTGTCGTCGGTGAGCACGATGTCCGCGGCTTCTCGCGCGACCTCCGTGCCGCTGTGACCCATGGCCACACCGATGTCCGCCTGTCGCAGCGCGGGCGCGTCATTGACGCCGTCGCCGGTCATGGCGACGATGTCGCCGTTGGCCTGGAGGGCGTCGACGAGCGCGAGCTTCTGCTCCGGTGAGACGCGCGCGAACACGGCGGTGTTCCGGACGGCCGCGCGAAGCTGGTGCTGGTCGCAGCGAGCGATCTCTGTGCCGGTCATGACCGGCACCTGCGATTCGCCGCCGGGGTCCACGATCCCGATCTGCCTTGCTATGGCCTCTGCGGTGAGCGCGTGGTCGCCGGTGATCATCTTGACCGCGATCCCTGCATTCCGACAGGCGTCCACGGACGCTGTGGCCTGCGGGCGGGGCGGGTCGATCATGCCCTGCAGTCCGAGGAACGTGAGGCCGGTGGGCTGCATCTCGGGGGCGAGCGCGTCGGTGTGCTCCGGGGCGTCGCCCTGGGCGAAGGCCAGGACCCGAAGGCCGCCGCGGGCGAGGCGGGCCGCGTCGGCGTGGACGCGCTCGTCGTCCAGGACGGCTGGTTGCCCGTCGTCCCCGAGCGCGTCGGTGCAGAGGTCAAGGACGCGCTCGACGGCCCCCTTGACGTGGACGGTCGGCTTCCCGGTGTCCGCACCTCCGTGCAGGGTGACCATGAACTGTCGCTCGGACTCGAAGGGGATTTCGTCCAGGCGCGGGCGGAGGGATGTCAGTTCGCGCTGATGGATGCCGTACTTCTCCGCGACGGCAACCAGCGCGGCCTCTGTCGGGTCGCCGACGGCTGTCCAGCGTCGCTCGTGCTCGGTGAGCCGCGCGTCGTTGCAGAGCACGCCCGTCTCAAGGCAGGCCCGCAGCGCGATCGCCGCCCCGGGCGCTAGGCCGGTCTCGTCGTCCTGGATGTCGCCTTCCGGGGCGTAGCCCGTGCCGGTGACCCGGTAGCGCCTGCCTCCGGTGAGGATCTCCGAGACGGTCATCTGGTTCTCGGTGAGTGTGCCGGTCTTGTCGGTGCAGATGACGGTCGTGCTGCCGAGGGTCTCGACCGCGGGGAGTTGGCGGACGATCGCGTTGCGCCCGGCCATGCGGCTGACGCCGATGGCGAGCGTGATCGTCACCGCCGCCGGCAGACCTTCGGGGATCGCGCCGACCGCCAGTGCCACGGCGGCGACCAGGAGGTCCGCCGGATCCTCGCCGCGCGCGAGCCCGATGAGGTAGGTGAGCGCGGCAAGCGCAAGGATGGCGACCGTCAGGACCTTGCTGAAATCCGCGATCTTGCGGGTCAGCGGCGTGGCGATCTGCGCCGTCTCGCCGATCAGGCGGTGGATCAGACCGAGTTCGGTCTGCCCGCCGGTGGCCACGACGACCCCGGTGGCGTTGCCGGACGTGACGAGGGTCCCGGCGAACGCCATATTCGTGCGGTCCGCTACCGGCGTCTCCGACGCCAGCACGATCTCGTCCTTGGCGACGGGCAGCGACTCGCCTGTCAGCGCAGACTCGTCGACCTGGAGACCATGAACCTCGACGATTCGCGCATCCGCCACGACCGCGTCGCCGGGTGCGAGCACGAGCAGGTCACCGGGAACGACATGGGTTGCCGGGACGCGCATGCGGCGACCGTCGCGCAGGACGCTGACCTCGCCGACGACCATCTCGGCGAGCGCTTCGAGCGCGTTCTCCGCCCGCCCCTCCTGGAGGAAGCCGATCACGGCGTTGACGACGACGACGCCCAGAATGACACTGGCGTCGACCGTCTCGCCGACGGCCGCGGCGACGCCCGCAGCGACCAGGAGGATGTAGATCAGCGGGTGGTTGAACTGCGACGCCAGCCGCCGCAGCGCGCTTCTGCCGTGGGCCTTGGGAAGCGCGTTCGGACCGAAGCGGCGCAGCCGCACGTCGACCGCGCTCGCGGTCAGCCCGTGGCCGCGCTCGCTCTCGAGGAGCACCAGCGCCTCGTGAGCGGGCACATCATGCACGGCCGGGAGGCGCCCCCACCTCATCGACGACCCGGGCTCGTGTCACGAGCACCGGGCAGGCGGCATGGTTGACGAGCTCACGCGAGGTGCTGCCGAGCAAGAGCCGGCGGAACCCGCCGACGCCGCGGCTTGCAGCCACGACGATCGCGGGAGCGTGCTCTCGGGACGCCCTGACCAGCTCGGCGCGCGGGTCGCCCTCCCGCAGATCCTCCACGACAGCGTCGAGTGGTGCGCACACTGTCGTGCGCGCGGCGTGGAGCATCCGACGCGCATGTTCCCGCATGAGGTCGAGCGCCATCATGATCAGGACCGACTTCGCATCGACCGCGGACAACACGCCGCCATTCGCGACAAGCAGCTTCAGCATCCGGTGCCGGCAAACCCTACGGGTCGGGGCTCGCGCGAGCTGCCCGCGCCGTCACGAACGCCAATTGCAGGCTCGTTGCAAGTAGGTAGACGCTCGTCGCGATCAGCGAGCCGAGGCACCACGCGATCCACGTCGGCACTTCGGCCACGAGGGCGACCGACCCCACCGCGAGACCGACCGAGAACCAGTGCAGCAGGCCGGTGAGGACGTGGCCCTGGCCAGGGTTCACGGGCACCGTGGTGCGCAGAGCGCCGTGGGCGAACATCCCAACGAGCGCAAAGCCGGCCAGCGCACCTGTGAGGAACAGGAAGATCTCGGCGACGGTTGGCAGCCCGTGGAGCCGAATCAGGAGCGCTCCCGAGCTCCACAGGGAGATCGTGTAGCCGTACGGTGTCGCGCTTGCTGAGACGATGGTGCCGAGCGCGGCGCGAAAATGGTCGCCGTCAGGGCGCCATGAACCGCGGTGTGAGGGGAGCTCAGACATCGTCATCAGCGAGAGGCAGCCTAGATCGGTCTTGAATCGCTCCGGGACGCGCCGGGACGCTGCGAGTGTGGATCACAACACTCGGCATCGGCGTGGGCCCGTCGGGCTCACGCCGATGCCGCGGTCCGTGCGTCCTGGAAGCGCGTCTGGCCGCGCCGGGACCTACTTCTTCTTGGACTTCTTCTTGGACTTCTTCTTGCTCTTCTTGGCGCTCTTGCACTTGATCGAGCCTTCGACGGTCTGTGTGCTTTCGATGGCGCCGTCGAAGGTGGTGGTGTAGTCGGCGACGTACTTGTACTTCCAGCCGCCCTTCGGGCAGGTCGTGCTGGCGATCAGCGGGATCTTCGTCTTGATCTTGCGCTTCTTGCCCTTGATCTTCTTCGTCTTGGTCTTCGTGACGTACTGCACGGGGATCTTGGACTCGAACTTCATGACCGAGGCGATCACGCCGGGGGCGGGTGACTGCAGGTTGCGCGGGACGGTGAACGAGAGTTTGTAGCTGTAGTCGGGGTCGCCGCTCAGCTTGGTGAGTGTCGCGGGGACGACCTCGCGAATGATCAGCGGGCTCTCGCCGGTGACCAGGAGCGTCGCGCCCTTGCCGCCCTTGATGTTGAAGAACTGGCCCTTGACGTCCTCGTCGAGTCCGAGGCCCAGGCCGCGCCCGTTGGCGGTGCCCACGCGTGAGCCCTTGGGGCATTGCTTTTCGTCCTGGAAGACCGTGGTCGGCGAGCACGACTTGAAGTACTTGCCGTTGTAGATACCGCCCTTGGGGAAGTAGACCGTCGCGTTGACGGTCGCGAACTGCACCTGCCGATCGAGGTCGGGGGCGTTGGTGTCGAAGTACGGGTTCGCGGTGATCGACACCGCGCGGGGCTTGGACTTCGTGCCCGCCGTGGTCGGCGACACCTTGGCGCTGAACTTCTGCACCGACTGGATCGCCAGCGCCGACGGCGCCGTCACGAGCGCCGATACCAGCAGCGCTGCGAGCGCGAGCGGCAGGGCGAGGCGTCGTCTGAGTGGGGGATCTGTAGTAGTGACTGTTCTGCGCATGGGCGTGCCTTTCGTGCTTGTGATCCGAGAGGAGGATCGTCGCGGCCCGGAGCGCCCGGCGCCATGGGTGGTGACATGCACTTCGTCGGAGTGCGCCCGAGGGACCGGGCGCTGGGTGCCACCACCCATTGCCGGCCTCGCCACGATCGTGGATCCTCAACGCATGCCGCCACACACGATCAGCGTCCTCGTCGTGGACGATCACCCCGCAGTGCGGGCCGGCCTGCGCGCGCTCATCGACGCCGAATCCGACATGAGCGCGATCGGCGAGGCCAGCGACGAGTTCACGCTGCTGCCGGCGATCCGCCGTTTTGAGCCGGACGTCGTACTGCTGGACTACCAGCTGCCCGGCACGAACGGCATCGCGTTGTGTCGGCGTGTCAAGGCGCGCCTGAATGCGCCGCGCGTGGTCATCTACTCCTCGTTCGTCGCGCCGTCGATGGCCGTGCCCGCGCGGATCGCCGGCGC
Source organism: uncultured Actinomycetes bacterium (assembly GCA_963700655.1). Lineage (GTDB taxonomy): Bacteria > Actinomycetota > Thermoleophilia > Solirubrobacterales > Solirubrobacteraceae > F1-60-MAGs163. The sequence goes on along the minus strand of CAVOYJ010000007.1, from coordinate 73,577 downwards.
AGACGCGCTCGTGGACAAGGCGGTGCCCCCGCGCGAACTCGCGGCCACGATTCGGTCGGTCGCGAGCGGCGATGCGGTGGTTCCCGAGGTCACACCGGAGACGATGGCGCTCGCATCCGATCTGTTGCACGTCGAGGATCTGCCTATTCTCGGGATGCTTGCCAACCGCGTCCGACCGGTTGAGATCGCCGAGACGCTCAATATCAGCGTGGAGGAGCTCGCCCATCGCACCGACCAGATCCTCGCGGTCCTTGCCTGACCAGGCCGCGTCAGACGACGCGGTACGCCGCCCTCGCGCCGTGCGGCGAGCCGTTTCCTCGGTGCCGCGTCATTCCCTGCTCTGGAGGGTGTTCACGGCCAACGCGGCGGTGCTGATCGGCGCGGCCGTCGTTCTGGCCGTGGCTCCCGTGACGGTCAGCTGGCCGGTGAGCCTGGGCGAGATCATCGTGCTCGCGGTCGGCCTGCTGGTCATGCTCGTCCTGAACTTCGTCCTCCTCCGGCGGATCCTCACACCCCTCCGGCGCCTGCGACAGGTGATCGCGACGGTGCAGCCGCTGGGACCGCGCGAGACGATCGACGTGGGAGCGCGCAGCATCGAGGTCGCGGCACTGACGTCGGCGTTCAACGACATGCTCGAGCGGCTGGACCGCGAGCGACGGCAGAGCTCGCGACGCGCCCAGTCCGCTCAGGAACAGGAGCGCCGCGCGCTGTCGCTCGAGCTGCACGACCAGATCGGACAGAACCTCACGGCGCTGCTGTTGCAGCTCGACCTCGCGTCGCGCTCGGCTGCGAACCCCGAACAGCGGACCGCGCTCGAGGCCTCGATCGAGACGGTTCGCGAGTGCCTGGACCAGGTCCGGGCGATCGTCCGGCGTCTGCGCCCGGAGGCACTTGACGATCTCGGGCTCGTCGGCGCCATCGGTCACCTCTGCGACCGGTTCGAGTCGGACACCGGCATGAGCGTTGAGCGTTCGTGTGATTCCGAGCTTCCCAGGCTGACCTCCGACGCCCAGCTCGTCGTCTACCGCGTGGCGCAGGAGAGCCTGACGAACGCCGCACGGCACTCCGGTGCCGCCGGCGTTTCGGTGGCGCTCATACGACACGATGACGGCGTGCGACTGACCATCTCCGACGACGGGGTCGGACCGCCCACCGTCGGCCGCGACGGCTCTGGGATCCGCGGGATGCGCGAACGTGCACTGATGGTCGGCGCAAGACTCGACGTCGGGGGACTGGTTCCGCGCGGGACCCGCGTCGTGCTCGACGTGCCGCGGGAGGAGGTCTGCGCGTGACGACCCCGCTTCGGACGCGCATTCTGCTCGCCGACGACCACGACCTCGTGCGTTCTGGCCTGCGGATGGTCCTCGATCTTGAGCCGGACCTCGAAGTCGTCGCCGAAGCGGCCGACGGCCCTGAAGCCATCGAGCTGGCGCTCAAGGGCGGGATCGACCTCGCCATCCTCGACGTCAGCATGCCGCGACTCACCGGCTTGCAGGCGGCGCGGCAGCTCCAGGCACATCGCCCGGAGCTTCGCGTGCTGCTCCTCTCGATGCACGACGACGAGCGCTACCTCTTCGAGGCGCTGGCGGCCGGGGCGTCGGGCTACGTCCTGAAGTCCTCTGCGGACAAGGATCTCGTTGACGCCTGCCGGTCCGTCATGCGGGGTGAGCCGTTCATCACTCCGGCGGCGATGGGGGCCATCGTCCGGGACCAGCTCGCCCGCGTCGCCCGCGGGGAGGCCGTCGCCAAGGATCCGTTGACCCCGCGCGAGACCGAAGTCGTCAAGCTCGTGGCCGAGGGACACAGCTCGAAAGAGATCGGCGAGGTCCTCAGCATCAGCGAGAAGACCGTGGAGCGGCACCGGGCGAACGTCCTGGAGAAGCTGGAGCTCCGCGACCGGGTCGCGCTGACCCGCTATGCGATCCGCACCGGCCTGATCGACGCCTGACGCCGGCGGGCCGACGGCCGTGATGGGTGCCTGCACCCATGGTTGATCCTCGTGGCGTGAGCGACGCTGACGGTGGTGTCAACGCAAGGAGGTGGACCCATGTCCAACTGTGGCCTGTGCGGCCGCGAGGTGTCTCCCGCTGTGGCCGTCACGGTCACGCAGGCAGGCCGCACGATCGCCTACTGCAGTGATCCGAGCGCCCCAAGCGGCGGCTCGTGCTGGACCCGCCATCTCACACGTCTGGTGGCTGCGGCGCACGCAGACGGCGCGATCGTGACGCCCCGCCGCCGGCCGCCCGAAGGACGCGCATCGACGCGGGAGGTCCTGCTGGAGCGCGTGCTCGACGTCATCGCCTAGACCCGCCACCCACACGAACAGGAGAAGCCCCGTGAAGCGGATTCCCCGTCCCAGCCCTGCGACCCTCATCGCGCTCGTCGCGCTGATGGTCGCGATCGGAGGCACCGCGTACGCCACCGGTGAAGGCAAGCCGATCCTCGGCGGCCAACGCAACCCCGGAAGCGACCGGTCGAAGGCGCTCGCCAGCGAGACGCAGATCATCGCCGACAACGGCACCTACGGGACGCGTCAGTCCAACAAGTCCGGCAACGGGGGCGGCGCGATCTACGGTTGCCGCTCCGGCGCGGGCGGAACGACGGCGAAGAACGAGCCGTGCATTCGTGCCAACAACCTCTCGACGGGCTACGCCTTCGAGTTTGCGAGCTCCGGTTCGCAGGGCGGGCTGATCACGACCTCCGACGTGAACGGCAGGCCGTTCACGACGAGTGCAACCGGCGTCGCCACCGGCCTCAATGCCGACCGCCTCGACAGCCTCGACGCCGACCAGATCGTCACGAGGGCGCGCGCCGGGCTGGCGCCACTGACAAAGCTCACGTTCGCGTCGTCCAGCGCCGCCGATGCCGACGCGCAGACGGCACGTGCAGCGGCGACCGAGATCGCGCTCGGCACCTTCCCGCCGTTCACGATCTACGGCAAGTGCTTCATCGACAGCGACGGTGACGGCGGCCAGCCCCAACTCCGGGCCGAGGTGCTCGCGCGCACCAGCCAGGACGGTGCGATGCTCGCCGGCCAGACCGACACCCTCAGCGGTGCGCCCGCGTTCCTGAACACCGGAACGGCTGAGAGCGCACGTCAGATCGACCTGAGCACCGCGAGCGCAGACGCGGCGAGCATCACCATGGCCTCGCCGAGCAGCACGCTCGTCGCGAGCGACGGCTCAGCGTTCGAGTTCCGCGCGATCACTGGGGCCAAGCAGGGCACCCTGTCCGGCGGGAACGGCGTGTGGGGTGATGGCAACCGCTGCGCCTTCGGCTTGAGCCGGTTCGCAGGTTCGTGAGGTCCGGCAAGCGTCGCGTCGGCCCAGCTCCTGCTGGTATACACCTTGGGTGAGACGCGACGCGACACGCGTGGTCCACGCGCTGTGCGGGATCGCGGTCTGTGCCGCAGCGGTCGGCGGGTCCTCGCAGGCCACCGCGGCGCCGACCGCCGTTCCGTCGGGCGCGCAGATCCTCGTCGCCTCCCGCGCCGGCGCGCGCCTCCCGTCTGGCGCGCAGCGGGTTGCGGGGTTGGGCGGCTTGCGATTCTCGACCGTCAGGGTCCCGGCGGGCACGTCCGCCGGCGAGTTCGCCGCCAGCCTTGCACGGCGCGCAGGCGTGGCCGGCGTTCAGCCGAACACCCCGGTCGCGCACACGTCCATCGCCGGGACCTGCGTGGACGCACCGACGGCGCCGCTCCTGGAGACGACCGTCACGGCCAATGCCCGCAGCCGTCCGCTCCCGGCGACGACGCGTCCGATCGCCGTCCTCGACACCGGAGTGGATCCCGCTGTCCGCGAACTGGCCGGCAGGGTGCTGCCGGCGTCGTCAGCGGTCGCGGGCCCGGCGACCGGGCTCGCCGATGACGACGGGCACGGCACGCAGGTCGCGGCGGCGGCCGCAGCCGGCGCGACCGGGCTCGTCGCCGGGATCTCGCCGACGAGCCCGATCATGCCGATCCGCATCGCGACGGCCAGTGTGCTCGCCACGCCGGCGTCGATCGTGCGCGGGCTCGAGATCGCGGTCAATCGACGGGCCCGCGTGGCGGTGCTGCCCATGTCGGGGCCGCTCTCGCAGACGGCCGAGTCGAGCGTGACCTCGGTGCAACTCGCTGTCAACGCCGCATTCAGCGCCGGGGTGATGACCGTCGTCCCGGCCGGCAACGAGGGTCGCGAGCTGCAGGTCTTCCCCGGTGGCCTGGCGCACGTGCTCACCGTCGGCTCGGCTGGACGCCTCGCGATCCGCGATCCGTTCTCGAACACCGGACCCTGGCTCGATCTCGTCGCGCCGGGCGCTGATCTCGTCCTGCCCGCGCCGCAGGCGATCTGCACGAGCGGGTACGCGCGCGCATCCGGGACGTCGTTCTCCGCCGCGGCGGTGGCCGGCGCCGTGGCGCTGCTCGGTGCGGCGCGCCCGAGCCTGACCACCGCGCAGTTGTTCGACCTGGTGCGCCGCTTCGCATCGTCCGACGCGGGGCTGCAGGGGTTCGATGTGAACACGGGCTTCGGCCGACTCGACGTCGGCGCGGGCCTGACCGCCGAGGTGCCGGCGAACGATCCGCGCGAGGTCAATGACAACGTCTACTGGCTCAAGCGCCGGCCGCGGTCGTTCCCGACCTACCTGCGCCGGACGTCGAAGACCACGACGAGCGGGTCGGTAAGCCCGGGCAAGGATCCCCAGGACGCCTTCAAGGTCGATCTGCGCCGCAACGACGTGCTGCGGGCGCGCGTCAAGAACACCGACCCCGAATCCGTCCTCTACGCGTCGGTCTGGAGCATCGGGACCGGGCCGTTCGACATGCGCCTGCCGGCCCCGAAGAGCGAGCTGTCCGCGGTCGGTTTCACGCAGAACCCCGACCTCAGCTACCGAGCCCCGCGGACCGGGACGTACTACGTTGCGGTCTTCGCTCCCGAACGGGCGTTGCCCGTCGCGGGCGGCGGCCCCGGTGAGGATCTCCTGACGCGTTCTCCGCCGTACACGCGCTATCGCCTGACGTTGGAGAAGCGCTGCTCCACGACGCGCACCCTCCGCGTCCCGCTCTCCGCGATCCGGCGCCGCGGGCGCACGATGACCGCGCTCGTGGTCTATGACAACGGCCGCGTGCGGGCGCAGCGCAGCCGCGGCGGGATCGCGCGGCGGATCACCCTGCGCGGTCTGCGCAACGGGCGCCATCGGATCGTCTTCAAAGCGCGGTTCGTCAACCAGCCCCGCAAGAGCAGCGCGACGATGATCCGCACGCGCTGCAAGCTCCGCCTGTCCCGCTGACCCGGCCGGCCGGCGCCCGGCCGCGTCGAGATGGAGGATGGCACCCATGGGCATCTGCCGCGCGAGGCGGAACTATCCGCGCTGTGGATCGGATCTCCGAGAGGACGGCGTCTCGCCGGTCCTCGTGGGGCTGGGCACGCCGTTCAGCTGCGCTGGTGGCGCTCGTCGTGCTGGGCACGGTCGCGGCGCCTGGGTCGGCACACGGCGCCCGCAACATGATGGTCGGCATCGCCGACGACGGCGTCACCCAGCGCAACCCGTTGCTGACGGCTGCCATCGTGCCCCGGTGGCGCGCCGCGGGTATCGATGTCGCCCGAGTGCTCGTCATCTGGCACTACGCGGCACCGAGTCCCGACGCGGCGAGCCCGCCGCGCGGCTTCGACCCGTCTGACCCGTCCGACCCGCAGTACTCGTGGCGGCCGGTCGACAACGCCGTCGCGGCGCTGCTGGCTCAGGGTATCGAGCCGATCCTGTCCGTCACCGGGCCCGGGCCCGTCTGGGGCAGCCGCGTTCCGTCCCGGGGCCGCGGCCAGTACAGGCCCGATCCCCGGCGGTTTGCGGCGTTCGCGTCGGCGGTCGCCCGACGCTACCGCCGCGAGGTCCGGCAGTACATCGTCTGGAACGAGCCGAACCTGCCGTATTGGCTGCAGCCACAGTTCACCTGCGCCCGCGGGCGCTGCACGCCCGCCTCACCGGCGATCTACCGCGCGATCTACCGCCAGGCGGCGGCGGCGATCAAGCGCGGTGACCCGGGCGCCCGGGTCTACGCCGGGGCACTCGCCTCGCGTGGTCAGCGCCCGAGGTCGGCCAACGCCGTCATGAAGCCGCTGACGTTCCTGCGGGCGCTCGGCTGCGTTGATCGCCGACTGAAGCGCGAGCGGCGCTCGCCGACGTGCCGCCGCGGCTTCCGACCCATCTCCACGGATGGCATCGCCCACCATCCGCACGGTGGCCTCACATCGCCCTCGACCCGCAGTCGCGACCGGGATGACGCAGCGATCGCCGACACCGCCCGCCTGCTGCGGACGATCGACGCGATCCAGCGTCAACGCGGGTTGAGCTACGCGGGGAGCCACCGCCGCCGGCTCAGCCTCTACTTCACCGAATACGGCTACCAGACGAACCCACCCGACCCGCTCCTCGGTGTCACCCCGCGCCGCCAGTCAGTCTGGTTGCAGCAGGCGGCCTACCTCGCCTGGCGCCAGCCGCGGGTGCGGATGCTCATCCAGTACCTGTGGCGCGACGACCCGCTGCGGTCCGGAGCGGGCGGGTCTTCCGGCTGGCAGTCCGGGCTCACCGACGAGCGGGGCCGTGCGAAACCGGCGCTGCGGACATTTCCCAACCCGTTCTGGATCAACCTGCCTCGCGGGCGCCGGACGGCAAGGGTCTGGGGCCAGGTGCGGCCGGGCGGCCGCACCTTCGTGACGGTGCAGCGGCGCACCCGCGGAGCAACGCGCTTCACGGCGGTCAGGCGTCTCGCGACCGACGCGCGCGGCTTCTTTACGTTCCACACCGTTTTGCGCGCGCCGACGTCGTACCGCTTCCGGTACCAGATGAGCGGCGGACAGCCGGCGGCGCGGATTGTCACCTCGGCGACGATGTCGGTCACGCCCCGTCCCCGATAGGCGGTCGGCTTGGCGATGGGGGTCAGCACCCATGGTGGGTGCCCCCGAGCTCGGGCAGGATGCGAATCGTGGATTGGACCTCCGCAACTCTCGCGCCCTCCCGGCAGCAGGCCTCCCCCGCGCTGCCGGTTCTCTGAGGGTCACAAAGCCCGGCATGTCACCTGGAAGTCCGGGTGGTGCAGGGGTGAATCCGAGAAAGCACCCCCGAGTCGGATCTCGGGGGTGTTTCTCGTTTCTGGTCCCCTCTCGCAGCGCGTCGATCCTCGAACCTTGGGTGGGGGCACCCATGGACCGCGGTCCCCGGGCCGCAGACGATGGTCTCTCGGGTTCATAGAGAAAGGACGTCGCCATGCGACGCAGGAACAGCAGCAGCGACGCAGGAACGCTCAGCTCGCGAGGATTCATGCCGCTCGTGGCCACCCTGGCGTTGGCCGGACTGGTGTGGGTTCCGGTAGCCCACGCCAAGATCGTCAAGTACCCCGTGCAGCCCTCGGCCACCCCGTTGGCGCGAGCGATGGCCCGCGATCCGAAGCTCGTTCGCGGAGCGGTGTTCTCGGCTCTTCCGCCGGGCGCCAAGCCCGCGGCCGTCTCGACGACCAAGCTCGGGGGGTTCCCGACGAACGGCAAGAGTTTCGCGATCCTCTCGACCGGGAACGCCGGCCTGGCGGACCGGCCCAACGACTCTGAACGCTCGGGCTCGGAGTCAGGTGGCCCGGCGATCCGCGGGGCGCGCGACGTGGCGATCATGCGCGTCGATCTGAACGTCCCCAAGGGCGCGAACTGCCTGAGCTTCGACTTCCGGTTCCTGACCGAGGAGTTCCCGGAGTTCGTCGGCAGTGATTTCAACGATGCGTTCATCGCCGAACTCGGGATCTCCAACTGGAATGCGTCGGGCAAGGAGAACCCGCTCGTCGTTTCGCCGCGCAACTTCGCGTCCGACACCAAGGGTTCCCCGATCCGCGTGAACGCCACCGGGGTGACCGGGATGACCGCGTTCCGTGCGAAGGGCACGACCTACGACGGTGCGACTCGCAGGCTGCGTGCATCAACTCGCGTGCGGTCCGGGCTGCGGCGCCTGTACCTGTCGATCTTCGACCAGGGCGACCGGGTCTACGACTCCGCCGTCTTCCTCGACAACCTGCGGACCAGCACCGCGAAGAGCTGTGCGACCGGCGTGCGAGCCGCCTCCTAGCCGGGGCGCTGCCAGAGGCCCGGTGCGAGTGTGGACCACCGCGCTCGCACCGGGCATCGCAGCCCGGCCGCCGAGCCGCTCGAACGGCGCCACGTCATGAGCTTGCGGATAGGCTTCGCGGCGGCGAGCATGCCGGTCCCCGATCCCGGGGACGGCACCACGCCGACGATGCAGGGAGGCGCCGGATGAGGATGTTGCAGAGCAGCGAGCGAGCACGCACGCGACTCCTGTTGGCGGGCGCACTGGTCGTGATGGCGGCCGTCGGCCTGCCCGGCCAGGCCCAGGGCGCTCGAACACCGGCCGGCCCCGCGGTCGACGCGGCCGCCGGGCGCTTCAAGGACATCTCCACCGGCCAGGTCCACGCCTGCGCACTCCGCAGCGACCAGCGCGTCGTGTGCTGGGGCAGCGACAGCTTCGGACGGAGCACCGTCCCGGCCGGTCGCTACCGGCAGGTCTCCGCCGGGGACCGGCACACCTGCGCGCTGACCACGGCCGGGAAGGCCCGCTGCTGGGGAAGCAACCGGTTCAAGCAGCGCAGCGCCCCCGGCGGGCGGTTCAAGCTGATCTCCTCGGGCTTTCGGCACACCTGCGCGCTCACCGCCTCCGGGCGCGGGGTCTGCTGGGGGAGCAATCGCGATGGTCAGCGCAGCGTCCCAGCCGGCCGGTATCGACAGATATCGGCGGGCGGCGCACACACATGTGCCCTGCGTCTGAACCGGACGCTCGTGTGCTGGGGCAGCAACCGATTCAGGCAGCAACGCACACCATCCGGCCGGTTCAAGCAGCTCTCCGCCGGGTACCGTCGCACGTGCGCCGTGCGCACGAGTGGGCGCGCCGTCTGTTGGGGCCTCAAGCTGTCCTCGAGCGACCGGCCGCCGGCGGGGCGGTACTCCCGCGTCGAGACCGGCGACGGCCATTCGTGTGCGCTCACCACTGCCGGGAAAGCGGTGTGTTGGGGACGCAGCGGCTGGGGGCAGCGCCGCGCACCCGCCGGCCGCTACGTGCGGGTCGCGGCGGCCGGCCTGTTCTCCTGCGGCCTGACGACGAGTGAGCGGCCCGTCTGCTGGGGCAACAACCGTTTCGGGCAGGCGACGGTCACCGCGGCCGGCTACCGCCAGGTCTCCGCCGGGACCGTCCACGCGTGCGCGGTCACGATCGACGGCGTGGGCGTGTGCTGGGGCAGCGACAGCTATGGCCGCGCCAGCGTCCCCGCCGGCCGCTACACGCAGGTCTCCGCCGGCTTCAGGCACTCCTGTGCCGTCGCGACGGACGGTCGTGGCGTCTGCTGGGGCAGCAACGCCCAGGGGCAGCGCACCGTGCCCGCAGGCCGCTACACCCAGATTTCAGCCGGCTACGCCCACAGCTGCGCGGTGAGGACCGACGGCCAGGCCATCTGCTGGGGCAGCAACGACACCGGGCAGCGCATCGTCCCGGCGGGCCGCTACACGCAGATCTCCGCCGGGGAGGCGCACACCTGCGCCGTGACGACCGACGGTCAGGGCGTCTGCTGGGGCGCCGACGGCCGAGGGCAGAGCCGGGTCCCGCCGGCCCGCTATAGCCAGATCGCCGCAGGCGGAGCGCATTCCTGCGGCCTGACGACCGACGGGCAGGGCATCTGCTGGGGGAAAACGGACACGGGACAGACACTCGTTCCCCCCGGGCGCTACAGCCAGATCTCCACCGGGTTCGCCCATTCGTGCGCCGTCACGACCGAGGGCCTGGCGCGTTGCTGGGGCAACAAGGAAGGGTCTGGAGCGATCAGCGTGCCGGCCGGCCGGTACACGCAGATCGCCGCCGGCGACGACTATTCGTGCGCCGTGACGAGCGCGGCAGACATCGAGTGCCGCCGCGGCACGGTGCGGCTCTCGCACTGAGCGGGCAGCCGCAAACCCGCGCAGGTCCGCCGATGATCGACGTCGGTTTCGACCACCGTCCGCGGGTGGACGGTCGACGGCGGCCGGTCGCCAGAGGAGCCGCGCTCCTGTGCGCGTGCCGTCTACGGCTCGGGGTCTACGGAACCCTGTGCCGCAACAACAGAGTGACTTGCGGCCGGGGTCGCCGCCAGGGCGTGCATCCGATTCATCAGCTGCCGCGGATCCACTTCGGCGCCAAGCCGTCCTGCACCCGACCCACTCCACGCGCTCGTCGCATCTCCGGCGTCAACAGCTGCCGCGACGCGAGTCGCAACGGTCCCTCGACAGCCGCCTCAGGAACCGGGGGAACCCAGTGCCTCGGTGTCACAAAGCTCCACCGCCACCACAGTAAGCCCGCCCCGGCCTGAAAGGCGGTTCGCTGCGGCTTCCGCGCCTGCCGCCCGCGAAAACCGCCACCCGAGAGTCGCCTCCACGTCCCGAGCGGCGAGAATCGCTCGCACGGCTCGACGATGGGCTTGAAGCTGCGGGGCTTCTGTAGCGGGACGCAGTTCAGGTACGTCTTCTACTCGGCGCAGTCCGCTGTCTCAGACGACGCGCAGAGGCTGTCTCACTTGGGCACGGTTTGGGCACGGTCGCCAGCCGAAACGTGCCTATTCGTGCCCATCTTGGGTCTACCGCGTCACGGGTCCAAGACGCAGAAAACCCCGCGCTTGCGGGGCTTTCGTCAAGCCCTCCATCGGACTCGAACCGATGACCCCTTCCTTACCATGGAAGTGCTCTACCAACTGAGCTAGGAGGGCAGGTCGGAGCAGGGTAGCGGGCGCGGGCGCCCGCGCGCGCAGCGGCCCGTCCGCGGCCGCGGCGGGAAATGATCAGTGACTGGTCAGAACTCGCAACGAGCGTCGGCGGGCGCGCACTCGCGGCGGGAAATGATCAGCGACTGGTCGAAACCCGCAACGAGCGTCGCGCCCGCGCCCTCCGCGTATCGTCCCGCCCATGACCCGGGAGCCGTCCGCCACGGTCGTCGCCATCCACCTCGCCGAGGTCGAGTCCGGCCCGGTCCACCCGGTCGAGCGCGTCACGGCCGTCGCCGGCGCGGGCCTGCAGGGCGACCGCTACTTCGCGCCCGGCACCGACCCCGAGCGCCAGCTGACGCTGATCGAGAGCGAAGAGCTGGAGCGCCTGGCCGCCGACCACGGGATCGCGCTGGCGCCCGGCGAGTCGCGCCGCCAGCTCACGACCCGCGGCGTGCGGCTGAACCCGCTCGTCGGGCAGCGCTTCCGTGTCGGAACCGTCGAATGCCGCGGCATCGAACTCTGTGAGCCGTGCAACCACCTGCAGAAGCTCGTCGGCAACCTCGGTCTGATGCGCGCGTTCGCCCACAGGGCCGGACTCAACGCGGAGATCCTCACCAGCGGCGAGATCGCCGTCGGCGACACCGTCGTCCCGCTCGACTGACACGGCTGCACGCGGGACTTCAGCCGGACGGGCCAGGCTCCGATACGGTTCCGTAGGAGCTTCTATGCCGGTACCCCCCACCAGCAAGAGGCGTTCGGCGCTCGTTGCGCTGCTCGGCGCCCTCGTCGTCCTCGCCGCCCTGCCGGGCGTCGCGTCGGCAAAGGCCCTCGGGAAGCCGACCTGGTTGTCGAAGGTCATCGTCACCGAGTACTTCCCCGCCCCCGAGTGGTGGTTCGTCGGCGCCGCCGTGAAGACGCCCGGCCTTGCGCGCAAGAGCAAGATCGATTGGCTGTACTCCGCGCGCGGCGTCTCGATGGAGGGCGACGGCATCGGGATGGACGGCCGCAGGTACCACATCTCGTCGATCGGATCGAGCGGCTGGATCACCGAGCGCGGGCGCCGCGCGCAGTTCGGCCGCGGCGGCATCTTCGCCCCCTTCTGGCGCGCCGCGGGGTACTGGAAGAACAGCACCGGCGCCGTGACCTTCCCGCTCGACGGCGGCGGCTGGTACTCCGGCGCCGGCAAGCGCTACGTCTCGCCGGCCGACATCACCTTCGCCGCGGGCCCCTCGCGGCCGCTGCGCGCCTACCGCAGCGTCGCCGTGGATCCCAGCCTGATCCCGCTCGGGAGCCTCGTCTACGTCCCGGCCTACAAGCCGCTCAACAAGGACGGCTGGTTCCGCGCCGACGACACCGGCGGCGCGATCAAGGGCCGGCACATCGACGTCTACCGCCGCCCGCCCGACTCGTCGGCCGACAGCGGCCGCTACCTGCAGAACCGGCGCATCTTCGTCGTGCCCAAGGAGGACGTCGCCGGGTACGTGCGCACTGCGCGCGTCGCGGCCAACGGGCTCCCGCAGGTGCCGCGGCGCCTGCTGCGGGCGCCCACGGGCTGAACGCCCGTCAGCGCCGCAGCGTGATGCGCTCGGGGTAGCCGAGCAGCCGGCTGACCGTCACGAAGCGATAGCCGCGCGTCCGCAGGCCGGCGATGATCTGCGGTGCGGCGGCGAGCGACTGCGAGCGGTTCCCGCCACCGTCGTGCCCGAGGATGATGCCGCCGGGGCCGGTCTGGCTGAGGACCCGTGAGACGATCGCGCCGGCGCCGGGCGTGCGCCAGTCGAGCGGGTCCGCGCTCCAGATGACCGACGTCATCCCGAGCGCGTTGGCGCGCGCGACGAGGTCCGCGCCCGTGCTGCCGTACGGCGGTCGGAAGATGCACGGCGTGAAGCCCGTCACGGCGCGGATCGCGGCGCTCGTGCGCGACAGCTGCGAGGAGGCGCCCGGCCCGCCACCGCCGAGGTTCGCGTGGTTCCAGCTGTGGTTGGCCAGCTCGTGCCCGTTCGCGAGCATGCGCCGCAGCAGCGCGCCCTGCCCCGGCACCTGCTGGCCGATCATGTAGAACGTCGCCGGTACGCCGAGCCGGTCGAGGGTCGCCAGCAGCGGCCGCGTGTACGGCGAGGGGCCGTCGTCATAGGTCAGCGCGACCTCCTTGCGGCTCGGCCCGCGGCTCACCTGCCCGGCCCCGCTCCGCGTGCAGCCGGTGACGACCGCGCGCCAGACGCGCCCCGCGTACGTCCCCTCGCCGCGCGGTGCGCGCGAGCGGCAGGGAGCCGCCTGCTCCGGCTGCGTGGGCACGCCGCCGCCGGTCGCCGGCGACGGCGTCGCACCACCGGTCTGGGCCGCCGACGCGTCCGCGCACGCAGCGGGCGTCGCGGCGACCGACCAGCGCAGGGCCCCGGGCGTCAGCCCCAGCGCCTGCGGCGTGACCCGAACGACGAGCGTTCCCGGGCGCGGCCGGCCGACGCTGCCCTCGACCGCGCGCGCACCGCGACGCAGCGCCCACCGCCCGTCCCGGCGCTCGACGCACACGCCGCTCCCGCCGAGCGTCGCGCACAGCCGGCCCTTCCCCGCCGCCAGCTGCGCCGGATCGATGCGCGACCGCGCCCGCACGGTCAGCACGAGGTCGCGGTCCACCTGCCCGAGCGCGACGCTGCGCAGGTCCAGCGGAGAGCCGTCGGCGGCGAGTGTGTAGGCGCCGCCGCCGGCGCTCGCGCCCACGGCGGATGCCGGACAGGCGGCGACCGCGAGCGCCGCGACGGCTGCTGGCACGAAGGCGCGGCGCATGACGATCACCCGGACAGGATCGGCGCCGGGACGGACGGACCGTCCCGGCGGCTCACCGGGCCTAGGACTTCGGTGAGCTGACCTTCTTGAGGTCGACGACGAAGACGAGCGCGGCGTTCGCAGGAATCGTCGGAGGCGAGCCCGTGTCCCCATAGGCGAGGTCCGGCGGGATGGTCAGCCGCCGGCGGCCGCCTTCCTTCATGCCGACGACGCCCTCGTCCCAGCCCTGGATGACCTGACCGCCACCGAGCGTGAAGGAGAAGTTGTTGTCCGCGCGCTTCCAGGAGCTGTCGAACTCCTTGCCGTCCTTGCGCAGCACGCCGACGTAGCGCACGTCGACGGTGTCGCCGTCCTTCGCCTCCTTGCCGGTTCCGACGATCAGGTCCTGCACGATCAGCTTGTCGGGGTCGTCACCGGTCTGCTTCGGGATGACCGGCTTCTTGTCGATGTCGGCCTCGCCCGAGCTCGGCGTGACCTTCACCGCGGTGACGCTCTTCTCGGTCGTGGTGTCCTCGATCGTCGGCGGGTTCTTCTCCTGCTCGAGCGCGAGCGTCGGTGGCCTTGTCGGCCTGGCCCTGTTCGGTGCCGCCACAGCCGGCGACGCCGAGCGCGGCGGCCGCGGCCACGAGGAGCAGGAGGATTGCGGGGCGAGTGCGCGTAGTCATACGGCCGGGGTTGATAGCACGCCGGGGCGCTCGAAGGCGCCACACCCCTGTCAGTCGACGACGCGCGAGAGGGTCACGCGCGTGACCTTCGCGGCTCCCGAGATCGAGAAGTCGGTCGCGATCCGCCCGGCCCGCCCGCCTCCGACGGTGCAGGAGCGGTAGCCGTAGCGGGTCGCGCAGCGCACCCCCCGCACCAGGCGCCGGACCTCCAGCTCGCGAGACCCGACCCCGATCCCGGCGGCCGTGCGGTCGCCCTTGCTGGTGGACGTCACGGACAGCACCGTGCGTCCCCGGCCGACGCCGTCGAAGGTGATGCGCAGGCCCGAGTAGCGCCAGATGCGGACCTTCCCGATGATCGGGTTCGGCGTGACGACGGACGCCTTCGGAGCACCGAGTGCGCCGCGGACCTCCGTCGGCGTCATCCCCAGCGCGACGCCGCGGATCGAGGACTGGACCACGATCGGCGGGCGCGCGGTGACGATCACCGCCACGGCGGGCGCCGGGACCGCGGCCAGGACGAGCGGCACGGCGAGGGCCGCGACGGGCCTGGACCGGAGAAGCACGCGCGCATTCTCCCGCGTGACCCGGCGCGATGCGCCGGGTGCCCGCCCGACGCGGAAGGGCGCCGGCCACGACGATGGAGGGAGCAGGATTCGAACCTGCGTAGGCAGAGCCAACGGGTTTACAGCCCGTCTCCTTTAACCACTCGGACATCCCTCCGAGACGCCGGGCGCAGCACGCCCGGACAGCGCGCGATGGTAGCGCCTCGCGGGCGGCTGGAGCACCCCGGCACGACGAAGGCCGGCGATCCCTCGCCGGCCTTCGCGGTACCTCTCCTCCATCAGGTCATGATGGCGCGCAGGGCGCGCCGTGACCCTCGCCCGCCCCTCAGCAGGCGTCCCGCAGACGCTGCGCCTCAGGCAGCGACTCGAGCTTCTTCAGCGTGTGGTTCTCGATCTGGCGGATGCGCTCGCGCGTGACGTTGAACGCGCGCCCGACCTCCTCCAGCGTGCGCGGCCGGCCGCCCGTCAGGCCGAAGCGCATCTCGATGACCTCGCGCTCGCGCAGCGGGAGCGTCTGCAGCGCGCGCTGCACGTTCTCCTTGCGCAGGTTCTCCGAGGCCAGCTCGAACGGCGACTCGGCCGTCTGGTCCTCGACGAAGTCGCCCAGCTCGGACTCCTCCTCGTCGCCGATCGGCTTCTCCAGCGAGATCGGCTGCTGGCTCATGCGCAGGATGTCCCGCACCTCGCGCGGCGTCACCTCGAGCTCGGCGGCGATCTCCTCCGGAGAGGGCTCGCGACCGAGCTGCTGGACGAGCTGGCGCTCGACGTGGACGACCTTGTTGAGCTTCTCGACCATGTGGACCGGGATGCGGATGGTGCGGCCCTTGTCGGCGATCGCGCGCGTGACGGCCTGGCGGATCCACCAGGTCGCGTACGTGGAGAACTTGTACCCGCGCCGGTAGTCGAACTTCTCGACCGCGCGGATCAGCCCGAGCGACCCCTCCTGGATGAGGTCCAGGAACGTCAGGCCGCGGCCGAGGTAGCCCTTGGCGATCGACACGACCAGGCGCAGGTTGGCCTCCACCATCTGCTGCTTGGCCTGCATGTCGCCGCGCTCGATCGCCTTCGCGAGGTCGACCTCCTGCGCGGCGGTCAGCAGCGAGACGCGGCCGATCGAGCGCAGGTAGAGCCGCAGCGAGTCGAGGCTCGGCTCGACGGTGAGGTCGATCTCGGGCTTGCGCCGGTCGGCCTTCCCGGTGGCGCCGGCGCCCTCGCTGTTGTCGGTCGCGCCGGGCGGGCCCTCGGTGATCGGCGGCGCGGGCGCGGCGATCCCCCCGTTGTCCTGCAGCAGGTCGATGCCCTGCTCCTCGAGGTGGGAGTGGAGCTCGCGCACCTGCTCCTTGGTGACGTCGACCTCTTCGAGGCACGCCGTCACCTGCTCGATCGTCAGGTACCCGCGTTCCTGGCCCCCGGCGATGAGCTGCCGGAGCCCGTCGAGCTCCCAGATCGGCGCCTCATCGGCCAACAGTCCCTCTGGCTTGGTGGTGGTGCTCACGCCGCCGCATCCCCTATGCCCTCTCAGGACGGCCCTCCCAGACCGCCCCCTCCCCTACGTCCCGTCACCTCGCCGCTTGAGCCGTGGTGTCCCCGCGCTCGTAAACGGAGGGGACCGAAGCGGAAAGTGCGTGATTGATAGCACAAGCTCGGCCCGATGCCGGATACCCTCGTCTCGACGCCGTCAGCCGGAAGGACCACCTCCATGGAACCCGTCTCCCTTTCGCAGTCCCCCGACGTCCAGAATCGCCCACCGTCCGTGCAGCTGTCCCTCTCCCGCGTCGGGGTCACCGGCGTCGAGAAGGTCATCCGCATCGGCGCGCCCGGCGCCGAGCAGCTCTTCCACGCCAAGCTCGAGTGCTTCGTCGATCTCGGCCCGCAGCAGAAGGGCGCGCACATGTCGCGCTTCGAGGAGGTCGTCAACGAGTCGATCGGCGAGATCGTCGTCGGCGGATCGGCCTTCCGCGCCGAGGACCTCGCGCAGCGCGTGGCCGAGACGGTCCGCGAGCGCCAGGACGCGATGCGCGCCGAGGTGACGATCGCCGCGCGCTACCCGGAGGACAAGCCGGCGCCCGTCAGCGGCATCACGACGCAGGAGATGTACACGCTCTACGGCTCGGCCGTCGCGAGCGAGCGCGGCACGCGCCGGCTCGTCGGCGTCGCCGCACAGGGCATGACCGCGTGCCCGTGCGCGCAGGAGCTCGTCGCCGCGAGCGCCCGCGAGCGCCTGACCGCCGAGGGCTTCTCGGAGGCGGACATCGCGCGCATCCTGGAGGCGGTCCCCGTCGCCACGCACAACCAGCGCGGCCTGGGCACGCTCCACATCGGCTGCGTGGAGGGCAACACGGTCCAGGTCGAGGCGCGTGACCTGCTGGACATCGTCGAGGGCTCGATGTCGAGCGAGATCTACGAGCTGATGAAGCGCAGCGACGAGGGCGCCGTGGTCGAGAAGGCGCACCGCCGCCCGCGGTTCGTCGAGGACTGCGTGCGCGAGGCGCTGCGCGGCGTCGTCGAGCGCTTCGGCGGCCTGGACGACGGGACGTTCGTCATGGCCCGCCAGGAGAACCTCGAGACGATCCACCAGCACAACGTCGTCGCCGAGCGCTTCGGGCTGCTCGGCGAGCTGCGCAGCGAGATCGTCACCGGCGAGCACCTC
The DNA here is from genome assembly GCA_963700655.1 of uncultured Actinomycetes bacterium. Classification (GTDB taxonomy): domain Bacteria; phylum Actinomycetota; class Thermoleophilia; order Solirubrobacterales; family Solirubrobacteraceae; genus F1-60-MAGs163. The sequence goes on along the minus strand of CAVOYJ010000007.1, from coordinate 56,162 downwards.
ACGCACCACACGTCGATGCGCGCAGTGGCTCGACGGGTAGCCGGCTACTTCCTGACCTCCTCCGCACACGCCGCCAGCGCCTTGCCGTCCGGCCGCTCGACGGCGACGATCGGGAACAGCGCAGGGCTGTCGTAGACGCGGCGCCCGACGTCGCCGCGGGCCAGTGACGGCGTGTCGGAGTTCCACAGCGCGAGCAGCGCGTAGTCGCGCTGCGGGCCGGTGAGCAGCACGGCATTCGTGCGCCCGTAGTCCCAGCGGCGCACGACGTCGAGGTCGCCCGCGGCGGCGTCCGGACGCACGAGGTTGAGCGCGTCGGTGGAGCGCACGAGCGGGATGTCCGCCTCGCGGATGCACGCCTCGATCTCGTTGGGGACCGGGTCGCGGTTCCACAGCACGACGTACACGCCCGCGCCGACGGCGGCCAGCGCGAAGAAGGCGACGAGGCCGATCAGGAACTTGGTCATCGCGGCGCCCCCGCGCCCCGGCCTGCGGCGCGGCGCGCCTCAGCCTCGCGCAGCAGCCTGCGCATTCCGAAGAAGTAGTCGATGCCGCTGACGATCGTGACCCCGACCATGACGTAGACGAGGCCGTCGACCCACGCGCGGCGAGGGGTCGAAGAGGATCAGCAGGAAGATCGTCAGCATCTGGACGAGCGTCTTCGCCTTGCCCCACCAGTTCGCCGGCGATCACGAGGCCCTCGGCGCGCGCCTGAAGCCGCGCGACGGTGACCGCGAACTCGCGGGCGATGATCACCATCGCGACCCATGCCTCCAGGCGCCCGAGCGAGACGAGCGACAGCAGCGCCGCGATCACGAGCAGCTTGTCGGCGACCGGGTCCATGAGCTTGCCGAACGTCGTGACCTGCTCGCGCGAGCGGGCGATCCAGCCGTCGATCGCGTCGGTGAACGAGGCCACGCAGAACACGATCGCGGCGAGGACGTCGCTCGCCTCGCCGCCGGCTCCGAGCAGCGCGACGACGAGCACCGGCACGAGCAGGATGCGCAGGACCGTCAGGAAGTTGGGCAGATTCAGCCCGAACACGCCGGCTGGAGTATGGCGATCCGGCGCCCGCCGGATGCACGTCAGGCGTCGAGTGACGCCTCGGCGCTCACCGCCGCCGGCGAGCGCGCGCGTCACGCCGATGCTCGCCGCGACGACGAGGCCGATCGCGAGCAGCTCGCGCGCGCCGAGCGCCTGCGAGAGCACGAGGAACCCGGCGAGCGCCGCGACGGCGGGCTCGAGCGACATGAGCACCCCGAAGACGTTCGCGGGCATCCGGCGCAGCGCCTCGGTCTCCAGCGAGTAGGGGATCACGCTGCTGAGCAGCGCGACGCCGAAGCCGGCCGCGAGCAGTGCCGGGTCGAGCAGGTCGGCGCCGGCCTGGGCGATGCCCGGGCACGAGCGGGATCAGCGCCGCCCACGACCATCGCGATCGCGAGGCCCTCGCCGCCGTCGAAGAACCGCCCGGCCCGCTGGGCGAGCAGGATGTAGAGGCCCCAGAACACCGCGGCGACGAGCGCGAAGGCGACGCCGAGCGCTGTCGAGCCCGCCGCCCTCCTGCCAGGGCGCGGCGAGCAGCACGATGCCGGCCGTCGCGAGGGCGACCCAGACGAGGTCGAGCGCGCCGGCGCGAGAGCAGCGTCGCGACCGTGATCGGGCCGAGGAACTCGATCGTCACCGCGACGCCGAGCGGGATGCGGTCGAGCGCCTCGTAGAACGTGAGGTTCATCGCGCCGAGCGTGAGGCCGAAGATCGCGGCCAGGCGCAGCGCCCGCGGGTCGTGCGCGCCGGCGCCACGGGCGCCAGACGAGCGAGCAGGACGAGCGCGGCGAAGCCCAGACGCAGCACCGACGTGCCCGCGGGACCGGCGCTCGTCGAACAGCGTGGCGGCGAGCGCCGCGCCGAACTGGATCGACGTGACGCCGGTGAGGACGAGCGCGACCGGCGGGATCGGGTCGAGCGCCGGGATGCCGCGCCCGGCGGCCTGCGTGGCTGCTCTCGCGCGGCGGGCACCGCGAACGAGGCTAGATCGATCGTCGCGCTGTGACCTACCGGGCCCATGCCCGGGCTCGTGCGTCGTGTTCATCGCCATGTCGCTCGACGGCTTCATCGCCGGGCCCGACGACGACCTCTCGTGGCTGCCGGATCCGCGCGCGGACGAGGACTTCGGGTACGCGCGCGTTCATGGCGCAGACCGGCGCGATCCTGATGGGGCGCGGGACGTACGAGGTGGCCGCCGGGTTCGACGGGCCGTGGCCGTACGGCGAGACGCCGGTGCTCGTCGCCACGCGCCGCGACCTGGACGCGCCGGCGGCGCCGACCGTCGAGGCCGTCAGCGGGACGCCGCAGGAGCTCGTCGGCCTCGCGCACGAGCGCGCGGTCGGGCGCGACATCTACCTCGACGGCGGCGACCTCGTGCGCCAGGTGCTCGACGCCGGGCTCGTCGACGAGCTGACGATCACCGTGATCCCGGTGATCCTCGGCGCGGGCACGCCGCTGTTCGCGGGTGCCGGCGCGCGCGCCGCTGCGCCTGGACGTGCACCGCGCTGTTCGAGGGCGGGATCGTGCAGCTCCGGTATTCACACGCCGGGGACGTAGCGTGACCGCGATGACCACTCGCACCCTCGGCGACCTCGCCGTCAGCCCGATCGGCCTCGGCTGCATGGGCATGAGCGCCTTCTACGGCACCACCGACGAGCCGGAGGCGATCGCGACGATCCACCGCGCGATCGAGCTCGGCTGCACGTTCCTCGACACCGCCGAGATGTACGGGCCGTTCACGAACGAGGAGCTGCTCGGGAAGGCGCTCGCCGGCCGCCGCGACGAGGTCACGATCGCGACGAAGTTCGGCATCCGCCGGGCGCCGACCGACGAGAACCCGATGCGCCGCGTGATCGACGGCTCGCCGGAGAACGTGCGCCGCTCGATCGAGCGCTCGCTGCAGCGCCTGGGCATCGACCACGTCGACCTCTACTACCAGCACCGCATCGACCCGGGCATGCCGATCGAGGAGACCGTCGGCGCGCTCGCCGAGCTCGTCGCGGAGGGCAAGGTCCGGCACATCGGGCTGAGCGAGGCGGCGCCCGACACGATCCGCCGCGCCCACGCCGTCCACCCGATCACCGCGGTCCAGACGGAGTACTCGCTGTGGTCGCGCGACGTCGAGGCGCGAGGTGCTGCCGACGCTGCCGCGAGCTCGGGCATCGGCCTCGTCGCCTACTCGCCGCTCGGCCGCGGCTTCCTCAGCGGGCGCTTCAGCTCGCCGGACGAGCTCGACGACGGCGACTTCCGCCGCGCGCCAGCCGCGCTTCACCGGCGAGAACCTGGAGGCCAACCGGCGGCTCGTCGACCAGGCTCGGCGAGATCGCCGCCGAGCACGGGTGCACGACCGCGGCCAGCTCGCGCTCGCGTGGGTGCTCGCGCAGGGCGACGACGTCGTGCCGATCCCGGGGACCAAGCGGCGCACGTACCTCGAGGAGAACCTCGCGGCCGCCGACGTCGACGCTGACCCCGACGACCTCGCCCGGATCGACGCCGAGCTGCCGCCGGTCGCCGGCGAGCGCTACGACGCGGCCGGCATCCGGCGGCGCCCTCGACTCGCTAGGGTCGCGGACATGCCTCTCGTCCCCACCGTCATCGAGCAGACCGCGCGCGGCGAGCGCGAGTACGACCTGTACTCGCGCCTGCTCAACGACCGGATCATCTTCCTCGGCCAGGCCGTGGACGCGCCGATCGCGAACCTCATCGTCGCCCAGCTCCTGCACCTCGAGTCGCAGGACCCCGACAAGGACATCTCGATCTACATCAACTCGCCGGGCGGCTCGATCCACGCCGGGCATGGCGATCTACGACACGATGCAGTTCATCAAGCCGCAGGTGCAGACGATCTGCTGCGGCATCGCGATGTCGATGGGCTCGCTGCTGCTGACCGCGGGCGCGCCGGGCAAGCGGATGGCGCTGCCCAACAGCCGGATCCTGATCCACCAGCCGTCGGCCGGGTTCGAGGGCCAGTCCTCGGACATCGAGATCCACATGAACGAGATCCTCAAGACGCGCGACGCAGATCGACGAGCTCTACGCCCACCACACGGGCCGGACGCATCGAGCAGGTCCACGAGGACATGGAGCGCGACCGCTTCTTCACCGCCGAGCAGGCCGTCGAGTACGGCCTGATCGACCGCGTGATCAGCTCACACTGGCGCTCAGAGCCCGTAGAGCGCGCCGTACTTCGCGCGCAGGTAGCGCGAGCAGCGGCGCCGGGTCGAGCTCGCTGCCCGTCGCGCGCCCGCAGCAGCTCCGGCGGGTCGAGCGTGCGCCCGTGGCGATGGACGTGCTCGCGCAGCCAGCCGCGCACCGGCGCGCAGTCGCCGGCGGCGAGCGCGTCCTCGACGCCGTCGACCTGGTCGGTCAGCGCCTCCCAGAGCTGCGCGCTCATGACGTTGCCGATCGCGTACGTCGGGAAGTAGCCGAGCTCGCCGAACGCCCAGTGGATGTCCTGCAGGCAGCCGTGGCGGTCGTCGGGCACCTCGACGCCGAGCAGGTCGCGCATCCCGTCGTTCCAGGCGGCGGGGATGTCGGCGACCGCCAGCGTCCCCTCCATCAGCGCCAGCTCGAGCTCGAAGCGCAGGATCACGTGGAGCGCGTAGGTGGCCTCGTCGGCCTCGACGCGGATCAGCGTCGGGCGCACGACGTTGACGCCGGCGCAGGAAGTCGTCGAGGTCCAGCCCGGCGAGCGCCGGCAGCGCCTCCTGGGCGCGCGGGAGCCAGTGGCTCCAGAACGCGCGCGAGCGGCCGACCTGGTTCTCCCACAGGCGGCTCTGCGACTCGTGGACGCCGTAGGAGACGCCCGCGTCGAGCGTCGTGCGGCGCAGCGAGGGCCCGATCTGCTGCTCGTAGAGGCCGTGCCCGACCTCGTGCAGCACCGCGAAGATGCCGCTGAGGTCGGCGTCGTCCCAGCGCGCGGTGACCCGCTGGTCGCCGGGCCCGACGACCGTCGAGAACGGGTGCGCCGAGTCGTCCAGCCGCCAGCCCTCGTCGTCGTAGCCGACCGCCCGGGCCATGTCGAGCGCGAGCGCGCGCTGCCCCGCCGGCGCGAAGGGCCCGGGCAGCGGCGCGGGCGCGGGATGCTCGGCGATCTCGGCGATCAGCGGGACGAGGCCGTCGCGCAGGTCGGCGAAGACCTCGACGACGGCGGCGGTCGTCGTGCCCGGCTCGCGGTCCGCGAGCAGCGCGTCGTAGGGGTGCGCGACCTCCGGGAAGCATGCGGCGACCTCCCGCCGCAGCGCCACCTGGCGCTCCAGATGGGGCCGGAACGCGCCGAAGTCCGACGCCTCGCGGGCGGCCGCCCAGGCCGGCAGCGCCGCCGCGGTGACGCGGGCCATCTCCGAGGTCAGCTCGACCGGGATCCGCGTCGCCCGGTCGTGGTCGCGCCGCACGACGCGGACGATCGCGGCGTCCTCGCCCTCGAGCCCGGTCGCCTGCGCCGCGTCGAGCAGGGACGCCAGCTCCGGTCCGGCGAGGAGCTCGTGCGCAAGCGTGTCGAGCGTGGCCTGCACGTCGCCTCGGGCGTCCCCGCCGCGTACGGGCATCATCGTCTGGCGGTCCCAGCCCAGGAGCGACCCGGCCGCGTGCAGGTCGGCGAGCACCGCCAGGCGCGCGCGCAGCTCGTCAGTCGGTGATGCCATGCTCGATGCTCCCCAGTCCGTCGATCTCGATCCGCACGATGTCGCCGGCCTGCAGGAACCGCGGCGGATCGAGCGCCATTCCCACCCCGCTCGGGGTCCCGGTGAGGATGAGGTCGCCGGGCTCCAGCGTGATCGTCTCGCCGATGAAGGCGATCAGCTCCGGGATCGAGAAGACGAGGTCGCTCGTCGACGCGTCCTGCCGCAGCTCGCCGTTGACCCAGGTCCGCAGCCCCAGGTCCTCGGGATCGGCGATCTCGTCGGCGGTCGTCACCCACGGGCCGAACGGGCAGAAGCCGTCGGCGCCCTTCGCGCGCGTCCACTGCGGCTCGCGGCGCTGCAGGTCGCGTGCGCTGACGTCGTCGGCGACGGCGTAGCCGGCGACCTCGCCCTGCGGCCCCATGACGACCGCCAGCTCGCCCTCGTAGTCCAGGCGGCGCACGACCGGCGGACGCCGGACCGTGCCGTTCGGCGGCGCAGCGGACGTCGGGAGCTTCATGAAGACGATCGGCGTCTGCGGCGGCTCCTTGCCCTGCTCGGCCGCGTGGGCGCGGTAGTTGAGGCCGATCCCGAAGATCGCGCGCGGGATGTGCGGCGCGAGCAGGGAGACGTCGGCGAGCGCGTGGTCGGCCCCGGAGGCCGGCGTCCGGTCGCCCGTGCGCAGGCGGTCCTGCACGGTCACGCCGTCGCCGAATGCGACGACCCGGTCCCCGCGGACCTCCCCGGCCAGCGGGGCGCCGCCCCCGGTGGCACGAACGTTGCGAACTTCACGCCGCAGAGCCTATGCGGGCGGCAGGGCGAGCAACGCCGCGCGCACCGCGCCGTCGCGCTCGAGGGCCTCGGCGTCCGTCCAGCGCCACGCCACGCCGGCGTCGATCGCGAACGTCGGGCGCTCGTGCCGGGCGACGTCCGCGACGGTGATCGCGACGCCCGCGACGGCCTCCGCGCCCGGGAGCGCCTCCGCCGCGACGGCCGCGGTCCCGTGCGCGGTGAACGCGAGATCCGGCCCGGCGAGCACCGCGAGCGCCACGCGCGGGTCGGCGCGCAGCCGCGCCAGCGACCCGCGGGAGCGGGCGAGGGCGAGGACGATGCGGGCGTCGCCCACCGGGACGGCCGTCGAGACCGGGATCGCGTGCGGGCCGTCGGCGGCGGTCGTCGCCAGGACGCAGACCGTTCCGGCGGGCCAGTCGGGCAGAGCGGCGGGCATGGCGCGTGACCCTAGCGGGCACATGCGAGACTCCTGACATGACCGTCCTCGGCCTCATCCTCGCCGCCGCCGGCGGCGGCTCGTCCGGATTCGGCGGCGGGGGCGGCGGAGGCGGCGGCGGGTTCTCCGGCGGCGGGGGTGGCGGCAGCGGCGTCTACGTCGGCGGCGGCGCCGTCAGCGGCTGGTTCGTCCTGGCCGCGTTCCTGGCGTTCTTCGCGTTCTTCGCCTTCGCCGTCATCAGCACGTGGCTGACGGTCCGCCGCCTGCGCCGGCGCCTGGACGAGCGCGACGTGCACGTGCGCACCGCGAGCGCCGAGGCCGCCGAGGACGACCCGGCGTTCGCCGCCGATCGCGTGACGCAGGACGTCACGATCATGTTCCACGCGATCCAGGGCGCGTGGGACGCGCGCGACGAGCACGCGCTCTCGTCCCTCGTCGGGAACGACCTGATGGTCGAGTGGCACCGGCGGCTGGACGACTTCGATCGCAAGGGCTGGCACAACCGCGTGCGCGTCATCAGCGGCCCCGACGTGCGCTACGTCTCGATGACCAACCGCGAGCGCGACGAGGAGGACCGGGTCGTCGTCCACGTCGCCGCGCGCCTGGAGGACTACGTGGAGGCGGCCGGCGGGATGCGCGTGCTGGCGACCGGCGACACGGACACCGTCACCGACCTGCGCGAGTTCTGGACGCTCGCCAAGCACGACGGCCGCTGGATCCTGATGTCGATCGAGCAGGACGCGGAGGGCGGCCATCATCTCGACGCCCCGCTCGTCACCTCGCCGTGGGCCGACGAGCGCCTGCGCGACGAGTCGCTCGTGGAGGGCGCCGTCGCCGACGCCGCCCTCCCCGGGGTCGCGACGGCCGAGCTGATCGACGTCGACCTCGCCGCCGACGCGCGCGCCCAGGCGCTCGACCTCGCGCTGGTGGACGCGCGCTTCGCTCCCGACGTGCTCGCCGCCGCGGCGCGCCGTGCGGCCGAATCGTGGGCGGACGCCGTCGACGGCGACGACGCCCCGCTGGCCGCGGTCGCCACCGCCGACGCGGTCGATGCGCTGCTCTACGGCGGCGACCACAGCCACGACAGCCGCCTCGTCGTGCGTGGCCCGCGGATCGAGGGCGTGGCGATCGAGCGGCTCGACGCGACGCCCGAGCCGCCGCGGATGACGCTCGCCGTCCGGGTGCGCGGCCGGCGCTACGTCGAGGACCGCGACACCGCCGCGGTCCTGTCGGGCAGCAAGGAGCGCGAGACGGCCTTCACCGAGCGCTGGACGATGGCGCTCGACGGCACCGACGAGACGCCGTGGCGTCTCGTCGGCGTCGCGGGCTGACGGCGCGCGCTCTTACGCAGTTCTTCACCACCGCTCATCTGGCTCTTCGGCGGCGTCCCTGAGATGTCTGAGGCGCCCCGATCGCGGTCATGGACCGGGCCGGGCGGGGCGTCAACTCCTTTCACGCGACCCCGGAGCCGCACGTGTTCTACGCCCGCTACGTCCTCGCCGAACTGCGCCGCAGGCGCGGCCGCACGATCCTCACCGCGCTCGGCCTGGGCGTCGGCGTCGCCCTCGTCGTCGCGGTCACCTCGCTCTCGCAGGGCCTGAGCGACGCCCAGGACGAGGTTCTGGCGCCGCTCACCGGCGTCGGCACCGACATGACGGTCACGCGCCCGCTGAACCTCCAGGGCGGTGGCGGCGACCCCTTCGCCAACCTGTCCGCCGAGGAGCGCGCGCAGCTGCAGGCCGAGAACGACGGCGCGCGCGTCAGCCTGACGAACCTCGGCGACCCGGGCGAGAAGTTCTCGACCGACACCTTCGTGACCCAGCAGCTCAGCTTCTCCCAGCGCAAGGAGCGGCAGATCGCCGGTCTCGACGGGGTCGCGGCGGCCGCGGGCGGCCTCACGCTGGACGCCCTCCACGTCTCGGGTACCGTCCCCGAGGCCGCGGCGCAGAGTCCCGGCGGCCCGCCCGGCGGTGGCGCGCCACCCGGCGACGTCGACATCCAGAACCTGAGGGTGAGCGGCGTGGACCAGTCGGCACCGGACCTCGGCGCGGTCACGAAGGGGCAGGTCCGCTCCGGCCGATATTTCTCGACGGGCGACGCCAAGGAGGCGATCCTCAGTGTCGGGTACGCCGAGCGCAAGAACCTCGGCCTCGGCGACAAGGTCAAGCTCAAGGGCGGCAGCTACACCGTCGTCGGCATCGCCGACCCGCCGCTCGGCGGCTCCTCGTCGGACGTCTACGTGAAGCTGGAGCAGCTCCAGCGGGTCTCCGACCGTGACAACCGCGTCAACACGGTCTACGTCCGCGCAACCGGCACGGACGCCGTCGGCTCGGTGTCCGAGGAGATCACCGAGGTCCTGGACGGCGCCACCGTCACGACGACGGAGGACCTGGCCGAGCGCGTCGGCGGCTCGCTCGTCGACGCGAAGAACCTGGCGAACAAGCTCGGGACCGCGCTCGCCGTCGTCGCGCTCGCCGCGTCGATCCTGATCGCGATGCTCCTGACGCTCTCCTCGGTCGCCAAGCGCACGAAGGAGCTCGGCACGCTGAAGGCGATCGGCTGGCCGCAGGGCAAGGTCGTGCGGCAGGTCAGCGGCGAGTCGCTCGTGCAGGGAGCACTCGGCGGCGTCGTCGGCGCGGTCCTGGGCATCGGCGCCGCGGCCATCGTCAGCGCGCTGGGCCTGACCCTGCAGGCGTCCGTCGCCGCGGCCGGCGGCGGCGCAGCGGGCGGGCCGCCGGGCGGCGGACCGCTCGGCGCCGTCTTCGGCCAGGGGCAGGTCGTGTCCGGGACGACCGACGTCGTCCTCAAGGCGCCGGTGAGCTTCGGGCTCGTGGTCCTGGCCATCGCCCTCTCCGTCCTCGCGGGCCTGCTCGCGGGGTCGGTCGGCGGCCTGCGCGCCGCGCGCCTGCGCCCCGCCGAAGCCCTCCGCAACCTCGACTGACGCTCACATGAGCAAGGAGCACGACATGGACACCATTCCCGCCGACGCCCCGGTCTACGAGCTGCGCGCCCTCACGCGCAGCTACCCGTCGGGCGACACGACCGTCAACGCGATCGACGGCATCGACCTGCGCATCGACCGCGGCGAGTTCGTCGTCGTGGCCGGGCCGTCCGGCTCGGGCAAGACGACGCTGCTGCAGCTGCTCGGCGCGCTCGACCGGCCGACGTCCGGAGAACTGCGGTTCGAGGGCGACGACCTCGCCGGCCGCGGTGACGGCGAGCTGACGAAGCTGCGCCTGCGGCGCATCGGGTTCGTCTTCCAGCAGTTCAACCTGATCCCCACGCTGACCGCCCAGCAGAACGTCGAGGCGGCGCTCGCCCCGACCGGGATGAAGACGCCCGAGCGGCTCGGGCGCGCGTCGGAGCTGCTGCGGCGCGTCGGCCTGGGCGAGCGCCTGTCGCATCTGCCCTCGCAGCTGTCCGGCGGCGAACAGCAGCGCGTGGCGATCGCCCGCTCGCTCGCCAACCGCCCCGACGTCCTGCTCGCCGACGAGCCGACGGGCAACCTCGACTCGGCCACGGGCGCCGAGATCATGTCGCTGCTGCACGACCTCAACGCCGACGGGCTCACGATCGTCCTGATCACCCACGATCCGTCGATCGCGGGCTCCGCCGGCCGGGTCGTCCGGCTGCGGGACGGACGCGTCGCGGACGCGCTCGAGCCCGCCGAGGTCGCCTGATGACCACGGCATGAGCGCCCGTCCCGCGACCACGCATGCGAGCATCGGCGCCGTGAGGATCCTCGTGGTCGACGACGAGCCCGCCGTGCGCAACGCGCTCGACCGCGCGCTGCGGCTCGAACGCTACGACGTCCGCCTCGCCGGTGACGGCGCCGACGCGCTCGCCCAGCTCGCCGAGGAGCCGGCCGACGCGATCGTCCTCGACGTCGCGATGCCGGGGATCGACGGGATCGAGGTCTGCCGGCGCCTGCGCGGTGCGGGCGACCGCACGCCGGTCCTGATGCTCACGGCCCGCGAGACGGTCGACGACCGGGTCGCCGGCCTGGACGCCGGCGCCGACGACTACCTCGTCAAGCCGTTCGCCCTGCGCGAGCTCCAGGCCCGGCTGCGCGCGCTGCTGCGGCGCGCCGACGACGACGGCCCGGGCGGGGCCGTCCTGCAATTCGCGGACCTCACGCTCGAGCCCGCCACGCGCGAGGTCCGACGAGGCGACCGCGCGATCGAGCTGACGCGCACCGAGTTCGAGCTCCTGAGCCTGTTCCTGGAGCATCCGCGCCAGGTGCTGACGCGCTCGCAGATCTTCGAGCAGGTGTGGGGGTACGACTTCGGCGCGAGCTCCAACGCGCTCGGGGTCTACGTCGGGTACCTGCGCCGCAAGACCGAGGAGGGCGGCGAGCCGCGGCTGCTGCACACCGTGCGCGGCGTCGGATACGCCCTGCGGGAGCGCTAGTGCCGCTGCGACGCCGAATCGGCATGCTGACCGCGCTGGCGGTGGGGATCACGGTCCTCGCGGCGAGCGCCGTGACGTACGTCGTCGTCCGCGCGGAGCTGCGCGACCAGGTGGACTCGGCGCTCCGGGCGCAGGCCGACCTCGCGCGACGTGCCGCCGAGCAGGCTCGCGCCGTCCCGGCGCCGCCGCCCACCGCCGACGAGGCGACCCGCGTCCCGCTGCCCCCGCCCTCCTTCGGCGCGCCGACCGCGATCCAGATCCTCGGCACGAACGGCGGGGTCATCCGGCTCCCGACCTCCCAGGTGAAGGTGCCGGTGACCGCCGGCGACCGCGCGGTCCGTACCGGCGCTCCGGCGTTCTTCAGCGAGCGCGAGGCCGATGGGACGACCCTGCGCGTCTACACGTTCAGCCCCCGCGCCGGCGTGGCGGTCCAGCTCGCGCGCTCGCTCGACGGCGTCCAGAGCGTGCTGGAGCGCCTGCGGATCGTCCTCGGCATCGCGCTCCTGCTCTCCGTGGTCGCGGGCGGGCTGCTGGGGCGCCTGTTCGCCAACCGCGCGCTGCGCCCGGTCGCCGAGCTGACGGATGCCGTCGAGCATGTCGAGCTGACCGGCGACCTCACGCCGCGGATCGCGGTCGACGAGCGCGGCGAGCGCGACGAGGTCGGCCGCCTGGCCGGTCGGTTCAACGCGATGCTCGGGCGGCTGCAGACCTCGCGCGCGGAGCTCGACGCGTCCGTCGACGCCCAGCGCCGGCTGGTCACCGACGCCTCCCATGAGCTGCGCACGCCGGTGACCAGCGTGCGCACCAACGCCGAGGTGCTGCGTGCGCAGCCGGACCTCCCCGTCGCGCAGCGCAACGAGATCCTCGACGACGTCGTCACGCAGGCCGACGAGCTGGGCCTGCTCGTCGCGGACCTCATCGAGCTCGCCCGCGACGGCGAGCCGCCGAACGCCGCCGAACGCGAGGACGTGCGCCTCGACGAGCTCGTCGCGGAGGCCGTGGCGCGCACGCGCCGCATGGCCCCGGGGACGGCGGTCGCCCTCGACGCCGAGCCGGTCGTGGTCGAGGCCCACCGCGAGCGGCTCACCCGCGCGGTGAACAACCTGCTCGACAACGCCGTCAAGCACGGTCCGGCCGGCGGCCCCGTCGACGTGCGGGTCGACGCCGGCGGCTGCGTCGCCGTCCGCGACCGCGGCCCGGGAATCCCGGAGGCGGAGCGTGGCCACGTCTTCGACCGCTTCTGGCGCAGCGCCGATGCGCGGTCACGTCCGGGCTCCGGCCTGGGCCTCGCGATCGTCCGGCAGGTCGCCGAGAGCCACGGCGGGTTCGTCTCGGTGACGGACGCACCCGGTGGCGGCGCGCTGTTCCGGATGACGCTGCCGGTCGCAGGCTGACCGCCCGCGACGGCGATAGGCTCGCCGGGTGTCCAGCCCGCCCGACGCGCCCGCGCCCCCGACCGGCTTCGGCGACGCGCCCCCGCTGCGGCGCACACTCGCCGGCGGCGCCCTGCTCGGCGCCGCGAACGCGCTCGGCCTGCTCGGCTTCGAGTGGCTCGTCGATCACCTGCAGGAGCTGATCTGGACCGACTGGGCCGGCAGCGACGAGACCCGCTGGCTCGTCGTCCCGCTCGCGATCGCCGGCAGCATCGCGCTGTCGCTGACGGTGCGGGCGACCCGCCAGCAGCGGATGATGCCGCCGCACACCGACGTCCTCGCCGAGGTCGGCCAGACCGGGCCCGGAACGCTCGCGACGGTCGCCATCCTCCTGCTCACCGGCCTCGTCAGCCTCGTCGGCGGCGCGTCGCTGGGGCCCGAGGGCGCGCTGCTCCCGGCGTCGATCGCGCTGGGAGCCTGGATCTCCCGGTTCAGCCGCACGCCCGGCCCGGTCACCGAGCTGCTGGTGCTGTCGAGCATCGGCGCGCTGCTCGTGTCGTTCTTCGGCTCGCTGCTCCCGGCGCCGATCCCGCTGCTGATCATGCGCCGGCAGGGCATCGCGCTCACGCGGCGCAGCACGATCCCGCCGCTGCTGGCGGGGTTCACGGCGTGGGTGATCGTCTCGCTCATCCGCGACGACGGGCAGGGGCGCGACATCCTGCCGATCGACTCCGGCGGCGACCTCTCGGCCGTCCTGCCCGCGCTGGGGATGGGCGTGCTGGCCGTGCTCATCGGCGTGCTGCTGCGGCTCGTGATCCGGGTCACCGACCGCTGGACGGAGCGGCTGAACCGGACGTGGCATTGGATCGCCGCCGCCGCGATCTTCGGCGCGGTGCTCGGCGCGCTCTATTTGATCGGCGGGGAGTCCGTCCAGTTCAGCGGCCAGCAGGGCACGCACGAGCTCTACGACGACCAGGCCCAGTACGGCGTCGCGGCGCTGCTCGGGCTGCTGCTCGTGAAGCTGCTGGCGACCGGCTGGTCGATCTCCGCGGGCTACCGCGGCGGCCCCGCGTTCCCGGCGGTGTACATGGGCGTCGCGCTGAGCCTGGCCGTGACGGCGGCGATCCCCGACCTCTCGGAGACCGGGCTCATGATCGGCGCGGTCGCCGGCATCCTCGCCGAGATGACCACACCGGGCGTCGCATTCCTGATGCTGCTCTCGCTGATGCCGCCGAACCTGCTCCCGATCGGCATCGTCGGCGCGATCGGCGCCGTGGTCGGGCGGCGCGTGCTGGAGCGGGTCCTCCCGCGGGTCGCCCTGCGGCCCGACCCCTAGGACCGCGGCCGCGGCGGGGAGCTGCCGAGCAGCGTCAGCAGCTCGCCGATCTGGTGGCTCTCCTCGAGCGGGTGCCGCATCGGCAGCGCATCGTGGACCTGGTAGCGGTTGCGGCGCCCCTCGCGCTCGCGCGTGAGGTAGCCCGCCTCGACGAGCTCGGCGACGATCCGCTGGGCGGCGCGCTCGGTGATGCCGACCGCGGTCGCCACCTCGCGCAGCCGGATCTCGGGGTCGCGGGCGATGCACAGCAGGACGTGCGCGTGGTTGGTCAGGAACGTCCAGGTGCTCATCGCGCGCCGGAGCGTACCGTGATCGACGCCTTCTGACAGACGTATTGCACGTCGCCTTTCGCCGCGGGTCCCGGTCATCGACCGCCCGCGGTATCGTCGCGAGCGATGCTGGCTTCCCCGGCCCCCGCCGGAGACCCCGACCCTCCCTCCCGCGCGCGGTGACCGTCCTCGGGATCCTGGGCGTGCTGGCGCTGGTGCTGGTGAACGCCTTCTTCGTGGTGGCCGAGTACGCGCTCGTCACCGCCCCCCGCATGGCGGTGAAGGAGCTCGCCGACGGCGGGAGCCGCGGCGCCCGCACCGCGCTGACGCTCATGGACGACCCGGTCCGCTTCATCGGCACGGTGCAGCTCGGCATCACGGCCGTGGGCATCGGGCTCGGCGCGCTCGGCGAACCGGTGTTCCGCGAGCTGTTCGACCCGCTCGTCGCCGCCTGGCTCTCCTTCACGCTCGCCTTCGCGATCGTCACGTACGTCACCGTCGTGGTCGGGGAACTGGTCCCGAAGGCGCTCGCCCTGCACCGCGCGGCGCCGATCGCCGCGTTCGTCGCCCGCCCGATCGCGCTGCTCCAGCGGCTCGGCACGCCCGTCGTCTGGGTGCTCCAGGGCTCGGCGCGGCTGATCCTGCGGCCGCTCGGGGTCCCGGCCGCGCCCGCCGGCGCGACGGTCCACACCGTCGACGAGCTGCGCGGCATCGTCGCCGAGGCCGAGGACTCCGGCCTGATCGAGGAGGCCGAGGAGGAGATGCTCTACCGCGTCTTCGACTTCGCCGCGCAGGAGGCCGGTGACGTGATGGTCCCCTCGTCGGAGGTCGTGACGCTCGACGGGCTCGCTGACCGTCAGCGAGGCGGTCGAGCGCGCGCTCCAGGCGCCGCACAGCCGCTTCCCGGTGGTGCGCGGGTCGATCGACGACGTCGCGGGCGTGCTCGCGCTGCGCGACCTGACGGCGGCGCTGCACGCCGGGCGACGAGCGCACGATCGAGCCGCTCGCGCGCGACCTGCTCGTCGTCCCCGACACCAAGGACGTCGGCGCGCTGCTGCAGGAGATGCGCAAGGGCGGCGCGCAGATGGCGCTGGTCGTCGGCGAGTACGGGCGCACGATGGGCATCGTCACGCTCAACGACCTGATCGAGGAGATCGTCGGCGAGATCGAGGAGGAGTACGGCCTTCCCGACGAGTCCGTGCAGGAGCTGCACGACGGCCGGCTGCGCGTCGCCGGGAGCGTTCACGAGCGACGACTTCAACGAGACCTTCGGCACCGAGCTGCCGACCGAGGACTACCGGACGATCGGCGGCCTCGTGTTCGGCGAGCTGGGCCGCGCGCCGCGCCGCGGCGACGTCGTGACCGTCGCCGGCGTCGAGTTCGCGGTCGAGCTGGATCGAGGGCCCGCGCATCGAGAAGCTGCTGGTGCGGCTCCCGCCGCGCGAGGTCGCTCCCTAGCCTCCGCCGCGTGGCGGATCTGTCTCGGCTATCGACAGATATCCGCCACGCTGAACTGCACCCGCGGGCCCCCGGCTCGGCGTGGCGGATCTGTCTCGGCATTCGACACACATGCGCCACGCTCGCGGGCAGGCGGACCTCGCGGACGCCGGGGCTGCGTTGGGCGTCGCGCGCGAGCAGGCGTCCTAGCCCGGCGGCGCGCCGGGCTTCGCCTCGGAGCCCGGCTGCACGGTCGGCAGGCCGCGCGTGAACAGCAGGGCGAGCAGGGCGATCAGCGCGAGCACCGCGAGCGCCGATCGCAGCCCGGCGATCCGCGCCGCCTCGTTCTCATCGACGGCGGCGGTGGCGACGTCCTGCGGGACGCCCGCGTCGTCCAGCGCCTGCTCCAGATCGTCGTCCGAGATGAACGGCACCCCGGTCGCGAGCTGCGTCTGGGCCGACGCGGCGAGCGACTCGGGGATCGCCGGGTTGTTCTGGATACCGGTGAAGAACGACGCCGTCAGCGCCGAGATGAGGATCGCGCCGGCGAGTGCGGTGCCGATCGACGCCCCGAGCTGGGTCCCGGTGTTCTGCAGGCCACCGACCTCGCCGCTCTGCTCGTCGGACACGGCGGAGACCGTGACGCTGCCGAGCTGCGAGGCCATCGCGCCGATGCCGGATCCGATGAGCAGCAGCGGCCAGGTGATGATCTCCGGCCCGGCGCCGACGTCGAGCAGCGCCACGAGCAGCACCAGCCCCGCGAACAGCAGCACGAAGCCGACATTGACGACGCGGCGCGGGTTGGCATCCGGCATGACCTTCGGCACACCCGCCGCGAACAGCAGCAGCGTCAGCGACAGCGGGAGCAGCCGCACGCCGGTCTCGATCGCCGACAGCCCGAGCGCGACGGAGAGGAACAGCGGTACGACGAAGAACGTGCCCGCCTGCACGAGCTGCATGAAGAGGAAGGACGAGCACCCCGGAGCGCAGCTGCAGGTTGCGCAGCAGCCGGGGATTGAGCAGCGCACCCTCGCCGCGTTCCAGGCGCCGGCGTCTCCCACCGCACGAACAGCGCCAGCAGCACGCCGCCGGCCAGGATCATCCAGATCACCGGGCGACAGGCCCAGCCACTCGGGCGCTTCGGGCTTGGGCTGCACGACGCCCCACGTCCCGGACTTCAGGATGCCGAACACGATCAGTCCCAGGCCGAGCGCCGGACAGCGAACGTGCCGAACAGGTCGAGCTTCACCCCCTCCTCGGCCGGCGTGTCGTCGACGCGCCGGGCGAGCACGAGGATCACCGCGATGATCAGGACCTCGCCGGCGAAGACGTACCGCCATGAGGCGTACGTCGTGAAGAGGCCGCCGATCAGCGGGCCGAGCGCCGCGGCGATCGCGCCGGCCGCCGCGATCGAGCCCGTAGGCGCGCGGGCGCTCGGGCTTGCCGAAGTTCGAGGCCACGAGCGCCACGATCGCCGGCATGATCAGCACCGCGCCCAGGCCCTCCAGACACGGACCAGCCGATGATGAGCACCGTGAGGTTCGGCGACGAGCGCGGTCGTCAGCGACCCGCACGCGTAGATGACGCAGCCGATCGTGAACGCGCGCTTGCGCCCGACGATCTCGCCGATCTTGCCGCCCGTGATCATGAGCGAGGCCATCACGAGCGTGTAGAGCGTGATCGCGGTCTGGATCCCGGTGACCGTCGTGTCGAGGTCCTTCGGCGACCGTCGCGATCGCGGTGTTCATGACCGTCGTGTCGAGGGCCATCACGAACTGCCCCGCGGCCAGGGTCGCGAGGACCAGCCCGGTGCCGGCGGCCGCCCGCTGCGCGGCGTCGGTCACGCCGGGACCGTCGAACGCGTCGCCGGCCTCGAAGACCATGCGCGCGTCGTCCGAGAAGATGTAGACGGTCCGCGTGTGCGGGCCGCCGGTGATGCGGATCGCGTGCGGAGCGAGCGGCGGGATGATCAGCGTGTCCCCGGCCTGCAGCGCGATGCACGCTCGTCCCCGACGTGCGCCTCGGCCGCACCCTCCAGGACGAGCGCGATCACCTGGTGCGGTGAGACCGTCGGGCGGCAGGAAGTGGTCGGGACCGCCGAGGCCGACGAGCACGGTCGCGGTCGGGCGTCTGGGCGGCCACGCCGCACCGCGCCGCTCCCGGTGTCCGCAGTCCTCGACGGGCAGGACGGGCACGTCGGCCGCGCGGATCACCTGCGCGTGCCCGGGCACCTGGTTCGGCGAGCCCGAACAGGTCGGCGCCGTGGAGATCGAGCTCCTGAACGATGCGCGTGAGCGTCACGAGGCTCGGGCTCGCGAGCCCGCGCTCGATCTTGCTCACGTGCGCGGGCGACAGCTCGCACTGGCGCGCGAACGCGCGCAGCGAGATGCCGCGGGCCTCGCGGCGGCGGCGGATGAGGGCACCGACGTCCGCGGCGCGGTCGCGGTCGGGGGCTGCTGCGGAGGCGTGCGTGGGCATCAGCGGCTCGTCAGTCTCGCAAACGGGCTCGCGCCACGAGGCGGTCAGCCCGCACGCAGGATCAGGCGGTTGCCGGACGGATCGGCGAGCGCGGCGCCGGACGCGTCCTCGACGGTCGGCACCTCGGCGTCCGCGACGGCTGCGAGCACCTGATCGAGCGCGCCGGTGTGCGGCAGCACGACCTCGAAGGCGTCGAGGCCGATCGCCCCGGCCGGCGGGGCCGGCGCACCCGCGCCGTCCCACACGTTGCCGCCGAGGTGGTGGTGGTACCCGCCCGCGCTGAGGAACAGCGCCCCCGGATAGGCGCGCGTCGTCACGTCGAAGCCGAGCACGCCGGCGTAGAACGCCTCGGTCGCCGCAAGGTCGGCCACGTTGAGGTGCACGTGACCGAGCATCGTCGCCGCCGGCATCAGCGCGCCGTCCTCCTGCGGCAGCTCGCCCATGACGCCGTCGAGGTCGAGCGGCAGCGTCGCCATGCGCAGGGATGCGTCGTCCCAGTCCCACTCCTCCGGGGCGCGGTCGCGGTAGATCTCGATGCCGTTGCCCTCGGGGTCGCGCAGGTAGACGGCCTCGCTGACGAGATGGTCGGAGGCGCCGGTGAACGACCAGCCGCTGTTCGTCACGCGGCGGATCGCCGCCGCCAGCTCGGCGCGGCCGGGCACGAGCAGCGCGAGGTGGAAGAGCCCGGTCGTGCCCGACGGCCGCGGCACGCGCGCCGGGGCGGTGGAGCAGCTCGACGAGCGGCGCGCCCGCGGCCGCGCCGAGCCGGACGCCGTCGTGCCTCACGCGTGAGCACGACCAGGCCGACCGTCCGCTCGTAGAACGCGGTCATCGCGTCGATGTCGTGAACGGTCAGGCGGACGGCGCCGAGGCGGGTCTGCGGGTCGATGCGCACGCGCGTGACGATATTGATCGTCATCCTGTCGCCCGATGACCGATCAGCTCACCTCTCCCGGCCGCTGGCACGTCGACCCCGACCGCTCAACCGTGGGCTGGTCGGTGAAGCACCTCGGCGTCAGCACGATCCGCGGCACGTTCCGCACCTTCGAGGGCGAGCTGGAGGACGGCCGCGCATCCGGCGCGGTCGCCGTCGTCGTCCGTCCGGACCGACGACGAGCACGCGCGACGCGTTCGTGCGCTCGGAGGAGTTCCTCGGCGCCGAGGCGTTCCCGCTGATGCGCTTCGCGGCGCAGGCCGCCCCCGCCGATCCGGCCGTGCTCGAGGGGGAGCTGACGATCCGCGAGACGACGCTGCCGCTGACGCTGCGCGTCGAGGACGTGGACGCGCGCGCGGACGGCCTGGCACTGCGCCTGCGCGGCTCGGTGCGCCGCCGCGCGTACGGCCTGCGCTTCCATCAGGCGATGGGCGCCGCCGACCGGTCGGTGGGCGACGAGGTCGAGCTCGCGCTGGACCTCGTGCTCGTCCCGCGCGACTGACCCTCAGGCCGTCACGACGACGACGGCCGTCGCGAGCCCGAGCACGGCCGCGCCCAGCAGCGCACCGACGAGCACGGCGTCG
The DNA here is from genome assembly GCA_963700655.1 of uncultured Actinomycetes bacterium. Lineage (GTDB taxonomy): Bacteria > Actinomycetota > Thermoleophilia > Solirubrobacterales > Solirubrobacteraceae > F1-60-MAGs163. The sequence continues at coordinate 36,453 of CAVOYJ010000007.1, read as the reverse complement.
CTCGCGGCGACGTACTCGCCACGCGGCAGCGCCTCCTCGACGGCGCCGCGCCGGGCGAACGCGTAGAGCAGGACGATCACGCCGAGCAGCCCATAGCCCGCGCCGATGGCCTCGTAGGGCCAGGTCGTCGCCGCGTCGGACAGCGACGGGACGATCTTGCCGATCGTCATCGCGAGCGCCGAGAACCCCAGCCCGGTGCGCACCCACGCCAGCCAGGTGCGCTCCGCGGCAAGCCAGGTGCGGCGGGTCGCGTCACCGACGTCGAAGGGCTCGGGCACGACCGGGATCTTCGCAGGGTCACCGGCTCTCAGAGGGCTCACGGAGATCTCCGCAGGCCCCAACCGAGGTGGCGCCGGACGAGCCGTCCACCGACCGGGCGTCAGTGGGCTGCGTCGAGCAGCCCACTGACGGCCTCGGCCACGCGCGCGGGATCCTCGACGGCCGGATAGTGGCCGATGTCCGGCCAGCGCGTGACCGGCGCCTGCGGGCGCAGCTCGAGCAGGCCGTCCAGGACGTTCGTCGTCGCGACGGGGTCCTGCAGGCCCCACGCCAGGTGCAGCGCTCCCGGCCAGTCGCGCACCGCGCCGTGCCAGCGCTCGGCCAGCGTGATGCGCTCGCCGATGTAGCCGGTGAGCTGCGCCATGATGCGGCGCCCACCATGGTGCGCGATCAGCGCGTACTGGTCCTGCGCCTCCGCGGGCGACAACGGATGCTCGGCCGAGAACAGCCGCGCGAACTGCCGGCGGAACAGGGGCTCGTTCGTCAACCGGGCGAACAGCGGGCCGGCCGGTGACCGCAGGAGCTTCTGCCCTGCCGTCAGGCTCGCGCGCTCCACGATGACGCTCCCGTTGAAGAGGAGCGCGCCGCGGATGTCGAGCGGCGTCCCGCCGCGGATGTCCCGCGCCAGCAGCTCGGTCGCCACCGACGTCCCCATGTCGTGGGCGACGAGCACGACCGGCCCGGCCTGCGCGCGGCCGACGAGTTCCTCGGCGAGGTCCGCCTGCCAGCCCAGCGTGTAGTCGTGGTCGCGCGGCTTGTCAGAGAGACCGAATCCCAGGCAGTCGAAGGCGACTGCCGCCTGCCCGGGCAGCGCGTCGAGCAGGCCGCGCCAGTCGAACGAGCTCGACGGGAATCCGTGGAGCAGCAGGAGCGCCGGGTGGGCGCCGTCGCGCCGGAAGACGTGGATGCGGCGACCACGGAAGGTCTCGTCGGACCCGCGGGCCGCCCAGTCGCGGACGCGCGGGCTGAGGGTGGTCATCGGCGCAGCGTACGGGCGCGGGCGCCCGGCAGTGGCGCACGCGGGCGCCCGGGCGGACTACGCTGCGGTCTCCCCCCGCTTTCGAAAGGATCGTGCCCATGCGCAGGATCGCGCTGCTCATCACCGCCTTCGCCGCCGCGCTCGTCGTCGCCGCGCCGGCCTCCGCCATCCAGTCCATCCAGAAGGGCGAGGTCATCGTCAGGCCGAACATCGCCGGGACGAAGGCCAAGCCTCAGGCGGTCTCGATCAGCGTCCGCGCCTACTTCGACGACATCTCGGCGGACCTCGGCCGCGAGGTGCAGTTCGCGACCGTCCGCGGCGACGTGTTCTTCCCGAAGGAGGGCCTGACGAACAACAAGCTCTTCCCCGGCTGTGACGTGTCCACGATCTTCCAGGACGAGAAGCAGTGTCCCTCCGAGTCGAAGATCGGCACCGGCACCGCGCGGGGCATCGGCCTCGGCCTCGACCAGCAGGTCACGCTCACCGCCTTCAACCTCCCCGGCGGGAAGGGCGGCGCGGTCCTGGTCGTCGGCGACTCCCCGCTGATCATCCGCGAGGTCGTCGTCGCGAGCCTCAAGACGCTCAGGAACGACCCGCTCTACAAGTACCAGCTGACGTTCGACGTGCCGCGCAACCTGCAGTCCCCCGCCCCGGGCGTCATCGCCGCGGTGAAGGACTTCCGGCTCAACATCCCGGTGAAGTACCTCAAGAAGAGGGGCAAGTTCGTCAAGAAGAAGAACGGCCAGCGCGTCCCGTACATCGCGACGACGGGCTGCGCCACGGGCAAGTGGTCCGGAAAGGCCGTCCTGCAGTACACGACGTCATTCGACGGGACGGTCGAGAGCACACAGACGATCGACGTCTCGGTGCCCTGCAGGAAGCGCAGGTAGCTGCGGACGGGACCGGGCCGGCGCGTCAGCCGGCCCGGCTCCGCAGCACCCCGGCCGTCGCCTCGTCGGCCGGGAAGAACGACTCGATCGCCAGTTCGCTCACGGTGACGTCGACGGCGGTCGTGAACGTCGTCGCCGTGCTGATGAAACGCAGGTCGGCGTCGCCGTGCCGCAGGACCAGCGGGATCGAGATGCCGCCGAGGTCGAGGTCCGGCACGGCCGTCGGGTCGCCGCCGGGCAGCGCCGCCAGCTCGTCGTGGAGCGCGGCGATCGCCGGATCCCCGCTCAGCACCGCCTGGCGGCCGAGGCCGTCGAGGACGTGCGCGCGCCACTCGGGGAGGTTCACGATCCGGCGGGCGAGCCCCTCCGGGTGCAGGCTCAGCCGCATGACGTTCACCGGCGGCTCGAGCAGGTGCGCGGCCACGCCCTCGAGGAAGAGCCCGGCCGCGCCGTTGGCGGCGACGAGCCCCCAGTGCCGGTCGACGACGAGCGCCGGGTAGGGCTCGTGCCCGCGCAGGATGCGCTCGAGCGTGTCGCGGATCTGCCCCATCTCGGGCTCGTCGAGCCCGCGCTGGGCGAACGCGGGCGCGTACCCCGCGGCGAGCAGGAGCGCGTTGCGCTCGCGCAGCGGGACGTCGAGGTGCTCGGCGAGCCGCAGCACCATCGCGCTGCTCGGGCGCGAGCGGCCCGTCTCGATGAAGCTCAGGTGCCGGGGCGAGACGCCCGCCTCCAGCGCGAGGTCCATCTGGGTGAGTCGCCGGCGCCCGCGCCACTCGCGCAGCAGCTCGCCGATCTGCGGCCTGACCGCGACGTCGCTCATGACGTGACGCTACCGCGTGATCCGCCGCGCGCCGAGCAGCTGCGCGTCGGCGAAGCCGGCGACGAGCAGGCCCTGCATGACGATCCAGACGGTGCCGGTCGTCGTCGGGTCGTGCGGGCCCAGGACGGCCAGCGCGATGCTCGCGGCGGCCCACCCGAGGTTGCCCACCGCGATCAGCCGGCCCGCCGCCGGCGAGACCCGCGGGCGCGTCCCCAGGTACCACGCGTACGCGCCGTAGAGGACGCTGAACGCGCCGACGGCGAGCAGGAACGCCGACGGCAGCCCGAGCAGGTCGCTGAGTGCGGCGTTGGCGAGGAGGTAGGCCAGGCCGCTTGCGACGCTCGCGACGGCGTCGACCTTGAACGCGCCGCGGAGCAGGCCGTCACGCGGGGCGGCGGTGGGCGCTGTTGCGGAGATGCTGTGGGTGCTCATGGGTCCTCCGGGACGGGTCGGTGTTGCGTTGATGCGGCGCAGGCTGACGCACGGACGGTCGCCCGTCGATGACCTCAGAGGTCAAGCGACCGCGGCGCGGCGGCGGCGCGCCTGCCACCCTGTCGTGGTGCGCGGCCTGCGATCGCTGACCGGCGCCGCACTCGCGGCGATCGTGCTGCTGGGCGCCGGCCCTGCGGTCCACGCCGCCGTGCCCGAGGTGACCGACGCGCGCGGCTGGGCGGGCGATGCGGGCGCGCGCGTGCAGCGCGACCTCGTGCTGCGGCCCGGCGCGGTCCACGTTCCGCAGCCGGTTCCGGGGGGCTCGGCGCTGTCGCTGACGGTGCGGGCGACGCAGGGCACGGGTCTGCGCATCACCGACGGTCGCGGCTCGCTCGTGGCCGAGCTGCGCGCGCGGGCCGATGGCCGGCTGACGGTCAGCACACGCGTGGCGAGAACGCTGCTCGGACCGCTCGGCGGACGGCGGTGGACCCATCGGGTCGAGCTGGCCGCCGGGCGCCTGGCGGTGGACGGCGTGCGCGTCCGGGGCACGGTGCCGCGCCGGGTGCGGCTCGTCGGCGCGGGCGCCGGCGCCGCCCGCGTCGAGGTCCTCACCGTCACCCCCGCCGCCCGCCGCGACGCGCTGCTGCTCCATCGCCTCGCCGACCTGCACGCCCGCACGCCGCCGGGCCGCTTCCCGCTCGGCGAGGGCGCCGACGGACGGCTGCGGTTCAGCGGCGGCTGGACCTCCGGCTTCTGGCCGGGCGCACTGTGGGAGGCCGCCCGCCTGGTGCCGCGCGGCCCGTACCGGGGCTGGGCGCTGGACGCGTCGCTCGCGCGGCGGGGCGCCGAGGACACGCCGATCCACGACGTCGGCTTCATGTTCGGCCGGTCGGTCGTCGCGGCGTTCGAGCGGCTGTGCGCCGGCGCACCGCAGCGCACGAGCGGCCGCTGCCGCGCGCTGCGCGCGAGCGGCCTGGCCGCCGCCGACACCCTCGTGCGCCTGACCGGCACCGCGCGGACCGGGATGATCCCGACCGACGCGAGTGGCCCCGAGGCGCAGACGATCGTCGACGGCCTCATGAACATCGGCCTGCTCACCTGGGCGACGCGCGTGAGCGGGGAGCCGCGCTACGCGGCGCTCGCACGGACGCACGCGACGCTGGTGATGGGTCTGCTCCAGCGCCCGGACGGCTCGACGATCCAGGTCGCCGACCACGACCGCGCGAGCGGCCTGCTGCTGCGGCTCGGCACGCGGCAGGGGCTGTCGGACACGTCCACCTGGGCGCGCGGACAGGCCTGGGCGATCTACGGCCTGGCCGACGTCGGGCGCGCGCTGGGCGACCGGGCGCTCGTGGCGGGCGCCGAGCGCGCCGCCGCGTTCTGGATGGGCGCGGCGCCGGCCCGCGGCGCGCCACCGTACGACCTCGCGGCCGGGGCGGGTGCCGCGCGCGACAGCTCGGCGGCGGCGATCGCGGCGGCCGGCATGTACGAGCTCGCGCGCGCATGCCGCAGCGTCGCCGGAGCCTGCGCGAACCCGGCACGCTGGACGGGCGCCGCGGGCGCGACGCTCGACGCCGCACTCGGCGCCGTGTCCACGGCGCCGCCGCTCGGACGGCTCGGTGAGCAGGCGTACACGGTGGGCGCGCGCAACGGTGCCTGGGACGACCGCGCCGAGCTGATCTGGGGCCTGGACTTCGCCCTCGAGGCGATCGCCGAACGGCATCTCGCGGCGCGCTGAGCCCCGGGCCGCAGCGTAGGGTTGGCTCGTGCTGCGCTCCGCCCTCGTCCCGCTCGCCGCCTGCGGCGCCCTGCTGCTCGCGGCCGCGCCCGCTCACGCGATCCTCTCCGAGCAGCAGTTCACCGCCGCGTCGTCGTCCAACATCGCCGGCACCCGGGACCGGCCGAAGCCGATCGCGCTGAAGGTGAAGATCTGGTTCGACACGATCGCCCCGGATCTCGACCGGCAGGTGCAGTTCGCGATGGTCAGCGCCGCCGTGTACTTCCCCAGGGACGGGATCACGAACAACCGCCTGTTCCCCGCCTGCGACCCGGCGGTCATCTTCACCGACGAGCGGCGGTGCCCGCCCGGCTCGCGCGTGGGCACCGGCAACGGTCGCGGCATAGGTCTGGGCCTCGACGAGCGGGTGCGCGCCCAGGTGTTCAACGCCCCGGGCGGGAGCGGCGTGACGATGCTCATCGTCGGCGACAGCCCGCTGGTGATCCGCGAGGTCGTGACCGGGAAGCTCTCGACGCTCAGCGGCGACCCGCTGTACCGCTACCGGATCGAGTTCCGCATCCCGCGCAACCTGCAGTCCCCCGCCCCGGGCGTGATCGCCGCCGTCAAGGAGTTCTTCGTGAGCATCCCGCTGCAGTACGCGCGCCGCGCGGGCCGCCACCTGCTGCGGGGCGGACGGCGCGTCCCCTACCTCGCCACGACGGGCTGCACCGGCGGCAGCTGGCACGCGAAGTTCACCGCCGACTACACGACCTCGTTCGACGGTGCGATCGAGAGCTCGCAGACGGTGGCCGTCCAGCAGCCCTGCTGGACGGCGAACGAGCGCTGAGCGCTACGGCCTGGCCCTGCGCCTCATCCGCGCGGCGCCGGGTCCTCGCCCTGCGCCCCGACCGCGTCGATCGCGGCGTCGAGCGTCGGGTAGAAGTGGTCGCGGTCGAGCGTTTCGAACAGGCCGTAGCGGAGCACGAGGTCCTGGAGCCGCTCGCGCATCTCCGCGAACGCCATGTGGATGCCCGCCGCGTTGAGCTCGTCGTCGAGCTGCTCGAGCATCTCCGCGGCCGTCACGTCGACGTCGGTGATCGCCTCGCACTGCAGGACGACCCACAGCGGCTGGTGGTCGCGAACCAGGTGGCGAACCTGCTGGCGGAAGCTGCCGGCGTTGGCGAAGAACAGCGGAGCCTCCCAGCGGAAGACGACGACGCCGGGGATCTGACGGGCGCCCGGCTTCCGGCGCACGTTGTGCCAGCCCGCGAGCCCCTCGACCGTGCCGAGGACCGCGCCGTGCGGCCACCAGCTGCGGCGGAAGAACAGCAGGATCGCCAGGACGACGGCGACGACGATGCCCTGCAGGACGCCGAACAGGATCACGCCCGCCGAGGCCACGAGCGAGATCGCCAGCGCGCTCCTGCGGACCTTGAAGTAGCGGCGCAGGACCTCGACGTCCATCAGGGAGAACGCGGCGACGATGACGACCGCGGCGAGCGCCGTCTGCGGGAGGTCGGTCAGCAGTCCGGTGAGGAACAGCAGCAACAGCGCGACGACGGCGGCGCCGACGAGCCCGGTGACCTGGGTCTTGGCCCCCGACTGGTCGGCGACGGCGGTGCGCGACCCGCTCGTGGAGACGGCGAACCCCTGGAAGAGCCCGGCGGCGACGTTCGCCGCACCCATCCCCACCATCTCCTGGTCGGGCTCGACCTCCTCGCCCCGTCGCGCCGCGAAGCTCGTCGCGGTGGCGATCGTGTCGGTGAGGGAGACGAGCGCGATGCCGGCGGCGGCGAGCATCAGCGGGATGACGTCGCTCGCATCCGTCCACGGGATGACGGGCTTCGGCACGCCCTGCGGCAGCGCGCCGACGGTCGCGACGCCCTCGTCCGCGAGGCCGAGCGCCGCGCAGGCGACCGTGGCACCCACCACCCCGACGAGGATCGCCGGGATCCGCCGCGTGAAGCGCGGCAGGATCAGCAGCACCGCGAGCACGGCCAGTCCGACGGCGAGCGTGGTCGCGTCCGTCTCGTCGAGGCCGCCCAGGAAGGCGGAGACGTCCTCGAGGAAGCCGTCGGCGTCGGTGGAGAAGCCGAAGAGCTTGGGCAGCTGGCTGACGATGATCGTGATGGCCAGGCCGTTCATGTAGCCGACCTGCACCTCCTTGGAGAGGAGGTCGGCGACGAAGCCGAGCTTCCCGAGCCCGAGCCCGATCTCGACCAGGCCGACGAAGATCGCGAGCATGCCGGCCAGCGCGATGGCGGTCGCCGGGTCGCCTCCGGCCAGCAGCGGGGTGATCGCGGCGAGGATCAGCGGTGAGATCGACGAGTCCGGTCCGAGCACGAGGACGCGGGAGGGTCCGAAGATCGCGTACCCGACCAGGCAGGCGATCGTGGTGTAGAGGCCGGTCACCGCCGGCAGCCCGGCGAGCTCGGCGTAGGCCATGCCCTGCGGGACGAGGATCGCCGCGAGCACGACGCCCGCGACCAGGTCTGCGCGCAGCCACGAGCGCTCGTACGTGCGCACGGTCCGCACGCCCGGGACCCACCGCTCGACTCGGCGGGCCGGCTGCGCGCTCCCGACGGATTCACGGATCTCGGGGTTCGCGCGCACCCCGCGCGACCCTACGTGATCAGGCAGCCGCCTCCGGCGCCGCCCGGCGGAAGACGACCCGGTCCGGCCCGCCGTCGTCCGCGGCGACCGTGAGCTCCGTGCGCACGTGCACCTGCACGTGCCCGACCGATCGACCGCCGCGATCACCCTTCAGGCGCTGGAAACCATCGGCGTCCGGCCGCTGCGAGCCCGCCCACGAGGACGACGGTCTCGGTGGTGGGCGCCACGGCCGACATGACACTCCTCTTCTCGCGCACGCGCGCCTCTCCCGCGGCTGGTCGGCCACGCCCTCGGGAGGGTGCCGCCGCTGACGGCACCCTGCCGACCCGTGAACGCGGCCTCCCGGCGGTCAGGCGACCATCCGCATCGGCGCTCCGGTCTCCGCGTCGCGGCCGCCGTCGCCGAGCGTCTCGTGATCTCCGCTCTGCCAGCGGACGGCCGACCACAGCGCCGCGTACGCGTCGAGGATGTCGACGAGGCCGTGCCGCCGGCTCACGGGTGAGGCGCGGATGACGGCCTCGGCATCCGGGAACCCCTCGCGCACGAGGTCCAGCCGTGCCAGCTGGCCGGCCGCGCTGGACTTCGCGGGAAGCGGGACGCCTCCGTTCATGACGGTGAACGACACCTCCGGATGGCACTCCGCGAGGACGTCGTTGCGCGCGGCGTCCTCGCGCAGGAACGCGTCGAGCTCGCAGACCTTCGGCAGGATGCCGGCGGCCTGCGCCGAGAGGCCCTTGACCAACGCAGGGTCGCCGGCCTGCTCGCGGCGCGCGGCGACCAGTTCGCGAACGCGCGCGTAGACCTCTCGGCCGCTCTGGGCCGGGTCGTACGCCGCGAGGAGGTGGCGACCGGGTGGCTGGAAGACCGACGAACGACGAGCGCCCAGTCGCGCCGCGGCCTGCGCGTCGCAGGCGCGCAGACCGGTCTCCGCCGCCAGGCCGATCGGCACGTCGATGAGGACCGGCGCAGCGTCTCCTCCGGGCTGCTCCGAGCGCCACGTCCACAGGGCGCGGACATCCGGAAACGCCCGCAGGCGCGTCGCCCCGCAGGCGTCCCGGGCGGCGACGACCCAGCCGTGCCGGTCGCCGTCGGCGCCGAGCGCAAGGAGCTGAGGGGGCATCGCCGCGGCAGGGTAGCGGTGCCCGGCCGTCAGCCGGACAGCGCGTCCCTCTCCCGAGGAGTGGCGCCAAGGAGTGGCGCCGCGGGCGGTTCCCCCCGGAAGGTCGGTCCCGGTTCGTCGCTCGCGGCGCCACCTATGACATCGGCGTTCCCGGCTGCGGACTTGACTTCTGCAGCGAGGCCCTGGAGGGTTGCGTGGCGGCGTCGCCCGAAGCACCACGACCCCGGTGCGCCCAGGATGGACCGTAGGAGGGGGGCACGATGCTTCTCAAGGTCCGGGGCACGGGCGACGCCGCCCCCGGAGTCCTCCACCGCTCGGATGTCGGCAGCGACGAGACGAGCGTGGCGATGGTTGACCGCAGCGGGCGGCGTGCCGATAGCGAGAGTGCCCCGGCGTCGCCACGGGTTCGTTTCCAGGCGACGCCGGGGTTCTCTGCATTGCGGCGCACGGGGGGAATGCACGCCGCAAGAACCTTCGAGGGGCCGCTCACTGGCGCGGCCCCTCGATCCCCCCGGACGCCCTCAACCTCCCACGAACGGCACCGGTCGGGGGGCCCTGCAACAGCGATTGCAGGAGGCGCTCCCGGTGTGTCGAGCAGGGTTGCGGGTGGCGGCTGTGCTGAAGGCCGGCGCCGTCCGACCCGCCGGGGGGACAACGGGACTGGTTCCCGGACGACGCCGTGATGCGACCCTACCCAGCAGCGCCAACGCGCCACGGGTGAAATGCGTGCCGCAAGCTGCAGGCGCCGCCGGTCGCTGCCCCGTGACAGTCCGGCGCTCGACGGCGAGCGGGATCGACGCGTTCCTATCCCGCGGGCCCCGGTGGCCAGGGGTGAGCGGGAGACGCGGCTCGGTCCCCGGGTTGCGCGTGCGCTGCCGGCACGCGCAGCGATGATGGTTCCTCCGTGTTTGCGTGGCCGAGCAGGGCGGAGGCGATCGAGGCGGCGTCGACTCGATACTCACCGGCGGTGATCTGTGCACGGAGGTCGGCGAGGTGAGCCATGACGGTTCCCGACCGGGCAATCCCGTGGGCGTCCACCCACGTGCGCGGCCTCAAGCCGAATATCGGCACCAGCGCGCGAGCACGTGAGCAGCGATGACGTGCGATCGTGCAGGCTGAGCGTGCTCGGAGAGCTCGAACTCGTGCAAAGCGGACATCGCAACCCCTCCATGGCGACGGTTGCCTAGGTTCGACCGTCCAGGAGTTCGACGCGTACGAGGGCCCCGGCAGCATCTGACGCGCTCTGAAGTTCCCCCCGACCTTCGAGCGCAGGCCACCGGGGCCCTCGCGTTTCCCTTCGGCGGGAATCACACCGAGCATGAGGACCCGGTCGCGGCCACGCGCCTACGTTGCGTGGGACGGAGGTGCGGTGCTTCGCTCAGGGGCGGTCGCCCATACCGCGGCCTCGCGCTCGGCATCGCCGGCACGAGCGAAGGGCGCGCGTCAAGGCTGACGTATCTGCGGTGACGTACTTGCGGCGGGTGCCAGAGGTACTGCAGCCCCGACCACCTGGAGGGGAGAGCCGAGACTGCAGCGAGTCCAAGGGCCGTCGGTCCACCCGATCCCCCGTCCGTGGCCGGCACGAGAACGTCTCCGGTATCGCGTTGCCCACACTTGCAGAGGGAGCCCAATGTTGCATCGGGCAAAGGTACGTACGTAGTTCATCGACGTGCTCACCGCCGGCAGCACCGGACGCCCAGCACCCCTACTGGCCTGAGCGCCCACCGAAAGCCCCGCCTGAGCGGGGCTTTCGTAACTCACGGACAGGGAAGCGATCACGTCAGGACAACGACGTGAACCCCCACAATCACCCGCAGCCGGTGTTGTTGCCGCAGGACGTGCACGTGTAACACGCACCCGTCCGCTGCATCATGCCGCCGCACTGGCTGCAGGCCGGCCCGAGTTCCAGGCCGTTCATGCGGGCGGGGACGACCGGCACGTCGTCGGTGAGGACCGACGCTGCGGCGACCGGCTCGGACGCGCCGGCGGTCGCGGCGGCGGGTCCGGCGGTGTCGCCGCCATTGGCCGGCGACGCGGTGTCCGACGAGCCGACGGACATCGCGACGTCCTGCGCCTGCTTCCGGGCGCGGACCTCGGCGGTCATGATCCCGAGATCCTCCTGGATGTCGGCGTCGAGGAAGCGGGACGCCAGCCAGCGCATGATGTAGTCGGGCATCGACTTCGCGAACGGGATCTCCGGGTTCTGGGTGATCCCCTCCGGGTCGAACCGCATGTAGGCGAACTTCTGCACGAGCGTCTCGAGCGGCACGCCGTACTGCAGCGCGATGCTGATCGACGTCGCGAACGAGTTCATCATCCCGCGGAGGGTCGAGCCCTCCTTGCCGATGTCGGTGAGGAAGATCTCCCCGAGCGTCCCGTCCTCGTAGACGCCGGCGGTGATGTAGCCCTCGTGGCCTCCGATGGAGAACTTGTGCGTGATCGACTGGCGCTCGCGCGGCATGCGGCGACGCGCCGGGCCCGGCCTCGCCCTTGGCCTTCTGGACGGCCTTGGCGACGAGGTCGTCGACCTGCTCCTGCGAGTACGCGCCCTTCGGCACGTCCTTGCCCTCCTGCGCATCGGTGCGCAGCGCCTGCGCGGTCTTGGAGCCGTCGCGGTAGATCGCGAGCGCCTTGACGCCCAGACGCCAGGCGTCGACGTACGCGTCCTCGATGTCGCCGACGGTCGAGTCCTGCGGCATGTTGACCGTCTTGGAGATCGCGCCGGAGATGAACGGCTGGACGGCGCCCATCATCGTGATGTGGCCCTGCGGGCTGATCGCGCGCTCGCCGACCGCGACGTCGAAGACCGACAGGTCCTCGTCCTTGAGGCCGGGCGCCCCGACGATCGTGTTGTGCTCGCGGATGTGCGCCTCGATCTGCTCGATCTGCTCGTCGCTGTAGCCGAGCGTCTGCAGCGCCAGCGGCACCGTGCGGTTGACGATCGTCATCTGCCCGCCGCCGACGAGCTCCTTGAACTTCACGAGCGAGAAGTCCGGCTCGATGCCGGTCGTGTCGCAGTCCATGAGGAACGAGATCGTCCCGGTCGGCGCGAGCACCGTCGCCTGCGCGTTGCGGTAGCCGTGGCGCGTCGCCGAGCTCGACGGCGTCGTCCCACGAGCGGCGCGCGGCGTCGAGCAGCTCGGTGTCCACGACCGTCGAGTCCGGGATCGCGTACGAGGCGTCGCGGTGCATCCGCATGACGCCGTTGTGCGCGTCGCGGTTCGAGCTCGTAGTGCTCGTAGGGCCCGATCGCCGCGGCGACCTTCGCCGACTGCGCGTACGCGCGGCCGGTCATCAGCGCGGTGATCGCCGCCGCGGTGCCGCGGCCCGGGATCGGAGTCGTACGGCACGCCGTTCGACATGAGGAACGCGCCGAGGTTCGTGTAGCCCAGGCCGAGCTGGCGGAACGCGCGGGCGTTGACGCCGATCTCCTCGGTCGGGTAGCTCGACGGCCCGACGACGATCTCCTGCGCGAGCAGCACGATGTCGGTCGCGTGCTCGAACGCCGGCACGTCGAACGTGCCGTCCGGGCGGCGGAACTTCATCAGATTCAGTGAAGCCAGGTTGCACGCCGAGTCGTCGACATGCATATACTCGGAACACGGATTACTGGCATTGATGCGCCCCGAATTCGGCGAGGTGTGCCACGCGTTGATCGTCGTGTCGTACTGGACGCCCGGGTCGGCGCAGCGCCAGGCGGCCTCGGCGATCTTGCGCATGACCTCGCGGGCCCGGAGCGGCTCGCCGACCTGCTCGCCGGTCGCGCGGGCGGTCGTCCGCCACTCGCCGTCCTCGTCGACCGCGTGCATGAAGTCGTCGGTGACGCGGACCGAGTTGTTGGCGTTCTGGTACTGGATCGACGTGAAGCCCTCGCCGTCGATCGACATGTCGAAGCCGGCGTTGCGCAGGGCCTCGGCCTTGTCCTCCTCCTTGGCCTTGCACTCGATGAACTCGACGATGTCCGGGTGGTCGACGTCGAGCACGACCATCTTCGCCGCGCGGCGCGTCTTGCCGCCGGACTTGATCGTGCCGGCCCACGAGTCGGCGCCGCGCATGAACGAGACCGGGCCGGACGCGGTGCCGCCCTTGCTCAGCGGCTCCATCGACCCGCGGATGTTCGAGAGGTTGATGCCCGAGCCGGAGCCGCCGCGGAAGATCTTGCCCTCCTTGGTGTTCCAGTCGCAGGATCGAGTCCATCGTGTCCTCGACGCTGAGGATGAAGCACGCGCTGCACTGCGGCTGCTCCTCGAACCCGACGTTGAACCAGACCGGGCTGTTGAACGCGGCCATCTGGTGGAGCAGGATGTACGTCAGCTCGGCCTCGAAGGCGTCGCCGTCCTCGCTCGTGGCGAAGTAGCCGCGCGCGCGGCCCCAGTCGGCGATCGTGCCCGAGACGCGGCCGATCATCTGCTTGACCGAGCGCTCACGCGCGGGCGAGTCGAGCTGGCCGCGGAAGTACTTCTGCGCTGACGATGTTCGTCGAGTTCTGCGACCAGGTCGTCGGGAACTCGACGCCGAGCTGCTCGAAGGCGACCCTGTCGCCGTGGCCGATGCGCGCGTCGCGCAGCTCCCACTCGACGGTGTCGAACGGGTGCACCCCGGCGCTCGTGAAGCGTCGTGTCGATCGACAGCGCGCGACCCTGGGCCACGTTGCCGGCGAGGGTCGCCTGGGTGCTCTGCGGGGTCACGTCCATCTGCCTTCTGCTCCTCTTCCTGCCGCCGATTCTCGGTCGTTGCGGCCTCTCTGTATGCCCTCTGGGGGTAACAGCGGACCCTCTCAGCGGAGTCGGACGGAACCGGGGTCCGATGCAGCGGCTCCGCGGGGCGCCGTCACGGCGTGCAGAACGTCCCCTCATTGTAGAGGGCGGGGTCGGCTCGATCAGGGGGTCGCGGAGTGCCGGAGACGTCCCGCCGTACCTTGCGAGACACCGTTGAGGCGGTCGACCGCGCCGACGAGATCGCCGCGCTCGACGAAGTCCACGGCGATCAGCGTCGGCGTCCGGTCGCGGATCCTGGCGCACTCGCGCGCGCGCCGCAGGATGAAGTCCCGCTCGTTGACGACGGTCGCATCGCGCGGGCGCGGCGGGTAGTTCTCGACCCAGTGGTTCACGAGGAAGAGCGGCGGGCGCGTGCCGCCGCGGTTCGGCCGGCACGAGCTCTCGCGCTCCAGCTGCGCGGTGCTCGTGAACGCGAACGGCGTCTCCTGCATGCACCTCGAACGCGCGCCGGTACCAGCCGGTCGGCGTCCCCCTTGTCCTCGGCCATCACGAGCAGCCGCTTGCCGCTGTCGATCAGCTCGCGCGAGCGTCGGGAACGGGCGCGCCCGCCTCGATCGGCACGTCGCTCGCGAGCTCGGCCAGGCCGCTCTGCCTCCAGCTCGCGCTTGATGTCCGCCGTCGGCGCCGCGTCCTCGATCACGATCATCAGGACCTCGCGCGGGTTGCGGTCCATCCAGTCACGGATCTCGCGGAAGACGTCGATCGCCTTCAACGCGCCCAGCTCGCAGAGGACGTGGCAGAGGTACAGCTCCGTGTCGCCGGAGACCGGCCCGAAGGCGACCGATCCCGCCAGGCGCTGGGCCGCCGCCAGGCCGTCGGCGCCGATCTTCGCCTCGGCCGCTTCGACCGCCTTGGGCGCGAGGTCGGTGCGCACCGTGCCCTGGTCGTTCATCTGCCCGAGGTAGGCGTCGATGAGCAGGCCGCGCGCGCCCAGCGCGAGCTGGCTGGCGATGTCGATCCCGTGGTTGGGATTCAGGAACAGCGCCTGTGCTGAGGACTCGGAGTTGTGCGTCGCGGCCAGGGTCACCTCGTCCAGCGGCCGGTCGCAGAGCTCGAGGAAGCCGTTGCAGCCCGGGTTGGTGTTGACGACCGGCTCGGGCCGCGCACGCTTCTCGATGACGCTCCCCACGATCACCGCGCCGCCGCCGACGAGCACGAGCCCGGCGACGACCGCCGGGACGATCCGCCGCCGCAGCGCGCGCACGCTGACGGCGTCGGGCTCCGCCGGCGCCGGGCCGACGAGCAGCCGCAGCAGCGTGACCGTTCCGGCGAACACCAGCCAGGCGCCGAACACCGTCGCCAGCAGCCGCAGCGAGCCGAGCGGGTCCCCGATGATCGCCGCGCCGACGAGGATCAGGCCGACCGCGCCGAGCACCAGCTTCCAGGTGCGGTCGGGGACGCGCGTGATCCGGTCCCAGAGGAGCAGCGGCACGCGCGCGGGATCCAGCTCGCGCATGACCGACGCTGCGGAGGCGGCGACGATCGCTCCGGCGAGCGCCACGAGCCCGCACCAGATGACGAACCCGTGCATGAACGCGCGCCAGACGCCCGAGACGACGTCCCGCTCGCGGCCCTCCGTCCCGACGAGCAGGATCGTGCCGACGATGAGGTACGCGGCGAAGAGCAGGACGCCCGTGAGGAAGAGGGCGCTCCCGACGTCCATCGCGGCCCGCCGACGGTCGGGGACGACGAACAGCCCCGCGCCGAACAGGACGATCGCCGCCAGCGGCAGGATCAGCGCGAGCGCGCGGACGCGCTCGGCCAGCCGGATCGCGCCGGCGGTCAGCGACCGGTCGGCGATCTTCAGCGCGATCTCGCGCGGGCGGCTCAGCTCGTTCGCGATCCCCGGGTTCTGCGTCTTGGCGAACTCGAGACCGATGATGCCGAGATTGGCGAGGTCGATGACGACGCTGCCCTCGGTCTGCGAGAAGACGGCGTTGTGCGTCTCGACGGCGGCCGCCCGCATGATCGACGCCGCCTGACCGGACTGCAGAACGGAGTCCATGACCGTCCTGATGACCGGGACGAACGAGACCGCCTGCGGGTTGGCCGAGACGAGCGCGTCGGTGAGATCCTCGGAGATCTGGGCGCGCACGGCGCTGTCCTGCAGCGTCTCGGCGGCGTTGTCGGCGAACCCGCGCGGCTCGAAGACGTTCTGGTCCAGGTAGGCGAGCGGCAACCCCGCGAGGAGCGCGATCGTGCCGGCGATGATGCAGGCGACGGACAGGCGGCGGCGAGCGGCCGAGGGCATCCGGGGCGCACCCTATCCGTCGGGGTGGCGGCGGATCCCGGTAAACTGGGGATTCCCGATCAGGATTCTTCACATGCGTGAGCTCTTCTCCTTCCCCAACCCCGTCAACGAGGTCTCCGCGCGCCTGGTCGCCGGCATCGTCGTCGTCCTGTGCCTGGGGACGATCGTGCTCGACCTGCCGTGGATGACCGCCGTGATCGCGTACGGCTTCCTGGCGCGCGTGCTGACGGGACCGACGCTCAGCCCGCTCGGCCAGCTCGTGACGCGCGTGATCACGCCGCGCGCTGGGGCTGCCGGAGAAGCTCGTCGCCGGGCCGCCCAAGCGCTTCGCGCAGGGGATCGGCGCGGTGCTGTCGGTCAGCGCCGCCGTGCTGGCGCTCGGCGTCGGCGCGGTCGGCGCGGCGTACGTGCTGCTGGGGTTCATCGTCGTCGCCGCGACGCTGGAGTCGGTCTTCGGCTTCTGCCTGGGCTGCACGATCTTCGCGGCGCTCATGCGGATCGGCGTGATCCCGCAGGAGGTCTGCGAGCGCTGCGACGACATCTGGGGCCGCGGTGCCGCCGGGGCACTAGATTCCGCGGTGTGACCGTCGCCCGTTCCGCGCTGCTCGTCGTCCTCGCGTGCGTGCTCGCGTGCGCGCTTGCGAGCGCGGCCGCGCTCGCGCAGACGACGCGACGACGCCGGCGACGGTGCCGACGTCGAAGGACGCACCCGAGCCGCAGGCCGTCGAGCCGCAGGTCGGGACCGCCGCGCCGGTGGAGCCGGGCGCGACCGTCGTGCCCGTCGAGCCGGTGCCGGTGCCGACGACGGTGACGACGACCGAGACGGCCGGCGGCCTGCCCGCGAGCGCCGGCGGGGCGCCCGCGACGGCCGGGGGCGTCGTCGTGACCGAGCAGCCCGAGGACTCCGGCGGCGTGGCGTGGGAGACGATCGCGATGATCGTCGCTCGGCGGGCTGCTGCTGTTCGTCCTGATCGTGCTCGTGCTGTGGCGGGTGCGCGGGTGGGACCCGCGCTGGCTGCAGCGCTGGCGCCACGCGATGGCGGAGGCCGGCTGGCGTCTGTCACTCGGCTGGGCCGAGTTCCGCGACTTCGTGCGCCTCGGGCGCTAGCGGTCTCCGCGGCGTGCCGCCGGCATGGCGGATCTGTTGCGGATAGCGAGACATATCCGCCACGCCCGTGAGGTCCCCGAGCGCCGTGGCGTGGCGTGGCGGATCTGTTGCGGATATCGGTACATATCCGCCACGCCCGGGCTTGGGCCGGCGGGGGTGGTGGTCCGGCGCCCGCGCCCTACGCCAGCAGGTCCGCCAGCGCGCCGATCGCGTCGGCGAGCACGACCTCGGGCGCCTGTGACGCGTCGATCGCGCGGATGCGCTCGGGCTCCAGCGCAGCGAGGTCCTCGTAGCTCAGCGCGATCGCGGCGAAGAAGTCCTCGCCCTCGCGCTCGAGCCGGTCGGCCTCCTCGCCGCGCACGCCCTGGCGCTCGCGGCCCACGCGCGGGTCGAGCCGCAGGTAGAGCGTGCGGTCGGGCGTCAGCCCGCCGGTGCCGAACGCGTTCAGCTCGGCGACCGCGTCGATCCCCAGCCCGCGCCCGCCGCCCTGGTAGGCGAGCGAGGAGTCGACGAAGCGGTCGAGCAGCACCCACGTGCCGGCGTCCAGCAGCGGGCGCAGCTTCTCCTCCACGAGCTGCGCGCGCGCCGCCGCGTACACCAGCGCCTCGGCGCGTGGGGACACCGTCAGCGACGGGTCCTTGACCACCTCGCGCAGGCGCTCCGACAGCGCGACGCCGCCCGGCTCGCGCAGCAGCTCGACGGCCACCCCGCGCTCGCTCAGGACGTCGAGCAGCCCCGCGGCGAGGGTCGTCTTCCCCGCCCCGTCGAGCCCCTCGATCGTGATGAGCCGGCCGGCCGCCATCGGCGCCGAGCCTACCCGTACCCTGCCCGTCAGATGTCGCTGGCCAGCTCGCTCGACCGCCACCCCCACGCCAAGGCGGTCCTCGAGGGCTCCGTGCCGCCGCAGGGCAGCCCGTCGCACGCCTACCTCTTCCACGGGCCCGCCGGCTCCGGCAAGGCGACGGTCGCCCGCGCGTTCGCCGCCGAGCTGCTCGCCGAAGGCTCGCCCGACCCGGACCGCACCCGCGCGCGCGTCCTGCGCGGCGCGCACCCCGACCTGACGTGGGTGGTTCCGACGGGCGCGGCCGTCATGCGCCGCGACGACGTCGAGGAGCCGGTCGTCAGCGCCGCCTCGCGCACGCCGTTCGAGGCCCAGCGCCGCGTCTTCGTCCTCGAGGGCGTGGACAAGATGAACGACGAGGCCGCCAACCGGATGCTGAAGACGCTCGAGGAGCCGCCGGCGTTCGCCCACCTCGTGCTGCTCACCGACCGCCCGGGGGACGTCCTGCCGACGATCGCCAGCCGCTGCCAGCCGGTGCGCTTCGACGCCCCGCCGCCGGAGGAGCTCGAGGCCACGCTCTCCAGCCGCGTCGCGCCGGAGACCGCGCGCGCGTGCGCCAGGCTCGCGCTGGGCGACGGGGACCGCGCGCTCGCGCTGGCGCTCGGCGAGGGCCCCGCGCATGCGCGCCGCCGCCGAGGCCTACGCGCGCGGGTGCCTGACCGGCGAGCTGAGCCCCGCGCTCTGGACCGCGCTCGTGCAGCGCGCCAGGGCGCTCGGCGACGCCGCCCAGGAGGCGGTCGAGGAGCAGACGAAGGCCGACGCCGAGGTCCTCCCCCAGCGCGAGCGCAAGCGCGCCGAGCGCGAGGGCGCCGACGCCGCCAAGCGCGCCGGGCGCCGCGCGCGCACCGCCGCGCTGGACGAGGCGCTCCGGCTGACCGGGCTGTGGCTGCGCGACGTCGCCGCGGTCGCCGACGGCGCGCAGGACGTCGTCCTGGCGACCGACCGGCTCGACGCGCTGCGCGCCGACGCGCAGGACCGCGACGCGCACCGCCTGCGCGAGGGGGTCGAGCTCGTCGACGAGACGCGTGCGGCGCTGACGGTGAACGTCACCGAGGACCTCGCGCTTGAGGCGCTCGCCTACCGGCTGATGGACCTGCTGGCACCGCCACCATGAGTGGCCCGCTCAGACGATCGTGCCGTTCAGCGCCAGCACGAGCACCACGACGCCGAGGATCACGCGGTAGACCACGAAGACCGTGAAGTTGTGCGAGCGCACGTAGCGCAGCAGCCACGCGATCGCCAGGTAGCCGGAGATGAAGGCGAAGATCGTCGCGACGATCGTCGGCCAGAGCTCGAGGTTCCCGTCCGAGACCTTGCGCAGCTCGAACAGCCCGGACAGCACGACCGCGGGCACGGACAGCAGGAAGCTGTAGCGGGTGGCCGCCTCGCGCGTGAGGCCGAGCAGCAGCCCGGCGGAGATCGTCGCGCCCGAGCGGCTGACGCCCGGGACGAGCGCGAGCGCCTGCGCCACGCCGATCTTCAGGCCGTCGGCGAGCGTCAGCTCGGAGACCTCGCGCGTGCGCCGCCCGCGCCGGTCGGCCTCGTAGAGCACGAAGCTGAAGAGGATCATCACGATCGCGATCAGCTCGAGGTGGCGGAAGTCGTCCTCGATCACGCCCTTGCCCAGGAAGCCGGCGATCGAGATCGGGATCGTGCCCAGGACGATGTACCAGCCGAGCTTGCCGTCGAGGTCCTTCGTGCGCCACAGCGTCCGCTCGCCGGTCAGCGTGCGCAGGAACGCCCGCGCCATGTTCCACAGATCCTGGCGGAAGTACAGGAGCACCGCCGCCATCGTCCCGATCTGCACGACGGCGGTGAACGCGCTGCCCGGGTCCTCCCACCCGGCGAACGCCGGGACGACGCGCAGGTGCGCGGAGCTGGAGATCGGCAGGAACTCGGTGAGCCCCTGCGCGATGCCGAGGATGATCGCCTCCAGCGTCGAGATCGAGTCGGAGGCCGCGAGCGGGCAGCGGACACGGGCGGGAACGGTAGCGGCGCGGCGTGAGCGTCCGGTCAAGCTGCGCTCAGGGCGCGAGCGGGCCGAGCACGGGCTCCAGGCCGCAGAGGTCGAACGCGCGGAAGCGGCTGAAGTGCTCGTGGCCCGGGCCGTGGAAGTCGGCGCTGCCGGTCGTCAGCAGGCCGTGGGCGCGGGCCGCGTCGTAGGCGATGCGGGTCTGCTCGGGGGTGTGCGCGATGTAGAAGACCTCGACGCCGTCGAAGCCCATACCGGCGAAGCGGTCGATCGTCGCGACCACCTCCCGCGGGTCCTTGACGTCCCAGAACGGGTGCGCCCACACGGCCAGGCCGCCGGCGCCGTGGATCGCCGCGACGGCCTCGGCGACGGTCGGCGTCGAGGCGCGGGCTGTAACCCGGCGTGCCGGGGAGCAGGTAGGCGACGAGCACGTCGCTCGGGGTCGTGAGCTCCTCCTCGCGCAGGCGATCGGCATTCGCCGGGTGCTCGAAGACGGCGCGGGCGATGTGCGGACGCCCGACGGGCGTGTCGTCGTCGCGCTGCTCGGCGGGCGGCTCGATCTCCAGGCCGGCGGAGCGCAGGTTGCCGACCATGCGGCCGGCGCGCGCGTGGCGGTCGGCGCGGGCGGCCTGGAGCGCGGCGAGCAGGCCCGGGTCGTGATGGTCGATCGCATAGGCGCAGACGTGCAGGTCACCGTGCTCGTCGTCGAGCGCGCTGATCTCGATCGCAGGGACGACGGTGATCGCCCCGCCGGTGGCGGCGGCCGCGGCGAGCGCCTCGTCGACGCCGGCGACCGTGTCGTGGTCGGTCAGCGCGAGCAGCTCGCACGCCGGCGTCGCGCGCGCGGGCGACGACCTCGCGCCGGCGCGAGCGCGCCGTCGCTGGCGGTCGAGTGGGACTGCAGATCGAAGGTCGGAGCGGTGATCGGCGGCAGCTACGGGCCCGTCACGCGGCGGCGTGACGGGCCGTGAAGCCGCAGAGGTCAGGAGGCGCTGAAGCGGCTGACGCCGAACCCGCAGCGGTTGCCGTCGCCCCACAGGCCGTTGCCGGCGGGAAGGGTGCCGGTCTTCGACCCGAGGACCGCGCGGAACTCGAACGCGGTGCCGTCCGGCCTGGACGAGCCCGGACTCGTCGTCGTCCATCTCGAGGTTCACGAGGTGGCCGCTGTCGGCGGTCGTCTGGTCGACGCCCGGTCGGTCTCGGCGGTCCCGGCGTTCAGGAACGCCGGGTCGCCGTCGAGCGTTGTCGGTCTGCCCGTCGAGCAGCGCCCCGTCCTGCGTGGTGCGGGCGTACACCTCGGCGAAGACCTGCGGGGTCGCCGCCGGGCCGGCGTCGGTGTCCACGAAGCACTTGCCGTAGAGCGTGAACGGGCCGAACTGGCCGAGCGCGACCTCGGAGGCGGCGGCACGGGCCGTGGCCTCGTCGGCGTTCGAGCCGGTCGCGGAGGAGACCGCGAACGACTTCAGCGGGTTGTAGCCCGCCCGCGCCTGGGCGACGATCTGGTCGGCGTCGAGGCTGTCGACGCGGTCGGCGTTGAGGCCGGTCGCGACGCCCGTGGCGGTCGTCGTGAACGGCTTGCTCGCCGCGTCCTTGGCGGTGATGAGGCCGCCGACGGTGCCGGTGGTCGCGAACTCGAACGCCGAGCCGCTCGAGAGGTTGTTGGCGCGGATGCAGGGCTCGTTCTTGGCCGCGGTGCCGCCGGCGCCCGAGCGGCAGCCGTAGATCGCGCCGCCGCCGTTGCTGGACTTGTTCGACTGGCGTGTGCCGTAGGTGCTGTTGCTGGCGATGATCTCTGTCTCGGCCTTGAGGGCCTGCGACTGGTTGGTGCTCGGGTTGCGGACGCCGCCGAGGATGGGGTCGCCCTCCCCCGTGGCGTAGGCCGTGCCGCCGATGGCGATGATCAGAGCGATCGACGCGATGACGGTCGCCGGGGTCGGACGCGGAATGCGACGCATGCTGCTCCTCCTCAGTTGAGGGTCGGGGAACCTCCGTCGAACCTAGTGTGCGCGTGCGGTGCGGCGCAACCGGTGGATCCGTGGATCGGGCGCGGGGAAACCCGGAGGTGGCGCCCGGGGCCCGCTGACATGCTGTCCACATGAGCGACGATGCGAATTTCACGGCGGAGCAGGCCCACGAGGTCGGCGAGCTGATCGGGATCGACTGGGCGCAGGCGCCCTTCGACGTCGAGCAGTTCCGCTCCGGGATGGACGTCGAGCTCGAGCACGGGGCGCGCGATCCGTCGACCGACGTGACCGCGAGCGACCCGATCGTCACGGGCAAGATCGCCCTCGCGCACCTCAACGAGTTCCCCGACTACTACACGCGCCTGGCGGTGATGGAGGCGGAGGCCGAGGCGTACTGGGCGGAGCGCGGGCGCTAGCGCAGCGTGAACGTCGCGCGCACGGCGCGCCCGGTGTTGCGGGCGGCGTCGGTCGGCGTCAGCACGATGCGGTAGACGCCGGGCTTCAGCGCCCGCGTCTTCGAGAGGCGCCCGGTGAAGCGCACGGCGCGCTCGCCGGCCGCGAGCTTCAGCGTGACGGAGCCGGGCACGCGCACCGCGCGCTTGCCGTTGATGCGCTCGAAGCGCGCGACGACGGTCGCGGCCTCGCTCAGCCTGAACCGCACCTGCCCACCGCGCCCCACCGCAGCCGGGAGCCTGGCGCCGCGGCGGATCGTCTTCGCGACGCGCAGCGCGGTCAGCGCCGGCGCCGTGCGATCGGTCGCTGCCGCCGGCGCACCGGGGGCGGCGGGCGGGTCGAGCGAGCCCGCGGGCGGCGCGACGACGTTCAGTGCGACGACCTTCGTCGTCGCCTGCCCGGTCGGGTCCGTGACGGTGACGGTCGCGCTCGCGGGGCCGATGACGGGGAAGACGTGCAGCGGCGACGCGCCGCTCGCGCTCCCGCCGTCCGAGAACGTCCACGCGTAGGTGAGCAGCGCGGTCTCCCCCGGGTCGGCGTCGGTCGCCGTCGCGCTGAGGGCGACCGGCCGGCCGCCGACGGGCGACGCGGGCGTGGCGCCGACGGTCACCTCGGGCGCGCTGCGCTGGTACTCGTAGGCGCCGAGGTCGACGGCGCCGCCGACGAAGCGCAGCCCGCCGCCGAGGTCGGCGCCGACGAGCGGGTCGATCGTCGGGCCGAGGTCGAGGAGCGGCGAGGTGTGGAGCGGCCGGTAGTCGCCGCCCGCCGCGTCGGCGAAGGCCGGCAGGAGGTTCGTGACGCCGGCGCCGAGCGTGATGCCCGGGCCGTTGTCGGTGCAGGTGTTGGGGTTCGTCCCGCCGGCCGGGAGCGCGGTCGACGTGACCGTGATGAGGTTGGTGGCGGCGCCGGCGGGTGCTGAGCAGGCGAGTGGATTGGGGATCGCGAAGACGATCGAGTCGCTGAGAGTCACCGTGTGCTGGTCGGCCTCCGGCGACCCGCCGTCGCCCGCGGCCGCGGCGCGCTGGTTGCTCGCGCCGGTTCCGACGATCGTGACGCGCTCGGCGTCGATGTCGCTCGTGTTCACCGCCGGGTTGTTGCTGTCCCCGGCCGTCATGGCGCGTGTGCCACCGGGCGGAATGAGCAGGAGGCTGTCGGTGAGCGTGAGCTTGCCGCTGAAGTACACGGCGACCGCGCCGTTCGAGCCCGCGACCCGCGCGCGGCGCACGGTCGCGACCGTCGTCGGCGCGCTCACGTCGATGCCGGCCGCGCTCGGCGTCGCCGGATCACGCAGGTCCACGTCCGCGATCTCGGCGGTGCCGCCGTCGACCTGCAGCTGGCGGCCGGTCGCGCCGGTGACCGTCACCCCGGTGAGCGTCGCGGATGTGGCGTTCGCCTGGACGCCCTGCGAGGCGAGCGCGGTCGCGGAGAGATTCGTCGCCGTGACGGTGGTGCCGCCGAGCGAGATGGCGTCCGATGCGCCGGAGCCCGTCGTCGCCCCGCTCACCGCGATGTCGTCGAGGACGGCGGTCGTTCCGCTGTATCGCGTGACGAAGCCCTCGTCGAACCCGGGCGTCGCCGTCACCTTCAGCGCGGAGACGTCGACCGTGCCGCCGTCGAACACGATGACCGCGTAGCCGCTGCCCGTCGCGGTCACGGTGGCGCCGTTGCCGGTGAGCGTCAGCGTCGCGCCGGACGGCGCCGAGTAGCTGAAGCCGCCGGACCGCGTGTACGTCGTCGCGGCGTCGAGGACGATCGTGTCGGCCTGCCCGTTGCTCGCCGCGGTGGTGAGCGCCGCTTGCAGCGCGTCACCGTCGACGGGCGTGAACGTGGCGGCGCCCGCGGTGGTCGCGGGCGCGAGGGCGAGGAGCGCGGCGACCGGCAGCGCGCGCAGGATGGCGCGTCTCATGGGCGACGGAGGATAGGAAGGCCCGCGGCGTGCGCGCGCCGTCAGTCCAGCAGCGCGACGATCGCCTCGGGCGGGCGGCCGAGTGCGGCGCGCCCGTCGCCGGTGACGAGGATCGGGCGCTCGATGAGGATCGGGTGCTCGGCGAGGGTGGTGATCCAGGCGGCGCGATCGTCGCGGGGCCTGGCCTTGAGCGCCAGCTCCTTCGCGACCGGCTCGCCCATGCGCGTGATCTCCCAGGGCTCAAGGTCCAGCGCGGTGAGGACCGCGCCCAGCTCGGCCGGCGTCGGCGGGTCGTCCAGGTAGCGGCGCTCGGTGTACGCGATGCCGCGCTCGTCGAGCAGCGCCTTCGCCTGGCGGGACTTCGAGCAGCGGGGGTTGTGCCAGAGCTCCATGGTCAGCGCCGGAGGATAGGACCGCTCAGCGGCGGGTGGCGAGCCGGACGGTCGCCCGTGCGCGCGCGGTGTTGGAGCCCGCGTCCCGAGCGACGACGGTCACCTTCACCGTCAGCGTGCGCCCGGCGCGCACCAGGCGCCGCGCCTGCTCCAGGTACCGCCGGTTGCCCGGCGCGAACGCGAGCTTCAGCACGAGCTTGCCGCCCCGCGCAATCAGCCGCGACTCCGATGCGCCCAGGTGGCGCAGGCGGCCGGCGATGCGCACGCTGCCGAACGCGCGGAAGCGGCATCGTTCCAGCGGACACGAGACCGTCAGCGGGATGCTCGCGCGCAGCAGCGGGTTGACGCGCGCGGGCGCCTTCAGCGTGATCACGGGCGGCGTGGTGTCGCGCGCGCCGGTGACGGGCTTGGGCGGCGCGGGCGTCAGCGCCCGGCAGGACGGCGCGTCCGCCTGGCCGACGGTCGTGACCGCCGGGGCGTCGCGCTCGACGACGTAGACGTTGCAGCTCGGGTCGCTGTCGAGGTAGAGGGCGAACCGCCAGCCGGTGCGCACGGGCGCCGGGACCGCGCCGGCGAACGCGCCGGACGGCGTGAACGCGATCACCTGGCCCCAGTCGACGACGTAGATGTTCCCCACCGCGTCGACCTCGGCCGCGCTGGGGCAGCGCAGGATGCCGTCGCCGAGGAGGCCCAGCACCTTCCCGTCGGCGGGGTTCACGCGCGCGAGGTGGCTGCCCGCGCACGCGTCGCTCTCGTCGTAGGCGACGATCCACTCGCCCGTCACCGGGTTGACGGAGATGTCGCGCGGCTTGCGCACGAGCGGCTGGGACTGCGAGCCGAACGTCTGCAGGAGGTCGCCGCCCGCCATCGCGTCGAGCACGACGATGCGGTTGTTGAACGTGTCGGCGACCGCGAGCCGGTCACCGGAGAGCGCCGCCATCCCCTCCGGGCAGTTGAAGCCGCTCCAGGCGCCCGCCGGCGCGCCGTCGCTCACGCGCAGCCGGTGGACGCGGCCGTTGTAACAGTCGGTGACGAACAGGTAGTGCCCGATCACCTCGGCGTTCTCCGGCAGGTCGAACTGCCCGCGGCCGCTGCCGGGCGAGCCGTAGCTGCGCAGGAACGCGCCCGCGGGCGTGAACGCCTGCACGCGGTCGTTGAGGCCGTCCGCGACGAACAGCTCGCCGGCGGCGCTGTAGTGGATCCCGATCGGCGTGTTGAGCTGGCCGGGCGCGGCGCCGGCGGTGCCCCAGCTGCCCAGGACCTTCAGCTCGGCGGACGCGGGGGAGGCGGTGGCGGCGGTTGCGGCCAGGAGTGCGACGACGACGCTGGCTGCGAGGAGCGCGCGAGAGCATGACGGGACGCATCGATGGACCTCCGGTCGTCGGTCCTGTCCAGGATCCCGCGCGGGGGAGGCGGTGGCATCGGGGCGGACTGCGGGCGGGGCGGGCCGCGGGACCGGGAAACCCCGCACCGCGGCGAGCGCCGCGACGGGCGCGGACGGCGCCGCCCCTCGGCTATCCTGTCGGCTCGCTGTCGGCCGAGGGGGCCTCTACCCCGGAGCCGGCGGCGTGTGTAGGCCGACGTAGCTCAGCTGGTAGAGCACTTCACTCGTAATGAAGGGGTCGGCGGTTCGAGTCCGCCCGTCGGCTTCGTGAGGGCCCCGCTGTGGCGGGGCTTTCGTCGTTTGGGGGCGACGCCCGCCGAGGGCTTACCGGGTCCGTACCGGGTCCGGAGCTCGGGCCCTGCGGGGTCCAACCGCGTCCGCTCAGCGGAAATTGGGCGGGGGTGGTCGGCCGGTTCGTGCGACTCAGTCAGTGAAGGCATCACCGACTGGAGACCGCTGATGGAGCAACTCGAACTGCCGTGGCCCGACGATCAGGGCGCCCGCCGTGAGGTCGAGTTCCTGACGATCGCCGAGGCGGCCGTGCGGGTGCGCTGCTGTGAGCGCACGATCCGCCGCGCGATCGACAGCGGCGCGCTGCGCGCGGGACGTGTGCGCGGCGAGCCCGGCTCGCGCGGCGGCTATCGGATCCGCCCGGCGATCTCGATGCGTGGGTGTTCGGCGATGCCGCCCAGTAGCCGGCGCGAGCCGACGATCGAGCTGCGCCGCCACCGGCGGGCGGACGGCAGCGACGAGCGAGCCGTGGTCGGTGCGCTGGTACGACGCGCAGGGCCGTGCGCCGGCGGCGCAGCTGCGGCTCGCGTGAGGAGGCGGACTTCGAGCGCGCGCGGCTGGCGCTCAAGCCTCACGCCCGCGCGGGCGGGGCAGTCGAGCGGGAGGAGGAGCCGGCGACGCTGCCGCGCGAGTTCTGGCCGCTGTGGCGGCGGACGCGCGCAGCCGTCTGCAGCCGGAGACCGCGCGCGCGCACGAGCGCGTCTGGGCCGCGCGGCTGCGCCGGCGTTCGGCGACGAGCAGCTGCGCGCCATCAAGCCGCGGATGGTCGCCCGCTGGCGCGCGGAGCTGCTCGAGGACGGGCTCGGCGTCGAGGCGATGCGCAAGGCGATGGTGCTGCTGCAGGCGATCTTCACCGTCGCGATCGAGTGGGGCGAGGCGGACGCCAACCCGGTCAGCGTCGTGCGCAAGCCCCGCCAGGGTCGCCGGCGCGTCGTGATCCCGCTGGCGCCCGAGGACGTCGAGCGGATCCGCGCGCAGCTGCTCGCCGCGGGCGACCTGCGCTCGGCGACGCTCGTCAGCGTGCTCGCCTACGCCGGGCTGCGGCCCGGCGAGGCGCTGGGCCTCGAGCTGCGCCACGTGCGCGAGAACACGCTGCTCGTCGAGCAGGCGGTCGCGACGGGCGGCTCAAGGTGCAGAAGACCGGGCGCAACTACCGAACGGTCGACCTCTTCGACGTGCTGCGCGGCGACCTGGCCGCGTGGGCCGCGACGCTCCCGGACGACGACCCGCGGCGGCTGATCTTCGGCCGCGCGGACGGCGACCCGTGGCACCGGGACGACTGGACCAACTGGCGCAACCGCCGCTTCCATCCCGCGGCGGCCGCGGCGGGGCTCGGCCGGCCGCGGCCCTACGACCTGCGCCACTCGTTCGCCTCGCTGCTGATCCGCGAGCAGCGCGCCTCGATCGTCGAGCTCGCCGAACAGCTCGGCCACGCACCCACCATGACGCTCGACACCTACTCACACGTCATGGCCGAACACCGCCGCACCAAGCCCGTCGACGTCGAGCACTGGATCACGCGCGCACGGCACACCGCACAGGCCGACGCGGCCGCTCCCAAGCATGCTCAGGACCGACCCCAAACCCGGCACACAGTTGCACCCTTGGTGCGGCGTAGACCCGTGTACGTGCTGCTGATGGGACGACGATCGCGAAAGCAGGCTGCGGACCGCACCGCGACACGGCCGGCCGGCCAGCCGCGATCACATGGCGCGCGTGCACGTCTCCGACGAGGTCTGGGCGGAGTTCCGGCGCGCTGCCGGCAACACGCCGATGTCGCAGATCCTCGGGCGGCTCGTCGAGCGCGAGGTCGAACGCGACCGCGCCCGGCGGATCCGGCAGGGCAGCGTCGACGACCAGATCGTGCTCGACGCACTCGAGCGCGCCCGCGAGCTGCACGAGGATGTCGCGGCGATCATCAACCGGCTCGAGCGTCGGGCCGCACCGCCCGTCCCGCCGAGCTGGGACGAGCCGGGCCAGCAGGAGATGGACCTGCCCGAGTGGTAGCCGGTGGCGAGGTGACCCTTTCCGCGTCTACGGGTACACGCCGCATTGTCAATGCCATTGTGTGCCGCTGTTGTGCGTCTGTCGTATGAGCGGCGGTCGGGGGTCCCGTCTGGTCGTCGCGGGCCCGGTTCGGGCGGTACGCTTTGGCGCGTGAAGCGCCGTCGTGTGACGATCGATCTGGACCAGGAAGTCGCGGCTCTGCTGGAGGCGTGCGCTGCTGAGGCGCGTGTCAGTGAGGGCGAGGTCGTCGAGCGGGCGGTGCGGGCGCTGGATCTGCGCGCGCTCGTCGCGCAGATCCGCGAGCGCAGCGACCTCGACGAGGACGCTGCGATGCAGCTCGTGGCCGAGGAGCTTCGCGCCGCACGGGCCGAGCGCGCAGCGTGATTCGCGTCGTCGCCGACGCGAACGTCCTCATCTCCGCCGCGCTCGCCCGCTCACCGACCGCTCCCTCGGCGCTCGTGCTCGACGCGGCGCTCGACGGCCGCATCGAACTCGTCAGCTCACCGTCGCTGCTCGCCGAGATCACGTCAGTGCTCGCTCGTGAGCGCCTGCGACGCTACCTCTCCCTGGATGAGGCCGAGCGCTTCGTCGCCGACCTCGCCTCGCAGACCGCGCTGAGCACCGACGCACCGAAGCCGCACCCGGCGATCTGTCGCGACCCGGCCGACGACTACCTGATCGCGCTCGCTCTGCACTCCGGCGCTGAAGCGATCGTCACCGGCGACCGCGATCTGCTGGAGATCGCCGAACCACCCGTCGCAGTGCTCACGCCCCGAGCCCTGGTGGAGCGGCTGAACACGCAGGCGTGAGTGCTCGCGCGGAGAAGTCAGAGTCCAAACGTGCGCTGATCAGCGAGCGGGTGGCAACCGAGAGCGTGCCACGCGCCCCGGCGGGTCCGGCGAACGATTCGCGCGACGTTCTCGAACTCCCGGTTCCGGCAGCGACCCCTCAACGCGAGCACCGGAAGGTTGTCGATGACGGTCACTAGGGCTGGTGTCTCCCTGCGGGTGGCTGGGCTCCGGACCACATTCCAACTGACCCCGCCATCCATGCTGTGCAGGAGCCGCTGACCCGCCTCGGCCGTAACGATCTGACCGCGTCGAATCTCGGTGAAACCATGCACCCCGGCCGGTGACCCCGACCGGCAGCGCGCATCAGCAACCGCGCTGGTGAGCGCCCAGATGTCCCGGGGATCGCGGTCGATCATCGCCTGCTCAAACCGCCGGATCGCGAACCGGCCCGGGTCACAATATTGACGCTTCAGGTCGAGCGGCACCTCGCCGGTGAAGGGCGGGGTTGGGACCGGGATCGAGATCTTGCGCCGCGTTGTGACTGACTTGGTCATCCCGGCCCGCGTGATGAGGAGGTTCTCCGCCTGGTCGGCAGCAGCACTCCAGAACGAGCCATCGGCGATGCGACGTGGCTCAACCGGGCCGATCGGCAGCGCCCACTCCAGCTTGGCCGCCCAGTCGGGGGCCTGCGCCGGCATCCACGAACCCGAGGCCGCATCCCACGCCACGAATCCGATGTCCGGCGAGCCCACGAGCAGGTGGTCATCGACCACCAGCGGGAAGACGGAATCGCGAAAGAGCCCGCTGCGTGTGTCCGCGCGGACGCGAGGAAGGCTGCCAGCCCAGGTTGCGCCCCCGTTGTTGGACTCCAAGATGAAGTGACCAAAATTTCCTCGCTGAGTACGGCCCCTCGACATGCGGGGCGAGCGACTGGACGAGCGTACGGCAAACGCCTGGCTCAGTGTCCCGGCGGTCCCCAAGGGATCGTGAAGGCGGAATCCCCGAACCGTCGTTCATGACACCTGGCTTCGAGAGGTCCTCAACGCTGACCGCCTCGCTGACGGTCACCCCCAACACGAGGTGAGAGCGGGAGATCGCAGCCGCGGATTCAAACTTCAGGTACGGCGATCGCCTCCAGCCGAGGCTGTCCCCAGACGGGCATCGAAAGAACGCCCGTACTGTTCGCCCGGTCTGCAGGTCGAGCGACCGAAACTGCCCGGGCTGGAAGAACAGCAGCGTGTCGTCGATCGCGTAGTGGGCTGTCGCGCCCCATTGGTCGTCCGCGTTCATCCAGCCCGTATACGTCTCGCCCGTCATGAGCGGCGCTCGTGTCAACAGCCCACGCTCACCCCCGGACCCACCAGTCTGATCCGCCATTGCGCGACCTGAGGCCCCAAGAGGCCGCAGGCAACCATCGCGCGCCTACGCGATTCCCAAGAGCGCGGAGCCCTTCCGGAACGCTTGCTCGGCAGTTCGGCGCCGCCACGCTTGGAAGCCGGACGAAACTTGGTTCCTCGTGCCACGGTCGCCCGCGAGCCTCGCAGGGCCACCGCAGGCGCGTCAAGAGTGAGCCATCCCGCCACTTCGGGCTTGCGCCGACCGGAGGCGCGAGGGGCGCATCGGGCTCCCTCGCCGTTCTGGATCTGGTGCCTTCTAGCGACGCCCACTGGAGACCACCACCCTCACGGACGCTCCGTTGGGCAACGTCGTACCGGGTCGCGCTACGAGTCGGATGACCCTGCCCTTGCGGACGCGGCGGCTCCGCTTGAGCCGGATCGCGCCCGCGCGGCAGTGTGCTTTCCGCAGGCGGTTGCGCGCGGCCTTGAGCGTGAGCTGCCGGTTCGCGGGAAGTCGCGGTACAACGCCACGGCAGCCTCGGTGGCTTGACGATCGACACTGGCACGGCCGGGCCGACAATCGGCACGGTGTCCGAGGTTGCGCCAGTCAGCCAGAGGCACACGATGTAGGAGCCGGCGGCGAGCTGACTCGTCGTGGTCGGGAGCGAGAACGCCCCGTCGACGCCCTCGCCGCCCAGTAGGTTGTCCCCGTTGTCGGTGTCGTGGGTCGGTGCGCACGCTGTGCCTGCCGGGCGAATTCGCCCGTACGCCGCACGGGGTGCCTCGGTGGCTCCCGCGATGGTGACGGTGAACTGCTGCCCCGGTCGGGGGGTCGCAGGTTTGACCGTCGCGCTGATCGAGCCGGTCGGCGGGCGAAGGTTGATTTCCTGGGTGAGGGGCACGGCGGTGTCCTCGCCCAGCTGTGTCAGCCATATACAGAACGTGTGGGCACCTGCGTCGTCGAACGTATGGGTGTTTCGAACATCGAAGTCCCGCTCACTGTCCAGCTCGAGAACACGTACCTGCCCGAGTCCGTCTCGGGAGACGGCGCGCACGGCGCCCCGCCCGATCGACGGTACTTGACGTTCACGTAGGCCTCGCCGACGATGCCGGCGTTTCCTATAACTCTTACGACGCGCGGGATTCCAGCCGCGGGATCCACTTTCCCGGCCGAGTCGGTGATGCTCAGGATCGCAGTGCCGGCGAGCGCCGATCCGGCGCTCCAGAGCACGAGGACGAGCGCGAAGCTGAGAGCCACAGCGCAGGCGCCAAACCGCCGCCGGTGTTCATCCCGGTTGCCTGCGGCGTGGGCCTCCAGGGACAGTCGGTGGAACGCGTGCAGGTTCACCGCTGGGCGGGTCTGGTGTTCGTGGTGGAGCAGTGTGGTGGGGATCGGCATGGTGTCCTCCTGGTGAGCGATTCGGGTTGCCGTACTCTGATCCTTGTCTCGGGGAGGGGGCTTGTTCGTCGTCCATCGGGATGGACTTGCTGATCCCTGCGCGGGGCTGGTTGTCATCTCGTGCGGCGGTGGGCGATGATCGGGTGTGTATGAGCGCTGACGAGCACGGCTGGGTCTGGTCGCTTTGACGCCGCCGCGTGCGGAGCGGGGCGCGGAGGTCAAGGCGGTCCTCGATCAGGAGCGGACCGGCACCCCGTTTCTGATGCTGCGTGATGGCGAGCGGAAGCTGGCACTGGTCGCTCTGAGCGACGCGACGGCGTCGGTCGTGGTGGGGCGTGATCGGGGGTGCGCTGTGGCGCTCGTTGGGATGAGCAGGTCTCACGCGCTCACGCCGAGCTGTTGCGGGTCGGCGCGGAGTGGGTGATCACCGACGAGGGCCTCTCGCGCAACGGCACGTTCGTCAATGGCAAGCGCGTCGCGGGCCGCCAGCGTCTTGCCGACGGTGACGTCATTCGTGTTGGCGCGAGCCTGCTGGTGTTCCGGCGCCCCGGACTTGGAGGGGCCTCGTCGGATACCACCGCGTGGCGAGCAGCGATGGGCCGGTCGCTGTCACGCCCGCTCAGCGCCGTGTGCTGGTGGCGCTCTGCCGGCCACTTGCAGGCGACCCGCACGCGGCTCCGGCGTCCAATCAGGAGATCGCTGATGAGCTGGTGCTGTCGATCCCGGCGATCAAGACGCACATTCGCGGCCTGTTCACCGCGCTCGAGGTGGAGGACCTGCCGCAGAACCGCAAACGTGCGCGCTTGGCGCAGCTCGCCTTCCAACGCGCGGTCATCTCAGAGCGCGACCTGGAGCCCCAGACGCGCTGAAGGGGCCCGCGGCCAGCGGCCGCGAGCCCCCCGACGCGAGCTTTCCTACCGGCGGTGGCTGTGACGCGGCGCCTTGAACCGCTTCACGTGCGGCGCCTTGAAACGGGAGACGTGCGGCGCCTTGAAACGAGAGACCTGCGGCGCCTTGAAGCGCTTCACGTGCGGCGCCTTGAAGCGGGAGACGTGCGGCGCCTTGAAGCGTGCCGCGTGAGCGCCCGGGTCCTGGGCGGCCGAGGCGCCCGCAACGGGTGCACCGAGGGCGATGGCGGCGGCGATGATGGCGATCGAACGGAGATGCATGATGACCCTTCCTGAGTCGGTGGTTCTGAGGCGAGTACCTCTGGTCATCTGCACCTTCCCCGCATCACCCGGCCGCGTCCTGGTCCCTTGGGCTGGACCGAGCCATCCCTGACGCCCAGCCCGGCGCGGCGCGGGATGGTGAGGACCAGCCCTTTGGTCGCTGCGGCTCTTTCAACGACGGGGAACGCTGGAAGGCACGACCAACCGACCCCCCGGAGTTTCGCAATGCGCCCGCCCTACTCGCCGCACACGCTCGACACCGATCCAGCAATCCGCCGTCCCGTCTCTCATGACCGGCTGCAGGCGCGTGGTCGCCGCGCCCCCACGCCGACCGGATACTGGTGCGTCAACACCCTTGACTGCCACCCTCCGCGTCTGCGCACGCGATGATGTCCGCATGAGAGTCGACGTCAACGGGCAAGGGACGGCCCGGTGGGGGCTGCTTGCGCTCGTTGTCACCGCCGCCCTCCTGCTCACCCTTCCTGCGCTCGCAAGCGCCGCCACCGCGACGTGGGATGGCAGCGTCGGCCTGTGGAGCGACGGCACGAAATGGAGCACCAGCGTTGCACCCGGGGTAGGTGACACGGCGATCGTGAACAGCGGAACGGTCACCGTTGACACGGTCAAGACCATCCAGAATCTCACGATCACCGGCGGCGAGATCGTCGCGGATAACGGCCTGAACGTCGCCGGTGTTGGAGTCGCCCACTTCGTGGGTACCGGCGGTTCGATCAGCGGCGACAGCAACGTGCAGCTGTTTGACACCGCCACGTTCAGTGGCGTTCAGTTCGCCGGCTCCGGCGCATCGACGCCTTCAGTCCAGACCGAGGGCGACGCGACCATCGACGCCGACACGACGTTCACCGGCCGCAGCGTGTTGCTCCATGGCGGCACCACGACGTGGTCGGCAGGCACGATCACCACCAACGAGGAGATCGCCAACCAGGGGACGCTGACCATCGCGGGCCCCGGTGGTCCGCCAACGGCGTCGGGAGTGCTGCACACTTCGTCAATGGAATTTTGGCCAACAGGCTCGAGCGTCGTCGGGCTCGGTACGGCTCGCCTGAACATCCCGCTGTGCAGCCAGCAGGTCCCGCTCGTAGTCAGTAGCGGAACGCTCGAACTTGCTGGCGGGACAGTGCGGTGTAATCCCCCCTACAGCCCAGACGTGGCCAGGGGCGCGTATTCCGTCGCACTCGGCGCGACGCTGCGCTTCGCCGAGGGCGCGTTCCGGTTCAGCGTCGTCCGCGAGCGACGCCCCCTCGATCGGCGGCGCCGGGACGGTCGAGGTTGGCGGTGCCGGCGTCCCTGCGACGCTCGACATGCAGCCCGGCACGACGCTGAACCCCGGTTCGTTGACCGTCGGCGCGGACGGCACGCTCATCGCGAGCGACGGCCTGACACGGACCGCCGGCACGCTCACCCTCGCCTCGAGCGGCTTGGTGCAGGGCAACGTGACACTCAACGCGGGCGTGCTCCAGGGCACGGGCACCGTGACCGGCGCGCTCAGCAACCCCGCCGGCAACGTCCGGCCAGGCGCCTCGCCGGGCGTCCTCTCCGTCGATGGCGACTACACGCAGGGCGCCGGCGGCACACTGACGATCGACGTCGGCGGCAGCGTGGTCGCGCACCGGCTATGACCGGCTCGCGGTCACCGGCGCGGCGTCGCTGGACGGCACCCTCGCACTTGCGCCGGTGGGCTTCTTGCCGCCGGTCGACACGCTGCTGCCCGGCATCGTCACGGCAGCCTCACGCGCGGGGCAGTTCAGCGTGACGAGCGGTGCGGGCCTGACACCGTTGACGGGCTACGCGGCGGTCTACCGGGCGGACGGCGTCGACCTCAGGGTCGTCGGCCCACCGCCCGCCCCGCCGACGATCCCGGTGAACACGACCGCGAACACCTCGAACACGTCGAGCCCTACGACGGGTCCGACGGTCGCCGTGACGGTGCTCGCCGGCCCGGTGCTCGTGCGCTTTCCCGGCGAGAAGGTGTTCGAGCCGCTGACCGGCGCGAGGCCGTCCCGATCGGCAGCACGGTGGACGCGCGCAACGGAACCGTGAGCATCACGGGTTCGGTCGGCAACCGGAAGGTCACCGCGCAGTTCGGAGGCGGCATCTTCACCGTGAAGCAGGCGAAGCCCGGCAGGGCGATCGACATCAACCTCGCCGCCCCGGCCGGGTGCCCCGCAGCGGGCCGCGGGGCGCGCGCCGCCGCGAGGCGCCCCGCGGACAATGTCGTGCGTGCCAAGGAGCGCCCGCGCAAGCGCTCGCATGGCGAGTTCCGCACGAACGGTCGCTACTCGTCGGCTGCCGCGCTCGGAACGACGTGGACGACGGTGGAGCGCTGCACGAGCACCACGACCAGGGTCAAGGACGGTCGCGTGCGCGTGAAGGACAAGACGACCGGCAGGAGCACCGTCGTCCGTGCCGGGCAGTCGTACACGGCGCGCAAGGGCGGTCGGCGCTGAGCTGGGCGTCGTGATCGCGCGGTTCGACGGCGCTCGCGGGCGCGGGCGGGCGGTGACGCTCGCCGCGCTTGCGATTGCGCCGCTTGCAGGAGTGGCGCTGCTCGTGAACGGCGCGGCCGAGCGGCTCGAGCTCGATACCGTCCGTACGCGGTTCGAGCTGCGTGCTGATCCGGGGCCAGACCCGCGGATTGTGCTCGTCGGCGTGAGTCGCGAGTCGCTCTCCCGGCTGGGTGCGCGCTGGCCGCTCGACCGGCGCCTGCACGCCCGCGCGATTGATGTGCTGCGCCGCGACGGAGCGCGGATCATCGGCTACGACGTGGACTTCGTCGGGGCGGGACGCACGCCGCGGGAGCGGCGCAGCTCTACGGAGCTGCGACCAGCGACCGGCGGTCGATGGGTGGATGGGCGCTCGGGCACCATGAGTGCGGGGAAGGTGCCGTCAGAGCAGCAGCTGTCCCGGTCCGTCCCGGTCCGGCTCGGTGCGCATCGTCGATGCCAAGTGCGACGATTGAGCTACCGCATCGGCGAAAGACCCGAGCGAGAACCCAAGCGAGGTCCACCATCAGCACATCCCAACGCCCTGGTGCGGCGCGACCTGCGGCATCGTCCGCAACCCAGGGTGGCGTCGGCGCGGCCGATCCCGAACAGCCCGGCACGCTCGCGTCGATCGGCGAGTTCGCGGTCATCGACGCCGTGACGGCGGGCGTCTCGGCAACCCGCCAGCACCCAGCTCGGACCGGGTGACGACGGCGCCGTCATCGCGGCGCCGGACGGCTCGGTGGTGGCCAGCGTCGACGTGCTGGTGGACGGCGTGCATTTCCGCACCGACTGGGCGACCGGCGAGCAGATCGGCCAGCGGGCCGCTTTGGCCGCGATGGCCGACATCGCCGCGATGGGGGCCGCGCCAACGGCATTGCTGATCGGGCTGTGCGCGCCGCCGCAGACCCCCATTGAGCTGATCACGGCGATCGGGCGGGGCCTGCAGGAAGCGGCCGGCAAGGCCGGCGCCGGCGTGGTCGGCGATGACCTGACCCGGTCGGACGTGCTGACGATCGCGGTGACCGAGCAATACGCAACGGTCAAGGTGTCACA
>CAVOYJ010000006.1:0-385407 GCA_963700655.1 uncultured Actinomycetes bacterium | reverse complement strand
TGCCCAAGTCCGCCCTCATCACCGGCGTCACCGGCCAGGATGGCTCCTACCTCGCCGAGCTGCTGCTCGAGAAGGGGTACGACGTCCATGGCATGGTGCGGCGCTCGTCCACCGAGAAGTTCGACCGGATCGAGCACATCCGCGACCGGATCACGCTGCACCAGGGCGACCTGCTCGACCAGCGCTCGCTCGTCGACACGCTCCGCGCCTCGAAGCCGGACGAGATCTACAACCTCGCCGCGATGAGCTTCGTCGCGCACCTCCTGGGTGCAGCCGACGCTGACCGCCGAGTTCACGGGCGTCGGCGTCACGCGCCTGCTCGAGGCGATGCGCGAGGTCTGCCCGGAGGCGCGCTTCTACCAGGCGTCCTCCAGCGAGATGTTCGGCAAGGTGCTGGAGACCCCGCAGACGGAGACGACCCCGTTCTACCCGCGCTCGCCGTACGGCGTGGCGAAGGTCTACGGTCACTTCATCACCGTCAACTACCGCGAGTCATACGACCTCCATGCGACGAGCGGTATTCTGTTCAACCACGAGTCCCCGCGTCGCGGGCTGGAGTTCGTCACCCGCAAGATCACCTGGCACGCCGCCGCGATCAAGCTACGGCCTGCGCGACAAGCTCGCCCTCGGCAACCTCGACGCCAAGCGCGACTGGGGCTACGCGAAGGACTACGTCGACGCGATGTGGCGCATGACGCCAGCAGGACACGCCCGAGGACTACGTCATCGCGACGAACGAGACGCACACGGTGAAGGAGTGCGTGCAGGTCGCCTTCGACGAGGCCGGCCTGGGCGACTTCGAGCAGTACGTCGAGATCGACCCGCGCTTCGTGCGCCCGGCCGAGGTCGACCTGCTGATCGGCGACCCGTCGAAGGCCGAGCGCGACCTGGGCTGGACGCCGACGACGACGTTCGAGGAGCTGATCCGCCTGATGACGCGGGCGGACCTCGAGCTGCTCAGGCCCTGAGCTCGCGCAGGTCCGTCTCCACCATCTCGGCGATCATCCGCTCGAACGGGATCTCCGGCTCCCAGTCGAGCTCCGCGCGCGCGTGGTGGGTGTCGCCGACGAGCGGGACGTGCTCGCGCGGGCGCACGAACGCGGGATCGACGCGCACCCAGCGCTCGGCCCCGCCCTCGACGCCGGCCGCCTGCAGCGCCGTCTCGACCAGCTCGCGGACCGTCCGGCCAACGCCCGCTCGCCAGCACGTAGTCGCCGGGCTCGTGCGCGCTCGAGCGCGAGCACCGCGCCGCGCATGATGTCGCGCGCGTCCGACCAGTCGCGCACGGCGTCGAGGTCGCCGAGCACGAGCTCGCTCTCCATCCCGAGGGAGATCGCGGCCGCGCCGCGCGTGACCTTGCGCGGCAGGAAGTGCGGCGGGCGCCGCGGCGACTCGTGGTTGTAGGTGATGCCGCTGCACGCGAACAGCCCGTGGTGGGCGCGCATCGTGCAGATGAGGCCGTGGGCGGCGAGCTTCGCGACCCCGTAGGGCGAGCGCGGGCGCATCGGCGTGCCCTCGTCCTGCGGGCTGGACGGCGCGTCGCCGAAGACCTCGCTCGACGTCGACACCCAGACGCGCGGCCGCGGGTCGGCGGCGAGCGCCGCGGCCAGGACGGTCGCGGTCGCGCCGGCGATCGCCGCGAGCGTCTGCGTCGGGTCCTCCCACGAGTCGGGGACGAACGTCGGCGCGGCGAGGTGGTAGATCTCGGTCGGCCGCGTCCGCGCGACCGCGTCGTGCAGCGACGGCGGATCGAGCAGGTCGCCCGCGACCTCGGTGAACCTGCCGCGCACGCCGTCGAGGTTGGGCGAGGCGAACGCCGCCGGCCGGTCGAGCCCGGCGACCTCGTCGCCGCGGGCCAGCAGCAGCTCGGCCAGGTACGAGCCGTCCTGTCCGGCGATCCCGGTGATGAGTGCGCGCCCCGCCATCCCGCGGCGGACCCTACCCCGGCGGCCGCTGCGATAGTGAACGGCCGGACCCGATGACCGACGCCACCCCGCCGACAGCCGCCGCGCCGCCGCGCCCCGCGAGCGCCCCCGTGCTGGGCATCCCGCTCGCGCTGGAGGGCTACGAGGCCGTCCTGCGACTGGATGGACGCGGCGATCGCCGCGGGCAGCCGCGAGTACGTGTGCGTCGCCGCCACGCACACCGTCATGGCCTCGCGGGAGGACCCGGAGCTGCGCGCCGCCGTCCTCGGTTCCAGCCTCACGGTGCCGGACGGGCAGCCGCTCGTCTGGGCGCTGCGCGCGTACGGCCATCGCGCTCGGCGACCGCGTCTACGGGCCGACGCTGATGGACCGGGCGTGCGCGCGCGCCGCGCGGACGCGGCGCGCGGATCTTCCTCTACGGCGGACGCGACGACGACGAGCAGGCGCTCCCGAACCTCGTCCGGCGGCTGACCGAGCGCCATCCGGGGCTGGTCGATCGCCGGCACGTACCGGCCCGTCTACCGGCCGCTGAGCCCCGACGAGCAGCGCGAGGTCGCGGCCGTCATCAACGCCGCGACGCCCGACATCGTCTGGGTCGGCCTCGGCGTGCCGCGGCAGGAGAAGTGGATGGCGACGATGCGCCCGCAGCTCGACGCGCCGGTGCTCGTCGGCGTCGGCGCCGCGTTCGACTTCCTCTCCGGCACGGTCGCGCAGGCGCCGTCGTGGATGCAGCGCGCCGGCCTGGAGTGGCTCTTCCGCCTGACCCGCGAGCCGAAGCGGCTGTGGCGGCGCTACGCGCGCTACAACCCGCGCTTCGTGGTGGGGTTCGCGCGGGAGTGGTGGGGGATGCGGCGGTCGAGGTGACGGGTCTCTAGGGAATCCAGGCCGACCTGGTTGCGCAGGGCGTCCGCGGACTGCCGCTCGGCCAGGAGCTTCTCGAGCGTCGTGACGTACCCGGCCGATCTGCTCGGCGCTTCGCACGCGGCATGCTCCGCGTCGGTCGGTGAACACCAGCCCCATGTGCTGACCGCCGGCGCTTCGGAACGTCCCCGCGGATGACCATGAGTCCCGCACCGTCGCTGGTGAGCAGCGCCCGGCCCTGATCAGCGGGAGCGCCAGCGCCTGCGGCGTCCGAGCACTCCCGACGTGGCCCTCGATCCGAAGATCGCTCCGACGTCGTGGCCGACGACGCCTCAGCGGTCCGCGATCTCCGTCGTACATCCCGTCCAGCAGCAGCCTCACCCGGTGAGCACCTGCTGCGCGCGCTCCCAGCGCTCACGCTCACGAGGTCCTCGAACGCTTCCGTCCTCAGCCAGGTGGTCGTCGATCTCGACGCGGTACTCGGCGTAGTACGCGACCGCCGCGCGGACCTGCGCGTCGCTGAGCGCGAGGTAGTCCGCGGTGGTCGCGACGTCGGTCTCGTTGCCCGGAGGCTGGACGTCACCTGCCAGACGTCGAGGCGGGTTCCGATCAGCGCCGGGCGGCGGACTCCGCTGCCGCCCGTGCGGAAGTAGATCAGCGGGTGGTCTTCGGTCCGCAACCCCTCGTCGAGCAGCCGGACGGCCAGCGCGTTGAGGCTTTCGGACGAGCTGCGCGACGCGACGTTCCAGGTGCTCGAGCAGGTCTTCGGCCATCCGGATGGAGCGCTGCCGACCGGCAGCCGGAACGTGCCATGAACGCCTGACTACACCCCACTACGCGGCTACCGCAGCGCGTCGAGCACCGCGCGCATGCCCTCGACCAGCGGCGTGCCGGCGGTGAAGCCCAGCTCGTCCCGCGCCCGCGAGACGTCGAGCGAGGAGCGCTGCAGCTCGCCCAGGCGCGCGTCGCGGAACTCCGGCTGGAACGCGTCCGCGTCGACGCCGGCGGCCTCGCGCAGCGCGTCGAGCACCTCGATCACCGACGACTCGATGCCGGTGCCGATGTTGTAGGCGCCGTGCGCGCCCTGGTGCTCGGCCGCGGCGAGGTTCGCCGCGACGATGTCGCCGACGAACGTGTAGTCGCGCGTCTGCAGCCCGTCGCCGAAGACGACGGGGGTCTGGCCCGCGAGCAGGCGCCCGGCGAAGATCGCGATGACGCCCGCCTCGCCGCCCGGGTCCTGGCGCGGGCCGAAGACGTTGCCGTAGCGCAGCGTCACCGTCGGCAGGCCGTAGACGCGGCCCATCAGCGCGCAGTACTCCTCGGCGCACTGCTTGCTCTGCCCGTAGGCGGCCATCGGCAGCGGCGGGACGGTCTCCGGGCGTCGGGTAGACGTCGGTCTCGCCGTAGATCGCGCCGCCGGTCGAGGTGTTCACGAGGCGGTGCACCGCGTGCTCGCGCGCGGCCTCGAGCACGTTGATCGTGCCGACGACGTTGATCCGCGCGTCCTCGGCGGGGTCGGAGAGCGACTTGCGCACGTCGACCTGCGCGGCGAGGTGGAAGACGAGCTGCGGGCGCGCGGCGTCGAACGCGGCGCGCACGGCGGGAGCGTCGCGGACGTCGGCCTCGTGGAGCGTGGCGCCGGCCGCGAGCGCGCCGGTCAGGTTCTCGCGGCGGCCGGAGCTGAGGTCGTCGATGATCGCCACCTCGTCGCCCCGGGCCAGCAGGGCGTCGACGAGGTTCGATCCGATGAAGCCGGCTCCGCCGGTGACGAGTGCGCGCATGGCGCGGGAGGGTACGGCGTCGGCGCGGCCGCCTGCGGGGCCCGTCCGCCGAACGTCCAGCGCGTCACCCGTAGACCGCGGCGAGCGCCCGGGCGACGGCGGCGGGCGCGGCGCGCTCCGCGACGACCCGCGCGTTGCGCTCGCCCGCGTCCGCGTCGCCCCACAGCCGCCGCGCAGCCGCGCCCAGGGCGCCCGCGTCGCCCGCCGGCACGAGGTCCGCGTCCGGCAGCAGCTCGCCGAGCGCGCCCGCGCGCGACGCGGCCACCGGCAGCCCCGCGGCCATCGCCTCCGCGCACGAGAGCCCGAACGTCTCGGCCAGCCGCGACGGGACGAGCGCCACCGCCGCGCCCGCGCGCAGCCGCGCCAGCTCGCCGTCGTCCACCCGGCCGGCGAACGTCACCTCGCCGCCGAGCCGCGCCGCCAGCGCGCGCAGCTCGCCCTCCTGCGGGCCGGCGCCCGCGACGACGAGCGGCAGGCCCTCGGCGGCGCATGCGGTGATCGCGACGTCGACGCCCTTGTCGGTCGCCAGGCGCCCCGCGACCAGCGCGTAGGTGCCGTCCCCCGGACGGGCGCGCGCTTCCGCGCCCACCGTCTCCACCGGGTTCGCCACCACCGCCACCTCGCGCGCGCCGAGCGGCGCGCCGAGCGCCCGCAGCCGCGAGAGCGCGAACGCGCTCGGCGTCGTCAGCGCGTCCGCGGAGGCGACGAGCCGCCCCGACCAGCGCGTGATCGCCGCCGCGTACGCCGAGCGCCTCCGGGCGTGAGCCGCGGCAGCTGCGCCGCACGCCGGGGCGCGTGTCGCGCCCGTGGCAGCGCGTGCAGTCGCGCCCGTCCGGGTCGATGCAGGTGCCGACGGCGCAGACGAGCCGGTACTGGTGCAGCGTGAGCACCGTGCGCGCCCCGGCCTCGCGCGCGGCCGCCAGCGCGCGCCAGCCGAACGCCGGGTGCACGTTGTGCGCGTGGACGACGCGCGCGCCGGTGCGCCGCACGGCCGCGGCGACCTCGGCGGGATCCAGACCCCCGCGCAGCAGCCCGCGCGCGGCGGCGGAGGAGGACAGGGCGGCGCTGTCGCGCTGGAGCACCACGACCTCCTCGCCGAGGTGCTCGGGCAGGATGCGCGCGAGGTCCTCGACGACCCGCTCCTCGCCGCCGGGCGTGCGATAGCGGTTGTGGAGCAGGAGGATCACGCCTCGGTCCAAGCTACCGTGAACGCGCCCGATGCCGCCGACCGCCGCCATCGTGATCCCCACACGGGGCCGCCCGGCGTATCTCGACGTCGCGCTGGCGTCCATCCGGCCGCAGGCGCTCGCCGCCGGCGCCGAGATCCTCGTCGTCGACGACGGGCCGGACGCGGGCACGCGCGCGGTCGCCGAGCGCCACGGCGCGCGCTACGTGCTCCCGCCGGACGGGCGCCACGGGCTCAACGTCGCGCGCAACGCCGGGATCGCCGCGACGGACGCCGACCTCCTCGTCCTCACCGACGACGACGTCGCGGTCCGGGACGGCTGGCTCGCCGCGCTGCTGCAGGCCGCCGCCGACCTCCCTGAAGAGGTCGGCGTCCTCACCGGCCCGATCCGCGCGCGCGTCGAGGACCACCGCTTCCCCCGCTGCGGGCGCGAGAACGGCCCGGTCACCGAGCAGGACTTCGGCCCGCGGGACGCCGACGCGCCGCACGCGTGGGGCGCGAACCTCGCGATCCGCCGCAGCGCGCTCGACCGCGTCGGGCCCGTTCGACCCCGCGCTCTCCGGCGGCGGGGACGAGGAGGAGTGGGAGCGGCGCTGGCTGGCGTCCGGCGGGCGCATCCGCGCGATCGCCGCCGCCGGCGTCGACCATCGCCGCGCGGGCGACGACGCGCGCCTGCGCTCGCTGTGCCGCGCCGCCCGCGCCCGCGGGCGTGAGGCGCGCGCCTACGACGAGCGCCGCGGCGCCGCCCCGCCGGTCACCGCCGAGCTGCGCACGCTCGCGCGCTGCGCGCTGCACGGGCCGCTGCGCCGCTGCTTCATGGGCCCCGTCACCACGTGGCACAGCCTCGGCCGCGTCGAGGCGGCGCTGCGCCCCGGCCCGCCGCCGCCCGCGCAGCCCGGTGTCGACGACTTCCTCTCCGGCCGCAGCGGGACGAGCGGCGGGCGCCGCGCGCAGGTCGCGGGCCTGCGCGACCGCGCGCTCGACGCCCGCGCCGCGCTG
The DNA here is from genome assembly GCA_963700655.1 of uncultured Actinomycetes bacterium. GTDB lineage: Bacteria > Actinomycetota > Thermoleophilia > Solirubrobacterales > Solirubrobacteraceae > F1-60-MAGs163. The sequence goes on along the minus strand of CAVOYJ010000006.1, from coordinate 378,655 downwards.
TCCCCCGCCCGCCGGCGCCTGGACCGCGCGGCGCGCGCGCTGCCGCGCCGCCGCGTGCTCGTCCTCACCGTCGCCCGGGACGACGTCGAGAACCGGGTCGCGCAGGCGCGGGCGGAGCTCGCGACCTCCCGGCACGACGTCGAGCACGTCGTCGCCCCCGTCACCGCAGCCGGGAAGTTCGAGCGCCTCAACCGAGCTGCTCGACGGGCGCGACCTGGACGCGCTCGACTGGATCGTCGTGCTCGACGACGACGTCGACCTGCCGCACGGGTTCCTCGACCGCTTCCTCGCCGCCGCGGAGGATGCGGGCCTCGTGCTCGCGCAGCCCGCGCACCGGCTGCGCTCGCACGCCGCGTGGGACGTCACGCGCCGCGTGCCGGGCGCGACGGCGCGCGAGACGACGTTCGTGGAGATCGGCCCGGTGACCGCGTTCGCGCGGCCGGCGTTCGGCACGCTGCTGCCGTTCCCGGCGGGACTGCGGATGGGCTGGGGCCTGGACGCGCACTGGTCTGCCGTCGCCGCGCAGCACGGCTGGCCGATCGGCGTCGTCGACGCGACGCCCGTCGGCCACACGCTGCGGCCGGTGGCCGACAGCTACCCGCGCGAGCAGGCCGTCGCCGAGGCGCGCGCGTTCCTCGACGGGCGCCCCTACGTGACCCGCGACGAGGTCCGGACCCTGCGGGTGCACGCGTGAAGGTCCTCGTCGTCGCCGAGTTCTACCCGCGCTCCGGCGACCCGGTCCTCGGGATCTGGGCGCACGAGCAGGCGATCGCCGCGCGCGACGCGGGCGCGCAGGTGCGCGTGCTCGTCCTGCACCGCGTCGTCCCGCCCGCGGCGACCCCGAAGCGGCGACTGCCCGGCGCGGCGCTCGCGCTCGCGCGCCATCCGCGGCAGCTGGAGCTGGACGGGATCCCGGTCACCTACGCGCGCTACGTCTCACCGCCGCGCTCGCGCGCATACGGGCGCTGGGGGCGCTGGGCGGCGCCGTCGGTGCGGCGCGCGCTGCGGCGCATCCGCCGCGACTTCGCGTTCGACGTGCTCCACGCCCACAACGCCGTCCCCGCCGCGGACGCCGTGCTGCGCGCGGGCGCGAGCGAGCCGCTCGTCATCTCCGAGCACGGGGCCGACGTCTTCCACACCGCGGTCCGCCACGCGGACGGGCGCCGAGGCGGTGGAGCGCGCCTTCGGCGCCGCGCGCCTGGTCCTCTGCAACAGCGAGGGCATCGCGCGCGCCGCCGGCGCGCTCGGCGCGCGCGCGCACGCGCGTCGTGCGCCTGGGGACCGACCTGCCGGCGGCGCCCGCGCACGCGCACGGGCCGACGACGCTCGTCACCGTCGCGCACCTCGTCGCGCGCAAGCGCCACGCGGACGTCCTGCGCGCCATCTGGGTGCTGCGCGAGCGCCACCCGGACCTGCGCTACCTCGTCATCGGCGACGGGCCCGAGCGCGGGGCGCTGGAGCGCCTCACGCGCGAGCTGGGGCTGGAGGACCGCGTCACGTTCACCGGGCAGCTCGAGCACGGGGCGGCGCTGGAGCGCGCGCGCCGCTGCCGGCTCTTCGTCATGCCGAGCGTCGACGAGGCGTTCGGGGTCGCGTACGTCGAGGCGATGGCCGGCTGGCTGCCCGCGGTCGGCGCGCTCGGCGAGCCCGGCCCCGCCGAGATCGCCCGCGCCGGCGACGGCATCCGGCTCGTCCCGCCCGCGGACGTCGAGCTGCTCGCCGCGAGCATCGACGCGCTCGTCGGCGATCCGGAGCTGCTGCACGACCTCGGGGATGCGCGCCCGCGAGACGGTCGAGGCGTCGTTCACCTGGGAGGCCTGCGGGCGCGCGACGCTCGCCGCCTACGAGGAGGCGCTGCGCGCGTGAGCGGCCGGCCCGTGCTGCTCGTGACGCCGCTCGTCCCGCCGGACCGGGTCCCGTCGCTGCGCGCGCTGCACGAGCGCGTGGGGCTCGAGGTCGCCGTCTACGACGGCCGCCGGCACCACGCGACCGCGGGCGTGGACGACCCGGGCGTGCCGTTCGTGCGCGTCTCCCAGCGCGGCGTGCACGCCGTGGCGGCGAGCGGGCGCCACAGCGCCGTGATCGCGACGAGCGCCGGCCGGCTCGCGCTGCCCGCGGCGTTCACCGGCGCGCGGCGCGCCGGTGTGCCGTTCCTCTACTGGACGGGCATCTGGCACCAGGTGGCGACCCCCGCCCATCTGCTCGCGATCCCGCTCGTGCGGCACATCGAGCGCTCGGCCGACGCGACGATCGCCTACGGCGAGCACGTCGCCGCCTACGCGCGCTCGCACGGCGCCCGCAACGTGCACGTCGCCCCGCACGCCGTCGACGGCGGCTTCTGGGGCGCGGAGCCTCGACCCCGCCGCGGTGACGGCCGCGCGGGCGCAGGCCACGGGCGGCGATCCGTCGGCGTTCCTCGCGCTCTACGCGGGCCGCGCGACGCCCGGCAAGGGCGTCGACGTCCTGCTCGACGCGTGGCGGCGGGTGCCGGGCGGCGCGGCGCTCGCGCTCGCCGGGCCGCGCGCCGCGGAGCTGCCGGGCGGCGCCGTCCCCGCGGGCGTCACCGCGCTCGGCCCGCTCGATCCCGCCCGGCTGCGCAACATGTACGCCGCCGCGGACGTTGTGGTCGTGCCATCAGTGCCCACCCGAGCATTCCGAGAGCCGTGGGCGCTGGTGGTCAATGAAGCCATGTCCCGGAGCACGCCCGTCATCGCCACCGACGCCGTCGGCGCCGCCGCCGGAGGCCTCGTGCGCGACGGCGAGACCGGCGTCGTCGTGCCCGCCGGCGACCCCGCAGCGCTCGCCGCGGCCGTCGCCCGCCTGCGCGCGGACCCGCAGGAGGCGGCGCGCCTGGGCGCGGCCGGCGCCGCGGAGATCGCCGCCTACACGCCGCAGGCCTGGGCGGACGCGGTCTGCGCTGCACTGGCGAGTGCGCCGTCCGGCACGGCGGGCCGCTAGCGTTGGCCGCCGTGCTGCGCCGTCTTCTCGTGCCCGCGCTGGTGCTGGCGAGCCTTCTCACGCCGGCCGTCGCGGCCGCCGACTACAACGAACTGCTGAAGGACGCCTGCCGGGACGAGCGGGTCGACGGCACGTACCCGCAGAAGGACTACCGCGAGGCGCTCGCCAACATCCCGGCCGACGCCGACCAGTACACGAACTGCCGCGGCGTCCTGCGCGCCGCGCAGCTCGCGGCGGCGCGCGCGCAGGCGGCCGGGCGCTCCGGCGCCGCGCCCGTCAGCGCCGAGCACGATCGGCGTCCTCAGCGTCGCCCGACCCGCTCGCGACGGCCACGCCCGCGCAGAAGCAGGCCGTCGCCGCCGCGGTGAAGTCCGGCGGCGCGCCCGTCACGGTCGCCGGCGAGGTCCTCGAGCCGAGCACGCTCGGCGCCGGCCGCGCGGTCGCCGCGGGGCTCTCCGACCTGCCGCCGCCGCTGCTCGCATCCCTCGCCCTGATCGCCCTGATCGGCGTGGGCGCTCTCGTCACCGTCCTGGCTCCGCGTGTCCGCGACCGTCGCAAGCCCTGACCTCAGCACCGAGCCGCCGCCGGCGGCGGCGTCGCCGCCGGGCCCCTCGCGCTTCGCGGGGTCCGTCGAGCCGCTGCTGACGCTCGCGCTCGGCGCGGGCATGGCGGCCGTCGCGCTCGGCGCCCGGGGCGGGCTGCAGCTGAAGCCGGTGACGACGACGGAGATCGTCCTCGACCTCATCGCCGGCGTCCTCTGCGCCGTCGCGCTCCTGATCGGCCGCTCCGGACGCCGCCCGTGGGGCGCCGGGACGCTCGCGCTGATGGCGGCCTTCGCGGTCCTCACGGGCGTCTCGATCGTCTGGGCGATCCAGCCGTCGACCGCGTGGGTGGAGGCGAACCGGACGATCACCGCGTTCGCGATGCTCGCCTCGGGCATCGCGCTCGTGCGGCTCGTCCCCGACCGCTGGCGGGCGCTGCTCGGGGGCGTGCTCGTCGCCTCGCTGCTCGTCAGCGGGTTCGCGCTGCTGACGAAGGTCTTCCCCGAGTGGCTCGCCGAGGACGAGACCTACGGCCGCCTGCGCGAGCCCTACGAGTACTGGAACGCCGTCGGCCTCACCGCCGCGCTCGGCCTCCCGCCCGCGGTCTGGCTCGGCGCGCGCCGCGACGGCCACGCGGGCCTGGCCGCCCTCGCCTATCCGGTCGCCGGCGTCCTCATCCTCACGATCCTGCTCGCCTACTCGCGCGGCTCGCTGCTCGCCGCGGGCGTGGGGCTCGCGGTGTGGTTCGCCGTGACGCCGCTGCGCCTGCGCTCGGCGACCGTCCTGCTCCCGAGCGCCCTGCTCGGCGGGCTCGCCGCCTGGTGGGCGTTCAGCCAGGACGGGCTCAGCAAGGACCAGATCCCGCTCGCGATCCGCTCCAACGCGGGCACCGAGCTGGGCGTGCTGATCCTCGCGCTCGTCGTCCTGCTCCTGATCACCGGCTTCACCGCCTCCTGGCTGCGCGACCGGCGGGTGCGCTCGCCGCGCACGCGGCGCGCCTGGGGCATCGCGTTCCTCGTCGTGCTGGCCCTCGTGCCGATCCTCGGCGCGGCCGCGCTGGCGACCACCGACCGCGGGCTCGGCGGCAGCGTCTCCAAGGCGTGGGACAGCCTCACCGACCCGGACGCGAGCACGCCGAGCAACGACCCCAGCCGGCTCACCGCGATCGGCAGCGTGCGCGCCCGCTACTGGCGCGACGCGATCTCGATCTTCGAGGCGCGCACGCTGACGGGCGTCGGCGCGGGCGGCTACGAGACGGCCCGCCTGCGCTTCCGCGAGGACGACCTGGACGTGCTGCACGCCCACGGCCACCTCGTGCAGACGGCCGCCGACCTGGGCCTCCTCGGGCTCGGCCTGACGCTCGCGCTGCTCGCGGCGTGGCTGGCGGCCGCGACCCGGGCGACCGGGCCGTGGCGCGGGCCCGGATCGCGCGGCGACGGCGCCGAGCGCGTCGGGCTGCTCGCCCTCGGCTGCGTCGTCGTCGTCTTCGGCGTGCACTCGCTCGTCGACTGGACGTGGTACATCCCGGGGACGATCGTGCCGCCGCTGCTGTGCGCCGGCTGGCTGGCCGGGCGCGGGCCGTGGCGCGAGCCGCTGGTGCGCGCCGCCCGCAGCCGCGCCCGCATCGCCGGAGCGGTCGCCGCCGTCGCGCTGGCGATCGTCGCCGCGTGGGCGGCAGCGCAGCCCCAGCAGGCCGTCGACCGCGCCGACGACGCGCTCGCCGCGCTCGCCGCCGGGGACACCGAGCGCGCGCGGACGTTCGCGGTCGAGGCCGGCGACATCGATCCGCTGTCCGTCGACCCGCTGTTCGCGCTCAGCGAGGTCGAGGCGGCGGCGCAGCAGCCCGCCGCCGCGCAGGCCGCGCTGGAGCGCGCGGTCCAGCTGCAGCCCGCCGTCCCCGACACGTGGATCCGCCTCGCGCAGTACCAGCTGCTCTCCGGCGACGCCGCGGCCGCACTGCGCAACGTGCGCCCCGCGCTCTACCTGGACCCGCGGTCCGCGCCGGCGACGGCGGTCTTCCTCGAGGCCTCACGCAAGCTCGCGGCGGCCGAGCGGGCGAAGGCCCGCGCGAAGACGAAGACGAAGGCGAAGGCGAAGGGCAAGCAGCCGTAGGCCGGCCGCGCGCCGCGCGGCCCCGCGACCCCAGGCGCCCGCCGCACCCCCACCCGAGCGTGGCGGATGTGTCTCGATAGCCGTGACAGATCCGCCACCGGACGCCATCGCTCCGCGGCCCACGGTCATGCGTGGCGGATGTGTCTCGATAGCCGTGACAGATCCGCCACGCCCGCTTGGCGGCCGACGACGTCTCGGCTCGCCCCTCAGCGCGCGACGGCCACCAGCGCCCGGCGCGCCCACACCGGCCCGCCGCCGGCGCTCACGGAGACCTGGGCGAAGCCGGCGTCGCGCAGCACCACCGTGAGCGTCCTCGCGGTGAAGAACCGCAGGTGGTCGGCGCGCGGGTCCAGGCGCCCCTCGAGCGGGCGCCCGCGCAGCGCCTCGAGCGCGACGCCCAGCCGCGGCAGGTTCGGCGTCGTGACGAGCAGCGTCCCGCCCCAGCGCAGCACCCGCCGCACCTCGGCGAGCAGGCCGACGACGTCGGCGACGTGCTCGAGCGTCTCGCCCGCCCAGACGACGTCGAACGCGTCCTCGCCGAACGGCAGCGGCGCCCCCTCGCCGACCTGCGCCACGCGCGCCAGCGGCGCCCGCTCGCGCGCGCGGCGCACCGCCTCGCCGGAGACGTCCGCCGCCGTCACCTCCGCACCGACGCCCGTCAGCACCGCGGCGAACGCGCCGTCGCCGCAGCCCAGGTCGAGCACACGGTCACCGTCGCGCACGTGCGCGAGCAGCAGCTCCCGGCGCTCGGCGAAGCGCTCCGGCTCGGCGCCGCCGGGCACCGCCCGCCACACCGCGTCGCGCCAGTCCTCCACGCCGCCGGACGCTACCGGGCCGGCGCGCGAGACCCGAGTTGTGCCTCGCCAGCGGTGGTCAACCGCGATCTCGGCGCAGCCGGCGGTCGACATGCGAGTTCTGCACCGTCAGCGGTGGTCAACTCGGCTCTCGGGACGGCCGGGCCCACTCAGAACGCGCCGCGGCGCAGCAGCACCGCGGGGATCGTCTTCACGAGGATCGACGAGGTCGAGCGAGACCGACCAGTGCTCCAGGTAGAGGAAGTCGAGCCGCACGAGGTCGTCGAAGTCCAGCTCCGAGCGTCCGGACACCTGCCACAGGCCCGTGATGCCCGGCAGGACGAGGTAGCGCTTGCGGTGCCACTCCTCGAGCTGGTCGTAGTCGCGCTGGGGCAGCGGGCGCGGCCCGACGAGCGACATCTCGCCGCGCGCGACGTTCCACAGCTGCGGCAGCTCGTCGAGCGAGAAGCGCCGCAGCACCCGCCCGATCGCCGTGACGCGCGGGTCCCTGCGCATCTTGAACAGCGCGCCGTCGGCCTCGTTGTGGGCCTCGAGCTCGTGCCTGGATCGCGTCGGCGTCCTGGTACATCGTGCGGAACTTCAGGCACGCAAACGGCTGGCCGCCGATTCCCGGGCGCATCGAGTGGTAGAGCACCGGCCCGCGCGAGGTGAGCTTCACCGCGAGCGCGATCAGCGCCAGCAGCGGGCTCGAGCAGCATCAGCAGCGCAACCGACCCGAGGACGTCGAACGTGCGCTTGACGACCCAGTCGACGCCCTCGAAGACCGGCGAGCGCAGCTCGAACAGCGGGACGGCCTCACCGGGGACGAAGTCGGCGCGGTGGACGAGGATCTCCATCGTCGACGGCGCGATCCGCACGCGCACGCCGCGGCGGTGGCACGCGTCGACGAGCTCGACCGCCTCCTGCTGCGGGAACGCGGGGTCGGCGATGATCACCTCGTCGATCTGCTCGCGCTCGATGACGTCGCTCAGGTCGCTCAGCTGCCCGAGCGACCTGATCCCGTTGTCCGGGCGCGGCGTCAGCGAGATGAAGCCCACGACGTCGATCGGGGACACGGTGCCCGGCGCGGCGTCGAGCGCGTGCGCGACCGACTCGATGTGCTGGCCGGTCCCGACGAGCACCGCGCGGCGGTGGTAGCCGGCGGCGCGCAGCAGGGCGCCGCTGATGCTGTCGTAGCACCAGCGCAGCCCGCCGATGATGAAGACGCCGACGATCAGCGAGCCCCAGAAGATGTAGTAGCTGGAGAACTCCTGGCCGTCGACCTTCGCGTAGAGGAACGCCACGACGCGTGACCGGAAGCAGCGAGGAGACGACGGCGCGCAGCCCCGGCCGCGAGGCGCGGTCGGCGTACAGGCCGGAGCGCGCGAACAGCAGGACGGTGAGGATGATCGAGAACGTCGCGTAGTGGTAGGCCTGCGAGGCGTTCTCGGAGAGCGTCGCGCCGCCGCGCAGCGTCGACTTCAGCTCCAGCGTCGAGAGCAGCGCCGCGTAGACGCCCGCCGCGTCGAGCACGAGCAGCGACGACGATCCGCGTGAACCGGCGCAGCGTGTCGAAGCGCAGGAGGAACGACAGGCCCGTGGGCCGGCGGCGGCGCAGATCGTGCTCGTGATCCCCAGGTCAGGCAGCGTCCGTGCCGAGGTCGGCATCGCCTCGGCGCCGACGTCGGCTGCCGGGGGGTCCTCGAGATGTCGGGTGGTGGCCATCCGCGAGCCTGTAACGCGGGGCTGCGCCAAAAGGTGCGCCCTACCTCCCCAGTCCGAGCAGCGCCTCGGCGCCCGACTGGTCGATGGTGCGCTGGAGCCCGTCGCAGCAGAGTGACCTGCGGTTCCCAGCCCAGCATCTCGCGGGCACGGGCGATGTCCGGCGGCGCCGCTGCCGGGGATCGTCGGTGGGCAGCGCCTCGTGGACGATCTCCGACCGCGACCCCGTCACCTCGATCACGGCCCGGGCGAGCTCCAGGAGCGTGAACTCGTCGGGGTTGCCGACGTTGACCGGCAGGTGCTCGCCGGACTCCGACAGCGCGATCATGCCCGCGATCAGGTCCTCGACGTAGCAGAAGGAGCGGGTCTGGCTGCCGTCGCCGAAGACGGTGATCGGCCGGTCGGCGAGCGCCTGGCGCAGGAACGTCGGGATCGCGCGGCCGTCGTGCGCGCGCATCCGCGGCCCGTAGGTGTTGAAGATCCGGATGATCGCCGTGTCCACGCCCTGCTGGCGGTGGTAGGCCATCGTGAGCGCCTCGGCGTAACGCTTGGCCTCGTCGTAGACGCCGCGCGGGCCGATCGGGTTGACGTGGCCCCAGTACTCCTCGCGCTGCGGGTGTTCCTTGGGATCGCCGTACACCTCGCTCGTCGAGGCGAGCAGGAATCGCGCCCGGTGGCGCTTGGCCAGACCGAGCGTGTGATGGGTCCCGTGGGACCCCACCTTCAGCGTGTGGAGCGGCAGCCGCAGGTAGTCAATCGGCGACGCGGGCGACGCAAGGTGATAGACCACGTCGACCGGTTCGTCCACGAAGTAGGGCTCTGTGATGTCGGCGTTGACGTGGACGAACTCCGGAACCCGGATGTGCTCGATGTTCACGAGCGACCCCGTCTCCAGATTGTCCACGCAGACCACACGATGACCCCGGCGAAGCAACTCGTCGCACAAGTGCGACCCGAGAAACCCTGCGCCGCCGGTAACGAGGCAGGTAGCCATGGCCTCCTAGCCTACGGCCTGCGCCTGCGGCACGGCTGCGCGGCGGCGGCCGCAGTGGTCCTCACGGCAGTGTTCATCGGGCTTCTGGCGCCGGGCGGCGCCGCGGCGTGGTCGCCCGCGTCCGCCATCTACACGGGCGCGCGCCCGCAGCCGCTGGCCGTGGCCGGAGACGCCCAGGGCAACGGCGTGGGCGTCATGTCGGGCAGCGCCGGTGACGCGCCGCTGCTGCTCCTTCTGCGCGACGGGATCGCCTCGATCCCGGACGGCGTGCGGTACGCGTGGAACTCCGCCGTGCCGTTCCCCGGCGGCGTCCCCAAGTTCACGACGAGCACGCCGCTCGGCGAGGGCGCCGCCGCCGCCGGCGGGGGCGACGGCGCGGGCGCGATCGTCGTGCGCTTCCGCGTGAACGGCACCGACACGCTCAGCGCGCTCGTCCGCGACGCCGGCGACCGCTTCGGCGAGGCGGCCACCGTGGTCCCCGGCAACTTCGACCGGCTCAGCGACCCGGTCGTCTCGATCTCCACCGCGGGGACGACGGTCATCGGCTTCACCGCCACGCGGACCACCGGGCGCCGCGCGGCGTACGTCGCCCGGATGTCCGGCAACCCGTTCGGCAACCCGCGGGTGATCTCCCTCACGGGCGCCGGGCCGCTCGCGACCGCGGTCGGGCCGCGCGAGGCGGGGCTGGTCGCCTGGACGCGCTCGGGCCGCGCCGAACTGAGCCTGCTCGACGACCGCGCGCGCGCCGGGCGCTACCGCGTCCTGGGCAAGGCCGCGACGAACGGCGACATCGCCGCCACGGGCACCGCGAAGGGCGCGCTCGTGGCCTGGGAGGGCCCGGGCGGGTCGATCCGGCTCGTGCGCCGCGGCAGCGCGTCGAGCGGCACCTTCTCCAAGGCGATCACCGCGCGCGCCCGCAACGGCTCGGACGTCAGCGGCCTGACCGTCGCGCTGGACCCGCAGGGGATCGCCTACCTCACCTGGCGCGAGGGGACGGGCTCCGGCACGAAGATCCTCGTCGCCCGCGCACGCGCCGGGCGGCGCTTCACGATCGACGGCGTCGCGAAGGCCTCCGGCCTGGGCAAGCCCGCGTCGGCCGCCCGCCCGATCGGCGGGGCGGTCGTCGGCTGGGCCGCGAAGGTCGGCTGGCAGGCACGGCGCGTGCCCACCCGCGGCGGCCTGCCGATCCAGTCCACCGTCTCCGCACAGGGCACCTCGACGAGCGTGCCGCTCGAGCGGCCGTTCCTCAGCGCCGGGCCCGGCGCCCGCGCCGACATGTCCTGGATCCAGCCGAGCGTGGGTGCACCCGGGTTCGACCTCATGCAGACGACGGAGGTCGATCCCTGAGCGGGCGTCCAGACGCGGCGAGCGGATGTTGCACCGCTCCGGGAGCCTGCCGATACAGGGCCCATGCGTCTTCCCGCCCGTGTCGCCCCGCGCATCGGGGCGCTCTGCGCCGCCGCCCTGTGCGCCGCCGGCGCGTGGGCGGCATCGGCGCTGGCGTGGTCGGCGCCCACGGCGATCTACTCCAACGCGGCGCCGCAGGTCCTCGCGGTCGCCGGTGACCCCGGCGGGAACGCCTTCGCCGTCTACGAGGGCGGCACGCTGGACGCGCCGCTCCTGCTGAGCGAGCGGTCCGTCCGTGACGCGCGGTCGGAGCTCATGTCGCTCGCCTGGTCCTCGCCGCGGCCGCTGCCCGGCAACGTCGAGAGCTTCACGAACGCCGCCCCGACGCTCACGGGCGCGACCGCCGCGGCGTCCGGCGACGGCGCGGGCGTCATCGCCCTGCGCTACGGCGCCTCGCTGCTCACCGCGCTCGTGCGCGAGCCGGGCCGCGAGTTCGACACCCCTGCGACCCTCGCGGGCGGCGCGCTCGGCCGCATCGACACGCCCGCCGTGAGCGTCAGCGACAGCGGCGCGACCGTCGTCGCGTTCCACGCCGCGGGCGGCCGCTCGGGCACCGGCCGCGTGCATCTACAGCGTCCGCCCGCCCGCCGGGCTCTTCTCCCGCGTCGGCGCGCTGGCCGGCTCCGACGGACCCGCGCCCGCCGTCGCGCAGGCCGCCGACGGCTGGCCCGTGATCGCCTGGACGAACCGCACCACCGTGTACGTCGCGCGCATCGGGGACACCGGGCGCGCGACCCCGGCGCAGCGCCTGGGCGCGTCCCGGCGCCGGGGCCCGCTCGCCGCGGCCGTCGGCCTCGGCGGGGACGGCGTGGTCGCCTGGATCGACACCGACGGCTACCTGCGCCTCGTGCGCCGCAGCGCGCCCGGGGCCTTCTCCTACTCGCTGCCGATCCACCGGCCGGCCCGCGGGGTGACGATGAGCGACCTCGCCGCCGCGGTCGACCCGAAGGGCCGCGCGTTCGTCAGCTGGCGCGAGACGCAGGGCTCCACGCGGCGCGTCCTCGTCGCGCAGGCGCCGATCGGCGGCTCGTTCCGGGTGACGCGCCTGGCCTCCGGAGGCGATCTCGGCCGCCCCGTCATCACCGCGCGCCCGGACGGCGGCGCCGCCGTCGCCTGGCCCACCGCGCCCGGGTGGCAGGCCGTCACCACGACGGCCGCGAAGTGGGGCGACGCGCAGAAGGTCTCGAGCGCCCTCAGCGGCGAGGACCTCGACGGCGCGGACGCGACGCTGATCGCCGGCCCCGGCCTGCGCGTCGAGCTCGTCTGGCGCCAGCTCGGCGACGCCGAGCCGGCCACCGGGCCGGTCGTCTACGCGGCCGCGGACTCCGGCACCTAGCGCCGCCGGGCCGGGCGCGAGCGTCGGCTTCACCACGTCCTGCATGACACAACCCGGATCTCGGCACGGCCGGGGATCGAGATCCGAGTTGACCACCGCGGGCATGGCACAACCCGGATCTCGGCGCAGGGCGCGCCGACGTCCCGCGCACGCGCCTCTAGGATCAGGGGCATGCCCGCACAGCCCTTCGTCGACAAGCTCAACGAGCAGATCGCCTACGAGTACGGCGCCCATCAGCAGTACGTCGCCATCGCCGTCTGGTTCGACGCTCAGACGCTCCCGCGCCTCGCCGCCTTCTTCTACGCCCAGGCGCTCGAGGAGCGCGGCCACGCGATGATGATGGTCCAGTACCTGCTCGACCAGGGCGTGGACCCGGTCATCCCCGGCATCGAGGCGCCGAAGAACGGGTTCGGCGACATCGTCGAGCCGGTGCAGCTCGCGCTCGACCAGGAGAAGCGCGTCACCGAGCAGATCAACGCGCTCGCCGCGGCCGCCCGTGAGCACGGCGACTACGCCGGCGAGCAGTTCATGCAGTGGTTCATCAAGGAGCAGGTCGAGGAGGTCGCGTCGATGAGCGCCCTGCTGACCGTCGTCGAGCGCTCGCGCGAGAACCCGATGCTCGCCGAGGACTGGCTCGTCCGCGAGAACGGCGGCGGCGAGGGCGCCGACCCGACGGCGCCCGCGGAGGCCGGCGCCGGGGCCTAGCCTGACCCGCGAGCGCCCTGTGGCGGCGCGAGCGGCAGCGCGAAATGGTGGGAGACGATCGTCAGTCCGTGGTTCATGTACAGCCGGTGCGCGGTCCAGCGCGCGGGCCCGACACCGGAGTCCAGGTGCAGCTCGTCGCACCCCAGGCGACCGGCCTCGGCGATCAGCTCGTCGAGCAGCGCGCCCGCGTGCCCGCGGCCGCGCGCGGCCGGCAGCGTCGAGAGGTCGTCGACGTAGAGCGCGCGGCCCCACGCGAGGTGATGGGTGACGCGGAAGCCCGCGACGGCGACCGCGTCGGCGTCACCCTCCGCCTCCTCGAACGCGCCGAGCAGCCGGTACCCCTCGGGGCGCTGGACCGTGTCGACGTGGTGGGCGAACGCCGCGGCGTCGCCGATGTGCGGGCGCAGCTCGCGCATCGCGCGCCAGGCGCGCGCGGTGCGGGGTGGGAGGAGCTCTTGGAGCGTCATTCCGGCACCGACCCGTCGACCCAGCGCCGCTCCCCGCCGTCCACCTCGACCTTCCAGATCGGTGCGCGCGCCTTGAGCGCGTCGATGATCTCGCGGGCGCCCGCGAACGCCTCGCCGCGGTGCGCCGCGCTGGCCGCGACGAGCACGCTCGGCTCGCCCGAGCGGGACCGCGCCGACGCGGTGCTCGGCCGCCGCCGCGCACAGCCCGTGGCGCTCGATCGCCGCGTGGACGATCTCGCGCATCGCCTCCAGCGCCATCTCCGCGTAGGCCTCGTACTCGAGCAGGTCCACCTCGCGCGTCACGCCGGCGAACGTGACCACCGCGCCGGCGCGCGGGTCGCGCACACGCTCGACCAGCGCGTCCAGCGACAGCGGCTCGGGGCGGATCGCCACGTGCGGCCCGGTCTCCGGCGACCCGCCGCTGACGGGCGGGATCAGCGCCAGCTCGTCGCCGGCGGCGAGCACCTGGTCCGGGGCGGCGTAGTCGCGGTTGACGGCGAGCACGCACGTGACCCCGCCCGTGACGTCCGCCAGCGCCGCGAGCGCGTCCGCGACGCGCGCGCCGTCCGGCAGGTCGAGGTCCACGACGTCGCGCCCCGCGCGCTCGCGGAGCATGGCGAAGAGACGCACGCGGACCGTCATGTGACGCAACCTACGACACCGCGCGCCATCCGCCGGTGACACGTTGCGTTCCGGCCCCCGCGCTCCTATCGTCCTGGCGTGAGGTCGATCCGGATGATCGCCGCCTGCGCCGCGCTGTCCGCGCTGGCCGGCGCCTCATCGCCCGCGCTCGCCGCGCCCGCGACGATCGGCCAGGGCGTCAACCCGCGCATCGCGGTCACGCCGGGCGGCACGGGGCACGTCGTCTGGTCGATCCCGGTCCGCGGCGTCGCCAACGCCGCCGTCGGCTACTGCCGCCTGCCGCCCGGAGCGACCGCCTGCGACCGCGCCGAGACCCTCTTCTTCCCGTCCAACCGCGGCCTGGCGAAGTCCGGCGGCGACGCGACCGTCCAGCTGGAGGGCGACGCGATCGTGCGGATCGTCTCGGCGTGTTACACGTGCGCCTCCGGCGACGCCCAGGAGGGGATCCGTCCGCTGGACGAGCATCGACGGCGGCGCGACCTTCACCGCGGAGCCGAGCCTCGGCGGGACGCCGACGAACGCCGGCATGGGCCCGGACGGGATCACCCTCCCCGGCGGCGTGTACCTCACGCCCGCCGACGGCGACAAGATCATCGCCCGCCCGGGCGCGGCCGACTCCGCGTCGGTCGACATGGCCGCGGGCGACGCGTTCGTGAGTTCGCCGAGCATCGTCCAGGTCCCCGGCCAGGGCAGGTTCGTCTACGCGACGAGCGACCTCTTCGGCATCCGCACCGCCGTCTACACGGCCGGCGACCTGAGCCCCGGGGCGCTCATGGACCCGGGGCGCTGGATCGTGGACCGGACGCTCCCGTCGGCCGAGCCGGGCATCCGCGACCCGCGGCTGACGGCCGGTCCGAGCGGCGTCTGGCTGAGCTACGACCAGCAGCAGCCGCTCGACGACCACGTGCTCGTGCGCCGCTTCGACGCCGCGAAGAACACGTTCGGGACCGCGCGCGCGGTCGAGTCCACCGCCGCGATCGACAGCGGACTCGCGGACGCCTCGTCCGGGCAGGACGCGACGGGCCGCCTGCACGTCGTCTGGCGGACCGACCTCCAGGAGAAGCTCCTGCGCTACACCCGCTCCGATCCGGGCGGCGGCACGTTCAGCCCGCCCGCGACGCTCGCCGAGGGCGAGTCGTTCAGCAACCCGGAGGTCGCGGCCGGGCCGGGCGGCGCGGGCTGGGTCGTCTGGCAGGCCGAGGACGACTCGCCGATCCGCGTCCTGCCGGTCAACAACCCGGCGGGCGACGGCGCCGCCGCCCCCGCCGCGGCGACGACGCGCACCGTCGCGGTCACCGCGAACGGCGCCCGGATCAGCCTCCGGCTGCCGGCGGGCTGCGTGAAGCGGGGCGGCACGTTCCGGGCCCGCCTCACGTGGAAGAAGCAGAAGAAGAAGGGCAACCTCTTCGTGAAGATCACGCGCGTGGACTTCACGATCGGGAAGGCGCGTGCGAAGGTCGACCGCAAGGCGCCGTTCACGCAGACGCTGCGCATCGCCTCGACGGCCGCGAAGGGGAAGACCGTGACGTTCCGCGCGCGGGCGTTCATCAAGGTCAAGAAGGGGAAGTCGCCGAAGAAGTCGATCTCCTCGAGGATCCGCGTCTGCGCGTAGCCGCGCGCGCCCGGGTCCCGGCGGTACCGTTCAGGGCATGGCCACCACCCCCGACGAGCGCCTGACGATCGCCCCGATCGTCGGCCCCGACGACCCTCGCCGCTTCACCGACTCGGGCATCGAGATCAAGGAGCTCTACGACGAGCGCGACCTGCCCGGCGAGCCGCGGCTCGGCGAGCCCGGCGACTTCCCGTACACGCGCGGCGTGCATCGCGAGATGTACCGCAGGCAGCAGTGGACGATGCGCCAGTACGCGGGCTACGCGAGCGCGAAGGAGAGCAACGAGCGCTACCGCTACCTGCTCTCGCGCGGCGGGACGGGCCTGTCGATGGCCTTCGACCTGCCGACGCAGCTCGGCCTGGACTCCGACAACCCGCGCTGCCTGGGCGAGGTCGGCCGCACCGGCGTCGCGATCGACACGATCGACGACATGCGGACCGCGTTCGACGGGATCCCGCTCGACCAGGTGTCGACGTCGATGACGATCAACGCGCCCGCGGCGGTCCTGCTGATGCTCTACGACCTCGTCGCCGAGGAGCAGGGCGTGCCGAGCGCGAAGCTGCGCGGGACGACGCAGAACGACGTGCTCAAGGAGTACATCGCGCGCGGCAACTACATCTACCCGCCGGAGCCCACGATCCGGCTCACGACGGACATCTTCGAGTACTGCGCCGAGCACATCCCGAAGTGGAACACCATCTCGATCTCCGGCTACCACTTCCGCGAGAAGGGCTGCTCGGCGGTGCAGGAGGTCGCGTTCACGCTCTCCTCGGGCATCGCGTACGTGCAGGCGGCCGTCGACCGCGGCCTGCCGGTCGACGACTTCGCGCCCCGCCTGGCGTTCTTCTTCAACGGGCACAACAACGTCTTCCAGGAGGTCGCGAAGTTCCGCGCCGCGCGCCGCATGTGGGCGACGATCATGCGCGAGCGCTTCGGCGCGACGAACCCCAAGGCGCTGATGCTGCGCTTCCACACGCAGACGGGCGGCGTGACGCTGACGGCGCAGCAGCCCGAGAACAACATCGTCCGCGTCGCGCTGCAGGGCTTCGCCGCGGTCTGCGGCGGCACCCAGTCGCTGCACACCAACGGCTTCGACGAGGCGCTCGCGCTGCCGACGGAGCGCGCCGCGAAGATCGCGCTGCGCACGCAGCAGATCATCGGCGCGGAGTCGGGCGCGACGGACACCGTCGACCCGTTCGCCGGCTCGTACTTCGTCGAGTCGCTGACGGACGAGATCGAGTCGCGCGCGCTGGAGCTGATCGGGAAGGTCGACGCGCTCGGCGGGTCGACGAAGGCGATCGAGTTCATCACCGGCGAGATCGACGAGTCGGCCTGGGGCTACCAGGAGCGCTACCGGATCGGCCAGGACAAGGTCATCGGCGTGAACGACTACGTCGAGGACGAGCTGGAGGTGCCGGACCTGCTGCGCGTGGACCCGGAGTCCGAGCGCGAGCAGCTCGACCGGCTCGCGGCGTTCAAGGCCGACCGCGACGCGGCGCTCGTCGAGCAGCGGCTGGAGGAGCTGCGCGAGGCCGCCCGCGGGACCGACAACCTGGTCCCGCCCATCCGCGCCGCGCTGAAGGACCGGGCATCGATGGGCGAGGTCTGCGGCGCGATGCAGGACGTCTTCGGCAAGTACCAGCCGGTCTTCTGAGTCGTGACCGCCGTTCCCGCCATCCTGTTCTACGACGTCGTCGTCGCGCTGCACGTCATGGCCGTCGTGATC
This sequence comes from uncultured Actinomycetes bacterium, assembly GCA_963700655.1. Lineage (GTDB taxonomy): Bacteria > Actinomycetota > Thermoleophilia > Solirubrobacterales > Solirubrobacteraceae > F1-60-MAGs163. The sequence goes on along the minus strand of CAVOYJ010000006.1, from coordinate 361,638 downwards.
GCGTTCGGGGTGACGTTCGTCTACCCGGCGGTCATCCCCTGGCTCGTGAGGACGCACCCGGAGGCGATGCCCGCCGTCCACGAGATGCAGGTGCGCATCGGGCGGCTCGTCATCGTCCCGTTCGCCACGCTGGCGCTGCTGACGGGCTTCTATCTCGCGGCCGACGCCGACGTCTTCAGCGAGACGTGGGTGACGGTCCCGATGGTCATCCTCATCGTTCTGCTCGGCCTCGCCGGCGCGTTCTTCACCCCGCGCGAGCGCGCGCTCGCCACACTCGCCCGCCGCGACCTCGACGCCGGCGGCACCTTCAGCGACGAGTACGCCGCCAAGGCCCAGACGGTCGCACTCGTCGGCGCCCTCTCCAGCGCCCTCATCCTGCTCGCCGTCTTCTTCATGGTCGCCAAGCCGTTCGCGTAGGGCGCGCGGCGCCGCGGGACGGCGCGGGGCGGCGCGGGGCGGCTGTCGATCGCGTCGGTTTGCGACGCGTTTGGCAGCCACGATCAAGCGAGCGCCGCGCGGAGGGCGGCTTCGACCTCGCCGGGGCGTCGGGTGACCTGCGCCCATGTCACGCGGAGGACCCGGTATCCGCGTGCCGCGAGCACGGCGTCGCGGGCGCGGTCCCGCTCCATCGCCGCGCGGGAGGCGTGGAACGCCATGCTGTCGGCCTCCACGACGAGGCGCGCGCCCGGCCACAGCAGATCGACCTCGAACCCCTCGACACGGACGTTGACGGCGGGCATCGGCAGGCGCCGGGAGCGCACCAGCTCGAGCAGGCGCCGCTCGAGCTCGCGGCGCGTCGGCGCGGGCGCCCAGTCGGACACGACGCGCCGCACCGCCGCGGCTCCGGGACGCCGGGCACTCGCCGCCAGCAGCGACGGGACATCAAGCTGCTGGAGCAGTTCGGCCCGCTCCATCGCGCGTGCGAGGTCACGAGCAGAGATGAGCGCTGCGAGATCGGCGAGGGTGCGCGACACCGTCGTGACGGCGATTCCGCGGTGGACGGTGAGCTGGTCGGCCGAGAGGCGCCGCGACTCGTGGATCACGACGCCGGCGAGGCGTTGCCGGCGACCCCGCCGTCCAGCCGTGACCTCGACCGTGCGGGGACGGCGTTCGGAGAGCCCCCAGAGCGCAGCGGCCGAGCGGTGCGAGAGCACCGCTCCGTTTCCGGCGGCGAACACCGCGGCGAGCCAGCGACCCTCGGAAGGCAGCGGGCCCGCGGTCACCGAGTAGACGCCGGAGTGCCGGCGGTGAAGTCGCGCCGACGCCACACCCCGATCAACCGCCGACGCGCTGAACCCGAGTGCCCGCAGATCCGCGTCGTCCACCACTCCCCACTGCCGACCCGCCAGCGCCGCGACCGCCGCCCACCGCACGGCGATCGGGCGCGGCTGTCGTTTCCCTCGATTTCGGGTGCTTGCGGCAGCCGCGTCGCTCATGCGGTGAGGGTGCCGGGCATCCTGTAACGCGTGGGGTACGTCTTTCCGGCACAGACGTTGCAGGACTCCGCGCGGGGCAGGAGGCGCGTGCGTCGGCGCCGAAACCGGCATCTGTCATGCCCGAGACCCGTGCGCAGCGCACCCTCGTGAAGTCCCCGCCCGAGCTGTGGGCGGAGATCAGCGATGCGCCATCCCTCGCCCGACGGCTGTCCGCGTTCGGCGAGGTGCGCATCACCCGGAAGGATCCCGAGACCGCCGTCGCCTGGGAGGGCGCGTCTGTACGCGGCACAGTGGAGCTCGCGGCCTCCGGGTGGGGCACCAAGGTGACGATCGCTGCGGAGCGGACGCCGGCGACGCCCGCCGAGCCCGAGCAGGACACCGAGGCGTTCGACAGCGCCGCGCTCGCCGCCGCCCTCGCGGCCGAGCCGGAGCCGGCATCCGAGCCGGAGATCCCCACCCCCACCACGTCCGCCGACACTGAGGCGACCGGGACCGACATCCCGTCTCAGGCCGAGGGCCCGGCGCCGCGCGAGGGGTTCCTCGCGCGGCTCAAGGGCTGGTGGCACACCGGCAGGTGGGCGCCGCTCCCCGCGGCCGAACAGGCCGCGGCGCCCGCTCTGACACCCGAAGCCCCGGCCGACGATCCACCGCAGCCGGCCGCCGTCGAGGTGCCGGAGGTCGAGCCCGAGGTGCGGGTCGAGCAGGCTCCGGAGCCCGACCCCGAGCTCGAGGGCCTGCTGGTCGCCGTCCTGGACGACCTCGGCTCCGCGCACCACCGCCCGTTCTCGCGGGCCTGAGCCCCCGCGGCGTCCGGGGCGGCGCGGCCATCGCCCGCGCCCCTCTCGTAGACTCCGCCGCCCCATGGCACGGCTCACGCACCCCGACACGCTCGACGACAAGCTCGCCCACCTGGAGGAGCTGCGCATGCAGGCCGCGCACTCCTCGCCGGAGGCCGAGGCGAAGCAGCACGCAAAGGGCAAGTACACCGCCCGCGAGCGCATCGAGAAGCTGCTCGACCCGGGCTCCTTCCAGGAGCTCGACACGTTCGTGCGCCACCGCACCTACGAATTCGGGCTCGAGAAGAACCGGCCCTGGGGCGACGCCGTCGTCACCGGCCACGGCACGATCGACGGCCGGCGCGTCTGCGTCTTCAGCCAGGACTTCACGATCTTCGGCGGCTCGCTCGGTGAGGTGATGGCCGAGAAGATGGTGAAGATCATGGACCTGGCCGCGAAGATCGGCTGCCCGGTGATCGGCATCAACGACTCGGGCGGCGCGCGGATCCAGGAGGGCGTCGTCTCGCTCGGCGCCTACGGGGACGTGTTCGTGCGCAACGTCCAGTGCTCGGGCGTCATCCCGCAGATCAGCCTGATCATGGGCCCGTGCGCCGGCGGTGCCGTCTACTCCCCCGCGATGACCGACTTCATCTTCATGGTGAAGGAGACCTCGCACATGTTCATCACCGGGCCCGACGTCATCAGGACGGTCACCGGCGAGGAGGTCGAGTTCGAGGCGCTCGGCGGCGCGATGACCCACAACTCGAAGTCCGGCGTCGCCCACCTGGCCGCCGAGGACGAGGACGCGCTGCTCGAGGACACCCGCTACTTCTTCGGCTTCCTCCCCCAGAACAACCTCGAGACGCCGCCGCGCGTCGTCCCGGACGACGACCCAGACCGCGAGGACGAGGCGCTCGACAGCGTCGTCCCGGACAACCCGAACAAGCCCTACGACATGCGCGAGGTCGTCAAGCTCGTCATGGACGACGCCGAGTTCTTCGAGGTCCACGAGCACTGGGCCAAGAACATCATCTGCGGGTTCTCGCGCCTGAACGGCCACGTCGTCGGCGTCGTCGGCAACCAGCCGGCGTCGATGGCGGGCGTGCTCGACATCGACGCCTCCTGCAAGGGCGCGCGCTTCGTGCGCACCTGCGACGCGTTCAACATCCCGCTGATCACGTTCTGCGACGTCCCCGGCTTCCTCCCCGGCACGAGCCAGGAGTGGGGCGGCATCATCCGCCACGGCGCGAAGCTGCTCTACGCGTACACCGAGGCGACCGTCCCGAAGATCACGGTCGTCACGCGCAAGGCCTACGGCGGCGCGTACGACGTCATGGCCTCCAAGCACATGCTCGCCGACTTCAACTTCGCCTGGCCGCAGGCGGAGGTCGCCGTCATGGGCCCCGAGGGCGCGGTCAACATCATCTACCGCAAGGACCTCGCCTCGTCGCCGACGCCGGACGAGCGCCGCGCGAAGCTCATCGCCGACTACAAGGCGCGCTTCGCGAACCCCTACACGGCGGCCGAGCGCGGCTACATCGACGACGTGATCGTCCCGCACGAGACGCGGCCGAAGCTCGTGACCGCGCTGGAGACGCTGCAGACCAAGCGGGTCGCGCAGCCTCGGCGCAAGCACGGGAACATTCCGCTGTAGGCACGGCCGGGCGCCCGTGGTCCGCGGCCGGGGACGACCCGGCCTGCGGGGGCCGGGCCACCCGTTCCCTCCTCGACCGGGGCGTCTCCGGCCCCGTGAGCGCGGTGGGTGGGCGGCGGCTCGGCGACGTGCCGGACCGGTGGTCGGAATCGCGGGGCTCGGATGGGGTCCGCGGTTGTCGCCCCGGCATCGTCCATGGAGGGGTGGTCTCGTGGTGCGGCGTGTGCTTGGTGTTGTCGGTGTGCACCGGGTCTGAGCAGTTCTGGGACGTTGTGGATCCAGGTCGGCTGCGCCGGCGCGACGCCGGGACCGGCCCGGCCGACATCACGCTCAAGGTCAAGCCCCCGAAGGGCGCCGCAGCGACCGTGGCCAAGGCCAAGGGCAAGGGCAAGACCGGCATCAACCGGATCAGCTGGAACCGCAAGCTCAAGGGCAGGAAGGCCGGCAAGGGCAGCTACAGGCTCACGATCACCGCCACCGCCGGCGGCAAGACCGTGAGCAGCACCCTCGCCGTCAAGAGCTGAGGTAGCCACGGGCGCCCCGCTCGGCCGCTCGCTCACGTGCGGCCGAGCGTCGCCTTCACGCGCTTCTTCAGCTCGTCGGTGTCGCCCTCGCGGAGCAGGTCGACGGCCATGCGGGCGCGGCCCATCACCTTGGCGCGCGTCTTCTTCTCGACGTAGGGCTGCTCGAACCAGATCTTGTCCGGGTTCGTCCCCGCGACCTTGCGGATCGCGACGGTGCGGCCCTGGAAGCGCTGTTCCAGGGACCACTCGGGCTCGGCCTCCAGGAAGTCGCGCAGCACCCGGCCGGTCCACACGTGCACGTCGTCGAGGATCAGGCGGCCGCCGATCTTCAGCGCCTCCTGCACGTAGAACCAGTCCATGAAGACCTGCGGGAAGGAGTGCGACCCGTCGATGAGCACGAGATCCAGCTCGCCCAGGTCGAGCGTCGGCAGCACGCGTTCGGACGGCTCGGTCCGGAACGTCAGCGTGGCGTCGCTGACGCCGTGGTCGGCGAGCCAGCCGCGCACGCGCTCGACCTCCGGCGGGTTCGGCACGATGCACGTGTGCTCGGCGCCGCGCATGGCGAAGAGGATGGTGCTGAGCCCGCAGCCCGTCTCCAGCGTGCGGTCTCCGGGCCTGACGTTCGCCTCGATGTACTCGAGCACGACCGGCAGCAGGCCGTGGGTGATGAGGTCGTTGCCCCCCTCGGGTCCGTGCACCAGCGGCGGATCGGCGAGCAGCTCGGCGAGGGTGGTGGCCGGCGGGGTCGGGGTGGACGACATGCGCGGCACCCTATCCGGAGACCGAGGTCCCGCAGGCGCCGCGCGACGACCGCCGTCACCGCCCGCGCAGCACCGCCGCCGCGATCGCCAGGTCCTGGATCGCGAGGCCGGTGGAGTCGAAGAGGGTCGCGCGCTCGCCGGAGGGCCGCGGCGCCTCGCCCGCCAGCACCGCGCCGAGGTCGACGACATCGTCCCGGGTGACGCGCCCCGCCTCGACGGCCCCCGTCAGCTCCCCTCCGTGTGACGCCTGGGCCCATTCGTCGCAGTACAGCTCGCACGCGGCGACGGCCTCCACGGTCGCCTCCGCCTTTCCCGGGCCGTCGGCTCCGAGCATGTTCAGGTGCAGCCCGGGACGCAGGTCGTCGACGCCCACCACCGGCGACGCGCCCGGCGTCACGCAGGTGACGACGTCGCACGCCAGCGCGTCCGCGAGCGTCCCGGCGCGCCATCCGTCCCCCAGCTCCGCCGCCAGCTCCTGCGCCACCTCCGCGCGCGGGTCATGACAGACGCCGCCCGCGTACCCCTCGGCCACCAGGCACCGCGCCGCCCACGCGCCGTGCAGCCCGCAGCCGACGATCCCGCAGGTCGCGGCCGGCACGTCGACAGCCGCCAGCGCCCGCGCCGCCACCGCCGCCACCGCGCCGGTCCGCAGCGCCGTCACCGACCGCGCGTCGAGCAGCGCGAGCGGCTCGCTCGTCTGCGCGTCCGACAGCACCACGACGCCCATGACCGTCGGGAGCCCACGCTGCGGATTCCCCGGGAACGAGCTGATCCACTTGAGCATCGCGAGCCCGTCGCCGCGGGCCGGCATCGCGCGGAAGTCACCGTACGGCGGCGACTCCAGGTAGACCTTCGAGGGCATCACCCAGTCGCCCGCGCGATGGCGCAGGAACGCCTCGCGCGTGCGCGCGACCGCGTCTGCGGGCGCGACCGCCGCGAGCACCGCGTCGTGGTCGAAGACCGGGATCTCGTGCATGGGCCGCACCCTACGGCCCGGCGGGCCGGTAGCCTCCCGCATCGTGCCGGACCCGCAGCCCAGGCTCCAGATCGTCGCGCCGTCCGCCTCGCCCGAGGAGGCCGCCGCGGTCGTCGCCGCGCTCGAGCGCTTCCTGCACGAGACGACCCCGGTGGTCGCCGCCGAGCCGCCGCGGATGAGCCCGTGGCAGCGCGCCGCGTTCCTGGAGGGCGTCGGCCGCGAGCCGGACGAGCCGTCGCCCTGGGGCGACCCGAACCCCTGGTAGCGCGCCGGCCGTCCGCCCGGGAACGGCCGACCCCGGTCCGACGACGGCCCCGCACCTAGGGCTCCGGCTCGCCCCTCGCCTCCGCGTCCTCCTCCGCGACGTTCCGCTTGCGCTCCCGGCGCGACTCGAGCCACACGTCGCGCCGCGCGCGCAGGTCGTTCAGCAGCAGCTCCCACTGCTCGCGCACGGCGTCCTCCGGCGGCCGCTCGCCGCGGCGGATGCGCTCGACCTCGTCGCTCACCTCGCGCCCGGTCGCCGTCATCACCACCACGACGAACATCGCCCCGAACAGCGCCGAGATGATCGCGAACGTCGCGCCGATCACCCCGTAGCGGGAGGCGTAGCTGTCGAACATCCGCGGCACCCAGAGGTCCGAGACGGCGCCGTAGATCACCAGCCCCGCCGCGACGAGGATCGCGAACGGCAGCAGATCGCGATCCGGGACGCGGTTGGCGCCGAGCAGGCGCCCGGTCCACACGAGGAACGCGACCGCGAGCGCGATGTTGATGCAGAGGCCGACCAGGTTGAGCACGGGCCCGTTGAACACCCAGATGACAGCGCCCTCCACGAGGCCGAATCCCACGAGCCCGGCGATCCACAGCGCGGCGTTGCGCGTGTTGCGCAGGCTCAGCGGCTTCAGCTCGTACGCGCGCTCGACCAGGCGCTGCACGGCCCGGGAGAAGCTGAGCACCGCGAACAGCAGCAGCAGCGCGCTGAGGACGCCGAGCCCCGCCTCCGTGCCCTCCGCGGGGGCGAACGCGTCGCGCACCGCCTGCGCGCCGTCGTCCGACAGCCGGTAGCGACGGATCACGGAGTCGGCGGCGTCCTGGGAGGGCAGGATCGCGCCGACGAGGATCGTCAGCGGGATCGTCGCGGTGAAGGCGCTGGAGGCCAGCGCGATCGCCCGGTCGAACCCCTCCAGTGCCTGGAAACGCCGCAGGCAGCGCAGCACGAAGTCGGGTCGCAGCCAGAAGAAGAGCTCGAGCAGGATCCTGTTGGGCGGGACGCGCATCGGGCGGGCAGTCTCGCACCGCCGGACGCGGGTACCCTTCGCGGCCGAATGTTCAAGAAGATCCTGATCGCCAATCGCGGCGAGATCGCCATCCGCGTGATCCGCGCCTGCAAGGAGCTCGGCATCCCCTCGGTCGCCGTGTACTCGGAGATCGACCGCGACGCGCTGCACGTGAAGGCCGCCGACGAGGCGTACCTGCTCGGGCCCGGGCCCGCCGCCGAGAGCTACCTCAACGTGCCGAAGATCATGGAGGTCATCGCCGAGTGCGGCGCCGACGCCGTGCATCCCGGCTACGGCTTCCTCGCCGAGAACGCCCCGTTCGTCAAGACGCTCGAGGACGCGGGCATCACGTTCATCGGCCCGCCCGCGAGCGCGATCGACGCGATGGGCTCGAAGACGGCCGCGCGCGACCTGATGAAGGCCGCCGGCGTGCCGATCGTCCCCGGCACCACCGAGACGGTCGAGACCGTCGCGGACGCGATGAGGATCGCCAAGGACGAGATCGGCTTCCCGGTCGCGGTGAAGGCGACCGGCGGCGGCGGCGGCAAGGGCTTCCGCGTCGCGCTCACCGAGGACGAGCTGGAGGGCGCCTTCGACGGCGCCTCCCGCGAGGGCGAGAAGTTCTTCAGCGACGGGCGCGTCTACCTCGAGCGCTACCTGCCGAACCCGCGCCACGTCGAGGTGCAGATCATCGCCGACACGCACGGCAACTGCATCCACCTGGGCGAGCGCGACTGCTCGGTCCAGCGCCGCCACCAGAAGCTGCTGGAGGAGTCGCCGGCGCCCGCCGTCGAGGCGGACCCCGGGCTGCGCGAGCGCATCGGCGCGATCGGCGTCAACGCCGCAAAGGCCGTCGACTACGTCGGCGCCGGCACGATCGAGGGGCTCTTCCAGGACGGCGAGTACTTCTTCCTGGAGATGAACACCCGCGTGCAGGTGGAGCACTGCGTCACCGAGATGGTCACCGGCATCGACATCGTCAAGGAGGGCATCCGCGCCGCCGCGGGCCTCCCGCTGTCCTACACGCAGGAGCAGGTCGAGCTGCGCGGCCACGCGATCGAGTGCCGCATCAACGCCGAGAACGCGGCGAAGAACTTCGCCCCGGCCCCGGGGAAGATCGGCGCGTACAAGGAGCCCGCGGGCCCCGGCGTGCGCGTCGACTCCGGCGTCGGCCCGGGCGGTGAGGTCAGCCCGATGTACGACCCGATGGTCAGCAAGCTCATCGTGTGGGACGTCGACCGCGAGGCCGCCACGCAGCGGATGATCCGCGCGCTGGAGGAGTACGAGATCGAGGGTCTGACGACGCTGATCCCGTTCCACGACGCGCTGCTGAAGACCGAGCAGTGGGCGAACGCGGAGACCTGCAAGGACCTCGTCGAGGACAAGGACTGGCTGAAGTCCACGGCCCCCGACCCCGCCCCGGCGCCACCGACGGGCGACGACGGCGAGCCGCTGGAGACCGTCGAGCAGTCGCTACACCGTGGAGGTCTCCGGGCGGCGCTTCGACGTCAACGTCATCGGCCCGGCGTTCGCGGGCGCGGTCGTGGCCGGCGGCGCGGCGAACGGCGCGGGCGGCGGCGCGAAGAAGTCCAAGCGCAGCGACCGCAAGACCGGCGGCGGCGGCGGCCCCGACCTGCTCGAGGCGCCGCTCCAGGGCAACATGTGGAAGGTCGTCGTCGAGAAGGGCCAGGCCGTCGAGGAGGGCCAGCTCCTCTGCATCATCGAGGCGATGAAGATGGAGAACGAGATCACCGCGCACAAGGCGGGCGTGATCGAGGAGCTGCCGATCAAGGAGGGCGCCGCGATCCAGGCCGGCGACCCGATCGCGCGGATCGTCTCCGCGGCGCCGCCCGCGGAGTAGCCGTTCCCCCCGGGCGCTAGCGTCACGGCATGACCGACGGACCGCATGTCTGGGTGGCCGATGTCGATGAGGCGGAGACGGTCGCGCGTCTGCTGATCGGGTTTCGTGACCACCTCGGCAAGGACTGGCCGAGTGACAACGCGTTCCTGGCGGGCGTGGACAAGCTGACCGAGGACCGGAACACCGAGTTCGTCATCGGCGCGCCGGACGCGGACGCGCCGCCCGCCGGCATCGTCGCGCTGCGCTACCGCCACAGCATCTGGACCGCCTCCGACGACTGCCTGCTCGAGGACGTCTTCGTCGAGGAGCACGCGCGCGGCACCGGCCTCGGCCGCGCGCTGGTCGAGTTCTCCCTCGACCGCGCGCGCGACCGCGGCTGCCGCCGCGCCGAGCTCGACGTCAACGAGTCCAACGAGCCGGCGCTGAAGCTCTACGAGTCGCTCGGGTTCGGGAAGAAGGCGACGCCCTGGGAGGGGCGCGACCTGTTCATCAACGTCCGGCTCGACGACGCCCGCGCGGAGTAGCACCACGCCGCCCCTCTTCACCTTCGATCACGTCTCCGTCGCCGGGGACGAGCGCCCGCGCCTGGACGACGTGAGCGTGACGCTCCCGGACGCGGGCATCACCGCGATCGCGGGCCCGTCGGGCGCCGGCAAGTCCACCCTGCTGCGCTGCTGCAACCGTCTGGAGGCGCCCGACGCCGGGACCGTGCGCTACCGCGGGGAGGACATCGCGGCGCTCGATCCGCTCGCCCACCGCCGCGCGGTCGGCATGGTCTTCCAGGCGCCCGTCCTCTTCCCCGGCACCGTCGCCGACAACGTCCGCGTCGCCGACCCGCAGGCCGGTGACGAGCGGGTCGCCGCGCTGCTGCGGCGCGCGGCGCTGGACCCTGAGGCCTTCGCCGCCCGCGACGCCGACACGCTCTCCGGCGGCGAGGGCCAGCGCGTCTGCCTGGCGCGCACGCTCGCCACCGACCCGCAGGTGATCCTCATGGACGAGCCCACCTCGGCGCTCGACGCGGACGCCAGCACGGAGCTGGAGGCGCTGATGCGCGCGCTCGCCGGCGACGGCGTCCCCGTCCTGCTCGTCACCCACGACGAGGCGCAGCTGGAGCGCGTCGCCGACCACGTCCTGCGCCTGAAGGACGGGCGCCTCGCGCGCGAGCTGGAGCACCGCCATGGGTGAGGGGGACGTCACCTGGGTCGGCCTCGTCGCCTCGCTGAGCCTCATCGCGATCGCGATCGCCGTCTCACTGCGCGAGCGCCTCGGGCTCGAGCGCGACATGGTCGTCTCGGTCGTGCGGTCCGCAGCCCAGCTGCTGCTCGTCGCGCTCGCGCTCCAGCTCGTCGTGGATCCGGACACGCCGCTCTTCTGGTCGTGGCTGTGGGTGGCGGGGATCGTCGTCTTCGCGGCGGTGACGGTGCGCCGCCGCGCCCCGCAGCTGCCCGGCGTGCTGCAGATCGCGCTGCTCGCGAACGCCGTGACGGCGACCGTCGCGCTCGGCCTCACGTTCGGCCTGGGCATCTTCCCGGTGGACGGCCGCACCGTCGTCCCGATCGCCGGGATGGTCGTCGGCAACTCGATGAAGTCGTGCGTCGTCGTCGTGACCGCGCTCGCGGGTCTGATGGCCGATCGCCGGCCGGAGATCGAGGCGCGCCTGGCGCTCGGCCTGACCGGGATCGACGCCGCACGGCCGCAGGTGCGGCGCGCGCTGCGCCTGGCGATCTCCCCGCAGATCGAGAACACGAAGGCACTCGGGATCGTCTTCCTGCCGGGCGCGATGACCGGCCTGATCCTCGCGGGCGTCGATCCGCTCGATGCGGTGCTCGTCCAGCTGGCCCTGATGTGGATCATCCTCGGCGCGACGGTGGTGACGACGGCGGTGACCGCCCTCGCCGGCACCCGGCGGCTGTTCACGGGCGATCAGCGGCTCGTGCGGCTCACGCGCGAGAGCGCGTGAGCCGCACGGTCGGGTGCTGGTCAGGCGGCGGCTGGTGCGGGGGCGCCGTCGCCGTGGTCCTCGCGCACGCCGATCCGCTCGTGCAGGCGCTTGAGCGGTGCGGGCGACCACCAGTTCCAGTCGCCCAGGAGGGCCATCAGTGACGGGACGAGCAGGCCGCGCACGATGAACGCGTCCACGAGGACGGCGAACGCCGCGCCGAGGCCGATCTGCTTGAGGAACTGCAGGTCGGAGGTGAGGAACGAGCCGATCGCGACGGCGAGCAGGATCGCCGCCGCCGTCAGCAGCCGGCCGGTGCGCTGGAGGCCCTGCGTCACGGCCTCGCGGTCCGGCAGGCCGCGGCGGTGCCCCTCGACGATCCGCGAGAGCAGCAGCACGCCGTAGTCGGTCGTCAGGGCGAACACGAGCGCCATCAGGACGAGGAAGTCCCCGGTCTCGATCCCGCCCTCGTTCGTGAACCCGAGCGGACCGGTGAAGCGCCCGTCCTGGAAGACGAGCACGAGCACCCCGGTGGTCGCGGCCGCGGTGAGCGTGTTCATCAGCAGCGTCTTGACGGGCAGGACGACCGAGCCGGTCATGAGCCACAGGACGATGAGCGTGCCGCCGCCGAGGATCAGCAGCGCGAGCGGCAGGCTGCCGCCGATGCTCGTCTGCTGGTCGGCGAACGAGGCGGCCTCGCCGCCGACGTACGCGGTCGCCGGCGCCGCGACGGCGCGCACGTCGCGCAGCACCTGCTGGGCGGGCGGCCGGACGGCCTCACCGGTGGCCGACAGGTCGATCTGCCAGGCGCCGTCGCCGATCGGGCGCGGGGCGCTGACGTTCTCCACGCCGTCGACGGCGGCGAGTCGCTTGGCGTACGCCGCGATCTGCGGCTGCGCGTCGCGCGGGGCGCGCAGCGCGACGAACATGCCCGAGCTGTCGGTCGCCGGGTAGTCGCGCTCGAGCGCGTCGTGGACGACGCGCGCGCTCTGGCTCGCCGGCAGGACGCTCGCGTCCACGCCGGTCCACTGCGTGCGCAGCGACGGCACGGCGAGCAGCAGCAGCGCGCCCGCCGTGACGGCCGCGACGATGCCCGGGCGCCGCATGACGCCGTGGGCGACGCGCGACCAGATGCCGGCGTCGCTCGCGGCGGCGGTGGCCCCGGCGCGGCGGGTGACGATCCTCGGGCCCCAGAACGCGAGCATCACCGGGACGACCGTCAGCGCCGCGACGGCGGCGGCGAGCGCGACGAGCACGCCGCCGACGCCCATCGACACGATGAACTCGATGTCGAACACGAGCAGCGCCGACAGCGACACGGCGACGGTGACGGCGCTGAAGAGCACCGTGCGGCCCGCACCCGTGACGGTGCGCCGCAGCGCGCCGGCGTTCGCCCCGTCACGCTCGGCCTCCTCGCGGTAGCGGGCGACGAGGAACAGCGCGTAGTCCACCGCCAGGCCGAGACCGAGGGCGAACATGAGGTTGAGGGCGAAGATCTGCACGTCGTAGAAGACGACGACGACGCGCAGCGCGAGGAACGCGAACAGCAGCGTCACGAGCGCGGTCGCGAGCGGCACGAGCGCCGAGCGGATGCTGCCGAACAGCGCGAACGCGAGCAGCGCGAGAATCGGGAAGGCGAACAGCTCCGCCGTCGAGAGGTCCTCCCCGGCCTGCTCGCCGATCTGCAACCCGGCGACGGCCCCTCCGCCGAGAGCGACGTCCGTTCGATCCTCGAACGCGGCGATGAGGCGTTCCGCCACGACCTCCTCGTCGGCGGCGGCGGCGACGTAGGCCGTGACGATCGCCGACGAGCCGTCGGCGGCCACGCGCGGATCCCCGGCCGCGGCCGACGGGCCCGCGACGTCGCGCAGGCCGGGATCGGCCTTCAGCGTGCGCTGGACCTCGGAGACCGCGGCGCGACCGCCGGCTGAGGCGACCCCGCCGGACGGGGTGACGAGCGCGACGACGCCGGGCGACGCTCCCGCGCCGGTGGCCTGCTCGACGAGCGCGTCGGCGCGCTGGCTGGAGGAGCCCGCGACGACCGGGCCGTCGCCGCCGTTCAGGAGGCCCGCGACCGGGCCGCCGAGGACGCCGGCGATCAGGACCGCGGCGATGAGCAGGGCGAGGGAGCGCCGCGGACGGCGGGAGATGGCGGTGGACAGGCGGGTGAGCATCAGGTTCTCCATGAGGGCCGAGTGAGTGGACGGACGTAGATATACACACGTACATATACGGTTGTCAAGTCCCCGGTCGGGCTGGTACGGTCCCGGCGTGCCCACCTCGGCCCCCAAGCCCCGCAAGCGCACGCCCCGCGGCCAGGGCCAACAGACGCGCGAGCGCCTGCTCGACGCGGCCGACGACCTGCTCCACGAGACGCGCGACACGCAGGCGCTGACGATCCGCGGCGTCACCAAGCGCGCCGGGGTCTCGCCGATGGCCTTCTACCTGCACTTCGAGGATCACGACGCGTTGATCGTCACCGTGATGGAACGGCACTTCCGGTCATTCCTGGAGGCCATGCGGGACGGGATCGCCGCCGCCGGCCCGGACCCGCGCGAGCGCCTCCACGCGTCGGCGCTCGCCTTCATGCGGTTCGGCCTCGAGCGTCCGGGCGAATACGTGCTCGTCTTCGAGACCGCCGCGCAGCTTCCGCCCGGGCCGCCGGCTGCGGCGGCGACCGACGCGTTCCTCTTCATCGTCGACCTCGTGCGAGAGGCCGGCCCCGGCGAGGCCGACCCGCGGCGGGTCGCGATCGAGGTGTGGTCCGCGCTGCACGGCACCGTGCTCCTGCGTCGCAACCGCCCGTCGTTCGACTGGCCCGGGCTGGAGCCGACGGTGATCGACATGGTCGACCGGCTGGTTCCGGCGCCCTGACCGCGATCCGCTCACGGGCGCGGCGGTGCCATGACCTCCACGAGGTGGCCGGCGGGCGTGCGCACCTGCGTGCGCGGTGCGCCGAAGTGCTCGGCGCGCGGTACGGCCTCGTGGCCGGCGTCGCGCAGGCGGGTGACGACCTCGGCGTAGTCGCGGACGACGAGGGCGACGTGCCCGTCGCCGCCGACGGCGGGTGCGTCGCTGCGGAGCAGATGGACCTGGACGTCGTCGCTCTCCACCCAGCGCGCCCGCTCGGCGAGCGCCCCGGGCGGGATGACCTCGGCGAACCCGAGCATCCGCCAGAACGCGACCTCGGCGTCGCCGCCGTCGCGGGCGATCTCGAAGGACACGTGGTGGATCACCAGCGCTCCCGGTTCTCGGCGTCGATCGTGCGCTGCGCGGCGCCGCGACGGGCGATCGGCAGCTCGCCGCTCTCCAGGTAGCGCAGGTCCTCGCGCAGGATCGCCGCGGCGCGCACGGCGTCGAGGATCGCGCCGTGGCCGGGCACGACGTGCTCGGCGGCCTCGACGAGCGGGAGCAGGCGCCCGAGCGTGGCGATGTAGGCGCTCCGCGAGCCGCCCTCGCTGAGCATCGGGATCTCGACCGGGGAGAGGTAGTCGCCGACGACCAGGACGCCCGCCCACGGCACGGCGATCGCCATCCCCTCCGGCACGTGCCCCTCGGTCGGGTGCAGCTCCAGCTCGCCGCCGCCGATCTCGACCTTCCCCGGCACCGGCAGCGCCTGGACCTGGCCGAGCTGCAGCGGGCCGGGCCGCTCAACGTAGTGCTCGTCGTCGAACTCGCGCAGCCGGCGGACGGCGTCGCCCATGTCGCCCGTCAGGCGCGCGGCGGTCGTCTCGGCGCAGCCGAGCGCGGCGCCCGGGAAGGCCATGCGGCCGAGCAGGTGGTCCCAGTCGCCGTGCGTCGCCAGGAGGCCGGAGCAGGGCCAGCCGACGTGCTCCAGGACCCCGGGGAGCGCCTCGAGCTCGTCGGGGAGGATCGGCGAGTCGATGACGAACGCCTCGGGCGCCTCGCCGTCCGGGCCGCGGACGATGGTGCACGTCGTCTGCCAGCAGGCCGACGTGCAGACGAGCACGTCCTCGGTGAGCGCGACGACCCGCATCGCGGGGCGGGCGGGTCCGGTTCCCCTAGGCCGCGCCGAGCAGCTTGGCCGCCTCGAGGAGCGTCTTCACCTCGGCGGTCGGCTTCTTGGCGCTCGGATCGAGCTGCTCCTTGCGGCGGTTGACCCAGATGACCGGGACCTTCGCCTTCAGCGCCGGCTCGAGGTCCGCGTGGACGCCGCTGCAGACGTGCACCCAGTTCTTCTTGCTGCCCACGCGGCGCGCGAACTCCGTGAAGTGCGCGGAGTCCGGCTTGTAGGAGCGGACCTGCTGGGCGGTCACGACGAGGTCGAAGACGTGCGGGATGTGGCGGCGCGTCTCGCCGAGCAGCTTGTCGTCGATGTTGGAGATGAGGCCGGTGCTGAACTTCTTGCCGAACCGCGTCATCTGCGTGTTCGTCTCCTTGAACGGGCGCCAGCGCGGCACCGAGTCCGGGAGGAAGTTGCTGCGCGAGGGCTCGAGCGGCCAGCCGATCTCCTTGGCGATCGTGACCGCGGAGCGGCGCAGCACCTCGGCGTACAGCTCGTAGGAGCCGGCCTCGATCTCGTGCTCCAGCTCCAGGAAGCGGGGGAAGATCTCCTCGGGCCTCTCGATCGTGAAGCCCTCACGCTGCGCCTCGCGCTGGAAGGCGTCGAGGATCCCCGCCTCCCAGTCGATCAGCGTGCCGTAGACATCGAACGTGACCCAGGTGACCTTGGCGGGAAGCGGCATAGACCGATCAGTCTAGAAAGCCGGGGTCGGGCCGCGCCCCGCGGTGCGCACCGTCGGTCACCCACGAGCCGCCCACGAGCCGCCCACACGCCGCCCACGAGCCGCCGCGGCTGCCGCTCGCATCGGTTTCCGGTGCCGATGACAGCCGCGGGCGTGTGGGGCGGTCGCTGGCCGGGTGCCGGCGCTCAGCAGCGGCGGAAGGAGCGGGTCGCCTTGTAGCGGCGGCCGTTGTCGTAGGTCACGTCGAGGCGCAGCGTGACCTTGCCGCGGCGCGGGAGGGTGAGCGTGAAGGGCCGCTGGGCGCGCGTGCCCTTCAGGGTCAGCGCCTTCCTGCGGCCGGTGACCCGGATCGTCGCCTTCACGGGGTCCCAGGCCCCGCGCGAGCGCAGGACGATGGACAGCCGGCGCGAGCGCACGCAGCGACCCGACGCGGGGACGCCCTGCGCGATGGTGTTCGCCTTGACGGTCACGGGCTTGGGGGCCGCGGGCTTGGCCGGCGTGGGCTCGGGGACGGGCGTCGTGTCGGGGGGTGGCAGGACGGTCACGCTGACCTGGCCCTGGGTGTCGACCGGAGTGGTGTCGGGCCGCGCCCAGCTGACGGTGCCCAGGACGGTGAACGCGCCCTCGGTGGTGGACCGCAGCGTGAGCTCGCGCTGGGCGGTGAGCTGCGGCCCCAGGTCGCCGACCGGGCAGACGAGGTTGAGCGCGGTCCCGGTGCAGTCGGCGGGCTTGGAGACGACCTCCACGCCGGCGGGAATCGAGAACCTCACCGCGGCGCCGTAGGCGGTGCCGGCGGTCGTCGTGTTCGTCACGACCCCGCGGATCGTGACCGGCGCGCCGTTGGCGACCGACTCGGCGGAGGCGGAGAGGACGAGCTTCGTGTCGGCCTTGGGCTCGACGGTGGTCTCGAAGCGCACGCATCGGCGAGTCGAGCGGCGGATCGCCGAACGTCGCCGCCCAAGAGCGTCGGCGTTGGCCCCGACATCGACGGCGTACGTGCCCAGCGCAGGAAGCGAGGACGTGACCTGCACCTGCCGCGGCTGGCCGGAGGTGAGGTTCCCGAAGATCGGGCACGAGAGGGCGATGAAGTCCTGGCAGCCGGATCCCTGGAGGATCGGCACGTCCTGGAACGGGTCGCGGACGACGTTGAAGATCACGCGCCCGTCGGTCCCGACCTTGACCGGATCGTTGTTCGTCACGGTCGCCGTGAGGGTGAGGACATCGCCGATGATCAACTGCGCCGGCATCCCGCTCACCGTCAGTCCCAGCTCCCCCGCCGCCCACGCCCCCGGAGCCATGCAGCAGCTCACCGCAAGCACCATCGCGGCAGCCGCCATCGCTCTCCGCACGAGCCGGGACACCCACCGAGGGTCACGGCCCGCGGCCGGGCTGTCAACCACCAACCGTCGCCGGAGGCACCCGCTCCGCTAGCCTCCGCCGCCGCTATGGACCTGCTCGAATACCAAGGCAAGCAGCTGTTCGCGCGCCACGGACTCGACGTCTCGGACGGCCGCGCCGTCACGACCGTCGAGGACGCCGTCGCCGCCGCGAACGAGCTCGGATACCCCGTCGTCGTGAAGGCACAGGTGCTGATCGGCGGTCGCGGGAAGGCGGGCGGGGTGAAGCTGGCCGCCGATGAGGACGAGGCTCGGGAGCACGCGACGAACATCCTCGGGCTCGACATCCGCGGCCACATCGTCCACGAGCTGTGGATCGAGAAGGCCTCCGACATCGAGGACGAGTACTACGCCTCGATCCTGCTCGACCGCTCGGCGAAGGCGCCGCTGCTGATGTTCTCCAAGGAGGGCGGCATCGAGATCGAGGAGGTCGCCGAGAAGACCCCCGAGAAGCTCGTGCGCCACCACATCGACGCGCTCGAGGGCCTCTCGAAGGACGAGGCGCTGAAGGTCGCCGCCGACGGCGGCGTCGACGCGGACCTCGCCGAGGGCGTCGCGGACATCCTCGTCAGCCTCTACGAGGTCTGGACGCAGGAGGACGCGACCCTCACCGAGATCAACCCGCTGATCGTCACGCCCGACCGCAAGGTCAAGGCGCTCGACGCAAAGGTCACGCTCGACAACAACGCGCTCTACCGCCACCCGGAGAACGCGGCGCTGACCGTCGAGGGGGCGATCGACCCGATCGAGGCGAAGGCGCAGGCGCTCGGCCTGCAGTACGTCGCGCTCGACGGCGACATCGGGATCCTCGGCAACGGCGCCGGGCTCGCGATGAGCACGCTCGACGTCGTCGCGCAGGCGGGCGGCGAGCCGGCGAACTTCCTCGACGCGGCCGGCGGCTCCAACGCGGAGGTCATCACGACCGCCGTCGAGGTGCTGCTGTCGAACCCGCGCGTCAAGGCGGTCCTCTTCAACATCTTCGGCGGCATCACACGCTGCGACGAGGTCGCGCGCGGCCTGCTCGACGCGTTCGCCCGCCTGGACACCGACATCCCGTTCGTCGTGCGCCTGGACGGCACCAACGACGTCGAGGGCCGCCGGCTCCTCGAGGAGGCCGCGATCCCCAACGTCCACCCGGCGAAGACGATGAACGAGGCGGCCGAGAAGGTCGTCGCACTCGCGAAGGAGCGCAGCTGATGGCCATCCTGGTCACCGAGGAGACCCGCCTGGCCGTCGCCGGCATCACCGGCCGCGAGGGCTCGTTCCACACCCTCAACAACCGCGCCTACGGGACGAACGTCGTCGGCGGCGTCACGCCCGGCAAGGGCGGGCAGGACGTCGAGGGCATCCCCGTCTTCAACTCGTGGGCGGAGTGCGCGGAGGGCTCGCAGCCGAACGCGGCGATGATCTTCGTCCCGCCCCGCTTCGCCGCCGACTCGATCCTCGAGGCGGCCGCCGCGGGCGTGTCGCTCGTCGTCGCGATCACCGAGGGCATCCCCGCCCACGACGAACTGCGCGTCTACAACACCCTCAAGCGGGACTTCCCGGGCACGCGCCTGGTGGGCCCCAACTGCCCGGGCATCCTGTCGCCGGGCAAGGCGAACATCGGGATCATCCCGGCGGCCTTCTTCAAGGAGGGCAACGTCGGCGTCGTCTCGCGCTCGGGCACGCTGACCTACCAGATCGGCAACGAGATCGCCCAGCGCGGCTTCGGCAACTCGTCGATCGTCGGGATCGGCGGCGACCCGGTGCCGGGCTCGTCGTTCGTCGACATCATCGAACTGTTCCAGGCCGACGACCAGACCGAGCTGATCGTGCTCTCCGGCGAGATCGGCGGCTCCGCCGAGGAGGAGGCCGCCGAGTACATCGCCGCGAACGTGACGAAGCCGGTCATCGGCTACATCGCAGGGTTCACGGCGCCGCCCGGCAAGCAGATGGGCCACGCGGGCGCGATCGTCTCCGGCTCCTCGGGCACGGCGGTCGCGAAGGCCGAGGCGCTCGAGGCCAAGGGCGTCCGCGTCGGCCGCACGCCCACGCAGGTCGCCGAGATCGCCGTCGAGATCCTCGGCGGCTGACGGCGGGCCGCGCGCGGGCGTGACGCGCCCCGCCGGGCCCGCGCGAGCGTGGCGGATCTGTCACGCATGGCGATACACATCCGCCACGCGGGACCGTGACGCCGCGGCCCACCGCCGAGCGTGGCGGATCTGTCGCGACAGTCGACACACATCCGCCACGCGCCCGTGGTCGGGACGCTCGCGCGTGGTGCCCTCTGACCCGGCGGGTACCGTTCGGCGATCATGACCGGCGACGGGGAGCAGCGCGACGTCCGCGAGTCGCTCGGGGACCTCGAGCGGCGTCTGCTGGACCTCGAACGCGAACTGCGGACCGACGCGTCCCAGGACGCGACGGTCGCCGAGGGCGCGCCCGCGCCCAAGGGCAAGGGCAAGCGCGCCGAGCGCGAGGCCGCCGCCGAGGAGCGGGGCGGAGGCGGGGTCGCCGCGCCGCCCGCACCGCCGCAGGACATCGACCTGTTCGCCCGGGACGCCCGCGCGAAGGTCGAGGCGCTGCGCGAGACGCTCAACGGGCTCACCAGCGCGACCGACCGCCTGCGCGAGACCGCCCAGACCGTCGTCGAGGACCACGGGCGCGCGCTCGTGCGCCTGGAGCGCGCGACCGGCGCGCCCGCACCCGTCGTCCTGCCCGCCGCCGCGGCCGCCGCGGTCACGCCGCCGCCGGAGATCGAGCACCGCGAGCCGGAGCCCGAGCCGGAGCCGACCCCCGAGCCCACGCCCGAGCCCGAAGCCGCCGTCACCGAGCCCGAGCCCCCCGCGCCCGCGCCCGAGCCGGAGCCGGAGCCGCAGCCGCAGCCCGCCCCCGACGAGCCCGCCGCCGGCGCCGACACCCCGGTCATCCCGCCGCCGCCCGACCCCCCTTGGCTCTCATCCCTGCCATCCCGGCGGCTCCTGCTCGTCCTCGCGGCGATCGCGCTGCTCGTCTGCGGCTATGCCCTCATCACCGGAGGCGACAAGCGGTCCGAGCCCCCCGCGGGCCCGACGGGCATCGCCGCCACCGACGACGCGATCACCGCCGCGGGCGGCGGCATCACGGCCATCCCGCAGCTGCGCACGGGCGTCGAGGCGGACGTCCGCAGCGACCTGTGCAGCGGGAAGACCGCCGCCGCCATCCACGTGGTGACGCCCGGCGGCACCGGCTGGTCGTGCCCGGGCATCCGGCAGGTCGCCGCTCCCGTCCTCGTCGCCGGCGGCTTCGCCCGGCAGACCGCGCGCGGGCGCACCTGCGTCAGCGTGCCGAGCGCGCCCGGCGTCGACCGCCGCCGCCGCGACGACCGGCTCACCGACCGCCGCGACGAGGCCGTCCGCCGCGCCGACCGCGAGCGCGCCTTCGCGGCCGGCACCGCGTTCGACCGCCGCAACGGCCTGACGCTGCTCGCGGGCGCCCCCGCGCCCGGCGAGCCCTGCATCACCCCCACCCCCGAGACGCTGCGCGACGGCACCTACCCGCTCTCCACGCGCCTGATCCTCTACTCGACCGCCGCGGCGGCCGACTCGGACGAGGTGCGCCAGGCCGCCGCGCGCCTGCGCTCCTACTTCAGCGGCACGCCCCCGCTGTACGCCGTCGTGCTGAAGAAGTAGACGCCGCGCAACGCAGGCGACGGCGCTAGGTTCTAGGCATGGCCGAGATGATCTCCTTCGCCCGTGGCGCACCCTCCCTGGACATCGTCGATGTCGAGGGCCTGAAGCTCGCCGCGGAGAACGCGTTCACCAGCGACGCCGCCGGCACCACCGCGTACGGCACGTCGGTCGGGTATCTCCCGCTGCGCCGCCTGATCGCCGAGCAGCACGGCGTCGCCGAGTCGCGCGTGCTCGTCACCAACGGCTCGATGCAGGCCGACGCGTTCCTGTTCGACGCGCTCGTCGGGCCCGGCGACGCCGTCGTCGTCGAGAAGCCGACGTACGACCGCACCCTGCTCGGCCTGCAAGCAGCGTGGCGCGGACATCCACATGGTCGACCTGGAGCCCGACGGGATCGACACCGCCGCGCTGCGCGCGCTGCTCGAGAGCGGCGCGCGCCCGAAGCTCGCGCACATCATCCCGAACTTCCAGAACCCCGCCGGCTACACGCTCAGCCGCGAGAAGCGCGTCGAGCTGCTGCGCCTGGCCGAGGAGTTCGGCTTCGCGATCTTCGAGGACGACCCGTACATCGAGATCCGCTTCACGGGCCATCCGCTGCCGACGATGCTCTCGCTCGACGGCCAGAACGCCGAGCACGTCGTCTACGCCTCGTCGTTCTCCAAGACCGTGTGCCCCGGCATCCGCGTCGGGTACCTGATCGGTCCCGAGGAGCTCATCGCGACGATCGCGCGCAACGCGACCAACACGTACATCTCGCCGAACATGGTCGCCCAGTCGATCGTCTACCAGTTCTGCGCGAGCGGGCGGATCACCGACGCCGTGAAGACCGTCAGCGGCGCGCTCGCCGAGCGCGTCGAGGCGCTGACCGGCGCGCTCGCCGAGCACCTCCCGGACGCCCGCTTCCAGGCGCCCGAGGGCGGCTACTTCATGTGGGTCGAGCTGCCCGAGGGCACCGACGTCCACGTGCTGTCCGACCGCGCGGCCGAGCACGGCGTGACGTTCGTCAAGGGCACCGACTTCCTGCTGGAGGGCGGCGAGAACACGCTGCGCCTGGCCTACTCCGGCGTGACCGTCGACCAGATCGGCGAGGGCGTCAAGCGGCTGGCTGCGGCCTACGCGGAGCTGTAACCGGCCGCGCCCGCACGGGGTGTGCGACGCAGTGCCACGCCCGGTGCTACGCTGTGCCACATGGACGTCTCGGTCCGCGAGCTGCGCAACCACACCGGCCGGGTCATCGCCGCGATCGAGGCGGGACAGCCCGTCGTCCTGACGGTTCACGGGCGCCCGGTCGCGGACATCGTGCCGCGGCGGACGCGCTCCGAGCGCCGGCCGACCGAGGACATCCTCAACGACCTGCGCGAGATCGGCGAGCTGGCGCGCAGGCTCGGCGTCCGCTCGGACCCCGACGACTACGACACCGGGCTCACGACCGACGACATGATCCGCGAATGAGCGGCTACCTGCTCGACACCAGCATCCTCCTCGCCGGAGAGCACCGGCGACCGCTGGGCCCCGCACCCGAGGGCCAGGGGCGGATGTCCGTGGCGACGCTCACCGAGCTGCTCGTCGGCGTGCACCGGGCCCCGGACGACGACACCCGCGAGGTGCGCGAGTACACGCTCGCCCGCGCCAACAGCTTCGTCCCGGTCCCCTTCGACGAGAACGTCGCGGTCCGCCTGGCCGGCATCCTCGCCGCAGCCCGCGACCAGGGCCGGCGTGCGGGCGCGATGGACGCGATCGTCGCCGCGACCGCGCTCACGCACGACCTCGCGATCTGGACGCAGGACGCGGACTTCGACGTGCTCGCGGAACTCGCGCCCGAGCTGCGCGTCGTGCGCGGCTGACGCGTTCGGCCTCAGCGCCCGTAGCGGTCCGCGCCGATCACGAGCTGCTCGGGCAGCGCGGTCCGCGCGGGCGGCGACGGGTCGGCGGCGACGCAGACGGTCTCCGCGACGCTCGCCGTCAGGGCGACGCGCGCCCCACCGTCGGCGGCGACGACGACCTCCTCGTCGGTCCGCTCGGCGAGCGTGCCCGTCATCCCGGGCTCCACGCCGGAGGCCTTGAGGTAGTGGAGCAGGTCCTCGGCCTCGTTCTCGAACCGCAGGACCTGCACGCTGGCGCCGACCTCGACGTCGGCGAGCGGCACCCCCTCGTGCCGCTGGCCGACCTCGATCGGGTGGCCGTGCGGGCAGGTCGTCGCGTCGCCGATCGCGGCGAGCATGCGTTCCTCCAGGACGGGGCTCATCGCGTGCTCGAGCCGCTCGGCCTCCTCGTGCACCTCGTCCCACGGGATGCCGAGCACGTCGGTGAGGAAGCGCTCGATCAGGCGGTGGCGGCGGACGATGCCCTCCGCGTGCTCGCGCCCGGTGTCCGTGAACGAGATGAGCTTGTTCTCGCCGCGCGTGATGTAGCCGTCGCCCTCCAGGCGCCGGAGCATCTCGTGGACCGTCGGCGGTGAGAGCTGCATCGCGCGCGCGACGTTCGCGGCGCTCATCGGCAGCCCGGCCTCGTGCAGCCAGAAGATGGTCTGGAGGTACTCCTCCTCGGCGACGGTCGCGTGCTCCTGGGACATGCGGGCGATCGTACCGGTGCCCGGCGGTAGGGTCACGGCCGTGCAGATCACTCCTGGCACCCGCGCATTCGTCACCGGCGCCTCACGCGGAATCGGCGGCGCCCTGAGCCGCGCGCTGGCCGAGCGCGGCGCGGTCGTCGGCCTGGCGGCCCGGTCGACGGACGAGTCCGCCGCGCTCGCGGCATCCCTGCCCGGCACCCACCATGTGGTCGCCTGCGACGTCGCCGACACGGACTCCGTGCGCGACGCGGTCGCGACGTTCGCCGACCGCGCCGGCGGCATCGACCTGCTCGTGGTGAACGCGGGCATCACCCACTACGGCCCCTACCGCCATCAGTCGCTGGAGGACCAGCTGCAGATGAGCGAGGTCAACTGGCACGGCACCCTGCGCACCGTCCACTTCGGCCTGCCGCACCTGCTCGACCGCGCGCACGGCCACGTCGTCGTCGTCTCGTCGGGCGCCGCGCTGCGCTCGTTCCCGTGGGCCGCGGTGTACGGGGGGACGAAGGCCGCGCAGCGGATGTTCGCCGAGGCGCTGCGCCACGAGCTGAGCGGGACGGGCGTCTCGCTGACCACGGTCTACCCCGGCGAGATCGCCACGAACCTGCACGACCACGAGAAGGACCGGATGCCGGACTGGTACCGCGGAGGGCCGAGCGCCGCGAGCGCGGACGCCCTCGCGGCGACGGTGCTCGCCGCGGTCGAGGCGGACAGCCGCGCCGTCTGGTTCCCGCCGATCGTCCGGCTCCTCGGCGTGCTGCACAACATCGACTCGCGCGCCGCGGACGCGCTGCTGCGCAGGCTGCGCGGCGGGACCGCGGCGCCGCGCAGCGACTAGCGCTCCGGCAACCGCTTCCTGGGCGTCTTCGCCAGCTCCGCCGCCGTGCGCCGCAGGCGCTCTTCGACCAGCTCGATCATCACCCGCGCGGCCGGGGAGAGCGGGGCGTCGCGGCGGGTGACGAACGCCATCGTGATCATGATCGGGTCGGCGAACGGGACCCACCCGATCCGCCGGGACATGCCCGCGCCGCGGGCGACGAGCAGCCCGCGCTCCAGGATCGAGTCGCCGACGCCGGCCGCGACGAGGTCCAGGACGGTCGCGACCGTCTCGACGTCGACGACGGGCTCGAGCGTCACGCCCGCGCGCTGCGCGAGCTCGGCGATGTACCGGCGCGTGGGGTCCTCGAGCCGGTAGCTGGCGTCGGCGAGCACGAGCGGCAGCTCGCTGAGGCGCTCGATCGTCATCGGCCGGCGCAGGTGGTCCGGGTCGGCGCTCGTGAAGAACAGCTCGTCGTCGGCGACGCGCCGCACCTCGAGCCCCTCGTCGTCGACGGGCAGCGCGACGATGGCCGCCTCGAGCCGCCCGCTGCGCACGTCCTGCGCGGCCTCCGCCGAGTTGAGCCCGAGGATCCGCACGCGCACCTGCGGATGGCGGCGGCGGAACTCGGTGACGAGGTCGGAGCCGAGGTAGTCGCGCGCTGTCGAGAAGGTGCCGAAGCTGACGGTCCCGCCGCGCAGCTCGCGCACGGAGAGCACCGACTCGCGGGCCTCCTGCACCTCCTGCAGCACGGCCTCGGCGTGCGGGCGCAGCGAGCGCCCCGCCTCGGTGAGCGTCAGCCCGCGGCCGACGCGGGCGAACAGCGCCACCCCGAGCTCGGCCTCCAGCCGCCGCACCTGCTCGCTGACCGACGGCTGGGAGAGGTGCAGCGCCTCGGCGGCGGCGCTGAAGGACCCGCGCTCGGCGGAGGCCAGGAAGTACTCGATCTGCTGCAGATTCATCTCAAGGCTCTGCCTTGAGATAGTAGAGGTAAGTGATGCCAGTTCCTTTGGGTCGTGGCTTCTACCCTGGGAACCATGATTCTTGGACTCGTCTCTCTCATCACCGCCGCCGCCGTCTACGGCGCGTTCGGGTACGCCGCCGTGCACTACGGCGTCGACTCCCGCCCGCTCGACGGCCGGCCCAACTGGTAGCCCCGGAGTGCAGGCCGGCAGGCACGGACGCGACCACTCGGTCGGCGTCGCACTCACCCTCCTGTCGGCCGTCACGTTCGGCGCCTCCGGCGTGCTCGCGAAGGTCGCCTACGCAGGCGGCTCGGGCGTCGTCACGCTGCTCGCGGGGCGCTTCGCGCTCGCCGCGCTCGTCCTCTGGGCGCTCGTCGCCTGGCGCCGCCCCGCCCTGCCGCCGCTGCCGGTCGCCCTGGGCGCGCTCGCGCTCGGCGGCGTCGGCTACGCCGGCGAGGCCACGCTGTACTTCTCCGCGCTGGAGCGGCTGGACGCGTCGCTCGTCGCGATGCTGCTCGCGACCTACCCCGTGCTCGTGGTCGCCGCCGCCGTCGCCCTCGGCCGCGAGCGCGCCGACCGCCGCCGCGCGATCGCCCTGGCGACGGCGATCGCCGGCGCCGCGCTCGTGCTCGGCGGCGCGCAGATCGGCGCCCTCAGCGGCCCGGGCCTGATGTTCGCCGGCTCGGCCACGGTCGCCTACGCCAGCTACGTGCTGCTCGCCGACCGCTTCACCGCGCGCGTCGACGGGCTGCTGCTCGCCACCCTGGTGGTCACCGGCGCCGCCATCGGCACGACGACGTTCGGCGCCTCGACGGGCTCCATCGCGACCGCGTCGCTCGCCACGTCGGGCTGGCTGTCGATCGCCGCGCTCGCGCTGCTGTGCACCGTCGTCCCGATCGCGTCCTTCCTCTTCGCCCTGCCGCGCGTGGGTCCCGGCACGGCCAGCATCCTCTCGACCTTCGAGACCGTCGTCGGCGTCGGCCTCGCAGCGCTGCTGCTCGGCGAGTCGCTCGACCTCGTCCAGGCCGCGGGCGCCGCGCTCGTCGTCGGCGCCGTGGTCGCCCTGCAGCTCGGCGCGCCGACTAGGGTCCGCGGTGATGACGCTGCCGCTGGCCCCGCCGCTCCTTCCGCAGCTCGCGCGCTCGCGGAGCAGCCTGCCTGAGGACCCCGGCTGGGCGTTCGAGCCCAAGTGGGACGGCTTCCGCGCGATCGCCTTCGTCGACGGTGACGAGGCGGAGATCCGCTCGCGCAACGACCGCCCGCTGAGCCGGTACTTCCCCGAGCTGGCGTTCCCGCCCGGGCGTTACGTCCTCGACGGCGAGATCGTCGTGCGCGACGAGCGCGGGCGCGAGGACTTCGACGCGCTCGGGCAGCGGATCCACCCCGCGGTCTCGCGCATCACGCGCCTGAGCGAGGAGACCCCGGCGGTCTTCGTCGCGTTCGACCTGCTCGCCCGCGAGGACGAGATCCTGCTGGAGCTCCCCTACGAGGAGCGGCGCGCGGCGCTGGAGGCGCTGGTGGCCGCGCCCGTCGAGCTCACCCCGATGGTGCGCACGGTCGCCGAGGCCGAGCGCTGGCTGCACGAGGCGGAGGGCGTGATGGCGAAGGAGCTCGCCGCGCCCTATCGGCCCGGAAAGCGCGAGGGCATGGCGAAGATCAAGCGCGTGCGCACGATCGACGCGGTCGTCATGGGCTGGCGGCCCGGCAAGGCGGAGGGCACCGTCGGCGCGCTGATCCTCGGGCTCTACGAGCCGGACGGGCGGCTGCGCGAGGTCGGCCACTCGAGCGGCTTCACCGCGAAGGAGAAGCGCGAGCTGGTGGAGACGCTGCGCCCGTACGAGACCGGCGAGCGCGGCAGCGCGGAGCCCTCACGCTGGTCCGCGGGCCGCGACCTGGAATGGGTCGCGCTGCGGCCCGAGCTCGTCGTCGAGATCACCTTCGACCACACGAGCGCCGGCCGGATCCGGCACGGGGCGAAGGTCCGGCGCTGGCGCGAGGACAAGCCGCCGGCGGCGTGCCTGGTCGAACAGCTCGACATGTAGGGTCGCCGGCCATGGCGCGCGATCTGAAGCTGGGGCTGAACACCGGGTACTGGATGGCGGGGCCGCCGCACGGTGCGGTGGAGGCGATCGCCGCGGCGGACGAGCTCGGGTTCGACTCGATCTGGACCGCCGAGGCGTACGGCTCCGACGCGCTCACGCCGCTCGCCTGGTGGGGCTCGGCGACGCAGCAACGTCAAGCTCGGCACCGCGATCATGCAGATGAGCGCGCGCCGGCCGACCGCGACTGCGATGGCCGCGCTGACGATGGACCACCTCAGCGGCGGGCGCTTCATCCTCGGGCTCGGCGTCTCGGGCCCGCAGGTCGTCGAGGGCTGGTACGGCGAGCCGTTCGCCAAGCCGCTGGCCCGCACGCGCGAGTACGTGCGCATCTGCCGCGAGGCGTTCGCCCGCAACCGCGTGACCAGCGACGGGCCGTTCTACCCGCTGCCGCTGACCGAGGGCGAGAACGTGGTCGGGCTCGGCAAGGCGCTGAAGCCGACGCTGCACCCCGTGCGCGAGGACATCCCGATCTACCTCGCCGCGGAGGGCCCGAAGAACATCGCGCTGACCGCCGAGATCGCGGACGGCTGGATGGCGCTCTTCTACTCGCCCCACCACGAGGCCGAGCTGTACCGCCCGCGCCTGCAGGAGGGCTTCGACCGCGAGGGCGCGCGCCGCTCGTGGGACGACTTCGAGGTCATGGCGACGGTGCCGGTGATCGTCCACGACGACGTCGAGGCCGCCGCCGACATGATCCGCCCCATGTACGCGCTGTACTTCGGCGGGATGGGCGCCAAGGGCGCGAACTTCCACCACGACGTGCCGGTGCGGATGGGCTACGAGGCGGAGATGCGGACCGTCCAGGAGCTCTACCTCGACGGGAAGAAGGACGAGGCCGCCGCCGCGATCCCGCTGACGCTGATCGAGCAGCTCGCGCTGATCGGGCCGGAGGACAAGATCCGCCACGACCTTGAGGCGTGGCGGGACTCGGTCGTGACGACGCTGCTCATCGGCGGTGACGCCGCGATGGTGCGCCGCGTGGCGGAGGTCGTGCTGGGCTGACCGCGGGAGCTTGCGTCGGCGCGCGCCGACTCTGCCACCATTGCCGGCGATGCAACGGACTGCACTGCTGCTCGCGGCCCTGCTCGGCGTGTTCGCACTCGGCGCAGGCACCGCCGGTGCCGCCGCGCCGCCCCCGACGCTCACGGCGCCGGCGAACGGCCTCGTCGCGAAGGGGCCGTCGCTGACGATCACGTACGTCCTGGCCGAGACCGCCGGGGGCCTGCCGGTGGTCACCCTCACGCCGGCGTCCGGGACGGCGCGGACGTTCCCGCAGGCGGACGCAGCGGCAGGCGAGCACAGCCTCACGCTCGACCTCGCGGCCGAGGCCATCCCCGACGGAACCTACGGCGTGAAGGTCGGGTACGAGGATCCGGTCGACGGCACGCTCGAGAGCGCCACCGCCACGGTCGTGATCGACCGCAGCACTCCGGCGCCCGCGCCGCCCGCCGCCCTTCCGCGCCGGCACCGGCACCGGCACCGGCACCGGCACAAGATGTCGCCGCCCCCGCGATCACGGCTGCTCGGATCGTCGCGAAGTCGTTTCCCGCCTCCCGCCCGTCGCGGGCGCGGTTCCGGCTGTCGGAGGCGGCCACCGTCTCCTTCCTGCTCCAGCGCGGCCGCGGCAAGCGCTGGGTGCGCCTCTCATCCTCTGCGAAGCGCGCCCCCGCGGGCGACGCCTTCATCCGCCTGCCGCGCGGGCTCAAGAAGGGCACGCACCGGCTGACGATCCGCGCCATTGACGCGGCGGGCAACGCGTCCGGCCCGGTGCGGCTCAGCTTCCGCGTGCGCTGACGCCGGCGGCGGGCCCGGTGCCGTTCCCGTTCGACGGGACCTCGGCGAGACGGTCGTGCAGCTTGGAGCGCAGCTCGTCGGGGTCGTACTCGACGTGCTCGCGGCGCTTGCGCGCGACGACGACGCCCGTCGCGGCGACGCCGGCCAGGCCGGCGAGTCCGATGAGCTTCCAGTGCCGGTTCACGGCCTCGTAGGGTACGCGCGATGCCCGACGCCGCGCTGACGCACGAGGACGCACTCGCGAGCGCGGCGACCGGGGACCTGTGGCTGTTCCGCGGGCGCTCGCTCGCCGACGTCGCGATCCGCACCCTCACGAACGCCCCGGTGAACCACGTCGGGATGGTCGTCGCGCTCGACGACCTGCCGCCGCTGCTCTGGCACGCGGAGCTCGGGCATGTCGCTTCCGGACGTGTGGACCGGCGAGCATCAGCGCGGCGTCCAGCTGCACCGTCTCGCCGACGCGGTGCGCACGTGGGAGGAGCGCTACGGCCAGCGTCGCCTACGCTGCGCCAGCTCGAGGGGACGATCACGCGCGTGCACGAGGACCGGCTGATCGAGATGATCGAGCGCTACGACGGCAGCCCGTTCCCGCGGACGCTCGGGCTCGCGCGCTCCGTGGCTCACGGGCCGCGTGCGGCGCCGCGAGGCCTCCAAGGAGACCCTCTACTGCGCCGAGCTCGTCGCGATCACCTACCAGGCGATGGGCCTGCTCCCGAGCCGCCGGCCCGGCGAGCTGGTACGACCCGGGCCGGTTCTCGACCGTCGACCGGATCGACCTCGTGCCCGCCGTTCGCGCTGACCGGCGAGATCGCGGTGCGCGGACTGAGCGCCGCCGGTCAGGCGTCCTTCCTGCGCGCGGCTCGGCTGCACGCGCTTGGGCTCGCCCGCCTGCTTGCGGAAGTTCGGCGGCCACGGCGCGTCGCCGAGGCCCTGCTCCTCGTCGCGCCGCGCGAGGTCGAGCAGCGGCGTGAGGTCGTGGGCGACGTCGTCGATCGGCGCGAGCGGGTCGCCGACGCTCGCCAGCCGCTCGGGCACCGTGAAGAACGTCAGGTCGGCGGGCTCGACGTCCGGCACCTCGTCCCACGTCAGCCCGCAGGAGACGCGCGCGTCCGGCACGGGCCGCACGCTGTAGGCGCTGGCGACGGTGCGGTCGCGCGCGTTCTGGTTGTAGTCGAGGAAGACGCCGACGCGCTCCTCCTTCCACCACTTCGACGTGGCCTTCCCCGGCATCCGCCGCTCGACCTCGCGCGCGAGCGCGAGCGCGGCGCGGCGCACCTCGGTGAAGTCCCAGCGCGGCTCGATCCGCACGTTCACGTGGATGCCGCGCGAGCCGCTCGTCTTCGGGAAGCCGCGCATCCCGTGCTCGGTGAGCACGTCGTGGACCGTCATCGCGACCTCGCGCACGACCGCGAACCCGACGCCCTCCGACGGGTCGAGATCCACGCGCAGCTCGTCCGGGTGGTCGAGGTCGGCGCGCCGCACCGCCCACGGGTTCCAGTCGATGTTGTTGAGGTTCGCCGCCCACGCGAGGTGCGCGGCGTCCACCGGGCACGAGCTCCTGTGCGCTGCGGCCCGACGGGAAGCTCGACCGTCGCCGTCTGCAGCCACTCCGGCGGCGACTGCACGCGCTTGTTGAAGAACGGCTTGCCGGTGATGCCGGTGTTCCAGCGCTTGAGCACCGTCGGGCGCTCGCGCACGCCGAGCAGCACCGGCTCCGGCGTGCTCGACGTAGAAGCGCACGAGGTCGAGCTTCGTGATCGCCGGCCGGCCGGCGTGCGCCGGGAACAGCTCCTTCGACAGGGCTCGTGATGCGCACATCGCGGCCGGCGGCCTCGACGGTGGTCTCCTCGCTCGCCATGCCGATGCGAGGATGACGCACCGTGGCGCCTCTCCGCACACACCGGCCCGTCCTCGTCGCCCCCGACGCGTTCAAGGGCACGCTGCGCGCGAGCGAGGTCGCGGCGGCGATCGGGCGCGGCCTGGAGCGCGGCGGGCTCGTCCCGCCGGACCTCATGCCGGTCGCCGACGGCGGCGAGGGGACGATCGAGGTGCTGCTGCCCGCGCTCGGCGGCGAGACGCGCGGCGCGCGCGGTGACCGGGCCGCTCGGCGACGCCGGTGCAGGCGGGCTTCGGCGCTGCTCGGCGGGCGGCGACGGGCGCGCTCGTCGAGGTGGCGCAGGCGAGCGGGCTGGACGCTCGTCCCCGAGGACCGAGCGCGACGCCGAGGCCGCGAGCACCGCCGGGACGGGCGAGCTGATCCTCGCGGCGATCGCCGAGGGCGCCGAGGTCGTCTTCGTCGCCGCGGGCGGGAGCGCGACGACCGACGGCGGCGCCGGCGCGCTGGAGGCGATCGCCGCGGGCGGCGGGCTGCGCGGCGCGCGGCTCGTCGTGCTGTGCGACGTGCGGACGGCCTTCGAGGACGCGCCGGCGCGCTTCGGCCCGCAGAAGGGCGCGGACGCCGCCGCCGTGCGGCGGCTGGAGCGCCGGCTCGACGCGGCTCGCGGCACCTGGGAGCGCGACCCGCGCGGCGTCCCGCGCACCGGCGCGGCGGGCGGGCTGTCGGGCGGGCTGTGGGCGGCGCTCGGCGCGGAGCTCGTGCCGGGCGCGCGCTTCGTCCTCGACACGCTCGACGCGGGGACGCGGATGCGCGCCGCGCGCGCGGTCATCGTCGGCGAGGGCCGGCTGGACGCCACGACGCTCGAGGGCAAGGCGGCCGGCGAGCTCGCGACCGACGCGCGGCAGGCCGGCGTCCCGTGCCACGCGATCGTCGGCAGCGCGCCGCTCGGGCTGTTCGAGCGGCGGATCATCGACCTGCAGACGGTGCGCGAGGCGGGCACGATCGCCGAGCTCGAGCGCGCGGGCGAGGACCTCGCGCGCTCGGGCGTCCTCTAGGTTCGGGGCATGCCCGCGCGCGGATCCCGGCCGTCGTCGTCGGCGGCGGCCACAACGGCCTCGTCGCGGCGACGCTGCTCGCGCGCGCCGGCGTGCGCACGACGGTCCTCGAGCGCCTGGACCGCCTCGGCGGCGCGACCGTCTCCGCGCGCCCGTTCCCCGGCGTGGACGTGCGCCTCTCGCCGCTACGCCTACCTCGTCAGCCTGTTCCCGCGGCGAGCTGGCGCGGGAGCTCGGGATCGACCTGCGGCTGCTGCGCCGGCGCATCTCGTCGTACACGCCGGACGGCGACGGCGGGCTGCTGATCGACGACGGGGACGCCGGCGCGGACGGCGGCCTCGCTGGCGGCGCTGACCGGCGACCCGGGCGCCGGCGCCGCGTGGACGGCGCTTCCACGCGGGCACGGCGCGTCTGGCCGCCGGCGCTCGCGCCGACGCTGCTCGAGCCGCTGCCGAGCCGCGCGCAGGCGCGGGCGCGGTCGGCGACGACGCGCTGTGGGAGGCGCTGATCGAGCGCCCGCTCGGCGAGGCGCTCGAGACCGCGTTCCCCGACGACCTCGTCCGCGGCGTCGTCGCTGACCGACGCGCTCGTCGGCACGTTCGCCGATCGCGCACGACGCGTCGCTCGCGGCGAACCGCTGCTTCCTCTACCACGTGATCGGCGACGGGACCGGGCGACTGGGACGTCCCGGTCGGCGGGATGGGCGCGGTCGGCGACGCGCTCGCGCGCGGCGGCGCGCGCGGCCGGCGCCGACCTGCGCACCGGCGCCGAGGTCGTCGCGCTCGACGCCGACGGCGGTGACCGCGCCGCGTGCGCTGCGCCGACGGCACGGCGATCGACGCGGACCACGTGCTCTGCGGCGCGGCGCCGGCGGTGCTCGACCGCCTGCTGGACCGCCCGGCGGCGCGTCCCGCGCCGGAGGGCGCGCAGCTGAAGGTGAACATGGTGCTGGACCGCCTGCCCGCGCCTGCGCGACCCGCGGTCGCGCCGCAGGACGCGTTCGCCGGGCACGTTCCACGTGAACGAGCGCGCGAGCGCAGTTCGCCGCGGCCCACGCCCAGGCGGCCGGCCGGCGCGATCCCGGACGTTCCGCCGCTGGAGATCTACTGCCACTCGCTCGGCGGACCCGTCGATCGTCGGACCCGGGCTGCGCGAGCGCGGCGTGCAGACGCTGACGCTGTTCGCCTTCCACATGCCCGCGCGGCTGTTCGCGCGCGACCACGACGCCGCCAAGGACCTGCGCGGTCGCCGCGACGCTCGCGTCGCTGAACGCGGTGCTCGCCGAGCCGATCGAGGACTGCCTGCTGCGCACGCCCGACGGCGTCCCGTGCATCGAGGCGCGGACGCCGGTCGAGCTCGAGGACGAGCTGGCGACTGCCCGGCGGCAACATCTTCCACCGCGACCTGCAGTGGCCGTTCGCCGAGGACGACGCGAGGCGCGCGGACCTGGGGCGTCGAGACCGACCTGGCGAACGTCTGGCTCTGCGGCGCGGGCGCGCGCCGCGGCGGCGGCGTCAGCGGGATCCCCGGCCACAACGCCGCCCGGGCGGTGCTCGCGGCGGACGCGGCAAGAAACCCCGCCGGGCGGGCGGGTAGTACCCCTCGTGGCCGATCGCCCACGCCCCTCCTTCGCCCGCCCGGGCGCGCGCCGCGCCGTCGTCGTCGGCGCCGGCTCCTTCGGCACCGCCGTCGCCGTGCTGCTCGCCCGCGGCGGGCTGCGCACGACGCTGCAGACCCGCACCGACGAGCAGGCCGAGCGCCTGCGGGCCGACGCGCGAGAACCGCGCCTACCTCCCGGACGTGCGCGCTGCCCGCCGACCTGAAGATCGAGCCCGCGAGCGCCGGGCTGGCGAAGTTCGACCTCGTCTTCCTCGGCGTCCCCTCGCGCGGCCTGGACGAGGTGATCACCGCGCTGCCCTCGCGCGGCCTGGGCCCGCGGGCGTCGGTCGTCTCGCTCGCGAAGGGCCTCGTCCCGCCGGACGGCCAGGCGCCCTCCTGGCACCTGCGCAACCTCTTCGGCCCGCACCGCATCGCCGTCGTCGGCGGCCCCGCCCACGCGCGCGAGATGGTCGACGCGGGCGCCGGCCTCGTCGCCGCCTCCGAGAGCGAGGACGCTCGCCCACGCGATCGCGCTGACGTTCAACCGCGCCGGCGTCGTCTGCGAGGAGTCCAACGACCCGATCGGCGTCGAGCTGGCGGGCGCCGCGAAGAACGCCGCCGCGCTCGCCAGCGGCGCGACCGAGGGCCAGGGGCTGAACGCCGCCGGGCGGCGCCGCGGGGCACATCTTCGCCGAGGTCTGGCGCTACGCCGACGGCCTCGGCGCCCGCCCGGAGTCGCTGATCGGGCTCGCGGGCACCGGCGACCTCGTCGCCACGGCGCTCGCCCCCGGCAGCCGCAACCGCCGCGCCGGCGAGCTGCTCGCCCAGGGCGTTCCCGCCACCGAGATCCCCGAGCGGATCGGCCAGGCCGTCGAGTCGCTCGACCTCGTCCCGCTGCTCGCCCGCGCGCTCGACCGCGCCGGCGTCGAGGCGCCCGTCACGAGCGGGCTCGCGCGCCTGATCTCCGGCGAGCTGCCGCTCGACGACTGGGTCGCGCTCGTCCGCACGACCGTGCCGCCGCGAGCGCGCTGGCGCCGCGCGGACCGCCGCCGCGACGGACCCGGGCTCTGGGCCCGCCTGCGCGCGCGGCGTGCGGCCGAGCGCGGCCGTGCCTGAGCGCGCGCTCAGGCTGCGCACGCACCCGTCGAGCGTCGAGTTGTGTCATGCCGGTGGTGGTGATCTCGGATCTCGTTGCGGCCGTCACATCGAGATGCGAGTCGGGCCACGCGGAGCGTGGTGTTCTCGACGCTCAGCTCGGGACGCCGGAGCCCGGCGCGGCGATCGCGAGCACGGCGGCGGCGTGGCGGCGTGCCGCCGCTGCGGACAGCGGGCCCGCCGGCAGTTCGACCACGAACGAGGAGCCGGCGCGCACCCGCTCGTTGACCCAGCGCGAGAGCGAGCCCGGGTAGGCCGGGCAGCGGGCGCACGCGCAGCCCGACGAGGCGCCCGTAGCGTCGGGCGCGGCCGTCCCATCCGGCCTCCGGGACGTCGACGCCGGCGAGCGGCTGGTGGTACCAGACGACGACGTCGGGGCGGGCGCGCAGGACCAGCTCGCGGATCGCGCGCGACTCGGGCTCCGACCAGGCCGCCGGGCCGGCGTAGAAGTCGGCGAGCCGGGCGGGCCGACGGTACGCGATTCGCGCCCGGCGGAGCCGTTGCGGTTGAGGTCCACCCCGCGCGCGTTCTGGCGGCGGCCAAGCGCGAGGCCGTCGGGGTTGAGGTTCGAGACGAGCAGCAGCTCGGCGCCGGGCGGCAGCGCCTGCCGCGCGCGCAGGCGCGTGACGATCGCCCGCCCGGCGCACTCGTCCCCGTGCACGCAGCCGACGACGAGGACGCGGCGGCGGATCGCGGTCGTCCGCGGCGCGCATCCGGGTGACGCCGATCGGGCGGTCCTGGGCGGAGCGGCCGATCGGCTCGGTCGTCACGACGGGTCGCGGGCGCCTGGATCGCGGCGTGCGCAGCCGCCGCGCCGAGCGCGAGCGTGACGGCGAGCGCGACCAGCGCCCGCGCGCGCATCACAGGCGCTGGGCGAGCGTCCCGACGATCGCCTCGTAGACGCCTTCGCCGTGGGCGCCCTCGGTGACCGTCACGTTCGGATGGCCCGGCGAGCGAGTCGTTGCAGTGCCGGGTCGCGCTCCAGCGCGTTGGCGACGAGGAAGAAGGCGCCGACGTTGCCGGCGACGCCGAGGTCCTCGCGCGAGTCGCCGATCGCGATGCAGTCCTCGGGCGCATAGCCGCGCATCCGCTGGTGGGTGGCGACGGCGTTCGCCTTCGAGACGCCGCGCGGCCGCAGGTGGTAGGCGTGGACGGCGGGCAGCGCGGCCAGCGCCGGGGAGCGGCGGCGCACGGCGCCGTTGTCGGTCAGCTCGAGGCCCTCGAAGCCGTTCTCGGCGAGCAGCGCGTTGGCGTCCTTCGTCTCGACCAGCCCGCGCAGCAGGTGGCTGACCTCGCGGCCCGTGTGCCAGGGGCTGTGGACCTCCAGGCAGCCGCTGTACTCCTCCAGGAGGAACTGCGGCGCGCCGGACTTCGCGATCTGCTCGTGGATCGTCAGGCCCTGCGGGGTCCAGGAGCCCGTCAGCCAGTGCGTCTCGCCCTCCAGGACGAGGCCGGCGCCGATCTCGAAGATGCAGCAGCCCTGGCCGAAGAGGCGCGCGTCCTCGATCGCCACGTCGCGGCGGCGGCCGGACATCACGACGACCTCGACGTCGGCGCGCAGGCACGCCTCGAGCGCGCGCGGGCCGAACAGCGACACCTCGCCGTCGAGCCCGGCGAACAGCCCCCCGCCCGGGCCGAGCAACGTCCCGTCCATGTCCACGTACGCGCAGCGCACCGAGGACGAGGGTAGCCGCCTCGCGAGTAGCATCGACCCGGATGGCCAGCGTCCGTCAGACCGAGCCGTGGACCGGCCTCCTGGAGCACGGCCGGGCCGACGGGCGGCTCGTCCGCGAGGCGTTCGAGGGCGCAGCGCCGGCCGACGTTCGCACCGGTTCCCGCCGACCTGCACCCCAGGCTGCGCGAGGCGCTCGCGACCGCCGGCATCGAGCAGCTCTACGCGCATCAGGCGCAGGCGCTCGACGCCGCCTGGGCGGGCACGACGATCGTCACCACCGGGCACCGCGTCGGGCAAGTCGCTCTGCTTCCAGCTCCCGACGCTCGAGACCCTGCTCGCCGACGCGCACGCGCGTGCGCTCTACCTCTACCCGACGAAGGCGCTCGCGCAGGACCAGGCGCGCGCGCTGCACCGGTTCGGGCTGCACAAGGAGATCCGCCCCGCGATCTACGACGGCGACACGCCGCGCGAGGAGCGCACGCAGATCCGCCGCCGCTCCAACCTCATCCTCACCAACCCCGACATGCTCCACATCGGCGTGCTGCCCCACCACGCGAAATGGGGCGACCTGTTCGCGAACCTCGCCGTCGTCGTCGTCGACGAGGCGCACGTCTACCGCGGCGTCTTCGGCAGCCACGTCGCGAACGTCCTGCGGCGGCTGCGGCGCGTCGCGCAGCGCCTACGGGACGACGCCGCGGATCCTGCTCGCGAGCGCGACGATCGCCAACCCCGTCGAGCTCGCCGAGCGCCTCACGGGCCTGGACGACGTGCAGCTCGTCGACGAGGACGCCTCGCCCGGCGCGCGGCGCCAGATCGCGATGTGGAACCCGCCCGTCGAGGACGAGGTGCTGCAGACGCGCCGCAGCGTCCTGGCCGAGGCCGCCGAGCTCGTCGCGCGCCTCGTCCGTGAGGGCTCGCGGACGATCTGCTTCATGAAGTCGCGCAAGGGCGTCGAGCTCGTCGCGCGCATGGCCGCCGACGAGCTCTCGCGCGACGGCCACCACGAGCTGGCCGGACGCGTCGCCGCCTACCGCGCGGGCTACACGCCGCAGCAGCGCCGCGAGCTCGAGCAGCGGCTGACGAGCGGCGAGCTGCTCGCCGTCGTGACCACCGACGCGCTGGAGCTCGGCATCGACATCGGCGCGCTCGACGCCGCCGTCTGCGTGACCTTCCCGGGCACGGTCGCCTCGCTGCGGCAGATGTGGGGGCGCGCGGGACGCCGCGGGCGCGGCCTCGCCGTCTACGTCGCCGGCGAGGACGCGCTGGACCAGTTCTTCTGCCGCCATCCCGACGAGTTCCTCGAGCGGCCCGTCGAGGCGGCGATCCTCCACCACGAGAACGAGCAGATCCACCTCCCGCACCTGGTGTGCGCGGCGCACGAGGGGCCGATCGACCCGGACACGGACGCGGAGATCCTCGGTCCGCGCGTGCGCGCTCACTGCGAGGCGCTGGCCGCCCAGGGCACGCTGGTCGAGCGGCGCGGGCGCTTCACCCTGCGCGCGCCGGAGGACTTCCCGGCCGCCGGCGTGTCGCTGCGCTCGGCGTCCCCGTCGAGCGTCCAGGTCGTCGACGTCCGCGCGGGAGAGGTCCTCGGCACCGTCGAGCTGGCGCGCGCCTGCTCGACCGTCCACGAGGGCGCGGTCTACCTGCACATGGGACGGCAGTACGAGGTGCGCGAGCTGGACCTCGACCTGGGGCGCGCGCTCGTCGAGCCGTTCACCGGCGACTGGTACACGCAGCCCAGGCGCGAGATCGACACCGAGATCGAGCGGCTGCTCGATCGCCGCGACTGCTGCGGGGTGACGCTGAGCTTCGGCCGCGTGACCGTCAGCGAGCAGGTGCTCGCCTTCCAGCGCAAGCGCCTGGGCACCCGCGAGCTGCTCGACCTCCAGGCGCTCGACCTCCCGCGCACCGAGTACGCCACGCAGGCGCTCTGGTACGAGCTCGGCGACGGCCCGGCGCTCGACGACGTGCCACTGCCCGCGCTGCTCGGTGCGCTGCACGCCACCGAGCACGCGCAGATCGCGGTGCTGCCGCTGCTGGCGATGTGCGACCGCTGGGACATCGGCGGCCTCTCGACCAACGCGCATCCGCAGACAGGCGGGCCGACGATCTTCATCTACGACGGGCACCCGGGCGGCGTGGGAATCACGCGTCAGGGCTATCTGCGCTTCGAGGACCTCGTCCGCGACGCGCACGCGCTGATCGCCGAGTGCCCATGCGAGAGCGGCTGTCCCTCCTGCGTGCAGTCGCCGAAGTGCGGGAACCTCAACGAGCCGCTGCACAAGGCGGCCGCGCTCGAGGTGCTCACGCAGATGCTTGCGGCGTAGAGCCTTCCGCGCCAGATCTCGTGCAGTGGGGCGCAACTCTGCGGCCGCCCGCCCGTTCTGCCGATGGTGTCCCAGATGAGTTTCTCCCCCAGAGGCCTCATCGCCTGCATCGCAGGGACCCTCCTCCTCCTCACGCTCTCTGCTCCCGTCGCCCAGGCGACGGGAGCGGGCGGCGTGGAGGCGGATCCGGGCTCGGTCTCCAGACCACCGGCAGGCGGCGCCGAATACGGTTCGGCGTCGCTTCGCCCAGTCGTGCGCGTGCGGGCGCTCAGGCCCACCCGACCACGCGTCCGGCGCGGCACCGCGCCGCGGATCGCCATGCGCATCGCCCGCCCCGGCGCGACGCGCGTCCGCGTCGACGCCGTCGTCCGCGGCCCCGGCGGTGCCCGTCGCATCACCTTCCCGCGCGTCGCGACCGGCCGCACGGTGCGCCTGTCGCTGCCGCGGACCCTGCGGGTCGGCCGCCATCGCGTGCGGCTCGTCGTGCGCGGGCTGCAGGGCGACCGGCCGGTGCGGACCCGCAGCGTGTCGTTCACCGTCGTGCCGAAGCCCAAGCCCAAGCCGAAGCCGAAGCCCAAGCCGGAGCCCCAGCCCAAGCCGCAGCCCCCGGCGACCCAGCCGACACCCGTGCCCCCGAGCCTCGGCGGCGAGGGCCAGGTGTCCGGCGTGTTCCCCGTCCGCGGCGGGTACGGCTTCGGGAGCGCGGGCGCGCGCTTCGGCGCCGGGCGTCCCGGGCACGTCCACGAGGGCCAGGACATCGTCGCCGCGTCGGGCACGCCGATCGTGGCGCCGCTCGCCGGCGCCGTGCTCTTCAACAGCTACCAGGCGAACGGCGCCGGGCGCTACGTGATCCTCCACGCCGACAACGGCTGGGACATGATGTTCGCCCACTGCCTCGCGGGCAGCGCGACGCTCCGGCCCGGCGCGCGAGTCGCGCCCGGTGACCAGCTCTGTCGCGTCGGAGCGACCGGCAGCGCGAGCGGCCCGCACCTGCACTTCGAGCTGTGGCCCAGCGGCTGGCGGCACCTCAAGGGCACGCGCCCGATCGACCCGCTGCCGCAGCTGCGGCGCTGGGCCGGCGGCTGAACGACACCCGGGAGTCCGTTAGGGTCCGGATCCGGTCCGGACCAGTCACACGGGGGGAAGTCGATGCACCGCAGGTACGTCCATGCCCTTGCCGTCGCCGCGATGATGCTCGCCCTGGCGGCTGCGCCCGCATGGAGCGCGCCGGTCGAGCTGCCGCCCACCGCTCCCGTGACCAACGGCTTCTGCGGCGAGTCCGTCGCCACGGGCGACGTCAACGACGACGGCCGCGACGACGTCGTCGTGGGCTGCCCGCGTGCCACCGGCGGGGCCGTGGCCACCGCCGGCGGCCTGCTGGTGTTCGTTCGCAACGCCGCCAACACCGGCTTCGAGACCCCTGTCCCGCTCGCGCATCCCCAGCCCGCCGCGCTGGATCGCTGCGGCAGCGACGTGGCCACGGGCGACGTCAACGGGGACGGCCGCGACGACGTCGTGATGGGCTGCGACAGCGACGGCATCACCGACGCCCCGAACACGGGCAGCGCGGTCGTCCTGCGGCGCAACGTGGCGAACACCGGCTTCGACGCCGGCGTCGTCCTCACCGGCTCCACGCAGGACGACAACGACAAGTGCGCCGACCTCGCCGTCGGCGACCTCACGGCCGACGGGCGGGCGGACGTCGTCGTGGGCTGCAACGCGTCCGGGACGTCCAACACCGGGATCGCCTACGTCCACGTGAGCTCCGCCGGGGGGGCGTTCAGCAACAGCCCGCTCGTCCCGCCGGCGCCGGTCGAGAGCTTCGACCGCTGCGGATCGGCGGTCGCGATCGGCGACGTCAGCGGCGACGGGCGGCCGGACGTCGTGGTCGGCTGCTCCGGCCGCGGCCCCCGGGGCGGCGCCGTCGTCTACCGGCACGTCTCCGGCGCGAGCTTCGAGGGCGGCGTCGGCGTCGAGCCGGGTGCGGGCACGGGCCCCTGCGGCGACGGCGTCGCGGTCGGGGACGTCGACGGCGACGGCGTCGGCGACCTGGCGATCGGCTGCTACCAGGTGACGCCGCCCGGGACGGGCGCGTTCTCGGGCGCGGCCGCGGTGCGCCTGGCCACCGGCGGCGGGACGTTCGGCGCGACGACGTGGCTCTATCCCCCGGCGCCCGTGTCGTCGGCAGCGTGCGCGCAGAACCTCGCGATCGCCGAGGTCGGCGGCGACGCTCGCCGCGACGTGGTCATGGGCTGCGGGAACGACACGTTCTCCGGGACCGCGACGGCCGGCAGCGCGATCGTGTTCCTGCGCGCAACGAGCAACGCCGGGTTCGGCGCGGGAACCGCCCTCGGGCTCGCGAGCCCGGCCGCCGACGACAAGTGCGGGTACGACGTCGCAGCCGGCGATGTCGACGGCGACACCGGCGGCGACGTGGTGATCGGGTGCTACCAGCGCGACGTCGGCGGCACCGTCAGCGCGGGGATCGCGGCGGTCTTCCCCGGCACGCCGCCCTCCCCGATCGCCCCGGTGATCCCGGTCGCGCCGACGCAGCCGCCCGCGCCCGCGCCCGCGCCGCCGCCCGCTCCGGCCGCTCCGGCCGCTCCCGCAGGCGGCGACGCGAGCCCCACATCGGTGACGGCATCCGTGGCGACCGTGACCGCCGTCCCGGTGAATGCGGACGGCAGCTACACGTCTCCCGCGGTGACCTGCGGCGAGTCCGGCCGGTGCGTCGTCGTGCTCGACAGCCGCACCATCCCGCCGGCCAGGCGCTCGGCGCGGGGCGCCGCGACCAAGCCGGTGTCGGTCGCCAAGGCGCGATTCACCGTCGCCGCGGGCAAGCGCGGATCGGTGAAGATGAAGCTCAACTCCCGCGGCAAGGCGCTGCTCCGCAAGCGCAAGAGCATGCGGATCACGACGGCGGTCACCGTCAGCGACCCGACCGGGAACAAGCGGAAGTTCACCGCGAAGACGACGCTGCGCCG
This sequence comes from uncultured Actinomycetes bacterium, assembly GCA_963700655.1. GTDB lineage: Bacteria > Actinomycetota > Thermoleophilia > Solirubrobacterales > Solirubrobacteraceae > F1-60-MAGs163. Next base: position 319,793 of record CAVOYJ010000006.1, on the reverse strand, counting down.
CGGCAAGCTGCGCTAGGACGCGGCGACCGGTGACCTCGCGCGTCGCGCTCCTGATCGCCGGGAGCGTGCTGGCCGCGGCGGCGGCGTTCTCCGCGCTCACCCGCTGGGGCGCCGTCACGGCCTCGCACCCGGCGTACCTGGCGCTGCTCGCGGCCTGTGCGCTGGCGGGCGTGACGCTCGTCGCGGTCGGCCTCCGGCGCCCGCGAGGCGGTTCCCGCGGGCCCTGGCGGACTGCGGCGCGGATCGCCGGCGTCGCGCTCGCGCTCGTCGTCGGCGGCTTCGTCGTCTGGCTGCGGCCGTTCACCGCGACGGAGCCGACGCTGCGCGCGCTCGCATCCGGCGACGGCGTCGTGGTGACCGAGTCCGCCACGCGGATCCGCATACGCCCGGCGCCGGCCGCCGCACGGCCGGGCGACGCGAGCCTCGTCTTCATCCCCGGCGCGCGGGTCGACCCGCGCGCCTACGCGCCGCTGCTGCGGCCCCTCGCCGCGGCGGGCCATCCCGTCGTGATCGTCAAGCCGCCGCTGGGCGTCGGACTGCTCGCCCGCGGCGCGGCCACCGACGAGGTGCGCCGCGCCGCGGCGGACAGCCGGCCCGTCGCCGTCGGCGGACACTCGCTCGGCGGCACCGCCGCGTCGATGGTCGTCGAGGACGAGCGCGCGGCCGACGGCCTCCTGCTCTGGGCCTCGTACCCGGCGAACGACGCGCTCGCCGGCCGCACCGACCTCGTGGTCACGTCGATCTCCGGCGGGCGCGACGGCCTCGCAACCCCGGCCGACATCGCGGACTCGCGCGCCGACCTCCCGCCGGACACCCGCTTCGTGGTCATCCCCGGCGCGGTGCACGCGGACTTCGGCGACTACGGCGCCCAGCGCGGCGACGGCGAGCGCGCGATCAGCCGCGAACGTGCGCAGGAGGCGATCGTCGCGGCGTCGCTGCGGTTCCTGCGCGAGGTCACCGCCGAGGGGCCGGAGTGACCGCCGTCGCGCTACCCTGCCCAACCGCGGCGAGATAGCTCAGTTGGTAGAGCACACGACTGAAAATCGTGGTGTCCCCGGTTCGAGTCCGGGTCTCGCCATTGGAAGTGGCTGGAAATCGGCTGCTTTTGGCCCGTGATACGCCACTGGAGCGGGCGCTGGACTCGAACGCAAGGGACTATGAGTCCGTGCCAGGGCGACGCGCCGGGCGATCAGCCGCTGCGCCTTGTGGTGAAGCTGAGCGCGGGAGTCTCGCAGTTCTGCCGGCCGCAAGCCGACGCTGACGAAGCGTTGCCGGTGCCGCTGAACGACGTCGCGCCGGCGAAGCGGGTGTCGTTGGGCGTGTGAGCGTGGTCAGCGCTGATCGTCGCTTATCTTTCCGACATCCATGCTGCGCTGCGTCCTGATCCTCACGGCGGTCGCGTTCTCCGCCTCGGTTGCCGTGGCGTCGGCCGACTACGTCGAACTCCAGCGCCCGTACAGCTACGTCGATGCCGTCGGCGTCAACAGCTCGGGCGTCGTGCTGGGCACGGGCTCGACGGATCTGGCGAATCCGAACGAGACCAACGTCCCGTTCACCTGGAACGGCGGGTTCACGACGCTGCCGCCGTCGCCCTCGTCCGCCGGCCAGGCGGTCGTGCGGACCACGGCCTACGACATCAACGACCAGGGCCGGATCGTCGGCCAGACCGGGTACACGAACCCGTCGTCGTCGTGCAGCTCGTGGCAGCCGCGGGTCTCCCGCGGGCTCGTCTGGTCCGGCGCAGGCGTGCTCACCGAGCTCGGCGGCCTGCCCCCGCCGCGCCGACGGCTCCCTGCGTCTGGACGCCCTTCACGGTGCCCCTTGCGCTGAACGGCGCCGGCGTCGTGCTCGGCGGGTCCGTGAAGACGGTCACCGCAGCGGCCGGGTCGCCGACCGTGACGCCCCTGCCCGCCGGCTGCCCTTCGAGCTCGGAGGCCGCCGTGGCGATCAACGACGCCGGCACGGTCGTCCTGCAGTGCTCGAGCGCGGCACGCACCGTCTCGGCAGTCGGCGTCGTGACCGACCTGCCCGTCGGCTTTGTCCCGGTCGCCCGCGGCATCACGCCCTCCGGAGTCGTTCTGGGCCAGGTGAACAACCTCCCCGCCAAGCTCGTCGGTGCCTCCTCGGTGACAACGCTGCAGCCGCTTGCCGGGTTCACGACGGCGACGGCCCGGGCGATCGCCGACGACGGCACGGCAGTCGGCACGTCGGGCAGCGGGGCCACGGGGCGCGCCACGATGTGGCGGCCCGACGGCACCGCGGTCGATCTCAACACGATGGCGCCGGGGGCGACCGGCCCGCTGGTCACGGCCACCGACATCTCCCCCGATGGCGGCTACATCGTCGGCCGGGTGAGCGCCCCGCAGCGCAGACGGACGCGCCGATCTACCGCATCGGCGCCGGCCCGGACACGCTCCGGGTGGAGTTGGATGCGCCCGTCGCGTCCTCCGGTGACCTGGTGAGCGTGCGGCTGACGGCGACGAACGACGGGGCCGAGCCGCTGACCGACGTCGTCTTCCCGACGGGGATGGGTGTCGCCCGCGACAACAGCGCGGGCGGGGCGCTGGCGGGCCTGCAGCCGGTTTTCGCCCCCACCCCGGGTTTCGGGGCGACGATCCCGGGCAAGTCCAGCGTCGCGTACACGCTCGTCTTCGAGGTCACCTCGCCGGGCAGCGCGCGTCTCGTCACGCGGGTGAAGGCGAAGAACTCGGCGGGTGAGACGGAGACCGCCGACGCGGCGCTGCGCATCGACGCCGAGCTGCGGCCGGCGAGTCAGTGGGAGACGCGGCAGGCGGTCGCGGGCGCGCTCACGAAGCTCGGGGCGAAGCTCCAGGATGCGCGCGCGAAGGCGGTCAAGCGTCTCGTGGACGCGGTGCGCCGCGACCTGGCGAAGAACCCGAAGACCCGCAAGCTGCTGAAGCCGACGAGATTCGAGAAGGCGCTGGCGCAGCAGAACGGTCTGCCCGCGAACGCTCTCTCGTGGATGCCGAACGTGATCCGCGCCGACCGCGCAAACCGGCAGAGCATCGTCCCGGCCAAGCCCGGTACCGCTGAGCTCGCCGTGATCCTTGCGGCCGAGAGCTCCGAGCGGATGCTGCGCCGGTTCGACAAGTCGATCGACAACGTCGCCGACAACGTGCTGATCACCCCGGGGCTGTTCTGGCGCGACTACCTGCGCGGTGTCTACAACGGGCAGGAGGGCGCGATCAACGCCGAGATGGCGGACGCCGCGGCCGAGGTCTACACGAAGGGCAAGGGCCTGCTCAGCGAGAGCGCCAGGTTCTACTCCAGCGAGGAGGACCGCAAGTACCTGGCGCAGGAGCTGCCGAAGATCTACGACGAGCTCGCAGCGAAGGTCGAGGCCTACCGCGACAAGAGCGAGTTCGACGCCATCAAGTGGGACGACCTGCTTCAGCGCGATCCGCGCAAGGCCGTCAAGACGTTCGCCGGCAAGCTCGGCGACGTGGAGGGCGCGGTCGCCGGCTTCGGGCTGGAGGACGCGTTCGACCCGGTGGGCAACGCGACGAAGGCGCTGGGCATCCTGCGCAAGGGCTCGAAGGCCGCCGACCTTGAGGATGTGGTCGATGCCGTCACGCCGCCCGGGCAGATCACCGAGCGCCTCGCCGAGCGCGGCGCGTCAAGCATCGTGAAGAGCGGGACACCGCCAGCGCGGACGCCGATCAAGGGACTGGGCAACCTCAACGAGGACCAGCTCGACTTCATGTCGGGCACGGTCGAGAGGCTCAACAAGAAGTTCGGGGTCGACATCGAGCTCCAGGCGCGGCCGGTGAACGCCTACTCGGCGAACATCGCGGACGGCATCGGCAAGGTCGAGGCCGTGCCAACGAAGAACCTCACCCCCGACGACGTGCTCATGGGCGCCCCGGAGGACTGGCTCGGGCAGACCGCCTACTACAAGCCGGAGCTGCCGAAGGGCTTCTCCAAGCTCAAGGACGTCGACAAGCGCCGCATCCAGCTGCGCTACGACGAGAAGCTCGACGAGTACAAGAAATTCAAGGGCCTCAAGGCCGACCCGACGGGCAAGGCCGACAAGGTCAAGAAGATGCTCAAGAAGGGCGGCGCCGACGTCGACCTCGGCGAGAAGTACAAGGCCCGGATCGAGCTCACGGCGATCGAGCGCGAAGGCGCGACGCTGATCCAGTACAAGAAGCTCGTCGTCAATGGCAACCCGGTCTTCAAGGGCAAGCCGCGCCCGATCGTGTCCGACATCGACTTCAACGCCGTCGTCGACCGTCTGAGTGGCAAGAACCTGCCGGCCGGGATCCGCGGGCAGGTCGAGCTCGAGCTGATGAACGAGTTCTCCAAGGCGCAGCGCTCAGGGCTGATCCCGTTCGGCTTCCACGGCTGGACGCATTCCGGCTTCGACGCCAAGTCCAAGGACTTCCGCTACATCGCGAAGTACATGCTGATGTACGCCACCGAGGAACAGGCGCTGCGCTACGCCCGTAACTGGGCGCCGAAGTTCTTCCCCGAGCTCGGACAGATCGCCGACCCCCGCAAGTTCGAGCGCGAATACCGCAAGGCGGTCGAGAAGATCCTCGAGGGCTACACCCAGGGCAAGCACCTCGTGAAGGTCACGGCGGAGGGCGCACGGATCGGCCCGGGCGTCGACCCGACGATCGGCCTGCCGCTGCCGTAGCGGCTCGCGGATGTAAACAGATCGCAGCGGAGATCACCGGGGCGGACCTGAGCAAGGCGAGGCGAAAGGCGAGGCGCGCAGAACACTGCCGGCCGTCTAGGGCGCGGAGCGCCTCTCACGCCCCAAACCCAGCCCCACAGACACTGATGATCGCGGCGCGAACACCGCCGCCTGAAAATCGTGGTGTCCCCGGTTCGAGTCCGGGTCTCGACATCGAAATGCTTGCAAGTCAGCGGTTTCTGGCCTGTGACGCACAGCGCCGGACTCGAACACAAGACACCACGAGTCCGGACCGTTGTGTCGCCGGAACCGAGAACTCCTCCGCGCGCCTGCTCCTCGTCTCTATGAAAGGCGCTTGGGTGTCAAGTGGTGTGGTGTCGATCGGCATCGGTGGTCTGTCGCTCGGGGCTGTGAGCGGTGGTGGGTGGAGCGGCGCTCATGTCTCTATCGCCTCGTCGTCGGGAGACCAGGCGAGATGGGAGGCCGGCTGCGGGGGCGCAAGTCCGAAAAGGGCCGTCAGGCGGCCAGACGAAAAGCGGCGCCTCCCGCAGCGGGAGTTGGGTTGAACGGCTCGCTGCCTGGTGAGCATGTGCCAAATCGCTTCGGTCAAGCGCCGGGCGATGTCGACTTGGGCGACCTTCGCGCCGCGTTGCTTGCCCAGGCGGCGTTTGTTGCGCTGGTAGCGCTCGGCATAGGCCTCGTGGCGCAGCGCGTGCATCGTGGCTTCGAGCATCGCCCATCGCAGGTACTTCGGCCCGGCCTTGGTCAGCGGGCCGCGACGGTCCTTCTCACCGGACTGGTAGACGCGCGGACACAAGCCCGTGTAGCCGACGAGCTTGGTCGGTGAGCTGAACCTGTCGATCTCGCCGATCTCCGCGGCGATCGTGAACGCCAGCACCCAGCCGACACCGGGCGCGCTCATCAGCAACGGCACGTAGGGATGATCAGCGCCGCCGGCGCGCAGCTGCGCGTTGATCGCAGCGATCTGCCGCTCGAGGTCGTCGATCAGCAGGACGCTGGCATCGATCGTGCCGCGCCACGGATCGGGAACGTCAAGCCCGGCCAACATGTTGCGGCCCGCGACGCCGAACAGATCGGTGACGGTGCACGGCCGCCCGAACGTCATCAGCGTCGCGTGGATGCGCGACTTGAGCATCGACTTGTGCTTGACCAAGTGCAGCCTGAAGCGCGCCTGCTCGCGCTCCCTGCGCACCCGCGGATCGGGCAGCCAGATCGCCGGCACCAGATCGCGCTGGGAGAGCACCGCGAGCACGCGCGCGTCGATCTTGTCGGTCTTGCACGCCAACGGCGCCAAGCCCTTGACCTTGGTCGCATCGGCGATCAGCACGTCCCAGCCGAGCTGCTCCAAGGTGTCATGCACGAACCGCGCGCCGGTCATCGACTCGATCACCCCGCGCACCGGCACCCCCAGATCCATCACCCGCCGATTCAGGCCACGCAAACCATCAGCATCCGGCGGCACCGCGAACTGCCCGGCGACCTCCCCCTCGTCGCTCAACAAGCACACATCGATCTTCCTGCGACTGAGATCCAACCCAGCGTGCATCATGAGTCCGGGCCTCCTCGACTCGTTTCTCGGTGACACGCGAAGCGTCCCACCGAGGAGGTCCACCTTTCATCACAGTCCGAAGCGGGCGCGCCGTGTTTGTGCCGAAGTCGACGGTTTGCCTTCAGGAGGATTGGCGCCTACGATCAGGCAATGGGGGGACCAAGGATGGTCGCGGTGCGCACTGCCGCCGTGCTGTGCGTCGTCGTGGCGACGCTGACGGCGGCTTCGGTCGTTCATGCCGCGTTTCCGGGCGGCAACGGCATGCTTGCGTTCGGGCATCACCTCACCGGTGCCGGCGACAGCGTCGCGCAGACGCGGATCAACGCTGATGGCACGGGCGAGGGCCTGCTCCTGCCTCCGTTCGTCCCGTATGTCCGCTACACGCTCGCGGCCGACTGGTCGCCCAGCGGCAACCGGATCGTGTACGAGCGTCGCCGCGAGTGGGGCGGCGCGATCTACCGCGCGAACGCCGACGGGACGGGCGAGACGCGCATCAGCCCGGCGGGCGTTGCATCGCACAACGCGGTGTGGTCACCGGATGGCCTGAAGGTCGCCTACCGCCGCTACAGCACCGGCAACACCGCGGACGCGACGCTGTGGGTCATGAACGCCGACGGGAGCGGCCAGGCTCAGCTCATTCCGGACGGCATCAATGCCGACCAGTGCAGCGCCTGGCTGGGAACGATCGACTGGAGCTCCACCGACCGCATCGCGTTCATCGCCGCATGCGAGGGCAACCTGCCAGGCGGCGGCTGGCACCTGTGGACCGTCGCGGGAAACGGCACTGATCTGCAGGCCGTCGGCGCCGTGCCGACGATGCTCGCCTACCACGGCGGCAACGGCCTCGACTGGTCGCCCGACGGCAAGAAGATCGCCTACAGCAGCTATGAGGCGAGCGTGTCGGGCTACACGGTGGGTGAGTGCGGCAGCGACGCGCTGCCATTGGACATCTACGTCGCCGACGTCGTCCAGAACACGAACACGAACCTCACGAACACCTCTGGCTGGGTGGGTCCGCACGAGCGCGCCCCCGCCTGGTCGCCGGATGGAACGCAGATTGCCTTCGCCTCCGACACCTACACGTGCACGGGCACGACGACCGACTACAGCCGTCGGCCGATCTTCCGCATGCCTGCGAGCGGGGGCGCCGCGACGCGGGTGAGCGATCCTCAGCCGCGCACGTTCCTCGGGACCGACGACAGCACGATCGTCACGCTCCCCACCGAGGACGACGACCCCGACTGGCAGCCGTGCGTCCCCGGCACGACGACCGCGTGCATCTCGATCGCGGCGCCGCGGAACACGGCGCCGCCCGCGATCACCGGTACCCCACGCGTTGGCGCGACGCTGACCTGCGAGCCCGGGACGTGGACCGGCTCGACGGGCCTGGCGTATCGTTGGCTGAGGTCGGGGACCGAGATCCCGGGCGCGAGTGCCCCGACGTACGTGGTGAGCGCCGAAGACCTGTACAACAGCCTGGCCTGCGAGGTGACTGCCACCGGACCCGGTGGCACGGCGACGGCGACATCGGCCGCAGCGAGTGTGATCACAGAGCCCTACACACCGCCGGTCACGAAGGATGTCCCCGGCGAGGCCGCCGCGAACCAGATCCGAGACCAGGCTCAGGCGCTCCCTCAGGGCTCGCCCGCCGCGGCCGCGAGGGTCATCGCGCTGCCCTCGGTACGTGCCTGCGTCTCGCGCCGCGTCTTCTCGATCCGTCTGCGCGTCCCGCGAGGCGAGCGCGTCGCGCGCGCCGTCATCCGCGTTCAGGGCCGCAAGTCCCTGACGGTCACACGCCGCCTCAGCGCGGCAATCGTTCTCAAGGGTCTGCCCAAGGGCCGCTGGACGATCCGCGTCGACGTGACGACCAACAAGCGCAAGCTGACGATCACCCGCCGCTACCGCACGTGCGCACCGAAGCGCCGCGGAGCCTGACGAGCGGGGGCGAGCCTCACCCGTTCGCGGACGGCGGCGCGGCTGCGGGAGGCAGCGGCATCGAGCCGTTCCATACGACCCTGAAGGTGATGGTCCGACTTACGCCCCTGCACGTCACCCGCGCGGAACTCATCGACGTCGACTTCTCCTTGCACGCGTAGCCCGCGGGGGCGATGCGTGTACGCGCGAACTTCTTGGCGACCGACTTTGCCGACGGACATGACCCCGTCGAGGTCGTGACCTTGGAGATCGCCGTCCCGTTGCCGACGCCCTTCACCGTGCCACAGGACTTCGTCGCCGCGGACGCCGGGCCCGCCGCCAAGACCGAAGCGCCGACGACGAGCAGGAATGCACTGAACTTGAACACGAGCACCTCATGGCAGCTGGACACAACGAGGGTGATCGTTCCACAGCCCAACAGACGGCACAAGGTTCGGCAGCCAGCCCACCTCCGCCTTCCATGACGAATTGCAGGCGTGCGAGAAACGACATCGGCTCGGCGCGCAGAACGTTGGCGGCGTCAAGGGCGTCAGATGCCTCTCACGCCCCAAACCCAGGTGCATCAACCGCTATCCACGGACACATCAGCCCTCATGCCCGCGGCGAAAGCCCCCAAGCCGCCGGTGGTGAAGCTGATGGCGCGCCCGATCGTTCCCGCGCCGTCGCGGGTGAGGGGATCCGCGCTGTCCTCCACCAGGTAGGGCTCGTCGCGCTCGGCGATGGCGCGGTCGGCCCACCGCGCATCCTCGATGTCGTCGCCTTCGAGCAGAACGGTCGCCCCGAGCGCCCAGATGCCGTCGATCTTGAGACGGCTCACGCTCTCGGCGGCCACGACTGTCACCGGGATTTCCCTTCGGCCCCCCCGTAGGCCAGGCGGGCGAGTTCGCACCGCCGACGCGTGTCCCCCCGCCTGCGGGCGGCGACCGGCCGCAAGCCTGAGTCACGCCCGTTGGTGGATGAGCTCCGTGTGGCGTTGCTGCAGTTGGGCGCTGGGTGTGATGCCGAGCTCGTCGCGCAGCAGGCACCGCAGTCTTTCGTACAGAAGCAGTGCTTCGGCGACGTTGCCCTGAGCGTCGAGCGCGTCCATGAGCGTGCTGTAGCCGCTCTCGTGAAAGGGCCACGAGGCGACGAGTGCACGCCCTGCGCGCTCGGCTGCGGCGAGCTCGCCGCCACCCAGCCCCAGACCGGTCGCCGCGACGCATTCCAGCGCGCGCATGCGGATGCTCTCGAGCTCGAGGCGCTCTTCTTCGATCCAGGGGGCGTCGTGTCCGGGCAGCAGCCCTCGGGTGGCGGTATGCAGCGCCGCGCGCGACGGCCCCCAGGCATCGGTCCAGTGCCCGCTGGCGACTGCGGACTCCGCGCGGTGGACCGCCTCTGCTGCTGCCTCGAAGTCGACGAAGGTTCCCGCCGGCAGAGTGAGGTGCGGCTCGGACTTGCCGATGAGCAGGTCGGAGCCGAGTGACCGCCGCAGCTTCGAGAGGAGCGCGCTGAGTGCAGCGTCGGCGGCGCGCGGCGCGCCAGCCGGCCAGAGCAGAGCGGTCAGCTGATCGCGGCTGACCGCCCGGTCTCGCCGCAGCACCAAGAGAACCAGCAGCTCGCGGCCCTGTCTGCCGGGCAACCCGCGATCGCGACGCTCACCGTCGATGAGAACGGCGATGTGTCCGCACACCTGGATGTGAACGACCGACGCCAAGGTTTCGCCAACCTAATGCCAAACGGCGGTCATCACAATCGCGGGTGATGGGATCAACTCGCGATCGGAGGAAGTTGTGAGCAAGGTCGTCAACTGCGAGTGCGGACAGAAGGTGCAAGCCGAGGGCGAGGATGAGCTCGTCGCCAAGGTCGAGGCGCACATCGCGAGCGATCATCCCGAGCTAGTCGGAAAGCTCACCCGCGCTGACATCGTCGCGATGTCCGAAGAGACCTAAACGACCAGAAGGATTCAGCCTGAATCGACCGGGGAGCCTTACCGATGCTCGTCAGAGTTCGCAGCCAACTGACGTACGCCAATGTCGTGGCGAGCATTGCGCTGTTCATCGCGCTGGGCGGCGCTAGCTATGCCGCCGTGAAGCTGCCGAAGAGCAGCGTCGGCTCCGCCCAGATCAAGAAGAACGCCGTCACCGGGTCGAAGGTCAAGAACAGTTCGCTGACAGGCGCAGACGTGAAGAACGGTTCGCTCACCGGCAGCGACATCAAGAACCGGTCGCTGACCGCGGCGGACTTCAACGGCTCGGTGCAGGGCCCGCAGGGACCGCAGGGCGCGAAGGGCGACCCCGGTGCGAAGGGCGACCCCGGAACGCCAGACGGGTACACCAAGACCGAGGCCGATGCGTCGTTCTTGGCCAACCGTCGCCTCATCGTCGGCTCGGCAGACCCAACGTCCACCACGCAGACCAGGATCCTCTCGTTGGATGACATCGGGCTCACGGTCACGACCGACGATTCGAGTCTGGCAAACGCAGGGACCTGCATCTCGACCGCGACCGAAGGCTTCGTATCGGCCGGGAGCTTCGCCGTCTCGGGGGGCACCACTGCACCCGTTTCAGGCGCGGCCAGCGGCGCCGGGGGGACCGTCTGCCAGCCCACGTCCGACCCAGGCGCACGCACGCTTGACTTGTGGATCTGGCGCGTACCGACCGGCAACCCGTTGACCGACCCGGGACGCATACCCTTCGCCCATATGCAATGTCAGACAGCCAGCATCCCCGCCCCAGCCGTGCTGACTTGCACAGCATTGCTGCTCTGAACAGCAAGAACGTGGCGGAGACGGCGGCCGGTCACGCCGCCTCCACGAGCCATCGCGGGACACCCACCCCTCTTTCATAGAGACGAATTGCAGGCGCGCGCCGAACGGCCGGGTTGGGAGCGCCTGAGCGGGGGCGCGCTGGCTACAAGTGACCGGGACGAATGCGCCTCCGGCGTGGCGCCTGCAGACGCTGCCGGCGTTTAGGGCGTGAAGTGCCTCTCACGCCCCAAACCCAGGTGCATCAACCGCTATCCACGGACACATCAGCCCTCATGCCCGCGGCGAAAGCCCCCAAGACACTGATGATCGCGGCGCAAACGCCGCCGACTGAAAATCGTGGTGTCCCCGGTTCGAGTCCGGGTCTCGCCATCGCACCGAACCACCTGCAAGCCCAGGCTTTTCAGGACATCGGGCCAGCAGAGCCTTCTGGCCAGGCTCAAGCAGCCGGTGGAAAGTACGCCGCGTCCGCCAAGTCAGGATCGACCGGCTCGCGCACGTCCGGCAGGCGCTTCACGGACACGAGGTAGGAGTGCTCGACGTCGTCGTCGCCGACGAACGACACGACCAGGCCGGACTCGTCGGCATCCGGCGTCTCCACATAGAGCTCGACGATCGCGTTCCCGCCGACGTCCAGGATCGCCTCGGCGATGTCATCGCGCACCGGCCCGCGCTCCACTGGTCGTCGGGCTTGTCGGGCATACCGTCGGCCCTGTCGTTGTACGACATGAAACCACCCCTTCATCGCTCGGCCGGCGACCGTCCGCACCAGCGGCCGGCCGTCCCCATGTTCTACCGAGAATTCTGATCGGCAGCAGGGTTTTCGAGGGTCACGAGGTGGGCTCTCCTAAGTATGCAAGGAGGGCGGTCCAGACGGGCTGACCAGCGGGCCCGGGCGGCGAGTGGCGCATGAGCGTTGTCATCGCCGGCGAGTGTCCCAGCGCTGGGACACTCGTCCACGCCCGCTGCGCTTCTGCTTTGCATGTGCAAAGGAGCAGCGCCTCCGGGCGCCGACCTCGCTGTCGCTGTCAGGCGAAAGCGAGCGCGATCCGATTCGTCGCTCGTTTCCGCTCAGAAGCAGACCGGCGCTCAGAGCACGCGGATGACCTCGTCCCCGTCGACGAGCTCGATACGCCCGAACTCGCCGCGCCCTTCACCCATCTGAAAGCAGCTGACCGCGATCAGCCACGCCCGGACGACACGCGCCGGCGCCGGACCCCCGATCGCCACCTGATGGTCGGCGAGGACAGGCCGCTCCTCGTCGATCCAGCGGCCGAGATCCGCTGTACCGCTGTGCGCGACGATGTGCGTCTCGCAATGGCGAAAGTGCTCGAGCGGGCAGCTGTAGGCGAGGCCGAGCGGCAGCGCGGAGCTCCAATGCCACGTGAGGTCCTGGCCGTCGTCGAACTCCAGGGCGACACTGAGATAGTCGTGCGTGAGCGCCGTGTCCTCCGGCAGGCGTGACGGCAGCTCGTCCAGGCGCCAGGACCAGCGCAGCCTGAGGGTCGGCGTGAGCGGCGCATCGGCCGGCTTGCGGATGATGCCGAGGCTGCGCGCGGCATTCGCGGTGATGCCGCGTTCCGAAGGCGCGTAGGTCTCCTTCTCGCCGATCAGCGGGTGATGATGCCAGCCAGGCGGTGGCTGCGGCGGGTCCGCCAGGCGTGCGGCCTCCGCGGCGCAGAGCCCCGACGCGTCACGAGCGGCGACGGCCGAGAGCGCCTCGCTCGCATCGGTCCCATCAGCCCAGCGAACGACGACGGCCTGGAGGTCTCCGGACATCGCGCGGTAGGGCACGCGATCGGTTACGAAGGACCCGTCCTCCCGCGGCTCACCAGGGGGGCGGCTCCCCAGCTCGACCGGGCCCTCACGGTCGGCGGTGAAGGTGAGCGTGTCACGCGCGCTGTCCTGCGCCGGACCGTCGCCGACGCGGCCGATCAGCGCGATGCTCGGCCCAAACCCGATGCCCAACGGCCTTGCGAGGTACGTCGTGCCCCAGGCGAGCCACGTCACCTGTTCTCCGGCAGCGACGTGAACGCCGGCTGCCGTCCACGGCGGCCTGTTGACCGGGACGTCGACGAGGCGCGCGTCCGCTGCCACCTCCGCGAGCAGGTTGCGGAGCGCAACGCCGTCGATCGGCGGTCGGGGAGCCTGTGCCTTGACTCGCGCTCGCGCGGCGCGGATCGCCCGCGCGAGCGTGACAACCTGCCGCCCCGCCCGACGCAGCTTGGGCTCACGGAACGCGTCCATGACCGGCGATCATGCCACCGCCGCGTCTCGCCCGTCATCGGCTTCGCTTCGAGGCAGAAGCATCAGTGCCGACAGATCCTCCGCGCGCTGTCGCAAAGGACGAATCACAGGCGCGCGCCGAACGGCGGCGGGCACCGCCTGGCTCGCCGCTCCTCGCTCGACCGTTCCGGGCCGGAGCTGGGCTGGCTCGGTCCGGCCCGCGAGGGTCCGTCTGTCCACGTCGATCCCGCCGAGGCCGGACAAGTCGACCCTGGGGTGGACCTGGCGGGACATGCTGGTTCGCTTGCAGGGAACCTCTGCTCGGCCCGGGCGCGACGTCGACCTGGCAGCGGCCGGCTGCGCGTGCGCGGCAGTAAGACCGACGCGGCGAGCCATGCGGCGCGCGGAACGTGAAGGCGATCGACGCGCGCGCCACGATCCATCGCAGCGCCTGCGTCGAGCAGCGCCGCGATGTGCGCGGCGCGGTCGAGCCAAGGGTACGGGGCCGACTCCAGCCCAGCGGGGCCTTGCGCAAGAGCCGCCGCGGCCGCTCGGCTTGCGGACGGCATCCGTTGCTGGTTGGATCCTCAGATGCGTCGCCTTGTCGTACTTGCGATCACTCTTGCCGCCCTGGTCGCGATTCCGGCGCTGGCGGCAGGTCCACCGGGGCCTGACATCCCGCTCAACTCGACGACGGCTGACCAGCAGAAATCGCCCGACATCGCCCCGCTGCCGGGCAGCGCCTTCGTCGCGGCATGGGTTTCCGAGAACCAGAACGGAACCGCCGACGGGGTGTATCACCGGCGTTTCGACGCGACGGGCTCGCCTCAGACCGGCGAACTGCTGGTCGATGAGAACGCCAATAACACGCAGGGAGAGGTCTCGATCTCCTCGGCGCCGGACGGGCGCTTCGTCGTCGCCTGGTCGACGTACTTCTCCAGCGGTGGCGCCGGCAACGAGGTGCGGGCGCGCGCGTACGACGCCAACGGCTCGCCGGTCGGCGGAGAGTTCCAGGTCAACACCACGACCGCAGGCTCGCAACGGGCACCGGACGTTGCGATGGCGCCAGACGGCTCCTTCGTCGTCGTCTGGGCCGCGTACGGCGGCTCACCCGGCACCGGGCAGGTCATCGGCCGTCGCTATGGCGCGGGCGGCGCCGGCCCGAGCGCCGAGATCACCGTCGGCGCAGCCCAGGCCGATGACAGCGTGCCGCGAGTCGCGATCGAAACCGACGGCGCGTTCGTGGTCACCTGGACCGACTACAGCCTGACCCTGGGCGACGTGCGCGTGCGGCGTTTCACGGCCATGAACGACCCCGTCTTCGATGCGCGCACGGTCCATGACGCAACCGCCGGAACACAGGACTACTCCGACGTCGCGATCACGAGCGAGGGCTTCGTCGTCGCATGGAGCACCACCGAGATCAACGCACGGCGCTTCGGACCGGATGGAACGCCCCTGGCCGGGCAGGTGACGGTCAACGAGGTGACGTCTGGATCACAGGACGTCCCGTTCCTGGCGGTCGCGCCGGACGGCACGCTCTCGGTCGCCTTCAACTCCGGCGACACGGTCGTAAGTCGAAGGCTGGACGCCGCGCTCGCTCCGCTCGGCGGCGATGTCGCCGTACCTCAGTCTCCGGGGACGAGCGAGTACTCAGCCGCGGTCATCCCGCTCTCCGACGCGTTCATCACCGCATGGCAGGGCAGCGACGACGACGGCACCGGGGTGTTCGCACGACGCCACCCCTTCGATGCGTCAGCGCCCCCGTCAGCGCCCCCGCCGCCAGCACCGATCCCCGTGGCAGCTCCCGTGCCCCCGCCGGCCCCCGTCGCGGCTTCGAAGCCGGCCAAGGCCAAGCCGCTCACGCTGACGTCCGTCGCGCTGCTGCCCGCGACGCGCAAGTGCGTCTCGCGCCGCAAGTTCCAGATCCGGCTGCGGCACCCGCGCGGCACGCGCATCAAGACCGCGGTCGTCAAGCTCAACAAGAAGCGCGTCGCGACCCGCAAGGGCCGCCGCGTCACGGCCACCGTCAATCTTCGCGGGCTGCCCAGGGGCCGCTTCACGGTCGAGATCACCGTGACGCTCGCCAACGAGAAGACGATCAGCGGCAAGCGCAGCTACCGCACGTGCTCGTCAAAGAAGAGCAAGAAGCCCTCGACGAGGTAGTCGGCGTCTGCGGCTGCGGCTCGGCCCGATCCGACATGGACCGAGCCCATAGCGACGCTCCCACATCGGATGACGGATGAAAGTCAAGTGGTGTTGTCGGTGGCGTGCTCCTTTGGGAGAGTGTTGGTGGGCGCGGGTGACGACGAGTCAAAGGGCGGACTTGGGCCTTGGGGTCTACTGCGCGACGTGTTCCCTTGAGGAGCCATGAGATGCGCGGCCCGCTGTCGCGCTCGCGCCCGCGTTCTGCTGCCGGTCTTTGACGGTGCGCTCGTAGGCGCGCTGGGCTTGGAGTGCCAGCTCGCGCTCGGCCGGCCTGATCGCGGTGTTCGTTGACCAGATCCCGCGGGCGCCCTGGTGGCGCGGCGCGCCGGCTTGCATCGTCCCGGCGCTCACCAAGGTGAAGCTCGCCTCAGCAAGAAGACGCCTGAAGAACGCGCGATGCGCGGTCGGCAGGGTGTCCTTCTCATCGTCGCGCACGGTCCGCAAAGGTCGCATCATCCGCACCGATCCCAAGCCGGGGAGGCGCCTTGCCGCGGGAACAAAGGTCGCCGTCGTCGTAAGTCGCGGGCGCTAGACGCGCAAGACGCACTCACTGTCGCCCTCTATCCCCGGCGCCGAACTGCCGTGGACGACGAGGCACGCCCCACGCGGGCGCCTCAGTTGGACGAACTACAGGCGCGCGTCAGCTCGGCGCGGAGAACGCTGCCGGCGTTTAGGGCGTGAAGTGCCGCTCACGCCCCAAACCCAGGTGCATCAACCGCTATCCACGGACATACCGGGCCTCGGGCCTCGGGCAAAAGCCCGATGAACACTGATGATCGCGGCGCAAGCGCCGACGCCTGAAAATCGTGGTGTCCCCGGTTCGAGTCCGGGTCTCGCCATCGAAGTGGCTGCACATCGGCTAGTTTGAGCGTACGACGCGCCGCTGGATCGGGCGCTGAACTCGAACACAGGACACCACGAGTCGAAAACGGGGGCCGCCGCCCAAGGCTGGGTCGTCACATCCCCCCTGCGGCCGGGGGGTCCAGGATGAGGTCTGCGACAAGCGCGGTCCAGCCGGTCTGGTGCGACGCTCCCAGGCCGGCGCCGTTGTCGCCGTGGAAGTACTCGTTGAAGAGGAGGTTGTCCTTCCAGGCCGGGTCGCGCTGCAGCCGCTCGGTGCCGCCGTAGAGCGGGCGGCGGCCGTCGGGGCCGGGCAGCCAGATCGCGGTCACCCGGTCGGCCAGATCCTGCGCGATCTCGCCGAACGTGTGCTCCTCGCCCGAGCCCGTCGGGTACTCGACCGTGACGTCGTCGCCGAAGAACCGCTGGTTGGCCGCGAACTGGCGGATCGCCAGATAGTTGAGCGGCATCCAGATCGGCCCGCGCCAGTTCGAGTTGCCGCCGAACATCGACGTCGTCGACTCGGCCGGCTGGTAGTCGATCCAGGCGCCCTCGACGCCTGCGAGCATGTACGGGTTGTTCTCGTAGCGCTTGGAGACCGAGCGCAGCCCGTACGGTGAGAGGAACGCCGCCTCGTCGAAGAACTCCCTGAGCGTGTGCCGGATGTCCTCGGGAGGGATCACCGACAGCACGGCGATCCGCTCGTCGCCGAGTTCCTGCACTCGTCCGACCGTGCGCCCGCCGGCCTCCGTCCACCGCTCGCGCAGGCGCGCGAACCGCTTGCCCAGCCCGCTGGCGACCTCGAGGGGGCTCGGTGGTAGGCCGACGGTGGGGAGCACCGCGATCAGGCCCGCGATCGTCTGCACCTTGACCTGGGTCGACTCGCCGGACGGAGCGACGAGACGGTCGTAGAAGAACCCGTCTTGCGGGTCGTAGAGACCCTGTACCTCGAGTGCTCGCGTGACGAGCGCGAAGTGCTCGAGGAACTTGATCACCATGTCCAGGTACACCTCGTTCTCCTGCGCGAGCTCGATCGCGATCACGAGCATCAGGAGTGAGTAGTAGGCCATCCAGGCCGTGCCATCCGCCTGCTCGAGCGTCACGCCCGGCGGGAGGTTGGAGCGGTCGATCGGGCTGATGTTGTCGAGCCCGAGGAAGCCGCCGCTGAAGACGTTGTTGCCGTCGGCGTCCTCCCGGTTGAGCCACCAGGTGAAGTTGACCAGGAGCTTCTGGAAGACCCGCTCGAGGAACTCGCGGTCGCGTCCGCCGTCGATGCGGAACACCCGGATCGCGGCCATGACGTGCACCGGGGGGTTCACGTCGTCGAAGTTCCACTCGTAGGCCGGCAGCGCGCCGTTCGGGTGCAGGAACCACTCGCGGAGCAGCACGAGCAGCTGGTACTTGGCGAACGCGGGATCCAGGTGCGCCCAGGGGACGCAGTGAAACCCGAGGTCCCAGGCCGCGAACCACGGGTACTCCCACGGGTCCGGCATCGCGAGCACGTCGAACGAGTTGAGATGCCGCCAGTCGCTGTTGCGGCCGTGGCGATGGGCCTCCGGCGGCGGCGGCTCGCCCGGGTCGCCGTCGAGCCAGCGGGCGACGTCGTAGGGGTACATCTGCTTGCTCCAGACCAGCCCGGCGCATGCCTGGCGCAGGATCCGCAGGCGCTCCGTGTCGGTACCCGCGGGCGCGAGCGCCGTGTAGAACTCGTCCGCGTCGGCCTCGCGTGCGGCGAGAACCTCGGAGAACGCCGCGCCCGCCCAGGTCGCCTTCGCCGCGGGCTTGCGCTTCGGCCGGTGGAGCCGCAACCGCAGCTCGGCCGTCCCACCGGCCGCCACGGTGACGACGTATCGCAGAGCGCCCTTCGTGCCGAAGCCCTCCGGGTTCACGGTAGCCGCCCCGGAGACGACGTGGTCGTTGATCCCGTCCTTCGGGTACGGCGTCGTCGCGTCGGAGCCGAAGAGGCGCGGCGCGTTCGCCTCGTTCTCGCAGAAGAGCGCCTCGGGGACCGAGCCGTCCGGGCGGGCGGCGCCGTCGAGCCGGTAGCCCGCAAGTCGGTGGTCGGCCACGGTGAGCGACGAGCCGTCGCGCTCGACCCGCGGCCGCTGCGCGCCGGGGTCCCACGACCACGTGTTGCGGAACCAGAGCGTCGGCAGCACGTGCAGCGTCGCCTCGTCCGGGCCGTGGTTCTCGAGCTCGATCCGCATCAGCACCTCGGTCGGCGACGCCTTGGCGTAGGTGACGTCGATCGACCAGTAGCGGTCGTCGTCGAACACACCGGTGTCCAGCAGCTCCAGCTCGGGGTCGCGCAGTCCGCGGCCGTGGTTCACGAGCCTTCCGTACGGGAACTCCGCCTGCGGATAGTGGTAACGCCACTTGAGCAGCGCATGGCTCGGCAACCCTTCCAGGTACCACCAGTACTCCTTGACGTCCTCGCCGTGGTTGCCCTGCGGCCCGGTGAGACCGAACATGCGCTCCTTGAGGATCGGGTCGTTGCCGTTCCACAGGGCGAGCGCGAGGCAGAGGTCGTGGCGGATGTCCGAGATGCCGGCCATGCCGTCCTCGTTCCAGCGGTAGGCCCGCGAGCGGGCATGCTCGTGCGGGAACGAGTCCCACGCGTCGCCGCTCTCCGAGTAGTCCTCGCGCACGGTGCCCCAGGCCCGCTCGCTCAGGTAGGGCCCCCACTCGTACCATGGGTTCGCGTTGAACAGGTCGTCCTCGGCGCGGCCCGTGGCCTCGGCGAGTCGCCCGTGCTCGGCTGTGGCGGTGTTCGGCATCGCGTCAGTCCTCCCGGAAATCGAGTGCGGTCAGGTCGAAGAGGTTCGAGGCCCACGGGTCGAGCGCGACGTAGAGCCCGTCACGCAGGTCGTCACCGCTGCGCTCGTACACCGCATCGCCGAGCGCGTCCGCGAGCCGCCAGCTCCTGCCGCGAAGGTCATCCCACGGGAGCGCGACCTCACCCGCGGCCGGGGCGTCGCCGAGGTTCACCACCAAGAGCTTCCGTGGGTCGGCATCGCGCCAGCCCCAGACGAGGAGGTTCTCCCAGGTCTCGTTGCCGTCCCACCCGCGGCGCTCGCCGAGCTGCCACTCGCCCGTTCGGAAGACGCCGCCGCGCATGCCGCCGAGCAGCCGCTCGTAGAACGCCCGCAGGTCCGCGTCGGGCTGCTCGTCCGGCCGGCGGGCGAGGAAGACGGGCAGCTGCACGCGCCGGCCGTCGAGCTGCCCCTCGTGCACGAGCCGCGCGCCCGTCTGCCCGAGCGTCGCCACCGCCGCCGCCCGCGCCTTCGCGGGCGGAAACGTCGCCGCCGCCCGCGGCTCGTCGTGGTTCTCGATGAAGCGCACGAGCCGCTGCTGATAGGCCGTGTCGGCGGTCAGGTGCCCGCGTACCGACTCGGCGCCCTCGTGCACGAGCCGGTCGTACAGGCGCTTGTCGTAGCAGTAGTCGAAGCCTTGCTGCTGGAGCGCGTACTCGAGGTCCCAGTAGGCCTCGGCCATGAACACGAAGTCGGGGCGATGGCTCCTCACGCCCTGGATCACCGTCGGCCAGTACTCGTCCGCGGGCCGCTCGCCGGCGCGCTCGCCCCAGGTGCGCTCGAAGACGTCGTTCATCATCAGCATCGCCATGTCGCAGCGAATGCCGTCGCACTGACCGGCGACCCGGCGGAGCGTGTCGATCACGGCGCCGCGCAGGTCCGCCGAGAACGCGTTGAGCTGCACCACGTCGGGCCACGCGGGGAAGTACGGGTCGCGTCCGTTCGCCAGCACCCGGTCGCCGACCTTCACAAACGAGGCCGGGTCGCGCTCGACGTCCTCCTCACTCCCGCCGACGAAGTACTCAGGGTGCGCCGACGTCCACGCGTGATCGGGTGCGACGTGATTCGGCACGAAGTCGAGGATGAGCTTCACGCCGCGGCCCGCGAGCGCCGCGCGGGCCGCGGCCAGGCCCTCGGACCCGCCCAGCGCTCGCGCGACGCTGTAGTCGCGAACGCAGTACGGCGAGCCGACGACGTCGTCCCGCGTGAAGCCGGGCAACGCCCGCCCGAAGCTCTCCAGCAGGCTCGGGTTCTCAAGCGCGATCGCGACGCCCGCGGGACTGCGCTCCCAGACGCCCATCAGCCAGACCGCATCGAACCCGAGCGCCGCGATCTCATCCCACTCCTTCGCCGGCACCCCACCGAGGCCGATCCCCGTCCCAGAGCGCTCCCGCAACTCCTCGAGCCAGACCCACGTGTTGATCTCATAGACGAAAGGATGCTCGGCCATCATCGTCCCGCCGGTGGGCTTGGACCGCGCCGGCCGCTTGACGACTGCCGGCGCATTGGCGGCCCGCGCCGGCCTCCCCGCATCGTCCGGTTCGCTCCTCGTCGCGCCCATGAGGTCATCATCCGATCGTTGGGATCCACAAGACTGTCAAACGAGGTTTGCACCCGACGGTCTCTGGTGGTGTGAACATCCCGCACCTCCCTTGCGCTCACAGCCCTCCGCTTCGGGCCGGAATTATCACGGGGTGCGCCTGCACTTCGTCCTCGGCGGGAGCGAAGAGTCTTGGTGTTCACCTGAGCTACGACGTCGGGCGGCGGGCGCGCGAGCTGGTGCGCAGTGGAGCCGGCGACAGGGACGAATGAAGGCCACGCAGGAGCAGGGCCTTCGCGGGTCGGCCCCCCGGGGGGGGCGAGCCCGCGACCTCCGGCGTGACGCGCCCGGAACGCTGCCGGCGTTGAGGGCGTCAGATGCCTCTCGCGCCCCAAAACGAGGGGCATCAACCGCTATCCACGGACATACCGGCCCTCGACAGCCCGGCGAAAGCCCCATGAACACTGACGATCGCGGCGCAAACGCCGACGACTGAAAATCGTGGTGTCCCCGGTTCGAGTCCGGGTCTCGCCATCGAAGTGCCTGGAAATCGGCTGTTTTTGGCCGCTGAGGCGGGCGCGGGACTCGAACACAAGACACCACGAGTCCGAAACTCGGTGCCGCCGGTTCGAGGGTCGACGTCGGGTTGCCGGCAATTACGGTTGACCGGCGTTGTCCCCCGCCGCGAGACTCGGCCGATGGCAGCCCGTCGTCGAGGCGCCGAGTTGGGCCTGCTCGCCAGCTTGCTGGTGGCACTGGTTTCTTGCGGCGCACTTGCGCCAACCTCAGCGCTTGGCGCTGAGGCGACGGTCGGCTTCGAAGATGCCGCTGCTGGAACGGTGGTGACGGGCCAGTACCGCGATGCCGGGGGCACGGGCCAGGGCGTCGTGCTCGGCGCCGGTCCGACCGGTGCGGCAGCCGGGGCGCCCGCGACGGTCGAGAGCCTGCCGTCCGGTGCTGCTGCGTCGGGAACCCGTGTCGCCTCGATTGCAGGCTGCTGCAAGGAGTTCAACCCGTACGGCGTCTGGGGGCGCTTCCCGGGTGGGGCGAAGCGGCTCGTGCGGGTGCGAGTCGGCGCTGAGGCCGCGAGCATCGCCCAAACGGTGAAGCTTGTTGGCGTGAGCGCGGCGGGTGCGGATCTTGCTGGGGTCGTCGCGTCGGCCCTCGTTCCGGCCGACGGGCAGGTCAAGACGCCTTTGCAGATCGAGGATCCGCAGGCGCGGATCGCGTTCTTCAAGATCGTCTACGGCTCAGTCCTGAGCCCGGGGATCCTCGGGCTCATCCCGCCGCAGCACAAGGTCGATGACCTTGGCTACGACGTGGCCGCCACGCCCCCGGCACCGGACTTCGCGCTCGTCCTGGATTCCGCGGCCACGCTCGGGGCACCGCTGTCGGTCGCCCGAGGCGGCGAGTCCGGGCTTCCCGCGCGGATCGTGGTGAGCCGCTTCGGTGGGTCATCCGGCAGCCTGACCTTCAGCGCGACCGGCCTTCCGCCTGGGGTCCAGGCGATCTTCGCGCCGAACGACGCCGCGAACCCGGGCGAGGTCCTCGTCCGGCTGAAGGCCGGTACGGCAGCGAAGGCGAGCCTCGGCGGCTCGTTCAGCGTGACCGCGACCCCCACCTCGCCCGGATCGGGCTCCGGGGCCCGAACGGTGAGCGTGCCGTTCACCGTGGTCGAGAACTACGACCTCGCGGTCGCAGGCATCGACGTAACCCAAGGGATCCAGTCCGACGGCAACCTGCCCGGCAGGCCGCCCGGCTCGCTGCTGCCGTTCCTGGCCGCCTACGACGGGCTGCCGCTCGCCGCGCGCAAGACGACCGTCGCCCGCGTGTTTGCCGTGGTCGCCGCGCCGGCAAAGACGACCGTCAAGGGCGCGACGTTCCTGCTGTACGGCTCTACGGGCGCGAAACCGCTCCCGGGGAGCCCGCTCGTGACCAGCGCGGAGGTTCCCGCAGCATCGGTGAATGTCGGCTCAGACCTCGTCAACGCGGGCGGGCGACGTGCGGCGGCGGCCGCCCGTTTCTCCCTGCCCCCGTCGTGGACGGCGCCTGGGAAGGTCACGTTGCGGGCGAAGGTGCTGCCGCCGACGGTGCTGTTCGGCGGCTCATCGGAGTGCACGGTCAAGGCCTGCGGCGCCAACAACGAGTACGCGCTTGCCGGCGTCCCGTTCAACGACACGGGCTTTCTCAACGTTGCGGCGCTGCACCTCAAGGTCGCCGGCCAGGCCTTCCCCGCGTTCCCCGATCTGCTGCTCTCGCGGTTCGCCGATCTCGTCCCGCTTGCCGACGGGCAGCTGCGCCGCGTGGACGACTGGCGCGCGGAGTACGACGTGACCGCCATCGCCAACGCCGCGACCTACGCAGCGCTTCCCGGCGGGTGCCCGTTCCTGGTCGGCGCGTTGTGCGGCCTCGTCCCCGATCTCGACGCGCTGCTGATCGGCTATGCCGTCGACTTCCGCTCGGGCGAGAAGGGCTGCGACAACCTCTGGCAACCGCTGCGCCACTCCTACTGCTTCGACGCCGTTATGGGGATGGTCAACGACAAGGGCATCGGGAACAAGGATGGCTCGGCCGGCCTGGCCAAGGGCGGCCGCGCCATCAATGGTCTCGGCGCCCGTGCCGTCGCGAACCTGCGCCGCCCGCTCACCTCGATCGCGCACGAGCTCGGTCATGGCTTCGGCCTTCAGCACGCATCCCCTGGATGCAAGGGCGGGGCCGACGGGCAGAAGGCGAGCACATGGCCCGACGACTGGGGCACGATCCAGGGCCTGGGCTACGACGTTCGGGACGGAACGATCGTCGCCGCCGGTACCGCCCCGACGCTCCCGCCCAGACAGGACAAGCCGCCCTTCCCGCCGCTTCCGGGCGCGCCGACGAACGCCTGGTACGACTTCATGTCCTACTGCGCCGACAACTCGCAGGAACTGAACAGCACCGTCTCGCCGGCCGCGCGCGTCGGGAACTCGTGGATCTCCACGATCAACTGGAAGAGCATGCTCAACACGTTGCGGGGACTCAAGCGCAGCAGCGCCAAGACTGCGAGCGCACCCGCCGCTGGGCAGTCGGCCGCGGCGGCGGCAGGTCGCCGCACGCTCTTCGCATTCGGACTCGTGGAACAGGGCCAGGTTGCATTGACGAACATCGGCCCGGGCACCGGAATCCCATCTCCGGCGGTCCCGAGCCCTTACCGCCTGATCCTGCGCGACGGTGCCGGCGCGGCCCTTGCCGAGACCCCGATGGTCGTGCAGTCCTCAGAAGGCCACGGCAAGGAGCGGGTCTTCGTCAGCGCCGAACTGCCCGTGCCCGGCGATGGGACGTCGTTCCCATCGCAGCTGGCGGCCGTCGAGGTCCGCGACGCAGTCGGCGTGGTCGGCGGCCGGCGGCGCAGCGCCAATCCGCCCACCGTGCAGCTCGCCCGCCTGCGGGCCGGCGCACGGATCGGCCGCGGCCGCACGACCACCGTCCGCTGGAAGGCCTCCGACCGGGACGGTGACCAACTGACGGCAACGCTCGAGTACTCGCTCGACGATGGCCGCAGCTGGCGAATCCTGGCCAAGGGCCCTGACCGCGGGGGCGTCACCGTACCCAGCCGGCTGCTCGCCGGATCCGCCCGCGCCCGGCTGCGTGTCCGGGTCAACGACGGCTTCGACGAGAACTCGAGCACCTCACCGCGCCTGGTCGCGCTCGGACGCCCCCCGCGCGTGCGCATCCTCAGCCCCCGTCCGGCCGCTCGCGTGACCAGCGCCGACCACGTCGCCCTCACAGCCGCCGCACACGACGACCGCGGCAACGCGATCGCCTCACGCCGCGTCCGCTGGTTCGACGGCCGACGCGCGCTCCCGGGCGGAGCGAGCGCGAACGTCCGGCTGCGCCCGGGAACCCACCGCCTGCGCGCCGTAGCCACCGACGCCCGCGGGCGACGCGGCACGGCGACCTTCACCGTCCGCGTGCGCGCAATCGCACCGCGAATCATCCTCGACGCGGCTCTCGAACGGATACCTGCCGCAGCCAGGAGTCTGCGCCTGCGCGTCTCGTCCGATCAGCCCGCCGCGTTGCGCACCAGCGGATCGTCGGTCAGCGGCACGCGGCGGCTGGGGACGATCACAAGCCGCACTCGAACGGTGATCATCCCGCTCCGCAACGGCGGCCCCATCAGGCTGAGCCTGCGCGCCAGCGCATTCGGCAGAACGTCGACCATCCGCCTCGAACTCGAACGCGCAACGACGCCCTGAGCCGGCACATCGATGCCTCAGACACGCGTTGCGCACGCGTTGCCATGAACGCCCCGCGACGTCGGTGACCGAGGCGCCAACCGCTTAACGGGGTCGCCTTGGTTGGCTGCAAGCGACCGGAACAAGAGAACGCCGCGCCGGAGCAGGGCGTTTGCGGACCGTGCACGACGGGGATCGGACCCGCGACATCCGACGCTGCCGGGCGTTTAGGGCGTGAGATGCCTCTCACGCCCCAAACCCAGGTGCATCAACCGCTATCTACGGACGCATCTGCCTTCAGGCCGCCGGCGAAAGCCCCTTGAACACTGCCGATCGCGGCGCAAACGCCGACGCCTGAAAATCGTGGTGTCCCCGGTTCGAGTCCGGGTCTCGCCATCGAAGTACCTGGAAATCAGCCGTTTCGGGCCTGCGACGCACGGCGCCGGACTCGAACACAGGACACCACGACTCAGGACCGTGGTGTCGCCGGTTCGAGAAACCACCTCAACGGAGGAACCCGTCAATCCCGGCTCCCCAAGACACAACCCGGCTCATCCCGCCACGGCCAGGGAGCACGGCGTCCGCGCGCCTGCTTGTCGTCCGGAGCGGGCGCGCGACAGGTGGTGGGCTGCGGCGGCGTGTAGGCACGGGTAGGGTCGGCGGGTGGATCGTCCCAGAACCCGATACGCGCGCAGCGGCGAGCTTGCGATCGCCTACCAGGTCCACGGCTCCGGCGACCACGATCTGCTTTACAACTCGGGAACCGCCTCGAATATCGAGACCGTTTGGCAGCTGCCCGAGGCCGTGCGCCTGTTCGAGCGACTGGGCCGTTTCGCCCGGGTGATCCGCTACGACCGTCGCGACTCCGGGCTATCGGACCCGATCCGCGATGACCTGACGCTGGAGGCTCACGCCGACGATGCGCTCGCGGTGATCGACGCAGTCGGCGGTCGGCCTGTCCTGTGGGGCAGCCTCGACGGCTCGCGGTCGCTGGCGCTGCTCGCCGCCACGCGACCCGAGCGCGTTGGTGGCCTGATCGCGCTGGCACCGAGCGTCCGCGGCGCTGCGGCGTCGTCGCCGAGGTTCGCCGAGGAGGCCGCGCGGGCGATCGGCCAGGTTGAGGACTACCCGGGTTTCGCGCTCCTCTCGACCTACGCACCGCGCTGGGCGACCGACCCGGTCCGCAGCGACCGCCTCACGCGGTATTTCCAGACCTCGACCACACCGAGGCAGGCTGAGCGACTCCTGCGCATGTCGCTGACCAGCGACATCAGCCAGGCGCTTCCGCTGGTCCAAGCCCCGACGCTGGTGCTCTATCCGCGAGACTCGCCGATCACCACCGCCGAGGAAGCACGCGAGTTCGCCGACCTGATCCCCGGAGCCGAGTTCCGCGAGATCCCTGGCGACAGCGCCTTGAGTCTCGCACTCGATGTCGACCTGCTGGCCGACATCGTCGAGGAGTTCGTGACCGGGTCCGGCCCGGCCCCCGTGACCGACCGCGTCCTTGCGACCGTCCTGTTCACCGACCTCGTCGACTCCACGCGGCAAGCCGCGAGCGCCGGTGACCGCGCCTGGACCGAGACCCTCGAGCGCCACCTGAACGACGCACGCGCCGCAATCGAGCGCCATGGCGGCCAGACCGTCAAGACGACCGGCGACGGGGTACTGGCGCTCTTCACCGGACCCGCCCAGGGCGTGCGCTGCGCGCAGCACATCATCGACGACGCACGCAACCTCGGCCTCGGTCTGCGCAGCGGCCTGCACACCGGCGAAGTCGAACGCAGCAGCAACGACGTCAGCGGGCTGGCCGTCCACCTGGCCGCGCGCATCATGAGCAACGCTGACGACGGCGAGATCCTCGTCTCGCGCACCGTCCGCGACCTGGTCATCGGAAGCGAGCTCACCTTCGCCGACCGCGGCGAACACGAACTCAAAGGCATCCCCGACCGCTGGGCCCTCTACGCCGTCACCTGAAGACTCCTGCTTTCCATGGAGGGTGTCGCGGAAAGGTCGCGGGGCTGTTTGTCGTGTCGTGGCGCTCGCCCGGTGGCGGTCTGTGGTCGGTGGCTGGTGAGCGGCGGCGGGCGGGTCATCCCAGAATTCTCACGCCCACCCCGGACGATTTGTGCGACACCCTCCATGCAACTGAGGCGCCGGCATCCAACGATCCAGGGCGCCCGCCGTGCCTCTTTGGCATGGGAGCCGGGAGCGGCAGGTGAACTCACCTGCGGGTAGGGTCGGCGTGTGCAGGCGACGTTGACGGTCCTTTTCACCGATGCGGTGGCGTCCACGGCGGCGCTTGCGCGGCTCGGGGACGAGCGCTTCGGGGTGGTGCAGCGCGCCCATCTGGATGCGCTGCGCGAGTGCGTCGTCCGGGGTGATGGGCGTGAGGTCAAGAACCTCGGCGATGGGCTGATGGTCGTGTTCACGGGCGCTGCGGATGCGTTGGCGTGTGCGGTGGCGATGCAGCAGGCGATCGAGCTCGTCGAGCGGCGCGGTGAGGATGGTCTGCCGCTGCGGGTGGGCGTCGCGCTGGGTGATGTGACGATCGACGATGACGGTGACTGTCAGGGCACCGCAGTCGTCGAGGCGGCGCGCTTGTGTGCGGCTGCGGCGCCGGGGCAGGTGCTGGCGACGGAGACGGTCCGCGCGGTCGCCGGGTCGCGCGGGGGCCACGCGTACACGGCGCTGGGGCTGATCGAGCTGAAGGGCCTGCCGGATCCGGTCGCGGTGACCGAGGTCGGCTGGGCGCCCGTCGCGCAGGAGGGTGGCCTTGCACCGGTGCCGTTGCCGCCGAGGTTGGCGTTCCAGTCGGCGTGGGCGTTTGTCGGGCGGGCGAGTGAGGTTGAGCGCCTGGATGGGTTGTGGCGGCAGGTCGTCGGTGGTGTGCGGGTGGCGCTGCTGGGTGGTGAGCCGGGCGCGGGGAAGACGCGGCTGGCGCAGGAGATGGCGGCTCGCGCGCACGAGCAAGGTGCGCTGGTCCTGTTCGGCCGCGTGGATGAGGATCTGGCGGTCGCCTACCAGCCGTTCGCCGAGGCGCTGCGCCACTACCTGGCGAGCGTCGATGAGGCGACGCGAGATCGGGTGCTCGCGTTGCGCGGCGGGGTCCTCTCGCGGCTGGTGCCCGAACTGGTCGAGGAGCCGCCTGAGGGGCAGGTCGAGGCGCTTGCGATCTTCGAGGCGCTCGTCGATTGGCTTGCGATGGAGGCTGCGCAGCGCCCCGTCGTGCTCGTGCTCGATGACGTGCACTGGGCGGCCAAGCCGACCTTGCAGGCGCTGATGCACCTGGTCCGTAGTTCGCGGTTGTCGCGGCTGCTGATCGTCGCGACCTACCGTGACACGGAGCTCGATCGCACGCATCCGCTGGCCGGGGTGCTGGCGGATCTGCGCCGCGAAGAAGGCGTCGAGCGCCTTGCCGTCCGCGGGCTGGACGCTGACGGGGTCGCCGCGTTCGTGCAGGCCGCGCGCGGCGACACGCTGGATGACGCAGCTCGGCAGCTCGTCGAGCTGCTCAGCGAGCAGACGCAGGGCAACCCGTTCTTCGTCGGACAGGTCCTGCGTCACCTGTCGGAAACGGGCGCCGTCGAGGAGGTCGACGGCCGCTGGGTGCGCGCCGAGGGCACCGACGAGTTCGTCGTCCCCGAGGGGGTCCGCGAGGTTGTCGGCCGCCGCGTCTCGCGGCTCTCCAAGCAGGCCGGGGAGCTGCTGACGGTGGCCGCCGTCACCGGGCCGCAGTTCGACCTCGCGACGGTCGCAGAGGTCGCCGGGCAGCCGATCGCCCAGGCGCTCGACAACCTCGACGAGGCGCTCGTCGCGCGGCTGGTGCTGGAGACCGGCTCGCCGGGGCAGCTGCGCTTCGCCCACGCGCTCGTGCGGCAGACGCTGGAGGACGAGCTGTCCACAATGCGCCGCCTTCACCTGCACCAGCAGATCGGCCTGGCGCTCGAGCGACGCTTCGGCGAGGCCGAGAGCGCGGTCGCCGACCTGGCCCACCACTTCACCGAGGCCGCCGTACTCGGGGAAGGCGAGCGCGGCTCACGCTACTCCGAACGCGCCGCACTGCAGGCATTCGACCGCGCCGCACCCGAACAGGCCGCCGATCTCCTCGAGCGCGCGCTGGAACTGCTCCCGACCGACGCGGACCCTGACGGACTGCGGCGCGAACGCCTGTATGCCCAGATCGTTCCGTGCCAGTGGGTGATGTTCGATCTTGAGCGGCTTGAGGAGTTCAGCCGTTCATGGCTGGCCCTCGGGCGTGAACTGGGCGACGACGTGATGCTGCTCAACTCGGTGCCATGGGTGATCGACTCGTGCATATGGGTCCGCCCGCCGGAGCCCGAGGACTTCGAGTTGATCGTCGAGGCGCTCGGCGTCGATGCCTGGAGCCTGGACCTGAGCGGACGTCGTCGTCTGTCGTTGCGCTGGTCCTGGCGCGACTTGGATGCGCCGGGTCTCCGCGCATGGCTACTTGCCAATCTCTCAACTGATTGGGTCTTCGGCCTGCCGCTACAGACCGTCATCGATGAGCTGCCCGGCGACACGCCACTTGCCCTCGCCGACGAGGCTTGCCGCGTCGCGGCGCAGAGCGCTGACCCCGAGATCGCCGACGAAGCGCTCTTCTTCCGAAGCTGGGCACTCATCGGAAGTCCCGATGCCGAAGCCCAATTGGAAGACGCGAGGCGGGTCACCGAGATGAACTTCGCGGTATTCGGCGGCGGACGGATTCTCGGCGGACTCGCGCTCGCCAGGCTCGGACGCTTCGACGAGCTGCGCGCCTGGACCGACGAGACGCTGCTGGAGGCCGAACGGAGCGGTGACCGCCTGCTGCTGAGCAACGCGCTTGCCCAGCAGGCGCTCGAAGCGCTCGCACGCGGACGTCCCGAGGATGCACGCCACGCCGCTGAGCAGTCGGTGCAGGAATCCCCACAGGAAGCCTCAACACAGATGGGCGGCGCAGCATTTTCGATCGCCGAGTTGCTCGCGGCCGGCCAGCCGAACGAGGCGCGCCCCATCGCTCAACTGCTCGACTCCACCCCCCTGTATGACTGCTCGCACCTTGTCGGCGCGGTCGCCGCGGCACAGGGCGACACCGACACCGCGCGCGCCGTCCTGAACGCCTGGCAGGCGTCCGGCCATCCGCTCGTCGCCGACTTCATGCACTCCGCGCGACTCTGGGGCTATGCGGAATGCGCGAACGCCGTCGGCGACCAGGACGCCGCTCGCCACCTCTACGACAAGCTCGTCCCGTACGACGGCCAACTATTGCTGTGGGCGTGGAGTTTCGTACCCTCAAGCGCGGCCTTCACCCTCGGACGGCTCGCCGAGACACTGGGCAACCACGACCGCGCCCTCGCGCACTACAACGACGCGCTCACGTTCGAGGAGTCCTGCGGAGCCGAAACGCTCGCCGCCCGCACCCGCCAAGCCCTGGCTCCCCTCGGCTGACCTACGCTCCTGAGTTGGACGAACTGCTGGCGCACGCTGAACGGCGTCGCCCACCGCTGAGGCGTCGGCGCGACGCCTCTGAACGCTGCCGGCGGCGTGAGATGCCTCTCACGCCCCAAACCCCGGTGCATCAACCGGCTATCCACGGACACGCCAGCCCTCAGGTCCGCAGCAAAAGCCCCATGAACACTGATGATCGCGGCGCAAACGCCGTCGCCTGAAAATCGTGGTGTCCCCGGTTCGAGTCCGGGTCTCGCCATCGAAATACCTGCAAATCGGCTAGTTTGAGCGTACGACGAGCCGCTGGATCGGGCGCTGAACTCGAACACAGGACACCACGAGTCCCCACCAGGGTCGTCCTCGTTCGATTCGCGACCGCCGCAACCGCGCTGCGCGAGGCTTTGTGCAACAGCCTCCGTCCCATGCGGGAGCGACCGGCGTTGTCCGTGGTCGGGCGCGGGATAGGGTCGGCCGATGCACGAAGTGTCACACCCGCTTCCGGAAGATCCGGCGCTCGCGTCAGCGGCTTCCGCGTTCGAGAGCGCGGGCTACTGGGCCGAGGTCGTCGACTGCCAGTGGCGCTATGCGTATGTGACCGACGATCTGCGGTTGAGCTTCGGTGGATTGCTGGGCCTCCAGCACCTCCCGCTGGGCGTTCCCTACTTCGGTGCTGAGGCGGTCGACAACCGCCTTACCTGGCGCGCCGGGGCGAACTCGATCGACATCCAGCGCGAGCAGTTCCGAGCGATCGGCTCGATGATGCTCCACGACCTCGGCGGCGACCGTGACGCGTTTGCCCGGCTGGTCGATCCACGACTGGGCGACGTCATCGACGACCTGCAGGAAACCGAGCCCGCTCCGCTCAGCTCCTACCAGCAGATCGGGATGACCTTCGGAAGCGGGCGGCTCGACGTTCCGGCGACGACGATGCGCATTCACGCCGCGGACGGCCGATTCGCCGGGACCGCGATCATGTACAAGCCGGCACCCGGTATGGCGACGCTCTCGACGATGGCAGCGGCCGGCGACCTGGGGCACTTTGCGCGCTTCCAGGGCGTCGCCAAGGCGGGCAGGCGGCCTGCCGCGCTCCTCTTCGCCGACCTCGAAGCCTCCTCGCCGCTGTCGCGTCGTCTCTCCACCGCGAGCTACTTCGCGCTCGGCCGCCGCCTGGTCCGCGCAGCGGACCGCTGCGTGATCGACGCCGACGGTCTCGTCGGACGGCACGTCGGTGACGGTGTGGTGGCGTTCTTCCTTGCCGAGCACGCCGGATCAGAGTCGGCCGCCGCAAGGAATTGCATCCAGGCCGCTCGTGCCCTGAGGAGCGCTGCCGCTGAGGTCGCGGCGCGCAGCGACCTTCAGCCCGAGGAGGCGGTCCTGCGGTTCGGCCTGCACTGGGGCTCCACCCTGTACGTCGGCCAGATCCAGACCGCCGGGCGTTCGGAGGTCACAGCCCTCGGCGACGAAGTCAACGAAGCCGCCCGCATCGAAGCGTGCGCGAGCGGCGGACTCGCGCTCGCCTCGAAAGACCTGATCGAACGCCTGGAGCCCGAAGACGCCGCCGCGCTCGACCTGGACCCCGACCGCATCACCTACTCCCCGCTCGGAGATCTCAACACAGCAACCGAGAAGGCACGTCGCGACGCCCCCGCCATCGCCGTCTGCGAGGTCTAACAACCGGTTAGCGCTCCGCCGTCCCATGGAGGCTGTCGCGTAAAGCCTCGAAAGTTGCGTCCCACGGAGATGCCGGCCCTCAGGCGCCCCGCGAAAACCCCTCAAACACAGGCGATCGCGGCGCAGACGCCGACGCCTGAAAATCGTGGTGTCCCCGGCTCGAGTCCGGGTCTCGCCATCGAAGTCCCTGGAAATCCGCTGTTTTGGCGTACGATGCGCAGCTGAGTCGGGCGCTGGACCCGAACGCGAGACACCACGAGTCAGGACTGTGGTGCCGCCGGTTCGAGGAACCAGCCGATCCAGAAACCCGCCAAGCCCGGCTCCCTAGGCCAACCCCGCCGATCCCGCCACGGCCAGGGAGCACGGCGTCCGCGCGCCTGCTCGTCGTCCGAGGCGGGCGTGGGACCCTGTGGATGCTGCGGGGTAGGGTCGGGGCATGCTTCTCATAGGCGATGAGACGTGTCCGTTGCCGGACGATCCGTTCCTTGCTGCATGGGCGTCGGCGTTGAACGAGGCGGGTCAGTGGGCGGAGATCTCCGATCGGAGTTGGCGCTCGGTGTACATGACCGACGACGCACGGCGGATGTACGGCGGCCTCGGCGAACTCGCGCCCTACCCGCTCCACGTGCACGCCTTTGGGCCTGAGCGCACAGGCATCGCGGTCGATTGGCGCGGCGGTCAGTTTCCGCTGGAGGTCACTCGGAGGGGCTTTGCCCTCCTTGGCCCGTGGATCCTCGCCGACACGCCGGGTGGGCGTGACGAATTGCGGGCACTGGTCGATCCGAGGCTCGCCGACATGGTCGACGGGCTCTCACCGGACGTGCTGCCCGCCGCCGAGACAACGGTGGTCCGGGGCGTCTACACGGGAGCCGGGGCGGGCGTTGACATTCCGTGCACCATGATGCGCGTGCGCGATGACGACGGCGCGATCGTCGGGACGGTGCAGATGAGCAAGCCGGCGGTCGGCATGGCGGTCCTCACGCGGATGACCGCGATGGGCGATCTGCGCCACTTCGAGCGCATGGAGCACGTCGCGAGGCCCGGGCGCCGCCCGGCTGCTGTCCTGTTCGCGGATCTCGAATCCTCGTCGCCGCTGGCCAAGCGGCTGTCCACCGCCAGCTACTTCACCCTCGTACGTCGCCTGGCTCGCGCGGCCGACGGGTGCGTGGTCGATGCAGGCGGGCTCGTGGGGAGCCACGCCGGTGACGGCATCGTCGCGTTCTTCCTGCCCGCGACGATCGGCTCGGAGTCCGCCGCAGCGCGCGCGGCGATCGAGGCCGCCCGAGCCATGCGACATGCCGTCGGCGACATCGCCGCTCGCAGTGGCCTGCAGGCTGAGGATGTCGTCCTGCGGTTCGGACTGCACTGGGGCGCCAACCTCTACGTCGGCCAGATCACGACGAGCGGGAGGACCGAGGTCACCGCGCTCGGCGACCAGGTCAACGAGACCGCCCGCATCGAAGCCTGCGCCACCGGCGGACTCGCGCTCGCCTCCAAGGACCTGATCGAGCGACTGACGCCGGACGATGCCGCCGCGCTCGACCTCGATCCCGATCACGTCACCTACCGCGCGCTCAGCGACCTGGACACTGCGACCGAGAAGGCCCGCCGAGACGCACCAGCCATCGCCGTCTGCGAGGTGTAGCGCCGCGCCCGCTGCCCATGCAGTGCGAGCGGGGAGCCTATGTCTCGACGGCGAACACGCGCCATGGTCCGGGCACGCCTTTGAGGTCGTGTTCTCCACGGTCGGTGAGTGTCTGGCCTGAGCCGACGCTGAGGTCGCGGACGGTGCTGCTGACGAGCACCTCGCCGGGCCCGGCGAGGCTGCTGATGCGAGCGCCGATGTGGACCGCCAGGCCACCGACATCGTCGCTGGGGAACAGTTCGCATTCGCCGGTGTGCAGGCCGGCGCGGATCTCCAAGTCGATGTCGCGAACGCCGTCACGGATGGCGAGCGCGCTGCTGATCGCGCGGCTCGGACCGTCGAACACGGCCAGCGCGCCGTCGCCGAGTGACTTGACGAACCGCCCGCGGTGGCGCTCGACCTCCTCGCGCACGATCTTGTCGTGGCGCTCCAGCAGCGACCGCCACGCGCCGTCGCCGAGCGCAGCGGCACGCTGCGTCGAGCCGACGATATCGGTGAACAGCACCGTCGCCAGCACGCGGTCGCTGACGACCGGTCGCCGAGTGCCGGTCAGGAATTGCTGGATCTCATCAGCGACGGCATCCTCGCGTCCGCCCCAGAGCATCCGGTCCCCGGGGACCTGCACGTAGGAAGCGCCCGGGATGTGCTCGGCGACGTAGCGGGAGTGGCGCTCATCGAGGTACACGTCGTGCTGCTGCCGGACCACCAGGGTCGGGCACTGAACGCTGGGCAGGACTTCGCGCACGTCCGTCTCGCCGATCATCGCCAGCGATGCCGCAGCAGCCGCGGGGCTCATCGCAAGACGCTGGAGGCGCGCCATGACGCCTCGCAGCCGCGGATCGTCGCCGCCGACCCCGAGCGCGATCGGGTTCTCGGGTGAGTCGCTGCCCCACGAGTCGACGATCGCCTGAACCATCGCAGCGCGCTGCTCGAGGCTCGGCGCCCATTCGTATCCCGGCCCGGCGACCAATCGGGCTTGCGGGGAGATCAGGACGAGCGCACGAACAAGGTCCGGATGTGAGGCCGCGTGGAGCGCCGTCAGGGTGCAGCCCTCAAGCGAAGAGGCCAGGACCGGTTGCTCGCAGCCGGCGGCATCGATCACTGCCTGGACATCATCGATCTGCTCCTCCAGCGGCGTCGCTCCTGCAATGCCGTCAGACATGCCGCTGCCGCGCCTGTCGAACAGGATCAGCCGCGAGAACGCAGCGAGTCGTTCGTGGAAGCGCGCGAAGGACGGCAGCTCCCAGTACATCTCGATGTTCGACAGGTAGGTCGGGACCAACACGACGTCCAGCGGACCCTCGCCGACCACCTGGTAGGCGATCTGCAGGTCACCGCTGCGTGCATATCGCGTCTGCGGAATGTCCACGGGGGACGACACTAACCGCGGCCCTCGACACCTGTGAGCACGGCCGCTCCCGCCAGGGACGAACTGCAGGCGCACGCCGAACGGCGTCGCCCGCCGCTCATGCGTGGGCTCCACGCGCAGAACGCTGCCGGCGTTCAGGGCGTGAGAGGCATCTCACGCCCTGAACCCAGGTGCCTGAAGAGCGGCTGTCTTGGGCGCGTGGAGCGCCGCCCGAGCGGGCGCTGGACTCGAACACCAGAGCCCCGGAGCTGCGGCTTTGGCACCCGCGTGCGCCGGTGGGCGCCGCGCTCACTGCTGGCCGCGCTCACGCACGCGGGTCGCAACTTGGGACCGCGGTCGCGAGGACGACGAGGAGGGAACCTTCGGCGTGTTCGCCCGGACGAGCTTTACTTCTGCGCGCGTTTCCTGACCGCTGCGACCGTCGCCCGTGCCGTCGGGCCGAGGGTGCCGTCAGCGAACTCGCCGCGCAGCGTCACGGTGCCCCGCGCAGTCTTGTCCACGCCGGTGACTGACGCGGACGCCTTCTTGCGGCCAGGGAGCAGCAGCTGGGTGCGGCCGTCCGACAGCGTGACGACCAGCTGGTAGCGCGCGAGTCCAGGCTGTCCCTTCCATGTGATGAGCAGCTTGGTGCCGACACGCTTGACGTTGAGCTTTCTCGGCAGGGCGGGCCGGGGCGGCGGCGGCGCGATGTACGAGGCGACGGTCAGTTCCGTTCGCGGCAAGCCGTTGGAGGCGACAACGGCGACGATCTTGCGCTTGCCCTTCGGTCCGCTGGCGGGGCTGAAGGGCAGCTTGCCTGCCTTGCCCTTAGCGGTGCCGATGACGCCCGCGCCTTTGCCGCGCTCTTCGAAGCGCACGGTCTGGCCCTTGATCGGCATGACGGTGTAGGTGAGGGTGCGCTTGGCGCCCTTACCCCCCACGACCGCCTTGATCTTCGGCTTCGGCAGACCCTGCCCGTGACCTACGGACTGGATCGTCGTGGCGTCGTCGGTCTGCTCGATCTTCCACCTGCCGGCCGCCGGCTTCTTGACGGCGACGAACGTCGTGTTCTTGCTGTCAACGTGGAACGCGACGAGCGACTCCGTGTTCACGCTGGTGTCGTTCGGCACCGCGATCCGCCGGCCGGTGGGGCTGACGAGCGCGATGTGCGGCGCGGCTGAGGTGCCGACCACGCGAAAGACCGCGAACGGCAGGCCGGCCTCGATCTGCACCGACCGCGAAGCGCCGGTCTGCGCTGCCGACGGGGCAGCAGGCTGGTACGGCGACACGTCGCAGCCGGTGAACATGTAGTCGATGTCGAACAGGATCGCCGGTGTCCACGCCAACGACGGGCCCCACTCGTAGCCCGCGCCGAAGTCGGCGAGCTTCGTGTAGGCGCAGGCCGCCAGGCCCTTCGATGACACGACCATGTCGCCCCTGGCGCAGCCGAGGTCGCCAAGACAGACGCTGGCCTTGCCGTAGGCGCTGAACGCCTTCGGCGGCAGAACCCAGCCGTCGATGCTGGCCCTCACGCCGAACTCGGACAGCGTGTAGTCGAACGAGCCGCCGAAGTTCACCTGGCCATCGGTCTTGTACTGCATGTAGGCGCGGCCGACGGGAATCGACACGAGCTTCACGAGCCCATCGGCGCGCAGGACCGACGGTCCGGTCTGCGGGAAGGTGAACGACATGTCGCCGTCGACCTCGACGGCGCGGTACGCACCGAATTGCTCACCGGCACCGAAGGACACCCCGCCGATCAGCTTCAGGGCCGGTTTGGTCTCCAGGCCGAAGCGGATCTTCGTGAGGTGCGTCAGCTTGAAGGTGTCGAGGGGAATACCCGAACCCGGGAAGGTCAGCTCACCCTTGAGGTACTCGAGCTCGCCTTGCGCGAACGCGACTTTCCCGGAAAGCGCGGGGCTCGGCGGCTTTGGCGGGATGAGGAGCGTTGCGCCACCTGCCCAGCGCTTGTCGTCCGGGTTGTACTCGAAGAACAGATCGTCGACCTCGAGTGGGCCGATCAGCGCCTTGCCGGCTTTGACCTTGAGCTCGCGGAGCCGAAGACCAGCGAGATTGTCGGCACGCACGGTCACGTCGCCGCTGAAGCCGCCGAACAGTTTGGGGAGGCCGAGATGAAGCGGGATCTCGACCCCGCCGCGGACGAGCTTGACGTCCGCCGACCCCTGGAGCGGGAACCCGAACAGCTTGTTGGAGGACAGCGGCCCGCCGATGACGGGGATGTTCGGCAGATTGAAGGTGCTGCCCGACGGGAGCTTCCAGTCGATCGGGATCGTGAAGAGTCTCGTGTCGCCGAGCGTGAACGTGATGGGGTTGCCGAGCGAGTCGACGATCCGTTTCTTCGGATCGAAGCGGATCTCCTTGCCCGCGAGCTCCAGGCCGTTGACCTTGATCGAACCCTTCGCGACGATGACGCCGTCCTTGGTGACCTCGAGGCAAGCGTTGCCGACGATCTCGAGGGGGCCGAACGCCTTGGTTCGGCAAAGGTCGGTCGTGACAGCCGGGGGCGCCGGCACGGTCGTCCCGTCGGGCAGTGTGGCGCCGCCGCCGTCCGGCGGCGTGGGGATCGGTGCTGGGGCGGCGTCGCCCCAGCCGGGCATCTTGTCGGACTTGATCGGGTAGTTGAAGTAGGTTTGGAATCCGGACGTCTGCTGACCGCTGAGAACAAAGCCGTAGAAGCCCTGGTCGCCGGTGTTGCCGGTGATCACCGGCTTCAGCGAGACCTGGAGCGTTCCCACATCGCGACGCTGGGACCACGTGGCACCGAGGTCGTCGGAGTAGACCTGGGCGAGGACGCTCGGGGTGAACTGGCCGTTGGGTTGGCTGCGCTCGAACACGAGATGAAGCCGACCTGTCGCCGGGTCCTGGAGCGCGTCACCGATGAACGAGACGCTGAGGTTGGCGGCCGAGCTTCCGGCCACGATCAGCTGTCGCGGGCCGATCGTCTCACCGGTGATCTTGCGGACCCACCACGCGCCGTATGGACCTGCGCCGCCAGCGACAGATGACGTGTAGTAGAAGAGGAAGGTGCCGTTCGGGCCGCTGACCACCCTTGGGTTCTCGGCGGGCTCCGTGTCGGGCAGCGCTTGCTCGGTGTTCCAGGCCGACGCCGTCGGCAGGGTCGTAAGCGGGCACTGCACACAGTCGAACGTCCTGAGGTGGATCTTGTTCGCGGGCCGCCGGAGCCAGGCGGCCACGAACGATCCGCGTCCGCGCTGCGCGATGGTCGGTTGCACGTCGTACTCCGGGCCCGTGGGGCTGCTCAGCCGACCGGTCGCTTCGCTGGCCGTGTCGTTGCCGAGGATGTAGATGCCCGCAGCTGTCGTCTTCGGCCCGGTGTTCGCGTTGCTGTTCGCTTCGGCCACGACGAGACGGCTGTCTGCATCGTCGTACAGCACGTCCGAATCATCGCCGGTCTGATCGCCGTCACCGCGGAACGGGTCGGCTCGGACAAGGCCTTTCACGCCGCCGTCGAAGGTCGCTCCGCCGTCGGTCGACGTGTAAACGATCGTGAAATCCCGACGGGTATACGTCGCGTTCCCGGACGGCGGCGTGTCGCAGAAGCCGTGGGTCACCACACGCACGTCTCCGAAGCGCGAGACGAGAACCTCCGGTCGATCGCCTTGGGGAAACCCCGAGTACTTGGTATCGAACTTGATGCAGCCGGCCGGAAGGGCCAGCGTCTGCGCCGGTGCCTCGCAGTTGACGGCGCCGCGCGGAATTCGGCAGTACTCCACCGTGTCGTTGCTTCCCGGATTGCTGCGGTCCCAGACGACGTAGGTCACGCCGTCGACGTCCGTGACGCCCTGCGGCTGGTTGCCCTGGCCGAGCACCTCGGTCGCGTTGGCAGGTACGCCGCCGAGCAGGAACGCCCCGGCCGAGATCACGCCCAGCGCGAACAGACGATGGAGAGCAGACCGTTGCATCCGCGCATTCATACACCCAATGGCGTGCGAGGCGCAGGCGCAACCTCCCCCGTGTCCGTCGATGCCCGGAGGCAGGAACAAGCAAGAGTGCTCGCGCTCAGCGTTGATCGTGACCGAGGCGTCCGAACCGATCGTGAACTTGGAGAGACCGGTCGGAGACCGTTGGCCGACGCGCTGCCCCGTCGGTCACAGCGCGGGCGCCGGCCACAGTCGGCTGCTGGCATCGAGCGGGCTCGCGGTCCGCGTCGGCGCGTCAGAGCCGGGGGCGGTCGAGGTTCGTCTGCGCCGCGGAAGGACGCTGCTCGGACGGGCACGCGGGATCTGCGGCGGCAACGAGCGCCGTCGCCTGGAGCCGATGATCAGCGCAGCCTGCCAGGAACTCACGATCGGCGATCCACCCGAGGTCGCGCTGGCCGACGCCGGCTACTGGAACAGCCCGCACATCCAACAGCCCGCTGGATCCGTTGGCTCGTCAGGCCTGATACCGACTCACGCCGGAAACCAACGCGGATCCGCAGTGGCCCGCTCTACCAGCAGATGCCGAGCTGCTCGAAGGCGACGATGGCGAACAGCTCTATCGACGACGCCGAGCGATCATCGAACCCGTCTTTGCGCACACGAAGATCCCCCGGCGCGCTGACCGCTTCTGGCGTTGACCCCGTGGAGTCGTTGACACTTTCCTGATCCGGATTTGATGGGGAGCTGCGCCGCGGCGGCCTGAGCTCCCAGGCGGCCTAACCGGCCTCCCCAAGGTTCACCCACCCGGCCTGCGGGCTCACCCCAGCCCGCAGGCCGGCACACGGCACCGAAGTCCGCTCAACCTTTGCGCGACACGCTCCATGGAACGCCGAGGCGCGCCGGGGCGGGTGTCCGCCGTCGCTTCGAGCCGAGGACGACAGTCGTCGCGCGAACGGCAGGCACCCCAGCCGAGTACTGTCGGCGCATCACAACCCAAAGGGGTCGGGAGATGGCATCGACGGGCGAGGTAGCACATGATGGATCCCTTACTCGGGCGGCGGTCGGGCTCGCTGTCGCAACCGTCCTCGGGTGGGTCGTCCTGGCGGCGTTGGACCACGATGGGGCCGGGTGGCTGATCTGGGCCATCGTGGGGGTCGCCACGGCGGTGACCGCCTGGCGGGCAGGCGGCACATCGCCGCAGAACACCCGTGCCTTCGTCGCGCTCATCATCGGCGTGTTGGCGATCCTCGTCTTCCTGGGCTTCGTCATCGCCGGCTGACGCTCAGGTTCGACCAGGATCGATGGGCGCAGGTGTCCATCACCAAGGCAGAAGCAACAGCGCCTGATCGCCTCGGGCTCGGCTTTCGGCTTGGACGAACTACAGGCGCACGCTGAACGGCGTCGCCCGTGCTGAGGCGTTGGCTCCGCCCACAGAACGCCGCCGGCGTTTGGGGCGTGAGATGCCTGTCACGCCCCAAACCCAGGTGCATCAACCGCTATCCACGGACATACCGGGCCCCAGGCCGCCGGGCGAAACCCCATGAACACTGGTGATCGCGGCGCAGACGCCGACGCCTGAAGATCGTGGTGTCCCCGGTTCGAGTCCGGGTCTCGCCATCGAGATAGCTGCGAATCAGCTGCTCAGGACTCAGGGTGTGCGGCCGAATCGGGCGCTGGACTCGGATCCGCCGCCGGTCGAGGAGATCGTCGCGGGCGTGCGCCGACGCCGAGATCATCGACACCGTCCCACGCTCGCAGCGCACCCGTCCTCCGGGTCGATGTCGGTGCGACCTCAGCCCGGCAGCAGCTCCCATGACGCGGTCTCGCTCGTGCCCGGCGGGACCGAGACATCGGGCGTCGGCGCCTGGACGAGGCGCAGGTCCGCGGGCCCGGGCCGCAGGGCGTTGGTCGCGGTGCGTGCGTTCAGGAAGGCGACGCCGAGCCCGGAGTACCCCGGCGAGCAGGGCGGGATGGGCCCCTGGGGTACGTAGGAGAGGCCGGGGAGCCCGACATCGTGGACGAAGCCGTAGGTGACCGCGCCGCCCGCGGCGATCTGCAGCTCGAGGTCCCCGAAGCGGATCTGCCCGCCCGTCCCCGTCGCCTTGATCGGGCAGTCGCCGAGGAGTTCGGTGAACGAGGTCACGCTCGCCGCGGTCAGCCTGTAGCGGGCGGTCGCCGAGCCGTCCGGGTTTGCCGCGCTCTCGACCAACGTGTACGTCACGTCGCTCGTCCAGGTCACGCGCTGACCGGGGTTGATCGTCTCGGCGCGGATCGCGCCGGTGAAGCGCTCAGGCAGGCCGTCGGGGCCGATCGTGCCGACCGCCCGGCCCTGCTCGGAGAGCCCGGTGATGCCGACCGACGCCGACGCGGCGGCCCGAGCGGGCACCGAGGACCCCTTGCCCTTGGCCGGCATCTTGACCTTCACCCTCGCCGGCTTCGACGGCGTCGTGGTCGTCGTCGTCGGCGTGACCTCGGCGCCGCCCGAGGGCTGGAGCGTGAGGTCGGACTCGACCTGCTTGCCCGTGATGCGGGAGATGACCTTGATCGTCACCTCCTGCTGCGTTCCGGGCTTGACCTTGGCGGGCTTCTGCTCGGTCTTCAGGCAGCTCGCCTCGCGGTTGAACCGGTTCTCGGCGTCCTGGACGAACCGCAGTCCCTCCTCCTGGGCGTAGGCGATGGCAGTGGCCACGAGCCGGTCGCGCCCGCTCGCGCCCCCGATCCGGATCGCGTCACCCGCGATGATCGGGATCCCGGTGGCGCGCGGCTTGACGCCCTTCGCCGAGCCCGTCGTCGTGCCCTTCGCGCCGCCGCCGGTCCCGATGACCTTCACGTCGACGTCGTACTGCGTGAGCGTCGCCTTCTTGTCGACGTAGCCGGTGACCGTGTACTCGATCGTGAACTGCTCGACGACCGGGATCTGCATGCCGGGCGGCGTGTAGGTCCGTGTGACCTTCAGCACGCCGCTCGCCTTGACCACGCCCTTCGCGTTCGGGCAGAACAGCTTCGGCTCACCGCCCTCGGCGACCGAGAACTCATAGGACTCGCCGCCGGACTTGAAGAGCTTGCCCTTCGTCTCCTGGTCGCGGCCCATGTCTCGGATGCCGCCCTGACCCTCCTTCACGCTCTTGATGAGCTCGGCCGCGCTCTGGGCCCAGCCGAGCGGGCCGACCAGCTCGAGGCCGAGGTCGTTCTCGGTCCCGGGGCTCTGCGCCGCTCGAGCACTCGCACCCGCGGTGCGGGCGGCCGCAGCCTGCCCCGCCGCGACGAGCCGCGACTCCCAGGCGGCGATCGCCGGGAGCCCGCGGCCGAGCCGCGCGGCGATCGAACCCTTCGTGCTCGCCGGGATGCGCGACCCCGTCGCCAGGCTCCCCAGCAGCCGCGTGCGCCCACGCGGCAGGCCCTTCGTGAGCGTGCGGACCTTGACGCAGCGCGCTCGCGCGCCGCGCGTCGCGATGCGCACCTGGCCCTTCTTGCACTGGCCGGCCTTCGCCTTGGCGGCGTCCGCGGCCGGCGGCGCGAGCGCCGGAAGGACCGCAGGCGCTCCGAGGGCGAGCACGACCGGGATCACGGTGCGGCGCATGCGCGTACCCTACGCGCGGCTCCGACGACCCGTGCGTCACGTACGCGACAGGCTCGACGAAGAGCGGGAGCCGAACTGAGAGCCGGAAATCGATATGCGGCCGGGTATGCGCCCGCGCCGGCATCCGATGATCGCTGGGCGACACATCAGGCCCCAGGCCGCCGGGCGAAACCCCATGAACACTGGTGATCGCGGCGCAGACGCCGACGCCTGAACAT
Organism: uncultured Actinomycetes bacterium; assembly: GCA_963700655.1. Taxonomy (GTDB): domain Bacteria; phylum Actinomycetota; class Thermoleophilia; order Solirubrobacterales; family Solirubrobacteraceae; genus F1-60-MAGs163. The sequence goes on along the minus strand of CAVOYJ010000006.1, from coordinate 277,238 downwards.
CGTGGTGTCCCCGGTTCGAGTCCGGGTCTCGCCATCGGCGTCGTCACCGTGGGTGAGCAGTTCCCACAGCCATGATCCGTCGCGTCGCCCGATCAGACTCGTGGTCGCGGGTCGCCGAGGGAGTCCCCTCGGGAACCCGGGCTCGTCGCCTGCCGGTCTTCGGGGCCGGCGTTGAGCGCGAAGAGGCGCACGCGTTCGTCGATCCCCTTGACCTTGCGGCGGCGGTACTTCCGCGTCCACGTCGCGCCCGTCGTGTGGCCCTCCACGGCTTCGGTCGCCAGGACCTGACCGGGCTTGGCGAGGCCCGTCACCCGGCTGGCCAGGTTCACCGTGGCACCGAACCAGTCGCCGCCGCGAGCCGTCGCCGGTCCGAAGGCGATCCCGGCCCGCACGGCCGGGAACGCAGGACCCTCAGCGGCGATGCGGCGCGCCAACCGGTCGACGACGGCCACGATCGCGTCGGCGTCGGGCGACACGAACATCGCCGCGTCGCCGATCGTCTTGACGAGCGTCACCGGACGACGGACCGTGTCAACGGCCAACTCGGCCAGACGCCCGGCGATGCGACCCATGTCCTCGGGTGGCAGGCGCGTCCCCAAGCCGGTGTAGTCGACGAGGTCCACGAACGCCACGGCGATGTCGACCGTGTCCCTCAGGCGCCCGGCGACGCGCTCGACCTCGGTGACGAGCCCACGGCTGATGCCCGCGCGCAGCTGTGAGCGGAACTGCGCCTCCAGCAGCTCGGCCATCAGCGGACCGAGGTGCTCGGTGGCGTCGACATAGCGCAGCGCGACGCTGTCCTCCGAAGCACCCGGCTCGAGCATCGCGTTGCCGACGAGACGCCGCACGGCATCCGCGGTGTGCGCCATCCCCTGGCTGAGGACGCGGAGGACCTCGAGCAGTTCGCGGCGCGGCAGGCCGGCATCCACGAAGCGCTTGGTGATGCGCGCGAGGTCCACGTCCTCCCTGCTGAACGCCCGCTCGCGCGGCGCGGGATTCGGGCGGCCGAGAGCCTGCATGAGCTCGCGCACGAACGGTGTGGCGAGACCTGACTGCCGCGCGACCTGCGTGAGGCTGAACTCCGGACGGCCACTGCCCAGCGCGGACTCGAGCGCGAGCGCCGGCAGCCAACCCTCGGCCGACGCCCGCTCGATCTCGGCCGGGTCGTTTCCGGCCGCGGCCAGCCTGCCCAACAGCTCCCGGCGTTCATCCACTCGTCGGCACCTCCCTCAACTCAGCTCCCGCGGACGCACTCACAGCGGTGGAGCTTCGCACCACGCCAAGCAGGGGCGGCGTCGCCGCCGACGATTCCCCGAGGGCGCGGCGCGGGAAGGCCCTACCCCGCCACCTCCGCGGGCCCGGCCACCACACCCTCGTCGTGCAGCCGCCCGATCTCCACGTCGCTGAGCCCGAGCACATCGGTGAGCACCTCGTCGGTGTGCTCCCCGAGCACCGGCGCCCGCCGCACGGCCCCGCGCTCGAACGCCCCGAAGCTCAGCGGCGAGCCCGGCATCAGGTACGTGCCGATGCCGGGCTGCTCGACCTCCTGGAACATCGGGTTGGCCGTCGAGCAGCGGGGGTCCTCCGCCACGAGCTGCAGGAACGTCTGGTACGGGCCCCAGCAGACGCCCGCGGCGTCGAAGACCGCGCGGATCTCCTCGAGCGTGCGGCTGATCGTCCACGGTTTGATGATCGATCCGATCATCTCGCGCGCCTGGAAGCGGTCGCCCTCGCGCTCGAAATCCAGGTCGAGCAGCCGCTCGAGCGCCCCGAACGGCTCGCCCAGACCGGTCGCCTCGACCAGGCTCCGCCACTGCTTGAGCGTCAGCGCGACGATCATGACCCGTCGCCCGTCGCTCGTGGCGAAGTCGCGGCCGAACGCGCCGTAGAGGTAGTTGCCGTCCTTCGGGCGCTCGTGGCGGCTGATCTGCGCCTCGGCGATCTTTCCGAGGTTGCCGACCATCGCGAGCGCGACGTCGGAGAGCGCGACCTGCACGAACTGGCCGGCGCCGGTGCGCGTGCGGTGACGCTCGGCGGCGAGGATCCCGGCGGCGGCGAGCGTGCCCGTCACCGCGTCCCACGCGGGCAGCAGGTGGTTGAAGGGGACGGACAGGTTGCGTGGGCCGGTGGCCCACGGGAATCCGGTCGCCGGGTTCACCGTGTAGTCCACCGCCGACGAGCCGTCGTGATTGCCGGTGATGTTCACCATCACCAGGTCCGCCCGGGCGGCGGTGAGCCGGTCGTACTCCAGGAAGCCGCGCGCGGGGAAGTTCGTCAGGAAGAGCCCGGCGTCGGGGCCGGGAGCGGTGACGAGCGCGGTGACGAGCTCGCGGCCCGCGGGCGAGCCGAGGTCGATCTGGATCGAGCGCTTGCCCTTGTTGAGGCCCGCCCAGAAGAGGCTGCGGCCCTCGTCGGTCACCGGCCAGCGGGCGCGGTCCAGCCCGCCGCCGATCGGGTCGAAGCGGATGACGTCCGCCCCGAGCTGCGCGAGGGTCATCCCCCCGAGCGGCGCCGCGACGAAGGCCGAGCCCTCGATCACCCGCATGCCCTCGAGTATCCGGTTCACGCTCTGCTCCTCTCCAGCATCCTCGGGGTCAGGCCAGCAGGCCGATGAAGCGCCAGTCCAGCACGCGCGCGGGCGGCCCGCCCTCGCCGCGGTCGGCGTGCACGATCGCCTCGAGGTCGGCCAGCGCGCCGCCGCCCTCCAGCGGTCGCACGTCCCCGACCGTGATCTCCGTGCTGAGGATGTCCCCGGCGAACACCGGGCCGGTGTGGTCGCAGCCGTGCCAGGCGACGATCGTCACCAGCTCCGGCAGCGCGCGGGTCGTGTGCGCGGCGGCGATCGCGATCGTGTGGCCGCCGTAGGCCAGCCGGCGGCCGTGCGCGCTGCTGCCCGCGTCGGTGTGCGTGTACGCGACGTTCAGCGTGAGCCGCGCGAGCTCGGTCTCGCCCGTGACCGTCTCGCGGCCCTCGACCGCGAACACCTCACCCGGCCGCAGGGCCGCCGCGTGCCCGCCCGGGACGGCCTCGCGATAGCGACCCAGATCCCAGCCGGCCGGCGCGGCGGCCGCCACCGCGGCAGGGTCGAGCGTCTGCGGGATGGCGTCGAACGGGTCGGCGTGCGCCGTCGGCTGCGCGCCCTCGCGCAGCGGGATCATCGGGCAGCGCCAGAAGTCGAGCACGTGCTCGCCGTGCTGGTTCTCGGTGCGGATCCGCATCGCGACGAGGCCCGTCAGCGGACCGCCCTCGCCGCGCGGGCGGTTCTGCTTGAGCCCGACGATCTCGGTGCTCGTGCGCAGGGTGTCGCCGATGAAGACCTGCCGCAGCAGCACGAGCCCGCGGTAGAAGAGGTTGCCGCGCACGCGCCGGGAGGGTCCGGTCGACTGCCCGATCGCCACGTCGCACACGAGGTTGGGATGCGCGAGCGCCGCCTGCGCGCCGGTGACCTCGCGGCACAGGTGCGCGTCGAGCGCCAGGCGCAGGCGGTCGCCGACGAGCGCCTGGTGCACGGCCGCGTGCCCGTCGGTGAGCGTCAGCGCGGGTGCGTCGTCGAACACCTGGCCGACCGCGAGATCCTCGAACCACGGGCCGCCGACCGCCCTTCGCTGCTCATCCTCCGACACTGGGGCTCCTTCGCTCCGAGATCCGGAATGGCCCTGCCGCCGGTATGTTGCCGGGTCTGCGCCGAGGCTGCCATGCCGCCCGGCCAGGCGACCTGTCACATGCGATCCCGACGCTGCAGCCTCTCGGTCCCCGGCTCTTCGGCGAAGATGCTGGCGAAGGCCGCCGCGCTCGGCGCCGACGAGGCGGTCCTGGATCTCGAGGACGCCGTCGCCGCCGACCGCAAGGAGGAGGCGCGGGCGCTCGTGGTCGCCACGCTGCGCGAAGGCGACTGGGCGGGGCGCCCGGCCGCGGTGCGGATCAACGGCACCGAGAGCCGTCACTGCCATCGCGACGTCGTCGAGGTCGCCGAGGGGGGCGGCGAGGCGCTCGGCACGCTCGTCCTGCCGAAGGCGGAGTCCGCCGGTGACGTGGAGTTCGTCGATCGGCTGCTCGGGATGGCCGAGGCCGGGATCGGGCGCGCGCGACCGGTCGGCCTGCAGGTGCTGATCGAGACGGCGACCGGGCTGCGCCGCATCCACGAGATCGCGCACGCGAGCCCGCGGATCCAGTCGCTGATCGTCGGGTACGCCGACCTCGGCGCCTCGCTCGGCCGCGCCGCCGCGGCCGACTACCCCGGCGACCGCTGGCACTGGGTGCGCGAGACCGCGCTCGTCGCCGCCCGCGACGCCGGCGTGCAGGCGATCGACGGGCCCTACCTGCAGATCGACGACCTCGCCGGCATGGAGGCCTCCGCCGCGCAGGCCCAGGCACTCGGCTTCGACGGCAAGTGGGCGATCCACCCCTCCCAGGTCGAGCCGCTGCAGCGGATCTTCACGCCAACGGCCGAAGCGCTGGCGCAGGCGCGGGCGACGCTCGCCGCGCTCGAGCAGGCCGAGCGCGCCGGCGCGGGCGCCGCAGCGCTCGACGGCGCGATGATCGACGAGGCGAGCGCCAAGCTCGCGCGGCAGGTCGTGGCGCGCGGGGACGCGGCGGGCTGAACGGACCGCGGTGGGCGTCGACGAGCGACAGGAGAACGCGAGCGGATCGCAAACCTCGGCCGCATGCGTTTTCGAGTCCCCGTGCTCGCTGTGCTCTGCCTAGCCGCCGTCCCCGGCTGCGGCGGCGGCGGCGGCGCAGCAGCACCACCCGGGCCGCAGCAGCAGCGGCTCCGCCCACGCGGGCCGCGTTCATCGCGCAGGGCGACGCGGTGTGCCGGCAGACGAACGCGCGGATCGCCGCGAGCAACGCGCGGATCGCGCAGATCAACCGCACCGCGACCAACGCGAAGCAGGCGCTCGCCGACGCGGCCCCGGTCTTCGCCGAGACCTACGACGAGCAGCGCGGCTCCGTCGAGCGGTTCAAGGCGCTGACCCCGCCCGCGGGCGACGAGCAGACGGTCGATCGCATCGTCTCGGGCATCGAGCAGCAGGTCTCGCTCGTCGGGCAGGCGTCGGAGGCCGCCGCCGCGGGCGACGTCGCGCAGCTTCAGGAGCTCGCCGCGCAGCTGCGCGGCACGAGGCCGCGCGTGCGCAGCCTCCTCCAGGGCTACGGCTTCAAGGAGTGCGGGCGGGCCGGCGGCTCCTGAACCTCCCGGGACGAACGGTTGGTTGACGGGCCGTCCCGGCCCTGACACGCTCCGGCGATGCGCTTCCGGGGGGACGCCGCGCGGCGGTCCATGATCACGGTGCTCGCCTGCGTCGGGTGCGCGCTGCTCGCGCCCGCGGTCGCGGGCGCGGGCTGGGACCCGGTCGAGCCGGTGCCGGTCGCCGGCGACGTCACGGACATCTTCGCGGCGCCGGGCGGGCCCGGCTACGTCATCGGCTTCCCGATCGCCGGCAGCTCCCGGGCGGCGGCGCGCCCGTTCGGCGGCGTCGTCGGCGCACCGATCCCCTTTCCGGGGACGGCGGGCACGAACTTCCAGGGCAGCTGGGAGTTCGACGCCGCCGGCAACGCGCTGATCGCGAACACGTCCACCGGCACGGTGACCTACCGCGCCGCGAACGGCACGGGCGGCGCGTCACAGCAGATGCCTGCGGGCCAGTACCCGAAGAGCGTGTCCGTCGCGCCTTCGGGGGAGGCGATGGTCGGCCTCAACACGTCGCCGTTCGGGCCGGTCCAGGTCGCGTTCCGGGCGGCCGGACCCGGCGCGACCGTCGATCTGGGCGCGGGGAAGATCGAGACCTTCAGCGCCAGCGGCGTGCTGATCGGACTGCTGCTGCAGGCCGACGGCGGAGCGATCGTCGTCTGGCAGGAGGGCGACGTGCTGAAGCAGGCCGTGCGCCCGCCGGGCGGCGCCCCGTCGTTCGACCCGCCCACGGTCATCGCCGACCCCCGCCCGGACCCGCGCAAGTCCGGCGTGGTGTTCCGCGCGGACCCGTCCGGGCACGCGATGCTGACCTGGGCGGGCTTCAGCGCTCCCTCCGTGCGCGACCAGGCGGTCGCGACCGTGCGCACGCCGAACGGCGGCTTCCCCGCCGCGAGCATCGTCGGAACGGGCGGATCGATCGTCAACGTGTATCCGGCGATCACCGCGAACGGCGCCGGCATCGCGACCTGGCGCCATGACTTCACCGGCGGCGCCAGCCCGCCCGCGACCGTGATGGGCGCCACCGTCCACGCGGGGACATGGGCCCCGCAGGCTCCCGTCGGGCCGAGCGCCTACCCGCTCATCAGCATCCCCACGAACGTCCCCGTCGCCGGCACGAGTGACGTCGCCGTGCCGATGATCCAGATCGAGGACGCCGGAACGCCGGGGGTCTTCTCCGACGACCGCCGCGGCCTGTTCGTCCATCACTACCGCTCGACGCCCACCGGGCTCGTGGACCAGGGCATCTCCGAGCTCGCGCCGCTGCAGAGGCGGGCGGGCGGCACGACGCCGAACATGGGTGTCGACGACATCGCCATGGAGCAGGGCGGCAAGATCCTCACCGCCTTCAACATCGACGGCGTGAAGTCCCTGCGCTCGTTCGACGGCGTGCCACCGGGAACCCCGGTCTCCCCGGTGGTCGTGGTGCCGCCCGCACCGGCGCCGCCGGCCGGCCCGCCCAAGGCGATCGCCCCGATCGCGGCCAAGAACTTCGTGATCCTCAAGCCGGGCGACCCGAAGAACCTGACGTTCACGGGCGTCTGCGAGAAGAGCGACGTGGAGTCGGGCGACTGCAAGATGAAGCTCGCGATGTACGTCGCGTTCGGGGGCAAGATCCCGGGCATCGTCAAGTCCGCGGCCTCGCGGCGCGTGAAGCTCGCGAGCGGCAGCGCGACGGTCAAGGAGGGCACGCGGAAGAAGATCCGATTGACGCTCACGCGCGAGGGCCGGCGGATCGTGGCTCGCGGGAAGCGGGTCAAGGTCGTGCTCGACGTCAGCGTCACACGCAACGGACGCTCCGGGAAGGCGCGACTGCCGACGGTCCTGAAGGCGCGCAGGCGCTGAGACGGGCGCGCCGGCAGCGCGCCTCAGGCTCAGAGCAGCCGGTCGAAGTCCTCGACGGTCCCGCCGTCGACCACGCAGCCGATGATCTCGCGGCCGAGGGGGTCGAGGTCGTCCTGGAGGTAGGGCTGCAGCTCGCTGACCGCGAAGTCCTGGAGCTGCTTGGCGCCGATGTCGTAGATCTCGGCGTGCAGTTCGCGCTGGAGCTCGACGTGGAACAGCCAGCGCGGGATCTGCTGGCCTTCGACGTGGATGCCCATCGGCGCGCGGCCCAGCAGCGGGAGCCGCGCCGGGACGAGCGCACCCGGCTCGAAGCGGGCGGAGCCGCGACGGGCGAAGTACTCGCGCCCGATCCACTGTGGCATGAAGCCGACCTTCCAGCAGCCGATGTGCTGATTGGGGAAGAGTACGTAGTCGACCGCGGTCGTCTCGCGGATCTGCTCCAGCAGGAGGTTGGCCTGGTCCACGCGCCGCCCGGTGGCGAACGGCCAGTAGGAGCCGACGCCCTCGCTCGTCATGCCGCCGGTGTCGACGATGCTCGGGTTGTCATGGCCGCGCGGCGCGATCAGCCGCCACACCCAGGCCAGCGCCGGCGGCAGCACGTGGAACAGCCCGACGATGCCGTACGTCGGATTCTCCGCCGTGCACGGTGGCGTGCGAATCCCGAAGCTGCGGACGTCGACCGTGACGGTCCCGTCGACGACGTCGGGAACGATCTCGCGCGGGATCACGACACGCGGGTTCGGCGTGGGGACGCCGGGCGCGTCCTGGGTGTGCTCCCAGATCAGGGCGCGGCTGTCGGGTGCGGCGTCGATGTTGAGGAACAGCAGCGGCTCGCGGAGGCGCGGCCGTCAGCCCCTCCAGGTTCGGGTCGGTGCCGTAGCGGGTGATGTGGTTGACGCGCACGAACCAGGCGTTCTCCGCGTCGCGCAGGTGGAGCTTGCCGTCGCCGGTCTGCAGCCGCGGGTGGCACATCGCCATGTCGTCGGTGACCGGCCGCAGCTGGCAGGCGCGCGTGGGCAGCACGATCGTGCGCACGTCGTCGCGCAGCACGTTGCTGCCGAGCACCATCGTGCCGTCGGCGCCGCGGTGGGGGTACTCGAGCATCTCGCTCTTCCCCGACCCGCTCGCTCCCTCGTGCATGAAGCGTCACGACGTTGTCGTACGGCGTCACCACCTGCACGGTCGAGCAGTGCGCCACGACCCAGCCCTCGTGCTCGCCGATGTTGATCAGCACGCCGTAGACGCCCTTCTTGGCGCTCGGGCCCGGGTAGAGGTTGTAGCTGAAGAGCTCGTGCAGGTCGTCGGCCTCGCGGCGGTTGTGCACCACGACCTGCCGGCCGTCGAAATGGGTGTGCCGGAACGGCGGCGCGACGTAGATCACCGCACGCGGGACGAACCCCTCCGGCAGCTCGTCAACGTCGAGGATGCCCTGCAGCAGCGCCAGTCCGAGCGCGAAGAACCCCGCGTTGGCGGGCGCCACGACCGCCGCCGGAACCCCCGTCGAGCGCTCCCCGGCGAGGAACGGGAAGACCACGAGCTCCTGCCCGGCCAGCCACTCGAACGTCGCCTCACGGACCGGCGCGAACTCGCCGCCGAACCGGTCGCGGTAGCGCGTCTTGTCCGTCGGCTCCTCGTCGCCGACCACCAACGCGTCAGCATCGCGCCGGCGCATGTACGGCTCGAGATAGTTCGCGCTGATCCCGTTGCGCACCGCGACCGCGACCGCCTCGACGACCCGACCGCGCCCCGGAACCTCGTAGGCCACCTCCGCCACCCCATCCCCGACCGCCGCAGCCGCGAGCTCCTCCACCCCGCGAGCGACCCGCACGCTCGGCGCACGGGACAAGACGCCCACCGCCTCCGACGGGAGATTCAGGCTCTGCCATTCCGGAAACATGGGTCGCGACGCTACCGGAGCCCCGAGCTGTCCGCCATGCGTAGGAACTACGCATGGCGAGGCCGAATCCCGGGCACGACCACGGCGGTCGACAGCTTCTCCGCGGCGCTCAAGGCGCAGCGCCGGGCCAGGCGGCGCTGAGCGCCGTCACTTCAGCTTCAGCGTCCTGGTGACCGTCGCGCCGCCCTGCGTGATGCGCAGGGTGAGCACGGCGCCCTTCTTCAGCTTCTTGCGGTAACGCCTGCCGTTTGCGTTGAGCCGCAGGCGCACCGTCACCTTGCCGCCGGCCTTCGGATTCGCCGTGGCCGTGCCGATCAGGACCGGCTTCCCCTTGCGCCCGAGGGCCCGGGCGGGCACGGTCGCGGTGACCGTCACCTTCCCCGGAGCGGGAACGTTGAGCGACAGCGGCAGCCCGCCCTTCCCGAGGGCCTTGGCGGTCGGCGACGCCGGCGGCGTCAACCCGATCGCACGCGCACCCGCGGGCGCGGAACCGGCCGGAGGCGCCGGGGCGGGCGCGGGGGCGGGGGGCGGCGGCTTGAGCTGCGCGACGTCCGCGCCGCCGATCGACGGGTACTTGCCGGTCGGGGAGATGACGACGGGCGGCGAGCTGAGCGCGCACGGGTCACTCGGCCCCGCCGGGGCGCCCGCGACCTTCACGCCTTGCGCGTCCTTCCACGCGACCCGCTGCCCGTCCTGGGAGAACGAGACGTCGCTCGCCTCCCCGACCGTCGGCAGGAGGCAGCTGACGTTTCCGTCGGCACTGATCGGCGGGGTCATCCCGTTGAGCGAGAGGACGGCGATCTGATCGTCGCCCGGGTCGAGCGCCACGTCGAGCCCGGCCATCCGGCCGGTGGCGGCCACGTCGGTGCGATGCAGGCGGGGTGCGCCCGGCTCCAGCTCCACATTCGTCATGACGTCGTACGTGGTGGCGAGCGGGTTGCTCGGATCGGCGACCTGCACCGCCGGCTGCTTGTTCTGCTTGGCGGCGATGACCCGGCGGCCGAACGTCGTCGGCCATTCGAGGTTGAGCTGGTCGATCGGCTGGATGTTGAGCTGCGTGTCGCTCGTGACCGCGTAGTGGCCGTAGGCGTAGACGCCCCCGCAGGCGGCGAAGCACCCCACGAACCCGGAGTAGCCATAGACCATGAACTCCCCGTCGGAGGTGAGGTCGAGGCCTGCCGGGGCGGTGTAGCCGAACCACGCGACCCGCTGGTCGTACGGCAGCCGTCCCTGGTTGAGAATCTTCCCGTCGGGGCCCCAGAGCCGGGTCCGCGAGAACTGGGCGAGCGTGCCCGTGTTCTGGACCGCCAGGATGCGCCCGTTGTCGGCGGCCGCGACCGTGACGTAGTCGCCCTCCCCGGTGCTCAGGCGCTCCTTGCGCGAGCCGTCGAGCGACGACACCCACACCTCGCCTCCCTCGATGTAGGCGACCGAGGCGGCGTGGGCGGAGGCCGGCGCCGCGATCACTCCGAGCAGGACGACGAGGAGGATCCGGCGCATGCGCGGGACGCTATCGAGGCGTTGAGCGTTCGCGCGCCATGTCGGGGGCCGCCCCGGGACGCGCGGCGCCCATGCGCTGCGACGCCGTCCTCCGCGGAGCCCCGATCGCCGCGATCGGCGAGCAGACGCTCGCCGCGCGAGCGGCGCTGAGCCGGCCCTACTTCAGGCGCAGCGTCTTCGTCACCGTCGTGCCGCCCTGCGTGATCCGCAGGGTCAGCACCACCCCCTTCTTCAGCTGCTTGCGGCTGCGCTTGCCGCGCGCGTTCAGGCGCAGGCGCACCGTGAGCCTGCCGCCGGCCTTCGCCGTGGCCGAGCCCGTGCCGATCGACGATCGGCTTGCCTCTGCGCCCGAGCACGCGCGCAGGCACGGACGCGGTCACCGTGACCTTCCCGGCGGCGGGCACCCGGAGGGTCAGCGGCAGCCCGCCCTTGGCGAGCGTGGCGGCCGCGGGCCGCGGGGGCGGCGTGAAGCCGATCGAAGGCGCGGCACCCGGACCGGGCGCGGCGACCGGGCGCCGGCGCCGGCGCCGGCGCGGGCGGTGCGAGCAGCGGCAGGTCGGACCCGCCGATCGACGGGTACGAGCCGGTCGCCGAGATGACGACGGGGGGTGAGCTGAGCGCACACGACTCGGCGGTCCCGGTGGGCGCGCCCGCGACCTTCACGCCCTGGCCGTCCTTCCATGCGATGCGCGTCCCGTCCTGCGACCACGAGGCGTCGCTCGCCTCGCCGACGGTCGGCAGGAAGCAGTCGACCGACCCGCCGACGTCCACCGGCGGATCTCCGGGATTCACCGGCACGTTCATCGAGCTGAGCGCCAGGGCGCCGATCCTGTCGTCACCCGGGTCGAACCGGAACTCGACCGCGGCGCGCGTGCCGGTCGCTGCGACGTCCGTCCGCCGCAGCGAGGGGGAGCCCGCGACGCCGGACGTGTCGACCAGGCCGCCCCAGGTCTGCGTGAAGGGATTCCCGCCGTCGGGGATCGTCGTGACGACCGTCGATCCCTGCGCGGCGACGACACGCCGGCCGAACGTCGTCGGATACTCGTAGCCGCTCTGCCCTTGCGCGCTCAGCAGCGTGATGTTCGTCTTCGTGTCGCTGAGGATCGCGTAGTGCCCCCGGCGGAAGATCGCGTCGAAGCCCACGATCCCCGTGTACCCGGAGTAGCCGTAGACCGCGAAGACGCCGTCGGCGGTGAGGTCCATGCCCAGCGGGGCGACGTACGAGCTCCAGCCGACCTCCGACGGCAACGGTCCCTGGGAGATCAGCTGGCCATTGGTCTCCCATAGCCGCGTGCGCGCGAGCTGGAAGATCTTGCCCGCCTCCAGCTGCACGCCGATGATGCGCCCGTTGTCGGCGGCGGCCACCGCGATGTAGTCGCCCTCGCCGGTGCTCAGGCGTGCCTTGCGCGCGCCGTCGAGCGTCGAGACCCAGACCTCGTTGCCGTCGACGTACGTGACGAACGCCGCCTCGGCCGGCGGGACGGCGACGACGGCCGCCGCGAGCAGCGCCGCCGCCGGCGAGGGTCGAGACGGTGGCGATACAGGCGACGCGCGGACCGGGGCATGCCGGAAGGCTATCGGCCGACCTGCGAGGCTTGGACGCGATGCACTGCGACGTCGTCCTCCGCGGAGCCCCGATCACCGCGATCGCCGAGCAGGCCGCCCGCGTCGAGGCGCTCGGCTTCGCCGGGGTCGGCGTCACCGAGACGAACGGCAACCCGTTCCTCGCCGCCGCCCAGGCGGCCCGGGCCACGTCGCGCATCCGCGTGGCGACCGCGATCGCACTGGCGTTCCCGCGCACGCCGATGGACGTCGCGTACACCGCCTGGGACCTGCAGGCGCTCTCCGGCGGGCGCTTCGCGCTCGGGCTCGGCACGCAGGTGCGGGCGCACGTCGAGCGGCGCTACGGCGCGGTCTGGTCCCGGCCGGCCGCGCGGATGCGCGAGTACGTGCTGGCGCTGCACGCGATCTGGGATGCCTGGGAGACCGGCGGCGACCTGGCCTTCGAGGGCGAGCTGTACCGCCACACCCTGATGCCGCCGAACTTCCGCCCGCCGACCGCGGCCCACCCGCGGCCACCGGTGCTGCTCGCCGCCGTGCGCGAGCGGATGACCGAGGTCGCCGGCGAGGTCGCCGACGGCCTGCTCGGGCACGCCTTCTGCACCGAGGCGGTGCTGCGCGAGGTGACGCTCCCGGCGCTCGCGCGGGGCCTCGAGCGCGGTGACCGCGCGCGCGGCGACATCGAGGTCACCGCGTCGGTCTTCGTCGCGACGACGGACGCCGAGTGGGAGGCGGCGCGGCGGCGCGTCGCGTTCTACGGCTCGACGCCCGGGTACCGGCACGTCCTGGACCACCACGGGCTCGGCGACCTGTTCGAGGCGCTCCACGCATGCTCGAAGGCCGGCGACTGGGCGGCGATGCCGCGGCTCGTGGATGACGACGTGCTCGCGCTGTTCGTCGCGCGCGGCTCCGGTCCGGCGCGGCTGGCGGCCGCCGTGCGGGCGCGCGTGGACGGCGCGGCCGACCGCGTCTGCCTCGTCGCGGACGACGCCGACCCCGCCGCGCTGGCGGCCGTCGCCGCGGCGCTCTGACCCTGCGGCAGCGTGCGACGGCCACGCCCGGCCGGCTGGACGCGGCCTGGCACCGGCGTTGCAGAACGCGTGCCCGGCGCCCGGCGGCGCCTCTTGCGCGCCGGGCGGCGGTGCCCGATCCGCGATCCGTCCACCGCACTGGAACCGTCTGATCCAGACGCCAATGTGATGTGTCCATCGCGCTGGGAGACGACGTGAACCGCTTGCTGGGATCGCTGCTTCATGACCGCCGCCGACTGCACCCGACATCGGCGTGCCTCGCCGTGCTCGCACTGCTGGCCTGCGCGCCGGCCGCGCACGCCGCGGACCTGCTCGTCCTCGACAGCGAGCAGGCGACGATCTCCGGGAGCCAGGACTACGGGTTCGTCTACGTCGACGGCGAGCTGCGGCTCACGGGCGACACGACGATCACCGCCGCGTCGATCTACTTCGGGCCGAACGCCGCACTGCGCACGTGCTACGTCGAGGGCTCCGGGAACGGCGGCTGCACCGCCGGCCGCTCGCTGACCCTGCGCTCCGCCGGCCCGCTCGCGATGGCGTCCGGCATCGACCTGCAGGCGGGCACCGGCGCCGTGCGCAACGGCGGCACGCTCACCGTGCAGGGCGCGCAGGTCGCGATCGGCGGCGACGTGACCACCAACGGGAGCGGCGGGGGGACCTCCGGTCCGGTCTCGATCAGCTCCGGCGGCCCGCTCAGCGTCGGGGCGATCTACGCGTACGGCGCGCCCGTCAGCCTCTCCGGCGGCGGCGCGATCGACGTCGGCGGCGACATCCAGACCCAGGGGACGACCGGCATCGCGGCCCCGGACCCCGCGCGGGTCCAGCGCGCCGCGCCGGTGACCGTCGCGTCGAGCGGGGGCGACGTGCGCATCGCCGGCAACGTCGTCACCTGGGGGCGCGACGCCCCGGGCAACGCCGGCGCCGGGCTCGGCGGCGGCGCGGGAGCGGACGTCAGCATCAGCGGCGGCGACGTGCGCGTCGGCGCGGTCGACGCGACCGGCGGCTCGAGCGCGGACTCCGTCGCGGGCCCGTCCGGCCAGATCACCCTGGCGGCGCGCGGCGCCCTCCACGCCCTCGGGCGCCTGGACGCCGGCGGCCAGAACAGCACGGCCTCGCAGGCCACCCCGGGCGCGCGCATCAGCGCCGCGGCCGGCGGGCCGCTCGTCGTCGCCGGCGGCGCGTGGACCGGCGGCGGCCAGGGCTCGACCGGCGGCATGCCCGGCGGTCAGATCGTCCTCAAGGGCGCCGCCGTCACCACCGGGACGCTCTTCGCCGCGGGCGCGAACGGCGTGAACTCGGGCACGCCCGGCAACGGCGGGGCCGGCGGCGCGATCACGGTGTCCGGCGACGGCAACACGTCGATCAGCTCACTGCAGGTCTACGGCGGCAACGCGCCCGCAGGCGCCGCGCCCGGGCGCGGCGGCCCGATCGCGGTGACGAGCACGGGCGGGTCGATCGCGACCGGCCGCGTGAGCGCGCAGGGCGGCTACCCCAACAGCGGCCCGGGCGCCGACGGCGGGCCCGTCGCGCTCTCCGCACAGACCGACCTCACCGTCTCCGACTCGCTCAACACCAGTGCCTCGAGCGCGAACGGCAACGCGAACCCGGCCCGACCGGGCGGCAGCGCCGGCAACGTCCTGCTGCGCGCCGCCACCGGCGCGCTGACGCTGGGCGACACCGTCCGCGCCGAGGGCGGCGGCGGCGCCCCGCACGCCGTCGACGGCAACGTCGGCGGCCCGGGCGGCGCCGGTGGCCGCATCGACGTCGTCACGCGCACGCTCGGCCCGATCGTCGCCCTCGCCACCCACGGCGGCTACGGCGGGGACTACGGCGACGACCGCGGCCCCGGCGGCGCGGGCGGCGCCGTGACGGCCTGGACCGACGCCCCGCTGTTCGACGACCAGAAGGTCGTCGACACCGACGGTGGCGACGGCAACCCGGTCGGCCCGTCGGGCATGAAGACCGCCGAGCAGTCGCCGACGAGCCCCGCGATCGACGCCGGGTCGCGGACCCTGAGCTTCACGTCGCGCTCCCCCGACGCCGCGGGCTACCGCGTGCTGCGCAGCATCGGCGGCGGCGCGCCGGAGACCGCCCTGGAGACGACCGCCAGCACGGGACTGAAGGTCCCCGCGCCCGCCTGCGTCCCCGTCGCCCTCACCGTCGTCGCGACCAACCCGCAGGTCGGGTGGGTCTCCGATCCGTCGCCGGCCGTGCCGTACATGCGGCCCGCCTCGTCCACCCAGGACTGCGACGAGGCGCCCGGCGTGACGGCCGCCAAGCGGCTGCGCTTCAGCCGCCGCGCGCTGCGGCGGGCCAAGTGGCGCGCGACCGTCGTGCTGCGCGCCGACGGCATCGGGACGATCAAGGGCACGCTCAGCCGCGCGCCGCGCCGCGGGAGCAAGACGTCCAAGCGGACGCTCGCGAAGCTCAGCGGCAAGATCGCCAGGCCCGGCACCCAGAAGCTGCGCCTGGTCCTCCCGCGGGCCGCGCAGCGGCGCGGGATCTACGCGCTGAAGCTCGTCACCACCGCCCCGGACGGCAAGGGCCGCCGGACGACCACGCTCAAGCTGGAGGTCAGACGATGAGAGCCCCCCTCTGCGCGGCGCTCGCCGTGCTCGGAGCGCTCGCGCTCGCACCCGCCGCCCACGCGGCGCCGTGCCTGCGCGTGGGCGTCTACCAGGACGACCCGGGGCGCGGGCTGCCGAAGCTGCGCAAGCAGGTCGGCTCGCGCGTCACCGCGATCTCGACCTACATGACGGCCGGCCGGCCGATCTCGCCGAGCCTCATCAAGGCCGCCAACCGCAACCGCTCGATGCTCGTCGTGACGTGGCAGCCCGACGGCGGGCGCAACGGGTCCGAGCAGTCCAAGTACCGCCTCAAGGCGACCGCGAAGGGCAAGTACGACCGCTCGCTGCGCGCGCTCGTGCGGCAGCTGCGCGGCGTGCGCAAGGGCGCCGTGCTGCGCCCGATGCCCGAGATGAACACGCCCTGGTACCCGTGGTCGGGGACCGCGAACAAGAACGCGCCGGCCGACTACGCCAAGGCGTGGAACCGGGTGCGCAAGGCCGTCCGCTCCGCCCCCGGCGGCAAGCGCATCAAGATGCTGTGGTCGCCGTACGCGCGCAGCATCCCGGACACGGGCGCCAACGCGATCCGCGCGTACTTCCCCGGCGCCGCGCAGGTCGACCTGGTCGGCGCAAGCGGCTACAACTTCGGTGCTCGCCCGCCGCTCCTGTGGAGTGAGCCCGGCACGCTGTTCGGGTCCGCGTACACGACGATCCAGGCGCTCGCGCCGAAGCCGTTCTGGCTGGCGGAGACCGGCTCCGGCGCCAACGGCGGCGACAAGGCCGGCTGGATCCGCACGCTGGCCACCATGCAGGCGACGACCATGCCGAACCTGGCGGGCGTCCTCTGGTACGACGTCAAGGACCCCTTCGGCGACTTCCGCCTGAAGGGCTCCGCGGTCACGAGCGCGTTCGGCGCGCTGCTGAAGGGAGCCTGCCGATGAGTCCGCTCGTCTCCAAGAAGCGCAAGCGTCGCTCGGCGGTCAGCGCCGGCAAGCCGCGCCGTCACCGGCTGCGCCTCCCCGGCGCGCCCGGCGAGGAGGGCGTCGACCTGTCCTCGATGAGCCCGGCGATGGTCGACCGGCTGTTCTGGCGCGCCGGCTTCGGGCCGACCGACAACGACCGCGCGGCCTGGACCGGCAAGCCGGTCAGCGAGGCCGTCGCCTGGCTGCTGTCGGCGCCTGCCGGGGTCGCCGGCTCGCCCGGGACGCGTGAGGGCAAGCCGCTCGACCCGACGGGCGACGACACCGACCTCGTCCTCAGCTGGGTCGACCAGATGATCCGCTCCACGAACCCGTTCGTCGAGCGCATGGCGTTCTTCTGGCACCGCCACTGGGCCAACTCGCGCGACGAGGTCTCCCCGCCGCAGCTGCTGCTGCGGCAGAACGAGCCTGTTCCGCCGGTACTCGGACTTCGGCGCCAACGGCGGCGCGTCGTTCCGCGACCTCGCCTACGAGGTGACGGTCGACCCGGCGATGCTGCGCTACCTCACCGGCGAGTACAACGTGAAGGGCTCGCCGAACGAGAACTACGCCCGCGAGCTGATGGAGCTCTTCGGCCTCGGCGTCCTGGACGCCGAGCGGTCAAGCCGAACTACAGCGAGAACGACGTGCGCCAGCTCGCCAAGGCGCTCTCCGGCTGGCAGATCAACGACACCGACCCGGACAACGCCAAGAGCTACTTCACGCCCGGACCGCTGGTACAACGGGCCGAAGATCGTCTTCGGCAAGTTCGGCAACTACAAGCAGAACGAGGCCGTCGACCTCGTGCTCGCCCATCCGGCCCACGCGCGCTTCCTCGTCGAGCAAGCTCTGGAGCGAGTTCATCGTCCCGCCGCCGGACGCGGCGACGCTCCAGTCGCTGGTCTCGACCTACACCGGCAGCGGCATGAAGCTGAAGCCGCTGCTCGAGAAGATCCTCGGCGCACCCGGCGCTCTTCGCCTCGCTCGGCGAGCCGAACGATGATCAAGCCGCCGATCGTCTTCGTCGTCGGCACGATGCGCGCGCTCGGCGTCAGCATCACCGACGCGACCGCCGCCGACCACCTCGACGCGATGGGCCAGGTCCCGTACTTCCCGCCGACGGTGGCGGGCTGGGAGGGCGGCCTGTCGTGGCTGAACACGAACACCGCCCTCGCGCGCTTCGCCTTCGTCGCCGAGACGCTGAACGAGCGTGAAGATCGACGACGTCGCCGGCGAGACCGCGGCCGCCGCCTACGACCGCGCGCTACGCGGCCGTCGGCCGCCGTGGCTCGCGACCGGGCACGCAGACGGCGATCCGCGACTACGCGGCCCGCGCCGCCTCCGCACCACCAAAGCCCGCAAGGAGCGCCAGCTCATGCTCCGCGCGCTGATGCTGGCCGGCCCCGACGGACAGGTGATGTAGATGACTCGACGAGCCCCAGGACGACGCCCACCGCCGACGACGACCGCGACGTGCACGCGCTGCGCTGCGCGGACTGCGCGCGCTCGGACAGCCTCGTCACCGATCTCGACGCCGACCTCGTCGCTGCCGATCCCGGTCGAGGCGATGGACGGCTTCCAGGACGGCGTCCCGCACGCCCGGCGCACGGCGCGCGGGCTGGACCGCCGGACGTTCCTGCGCAACGGCATGGTCGGCGTCGCGTCGGTCTACTCCGCGACCCGCCTGGACTGGGGCTCGATCTGGGAGGCGGCGATCGCCGAGGCGGCCGAGCCGATGCAGAAGAGCGTCGTCTGCATCTTCCTCAACGGCGGCAACGACGGCCTCAACACGATCGTGCCGGTCGAGACCGCCGAGTACGCCGCCTATCAGGCCCGGCGCGCGCCAACATCGCGCGGATCATCGGGCCCGTCGGCCGGCGGCCAGGTCGGCACGACGGCGATGGGCGGCACCGGCGGCACGCTCGCGTTCGCCAACCCGGCGGTCTCGGGCGACCGGCAACAACGGGGACGCGCAGGGGCTTCGACACGCTCTACGGCGACGGCAGCGGCGGCGCGGGCTCGGACCTCGCGGTCTTCCCCGCCGCCGACTACACGCCCGCCAACCGCTCGCACTTCGACAGCCGCGACTACTGGTTCGCGGGCGCGCTCCAGAAGCTGCAGACCGGCTGGCTCGGCCGCTGGCTCGACGCCTACGGATCGCAGGTCAACCCGCTGCAGGCGATCTCGCTCGACTCCTCGCTCTCCAAGCAGATCCGCTCCACGCGCGCCCCCGTGTGCGCGATCCAGAACCTCGGCGGCGCGCGCTTCACCGTGCCGAACGTCAGCGCCGACGCGAACGCCGAGATCGGCAGGCTCGCCGGCGTCCCCGCGGGCTCCGGGAACGACGGGCTCGCGCGCGCGCGCTCGATCTACGGGCTGACCGTCGACGTCTCCAACCGGCTCAGCGGCCTGCGCACCGTGCAGCCGGGCGCCGGCTACCCGGCCGAACAGCGACCTCTCGCGCAAGCTGCAGCTCGCCGCGACGCTGCTGGGCGCCGGCCTCGGCACGCGCATCGTCACGATCGACTGGGGCTCCTTCGACACCCACGGCGGCCAGCTCGCCTCGCACGACCCGCAGCTCACCGTGCTCTCGCGCGCCCTCGGCGCCTTCAAGGCCGACCTCGCCGCCCGCGGGATCGAGGACAAGGTCGTGACGATGGTCTTCTCGGAGTTCGGCCGGCGCATCGCGTCCAACGACTCGCAGGGGACCGACCACGGCGCCGGCGGCATGATGCTCGTCAGCGGCTCGGCCGTCCGCGGCGGCCTGGCGGGCGAGCACCCGGGCGTGCAGGTCGAGGACGACGGCGACCTCGTCGTGAAGACCGACTTCCGCAGCGTCTACCAGTCGCTGATCGGCGAGTGGCTCGGCGGCGACCCGGCCGCGATCCTGCCGGGCGGCCCGTTCCCCGCGCTGCAGCGCTACGACGGCGGCACCGCGCTGATGAAGTGATGCGCCGCGCCCTCGCGATCCTGCTGCTCGGCACGGTCGCCGCGGCGGCGGCATGGGCGCCCGCGGGAGCCGAGCGCCGGCACCGGATCAAGCTGCCGGAGGCCGAGCTGCCGCGCTCGCTGACGGTCGACGAGTCCGAGTGGGCGCTGCGGCCGTCCAAGCGCCTGGTCGCTGCGGGCACCGTGCGGATCCGCGTCTACAACCGCGGCGAGGACGACCACAACCTCGTCGTGCGCGAGCGCGACGGGACGCCCCACGTCGTGTCGCTGAAGCCGAAGGAGGCGGGCACCATCACCGCCCGCCTGGCCCCCGGGACGTACACGCTCGTCTGCTCGCTGTTCGCGGGCACGCCCGACTCGCACGAGGCGCTCGGGATGACGACGAC
This sequence comes from uncultured Actinomycetes bacterium, assembly GCA_963700655.1. GTDB lineage: Bacteria > Actinomycetota > Thermoleophilia > Solirubrobacterales > Solirubrobacteraceae > F1-60-MAGs163. The sequence continues at coordinate 257,356 of CAVOYJ010000006.1, read as the reverse complement.
GATCCGCGCGCGCTGAGCTACGCCGGCGTGAGCCGGAACAGCGGGATCGTCCGGCCGACGCGGCCGGCGCGGGCGCGGTAGTCCGCGTAGCCCGGGTACACGCGGTCGGCGAGGCCCCAGAGCCGGTCGCGCTCGGCCTCGTCCGCGACGACCTCGGCGGTGAACGGCTCGTCCGCGAGGCGGCAGTCCGGGTGGGCCTTGAGGTTGTAGGACCACGCCGGGTCCTTCTCGCGCCCGAAGCTCGACGCGACGAGGATCACGTCTTCGCCGTCGTGGAAGTAGAGGACCGGGCAGGCGCGGACCTGACCGGACTTCGCGCCCGTCGCCTCGAGCAGCGCGTTCGGGAGCATCAGTCCCATGCCGACGCGGCCGTTGGTGCGGGGCAGCAGCCACGGGTCCACGCGGGAGGCGACGTTGATCGCGACCCAGCGTCCCGGCGGCGTGCGCAGGAAGGCGACGTAGCCGCGTCGCAGCGGGCTCGGCGTCGCACGGGGGTCGACGTGCTTCAGGGCCATGCCGCGAGCCTACCGCCGCGATCGCGTCCGCGGACGCCGCCTCGCTAGGGTCCGAGGGGATGCTCGCCGACGACACCGCGGTCCTGGTCGAGGATCTCGTACGCACCTATCCGGGCGGCCTGAAGGCCGTCGACGGCGTGAACCTCCAGGTCGCCACCGGCGAGATCTACGGCTTCCTCGGGCCGAACGGCGCGGGCAAGTCCACGACCGTGCGGATCCTCACGACGCTGCTGCGCCCGACGTCCGGGCGCGCGGTCGTCGCCGGCTTCGACGTCGTCACGCAGGCCGCGCAGGTCCGCCGGACGATCGGCGTCGCGCTCCAGGAGGCCGCGCTCGACCCGCTGATGACCGGCCGCGAACTGCTGCGCCTGCAGGGCGCGCTCCACGGCCTGCGCCGCGCCGACGCGCGCGAGCGCGGGGACGATCTGCTGCGCCGCGTCGACCTGGTCGACGCGGGCGACCGGCGGCTCGGGACGTACTCCGGCGGCATGCGCCGCCGGCTGGACCTCGCGATGGCGCTCGTGCACCGCCCGCAGGTCCTGTTCCTCGACGAGCCGACCACCGGCCTGGACCCCGCGAGCCGCGCCGCGCTGTGGCGCGAGGTGCGCCTGCTCAACGACGACGGCACGACCGTCTTCCTCACGACGCAGTACCTCGAGGAGGCCGAGCAGCTCGCCGACCGCGTCGGCATCATCGACCGCGGGCGCATCGTGGCCGAGGGGACGCCGGACGACCTCAAGGACCGCGTCGGCGATCCGCACCTGCACGTCGAGCTGGTCGACCCCGCGCGGCGCGCCGAGGCGATGGCCGTCATCGCCGAGCACGGCCACTGCGCCGAGCGCGAAGGCGGGGGGCTCGTGCTCCGCACGCCCGAGGGCGCCCGTGCGATCGCCCCCGTGGTGCGCGCGCTCGACGAGGCGGGCATCGAGGTCGACGCCGTCGAGGTCGAGGAGCCGACGCTGGACGACGTGTTCCTCGCCGTCACCGGGCACACTGCGGCGGAGTCCGAGGCGGAGGCCGCGCCCGCCCCATGAGCCAGGCCGCACTGGACCCGGGCACCGCGATCGGGACGGTGCGCGTCGTCGGGGCGCTGGCGAGCCGCGCGCTGCGCGTGCAGTTCCGCCGCGCGCAGTTCCTGATCCCGGCGTTCCTGCTCCCGCTGGTCCTGCTGGTCGTGATCGCGAGCGGCACGTCCTCGGCGAGGGCGCTGCCCGGGTTCCCGACGACCGGGGCGTACGTCGGCTTCGTCGTCAGCGGGACGCTCATGCAGGGCGCGCTGCTCGCGGGCATCACCGCGGGGATCGCGCTCGCCGTCGACATCGAGGGCGGCTTCTTCGACCGGCTCCTCAGCGCGCCGATCCAGCGCGTGAGCATCGTGCTCGGGCGCGTCACCGCGTCGGCGGGCCTCGGGGTCGTGCAGGCGGTCGTCTTCCTCGGCGTCGCCTGGATCTTCGGCGCGCGCTACGAGGGCGGGATCACCGGGGTCGCGTTCGCGATCCTCCTCACGGCGCTGGCGGCCGGCGGGATGGCGGCGCTCGCGGCGGCGATCGCACTGCGCACGGGCTCGCTCTCGCTGCTGCAGAACCTCTTCCCGATCGTCTTCGTCCTGCTGTTCACGGCGCCCGCGTTCTTCCCGCGCGACCTGCTCGACCCGACGCTGAGCACGATCGCGCAGTACAACCCGCTGACCTACATCGTCGAGGCGATCCGCGCGTCCCTGCACGACGACGCGGCGCTCGGCGACCCGCTCCAGGGACTGCTCGCGGCGGCCCTGCTGCTGGTCGGGGCCACGGCGGTGGCGGTCTGGGCGATGCGCTCACGGATGCGGAACACGTGAGCAGCGCCGTCTACGCCGCGACGCTCAGCCGCGCCATGTGGCAGCGGTCGCTCAACGAGATCCTGCGCGTGCGCGGGGCGCTGCTGCCGACGACCGTCGCGCCGATCATCTTCCTGCTCGGGACGACAGGGCAGTTCGGCAGGCTCGCCGACCTGTCGGGGTTCCCGACGACCTCCTACCTCGCGTGGATCCTGCCGCTGTCCTGCCTGCAGGGCGCGGGCTTCGCGGGCGGCGCGGCGGGGGCGAACCTCGCGCGCGACATCGAGCAGGGCTGGTTCGACCGCCTGCTCACGTCCCCCGCGCCGCGCTTCCTGCTGCTCGCCGGGCCGGTGCTCGCGGCGATGACGCGCGCCGCCGTGCCGACGACCGTGATCCTGCTGACGGGGCTCGCGCTGGGCTCCGGGCTCAGCGGCGGGATCCCCGGCCTGATCGCGCTCTATGTCGCGGCGGTCTGGTTCTGCATGATCGCCTCGCTCTGGGGCTCGTCGATGGCGCTGCGCGCCCGCACCCAGCAGGTCGGTCCGCTGATCCAGAACGGCGTCTTCCTGGCCGTGTTCCTCTCGACCGCCTACACCCCGATCGGTCTGCTCGACGGGTGGCTCGGCACGTTCGCGACCTACAACCCCGTCACCTACGTGCTGGAGATGGCGCGCCAGGCGACGGTCGAGGGCATCCCGCCGAGCTGGGAGCACACCTGGCCGGGGCTGCTCGCGCTGATCGGGATGACGATCGTGTTCGGCGCGCTCGCGCAGCGCGAGCTGCGCCGGATGGGCGACTGATCAGGAGGCGCGCAGGGTGCCCGTGGACGGCTTCTTCTTCGCACGCTTGCGCGCAGCCGGCGCGCGCACCGTCCGCTTGACGATCGCCGTCGCCGTCCGGGAGCGCGTCGTGCTGAAGCGCAGCTCGTAGACGCGGCCGGCCTCCGGGCGCGCCAGCGGGAGCTGCCTGGTCCTGACCGTCAGCGCACCGCAGGGCGCCGCCAGCGTGCCGAGCTTCAGCGTCCGCACCGTGACCGTCTTGCCGGCCGCGTTGCGGCGCGCGACGTGCAGGTAGGCCGTGCCGAGGCCGAAGCCGGCGAGCCTCCACCTGACCCTCGCCGAGGACGATGCCCTGCTCGGCGCCATCGTCACGGTCGTCGCCGTGACGCGGTACGTCGTCTGCGCCGTGAGCACCGGCGACTGGCCGGAGTCCGTCGCGATGAGGGCCTCCGCCACGTCGCCCCTGCTCGGCGACGCCAGCGGCGTGAACGGCGCGGACGCGCCGCCCGTGCCGTCGGGCAGCAGGTTCACCATCGGCTGGCCCTCGACGGTCGCGTCGACCGTCGACGCGGTGCGGAAGCCCGCGACCGTGACCGTGCCCTCCTCACCCTCGCGGTAGCACGCCTTGTCGGTCGTGACCGTCGCGGCCTGCGCACCCGCCGGGAGCGTCAGGGCCGCCACCGCCACGACGATCATCGAAGACCTCGCTGGACGCCACATGACGGCGCGAGCGTACAGGAGCGCCCATAGGATCGGGCGCAGTGCCGCTCACCCCTCCACCAGTGCGCCGCGCCACCGCGGACGACGCGCCGGCGCTCGCGCAGGTGCTCGCACGCGCCTTCCAGGACGATCCGGTGATGAGCTGGGTCTGCCCGGACGCCCGCCGCCGCGAGGAGCACGGGCGCCGGTTCTTCGGCGCGCGCCTGCGCCGGCTCCTGCCGCACGAGGAGGTGTGGACGACGGACGACCTGGGCGGCGCGGCGTTGTGGGCGCCCGCGGGCGCCTGGCACCAGTCGCTGCGCGAGACGCTCGAACTGCTCCCCGCCACACTCGCCGGACGGGCCGTGCACCGGCTGCCCTTTGTCCTGCCCGGCCTCGCGCGCGTGGAGGCCCGCCACCCGCGCGAGCCGCACGCCTATCTCGCCGTGCTCGGCACCGATCCCCCCGCGCAGGGCCGCGGCGTCGGCTCGGCGCTGTTGCAGGCGACGCTGCGCACGTGCGACGAGGACGGCGTCCCCGCGTACCTGGAGAGCTCCAAGGAGCGCAACGTCGCCTACTACGCACGGCACGGCTTCCGCTTGCGCGAGGAGGTCGCCATGCCGCGCGGCCCGCGCGTGTGGCTCATGTGGCGCGACCCGCGCTGACCTACCCTGGACCGCGATGACCGACGCCGGCGACCCGGAGGTCCAGCGCGCCGCCGCGATCCTGCGCGCCGGCGGGCTCGTCGCGTTCCCGACCGAGACGGTCTACGGGCTCGGCGCCGCCGCGCGCGACCCGCGGGCGCTGGCCCGCCTGTACGCGGTCAAGGGGCGGCCCGCCGACCACCCGGTGATCGTCCACCTCGCCTGCGCGGCGGACATCCCCGCCTGGGCGGCCGAGGTCCCGCCCGCGGCCGCGGCCCTCGCGGAGCGCTTCTGGCCCGGCCCGCTGACGCTCGTCCTGCGCCGCGCGCCCGGGGTGCCGGACGCGGTGACGGGCGGGCGCGAGACGGTCGGCCTGCGCGTCCCCGACCAGCCTGTCGCGCTCGCGCTGCTGGGGACGTTCGGTGACGGGATCGCGGCGCCGAGCGCCAACCGGTTCGGTGCGGTCTCGCCGACGACCGCGGCGCACGTGCGGGCGAGCCTCGGCGAGGACGTGGACCTGATCCTCGACGGCGGCCCGTGCGCCGTCGGCGTCGAGTCCTCGATCGTCGACCTCAGCGACCCGAACGTGCCCCGCCTGCTGCGCAGCGGGGGCGTGAGCGCCGACGACCTCGCCGCCGTCCTCGGCACGGTCCCCGCGCAGGACACCGGGCCCGCGCGCGCCCCCGGCATGCTCGCCGCGCACTACGCCCCCAGCGCGCGTGTCGAGGTCTGCGGCGACGGAGCGGCGCTCGCCGAGCGGGCGCGCGGACCCGAGGGGGCGACCGGCGTGATCCTCCCCGCCGGCGTCGCCGCGGACCTTCCCGGCGACGTCGTCGTCCTCGCCCGTCCCGCGGACGCTGACGCCTACGCGCGCGACCTGTACGCGCTGCTGCGCGAGGCCGACGACCGTGGCCTGGAGCGCGTCCTCGCCGTCCCGCCCGACGCGGCGGGCGTCGGTCTCGCGGTCCGTGACCGCCTGGCGCGTGCGGCCGCCGCGGGCGGCCCTGAGCGATACTGACAGGGTGTCAGGCACCAGCGGGAACGGCCACGCGCCGGAGCACGTGCGCGTCGCCATCGTCGGCGCCGGCTTCAGCGGGCTGGGCCTCGCGATCCGGCTGCGCGCGGCGGGCATCACGGACGTCGCGGTGCTCGAGAAGGCCGGCGAGGTCGGCGGCACCTGGCGGGAGAACACCTACCCCGGCGTGGCGTGCGACGTTCCCTCGCACCTCTACTCGCTGTCGTTCGCGCCGAACCCGCGCTGGTCGCGGATGTTCTCGCCGGGCCCTGAGATCCAGGACTACCTCGTCGCGCTCTCGCACACGTCGGGCATCCGCGAGCGCATCCGCTTCGAGCACGAGGTCACCGGTGCCGACTGGGACGCCCGTGCGCGCCGCTGGCGGATCGCGACGAGCCGCGGCCATCTCACCGCCCAGGTCCTCGTCGCCGCGCCGGGGCCGCTGCACGAGCCCGCGCTGCCGGACGTCCCGGGGATCGAGGACTTCCGGGGCACCGCGTTCCACTCCGCGACCTGGGACCACGGCCACGACCTCACGGGCGAGCGCGTCGCCGTCGTCGGCACCGGCGCCTCCGCGATCCAGTTCGTTCCCGAGATCCAGCCGCGCGTCGGCCGGCTGACGGTCTTCCAGCGCACGCCGCCCTGGGTGCTCCCGCGCCGCGACCATGCCGTCTCCGCGCGCACGCAGCGCCTCTACGACGCGCTGCCGCCGGCACAGGCCGCCGTCCGCGGCTGGATCTACGGCACGCACGAGCTGGCCGTGCTCGGCTTCATGCACCCGCGACTGCTCGCGCTCCCCCAGCGGGCGGCACTCGCGCACCTGCGCCGCCAGGTGCCGGACCCCGACCTGCGCGCACGGCTGACGCCCACCTACACCCTCGGCTGCAAGCGCGTCTGCCCGTCCGACACGTGGTATCCCGCGCTGACCCGGCCGAACGTCGAGGTCGTCCCCGCCGCGGTCCGCGAGATCCGCGAGCACTCACTGATCGCCGCCGACGGCACCGAGCACGCGGCCGACACGATCATCTTCGGCACCGGCTTTCGCGTCTTCGAGCTGCCGCTGGGCCGCCGCATCCGCGGCCGCGACGGGCGCGTGCTGACGGACGGCTGGGACGGGTCGCCGCACGCCTATCTCGGCGCCACGGTGCCCGGATTCCCGAACCTCTTCCTGATGGTCGGCCCGAACACCGGCCTCGGCCACAACTCGATCGTCTACATGATCGAGTCGCAGATCGCCTACGTCCTCGACGCGCTGCGGCTGATGGACGCGCGCGGCGTGGACTCGATCGAGGTCAGCGCGCAGGCCGAGCGCCGCTACAACGCCGACCTCGACGCGCGCCTGGGCGGGAGCGTCTGGAACGCCGGCGGCTGCGCGAGCTACTACCTCGACGCCACCGGCCGCAACTCGAGCATCTGGCCGGGTTCGACGCTGCGCTACCGCCTGCGCACGCGCCGCTTCGACGCCTCGCGCTACGTCGCGACGGTCGCGGCGTCGCCCTCGGCCTGACGGCGCTCGGGCCCGCCCGGCGCCGAGGGGTCCGGCGCGACCGGCGAGCGCACGCCCCACAGCCGCACCGTGTCGCTGCGCCCGCGGATCGCGAGGTCCTCGTGGAACTCGATGTCGTCCGGCGTCGCGGCGAGGCCGTCCACCGTCGCCTGCGACATGAGCAGGCCGTACGGCGTGCCCTTCGTGAGGCCCTCGATGCGCGCCGCCGTGTTGGTGATGTCGCCGATGACCGTGTACTCCAGCCGCCGCTCGGAGCCGACGTTGCCCGAGATGACCTCGCCGGTGTTGAGCCCGACCCCCATGCGGAACGGATCCTGGCCCTCGAGCTCGGTCTGGTTGTAGCGGTCCAGGCGGTCCAGCATGTCGCGGCCGGCGCGCAGCGCGCGGTCGCAGTGGTCGGCCTGGTCGAGCGGCGCGCCGAAGACGGCCATGATCCCGTCGCCCATGTACGCGACGAGTGTCCCGCCGGCGTCGAGTATCGCGTCGGTCATCTCGCTGAGGTAGCCGTTGAGGATGTCGATGACGTCGGCGGGCGGCCGCGTCTCCGAGTAGGTCGTGAAGCCGCGCAGGTCGCTGAACAGGACGGTCGCATGGCGCGACTCGCCGCCGAGCCGCAGCTCCTCGTCGGCGTTCGCGACGACCTGATCGACGACCTTCTCCGGGACGAACCGCGCAAACAGGTCGTGGATGCGCCGCTTGTCGGAGGCCTCGACGAGCAGCAGCGCCGCGAGCGTGAAGATCGCCGACAGGACCAGCGCCGTGACCGGCAGCGCGACCGGGAGCACGCGGCCGTTGTTGAACGCGAACTGCGCGACGACGAGGTAGACAGCGCCGACGACGAGCGCGACGAGGAAGCCGACGACCGGCGGGACGCGCACGCGCAGGATCGGGATGCGCCGCATCCCCAACAGCGGCGGGATCAGCGCGAACAGCACCATCAGGACGAACGCCAGCCAGTCCGGCGTCTCCGTCAGCGGGAAGTCGTCGAGAATCGTCTGGATCGCGGCGGCCTGCAGCTCGGGACCGGGCGTCAGGCCGCTGCCGGAGGTCGAGGTCGCCGAGAGGTCCTGAAGGCTCGGCGCGACGGCGCCCACGACGACCACCTTGTCCTTGAACGTCCCCGCGGGGAACCGCCCGGCCGCCACGTCGGAGAACGAGTAGGTCGGGATCGCACCCGGCGGGCCGGGGAAGTCGATCAGCGGTCCGCGGCCGGCGAGATCCGCGCGCGTGAGCTTGCGCTCCTGGGCGACGCGCGCCGTGGCGACCGCGAACGAGCGCAGCCCGTCATGCTCGTAGGGCACCCGCCGAACGACCCCTCCGGCGTCGCCCGGCATGACGGCGTTGCCCACGCCGGCGCCGACCTCCCGGCGCACGTCGTCCCCGCCGAACACGCCCGTCGAGCCGTCCGGCTCGACCTCGGTCGTCGCCAGCACGACCGGGTGCCCGGACTGGACGGACGTGAAGATCGCCTGCAGCAGGCGCTCGTCGTCGGAGGCCTCCCCCGTCGGCGACGGCTCGGTGAACTGCACGTCGTAGGCGATCACCCGCACGCCGTCGCGCGCGAGCTGATCGACCACCTGGGCGTGCCGGCGCCGCGCGAACGGCCACTGCTCGCCGATGCCGCCGTCGTCGGGCGACCGGAACGTCTTGGCGTCCACGCCCACGACAACGACGTCCTTCGGCGCCCCCTGGTCCCCGCGCACCGCGAAGCGCGTGTCGATCGCCTGGTTGTCCAGGCGCTCGATGGCGCCGGCAGCATCGAGCGCCAGCGCCCCGAGGACCGCGGCGACGGTCGCCGTCGCGAGCAGGATCACGCGGCGGCGACGGCGCGCCGCGGCGCTCAGCCGCGACGGCGCCATGCCCGTCCCCCGCCGCCGCGCGTCACAGGCGCGGCGGGGTCCTGTCGCTCACCCTCAGGGTGCAGGTGCGGTACTCGCGGACGCCGTTCAGCTCCTCGCCGTTGCTGAGCGTCAGGTTGATCCGCACGCGGATGCGCTGCTTGGGCCGCCCGCGGAGGTCGACGCGCACCTTCGGCTTGGCGCCGCCGCGCACGCGGACCCGCTTGCCGTTCACCCGCACCGTCGCGTCGGAGACGCTCTGGCCGGGCGGGACCTGAAGCCTGATGTCGAAGTTGCGCCGGCTCGCGCAGGCTACGCGGGCCAGGTAGCGCTGCCCGGCCTTGACGGGGACCGTCTTCGCCTTGCCGAAGTCACGGACGTCGACCACGCCCTCGCGGGTGCGGAAGAACGTGCCATCGCAGCGGTCCTGGGTGTACCAGTAGGTGCCGCGCACGGTGGCCGCGCCGTTGTTGCCGGTGGTGCGGAACTTGCCCTTGCCCCGGCCCCAGACGAAGCGCGAGCTCTTGTTCTTCTTGCTCTTGGACTTCGGCGTCGCGGAGGCGCCGGCGCCGATCACGCAGTCGGGCTGGTCGCCCGTCAGGATCACGTCGACGAGCGAGCCGCTCGCGGCCTGGAAGAAGCGGAACTCGCCGCCCCAGAACTCGGCGGACTGCGTCGGGCCGTAGGCGTCCACGTCCTCGGGCGCGGTCGCGAACGTCACGCGGACGACGCCGTCGGTCACGTCGACCGTCGTGCCGACCGGCAGCTTGGACCGCTTGCGCAGCGTCGTGAACCTGCCCTCGCCGGGAAGCTGGACGAGCACCCGGCCGGAGACCGGCTCGCCGACGCCGGCGGCGCCGATGGTGGGCTCCGGGGACGCCTCGCTGATGCCCGCGACCTGGGTCTGCGGCTCAGGGCCCGGGTCGGCCGCGGCGGCGGGCGGCGGCGGCGGGACCGGCTCGTCGACGCACGGCGGCGCGAGCAGCCCGGCGTCCCCGTACACGTGGATGCGCTTCTCCGACCAGTCGGAGACGTACACGGCGCCGCGGCAGTCCGTGGCGAGGCCGGCGGGCTGGATCAACCGCTCGCCGGGGACGGTCTCGGGAGCGAAGCCCGTGCCCAGCGTGCCGATCGGCGCGCCGTCCTGCGTGGTGCGCTGCACGATGTGGTTCTTGCCATCGGTCACCAGGACGGAGCCGTCGGGGGCGACCGCGACGCCGATCGGGCTCGGGGCGCTCCAGGTTCTGATCACGCCGCCGTCCGGGGTGATGTGCGCGATGAAGTGCTCGTCGTTGTCCGCGATGAAGAGGGTGCCGTCCGCGGCGACCGCGATGCCCCGCGGATCGTCGAGGTCCAGGCCGTCGTGGTCATGGCCGTGACGGAAGCCGTGGTGATGCTCGTCGCGGATGACGACGCGCAGGAAGTCGCCGTCGGCGGTGAAGGCCTGCACGCGCCGGTTCCAGCGATCGACGACGTAGACGGTGCCGTCGGCGGCGACCGCGATGCCCGCGCCGTAGCGCAGCTGCCCGGGGCCCTTGCCCCAGCTCCCCCAGCGGGCCTTGAGCACGCCGTCGCGGGAGAAGCGCTGGACCGACGAGGCGTCGGTGGCGTAGATGTCACCGTCCGGGCCGACGGCGACGCGGGAGAGGTCGTCGAACTTGCCGGGGCCGCTCCCGTGCTCGCCCCAGGAGCGCAGCGGGGCGCCGTCGCGGGTGAAGACGGAGATGCGAGAGGTCACCGGATCGGCAACGTAGACATCGCCCTGCGGGTCGACGGCGAGGCCGCGCACTTCGTGCGAGACCGCCGGCGACGTGCCCCAGTTCGCCAGGACGTCAGCCTGGGCCGCCGGCGCGAGTGCGGCGGTGGCGACGACCGCCAGCGCGGCGGCCCTCCGTGCGATGAACCTGATCCTCATGACGCTTCTCCCCTGTTCGCGGCCTTCCCCGGCTCCATCTTGCGGTGCCGGCCACGAACCACAATTCCAGGCTTTCCATGCCTCCTGGGGGTGAATCATCACACATCCGGTGCGACACATGTCACAGATGCGGTTCTTGCCCCCGTCGGCATGCAGGCCATAGGGTGGCGGCGATCCCCCGACGGAGGTTGAGACGACGTGAACATGAGACGACTTGCCGAGCTCCCGCTGTTCGTGGGGCTCGATGACGACGCGCTGAAGGCGATCGGCGCCGCCGTCACCGAGGAGAGCGTCGAAGCCGGGCGGATCATCGTCCGCGAGGGCGACTACTCGCAGGACCTCACGGTCATCGACGAGGGCACCGCACGCGTCGAGCGCGAAGGTCAGAACCTGGCGACGCTCGGCCCCGGCGACACCTTCGGCGAGCAGGGCCTCCTGGCGAAGACCCAGCGCAACGCCAGCGTCGTCGCGATCGACGACATGCGCCTCATCCACATGACGAAGTTCGACCTCAACCGCATCAAGGGCGCCCACCCCGAGCTCGTCGCGCGGATCGACCAGATCGCGGAGGCGCGGGAGGGCTGAGCGCGGGCGTGCCGCAGGACTCGGGAGAGGACCCCCACGCCGTCGTGGCGGATGTGTCTCGCAGGTCGCAACGGATCCGCCACGCGGCTCGGAGATCGACCGGCACGGCCCTGGCGGGACGACTTGAGATTGATCAGGACGGCTCTGGCGGGACGACTTGAGATTGATCAGGACGGCTTTGCCGTCCTGTCCTGCCAGGGGGCCGTGGCTAGGCCGGCACGGGCCGCGAAGCAGGCTCCGTCTGCGCCGCGCGCCACCCCGCGGGCATCGAGCAGCCGCACGTGCCGCACGCGATCAGGTCGCGGGTGCCGCCGCGGCCGACAGCGGTGCCAAGCACCTGCAGCCGGCGACGCTCGCGCACGGCCGACCACTGCCCGGTCCTGGCGCAGCGCGGGCAGGCGCGGGCAGGGACCTTCCCCGCTGAGGTGCGGCGGATCTCCCACGCGACGAGGCTGAGGTTCGGCATACCCCCAACTTCGGCACGCAGCGCGGCCGTCCCGTGAAGATCCGGTGTTCAGGAGGTGTCTTGTCGGGGAACGGACGGCTCTGGCGGGACGACTTGAGATTGATCAGGACGGCTTCGCCGTCCTGTCCTGCCAGGGGGCCGTGCCTAGCGCCGCGGCGACGTCCCGAACACCCGGTCCCACCATGGCGCGCTGACGCCGTAGCCGCGGGAGTGATCCTGGAAGTGGTGCCGCATGTGCAGTTCGCGCAGCCGGCGGCCGATCGGGCCCTTCGGGCGGCGGTGATGCACGTAGTAGTGCGTCATGTCGTAGCCGAGGTACCCGCCGAGGAAGCCGACCGTGAGCGCCCAGGCGACATCGGTCGGGAGCAGGACCTGGAACAGCCCGAGGAAGAGCAGCGCGAGCGGGATCGAGGCGGACGGCGGCATGACGAGCCGCAGCGGATCGTTCGGGTGGTCGTGGTGGACGCCGTGGATGATCCAGTGCACGCGCCGGCCGAAGCCCTCGTCGGGCTCGAAGTGGAAGACGATCCGGTGCAGCCAGTACTCCGTGAGCGTCCACACGACGTAGCCGGCGACCGTGACCAGCGCCACCTGCCAGACCGCGAGCCCCTGCAGCGCGAGCACCAGCGCCAGCACGATCGCGGGCACGTAGATCGCCGGGACCACCCACACCGGGACCCGCGTCAGCCGGTCGACGATGCGCGATTCGAACATCGGCGGCGACGCCCGCAGGTACTCCTGCCGCGGCATGCCCGCCGGGTTCGGGCGCGGCGGATCCTTCAGTGCCTCGATCATGCTCATGGAACGCCCCATGAGATACCACACCGGCCCGCCCGCTCAAACCGGAAATGCCCGCAACCCGGCGTCACCGCCGGGAGCGCGTCGTTCAACCGATGACGATCGTCGTCCCGACCGGGACGAGCGGGTACAGGCGCTTGACGTCCGCGACGCGCATCCGGATGCAGCCGTGGGAAGCCGCCGAGCCGATCGACCACTCCTGCCCCGTGCCGTGGATCCCGACCCCGTTGACGATCCCCATCCACCGCGCCTTGAGCGGGTTCGCCGCCGAGCCGCCGGCGACGGTGCTGCCGGCCAGCTCGCCCGCCCACGGGCTGTTCGGCACCGACCACACCGGATCGACCTGCTTGTCCTGGATCCGGAAGCGCCCCTCGGGCGTCGGATAGCCGGGGGCACCGACCGCGACCCCGTAGCTGCGCCGGAGCTTGAGGTTCTTGAACAGCCGCAGCCTGAACTCGCGCTTGCTGACGGTGATCACGGTGCGGTTCCGGGCGCGCAGGTCGTCGGCATTGACGGCCGGGTAGATCCTGCGGGTGCGCTGCTCGATCAGGCGCGAGGTCGCGGGCGCGTCGAGCGCCGCGTCGACCTTCGTCGCGAGTGTCGTCGCGTCGAGGCCCACCCCGAGCTTCGCGCGGCGGATCGTCATGCGCTTGATGCCGATCTTCAGCGTCGCGTCACGCGGTGCGCGGGCGACGCCCGCGGCGACCTTCGCGGAGAACGCGCTCACCGCCAGGCGCGAGTGCCGGATCGCCAGCGGGACCTCGGCGCCGAACGCGGTGCCACCGGCCTCCGGCGTCGTCGACGCCTTCGCGGCCCGCAGTGCGCGCTTGGCGGTCGTCAGCGCGTCGAGCGTGACCTTCGCGTCAGCGGCCGGGAGCACGAAGCGGCGGCCGGCCGAACGCACCACCACGGGCTCGGCGAGCCGCGGGGCGAGCTGCGCCCTGAGCTTCGCGGTGGCCTCCTCGAGCGTCAGGCCCGACAGGTCCACGCCGCCGGCGCCGACGTTCTCGGCCACGCGCGGCGGACCCTGCGCCGGCGCGGCGGCGACCGGGATGCAGAGCAGTGCGAGCAGGCCGGCGGCGGCGAGCCGGCCGGTGCGGCGGAGGCGGGGCACGAGAGCCTGAGGATAGGCGGGCGGCGGTGCCGTGTGCGCAAGTCGCATTTCAGGAGAGATCGATCGGGGATCCCGTCCCGCCGGGGGGCCGCACTTAGGCGACCACGCGCAGCGGCGGCCTCGCCGGGCGCGCGGCCGTGGCGGCGGTGTCGGCGAAGAACTCGTCGATCCATGCCCACGTCGTCCGCGCCGCGCCGCGGCCGGTGAGGACGCCGAGGTGCCCGCCGGGCGCCGTCTCGATGCGGACCTCTGGGGCGTTCGGGAGCAGCGAGCCGAGGTGGTGGACGGCTGCCCGCGGCGCGAGGACGTCGGTCTTCCCCGCGACCGTCATGACGGGCACCCGCACGTCGGCGAGGTCGATCTCGCCCTTCCCGTCGTCGAGGTCAAACGTGCCGTCGGCGAGGTCGTTCACCCGGAAGAAGCGGTGGTAGAGCTGCCCCATCGTGCGCCCGGGATAGGCGTGCATGTGCGCCATGAAGTGGTCGACCGCCTCGATCTGGGCGAGGAACTCCCGGTCGTCGAGATGCGTGGCGACCGCCAGCGGCTTCGTCAGGTACTTGTCGATCGAGGTGAGCTGGAAGGCCCACTTCACCAGCGGCGCCGGCGCTCCGCCGAACGTGCGGTAGATGGCGCTGCCGAGGAAGCCGTTCGTGACGTTGCTCGCGGCCCGCAGCGGCGCGGCGAGCCGGACCTGGGTGAAGTCGAACGGGCTGGCCACGGAGGCCACGGAGGCGACGGGCAGCGACCGGTCGCCCGCCACGGCGAGCAGCGCCATGATGCCGCCCAGGCACCAGCCGAGGAGCTGGACGGGCTTGCCGCCCGCGTCCTCGCTGACCGTGCGGATCGCGTTGGGGAGCACGTCGCGGACCCAGAACTCGAGGCCCAGGTCGCGGTCGGAGAACGCGATGGACCCGTACTCCACGAGGTAGGTCGGGTGGCCCATCGCGATGAAGTGCTCGGCCATCGAGCAGCCGCGGCGCAGGTCGAAGCTGATCGTCGGCGCGGCCAGCGGCGGGATGAAGAGCACCGGGAGGTCGTGCTGCGGCTCGTCGTGCTGGGGCAGGTAGCGGTAGACGACGCGCTTGGGCGCCTCGTCGATGATGCGCGCGGGCGTGCGGCGCAGGTCGGCGACCCCGCCGCGGAAGACCTTGTCGTAGGCGTTGGCGATCGCGTGGCCGAGCTGGTCGGGGGTGGGGATGAGGTCCATCGGGTTCGAGTCTAGGACGGGCCCGACCCGCCTCCCGGATGCTTCACGCGGCCCCCTTGGCGCGTGCGCGCTCGCCCTGGAACTCCAGCAGGAGGTCGGCGAAGGCGTCGGGCTCCTCGAGCTGCGGGCAGTGGCCGCAGCTCGGCAGCTCGACGTAGCGTGCGCCCGGGACCGCGTCGAGGACGTGCCGGGCGCCGCTGTGGCTCACCATCCGGTCGCGGTCGCCCCACACGAGGAGCACCGGCACCCTGATGCGGTCGAGCTCGAAGGCGTCGCGGTTCAGCTCGGGGAGCATCCGGCGCCCGACGTCGAGGAACCGGTTCACCGAGCGCGCGTCGCGCAGATGCCCGGTGAAGCTGCGCACGACGTCCGGGGGCGCGGCGCGCGGGCGCGCGAAGGCGAGCTGGCGATAGACCTCCCCGACCATCCGCCGCACGACCGGGCCGGGCGGCGGCACGGGCGAGCCGAGCAGCCCGCGCACGACGAGGTCGCGCTCGATGATCGCGAACCAGCGCGGCATGTCCAGGCCCGCGGGGGCGACGGGCATGATCCCCGCGAGCGGCAGGTCCGCGCGCGCGCCGATCCGCAGGGCCACGCAGCCGCCGAGCGAGTTCCCCGCGACCACGACGGGGCCGCCGCCGTCGTCGGCGAGGTGCTCGACCGCGGCCGCCGCGAATGCGTCGTAGTGCTCGAGCACGCGGCCGTCGGCGGGGAGCGGGTCGGCCTCGGCGAAGCCGGGCAGGTCGATCGCGAGCGCCCGCCGGCCACGGACCGCCAGGCGCTCGAGCGTCAGGCGCCAGGTGTCGGCGGAGTCGGAGAACCCGTGGATGAGGAGGACCGGCGGCCCGTCCCCTTCGAGCTCCAGGGCGCGCGTCTCGTACCCGGCGAGCTCGAGGCGGTGTTCGATCAGCGGCTCACGCACACCGCAAGGTGTATCCCACGAGAAGACGCCGTGTCGCGCCGGTGGCGCCGCTCAGCCGGGCGGCGCCACGAGCAGCGACGCCCCCACGGCGCCGCCGTCGTCCCCCAGCTCCGCCGCGACGAGCGCGGGCGGGTCGCCCGCGCGGAAGAGGTTCTCGTGCACGTGCTGCCCGAGCTGGGCGCCGTGCGAGGAGAAGAAGCGGTCGCCCATGCCGCCGCCGACGACGACCACCGAGAGGTCGAGGAGGTTCACCGCGGAGGCGATGCCGGCGCCCAGGGCCTTCAGCGCCCGCTCGACCGCGTGGAGCGCGAGCACATCCTCGTCGCGCACGGCGCGCCACCACACGCCGCTGGTCAGCCGGTCGCGTCCGCGCTTCTCCATGATCTTGAACAGCTGCGTGTGGTGCCCGCGCGCCTGCTTCTCGCGGACCCACGCCTCCATCATCTTGCGCCCGGCGTACGCCTCGACGCAGCCGCGGTTGCCGCAGCCGCAGAGGTCGCCGCCGCGGCGGATCACCTGATGGCCGAACTCCCCCGCGTAGCCGCGCCCGTGCCACATCTCGCCGCGCAGGACGAGGCCGCCGCCGACGCCGGTGCCCCACCACACGCCGAGCACCGCGTCGTGGCCGCGACCCGCGCCCAGCCGGTACTCGCCCTCGATCGCGACGTTCACGTCGTTCCCGAGCCGCACCGGGACGTCCGCCAGCCGGCGCGAGAGCTGCGCGGCGAGCGGGAACGGGTCGATCCAGTCGGGCAGGTTGCGGGCGTTGGCGACGGTGCCGGCCACGACGTCGACGGCGCCCGGCGTGCCGACGCCGATGCCGGCGAGCTCGCCGGCCGTCGCGCCGGCGTCCGCGAGCGCCGCGTCCATGGTCGCGCCGAGCGCGTCGAGGACCGCCTGCGGCCCGCCCTCGCGCGGGGTCTCCGCACGGCTGCGTCCGAGCACCGTGTGGTCGGCGTCGAGGACGAGCGCCTGGATCTTCGTGCCGCCCAGGTCGATGCCCCCGCGCAGGGCGGAGGTCGCGGCGGCCGGGGTGCCGGGCATGCGCGGCATGTGTCAGGCCCTTCCGTAGACGGGGATGTGCGCGCCGCTCGTGGCCGCCGTGTCCGGCCCGCAGAGCGCGGTGATCGTGCCCGCGATCTGCGCGGGAGTGACCCAGGCCGAGGCCTCCGCGTCCGGCTGCGCGGCGCGGTTGGCAGGCGTGTCGATGACCGACGGGAGGATCGCGTTCGCGCGAATGCCGTCCTGCACGTACTCGACGTGCAGCGCGTCGACGAACGCGAGCACCGCGGCCTTCGCGACCGCGTACGCCGCACCGCCCGGGAAGGGCTGCAGCGCCGTCCGCGAGGAGACGCAGACGACGGAGCCCTCGCCGGCCGCGAGCATCGCCGGGAGCGCGGCGCCCGTCACGAGCCACGCCGGTTCGAGGTTGATGCGCAGCTGCGCCTGGAGATCCGAGACCGGGGACTCGTGCACCCGCCCGCCGGCGTGGAAGCCGCCGACGAGGTTCACGACCGCGCGCGTGTCGGGACCCGCGGCCGCCGCGACCTGCGCGACCGCCTCCGCGTCGAAGAGGTCCGCCCGGACCAGCTCGAGGCCGGCGCGGCGCTCGACCCGGCCCAGCTCGCCCTCGTTGACCCACGGGACGACGACGCGCCAGTCGTCGTCGAGGAGGCGGCCGGTCACGGCGGCGCCGAGCCCGCCGGTCCCGCCCGTGATGATCGCGGTGCGCATGTCAGATCCTGTCGTGTGGGAGCGACGCGAGCATATGTGCAAGCCGTGTGAACCGTCCGGCCTCCGTGCCACCGTTGGCGTCGTGCTCGTCCGCGACCTCACCGATGGTCACCAGCTCGATCAGGTGCTGCTGGTCCGTGCCGCGGAGACGCGCACGAAGAAGGACGGCGGCACCTTCCTCAAGCTCACGATCGGCGACCGCACGGGCGCGTTCACGGTCAACGTCTGGGACGACGCCGAGGCCAACGCCGAGCTGTGCGTCGCGGGCAGGCCGGTGCACGTGCGCGGCGTCTACGAGGTGCATCCCAAGTGGGGCCCTCAGGCGCGCGCGCGGTTCTCCCCCGCCGAGCCGGGCACGTACGACGAGGCGGACCTCTACGACGGGCCGCCGCGCAGCCCCGAGGCGATGGAGGCGGACCTGCGCCAGCTGCTGGCGACCGTCCAGGACCCGCACCTGCAGCGGCTGCTCGACCGCGTGCTCGGCGAGGACGCGGACACCTGGCCCGCCTATCGCGACGCGCCGGCCGCCAAGCACTACCACCAGGCCTACGCCCACGGCCTGCTGGAGCACTCGCTCGGCGTCGCCCAGTCCGTGAGCGCGATCAGCGCGACGTTCCCCGGGATCGACCGGGACGTCGCGGTCACGGGCGCGCTGCTGCACGACATCGGCAAGCTCGAGGCGTACGCGCAGGACGGCGGCGCGATCGACCTGACCGACGCCGGCAGGCTGCTCGGCGAGATCCCGCTCGGCTACTACCGGATCCGCCGCGAGATCGAGGACCTGCCCGGGTTCCCGTCGGCCACCGCGCAGGCGGTGCTCCACATCATCCTCAGCCACCATGGCGCGCTGGAGCACGGCAGCCCGGTCCTGCCCGCCACGCGCGAGGCGACGCTCGTGCACATGATCGACAACCTCGGCGGCCGGCTCGGGAGCTTCGACCGGCTGGAGAAGGAACTCGCGCCGGGCGCCGTGTGGTCGACGTTCGACCGCGCGCTGGGCGGCGGGGCCTTCTTCGGCCCCGCGACGGCCGACGCCGACGCCGAGCGCGCCGCCGCGTAACCCGGCGCCGCTCACCGAGGCTGCGGCGATGAGGGCGATCCCGCTCGACGTCTTCGCGGACATCGCGTGCCCCTGGTGCTTCATCGGGCATCACCGGCTGCGGGCGACACTCGCCGACGGTTCGGGGACCGCGTTCGCACTGCGCCATCGCGCCTTCGAGCTGCAGCCCGCGATGCCGCCGCGCGGGCGCCCGATGCGCGAGTACCTGGCCGAGCGCTTCGGCTCGGCCGAGGCCGCGGCCGACCGCCTGGCGGGCTTGGCGGCCGAGGCGCAGCGCAGCGGGATCCCCTACGACCCGGAGGCGATGCGGGTCGCGCCGAACACGCGGCTCGCGCACCGCGCGGTGACGCTCGCCCGCGACCAGGGCTTCGAGTCGCAGGCGCTCGACGCGCTGTACCTCGCGCACTTCGCCGAGGGGCTGGACGTCACGGACTTCGCCGTCGTCGTCGAGCGCCTGGCGGACGCGGGCCTTCCGGACCCTCCCGCGCTCGCCGCGCGGCTCGCCGCGGGTGCGGGCGAGGAGGAGGTCGCCGAGGACGAGACGATCGCCGCCCAGATCGGCGCCCGCGCCGTCCCGCTCCTCGTCGCGGGGCGGCGGATCGTGCTCCAGGGCGCGCAGGAGCCGGCGGTCTACGGGCGGTTCCTCGCCCACGCGCTCGGCGCCGCGCCGCCCGCCTGAGCGCCGCTCTGCGCGCGAAACCCGGCAGGATTCCCGCAAACAGCGCGCCGAACCGCGTCGCGGCCTGCCGCCCGCGCCCCCCCACGGCTACCGTTGTCGGCCGATGGCGAAGGACACCGAGAAGCTCATCCGGCAGCTCTCGCTGATCTCCTACCTCATGGCCGAGCGGCGGCCCGTGACGGCTCTGGAGATCCGGCGCGACGTCGAGGGATACAGCGGGATGAACGAGGATGCGTTCGCGCGGCGGTTCTACGCCGACCGCGCGGAGCTCGACGCCCTCGGGATCAACCTCACCGTGGACAAGCCCGCGGACGGCGCCGCCGAGCAGGAGAACTACTCGCTGCGGCCGGAGAACTTCCACCTCCCCGCGATCGCCTTCACCGACGAGGAGCTGGCGTCGCTGCAGTTCGCGCTCAGCCTGCTCGACGGGGAGTTCGCGTACGCCGAGCCGCTGCGGCTCGCGCTCCAGCAGATCTCGTGGGGCCGCCCGAGTCCGCTCCAGTCCCCGGATCAGAGCTCGCTCGCGCTCGGCATCACGGCGTCGGCCGGCGGCCACGACCTCTCCCAGCGCCTGGCGAAGGTCGAGACGGCGATCTTCCGCCAGAAGACGATCACGTTCGAGTACTTCACGATGGAGCGCGACCAGACGGGCGCGCGCAAGGTGGACCCCTACCACCTGCTCTTCCGCAGCGGCCAGTTCTATCTCCTGGGCTGGTCGCACGAGCGCGAGGCGATCCGCGTCTTCCGCCTCTCGCGCATGCGCGGCAAGGTCGCCTACGCGACGAAGGCCGAGCACGACTTCAAGCGGCCCGACGACTTCGACCCGCGCTCGTACGCGGCCCGCGCCGACTGGCAGTTCGGCGACGACGAGGGCATCGCCGAGATCGCCGTCGGCGAGCGTCTGGCCTGGCAGGTCGAGCGCCACTTCGGGCGCTACGGCGAGATCCGTCCCGGCGGCGACGGGGACCTGGTCTTCGCGACGCCGTACGCCTCCTCGCGCCAGGTCATCTCGTTCGTGCTCGGGCTCGGCGAGCACGCGCACGTCGCAGGCCCCGAGGACCTCGTCGCCGAGGCGGAGGAGCGGATCGCGCTGGTCGAGGAGCGCCATGAGGGCGAGCTGGAGCTCGCCAAGCCGGTGGCCGCCCGGCCCGCGGCGCCCCCCGACCGCGAGGACGACGACCCGCGGCGGCGCGACACCGCGATCCGGCCCGAGCGCTTCGCCAGGCTCGTCACGCTCGCGTCGATCCTCATCCACGCCGGGCGCGCCGGCGAGCGCCTGCAGCTCACCGACGTCTGCGAGACGATCCAGGTCAGCGAGGCCGAACTGCGCGAGGACGTCAACGTCCTCAACGTCGTGAACTTCGGCGGCGGGTCCTACGTCCTCTACGCCGAGATCCATGACGACGACACGATCGAGGTCGACCCCGAGCCGTACGCCGACAACTTCGACCGCCCCGCACGCCTGCTCCCGGTCGAGGCGAAGGCGCTCGTCGCAGCGATCGACCTGATCGGCGACCACCTCCCGGAGGGCGCGCTCACGGGTGCGCGCGAGAAGATCGTCGCCGCCCTCGGCGCCGATCCGCTCGAGCAGGGCCTGCAGGTCGCGGACGCCGGGGCCGACGACTCGGCCGTCGCGCGCGTCGTCTCGAAGGCGATCGCCGGGCGCAAGCTGCTGAAGCTCGACTACTACAAGGCCAACGAGGACGAGTTCAGCGAGCGCATCGTCGAGCCGTACGCGCTGGTGAACGGGCGCGAGGGCTGGTACGTCGCGACGTTCGACCCCGAGAAGGACGACGTGCGCCACTTCCGCCTGGACCGCGTGCGCCACGCCGAGGTCCAGCGCAAGGGCTTCACACCGCGGCCAGAGGTCAACCCGGCCGCCGACGTCGAGGGCTGGCCGAAGACCGGCGAGGTCCCCGCCTCGCGCAGCGCGCGCGTGTGGATCAGCCCCGAGCGCGCCCGCTGGGCGCGCGAGGACCGCCCCGTCGCCCAGGAGTTCGCCGACGGCTCGCTGATCGTCGAGCTGAGCTTCGCCGGCACCGACTGGCTCGTGCGCGAGGTGCTCAAGGAGGCCGGCGACGCCGCCGTCCTGGAGCCCGAGGACGCCCGCGAGGCCGTCCTCGCCGCGGCGCGCCGCCTGCGCAAGCTCGCGCGGACGTAGGCTCGCCAGGTGCCGGCGCGAGCCGTTCGCGTTCGCGGCCGTTGCGGGTTTCGATCAGTGACTGGTCATTTCTCGCAACGAACGCCGGTCGCCGGGGCGCCTGACGTCTAGGGTCACGGGCCTCATGGCCTCCAAGCGCGACCTGATCAAGCTCACCGACGACGAGTTCTCGGCGTATCTCGCCGAGCAGACGACCGTGATCGTCGCCTCCAACGGCCACCGCGGCTGGCCGCACCTGATGCCGCTGTGGTTCGTCGTGCGGCCGACCGGGCCCGACGGCGCGCAGGAGCTGTGGGGCTGGACGTTCGCCAAGTCCCAGAAGGCGAAGAACCTGGAGCGAGACCCGCGGGCGACGCTCCAGATCGAGGACGGCGAGGAGTACCACCTGCTGCGCGGCGTGATGCTCGAGACCGAGGTCGTGATCCACCGCGACATCGACGTCGTCGCGCCGCTCGGCATCGAGATCATGGGTCGCTACGCGCCGGGCGGGGACCTGCCGGACGAGGCCCGGGCGGCGCTGCGCAAGCAGGCCGAGAAGCGGGTCGGCCTGCAGTTCGTCGAGCGGCGCCGCACGAGCTGGGACCACCGCAAGCTCGGTGGCGTCTACTGAGCTTGAGATGGCGCAGAGCCGCTGGAGGGCCCGCGCAGCTACCGTCCCCCTCCATGAAGGGCCTCATCCTCTCCGGCGGCAAGGGCACGCGCCTGCAGCCGATCACCTTCACGAGCGCCAAGCAGCTCGTCCCCGTCGCCAACCGGCCCGTCCTCTTCTACGGGATCCAGGCGATGGCCGACGCCGGCATCGAGGAGATCGGGATCATCATCGCGCCCGAGACCGGGGACGAGATCCGCGAGACCGTCGGCGACGGCTCGCGGTTCGGCGTGCGGATCACCTTCATCGTCCAGGACGAGCCTGCGGGCCTCGCCCACGCGGTGCTCACGGCCGAGCCGTTCCTCGGCACCGACCCGTTCGTCATGTACCTCGGCGACAACCTGCTGCAGGGCGGCATCACCGACCTCGTCAGGGCGTTCGAGGCCAGCGAGCCGGACGCGCTCATCCTGCTGACCCCCGTCCCCGACCCCGAGCACTTCGGCGTCGCCGAGCTGCACGACGGCCGGGTCACGCGGCTCCAGGAGAAGCCGCCGCAGCCCAAGACCGACCTCGCGCTCGTCGGCGTCTACATGTTCACCGCGGGGATCCATGACGCCGCGCGCGCGATCAAGCCGTCCGCCCGCGGCGAGCTGGAGATCACCGACGCGATCCAGCACCTCGTGGACGAGGGCCGCCGGGTCGAGCCCCACATCGTGCAGGGCTGGTGGAAGGACACCGGCCGCCTGGACGACATGCTCGAGGCCAACCGGCTCGTGCTCGACACGATCGAGCGGCGGATCGACGGGACGGTCACCGACTCGACGGTGGACGGCCGCGTCGTGATCGAGGAGGGCGCCGTCGTCGAGCGCTCCAGCGTCCGCGGCCCGGCGATCATCGGAAGGGGCGCACGCGTGATCGACGCCTACGTCGGGCCCTACTCGGCGATCGGCGAGCGCTGCGTCGTCGAGCGGGCCGAGGTGGAGCACGCGATCATGCTCGAGGGATCCAGCGTGCGCGACCTCGACGCGCGGATGGAGTCCTCGCTGCTCGGCCGCGACGTGACGATCGCCCGCTCGCTCGGCCAGCCGAAGGCCTACCGCTTCCTGGTCGGCGACCGCTCCGACATCGGCATCGTCTGAGATGCGGCTGCTCGTCGTCGGCGCCTACGGGATGCTCGGCCGGGAGGTCGTAGCCGCGGCCGCCACCGCCGGCCACACGGTCGTCGAGCGGGACGTCGACTCGATCGACATCGTCGACGCGGAGTTCACCACCGACGTCGTGACCGGGGACGCGCCCGACGCGATCGTCAACTGCGCGGCCTTCACCGACGTCGACGGCGCCGAGGACCAGGAGGACGTCGCGCTCGCCGTGAACGGGGCGGGCGCCGGCAACCTCGCGCACGCGGCGGCCGCCGCGGGCGCGCGCATCGTCCACGTCTCCACCGACTACGTGTTCCCCGGCGACGCGACCGAGCCCTACGTCGAGTCCTCGCCGACGGGGCCGCGGTCCGCGTACGGCCGCACGAAGCTCGCCGGCGAGCTGGAGGTCGCGGCGGCGAACCCGAACCACGCGATCGCCCGCACCGCCTGGCTGTTCGGCGCCCACGGCAAGAACTTCGTCGACACGATCCTGCGGCTCGGCGCCGAGCGCGACACGCTCGAGGTCGTGGACGACCAGGAGGGCTGCCCCACCTGGGCCGGGCATCTCGCCCCCGCGCTCGTCACGCTCGCCGAGCGCGAGGCGACCGGCGTCTTCCACACCGCCGGCGGCGGGCGCTGCACGTGGTTTGACCTCGCCCGCGAGGCGCTCGCGGCGACCGGTTCCACGTGCACCGTCGAGCCGACGACCACCGACGCCTTCCCGCGGCCCGCCCCGCGGCCCGCGTTCAGCGTGCTCGCGACCGAGCGGGGCGCCGACGCCGTCCGGCTGCCACCGTGGGAGGAGGGACTCGCCGGGTTCCTCGCCTCGCGCCCGCAGCCCGGCACCGACATCACGACGACAGGAGATGCGCGATGAAGCTGCTCGTCTGCGGCGGGGCCGGGTTCATCGGCTCGACCTACGTCCGGCGGCGCGCCGAGGCCGGCGACGAGATCGTCGTCCTGGACAAGCTCACCTACGCGGGACGGCGCGAGAACCTCCAGGACGTGGAGCACGTGTTCGTCCACGGTGCGATCGAGGACGCGGAGGCCGTCGCGAGCGCCATCGAGGACGTCGACGCCGTCGTGAACTTCGCCGCCGAGACGCACGTGGACCGCTCGATCGCCGAGCCCGACGCATTCGTCAGGACGCACGCGTTCGGCACCTTCGTCCTGCTGGAGGCGGCGCGCGAGCGCGGGCTGCGCTACCTGCAGGTCTCCACCGACGAGGTCTACGGCTCGATCGAGGAGGGCTCGTTCACCGAGGAGAGCCCGCTGCGCCCGTCCTCGCCCTACAGCGCGACGAAGACCGGCGCCGACCTGCTCGTGCAGTCCTACGCGCACACGTACGACATGCAGACGGTCATCTGCCGCGGCTCCAACAACTACGGCCCGCGCCAGTACCCCGAGAAGCTCATCCCGCTGATCGTCCTCAACGCGCTGCACGGCGACCCGCTCCCGGTGTACGGCGACGGCATGCAGGTCCGCAACTGGATCCACGCGCGCGACTTCAGCTCGGCGATCCACCACGTGCTCGAGCACGGCGCCGCCGGCGAGGTCTACAACGCGGGCGGCCCGGACGAGTGTCCGAACATCGACGTCGTCAGGCGCGTCATCGCACTGACGGGCGCCGACGAGTCGCTGATCGAGTACGTCACCGACCGTCCCGGCCACGACCGCCGCTACTCGCTCTCCTCCGCGAAGGTGCGCGCGCTCGGCTGGGAGCCGCAGGTGCGCTTCGAGGAGGGGCTGGAGGAGACCGTCGCGTGGTATCGCGACAACGCTTGGTGGTGGGAGCCGATCCGCTCGGGCGCCTACCGCGAGTACTACGCGCGCCAGTACGGGCGCGAGCTCGGCGGCTGACCGCCCGCGGCTACGCCTGCGGCTGCGGCAGCTCGGAGATCCGCCACTTCCCGGCGACCTTCTCGAGCTTCACGGTCCGCTTGCGGCTGGCGTCGTCGCCGGTCTTCTCCTTGACCTGCGCGACGGCGGTGGTCCCGTCGATCGTGACCGCGCTGACGGTGAGGTCGACCTCGTCGGTCTCCCGGATCGCGTCCTTGACGACCTCGCCGCAATTGCTCGCGCTGATCTGATCGCGCAGTTCCGCGGTGATGAGGTCGGCGCAGACCTCCTTGCCGTCCTTCTCGCGCGCGGCCACCTGCAGATCCTCGACCGTCGTCGCGACGGCCTTCTGCTCGCCGGTGAAGTCCTTCGTGCTGTCGGTGTTCTTCGACCCCTGACCACCGCAGCCGGCGAGGAGGGCGGCGGAGAGCAGCAGGGCGGGGACGGCGGGGGCGCGGCGCATGGGCGCTGGAGCGTAGCGGGACACCAACGCTCGGCTCGGGGTGGGCGTGTGCATGCGCATGTGCCTCTTCGTTGCGAGGTGGGCTCGAACTGTCGCAATCGGCGAGCATGACTCCCGACTCTGTGCGCAAGCCGGCACATGCGCATGCACAAGCCCACTGAGCGCGGAGCCACCGTGCCGCGCCGAGGCTGACCTAGAGCCGCTTGAGCGGCGCGGGCAGCACCTTGCGCATGGCCATGACCGCCTGCTCGTGCCGCTTCAGCGCGCGGACGTTGTCGAACCCGCGCACGTCGTGCGGCTCGACGGTGATCTTCGTCAGCCCCGTCTCGGCGTACTCCTCGGCGGCCATCTCCTCGTAGAGCTTCGCCCCGTACGCCCCGAGGTAGCGCACCGCGCACTCGTGGTCGTGCTCGCCCGGCGGCAGCTCCGACAGCTCGGCGACGCCGTCGATGATGACCGCGCGGTAGGGCGGCGCCTCGTCCTGGATCGTCACGCACACGCGCGGGTCGCGGCGCAGCGCGCGGGTCTTGGGGGCGGTCGACTGCGCCGTCATGACGAGGCGCCCGTCGAGGTAGCGGTACCAGATCGGCGTCTGGCACGAACGCCCGTCCTTGCGCAGGTAGGCGAGCACGGCGATCCGTGGGGCGGCGACGAAGCGCTCGAGGTCGGCCGGCCGCCACGCGGGCTGATCGCCGATCGGCCGGCAGTGCACGCGGAGTACGCTCGACATGCCGCCGATGCCGCTCTCCCCGTTCACCCCGCAGGTCCGCGACTGGTTCACCCGCGCGTTCGCCGAGCCGACCGCCGCACAGGCGCAGGCGTGGCCCGCGATCGCCTCTGGCGAGCACACGCTGATCAGCGCGCCGACCGGGTCCGGCAAGACGCTCGCGGCGTTCCTGTGGGGCATCGACCGGCTCGTCGCGGACCCCTCGCCGGAGGGCGAGCGGCGCACGCGGATCGTCTACGTCTCGCCGCTGAAGGCGCTCGCCTACGACGTGGACCGCAACCTCGTCGCGCCGATCCGCGGGGCGGGCGCCGACATCACGATCGGCGTGCGCACCGGCGACACCCCGCAGCGCGACCGCGCGGCGATGCGGCGCCGTCCGCCGGACATCCTCATCACGACGCCCGAGTCGCTCTACCTCATGCTCACGAGCGGGGCACGGGAGATCCTCACCGGCGTGGACGCCGTCATCGTCGACGAGATCCATGCCGTCGCGGGCACCAAGCGCGGATCGCACCTGGCGCTGACGCTCGAGCGGCTCAGCGCGCTGCAGTCCGACGGGAGCGACCCGCAGCGCATCGGCCTCTCGGCGACCCAGAATCCGCTCGAGGAGATCGGCCGGTACCTCGTCGGCCCACGGCGCACGTGCCGCGTGATCGACACCGGGGTGCGCAAGGAGCTCGACCTGCGCATCCACGTCCCGGTCGAGTCGATGGTCGAGCCCGACCAGGGCCGCCCGCCCGGCGAGGGAGACCTGCTGCCGGTCCTCGACGGGGCCGCGACGCGACGCTCGATCTGGCCGGCGATCTACCCGGAGATCCTGCGGCTCGTCGAGGAGCACACGTCGACGATCGTGTTCGTCAACGCGCGCCGCGGCGCCGAGCGCCTCGCGCTGCGCCTCAACGAGCTGAAGAACGCCGAGCTCCCCGAGGATGCCGCTCCGGTCGAGATCGCCCGTGCCCACCACGGCTCACTGGCGCGCGAGGAGCGCACCGTCATCGAGGACCTGCTGAAGGCCGGGAAGCTTCCATGCCTCGTCGCGACCTCCTCGCTCGAGCTCGGCATCGACATGGGCGCCGTCGACCTCGTGATCCAGGTCGAGTCGCCGAAGTCGGTCAGCCGCGGCCTGCAGCGCATCGGCCGCGCCGGTCACGGCGTCGGCGAGCGCAGCGAGGGCCGGATCTTCCCGAAGTTCCGCGCCGACCTGCTCGAGTGCGCGGTCGTCACGCGCCTGATGCGCGAGGGCCGCATCGAGCCGACGGTCGTCCCCCGCAACGCGCTCGACGTGCTCGCCCAGCAGATCGTCGCGATCACCGCGGCCGCCGGTGAGGACGAGCCGGTCGCCGTCGACGACCTGCACGCGCTCGTCACGCGCACGCACTCCTACGCGGAGCTGCCGCGCGAGCTGCTGGAGAACGTGCTCGACATGCTCGACGGGCGCTACCCGTCGGCGGAGTTCGGCGAGCTGCGCCCGCGGATCGTGTGGGACCGCGTCGCCGGAACGATCCGCCCGCGCGCGGGCGCGGGCCGGCTGGCGATCACGAACGCGGGGACGATCCCCGACCGCGGCCTCTACGCGGTCGTCCTGCCCGACGGGCGCCGCGTGGGCGAGCTCGACGAGGAGATGGTCTACGAGGCCCGGCCCGGCCAGACGTTCCTGCTCGGCGCGTCGACCTGGCGCATCGAGGAGATCACGCGCGACCGGGTGATCGTCACGCCCGCGCCCGGCGCCCCCGGGGCGGTGCCGTTCTGGAGGGGCGACAGCGTCGGCCGGCCGAAGGAGCTGGGGATCGAGATCGGGGCCTTCGCGCGCACGGCGCTCGAACGCCCACCTGCCGAGCTCCAGGAGCGCTACCACCTCGACCCGCTCGCGACCCGCAACCTCCTCGACTACCTGCGCGAGCAGCAGGACGCCACCCGCGTGATCCCGAGCGATCGCACGATCGTCGTCGAGCGCTTCCGTGACGAGATCGGCGACTGGCGCGTGTGCGTGCTCTCGCCCTACGGCGGCCGCGTGCACGCGGCGTGGGCGCTCGCGCTCTCCGCGCGCCTGCGCGACGAGCTGGGCCTGGAGTCCGACGCGATCTGGTCGGACGAGGGGATCATCGTCCACCTGCCCGATGCGGACGAACCGCCGGGCGCCGACACCGTCCTGCTCGAGCCCGACACGATCGAGGACCAGGTCGTCGCCGAGCTGGGCTCGAGCGCGCTGTTCGGCGCGCGCTTCCGCGAGAACGCCGCGCGCGCACTGCTGATCCCGCGCGCCTACCCCGGCCGGCGCACGCCGCTGTGGCAGCAGCGGCTGAAGGCGCAGTCGCTGCTGGAGGTCGCCAAGCGCTACGCGGACTTCCCGATCATCCTCGAGACCTACCGCGAGTGCCTGCGCGACGTGCTCGACGTCCCCGGGCTGCAGGAGCTGCTCACGAAGCTCCACACGCGCGAGCTGTCGCTCGTCGAGGTCGAGACGCCGACGGCCTCCCCGTTCGCGAGCGCACTGCTGTTCGACTACGTCGCCACGTACATGTACGAGGGCGACACGCCCAACGCCGAGCGCCGCGCCGCCGCGCTGTCGCTCGACCGCGACCTGCTGCGCGAGCTGCTCGGCCAGGACGAGCTGCGCGACCTCCTCGACCCCGGCGCGCTGGAGGGCGTCGAGGACGATCTCCAGCACCGCTCGGACCGCACGCGCGCCGGGTCGAGCGACGCGCTCGCCGACATCCTGCGGCGGGTCGGCGACCTCACGCTCGCCGAGGCGTCGGGCCGCGTGCTGCCCGGGCTCGACACCGCCGCGTTCCTCGACGCGCTCCGGCGCGAGCGGCGCGCGATCGCCGTGCGCGTGGGTGGCGAGGAGCGCTGGATCGCCGCCGACGACGCCGGGCTCTACCGCGACGCCGTCGGCGTCGTCCCGCCCGGCGGCCTGCCGGACGCGTTCCTGCAGGCGCCCGAGCGGCCGCTGGAGGAGCTGCTGCGCCGCTACGCGCGCACCCACGGGCCGTTCACGACCGAGGAGGTCCGCGCCCGGTACGGCGTCGACGTCTCCAGCCCGCTCGCCGCGCTCGAAGCCGCCGGTGACCTCGTCCGCGGGGAGCTGCGGCCGGACCCGGCACCCGGCCCACCCACCCGCGAGTGGTGCGACCCGGACGTGCTGCGGCGCATCCGGCGCGCATCGCTCGCCGTGCTGCGCAAGGAGATCGAGGCGGTCGACCGCGGCGCACTGGCGACGTTCCTGCCCGCCTGGCAGGGCGTGGACCGCCTTCCGCCCGCGGGCGCCGGGATCGACCGCCTGCGCGAAGCGCTCGTCCCGCTCCAGGGTCTGGCCCTGCCGGCGGACGTCTGGGAGCGCGACGTGCTGCCGCGGCGCGCCGGCGCGTACTCGCAGGCGTGGATGGACCAGCTGACGGCGAGCGGCGAGGTCGTCTGGGTCGGCGCGGGCGCGCTCGGGCGCAACAGCGGGCGCGTGGCCCTGTACTTCCGCGACGACGCCGCGGCGATCGGCCGGCCCGGCACGCGCGGGCCCGCGCCCGAGCCGCCGGCCGATCCGATCCACGACGCGATCCGCGAGCGGCTGCTCACCGCTCCGTGCTTCTTCACCGACCTGATCGCCGAGCTCGGCGCGCATTCCCCGGAGGAGCTGCAGGAGGGCCTGTGGGATCTCGCCTGGGCGGGCGAGGTGACGAACGACGCCTTCGCCCCGCTGCGGGCACCGCGGCTCACGCTCGCCCGGGCGCAGCGCTCCCGGCGCGCCCGGAGCACCACGCGCCGGGCGCCGCTTCGGCTCGCGGCGCGGCGCGGGAGCCCAGGCGCAGGTGCTGGGCCGCTGGTCACTTGCGGCGCCGCTGTTCGCGGCCGCACCGGACCCGCGCGAGCACCGCCGCACAGTCGCCGAGCTGCTGCTCGAGCGCTACGGGATCCTCACGCGCGAGCAGGTGCTCGCCGAGGCCCTCCCCGGCGGCTTCTCCGCGCTCTACGACGCGCTCAGCGACCTGGAGACCCTCGGGGTGTGCCGGCGCGGCTACTTCGTCGAAGGCCTCGGGGGCGCGCAGTTCGCCCTCCCCGGCGCGGTCGAGCGGCTGCGCGCCCGGGGGAGTGACGCCGGCGGTGACGCACTCGTCCTCGCGGCGACCGACCCGGCGCAGCCCTACGGCGCAGCCCTGCGCTGGCCCGAGCGCGCCGCGGGCGCGGCGCGCCGTCCCCAGCGCGCCGCGGGTGCGTACGTCGTCCTCGTCGGCGCGGACCCGGTGCTCCACGTCGAGCGCGGCGGGCGCGGGCTGCTGGCGCTCGCTCCGGCCGACGACCCGCGCGTCGCCGCGGCGCTCGAGGCGCTCTCCGCGTTCATCACCGGCGGGAGCGCGAAGCTCAGGCTCTCGATCGAGCGCGTCGACGGCGAGCCCGTCGTCGGGTCACCGTGGGAACCGCTGCTCATCGCCGCCGGCTTCCGTCAGGGCCCGCGAAAGCTCACCCTCAGCGCCTAGCGCTCAGGGCACCTTCTTCCCCGGATTCATCACGCCGCGCGGGTCCAGTGCGTCCTTGACGGCGTGGTGTGCCGCGACGGCCGCGGGCGACCATTGGCGGCTGAGCCAGCCGTTCTTCAACACGCCGATCCCATGCTCGCCGCTGATCGTCCCCTCGAGCTCGATCGCCATCGCGAGGAGGTCGTCGGCGGCGTGGCGGGCGCGCGCGACGGCCAGGTCGTCGCGCGGGTCGACGAGGAAGGTCGCGTGGAGATTGCCGTCCCCCGCGTGCCCCCACGAGCACGACTCCAGGCCGTGCCGGTCCCCGATCTCCCCGACCCGGCGCACCGCCTCGGCCAGGCGCTCCACGGGCACCGCGATGTCGTCGGAGAGCTTGCCGCCGCGCGCGGCGGTCACGACGAGGCCGACGCCGTCGCGCCAGCGCCAGAGGCCGGCGGGGTCGTCGACGACCCGCACCCCGCCGACCGCGCCCTCCACGAGTGCCTCCGCGAGCACGGCCGCGTCCCGCGGGCCGGTGTCGCTCTCGGTGATCAGCAGGAACCCGGCGCCTTCGGGCGCGCCCCCGGGGAACCCCGCGCCCGCGAGCGCCAGCGCACCGGCGTCGAGGTACTCGATCGCCGCGGGAACCGGGCCGGCGGCCATCAGTCGCTCGACGGCGGCGCCGCCGGCCTCGGCGCCCGCGTAGAACGCGGCGACCGGCCAGGAGCCGGCCGGCACGGGGATCAGCCGCAGCCAGACGGCCGTGATCACGCCCAGCGTGCCCTCGGAGCCGACGAGCAGCCCGCGCAGGTCGTACCCTGCGACGTCCTTGCGCGCCGACCCGCCGACGCGGACGATCTCCCCGCTCGCGAGCACGGCCTCGACGCCGGTCACCCACGCACCGGTGACGCCGTATTTGAAGCAGTGCGGTCCGCCCGCGTTCGTCGCGACGTTGCCGCCGATCTGCGAGGTCTCCGCCGCCCCCGGGTCGGGCGGGAAGCACAGCCCGTTCTCGCGCGCGAGACGCTGGACGGTCGCCGTGGTGACGCCCGCGCCGACGGTCATCCGCCACTGCAGCGGGTCGACGGCCCGCACCGCGCTCAGGCGCTCGAGCCCGACGACGACGCCGGCGCCCAGCGGGACCGCACCGCCGGCCCAGCCCGTCCCGCCGCCGCGCGGGACGACGGCGACCCCGCGCTCATGGCACCAGGAGACGACCGCCGCGACCTGCTCGCGGTCGGCGGGCAGCACGACGGCGTCGGCGGTCCCGTGAACGGAGCTGAACGCCGTCTGGTCGGCGACGTACCGCGGGTCGTCGCCCGGCAGGACGTGCGCTGCGCCGACGATCCGGGCGAGGTCCGCGACCATGGTGCGCAACGTACCCTGACCCGGAGCGTTCCCACAGCGCATGCCCGAAGGCGACACCATCCACCACGCGGCGCACCGGATCCGCCCGGTGCTTCAGGGACACGTGCCGGACGCGATCCGCACGCCCCACCCGCGCGCCGCGCGCGATCGCTGGCCGCAGCGGCTGGCGGGCCGGGCGGTGACGAGCGTCGACGCGGTCGGCAAGCACCTGTTCCTGCGGTTCGAGGGCGGCCTGACGCTGCACTCCCACCTGCGGATGACCGGCTCGTGGGGCACCTACGAGCGGGGGGCGCGCTGGCGCCGCAGCCCGCGCCGCGCGTGGCTCGTCATCAGCCGGGGCCCGCACGACGTCGTCGAGTTCGACGGTCCCGTGCTGGAACTGCTGACCGATGCGCGCGCACGCGGCGACCAGCGGATCGCGGGCCTGGGCCCCGACATCCTGGCGCCGGTGCTCGACGAGCCGCGCATCCTGCGGCGCCTGCGCGAGGACGACCCCACGCGGCCGATCGGCGACGCGCTGCTGGACCAGCGGACCGTCGCCGGGATCGGGAACATCTGGAAGTGCGAGGCCTGCTGGGAGGCGCAGGTGGATCCGTGGCGAAGGACGGCGGACGTGACCGACGACGAGGTCCTCACGATGCTGCACCGGGTG
The DNA here is from genome assembly GCA_963700655.1 of uncultured Actinomycetes bacterium. Classification (GTDB taxonomy): domain Bacteria; phylum Actinomycetota; class Thermoleophilia; order Solirubrobacterales; family Solirubrobacteraceae; genus F1-60-MAGs163. The sequence continues at coordinate 224,677 of CAVOYJ010000006.1, read as the reverse complement.
CGCCCGCGCATGCAGGAGAGCGCGCGGCTGGGCATGCGCGCCCGCCGCGACCGCGTGTACGGGCGGGCGGGACGGCCGTGCCCGCGCTGCGGCGCCGCGATCCGCGCGCGCGGCCAGGGCGACGACAACCGGACCACGTCGTGGTGCCCGGAATGCCAGCGGTGAGCGCGCATCCCGGCGAGCGGCGCGCCAAGCGCGTCGGGCACAAGGGCGCCCACCACCTCGCCCACGGCAACACGCTCGAGAGCTTCCGGGTCGCGCTGGACCACGGCGTCGACATGATCGAGTTCGACGTGCTGCCGGCGCATCTCGACGGCACCGGGGAGCTGCTGCTCGGCCACGACTACGGCGACCTCTCGCGCCGGACCGCGGCGACCCTCGACGAGGGCCTCGCCCACCTCGCCGAGCCCCAGTACGCCGGCGTCGAGCTCGACGTCGACCTCAAGCTGCCGGGGTACGAGGACCGGGCGGTCGCGGCGCTGCGGCGTCATGGCCTCGCGGAGCGCTCGCTGATCTCGACGATGGAGCCCGAGTCGCTCGAGCGGATCCGGCGGCTGGCCCCCGACATCCGCCTTGGCCGCTCGTTCCCCAAGGTCCGCTCGGACCCGACGTCACACCCGCTCAAGCGCTGGCCCGCCTACGCGCTGATCGCCTACTGGCGGCGCGCGCTCCCGGCGCGGATCGCGGCCCAGCTGCGCGCGGGCGAGGTGGACGCGCTGATGTGCCACTGGGCGTTCGTCACGCCGCGACTGACCCGCGCCGTGCAGGACGCCGGCGGGGAGCTCTACGTCTGGACGGTCGACGAGGCCCAGCGGATCGCGGACCTCGAGCGGCTCGGCGTCGACGGCATCATCACGAACGACCCGCGCCTGTTCGACGCGACCGGCTGAAGGCCCGCGCCCCACCCAATAGGCTCAGGCGGACGATGTCCACGTCCGACGGCGACCTCCGCGAGCTGCTCCAGCGCGTTCCGGCATTCGAGACGCTGGGGGAGACCGACCTGCAGCGCGTCGCCGAGGTCGCGGTGCCGCGGAACTTCGGCCGCCAGCAGGTGATCTTCCGCGAGGGCGACGACAGCGACACGTGCTACATCGTCCGCACGGGACAGGCGCGCGCGGTGCGCGAGCACCCCGACGGGCGGACGATCACGCTGGCACGCTTCGGTCCGGGGGACATCTTCGGCGAACTGGCGATGTTCGACGACGAGAAGCGCTCGGCGACCGTCGAGGTCGTCGAGGACACGGAGGTCGTCGGCATCCTGGGCTCGGACATGCGTCGCCTGATGCGCGAGCACCCCGACATCGCCCCGAAGCTCGTCATCTCGCTCGGGCGACGCCTGCGTGAGGCCAACGAGCGCCTGGCGCGCCAGTCGTTCCAGACCGTCCAGAGCCGCGTCGCCGTGGTGCTGACCGACCTCGTCGAGCAGTCCCGCGACGGCGACGGCCGCGCCCGCGACGTGCTCCTGCGCATCACCCAGGCCGACATCGCCCAGCTGGCGGGGTCCTCGCGCGAGTCGGCGAGCCGCTTCCTGGCGACGCTCGAGCGCGCCGGCGTGCTGACGCAGGGCCGGGGGCGCATCGTCGTCCACGATCCCGCCGCACTCGCCGGCTACGTGTATTGATGGCGCGCCGTGCCGGACCGCGCCGCCGCCGCTCCGGCGCGGAGCGCGAGTTCTCGGCGGGCGGCGTCGTCGTGCGGGAGGGGCCGGACGGGCCCGAGTGCGTCGTGATCGTGCCCTCGCGGCGGGCTGCGAACGGCGCCAAGGTCCTGGCGCTGCCCAAGGGCCATCCGGACGGCGACGAGACGCCCGAGCAGGCCGCCCTGCGCGAGGTGCGGGAGGAGACGGGCGTGCATGCGCACGTCGTTCAGCCGCTCGGGGACGTGCGCTACTGGTACCAGCGGGACGGCCGCCGGATCGTCAAGGTCGTCGCGTTCTTCCTGCTCGGACACGACCGCGGCGACCCGGAGACCCACGTGGATCAGGAGATCGACGAGGCGCGCTGGATGGCGCTCGAGCAGGCCGCGCGCGACCTCACGCACGCCGGCGAGCGGGAGATGGCCGCGCTCGCGCTGTCGCGACTGGCCGCGGGCCGATAGGGTTGCCGCCGCCGTGCAGGTGCTGAACTTCTACTCCACGATCTTCGCCGACCAGCTGCGCCGGGGCCGCAAGACGGCCACGATCCGCCTCGGCGACAAGTCCCACAAGTACCGCAAGAACCAGGCGGTTCTCGTGACGATCGGCTACCAGTACTCGCCGCGGGAGAAGATCTTCGAGGCCGTCATCGACGCGGTCGAGGTCAAGCGCGTCCGCGACCTCTCCCCGCGGGACATCGAGCACGACAACCCCGAGTTCCGCCGCCACGAGGAGCTCATCCACTTCCTCGAGCAGATCTACGGCCGCGGCGTGACGATGGACGACATCGTCACGGTCGTGCGCTTCTCGCAGATCATCGAGAACCCGCAGAACTACACCGATGCCCGGCTGGGCATCGGCGGCGCGCAGAACTGACCGCCGCTCAGGCGGCGCCGGTCCAGCCCGGAGGCGGGATCGAGACGCCGGCGGGGCGCGGCTCGGAGGCCTGCGGCTCGCGGACATCGCGGGCTCCGGCTCGGGAGCGGGCTCCGGCTGGAAGCCGGACCAGTCGGGCACCGGGGTGTCGGCGGAGGCCTGCGCGACCGGCTCGGACCGGCGCCGCCGACGTGTAGCCGTAGGGCTCGGGCACCGCGTACGGCTCGGGCCGCGTGACCGGCTCCGACGACGGGTACGGGTCCGGCGAGGAGACGACGGGCTCGGGATCCGCGGTCGTCGGCGTGGCATACGGCTCGGGCGAGGCGAACGGGTCGTGCGCGGTCGTCGGCGTGGCATACGGCTCAGGCGACGGCGAACGGGTCATGGGCATCCGCCGGCGCCACGTACGGCTCAGGCGCGGCGAACGGGTCATGGGCATCCGCCGACGCCACGTACGGCTCGGGCGCGCCGAAGGGGTCGTGGGCGGCCTCGGGCGCAGGCGCCGGAGCCGCGAACGGGTCGACGGCGGGTGCTGCGAAGGGGTCATGCCGGACCATCGTCACGTCGCCGTCGACCGGTGGGGCGAACATGGATCCCTCGCCGACCGTGCCGGCGGGTGCCGGCGCAGACTCGGCCGCGCCCGCCTTCGGGGTGCTGGACGTCAGCAGCCCGCCCGCGATCATGAGGATGCCGCCGAGCAGCGCGACCCAGAGGCCGGGCTTGATCGCGACGTCGGCGGAGAACGCGCCCGCTCCCGCCCCGGGCTTGCTGATCACGTGGTAGACGGCGACGCCGGTGACCACGAGGCCCGCAAAGGCCATCATCCGGCCCGCGACGCCGCGGTCGACGCGCACGCCGGAGCTGACGCCCCCCGCGATGATGACGAGCAGGACGACGAGGGCCGCCGCGACGGCCACCGCGATGTCGCCGCCGCTCATCGCAGTCCAGCCGTTGGCGGTGATCTCCTCCGGCATGACGGCCGCGAGGCTCTTGAACATGCCCGCGAAGGCGCCCGCCAGACCCTCGGCGCCGGAGGCGGCGCCGGTTCCGCCCGGGGCACCGGCGCCCGCACCGGTCCCGCCGATGTTGCCGAGCATGTCGCGGAAGGAGTCCGGAAGCTTGATCGTGTACCAGGGGAGCCAGAGCGACGCGAGCGCGGCGAGCGCACCCAGGCCGCCCAGGAGCACCCCACGGGGCGCGGAGCTGGAAGAGGACATGACCGGGTGATCGGCTGCGCGCCAGGTCGACCGAGAGCCCGCACCGGGTTCTGGCCGAATGACCGACCCGTGCGGCACTCCTGTGAACGGAGTGCCAGGATCCTTGCCGCCCCGCACAGCATCCCGCTAGGATGTCCGCAGCGTCCTGGCACTCTCACCTGTCGAGTGCCAATCCCCCGGGGCGCTGCACAACTCCCACATACAACGACCCCCGTTCCGGAGGTTTCATCAGATGAAGCTCAAGCCCCTTGGCGATCGGCTGATCGTGCGGGCCATCGACGAGGAGGAGACGACGGCCAGCGGCCTCGTCCTCCCCGACACCGCGAAGGAGAAGCCCCAGAAGGGCACCGTCGTCGCGGCCGGAGACGGCCGCTGGGACGAGGACGGCGAGAAGCGCATCCCGCTCGACGTCAGCAAGGGCGACGTCGTCCTCTACAGCAAGTACGGCGGCACCGAGATCAAGGTCGACGGCGAGGACCTGCTGGTCCTCCGCGAGTCCGACGTGCTCGCCGTCGTCGAGTCCTAAGCCCGATTCAGGAGATCTGACACAGACATGGCTCACAAGGAACTGAAGTTCGACTCCGCGGCGCGCAAGGCCCTCGAGGCCGGCGTCGACGCCGTCGCCAACGCCGTCAAGGTGACGCTCGGCCCGAAGGGCCGCTACGTCGTCATCGACAAGAAGTTCGGCGCCCCCACGATCACGAACGACGGCGTCACCATCGCCCGTGAGATCGAGGTCGAGGACCCGTTCGAGAACCAGGGCGCACAGCTCGTCCGCGAGGTCGCCACGGCGACCAACGACGTCGCCGGTGACGGCACGACGACCGCGACCGTGCTCGCCCAGGCGATCGTCCGCCAGGGCCTGAAGAACGTGGCCGCCGGCGCGCAGCCGCTGCAGCTCAAGCGCGGCATCGAGATCGCCGTCGATTCGATCGTCGAGGGCATCGAGAAGCAGTCCAAGGAGGTCACCGGCAAGGACCAGATCGCGCGCGTCGCGACGATCTCGGCCGGCGACGAGGAGATCGGCGACGTCATCGCCGACGCCATCGAGAAGGTCGGCAAGGACGGCGTCGTGAACGTCGAGGAGGGCCAGACGTTCGGCATGGACCTCGAGTTCACCGAGGGCATGCAGTTCGACAAGGGCTACATCTCGCCCTACATGGTCACCGACCAGGACCGCATGGAGGCCGTGCTCGAGGATCCGTACATCCTCATCGCCAACCAGAAGATCGGCTCCGTCCGCGACGTGCTGCCGATCCTCGAGGCCGTCATCCAGTCCGGCAAGTCGCTCCTCATCATCGCCGAGGACGTCGAGGGCGAGGCCCTCGCGACGCTCGTCGTCAACAAGCTGCGCGGCACCTTCACGGGCGTCGCGGTCAAGGCGCCGGGCTTCGGCGACCGCCGCAAGCGCATGCTCGAGGACATCGCCATCCTGTCGGGCGGCGAGGTCATCACCGAGGAGATGGGCCTGAAGCTCGAGAACACGCAGGTCTCGCAGCTCGGGCGCGCCCGTCGCGTCGTCGTCAGCAAGGACACGACGACGATCGTCGACGGCAACGGTGACGCGGCGGCGATCAAGGGCCGCATCAACCAGATCAAGGCCGAGGTCGAGAACACCGACTCGGACTTCGATCGCGAGAAGCTCCAGGAGCGCCTCGCCAAGCTCTCCGGCGGCGTCGCCGTCGTGAAGGTCGGCGCGGCCACCGAGACGGAGATGAAGGAGAAGAAGCACCGTGTCGAGGACGCCCTCCAGGCGACCCGCGCGGCGCTCGAGGAGGGCATCGTCCCCGGCGGCGGTGTCGCGCTCCTGCAGGCGTCCAAGGGCGTCAACGTCGACGCGATCGAGGACGAGGACGAGCGCACCGGTGCTCGCATCGTCCTGCGCGCCGTCGAGGAGCCGCTCCGTCAGATCGCGGAGAACTCGGGCTACGAGGGCTCGGTCGTCATCGCGGACGTCATCAAGGCGAAGAAGGGCTTCGGCCTGAACGCCGCGACCGGCGAGGTCGTCGACCTCGTCGAGGCCGGCGTCATCGACCCGGCGATGGTCACGCGCTCGGCGCTGCAGAACGCCGCGTCGATCGCGAAGAACATCCTCACGACCGAGGTCATCATCGCCGAGATGCCCGAGCCCGCCGGCGGCGGCGGCGGCATGCCCGACATGGGCGGCATGGGCGGCATGATGTAGGGAAGGGTGACGTCGCGCCCCGTCGTCGCTCGCGACGACGGGGCGCGACACCGTTGTCTTCGAGACGCGTCGCCGGCGGTCAGCCGACCGTCATCGGCCCGACGAAGTCGGGCGGGGCGGGCACCGGGTCGAGCGGCACGAGATCCCCGGCGTAGGGGGCGCCGTCGACCTCGCACACGCCGGTCGTGCTGTTGCGGCGATAGAGCTGCGTGGCGGGGATGGTCTCCGTCGTGCCGCGGGCCTTCCACGCCGACGTGGGGCCGAACGTCCCGCCGGACAGGGTGCGGAAGACGAACCGGAACGACCCGCCGTAGAGCCTGGGCCCGGACCCGGAACCCAGCCCGCTGATGGGCTTGGCGTACGCGGCGCCCGAGCAGTCGTTGGTCTTCCATGATGGCGAGGGCGCGCCGAGGCTGAACGCCTCCCCGGAACCCAGGTAGGTGAACATGCCGCCGTCGCGCAGGACCGTGTAGAACGGGAAGCCCTGCATGAACACCCCCAGGAACTGGCCGACCACGGCGCCGTTCGCGTCCCTGACGGCGTACGCCGGGCCGGCCGGCCCCTGCGGGCCCAGGCCCCCGGGGAGACCGGGAATGCCGATCCTGCCGGCCGCGCCGGTGGTGCTCCAGCGCACCCGCTTCCAGCCCTTGGGGCACTGCTTCTTCGCGGCGGCGCCGGAGCGCAGCCGCAGCTCGCCGGTCTTCGCCTTCGCGCAGACGGTGATCGTCGCCGCACCGGCCGCCGGAGCGACCACCAGCGCACATCCGGCCGCCGTCGCCATGACCGCCAGCGCCCGACCTCGTCCCTGCACCATATGCCCGGCCTCCTCGATTCGTGTGCCCTGCGGACCGGCCCGGGACCGTAGCCGCCGGCGCGGTCGCGTCCCGCCGTGCGCGCTAGCGTGGCGCCGTGACGAGCACCGCCGCCGGCCGCGTCCTCAGCCTCCACCGCCACCCGGTGAAGTCGCTCGCGGGCGAGCGGGTCGACGCGCTGCGCGTCGACCGCCGCGGCGCCGGCGGCGACCGTACGCACGCGCTGATCTGGGCCGGGACCAACCGCCGCCTCACCGCGCGCCAGGCGCCGCGGATGCTCGCCTGGCGCGCCCGCTACGACGTGCCCGGAGCCGACCTGGACCCCGCCGAGCCGCCGCCGCCGCTGCTCACCGCGCCCGACGGCACCGAGCACGCATGGGACGACCCGGCGCTGCCCGCGCTGCTCGAGGCCGACCTCGGCCGGCCGGTCGTGCTGCGGCGCGACGTCAGCGGGCAGCAGGACCTGGCCGACACCCTGCTCGTCACGGTCGATGCGTCCCTGCGGGCGCTCGGCGCGGCGCTGGACATCCCCGCCGACCTGCGCCGCTTTCGCCCGAACATCCACGTCGAGCTGGACGCCGAGCCGTTCGCCGAGGAGGGCTGGGAGGGCCGGCGCCTGCGCGTCGGCGACGTCGTCCTGCGGCTCATCCACCCGTGCGAGCGCTGCGTCATCCCGACGCGCGACCCGGACACGCAGGAGCGCGACTCGCGCGTCCTCATGTGGCTCATCCGCGAGCACCGCGAGCTGTTCGGGATCAACGCCGAGGTGCCCGAGCCGGGCGTGATCCGCGAGGGCGACCCGGTCGAGCTGCTGCCGCGCTGAGGCCTCAGCGCACGCCGGCTTCGGCGCGCCGCATCTGCCGCATCGCCCACAGCCACCCGAGCCCCGCGATCGCCAGCGACGCCGCGAACGCGTAGAGCACCTTGTCGGGCTCGCCGGTGATGAACCCGCGCGAGGCGTCGAGGATCAGCGTCACCGGGTTGACCGACGCGGCGGCGTGCAGCCAGCCGGTCAGCAGCGCGAGCGGCACGTAGACCGGCGCGAGGAACAGGAAGACGAAGACCGGGGTCTGCATGAACGACCCGATGTCGACCGACTGGTAGCGGAACGCGAGGCCGAGCGTCCACAGCGAGCAGGCGATGTTCACGAGCGCGCCGAGCGCGATGATCCCGGCGACGTCGAGCACGCCGCCCTTGACGTCCATGCCGGTGGCGAGCGCGAGCGCCCAGAGGATCACGCCGATGAGCGCGTAGCGCACGAGGCCGGCGAGGATGTAGCCGACGACGATCCCCAGCCGGTTCGGCGCGCCGAGCATGAGCCGCCGGGCGAAGCCGCTCTCGTAGTCCTCCGCGAGCCGGTAGCCGGTGAAGATGCCGCCGAACGCGGCCATCTGCAGGAAGACGAAGACGAACTGGAACGCCGTGTATCCCGCCGCGAACTCGAAGCCCGGGACGTTCGACACCGCCGACAGCCCGCCCGCGAATGCGAGCAGGAAGACGAGCGGGAACGCGAGCGACGGGAACGATGATCGCCGGGTTCTTGTACGTGTGGATGATCGTGCGGCGCAGCACGGCCATCGCGACGTGATGTCCACCGTGCCTCACGCCGGCAGCGCGCCGATGTTCGACGCGACTCGGTGGTGTCCACATGCGTCAGTCCTCACGTCTAGGTCCTCTGCACCCGCTTGCGCAGGCCGCGCGCGGCCAGGCCGAAGGAGACGACGCAGGATCGCGGTGGCGACCGCGATGCACGGCAGCAGCGTGCTCATGTCCCAGCCGTCGAGGATCAGCCCGCGCATCCCGTCGATGAGGAAGCTGATCGGGTTCAGCTCGGCGATCGTGCGGAACCAGTCCTTCTCGATGAAGTCCGCCGGCAGGTTCATCGTCGAGAGGAAGAAGAGGACGAAGAGCAGCGGGAACATCCCCTGCACCGCCTCCGGCGAGCCCGTCTGGATCGCGAGCCAGGCGCCGATCCCGGCGAACGCGAGCGCGATGTAGATCGACAGCAGCACGAGGACGATCGCGCCCGAGCACGCCCGACGCGATCGTCACCCCGAAGAGCAGCCCGATCGCCAGGTAGATCACCGAGCCGACGATCGAGACCGCGGTGCCGCCGAACGTCGCGCCGACGAGCACCGCCCACTGCCGCGCGGGCGTCAGCGACAGCCGGTCCAGAAAGCCCTTCTGGATGTCGGATGCCAGCTCGGTGCCGGCGGTGATCGCCGCGAACAGCGCGCCCTGCACGAAGCAGACGACGATCGCGAAGTTGATGTAGCTGTCGGTCGGGAACCCCGGCAGCTCGGTGACCGACGCCAGGCCCGCCGCGTTCACGGCGAGCAGGATCAGCGGGAACAGGATCACGGGGATCACGAGCTCCGGCTGGCGGAACGTGCGGCTGACCGAGCGGCGTGCGATCAGCGCAACCTGGTGCAGCGGATCGGTGCGGTGCGCGACGGCGACGGTGCTCACGCGGCGGCGGCCTCCGCCTCACGCGCCTCACCCTCGTCGTCCCCGCCCTCCAGGGACCGGCCCGTCTTCTCGAGGAACACGTCGTCGAGTGAGGGCTGGTGCAGCTGGAGCTCGGCGACGTCGATGCCGTCGGCGTCCAGGCGGCGAACGACGTCGGCGAGCGCCTCGGCCCCCGCGGTCAGGCGGATCGCGACGGTCTTCGGGCCGCCGGCCGCCGGCTCGCCGAAGGCCGCCAGCGACGCGGCGAGGCGCTCCTTGTCGTTCGGGTTGGCGGGCGTGGCCTCCAGCGAGACCCCGCCGATCTCGGCCTTCAGGGCGGACGGCGTGCCCTCGGCGACGATGTGCCCGTGGTCGATGATCCCGACCCGGCTCGCGAGGACGTCGGCCTCCTCGAGGTACTGCGTCGTGAGGAAGACGGTGACGCCGTCCTCGCGCGCCAGGCGCTCCACCTCACCCCACAGGGCGCTGCGGCTCTGCGGGTCCAGGCCCGTCGTCGGCTCGTCGAGGAAGAGGACGCGCGGCTCGTGCAGCAGCGCGAGCGCCAGGTCGAGCCGGCGCTTCATGCCGCCCGAGTAGCCGCCGACCTTGCGACCCGCAGCGTCGCTCAGGCCGACGCGGTCCAGCAGCTCCTGACCGCGGCGGCGGATGTCCGCCCTGGAGAGGCCGTGCAGCCCGCCCTGGAGGTCGATGTGCTCCCAGCCCGTGAGGAAGTCGTCGAGCGCGGCCTCCTGGAGCGCGGCGCCGATCGTCCGGCGGATCTCGGGCCCGTGCGTCGTGACGTCGAGCCCCGCGACCGTCGCGCGTCCGCCCGTGGGCGGCAGCAGCGTGACGAGCATGAGCACCGTCGTCGACTTCCCGGCGCCGTTGGGCCCGAGGAAGCCGTAGATCTCGCCGGGGGCGACCTCCAGGTCGATCCCGTCGACCGCCTTGATGCCGCCCTTGAACTCGCGCGCGAGTCCCTCCACGACGATGCCGTTGTCGCGTCCCGCCATCAGGAGCCGGCGACGTCGGCCAGCGGCCGCGGGCCGGGACCGACGTACTTCGCGGTCGGGCGGATGAGCCGCCCCTCGCGCTTCTGCTCCAGGATGTGCGCCGACCAGCCGGCGACGCGCGCGCAGGTGAACATCGATGTGAAGAGCTCCGGCGGGATCTCCGCGGTGTCGAGCACGACGGCCGACCAGAACTCGACGTTCGTCGCCAGGACGCGGTCGGGCTTGCGCGCGTGCAACTCGGCGAGCGCCGCCTGCTCGAGCGCCTCCGCGACCTCGAAGCGCCCGGAGCCCAGCTCGCGCGCGGTGCGGCGCAGCACGCGGGCGCGCGGATCCTCGGCGCGGTAGACGCGGTGGCCGAAGCCCATCAGGCGGTCGCCGCGGTCGAGCGCGGACTTGACCCACGCATCCGCGTCCCCCATCTCCTCCACCTCGTCGAGCATCGTCAGCACGCGCGAGGGCGCGCCGCCGTGCAGCGGCCCGGAGAGCGCGCCGACCGCGCCGGAGAGCGCGGCGGCGACGTCGGCGCCGGTCGACGTGATGACGCGCGCGGTGAACGTCGAGGCGTTCATGCCGTGCTCGGCGGCGGAGATCCAGTAGGCGTCGATCGCCTTGGCGTGGTCGGGGTGCGCCTCGCCGCGCCAGCGCAGCAGGAAGCGCTCGGCGATCGTGTTGCCCTCGTCGATCGTCGCCTGCGGCACCCACGGGACGCCGATGCCGCGCGCCGACTGCGCGGCGAACGAGAGCGCCATGACGGACGCCCGCGCGAGGTCCATCCGCGCCTGCTCGTCGGAGATGTCGAGCACCTGGCCCATGCCCCACTCCGGGGCGAGCATCGCGAGGCCGGCCTGCACGTCCACGCGCGGGTCGCCGGAGCGCACGAGCAGCGGGTGCGGCTCGGCGGGCGACAGGCCGGGGTCGATCGTGCCGTCCACGAGCAGGCCCCAGACCTTCTCGTAGGGCACGACGCCGACGAGGTCCTCGATGTCGACGCCGCGGTAGCGGAGCGCGCCGCCCTCCTTGTCGGGCTCGGCGATCTCGGTGGCGAAGGCGACGACGCCTTCAAGGCCGGACTGCACCTCGGTGGTGGTCACGGGGCGGGCTCCTGGTTTCTCGGATGCGAAGGGTCGCGACAGCGTATCCCGCGACGAGATCAGGCCCGCGATAGGCTCACGCGCAGCACCGCTCGACACCCTGTCAGGAGACCGATGACCGACGCCGCCGCCGACCTGATGTTCCGCCCCGCGAGCGAGCTCGCCGATCTCGTCCGTGACGGGGAGATCACCGCGCGCGAGCTGGTCGAGGCCTCGCTCTCGCGGATCGACGCCCTGAACCCGGTCTACAACGCCTTCATCGACGTCTTCCACGAGGAGGCGCTGCTCGCCGCCGACGGCGTCAGGCCCGGCGACGCGCGACCCTTCGCCGGCGTCCCGATCGCGATCAAGAACAACCGCCCGGTGGAGGGCAAGCGGTTCACGTTCGCCTCCTCCTTCTTCGGCGACTTCATCGCCCCGTTCGACTGGATCGGCGTGACGCGCCTGCGCGAGGCCGGGGCGATCATCGTCGGCACCACGAACCTCCCCGAGTTCGGCATCGTGCCGACGACCGAGCCCCGGCGCTTCGGCGCCGCTCGCAACCCGTGGGACCCGACGCGCACGACGGGTGGCTCGTCCGGCGGCGCCGCGGCGGCGGTCGCCGCGGGAATGATCCCGATCGCCCACGCCAACGACGGCGGCGGCTCGACCCGCATCCCCGCCGCCTGCACGAACCTCGTCGGGCTCAAGGTGCAGCGCGGGCGGATCAGCGCCGCGCCCGTCCTGGGCTACTCGTTCCTCGGCGTCGACGGCGTCGTCTCGCGCACGACGCGCGACACCGCGGTGGCGCTCGACGTGCTCGCCGGGCACGCGCTCGGCGACGTCGCCTGGGCGACGCCCTCGCGCCTCCCCTTCGCGACGCAGACGGTGGAGGAGCCGCGCGCGCTGCGGATCGCGCTGACCTCGCTCTCCCCGGTCGACGGCATCCGGGTCGAGCCGCGCGTCCTCGACGCGCTCGGTGAGGCCGTGGCGTTGCTGCGCGATCTCGGGCACGAGGTCATCGAGGACGACCCGCCGTGGCAGATCCCCGGCCTGATCGAGCAGTTCGGCGCGATCTGGGCCCCGATGATCTCGACCCAGACGGCGTTCGGCGCGCAGATCGCCGGGCGCGAGCCGACACTCGACGACATCGAGCCGCTCACGATGGCGATGTACCAGGCCGCCAAGGGCATCGACGCGACGACCTACCTCGGCGTCGAGATGATGCTCCAAAGCGTGGCGCGCGCGATCATCCAGTGGACCGCCCGGTACGACGCCGTGCTGTGCCCGACGCTCGCGGAGGTGCCGGTCCCGCTCGGCGCGATCGACACGTGCGATCAGGCCAACCCGATGGCCGGCTTCGAGCGCGCGGCGGCGTTCACCCCGTTCACGGCGGTCGCGAACCTCACCGGCTCCCCGGCGATCAACGTCCCGCTCGACCACGACGTCGACACGGGCATGCCGGTCGGCATCCAGCTGATCGGCCAGCCCGAGGGCGAGGGGATGCTGCTCGCGCTCAGCCAGCAGCTCGAGGGCGCGCGGCCGTGGACCGGCCGCCGCGCACCGGTCGACGGCACCTAGGTGTAGTTCCTAGGAGCGTTGGTCAGTCGTGAGCCGGGTGGCTTGTGGCTGAGGCTGCCGTGGGGTCGTTTGAAGTTGTAGTGCATGAGCCAGGAGTCGAGGGCTCCTGTGCGTTCGGCGCTTGAGCTGTAGGTGCGGCCGTAGGCCCAGCGGCGGGTCAGGGTCTGGATGAAGCGTTCGGCTTTGCCGTTGGTGCGCGGGCGGTAGGGGCGGGTCCGCAGGTGACGGATCTGCAGTTGCTGGCAGGCGTCTCGGTGGGCGTTGCTGATGTAGGCGGAGCCGTTGTCGGTCATCACGCGCTCAACGGTGATCCCGTGCGCGGTGTAGAACGCGACCGCGCGGCGCAGGAACCCGACTGCGGTTGCGGCCTGTTCGTCGCTGAGGACTTCGACGTAGGCCAGGCGGCTGTAGTCATCGACGGCGACGTGCACGAACTCCCAGCCTGCACCGACGCGCCGGCCTTCGGGGGTCGTGATCCGGTACTTGTTGCGGCGCTCGCCAGTGACGCGATGGCCGGGCCGGTTGTGGATGCGGCCGAGCTTCTTGATGTCGATGTGGATCAGTTCGCCGGGCGCTTTGCGCTCGTAACGGTTGACCGGCTCGGGCGGTTCCAGTCGGCTGCGCTTGCCGACCCCCTCGCGCAACAGGACCGCTGAGACCGTCGAGAGCGGCATCGACAAGCGCTCGGCGATCTCCGCGCCCGTCAGCCGGTGCTGGCGCAGCTGGCAGATCGCGCTGACCCTGTCCGCTGGTGTCTTGCGCGGGATCCGCCTCGGCGCCGAGGACCGGTCCAGTAGGCCGACCGGACCTTCGGCCCGCCAGCGCGCCAGCCACCGCCGCGCGGTGCGGTCGGTGATTCCGGCGGCCTCGGCCGCCTCCATCACCGACCACCCCGCCCCAACACGATCAACGAGTAGTCGCCTGCTGTTCGGACAGGTCCTGGCGTTAGCGTGCAACTTCATCCGGGTTCTCCTTGGTGCTGATGGCTTTGACACCTCCAGCCTCCAAGGGGGCCCGGATGAACTACGCCGGACGAACGTGCTCAGGAACTACACCTAGGCGCCCAGCACCTGCGCCATCGCGCTCGGGGTGACCCCGAGCGCCTGCGCGTCGGTGATCCCGCGCGGCGTGGAGCTGGAGACCTCCAGCAGCTCGGCCTCGTCCCACGTCGCCGGCGCGCGCGTGCCCAGCAGCGTCTCGCCCAGGCGCAGCGCGCCGCGCACGAGCGGCTCGGGCACGTGCAGGAGCGGACGCTCGCGGCCGGCGGCCCGCAGCGCGATCCGGACCATCGCGTCGTAGGTGAGGGTCTCCGGGCCCGCGAGCTCCAGGCGCTCGCGGCGCTCCGGCGGGTCGCGGTCGAGCGCCGCCGCGATGCAGGCCGCCACGTCGCCGGCCCAGATCGGCTGGAACTCGGCCCGGCCACGGGCCGGGACGACGGCCGCCGGCAGCAGCGCCAGGCGCTCGACGAGCGTCAGCCACGCGTCACCCGGGGCGTAGACGAGCGAGCACGCCGCGATCGTCGACGCGATCCCCGCCGAGCCGACGGCGTCCTCCGCGAGCGCCTTCGCCCGCAGGAACCGCGTGCGGTCGTGCGCGGTGGCGCCCAGCGCGCTGAGGAACACGAAGCGCTCCACCCCGGCCCGCTCCGCCGCCTCGACCATCCGCCACGTCGCGATGCCCGTCAGCTCCTCGATCGAGCCCGACGGCTGGTCGCGGATCGCCGCCGCGAGATGCACGACGGTGGACACGCCGCGCATCGCGTTGCGGAACGACGGCGGGTCGCTCAGGTCGCCGAGCGCGATCTGCACGCGCACGCGGTCGGCGCCCAGGCGCCGCGGATCGCGGACGAGGCAGCGGACGGGGATCCCCGCCGTCACCAGGCGCTGAAGCAGGGCCGAGCCGACGAGCCCGGTGGCGCCGGTGAGCAGGAGCATCGCGGCGCGCAGCGTATCGCGCTCCCGAGCGGCGTCCCGATAGTCTTTCGGCCCGCCGCACCCTCCGGACCCCACCGTTCCAAGACACCCGAGGACCGCTTTCCAACCATGGCCTACGTGATCGCCGAGCCCTGCATCGGAGTGAAGGACAACTCCTGTGTCGAGGTCTGCCCCGTCGACTGCATCCACCCCACGCCCGACGAGCCCGACTACGACAAGGTCGACCAGCTCTTCATCGACCCCGAGGAGTGCATCGACTGCGATGCCTGCGTCGAGGCCTGCCCCGTGGACGCGTGCTTCGCGGAGGACCAGCTGCCCGACGAGTGGCAGAAGTTCGCGGGAGTGAACGCCGAGTACTACACGAGCCGCTGAGCGCCGTCGGTGCCGGACAACGACGACCTGATCCGCAACGCCGCGCAGTACGCGGCCGGGTTCGACCGTGGGCGGCTGGAGCGGCCTCCGCGCCGCGGCCTCGCGGTCGTCACCTGCATGGACGCGCGGATCAACCTGTTCTCCCTCCTCGGCCTGCGCGAGGGTGACGCGCACATCATTCGCAACGCGGGCGGCGTCATCACCGACGACGAGATCCGCTCGCTCGCGATCTCGCAGCGGCTCATGGGGACCGAGGAGATCCTCCTCATCCACCACACCGACTGCGGCATGCAGTCGTTCGACGACGGCGACTTCCGCGCTCAGCTGGAGGCGGAGACCGGCGTGCCGGTCCCGTGGGACACCGAGGCCTTCGAGGACCTCGACCTCGACGTCCTGAAGTCCATCGCGCGCATCCGCGAGAGTCCCTTCATCCCGTGCAGCGACCGCATTCGCGGCTTCGTCTACGACGTCGAGACCGGCGTGCTGCGCGAAGTGACCCAGACCGGCTGACCCGGGATCAGCCGGCGGCCTGGGTGTCCGGCGCTGCGCGCGTGTCGCGCAGGCCCCGCAGCGCCTCGGGCACCAGCAGCCGCAGCACCGGCTCGACCTGGCGCAGGTCGCGCGTGCGCGCGTCGCCGCCGACCTCCGCGATCCACGCGCCGCTGGAGGAGGAGATCGTGTGGACGAGCAGCGTGTCGAGCGACGTGCGCATCATGCACTCACGCAGCAGGCCGCTCAGGTGCGCGTCCGCGCGGTCGACGACCAGGCAGCCGGCGCCCGTGCCCGCGGACGCCATGCGCAGGGCCAGCAGGTCGCGGCCGTCCAGCCACGGCCCGTGCCGGGCCATCGCCGTGACGTTCCCCGGGCGCCCGCCGACGACGAGCGGCTCCGGCTCGCGGGTGAGCGGCGCGAAGGCGACGGTCCAGCCGGCCGCATCCGTCGCCTCGGAGACGCGGCGCAGCACCGCGCCGAGGCGCTCGGCGGGCGGCGCACCCGCGAGCGGGCGATCAAGGACGCCGAGGACCTCCTTGATGAGCCTGCCGATGTCCAGCACCGGCGCGTCGCGCAGCGCGCGGCCACGGCCGGCCGCCGTCGCGGCGCCGGCGGAGGACTCCACCGCGCCGCTCGGACCGGCGACGTACACGCGCCCGCGCCCGCCGCGCTTGGCCGCGTACTGGGCGGCGTCGGCGGCGCGCAGCAGGTCGGCGGGCCGGCCCTCGCCCGCGCGCAGCATGGCGACGCCGCAGGAGACGCCCACGGGCGGATGCGAGCTGCGCAACCGGCGCAGGATGCTCTCCGCGACCTCGCGGCCGCGCTGGGCGTCGGAGCGGTGCAGGACGATCGCGAACTCGTCGCCCCCGACGCGGCAGACGAGCGAGCCCTGGACCGCCGAGGCGGACTTCGCCAGCGCCTCCGCCACCGTCCGCAGCGCGGCGTCGCCGGCCTCGTGGCCGTTGTGGTCGTTGATGTCCTTGAGGTTGTCCATGTCGCAGAGGAGCAGCGCCAGGTCGTGCCCCGTGCGCCGCGCCTCGAGCACGGCCAGCTCGAGCGCCTCGTCGAACGCGCGGCGGTTCGCCAGACCGGTCAGGCCGTCGCTGTGCGCCAGCTCGGACACGCGGGAGAACACCTCGGCCCGCCCGATGGCCGATCCGACCTGGCCGCTGATCGCGTGCAGGAAGCGCGCGTCGCGCTCGCTGAAGGGCTGCTGGTCGGCGCGGCGCGCCGCCCAGATCTGGCCCCACGTCTCGCCGCCGAAGGCGATCGGCACCGCGACGGAGGAGTGCTTGTCGAACCCGCGCAGGAGCTCCGCCTCGATCGGCGCGATCTCCGGGTCGTCGAGCGAGCAGAAGTAGGTGCCGCCCTCCTCCAGGACCTTCCGCAGATCGCGGTCGCCCTCGAGCTGGTACATCTCGTCGGTCGGGTGACGTTCCTCGCCCGGAGCGAGCTCGCCGACGTTGACGAGCGTCCGCAGGATTCCGCGCTCGGAGATCCAACGCTCGATCGAGAGCGACGCGGCGTCGATGGCGCCCAGCGCCTCCTCGGCCGCGATCTCGATGACCTCCTCGAGCTTGTGCGCCGCGGCGACCGCGGACGCGACGGCGATCAGCGCGATCAGCTCACGCTCGAGGCTCGCGTTGCCGCCGACCACGTCGGCGACGATCGCCCCCGGGTCGGGACGGCCGTTGGCCTCGTCCCCGGCCTCGGCGGACTCCAGCACGTCGATCAGCGCCGCGGTGACGGTCGGGTCGAACTGCGTGCCCGCGCAGCGCCGCAGCTCGGCGAGCGCGGCGTCGCGCGGCAGCGCGCGGCGGTACGGACGGTCGCTGTTGAGCGCGTGCCAGGCATCGCACGCGAGGACGATGCGGGAGGCCAGCGGGATCGCGTCGCCGACCAGCCCGTCCGGGTACCCGTCGCCGTCCCAGCGCTCGTGCTCGTGGCGCACGGCGCGGGCGACGGCCTCCAGGCCGGGGACCGTCGCGAGGATGCGCTCGCCGATGACCGGGTGCTCGCGCATGGCCACCCAGTCGGCCTCGTCCAGCGGGCCGGGCTTGTGGAGCAGCGAGTCCGGGATGCCGATCTTGCCGACGTCGTGGAGCAGCGCGACGGCCGCGAGCTCGGCCATCTCCTGACCGCCCAGCCCGAGCCGGGCGCCGACGGCCACCGAGAGATCGTGGACGGCGTCCGCATGCTCGCCCGTGTAGCCGTCGCGGGCCTGCAGCGTCGCGGCGAGCGCCTGCACGACCGAGCGCACCGACTGCGTCGCACGCCCGCGCTCGCGCTCCAGGTCGCGGAGGACCGCGACGAGCGCGTCGTCGCCCCGCGTCAGCCCGCGCGCAGCAGCCATCGCCTCCTGGCGCAGCTGCAGGCGAGAGGCGGAGTCGTCGGACATCACCTGCCTATCGGCGGCGGGGGCGGGGATCTGGAGCGTTCCGGGCGGTTCTGGACGCGGAAACCCAGAGGGCGCCGCTCGGCGGGCCGATCCTGCCGTGGGACGTGGGCCAGGGCCCTTGAGAACGATCAGGTCGGCTTTGCCGACCTGTCCCGCCAGGGGGCCGTACGTCAGGCCATCGGCAACGTCATCCCCGCCGGCTCGGGTGAGCTGATCGGCGGTGGGCCGTCGGCGCCGCCGCTGACCTGCAGCACGGGCAGCTCGCGCGGGAACATCGCGATCAGCCCGCGGGCGACCTGGCGGATGGCCTGGGCGGCGGGGTCGTCGGGGTCGGAGGCCACGAGCGGTACGCCCGCGTCGGCCTGCTCGCGGAGCGGCATCGTCAGCGGCACCTTGCCCAGCAGCGGCACGTCGAGCTCGTCGGCGAGATCCTGGCCGCCGCCCTCACCGAAGATCGCGAACCGCTCCCCGGACGGCGTGACGAACCCGGCCATGTTCTCGATGACGCCGGCGATCTCGAGGTCGACCTTGTGCGCCATCTCCGCCGAGCGGCGCGCGACCTTCTGCGCCGTCGGCTGCGGCGTCGTGACGATCACGAAGCGCGCCTGCGGGAGCAGCTGGGCGAGCGTCATCGAGACGTCCCCGGTCCCGGGCGGCAGGTCGACGAGCAGGAAGTCCAGCGCCCCCCACTCGACATCCTCCAGGAACTGCGTCAGCGCCTTGTGGAGCATCGGGCCGCGCCAGACGACGGCGGCGTCCTCCTCGACGAAGAAGCCGATCGACATGACCTTCACGCCACCGGCCTCCAGCGGCACGATCTTGCGCTCGGGCGAGACGGGCGGGCGGCCGGACAGGCCGAACATGCGCGGGATCGAGTACCCCCACACGTCGGCGTCGAGCACCCCGACGCTGCGGCCCTCGGCGGCGAGTGCCGCGGCGAGGTTGGCCGTGATCGTGGACTTGCCGACGCCGCCCTTCCCGGAGCCGATGCAGACGACGTTCGCGACCTGCGCGAGCGCGCCCTCGGGGAGCGAGCCGCGGCCCAGCCTGCGCTGCAGCTCGGACTTCTCCTGATCGCTCAGCACGTCGAACGCGACGGTCACGCGCGTGACGCCCTCGAGCGCCCCGACGGCCTTGGCGACGGCGTCCTCGAAGTGGTTGCGGATCGGGCAGCCCGGCGTCGTCAGCGAGACGACGACGTCCACGACCCCGCCGCCGGGCTGCTCGATCGAGCGGACCATCCCCAGCTCCACGATCGACTTGCGCAGCTCCGGGTCGATGACCGCCTCGAGGGACTTCAGGATCTCGTCGTGAGAGGGCATGTCGACATTCTCGCAAATCCGACCGGCCGGGCAGGAATGCGACGGGCCGCCGGTGAGGGCGGCCCGTCGCGGGGAGGAGAGGAACTGCTTCCGCCGGCAGGAGGTATGGGCCGGAGGACTGACCGCGGCCGGCCCCTCTCCAGGGCCGGCCGGCGGGGAAGGGCATCAGCTCGGCTCCGCCGACCTGTCCTGCCTGGGGGCCGTCCTTACGCGGCGAACCGGTCCACGACCGGACGCACGACCTCGCGCACGGGGGTCACGACGTCCGGGACCTGCGGCAGCGCCGGGATCTGGATGTCGCGGACCGTCGCGCGGACGTCCTTGATCTGGGTCTCGGCGTCCTTGCGCAGCGTGCGGACCTCGCGCTCGACGCGGGTGCGGTTGCGCTTGACGTCGCGGCGCACGCGGTTGCGGCGCTGGCGCAGCTCGCGCTCGACGCGCGTGCGGGCCTTCTTGACCTCGCGCTGCGTGCGGGTGCGGGCGACCTCGCCGCGCTTCTCGAACTTGCGCAACTCGGCCTCGGCGGCGTCACGGTCGCCGATGCGGGTGCGGAGATCCTCGATCGTCGCGGTGGCGGCGTCACGGGCTGTCAGCACGGCGCCGACCTGCACGTAGGCGGCGCGCTCGGCGTAGTTGCCGGCGAGCAGCACGGCCGAACGGCCGGTCGAGACGGCCGCGTCACGGGTCGTCCCGGCGTCGGCGCCGACGGCCTTCGTGTCCTTCACGGTCGTCTTCGCGGCGGTCTTGGTGCGGTTGACACCACGTGTCGTCGCACCCTTGCGGGCGCTGGTCGAGCGAGCCGCGGCGGTGCGCGGCTTCGCCGTCGTCTTCTTGGTGGTGCGCTTCCTGGGAGTTGTCGTCTCAGCCATGATCATGTCCTCGCAGTATGAACCTTAGAAGTATGGACCGACAGTGTAGCAGGGAATCGAACAGTTGTTCGTCGTACATCTGTTCGTACGCCGCGGGCGGGGTCCGGTTACGCCGCGGGCGGCAGCTGCCGGACCCGCGTGCGCGCGATCCATGCGAGCGGATCGCTGAGCTCTCCCCCCGTGGGGAGCAGCTCGGGCGCGGCGAACGCCCGTCGCAGGCCGGCGGGCCCCTCGTGCGCGACGACGGCGTCGCAGAACGCCTTGCCGTCGCGGTACTGCCGCAGTTTCAGCTCCAGCCCGAGAACCCGGTCGAGGATCGACGCGAGCGGTGAGCGCTCGGCGCGCCGGCGCTCGAGGCCCGCGCGCAGGCCGGCGAGCCCCGGGACCAGCGGGCCCCCCGCCGCGTCCATCACGTGCTCGGCGTGGCCTTCGACGAGCGCCATCGTCGCCTGGATGCGGTCGAGCATCGCCTGGCGCCCCGGGCCGGCCACGAGCGTGACCAGCCCGCCGGACCTCGCCCGGGCGACGAGGTCGCGCAGGTCGGAGAGGTCCGGGCCTCCGCCGCTCGCCGGCTCGCTGCTCGCGTCCCCCGGGTCGGCGCTCGCGAGCAGCTCGCCCACGAGCGTCCCCAGATGCGTCCGCAGCCACGGGGTCGAGGAGAACTGCACCGCGTGCGTGACCTCGTGGACCATCACCCAGGCGAGCAGATGCTCGAGCGGCGCCTCCAGGCGCTCGGCGGTCTCGCGCAGGTTGGCCCCGACGAGCAGCAGGCGCGGCTGCGGCGGCTCCGCCGTCGTCAGCGCGACCTCGTACTGCCCGAGCACCCGGCGGCCCATGTAGCCCATCAGCGCACCGATCTCCGCCGCCGCCGCGCCGCCCGCGACCGCGCGGACCGGTCCCGGAAGCTGGGCGGTCCGCTCCTCGACCGTCCCCGTGAGCGGATCGATCATGCCGCGCAGGAGCCCGATGTTGGAGTCGACCCACGCGCCGCGCGAGGCGTCCTCCGGCACCGGCAGCGGTGCCTGCGGCACGAGGCCCGTGTACGCGACCACCGCCTCCTGCGCGCGGACGCCGAGCGCCGCGAGGTCGCCCGGCAGCGGCGACGGGTCGGCGCCCGGACCGCCGCCGCCGGCGACGGTCCGGCCGATGGACCCGGCGAGCTCCCAGGCGATCATCGGTCCACCGGCAGGGTCGCGGCGAGGGCCAGTCCCTCGGCGGTGAGCGCCGCGACGACCGGCGACCGGCCCGCCAGCTCCGCGAGCGGCGCTCCGAGCGGGTTCTCCATCGACGGGAACGCGACGTGCGCCCCCGCCTCGCGGACGATCAGCTGGGCGGCGGCCGCGTCCACCGAGCGGCAGCGCGCGAGCGAGGCCATCGCGTCCACGCGACCTGCGGCCACCTGGCACAGCGAGATCGCGATCGAGCCGATCGCGCGAACGCGGTGCGCGCAGGCCTCCAGCGCGGGAGCCGCCGCCGCCAGGCGCGGCGGCGCGGCGGCCTCGACGGCCACGAGCTCCAGCAGCCCGGCGGCTGTGCGGCGCTCGGCCGGCAGCGGCCCCGCGGCCACCTCGTTGCACCAGACGCCCGCGCCCGCCACGGCGTGCCACTCCTCCGCGGCGCCGACGTCGTAGACGTACCCCAGGCGCACGTCGGCCATCGTCGGTCCGTCGGCCACCGCGATCGAGAGCGCATGGTGGGCGAGCCCGCGCTTGGCGTTCAGCGACCCGTCGATCGGGTCGATCACGACGAGCACGCCCGGATCGCCGAAGCTCACGATGCCGCGCTCCTCGGAGACGGCGGTGAACCGGGCGCCCGCGTCGTGCAGGCGCCCCAGCTCGGCGAAGACGACGTCCTCGGCCGCGCGGTCGATCAGGAGCGTCCGATCGCCGCCCTCGCCCACGACCCCCGTCTCGAGAACCCGCTCACGGCTCGTCGGGGCGTCGTCGAGCAGCTCGCGCAGGCCCGCGGCCGAGCGCCGGCACAGCCCCAGCCAGTCATGATCCGAGACGACGGTGGATGACGGCATCCTCGACGTATCCTAGGCACGTGCCGGAACCGCCCCATCGCCTGACGGAGCGCCAGCGCGAGATCGTCGCGCACCACGGCGGCCCGCTCGTGGTGCTGGGCGCCGCCGGCACCGGCAAGACCCACGCGCTGGGCGCGCGGCATGCGTGGCTGGCGACCGACGGCGGGATGGAGCCCGAGCACGTCCTGGCCCTCACCCACGCCGTGCCCGCGGTCGACGCGCTGCGCGCGCAGGTCGAGGCCGGGATCGGGCACGGCTTCGCCGAGCTGCACGTGCACACCGTCCACGGGTTCTGCGCGCGACTGCTCCGCGACGAGGCCGACGAGGCGGGACTGGACCCGTTCGTCGTCACCGTCTCCCACGCCGACCGCCTGGCGATGCTGCTGGAGCGCGTGGACGAGCTGACGCTGCGCCTGCACGACTTCCGCGGCGATCCCGCGTCGATGCTCGCGGGCGTCCTGGGCCGGATCGACCGCCTCAAGGAGGCCGCCGTCACCGCCGGTGAGGTCGAGGCCTGGGCGTCGCGCCTGCCCGCCGGGGACGAGCGCGCCGAGCGCGAGCGCGAGTTCGCGCAGGTCTACCGCACGCACGACCGCATGCTGCGCGAGCAGGGCGCGCTGGACGCCGGCGACCTCGTGCTGCTCGCGCTGGGGCTGCTCGAGCGCCCGCACGTGCGCGCCCGCGTCGCCGACCGTCATCGCCACGTGCTCGTCGACGACGCCCCGGACCTGGCGTACGCGCACCTGCGGCTCGTGCTGGCGCTCGTCGCCGAGCATCGCGGGCTGACGGCCGCCGGCGACCCCGACCAGGCCATCCAGCGCGCCCGCGGGGCGGCCGGGAAGAACCTGCGCGACATCGCCGCCGAGCTGCCCGAGGCACGCACGGTGCGCCTGGAGCGCTCGCTGCGTGCGCCGCGGGCGGTGCTCGACGCGGCGCTCGCGGTGGTGACGCCGAACCCCGACCGCGCGCCCGCGCCGGTGAGCGCACCCGACGGTGGGCGGCTCTCGTTCTGGCGCTGCGCCAGCGAGCGCGCGCAGGCCCAGGCGGCCGCGGCCGAGATCGAACGGCTCGTCCGCGAGGGCGCGGAGCCGGGCCGGGTCGCCGTCCTCGTGCGCTCCGTGCGTCAGGAGGGCCAGGCGATCGCCGCGGCCCTCGACGAGCGCGCCGTGCCCTACCGGCTCGCCGGTGCGGCGGCGCTGTTCGACCGGGCCGAGGTCAAGGACGTCCTCGCCTGGCTGCGCCTGCTCGTCGACCCGGGCGACGCGGGGGCCGTCGTGCGTGCGCTGTCGCGGCCGCCGGTCGAGCTGCGCGCCATCGACGTCGCGCGCGTCGTCCACATCGCGCGGCGGCGCAAGCTCGACATGGTCGCCGCGCTCGCCGCGGCGACCGAGTCGCCGCAGATCCCGCCGGAGGCGCGCGACCGGATCCTCGGCTTCCTCAAGCTCCACCGCCAGGTCGCCGCGCAGCTCGACACGCGCCCCGACCTGTTCGTCCACCGGCTCATCGACCGCCTCGGGCTGCGGCGGCAGCAGCTCTTCAGCGCGCAGGCCGACGTCGTCGAGCGGCTGGTCGCGCTCGCGAAGGTCGGCGACCTCGCCGCGCAGGAGGCGCGGCGCTCGCCGCAGGCGACCGGGCGCGAGTTCGCGCGGCACTTCTCGGCCGTCGCGAAGGCGGGGCTGCGCGAGGACGACGACCCGGCCGACGCCGGCCGCGGCGACGCCGTCCAGGTGATGGCGCTGCAGATGACGAAGGGGCACGAGTTCGACCACGTCCTCGTCCTCGGTCTGCAGTCCTCGCGGATGCCGGGGGCCCGGCGGGTCGCGCTGGAGCCGATCCCCGACGCGCTCCTCCACGAGGAGCTCCCGGCGGACACGCGCGACGCGCACGTGGCGGAGATGCGCCGCCTGCTGCACCTGGGGATGACCCGCGCACGCGCGGGCCTCGTGCTCGCGTACGTCGCGCGCACCGAGCGCGGCGCCCTGCAGCCGCCCTCGCCGTTCGCCGAGGACGCGATGGCCGCCGTCGGCGGCGTCTGGGAGGACCGCGCCGAGGAGCTGTTCGGGCCCGACGAGGCGCTGCACGCCGCGTACACCGAGCTGCGCGACGAGCTGCTGCACGACGTGCCGCGGGTCGCGGGGACGCTCGGTGAGCTGCGCCTGGACACCGACCTGGAGATCACCCACGGCGTCGTGCGCTACCTGGAGCTCGTGAAGCTCGCCGCGATCATCAACCGCAC
This sequence comes from uncultured Actinomycetes bacterium, assembly GCA_963700655.1. Lineage (GTDB taxonomy): Bacteria > Actinomycetota > Thermoleophilia > Solirubrobacterales > Solirubrobacteraceae > F1-60-MAGs163. The sequence continues at coordinate 200,193 of CAVOYJ010000006.1, read as the reverse complement.
CGACGCGCAGCCGCTGCCGGACGCGCTGGCGCAGGTGAACGCCGTGCTCGCACTCGCCACGACCGCCCAGCAGCGGGAGGTGCTCGAGTCCAGCCCGCTGGACGAGCTGATCCTGGCCGCCGAACGCGACTCGCGGGCCCGCGCGGGAGCGACCGCGCGGCGCGGCGAGCCGTCGCTCGAGGCGTTCCTGCCGCGGCGCGGGGACGGGCTCGTGCTCAGCGCGTCCGACATCGACACGTACCGGACGTGCCCGCTGAAGTACAAGTTCGCGCGCGTCTTCCGCATCCCGAACGAGCCGACCCTCAACCAGCGGTTCGGCATCGTCGTCCACCAGGTCCTCGAGCGCTACCACCAGTCCGGCGGCGGCTCGGTCGACGAGCTGCTGGGCCTGCTCGACGCGTCCTGGCGGCGTGGCGGCCTGGGTGCCGGCGACGAGGAGCGCCAGCTGCGCGGAAAGGCCGAGACCGCCCTGCGCCGCTACGAGGAGCGGCGGCGGACCGAGGAGGGCGAGCCGGTCTGGTTCGAGCGGTCCTTCACCTTCCGGCTGGGCCCGCACACGCTGCGCGGGCGGGTGGACCGCGTGGACCGGCTGCCCGAGGGCGGCTACGAGCTGATCGACTACAAGACCGGGCGGCCCAGGACGGAGGCCCAGCTGCGCGACGACGTCCAGCTCAGCCTCTACGCGCTCGCCGCGCGCGAGGCGTGGGAGGTCGAGTCGCCGGTGCAGTCCTACCTCTACGTGCTGGACGACAAGAAGGTCCCGCTGCCGGGCGGCGACGTCGACGCGACGCGGATCGGCGAGACGGTGCTCGAGGTCGCGGACGGCATCGGGAGCCAGGGCTTCGAGCCGACCCCGAGCTACGCGGCCTGCGCGATCTGCGACTACCGGATCGCCTGTCCCGCTGCCGAGCGCTAGGAACGGCCCCCCGGCAGGACAGGGATTCGCACGCGGATCCCTGATCAATCTCCGACGTCCCGCAGCAGACCCCTCGCGGATCCCGCTACCTTCGACCACCATGCCGGTGCGCAACGCCGCCATCGACGGGATCCGCGGGCTCGCCGCGCTGTCGGTGCTGGTGTTCCACGTCTGGCTCTACCGCGACCGGCCACCGGGCCGATCCGACGCGCTGGTGGACCAGATCGCGTTCGCGCTGCACCTGGGCCTGGTCTGCTTCTTCGTCCTCTCCGGCTACCTGCTCTACCGCACGTTCGCCCGCACCGCGCTCGGCGGCCCGCGCACGGACGTCGGCACCTACGCGATCCGCCGCCTCGCCCGCATCGTCCCGGCGTACTACGCCGCGATCTTCGGCGTCCTCGCGCTCTACGCGATCTTCGGCCCGGACAACATCACCCCGTCGGCCCGTGAGCTGCCGCTGTTCCTCCTGTTCGCCCAGAACTACTCGATGGACACGATCATGGGGCTCATCCCGGTCGCCTGGACGCTCTGCGTGGAGGTCGCCTTCTACCTCGTCCTGCCGCTCATCGGGCTGCTGGCGCTGAAGATCGGCGCGCGGCCCCGGGCCCAGGCCGCGCTGCTCGTCGCGATCATCGCGCTCGCGACGGCCTGGAACCGGATCGTCTTCGAGCAGGGCTGGAACGACGTCGTCCAGAAGGCGCTGCCGACGTTCATGGGCGTCTTCGCCTGCGGGATGCTCGCGGCGCTCTGGATCGAGACCCGGCGGCGCTCCGGCGCGCCGGTCCTGACGGTGCGCGCGACGACGATCGCAGCACTCGCGGGCGCCGCGCTCGTCGTCGGCCACGCCGTCTGGATGGAGACGCCGCACGACCTCGACGGCTGGCGCGGGCCGCTGCGCGACCTGCCCGCGGCCGCGGGCTTCGCGCTCGTGATCGCCGCGGTCGCCGCGGGGCGCGGACCCGTCCTGCACGGGCTGGCGTGGAGGCCGCTGGCGAGTGCCGGCGTCGTCTCCTACGGCCTGTACCTCTGGCACCTCCCACTGATCCTCGTGCTGCGCAGCGCGGGCGTGCTCCCCGAGCCGTTCGTGCCGCGCCTGCTGATGGTGCTCGTCGTGTCGAGCCTCGCCGCGTGGCTCAGCTGGCGGGTGGTGGAGCGGCCCGCGATCACCTGGTCGCACCGGCGGGTGGCGCGCCGCGCACCCACGCCGCGAAGCGCGGCACGCGGACGGGCGCAGCCGGCGCCCGCCGCCCTCGACGGCTGACGGCGGCCTCACTCCTCGCGCGGCGGGCGCTGCGACAGGAACCGCTGGAACTCCCGCGCGAGCACGTCGCCGGACGGGACGTCCTGCTGCTCGGGCGAGGGCGCCTCGGCGTCCGCGGCCTGCTCCAGGCTCTCGACGAACTGCCGCACGTCGTCGTCCCCGGAGACCGCCTGGGTCACCCGCTGCTCGTACTCGGCGGCGCCGGTCTCCAGGTCGCTCGCGTCCACGCTCACGCCGACGATCGACTCGAGCTTGCGCACGAGCGCGAGCGAGGCCTTCGGGTTCGGCGCCGCAGCGACGTAGTGCGGCACGCTCGCCCACAGCGACGCCGACGGCAGGCCCGCGTCCTGGAAGGCGGTGTAGAGGACGCCGGTGATCCCGGTCGGCCCCTCGTAGGAGGTCGGCGAGAGGCCGTGGCGCTCGACGAGCGCGGCGTCGCTCGCGAGGCCGACGAGCGGGACCGGGCGCGTGTGTGCGACGTCCGCCAGCAGCGCGCCGAGCGTGACGGTGAGCTGGACGCCGAGCACCTCGGCGAGCTCGACGAGGCCGTCGCAGAACGTGCGCCAGCGCATCGACGGCTCGGGGCCGGAGACGAGCACCAGGTCGCGCGGGGCGCGCGGCGCGTGAGCGGCCCAGACCTCGACCTCGGGCCATTCGACCGCGCGCGTGACGCCATCGACCAGCCTGATGGTCGGGCGCGAGGCCTGGAAGTCGAAGAACTCCTCGGGGTCCAGGCGGGCGAAGCGCGTCGCGCCGAGCTGGGAGCCGATGAACGTCAGGGCCGAGGATGCCGCCTCGCCGGCGTCGTTCCAGCCGCTGAACGCGCACACGAGCGCGGGGGCCCGGAGGCCGTCCGGACGGCTCTCCCAGATCAGTGGCGGCATCCGGGTCACGGTACATCATGGGCGGGTGCCTCCGGCTGACATCGCCCCGCCCGCGCAGGCCTCCGCAGCCGCCCGGCCGGGGGCGATCGCCACGCTCCGTGACGGCGACGCGCTCGACGGCGTCTACGCCTGCACGCGCAAGGACCGGCTGATGGCGCGTACGGGGTCGCCGTACCTCGCGGTCGAGCTGCGCGACCGGACCGGCGCACTCCCGGGGCGCCTGTTCCGCGACGCCGACCTGCACGCCCCGCGGTTCGAGCGCGGGGACCTCGTCCGCGCGGCGGGCCGCGTCGCGCGGTTCCGCGGCGAGCTGCAGGCGGAGCTGACGAGCCTCGTGCGCGTGGACCCGGGCACCGCCGACCCGTCCGCGTTCCTCCCCACCGCCTACCGCGACCTCGACGAGCTCGACGGTTTCCTCGACGCGCTCGCCGGCGAGGTGCGCCAGCCCGGTTTCCGCGCGCTGCTCGTCCGGCTGCTCGGCGACGAGCGAGCTGCGCGCGGCGCTGCGGCGCTCCCCGGCGACCCGCTCCCAGCACCACGCCTACCTCGGCGGGCTGCTCGAGCACACGGTCGCCGTGGCGACACTCGCCGTCGAGACGTGCGTCCTGCACCAGCGACTGGATCAGGACCTGCTGCTGACCGCCGCGCTCGTCCACGACCTCGGCCGCATCCGCGAGCTGACGCTCGGCGCCGAGGTCGGGCTCAGCGACGAGGGCCGGCTGCTCGGCCACGTCGAGCTCGGCCTGCGCATGGTCGAGGAGGCCGCGGGCGGCATCCGGCCTCGACGACGCGCGCCGCCTGGCGCTCGCGCACTGCGTGCTCGGCCACCACGGCGCCGACGCGCTGCCGCAGCGGCGGTTCGCGCTGCCCGAGGCGCGTCGCGCTGTTCCGGATCAACGCGCTCGACGCCGCCGATCAAGGGCGCGATCGAGCACGGCGTCGGCCACGACGCGCCCGCGCCGGACGGGCGCTGAACCGCGGGTCGCTCAGGCCGCCGCGTCGCCCGCGGCGCGGTGCGCCGGAGCGTCGGCGGCGCGCGGCGAGCGCGCGGGCGACGGCCGCCGAGCAGCGTGTCGCGCGTGAACGGCTTCTGGACGAACGCGATCTCGCGCTCGCGGGCCCCGTCGAGGACGACGACGTCCTCGGTGTGCCCGGACATGAAGACGACGGGCACGCCCGGAGCGATCGTCGCCACGCGCTGGGCGAGCTCGTGGCCCGGTCATGCCGGGCATGACGACGTCGGTGACGCACGACGTCGACGGGCTCCCACTCGGCGAGCGCGACCTGCCCGCTGGAGGCCTCGCGCACGCGGTAGCCGTGCCGCTCGAGCATCCGCACCGCCTGGCGGCGCACGGGGTCCTGGTCCTCGACGACGAGCACGCGCGCCGAGCCCGAGGCCGCGGGCTCGGCCGGCTGCTCGGGGCGCGGCCGCCGCCACGTCCTCGCGCGCGGCGGGAAGGGTGAAGCGCACGACGGTGCCGCTGCCCGGACGTGAGTCGATCGCGATGTCGCCGCCGGAGTCGGTGACGATGCCGTGCACGGTCGCGAGGCCGAGCCCGGTGCCCTCGCCCGCGGGCTTGGTGGTGAAGAACGGCTCGAACGCGCGATCGGCGACCTCGGGCTCCATGCCGGTGCCCTCGTCGGCGACCCGCACGGCCGACGCGCGTCGTCCTCACGGTCGACGGCGATGCTCGAGCGTGCCGCCGTGCGGCATCGCGTCGCGGGCGTTGACCGCGAGGTTCACGAGCACCTGCTCCAGGCGGGAGCGGTCGGCGAGGACCGGGGACAGGTCGTCGCCGCACGGCGATCTCCAGCTCGACGAGCTCGCCGAGCGAGCGCGAGAGCAGCGACTCGAGGTCGGTGACGAGCGCGCCGAGGTCGAGCACCTCGGGGTGCACCACCTCGCGGCGGCTGAACATCAGCAGCTGGCGCGTGAGCGCCGCCGCGCGCTCGGCGGCGCGGCCGATCTCGTCGACGTCCTCGCGCACGGGCGAGAGCTCGTCGAGCTCGTCACGCGCGAAGGTGACGCAGGAGAGGATCACCGACAGCAGGTTGTTGAAGTCGTGGGCGACGCCGCCGGCGAGCTGGCCGACGCTCTCCAGGCGCTGGGCCTGCGCGAGGCGCTGCTCCAGCTCGGCGCGGTCGCGCTCGGCGCGGCGGCGGTCGGTGAGGTCGGTCGCGATCGTGCAGACCGCGGCGATGTGCGCCGTCGGTGTCGAGCAGCGGGAACTTCACGACGAGCAGCTCCTGCTCCTCGCCGTCGTCCTGCGCGGCGCAGGATCGTACCTCGGCCTGGCGCGTCTCGCCGGTGCGGATGACCTCGCGCTCGAGCTCGTCGTCGGCACGCGTCGGCGCGGCTCGGGCGGCAGCGCCTCGACGGCCGTGCGGCCGAGCACCGCGTCGGCGTGCACGCCGACGGCCTCCTCGTAGCGGCGGTTGACGAGCAGGAAGCGCTGGCGGGCGTCCTTGACGGAGATCAGCGCGGGCGCGTTGTCGATGATCGCCTGCAGGCGCTGCTCGCCGGCGCGGCGCTCGGCCTCGGCGCGGCGGCGCTCGCTCAGGTCGATCAGCTGGACGAGGAAGTAGAGCGGGCGCTCGCCGTCGCCGTGCATCAGCGACACGTGCGCGAGCAGGTGCAGGACGCGCCCGTCCGCGTGCATCATCCGCTTCTCGATCGCGTAGCTGCGCCGGCGCCCGGCGAGCAGCTCGCGGATCAGCGGCCGGTCGAGGTCGACGTCCTCCGGGATGGCTGAGCGCGCGCGAGCGTCGTCGCGCGCAGGTCGGACTCGGTGCGGCCGGCCATCTGGGCGAGCGCGCGGTTCAGGCGCAGCCAGCGGCCCTCGAGGTCGATGAGCGCCATGCCGATCGGCGAGTCGTCGAAGGCACGGCGGAAGAGCTGCTCGGTCGCGCGCAGGGCGTCCTCGATGCGGCGCGCCTCGGTGACGTCCTGGCAGGTGCCGTGGACGGCGACGGCGTCGGCCGCGGTCGTCGACGGCGACCTCGCCGCGCGGCGTGGACGAGGCGCACGTCGCCGTCCGGTCGCAGGATGCGGTGGTCGATGCTCCAGGCGCCGCCCTCGGCGACCGCCTGCTCGATCGTCGCGGGCGACGCGCGCGCGATCGTCGGGGTGCACCCGCTCCAGGTGCCGCGCCCAGCTCTGGCGGCCGTGTCTCGGGGCGCAGGCCGTGGATGCGGTACAGCTCGTCGGACCAGGTCACGCGGTCGGCGTCGATGAGCCACTCCCAGCTGCCCAGGCGCGCCGACCTGCTGGGCCTCGGCGAGCTTCGCCTCGTTGGCGGCGAGCGCCTCCTGCGCGGCGATGCGCTCGGTCACGTCGAGCCACTGGACGAGGTAGTGCAGCGGCTCGCCGGCGGGGTCGCGGACGAGCGTGCCGCTGACGAGCGCCACGACGCGGCCGCCCGTCACCGGTGCGCATGCGGGCCTCGAGCTCGAAGGACCCCGGCGCGCCGTCGCCCCAGTGGTCGGTCATCCAGCCCTCGGCGGTCGTCGGGGCTCTCGGCGAGCTCCAGCGCGCTGGACGCGAGCAGCTCGTCCTCGCTGCGCCCGAGCAGGGTGCAGAGCGCCGCGTTGACGCGGCTGAAGCTGCCGTCGGTGCGGATGATCGCCATGCCGGTGGGCGCGTCGCGGAAGGCCTCGCTGAGACGCTCGGCGTCGGCCGCGTCGCGGCCGGTGATGTCGCGGGCGACGATGTGGCACAGGCCGGCGTCGTGGTCGACGACGGCGCGGACCTCGGCCCAGCGCACCTCGCCGTCCGGGCGCGACGATGCGCACGCGCAATTCCTCGTCGCGCACGCGGCCGTCGTGCGCCGACCGCCTGGAAGATCGAGCGCACATGGGCGACGTCGTCGGCGTGGACGACGTCCCACAGCCGCCCGGTCACGACGCCGCCGTCGTCGCCGAGCAGCAGGCGCGCGGCGGCCGGGTTGGCGCGGCGGATCGCGCCGTCGACGCCGCAGACGACGAGCGCGTCGGTCGTCAGCTCGAACAGGCGCTGCTCGAGCGCGTCCTGCGGGATGTCAGGAAGGTGGTGCACCGATGATCGTCGCCCCCTGGAGTGGGACGTCCGAGGGTACGTATCGGCAGATTCGGCTCACAACAGTTGAGCCCCGGCGTCCAGTCCGTCCACGCGCCCGGCGGCGGCCGGCGCGCGCCGAGCGGCGCGGCGCGGTCTGCGCGCCGGTCCGGGCGCTAGCGTTCGCGCGCAGAGAGCGTGACCGTGGACGTCCCCGAACAGCCTGCGCCCGGCGGCGCCCAGAGCGCCGCGCCGATCTCCGCGCACTTCGTCAACAACGTGCTCGCGGCGGCCGCGAGCTACATCGACGAGGACCCGGACTACGCGCGCGACGTGCTCGCCGAGCTCGGGCAGTTCCTGTCCTACCGGCTGCGCGAGGACCCCTCGCCGGTCGGCGCCGCGCAGGAGCTCGCCCACACCGCGACGTTCCTGCGGCTGCAGCAGGCGCGGTTCCCGGACCGGATCACGGTCGAGCTTCCCGACGCGGCGGACGTCCGCGGGCGCGTGGCGCCCGGGACGATCCAGGAGCCGGTCGCGGCGACGCTCGGGCGCGCGCCTGCGCGAGGAGGCCGGCCCGCTGGCGGTCACGCTGCGACCGGACGACGGCGGCCTGGAGCTCGCCGTGAGCGGCGCGGGGCCGGACGACGTCCTGCACATCCCCCTGACGGAGGTGACGACGTGAGCGGACTGCTGGTGCTGGCAGTGGACGACGAGCCGCGTGCGCTGGCGGACGTGCAGCGCCTGCTCGAGGGCTCGCCGCGGGTGGCGCGCGTGGAGACCGCGGGCGGCGGGCGCGAGGCGCTCATGCGCCTGGGCGAGGGGAGCTTCGACATGCTCCTGCTCGACGTGCGGATGCCCGAGATCGAGGGGATCGAGCTGGCGCGCCTGCTGCGCCGCTTCGACGATCCGCCCGAGGTCGTGTTCCTCACCGGCCACGCCGACGCCGCCGTCGAGGCGTTCGAGGTCGAGGCGCTCGACTTCCTCGTCAAGCCCGTCACGCGCGACCGGCTCGACGCGGCGCTCGCCCGCGTGCAGCACGCGCGCGCCCGCCGGCACGGCGGCGCGGCGCCCGCGCCGGCCAGCGCCCCGGAGGTCGTCGCGCTCGACAACCCGACCGGTGCCGGCAAGCGGCTCGTGCGCCTGGAGGCGATCACGCACGTCGACGCCGACGGCGACTACGCGCGCATCCACTCGCCCGACGGCGAGTACGTGCTGCGCGCGTCGCTCGGGCACCTCGAGGAGGACTGGGGCCCCGCGGGCTTCACCCGCGTGCACCGCGGCCACCTCGTGAACCTCGGGCACGCGATCGAGCTGCGCTCGCTGGAGAACGGGACCGCGGTCCTGGAGCTGCGACGACGGGACCGAGATCCCCGTCGCCCGGCGCACGGTCGCGGCGCTGCGGCGCCGGCTCAAGGCCTGAGCTCGCAGCCGTCAGCCGAGCTCGTCGACCCGCGGCGGCGCCTCGCCGCGCAGCTCGCGCAGCGCGCTGCGGGCGAGCGTCCACGCGATCCACAGCAGCAGCGCCGCGAACGCGTACTCCGTCGCCCGCTCGGGCACGGACGTTCACGAGCACGACGCCGACGAGCGCGCCGGGGATCGCGATCAGCCCCGATCAGCAGGCCCTCGCGCACCCGCACGTTGCCGTAGCGGTGCTGGCGCCAGGCGCCGACGGCGGCGACCGGGACGATCGCCAGCAGCGACGTCGCCTCGGCTTCGAGCTGCCCGAGGCCCAGCAGCAGGACGAGCGCGGGCACGAAGAGCGCCCCGCCGCCGATCCCGAGCAGCCCCGACAGCAGCCCGGCGGCGACGCCGATCAGGATGGCCCCGGCGATCACGACGCGCGCACCACCAGGAGCACCGCGGTCGACGCCAGCAGCACGGAGAACATCAGCCGGATCGCGGCGCCGGGGACCCGCTGCTGCAGCCATGTTCCGGCGAGGACGCCCCCGACCGCGGGGAGGCCGACGAGCAGGCCCTCGCGGACGTGGACGTTGCCGTACGCCGCCTGCAGCAGGACGGCGGCGAGCGCCACGACGACGATCGCCAGCAGCGACGTCCCCGTGGCCGTCCGCTCCTCGTAGGCGAACCAGAGCAGCAGCAGCGGGACGACGATCGTCCCGCCTCCGACGCCGAACAGCCCGCTGAAGAGCCCCGCCGCGAGACCGATCGCCGCGAGCTGCGCACGTCGGCTGCGAGGCATGGACGCCATACTAGGCCGGTGTCACCGGCCGCGACGCTCGACGAGATCCTCGCCCCGCTGCGGGCGGACCCCGCGGCCGGGGCCGTGCTGCTCGACGTCGACGGCACGCTCGCGCCGATCGTGCGCGATCCGGAGGCCGCCACCGTCCCCGAGCGGATGCGCCGCGTCGTCCACCGCCTGACGGAGACCTACGGGCTCGTCGGCTGCGTGAGCGGACGCCGGGCGAGCGTCGCGCGGCGGATGGTCGGCATCGGCTCGATCCCCTACGCCGGCAACCACGGCGCGGAGCTCCTGCTGCGCGGTGCGGGCGCGGCGACGGTGGATCCCGAGGCCGAGCGCTGGGCCGGCCGCGTGCGCGGCGTCGCTGACGGCGTCCGCGCCGACCGCCTGCGCGAGTCCGGGCTGCTGCGCGAGGACAAGGGCCCGATCGTCGCGCTGCACTGGCGCGGCGCGGACGACGAGGCCCGCGCCGAGGCGCTCGCGCGCGAGATCGCCGAGAGCGCGCGCGAGGCGGGGCTCGTGATCCACGAGGGCCGCCGCGTCCTCGAGCTGCGCCCGCCCGTCCCGATCGGCAAGGACGCGGCCGTGCGCCGCCTGCTCGCGATCACCCCGGTCGACGTCGCCATGTACGTCGGCGACGACCGCACCGACGTGGACGCCTTCGAGGGTCTGCGCGACATGGTCGAGGAGGGACGGCTGCGCAGCGCGATCTGCGCCGGCGTGCGGTCCGACGAGACGCCACCCGAGGTGCTGGACGCCGCCGACCTGCTCGTCGACGGCGTCGACGGCGTCCGCGACCTGCTCGAGTCGCTCGTCCGCTGAGGCGCGCCGTTGCGGTTCGTCGACCTGCTCAAGAGCGCCGTGCTGCTGAGCGCTGCCGCGGCGACGCTGCTCGCGCTCGTGACGGTCGTCCAGGCGAACGCGCTCGGGGACGACCTGCTGGTCCTCGTCGCGGCCGGCTGGTGGTTCGTCGCTGCGCTGGTCGGCAGCTGGCTGGGCCGCCGCAGCGAGCCGACGCCGCCGGTCGAGCGGGCCCTGCGCGAGGCCAGGACCACGGCGCAGCTCCCTGAGATGCGGCCGGGCCGCGTGCTCCTCAACCGGCTCTGGCCGCTGCTGCTGGCGACGGTCGTCTCGGCCGCCCTCTCGCTGCTGTGGCCGCAGATCGCCGCGATCGCCACGGGCTTCGGGGTCATCTGGGCGCTCTCCTGGCGCCATCAGGACGCCGCCGTCACCGCCGTCGAGGAACGCGACGGGGTCACCTTCTTCGTCGACAGCACGACCCCCGTCGGGCGCGATCAAGCTCGTGCGCACGCCCGGCCTGCGCCGCGACCTGCCGCCGGTTCCGCGCGCCCACTGAGCGCCGAACGTCCCTTGCGCCCGCCCCTGACGCGGGACGTTCGGCGCTCAGAAGAGGCTGACGAGACCCACGAGCGCCGGCGCGAAGACGAGCGCCGGCAGGAAGTTCCCGACCTTCACGTCCTTGACGTCGAGGAGCCTCAGGCTGATCCCGATGATGAGCACGCCGCCGGCGCTCGTGAGCGCGGCGAGCGCCTCGCTGCCCTCGGCGAGGATCGAGTCGAAGAGCCCGGCGGTGAGTGAGATGCCGCCCTGGACGACGAGGACGCTCACCGCCGCGAACGCGACGCCGGGGCCGAGCGACGCGGCGAGCGCGATCGACGCGAAGCCGTCCAGGAGCGCCTTGGTGGCGAGCGCCTGGTAGTCGCCCGTCAGGCCGTCCTGGATCGACCCCGACGATGGTCAGCGGGCCGACGCAGAAGAGCAGGCTCGCGGTGAAGAACGCCTCGCTCACCTGGTGGCCCGCGCCGTGGAACCGGCTCACCCAGGTCTGGAGGCGGTCGCCGAGCCGCTCGAGCCGCGCCTCGATCCCGAGCGCCTCGCCCGCGATCGCGCCGAGCAGGACGCCGCCGAGGACGTAGAGCGCGTTCGTGTCGCGCCACGCCAGCGCGAGGTCGACGCCGATCACGAGCGTCACGAGCCCGAGGCCGTCGAGGACGCGCCGCCGCAGCCGCTCCGGCAGGCGGTCGCCGACGACCGTGCCGAGCAGCGTCCCGAGCAGGATCGCGGCGACGTTGATGAGCGTTCCGGTCACGGGATGGCGTGAGCATGGCACGATCACCCGCATGGCCCCGGTCGACGTCCTGCTCGTGTCGCTCGGCTCGACCGCCGGGCTGCGGGCCGCCGACGCCGAGCTGCGCGACGCGCTCGAGCGGGCCGGAGCGCGCGTGGAGCTCGTGGCGGCCGCCCGGCAGCGCGACATCCGCACGCTCGCCCTGACCGACCTCGCCTGGGCGCGCGCCGCCCGCAGCGCCGCGTCCGCCGGGATCGCCGCGCACGCGCCGCACGCCGTCCTCTACAGCACGACGACCGCGGCACTGCTGTGGCCGCGTCCGGGCGCGATCCGCTTCGACGCGCTCGCGGCCCAGACCCGGCCCGGGTCGCCACGGCGCCTGGCAGCGCCCGCGCGAGCTGCGCCGACTCGTCGAGGCGCCGCTGCTGGTCCCGTGGTCCGCGCATGCGCTGGACGGCGCCCCGGATGACGTCGCGAACGCGCTCGTCGTGCCCGTTCCGATCGAGCCATCCGGGCTGGGCGAGCCGTGGGGCGCGCGCGCCCTCGCCGCCGTCACCTATGCGGCCGACCCGGACAAGAAGGGACTCGACCGCGTGCTCGCGTCATGGACGGCCGCGCGCCGCGAGGACGAGACGCTCGTCGTCACCGGCCTGGATCCGTCGCGCCTGCCCGCGCCCCCCGCGGGCGTGCGGCTCGCGGGCGCGCTGGACCGCGACGCCTACCGCGCGCTCGTGCGCAGCGCGAAGCTCTTCGTCATGGCCCCGCGCCGCGAGGACCACGGCCTGGCGCAGCTCGAAGCGCTCGCCGACGGCTGCGTCCTCGTGACGACGCCCGCGCCGGGGCCGTACGTGGCGCTCCCGATCGCCCGTGAACTCGACGCGCGCCTGGTCACCGACGACCTGGCCCCGGCGATCCGCGCGGCGCTCGACGACCCGGCACCGCGCTACCACGAGCGCGCGCTGCCGCTGCTGGAGCCGCTGACCCGCGCCGCGGTCGACCGCGTCGTCGCGCTCGACCTGCTGCCGCGGCTGCTGGCGTAGTCAGCGGCGCCTTCGCAGCGCGTCCAGGGCCTTCCACGTCAGCGTGTTCGCCACGTCGCCCGGCGTCAGCCACGCCCGCCGCGCGGTCGCCACGGCCCAGCGCTGACGATCGAGCGTCGTCACCCGGTGCGCGTCGGAGTCCAGCACGAGCTTCACGCCCGCGGCCGCGGCGGCGCGCGCGTGCACGTCGTCCAGATCCCGCCGGTCCGGCTGGCCGTTGATCTCCAGGAACGTGCCCGTCCGCGCGGCTGCGGCGATGACCGCGCCCATGTCCACGTCGTACCCGGACCGCTTCCCGATCAGCCGGCCCGTCGGATGCCCGATGACGTCCACGAGCGGATGCTCGATCGCCCGCACGATCCGGGCGGTCATCTTGTCGGCGCCCATCCGGAAGGACGTGTGGACGCTCGCGACGACCCAGTCGAGCTGCGCGAGCACGTCGTCGGCGTAGTCGAACGACCCGTCGGGGAGGATGTTCACCTCGCTGCCGGCGAGGACGCGGATGCCCTTCAGGCGGGCGTCGACCTCGCGGATAGCGGCGACGTGCCGCACGAGCGCCTCGGCCGAGACGTCGTTGCCGAACCCGTGGCTCGCCGAGTGGTCGGTGATCGCCAGGTACTCGTGCCCGATCGCCTTCGCGGCGAGCGCCATCTCCTCGATCGTGGCGTGCCCGTCGCTGGCGAGCGTGTGGCAGTGCAGGTCGCCGCGCAGGTCGGTGAGCCTCACCAGCTCCGGCGGCGTGAAGCCGGGCTCCAGCTCACCGCGGTCCTCGCGCAGCTCCGGCTCGACGAACGGCAGGCCCAGGCGCGCGTAGACCTCCTCCTCGGTCGCGCAGCGCGTGGTCTCCGCGGTCGCGTCGTCGAGGATCCCGTGCTCGCTGACGTGGAGGCCGCGCCGCACCGCCAGCTCGCGCAGGTGCACGTTGTGCGCCTTGGAGCCGCTGAAGTGCTGGAGCAGGTTGCCGAACGTCGCGGGCGGGACGATCCGCAGGTCGACGGCGAGCCCGTTCTGCGTGACGCCGCGCGCTCCCCCCTCTCCGCCGCGGTCGCAGGAGCCGATCACGGCGAGCGCGGCGAACGCCGCCACCACCGCCGCCGGGTCGTCGGAGGCGACGACGACGTCGAGGTCCTTCACGCTGTCCGCGAACCGCCGCGCGGAACCGGCGATCGCGGCCAGCTGCACCTCCGGCGCCGCGCGCAGCCCCGCGACGATCCGCTCGGCGGCCTCGAGCGCCACGGGCAGTGCCACGCGGGTCCCGGCGGGGCGCTCGGGCGTGCGCCTCCAGCGCCGCGAGGATCGCCTCCTCCGCCCTGGGCCCGAAGCCCTTCAGGCCCCGGATGCGTCCCGCGGTCGCCGCCTCCCGCAGCGCGTCGAGCGAGTCGATGCCCAGCTCCTCGTACAGGCGCCGCGCGCGCTTGGGCCCCAGGCCTCCGAGCCGCGTCATCTCGATGACCCCGGCCGGGTATCTCGCTCGGAGCTTCTCCGCCGCCGGGATCGTCCCCGTCTCCAGCAGCGCGACGAGCTTCTCCTCGAGCGTCCTCCCGACCCCCGGGAGCTCGGTGACACGGCCCTCGCGGACCATCCGCGCGACGGGCTGTGAGGCCTCGCGGACCGCCTTCGCCGCGTTGCGATAGGCGACCACCCGGTGGACGATCGCGCCGTCCAGCTCATACAGGTCGCCGAGCTCATCGAGCGCCGCCGCCAGGTCGCTGTTCGTGAGGTCCGCCACAGCGGGCACTACCCTACGCGCCGCTCATGCGCGGACCCGCCTGGCTCGTCCTCCCCACCTTCAACGAGGCCGAGAACCTCGAGCGGATCGTCGCCGCGGCGCGCGCGGTCCTCGCGGGCGCCGCGCCGGAGGGCTTCCGCATCCTCGTCGTCGACGACGGCTCCCCGGACGGCACGGGCGCGATCGCCGACCGGCTCGCCGCCGCGCGCCCCGGCGAGGTGGAGGTGCTGCATCGCACCGTCCGCGAGGGCCTGGGCCCGGCGTACCTCGCCGGCTTCCGCCACGCCCTCGATGCGGGCGCCGGCGCCGTGATGGAGATGGACAGCGACTTCTCGCACGACCCCGCGGACCTCGCGCGCCTGCTGGCGCCCGTCCGCGAGGGGTCGGCGGACCTGGCGCTCGGCTCGCGCTACACGCCGGGCGGGGCCGTCGCCGACTGGGGCCTCGTGCGCCGCATCGTCAGCCGCGGCGGCTGCCTGTACGCGCAGGCGGTGCTCACCGCCCCGGTGCGCGACCTGACCGGCGGCTTCAAGTGCTTCCGCGCGGAGGTGCTCGAGGCGATCGACCTGCCGTCGGTCCGCTCGCGCGGCTACGCGTTCCAGGTCGAGCTGACCTACCGAGCGCTGCGTCACGGGTTCCGCGTCGTCGAGGTGCCGATCACGTTCCGCGACCGCGAGCTGGGCCAGTCGAAGATGTCCTGGCGCATCGCGGCGGAGGCGATCTGGCTCGTCCCGGCGCTGCGCGTACGCGACCGCTCCTGACGCGCCGGGACGGCCCCCGAGGCTCATGTTCCGCCGGGGAGCCGCCGAAGAGGAGGGGGATGGACGCCGACCGCCTCGTCCTGCTCCAGGGGCTCCGAGACACCCGCGCGACCTTCGAGCGCTGGTCGGCGAACCCGCGCGCGATCCTCGTGCCGTGGTTCCTCGGCGCGCTCGCGATCGCGCTCGCGCTGCTGACCTCGGTCTGGGTGATCGCGTCCACGGTGCGCCCGGACATCTCGACGACGCTGCTCGCCGGCGTCAACGCCCCCGCGGATCCGGGGGCGGTCGGGCGGATCCTCTTCCGCAACTCGCTCGTCCTGGCGCTCCACGCGCTCGCGTGCGTCGCGGGCTTCATCGCCGGCGCCTCGCTGCCGCTGCAGGTCGAGCACAAGACGGGCTTCAACCGCGTCCTGCACGAGAAGGCCGGGCCGTTCGCGATCGCGTTCGTCACCGGTGCGACGCTCTTCTCGCTGGTCACGCAGGCGTGGGTGCTGGGGAGCATCGGCGCAGACCTCGCGATGCAGCTCGCCATCTCCCCGCTCACGCTGATCCTCACGCTCCTGCCGCACGCGATCCCGGAGCTCGTCGGGCTCTTCCTGCCGCTGGCCGCCTGGCTCATCGCGAGCCGGCGCGACGAGTGGGAGGAGCTGCTGGCCGCGACCTTCGTGACGGTCGCGATCGCGATCCCGCTCGTCGTCGGCGCCGCGTTCCTCGAGGTCTACGTGTGGCCGGACATCCTGCGCGCCGTCTCCCCGGTCTACTGAGGGAACGGCCCCCTGGCAGGACGGGTCGGCGAAGC
This sequence comes from uncultured Actinomycetes bacterium, assembly GCA_963700655.1. Classification (GTDB taxonomy): domain Bacteria; phylum Actinomycetota; class Thermoleophilia; order Solirubrobacterales; family Solirubrobacteraceae; genus F1-60-MAGs163. Next base: position 184,481 of record CAVOYJ010000006.1, on the reverse strand, counting down.
CGAACCGGCAGACCTTCCACTTCACTTTGTATAGTGGACGGGGTCGCACTCACCCGCACCACCCCTTAGGAGCTCAGATGGCCCTTCCCGAGATCACCGACAGCAACTTCCAGGCCGAGGTCGTTGAGTCCGCCACGCCGACGCTCGTCGACTTCTGGGCGCCCTGGTGCGGCCCGTGCCGCATGGTCGGCCCCGTGCTGGAGCAGATCGACGCCGAACGTGACGACATGCGCGTCGTGAAGCTCAACGTCGACGACAACCAGCAGACCGCCGCGAAGTTCGGCGTCATGTCGATCCCCACGATGATCCTGTTCAAGAACGGCCAGCCCGTCCAGCAGATCGTCGGCGCGCAGCCCCGGCCGCGCATCGAGTCGGCGCTGGACGCCGCGCTGACCGCCTAGGCGACGGCCACGGCGATCCGCAGCTCGCGACCCTCGACGGTCGCGAGCTCGGCGTCGCCGCCGTCGCCGTCGAGCCGGACGCTCGTGGCGAGCGTCTCCCCGGCGACGAGGTCCTGGTGCTCGCGGACGACGTCGAGCAGCTCGGCGTCGCCTCCGAGCGTCAGCGCGATGCGGTCCTCGACCGCCAGCCCCGCGGCCTTGCGCGCGTTCTGCACGGCGTGGACGACCTCGCGCGCGAGCCCGCGCCGGCGCAGCTCCTCGTCCAGGTGCAGGTCCAGCGCGACGGCGTGTGAGCCCTCGCGCTCCAGCTGGTAGCCCTCGAGCGGCTGCATCGCGAGCTGCAGGTCGTCCGGCCCCAGCGGATGGTCCTCGCCGTCGCTCAGGACGACGCCGACGGTGCGGCCCTCGCGCAGCGCCACCGCGACGCTCGCCGGGTCCAGCGCCGCGAGCGCCGTGACGAGCTCGGGCATCCGCTTGCCGAAGCGCGGCCCGAGCGTGCGGTAGTTCGCCTTCACCTCGTAGGAGCCCAGCTCGTCGGCCTCCTCGACGAAGCGCAGCGTCTCGACGTTCAGCTCCTCGCGCACGACCTCGGCGAGGTGCTCGATCGCCTCGCGCTCGCGGCCGGCCGCGACGACGACGGCCTCGCGCAGCGGCTGGCGGACCTTGACCTTCGCCTGCCCGCGCGCGGCGAGCCCGAGGCGGACGGTCTCGCGCGCGGTCGCCATCGCGACCTCGAGCCCGACGTCGCGGGGGCCGGGCGTCGGCCAGTCGGTCAGGTGGACCGACGGCTCGCCGCCGTCGAGGTTGTCGTAGATCTCGTCGGCGACGAACGGGGTGAACGGCGCGAGCAGCTGCGCCGTCGTCACCAGGCACTCGCGCAGCGTCGCGAAGGCGACCGGGTCACCCTCCCAGAAGCGCCGGCGCGAGCGGCGCACGTACCAGTTGGAGAGATCGTCGACGAACGCGGCGATCGCGCGTCCGCCCATCGTGGCGTCGAAGGCGTCCAGGCGCCCGGTGACCTCCTCGACGGTCCCCGCCAGGCGCGAGAGGATCCAGCGGTCGAGCTCGGTGCGCTCGCCGCCCGCGGGCGCCGCGGCGGCGTCCGAGCCGGCCGCCGCGTTCTCGTACAGCGCCAGGAACGCGTACGTGTTCCAGAGCTGCTTGAGGAACAGCCGCACGCCCTCGCCGACGGCCTCGACGCTGAAGCGGTAGCCGTCCCACGGCTGCTTGCTGGTGAAGAAGTACCACCGGAACGCGTCGGCCCCGTAGGCGTCGAGCACGTCCCAGGGAACGACGATGTTCCCGAGCGACTTGCTCATCTTGCGGTCCTGCTCGTCGCGGATGTGGCCGAGGCACACGACCGAGCGGTAGGCCGGCTCGTCGAAGAGCAGCGTCGACACCGCGTGCAGCGAGTAGAACCAGCCGCGCGTCTGGTCGATCGCCTCGCAGATGTAGTCCGCGGGGAAGCGCTCCTCGAAGTGCCCCTCGTTCTCGATCGGCGCGTGCCACTGCGCGAACGGCATGCAGCCGGAGTCGAACCAGACGTCGATGACCTCGGGCACGCGGGTCATCCGCCCGTCGCACTGCGGGCACGGGAAGCCGACGTCGTCCACGTAGGGACGGTGCGGGTCGTCGATCAGCACGCCGCTGAGCTGCTCGAGCTCCGCGAAGGAGCCGACGCAGTGCAGGTGGCCGCTCTCGCAGCGCCAGACCGGGAGCGGCGTGCCCCAGTAGCGCTCGCGGCTGAGCGCCCAGTCGACGTTGCCGCGCAGCCAGTCGCCGAAGCGGCCCTCCTTGATGTGCTCGGGATGCCAGTCGATCTGCTCGTTGGCGCTGAGCATCGCGTCGCGGACCTTCGACGTCGCGATGTACCAGGACGGCTTGGCGTAGTAGAGGAGCGGCGTGCCGCAGCGCCAGCAGTGCGGGTAGGCGTGCTCGTAGTCCTCGCTGCGCAGCAGGCGCCCGCGCTCGCGCAGGTCCGCGACGAGGTCCGCGTCGGCGTCCTTGACGAATCGGCCCGCGTAGGGGCCGATGCGCTCGTCGTACGTGCCGTCGAGCTTCACCGGGTTGACGACGGTCAGCCCGGCCTCCTGCCCGAGCCGGAAGTCGTCCTCGCCGAAGGCGACCGCGGTGTGCACGAGGCCCGAGCCGTCCTCGGCGGTGACGAAGTCCGCGGTGAGGACGGTGTGCCCGCGCGGCCCGTAGGTGTCGGCCGGGAGGAAGGGGAACGGCGCCTCGTAGCGGGTGCCGGCGATGGCGGCGCCGGGGAAGCGGTCCAGCACCTCGGCCTCCTCGCCGAGCACCCGCTCGACGAGCGCCTCGGCGACCACGAGCGCGCGGTCGTCGTCGGCGGCGCGCGCGCGCACGTAGGTGAGCTGCGGGTCCACGGCGACCGCCGCGTTGGAGACGAGCGTCCACGGCGTCGTCGTCCACACGATCAGCTCGTCGCCGGCCTGCAGCGGACCCTGCGGCTGCAGGACCGGGAAGCGGACGAAGACGCTGAGGTCCACGACGTCCTCGTAGCCCTGGGCGACCTCGTGGCTCGACAGCGCGGTGCCGCAGCGCGGGCAGTACGGGACGACCTTGTGCCCCTCGTACAGCAGGTCCTTGTCCCAGATCCGCCGCAGCGCCCACCAGACCGATTCCACGTAGGTGCTGTCCAGCGTGCGGTAGGCGTCGTCGAGATCGACCCACATCGCGATGCGCTCCGTCAGCCGCCGCCAGTCCTCCAGGTACGTGAAGACCGACTCGCGGCACTTCTGGTTGAACTCGGCGATGCCGTAGGCCTCGATCTCGGCCTTCGACGAGATGCCGAGTTCCTGCTCGACGGCGATCTCGACGGGCAGGCCGTGGCAGTCCCAGCCGCCCTTGCGCTCGACGTACCGCCCTCGCATCGTCTGGAAGCGGGGGAAGATGTCCTTGAAGACGCGGGCGAGGACGTGGTGCGAGCCCGGCCGCCCGTTGGCGGTCGGCGGGCCCTCGTAGAACACCCACGGCTCGGCGCCCTGCCGCCGGCGCACCGACTCGGCGAAGACGTCGCGCTCACGCCAGCGCTCGAGAACCCGCTCCTCGAGGGCGGGGAACGAGGCGTTGGGGTCGACCGGGGCGGGCGTTCGGGACACGGCCGCCCATTCTCGCAACCCACCGCCGCTAGCGCGCGACCGGCACGTCCCGCGGACCCGCGGCGGGCACCGCGTGCGCGGCTGCACCGCCGGCGGCCGGAACCGCCGCCATCGTGTGCTCGGCGAGTGCGGTGATCGTGAGGCTCGGGTTGACCCCCGGGTTGGCGGGGAGCGCCGAGCCGTCGGTGATCAGCAGGTTCTCGTAGCCGAAGACGCGCCCGTCGCGGTCGATGACGCCGCCCGAGGGATCGGGGGCGATGACCGCGCCGCCGAGGATGTGCGCCGTGACGGGGATGTTGAAGAGCGCCTCGGTGACCGAGCTCTGCGGCGTGCCGCCGGTGCGCTCGGCCAGCCACTCCGCGGCGCGGTTGGCGACCGGGAGGTATGTGGGGTTGGGGTTCTCGCTGTCCTGCTCGGTCGTCAGGCGCACACCCCCGCCGAGCCGCCTCGGGATGGCCTTGAAGCGGATCGCGGCGTCGGTCGTCTGCATGACGAGGACGGTCATCGTCCGCCCGGACCAGCCGACCGGGGAGAGTGTGCGCAACCAGCGCCCGGGGCGCCGCACGACGGCCGCGAGCCAGACGAGCCAGCGGGTCGAGCGGCCGCCGTCGCCGGTGAGCGTCGTGTAGAGCGTGGACATCGAGTCACCGGCCGCTCCGTAGGTGACGAGCTCGACGTGCGTCTCGGGGTCCGGATACATGCTCGCGCTGATCGCGACCGACCCGTAGAGGTCCCGCGTGTCGTCGGGTGCGGTGACCGCGACGATCGACTCGCTGTTCGTGCGCACGAGCTGCCCGATGCGATCCGACAGGCGTGGGAGCGCCCCGCTGTCGCGGCAGGAGGCGAGCAGCTTGTTGGTGCCCAGCGCGCCGGCGGCGACGACGACGCCGCGCGCGGTGATCGTGCGCGACCCGCGCCGCACCCACGCGCCCGTGCGCTCGTGCGTCACCGCGTAGCCACCGGACCCGTCGGCGGCGCCGAGCGGGCGCACGTCCGTGACGGTGCGGTCGGGCGCGACGCGCACGCCGAGCTTCTCGGCGAACCAGAGGTAGTTCTTCACGAGCGTGTTCTTCGCGTTGTGCCGGCAGCCGACCATGCACTGCCCGCAGCGGGTGCAGCCGCTGCGGGCGGGCCCCTCGCCGTCGAAGTACGGGTCGGGGTGCTCGACGCCGTCCTCCCCGAAGTAGACCCCGACGCGCGTGTGGCGGTAGGTGTCGCCGACGCCGAAGTCCTCCGCCATCTCCTTCAGCAGCAGGTCCGCGTCGGTGTCGAACGTGACGTCCGTGACGCCGAGCATCCGCTCGGCGGTGTCGTAGTGCGGCGCGAGCTCGCGCTCCCAGTCGGCCAGGCCGCCCCATCCCTCATCCTCGAAGAAGGAGCGCCGTGCGCGGTAGAGCGTGTTCGCATAGCCGAGGCTGCCGCCGCCGACGCCCGCACCGGAGACGATGAAGATGTCGCGGAACAGCGACATCCGCATGATCCCTCGGCAGCCGAGCTTCGGCGCGAAGAAGTAGCGGCGCGTGTCCCACGTGCTCTTGGCGAAGTCCTCGTCGCGGAAGCGTCGCCCGCTCTCGAGGACGAGGACCCGGTGGCCCTTCTCCGCCAGCCGCAGGGCGGCGACGCTGCCACCGAAGCCCGAGCCGATGACGATCCAGTCGTAGTCGTGCCGCTCGCTCATCGCGCGAGCCTAACCGATCGATGAATCACCGACAACCAGTTGTCCCAGCTGCGTCAGATCCGCGCTCGTGTCGCAGACCCGGCTACGCGGCGAGCTTGCGGCAGATCTGCGCGAGCGAGCGCTTCTCCGCCTCGTCCAGCACGGCGAAGGTGCGCTGCACGCGCTGCGTGTGCTCCGGAAACAGGCGGTCGACGATCTCCCGCCCGGGCGGCTCGAGCGTCACGGCCACGGCGCGACGGTCCGTCGAGAGCCGGTGCCGCGAGACCAGCCCGCGCGCGGCGAGCGTGTCCACGACCTCGGTCGCGTTCGCCTTCGAGGTCTGCAGCCGGCGGCGCAGCGTGCGCAGCTCCAGCTCACCGCCCGCCGTCTCCAGCACGGCGAGCACGAAGAAGCCGGTCGACGACAGGCCCTCGCGCTCGAGATCGAGCGAGAGGCGGCGCCGGACGTTGGCCTCGGCCACCAGCAGCGACTCGAGAGCACGATGGGCGAGTGGATCGCCGGGGATGAGCGTCATCCTGAGCGCGGATGATCGCGGGTGGGCCGGATGGCTCCTGGGCGGGCGCACACTGGCGCGAGCCCGCCGGCGTTGGTTGCGGGAAATGACCGGTGACCGGTCGAAACCCGCAACGACCGTGCGCGCGGACGCGTTCGCTGCGGGAAATGATCAGTGACTGATCGGAATCCGCACTGCGTGTCACCGGCGTGGGCGGTGCTTGGTGAGAGTGATCAGGTCAGCCCCGCTGACCTGTCCTGCCAGGGGGCCGTACCTAGGACGCAAGCGGCTCGACCGCTTCGAGCCCCGTCGGCGCGGCGGGCCACAGCTCGCGGCCGTCGATCGCGGCGACGAGGTGGTCCACGGCGGCGATCGGCTTGTCGCCGAGCCGCGTGACGGTGCTCGAGCCGCTGTCGGGGAGCGCGTGACGGAAGTCGCAGATGATGAGCTGGTCGCCGCCGATGCGGCGCGCGCCGAAGACGAGCCGGCCGAGCGCGTCGAGGTCGGCGCCGTGCCCGGCGAGCACGACCGCGCGAGGCTCGACGGCGTGCAGCGCGCGGGCCATGCGCGAGGGGTCGAGCGCGACGGAGATGGTGAGCGTGCGCATGCCGCGGCGGCGCAGCACGAGCTCGAGCGCCTGCACGTACAGCGCCTCGACGTCATACGCGGTGCTCGCGTCGAAGATGACGATGCCCTCATCGCGGGTCGCGGCCGGCGTGACGCGCATGCTCGCCGCCAGCCAGGTCGCGGCCCAGCGCCAGGCGAAGCCGTGCTCGGGCCCGTCGCCGTCCTGGGCGAGCGTCTCGACCGCGGGGATCAGCACCTCCTCGACCGTGCGCTCGAGCGAGCGGACCGCCAGGCTCTCCTCGAGGATCCGGCCGGCCTCGACCTCGTCAAAGCGGTTGAAGGCCGAGCGCAGGCGCGTGTCGGAGGCGGGGCCGGTGCCCCGCTCACGCGCGATCGCGATCGCCGAGGACACGTTGTGCGTCTCCGCGAACGCGGCCCGCAGCGCCTCGATCTGCCCCAGGTCGAACTGGCGGTGCCCGCCGGACGTGCGGCGCGGCTCCGGGAAGCCGAAGCGCCGCTCCCACGAGCGCAGGGTGTTGGGGCTCACGCCGAGCATTGCTGCCGCGGCATTGGTGCGGATGACGCCCATGGGTGGAGTTGTCGACGTTTGCGCAGGTTTGCTCAACCCCCGCAAGGCGGGTTGCCGTTCGGTGGCGAGCGTGCAGAGGAAGGATCAGAGCGCCGGCCCCCGACGGCGCCGGTCCTCGGGCAGAAAAGAGGCCGGCCGGAACTGGGGTCCGGCCGGCCTCGCACGCCATCAGGTGAAGGATGTCGGTCCCGGTCAGCCTTCCGGCGCGAGCACGATGAGCGCGGCGCTCGTGGCGCCGCACGGGCCCACCCGCGTGAACCAGCGGATGCCCCACTCGCCCGACGGGCGCACGACCAGCTCGCGCACCGTGCCGTCGCCGCGCGCGGCGTGGACGATGCTCGAGATGAGCGACTCCACGCCGGCCGACTCGGCATCCGCCGGGATCAGAAGATCGGTGACCTGGCGGTTGACCGCCTCGGCCTCGTCGCTGCCGAGCAGCTTCTCGCACGTGCGCGAGAGCGCACAGATCTGCAGCTTGCCGTCCACCAGGAGGAACGCGTCCCCCGGATGCGGCGCGAGGCTCTCGGGCGCCGTGACGATCAGTCCCAGATGGCAGCTGGTGCAGACGCGCGTCACCGGCGCGTCGGGGTCCGGGCGGTGCGCGCAGTGGCCGCAGAACGCGACGTACGGCTCCTGCTCGCCCTGGCCGAGGCCGGGCAGCACCTGAAGGGTGGGACGAGGGCTCATGCTGTGGCGCTCCTGCGCAGCGGAACGGTGTCGAAGGCCGCCGGCCGCACGGGTGCGGCGGCGGGACGGCGCTCGTCGAGGAGCTGCTGCACCTCACGAGTCGCCTCGGCGAGCGAGTCATGCAGGATCACGGTCCCGGTGGTGCGGCCGCTCGCGCGGCGCTCCCCCCTCCGGAACAGCGCGACCGGCAGTGGTCCGGTCGCCGACCGGACCGCGTAGGCCCAGCGGGCGACGTCGTCGTCCGAGGCGGCCGACCCCGCGATCACGATCGCGCGGGGGCGGAAGTTCGCCAGGACGTCGGAGAGGCCCGTCAGGCCGGTGACCGGCAGGCTCAGCGTCGTGGCGCCGGCCCTGCCGAGGAAGAGATGGAGTGCCGCGGCGTCGAGCGCGGCGGGGTCGAGGTCGCCGTCGGTCGCGTCGCCGACGAGCACGGTGAGCGGGCGCGCCGGCGACGGCGCCATGCGGCGCGCGCGGACGAGCCAGTCGGTCGCCCAGCCGGCGGCGAACGCCCAGGGGGCGCTGGCGTCGCCGTGGCGCTCGGCGATCTCGTGCAGCGAGGGGAGCAGCACCTCCTCGACGGCGCGCTCCACCGAGCGCAGCGCGAGCGCGGCCTCCATCGCGGCGTCGGCCCGGTCCAGCTCGCAGGCCGTCAGCGCGCCGACGAGCATCGGCGTGTCGGCCGTCAGGTTCTCGCGAGCACGCGAGACGGCCGAGGAGATCGACAGCCCCTCCTTGAGCGCATCGCGCAGCGCGGCGATCTCCCCGTGCGTGTACAGGCGGTGCTTGCCCTCCGTGCGCATGGGCGTCGGGTACCCGAAACGCCGCTCCCACGCGCGCAGCGTGTTGGGGCTCACGTTGAGGTAGGACGCCGCCTCGGAGGTCTTGAGAGTTCGCACGACAGGAGTAGGAGACTCCTTGTCGAGGGCGTCCAGGGACCGACTGGAGCACTTGCACAGCTTCTTGCCGGAATCCCGTGCAGAACCTGCAGCGGATCGCTACAGTCCGTCGAGTCGGTCCCGGTTTACCATCAGCTGGAGGCGTAACCATGGCACTTGGGCGTCGCTAGAACCAAGCCGGACAGCGACGTCACGCGGGGGATGTAGCGTCCTCCGCGTGACGGTCGCCACCACCGCGCCTCGCCCCCGGCTCGCCATGTCCATCGCGGGCCCGCTCGCGGTCGCCGGATTCGTCGGCTTCGCGCTCGCCGACCACAGCGATCTCACCGACCCGCTCACCTGGGCGCTCATCGGGATCGCCACCGCGTCGGCCCTGCTCAGCGCCCGCTTCTCCGAGCAGCCGCTGAGCATCTCGCCGTCGTTCATCTGCGCGATGCTCGCCGTCGCGTTCCTCGGTCCGGCGTCAACGTTCCTCGTCCTCTTCATCTCGGAGACGGCGGCGTGGATCTACGAGCGCTACCGCTGGCGCGCGTACGTGCTGAACCTCGCGGGCATTCCGACGCCGGCGGTCGCCGTCGCGTTCGCGTTCGCGGCCGCCGCCCCGGATGAGGGATCCGCGGCGTTCTTCCTGCTCCTGGCACTTGCGACCGCGGTCTTCCTCGCGCTCGATGTCGCGATCGTCCTCGGCGTCGGCGCGATCCTCGACGGGCAGCCGGTCCGCACGGAGGCGGGCGCCGCATTGTCGCTGCTGCCGACGTTCGCCATCAGCAGCGTCCTGACGCTCGCGATCGCGGAGGGCTACATCGTCAACGGCCTCGTTCGCCGTCGCCTTCCTGCTCGTCGTGATCGCGACGATCGCCTACATGGCGCGCCTGGTCACGCTCTCGCGGACGCAGGCCCGCGAGTACGCGAACCTCTCCTGGGGCATCCTCTCGAGCCTGATCCGCACGCTCGACGAGCGCGACCACCGCGCCGCCCGGCACTGCGCCGCCGTCGCGCGCTTCTCGCGCGACATCGCCGGCCTCGCGCGGATGCCGCTGCGCGACCAGGAGCTCGCGCACACCGCCGGCCTGCTGCACGACATCGGCAAGTTCGCGCTGTCGGACCGCGTCATGGAGCGCGGCGCGGAGCTCACCGACGCCGACTGGCGCGGCATCCGCCGCCACCCCGACATCGGCGCCGACCTGCTGCGCGACATCGGCGTGTTCGGGCCCGTCGGCGAGATCGTCCGCTGCCATCACGAGCGCCTCGACGGCCGCGGCTACCCGCGCGGCCTCACCGGCGACGGACATCCCCGAGGTCGCGAAGATCGTCGCCGTCGCCGAGGTCTACGACACGCTCACGGCGCCGGACACCTACCGCACGCCGATGAACTCCTTCGAGGCGCTCAACGAGCTGCGCCGCGTCTCCGGCACGCAGCTCGAGAGCCGCTACGTCGAGATGCTCGCCGACCTCCTGTCCGGCACCGGCACCGAGTACCGCCACCAGGACGAGGCGAACTTCGATCGCGAGCTCAGCATGGAGCGGCGGATGAGCGAGGCGGCCGCGCCGAGCTAGCGCGGGTAGTGGGCACGGATGCGCGCCCGTCCTGCATGGAGGAGACTGCGGCAGTCGACCGAGTGACGGGAGCTTGCATGGGCATGCAGTTCGCAGTGGTGTGCTTCACCCACGACAACGGCGCCGACTCGGCGTTCGGCGCCGCGCGACAACGCGAGCCCGACGCGGCCTGGGTCCGCGAGGCGGCGTTGCTCGTGCACCACCACAACGACCGGATCACGCTCAACGGGACCGTGCTCGGACGCTATGTGTCGGCCGACGAGCAGGATCACCTCTCACAGCCGGGAGCCGCCGTCGGCGGGATCGTCGGCGGGCTGCTCGGGCTCCTGCTGGGGCCGCCGGCGAGCGCGGCGGGCATCGTCATGGGGGCGGCGCTCGGCGCCAAGCTCGGGCCCGCGGACGCCGCTGCGCCAGGTCGGCGCGGGCGCAGCGACTCCAGGAACGCGTCCAGCTGCTCCTGGGTGAAGCGCCGCTGACCGCCCGGCGTGCGGTACGCGTCGAGGTGACCGGCATTCGACCAGCGCCGCACCGTCGCGATCGAGACGCCGAGCTCCTCGGCCGCCTGGGAGACGGTCAGGGCGAGGCGCGGCTCGGGATCGGTCGTGGCCATGGGCAGGGCAACGGCGACCGCGCGCCGTGTCACCACCCCATCTGCAGCTTTGCGCAGGTTCTGCCCGCCTCCGCTGCCGGGTAGGGTCCGCATCGTGGGACGACTCGACGACGTGGACCTGACCCAGAGCCTCGGCACGAAGGAGTACGAGCGGCTGCTGACGGCGCGCAGCTGGCGGCTGGCGCAGCTGCGGCTGGCGCTCGGCGGCAAGCTCGGCGACGGCGGCCTCGGGCCCGGGCTGCTCGTGCTGTTCGAGGGCTGGGACGCCGCCGGCAAGGGCGGCGCGATCAAGCGCCTCGTCGCCCCGCTCGACGCGCGGCACGTGCGGGTCGTCCAGTACGCGGCGCCGACCGCCGACGAGAAGCGGCACTTCTATCTCGGCCGGTTCGTCCAGCAGCTTCCCGGCCACGGCGGGATGGCCGTGTTCGACCGCACGTGGTACGGGCGCGTGCTCGTCGAGCGCATCGAGGGGTTCGCGACGACCGAGCAGTGGCAGCGCGCCTACGCGGAGATCGTGGACTTCGAGCGCTCGCTCTTCCTCGAGGGCACGATCGTCGTGAAGTTCTGGATCCACCTGTCGAAGGAGGAGCAGCTGCGGCGGTTCACCTCGCGCGAGGCCGATCCGCTGAAGCGCTGGAAGCTCACCGAGGAGGACTGGCGCAACCGCGACCGCTGGGACGAGTACGCCGCGGCCGTCGAGGAGACGCTCGACCGGACCGACACGAGCTGGGCGCCGTGGCACGTGATCCCGGGTGACAACAAGAAGTTCGCGCGGATCGCGGTGATGGACGCGGTGATCGCCGAGATCGAGCGCGGCTGCCAGCACGCCGGGTTCGCGCTGCCCGACGGCATGCCCGAGGATCCCGGCACCTGATCAGCCCGGCGCCGCACGCGCGCATGAAGCTCCGCCTCTACCACCATCCCGACGGCGCCCGCGTGGCCTACCGCGAGCAGGGCACGGGGCCGCCCGTGATCCTCTGGCACTCCGAGCTGCTCAGCCACCGCGAGCTGACGCCGCTGGTCGAGGGTCTGGAGCACCGGCACCGCGTGGTTATGCCGGACCTCCCGCTGCACGGCGACTCCGAGGACCGCCCGCGCCACCCCTACACGGCGGACTGGCTGGCCGAGGTCGTCGCGCGCTTCTGCGCGGACGTCGGCGGCCCGCGGCCGATCGTCGGCGGCCACGGGCTCGGCGGCGAGCTCGTCCTGCGGGCGGTCGAGCAGCGCCGGATGCGTCCGTCCCGGCTGATCGTCATGCCGACGCGGCTGCATCGCGGCGCGGGCGAGGACCGCACCTGGGAGCGCTGGCTCCGCGTCGCGCGCTTCGGCGCGACGCCCGGCCTGGACCGCGCGCTGATGCACGGGGCGCGCGTCGCGCTGCGCCCGGCCCGGGGCGTGAAGCTCAGCGCGCGCTCCAATACGGCGGCGGCCGACGTCGTCCGGCACGCGCTCGCCGACGTCGGCGGCAACGTCGAACCTCGCGCGCTCGTGGGCGAAGCTCGCGCGCCGCTGGCCGCCGGGCGCCCGGCGCGAGCTGCTCGACGCCTATCCGGGGATCGACATCCCGGTGCTGCTGCTGTGGGCCGACGAGGATCCGCGCCATCCGCTGCGGACGGCCGAGGAGGCGCTCGATCTGCTGCCCGACGGCCTGCTGCGCGTCGTACCGCGAACCGGGTACCTCATGGCCTACGACGATCCGGTGTCGGTCGCCCGCGAGATCGCGGCGTTCTGCGGCTGGGCGTAGGGTTGGGGAACACCCCGAATCCCCTCAGGAGTCCCGAACCCATGGCCAGGAAGCTGTACGGCGGCGAGACCGCGAAGGCTGTCGCGAACTTCAAGATCTCCGGCGAGCCCGTGCCCGCCGAGGTCATCCACTGGCTCGGCCGCATCAAGGGCGCCGCGGCCGAGGTCAACGGCGACCTGGGCCTGCTCGACCCCAAGCTCGCGAAGGCGATCTCCGGCGCCGCCGCCGAGGTCGCCTCCGGCGCGCACGACCGCCAGTTCCCGATCGACGTCTTCCAGACCGGCTCGGGCACGTCATCGAACATGAACGCGAACGAGGTCATCGCGAGCCTCGCCGGCGCGGCCGTGCACCCCAACGACCACGTGAACATGGGCCAGTCCTCCAACGACGTCTTCCCGTCGGCGGTGCACCTCGCGGCCCTGGACGTCGCGGTGAACGAGACGCTGCCCGCGCTGAAGCTGCTCGAGAAGTCGTTCGCGAAGAAGGCCGGCCAGTTCAAGAACGTCGTGAAGGCCGGGCGCACGCACCTCATGGACGCCGTGCCCGTCACGCTCGGCCAGGAGTTCGCCGGCTACGCCGCGCAGATCCGCCTGGGCCAGGAGCGCATCGAGGCGGCGCTCGCCCACGTCGGCCAGATCCCGCTCGGCGGGACGGCGACCGGCACCGGTCTCAACGCCCACCCGAAGCTTGCCGCGGGCGTGCGCGCGAAGCTCAAGACGGACACGGGCCTCAAGCAGATCGCCGCGCCGCTGGACCGCTTCGAGGCGCAGGCCAACCGCGACGCGCTGGTCGAGCTGTCCGGCGCGCTGAAGGTCGTCGCCGTCTCGCTCACGAAGATCGCGGACGACCTCGCGCTGCTCGGCTCGGGCCCGCGCGCGGGCATCGGCGAGATCTTCCTGCCGGAGCTGCAGAAGGGCTCGTCGATCATGCCGGGCAAGGTCAACCCGGTCATCCCCGAGGTCGTCCTGCAGGTGTCGCGCGCAGGTGATCGGCAACGACACCGCGATCACGATCGGCGGCATGCAGGGTCAGTTCGAGCTGAACGTCCGCATCCCGCTGATCGCGCGCAACCTGCTGCAGTCGCTGCACCTGCTCGCCGCGACGAGCACGGCGCTGCGCGAGAAGTGCGTCGACGGCATCATCGCCAACAAGGCGGGCGCGAAGAAGTCCGCGGAGGGCACGCTCGCCGCGGCCACCGCGCTGAACAGCGCGATCGGCTACGACAAGGCCGCCGGTGATCGTGAAGAAGGCCGCCGACTCCGGCCGCCCGCTGCGCGAGGTCGCGCTCGAGGAGGGCGTCGACGCCAAGCTCTACGACGCGACGATCAACCTGCGGAAGATCGCGGCGGGGAACGAGTAGGGCACGGTCCCCTGGCTTGACCGGCGCAGCCGGTCTGATCAATCTCACAGGTCCTGGCACCACGCCCATGGCGCCGGTGGCCAGAGCCGGCGTGGCGGATATGTGCCGATAGGCGTGACAGATCCGCCACGCGCCGCGCGCCGCGAGCACGCACGCTCAGTCCAGGATCGCCACGACGCGCGCGGGGCCGGCGCTGCCGCCGACGATCCGCAGCGGGAAGCAGGAGATCGTGAACCCGCTGCTCGGCAGCGCGCCGAGGTTGCACAGGCGCTCGATCTGCGAGTACGCGAGGTCGCACTGGTGGGCGGCCCAGAAGACGCCGGGCTCGCCCTTGGCCTTCGCCCACTCGGCCTCCATGTGCAGCGGCGCGTCCCAGCCCCAGGCGTCGATGCCCATCACGCGCGTCCCGAGTTCGTAGAGGCGCCGCGTCGCCTCGGCCGTCACGCCCGGGCCCTTGATCATGTAGTCGGGCGCGTCGAGGAACGCGTCGCGCCCGGTGCGGATGAGGACGATGTCGAGCGGCTGGATGTCGCGGTCGAGCGCGGCGAGCGCGTCGTCGATCTCCGGCGACCGTCACCGGGTCGCCGTCGGCCTTGTGGCTGAAGTCCAGGACGACGCCGGGAGCGTGGAACCACTCGAGCGGCAGCTCGTCGATGGTCTGCGCCTTCTCCCCGGCGATCATCGAGTTGTAGTGCCAGGGCGCGTCGACGTGCGTCGAGTTGTGGGTGCCCAGGCGCGTGAACTCCTCGACCGCCCAGCCCTCGCCGTCGCGCAGCAGCTCACGACCGACGCCGAGCAGCGCCTCGATCGTCGCGGCCCCCGCCTCGTGGCCCTGGAAGACGATCTCCGTCTTCAGCGGGTCCGGCGTGTCGGGCGGGCTGGCGACGATCGGCGCGGACAGGTCGATGAAGCGGGACATGGCGAGACCCTACGACGTGGGGCCGCAGCCTGCCGACCGCGGCGGGGCGCGTGCGACTCGCGTCGGCGTGGCGGTGGGCGACCAGGTGCGGCTCCGCGGGAATCGGGCGTCATGGTGGACCCCGGTGCGCGGCGCATGTCCCGTCGTCCCCGTCTGCCGGCGCGAGCCGGTTCCGTACCGAGGTAGCGTGGTGTCAATGGATCGGCGTGTTTGTGATCGAAGGTGGCCTGGAGCGTGAGACTCCTCGGTCGCGTGTCATTGGCCGTCGCGGTCGTCGGCGCCGCTGGGGTAGTCGCACCGGTCGCGGCGGCGGCGCCGACGTCCGAGGTGCTGGTTGCGGCGCGTGGGGGTGAGCGCCTGCCGGCCGGCGCTCACCCGGTTGCGAGGATCGGTGGCATCGGGTTCTTCACGCTTCCGGTCCCCCCAGGTGAATCGGCTGTTCGCTATTCGGAGCGACTCTCGGGGCTTCGCGGCGTAGCGGGCGCGCAGCCGAACACGCCCGTGCCACCGGCGTCGATCGCCGGGACGTGCCTTGACCGGCCGACCTCACCGCTGCTGCAGGCGGCTGGGGCGGCGAACGCGCGCAGTCGTCCGCTGCCGGCCACGACGCGACCGGTGGCCGTCCTGGACACCGGGGTCGACCCCACGGTGCCGGAACTCGCAGGCCGTGTGCTGGCGGCCTCGAACGCGATCACTGAGCGCCTGCCCGCGCTTCCCGACGACGACGGTCACGGTACGCAGGTTGCGGCGGCCGCTGCGGGCGCCGCCGGGCTGGTTGCCGGTATCTCCCCGACCAGTCCGGTCATGCCGATCCGGATCGCGACCGCAAGCCTGCTGGCGACCCCGGCGACCATCGTCAAGGGACTTGAGATCGCGGTTGCGCGCAAGGCGCGCGTCGCGGTTCTGCCGTCCTCACAGCCGTTGTCGCAGGTGACTGAGGGCACCGTCACCTCCGTTGGTCTCGCCCTCAGCGCCGCATTCAGCGAGGGCGTGATCACGGTTGTGCCTGCCGGAAACGAAGGTGAGAACGAGACGGTGTTCCCCGGGACGCTCGCACATGCCCTGACCGTCGGGTCCGCGGGCACAGCGGCAGCGCGTGATGAGTTCTCGAACACCGGTCCCTGGCTGGACCTCATGGCACCCGGTGCCGACCTGATCCTGCCCGCCCCACCATCGATCTGCCTCAGCGGCTACGCCCGCGCGTCCGGCACCTCGTTCTCCGCCGGCGCCGTCGCAGGAGCCGTTGCGTTGATCGCAGCGGCCCGCCCACGCTTGACGACAGCAGGTCTCTACGACCTGATCCGGCGCTCGTCCTCGACGAACATGAGCACCAGCGGCTTTGACGTCACCACGGGCTTCGGACTCCTGGACGTCGGCGCCGGGCTCACCGCGACAGCCGCCGCAGCCGACCCGTACGAAGTCAACGACAACGTCTACTGGCTCAAGCGCCGGCCGAGGTCCTTCCCGACCTACCTGCGACGAACTCGCGTCGCCACGACCCGCGGTTCGGTGAGCCCCGGCAAAGATCCCAAGGACGCGTTCAAGGTGTACCTGCGACGCGGCGACCTGCTCCGCGCGAGCGTCAGCAACGCCGACGCCGGCGCCGTGCTCTACGCGTCGATCTGGAGCACCAGGACGGGCGACTTCGATATGCGACTGCCTTCTCCGAGCAGCGAACTGCGCAGCGCCGGTTTCACCCAGAACCCGCGCGTCAGTTACCGCGCGACCCGCACCGGCACCTACTACGTCGCGGTCTTCGCGCCGGCCTGGACTGTCCCAGGCGAGCAGGGAACGGTCGGGAAGGACCTCGCGCCCCTCTCACCGCCACGGTCGACGTACCGCCTGACCATGACACGACGCCGCTGAGGCCGACGTTGCGGCTCCCCGGGTTGACCCCGCCCCGGAACTCCCCCTACGCCAGGTTCATCGCCACGTACTTCGTCTCCAGGTACTCCTGCAGGCCCTCGGGGCCGCCCTCGCGGCCGTAGCCGGACCACTTCACGCCGCCGAACGGCGCGCCGGCGTTGGAGACCATCCCCTGGTTGAGGCCGACCATGCCGACCTCGAGCGCCTCGACGACGCGGAACGCGCGGTTCAGGTCCTGCGTGAAGACGTAGGACGACAGGCCGTACTCGGTCGCGTTCGCGAGCGCGATCGCCTCGTCGTCGTCGGCGAACGCGATGACCGGCGCGACCGGGCCGAAGATCTCCTCGGTCTGCACGAGCGCGTCGGAGGGCACACCCGCGAGCACGGTCGGCTCGTAGAAGTAGCCGGCGCCCTCGCGCGGGCCGCCGCCGACGAGCACCTGCGCGCCCTTGCCGACGGCGTCCTCGACGAGCCCGTGGACACCGTCGCGCGCCGCCTGGTCGATGAGCGGGCCGGTCGTCACATCGCCGTCGGTGCCGCGGCCCAGCACGAGCCCGCGCATCCGCTCGGCCAGCCGCGCGGAGAAGTCGGCCGCCACCGACTCGTGGACGAGGAAGCGGTTGGCGCTCGTGCACGCCTCGCCGATGTTGCGCATCTTCGCGAGCATCGCGCCCTCGACCGCGACATCGAGGTCGGCGTCCGGGAAGACGAGGAACGGCGCGTTGCCGCCGAGCTCCATCGACATGCGCAGCAGCTGCTCGGACGCCTGCTCGACGAGCCTCTTGCCGACCTGCGTCGAGCCGGTGAACGAGAGCTTCCGCGCCCGCGGGTCGCGGATCAGCGGCTCCATCAGCTCGCCCGACTTCGAGCCGGTGATGACGTTGCACACGCCCGGCGGCAGGCCCGCCTCGTCGAGGATCTGCGCCATCGCGAGCATGCACAGCGGCGTCTGCTTCGCCGGCTTGACGACGCTCGTGCAGCCCGCCGCGATCGCCGGGCCGACCTTGCGCGTGCCCATCGCGAGCGGGAAGTTCCACGGCGTGATGAAGAGGCACGGGCCGACCGGCTGCTCCATCGTCAGGACGCGGCTGAGGCCGTTCTCGGCGATCTGGAAGCGGCCGTTGATGCGCACCGCCTCCTCGGCGTACCAGCGGAAGTACGACGCGGCGTAGGCGACCTCCGCGCGCGACTCCGCGATCGCCTTGCCCATCTCGAGCGTCATCAGCAGCGCCAGGTCCTCGGTGCGCTCGGTCATCAGCTCGAACGCGCGGCGCAGGATGTCGCCGCGCTCGCGCGGGGCGACGTGCCGGAAGCGTCCGGAACGCCTCGTCCGCCGCGGTGAGCGCGGCCTGCGCCGTCGGCGACGGTCGCGTCGGCGACCTCGACGAGCGTCTCGCCGGTCGCCGGGTCCTCGACGGCGAGCGTCCGCGCCGCCCGTTCCGTCGCGCCACTCCCCGCCGATGAAGAGCTGCGTGGGGACCGCGTCGAGCACTGCGCGCTCGGCGCTCGGGGCTGATCGTCGTCATCGTGAGAACTCCCTGTTGAAGATGCCCGGTGCGTCTGCCGAGCAACGGCGCGCTGCCGTGGCGCGAGCATACCCCCGGGATCGCGCCCGGAAGCGGGCCCGGCAGTCCAACTTCCGGTGGCGGTTCCGCGCCGGTCCGGCGCGTCCCGGCGGGTGCTGCGCCTACCCTGGAGGGTGTGCGCCGCCTGCTCGCCACCGCGCTCGCCTCAGCCTCCGTCCTCGCCGCCGCCCCGGCGGCGCACGGCGCGACCTCGCTCGTCATCACCGGCCGCGGCTGGGGCCACGGCATCGGGATGAGCCAGTACGGCGCGCTCGGCTACGCCCGCAACGGCTGGACGGCGGACCGGATCCTCGCCCACTACTACACGGGCACCCAGCTCGGGCGGCTCTCGACCAGCCCGACGGTGCGCGTGCTGCTGCAGAGCGGACGCTCCGGCTACGCCGTCCGCGGCGCGGCGTCGGTCAGCGGCGCGCTGCTGGATCCCGGCGCAGACCTACACCGTCGCCTCCGGGGGCGCAGGGCCTCGTCGTCCGCGAGCGGCTCCGGCAAGGACCGCCTGACATCCCCCGGGCCGCTGCGCCTTCCGCCCGACCGGCAGCGGCGCGCGTGACGCTCGCCGGGCCCGCGCAGAACGGGACGAGCGGCGGGCGCTACCGCGGCGGCGATCCAGATCGCCGGCGCGGCGCGGGCGGCCTCTCGGCCGTCAACGCGCTCGGCCTCGAGGACTACGTCGCGGGCGTCATCTCCGCCGAGGTGCCCGCGTCCTGGCCGACCGAGGCGCTGCGCGCGCAGGCCGTCGCGGCGCGCACGTACGCGATCACGACGAACGCCGGCGGGCGGACGCGACCTCTTCACGCAGTACGCCGACACCCGCTCGCAGATGTACCGCGGCGTCGCCGCCGAGACGCCCGTCGACGAGCGCCGCCGTCCGGGCGACCGCCGGCCGCGTCGTCACCTACCAGGGCGCGCCGGTGACGACCTTCTTCTTCTCGACGAGCGGCGGCCGCACGGAGAACATCGAGAACAGCTTCGTCGGCTCGACGCCGCGGCCGTGGCTGAAGAGCGTCGCCGACCCGTACGACACGGTCTCGCCGCACCACCGCTGGAAGACGCAGCGCATGACGCTCAGCGCGCGCGACCGCGGCGCTGCGCGGGCTCGTCAAGGGCAACCTGCGCCGGATCACGGTGACCAGGCGCGGCGTCTCCCCGCGCATCGTGCGCGCCGACCTCGTCGGCAGCCGCGGGACGACGAGCGTCACCGGCCCGCAGCTGCGCAAGGCGTTCGGCCTGCGCGACACGTGGATCAGCTTCCGCAGCTTCGCGACGAAGGTCACCACGCAGCCCGCGCCGCCCGCGGGCGGGAAGCTCCCGAGCGTCCCCGCGACGCCGAAGACGACGATCGACCCGACGATCGGCGGCGCCGCGCGCTCCCTCGTGACCGGTCCGCGCATCCAGCGGCGTCATCGTCCCCGCCCGCACCGGCGCGTGGGCGTCGGTCGAGCGACGCGAGGGCGGGCGCTGGGTGCGCGCGGTCGACGTCCAGATCGGCGCCGGCGGCACCTACGCGACGACGCTCCCCGGCCCGGGGAGCTACCGCGTGCGGTACGCCGGGCAGGCCGGGCCGGTCGTGACCGCTCGCTAGGCGAGCTCCTTCGGGCCACCTTCGGCGGCCCGTCCCGCCAGGGGGCCGTTCACGTGAACAGCCGCGCCAGCGACTCCGCCACGCACACCGGCTTCGCGCCGCCCTCGACCTCGAAGGTCTGCGTCACGGTGATCTGGATGCCGCCGGGCACGTCCTCGACGTTCGTCAGCGCGGCGCGCATGCGCACCTTCTGCCCGACCGGCACGCGGCGCCGGGAAGCGCACCTTGCCGTAGCCGTAGTTCACGCCGAACGCGAAGCCCTGCATGTCCATGACCTCGTAGGAGAACTTGGGTCCCAGCGAGAGCGTGAAGAGGCCGTGGGCGATCGTGCCGCCGAACGGCGTCTGCGCCGCCTTCTCGGGATCCGTGTGGATCCACTGGTGGTCGCCCGTCACCTCGGCGAACTGGTCGATCGTCTCCTGCGTGACCTCGTACCAGTCGCTCACGCCGAGCTCCTGGCCGACGGCCGCCTTGACCTCGTCGGGTCCGGTGAGGGTGGTGGTCATCGGGGGATCCTATGCCGCGCCGCTCAGCACGGGTCGGGTGCCCCGCGCCGCGCGAAGAACCACCAGTTCAGGATCAGGTTGAAGACGTAGAAGGCGACGAGCCCGTAGAAGAAGGCCTGCGGATCCCCGGTCTGCGTGGTCGAGAACGAGATCAGCACGCTGAAGATGAACGGCCCGTACGCGGCGATCGCCGCGGTCCAGCCGATGACGCCGGCGGCCTTCAGCGTCGGGAACAGCGACGGGATCTGCTTGAACGTCGAGGCGTTGCCGATTCCGGCGAAGAAGAACATCCCGACCATGCACAGCACGAACGGCGTGAAGTCGTCGGGCGACTCTCCCGCGACGTAGAAGGACGTCAGCGTCGTGAAGACGATCAGCCCGATCGCTGAGACCTGCGTGACGCGCGCGCCGCCGAGGCGATCGGAGATCGGGCCCGCGACGATCCGCATCAGCGAGCCGACGAGCGGGCCGATGAACGCGTACGTGAGCGGGTCGTGGCCCGAAGTCGCCGAACTCGTTCTTGATCAGCACCGGGAACGCCGCGGCGAAGCCGGCGAACGTGCCGAAGGTCATGATGTAGAGCGAGGTCATCGTCTAGGTGTGCTTCTCGCTGAAGATGTCCATCTGCTCGCGCATGTTCGCCCGCACCGGGACGCTGCGCAGACGGACCCACGCGAGGATCGAGAGCAGAATCACCGGCGGCATCCAGATCAGCAGGGCGTTCTGGAGATAGAGGTCGCCCTTGGCGTTCGACCGCGCTGCCGACCATCGAGAAGCCGATCACCCACGGCGTGAGGAACTGCACGAGGCTCACGCCGAAGTTGCCGATGCCGGCCTGGACGCCGAGCGCGGTGCCCTGGTCGCGTCTTGGGGAAGAAGAGGCTCGTCGACGGCATGAACGACGAGAAGTTGCCGCCGCCGAGTCCCGCCAGGAAGGCGAGGCCCAGCAGCATCCAGTACGGGGTGTCCGGATTCTGCACCGCGAAGTACCAGCCGATGAGCGGGCAGCATGAGCAGCGCGGTCGAGATCGTCACGACGTGCCGCGTGCCGTAGATCGGCGTGAGGAACATGTGGATCAGCCGGAACGTGCCGCCGGCGAGCCCGGGCATCGCGACGAGCCAGTAGAGCTCGGACTTCGACAGGTCGAAGCCGGCCTTCCCCAGGCGCGAGATGATCGCGCTGACGACGAACCAGACGGCGAACGCGACCATGAGGTTCGCGGTCGTGATGATGAGGGTGCGCGTCGCGATCTTCTTGCCGCGCGTGCGTCCAGAACTCGCTCGTCCTCGGGCTCCCATTCCGTCAGCCAGGTCGCGCTGCTCATGTGGATCACATCTCTCCGTGGTGGGCGTCGGCGTGGATGTGCGCGACGGCGATGGACAGGAAGACGGCGCTGACGAACGGCGAGGCCGGTCATGACGTAGAAGGTGCTCTCGGGTCGGTCGGTCACGCCCTTGGCCCAGGCGAACAGCAGCGGCAGCACGAACCCGCCGAGCCCGCCGATCGCGCCGACGAGCCCGCCGACCGCGCCGACGTCCTTGGGGAAGTACTGCGGGATGTACGTGTAGACCGACGCCTTGCCGATGCCCATCGAGACGCCGATGAGGAAGCAGCACGAGCGCGAACGGCGACGACGCTCATCGTGAAGCAGAGCGCCGCGGAGGCCAGCGCCGATGCCGCCGAACGAGATCGCGGTGATCGCGCCGCGCGCCGTACTTGTCGGACAGCCAGCCGCCGAGCGGTCGCAGCAGGCTCGCGGGAAGATGAACAGCGCCGTCATGAAGCCCGCCTCGCGCAGGCTGAAGTCGTAGACGTCGACGTAGTACTTCGGCAGCCAGAGCGCGAGGCCGACGTAGGCGCCGAAGACGACGACGTAGTAGAAGCCGAAGCGCCAGACGCGGATGTGCTTCAGCGGCCGGCTCATCTCCGGCGATCGACGCGGCCCTTCGACGGCTTGCGGTCGTGCCGCGGCGTGACGAACGGCAACGACGCAGCGCGGCGATCACGAGCGCGATCGCGTAGACGGCGGGCACGAACCGCCAGCCGCCGGGGATCAGCCCGCCGAGCAGGCCGGCCGTGCCCGACCGCCGTCACGAGCGTCGGCGCCAGCAGCTTCGTGATCGAGGCACCGACGTTGCCGGCGCCGAACACGCCGAGCGCGAACCCCTGGTGGTCGGCCGGATACCACGCCGACACCCAGGCGATGCCGACCGCGAACGACGTGCCCGCGAGCCCGAGGCCCAGCGCCAGCAGCAGCGCCGCGTCGTACGTCTCCACCTGGCTCACGAGCCACGTCGGGATCGCCGTCAGCACGAGCAGCCCGATCATCATGATGCGGCCGCCGACGCAGGTCGGTCGCGATGCCGACCGGCACGCGCAGCAGCGAGCCGGTCAGGACCGGGATCGCCACGAGCAGCGCGAACTCCGAGTCGCTGAGCCCGAGCTCCTTGCGCATCGGGAGCCCGACGATCGCGAACATCATCCAGACGGCGAAGAAGATCGTGAACAGCACGGTCGCGACGACGAGGACCCGCACGGCGTCGGGCGGGACGTGGGCGGAGGTCGCCTTGTCGCGGGTCGCGCGGGCCTGCGACCCGGGCGCCGAGGGTTCGGCCGGTGCCTCCGGCGGCGATTCAGTCGTGGACACGCGGGCCTCCTTCGGCGGCGGGCCGGGCGCGGCCGGTCCCGTGCACACCGGCCCGCACGTCGCGCGGCGCCCGCGCGCGGTAGACGATGGGACGGCGCACGAGGTAGGTGACCGGCACGCTCCAGGCGTGGACGAGCCGCGTGAACGGCCAGATCGAGGATGAGGAGCCAGCCGCCGACGGCGTGCAGCTGGTAGCTCAGCGGGATCCCGGCCTCGGTCATGAGACCCGGGTCGGGGTTCAGGAGGAACAGCCCGCGGAACCAGGGTGAGACCGTCTCGCGGTAGTTGTACCCGCCCTCGATGAGGTTCTCGACCGTCGTGTTCCACATGCCGGTGAGCACCATCAGCGCCAGCAGGACCATCACTGCGACGTCCCACCCGCGGGTCGTCGCGGCGACGCGCTTGTTGAGCAGGCGCCGCGCGATCAGGATCGCGAGCCCCGTGAGCATCGTGAGGCCGGCGAGCGTCCCCATGACCGCGGAGAAGATCCGGTAGGTGTTCTCCGAGACGCCGAGCCACTCGGTGACCGACTGCGGGATGAGGATCCCGATCACGTGGCCGCCGATCACGGCGAGCAGCCCGAGGTGGAAGAGCGGGCTGCCGAGCTTCAGCAGCCTCGACTCCAGCAGCTGGGTCGAGCGCGTCGTCCAGGTGAACTGGTCGCGGCGCCAGCGCCAGACGTGACCGACGACGAACGTCGCGATCGCCAGGTACGGAAGGATGACCCAGAGCAGGGTTCCGGCGCGCGTGACGGCGAGCAGCGGTCATCGGGGCGCCCCCGCGACCGGCATGACCTCCGGCGGCGCGAACGGCTCGAGCCCGACCTCTTCGTCCGGCGGCCCCTCCGTCGCGATCCGGCGCGCCTCGGCGAGCTCCTCGGCGCTCAGCGCGGGCAGCACGGCGACGACGGCGTCGAGCACGCGTGCGTAGGGACTTTCGAGGTCGTGCAGCGACGCTCGCAGCAGCTCGATGCCGGGGCGCATCCGGCCGAGGATCGCGTCGGCGTCCCCGCCGGGGGCGAGCGCGGCGAACTCGAGGATCGCGGGCAGGTAGTCGGGCAGCTCGCCGCCGGTCAGCTCCAGTCCCGCCTCGCGGTAGCGGCGCTTGAGCCCGAGCAGCGTCGCGCCGCGCTGGCGGCGGTCGCCGTCGCGGTAGTAGGAGAGGTGGAGCGAGGCGCGCTTGTGGAAGTCGAACGTCGCGACGTACTCCTCGCGCACGGCCCACGGGTCGAGACCGGCACGCCGATCCAGGAACGCGCGCAGGTCAGCGCCCGCGCGGCCGGGCACGTCCGCCGCCGCCTGCGCAGCCGCGGCGTCGCGCCGAGCAGCTCGCCGTCCGGGTACTCGAGCAGGACCGAGCCGATCCGCAGGACGATCTGGCGCTGCATCAGCGTCCCCTCCCGTCACCGGGGACGTGCGTGATCGAGAGCCCGTCGGTCGCGGCGGTCACGAGGTCGAGCTCGTCGTCGGCCGGCAGGTCGCTGGTGTCGTAGCCGGGGCCGCACGAGCCGGGGCCGCCGGCGAAGTCCAGTCCGCAGCCGCCCTGGCGCTCCTCGAGGTTGTCGGCGATCTCGCGGTGTGCGAGCGGGATGACGTAGCGGTCGTCGTACTTCGCGATCGCGCAGAGCCGGTACATGTCCTCGATCTCGACCGCGGTCATCCCGACGCGCTCGGCGATCGCCGGGTCGGGCTCCGCCGCCGATCAGGTCGGCGCGCATGTACGCGCGCATCGCGGCCAGGCGCTTGAGCACGCCGCGCACGACGTCCTCGTCGCCGGCGGTGAGGATGTTCGCGAGGTACTGGACCGGGATCCGCAGCTCGTCGATCGCCGGGAAGACGTCGTCGGGATCGGCCAGCGGATCGCCGTCCGCGTCCACGCCCTCGACGAGTGACATCACCGGCGAGAGCGGCGGGATGTACCAGACCATCGGGAGCGTGCGGTACTCGGGGTGCAGCGGCAGCGCGATCCGCCAGTCCATCGCGAGCTTCCAGACCGGCGAGCGCTCGCGCGGCCTCGAGCCAGTCCTCGGGGATGCCGTCGCGGCGAGCCTGCTCGCGGACCTCCGGGTCGTGCGGGTCGAGGAAGACGTCGAGCTGCGCGTCGAGCAGGTCGCTGCTCGTCGGTGACCGACGCGGCCGCCTCGACGCGGTCGGCGTCGTAGAGGACGATGCCCAGGTAGCGGATGCGGCCGACGCACGTCTCCGAGCAGACGGTCGGCATGCCCGCCTCGACGCGCGGGTAGCAGAGCGTGCACTTCTCGGCCTTGCCGGTCTGCCAGTTGAAGTAGACCTTCTTGTAGGGGCAGCCGCTGACGCACATGCGCCAGCCGCGGCACTTCTCCTGGTCGACGAGGACGATGCCGTCCTCCTCGCGCTTGTACATCGCGCCGGACGGGCAGGAGGCCACGCACGCCGGGTTCAGGCAGTGCTCGCAGATGCGCGGCAGGTACATCATGAAGACGGACTCGTACTCGGCCTTGACCTGCTCCTCGACGCCGTCGCGCAGGTTCGGGTCGAGCTTCGACGTGGTCCGGCCCGCCGCCGAGGTCGTCCTCCCAGTTGGGTCCCCACTTGAGGTCCAGGTGGTCGCCGGTGACCCGCGAGACGGGCCGCGCGACCGGCTGGTGCTTGGACGGCCCGGCGCTGATCAGCGAGCTGTAGTCGTAGGTCCACGGCTCGTAGTAGTCGTCGAGGTCCGGGCAGGTCGGGGTTGGCGAAGATCGATGCGAGCTTGCGCAGCTTGCCGCCGGCCTTCAGCCGCAGCCTGCCCTTGCGGTCGAGCTCCCAGCCGCCCTTCCAGTGCTCCTGGTCCTCCCAGCGCTTGGGGTAGCCGATGCCCGGCTTGGTCTCGACGTCGTTGAACCACATGTACTCGGCGCCCTTGCGGTTCGTCCACACGTTCTTGCACGTCACCGAGCAGGTGTGGCAGCCGATGCACTTGTCGAGGTTCATCACCATCCCGACCTGGGCCATGACGCGCATCAGTACGTGACCTCCGACTTGCGCCTGCGGATCAGCGTCGAGCGCGTCGCGCTGGGATCCGATCGCGCCGTAGTAGTTGAAGCCCCACGAGAGCTGCGCGTAGCCGCCGATCAGGTGCGTCGGCTTGATGATGATTCGCGTGACGCGAGTTGTCGGTGCCGCCGCGCGTGCCCGGACGTCTCGCTGATCGGGACGTTCACGTGCCGGTCCTGCGAGTGGTACATGAACGACGCTGCCCTCGGGGATGCGGTGCGAGACGACCGCGCGGCAGGCGATGACGCCGTTGCGGTTGACCGCCTCGACCCAGTCGTTGTCGGCCGCCCCGATCCGCTCGGCGTCGCCCGGGGCAGATCCAGACGACCGGCCCGCCGCGGAACAGCTCGAGCATCCGCAGGTTGTCCTGGTACTCGGAGTGGATCGACCACTTCGAGTGCGGGGTGATCCAGCGCGACGACGACCTCGGCCGTCGCCGGGGTCCAGGTCGCCCTGCGGCGTGGCGCGCGGTCGACGAGCGGCGGCCGGTAGGCCGGCAGGCCCTCGCCGAACTCGAGCATCCAGTCGTGGTCGAGGTAGAAGTGCTGGCGGCCGGTGAGCGTGCGCCACGGGCACCTCGCGATCGACGTTCACGGTGAACGGCGAGTAGCGGCGCGTGCGGCTCTCGATGCCCGACCACTCCGGCGAGGTGATGACCTTGCGCGGCTGGATGCTGGACCTGCTCGAGCGTGATCCGGTCGTCCTCGCGGTCGGTCGGCGAGGTCGGCGAGCTCGGTGCCGATGCGCTGCTCGAGCTGCCGGAAGCCCTCGACGGCGAGCCGGCCGTTCGTCGTCCCGGACAGGCGGAAGATCGTCTCGGCGACGTGCTTGGCGGTCTGCAGCCGCGGGCGGCCCGTCGCCGACGCCGCCGCGCACGGCGCCGTTGCGGCGCTTCAGCTCGTCGACCTCCTGCGCGGGCTTCCACGAGATGCCCTTCCAGGCGATGCCGGCGTTCTCGACGAGCGGGCCGAGTGCGGTCATCTTGTCGTAGACGACGCCGTAGTCGCGCTCGACGACGACGAGCTTGGGCATCGTCTGCCCGGGGATCGGCTCGCACTCGCCGGCCTTCCAGTCGCGCACGATCCCGCCGGGCTGTGCCAGCTCCTCGGGCGTGTCGTGCAGCAGCGGCGCGGCAACGAGGTCGCGGCGCACGCCGAGGTGCTTCTTCGCCAGCTCCTGGAAGCGCTCGGCGACGCGACGTGAAGGCGTCCCAGTCGCTGCGCGCCTCCCACGGCGGCGGGACGGCCTGGTCGAACGCGTGCACGAACGGATGGAGGTCCGTGCTGGAGATGTCGTGCTTCTCGTACCAGGTGGCGGCCGGCAGGACGATGTCCGAGTACAGCGCCGACCCGTTCATGCGGAAGTCGATCGTCGTGAAGCAGGTCGAGCTTCCCGGTGGGCGCCTCGCTCGCGCCACTCGACCTCGGTCGGGCGCTGCTCGGGACCGGTCTCCTTCGCCGTGACCGCCGTCTTGTCCACGCCGAGCAGGTGCTTGCAGGAAGTACTCGTGCCCCTTGGACGACGAGCCGAGCAGGTTCGCCCGCCAGAGCGTCAGCACGCGCGGGAAGTTCGCGGGGTCGTCGGGGTCCTCGGCGGCGAAGCGCAGGCGCCCGGCCTGCAGCTCGTCGATCGCGTGCTGCGCGGGCTCCTTGCCCGCGGCCTCCGCCTCGTCGCAGAGGTCGAGCGGGTTGCGGTTGAGCGTCGGGTAGCTCGGGAGCCAGCCCATGCGGGCCGACTGCACGACGGTGTCCGCAAAGTGCTTGCCCTTCAGCGCACCGGGCCCGAGCGGGCTCGTCAGCTCGTCGACGCCGAAGCGCTCGTAGCGCCACTGGTCGGTCGCCAGGTACCAGAACGACGTCGTCGCCTGCTGACGCGGCGGGCGGGTCCAGTCGCGTCGCGAACGCCACGACGCCGAACCCGGTGATCGGCCGCACCTTCTCCTGCCCGACGTAGTGCGCCCAGCCGCCGCCGTTGACGCCCTGGCACCCGCAGAGCAGCAGCATGCTGAGCATGCGCGCGGTAGATCTGGTCGCCGTGGAACCAGTGGTTCGTTCCGGCGCCCATGACGATCATCGAGCGCCCCTCGGTGACCTCCGCGTTGCGCGCGAACTCGCGCGCGATCCGCGTCACCAGCCCGCTGTCGACGCTCGTGTGCTCCTGCTGCCAGGCCGGGGTGCCCGGGCTCAGGATCGTCGTAGCCGGCGGGCCAGTCGCCCGGCAGGCCGTCGCGCCCGACGCCGAGCTGCGCGCAGAGCAGGTCGAACACGGTCGTCACGAGCCGGTCGCCGATCCGCCTGAGCGGGAACGCCGCGGCGCATGATGCCGCCGCCCTCGGTCTCGCCGACGTCGAAGCGCGGCAGGTCGAGCTCGACGAGTTCGTCGTGGGCGCCGAGCAGCGAGAGCCGCGGGGCGATGTCGCCGAGCTGGAGGTTCCAGTGGCCGGCGCCCTCGTCGCCCCAGCGGTGGCCGATCGAGCCGTTGGGCACGGCGAGATCGCCGGTGGCCTCGTCGAGGACCACGGTCTTCCACTCGGCGTTCTCGGACGCCTCGCCGATGTCGGAGGCGCGCAGGAAACGGTCGGCGACGTAGGCCCCGTCGCGCTCGCGCAGCGTGACGAGGAACGGCAGGTCGGTGTGCTTCTTGGCATACCGGTCGAAGTACGGCGTCTGCTGCTCGACGTAGTGCTCCTTGAGGATCACGTGCGCCATGCCGAGCGCGAGCGCGCCGTCGGTGCCGGGCTCGGCGTTCATCCAGTGGTCGGCGAACTTCGTGTGGCCGGCGTAGTCCGGGGACACGACGACGACCTTCTGCCCCCGGTAGCGCGCCTCGGTCATGAAGTGCGCGTCGGGCGTGCGGGTCTGGGGGATGTTCGAGCCCCAGAGGATCACGTAGCCCGAGTTCCACCAGTCGGCGGACTCGGGGACGTCGGTCTGGTCGCCCCACACCTGCGGTGAGGCGGGCGGCAGGTCGGCGTACCAGTCGTAGAAGGAGAGGCAGACGCCGCCGGTCAGCGAGAGGAAGCGGGTTCCCGCCGCGTATGAGACGGTCGACATCGCCGGGATCGGCGAGAAGCCGACGTTGCGGTCGGGGCCGTACCGCTTGATGGTGTGGATGTGGGCGGCCGCGATGATCTCGCTGACCTCGTCCCACGACGAGCGCACGAACCCGCCGCGGCCCCGCTGGGACTTGTACGCGCGCGCCTTCTCGGGATCCTCGACGATCGCGGACCACGCGTCGACCGGGTCGCCCGTGCGGGCCAGCTCCTCGCGGTAGAGCCGCAGCAGGGCGCCGCGCACGTAGGGGTGGCGGACCCGGATCGGCGAGTAGATGTACCAGGAGAACGAGGCACCGCGAGGGCATCCGCGCGGCTCGTACTCCGGCATGTCGGGGCCGTTCGACGGGTAATCCGTCTGCTGCGTCTCCCAGGTGACGAGCCCGTCCTTGACGTAGACCTTCCACGAGCAGGAGCCGGTGCAGTTGACGCCGTGCGTCGTGCGGACGACGCGGTCGTGGCGCCAGCGGTCGCGGTAGAGCTCCTCCCACTCGCGTGAGTGGCGCGAGTCGGTGCGCCAGCGGTCGCCCGGAGGGACGACTGCTACGGCGCCCTCGTGATCGGCGGGCTTGAAGTGGCGGGGCTCGGTGAGAAGCTTCTCGGCGCCCGGATCCGTGTCGGCGGGGGTCACGTGTTGACACGCTAGTTTTCACAGCCATACTGTGAAATCCGTGGTCCACCCGGACGGACTACGGGAAAGTACGGATACCTTGCCACCGCGCCATGCGACAGAGGACCGGATCATCGAGGAGCTGCGCTCCGCTGACGGCGCATGGCTGGGGACCGCCGAGGTCGCGACGCGCCTCGACCTCCACCCCAACGGGGTGCGCGTGCAGCTCCGCCGCCTCGCTGTGCGCGGCTTGGTCGACCGCGATCGGGAGCACGGTGGCGCCGGCCGCCCCCGTGATCGCTGGCGCCTCAGCACACGCGCGATCGCCGAGGCCGACCGGCCCCACGTCGGCTGGGCGCTGGCGCGCTCCCTGGCCCGCGCGATCCCCGCGACGCGCGGCCGGCTCGCGGAGGTCGAGGCGGCGGGCGCCGATCTGGGCGTCGAGCTGGCCCGGGGCCTGGGCGCCGGCGGCGTCGAGGAGGCCGACCACGTTCGTCACGCGCTCGACGCCATGGGCTTCGAGCCCAGTCGCGAGGAGACGGCGGGCGGTGTGCGCTACCGGCTGATGTCGTGCCCCTATGCCGACGTCGTCCGCGAGAACCCGGCGGTCGTCTGCACGCTGCACAAGGGGATCGTGCGCGGCGTCCTGGAGCACATCGGGACCGACGGACGCATGACCCGCTTCGAGCCGCGGGATCCGGCCGCGGCCGGATGTGTGATCGATGTCGCCCTCGAGCCCGGGGACGGACCAGGCTAGGCCCGCGTCGCCAGATACGTCGCCTCGACCTCGCCGATCTCCGTCGTCGGCGACTCGTCGGCGATGTACTCCAGCGCCAGGCGCCCCCAGTCGCCGCCGGCCCGCAGTTCGCCCAGCACGCTGAACAGCAGGCCCTCCATCCGCCGCATGAGCAGTGCCTGCGGCGGCAGGGTCTGCTTGCGCATGTAGTCGAAGTGCTCCGAGCGGGGAGAGGAGCCGACCTCCATCGCATTGCGCACGTACTCGGGGTCCAGCCGGCGGAAGCCGGTCGTGAAGTACCACTCACCGGCGATCTGGAGCTGCTCGAGCACGCGCTCGGGGTGGAAGTCGTCGGGCTCGGGAAGGTAGCCGAGCGTCGCCATCCAGTGATGGACGCCCTCCGCGTCGCCGTGGATGACGGCCCGGGCCAGCGCCTGCTCGCCGTCCAGGTAGTCGTCGTCGACGTGACGCACGAGGCCGAAGTCCAGGAAGCAGACCTTGCCGTCGGCACAGAGGATGTAGTTGCCGGGGTGCGGGTCGCCCGCCGCGATGTGCTCGCGCTCGAGCAGCCCGTAGAAGAAGCGGAACGCGATCTCGGCGAAGCGGTCGCGTCCGGCGTCGTCGAGCTTCTTGACCTCGTCGAAGCCCACGCCGTCGATGAACTCGGTGACGAGCACGCGGCGGGTCGAGAGGTCGGTGTGGACCTTGGGGATCCGCACGAAGGGGTGGTCGCGGAAGGCGCGATGGACGCGCCGCTGGTTCTGTGCCTCGATCTCGTAGTCGAGCTCGTCGGCGATCCGCTCGCGCAGCTCGGCGAGCAGCGCCTTGGCATCCATGCCGGGCGCCATCCGCTTGAGCAGCGGGACGAGGAGCTGGACGTTGCGCAGGTCGGTCTCGACGGCCTCGGCGACGCCGGGGTACTGGATCTTGACGGCGACGTCCTCGCCGTCGTGCGTCGTCGCGCGGTAGACCTGCCCGATCGACGCGGCCGCGATCGGGCGCTCGTCGAAGGTCGCGAAGTGCGCGTCGAGCGTCCCGCCGATGTCCTTCTCGGCGACCTTGCGCATGTCCTTGAAGGCGACCTTCGGCGCACTGTCGCGCAGGGCCGCGAGGCGCTCCTTGAACTCCTCGCGCTCGCTCTCGGGGATCAGGTCGAAGTCGACGGTGCTGAGCACCTGGCCGATCTTCATCGCGGCGCCCTTCATCTGCCCGAGCTGCTTGACGAGCTGGTCGGCGAGGTCGAGCGCGCGGCGCTCGTTGGCGGCCGTCGCCCGGTCATCGGAGCGGACCTTGTTGGCGACGTTCGTCGCCGTCCACTTCACGCTCTGGCCGCCGACGAGCGAGCCGAACCGGGCGGTGCGGGCCAGACGGCCCTTCGGGACCTTGGTGGTCTTCTCGTCGTCGGGCATGAGGGGAGTGAGGACTGCGGCCACCTGCGGGATACGGACGCGGACCGCGGCCCGTATCACGGTACCGCCGGCGGGTACGGTGTCCGTCGTGCCCGTCCCGCTGCTCGCCGTCGACGCGCCGTCGCTGCTGTACCGGGCGTTCTTCGCGCTCCCCAAGAGCATCAGGGGCACGGACGGACGGCCCGTCAACGCCCTGCTGGGCACCGCGAACCTGCTCCTCCAGGCCGTCGACGCGCACGGCCCGCGCGCGGTCGTCCTGTGCTTCGGCGCCGAGGCCGGCGCCTATCGGGTGACGGCCTTCCCCGGGTACCACGCCGACCGGCCCGAGATGCCGGCGGAGCTGGAGCACCAGTGGGCCGACGCGCGGGCGTTCTTCGGCGCGTTCGGGTGGACGTCGCTGGAGGCCGAGCCCGAGGGCCTGGAGGCGGACGACCTGCTCGGGGAGCTCGCGCGGGTCGAGACCGCCGCGGGCGGAACGACCCTGCTCTTCACCGGCGACCGCGACATGTTCCAGTGCGTGGACGAGCACGTCCGCGTCCTCTTCCCGGCGAAGGGCGGGCCGGACGTCATCGACGCGGCCGGGGTGCGCGAGCGCTACGGCGTCGAGCCCGCCCAGGTGCCGGACCTCATCGCGCTGCGCGGCGACCCGTCGGACGGCCTGCCGGGCGCGAAGGGGATCGGCGCGAAGGGCGCCGCGGATCTGCTCAGGCGGTTCGGGACCCTTGACGGCGTGCTGGCGGCCGCCGCGGACCCGGTGAGCGACATGACGCCGCGTACGCGCGGTGCGCTGACGGCGGACCCGGAGCTGCTGCGGACGTTCCGCGAGATCGCGACGCTGCAGCCGATCGCCGTGGAGCGGCCGGAGGACGGGCCGCTCGATGCGCCGGCCGCAGCCACCGCCGCGGCCCAGCGCGGCATGGGCGCCCTCGCGGGACGCCTGGAGTCGCGGCCCGGCTAGGTGCCCAAGGCCACCGCGACCCTTGGCGACGATCTGCTTCATGCCGGTGCCGGTGTAGCCTGGCGCCGAAGAAGCTCCGCGCTCGACGTCACGATCCGCGGACGTGTCCCTTGACCGCTCTGGGGACTGCTGCGCGAGTACGAGGTCTACGAGGACACGCAGGCCGGCAAGCGGCTCGACGAGTACCTGGAGGCCGGGGCCCTACTGCGTCGTGAAGTCCGAGTGCATGCCCGCCTGGTAGTGGCCGGGCAGTGCGCAGATGAGTGCGTAGCGGCCGGCCGGCATGTCGAACGACTTGGTGATCTTCGCGCCGACGACCAGCTCCTCCGGGCCGATCTCGCCGATCGAGCCGTCCTCGCTGACCTCGCCGTCCTTGACCGGCAGGTCCGCGGCCGGGGTGTCGGTCTTGATGATCACCATCTCGTGGCCGACCTTGCCGACGTTCTCGGCGTTGAACGTCACCTTGCCGGCGGGGGCCGTGTCGGCCGTGAGCACGAACTTCATCTCGCTGGCCTGCACGCCGATGCTGTTCGCCGCGGCCGTCGGCGCCGTGGTGAGGGCCAGGGCGGACAGCGCGCGGGAAGAGAGCATTCGACGACCCTATGGGCCGGTGCGCCCCTGGCGGCGTCGCGAACTACGCGTCGGCGGCGGCGGACTACGGCGTGAACTTCACCGTCAGCACGTCGCCGTCGGCCATCACGTAGTCCCGGCCCTCCAGCCGCAGCGTCCCGCGGTCGCGGGCGCCCGCGTAGCCGCGGGCGTCGACGAGGTCCTTCCAGCCGATGACCTCGGCGCGGACGAAGCCCTTCTGGATGTCCGTGTGGATCTGCCCGGCGGCGTGCCAGGCGGTGAGGCCGCGGCGCAGGTGCCAGCACTGGGCCGGCTTCGCCTCGCCCGCCGTGAAGAACGCGTCCAGCTCGAGCAGCTCGAAGGCGCCGCGCACGACACGCTGAAGCCCGGACTCGCTCACGCCGAGGTCGGCGCGCATCGTCGCGGCGTCCTCGTCATCGAGCTCCGACAGCTCGGCCTCCAGGCGCGACGACACGGCGACGACGCCGGCGCCGTGCGACGCCGCGTGCTCGGCGACCGCGGCCGGCACCTCGTCGGTGCCCTCGTCGATGTTCGCCACGAACAGCACCGGCTTGGCGGTCAGCGGCTGCAGCAGCCGGGCGACGTCGGGCGCCTCCTCGGGCACCGGCACCGTCCGTGCGGGCTTCCCGGACTGGAGCGCGGCGATGACCTCGCCGAGCCACTTCTCCTCCGCGATCGCATGCTTGTCCCCGCCGCGCGCCTCGCGCACGACGCGCTGGTGGCGGCGCTCGGCCTGCTCGAGGTCGGCGTAGATCAGCTCCGTCTCGATCGTGTCGATGTCGCGCGCGGGATCGACGCTGCCCTCGGAGTGGATCACGTTCGGGTCACCGTGCGCGCGGACGACGTGGACGAGCGCGTCGGTCTCGCGGATGTTCGCCAGGAACTGGTTCCCGAGCCCTTCGCCCTTGGACGCACCGGCGACGAGGCCGGCGATGTCGTGGAAGGCGATCGTGTCCCACACGATCTCCGAGGAGCCGATGGTCTCCGCCACCTGCTCGAGGCGATCGTCGATCACCGGCACGACCGCGACGTTCGGCTCGATGGTCGTGAACGGGTAGTTCGCGGCCTCCGCTCCCGCCTTCGTCAGCGCGTTGAAGAGCGAGGACTTCCCCGCGTTGGGCATGCCGACGATTCCGACCTTCACGCGATCGACGATAGCCTTCCCCGTCCGGCCGGTCCCCCACGTGACCTATGGCGCCACTGCGAGCGCCGGACCGGGTACCGCGCCGGCTCACGCCGGCGGACAGACCCGGTGGTCAGGAGTGTTCAAGCCACCCAGGCGAGACACACCTTCCTGGGACGTTCTGAAGTCAGAGGGGA
This sequence comes from uncultured Actinomycetes bacterium, assembly GCA_963700655.1. Lineage (GTDB taxonomy): Bacteria > Actinomycetota > Thermoleophilia > Solirubrobacterales > Solirubrobacteraceae > F1-60-MAGs163. The sequence continues at coordinate 149,980 of CAVOYJ010000006.1, read as the reverse complement.
CTGTGATCCGGGGGCTCTGAGGCGGACCGCGAGGTCCGCCTCATCCACGTCTACGGCCCCCGTGTACGGCCCCTGGCAGGACAGGTCGGCGAAGCCGACCTGATCGATCACCGCCGCAGGCGGCCGTCCCACCACCAGCCGCGCCCGACACTCACCGCGAGAAATGACCAGTGACCGGTCGAAACCCGCAACGAACGCGGGGGGGCCGTCACTCACCGCGAGAAATGACCAGTGACCGGTCGAAACCCGACAGGCGCCGGCCACGCGGGGCGCGGAGAACGATCGGCCCGCCTCCGGCGGTCCGTCCCGCCAGGGGGCCGTCCCTACCCCAGCCCGAAGCCCACCCGCTGCTCGTCGGTCTCGGTGCGCACGTAGACCACCTGCGAGAGGTTGATCCGCACGGGGCCGTCCGCGTCCTGCACGTCGAACCACTCGCCGCCGGCGAGCGCGTCGCGCAGCCCGTCGGCCTCGGCCTTCGTGAGCCGCAGCGCCAGCCCGCCGCCGCCCTGGAAGCCCAGGGTCACGCCGTGCCGCTCGTCCTTCGAATCCTTCGCCATGTCAGTGGGCCTCCGCGGGCTCGACGATCTCGGTCAGCACGCCGCCCGTGCTGCGGGGATGGCAGAACGCCACGCGCGACCCGCGGATGCCGATTCGCGGGGTCTTGTCGATCAGCTCGACGCCGGCGGCGGACAGGCGCTCGAGCTCGGCGTCGATGTCGGTCACCTGGTAGGCGACGTGATGGATGCCGGGGCCCCGCTTGGCGAGGTACTTGCCGACCGGGGTGTCGGGACCGAGCGGCTGCAGCAGCTCGACGTGGTTCTCGCCGACGTCCAGCAGCACGGCCTCCACGCCCTGCTCCTCGACCACCTCGCGGTGGACGAGGGTCATCTCGTAGGAGGCGTCGTAGAGCTTCAGCGCGTCGTCGATGGACTCCACCGCGACGCCGATGTGATCGATGCGGGCGAACATGCCCGCCGCAGTCTACGAGTCCGCGGGCGGCGTCGGATCGGTCGCCACGATCCGCAGGTTGCGCGCAGGCCGCCGGTCGATGCGCGGGATGCCGTCCATGATGCGGTCGATGTCCGAGCGCCCGAGGACCTCCTTCTCCAGCAGCTCCTGCGCGAACTCCTCGAGCACCTCGCGGTGCGCGGTGATGAGGTCGAGCGCCTGGCGGTGCGCCTCGAAGGCCAGCGCCTGCTGCTCCTCGTCGCGGATGCGGCGCGTGAGGTCCGACAGCTGCTCGGTGTCGACGTACGTGCGGCTCGTCACCTCGGAGGTGCCCATGCCGTAGACGTGGACCATCGCGTTGGTGATCTCCGCGACGCGCTGCAGGTCGTTCGCCGCGCCGGTCGTGACGGCGCCGAAGACGACCTGCTCGGCGACCCGGCCGCCGAGCAGCACGGTCAGCTGGTCGATGAGCTCCTCGCGCGTCTTGAGGTAGCTGTCCTCGTCCGGCAGGTTCATGACGTAGCCGAGCGCCTGCCCGCGCGGGACGATCGAGATCTTGTGCGCGCGCTCGGCGGTCGCGAGCAGCTCGCGCGTCAGCGCGTGGCCGGCCTCGTGGTAGGCGACGACCTCGCGCTCGTGGGGGTTGAGCGTCGTCGAGGACTGCACGCCCGCGACGACGCGCTCGAGCGCCGCGTCGAAGTCGTCGGTCGAGAGCGCGTGGCCGCTCGCGGCGCGCGCAGCGGATCGCGGCCTCGTTGCAGATGTTCGCCAGGTCGGCGCCCGTGAGGCCGCTCGTCTGCTGCGCGATGACGTCGAGGTCGAGGTCCTCGCGCAGCGGCTTGTTGCGCGTGTGGACGTCGAGGATGCTGCGCCGCCCGCCGACGTCCGGCGGGGAGACGAACACCTGGCGGTCGAAGCGCCCCGGGCGCAGCAGCGCCGGGTCGAGCTTCTCGAGCAGGTTGGAGGCGGCCATCACGACGACCTGGTCGGTGGAGGCGAAGCCGTCCATCTCGACGAGCAGCTGGTTGAGCGTCTGCTCGCGCTCGGAGTTGTTGTCCGAGCCGCGGCGCGCGCCGACCGCGTCGAGCTCGTCGATGAAGATGACGGCCGGCTCGTGCTTGCGCGCCTCGTCGAACAGGCGCCGGATGCGCGCCGCGCCGAGGCCGGCGAACATCTCGACGAACGAGCTCGCGGACTGGGAGAAGAACTGCGCGCCCGACTCGTGGGCGACCGCCTTGGCGAGCAGCGTCTTGCCGGTGCCCGGCGGGCCGTGCAGCAGGACGCCCTTCGGCACCTTCGCGCCGAGCCGGTGGAAGGGCTTCGGGTCGCGCAGGAACTCGACGACCTCGATCAGCTCGGCCTTCGCCTCGTCGGCGCCGGCGATGTCGGTCCAGGCGACCTCGAGGTTCGCCTCGGGCTTGATCTGCATCGGCTTCGTCTTGGGCATGAGCTTGAGGCTCTTCCACAGGACGAAGACGAGAACGGCCATGAAGATCAGGCCCAGAAACCCGCTCCAGTTCGTACCGAACTCCTGGAGGCGGTCGAAGAAGCCCAGCGGCGGGGGCACCTGCTCGAGCTGCGCGGAGAAGGCCTGCTCGACCTGGTCGAGCGAGGCCAGCAGGTCGAGCTTGACCTGAGCGGGATCCGCGGCAGGGACGACCGCGGCGAGCAGCTTGGAGGGCATCAGTCCCAGTATCGGCAGGATCGCCGGGTTTTCAAGCGTCGGACGGGCACGTGCGACTTTCCCCGCGCGTGCGCTGATGACGGTCGTCTGCTAGAAGGGGGCCATGAGCGGCCGAGAGATCCTGACCGTGTTGGTGGCGCTGGTCGGAACGGCAGCGCTCGGCGCGCCCGCGGCGCTGGCCCAGGACGACGACCTGGCACCGCTGGGTCCCGTGTCGGCCACCTACGACGTCACGCTGCGCGGCTCGGTGTCGGTCGACTGGTCGCGGAAGTCGGGCGAGGTCGACAAGCAGTGCGCGCCATGGAGTGACGAGTCGGGCTCGTCGACGCTGTCGTTCGCCGTCAGGCGCACGCGCGTCATCACCGTCTCGGCGGGCCCGGGATCCTGGCGATTCGGAGGGTTCGCCCCCGCGAGCACCAAGCAGATCCGCTCGTGGAAGCGCCGCTACGGCAGCGCCGATACGGCGGGCTGCCCGGGCGTGTGCCCGCCCGGTACCACCGCCCGCGCGGCCGACGGCACATGCGAGCCCGCCAAGCCGGCCCCCGGCAAGGGACGGGACGACTGCGGGACCCGCAAGACCGCTCGCACGTCGTTGACCTTCAACATCGAGCCGCGGGAGGAGGACGACGACGACCTCGCCGAGCTCGTGTTCAACAGGGATCCACCGGCGACCTTCGCCGCCGGGCCGCCGCTCTTCCAGAAGGCGAGCTACCGGCAGTGCAAGGTCTATGGCGAGAACGTCCTGACGTCCAGCCTGCCGATCCGGATGACCACCACGGACGTCCGCGGGGTCCGACAGCTCGCGAAGGGGCGCTCGAAGCGCTTCAGGGCGACGAAGACCGACATCGACTGCGCCTCGAAGGGCGACCGGCAGTCGGGCACCACCTGCGTCGTGACCTACGACCTCGACGTCCGGATCAGGCGCGTGCGCTGAGCGCGTCCTCTGCCCGCACGATCTCCTCCAACGCCGCACGCCCCACGTCGAGCTGCTCCTCGGTCGGCTCGCGCGTCCCGAGCGCCCGCTGCAGCTCGTGCCCGGGGCGCCGCAGCGCGCGGGCGGCGCGGGTGCCGGCGTTGCGCTCGCTCCAGACGAAGACCTCGACGGCGACGCCCACGCTCGCCAGCGAGACGAGCCCGCCGTGCAGCGACGACGGGCGATCGACGACGCGCCGCAGCAGCGCCGCTCCCGCGAGGTTCGCGGCGAGCATCGGCGCCATCAGGTGCGAGCCGCAGCGGTCGTGCTCCTTGTCCGCGTCGCGGGCGTCGCCCGAGCCCTGCTCGTAGGCGGCGATCGCCTTGTGCTCGACGCCGTGGTATGCGGCGACCTCGCCCGCCCGCAGCGCGACCATCGACGGGAGCAGCGACAGCGCGATCCCCGCGACGTCACCCCGCCCGCCGCCGAGGCGCCGGCGCAGGACCGTCCCGCCGAGGCTGGCCGCGACGGCGGCGCCGATCACCGGCGCGCTCTCGAACGGCAGGCGCGCCTGCGGCAGCGCGCGCTTGACGAGCGGGATGACGACCATGGCCTCACCGAGCTTCACGACGCCGCGGGCGCCGGGCACGCGGTCCACCGAGACCGGCGCGCGCGGCTTGCGCCCGGACGCCGTCCGGATCGACCCGTCGTCGGCGCGGATCGCCGCAGCCCACGACGTCGGCCCGTGCACGAGCAGCCCGTTGCCGAGCGCCATGCCCCCGAGTCGCAGGCGATCGGGCTCGCTCACCCGAGCAGCTCCCGCGTCAGGTCGCGATAGCACTGCGTGGCGAACGCCAGGTCGCGCACGTCGATGCGCTCGTCCGGCGCGTGGATCAGCGGCCACATCTCGTAGAGCGAGGTGTGGCGCATCGGGAAGAAGCCATAGGCCACGCATTCCGGAAAGGCGTCGCGGAACGTCCGCGAGTCCGTGAACGCCGGCAGCACGATCGGCACGACGCGAGCGCCCGGGTCCTCGCGCTCGATCCAGCTCCGGATCGAGTCCATCAGCGGCGAGTCGATCGCCGAACCGTTGCCGATGTTCTGCTCGGTGAACTCCAGGTCGTAGCCGTCCGTCGCCGAGCATGTCGCGCGATCCGCGCGCGGACGACGTCCTCGCCGATGCCCGGCGGCGTGCGGCAGTCGACGTTGACGCTCGCGCCGGAGGGGATGACGTTGATCTTCTCCGAGGCCGTCGCCATCGTCGGCGCGAACGTCACGCCGAGGCCCGGCTCGACGACGAGGGCGAGGATCGGATCGCGCTCGCGCAGCGCGGCCAGCGCGGCGACCGGGTCCGCGGCGTCGAAGCCCAGGTCGGCGAAGAGCCGCATCGGCCCCTCGGTCGGGTCGTACGCGGGAATGCCGTCGCTCATCGCGCTGATCAGCGGGGCGAGCTTCAGCAGCGCGTTGTCGCCGAGCCGCGGGTTGCTCGCGTGTCCGGCGGTCCCGTGCGTCGTGACCCGGAACTGGTGGACGCCCTTCTCCGCGACGCAGACGCCGTAGACGCGCCCGCCGTCGTACGGGATGACCGCGCCGCCGCCCTCGTTGAGGAGCATGTCGCAGCGCACGAGGTCCGGGTGGTTCTCCGTCAGCCAGATCGCGCCCTCGCCGCCGCCCACCTCCTCGTCGACGACGACGATCACGAGCAGGTCGCCGCGCGCCGGGCGCCAGCCCTCACGCGCGAGCGAGACGGCGGCCGTGACCTCGGCGGCCGTCTGCGACTTCATGTCCAGCGCGCCGCGGCCCCACAGCTCACCGTCGATGACGTCGCCGCACCACGGATCGTGCCGCCACTCGGCCGGGTCGGCGAGCACGGTGTCGACGTGGGAGAGCAGCCCGAGCACCGGGCCCTCGGCGGCGCCGCGCAGGCGCGCGACGAGGTTCGGGCGCTCCGGCGTGCTGCCGACGAGCGTCACCTCGAACCCCGCTCCCGAGAGCAGGGCCGCGAGCTCGTCCTGGGCGGCGCGCTCGTTCCCCGGAGGGTTGACGGTGTTGTGGCGGATGAGCTGCGCGAGCAGCCGGGTCGCCTCCTCCTCCAGGTGCATCGGACGATCGTACGGCCCCGCCTGACAGCATGCGCGGAACATGGCGGGCGAACCGATCGGGCTGGGGACGGTGCTGCGCGAGTGGGGCCGTCTGGGCGTCATCGGCTTCGGCGGCCCGCCCGCGCACGTCGCGCTGCTGCGCGAGCTGTGCGTGGAGCGCCGCGGGTGGATGGCGGCGCGCGAGTTCGAGGACGCCAACGCCGCCACGCAGCTGCTGCCCGGGCCCGCCTCCACGCAGCTGGCGATCTACTGCGCCGGGCGCGTGGCGGGCCGGCCGGGTGCGGTGCTCGGCGGGCTCGCGTTCATCCTCCCCGGCCTGTGCCTGATCATCGCGCTGGGGGCACTCACGCTCAGCGGTTCGACCCCCGCGTGGGGCCTGGGCCTGCAGGCGGGTGCGGGCGCGGCGGTCCTCGCGGTCATCCTGCGGGTGGGGTACGACCTCGCGCGCTCGAGCCTCGCGCCGCATGCGGGGATGCAGCGGTGGCGCGCGGTCGTCTACCTCGTCGTCGGCGCGTCCGCCGTCGTCCTGTTCGGCGCGTTCGTCGTCCTCGCCCTGCTCGTCTGCGGCCTGGCGGAGCTGTCCTTCCGCCGGCTCGAGCGTGGTGACGCGCCGGCCATGTCGTTCGGCCTGCCGGCGTTCGTCCTCGCGGCGGCGAGCGGCGCAGCGGCGCTGCCGGACGTGGCGTGGACGGCGCTGAAGGTCGGCGGGCTGTCCTACGGCGGCGGCTTCGTGATCGTCCCGATCATGCAGGGCGATGCCGTGGACCGCTTCGGCTGGATGACGAACGCCGAGTTCCTGAACGCCGTCGCCCTCGGGCAGATCACGCCCGGCCCGGTCACCCAGACGGTCGCCGTCGTCGGGTACGCCGCCGCCGGGCTGGGCGGCGCGCTGCTCGCGTCGGCGGTCGCGTTCATCCCGTCGTTCGCGCTCATCCTGCTCGGCGGGCGGCGGTTCCTGGCGCTGCGCGAGAACCTCGACGCGCGCGCGTTCCTCGACGGGGCCGGCCCGGCCGCCGTCGGCGCGATCTTCGGCGCGTTCGTCCCGCTGGCGGGAGGCGTCGACCTCGCGTGGCAGTGGGCGGTCGCGGCCGCCGCCGCCGTGCTGCTCCTCGGGCTGCGGCGCGGCATCGCGCCCGTGATCGTCGGGGCGGCCGCCGTCGGTGCCCTCGCCGCCGTCGCGGGCGCGCCGCTTCCCTGAACACCGGGCCGCCCGCGGCGCGATACTGCGCACCGTGGACCGCCTGTTCGAGTCGCCGTCCGACCAGCCCGTCGCGCAGCCGCGCGCGGCGGCCGCGGTCCCGGCGGGCGAGGCGCCGCTCGCCGCGCGCATGCGGCCCGCGACGATCGACGACGTGGTGGGCCAGAGCCACCTGCTCGGCGAGGGCACCTCGCTGCGCGCCGCGATCGAGCACCACCGCCCGCACTCGATGGTCCTCTACGGCCCGCCCGGATCCGGCAAGACGACGCTTGCGCGGATCGTCGCGGTCGCCGCCGACGCGGCGTTCGAGGAGCTGAGCGCGGTCGAGGCCGGCCGCGCCGAGGTCCGCGGCGTGCTCGAGCGCGCGGCCGAGCGCCGCGCGTCGGGCGGCACCCGCACCGTCCTCTTCCTCGACGAGATCCATCGCTTCAACAAGGCCCAGCAGGACGTGCTCCTGCCCGCCGTCGAGGAGGGGCTGATCACGCTGATCGGCGCGACGACCGAGAACCCCTACTTCGAGGTCAACGCCGCGCTGCTCTCGCGCACGCAGGTCTACGAGCTGCACGCGCTCACCAGCGACGACGTCGAGACGGTGCTGCGCCGGGCGATGGCCCACGGCGGCGCCGGCGAGCGCGGCGTCGACGAGGAGGCGCTGCGCTTCCTCGCCACGCGCTCCGGCGGCGACGCGCGCACGGCGCTGCAGGCGCTCGAGCTCGCCGGCGCGACGGCGGGCGAGGGCGAGCCGGTGACGCTGGCGCTCGCCGAGGACGCGCTGCAGCGCCGGGCCATGCGCTTCGACAAGCGCGGAGACCAGCACTACGACACGATCTCCGCCTGGATCAAGGCGACCCGCGGCTCGGACCCCGACGCCTCGCTCTACTACCTGGCGGTGATGATCGAGGGCGGCGAAGATCCGAAGTTCATCGCCCGGCGGATGGTGATCCTCGCCAGCGAGGACATCGGGAACGCCGACCCGCGGGCACTGCCGCTGGCCGTCGCGACGATGCAGGCGGTGCAGCAGGTGGGGATGCCCGAAGCGGCGTGGGCGCTCGCGCAGTGCGCGATCCACCTGAGCCTGGCGCCGAAGTCGAAGGAGGCCTACCGCGCGATCTCCCGCGCCCGCGGGAGCGTGCGCGAGCGCGGAGCGCAGCCACCCCCGGCGTACCTGCGCTCATCCGCCCACCCCGGGGCGAAGGAGCCGGGACGCGGCGACGGGTACGACGACCCGCACGCGCACGAGGGCCACCTGAGCGCGCAGGAACTGCTCCCCGACCCGCTCGTCGGCGAGCGCTTCTACCGGCCGGACGACGCCGAGGCGGCGCTGCGCGAGCGCCTCGAGGAGATCCGCCGCGGCCGTGGGCGCGCGTAGGATCGCCGCCACGATGGCCGACGCGACCAGTGTCCCCGCGCCGATCGAGGCGCGCAGCCCCGCCGGCGGCGACCTGCTGGGCTCGGTCGCGCGCGCCACCGCGCGCGACGTGGCCGCGGCCGTCGACCGCGCATCGGAGGTCCAGCGGCTGTGGGCGATGCTGCGGCTCGAGGACCGCTCGCGCTACATGGCGCGCGCTGCGCAGGCCGTCATCGACGAGGCCGACGAGCTCGTGGACCTCATCTCACGCGAGCAGGGCCGCCCGCGCGCCGAGGTCGAGACGATGGAGCTGCTCCCGGCCGTCGAGACGCTGCAGTGGCTCGCCGCGTCGGCGCCGGGCATCCTCAAGGGCGAGCGCATCGGCTTCTCGCGCACGCAGCACCCGATCAAGCGCGGACGCTGGGCCTACGAGCCGCTGGGCGTCATCGGAGTGCTGGGCCCGGCGGCCGAGCCGTTCGCCACCCCGCTCGGCGACGTCGCCGTCGCACTGTCCGCCGGCAACGGCGTCGTGCTCAAGCCCTCGCCGCACGCCGCGCTCGCGGCCGAGCGGATCGCCCGGGTCTTCGCGCGGGCCGGCATCCCCGAAGGGCTGCTGCGCGTCGTGCACGGCCACGCCGACGTCGGCGGCGCGCTCGTGGACGCGCCCGTTGCGCAGATCCGCTTCACCGGCAGCCTGCGCGCGGGCCGGGCCGTGGCCGAGTCGTGCGCCCGCCAGCTCAAGCGCACCGTGCTGGAGCTCGGCGGGGACGACGCGATGATCGTGCTCGCCGACGCCAACGTCGGGCGCGCGGCGCGCGGCGCGACCTGGGCCGCGTTCGCCAACGCCGGGCAGTCCGGCGGCAGTGTCGGACGGGCCGTCGTCATGGTCGCCGTCCACGACCGGTTCCTGGAGCGGGTCGTGGCGATGGCGACGCGCGCTGCGGGTCGGCGATCCGGCGCAGCCGGGCACCGACGTCGGACCGCTCGTCTCGGCCGAGCGCCTGGACCGGCTCGTCGCGCTGGTGGACGACGCGCGCGAGCACGGCGCCGTCGTCCACTGCGGCGGCCCCGTGGCGGCCTCCACGGTGCGCGGAGCGTTCTTCGCCCCCGCGGTCGTCACCGGCGTCGGCCCGGGGATGAGGCTCTGGAACGAGGAGGCGCCCGGCCCGGTGCTCGTCGTCCATCGCGCCGACACCGAGGAGCGAGGCGATCCGCCTGGCGAACGCCTCGCCGCTCGGCCTCGGCGCGTCGGTCTGGACGGCCGACCGCTTCAAGGGCGCGCGGATCGCCCGCGAGCTGCAGGTCGGCATGGTCTGGATGAACGACCACCTCGTCGCGCGCAGCGCCCCGCAGGTGCCGTGGGGCGGCGTCAAGGGCTCGGGCATCGGGCGCGCGCGCGGGGCCATCGCGCTGCGCACGTGCGCCGAGCCGAAGGTCGTCACCTGGGATCCGCCGGTCGGCCGCCCGGCCTGGTGGTTCCCGTACGACGAGACGCTCGAGCGCGCGGCGCGCACGGTGCTCGGGCTGCGCTCGGCGCGCGACAGCGACCGCGAGCGCGCGCTCAGGGAGCGGCGGCGCGGCGCTGTTCCGGCAGACGGGCCGCTGGGCCCGCGCGCTGCGCAGCGGGCGCTAGGCCGCCGCGGCGTCGGGTTCCCGCGGCGCCTTCGGCGGGCCGGGAATCAGCCGGCCGCCGGCGACCGGCGTGTTGCGCACCATGCCGGGAAGCAGCGGCAGCAGGACGCGCTTGGTGTACTCGGCGCCGCCGCGGCGCAGCGCCTCGCGCAGCGGATCCCAGGAGAGGCCGTAGCCCTTGCGGATGTGCCCCGGGAGCGAGCCGACGATGACGAAGTTCACGGTCTCCACGAGCCAGCGCATGTGCACCGGCGCCGGCGGGTGGAAGACGACGGCCTTCCCCAGCTCGCGGGCCCGCGGCGTCACCCAGAGCTCGCCGCCGTAGAGCATCCCCTCGAAGTACTCGTCGAACTCCTCGATCGTCGCGGGCATGTCGCCGGGGCGCAGCCCGAACAGGCCGCCGACGAGCCGGTGGTCCTGCCACAGCGCGTCGCGCTCGTCGCGGTCCAGGTCGCCGACGTAGAGGCGGTAGACGAGGTCGGCGGACTGGAACAGCGGCGCCAGCGTCCAGAGCAGGTAGTGAGGGTCGTCCGCGGCGTACGGCGTGCCGGCGGGGAAGCGCCCGGCGGCCTCGGGCAGCTCACCGCGGATCCGCGAGTGCACGCGCCGCACGCCCGCCGTGAGCGCGTCGGCGTCCTCCCGCGTCCCGAAGTAGATGGTGTTCATCACGGTCGCCGTGCGCGCGAGCCGCCCGTGCGGGTCCGACGAGCCCCGAGCGTGCGGTCGTAGAACCCCTCGAACATCACGGGATGTGCGGCCTGGAGCAGCAGCGCCCGGGCGCCGGAGAACGCGACGATCAGCTCCCGGTGCACCCGCCGGATGAGCGCGTCGTCCTCGAAGTACCCCTCGCCGGGAGCGGCGGCGCGAAACGGGATCGGCGTGAACCGGGTCTCGGCATCCATGCGTATCGCAGAGGCTACGTCCGACTACCCTTCGAGGGACCATGCCTGCCGCCGCCTACGCCGGGAAAGAGTGCGTCTGCCAGTTCAACCGCGGGATCTGCGACCAGACCTGCGTGAAGGACATGCTGGACACGCCGTTCTACATCGCCTGCCTGAAGCTCAAGGGCCGCCGGTGCATGGTGATCGGCGGCGGGGCCATGGGCCTGGAGAAGACCGAGGGGCTGCTCGCCTGCGGCGGCGCCGTCACCGTCGTCTCCCCGGACGCCGGCCCGGAGCTCGAGGCGCTGGCCGCCGAGGGGTCGATCACCTGGGAGCCGCGCGAGTACGCCGGCCCCGCCGACCTCGAGGGCACGTTCATGGTCATCGCGTGCACCGACAGCACCGAGACGAACATCCGCATCTACGAGGACGCCGAGCGCCGCGCGATGCTCGTGAACATCGTCGACGTCCCGCCGCTGTGCAACTTCATCCTCCCGGCGATCGTCCGCACCGGCCCGCTCGCGATCGCGATCTCGACCGCCGGCGCCTCGCCCGCGCTCGCCAAGCGCATGAAGCGCGAGATCAGCGCACTGTTCGGCGAGGAGTACGCGCAGCTCGCGATCATGCTCAACGACGCCCGCGGCTGGGCGAAGGGCACGCTGCCCACCTACCAGGACCGCAAGGCGTTCTTCGAGGAGATCGTCAACGGCGATCCCGACCCCGTCGCGCTCCTGCGCGAGGGGAACAGCGCCGGCGTGCTCGAGTTGATCGAGAACGCCAAGGGCGTCCACGCCCCGGCCTGAGCGCAGTACGCTGGCCGCCATGCGGCGCGTCCTGATCCTGCTGTCCCTCGCGCTGATCGCGGCCGGCGTGGCAGCCGGCCCCGCCGCCGCGGCCGGGGGCTTCCGCTCGCCGTCCGGGAACATCGGCTGCGCGGGCTACGGCTCGTCGGTCCGCTGCGACATCCGCGACACGACGAACGGCACGCCCGCGAAGCCGAAGAGCTGCGACCTCGACTGGGGCACGGCCTATGGCGTCGGGCTCGCCGGCCGCAAGGGCTACCGCCTCTGCGTCGGCGACACGGTGCTCGACCCGCGGCGGCCGATCCGGCCGTACGGGACGACGTGGCGCTTCCGGTCGATCACCTGCCGGATCCGCCAGAGCGGCGTGACCTGCCAGAACGCCAAGGGCCACGGCTTCGTCCTCTCCAAGGCCCGGCAGCGCCTCTTCTGAGCATGGGCGACCTCACGCACCTCGACGAGCATGGAGCGGCGCGCATGGTCGACGTCGCGGCCAAGCCGGTGACCGACCGGCGAGCCGTGGCGCAGGCACTGGTGCGGATGACGCCGGAGACCGCCGCACGCGTCGCGGCCGGCGACGCGCCGAAGGGCGACGTGCTCGGCGTCGCGCGGATCGCCGGCATCCAGGCCGCCAAGCGCACCGGCGAGCTGATCCCGCTCTGCCACCCGATCGGCTTGGACCACGTCGATGTCGAGGGCGAGATCGACGCGGCCGCCGGGCCTCGTGACCCTCACCGCGACCGCGCGCGTCAGCGCACGCACCGGCGTCGAGATGGAGGCGATGACCGCCGCGAGCGTCGCGGCGCTGACCGTCTACGACATGGTCAAGGGCCTGGACAAGGGCGTCGTCGATCGAGCAGGTCGTGCTGCTGGCGAAGTCCGGCGGGCGCAGCGGGGACTGGACGCGCCCGCCCGCCGGCGACCGGCGGTAGTCCAGCGGGCGCACGCGCCCGCTCGGTGGCGCACGGGGTGGCCCGCCGTTACTGTCCGGCGCCAACCGACCGGGGAGTGTTCGATGGGACGTGTTCTTCAGGGCCGCGCCGGCGTCGTGACCGCGTTCGTCGTCGGGATCGTGGTCGCGACCGCGGGCACGGCGACGGCGGCCAAGCTGATCACCGGCAAGCAGATCAAGGACGGGTCGATCAGCAGCAAGGATCTGTCGAAGGCCGTCCGGGCGCAGCTGGCCAAGACCGGGGCGGCAGGGGCGGCAGGCCCGGCCGGGCCGAAGGGCGACGCCGGCGCGAAGGGCGACGCCGGCGCGAAGGGCGACGCCGGCGCGAAGGGTGAAGCGGGAGCGGCGGGGGCGGCCGGCGCACCGGGGTCCGCGCTCGCGTACGCGCGCATCAATCCCGACGGAACGTTCGACCCGGAGCACTCCAAGGGCGTGACGGCGACCGTCAAGTTCGGGACCGGGAACTACTGCATCAACTTCGCGGGCCTCACCGAGGGTGACATCGACGTCGCCGGCGCGACGCTCATCTCCACGGGCTCTGCTGGGCCGGGCGAGACGGAGGTCGGAACGAACGGCTGCGCGGGAGGAGGGGTCTCCGGCGACGTCTACGTCCGCACGTTCACCAGCGCGGGGGCGGCCGCCGACCATCTGGTCGATGTCATCATCAACTGACGCCCGGCGCCAGCAGCGAGCGAACGTCCCGCATTCCCCCCTCCAGGGCGCAGTGCGGGACGTTCGAGCGGTCAGGCGGTGAGGATCTCGGAGGCCGCGCGCTGCCCGCTGCGCAGCGCGCCCTCCATGTAGCCGGCGTACGCGCCGGCGAGGTGCTCGCCCGCCCAGTGGAGCGGCCCGACGGGCGCCGCGAGGAGCTCCTCGTCGCCCGGGAGCGTGCCGAGCACGCCGGCGCTGTACGCCCCGCGCGCCCACGGGTCGTCGTGCCAGGTGGCGGCGAGCGCGGACGCGGGATCGACCTGCAGGTCCGGCCGCAGCTTCGCCACGGACGCCACCCACGGTGCCGGGTCGCCGCCGGGCACGAGCCGCTCGACCGCCTCGAGCGTCCCGGCGAACGCGCCGCAGACGCGCGGCGGCGCGCCGCCGGCGCCGAGCGACGTGAACGTCCAGTACCGCTCGGCGGGCGCCATGACGCTCGCGGGCGGAGCGGGCGCGGTGAGGGCGAGGAAGAGCTTGGCGGCGTGGCCAATGCCCGCGCGGGCCAGCGCGCCGCGCAGCTCATCCGGGAGCGCGCGCGTGAAGGCGACCTGATCGAGGACCGCGAGCGGCACCGCGATGACCACGCGGTCGGCCTCCACGTCGCCGGAGCCGTCGACCGTCAGCCGCACCCCGCCGCCGTGGTCCCACGCCACCTCGCGCACGGGGGCTCCGAGGCGCAGGTCGGCCAGTCCGGACGCCAGGCCGGTCGCGATCGCCTGGTTGCCCTCGACGACCGTCGTCGAGGTGTAGTCCCCGAACGACGAGCCCTCGTCGCCCTCGAGGACGCCGGCGTCGAGCCGGTCGGCGGGCGTCGCGTGCGTCATCTCCAGCCGGGCGCGGACCGCGGCGCGCGCCGCCGGATCGGCGTCCAGGCGCTCGATCGCATCCGCGACCGATCCGCCGCCCGCCGCGGCCGCACCCAGCCCGGCCGCTGCGGCGACGACCTCCGCGCGGGTCGTCGGCAGGCCGCCGCGCGGCTCCCGGTCGCCGTACGGGAAGCCCTTGTCGGCGAGCGTCAGCCCGAAGCGGGCGCAGTGCGCCTGCACCTGCTCGTGCCCGTCGAAGACGAACTCGGCTCCGCGCTCGACCGGCCCGCCGGCGAACGGGACGCTGTGCACGCGTCCGCCGACGCGATCGCGCGCCTCCAGGACGACGACGTCGTGACCCGCAGCGGTGAGCGCGTCGGCCGCCGCGAGGCCCGCGAACCCGGCTCCGACGATGGCGATCCGTCCCACGCGCCGGAGCCTACGGGGCGCGCGCGGGTACCGTCCCCGGCGATGCGCGCCGCCGTGCTCACCATCTCGACGTCGCTCGCCCGCGGCGCGGGCGAGGACCGCTCCGGCCCGCGACTGGCCGAGCTGCTCGCCGCCGCCGGGTGCGCGGTGCTGCCGGTCGAGGTGCTCGCGGACGACGCGGCGGCGATCACCGGGCGCCTGCGCACGCTCGTCGCCGACGACGTGCGCTTCGTCTTCACGACCGGCGGCACCGGGCTGACGCCGGACGACGTCACGCCGGAGGCGACTCGCGCGGTCATCGAGCGCGAGGCCCCCGCCTTCCAGCAGGCGATGCTGATCGAGGGGCTGCGCCACCAGCCGCTCGCGCTGCTCACGCGCGGCGTCAGCGGGATCGCCGGACGGACGCTGATCGTGAACTTCCCCGGCAACCCGAAGGCGATCGAGCAGCTCTTCCCCGTCATCGCCCCCGCCCTGCCGCACGCCGCCGCGACCCTCACCCGGGAGGAGCCCGGTGCCCGCCATTGAGCTGGAGGGCCTGACGCGGCGCTACGGCGAGCGTGCTGCGCTCGACGACGTGACCGCCACCCTGGACGCGGGCGAGACGCTCGTCGTGTTCGGGCCCAACGGCGCGGGCAAGTCGACGCTGCTGCGGGTGCTGGCCACGCTCCTGCGCCCGAGCGCGGGCGCGGCGCGCGTCCTCGGCCACGACGTGCGTAAGGCGGGCTGGCGCGTGCGCGGGCAGGTCGGGTTCCTCGGCCACGACCCGCTGCTGTACGGCGACCTCAGCGCCCGCGAGAACCTCGCCTACCACGCGCGGCTGCACGGGCTGCGGCGGCCGGGCGAGCGCATCGAGGAACTGCTGGAGGCCGTCGACCTGCGGCGCCGCGGCGACGACCGCGTGCACACGTACTCCCGCGGGATGACGCAGCGCCTGGCGGTCTGCCGGGCGGTGCTGCACGACCCCGACGTGCTGCTGCTCGACGAGCCGCGAGCCAACCTCGACCCCGCCGGCACGGACCTGCTCGAGCCGCTCGTCGGGCGGTCCAGCGGCCGCACGCGCGTCGTGACGAGCCACGACCCGGTCGGCGGACTGGCCGAGGGCGACCTCGCGCTCGGGCTGCGCGACGGGCGCGCCGCGCTGCTCGGGCGCGCCGCCGACGTCACCGCCGCCGAGATCGGAGCCCTGTACCGATGAGCGCCCCGACCCCTCCGGGCACGATCGCCGCGGCGGGCGCGGTGCTCGCCAAGGAGCTGCGGCTGGAGCGCCGCGCGCCGCAGACGCTCGTCGCGATGGCGCTCTTCAGCGCCACGGCGTACGTGCTCTTCCACTTCGCGCTCCAGCGCGACTCGGTCGACGGCGACCTCGCGGCTGGGGTCCTCTGGGTGACCCTGACCCTTGCGGCGCTGCTCGGGATCAACCGTCTCTTCGTCGCCGACCGGGACGAGGGCGGGCTCGACGGGTTCCTGCTGGCGCCCGTCGATCGCTCCTCCCTGTTCCTGGCCAAGGTCTCCGCGCTGTTCCTGTTCCTCGTCGCGCTCCAGGTCGTCGCGGTCCCGCTGTTCGCGATCCTGCTGCTGGCCCCGACGCCCGGGCCCGGCGCGTGGGCGCGCCTGGCGCTCGTGCTGCTGCTCGCCGACCTCGGGCTCGCCGTCGTCGGCACGCTCGTCGCCGCGATCGCGGTGCAGACCCGGGCGCGCGACCTCATCACCTCGATCCTCGCGCTGCCGCTGCTCATCCCGGTGATCATCGCGGCGGCGCGCGCCACGGCGCCGATCTTCGCCGCAGGTGGCGCAGGCGCGCTGCCGGGACGCTGGCTGGCGGTGCTCGCGCTGTACGATCTGATCTTCGCCCTGATGGCCTGGGCGCTCTTCGACTACCTGGTCGAGGACTGACGCATGCCGACGAGCCAGAAGCTCTATGGAACGCGCCTGACGGCGCTCGGAATCGCGACCGCGGTCATCCTGACCGGGGCGTTCGTCCTTGCCGCGTTCGTCGCGCCGATGGACGCCGACCAGGGCTTCTCGCAGAAGATCTTCTACGTGCACGTGCCGCTGGCGATCGTGACGCTCGGCGGCTTCGTCTTCGGCGGGATCTGCGCGATCCGGTACCTGCGCACCGGCGACCCGCGCCACGACCTGCGCAGCTACACGGCGATCCACCAGGCGCTGATCTTCTGCATCGGCGCGCTGCTCACCGGCTCGCTGTGGGCGAAGGCCGCCTGGGGGCAATGGTGGGTGTGGGACGAGCCGACCCTCGTCTCGTTCCTCATCGTGTTCCTGCTCTACGCCACCTACCAGCCGCTGCGCTTCTCGATCGAGGACCCGGAGAAGCAGTCGCGCTACGCGGCCGTCTTCGCGATCGTGGCCGGGGCGTTCGTCCCGCTGAACTTCATGGCCGTGCGGCTCGCCGATCCGCTGATCCACCCGCGCGTGCTGAACACGTCCGGCGGCGACCTCCCTGGGGACATGAAGCTCGCCTTCTACACGGCGATCATCGGGATGACGCTGCTCTTCATCACCCTGTACAAGATGGAGATGACCGGGAAGCACAACCGCGCCCAGCTGAAGGCCCTGCGGCGCCGGCTCACGGGTGACGGGCCCGCGACGGGCGGCCGCAGCGCCGCACCCCGGGTGGCCGAGTCGTGAACACCGACACGCTGCCCGACAACGCCGGCTATGTCGCCGCGGCGTACCTCGTGTTCGTCGCGCTGCTGCTGATCTACCTCGCCGTCGCCGCGATCCGCTCCAGCCGGCTCGAGCGCGAGCTGCGCGAGCTCAACCGCCTGGCGGCGGGTGAGCCCGAGGAGGCCGAGGCGTCGTGAGCGAGCTCCTGGCGCTGGGCATCTCGCACAAGACCGCGCACGTCGCGATGCGCGAGCGCGTGGCGCTGACCGAGCGCGAGGCCGAGCGGTTCATGCGCGAGCTCGTCGCGCGGGAGGGCGTCCGCGAGGCCGTCGCGATATCGACCTGCAACCGCACCGAGATCTACCTCGTCGTCAGCGATCCGGTCCAGGCGGAGACCGAGCTCCTGGGCAAGCTTGCGCAGCGCGCGCGGATCCGCCCGACCGAGCTGCTGCAGGTCGTCTACTCGCCGCGCAACTGCGACGCAGCCCGGCACCTCTTCCGCGTGACGAGCGGCCTGGACTCGATGATCGTCGGCGAGACCGAGGTCCAGGGCCAGGTGCGCCGCGCCTACGAGGCCGCGCTCGCCGCCGGGACGACCGGTCCGTTCACCAACCGCCTGTTCCGTGCGGCGCTCCAGACCGGCAAGCGCGTGCGCACCGAGACCGCCGTCAGCCAGGCGCGCGTCAGCGTCTCGTCGGTCGCCGTGGACCTCGCCCGCGAGGCCGTCGGCGACCTGCACGAGCGCTCGGTCCTCATCATCGGCGCGGGCGAGACCGCGGAGCTCACCTCCCGGGCGCTGCACGAGCAGGGCGTGCGCACGATGTTCGTGGCCAACCGCCGCGCCGACCGGGCACGCGCCCTCGCCGAGCGCTTCGGCGGCCGCGTGGGCTCGCTCGACGAGCTGCCCGACCGGCTCGTGGACGCCGACATCGTCGTCGCGTCGACGTCGTCGCCGCACCCGATCGTCGGCGCGGACGAGCTGCGGGTCGTGATGGACGCCCGCGACGGCCGGCCGATCGTGCTCATCGACATCGCGGTCCCGCGCGACTTCGAGCACGGCTGCGTCGAGATCGACGGCGTCACGCTGTACGACATGGACGACCTGCAGGCCGTCGGCGCCCGCAACCTCGGCGTGCGCGAGGGCGAGCGGCAGCGCGCCGAGGACCTGGTCGAGGAGGAGATCGACCGCTTCTCGGACTGGATGGCGCAGCAGAGCGCGATGCCGACCATCGCGGCGCTGCGCGAGCACGGGTCGGCGATCGTCGAGCAGGTGCTGGCGGAGAACGCCGGCCGCTGGGAGGACGCCTCGCCGCGCGACGTCGCCCGCGTCGAGGCGATCGCCCGGTCGGTGATGCAGCGCCTGCTGCACGAGCCGACGATCCGCATGAAGGCGCTCGAGCAGGGCGGCGGCCACGGCCGCCTGGCGGTGCTGCGTGAGCTGTTCGGGCTCGACGAGGTGCCCGAGGAGGCCGCCGGCCGCAGCGCGGCCGACGCGCAGGACGTGCCGGAGGGCGAGCCCGCGCAGGTGCGCGAGCTGCGCCGCCGCTCCTCGTCGTGAGGATCGGCACCCGCGGCAGCGGCCTCGCGCTCGCTCAGGCCGGGGCCGTCTCGAACGCCCTCGGCCCGGGACACGAGCTCGTCCTCATCACCACGAGCGGCGACCGCGACCGGGCGGCGCTCGACAAGGAGCGCTGGGTCCGCGAGCTGGACGCCGCGCTGCTGCGCGGCGACGTCGACCTCGCCGTCCACTCGGCCAAGGACGTCCCCGCGCACCTGGCCGAAGGCATCGCGATCGCCGCCGTGCCGCTCCGCGCGCCGGCCGTGGACGCCCTCTGCGGCGCGGCGTCGCTCGACGCGCTGCCGCCCGGCGCCCGCGTCGGCACCGCCTCGCAGCGCCGCGAAGCGCAACTGCGAGCGCTGCGCGAGGATCTGGACGTGGGCGAGCTGCGCGGCAACGTGGACACCCGCCTCGGGCGCCTGCACGACGGCGACTTCGACGCGATCGTGCTCGCCCTCGCGGGCCTGGAGCGCCTGGGACGCGACGACGAGGCGACGGGCACGCTGCCCGAGCTCGTCCCCTGTGCCGGGCAGGGCGCGCTCCTGGTCGCCGCGCGCGCCGACGACGAGGACCCGCTCGCGGCGGCGGCGGCGCTCGACGACCCGGTGACCCGCGCCTGCCTGCTCGCCGAGCGCGAGGTCGTCCGCCGTCTCGACGCGGACTGCCACACGCCGATGGGGGCGCACGCGACGCTCGACGGCACCGGAACGATGACCGTGACCGCCTTCGTCGGGCGCGTCGACGGCGGCGCGTGGCTGCGCGACACCCTGACGTCGACGGTCGGCGCCCAGGCGCCCGAGGCGCTCGGCGCCCAGGTCGCGGCTCGGCTGGTCGGCGCCGGCGCGAACGAGGTGCTCGGCCGGTGAGCGCCGCCGCCCCCGGGACCGTCTACCTCGTCGGCGCCGGCCCGGGTGATCCTGGCCTGCTGACCGCGCGCGCCCTCGAGCTGCTCGCGACGGCCGACGTCGTGCTCCACGACAAGCTGATCCCGGAGGAGGCGCTCGACGGCGTCCGTCCGGACGCCGAGGTCGTCGACGTCGGGAAGATCGGCGGCGGCGAGCAGGTGCCTCAGGACGTGACGGAGGGCCTGCTCGTCGAGCAGGCCCGCGCCGGGCGCAGCGTCGTGCGGCTGAAGGGCGGCGACCCGTTCGTCTTCGGCCGCGGGGGCGAGGAGGCGCAGCGCTGCGTCGCCGCGGGAATCCCGTTCGAGGTCGTCCCGGGCGTGACGGCCGGGATCGCGGCGAGCGCCTACGCCGGGATCCCGGTGACCCAGCGGCGCGTGTCCGCCGCCGTCGCCTTCGTCACCGGGCACGAGGACCCCGAGAAGCCGGAGACGCAGATCGACTGGCCGGCCCTCGCCGCCTTCCCGGGCACGCTCGTCTTCTACATGGGCGTCCGCCGGCTCGGCCGCATCGCCGATCAGCTCGTCGCAGGCGGGCGACCCGCAGGCCAGCCTGTCGCCGTCGTCCAGCGCGGCACGTTCCCTGACCAGCGCGAGGTCCACGGCACGCTCGCGACGATCGCGCAGGTCGCGGCCGACGCCGGGATCCGCGCGCCCGCGATCACCGTCGTCGGCGACGTCGCGGCGCTCGGGACCGAGCTGGGCTGGCGTGCCGCCGCACGGCCGCTGACGGGCGTCGGCGTGGCCGTCACGCGTGCGCGCGCCCAGGCGAGCGAGCTCGCCGCGCGCCTGCGCGCCCTCGGTGCAAGCGTCATCGAGGCGCCCGCGATCCGGATCGAGCCGCTCGACGTCGTCGTCCCGCCGCTCGACACCTTCGACCTGCTCTGCGTCACGAGCCCGAACGGGGCCGAGCAGCTCCTGTCGCGCGTGCGCGACGCCCGCGCGCTCGCCGGCCCGACCGTCGCCGCCATCGGCCCCGGGACGGCCCGGGCGCTGCGGGCCCACGGCATCGAGGCGGACATCGTGCCCGAACGCTCCGTCGCCGAGTCGCTCGTGGAGGCGCTTGAGCACGTCCCCGTGAAGAGCGCCCTGATCGCCCGCGCCCAGGACGCGCGCGACGTGCTGCCCGACGCGCTGCGCGCACGGGGGGTGCAGGTGGAGGTGCTCGCGCTCTACCGGACGGTCGCCGAGGAGCTGACGCCGGACGCCCGCGCGGCCGCGCTCGGCGCCGACTACGCCACCTTCACGAGCGCGTCGTCGGCACGGTTCTTCCACGACGCCGCCGGCTCGCTCGCGGGCCCCCGCATCGTCTCGATCGGTCCCGTCACGAGCGAGGCGCTGCGCGCGCTCGGGACCGAGCCGGACGTCGAGGCGCCCGTCCACACCCCGGACGGCCTGCTCGACGCGCTGCTCGCGGACGTCGCCGCGCGCAGCTGAGGGCGCTGCAAGGCCGCTCCGTTCCGGGTGGGCGTGTGCATGTGCATGGGCCGGTTCGCGCGGCGGGACCGGAGGTCTTGCGGTGATTCGCCGCGCTCTGCGCCCGACCAGAGCGAATGGCGCACATGTGCAGGCCCACGCCCACGCTCAGTCGCACCGGCGTGTCCCAGCGGCGATAGGGTCGGCACATGCGGATTCTCATCATCGGTGCAGGCGGCGTCGGGGTGGCTGCGGCGGCCATCGCGCGGCGACGCGAATTCTTCGACAAGCTCGTCCTCGCGGACGTCGATCACGACCGCGCACAGGCGGCGGTGGACCGGCTCGGCGACCCCCGCTATGCGGCGACGGCGCTCGACGCGACGAACCCGCAGGCGATCGTCGACCTCGCGCGCATCGAGGAGGCGACCGTCATCCTCAATGCCTGCGACCCACGGCTCAACCCGCCGATCTTCGCGGCCGCGCTCGAGGCCGGCTGCACCTACATCGACATGGCGGCGACGCTCTCCTCGCCGCACCCCGAGAAGCCGCACGAGCTGACGGGCGTCAAGCTCGGCGACGCGCAGTTCGAGAAGGCGGGCGACTGGGAGGCCAAGGGCCAGCTGGCGCTCCTCGGGCTCGGCGTCGAGCCCGGGTTCTCGGACCTCGCCGCGCGGTACGCCGCCGACCACCTGTTCTCCGAGATCGACGAGGCGGGCGTGCGCGACGGCGCGAACCTCGTCATCGAGGGCTACGACTTCGCGCCCACGTTCTCGATCTGGACGACGATCGAGGAGTGCCTGAACCCGCCGGTGATCTGGGAGAAGGACCGCGGCTGGTACACGACGGCGCCGTTCTCCGAGCCGGAGGTCTTCGAGTTCCCCGAGGGCATCGGGCCCGTGGAGTGCGTGAACGTCGAGCACGAGGAGGTGCTCCTGATCCCGCGCTGGGTGGACTGCCGTCGCTGCACGTTCAAGTACGGCCTCGGCGACGAGTTCATCGAGGTGCTCAAGACCCTCCACAAGCTCGGGCTGGACCGCACCGAGCCGATCGACGTGCGCGGGCAGAAGGTCAGCCCGCGGGACGTCGTCGCGGCGGCGCTGCCGAACCCCGCCGAGCTCGGCGACCGCATGAGCGGCAAGACGTGCGCGGGAACGCTCGTCACGGGTAAGGGCAAGGACGGCCGGCCGAAGGCGACCTACATCTACCACGTGTCCGACAACGCCCACACGATGGAGCTCGACGGCTCCCAGGCCGTCGTCTGGCAGACCGCGATCAACCCCGTCATCGGGATGGAGCTGCTCGCCCAGGGCGTCTGGTCGGGCGCCGGCGTGCTCGGCCCCGCCGCGTTCGACGCCGTGCCGTTCTTCGACAAGCTCGCCGAGTACGGCGCCCCGCACGGGGTGAGCGAGCGCGACCCGCAGAACCCCCAGCGCCCGCTCGCCGGGTGACGCGACCGATCACGTTCCTGTCGGACTACGGCGTCGCAGACGACTTCGTCGGCGTGTGCCACGCCGTGATACAGCGGATCGCGCCCGGCGCGACCGTCATCGACCTCACGCACGGCGTCCCCCGCCACGACGTGCGCTCCGGCGCGCTGATCCTGAGGCGCGCCCTGCCCTACTGCCCCGCGGGCGTCCACCTCGCCGTCGTGGATCCCGAGGTCGGCGGCGAGCGGCTCGCCGTGGCCGTCCGCGTCGCCGAGGATGACCGGATCCTCGTCGGGCCCGACAACGGGCTGCTCTCGCTCGCCGCGACCCGCTTCGGCGGCGCGGTCGAGGCGGTCGACGTCGGGCTCTCGCCGCACCGCCTTGAGCCCGCGTCGGCCACGTTCCACGGGCGCGACATCTTCGCGCCCGTCGCCGCGGCGCTGGCCGCCGGCGAGCCGCTCGCGGCCGCCGGCGAGCCGATCGACCCGGACCACCTCGTGACGCTGCACATGCCGCTCGCGCGCGCCGAGGCCGACGAGATCGTCGCGCACGCCGTCAGCATCGACCGCTTCGGCAACGTCATGCTCGATGTCGAGCACGAGGAGCTGGCGGCGTTCGGCCTGCGGCTCGGGCACCCCATGGCCGTCAACGGCACGCACTGCATCTACGCCAAGACGTTCGCCGACGTCCAGTCGGGCGAGCCGCTCATCTACGAGGACGCCTACCGCACGCTCGCGCTCGCCGTGAACCGCGGCTCGGCCGCCGAGCTGCTCGGGCTGGGCCTCGACGACGAGGTCCGCATCCGGCCCGCCGCGTGAGCGCCCTCGGGACGCCCCACCTGCACCTGCGGGCGACCGCCTCCACGAGCGACCGCGCCCGCGCGCTCGCGCTCGCCGGCGCCGCGCACGGCACCCTCGTCACGGCCGCCGCAGCAGTCGGCGGGCCGCGGGCGTCAGGGCCGGACGTGGTCCGCCCCGCCGGGCGCCGCGCTGCTCATGAGCCTCGTCCTGCGCGACCCGCCCGACCTGCTCCCGCTGGCGGCGGGCGTCGCCGTGGCGCGGGCCTGCGGGGCGGACGCGCGGATCAAGTGGCCCAACGACGTGCTGATCGCGGGCCGCAAGGTCGCGGGCATCCTCGCCGAGGGGCGGCCGCAGGAGGGCTGGGCGGTCCTGGGCGTCGGGCTGAACGTCGCGCTGAACGTCGAGGACCTGCCGCACGAACTGCACGCCACCGCGACGACGCTCGGGCTGGAGCCGGGCGACATCCCCGCCGTGCGCGATCGCCTCCTGCGCGAGCTCGAGGTCGCCCTCGCGCTCGACGACGCGGCGCTGCTCGGCGCCTACCGCGAGCTGGACGCGCTGCGGGGCCGGCGCATCCGCTGGGCGGCCGGCGCGGGCCTCGCCGCCGGCATCGACGGGGACGGGCGCCTGATCGTGGAGCTCGACGGCGGCGGGCGGACCGAGCTGGAGGCGGGCGAGGTGCACCTGCTCCCCGCGGACGGACGCTGACTCAGGCCGCTTCGACCCCGGGCTCGGGGTCGGGGGACTCGTCCGGCCGGCCCTCGTCGGTCTGATCGGCGGCCGCCACGGGGCGCCGGCGTGAGCGGGAGCGTCGCCGTCGCGTCGCCGGCTGCTCGGCGTTGCCGTTCGCCGTGGTCGCACCGCCGGACTGCTCGTGCGCGGCGGCATCGTCGTCCACGGACGTGCCCTGCGCGACCGCCTCGCGGCCGCTGCCCTCGACTGCGCCGTTCTCGCCCGCGCCCTTCTTCTTGCGCCGGCGGCCGCGACGGCCCTTGCCCTTGGGGAAGTTGCGCAGCAGCTCGCGCGAGAGCGCGCCGGGCTTGCGCGAGAGGCGCGTGCGGGCGCCGCGCAGGACCTCCTCGGCCTCCGGCGTGTGCGCGACCGCGGCGGCGAGGATCGCCGCCTGCAGCCGGCGGTCCTGGTTGCGCGAGGACTGCACGAGGCGGCGGGCGTTGCGCGCGTGGGCGTGGCCCGACGAGTTCACGAGCAGCCCGAGCAGTCGCTTGGTCTCCGGCCAGCGCTGGACCGCGTACTCCTCGTGGACCTCGCGGGTGTACTCGGCCAGGCGCCAGATCCACGCGTTCGCCTGGTCGCGGCGGCCGATGCGCTTCTCGGCGAGCGCCAGCAGCAGCACCTTCGTGCCCTCGCGGCGCTCGTCGCGCGACCACGTGCCGACGAGGTCGCAGGCGAGGTCGAACGCCTCGGGATCCTTCAGCGCCGCGATCTCCTGCAGCGCGCGGATGCGCAGCTGCGAGTTCTTGTTGCGCTCGACCGCGGTGAGCAGGAAGCGGCGCTTGAGCTCGCCGGTGCGGTCGAAGTGGAGCATCGCGCGGGCGCGGCGCCAGCCGCTGGGCTGCACGCGCGCGCCGGCGAGCGCCGCCCACATGTGCTGCTCGCCCCAGTCGAGATGCTCGACGGCGATCCGCCAGAGCTCGCGCTCGAAGATCTCGTGCCGGCGCTCCTCCGTCGCGGCGACCGGGATCACCCGGCGCTCGACGCGCACCCGGCGCCCGCGGCCGCGGCGCACCGGCCCGACGACGATCGCGCCGCCGCGGTAGACGTCGCGGTCCAGCAGCGAGTGCAGCGTCACGACGGGGTCGTCGTGACGGGTCGCGGGATGGACGAAGTCGACGACGACGCCCGCCTCCTTGCCCGGGTGGCGGCGCGTGACGCGGCCGACGCGCTGCTGGTAGATGCGCTTGGAGGCGGTCGGCGCGAGGTGCATGCAGACGGTCGCGCGCGGCGAGTTCCAGCCCTCGGCGAGCAGCTGCGCGTTGACGAGGACGTCGATCTCGCCGGCCTCGTAGCGGGCGAGGATCTCGGCCAGCTCGCGCTTGGGCGTCTCACCGGACACGCCCTCCGCCTTGATCCCCATCGCCCGGAACGCCTCGGCGACGTTGTAGGCGTGCTTCACGCCGGCGGTGTAGATGACGCCCGGCACCCCGTTGAAGCGCGTCTTGTAGAGGTCGGCGATCGCGAAGTTGAACGGCGCCTGGTCGAGCAGCTCGGCCAGCATCTCCTGGTCGAACTCGACGTCGACCTCGCCCTTGCGCAGCGGGACCTTCGCGATCGTGCGCACGCCGGGGCCCGGCGGGATGCGGATGCAGCGCAGCGGCGCGATGACGCCGCGGCGCGCGGCCTGCGCGAGGTCGAAGCGCGAGGTCTGCGTCGGGAACAGGTCGGTGACGTGGCGGGCGATCAGCGCGCCCGTCGCGGTCATGCCGATGAAGATCGGGCCGGTCCACTCGCGGATCGCCGCGCTCGTCTTCTCGCCGAGCGCCGTATGGGCCTCGTCGCAGATGACGATCGTGTACGCGCTCGAGATCTGGCCGGCGTTGCGCACGAACCACTGGTAGGTCTCGACGGTCACCGGGCCGTCGGCCGGGCCCGTGTCGTCGCCGAGCAGCGGCGGGTGCACGCGATCGGCGTAGCCGCGGGTGCGCAGCTCGTCGTTGAACTGGTCGACGAGGTTGCGGCGGTGCGTGAGGATCAGGACGCCGCCGGTGCGCGAGGCGTCGACGAAGCCCATCGCGGCGACGGTCTTGCCGGCGCCGGTCGCGTGCTCGAACCAGAAGCGCTTGTGGGCGTTCGGGTCGTCCAGGACGGCGGCGTCGATGTCCTCGTCGGTCCCGTCGTCGGGCTCGTCCTCGTCGGGCGGCTCGGCCTCGGCGGCGGCCTCCTCGGCGTCGTCGTCCTCGTCCTCCTCGTGCTCCTCGTCGAGGGCCGCCAGCTCGGCGGCCACCTCCTCGTCGTCGGAGGGCGGGGCCTCGGTCGGCTCCTCCTCGACGGCCAGGACGGGCGCGGCGACGTCGAGCGCGTCGTCGTCGCCCTCGGCGTGGGCGCGCAGCCGGTCCGCGAGCAGTGCCGTGAGCGTCCCGGACAGCGCGTCGACCTGGTGCGGGTTGAGCGTGGTCCCGTCGGCGAGCTGGGGCTCCTCCTCGCTGAGCACGCGCTCGAGTCCGAGCATCAGCGACCAGGAGCGCCGCCAGCGCGTCGAGGGCACCTGCAGCCCGCCGTCCAGCTCGGCCAGCGCGTAGTCGAGCGCGAGCCGGCGCGGGGTCCCCGCGGCGAGCGCGGCGTCCGCCGTCTCGCCCTCGTGCAGGAACGGCTCGCGGGCGAACGCCTCCGCGCGGGCGATATCGCTCGCGGACGGAACGGGAGCGGCCTCGACGGCCGTCGTGTGGTCAGCCATGGTGGCCAGAAGCTCTCAAGCGGTGGAGCCGGAGCGCGGGATCCTGCAGCGCTCGAGCCCGGGGCCCGGCCGGAGCCGGACGTGTCGCCGGGGAGGTCCTCCCTGGGGGCGCGGCCCAGCGACGTACCGGGGAGGATACCGCACCGCTGTGCGATCCTCACGCCCATGCGGACGGTCGTCCTCTTCGCAGTCGTGATCGCCGTCGGCGCCGCGATCGGCATCGGTCTCAAGCAGGCCACGACCGGCGACGGCTCGGCGTCGGGGCCGACCGCGCTGCAGCCGACCGCGCAGGAGACCGCGGACGCGCTGGCCGGCGCGCCGGCAGCGCTCGCCGCCCTGCACGCGCGGGCGAACGAGCTGCTCCCGGGCGCGCGGCGCACGCTGCGCGCGCGAGCTGGCCGCGGTCAAGGGGCACCCGGTCGTCGTGAACGTCTGGGCGTCCTGGTGCGGCCCGTGCCGGACCGAGATGCCCGCGCTTCCAGCGCGTCGCGCTGAGCCGGGGCCGCGACGTCGCCTTCGTCGGCGTGAACCTCAAGGACAACCGCGAGGCGGCGCAGCGGTTCCTGAAGACCGTCCCGCTGAGCTACCCGAGCGTACGAGGACCCCGACGGGCAGATCTACAACGCCTACGCGCTCGCCGGCGCGCCGTCGACGATCTTCTACGACGCGGCGGGCCGCAAGGTCTTCACCCACCAGGGCCCGTACGCGTCGACCGAGGACGCTCGAGGACGACATCGACCGCTACGCCGCTCGGGCAGGCGCCGGCCGCCTCGTGAGCGTCGACGGTCCGCCGCGCGGCCGGCCCGGACGAGGTCGCCGCGGCGATCGCGCTGCGCGCCGCCGTGTTCGTCGACGAGCAGGGCGTCCCGCTCGAGGAGGAGCTCGACGGGCGCGACGGCGAGGCGCTGCACCTCGTCGCGGTCGACGAGGACGGCACCGTCGTCGGCACCTGCCGGCTGCTCGCCGAGGGCGCCGTCATGAAGCTCGGGCGGATGGCGGTGGCGCCCGCGGCACGGCGCAGCGGCATCGGCCCTGCGCCTGCTCGAGCTCGCCGACGCCGAGGCGCGCGGCGGCGGGCGCCGAGCGCGATCGTGCTCGCCGCGCAGATGCCGGCGCTGCCGCTCTACGAGCGCGCCGGGTACGCCGCGCGCGGCGACGTCTTCCTCGACGCCGGGATCGAACACGTCAGGATGGAGAAGCGCCATGCCTGAGGTCCGCGTCGACCCGCTGAGCGGGCACAAGACGATCATCGCCGACGAGCGCGCCGCGCGCCCGGGCTCCGGCCTGCAGGCGCCGCCCGCCGACCCGCCGATCGATCCCGAGCGCGACCCGTTCCTCGAGGGCCACGAGGACCGCACGCCGCCCGAGCTCGACGCGCTGCGTCCGGACGAGTCCGCGCCCGACACGCCCGGCTGGGCGGTGCGCGTGGTCCCGAACCTCTACCCCGCGCTGACCCCCGACGCGAGCGCCCCGCCGCGCGAGGCGCGCGTGGACCTCTTCGCCTCCGCGCCCGCGACCGGCCACCACGAGGTGATCGTCGCGACGCCGCGCCCGGTCGGCTCGCTCGCCGAGCTGGGCTCCGCCGAGCTCGAGCTGGCGATGACGATGTGGCGCCGGCGCATCGCGCATCACGCGGCGCACGGCGCGGCGTGCGTGCACCTGTTCGTCAACGACGGCCGCGCGGCGGGCGCCTCGCAGCCGCACACGCACGCGCAGCTCGTCGCCCTCGACGCGGTGCCCGTCGCTGATCGCCCGCGAGCGCGAGCGCTTCGGCGCCTACGCGACGAGCACGATGGGCGGCAACCTGCTCGGCGACCTCGTCCAGGAGGAGGTGCGGCTCGGCGAGCGGATCGTCGCGATCGACGACGAGGCGGTCGTCGCTGGCGCCGTACGCGTCGGCCGTCGCCCTACCAGCTGCTGATCGCCCCGCGGCGCCCGGTGATGCGCTTCGAGGACGAGGGACCGCTCGGCGCCGGCGCCGCTGCACGACGCGCTCGCGCGCCTGCGCCGCCGCTTCGGCCGGCCGCCGGCGCTGAACCTCTGGGTGCGCACCGCGCCGCGCGGCGCCGAGCACTACTGCTGGCGGATCGACATCCGGCCGCGGCTCGCCGCAGCAGGCCGGGCTCGAGCTCGGCACCGGCGATGGACCTGAACCCCGTCGCGCCCGAGCGCGCGGCGCGCGAGCTGCGCGACGCGTGATCGCCGTCGCCCTCGTGATCCTCGCGTCGGTGGGCATCGGCGCGGGCGCCGAGCGCCGCTGGGGCGAGCCCGGCGCGCGCGCGCCGGGCGCCGCGCGCTGGACATCCTCATCTACGTCCTGATGCCGGTCGTGACGTTCTTCACGGTCACGCACGTGGAGATCACCGCCGGCGTCGGCGCCGGGCTGGCGTTCGGGTTCGCCGAGCGCGGCATCGCGACCCTCGCGGCGTACCTCATCGGCACGCGCGTGCTGAAGCTCGCGCGGCCGAGCACCGGCGCGGTGATGGTCTGCGCCGGCATCGCGAACACCGGCTACCTCGGCGTGCCGCTCGCGCGCAGCCTGTTCGACGAGTCGCAGGCGGTCGGGCAGGCGATCACCTACGACGTCGTCGTCAGCGCGACGTTCCTCCTGCTCGTCGGCTTCGCGATCGGCGCGGGCTTCGGGACCCGCGCCGGCGACACGCCGCGCGAGCGCCTGCGCGCGTTCGTCGTGCGCAACCCCCCGCTGTTCGCCTTCCTCCTCGCGCTGGTCGCGCCGCAGGCGCTGAGCCCCGACTGGGCGCGCGACGCGGCGCAGGTCGCGGTGCTCGCGGTCGCGCCGCTCGGCTTCTTCGCGCTCGGCGTGAACCTCATGCAGGAGCAGGACGAGGGGGTGCGCGTCTTCCCGCCGCCGCTGACGGCGCCGGTCGCGACGGCCGTCGCGCTGCGCCTGCTCGTCGCGCCGGCGGTGATGGCGCTGCTCTCGCTGACGCTCGTCAGCGTGCCGCCCGTCTTCCTCATGCAGTCCGGGATGGCGTGCGGGATCAACAGCCTCGCCGTCGCGCACATCTACGGGCTGGACCTGCGGATCACCGCGGGGGCGATCGCCTGGAGCACCGCGATCGTCCTGATCGCCGCGAGCATCGTCGCGGCGGTCGGCGGGCTGTAGCGTCCGCGCCGTGCGTGCGCTCGTGCAACGCGTCTCCCGGGCCGCCGTGCGGGTCGACGACGAGGTCGTCGGCGAGATCGGCCCGGGGCTGCTCGTCCTCCTCGGCGTCACGCACGGCGACGACGATGCCGTCTGCGACCGGCTCGCCGACAAGGTCGGGGCGCTGCGCGTCTTCGAGGACGCCGGGGGGAAGATGAACGAGGCGCTCGGCGACCGCGGCATCCTCGTCGTCAGCCAGTTCACGCTGTACGGCGACGCGCGCAAGGGGAACCGCCCGAGCTTCGTCGCCGCCGCGCCGCCCGAGGTCGCCGAGCCGCTCTACGAGCGCTTCCGCGCGCGGCTGGGCGCCGCAGGGCGGGCGCTTCGGCGCGCACATGGACGTCGAGCTCGTGAACGACGGTCCGGTGACGCTGCTGCTCGAGCTGTCCTCGTAGGCTGCACCGTCATGCCGCCCGAGATCCGCGTCGTCCCCCGCTTCGCCGCCGAGCCCACGCAGGAGCTGCTGCCCTACGGCCGCTGGGCCGAGCGCCTGCAGGAGGAGCTGCTCGCCGCGTGCCTGCGGATCGACCCGGGCGAGGCCGACGAGCTCGGCGAGCTGGGCGAGATCACCTGGTACCCGGACCGCACCTGGCACGGGCGCACGTACGTCCCGGCGACGGCCACGACGACGACGGGCCTGGAGGTGTTCGGCTTCGTGAGCTACGCGCGCGCAGAGGCCGACCGCGAGCCGTCCGCCTTCCACGCGGTCGCCGACGCGACGAGCGAGACGGCCGACGCCAACCCCGACTGGACGATCGACCTCTGCGACGAGGTCGTCGGCACCTGGCGCGGCGAGGAGGGCAACGTCGCGGCGATGACGCTCGTGTGGGGCCGGCCGCTCGTCGCCGGCGCGGCGATCGCCACGCGCCGAGCTCGCGCGCGCTGTGCGTCGACCAGTGCCCCGTCCTCGACGGGCGCTTCACGCTGCTGGCGCCCGACGACTACCGCGCCGACACGCTCGAGGTCGCGCTGTACGAGCGCGGCGGGCGCGAGGTCGCGCGCGAGTCGCTCTACGCCGAGGACGACGACGAGGACGCCGGGGCCTGACGGCGATGGACGCCGAGGAGGCCATCCGCACGCGTCGCACGCACAAGGCGTACGCGCCGGAGCCCGTCGACCGGGCGACGCTCGAGGAGCTGCTCGACCTCGCCCGCTGGGCGCCGAACCACCACCTGACGAACCCGTGGCGCTTTCGCGTCCTGGGGCCGCGGGCGCTCGCGCGCGCTGAAGGACGCGGCCGGCCCCGAGAGCCGCCGTCAAGCTCGACCGCGCGCCGACGCTCGTCGCGGTGAGCGTCATCACCGCCGCGGACCCCGTCGAGGCCGCCGAGGACCGGGACGCCGCGGCGATCGCCGCCTACATCGTCCTCCTGGCCGCGCACGCACGCGGCCTGGCGGGCTACTGGCGCACGCCCGGGATCCTGCGCGCCGACGCGGGCCGCGCGGCGCTCGGGATCCCCGCCGCCGAGCGCGTCCTCGGCCTGCTGCACCTCGGCACGGCGCGCCAGGAGCAGCGGGTGCCCGAGCGCACGCCGCCGGGAGAACTTCGTCACGTGGCTCGACTGAGGGGGTAGGCTCGGTCGCTCACGGAGGAGAGAACGTGCGGATCCGACTCATCAGCCTCGCCATCACCCTGCTGGCGGCCCTGGCGCTCGCGCCCGCGGCGTGGGCGGCGCCGACGACGTTCACGGTGAACAGCACCGGCGACGGCGCGCCGACGCGGCGCCCGGCGACGGCGTCTGCGCGACGAGCGGCGTTCGTCTGCACGCTGCGCGCCGCGATCGAGGAGTCGAACGCGACCGGCGCCGGCGCGCCCGTACACGATCGCGCTTCGGCGTCTCGCAGATCTCGCGTCGCCGGCGACGGCGCTCCCGGCCGATCACGCGCAGCGGCACGTTTCGTCGACGGATGCGGCGTGAGGCGCGCGGACGTCCCCTCGTCGACGCCCCGCCGAACCGCCGGTCGACGGCCGCTGCGTCGGCCTCGGTCGGCACCGGCGCGCACGATCGGGCTGCAGGTCGGCGACGCGTCGAGCGACCCGAGCGGCGTCGCGATCTACAACCTCGCGATCACGAACTTCCCTGCCGCGGCGATCCGGCTCTGGGGCGCCGACACGTACGCGGGTCGGCGGGCAACCTCGTTCGGGCGGCGCATCGACGGGACGAACGAAGGCAACGGCGTCGCCGTCGCGCGTCACCGGGCGCACGCAGAACGGCACGCTGGTCGAACCCCGCGATCGGCAACATCATCGGCGGAGCCGTCGAGCGCGACCGACACGCGCGCCCGACTGCGACGCCTACTGCAACACGATCGTCAACTCCACGCTCGCGGGGATCGACCTCGTCGGGCGCCGCGCGCCCGGGCCGGGCGACGCGCCCGCCGGCGGGACGCCGGCGACCTCGACGAGGGGACGACGATCGCCGGCAACTGGATCGGCGTCGACGACGCGGCCGGGCACCGCCGGCGCCGAACGCGACCGCGATGAAGATCGGGAACGCCCAGGAGACGACGATCGGCGGCGCCGACCGTCGACGCGGCAACGTGATCGCCGGCAACACGAAGGGCGTCGACCAGGGCTCCGGGACGACCGCCGTCGACCGCTGCTCGGCGGGGCGTCTTCGGCATCAGCCCCGACGGCGACACGTCGGTCGCCAACGGCCTGTGGAACGCGCGCCTGCGCGGCAGCGACACGCTCGGCGGCAGCGCGTTCGTCGCAGAGCGTCGACGTTCGGCCCCGCCGACATCGGGCTCGAGCTCGAGGGCCCGCGCGCGAACGTCGGCAGCGTTCTTCCGGTCGCCCGACGCCGCGCGATTCAGCCACGGCGGCGATCCGCGTCGGCCCCGACGGCGACAACGCGTTCATCGGGACGAACGACGCCGCACCCGCCTGCCCGTCTGCATCCCGCTCATCGACACGTGCAACACGATCGGCGACACCGGCGCCGGGCGCGCCGGGGATCTGGATCGACGGTGCGACAACGCGCGGATCTGGCGCAACGCGATCGGCGGCGACGTACGCGCCGCCCGATCGCCGGCCCGCCGATCCGCATCGGCGGCGGCGCGACGGCGCCGACATCGGCGACGACGACGACGACCCGGACGCGGCGCAACTTCCTCGCGGCGCACAGGCCGGCCCGGAGGTCGAGGTCACCGAGAGCTCCACCAAGATCGTCGATCGGCGACAACGAGGGCCTGTCCGCAGAACGCGTTCGACCTCCCCGCCGGGCCTCTTCACCGACCTGCTCCCGGACGCGGGCCCCGGCAACAGCGGCCTCGTGAACAACGGCATCCAGCCCCCGGTCGTCACCGTCTCGAGCACGACCGGCGTCGGCGGCACCGGGATCCCGGGCGCGACGATCCACGTCCTCATCCAGCAGCGGCCCGCCCGTCCTCGGCGACCCGGACCCGAACGTCGAGGGCACGACGTTCCCGTCGACGCCCGTCCACGACCACCGTCGGCGACGACGGCATCTGGGGCATCGCGTTCCCCACCCCGCTGAAGACCGGCATCAAGCTCCTCGCCTCCCAGACGACCGCCGACGGCTCCTCCGAGTACGCCTCGCCGCTGGGCGCCTCGCGAGAGCAACCCGCCGCCGCTCATCACCTTCCAGAGCGGCCCGTCCGGCGTCGTCGGAGTCGCGCTCGGCGACCTTCACCTTCTCCTCCAACAAGCCGGGGACCCGGTTGACGTGCAGCGTCGACGGCGGGGCGTTCGTCCCGTGCTCCTCGCCGTTCACGCTGAATGGCCTGGACATCGGCGGCCATCAGCTGCAGGTCAAGGGCACCGACCCGACGGGCAAGGTCGGGCCGCCCGCCTCGCGGACGTGGATCGTGCAGTTCCCCGAGCCGGTCGCCCGGCGGCGGCGCCGCCACGCCGAAGGCCCCCGCGAAGATCCGTGTGCTGCGCCTCGGTCGTCTCGCTGCCGTCCGCGAAGGCGTGCATCAGCCGGCGCACCGCTGCGCCTCGACGGTCCGCGCGCCGAAGGGCTGCGAAGCTCAAGAGCGCGCGAGGTGCGGCTCGGCAAGCGCAAGGTCAGGACGGTGCGCAAGGCCGGGAAGGTCACCGTCAGCCTCAAGGGCCTCCCCCGCGGGAAGTTCGTCGTGCGCGTCAAGGTGACGCTGACCGACGGCCGCACCGCCACCGGCTCGCGGACCTACCGCACCTGCGCGAAGAAGACCCGGCGCTGACGTCAGCGCTCGGCGACGTCCGCGACGCGGCCGCCGGTGAGCCGTCACGAGCAGCGTCGAAGGCGATCGGGTAGACCGCGTTCGGCGTGCCAGCCGCCGACCAGACGACCGCGAACGCCGTCAGGTCCTCGTCGATCAGCACCGGGATCGGCCGGGCGTGCGCGACCGCCGGCACCCCGCCGATCGCAAAGCCCGTGTGCTCGCGCACGAACGCCGCGTCGGCCTTCGACAGCGAGCCCGCCGGCGAGCGCGCCGGCCTTCGCGACGTCGACGCGGTTGGGGCCGCTCGTGATGACGAGCAGCGCCTCGGGCTCCTCCCCGTCGCGGTCGAGGCGGAAGACGATCGACTTCGCGATCTGCGCGACGTCGCAGCCGACCGCGTCGGCCGCGTCCTGGGAGGTGCGCGTCCCCTGCGGGAACTCGTGGATGTCCGGCTCGACGCCGGCGGCGCGCAGCGCCGCGACGACCCGGTCGGTGGCGCCGGCGGGCGCGCTCATCCCGTGGCGGTGGGGACCGTCTTCGCCACGTCCTCCCCGCTCAGCGGGAAGTGGCACGCCGCCAGCGAGCCGCCGTCCTTGGACTCCAGCGGCGGCTCGTCGTGGCCGCAGATCGCCTGCGCGCGCGGGCAGCGCGTGTGGAAGCGGCAGCCCGGCGGCGGCGCCGTCGGCGACGGCACGTCGCCGCCGAGCACCTGGCGGGTCTTGCGCCTTCGCGAGCGCCGGGTCGGCGACCGGCACCGCGCTGAGCAGCGCGCCGGTGTACGGGTGACGCGGAGCGCTGAACAGCTCGTCGGCGGACGCCAGCTCGACGACCTTGCCCAGGTACATCACGGCGATGCGGTCGCACATGTGGCGCACGACGCTCAGGTCGTGCGCGATGAAGATGATCGTCAGGCCCAGGTCGCGCTGCAGGTCGCGCAGCAGGTTGATGATCTGCGCCTGGATCGAGACGTCGAGCGCCGACACCGGCTCGTCGGCCACGATCAGCTTCGGCTTGAGCGCGATCGCCCGGGCCACGCCGATGCGCTGGCGCTGGCCGCCGGAGAACTGGTGCGGCAGCCGGTTGTAGTGCTCGGGGTTCAGCCCGACCTGCTCCATCAGCTCCTGCACCATCGCCTTGCGGCGGCGCTCGTCCTTCTCGATCCCGTGGATGACGAACGGCTCGGCGATGACCGAGCCGACGGTCTGCCGCGGGTCGAGCGACGAGTAGGGGTCCTGGAAGATCATCTGCATCTCCCGGCGCACCGGGAGCAGCTCCCGCGGCGACAGATGCGTGATGTCCTGGCCGTCGTAGGTGACGCTGCCGCCGGTCGGGTCGAGCAGCCGCATGATCGCCCGCGCGGTCGTCGACTTGCCGCAGCCGGACTCGCCGACGATGCCGAGCGTCTCGCCGTCGTGGACGTCGAAGGTCACCCCGTCCACCGCGCGCACCGCGCCGACCTGCTTCTGGAAGATGATCCCCTGCTTGATCGGGAAGTGCATCTCGAGGTCGCGGACCTCGACGAGGGTCTTACCGGTCGTGCTCACGCGGGGCCCTCCGCGGCCGCGGGCTCGGCGGCCGCTCGCGGCACGGCGGCGATCGCGCGCTCGGGCGTGTCGCCGGCCTGCAGGCGCGTCCACAGCGCCGCACGGCGGGCCTCGGGGAGCAGGCAGGCGGCGGCGTGCCCGGGCGCGCCCGGGACGGGCTCCAGCTCCGGGACGATCCGCTTGTGCTCCTCCTCCACGTAGGGACAGCGCGGGTGGAACGCGCACCCCGTCGGGCGGTTGATGAGCGACGGTGGCCGCCCGGGGATCGGCACGAGCGGCTCGTCCTTGCTCTGCGTCAGCCGCGGGATCGACTTCAGCAGGCCCCACGTGTACGGGTGGCGCGGCGCGGCGAAGATGGCCTCTTTGGGGCCCTGCTCGACGATCTTCCCGGCGTACATCACCGCGATGTCGTCGGTGACCTCGGCCACGACGCCGAGGTCGTGCGTGATCAGGACGATCGCGGTGTCGAGCTCGCGCTGCAGGCGCTCGAGCAGCTCGAGGATCTGCGCCTGGACCGTCACGTCGAGCGCCGTCGTCGGCTCGTCGGCGATCAGGAGCTTGGGGTCGTTGATGAGCCCCATCGCGATCATCACGCGCTGGCGCATGCCGCCCGAGAACTCGTGCGGATAGCCGTCGACGCGGCGGCGCGGCTCGGGGATGCCGACGAGCCCGAGCATCTCGACCGCGCGGTCGAGCGCCTGGGCCTTGCTCACGTCGCGGTGCGCGCGGATCGCCTCCACGAGCTGGTCGCCGATCTTGTAGAACGGATGCAGCGAGCTCAGCGGGTCCTGGAAGATCATCGCGATCTCGTCGCCGCGCAGCGCGCGCAGGTCGTCGTCGCCGGCGGTGAGCAGGTCGCGGCCCTCGAACAGCACCTCCCCGCTGATCACCGCGTTGCCGGCGAACCGCGTCAGGCCCATCACCGTCAGCGACGAGACGCTCTTGCCCGAGCCGGACTCGCCGACGATGCCCAGTGCGCTGCCGCGCTCGACCGTGTACGAGACGCCGTCGACGGCCTGCACCAGGCCGTCCTCGGTCTCGAACGACACGGTGAGGTCGCGAACCTCCAGGAGCGCCATCAGCTGTACCGGACCCGGGGGTCGAGGAACGCGTAGATGATGTCCACGATGAGGTTCAGGAAGATGATGAAGAACGCGGCGACGAGCACCGTGCCCTGGACGGTCGGCAGGTCGCTCTTCTGGATCGCGTCGTAGGAGAGCCGGCCGATCCCGGGGATGTTGAACACCGTCTCGGTGAGGATCGCGCCGCCGAGCAGGATGCCGAGGTCCAGGCCGAGGATCGTCACGAGCGGCGTCCCGGCGGAGCGCACCCCGTGGCGCAGGATCACGCGCCGCTCGCCGAGGCCCTTCGCGCGCGCGGTCCGGATGTAGTCCTCGCCGAGGACCTCGGTGAGGTTGCCGCGCAGGAAGCGCGCGTAGATCGCGGCGAACGACGCGGCGAGGACGATCCAGGGCAGGATCAGCGAGGGGACGACCTGGTCGGGGCACTGCAGGACGTTGCAGTCCAGCGGGTAGGTGCCGGAGCCCTTGAAGAGCGGGAAGACGCCCAGGTCCTCGGAGAAGAGGTAGAGCGAGACGAGGCCCAGCCAGTAGACGGGCGCCGAGATCGCGACGAGCGCCAGGCCCATCGACGCCTTGTCCATCCACGTGCCCCGCTTGACCGCCGAGATGATCCCGATCGGGATGCCGACGAGCAGCCAGATGATCATCGCCCCGAGACCGAGCGTGATCGTCGCGGGCAGGCGGTCGAAGATCTGGTCCTTGACCGAGACCTGGTTGAAGTAGCTGTAGCCGAAGTCGAAGTGCAGGACGACGTTCTTCATGTACGTCCAGTACTGCACGTACCACGGCTCGTCGAGCCCGAGCTGCTCGCGGATCGTCGCGACGAGCTCCGCGCTGGCCCCGCGGCCCGCGCGCAGGAGCGCCGGATCGGCCGAGGGCAGGATGTAGAAGATGACGAACGTGATGAAGCTGATCGCCCACGAGCAGGACGAACATCCACAGGACCCGCCGGATGATGTAGGCGCCCATGGTTCTGTCTCAGCGGGTCGTCGCCCGGGGACGGCCACCCGCCCCGCCGGAGCGGCGGAGCGGGTGGAGCTGTCCGGACATCGTGATGGTTCCCGACCGGTCCTACTGCTTGATCGAGAGGTACGCCATGAACGGCGAGTTGGAGTAGTCGTCAGCCACGAGGTTGACGTCCTTGGACGCGATGATCGGCTGGTTGTCCCAGACGACCGGCACGGCCACGCCGAGCTTCGTGATCGCGAGGTTGGCGTCGGCCCAGGCCTGATCGCGCTCCTCGCCCGGCTTTGTGGAACCGGCCGTCTCGATCAGCTTGTTGACGTTCGGGTCGTCAAGCAGCGGCCAGTTGGTGTTGTTCTGCGGGATGATCGCCGGGCCGTAGAACGTCGGCCTGATCAGCGACGCGCCGTCGAGGAAGTCCTTGAAGAACCCCACGTTCGGGCAGACGTCGTAGTTCGACTCACCGGAGTTGCAGTAC
Source organism: uncultured Actinomycetes bacterium (assembly GCA_963700655.1). Classification (GTDB taxonomy): domain Bacteria; phylum Actinomycetota; class Thermoleophilia; order Solirubrobacterales; family Solirubrobacteraceae; genus F1-60-MAGs163. The sequence goes on along the minus strand of CAVOYJ010000006.1, from coordinate 112,035 downwards.
TTGGTGTACAGCGTGTTCTGCGGCAGGAACCGGGCGTTGACCTCGAAGCCGAGCTTCTCGAGCTGGGCCTGCATGACCTCCGCCATCTTCTTGCCCGGGTCCGCGTTGGTCGCGGGCATGAAGATCGGATCGCCCTTGTACTTGCCGTCGGCGAAACCGGCCTTCTTCAGGTACTCCTGCGCAAGCGCCAGATCGCCCTGCTCCTTCTGCAGGAAGTCGATGTCGGCCGGCGGCTTCAGGCCACCGGACTGCTGGCCGCCCGGGAAGTCCGGGGGCAGGTAGCTCCATGCGATCGGCCCGATCACGGCGCCGCCGCGCGCGAGGCGCAGGGCGTTGCGATCGGTCGCGGCGATGACGGCCTTGCGGACGTTCGCGTCGTCGAACGGGGGCCGCTGGGTGTTCATCGCGATGTAGCGCGTCCCGCCCGCGGGCGAGAAGATCAGCTGGCTCTTGTACTGCTGGACGGCCTGCTTGAGCACCTCGGCCGGAGGGGCGCCGTCGCCCTGGACCAGCTGGCTGCCCTGCAGGATCCGCTTGCTCGCCACGGCGGCGTCGGTGTTGCCCTGCGCGATCTTCCACGAGTCCAGGTAGGCCGGACGGAAGTCCGTGTCGGCGTCCCAGTTCGGGTTGCGGACGGCACTGATCTGCTTGCCCGGCTCCCAGCCGGTCAGCTCGCCCTTGCTGTTGTTCTTCACCTGGTAGGGGCCGGTGAAGACGACGTTCTTGTCGTACTTCGACGGGTTGGACTCGTCGAACTTCGACGCGTACTCCCGCGGGACGGGGATCGTGATCGGCATCACGAGCGCCGCGTAGAGCGCGCCGGCGGTCGGCGTCTTCAGCGCGAACGCGATCGTCTGGTCGTCCGGGCAGGTGATGCCCGAGATGTCCTTGATGCCCTTCGTCGGCTTCGACGGCGCGCCGACGATGTCACCGAAGTACTGGGTCGCGTACGCATTCGGGACGTTCTCGCTGAACGCCCGCTCGAAGGCGTACTTGATGTCGTCGCACTTGATCGCCCGGTTGACCGGCGGGGAGAACTTGATGCCCTCCTGCAGCTTGATCGTCATGGACTTGCCGTCCTCGGCGATCTCGGGCTCGCCGTCGGCGGTGTCCGGGATCTGCTTGGAGCTGTCCTCCGGAGAGAAGTAGTAGAGCGCCCGGTTGACCGAGTACGCCACCTGGTAGCCGAACGTGTAGTACGTCTGGCCAGGGTCCATGTAGTCCACGTCGCCGGCGGCCAGCGCCGTGACGGTGCCGCCCTTCTGACCCGTGGGAACGCTCTTCGTCGTCGAATCGCCGCTCGAGCTCGAATCCTTGTCGTCGCTGCCACAGGCGGCGACGGCGAGAGACGCGAGCACGACCAGCACGGCGACGAAGGCGAAACGCAGCCTCTTCATGCTCATGCCTCGTCCTTTGTGTCGATTGTGCACCTGAATTCCTCCTCCTCCGCGGGGCTGATCCATCAGCGTCCCGCGCTCCTCGGGTTGAGCGCGTCCTGCATACCGTCGCCGACCAGGTTGAAGGCCAGGACGGTGAGCACGAGCGCAAGGCCCGGGAAGGTCATGTACCACCACGCGCTGTCGAAGATCGACGTCGCGTCGCTGATCATCGCCCCCCAGCTGGCGGTGGGCGGCTGGACGCCGACGCCCAGGAACGAGAGCGCCGCCTCGAACAGGATCGTCGTGGGGATCAGCAGCGTCGTGTAGACGATGATCGGCGCCACGAGGTTCGGCAGGATGTGCCGGAACATGATGCGCCGGTCCGAGGCGCCGAGCGCGCGCGATGCCTCGACGAACTCCTTCTCGCGCAGCGACAGCGTCTGTCCGCGGATGATGCGCGCGATGTACGGCCAGCTCGCGACGACGATCACGAAGATCACGACCGGCAGACCGGGGGAGATCCTCAGCAGGGTCGTGCCGCCGAGCAGGCCGAAGAGGATCAGCCCCAGGACGAACCCGAGGATCGGCCAGGCCATCCGCGAGAGCAGTTCGGGGCCGGTGATCCGCCGTCCACGGCGGCGGGCGAGCAGCACGCCGGACAGGACCGAGACGCCCGCCAGCAGCGCGATCCCGCCGATGATCCAGCCGATCGCCTGACCCTGGATCTCGCAGCCCTTCTCGACCGAGCACGCCGCCCCGAGCCCGAGCGCGAGCAGCAGCACGGGGAAGGCGAGCATGACGTCCATGAAGCGGGAGAGGGCGGTGTCGGTCCAGCCGCGGTAGTACCCGGCGGTGATACCGAGCACCAGGCCGATCAGCACCGTCAGAAACGTGCTGATGAGCGCGACGGCGAGCGAGATCCGGGCGCCGTACAGCGTCCGGCTGAACACGTCGCGGCCAACGCCGTCGGTGCCGAAGTACGTGTGCGTGGCGAAGTCGGGGCCGGAGGCGCTGCCGAACGAGTCCAGGAACGCCGTGGACTGCTCGTTCGGCGGGCGCGCGCCGAGCAGGTCGATGATCGGCCCCGCGAAGATCGCGACCACGCAGAGGAACACGATGAACATCGCCGAGACCATCGTCACGCGGTCCTGCTTGATCCGGCGCCAGAACAACTGCACGGGCGAGCGCGCCGCGATGTCGGCGGGCATCTCGACGCCGGGGGCGATGCCGCCCTCGGTCTCCTGGATCAGTTCAGGGGCGCCGGTGCTCACAGCCGGAGCGCTCCGCAATTGGGGGTTCTGGTGATGGTCCTGCTCCCGGGGGTCGTCGGCCGGGTCGGGGCCCGGCGGACGCGTTCGAGCGTACTAGCGATATCGCGACAGGGTCGCGCCCGACGGACCCTGATTCGACACATGGCGTGGATTGCCCTGCCGGGAGCCGTCCGGCGCGCCCCGGCGACCGTTCGGCGCGCCGATGCCCCGAGCTGGATTCGAACCAGCGGCCTTCCCCTTAGGAGGGGGACGCTCTATCCGGCTGAGCTATCGGGGCAGGCGCCGACAGCCTAGACCGTGGATCCGCCGCGTCCAGGCCCGCTCAGCGGTCCGGGCGGTCCGGGTGCACGTCGTCGATCGTCGCGAGCGCCACGTACGGGGCGCCGGCCGCGGCCTTGATCTTCTCGCCGCCGCCGGCGAGCCGGTCCAGGACGGACACCACGCCGACGATCGTGCGGCCCTCGTCCTGGAGCGCCTCGATCGCGCGGAGCGTCGAGCCGCCGGTCGTGACGACGTCCTCGACGATCAGGCAGCGGTCGTCGTCGTCCAGCAGCGGGCCCTCGACCCGGCGGGAGAGCCCATGCTGCTTGGCCTCCTTGCGCACGAAGAAGGCCTTCACGTCCGCGCCGCCGGCCAGCGCGGCACAGGCGACGGGGTCCGCGCCCATCGTCATCCCGCCCACCGCGGTGGCCCCCAGCGCGTGGGCCTGCTCGGCCACCAGCTCCCCGAGCGCGCGGAATCCGGCGGGCAGCAGGATCGCCCGCTTGGCGTCCACGTAGTACTGCGCCACGGCGCCGCTGGTGAGCGTCACCTCGCCCAGGATCAGGGCGTGGGTGCGCAGTTCGTTGATGAGGGACTCACGTGCGGTCATCGATCTGCCGATCCTATCCTCGTGCTCGAGCGGCCCCTCCGCTACATCGCGGTGCTCGCCAGCGCTGTCGTGCTGGTGAGCTTCGGCCTGTTCGCGATCGACGAGACGCGCTCGGCGTCCGCCGAGAGCCGGGCCCGGATCGCCGCCCAGGAGCGCGGCAGTCGCGACCCGGAGGCGCTGGCCGCGCTCGAGGCGGCGCAGAACCGCCGGCACTCGCGCGCCCGGCAGGAGATCGACCGCGCCAACGACCTGCTGACCCGCCCGTTCCAGGGGCTGGTCGAGGACTCCGAGAGCACCTGGATGCGCCGCGGGGTCCCCGGCGCGCTGGCCCTGCTGCTGTTCGGCGCCGGGTTCGCGTTCCTCGCCCGCTTCTCCAAGGGCTCCTCCCGCCCGCGCCGCACGGGCGCCGACCCCCGGCACGTCACCGGCCGGCTCTGAGCCGGCTCAGCGGTACGTGTCGACGATCGTCCCGTAGCGGACCCAGTCGAAGATCGAAGTCCGCCTCCGGGATCGGCACCCGCAGGCACCCGTGGCTCGCGTTGTAGATCGGCACGTCGCGGTACCCGTGGATCGCGTAGCCGCGGATGAAGTAGCTCGAGTGGACCATGCCCTTGGCGTTCGTCCCGTAGTCCTTCATGTAGACCCGGAAGCTGCCGAGGATCGTGGGCGTCGCCGGAGCGCCCGTGCTGGTCGGGTAGATGCGCACCGCCCTGCCGCCCTCGATCAGCGCGAGGACCTGGCGCGAGATGTCGGCCTCGATGTGACGCCCGTGGCTGGGGAAGCGCACGCGGAAGCGGCCCTGCCCGCGCGCCAGGCGCCCGAAGACCTCCTCGCTCGCGACGTTCGTGCGCGCCATCCCGGTGACCTTGCGGAACGCCACGACCGCGCGGGCCGTCCGCTCGTCGTACACGCCGCGGCGTCCGACGACGTAGCCCAGGCGCGCGAGACGCGCCTGCAGCGTGCGGACGGCCAGGCCGCGGGCGCCGGGCGTCGCGCGCAGCGGCAGCACGTCGACGGAGACCCGCGGCGCGACGGCGGTCGCCAGCTCGGGCGTCGCGCGGTGGCTGGCGCGGACCGTGATCCGCCCGGGCGTGCTCGCCTTGAAACCCAGGGCGAACCGGCCGACGGAGCCGTCGGGGTTGATCGCGACCTGGCGCACCGCGATCTTCTTCCCGCGCCGGTAGAAGCGCACGCTCGCGCGCTGGCCGGGGACGTGGGGCCTGCAGAGTCCCGCGGACGACCCAGCGCGTGCCGGCGAGGACGCCGCCACCGCCGACCCGGTCGAGCTTGAGCCTGAGCTTGGCCTTCGCGGGCTCCGGCGCGGGGGCGGGCGCGGGGGCGGGCGCGGGCGCGGGCGCCTGAGCTCCCGCGACGGCCGGAGCGCCGAGGACCGCCAACGCGGTGAATGCCGTCGCCATGCGTCGCATGACGGGAATCCTACGCCGGGATCCGGAGCTCAGCCGCGCCGGGATGCTCAGCCGGCCCACGCGGGCACGGGCCCGCTGACCCGGCGTACCACCGCGAAGATGCCGGTGAGGATCGCGAGCGACGCGAGCGTGACCGGGAGGATCTCCCAGCCCCAGTCCTGCGAGACGCCGAACGCCAGCGAGTTGTTGAGCGCGTGGGCGGCCACGCAGGGGTAGAGCGAGCCGGTCTTCACGTACAGCAGGCACAGCCCCGCCCCGAGCGCCGCGAGCGGGACGAGGAACGCCGGATCGGACGAGCCCGCGTGGATGCCGCCGAACACGAGGCCCGTGATCAGCGCGGCCGGCCACATGCCCCGCCAGGACCGCAGCGCGGTGAAGAAGTAGCCGCGGAAGAAGAACTCCTCCGTCAGCGGCGCGAGCACGCACACCAGCAGCGCGACGGCGACGAGCGCGATGTCGCTGTCGTCGGCCCCCAGCTCCTTCGGGAGCGTCTCCTCGGTGTTGTCGGCGCCGACCACCGCGACCCAGACCGCCGTGAACAGGAAGAATCCGACGAGGAGCGCCACGATCCAGCCGACCGCGGGCCAGAAGCGGGTCGGGCGCAGGCCGAAGTTCCACGGGCGCGGCGTGCCCGCGATCCGGGCCATCAGGACCGCGGCGCCGATCAGGCACAGGTCCTGCACGACCGTGGCGAGGATGTTCACCGCGGGCGGCGGGTCCTCGAGCGAGGCGCCGAACGCGGCGGCGGTGAGCCCGATGACGAGGGCGCCCACGAGCGCGGCCGCGAAGCCTCCGACCAGCGCCACCCAGGCGGTCCAGGCCTTCCACTCCGGCCGCGTGGGCCTCGGCTCGACTCCGGCGGGCAGCTCAGGCCGCTCCAGCGGCGGCGCCGGATGACCGACTGGCGGGGCGAACGGCCCGGGCGTCGCGGTGGACATCCGCCGAGACGTTAGCGGGCGCGCGGGAGCAGGTCGGCGAGCGTTCGGGCCACCCGCACGCCCGGGGGTGCGCCGAGCGATCCGTCGCGGTCCACGAGGACCGCGGGAATGCCCGCGGCGCGCGCGCCGGCGATGTCCGCATCGAGGTCGTCGCCGGCGTGCAGCGCGTCGGCGGGCGCGACGTCCCCCGCCACCGCGAGCGCGCGCCGGAAGAGCTCGGGATCGGGCTTGGCGACGCCCTCCTCGGCCGAGGTCAGGACCGCGTCGACGAGCCCGTCGAGGCCCGTGTCCCGCAGCACGGCGTGCAGCGACACGTCCCAGTTGGAGACGACGACGAGGCGTGCACCGGCGCGGCGCAGGCGCTCGAGGACGCCGGGCACCTCATCGAACGCGCGGAAGCGCAGGCCCTCGAGCAGCGCCGCGCGCACGAGGGCCGTGTCGGTCCCCGCCGCGGCGCCTGGGAGCGCGGCGGCGAACACGCCGGCGCAGCGGTCGCGCAGCTCCTCGAGCGCCGGCGCGTCACGCGCGACGTCGTGGTGGGCGCGGTAGTACGCGATCTCGGCCCGCAGCGCGGTCGCCGCAGCGTCCGCGGTCACCGGGATCCCGCGGCCGGAGAGCGCCTCGACCAGCCGGGGGACGGGCTCGTGAAGCTCCACGAGCGTCCCGAGCGCATCGAGGAGCACGGCCTGCGGCGTGGACTCGTGACCGGCCCCGGAGCTAGCGTCCCCGGCCATGGCGCACATCCTCGTGGATGCGACGGTCAGCTGGACCCAGGCCTCGGCGGCGGCGTTCACGCTCATCATCTCGCTGATCGCCGCATGGGCGGTGGACGTCGTCCTGCGCGGCGTCGAGCGCCGCCTCGCCGCCCGCTCGGGCGTCGCATCGCTCGACGCCTCCGGGCACACGCGCCTGCGCGTCGTGCGGCGGCTCGTGTTCGCGCTCATCGTCGGGACCGGGTTGTTCCTGGCGCTGCTGCAGTTCGACTCGTTCGACCGGCTCGCGAGCGCCGCGCTCGCCTCGGGCGCACTGATCAGCGCCGTCGTCGGCTTCGCCGCCCGCGATTCGCTCGGCAACGCCGTCGCGGGCGTGGCGCTCGCGGTCGCGCAGCCGATCCGGGTCGGGGACGTCGTCACGATCGGGGACGTGCGCGGCACCGTCGATGACGTGACGCTGTCGACGACCTGGCTGCGCACCGCGGACGGAGCGCGGCTGATCGTCCCCAACCTGGTCGTCACGACCAGCGCGATCCGCAACGACACGATCGGGCGCGAGCCGGTGCTGCCGAGCGCCTCGGTCTGGATCGCCCCGGCGGCGGACACGGCGGTCGCCCTGGAGGCCCTGAAGGGTCTCCCCGGCGCGACGAGCGCGGCGGTCGAGGAGACCGCGCTCGGCGGGATCCGGCTCTCGGCCACCGGTGCGCCCGTCGCCGCCGCGGCCCGGGCCGCGGCGGAGGCCACGCTCCGAGCCGACGCGCTCGCGGCACTTCAGGCCGCAGGGGTCGAACGCGCCGGGCCCGCCTGAGACCGGCTCGAAACGGATCGCAGGGCTCTAGAATGCGGCCTCGCGGGCAGGCGCCGCCGTGATCCGGCAGGACCGGCGCGGCCCAGCGAGAAGCCCTCCGACGAGATGTCCCGTCGCGCCCGACAGCTCCGCCGCCGTCGTAACCGCACCGGCCCCGGCCGCGCGGTCCTCGTGCTGCTCGGCGTCGCCGCCGCGTTGATGGTGCTCGCGGTCGGCGGCGGCGCCGGCTGGATCGCAAGCGTCGCCGGATCGGCGCCGGACATCGCCGAGCTCAAGCCGGTCGACCAGGGTGCCACCTCCGTCGTGTACGCGGCCGACGGCAAGACGCGGCTGGGCTTCATCCAGGGCGACACGCTGCGCACGCCGATCCCCGCCGCGGCGATGCCGCAGGCGGTCCGCGACGCGACCGTCGCGATCGAGGACCGGCGCTTCTTCAAGCACAACGGCGTGGACTTCGAGGGCGTCGTGCGCGCGGCGTTCAAGAACGCCGCCAGCGGCGAGACCGTCGAGGGCGGCTCGACCCTGACGATGCAGCTCGTGCGCAACCTCTACAGCGGCAACCGCGCCCGCGATGGCCTGGCCGGCTACAAGCGCAAGATCCGCGAGGCGAAGCTGGCCTCCGAACTCGAGGACCGCCACCCCGGGAGCCGCGGCAAGCGCTGGATCCTCACCCAGTACCTCAACAACGTCCCCTACGGCACCGTCGGCGGGCAGACCGCCGTCGGCATCCAGTCCGCCTCGCGCATCTTCTTCGGCAAGCCGGCGAGCCGCCTGACGCTTCCGGAGGCCGCACTGCTCGCGGGCCTGCCGCAGGCGCCCTCGAGCTACAACCCCTTCCTCGATCCCGACGCCGCGCGCGTTCGACGCGCCCAGGTCCTCGACCAGATGCGGCGCGCGGGCTACATCACCGCCGACGAGGAGGCCGCCGCGCGGCGCGCGCCGCTGGGCGTCAAGCGCTCGGCGTACTACGCCAAGCGCCGCGAGAGCTACTTCTTCGACTACGTCCGCACCGAGCTGATCAAGAAGTACGGCGTGGACCGCGTGCGCGCGGGCGGGCTCAAGGTCTACACGACGATCAACCTCAAGATGCAGCAGGCGGCGCGCCGCGCGATCGCCGGCCGCCTGCCGAATCCGGGCGACCCCTCGGCGGCGCTCGTCAGCATGGACCCGAAGACCGGGCACATCAAGGCCATGGCGTCCTCGGGGGACTACGCGGCGTCGAAGTTCAACCTCGCCGCGCAGGGCCGCCGGCAGCCGGGCTCAACGTTCAAGGTCATGGTCCTGATGGCCGCGCTGCGGCAGGGCGTCGACATCCGCAAGACGACCTACGACTCCAAGCCCCTGAACTTCACCGACCCGGTCTACGGGAAGATCGAGGTCAACACCGACGATCGCCGGTATCGCGGCAGCGTCCCGATCTACAACGCGCTCGTCGCGTCGGACAACACGGTCTTCCAGCAGCTCGACCTGGACGTCGGCCCCGACCAGGTGCGCCAGACCGCGTACGACATGGGCATCACGAGCAAGCTCGACGCCTTCCCGGCCGAGGGCCTCGGAGGCCTGCGGATCGGCGTCTCGCCGCTTGAGATGACCCGCGCGTACGTGACGATCAACAACGGCGGCTGGCGCGTGCGGCCGGTCGCGATCACGAAGGTCGTCTTCCCGAGCGGGCGCGAGGACACCTCACTCGGGCGCACGCGGCGCGTGAAGATCTTCACCGACGGCCAGACCTCTGAGGCGACGAAGGCGCTCGAGGCCAACGTCCAGCGCGGGACCGGCACGGCCGCGCAGCTCGGCTGCCCCGCCGCCGGCAAGACCGGCACGACGAACGACTACACCGACGCGTGGTTCGACGGGTTCACGACCTCGCTGAACACCGCGGTCTGGGTCGGGTACCCCGGCTCGACCCAGTCGATGAGCGCCGTGCCCGGCTACGGACCGATGTTCGGCGGCAAGGCGCCGGCGCTGATCTGGAACGACTTCATGGAGACGGCCATGCAGGGTCGTCCGTGCAACGAGTTCCCGCAGCCCACGGAACCCTTCGAGGCCAAGCCCTTCTTCGGCAAGTACGCGTCCACCGGCGCCCCCGGCGGGGGCGCCGACGGGCTGTCCGAGGACGGCGCCGACGCGACGGACACCACCGAGGAGGACGAGAACGGGGACAAGCCGGACAAGAAGTACCCGTCCGACCAGTACGAGTCCCCGCCGCAGCCCGCCCCGGCGCCCGCCCCCCAGGGCGGCGGCGATCAGGAGTCCGCTCCGGTCAACCCCACGGGCGGCGTCGGCATCGGCTGACTCCGGGCCGGACGGCCACCCGGCTGCTACCGTCACGCTGGTATGGCGAAGGAAGAAAAGGTCGAGTTCGAGGGCGAGGTCGTCGAGGCCCTGCCCAACGCGATGTTCCGCGTGCAGCTCGACAACGGTCACAACGTGCTGGGCCACGTGGCGGGCAAGATGCGCCGCTACCGGATCAGGATCCTCCCGGGCGACCGGGTGCGGTGCGAGCTCTCGCCGTACGACCTGGACCGCGCCCGCATCGTCTACCGCCACCGCTGACCGCGGCGCGGGCTGCCGCGATGTCCGAGCTGGACCTCATCGCCGCGTTCGAGCGGCTGATGCAGCCGCGATCGGGCCGCGTGATCCGCTGGGTCGGTGACGACGCCGCGGTGGTGCGCTCGCGGCCGCTCGCCGTGACGAGCGTCGACGTGATGGTCGAGGGCGTGCACCTGCGGATCGACCCGCCGCGGCGCACGGCCGCCGACGCCGGGCACCGGGCACTCGCCGCGGCCCTGTCGGACCTCGCCGCGATGGGCGCCGAGCCGGGTGAGGCCTACGTCGCGCTCGTCGTCCCGCCGCACCTGCAGACCGCCGACGTCATCGCCCTCGCCGCGGCCCTCGAGGCGCTGTGCGCCGACACGGGGACGACGATCGCCGGCGGCGACCTCGTCGCCGGGCCGGCGCTGATGATCGCCGTCACGGTCGTCGGCTGGGCCGACCGCGAGGAGGACGCTCGTCGGCCGCGACGGCGCGCGCGAGGGGGACGGCGTGTACGTCACCGGAACGCTCGGAGCGTCCGCCGCCGGCCTGGCCGTCCTGGAGGGCCGGGCGACGGGTGACGGGGGGCTCGAGCGCGCCCATCTGCGGCCGCGGCCGCGGCTCGCCGAGGGCCGGCGACCTCGCCGCCGCGCGGGCGCACGCCCTCATCGACCTGTCCGACGGGCTCGCCACCGACGCGGGGCACCTGGCGCGGCGCAGCGGAGTGGCGCTGCACATCGACCTCGACGCCGTCCCGCTCGCAGCGGGCGTGCGGGAGGTGGCCGAGCAGCTGGGCGTGGACCCGGCGATCTTCGCCGCGACGGGCGGCGAGGACTATGAGCTGTGCGCGTGCCTGCCGGACGCCGCGGCGACGGGCCTCGCCTGGCTCACGCGCGTCGGGACGGTGACGACCGGCGCGCCCGCCGTCACGTTCACTCGTGCGGGGCGGGAGGTTCCGGGACTGGCCGGATACGAGCACCGTCTGGGCTGACCTCGTCGCGCGACTCGCGCGGCTCCGCCGGCCCGGGCGCGATGCCGGCCCGGGCGAGCAGCGCGTCGGCGACGGCGAACGGGTCGACGACGTACCGGCCGGAGGTCACGGTTGTGCGCAGATGCGTGGTGTCGAGCATGGTGCGGGCGGTGGGTCGACGAGCCTCCATGCCCGTCCCGAGAGGCATCGGCCGGGCTCGCGCCGCGGCTTGAGGACTCTCAGCGGACGTCCGACCGCCGCTCAGCCGCGCAGGGCCGAGTCGGTGCCCCCGAGCGACCCCGGACCGGCATAGCTCGCGGGTCCGCGCACCGTGATCGGCGGCGCTGCGCCCGGTGGGCGACGCGGCCGCGCGGCGGCCCGCAGCGCGCCCGCGGCCGCGGCCGCCGTGAGCGCGCAGCAGGCGAGCGCCAGCGGGCCCGCCTGCCCGCCGGCGACCCAGAGCAGCACGAGCCACGGGATCTCCGCGACCCCGACCCCGAGCTGGCCCGCGACCGAGCCGGCGACGAGCGCCACCGGCAGGAGGCTCAGGAGCACGAGGCCGACGAGCAGCGCCGGCGCCAGACGCGTCTCCGTCGTCGCCGTGAGCAGCCACACGTTGGCGGGGATCACCAGCAGCGAGCGCGGCGTAGGGGTTGACGACCCAGGCGACGACGGCCACGGACAGGAGGACCACCAGCGGCGCGAGCGGCGCGGCCGGCGCCTGCGCGGGGTCGGCGCCGGCGGCGCGGCCGACCGTCAGCGGCCGCACGAGCAGCCAGGTGAGGACGACCGCCGCGAGGGTGAAGCCGATCGCCGCCCAGGCGGCGCCGTCGAGCGGAGCGGCGTCCGGCAGGGGCGGCGGGGCGGTGGCGGGCACCGCGCCCGTCAGGCCCAGGCCGCGCGCGAACAGCATCGCCAGCGCGAACGGCGATCGCGAGCACGAGGATCCGGCCGAGCCAGGGGCGCAGCGGCTCGCGGCGCCGGCGCGACCGGGCGACGGCATCGACGATCGTGATCAGCGGTGGCAGCAGCAGCGCCAGCACGAGCAGCCGCATGGCCCACGCGGGGAGCATCTTGCGCGCGACCGCGAGGTCGCGCACGGGCGTCGCGCCGACCCGCGGGCCCTCCTCGAGCGCGAGGACCGCACGCAGCGCCGAGCGACCGAAATCGCCCATCCGCTCAACGCTGACCGGCGCCGCGGCGGCCGGGGCGGACTCGCCGCTCGCCGACAGGCGCACCGCGGCAAGCCCGGCGACGTTCGCGACGCCCTGCCCGGACGCCGACCACGGCCAGGCGAAGCGAGCCAGCTCGGTCCGCGCACGGGGCGTGCCGGCCTCGCGCTCGGCCTCCTGCCGCAGCGCGAGGGCGACCGTGCGCTGCAGGCGCATCGGGGCCATCCCCGACGCATCGGACCAGGGGACGACCAGCAGGCGGTCGGACACCGGGCCCGCCATGTCGCCCAGCTCCAGAAGGGCGTCGACCGGGCGGTCGAGCACCTCGACCAGGTCGCGCATGCCGCCCTGCCCGCCCGTCTCCCCGCTGACCGAGGCGAAGGTGACGCTGCGCGAGGGCCGCGTCGCCGCGATCACGCGTGCGAGCTCGATCAGGGCCGCGGTGCCCGAGAGCTGCGCCGCGGCGCCGCGACCGGACGCGTCACGGGCGGCGACGACGACCAGCTGTGAACGCGGCGCGCTGCCGGGCTGCTGGGCGAGGACCGTGACGAGCTCGCGGTCGCCGTCCGGGGTCGCGGCGCTGATCACGCGGCGCTGCACGCGCACCCCCGGCAGGGCCGCCCGCAGCTCCGCCGCCACGCGCGAGGCCAGCCGCGTGTCGGCGGCGCCGCCGGCGGGACGCTCGGGGTAGGCCGCGACGAGCCGGTCGAGCAGGCGCTCGGCGCGCACCGCGTCGAACGCGTCGGCCGTCAGGGTCGTCCGCAGCGGGCCGGGGCGGTTCTCCAGCGAGAACGCGACGACGATCAGCGCCAGCAGGACGGGCAGCAGGGCGGCCCGGTAGACGCGCGGATCGAGCATCGGCGACTGAGCGTAGTCGGCCCGCGGGATCCGTACCCTTGCCCGGACATGGCCGACCGGCCGCCACGCATCCTGCTCGTCGACGACGAGGAGTCGATCCGCACGCTCCTCTCGTTCCCGCTGCGCAAGGACGGCTACGAGGTCGTGACCGCCGTCGACGGCAAGGAGGCGCTCGACCGCTTCCGCGAGACGACGTTCGACCTCGTCGTGCTCGACGTGATGATGCCCGTCGTCGACGGGCTCGAGGTCTGCCGGATGCTCCGCGCCCGCAGCACCGTGCCGATCATCATGCTGACGGCGAAGACCGAGGAGGTGGACAAGATCGTCGGCCTCGAGCTGGGCGCCGACGACTACATCACCAAGCCGTTCTCCGTGCGCGAGTTCCGCAGCCGCGTGAAGGCCGCCCTGCGCCGCGCGTCGATGGTCCGCGACGAGAGCCCGGACGGGCAGATGCCGCTCGAGATCCGCGACCTGCGCATCGAGCCCGCGCGGCGCGCGGTGCGCGTCCGCGGCGAGGAGGTCGCGCTGACGTTCGTGGAGTTCGAGATCCTCGCCGCGCTCGCCGGCGCGCCCGGGCGCGTGTGGACCAGGGAGCAGCTCCTGACGCGCGTCTGGGGCGACAGCGCCTACCGCGACCCGCGCACGGTCGACGTCCACATCCGCCACCTGCGCGAGAAGCTGGAGCTCGACTCGCGGCGGCCGGAGTACATCTTCACCGTCCGCGGCGTCGGCTACCGCTTCCGCGACGCGGACGACGCCTGACGGCGCTCGCGCCACGCGCCATGCGCTCGCTCGCCAATCGCCTCGCGCTCATCTTCTTCCTCATCACCCTGGGGGCGATGGCGATCGTCTACGTGGGGGTCGTGCCGAACCTGCGATCGAGCCTCGTGGACGACCGCAGCGACCGGCTGGACCGGGCCGCGCGGCGCACGACGCCGGCGATCGCGCGCGCGATCGACTCCAACGCCCCGGTGGCGGAGGTCGACCGGCTCGTGCGCCAGGCCGCCGACGAGACCAACGCGCGCGTCACCCTCCTCGGCATCAACCGGGGGAGCTTCGGCGCCCAGCCGTTCGTGAAGTCCGACTCGAACGCCAGCGCCGACATCCGCGACCTCGAGTTCCCCGCCGTCGCAGCCGCGATCCAGAGCGGGCGGGCCGCGCGCGCCACGGAGTCCGGGCGCGACGGGCGGATCGTCGAGGTCGCGCTGCCGCTCTTCTTCCGCGAAACGGAGACGGGGCGGCGCCTGCTCGGCTCGGTCGCGGTGTACTCCGCGCCGCTGGAGGACGTGCAGGCGAACGTCGAGCTCATCCGCAACCGGATCCTGATCGCCGGCCTGCTCGCGCTGGCGGCGGCGGTCCTCGCGGGCTACCTCGTCGCGCAGGGGCTCGGCCGCCGGGTCGCACGCCTGGAGAGCGTCGCGCGGCGCGTCAGCACCGGGGACTTCTCGGCGCGCTTCCCCGTCGACCGCGACGACGAGCTGGGCCGGCTCGCGGGGGCGCTCGACGCGATGCAGCGCCAGCTCGCCGAGCTCGACACCGCGCGCCGCGGGTTCATCGCGACCGCCTCACACGAGCTGCGCACCCCGATCTTCTCGCTCGGCGGGTTCCTGGAGCTGCTCGAGGACGAGGATCTCGACGAGGAGACGCGTGCGGGCTTCATGGCCCAGCTGCGCCTGCAGGTCGACCGGCTCGGGAAGCTCACCACGGACCTGCTCGACCTCTCGCGGCTGGAGGCCGGGCCGATCGAGCTGCGCGCCGAGGAGACCGACCTCGTCCGGCTCGCCGAGACGGTCGCCGCGGAGTTCACGCCCGCGCTCGCCGCGCACGAGTCCGAGCTGGAGCTGCGGCTCGGCGACGAGCCGCTCCCGCTGGTCTGCGACCCCGAGCGCGTCGCCCAGGTCCTGCGCATCCTGCTGGACAACGCGCTGGCCCACACCCCCGACGGCACCGAGCTCCTGCTCGAGGCGCGGCGCGAGAGCGATCGCGTACATCTCGCGGTCACCGACCGCGGCACCGGAATCCCGCGCGCCGAGCTGCGGCGCGTCTTCGAGCCCTTCTACACGTCCGACGGCCGCCGCGGCTCGGGGCTCGGCCTGGCGATCGCACGCGAGCTGTCCGAGCGCATGGGCGGCGAGCTCACCGCCGAGAGCATCCCCGGCCGGACGACGTTCGATCTCGCGCTGCGCGGCTGACGGGCCATGAGCCGCCACCGCGCCCGGTAGCCTGCGCCGCGTGCTGCAGCCCGTCCACGTCGCGCACAAGTCGCTCGCCGACTACACGCACCTGGCCGGACGCGACCTGATCGACGAGGTGCGCGCCCTCGCCGAGCCGCTCAAGGGCCTGCGCGTCTCGCACATCTCCGCCACCGCGTTCGGCGGCGGCGTGAGCGAACTGCTCTACACGCTCGTCCCGCTGATGCGCGACGTCGGGCTGGAGGCCGACTGGCACGTCATCTACGGCCGCGAGGAGTTCTTCCACGCGACCAAGCAGATGCACAACGCCCTTCAGGGCGACCCGCAGGACCTCACCGAGGAGCAGTGGGCGATCTGGCTGGGCTACAACGAGCTCAACGCGCAGCAGCTCCACGACGACCTCGACGTCTGCTTCGTGCACGACCCGCAGCCCGCGGCGCTCCTGGGCCTGGCGCGCGCGAAGGCGCGCGGCTGGCTCTGGCGCTGCCACATCGACCTCTCGACGCCGAACCCGGCGACGATCGAGCGGCTGCTGCCGTACGTGCGCGACTACCCGCACTCGGTCTTCCACCAGCCCGGCTACGTCCCCGAGGGAATGGGCGGCACGGTGCACATCGTCCCGCCGGCGATCGACCCGCTCGCGCCGAAGAACATGGCGCTCTCCCCCGACGACGCCGCCTACGTGTGCGATCAGTTCGGCGTCGACGTGGACCGCCCGCTGCTCCTGCAGGTCTCGCGCTTCGACCCGTGGAAGGACCCGCTCGGCGTGATCGACGCCTACCGCGCGGTGAAGGAGGAGATCCCGGAGGTGCAGCTCGCGCTCGTCGGGTCGATGGCGACCGACGACCCCGAGGGCTGGGAGTTCTTCAACGCCACCCTGTCGCACGCCGACGGCGACGAGGACATCAAGATCCTCAACAACTTCAACGGCGTCGGGTCGATCGAGGTCAACGCGTTCCAGGCGCACGCCGACGTCGTGATCCAGAAGTCCACGCGCGAGGGCTTCGGCCTCACGGTCACCGAGGCGCTGTGGAAGGGCCGCCCGTTCATCGGCGGGAACGTCGGCGGCATCCCGCTGCAGATCACCGACGGCGAGACCGGCTTCCTGGTCGACAGCCCGCAGGAGTGCGCGCAGCGCTGCCTGGAGCTGCTGGCCGATCCGGAGCTCGCGCGGCAGCTCGGGAGAGCCGGCAAGGAGCACGCGCGCACGCACTTCCTCTCCCCGCGATACCTGCGCGACTATCTGCGCGTCTTCAGCACGATGGCGGACGAGGCGTAGGCTTCCGGACATGCCCGGCTCCGGAGAGGCCCCGTTCGTCCTGGTCTCCAACCGCGGGCCGGTGACGTTCGAGGACGACGGCACCGTCCGGCGCGGCACCGGCGGACTGGTCACCGCGCTGACGGGCCTGGCGTCGCATCGGCATGCCGTCTGGGTCGCGAGCGCGATGACCGAGGCGGACGCCGAGCGCTCCCGCGAGGCCGGCGAGCGGCCGTTCTCCGTGCGGTCCCCGACCGGCGGCGACTACCTCGTGCGCCTGGTCGCGAGCGACCCGGTCGCCTACGACCGCTTCTACAACGTCGTCGCGAACCCGATGCTGTGGTTCATCCAGCACTACCTGTGGGACCTCTCCAACGCCCCGGACGTGCGCCGCAACGAGGTCGAGGCGTTCGAGTACGGCTACAACGTCGTCAACGAGGATCTCGCACAGGCCGTGCTCGAGGAGATCGACGGGCGGCCAGAGCCGGTCGTGATGGTCCACGACTACCACCTCTACACGCTGCCGGCCCTGCTGCGCCGCGCGCGGCCCGACATGTTCCTGCACCACTTCATCCACATCCCGTGGACGCAGTCGGACTCCTGGCGCGTGCTCCCGAACCGCATTCGCGAGGAGCTCTTCCACGGGCTGCTGGCGAACGACATCATCGGCTTCCACACCCAGGCCTACCGGCGCAACTTCCTCCAGTGCTGCCGTGACCTGCTCGACCTCGAGGTCGACTTCGATCGCGGGGTCGTCCGCCACGACGATCGCGACGTGTGGGTGCGCAGCTACCCGCTGCCGATCGACGCCGACGCGACGATGGGCGTCGCGGCGTCCGAGCGGACGCTCGCGTTCGAGGAGGAGCTGCTGCGCCGCCGGCGCGAGTTCCTGATCCTGCGCGTCGACCGCGCGGACCTGTCCAAGAACGTGCTGCGCGGCTTCACGGCGTTCGACCTGTTCCTCGAGCAGCATCCCGAGTTCCGCGAGCGCGTCACGTTCGTCGCGCAGCTGATGCCCTCGCGGACGGACGTGCCCGAGTACGCCGAGTACCTCGAGCGGATCGAGGCGCTCGTCGCGGTCGTCAACCACCGCCACGGCACACCGGACTGGATGCCGATCAACCTCAAGCTCCGCGACGACCTCGAGGAGGCGATGGCCTCCTACAAGCACTACGACGTGCTGCTCGTGAACGCGATGTTCGACGGCATGAACCTCGTCGCCAAGGAGGGCCCGCTCGTCAACGAGCGCGCGGGCGTCTCGATCCTGTCGGAGAACACCGGCGCCCACGAGGAGCTCGGCGAGTTCGCGCTGAGCGTCAACCCGTTCGACATCCAGGAGCTGGCGGACTCGATCCACGCGGCGCTGACGATGCCCGAGGACGAGCGCCGCCGGCGGATCGACGGGCTCAAGGCGATCGTCACCGCGCGCACGCCGGGCGACTGGGTCGACGACCAGATCGACGACATCCGGCGCAAGGCCGGGACCGCGGCGTCGTAGGGCGCGGCGCTCACGGCCAGCCGAACTCGCGGGCCGGCGCAGCGGCGGGTGCGGGCGCCGGGGTCGAAGCCGGCGCCGCGGGAACGGGTGCCGGAGGACTCGTGGTCGCGGACCGCGGCGGCGGCGAGCGACGGGCGGGCAGGCGCTCGGCCCGACGCCGGCGTCGTGGTCGTGGTCGTTGTCGTGGCGGGCTCGTGGGCCTGGGCTCGGCCGCGGCCGCCGGCGCGGCGGCGCCGGTCGTCGTCGCCGGAGACCCGGGAGCACCCCCGGCCGGCGGGAGGGCCGGCCGGGGGCGTGCGTCGGGGACCTTCGGGGCCGCCGGGCGCAGGCTCGGCCACAAGGCCACGAGCGCGATCGCCCCGGTCACGAGACCGATCGGGACGAGCGCCCGGGCGCGCCGCACCGCATCCGGCGGCCCGTTCGGAGGGAGGTCCACGCGCCTCCTAGCGGCGGGCGGGCGCGATCTCCCCCTGCCGCCGGCGCCGTCCGCGCGAGATCCGGGTTGTCCACGGCCCGCGGTGGCGAACTCCGACGTCACCACAGGCACAGGCCGAGATCGGGGTTGTCCACGGCCCGCGGTGGCGATCTCGGATCTCGGCCGGAGCGAGCGCCCGGGCCACGCCCCCCCTGCTACCGTTCTGCGCCGATCATGGCCGACAACGCACCCACGTACGACCTCATGCTCCTCCTCGACCCGAAGGCGGACGACGCCACGCGGGCGAAGATCCGCGAGGACGCGCGCGCCATGATCAGCGCGAATGGCACCCTCGGCGAGACCCAGGAGTACGGCCGCCGGCCGCTCGCCTTCGAGATCGGCCACGACAAGGAGGCCGACTACGACCTCCTGCAGTTCCAGGGCCCGCGCGAGCTGCTCGAGCAGCTCCAGCGCACGCTGAAGATCACCGACGGCGTGCTGCGCTTCCGCATCATCAAGCTCCGCGACGGCACCCCTGCCGCGCCCGACCTGCGGCAGTCCGCCCAGGTCGCCGAGCAGCCGGCCGAGCCGGTCGCCGAGCCCGCCGCGGGCTGAACCGGTCCCGTCTCCTCCCCGCCTGCGCCGCGAGCACGCGGCGTCAGACCCTCGGTGTGTTTCGCGACTGCGCAAATAGCGCACTCATCGACGCGCGAGGACGCGGTTCGGGCCGGACCCCGGTCTAGACTCGCCGAGCACCAAGAGATCGAAGCGACGCGACATCGTTCGCCCCCGAAAGGAGCACGGCCAATGGCCGCCTCGAACATCAACCGGGTCATCATCACCGGGAACCTCACCGCCGATCCGGAGCTGCGCTCCCTGCCCAGCGGCACCTCCGTCTGCAAGCTGCGGGTCGCGTGCAACACGCGCCGCAAGGACGGCGCGTCGGGCGAGTGGGTGGACAAGCCGAACTACTTCGACGTGACCGTGTGGGGCGCGCAGGGCGAGAACTGCGCCCGCTACCTCGCCAAGGGCCGCGGCGTCGCCGTCGACGGCCGCCTGGAGTGGCGTGAGTGGGAGAGCGACGCGGGCAAGCGCTCCGCGATCGACATCATCGCCGACTCCGTGCAGTTCCTCGGCGGCGGTCAGGGCGAGGGCGGCGGCGGCGGCCAGCAGAACCGCAGCTTCACCCCGCAGTCCGACGTCCCGGTCGACACGAGCGACTTCGCCACGGCCCCGGCCGGCGGCTCCGCCCCGTCCGAGGACGACATCCCGTTCTAGGACGGGCTCCTGGTACGGCCCCCGGCAGGACACCCCCCGCCGCAGGCGGGGGGTGATTCGTTCTCCCCGGACGGCCCCGAATCGTCCCTGAACTCCTGACCGACCGGGCGAAACCGGTTCCGTCTACACTGTGTGCTTCGCGCGCCATCCGGCGCGCGTTTCTCACGCCGTAGGACGAGCAAGGATCACCGTGGCAAAGCAGCGTACGAAGCCGACCCGCAAGCGGGACACGAAGAAGGGCGGCCCCGGAAGCGGGCGCCGGAAGCCGTGTCTGTTCTGCAAGGACAAGATCGAGCACGTCGACTACAAGGACGTGAACACGCTCTCGCGCTTCACCTCCGAGCGCGGCAAGATCCGCTCGCGGCGGATCACCGGCCTGTGCCGCCGCCACCAGAGCCAGGTCGCCAACGCCGTCAAGCGTGCGCGTGAGCTCGCCCTGATGCCCTACGCCGCCGAGCCCGCCAACGAGGGCGTGCGCGGCCGCCGCGACCGCGACCGGGACCGCGACTGATGCCGTCGGCGATCCTCCTTCAGGACGTCGAGAACCTCGGCGCCAAGGGTGCCGTCGTCGACGTCAGCAAGGGCTACCTGCGCAACTTCCTGATCCCGCGCAAGCTCGCCGAACCGGCGACCAAGGGCGGCCTCGCGGCCGCGGCCGCGAATGCCGAGGCGCATGAGCGCGCCCAGGAGCACGTCGCCGCGCAGTCCGGCGAGCTCGCCGAGCTGCTCGCGAAGACGGTCCTCACCGTCGCCCGCCAGGCCGGCGACGACGGTCGCCTCTTCGGGTCGGTCACGAACGCCGACATCGCGGAGGCCATCAAGGAGGCCCGCGGGGTCGACGTCGATCGCCGCAAGATCGCGCTCGAGGAGCCGATCAAGCACGTCGGCACGTACGTCGTCGAGCTGGAGCTCGACGGTGGCGTCGCCGCCAGCGTGAAGACGATGGTCGTCGCGCAGTAGCGCGAGGACCGCCCGCTGCGACCGACCTGGGCCCGCGCTCCCCGGCACTGCGCCGGACCAAAGGAAAACGTGCGTCATTTGCGGCAAGACGCCGTGCGTGACGACGGGAGGCGTTGCTAGCTTCGGACGCCGGATGACGATGTCCCCAGCGCAGCCCGCATCGCCCGCCCCGCCTGCGCCCGCCGGGGCCACGCCCCCGCACTCGATCGAGGCCGAGCAGGCCGTCCTCGGCGCGGTCATGCTCTCCGAGAAGGCGCACTACGCGTTCATCGTCGAGCAGGACCTCAAGCCCGACGACTTCTACCGCGCGCGCCACCGGATCACCTTCGAGGTGATGTCGAAGCTCTTCGACGAGGGCGTGGACCTCGACGTCCTGAGCGTCACCGAGGAGCTCAAGGCGTGCGGCAAGCTCGAGGAGGTCGGCGGCGCCGCCGAGATCGCCGGGCTCACCGCCGCCGTCCCCGCGGTCGGCAACCTGCGCCGCTACGCGGAGATCGTCAAGGAGAACGCGCACCTGCGCCGGCTGCTCGACGCGTCCTACCGCATCCAGGCGAGCGTCTTCGGCCGCGACGGCGAGCCCGGCGACATCGTCGATCAGGCCGAGCGGGCGATCCTCGACATCCGCATGGGCGGCGACGGCAAGGACTTCATCCCCGTCGGCCAGGTGCTCGAGCAGGAGATCACGCGCTGGCAGAAGCTCTCCGAGAGCGGGACCAGCATCACCGGCGTGCGGTCGGGGTTCGAGGACCTCGACACGATCACCGGGCGGCTTTCAGCCGGGCAACCTCATCATCCTCGCCGCACGCCCCTCGATGGGCAAGTCGGCGCTCGTCACGAACATCGCCGAGAACGTCGCGCTCGACAGGCACGACCCGCGCCCCGTCGCGCTCTTCTCGCTCGAGATGTCGGAGGGTGAGCTGGCCCAGCGCTTCGTCGCCTCGCAGGCGTCGATCAAGGGCGACGACCTGCGCAAGGGCAAGGTCAAGCCGCGAGCTCTGGAAGCGCGTGCTGAACGCCGCCGGCGAGTACGACCGCTCCAAGCTCTACATCGACGACTCCTCCGACATCAGCCTGCTCGACATCCGGGCGAAGGCGCGCCGGCTGCACCAGAGCTTCCACGCGGAGGGCGGCCTGGGGCTGATCATCATCGACTACCTCCAGCTGATGCGCGCGGACACGCGCTACGACAGCCGCGTCCAGCAGGTCGGCGAGATGAGCCGCGGCCTGAAGATCCTCGCCCGTGAGCTGAAGGTGCCGGTCATCGCGCTCTCGCAGCTCTCGCGCGGCGTGGAGTCCCGCACCGACAAGCGCCCGATGCTCTCCGACCTGCGCGAGTCCGGTCAGATCGAGCAGGACGCCGACCTCGTCATGTTCATCTACCGCGACGAGTACTACAACCGCGAGGAGTCCGACGACCCGGGCGTCAGCGAGATCCTCATCGCCAAGCACCGCAACGGCGGGCTCGGCGACGTGCGCCTGTCCTTCCAGCACGAGTACCCGCGGTTCCGCAGCATCATGCGGGACGCCGCGTGACCGCGTGATGAGCAAGGCTCCCTGCCCGCTGGGCATCTGCGACGGCTCCGGCTGGATCGACGACGAGGATGCCCGCGCCGTCCGCGCCTGCGCCTGCCGCCCGCAGCTGATCGCCTCGCGCCGGGCCCACGCGCTCTCGGCCGTCGTGCCGCGCCGCTACCGCGGCGTCTCGTTCGACCGCCCGCCCGTGAGCGAGATGCCGCGCCCGCAGGTGGAGGTCGCGCAGCGGTTCGTGCGCCGGCTCGACGAGCGGCTTCAGCAGGGGCGCGGCATGTGGTTCTTCGGCGGCGTCGGGACGGGCAAGACGACGCTCGCGATGCTCGTCTCCTCCACCGCGCTCGAGCGCGGGCACAGCGTCGCGATCTACTCGCTGCCCCGGCTGCTCGCCGAGATCCGCGAGACCTTCGAGAGCGATCTCGAGGGGTCCTACACGACGCTCATGGACCGCCTGACGGAGGTCGACCTCCTGCACCTGGACGACGTCGGCGCCGAGAAGACCAGCCCGTGGGTGCTCGAGCAGCTCTACGCGATCGTCAACGCCCGCTACGAGTCCGAGCGCTCGATGCTCATCACCACGAACCTCGAGCGCGCGCCGCTCGCGGAGCAGATCGGCGAGCGCACCGTCTCGCGGCTGGAGGAGATGTGCGACATGGTGCCCTTCTACGGGCGTGACCGCCGGCGCTTCGAGGTCGTGGACCGCCGTCAGCAGCCGGCCGATGCGCCTGCGCCGCCCGCGGCGGACCTGCCCAGGACCTGAGTCCCGCCGCCTCGGCCCTACACTCACACGGTCATGCCGAGCATCGTCATCGTCGGCGCGCAGTGGGGAGACGAGGGGAAGGGCAAGGTCGTCGATCTGCTCGCCGAGAACGCGGCCGTCGTCGCGCGCTTCCAGGGCGGGAACAACGCCGGGCACACGATCGTGCGCGGCGACGAGGTGTTCAAGTTCCACCTCATCCCGTCGGGCATCCTCTACCCGGGCACGACCTGCGTCATCGGCAACGGCGTCGTGATCGACCCGTCGGTGCTGATCGGTGAGATCGACGGGCTCAAGGAGCGGGGCGTCGACGTGGGCAACCTGCGGGTGAGCGCCAACGCGCACCTGATCATGCCCTACCACCTGATGCTCGACCACGCCGGTGAGGCGAAGCTCGGCAAGCTCGAGATCGGGACGACCAAGCGCGGCATCGGCCCGTGCTACGCCGACAAGGCCGCGCGCCTGGGCATCCGCGTCCAGGACATGCTCGACGAGAAGATCCTCAAGCAGAAGATCATGGCGGCGCTCGAGCCCAAGAAGCTCATGCTGCGCCCGTTCGAGCGCGACCCGGCGCTCGACCTGCAGTCCATGACCGAGCAGCTGCTCCTCTACGGCCACCGGCTCGAGCAGCACATCGCCGACACCACCTCGCTGCTGCACCGCGCGCTCGACGACGAGCGGCTCGTGATCTTCGAGGGCGCGCAGGCCGCGCTGCTCGACATCGACCACGGCACCTACCCGTTCGTCACCTCGTCCAACCCGGTCGCGGGCGCGGCGTGCGTCGGCAGCGGCGTCGGGCCGCGCGACATCACCGAGGTGTGGGGCGTCGCCAAGGCGTACGCGACGCGCGTCGGCGCCGGCCCGTTCCCGACCGAGCTGCACGACGACACCGGCGAGGAGCTGCGGCAGCGCGGCGGCGAGTTCGGCACGACGACCGGCCGTCCGCGCCGGACCGGCTGGATCGACCTCGTCGCGCTGCGCTACGCCGCCCGCATCAACGGCATGACACACCTCGTCATCACGAAGCTCGACGTGCTCGACGGCTTCGAGACCCTGCAGGGTGTGCACCGGCTACCGCACCGCCGAGGGGGCGGAGGTCGACCGACTTCCCCTACCACCAGACCGTGCTGCACCACGTGACGCCGGTCTACGCCGAGCTGCCGGGCTGGAACGAGGACATCACCGCGCTGCGCACCGCCGACGAGCTGCCGGACAACCTCGTCGCCTACCTGCGCTTCGTCGAGGAGGCCGTCGGCGTGCCGATCGCCCTCCTGGGCGTCGGGCCCGCGCGCGACCAGATCGTCTTCACCGGCGAGCGCTCGCCGCTGCTGGCCCCGGCCGTCTAGCGGAAGCGCTCGAGCAGCTCGTCGTCCGGGACCTCGCGCACGACGCGCGCCGGGACGCCCATGACGACCGCGCGGGCCGGGACGTCGGCGGTGACGACCGCTCCCGCCGCCACGAACGCCTCCTCGCCGACCTCCACGCCCGGGACGAGCACGGCGCCGCCCCCGATGCGGCATGCGCGCCGCAGGGTCGCCCCGCGCATCGAATACCCCTCGGGAATGCGTCCCATCGT
This sequence comes from uncultured Actinomycetes bacterium, assembly GCA_963700655.1. Taxonomy (GTDB): domain Bacteria; phylum Actinomycetota; class Thermoleophilia; order Solirubrobacterales; family Solirubrobacteraceae; genus F1-60-MAGs163. The sequence continues at coordinate 87,629 of CAVOYJ010000006.1, read as the reverse complement.
GTCGTCGTTGGTGGTCATGGCGCACGGGCCCGAGGAAGACGTCGTCCTCGATGACCGAGTAGGCGGTCACGTAGACGATCGATCTGGACCCGCACGCGGTCGCCGATGGTGACGTCGTTGTCGATCGCCGACCCGCGCCCGATCGACCGTTCCGTCGCCGACGACCGCGCGTTCACGCACATACGCCTGGTCCCCGACGATCGCGCCGCGCGCCGATGCGTGCGCCCGCGAAGATCACGGCATGCGCGCAGATCGGCGGCGCCCGCTCCCGACGATCGAGCGGCCCGTCGTCCCGTGACCTGCGCGGCCGATGACGGCAGCCAGCCGCGGCGGCTTGCCGAGCACGGCGCCGTCCTGGACGCTCACACCGTCACCGAGGACGACGCCGGGTGGACGACGACGTTCGCGCCGAACGTCACGCGCTCACCGATCGTTGCGCCGGGGCTCAGGACCAGGCCGGGTGCGGAAGGCGTCGGCATCGCGGATACCCTAGTGCGTCCTATGGGCGTGACCACCGACCGAGCGGTCCTGCGCGGGGCCGTCCTGGGCCTCGGCATGATGGGCCGCCACCACGCGCGGCTCCTGCAGAGCACGCCCGGCGTGCGCTTCGCCGGGGCCGTCGACCCCGGCGGCGATCGCTACGGGGCCGTCGCGCGACCCGGCGCTCGTGTTCCCGTCGATCGACGCGCTCCTGGCCGCCGGCGTCGCCGGACTTCGCGGTGGTCGCCGTGCCGACCGACGACCACGTCGCGGCGGTGCGCGACCTCGCCGCCGCGGGCGTCGACCTGCTGATCGAGAAGCCGCTCGCGGCGACGGTCGACGAGGGCCGCGAGATCATCGCGCTCTGCGACGCTGCCGGCATCCGCGCCGCCGTCGGCTTCGTCGAGCGCTGCAACCCCGCGCTGCTGGAGCTGCGCCGCCGCGTCCAGGACGGGCAGCTCGGCGAGGTGTTCCTCATCGCGACCGAGCGCGTCGGGCCGTTCCCCGGCCGCGTGCGCGACGTCGGCGTCGTCAAGGACCTCGCGACGCACGACCTCGACCTCGTGCGCTGGCTCGGCGGCGCGCCGATCGAGCAGTCTCGCCGCGCAGACCCAGCACCGGATGGGCCGCGAGCACGAGGACCTCGTGCTCGTCACCGGACGGCTCGAGAGCGCCGTGAGCTTCAACACGGTCGTCGACTGGCTGTCGCCGACGAAGGTGCGCCGCACGCGCGTCCTCGGTGAGCTCGGGATGCTCGTCGCCGACACGCTCACCGCGGACCTCACGTTCTACGCCAACGGCGAGACGACATCGGAGTGGGACGCCGCCCAGGCGCTGCGCGGCGTCAGCGAGGGCGACGCGACGCGCTACGCGCTCGCCCGCCGCGAGCCGCTGCTCGTGGAGCTCGAGGCCTTCCTGGACCTGCTCGCCGGCGACCCGACGCGCGCGCGTCGTGTCGCTCGCCGAGGGCCTGGAGGCCGCGGTGTACGCCGACGCCGTGCTCGCCAGCGCCGAGACGGGCGAGACGGTGCGCCCGGCGGCCGAGGCCGCCGCGGGCTGATGCAGGTCGTCGTCGTCGCGCTCGGCAAGATCGGCCTGCCGCTCGCCGCCGCGCATCGCCCGCGCCGGACACGAGGTCGTCGGCTGCGACATCGACGAGGGCGTCGTCGCGGCGGTCAACGCGGGACGCGCGCCCTTTCCCGGCGAGACGGATCTCGACGACGCGTCCTCGACGCGGTCGTGGGCAGCGGCGCGCCTGCGCGCCACCACCGACACGACCGCGGCGGTCGCGGACGGCCCGGACCTCGTGATCGCCGTGCCGCCGCTGCTCGTCGACGCCGACGCGGCGCCGGACTGGCGGATCCTCGACAGCGTGGTGGCGGACATCGGCGCCGGCCTGCAGTCCGGCACGACCGTGAGCATCGAGACGACGCTGCCGGTCGGTACGACGCGCGAGCGAATCGCGCCCGCGCTGGAGGAGGCCAGCGGGCTCCCGACGCGAGGAGGGGTTCTTCGCGGTCTTCAGCCCGGAGCGCGTCTTCAGCGGTCGCATCTTCCGAGATCTCGAGACCTATCCGAAGCTCGTCGGGGGTCTCAGCGAGGCGGGCGAGCGCCGCGGCTGCGAGCTGTACGCGTCGTTCCTGACGGCGCCGGTGTGGCCGATGGGCTCGGCGGAGGCCGCGGAGCTCACGAAGCTCGCCGAGACGACGTACCGCGACGTCAACATCGCCTTCGCCAACGAGCTCGCGCGGTTCGCGGACGTGCGCGGACTCGACGTCGCAGCGCGTCATCGACGCCGCCAACAGCCAGCCGTTCAGCCACATCCACCGCCCCGGTATCGCCGTCGGCGGGCACTGCATCCCGGTCTACCCGCGCTTCTACCTGGCGGGCGACCCGCAGGCCGCGCTCCCGCGCGCCGCCCGTGCGGTCAACGAGGCGATGCCCGCGTACGCGGTGGGCCGGCTCGCGGAGGGGCTCGACGGGCCGCTCGACGGCAGCGCGCGTCCTGATCCTCGGCGTCGCCTACCGCGGCGGCGTGAAGGAGACGGCGTTCAGCGGCGCGTTCGGCGATCCGCGACGCGCTGCTCGCGGCGGGCGCGACTCCCGTGGCGGCCGACCCGCTGTACGACGACCGCAGAGCTGCAGGCGCTCGGGTTCCAGCCGTGGGACGGGGAGCCCGTCGACGCCGCGATCATCCAGGCCGACCACGCCGCAGTACGCGCGCCCTGGGGCCCGCGGACGTCCCCGGCGCCCGGGCGATCCTCGACGGCCGCGGCGTCCTGGACCCCGCCGCATTCGCCGGGTCCGGCGTCGCGCTCGTGCGGCTCGGCGCGCCCGACGCCTGAGCGGTCAGCCGGCGAGGGCGCCGAGCGCGGCCACGACGCGCGCGCCCGCTCGGCCGTCGCCGTACAGGTCGGGTCGCGCGGCCGGGAGCGCGAGGCCCAGCGCGGCGCGCGCGGCGCCGACGTCGAGGTCGACGAGCGTGTTCCAGCCGGCGTCGACGGTCTCGACCCACTCCGTCGTGTCGCGCAGCGTCACGCAGCGCACGCCCGCGAGATAGGCCTCCTTCTGCACGCCGCCGGAGTCGGTGAGGACGGCGGCGGCACGTGTCAGCAGCGCCGTGAAGGCCACGTACCCGAGCGGCGGCAGGACGCGCACCTGATCGCCGGCGGTGAGCGCGTCGAGGAGGTCCGCGGCCTCCAGTCGCGCCCGGGTGCGCGGGTGCAGCGGCAGGACGACCGGGAGGTCGGACGCCTCGCGCAGCACGCGCACGAGCGCCGCAAGCCGCTCCGGGTCGTCGACGTTGCCCGCGCGGTGCGCCGTCGCGAGCAGGTACGCGCCCGGCTCCACGCGCGCGGCGGCGAGCGGCGCGGCGTCGGCCAGCGCGCGCGGGCGGATCAGCTCGGCGACGTCGACCATGACGTCGCCGACGAGCAGCGTGCGGCCCGCCGACGTGCTCGCGCTCGAGGTTCGCGACCGCCGTCGGCGTCGGCGCGAGCAGCAGGTCGGCGAGGTGGTCGGTGACGACGCGGTTGAGCTCCTCCGGCATCCGGCGGTCGAACGAGCGCAGTCCCGCCTCGACGTGGACGACCGGCACCTGCGCCTGCGCGCCGACGAGCGCCCCGGCGAGCGTCGAGTTCGTGTCGCCGTAGACGAGCACCGCGTCCGGCCGCTCCTCGACCAGCAGCGGCGCGAGCGCGCTGAGCATGCGCGCCGTCTGCTCGGCTGTTGGACCCGCCGCCGATCCCGAGCTCGCGCTCGGGGCGCGGGATCCCGAGCTCCTCGACGAAGACCGTCGAGAGCTCGTCGTCGTAGTGCTGGCCGGTGTGGACGAGGTGCTCCTCGTGCTGCTCGCGCAGGAGGCGCGAGACGGCCGCGGCCTTGACGAACTGCGGCCGGTTTCCGATGACGGTGACGACCTTCACGCGCGGACCGCCGCCGCGATGACCTCGCGCACGCGGTCGGCCACGACGCTCGTGAGCGGCCCCGGCGCCGCGGCGAGGCGCACGCCGTCGATCGCGTGCACCGGGTGGACCTCCCGCATCGTCGAGGCGAGGAACGCCTCGGTGGCGAACGGCAGCTCGTCCGCGGAGATCGAGCGCTCGGCGACGAGGCCGGTCTCGATGCACGCGCCGGCGCGTGATCGAGTCGAGCACGTGGTCGCTGAGCGGCGGCGTCACGAGCCGCTCCCCGTCGAGCGAGCAGACGAACGACTGCCGCGGCCCCTCGAGCACCCGTCCGTGCGGCGTGACGAGCAGCGCCTCGTCCGCGCCCTCCTCCTGCGCCAGGCGCGTCACGAGCATGTTCGCGGCGTACGAGAGCGACTTGACCGTGTCGAGGATCCGCGTCGGCGAATAGCGGATGGTCTGCAGCGCGATGGTCGGCGGGATCTCCTTCGCCGGCTCCAGCAGCGCGATGCGCCGCCCCCCGCGCGTGGCCACGAGCCGCAGGTAGCCGTCGAACCCCGGCTCGGCGGCCCCCAGCAGCCTCACCGCGTCCGCCGCGAACAGCTCCGCGGCCAGCTCCAGCCGCAGGCCCGCCGCCGACCGCTCCATCCGCTCCAGGTGCTCATCCAGCGCATACGGGACCCCCGCGTACACCCGCGCCACCTCAAACACGCCATCACCCCGCAGCAGCCCCTCGTCAAGGACCGAGATCGAGGCATCCCCAGAAGGCATCACAACGACCATCAAGCGAGCAGAGCACCAACCGATCCTGCCACACCAGCCGGACCCAGACGAGCCGCAGGAAGCGCCGCTCGAGCCGAAGATCGTGGATGCCTGAGACCGAACGGCAAGTGGGAGCTGTGCCGACAGGCACCGCCCCACGAAGCCGGGCGGGCTCAGGCGCCGCGAGATCGGCGAACCACAGTGCCCCCGCTTGGAATCGAACCAAGAACCTTCGGATTAAGAGTCCGCTGCTCTGCCAATTGAGCTACAGGGGCGGGCCGCGCGACCGTGTCCTGTGGTCTGCGCGGACGGGAATGGTAGCCGCTCGGCGCGGCCGGCGGCCTCAGCCGCCGCTGCCCTGGGCGGCGGCTCCGCCGCTCTGCTGGACGGCGCCCTGGAGCTTGGCCTTGTCGATCTGCTTGCGCTGGGCGGCGATGCGCGCCTTGACGAGCTTGCGCTGGTCGGGATCGGCAAGGCGGATGGCGTCCTGCTCGGCGAGGACGCTCTTGCGGACGTTCCCGGCCGTGTAGTAGAGGACCGCGAGCTGGGTGTAGAGCGCGGAACTGCCGCCGCGTTCGTCGATGACCAGCGCGAGCGCCTGGGCGGCGCGCACCGGGTCGTTCAGCGCGGCCGCCCCGTACGTGTTGACCATGAGCGAGGCGAGGTTGCCGTCCGGCTTCTTCGGATCGAGGTCGAGGTAGCTCTCCCACGACGTGGCCGCGGCCTGGAGCTGCTTGAGGCCGTCCGCGGTGTACGTGCCGGTCGCGTCGTCGTAACCGGCGACGCCGGCCTGCTGCACCTGGGCGCGGGTGAGCGCGGCCCACGCGGCGACGTCCTTGGGGTTGACCTTGACCTTCGCCTGGTTGGACTCGACCTGCTTCTCGTAGGTGCTGCTGACGTTCTGCGTGCCGCTGTCGCTGCTGAACGCGTCGAACAGGCCTCCGCTGGTCGCCCCGCCGATGCCGAACAGCACCAGGCCGCCACCCATCAGGATGGCGAGCGAGAGGTAGATCACCTGGACGGTGCGCCGGCGGCCGCGGCCGCGCAGATCGAACAGCATGCGTTCAGGATACGCGGGCCGGCGCGTCCTCGGCGCCAGCCGCGTCGGCGTCGAGCTCTTCGGGGCCCGCGCCGGGCGGCTCGTCGCCGCCCGGGTCGCCCTCCCCGCCGGTGCCGTCGTCGTCCCACCAGTCGCCCCAGCGGCTGCTGATCGTGTCGCCGCGCGGCCGGAAGAGCCATGCGAGGACGATGCTGATCTCGTAGAGGACGATCAGCGGCGCCATCGTCACGATCATGGTCACCGGGTCGGGCGTGGGCGTGACGACCGCGGCGATGACGGCGATGCCGAGGATGACGTAGCCCTGGTTCTTCCAGAGGATGCGCGCGTTGACGACGCCGGTGCGCGTCAGCGCGAGGACGCCCACGGGAACCTGGAACACGAGGCCCATCAGCGCGAGGAAGACCACGACGAACCGGTAGTAGTCGCGCGCCTGGATCAGGATGTCGAACGCGTCGTCGTTGAAGTTCTGGAGAAAGTCCACGGCGCGCGGGAGCGCGACGAGGTAGCCGAAGACGACGCCCGCGACGAAGAGCACGGGCACCATCGCCATGAGTGGGAGCGCGACGCGACGCTCACGCGGGTCGAACGCCGGCAACAGGAACGCGTACGCCTGCCAGAGGATGAACGGCAGGGACAGCAGGAGCGCCGCGTAGCCGGCGACGGTGAAGGTGACGACGAACGGCTCGGCGACGCCGAGGGTGACGGGCCGCCGCCCGGTGTCCTTGGGAACGATCGCGGCGGCGCGCGCGGCCTGCCGCGCCGCGGCCTCCAGCTCGGCCCCTGCGCGAAGCGCCTGACCGCGCGCAGCGGGACCGACGCCGGGCTGTGCGGCGAGCGTCCCGAGCGCGGCGCGCGTCCCGCTGAGCGCCGGAGCGAGCTCCGCGAGCGCCTGGCCGATGGCCTTGTCATAGCGGGCGGCCTGCTCGAGCGGGTCGTTGCCCTTGCCGGGCCGCTGGGATTCCTCGAGCGGCTTGTTGACGATCTCGAGGACCTTCTCGTTCTGCCAGTAGCAGAGGGAGAACGCGCCGACGAAGACGACGAGGCACCAGATCAGCCTCGTCCGCAGCTCGTCGAGATGGTCGACGATGCTCAGGCGCTCGGCGTGACCGATGGGGCGGAGGACGCCCATCGCGGCTCCCGCGGCGCCGTCAGGCGCCGGACGCGGGCCGGTCCTCGGCCTGCTGCTCGGTCGGCGCCGCCGCCGCGGCGGGGGCGGGCGGCGGGTCGGCCGCGACGGGCGCCGCCTGGATCTGGGCGGCGTCGGGCTTGCCGGCGGCCGCGTCGTCGTCCTTCTCCCTGCCGGTGATCGACTCCTTGAACTCCCGCATCCCGGTGCCGAGCTGCTTGCCCAGTCCGGGCAGGCGCTTGGGACCGAAGATGAGGAGCACGATCACCAGGACGATGGCGAGTTCGAGCGGGCCGATTGAGGGCATCGTGGGAAGCGTATCGCCGCGCGAGGCGTGAGACGTGAGGTCCTTGACCGGAGGTGAACGAATTCCTTAGGAGATCTTTCGGTCTGAATTTCGAACCTTCCGGAGGGGCGGGCTGTTCAAGGGGTTGGTCAGATGAGCCGATGGACGGCTCGAAGGCCCGGTCCACACTGTCATGCGCCATCCCGACGACACCACGAACGCCGTCCGCCAGGTCACCCTGCCGTCCGGCCGCACGATCGAGATCGTCTATCTCGACGAGGCACCCGCCCCTGCGATTCCGCAGGTCGACCCGCGGGACGCCGCCGATGCCGAGGCCGCCGTCGACCTGACGATCTGCGGCTCCTGCGACTGTCAGTTCGTCCAGCCCGTGGATTGGGAGGAGGCCGGCCCGCGCCACTGGAAGCTCGAGCTGCGCTGCCCCAACTGCGAGGATCGCGGGACCGTCGTCGTCGAGGACGCCGTCGTCGATCACTACGACCTGGTCCTCGAGCGCGGAAGTGCCGAGCTCGCGCGCTCGCTGCATGAGGTCGTCGCCTCCTCCATCGAGGACGAGGTGCAGCGTCTGCACGACGCGCTCGAGCGGGACCTGATCCTGCCCGAAGACTTCTAGGAATAGCGCTGGACAAGGCTGTCGGCCACCAGGGCGAGCGCCTGCGCCCGCCCGTCGCCGACCACCGCGGGATCGAGGTCGCGTTTGGCCTCGGCGACCAGCGTGAGCGCGTGCTCGCGCGCGGCGTCGAGCGCCCCGGTCGCCGCGATCCGGTCACAGAGCTGCTCCGCCTCGTCGGGCGTCGTCACGGCGCGGACGTCCAGCGCGGAGAGCGCCGCGTCGCGCTCGCGCGCGAGGATGAGCGGCAGCGTGACGGTCCCGTCGAGCAGGTCCGTGCCGCGGTGCTTGCCGGTCCGCTCGACCGGTCCGGAGACGTCGAGCACGTCGTCGAGGATCTGGAAGCCGAGGCCGATGCGGCGGGCGAACCCGTCGAGGCGCAGCTCGCGGTCACCGTTGGCGAGCGGCCCGAGCCGGCACGCCGCCTCGAAGAGGCGCGCGGTCTTCAGTTCGCAGCGCAGCAGGTACCGGTCGAGCGTGATCGACGCGTCCCACGCGTCGGTGCGTTGCAGCAGCTCACCCCGGGCGAGCGCCGAGCACGCCTCGCTGAGGACCCGCACGGACTCGGAATCCTCGCTCTCGGTGAGCGCGGCGAACGCGCGCGCGAACAGCGCATCCCCGGTCGCGACGGCCATCTCGCGGCCCGCCTGCGCGACGACGGTGGGCTGCCCGCGCCGCAGGGCGGCGGCGTCGAGGACGTCGTCGTGGACGAGCGTGGCGCTGTGGACGAGCTCGACGGCCGCGCCGGCGCGCACGAGCGCCTCATCCTGGCCGGGGGCGGTTGGTGCGCCGCCGGCGAGCAGGACGAGCAGCGGACGCAGGCGCTTGCCGCCGGCGGCGACGGTCGCGCCGCCATGCCGGGCGAGCTCGCCCGCGTGCGCGCCGGCGTCGCTGCGCAGCCGGTCCTCGATGCGGCGCATCAGGGCGGGCACATGCTCCCCGCCCGCCCGCACGAGCTCCGCCGTCTCCGGCGTCGCCGCGGCGGGATCCATCATGCCCCCGGCGGCTTGCGGCCCGCGTGGATCGCGATGATGCCGCCCGCGGTCAGGAGGTACCGGACCTCGTCGAGCCCGGTCGCGGCCAGCCGCTGCGCCAGCTCGTGCGGGCCGGGGAAGCGCTTCACCGAGTTGGGCAGGTAGGTGTAGGCGTCGCTGTCGCCGGCGACCCGCCCGATGAGCGGCACGACCCGGTCGAACCATGCGCGGTAGAACGTCGACAGCGGCGGGCGCGTGGGTGTCGTGATCTCGAGCACGACGACATGCCCGCCGGGGCGCGTCACGCGCGTCAGCTCGCGCAGGCCCGCGTCGAGGTCGGAGAAGTTGCGCGCGCCGAACCCGACGGTGACGGCGGCGAAGCGGCCGGTGGCGTACGGCAGGTCCAGCGCGTTGGCCTGCTCCCACGTGATCCGCGGGTCCTTGACGCGCGCGATGTCCAGCATGCCCTCGGAGAAGTCGGAGCCGACGACGGAGCCGGACGGCCCGACGCGCCGCGCGAGCTCGATCGCGAGATCCCCGGTTCCGGTCGCGACATCGAGGACCTCGTCGCCCGGCCCGACCTGGGCCAGGTCCGCGGTCCGGGCGCGCCAGCGATGGTGCAGGCCGGCGGTCATGACCGAGTTCATCCGGTCGTAGACCCCCGCGATGCGGTCGAACATCGCCTCGACCTGCGGCTCGTCAAGCGTTCCGCTGGCAGGGCCGTCGGGCATCACACGATGGTGCCGCCGGTCCGAGCTACTTGAGCTCGGAGAGGAACTGCACCATCTCGTTGAACTGCTGCGGGTTGTCCTGCTGCAGGCCCTTGTACGAGGGCATCGGCGACGGCGGGTTGACGAGCGTGCGCGAGATCGCCTGGCCGGGCAGTCGCGCCCCGATCTCCGACAGCTCGGGTCCCGGGCCGTCGTTGCCGTTCTCGCCGAACTTGTGACAGGCGCCGCAGCCGGACTGGGCGACCACCTGCTGGCCGGCCTTGAAGGTCGCGACGGCCCCGGCGCCCTGCTGGGTCACGTTCGCCGGGACGGGGATGTCGAGCTCCGCGGGCGGGCCGGCGGACGCGCCGAGGTAGGTCAGGTACCCCATCGCGATGATCGTCAGGATGCCCGCCGTCGTGGCGACCGGCCGGCGCTCGGGACGGCGCTCGGGGTTGCGGTCGTAGAACGGCAGCAGGAACAGCAGGATCATGCAGACCGTCGGGATGCCGATCGTCGCGAACGGCACCAGCGGCGGCGGCTTGATGACCTTCAGCAGCTCGAAGAGGAAGAAGAAGTACCACTCCGGGCGCGGCGTGTAGGTCGTCGTCGTCGGGTCGACGCGCGGGCCCAGCTCGGCCCCCAGGACGATCGCCATGGTGATGATCACCGCCATGACCACGCAGGCCATGGCCGCGTCCTTGGCGACCGCGTACGGGAAGAACGGCTTGCCCTGCGACTTCAGGATCCCGTAGTCGCGGAGGTAGCGCTCCTTGTCCTGCTTGTTCACGAGGCCACCTTGTCCTCGCGGAGGGCCTCGGGCGGCTTGGCGCGCACCCACGGCGGAGCCGTGGTGCCCAGCCGGGCGACGAGGTACAGGTGGAAGCCGATCAGCGCCCCGATGACACCCGGCAGGAGCATCATGTGGATCGCATAGAAGCGCGAGAGCGTCGTGGCGCCGAAGTCCGGTCCGGCACGCAGGAAGTCCGACAGGTATGGGCCGACGAGCGGGCCGGTGCCGTTGATGTTGATGCCGACGACCGAGGCCCAGTAGGAGCGCTGATCGAACGGCAGCAGGTACCCGGTGAACGACATCGCCATCGTGAGGACGAGCAGCGCGACGCCGATGACCCAGTTCAGCTCGCGCGGGTACTTGTACGCGCCGAAGAAGAACGTTCTCGCCATGTGCATGAAGATCAGGATCACCATCACCGACGAGCCCCACTTGTGCATCCCGTGCACGAACTCGCCGAGGAACACCTCGTTGTTGATGTACCGGATCGAGTCGTACGCGCGGATCGCCGACGGCTCGTAGTACATCGCCAGGAAGACGCCCGTCACCGCCTGCGACAGGAAGGCGAACATCGTGGCCGAGCCCAGCGTGTAGAACCAGTTGGTGCCCTTGGGCACCTTGCGGAACATCATCCAGCGGGCGCCGCCGGAGAGCGAGGTGCGCTCATCGATCCAGTCGACGGTGGTCGCCGTGCCCTCGTGCCCGTGCTCCACGGGGGTCTGCGGGCCGTACTCCTTGCCCGGCTCGCGGGGCATCGGCTGCAGGGACCCGGGGACCGGAGGTGCTGGGGATCTTCGGCATCGGGCTAGGTGTTCGGGAGCTTGCGCATCGTGGGACGGGACGGGTAGAGGTACTGGCCGACGCCGTCGAGCGGCGCGCCGGGGTCGCGCGGGCTGAAGCGCTCGAGCTCGCTGTTCACCGAGAAGCGCGGGCCGATGAAGACGGTGCCCGCGGCGACCCGCGTGTAGAAGCGGTCGAGCGGGCGGACCGGCGGGCCGCCGACGACCTTGCCGACGAAGTCGTACACGCCGCCGTGGCACGGGCAGATGAAGCGCTGCGAGGCGGTCACGTACTGGACCGGGCAGCCGAGGTGCATGCACGCGGTCGAGATCGCGATGTACGCGTTGAACTCGTCGCGCTGCTCGGTGTCGACGGCCGGGTTGAACCGCCGGACGTACACGGTCGAGAGCCCGGCGTCGGCGATCGCGGGCGCGATCGTGATCGTGCGCGGCGACGTAGGTGTCGGTCGCCGAACTCGTCCAGGCGCCCGACGGCCTGCCACGGCTGGTCCTTCTCCTCGAACACCGGGCCGAGCGCGAAGCCCAGCGCGGGAACGAGGAAGGCGCCGGCGGCGACGATGCCGGCCGTCTGGCCGGCGACGTTGACGAAGCGGCGGCGCGTGACCGTCTCGCCCTCGAAGGCGCCGGGCATCCCGCGATCGACGGTGTAGGGGCTCTTTGGGGGCTTGCGTTCGGCCACGGTCAGCTGACTCCGGCTTCCAGGTGGCGGGCGACAATGCCGCCACCGGTCGGGAACCTTAGCTTGACCTAAGTCTACGGTGACGTGTGGCCGTCCGCGGCCTCGCCTCAGCGGGCGGGCGCCATGTCGCCGCCGAGCTGGCGCGCGGCAGCGCGCAGTGCGTCCGCAGCTCCGGAATCGCCCGCTGCGAGCAGCCGCTTTCGCCGCCTCGAGCGCGGGCGAACCGCCGTGGCCGATCGCCACGGCGCCCGCGTGCCACGCGGCGTCCGCCAGATCCGCGTCCCCGGCTGCTGCGGCCGTCGCGCGCAGTCCGATCACGTCGGCGAGCTCGCGGACCGCGTCGACGTCCCCCAGCTCGGCGAGCCACGCGAGGCCGAGCGCGTAGAGGCGGTCGCCCGCCAGGATGCGCGAGGTCGGCGTCGCCGGTGTCGAGGATCCGCGAGCGGCCGAGATGCAGCAGATGCCCCTCGTACGCCGCCTCGACGACGGCGGCGTAGGCGGCCCGGTCGACGGCGGCGCGAGGACCTGACGCCGCGAGCGCGCCGAGCCCCGGGTCGTCGTCCGGCGACGACGGGTCCGCCGGGGAGCAGCGCGTCGGCGAGCAGGCCGCCCTCGTCGCGCAGCGCCGCGGCGACCGCTGCGAGCGCGGCGGCCGTCACGCGACCTCCGCGAACGCCGCGGCGGCCGCGTCGAGGGTGCGCTCGACGTGCTCGGCGGTGTGCGCGAGCGACGGGAACCACGCCTCGAACTGCGACGGCGGGGGGTAGACGCCGCGCGCGAGCAGCGCGCGGCACCAGCGCGCGTACCGGTCGGTGTCGCAGCCCAGCGCGCCCGCGTAGTCGCGCACCGGCGCGTCCGTGAAGAAGACGGTGAGCAGGCCCGGTCGTGCTCGCGACCTGCACCGGGCACGTCTCCGGCGGCGGCGCGCAGGCCGTCGGCGAGTGCCGTCGTCGTGGCGTGCAGGCGCAGGTAGGCCTGCTCGTCGAGCTGCGCGAGGGTCGCGAGCGCCGCGGCGACCGCGAGCGGGTTCCCGCTGAGCGTCCCGGCCTGGTAGACGTCGCCGGCCGGGGCGATGTGCTCCATCAGCTCGCGCGACGCCGCCGTACGCCGCCGCCGGGCAGGCCGCCGCCGACGATCTTCCCGAGCACCGTGAGGTCGGGGATGATGCCCGTCAGCTCCTGCGCGCCGCCGGGCGCGACCCGCAGCCCGGTGATGACCTCGTCGAAGACGAGCAGGGCGCCGGTGTCCGTCGCGCGCCGGCGCAGCAGCTCCAGGAAGCCCTCGAGCGGCGGGACGAGGCCCATGTTGGCCGGGTAGGGCTCGGCGAGGATCGCCGCGAACTCGTGCTCCTCGGTCGCGCGCATGACCGCCTCGCCGTCGTTCCACGGCACGATGACGGTGTTCGCGGTCGCGCTCTGCGGGCACGCCGGGGCTCGACGGCTGCGCGGCGGTCGCCAGGCCGCTGCCGGCCTGGGCGAGCAGCCCGTCGACGTGGCCGTGGTAGGCGCCCGCGAACTTCAGCAGCTTCTCGCGGCCGGTCGCCGCGCGCGCCAGGCGGATCGCGCTCATCGCCGCCTCGGTGCCGCTGCTCGTCATGCGCAGCATCTCGATGCCCGGGACGCGGCGGCTGATCTCCTCGGCCAGGTCGACCTCGCCGGCGGTCGGTGCGCCGAACGTCGTGCCCTCGGCGGCCGCGGCCTGGACCGCCGCGACGACCTGCGGGTTCGCGTGCCCGAGGATCAGCGGGCCCCACGAGCAGACGTAGTCGACGTACGTGTTGCCGTCGACGTCGGTGATCTCCGCGCCGGCGCCGCGATCGATGAAGAGCGGGTCGCGGCCGATCGCGCGCATCGCGCGCACCGGCGAGTTCACGCCGCCGGGCAGGTACTGCTCGGCGCGGGCGAACAGCTCCGCCGACCGGGTGTCACGCAGGGAGACGGTCACCGCGCGCCCCGGCTCAGACGCCCGCGTGCTCGCGCTCCCACGCACGGAACTCGTCCGTGAAGTAGAGCAGGCGGATCTTCTTGAACTCGGTGCTCGAGTACAGCGTCGCGCGGCTCCTCGATCTCCGGGAACTGCGCGGCGATCGCGTCGAGGATCGCATCGCACTCCTCCTTCGAGCGCCCGTGGGCCATCGTGAAGATCTGGTAGGGCCAGTCCGCGTAGGTCGGGCGCTGGTAGCAGTGCGAGATGCCGCGGAACGACGCCATGCGCGGGCCGATCTCCTCGATCCGGTCGTCCGGCACCTGCCAGACGCCCATGCCGTTCGCGCTGAAGCCGGCGCGGCGATGGAAGAGGATCGCGGCGACGCGGCGCAGCAGCCCGCGCTCCTGCATCCCCTCGAGGTGCGCGAGCAGGTCCTCGACGGTCATGCCCAGGCGCTCCGCGGCGGTCGCCCACGGCTCGGAGACGACCGGCAGGTCGCCCTGCGTCGCGCGGATGACGTCCTTGTCGAGCTCGTCGTAGGCGACGCGCTCCAGCTCGATCGGGGTCTCGGCCGACGCCCTCGGAGGAGAGCGCCTTCGTGTCGCCCTGCATCTCCAGGTCCATGCGGATCTTGAAGAGCTTGAGCGTCGGCAGCTGGCGGATCGACTCGGCGCCCGTCAGCTCCTGCAGGACGTCGAGCGTGCCCTGCAGGCCGAGCGGCGAGTCCTCCTCGACCGCGAGCGTGAACCACATGTTGAACTCGTGGTTGCGCAGGTAGTTGTGCGAGACGCCGGGGTGGGAGTTGATGATCTTCGCGGGGCCCCACGGATGCTCGGGATCGACCTTCGCGGCGACGAGCATCGAGCCGTAGCCCAGGGCGCGCGTGTCGTAGATCGGCGTGACCTGGCGGATGATCCGGTCGTCGAGCAGGCGCTGCACGTCGGCGAGCACCTCCGCCTCGGTCATCGCCCGCCGCGTCGGCGACCGCCGCGTACGGACGCGGCTCGAGCGGGAACGAGCCCTGCATCAGGTTCAGCAGCGCACGGTCGCGATCGCTCAGCGGGACCGCGGCGCCGTCCTTGCGGCTGCGGAGTCTTGGGAGTGGCGGTCACGTCTGAAGCCATCGGGCGGCGTCCTTCGCGTGGTAGCTGATGACGATGTCGGCGCCGGCGCGGCGGATGGCGGTCAGCGTCTCGAGCACGGCGGCCCGCTCGTCGAGCCACCCGGCCTGGGCGGCCGCCTTCACCATCGCATACTCGCCGCTCACGTTGTACGCGGCGAGCGGCAGGTCGGAGGCATCGCGAACGCGCCGGATCACGTCGAGGTATGGCAGCGCGGGCTTGACCATCAGGACGTCCGCGCCCTCCTCGGCGTCGAGCAGCGCCTCGCGCACCGCCTCGCGGCCGTTGCCCGGATCCATCTGGTAGCCGCGCCGGTCCCCGGCCGTCGGCGTGGAGCCGGCCGCCTCGCGGAACGGCCCGTAGAAGGCGCTCGCGAACTTGGCGCTGTAGGCCATGATCGGGATCTCGGTGAAGCCGTCCTCGTCGAGCGCGGCGCGGATCGCGGCGACGCGGCCGTCCATCATGTCGCTCGGCGCGATGATGTCGGCGCCGGCGCGCGCCTGGCTCACGGCCGTGCGGGCGAGCAGCTCGAGCGTCGCGTCGTTGTCCACCGTCCCGTCGGCGTCCGGCAGGCCGCAGTGCCCGTGGCTCGTGTACTCGCACAGGCACAGGTCGGTGATGACGAGCAGGTCGGGGTGCGCGGCGCGGATCGCGCGCGTGGCCTCCTGGACGATGCCCTGCTGCGTCCCACGCGCCGCTGCCGTCCTCGTCCTTCGCGGCGGGAATGCCGAACAGGAGCACCGCCGGGATTCCCGAGCGCGCGCGGCCTCGCCGGCCTCAGCGGCGATCTGCGCGAGCGGGTGCCGGCTGACGCCCGGCATCGCCTCGACCGGCTGCGGCCGCGTCGATGCCCTCCTGCGACGAACAGCGGCAGCACGAGGTCGGCCGCGCTGACGCGCGTCTCGCGGACGAGGTCGCGGAGCGGCGGCGTGCGGCGCAGGCGGCGCAGGCGTGTGACCGGGAAGGCCATCGGCGCACAGGGTACGGGGCGTCGAGTCTCGGGCTGCCTGAGATCGATCAGACCGCGCCTCCGACGTGGTCTGTCCTGCCAGGGGGCCGTACCTAGCCGCAGCCGACGCAGGCCGAACCGCGCGGCCACGGCGTACACGAGCGCGAGCGCGGCGAGGTGCAGGGCGGGCCCGGTCATCGAGACGCCGTCCAGCGCGTCCTGCAGCGCGTCGAGCGCCGGCTTGAACGGGAAGGCGGCCGAGACGACGCGAGATGACGTCGTAGAGGCCGGCGCTGACCGCGTTCTGCGGGCACGAGCGCGAGGAACGCGAGCGGCAGCGCGAGCGCGAAGGCGAGCAGCGTCGCCGTCTCCACGTCGCGCGCCAGGACGGCGAGCGCGACGCCGAGCGCGCCGAACGCGAGTCCGCCGAGCGCGAGCGCGAGCACCCAGGCGTCCGCCGTCCCCCAGTCGAGCTCGACGAAGAACGAGACGATCCCGAGCAGCGCGAACGCGACGACCGCGCCCAGCCCGCCCGCGAGCAGGAGCTTGGAGCCCACGAGCGCCTCGGGCCGGACGAGCCCGCGCACGAGCCGCGCGTACGTGTTCTCGGTGCGCTCGAGGGCGAGCAGCGCCGCGCCGAGCATCAGCGCGACGAGCATCAGCGAGACGATCGCGGCGGTCGCGACGGCGAACGTCTCCAGCGGCGTGTCGCGACCGTCGACGCGCGTCGTCTTGACGACGAGCGGCTGCGAGACCGCCGAGACGATGCCCTGCGCCGAGCCGTCCAGGTTGTCGACGGCGAGTCCGGCGAACTCGGAGACGCTCGCCAGCCGCGCCTTCACCCGCGAATCGGGGGGCAGCGCCCGCAGCGCGGTGTCGATCCGCTGCTTGCTCTTCTGCGAGCCCGAGGATGTCCACCGTGATCGGCCCGAAGGTGAACTTGCCGCCCTTGACGAGCTTCGTCACGTAACTCGCGACGACCTTGGTGAGCGTCGTCGACAACGTCTGGTTGGCGTCGGCGAGGCGCGCGTCGACGACCGATTCGACGTAGCGCGCCTTGACCGGGTCGGAGCCGTTGACGAGCACCTCGATCTCCGGCGGCGTGCCGCCGAACAGGTTGATCGTCGCGCTGAGCCGGTCGTTGATGTCATCGGGCAGGATGATCGCGGCGAGGACGTCGCCGTTCTCGACGAGCTTCTCGGCCTCCGCGCGGGTCGCGAACGCGGACCGCGTCGAGGTTCTTCGACCAAGCTGGTCGGCGACCGCCGCGGGGTCGACGACCTTGCCGGCGAGCGTCGTGACGGGGACGTCGCGCGGGATCTGGTCGACGACCGCGATCTTCGGCTTCTCGGGCGCGCGCGACAGCGCGAGCCCGATCAGCAGCGCGACGAGCAGCGGGTACAGGACGAGCGTGACGACGAGCAGCCGCGAGCGTCCGAGGATCCGCAGGTCCTTGCCGATGAGCCGGAACATCAGTGGCCGCGCGCCTGGAGGAAGCTGACGACGGAGGTCTCGAGGTCGGCGCCGGGCGCGCGTGCCGGACTGCTCGACGAGGTCGGCGGCTGGGCCCGGCGAACAGCTCCTCGCCGTCGGCCAGGACGAGCAGGCGCGTGCTGTGGCGCGCGGCCTCGGCGACGTCGTGCGTCGTGAACACCACGGCGCGCCGTGCCGCCAGCAGCCGGTCGATGACCGCCCAGAAGCGAGCGCGCTGGCGCGGGTCGAGCGCGGCGGACGGCTCGTCGAGCAGCAGCACCGGCGGGTCGGCGAGCAGGCCGACGGCGACGTTGACGCGCTGGCGGTTGCCGCCGGACAGCGTGTTGACCGGAGTCGTTCGCGCGTTCCTCGAGCCCGGTGAGCGCGAGCATCCGGCGCACCGCGTCGGCCGGCTGCTCGACCTTCTCGAGCTGCGCGAACAGCCGCAGGTTCTCCAGGACCGTCAGCCGGGTGTAGATCGCCATCCGCTGCGGCACCCAGCCGACGCCGCCGCTTGGGGCGCTCCACGGTGCCCGAGTCCGGCCGCTGTGCGCCCGCGAGGATCTCCAGCAGCGTCGTCTTGCCGGCGCCGTTGGGCCCGATGATCGCGAGCGCCTCACCGCGGCGCACCTCGAGGCCGACGTCGCGCACCGCGACGCGCGAGCCGAAGCTCTTGCGCACGTCCGTCGCACGGAGGACCACCGCGGGCGCGGTTGCGGACTCCTCCTCGGACCGGAGCATCGGCGGGCACGGCGGGCACCATATCCGCGAGACTCGCCCACGTGAGCCACTCCCCCACCAGCATCCTGTTCGTCGGCGACCTCGTCGGCGGCCTCGGCCGGCGCACGCTCCTCGGCCTGCTGCCGGGACTGCGCGAGCGCCTCGCGCCGACCTTCGTCGTCGTCAACGGCGAGAACGTGGCGGGCGGGTCTGGGCATCACGCCCAAGCTCGCCGACGAGATCTTCGCGGCGGGCGTCGACGTCATCACGCTCGGCAACCACGCCTACCACCGCAATGAGATCCTGCCCTACCTCGACCGCGAGGAGCGCATCCTGCGGCCGGCGAACTACCTGCGCTCGCAGCCCGGGCACGGCACCTGCCTCGTCGAGCGCGACGGCGTGCGCCTCGGCGTCGTGAACCTGTCGGGCAACGTCTTCATGCGTGCCGGGCACCCGGCGTTCCCGGACGCCGACGCGTGCGTCAACGAGCTGACGAAGGCGGGCGCCGACCAGATCCTCGTGGACTTCCACGCCGAGGCCACGAGCGAGAAGGTCGCGCTCGGCTGGCACCTCGACGGCCGGGTCACCGCGGTCGTCGGGACGCACACCCACGTCCCGACCGCGGACGCGCGCGTGCTGCCCGGCGGGACCGCCTACATCTCCGACGTCGGCATGACCGGGCCGCGCGGCGGCGTCATCGGCGTCAAGCGCGAGCAGGCGATCCGGTCGCTCGTCACGCAGATGCACGTGCGCTTCGACACCGCCGACGAGGACCCGTGGCTCAACGGCGTGCTCATCCGCTGCTCGGGGCCGCGCGGGCTGCGGAGATCGAGCAGCTGCTGCTGCCGTTTGCGCCTCCCACGCCGGCGAGCTGACCGGCTCGGGCTCAGCGGCGGGGAGCCGCCCGAGGAAGGCGATCAGCGCGAGCGGCACCGCCCAGACGAGGTAGAGGTAGAACCAGTACGTCGCCGCGAGCTGCGCGCCGACCAGGATCACCCCGCTGAGCGCCGCGAGGCCGACGAGGTCGTCGCGTCGCGGGACGAAGGCCACCGCGACGGCGAAGGCGACGACCGCGAGCTGGACGACCTGCTGCGCGACCTCCCAGCCGCCGCCGTAGTAGCCCCAGACGGAGAACGGCGCATCACGGCCGGCCTGATAGCCGACCGTCCGGTCCCAGAACGTCTGCGGGTCGGTGCGCCAGAGGACGAGCGCCGCCGAGACCACGGCCACGAGTGCCGCGCCCGCCAGCGAACAGCGCGAGCGGGCGGAGCACCGGCGCCGCGGCGCAGCCCGTGTGATGGCCAGGAGCGGCAGCAGCGCGAGCGGGGCCGAGCTTCGTCATGCCGGCGGCCATCGCCGAGCGCGCCGCGGGCGAACGGGCTCCCGGCGGCGTAGATCGCGGCGAGGACCAGCGCGGCCGGCAGCGCGTCGTTCGTCCCCGAGTTCGTCGCGTAGATCGTGAACGGGAACGCCACCCACGCGTACGCGAGGACGACGCCCAGCTCGGTCCCGCGGATGCGCCGCCCGATCAGGAAGAGCAGGACGATGCACGCGGCGTCGAAGACGCCCGCGGCGGCATGCGCGGCGGGCAGGTCGTTCCAGCGCCCGACCCACGGCCAGATCAGCTCGAACGGGACGTAGGCGAGGTAGAGCAGCGGCCCGTAGGTGTCGCCCTGCGCGTTGTCGTTGGGGAACGCGCCGTAGAGCTCGCGTCCGTGCGCGAGCTTGTCGGCGCCGATCACGCCCGCGTACCCGACGTCGATGACGTTGCCGTCGATCATGTTCAGGCCGATGCGCAGGCCGACGAGGAACAGCGTGAGCAGCGCGAGCGCCTGCCAGGGAAGGAGCAGCCGCAGCGGCGGCGACGGGCCGGGCGTGCGCCGCAGCCCGATGTAGGCCAGCCGGCCCGCGAGGTACGCGAGCGGGATGAACGACAGGGGCACCGAGAGCCCGAGGTTCGCGTCGTTGAAGAAGGCGAGCGAGACGCTGAAGCTCGTGAGCATCAGCAGGTCCAGGTGCAGCAGGCGCAGCGGGCGGCGCACGTCGAGGAAGGGGATGACGAAGAGCGCGCACAGCGTGACCCAGATCCACGGCGAGTTCACCGAGCGGCCGAACGCGCCCGGATAGCCGCGGGCCATCCCCCACGCGACCTGCGGCCCCGTCCAGGCCTCGGTCACCGCCCCCGTGTACGGGTCGACGTACACCTCGACGATCTGCCGGCGGTCCTTGCCGGCAGTGAACGCCTGCACCACCCAGCGCCCGTCCTTGCGCAGTGTCGAGACGTCGGCCTTGGGATGCCTGCGCAGCTCCGCGGCGATCTTCGGGACGCGCCGCGCGGCGGCTCGTGCCTCCGCCGCCGTCACCTTCCACGGAGCGGGTGCGGTCAGCGGCGTCGCGGGCGCGAGGCCGCCCAGCGTGCCCGCGGCGCTCGTCGCCGCGTGCGCGCCCGCCGCCGGGGCGAGCGCGAGCACGAGCGCCGGGACGAGCGCCCGCCAGATCAGCGAGAGAAGCTCCAGAGCTTGTTGGCCAGGAAGCTCAGCGGCGTGACCGCGACGATGGCGAGCGCCTGCGCGGCGACCTCCTGCATCCCGGCCACCTCCACGAGCAGCGTGAGGAGCAGCAGCCCGGCGAGGAACGCGATGACGCTGACGGTCAGGAAGCGCGCGGCCTGGTGATGGGCGCGCCCGTCGCCGGCCTTGAACGTCCAATGCCGGTTCCAGAGGAAGTTGTTGGAGACGGCCACGAGGAAGGCCAGGGTCGCGGCGACCTGGTAGCGCATCTCCGCGCCGTGGACCGCGACGGTGAACACCGCGAGGTTCACGACGTAGCCGCTGAGGCCGACGATCGCGAATTGCAGCAGCTGGAGCCACGCGTCCGGACGCCGGACCGCGGCCCGCACGCGCACGCGCTTGCTCACCGGCTGCTGGCCGGCGGACGTGACGCGGACGGCGGCGGCATCGTCGGACATCGCACCCCGCAGGCTAGTGGGTGCGCAGGGCCCCGCGGCGCGAGCGCGCGCGCACGAAGACCCAGACGCCCCAGCCCGCTGCGCCCAGCAGCGCGAGCGGCAGCAGCGCCGCAAGCGCGACGAGCGCTGCGCCCAGCGCGAGCGACAAGACGCCCAATGCATCGCCGGCGGCGTCACCCGGGGTCCACGACCCGCCCGCTCCACCGCCGGCGCTCGGGCGCTCGGTCGCGATCCGCAGGGCGATGGCGCTGTAGGCCGTGCGGCGTCGCAGCCCGGCACGCTCGGCCTGCGCACGGCCGAGGCGCGCTTCCACGAGACGCAGGCGCGCTCGCGCAGTCGCAGCCTGCTCGGGCGACGTGGCCGCCTCAAGCTGGCGCAGGACGCCACGGCGCTCCGCCTGGAGCGCGTTCACGCGGTCTCGCGCGGCATCGACCTGGCCCGTCACATCGAGTGACGTCTCGCTGCGCGACCGGACGGTGGCGAGCTGCGACAGCCGCGCGAGCGCCGTCTGCAGCTGAGCCGCCGGGACGCGCAGGTCGAACGTCGCCGACCCGGCGGCCGCGCGGCTCTCGACCGACGAGCTGACGACGTAGCCGCGCAGCGCGTCCACGGTGCGGACCGCGTCGCCCGCGACCTCGTCCAGGCGCGCGGGCGCGGTGGCGAGACTGAGCTGGGCCCCGCGCTCGACGCTGCGCCCGCGCGAGGCGGGCGGGGCGGGCGCCGTTGCGGCGCCGCGGTCCAGCGCCTCCGGCGTTGCACCCGCGCTGGAGGGAGCGGTCGACTGCGCGACCGGCGGCGTGGCGTCGAGCGCGACCTGGCCGCTGGGATTCTCGCTGCCGCCACGCAGCACGGTCGCGCCGACGACGAGCGCGAGCACCACCGCACCGGCCACGCCCGCCACTGGAATCAGTCGCCGCCGCGCGCCGGTGACCCGCCCGGGCGTCGTGAACCCCTGCTGCGCCCGCTCGTCGAGCCGCGTGACCACTCCGGCATCGGGGCGCGGACGCTCGTCGCGGATCACCACGGCCAGGGCTGCCAGCTCGCCCTCGGGCGTCGCGCCCGCGAGCGCGGCGTCCATCGCCTCGATGTCGCGGCGGACGTTGTCCGGCAGTGGGTGACGGTCACGGCGTCGCATCGCAGGCCTTTCTCAGTCGTTGCATGGCGCGGTGAAGCTGGGTGCCGGCGTTCGACTCGCTCACGCCGAGGACGCGGGCCAGCTCTCCGTTGGAGAGCCCCGCGTGGAACTTCAGAGCGATGACCTCGCGGTCGCGCGGTTCGAGCGCCTCGAGCGCGCCACGCACCTGCGTCCGGCGCTCGGCGAGCTCGGCGGCATCACCGGGCGCCGTCGCCTGCGCATCGGGTGGGTCCGTCTCCAGAGCGGCGCTCCGGCGGCGACGGCGAAGATCGTCCAGCGCGGCGTTGCGGGCGATGCCGAAGAGCCAGGCGCGCGGCGTCCCCCGCCCGGGGCGGTAGCTGCGCCGCCGGCGCATCGCGCGCTCGAAGGCGAGCGCCGTCACGTCCTCGGCGGCCTGGGGATCCCGCAGCATGGTCGCGACATAGGCGTAGAGGTCGTCCCGCGTCGCCCGGTAGAGCGCGTCGAAGTCCAGGTCGCCGGCGATGGGTCGTGCGGTGCGGGGCACGGTGAGCGAGGTGGTCACACTCGTACTACGACGGGCGCGCGACTTCATCACACCGGCCGCTCCGCGGCCGCACGTGGGTGATCAGCGCAGAACGCGCAGCCCGGCGTGCTTCTCGCCGCTGCGGCGGCGCCCGCCGATGACGAGCCAGGCGAAGAACCCCGCGGAGACGAGCGCGACGGGCGGCGCGGCGATCGAGAGGACGGCCAGCACGACGGCGACGCCCTCGCCGTAGATCGGCAGGTGGGCGCGCGCCTCCTCGTCGAGCCGGGACCCCGCGCGGGTGAACAGGTCCTGCATCGCCGTCATCGAGAGCCACGCGCCCGCCAGGCCCGCCGGGATGCCCGGCCACCACGGGTAGCCGTCGCCGGAGAGGACGGCGCTGAACAACAGCGCCCCCATGCCGAGCGCCAGGCCCTGGAAGGCGGCGGTGAGCGGCGGGCGGCGCGGCGATCTCGTTGCGGATGATCAGCGCCGCGAGTGCCAGTGCGGCGAGCACCGCAAGCCACCACGGATCCTCCATGAAGGCGAAGGGCCCGCCCTCGAAGTCGATCAGCACGTCCGCGCGCGCCGCGCCGCCGGCGACGAGCGCCGGCAGGAACGGGCGGATGCCGGCGGCCTGGGCGAGTCCCAGGCCCTGGAGGATGTCGATCAGCAGCTTCACGCGGGTCGGATACCGTGCGGGCGCGATGACTGTAGAGGACAGGGGCCCGGGGCCCCGCGCCGAAACATGCCGCATGGATGCACGCCCCGCCGGCTCGGCCGCGCGTGACCTCGAGCGCTACGCCGCGCTCTTCGCCTCGCGCACGCGCGTCATGACGTCGTCGGCGATGCGCGACCTGATGGCGATCACCGAGCGGCCGGAGGTCATCTCGCTCGCCGGCGGGCTGCCCGACACCTCGACCTTCCCCCCCGAGCTGCTGGCCGCGGTGATGGCGCGCGTCGCGGCGGATTCGTCCGCGCGCGCGCTCCAGTACGGCCCGACCGAGGGGATGCTGACGACCCGCGAGGGCATCGCGCGCGTCATGGCCGCCGAGGGCGTCCATGTGGACCCCGACGACATGATCGTCACGACCGGCGGCCAGCAGGTCATCGACCTCGTCTGCAAGACGCTCCTGGATCCGGGCGACGTCGTGGTCGCCGAGGGCCCGACGTACCCGGGCGCGGTCCCGACGCTCTCGAGCTACCAGGCGGACGTCGTGCAGATCGGGATGGACGCGGACGGCATGCGCGTGGACGAGCTGGAGGAGACGCTCGACCGCCTCGAGCGCGAGGGGCGCCGGCCGAAGTTCATCTACACCGTCCCGACGTTCCAGAACCCGGCCGGCGTCACCCTGTCGCTGCCGCGGCGACGGCGGCTCGTCGAGGTCGCCCAGCAGCGCGAGATCGTCGTGCTGGAGGACGACCCGTACGGCATGCTGCGGTTCGAGGGCGACCGCCTGCCGAAGCTGCTCGAGCTTGACGGCGGCCAGTTCGTGATCTACGCGGGGACGTTCTCGAAGATCCTGTCCCCCGGCGTGCGGCTCGGCTGGGCGATCGCGCCGCGGCCGCTGCTCGCCAAGCTCAACGTCGGCGCGCAGGCGGCGACGCTGTGTCCGTCCTCGTTCGCGCAGCTGTTCGTCAGCGCCTACCTGGAGACCGGGCACTGGGAGGGCTACGTCGCGGGCCTGCGCGACCTCTACCGCGAGCGACGCGACGTCATGCTCGAGGCGCTCGCGGCGCAGCTCCCGCAGGAGACCACCTGGACGCGGCCCGCCGGCGGCCTGTTCGTGTGGGCGACGCTCCCGGACTACATCGACACGACGGACCTGCTGGCGCTCGCGCTCGGGCACAACGTCGCGTTCGTCCCCGGCCGCGCCGCGTACCTTGACGGCCGCGGCGGATCGTCCATGCGGCTGAACTTCTCCGGGTCCGGCGCGGACGCGATCCGCGAGGGCGTGCGGCGGATCGGCGCGATCGTCCGCGAGCAGGTCGACCTGTACGGCACGCTCACGGGACGCCCCGCAGCGGAGCCGCGCGCGGAGCCGCAGCCGCGCACCGACCTCGCCGACGTGCTGGCGCTGCCCCGCCGGCGCGAGGACGGCGACGCGCGCCGCGAGTCGCGATGAGCGCCGCACGGCGCGTCGCGGTCCTCAAGGGCGGCCGGTCGCTGGAGCGGCAGGTCTCGCTCGTCTCCGGCGGGCGCGTCGAGGACGCCCTGGAACGGCTCGGGCACGCGCCGACGGGCATCGACGTCGGGCATGACCTGATCGAGCGCCTGCGCGACGTGGACCCCGACGTCGTGTTCGTCGCGCTGCACGGGCAGGGCGGCGAGGACGGCGCCGTCCAGGAGCTGCTCGAGGCGCTGGGCGTCCCGTACACCGGCCCGCCGCCCGCCGCGTGCGCGATCTCGCGCGACAAGGCGCTCTCCAAGCACCTCCTGCGCGACGCGGGCATCGCGACGCCCGACTTCCTCGTCCTGAGCGAGACGACGTTCAAGGAGCTGGGCGCGGCCGCGGCGCTGCCCGACGTCGGCGAGCGCCTGGGCTTCCCGCTCGTCGTGAAGCCCGCGCGCGGCGGCAGCGCCATGGGCGTGCGCTTCGCGGGAACGACGGAGGAGCTGCCGGCGGCGCTGGTCGCCGCGTTCTCGTACGACGACAAGGTCGTCTTCGAGAAGCACGTGCGCGGGCGCGAGCTGGCGATCTCGGTGCTCGGCGGCGCGGCGCTGCCGATCGTCGAGGCGGTGCCGCACGACGGCGACGTCTACGACTTCGAGGCGCGATACACGATCGGGCGCACGACGTTCCACTGCCCGGCGGAGCTGGACGACGCGGCGACAAGCGCGGCGAGCGCCGTCGCGGTGCGGGTCTGCGAGCTGCTTGGGCTGAGCGCGTGCGCGCGCGTGGACCTGCTGCTCGACGCGGACGGCACGCCCTGGGTGATCGAGGCGAACGCCATCCCCGGGACTGACCGAGACGAGCCTGCTGCCCCAGGCGGCGGAGGCGGCGGGGATGGGGTTTGATGCTTTGGTCGCGCGGATCGTTGAGCTGGCGCGACGCGATTAGAGATTGATCAGGGATCCGCGAGCGGATCCCTGTCCTGCCGGGGGCCGTACCCGGGCTAGCTATCTCCGGCGAAGTCCTCCGGCGAGACCTCGTCGAGGAACTCCTTGAAGCGGTCGACGACCTCCTCGGTGTCCTCGACCTCGTGCTCGAACTCGATCGCCGACTCGGCGATGACCTCCTCCGCGGCGAAGATCGGTGCGCCCGCGCGGACGGCGAGCGCGAGCGCGTCGCTCGGCCGCGAGTCGATCTCGATCTCCTTGCCGTCGACGGTGAGCGTCACCGTCGCGAAGAACGTGTTGTCGCGCAGCTCGGTGACCGCGACCTGCGTGCACTTCGCCTCGAGCTCCCCGAGCACGTCGACCATCAGGTCGTGCGTCATCGGCCGCGGCGTCGACGCGCCCTGGAGCTTCATCAGGATCGCAGCCGCCTCGGGATGCCCGATCCAGATCGGCAGGAACTTGTTGCTGTCCACGGTCTTCAGCAACACGATCGGCTGCTTGCCGACCATGTCGAAGCTGACGCCGTAGATGACCATCTCCTGCACGGGCAATGCGCTCCCAGGCGGGTCGCGGGTGGAGAGGCGGAGGATACCCGGCGGGTGCGGCGGCGCGGCCGGGCTCGGCGCGCAGACCCGGCTTGGGGATCCGCAGGCCGGGCCGTTCGGGGTTGCACTGCTGGTCAGGAGACGTGCCCGCTGCCCGACCATCCGGTGCTGGCCGAGGTGGCCAGGGCGCTCAACGAGAGCGGAGCCTGAGCCTTCGTTATCGATCGAGACTGGCGCGTGGTGTACGGGACCGATGACATCCGTCTGAGCAACGGCGGCCTGCAGGGACTCGCCCCGATTGCCCGCGGCGCGTTCTACTGGGGGCCTGAGTACGTGAACATGTTCCTCGGGTTCTCGGGCGGCGTCTGGGACCTGGACTCCGCGCGTGCGGCGTTCCGCGCGCATGGGCCGTGGATGCTGGCCGACTCGCCGGGAGACCGAGAAGAGCTTCGGCAGCGCGTCGATCCCCGTCTCCGGGACATCGTCAACGAACTGTCGCCAGCGGATGATCGAACCGCGCATTCGTTCCTGCTGCCCGGCTGGTACGGACCTCAACGAAGTGGGACAACGACGTCGCTTCTTGCCTCACGGCGACGTCGTCTCCCACCTGGTTCGAAGTAAGCGACTTCCGAGGCTTTGCGCAACACACTCCATGGCAGGCGGGCGCGCGGGGTTCGCGTGGTGAGTGCAGCTCAGGTCACGGCGAGGAGTTCCCACTCCTCGGGGACGCCTTTGAGGCTGTGGGTCCCGCGGCTGGTGAACGTGTAGCCAGATCCGGCGGCGAGGTCCTTCACGGTGCGTGAGGCCAGCAGTTCGCCCGCGCCGGCCAGCGCGGCGACGCGGGCGGCGATGTGGACGCCGATCCCGGCGACGTCGTCGCCGCGCAGCTCGACCTCACCGGTGTGCACCCCGGCGCGGATCCCGATCCCGGCGTCGGCAAGTGCGGCGCGCAGCGTGTCGGCGCAGCGCAGCCCGCGCGAGGGGGCGTCGAAGGTCGCCAGCACGCCGTCGCCGGTGCCCTTCACGAAGCGCCCACCGCAATCGGCGACGGCGGCGCGGGAGATCGTGTCGTGGCGGTCGAGGACCTGACGCCACGCGCTGTCGCCGAGCGATGCCGCCCTGACGGTCGAGTCCACGATGTCGGTGAACATGACGGTCGCGAGCACCCGCTCGGTCGGCCTCGCGGCGGCGCGCTGCCGGTGATGAACTCCTCGATCGCCGGGAGCACGGTGTCCAGGTCCCCGCCCCACTGCGGGGAGTGCGCGTCGCCCGGGAGCTCGACAAGCCGCGCGCCGGGGATGGACTCGGCCAGTTCGCGGCCGAACTCGATCGGCACGATGCGGTCGCCGGTGCGGTGCATCACGAGCGTCGGGCACTGGATCGAACCCAGCACCGGGCGCGCGTCGGTCTCCCGGATCCACCCCCAGGAGGCCAGCAGCCCGGCAGGCGTCGTCGTCTGGCGCTCGAAGCGATTCATCCAGCGCAGGAACTCGCCGTCGCCGACCTTGCCCGGGACGATGACCGGGACGCTCAACGTTTGCGGGGTGCCCCAACCCTGCGCCCACAGCTCCATGAACCGATCACCGCGGGCGACATCCGTGCGCGCGGCGAACGAGCCGAACAAGAGGAGGTGGCTCACCCGCTCGGGGTACGTGGCCGCGTACATGGCGGCGGTCGTCCCGCCCTCCGAAATGCCTCCCAACGCGACCCGGTCGGCGCCGACCGCATCGAGCACCGCCGTCAGGTCACCGAGCCGGTCATCGATCGTCGGCACGCCGGAGTCGCGATCGGACAGGCCCTGGCCGCGCTTGTCGTAGTGCACCAAGCGCGAGAACGACCCGAGCCCGGTGAGCCACGCCCGGAGGTCGCGGTCCTCCCACGACATCTCGACGTTCGCGACGATCCCCGGAAGGCCGACGAACGTGACCGGCCCGTCGCCGACGACCTGGTAGGCGATATGCACGTCCCCATTACGCGCATACCGGATCTCGGGCACCGCGCTAGAAGAGTCCGACTTCACGCTCATGTTCTGAACCTACAGCCGGTGATTGCCGCGTACTCATGGCGGGCTTCCAACCGGCTCGTATCAAGGGAGTTCCGCTCCCGCCTGGGACGAAAAGCAGCAGCCGACGCCGGCGGCGCTTTCATGGCGCGTTTCGCTGCTCGCGGGCACCGACCCAGAGCCTCGTCTCGCGCGAGTGGTGCGGTGGCGGCGTGTGCTGGTGGTCCCGGGGGACCGGTGGGCGGCCGCCAGGCCCGCCGGGACGGCGCCAGCCGTCGGGGGCCGCGAAGCGGCACGGGGCCGTCCCCGCGCGGGGACGGCCGGGGTCCCCCGGGACCTTCTCGCCGGGCGGCACGGCGAGCGCAGCGAGAGGCACGCCGAAGGCGGGCCGGCCGAGTGCCGGCCGCCGAACCACGCAAGTGTCCGCCAGGACACCTCGCGCGAATCCCCTGGCAAATGGGCGCGTTCTGTGCGTTGGGAGCGGGCCGCCCTGCCCGAGCTGTGCCCGAGCGCCGCGATGGCGGTCGGCGCGGGTCGGATTGGAGTCGGCTGGCCTCGCTAGTGGACCTCGGGCGCGCCGGTCAACAGTGTTGTGTTCGCGCGCCGAGACGCGCTCAGAAGCAGCGTGAGCGTCTTGCGCACGACGCGGGCCCAACGCCGTCCGCCTCCAGGTCCGCGCGGAACTCGCGCAGCCGCTCGCCGTCGAGGGCGCGCAGGCTGAGTTCGCCCAGCCGCGGCAGCACGTGCGTGTCCCACATCGCCGCGTACGTCTCACGCGTTGTCGCCGCGAGGTTCGGCTCGGCGTGCAGGCGCCACCACTCCTCCCCGAACCCGGCCAGCGTCTGCTTGCCGGCGTCCAGATGCCCGAGCTCGAGCGTGCGCTTCGGCGCCGAACCTCAGCGTCGAACGCCACGTCGTCGCGCTTGCGGCCAAGCACTTTGGCGTCCTGCAGCGCGGTCGAGTGGGGGCGCATCCCGGCCAATCCGGCGAGCAGGTGCGCAAGCCGGCCGCCCGCGCCAGCGCGCCGTCACGCCGCCTTGCCGCCCGCCGTCGTCGAGCAGATGCGCGCGTGGCTGCTTCAGCGCGGGGGCCGGCGCGACGCGACGTGGTCGTCGCGTCCTGGCGTACGCGGGCCTGCGGCCCCGGGAGGCGCTGGCGCTGCGCTGGCGCCACGTCGGCGAACGCACGCTGCTCGTCGACGGCGCCGTCTCGCTCGGTGAGCTCGGGAACACAAGACCGGCCGCTCGCGCGGACCGTCCCGCTGCTCGCGCCGCTGCGCCAGGACCTCGCTGAGTGGCGCCTCGCCAGCGGACGGCCGGGCGGTGATGCGCTCGTCTTCCCGGCGGGCGACGGCGACGTCGGGCAGCTGCACGCCTGGCAGAACTGGCGCCGGCGCTGGTCTACGCGGCGACCGCGGCGACCTCGACGTCGGCGACCTCGTGCCCTACGACCTGCGCCACGCGCTTCGCCTCGCTGCTGCTCCACGAGGGCCGCCAGCGTCGTCGAGGTCGCCCGCCAGCCCGGACACGCGCCGACGATGACGCTCGGCACCTACGGCCACGTGATCGACGAGCTCGACGCCGAGGCCGGCGTCTCGGCCGAGGAGGAGATCCGCCGGGCCCGGGCCGAGATCCGGCCCATTTCCGGCCCACGAGACGCGGCCGTCCTTCGCGGAGGCGCCCCTCGAACACAAAACCCCGCCTGAGCGGGGCCGTTCCGATGGGCGATCCAGGATTCGAACCTGGGACCTCTTCCTTATCAGAGAAGCGCTCTAACCGACTGAGCTAATCGCCCGCTGCGAGCGGGCAGTGTAGCGCGGGACCGGTGGCGTCGATCAGGTGATCTCGACGCCCCGCAGGCGCAGCGCGAGCTCCTGCGCGTCGTCCTGTCCCTCGACCCCGAACTCGACCTTGTACGCGGTCCCGCGCGGGCGCACGCGGACCTCGCGGCCGAGCACGAGGGCCAGCGTCTCGGCGATCTCCTCGCAGGCGGCGACCTGGTCCGGATGGGCGCTCTGCCGGCCGGGTCCGCGCGAGACCTGGACCTCGTTGGCCTTGCGCGCACGGTCCTCCGTGACGCGGACCGACCAGCCGCCGTCCGCGGCGCCCGTCGCGAGCCGCCGCCGGGCGTCCTCGTCCTCGGCGAGCAGGACGGCGCGGCCGTGGCCCTCGGTGATGCGGCCCGCCTCGAGCAGCGTCAAGGACCTCGGCCGGGAGGTCGAGCAGGCGCAGGAGGTTCGACACGGCGACGCGGCTGCGACCGACGCGGCGGCCGACCTCCTCGCGCGTGAGCCCGAGCTCCTCGACGAGGGCGGCGACGGCGCGCGCCTCCTCGACGGGGTTGAGGTCCTCGCGCGCCATGTTCTCGACGATCGCCGCCTCCAGCGACGAGGCGTCGTCGCGGCGCTCGACGATCGCGGGCAGCACCGCGAGGCCGGCGCGCTGGGCGGCGCGCCAGCGGCGCTCGCCGGCGACGAGCTCGTAGCGCCCGCCGTCGCGCGGGCGCACGAGGATCGGCTGCAGCACGCCGTTCTCGGCCAGCGACGCCGCCAGCGCGTCGAGCGCCTCCTCGTCGAACCGCCGCCGCGGCTGCGACGGGTTGGGCTCGACGAGCTCGATCGAGATGTCGCGCAGCTCCGGACGATCTCCGTGTTGTCCGGACACCTGCAGAATCGCGGCGAGGCCGCGTCCCATTCCGCGCTCAGCCACGTGCGGCCACCTCCTTGGCCAGCGCGAAGTACGCGTCCGCCCCGGCGCAGTGCGGGTCGTGATGGATGACGGGACGCCCGTAGCTCGGCGCCTCGCCGATTCGGACGTTCCGTGGGATGACGGTGTCGAAGACGAGCTCCGGGAAGTGCTCGCGCACCTCCCGCTCGACGTCGCGCGCCAGGCGCGTGCGGCCGTCGTGCATCGTCAGCAGGAAGCCGGCGACCGCGAGGCGCGGGTTCAGCTCGCGCTGGACGAGCGCCAGCGTGTCGAGCAGGCCGGCGAGCCCCTCGAGCGCGAAGTACTCGGTCTGGACCGGGACGATCACGCGGTCGGCGGCCGTCAGCGCGTTGATCGTCAGCGGCCCGAGCGACGGCGGGCAGTCGAGCAGGATGAAGGTCGCATCGGCGCGCAGCGGGTCCAGTGCGTCGCGCAGGCGCGTCTCCGAACCCGGCTCGCGTGGCAGCTCCATGTTCGCCGCCGCGAGATCGGGGTGCGCGGGCAGCAGCCGCAGGTTCGCGATGTCCGTGGCGACGAGCGCTTCGCGTGCCGCCGCGCGGCCGGCGAGGACGTCGTAGACGCTGGGGACCGTCGTCTTGGGCAGTCCGAGGCCGACGGTGGCGTTGGCCTGCGGATCGACGTCGACGACGATCGTGGGGTAGCCGGCCTCGGCGATGCACGCCGCGACGTTGACCGCGGTCGTGGTCTTCCCCACGCCGCCCTTCTGGTTGGCGATCGCGTAGAGCGTGCCCATGCGCTTCGGCACGCTACCTGCGGGATCGGTCGGAGCCTTCGCCCGACCGTTCGGGGCCGAACCAGACCTCAGTCTCGACCTGAGCCTCCGAGTGGGCGTTTGCGGGCCATTCCCGTTCGGCGAGGGTAGACCGGGGGTGTCGGTCGAAGCTTCCGGCTGAGGTAGAGGTGCCGCTCGGCGCCGTGTGGACCGCGGCACCTGCATGGGCTCGGGGGGCTCCATGCCGAGGATCTCGGCGGCGATGACGGCCGGCGTGCTCCTCGCCGTCGGAGCGACGGCCCTTCCAGGCGACGAGCAGGCCGCCGGGACGGAGCAGCGGCGCCGCGTACTCGAGCAGCACGTCCAGCGCGCGCGAGCGCTCGCGCCGTCACGACGTCGCACGCCCCGAGCCCGCCCGGCCACGTCCTCCGCCCGTCCGGCGACCACCTCGACGTTGCGGAGGCCGAGCTGCGGACGCCGCCTCCTCGATGAAGACCGCCTTCTTGCCGACGCTCTCGACGAGCGTCACCTCGGTCGCGGGGAGGGCGACCGCCAGGACGAGGCCCGGGAATCCCGCCCCCGGCGCCGAGATCGGCGAGGCGTCCGGCCGTCCGCACGGCCTCGCACCCGCAGGCCGGTCAGCGAGTCGGCGACATGCTGATCGACACCGTCGACGGGGTCGCGGACCGATCGTCAGCGAGTGCGGGCTCTCCTGGACGAGTCGCAGCAGTGCGTCGAGTTGCGCGCGAGCCCGGAGGCAAGCCCGTACTCGCCCGCCAGGGCGGTCAGGCGGGCGGCCACGCGTGCATCGTCATCGGTCGCCACGGGCCGGATACAAGCGGGTTCGCAGGACGCTGCGCTCGGCGGCGCGTAAAACGTGAAACGCTCAGCGCGGCGTGACGACGAGATGCCGGTCGGGCTCATCGCCCTCGCTGTGCGTCTCGACGTCCGTCACGGTCGCGCAGATGCTCGTGCACGATCCGGCGCTCGCTCGCCGTCATCGCGTCCAGCGCGACCGCGCGCCGGAAGCGCAGCGCCTCGTCGGCCGCGTCGTCGGCCTGGCCCTCCAGCGCCTGCCTGCGCCGCTCCCGGTACCCGTCCGCGTCGACCACGACGCGGTAGCGCGGGCCGCGTGCCGTCGCCCAGCGCCACGCGCGAGGCCAGGTGCTGGATCGCGTCGATCGTCTGGCCGTGATGGCCGATGAGCAGCCCGACGCCGTCGCCGTCGACCGTCGCGGTGATCGTCCTCCTCGTCCTCGGCGACCGTGACGGCACCGTCGAGCCCGATCCCGTCGACGATCCGCTCGACGAGCTCGCGGACACGCTCTGCAGGACTTTCCGGCATCAGCGGCGCCTCCCGGAGCGCTTCTTCTTGCGTCGCGGCGGGGGCGGCGGGGTCGCGGCGGGCCCGGCGAGCTTCGCTGGCGTCTCGCCGGGATCCGCCTTGCCCGCGGCCGTGTCCTTGCCCGCCCTCGGCGTGGGCGCCGCGACTGCCGCGGCAGCCGCACTCGCCGCGACCGCCGGCGTCGGGACGGCCCCGTCACCGCCCAGCCAGGTCGGCAGCTGCCCGGTGGACCGCCGGATGAAGTACTGCTGGCCGACCGTCCAGAGGTTCGTCGTGATCCAGTAGACGAGCAGGCCGGCCGGGAAGTTCAGGATGAAGAAGACGAAGACGAACGGCAGCCCGAGCATGATGTAGCGCTGCGTCTTGTCCGCCGTCACCGACATCAGCACGCTCGAGAGCAGCTGCGACCCGACGTACAGGACGAGCAGCACCGCGAGCACGCCAGCCGGTCGCAGGCGCCGTCAGGTCCGGGATGAAGAGGAACTGCGCCGAGCCGGGGACGACCTGGTCGCAGTAGGTGTTCGCGAGATCCGTGCCCTGCTTGGCGGCCGACCTTCGAGGATCTCCGACTCGGGCCCGCAGATGTCGAGCTTCAGGTCCTTCCGCAGCATGTAGAAGAGCGAGATGAAGACCGGGATCTGCAGGACCAGGGGCAGGCAGGACCCGAACGGGTTCACCTTGTTCTCCTGGTAGAACTTCATCATCTCCTGGTTCTGGCGCTGCTTGTCGTCCTTGTACTTCTCCTGGATCGCCTTGATCTGCGGTGCCAGCTGCTGCAGCCCCTGCATCGAGCGGAACTGCTTGATCGTCAGCGGCAGCATCAGCGTCCGGACGACGATCGTCATCGCGATGATCGACGCGCCCCAGCCGAAGCCGACCGTGTCGTGGAAGAACAGGAGAACCTGCTCGAACACGTCGATGATCGGCTGGAAGATGTTCGCCAGGACGAACGGCATGGAGGTCAGCTGAGCGGGGACTCGTGGGTCGAGGGCGGGGTGGTGCGGAAGAGGCGCTGCGCCGTCGACGGGATCGAACCCGCCGTGGCTGAACGGATTGCAGCGCAGCAGGCGCCACACCGCCAGGACCGAGCCGCGCAGTATGCCGAACTCCCGGATCGCCTGCGCGGCGTAGGCCGAGCAGGTCGGCTCGTACTTGCAGCGCCGCGGCAGCGCCGGCGAGATCAACCGCTGGTAGGCGACGATCGGCGCCATGGCGATCCGCCGCAGCGCGCTCATGCCGCGTCCTGCGCCCCGGCGGGCGCCGCCACGCGCCCGACGAGCTCCGGCGAGCGCCGCCTGCACGCCCGCCAGCCCGTCGCGCTCGGCCAGCTCGCGCGCCTCCGGGCGCGCGACCACGACGACGTCGACGCCGGCGGGCAGCGCGGCGCGCTCTGCGGTGAATGCCTCCCTGAGCAGGCGTTTCACCAGATTGCGGTCGACCGCGCCGCCGACCTTGCGCGAGACGCTGAGCCCGAGCCGCGGCTCGTCGCTCGAGCGCGCCGGCGTCGCTCGCGCGGAAACGCGTGCAGGACGAGCCAGCGGTTGCCGAACGAGCGGCCCTGGCGGTAGACGCGATCGAACTCCGCACTCCGCGACAGGCGGCCACGCCGCTGCCGCCGGGAGGGGCGGGGCGCGTCGTCCACCGTCAGACGGTGAGCCGCTTGCGGCCCTTGGCGCGGCGGCGCTGCAGCACGGCGCGACCCGCGCGGGTGCTCATGCGCTCACGGAAGCCGTGGGTCGTGCGCGCTTGCGCTTCTTGGGCTGGTAGGTGCGCTTCATGGCTGAGAGACCGGGGTCGGGAGCGGAGCATGATAGCCGCCCGCCGCCACAGCGGTCCGTGCGGCGGCCTGCACGGGCGCCGCCAGCCGGCCTCACGTCGATTTTTCCGCGCTGTGCGGCATCGTCCCCAGGGCGCCGCGGCGGGGCGGTGACGGCCCGATGCCCTCTGCTAGCGTGGCGTTCGGCGGCTCCCTCCCGGGGGCCGATCCTCTTCCATGGGCCGCGCAGCTCCCCCGGAGCCGCACGCCCCTGCCATGAACGCCGAGCCGCTGGAGCACACCTGGACCGTCCTCGCCGCCGAGTTGCGGGCGGCGGTCGGGGACTCGCTCTTCGACGTCTGGCTCGCCCCGCTGCACATCGGCGCCTACGACGGCGCGCGCGTCGTCCTCCAGGCCCCGGCCGAGACGCGCGACTGGATCGTCGAGCGCTTCGGGCGCATCCTCGAGGCGAGTGCCGCGGCGGCTCTCGGGCCTCAGGTCGAGGTCTCCGTCGCCGCGCACGCCGGCGGGCCCGCCGGCGCCTCCGCGCCGGCGCAGCGCACGCCCGAACCCCCACGTCCGGAGGGTCCGCCGCCCCCGGGCAGCAGCCCAACCCACGCTACACCTTCGACCAGTTCGTGATCGGCGGGTCCAACCGCTTCGCCCACGCCGCTGCCCTGGCCGTCGCCGAGAACCCCGGGACCGCCTACAACCCGCTCGTATCTCTGCGGCCCGCCGGGCGTCGGCAAGACCCACCTGCTCCACGCCATCGCGACGTACCTCGACCACTACGCCGGCGGGCTGCGGATCCGGCTCACGAGCGCCGAGGGCTTCGCCAACGAGTTCATCGGCGCCCTGCAGGGCGGTGGGATCGACGCCTTCAAGGCGCGGCATCGCGACGTGGACGTGCTGCTCGTGGACGACGTCCAGTTCCTCATGGCGAAGGCGCGGACCGAGGAGGAGTTCTTCCACACGTTCAACCACCTTCGCGACGCCGGGTGCGCAGATCGTCCTGACGAGCGACCGGCCGCCGCGAGACCTCGCCAAGCTCGAGGACCGGCTCCGCGACCGCTTCGAGTCGGGGCTCGTCGCGCCGGTCCTCCCGCCCGACCTGCAGACCCGGCGGGCCGTCCTGCTCAAACGCGCCGCGCTCGACGGCATCGCGACGCCGCCGGCCGAGGTCATCGACGCCCTCGCCCAGCGCATCACGGTGAACCTGCGCGCCCTCGAGGGCGCGCTCATCCGCGTCGTCGCGTTCGCCTCGCTCACGTCCAGGCCCGTCGACACCGCGCTCGCCGATGAGGTGCTCGACGAGCTCGGGCCGGCCCGCGAGATCCCAGGCGCGAGGCGGCCGCCCGACCGTCGACGAGATCCAGCGGCTCACGTGCGAGGCCTTCGGGCTCACCCGCCAGGAGCTGCTCTCGGCCTCCCGCGCCGCACGCGTCGCCTGGCCGCGGCAGGTCGCCATGTACCTCGCGCGCGAGCACACCGACGCCAGCCTGCCGACGATCGGCGCCGAGTTCGGCGGACGTGGGCACACGACCGTCATCCACGCCTGCCGGCGCACCGCCGAACGCATCGCCGCGGACCCCGAGGTCGGCCAGCACCGTCACCGATCTGTCGACACGCCTGTCGAGTGATCTCGACGTCACTCGACCCGACCGGCCCGAGTGACACACTGCGCCGTTCATCGACAGCGTCCCGGCACGCTGCGCACCCGCACCTCTGCAGGGTTTTCGCGGCCCGTCGACATCATCGACAGCCTTATGACGTCTGATCTGCTTTCTAGGAGTCGTCCGTGAAGATTTCGATCGCCCATGACGCGCTCGTCGCGCACCTGCAGGTGCTTGCGCGCGTCGCGTCCACCCGCTCTGCGATCCAGGCGCTCTCGGGCGTCCAGATCTCCGCGACCGACGCCGGCGTCGAGCTCCGCGCCACCGACCAGGAGATCGCGCTGCGGTCCCCGATCGCGGCCGAGGTCGAGCGTCCGGGCGAGGTCGTCCTTCCCGCGCGGCTGCTGCTCGAGGTCGTCCGGCGCCTCTCCGGCCCGAGTGTCACGATCGAGCTGCGGCCCGAGCAGCAGGACGTCGAGCTCGTCGCCGGCAGCGCGACCTTTCATCTGCGCACGCTGCGGGCCGAGGACTTCCCGGTGCTTCCGGAGCCGGGCGGCGACACGACCGTCGTCCTGCCGGCCCCGGCGTTCACCGAGACGATCGCCCGCGTCTCCCGCTCGGCCTCCCGCGACGAGACGCGCCCGATCCTCACCGGCGTGCTCGTGTCGGCCGAGGGGACGGCGCTGCGCATGGTCGCCACGGACTCCTACCGGCTGAGCGTCAAGGAGACGACGCTCGAGGAGCCGCTGGCCGCCGGGTTCGAGGCCAACGTTCCCGCCCGGGCGCTCGAGGAGCTGGGCCGGCTGACGGCCGCCGACGCGGAGACGATCAGCATCGGCGTGCGCGCCAACCAGGTCGTCTTCGGCGTCGGGGACGTCGCGCTGTCATCGCGTCTGATCGACGGTCAGTTCCCGAACTACCGTCAGCTGCTGCCGGACCAGTTCGAGCACGAGCTGACGCTCGACACCGCCGAGTTCCTGGAGGTCGTCGAGCGCATCAGCCTGATGGCGCAGAAGAACGCGCCGCTGCGCCTCTCGTTCTCCGAGGGCGAGCTGCGGATCTCGGCGCAGACCCCCGACGTCGGCGAGGCGAGCGACAGCTTCGCCGTGCCGTTCGCGGGCGAACCATTCGAGATCGGCTTCAACCCCGAGTTCCTGACCGCCGGCCTGCAGAGCGCTGCGGCGGACAAGGTCATCCTGAAGCTCATCAGCCCCCTGCGCCCCGGCCTGCTCGAGTCCGCGGACGGCAGCGGGTTCCTCTACCTCATCATGCCCATCCGCCTGAACGTCTGATGCGGACGGTGCGCCGCCTGCGCGTCCGCGACGTGCGCACCTACGAGCGCGCCGAGGTTCGGCTGGGGCCCCGCCTGACCGTGATCCACGGCCCGAACGGCGCTGGCAAGACGAACCTGCTCGAGGCCCTCTACGTCGGGCTCACCGGCCGCTCGTGCCGGACCGGGAATGATCGCGAGGTCATCCGCTTCGGCCGACCGGCGCTGCGTATCGAGCTCGACATCGAGAGCACCGATGGCGACCATGAGCTCACGGTCGGCTATGAGCCGTCGC
The DNA here is from genome assembly GCA_963700655.1 of uncultured Actinomycetes bacterium. Taxonomy (GTDB): domain Bacteria; phylum Actinomycetota; class Thermoleophilia; order Solirubrobacterales; family Solirubrobacteraceae; genus F1-60-MAGs163. The sequence goes on along the minus strand of CAVOYJ010000006.1, from coordinate 49,823 downwards.
AGCCCCGCCGCCTGACCGCCGATGGAGCGCCGGTCGAGCGCCTGCTCGACGTCGTCGTTCCGGCCGCTGGTCAGCGTGTTCCTTCCCGACCGCCTTGAGCTCGTCAAGGGCGCGCCGGCGGGCCGCAGGGCGCACCTGGACCAGCTCGTCGCGGCGCTCTGGCCCGCCCGCGCGAACAGCCCGTCGCGCCTACGCGCAGGCGCTCGCCCAGCGCAACGCACTGCTCTCTCGCGTGCGCGCAGGCGCAACGCCCGCTGCCTCGCTCGCCACCTGGGACCTCGAGCTCGGCCGCCACGCGCTCGAGCTGCGCGACGCGCGCTCGCGGGCGGCCGACCTCGTCGCGCCCGGCGTGGCCGAGATCGCCGCCGAGCTGGGGCTCGCCGGGTCGACCGAGCTGCGCTACCGCCCGCGGACCAGCGCGGCAGACCGCGGAGGCGTTCGCCGCGGAGCTGCAGGAGCGCCTGGACTCCGACCTGGCGCGCGGCTTCACCGGGCATGGTCCGCACCGTGACGACCTGGTGCTCACCCGCGACGGCCGCGAGCTGCGCGCCTACGGGTCGCAGGGCGAGCAGCGCATGGCCCTGCTCGCGTTGCTGCTCTCCGAGCGCGACGTGCTGTGCGATGCGCGCGAGGACCCGCCGCTCCTGCTGCTCGACGACGTCATGAGCGAGCTGGACGCCGAGCGCCGCGAGCGGCTCGTGGCGCGCGTGACGCGCGTCGGGCAGGTCGTCGTGACGACGACCGACCTCGCGCACGTGCCGGACGCCGAGGCGAGCGGGGTCGTCCGCCTGGCCGTGCGCGACGGCGTCGTCCATGAAGAGGCGCTCGCCGGATGAGCGGCCGGCGCAGGCCCAAGCCCGCGGGCGACGCGATCCGGGCGCTCACCGACCGGCTCGCGCCGGTGTCGACGCTGGGGGACGTGCAGCGGGTGTGGGACGGGGTCGTCGGCGACGGCCTGGCGGCCGTCGCCAGCCCGACCGCCGAGGCCGGCGGGACGCTGACCGTGACCTGCGCGAGCGCCGTCTGGGCGCAGGAGCTGGACCTCATGTCCGCCGATCTCGTGGCCCGTCTCAACGACGCGCTGGGGGCGCCGCGACTGCGCGCGATGCGCTGCCAATCGGTGCCCGCGAAGAGCTGGTCGCGCTCGCGCGCGTGAGGACCGTGGCGAACCACCCGCGAGTGGGCTGAAAAAACGCCATTTTGCAGGGAAAACAGTGGGCGAGCCGGTGAGCGTTCCGGCCCCCGATCCTGCTATTCTTCTGTCAACCGTTGCCACCAGCCCCGGCCGGGTCGAGCAGGACACCCGGAGCCGGGGCTTTTCATGTCAGCCGAGGACGTATGGCCAAGAAGCCCAGCGCGAAGAGCACGACCACGGACGCCTCCTACGGGGCCGAGGACATCACCGTCCTCGAGGGCCTCGAGGCGGTCCGCAAGCGGCCGGGCATGTACATCGGGTCGACCGGCATCCGCGGCCTGCACCACCTGGTCTACGAGGTCGTCGACAACTCGGTCGACGAGGCGCTGGCGGGTCACTGCTCACGCGTCGACGTCACGATCCACCCCGACAACTCGGTCACGGTGGTGCGACGACGGCCGCGGCATCCCCGTCGGGATGCACGAGAAGGAGGGCAAGCCGGCCGTCGAGGTCGTCCTGACCGTCCTGCACGCCGGCGGCAAGTTCGGCGACGGCGGCGGCTACAAGGTCTCCGGCGGCCTGCACGGCGTCGGCGTCTCGGTCGTCAACGCGCTCTCCGAGGAGCTCGAGGTCGTCGTCCGCCGCGAGGGCTTCACGCACACCCAGCACTACGCCCGCGGCGTCCCGCAGGACGCGCTCGCCAAGGGCGACGCGACGAAGGTCACCGGCACCACGATCACGTTCCTGCCCGACAACGACATCTTCGAGGAGACCGAGTACGACTTCTCGATCCTCGAGCAGCGCCTGCGCGAGACGGCCTTCCTCACCCGCGGCCTGCGCATCACGCTCACCGACGAGCGCGGCGAGGGCAACCGGGTCGAGTTCCACTACGAGGGCGGCATCGAGGACTTCGTCCGCTACCTCAACGAGAACAAGGAGCCGATCCAGAAGAAGGTCATCTTCTTCGAGGACGAGGGCGACGAGGGCGCCGTCGAGGTCGCGATGCAGTGGAACGGCTCCTATCAGGAGTCGGTCTTCTCGTTCGCCAACAACATCAACACGCACGAGGGCGGCTCGCACCTCTCCGGCTTCCGCTCGGCGCTCACGCGCACGCTCAACAAGTACGCCCGCGAGAAGGGCGTGCTCAAGGAGAAGGACGAGAACCTCTCGGGCGAGGACGTCCGCGAGGGCCTGACGGCGGTCATCTCGGTCAAGCTCGCCGACCCGCAGTTCGAGGGCCAGACGAAGACCAAGCTCGGCAACCCCGGCATGCAGGGCTTCGTCGAGTCGATCGTCAACACGAAGCTCGCCGAGTTCCTCGAGGAGAACCCGCAGGAGGCGCGCGCCGTCATCCGCAAGGCCGTCCAGGCCGCGCAGGCGCGGTCGGCCGCGCGCAAGGCCCGCGACCTGACCCGCCGCAAGAGCGCGCTGGAGAACTCGCGCCTGCCGGGCAAGCTCGCCGACTGCTCGGTCAAGGACCCGTCGCTCGCCGAGATCTTCGTGGTCGAGGGCGACTCCGCCGGCGGCTCGGCCAAGCAGGGCCGCGACCGCAACACGCAGGCCGTCCTGCCGCTGCGCGGCAAGATCCTCAACGTCGAGAAGGCGCGCATCGACAAGGTGCTGCAGAACACCGAGATCCAGGCGCTCATCACCGCGATCGGCACCGGCGTGCGCGACGAGTTCGACATCGAGCGCGCCCGCTACCACAAGATCATCCTCATGACCGACGCCGACGTCGACGGCGCGCACATCCGCACGCTCGTCCTGACGCTCCTCTTCCGCGAGATGCAGGAGCTGATCGACGCCGGCTACATCTACATCGCCAAGCCGCCGCTGTACAAGCTCAAGGGCGGCGGGCAGGAGCGCTACATCGAGCGCGAGTCCGAGCTCGAGGAGGTCCTGCTCGTCGGACAAGTACGAGAAGTTCGGCGTGCTCGACCGCGACGGCGCGACGTTCAAGCTCACCGAGGCGCGCTGGGCTCGCTTCCGCAAGAGCCTCAAGCAGCTACGGCTCGCTCGCGAGCGCGCTGCGCGCTCGCCACGGGCACGACGTCGGTCCGCTTCCTCGAAGAGTCGGCGCTGCTCGACGAGGGCATTCACAGACCGCCGACGACGCGGCGACGCTCATCGCGCAGCGCCGACCACGAGGCCGAGCATCTGACCACCGAGGTCGTCTGCGAGCGCGACGAGGAGAGGCTGCTCGTCCGCGCGATCGAGCGACAGCACCGGCCTGGCGCAGACCCACACGCTCGCCGCGGACCTCTTCACCGCGCCCGAGTACCGCAGCTTCGTGAAGGTCGCACCAGGACCTCGTCAAGCTCGCCGGCACGCCGCCGTTCCAGGTGACGCTCGGGGAGCGCTCGGACACCGCCGCCTCGTTCGAGGCGCTGCGCACGCGCGGTCCTCGCGCTCGCGCAGAAGGGCGTGCAGCTCAGCCGCTTCAAGGGCCTGGGCGAGATGAACGCCGAGCAGCTGCGCGAGACCACGATGGACCCCGCGAGCCGCACGCTGCAGAAGGTGACGATCGAGGACGCGACCGCCGCCGACCAGATCTTCTCGATGCTCATGGGCGACGTGGTCGAGCCGCGCCGCGAGTTCATCGAGACGAACGCCCGCGACGTCGTCAACCTCGACGTCTAGCGCCGCACGAGGGAGCCTGAGATGGCATCAGCCGACGTTCTGAACGACCGCTTCGAGCCGCGCGCGCTCGAGGACGAGATGAAGACGGCGTACCTCGACTACGCGATGTCCGTCATCGTCGGCCGCGCGCTGCCGGACGTGCGCGACGGGCTCAAGCCCGTGCACCGCCGCGTGCTCTACGGCGATGTACGAGCTCGGCCTCGGCCCGACGCGCGGCGTACGCGAAGTGCGCCCGCATCGTCGGCGAGGTGATGGGCAACTACCACCCGCACGGCGACTCGGCGATCTACGACACGCTCGTGCGCATGGCGCAGGACTTCTCGATGCGCTACCAGCTCGTCGACGGGCAGGGCAACTTCGGCTCGGTCGACGACGATCCGGCCGCCGCGATGCGCTACACCGAGGCGCGCCTCACGCGCCTTGCCATGGAGATGCTGCGCGACCTCGACAAGGACACCGTCGACTTCGCGCCGAACTACGACGGGCGCACGCAGGAGCCGCTCGTCCTGCCGTCGCGCTTCCCGAACCTGCTCGTCAACGGCTCGACCGGCATCGCGGTCGGCATGGCGACGAACATCCCGCCGCACAACCTGCGCGAGGTCATCGACGCCATCGTCGCGTTCATCGACGACCCGCAGATCACGATCGACGGGCTGATGAAGCACATCAAGGGCCCGGACTTCCCGACCGGCGGGACCATCCTCGGCCGGCAGGGCATCCGCGACGCCTACGAGACCGGCCGCGGCCGCGTGCGGGTGCGCGCGAAGGCGCACATCGAGCCGCTCGACCCAGGGCAAGGAGGCGATCGTCGTCACCGAGCTGCCCTACCAGGTGAAGAAGGGCGGCGACGGCGGGCTGATCACGAAGATCGCCGACCTCGTCCACGACAAGAAGATCCCGGACATCACCGACCTGCGCGACGAGTCCGACCGCAACGGCATGCGGCTCGTGATCGAGCTCAAGCGCGACGCGATCCCGAAGGTCGTGCTCAACCAGCTCTACAAGCACACGACGATGCAGTCGACGTTCGGCGTCAACACCGTCGCGCTCGTCGACGGCGTGCCGCGGACGCTCTCGCTGCGCGAGATCCTCGACGCCTACATCGGGCACCAGCGCGAGGTCGTCGTCCGCCGCGCCAAGCACGAGCTCGGCGCTCAAGGAGGCGCGCGCGCACGTCCTCGAGGGCCTGCTGATCGCGCTCGACAACCTCGACGCCGTCATCGAGCTGATCCGCGCGTCGCAAGGACCGCGAGAGCGCCCGCGAGCAGCTGATGGAGCGCTTCGGCCTCAGCCAGATCCAGGCGACCGGCGATCCTCGACCTGCGCCTCGCGCAGCTCACCGCCCTGGAGTCCGGCGCGATCCAGCAGGAGCACGACGACGTCACCGAGCGCATCCGCGAGCTGCGCGAGCTGCTCGGCGACGAGGGGCGCGTCCTCACGGTCATCAAGGACGAGCTCGCCGAGATGCGCGACCGGTTCGCCGACGAGCGGCGCACGGAGATCACCGCCAGCGAGGACGAGATCGACATCGAGGACCTGATCGCCGACCAGCAGATGGTCATCACGATCACCCACACCGGCTACATCAAGTCGCTGCCGCTCGCGACCTACCGCCAGCAGCAGCGCGGCGGCCGTGGCGTCACCGGCATGGACATGAAGGACGGCGACTACATCGAGCACCTCTTCGTGTGCTCGTCGCACGACTACCTGCTGTTCTTCTCCAACCGCGGCAAGGTCTACCGCTCCAAGGTCTACGAGCTGCCGGAGGCCTCGCGCACCGCCAAGGGCCGCGCGCTCGTCAACGTCCTGCCGCTGCGCGAGGGCGAGCGGATCCAGGCCGTGCTCTCCACCCGCGACTTCACCGAGACGAAGTACCTCGTCTTCGCGACGCGCAACGGCACCGTGAAGAAGACCGAGCTCCTCGCCTACAACACGCCGATCAAGGCCGACGGCATCATCGCGATCAACATCCGCGACGACGACGAGCTGCTCCAGGTGCGCGCCGTCGATCCGGAGGACGAGATCCTCATGGTCTCCCGCGCGGGCCTGACGGTGCGGTTCGCCGAGTCGGACGCGCGGAGCATGGGCCGCGACACGACGGGCGTGCGCGGCATGGACGTCGGCAAGAAGGGCGAGGTCATCGCCATGGACGTCGCGCGCGACGACATGGACCTGCTCGTCGTCACCGAGAACGGGTTCGGGAAGCGCACGCTCGTGCGCGAGTACCGCAAGACCAACCGCGGCGCCAAGGGCGTCAAGACGATCGCGCTGACCGAGGCCAAGGGCGGGCTCGCCGGCGCGCTCGTCGTGCGTGAGCACGAGGACCTCATCTTCATCTCCCGCGAGGGCATGGTGCAGCGGACCGCGGTCGAGGGGATCAACCGCTACGGCCGCGCCGCGCAGGGCGTCAAGGTCATGAACATCCGCGACGACGACGAGGTCAGCGCCGTCGCGATCGCCGCGGAGGGCGCAGGTGACACCGCCGCGGTCGTCGAGGGCGAGGACGCCGCGCAGCCCGCCGGCATCCCGGGTCACGAGCTCGAGTACGTGGACGTGCCGGTGGAGGAACCGGACGCCTGAGCGACGGGCGCCGGTGGGCCGGGCTGGTCCGGGGACGACCCGGCCTGCGGGGGCCGGGCCACCCGTTCCCTCCTCGACCGCATCGTCCCCGGACCAGCCCGGATCCGTCACGCCGCTGGACGACCTGACGGTCCTCATCGGCGTCGGAAGAGCTGCCGTGCGCCATGGTGGATCGACCAGGCCGGCCGCTTGTTCAGGTCCGTCCGGGCGCTTGGTACATTGCCCGGACCAGAGAGAGGAGGTGGTCCGTATCTGTAGTCACAGTTCTTGCGGGACCCTGGAGGTGACCGGCCGCTAGACCGCGGTTGGCTGGACCCGCTCAGCGGAATCCAATCCGGGACACCGTCGTTCCACCTGCCGGTCGTGGTCCCTCCGGCACGCACAGGGTGGGACGGTTCTTTCCAGTCAGTGATTCAGCGAAGGGCGTCGGTTGTCGAGCCGGCGCCCTTCGTCGTTGTGGCACGGCCCCGATAACCGACAGCTGTGGTTTGGGGCCGGGGACGACTCGGCCTGCGGGGGCCGGGCTACCCGTTCCCTCCTCGACCGCATCGTCCCGGCCCCACGGCTCGGGGCGCTTGGGCTCGTGCGCGGGCGTCGGGTACCGGCCCTGTTTGAAAGCCGGCACTCCCGGCGCCGGTGTTTCGGAGAAGCGTCAGGCGCGCTTGGGCGGCAGCAGCGCGCCGATGATCCAGAACAGCGGGATGAAGATCCCGATGATGAACATGACCCAGTGGCCCTTGCGGATCGACATGACGCCGAGGGTCACGAGCAGGACGAACCAGATGATGCCGAGCAGGACGACGCCGGTGCTCGATGCGGCAAGAGGGATCAGCATGTGGACCTCGGGTCGTTGACCCGGCGGACCCTATCCGCGGATGGTGATTGCGGGTGTCCGATCGGTGGTACTGATGACGGCATGCGACCCCTCCGGTACTCGATCAACATCACGCTCGACGGCTGCTGCGATCACCGCGAGGGCTCCCCGGACCCCGAGTCCCATCGCCATGCGGCGAAGAGCATCGAGGAGGCGGACGCGCTCATCTTCGGCCGGGTGGCGTACGAGATGATGGAGGAGGCCTGGCGGCCACCGGGGCTGCTGGATTCGATGCCCGACTGGACGGCGCCGTTCGCCCGCGCGATCGACCCGAAGAAGAAGTACGTCGTCTCGAGCACCCTGGACCGGGTCGACTGGAACGCCGAGCTCCTGCGCGGTGACCTCGGAGACGCCGTTCGGGAGCTCAAGCGGCAGCCCGGCAAAGGCCTGTTCGTGGGCGGCGTGACGCTGCCGCTGGCGCTCGCGGACATGGGCCTGATCGACGAGTACCAGTTCGTCGTCCACCCCCGGCTGGTGGGGCACGGGCCGACGGTCTTCGCGGGTCTGTCGGAGCGGGTGGACCTGACGTTCGTGGACCGGCTGGAGTTCAGCTCGGGGGTGGTGGCGCTGCGGTACCGGGCCGCCACGTAGCGGCGCCCCTTGCGCTCAAGCCCGCGCGCCGGGCAGCCGGCGCAGCTCGAGGGGCCTGCTGACGAGGCGGCCCCCGCGGGCCGAGAGGTGCGTGGCCTGTGCGCCCTTCCACGACGTGACGCCCTCCAGCAGCCGCCCGCGCGGGGTCAGGCGCAGCATCGCCCCGTCCTCGAGGACCCAGCCGGCCCGCACGGCACCGGACGCGACGGCCGCCTCGTGCACCGCCGTCTGCTGGGGCAGCAGATCCGCGTGGCAGGAGAGGGAGGCGCGCACGAGGCCCAGGCCGGCCGCGGCCCGCGGTGTCCCGAGACCGTTCGCCCAGCGGAAGACCATGTCCTCGCAGAGGACGAGGGCGCCCGCGCAGACCGCGGCGATCGTCGCTCCCCCGCGCAGCGCCGCACGCAGCGAGGGCAGCCAGTCGAGCTCGCGCAGCGCACCGGCCAGTGCCGCCGTGTTCCCGCCTACGAGGTAGATGAGGTCCGCGTCGAGCAGGCGCTCGCGCGGGTCGCCGGCGCCGGGTAGGAGCGAGAACACCGAGGCGCTGGACAGCAGCCCGCGGTGACCCATGTGGTGGATGAACTGCTCGTGCTGGCGCCCGTCGTCCCCCTGCGCGGCGGCGACGAGGCAGATCCGCGGCGTGCGCCCGCGCGTGTGGCGCAGGAGGTAGTCGTCGGCCGCCGGATCCGCGCTGCCGCGGTAGTGCCACCCCCCGCCGCTGACGAGGATGATCTGTCCGGCGCGCCCGCCCACCGCGCCTACGCCGGCGCGCCGCCCGGGAGCCACGCTCTCCAGGCCTGCGGGATGCGCGGCGCGGCGACGGCGATGAAGACGTGGGGGTGCGGCGCGCGCGGCGCCTTGCGCGGATGCATGTCGGCCTGGGACGGCAGCCGGTCGCCCTTGCGGCGGTTGCACGGCGCGCACGAGGCGACGATGTTCTCCCAGCTCGAGTCGCCGCCCTTGGAGCGCGGGATGACGTGGTCGACGGTCAGCGTCGAGCGTGAGCCGCAGTACTGGCAGGCCCAGCCGTCGCGGGCGAAGACGGCGCGGCGCGTGATGCGCCGCCGCTCCGCGTTGCGCGGGATGTTCACGTACGAGACGAGCCGGATGACGACGGGGCGCGGCATCAGCGTGTGCTCGGAGCGCAGCTCCCAGGACGCCTTCTCGACGATCTCCGCCTTGTCCTTCAGCAGCAGCACGGCGGCGCGCCGGACCGAGCAGACGTTGATCGGCTCGTACGTCGCGTTGAGGACGAGCACCCGTCCGGAATCACGCCCGCGCGGCCGGTGCTCGTCAGCCGCCGCGGACCCGAGTGGAGCTGGTGGAGTCAGCGTTCCCATCGGTGATCTGCGGGGCAGTGTACCGGCGCCCCCGACGATTCACCGGAGGTTCACGCCGTTGGCGCGTCGGCCGCCCGCGGGTAGGACCCGATCAGGCGCAGGTCCTCGCAGAGCGGCCGCAGGGCGGCGAGCGCGTCGGCCGGCGCGCCCCGGGATGTCGGCGCGGCCGTCGAGGTCCAGCAGGAAGACGTAGTGCCCCAGGCGCCTGCGCGACGGTCGCGACTCGATCCGCGTGAGGTTCACCTCGCGCGCGGCGAACTCCGACAGGCACCGCACCAGCCACCCCGGCGCCCCGTCGCCGTCGCCGGAGAACACGAGCGAGCTCTTCCATCCCGCCGCGTCCGCCGCCTCCACGGGCGCGTCGGCGCGCGCGAGCCAGACGAAGCGCGTGACGTTCGCGTCGTCACCGACGTCGCCGGCCAGCACGACGGCCCCGTACAGCTCACCGGCGACGGGCGTCCCGAGCGCCGCCACCGCGTCGTCGTCGCCGGTGGCGGCCTCGCGCACGGCCTCGGCGGTGGAGGTGCGGGGCTGGACGTCCGCTGCGGGCAGCGTCTCGCGCAGCCAGCCCGCGCACTGCGCCAGCGCCTGCGGGTGCGAGAGCACCGTGCGCACGTCCTGGAGCGCCGCGCCCGGGCGCGCGAGCAGGCTGTAGCGGACCGAGCAGCACCCGCTCGCCGACGATCCGCACGTCGGGCGCATCGTGCACGAGCGCGTCGACCGCCTCGTTCACGGAGCCCTCGAGCGAGTTCTCGATCGGCGCCAGCGCGCGATCCACCTCGCCGCTCGCGACGGCGACGACGACGCGGTGGACCGTCGGGAGCGGGACGAGCTCGGCGTCGGCCGGCAGTCGCGGGTCCGTGCGCAGTGCCTCCTCGCTGAAGGTCCCCGCGGGCCCGAGGTAGCCGACGCGCATCAGGCCCCGCCCTCCACCGCGTCGGGCACCTCGCCGGCGAGGGCGGCGCGCACGGCCTCCTGCTCCTCCGGGGAGAGCGGGACGGCCGAGACGCCCTCCTGCACCTGCTTGACGTAGAGGCGCGCCTGCTCGCGATGGTGGATCGAGGACAGCACGATCCCCGACCGCCGTGCGTCGAGCAGCGCGATCGACGTCGACTGGCGGCCGGACAGCTCGTTGTAGGCGTCGTAGCGCACGACGGCCCGGTGGGCGATCGTGCCGTCCAGGCGCACCTCGTCGCGGTCCAGGCGTCCCTCCACGCGCGTGACCACGTCGATGACCCACTCGTGCAGCGCCGCGAACTGGCGCTCGATGTCGGCGGCGTGCCGGACGAGGTCGCGCTCCGAGTCGCCGAGCACCGCCTGCTGGTCGCGGCGCAGCGCGGCGACCCGCCGCCACAGCAGGGCCAGCACGACGAGGGCGATGAGCGCGAGCGCGCCGGCGGCGAGCGCGGCGATCCCGGCGGGGTCGGTCAGGCCGTCCACGGTGCCCGCAGGATAGGCCGCGCGCCAGCGTCGCGCGGGGCGATCAGTTCGCGGAGAAGAGGACGGTGTACGTCCCCTCGTTGTTCTCCGTGTTCTCCTCGCCCCCGACGGGCTCGACACGGACGACCAGGGTCGCGGCGGTGCCCGCGGCGGGCACCTTCGGCAGCGGGATCGCGACGTCCGCCTCGGTGCCCGGCTGTGTCTCGTTGACCGACTTCTTGGCGGAGATCGCGGTCTGGCCGGGCGCGGTCAGCTTGACCGTCACGACGACGTTCTTCTGGACGTTGTCGCCCTGATTGGCGAACTTCACGTTGACGACGACGGGCGCCTTGGCCGGGACGGTCGTCGACGCGCCCGCCTCGAGGGCCGTCTCGCCGATCGCGGTGCTCAGGAGCCCGTGGCCGCAGGCCGTGCCCTCGGGACAGGAGCTGCCGCCGGTGGTCGTCCCGCCGCCGGCGGTCCCGCCGATCGCCTTCGCGACGGTGTCGGGCGCGAGCCACGTGTAGCCCGGGAGCGACATGCTCTCCGGGATCGTCTGCCCCTTGATGCCGGCCTCGTCGAGCGCCTGCACGATCAGCGGAGCGGCACGCTGGGAGTAGATGACGTCGGAGGTGAGGAACATCTGCATCTGCCCGGCGATCTCGTTCGTCGCCTCCTCCGCCTGCGCGCCGCGGCCCTGGGCGGCCGTGAGCTTCTCGGCGATGCGGGTCAGCGCCTGCGCGCGGAGGTCCAGGACCAGCAGCAGGTTCTGCTGGGCGGGCGCCATCTCGCCGGGAACGCTGAGCTCGCGTGCGCGCTTGGCGTCCTCCTCGGCGGTGAGACGGACCTGGTTGACCTGGACCTGCAGGTCGTTCCCGGTCGCGTTGCCGGACTCCAGCAGGTCGAAGAACGGCTTGGCGACCTGGTCGTTGGAGTCGACGACGATCGCGCTCGCGTCGCGGCTGTAGTCCTTCAGCGCGCGCTCTTTCCGGCTGTCGAGGCAGCCCTTGAAGCCGAGCACGAACAGGATCAGCAGGAGCGCGCCGATGCCGAGCGCGACGAGCTGCCGCGTCCGCGCCGTCTGGCGATCCGGCGGACCCTCGGAGGTGCCGCCGCCGCTGGTGGCCGGCTGCCGCGGGGCGGCGGGTCGGCGCGGCGCGCCGGATACGCGCGTGGGCTCGTCGTCGTCGAAGAAGGACATGAGTGGACTGGTGCCCGCGGACGGGCAGGACGATCAGTATGACCGCGCAGCCAGATGCGGGCCAATCTGCAAGTTTGCCGTCAGCGGCGGATCTCCTGCCCGGTCCGGCAGGAGGCCCCGTGCGCAGCGGCGAAGGCGGGAGGTGGTGCAGACCGCCGACGACACGCTGGCGACGTCCGACGTCCGTCACGCATCCGAGTCGCCGGTCGCCCTCGGCCGCTACCGCCTGACGCGCAGGCTCGGCGCGGGAGCCTTCGGTGTCGTGTGGCTCGCACACGACGAGCGCCTGGATCGCGTCGTCGCCGTCAAGCGGATCGAACTGCACGACGCGCAGGTCGCGGCGCGCGCCGAGCGTGAGGCCCTGGCGGCCGCACGGCTGCAGCATCCCGGGATCGTGGCGCTCTACGAGGCCGGTCGCGACGAGGACGCCGTCTACCTCGTGTCCGAGCTGGTCCGCGGACGCACGCTGGCGGACCTCGTCGAGGACGGCGCGCTCTCCGACCGCGACATCCTGCGGATCGGCGCGTCCCTGTGCGACGCACTCGACCACGCGCACGCACGCGGCGTCGTCCACCGGGACGTCAAGCCCGCGAACATCATGGTGCCCGAGCGCCCGTCCGGTGAGGCGGGCCTCGCGAAGCTCACCGACTTCGGCGTCGCGATGATCGCGGGCGACGACGCGCTCACCCGCACGGGGGACGTCGTCGGCACGCTCGCCTACATGGCGCCCGAGCAGGCCGATGGCCACCCGGCCCTCGGCGAGGCGGACCTGTACGCGCTCGCGCTCGTCCTCTACGAGGCGCTCTCGGGCGTGAACCCCATCCGCGCCGGCGGGGCGGCGGCCACCGCACGACGTGTCGGGACGCGCCTGCCCCCGCTGGGACGCCTGCGCCGCGACCTGCCGCGCGAGGTGTGCGCGGCGCTCGACCGCGCGGTGCTCCCCAGGCCCGAGGACCGCGGCACGCTGCAGGACCTGCGGCTCGCGCTCGACGGCGCCGTCGACGCCGCCGCCCGCCGCGCCGGCCCGGTCGCGGGCGACCCCGCGGAGCCGCGGCTCGCGTCGCCCGTGCCCGCGCGCGACCGCCCGCAGCGCGGCGCGCCCGTCCTCACGCGTCGCGCAGCCTCGGCGACGGCCACCGCCGCCCTCGTCGCCGCGTCGCTGGCGGCCGTCCCCGACGGGCTCGCACCGGGTCCGGGCGCGCCGCTCGCCGCGGGCGCCGGCGCCGCGCTCGCGGTCCTGCTGCTCCCGCGTCTGGGCTGGATGCTCGCCGCCGGCGGGGTCGTCGCCTGGCTCTCGCTCGCCGGTCTGCCCGGGGCCGCGGTGCTCGTCCTCGCCGCCGTGGCGCCGACCGCGATCCTGCTGCCACGGGACGGGCTGCTGTGGCCGGTGCCGGCGGGGGCACCGCTGCTCGGACTGGCGGGCGTCGCGCTCGCGTGGCCCGCGGTCGCCGGACAGGCGCGCGACTGGACGCAGCGGGGCGCGCTCGGCGCGCTGGGGCTCTGGTGGCTCGCCCTCGCGGAGGCGCTCGCGGGGCCGCGCCTGCTCCTCGGCGACGCGCCGGGGACGGCGGCGCCCTCCGTCTGGGAGGTGTCGGCCACGCGCGCGGTGACCGACGTCCTGGCGCCGATCATCAGCTCCGGGGTCCTGACGATCGCGGCGCTGTGGGCGGTCCTCGCCGTCGTGCTCCCGCTGCTCGTGCGCGGAAGCAGCCTCGTGCGGGACATCGTCGCCGTCACCGGCTGGGCCGCCGGCCTGGCCTCCGGCACCGCCGCGCTCGCCGCGGCGCTGCCCTGGTCGGGCGGCGTGCCGGAGCCGCGCGGCCTCGTGCTCGGAGCGCTCGCCGCCGGGGCGATCGCCCTGCTGGGCGCCGCCGCGCGGGCGCCCGCGACCACCGGCGGGGTCAGTCCCTAGCATTCACCGCGTCGCGCACCGCCCCCGCCGGGCCGTGCGCAAGCGAGTCCATGAGCGTCCTGAGGAACCTGGAAAGCAAGCTGGCCGGGCTCGTGGAGGGCACGTTCGGCCGCGTCTTCCGCGCCGAGGTGCGGCCCGAGGAGCTCGCCCGCCGGCTCGGCCGGGAGATGGACGAGCACCGGACGGTCTCGCTCTCGCGCACCTACGCTCCGCACGAGTACGTCGTCCACCTCTCGCCGCAGGACCGTGAGCGTTTCGCGGGCATCGAGCGCGAGGTGACGCAGGAGCTGTCGGCCTACCTGCTGGAGCACGCGCGCGCGGAGCGCCTGGCCCTCGTCGCGACGCCCGTGATCGAGCTGCGGACCGACGAGCGCCTGGGCCTCGGGGAGTTCGGCATCGAGACCCGGCACGCGCAGGTCGCCGGGGCCCCGCCGGAGGCGGCCCCTGCGCCTGCGCCCGCACCCGCGCCGAGCCACACGATGATCGTCTCGGAGTCCGAGCGCGCGCGGGAGCGGCTCGGCGAGGCACGTGCGGCCGGTCGCGGCCGCGCGATCCTCGCGGCGGAGGGCAAGCGCTTCGCGATCGGTCCGTCGGGTGCGACGATCGGCCGCAGCCGCGAATGCGACGTGGTGCTCGGCGACTCCAACGTCTCCCGCCGCCATGCGCGGATCGCGCTCGGCGGGGACGGAGCCTGGACCGTCGAGGACCTCGGCTCGACGAACGGCGTGCAGGTCAACGGCGCGCGCGTGAGCACCCGGACGGTCCTGCGCTCCGGGGACCGGCTCGACGTGGGCACGGTCTCGGCGCGCTTTGAGGTCGAGTGATGCTGGAGCCGACGGCCGTCGCGCTGCAGGCGGCGTTCATCGCGGTCCTCTACCTCTTCGTCGCCTGGGTCGCGCGCAGTGCGCTGCGCGACCTGCGGCGCCCCGACGAGCAGCGCTGGGCGGGCGCGGCCGCCCCGCCCCCCTCCGGGGACTCCGCGGCGACCGGCCTGCACCAGGCGGTGACGCTCGGCGATCCGCGGCTCGTCGTCGAGCGCGCGCCCGGGCACACCCCCGGCATGGAGTACGAGATCGGCGCCGGCGCGGTGCTCGGCCGCGGCGACCAGGCGGAGATCCGCCTCGACGACCCGTTCGCCTCCGGCCGGCACGCCCGTCTCACCCGGCAGGGACCGGTCGTCGTCCTCGAGGACCTCGGCTCGACGAACGGGACGTTCCTCAACGAGGAGCTCGTGACCGGGCCCCAGCCGCTGCACCAGGGCGACCGCGTGCGGATCGGCGACAGCGAGTTCACCTTCGTGGCGGGCTGACGATGCTGCGCGTCGCCGAGCACGCCGAGCGCACCGACACCGGCCTCCAGCGCCGGGCGAACGAGGACGCCTACCACGCGCGCTCCCCGCTGTTCGCCGTCGCCGACGGCATGGGCGGCGCGCAGGCGGGCGAGGTCGCGTCGGGCGCGGCGGTGGACGCCCTCGCCGCCGGCGTCCCGGACGGATCCGGCAGCGTCGAGGAGCGCCTGGCCCGCGTCGTCCAGCAGGCCAACGAGCGCATCCACGCGCTCTCGGTCGCCGACGAGGACCGCGCCGGCATGGGCACGACGCTGACGGCCGCGTACGTCGGCGAGGGCGAGGTGACGCTCGTCCACGTCGGCGACAGCCGCTGCTACCGGCGTCGCGACGGCGCGCTCGAGCGCCTCACGACCGACCACTCGCTCGTCGAGGAGCTGGTGCGCCAGGGCCGCCTCAGCCCGCAGGAGGCCGAGGAGCATCCGCAGCGCTCGATCATCACGCGCGCACTCGGGCCGGAGGCCGTCGTGCAGCCGGATGCGCTGACCGTCCCGGCGCGCGCCGGCGACGTGTACCTCCTCTGCTCCGACGGCCTGACGTCGATGGTTCCCGAGGCGCGGATCGCGGCGGTGCTGGCGGACGCGCAGACGCTGCGCGAGGCCGCAGCCGAGCTCGTCGCCCAGGCCAACGCCGCGGGCGGCCGCGACAACATCACGGTCGTCCTGTTCCGCCTGGAGGACGCCGGCGGCACGGCCGCCGACGCGGTGGACGCGACACGCGTGGGCGTCCCGGCGCTCAAGACCGAGGACGTGCAGCGCGCGCTCGCGGCGGCGACTGCGCCGGCGGGCGCCGAGCGCCGCGACCCGCTGCCGCCGCGCCCTGCGCCGGCCGCCCGCCGGCGCCGGCGGCTCCCGAAGCCCGGGTTCGGGACCGCGCTGATCCTGGCGCTCGTCGTCACGGTGCTGGCCGGCGGCTACCTCGCCTCGCAGGCGGTCTACTTCGTCGGCCCGGGCGAGGACGGCTTCGTCACGCTCTACCGCGGGGTCCCCGTCGACCTGCCCGCGGGCATCGCGCTGTACCAGGAGGTGTACGTCTCCGGGGTCAGCGATGCGCAGCTCACGACCGGTCAGCGGGACACGATCGCCGAGCAGAGCCTGCGCTCACGCGAGGACGCCGACGACTACGTGCGCCAGCTCGAGCGGGGTTCGGTCGGGACGTGAGCAGCGCGCGCAACCGCGAGCTCTTCGGGCTGATCCCCGCATCGCTGCTCGTCACGGCCGGCTTCGCCGCGGTGCTCATCCAGGAGCGCGCCGTGCGCTCCGACGCGTCGCTCACCTACGGCGCGGTGTTCCTCGGCCTGTGCCTGGCGGCCCACCTCGTGATCCGCGTGCGGCTCCCGGACGCCGACCCGTACCTGTTCCCGATCGTCGCCGTGCTGGCCAGCGTCGGCCTGGTGATGATCTACCGCCTCGACGAGACGCTCGCGCGTGAGCAGGCGCAGTGGTTCGTGGTCGGTCTCGGGTTCTTCGCCGCGACCATCGTCGTGCTGCGCGACTACCGGGTGCTCGAGCGCTACCGGTACCTGATCGCGGCGGGCAGCATCCTGCTGCTGCTGCTCCCGCGGATCCCCGGCGTCGGCGCGCAGGTCAACGGCGCCTACCTCGGCGTCGACGTCGGGCCCGTGTCGTTCCAGCCGGCCGAGTTCGCGAAGATCGGGATCATCATCTTCCTCGCGAGCTACCTGCGCGACACGCGCCAGCTGCTCGTCGAGCGCAAGGTCGGGCCCGCTGACGATCCCGCGGCTCAAGCACCTGGGCCCGCTGCTGCTGGTGTGGGGCCTGGCGATGGTGATGCTCGTCTTCATCCGCGACCTGGGCTCGTCGCTGATGTTCTTCGGCGGGTTCCTGGCGATGCTCTACGTCGCGACGAACCGCCTGATCTTCCCGCTCGCCGGGCTCTCGCCTGTTCGCCGCCGGGGCGTGGTTCTTCTCGACGTCGGTCGGGCACGTCAGCGACCGCATCGAGGCCTGGCAGCGCCCGTTCGACCCCGCGCTCTACGACCGCATCGGCGGCAGCTACCAGCTCGCGCAGTCGCTCTTCGCGCAGGCCGACGGAGGGCTCTGGGGCAAGGGCCTCGGCGAGTCGCTCGTGAAGGTCGGCATCCCGCCCGACCAGGCGATCCTGCTGCCCGCCGCGCAGACCGACCTCATCTACGCGGTGATCGTCAACGAGCTCGGGCTCGTCGCGGCGTGTCGCGCTGCTGCTCGTCTACGTCTGTTCGTCGAGCGCGGGTTCCGGATCGCGGTGCTCGCGCGCGACTCGTTCAGCAAGCTCCTGGCGACCGGCCTCACGACGGTCGTCGCGCTCCAGGTCTTCGTCATCGTCGGCGGCGTGACGAAGGTCATCCCGCTGACCGGCGTCACCCTCCCGTTCGTCTCCTACGGAGGGTCGTCGATCGTCGCGAACTTCGTGATCGTCGCGCTGCTCCTGCTCGTCTCCGACCGCGCGCGACGCGAGGCCCGATCGTGAACGCCCCGATCGTCCGCGTGTTCGGCGTGACCCTCGTGCTGTTCGCGCTGCTGATCGCGTTCACCTCGCGGTGGGCGGTCTTCGAGCGCGACACGCTGCAGGACAACCCGCAGAACAAGCGCGCGCTGATCGAGCAGCAGCGGATCGCGCGCGGCCGCATCCTCGCCGCCGACGAGCAGACGCTCGCGCGGTCGGTGCGCCGCCAGGACGGGGCGTACACGCGCCGCTATCCGCTGCGCGGCCTGTTCGCGCATCCCGTCGGCTACTCGTACCTCAACCCCGGCACCGCGGGCCTGGAGCGCTTCTACAACGGCGAGCTCCTGGGTCGCTGACCAGGGCCTGCAGAACACGCTGCGCCGGATCCAGGGCAAGCGCCGCGAGGGGAACGACCTGCGCACGGCGCTCGACCCCGGCGCCCAGCAGGTGGCGCTCGACCAGCTCGCGGGCCGCGCCGGCGCCGTCGTCGCGCTCGACCCGCGGACCGGCCGGGTGAAGGTCATGGCGTCCGTCCCCGGCTACGACCCCAACACGCTGCGCAGCGCCCGGCAGACGACGCGGCTCAACACGGCCCCCGGATCCCCGCTCTTCAACCGCGTGACGCAGGCCGGGCTACCCGCCGGGCTCGACGTTCAAGGTCGTGACGGCGATCGCGGCCATCGACAGCGGGAAGTACCAGCCGGACAGCGTCGTCGACGGCCGCAACGGCGTCGAGATCTCCGGCGTCCCGCTGAACAACGACGGCGGCGAGAGCTTCGGCTCCATCGACCTCGCCACGGCGATGACGAATTCGGTGAACACCGTCTGGGCGCAGATCGGCGAGGACGTCGGTGCGCGCACGATGCAGAAGTACATGTCGCGCCTGGGCTTCGGACGGCAGGTCGCGGTCGACCTGCCGAGCTCCGAGCGCCGCGCGAGCGGCGAGTTCTGCGACGGCCGCTTCGTCCGCGTGACGAACCCGTGCGTCGACGTGGGCCGCATGGCGATCGGCCAGGACAAGCTGCAGACGACGCCGCTGCAGATGGCGATGGTCGCCGCCTCGGTGGCGAACGGCGGCGCGCTGATGCGCCCGTTCCTCGCGACGCGCGCCGTCGACCCCGAGGGCCGCACCACCCTGCAGAACGATCCACAGGAGTTCTCCCGCGTCATGTCGCCCGCCGCGGCGAGGAAGATCACCGCGATGATGACGCGCGTGGTCCAGGAGGGAACCGGCACGGCCGCGGCGCTGCAGGGCATCGAGGTGGCCGGCAAGACCGGCACGGCCGAGCGCGTCGTGGCCGACGACATCACGACGCCGTGGTTCATCGGATTCGCGCCCTGCGAGCGACCCGCAGGTGGCGGTCGCGGTGACGATCGAGCGCAGCGTCGGTGGGTTCGGCGGCACCGAGGCCGCACCGATCGCCAGGGCCGTGATGGAGTCCCTGCTCCGATGAGCGACCGCCTGGACACCGACACCGTCGTCGACGGCCGCTACAAGGTCGAGCGCCGGCTCGGCTCGGGCGGGATGGCGGACGTCTACCTCGCCACGGACCTCCAGCTCGGGCGCCGCATCGCGCTCAAGATCCTCTACCGGCGCTTCTCCGAGGACCCCGAGTTCGTCGAACGTTTCCGCCGCGAGGCGTCGGCCGCCGCCGGCCTCCAGCACCAGCACGTCGTGTCGGTCTACGACCGCGGCGAGTGGGAAGGGACCTACTACATCGCGATGGAGTACCTGGAGGGGCGCTCGCTCAAGGCGCTGATCGCCCAGGAGGCGCCGCTCGACCCGGACGTCGCGATCGACTACGCCACCCAGATCCTCAAGGCCGCGCGCTTTGCCCACCGCCGCGGCGTCATCCACCGCGACCTCAAGCCGCACAACGTCATCGTGGACGACGAGGGCGTGCTCACCGTCACCGACTTCGGGATCGCGCGCGCCGGTGCGTCGGACATGACGCAGACCGGGTCGATCATGGGGACGGCCCAGTACCTCTCGCCCGAGCAGGCGCAGGGTCACGCGGTCAGCCAGCAGTCCGACCTCTACTCGATCGGCGTCGTGCTCTACGAGATGCTCGCCGGGCGCGTCCCGTTCGACGGCGACAGCGCCGTCGCGATCGCGCTCAAGCAGGTGGGCGAGGCGCCGGTGCCGCCGAGCGCCTACGGCACGCAGGTCAGCCCCGGGCTCGAGCAGGTCGTCCTGCGCGCGCTGGAGAAGGATCCCGTGGCGCGCTACGCCGACGCCGACGCGTTCATCGACGCGCTGGCAGCCGCCCGGGCGGGCCTGCCGGCGTACGCCGGTCCGCCGACCGACGCGACCGTGCTGGGCGCACCCGCCGTCGTCTGGCCGCCGGAGCCTGCGCAGCCCGCGACGTTCGGGCACGCGCCTCCGCCGCCTCCGCCGGAGGACGAGGAGGACGGCGGACCGGGACGGCGCTGGTGGCTCTTCGCGCTGATCGCCGTCGTCGCGGTCGGCGTCCTGCTCGCCGCACTGCTGCTGCTGCGCAAGGACCAGGTCGTCGTGCCGAACGTCGTCGGGAGCGACCTGGCGACCGCACAGGCGGCGCTCCAGCGCGAGGGCTTCTCGGTCGACACGGTCGCGCGGACGTCCGCGCGACCGAAGGGCGAGGTGCTCGGACAGGATCCGGCGCCCGGCGCAGAGGCTGACGAGGGTTCGGTCGTGACGCTCACCGTCTCCGACGGGCCGGGCACGGCGACCGTCCCGGGCGTCGAAGGGCAGAGCGCGGCCGTCGCGCGCCGGCGCCTGCAGGCCGCGGGCTTCCGGGTCCGCGTGCGGGAGCGATCCTCCGACACCGTGCCCAAGGGCGAGGTCATCGGCACGCAGCCGGGGGAGAACACGCAGGCCGAGCGCGGCTCGACCGTCATCCTGCTCGTCTCGGCCGGTCCGACGAAGGTCGCGGTGCCGAGCGTCGTCGGCGCCACCGAGGACAACGCCCGCACCACGCTCACCGGGGCCGGGTTCACGGTCACCGTGACGCAGCAGGAGGACGCCAAGGCGACCCCGGGGACGGTCCTCAGCCAGAGCCCGGGGGCCGGCACGCAGGCCGACAAGGGGTCGTCCGTGACGATCGTCATCGCCAAGCAGCCGGCGAAGGTCACCGTGCCCAACGTCGTCGGGCAGGACGAGGCGACCGCGATCGACAGGCTCACGAGGGCGGGCTTCAAGGTCAGCGAGCAGCGCATCACCGTGACCGACGAGGGGGACGACGGGACCGTTGTCCAGCAGGATCCGAGCGGCGGCAGGGCCGAGCCGGGGTCGACCGTCACGATCGGGGTCGGGAGCTTCACCCCGCCGACCGAGACGACGACGCCGACGACCACCACCGACCCCGGCGGCGCCGTCGAGGGGACGCCGTGAAGGTCGCGGTCCTCGCCGGCGGCCGCTCCTCCGAGCACGACGTCTCGCTCGCGAGCGCCGCGTCGGTCCAGGAGGGCCTGCGTCGCGCGGGGCACGAGACGGTGTGGGTCGAGCTGGACCGCGACGGCTCGTGGCACCACGACGGGATCGAGCTGGCGCTGCGCCCCGGCCGCGGGCTGCTCGGCGCCGACGTCGTCTTCCCCGTGCTGCACGGCCCGTTCGGCGAGGACGGCAGCGTGCAGGGCCTGCTGGAGCTGCTCGACGTCGCCTATGTCGGCTCCGGCGTCCTGGCATCGGCCGCGTGCATGGACAAGGTCGTCTTCAAGGACCTCATGGCGCACGCGGGCCTGCCGCAGGTCGCCTACGCCGGCGTCGACGACGCGCGCTGGCGCGCGGACCGCGCGGGGGTGGAGCGGGAGGTCGCGGCGCTGGGCCTGCCGGTGTTCGTCAAGCCGGCACGGCTGGGCTCGTCCGTCGGCATCGTGCGGGTCGCGGAGGCCGGCGAGCTGGGTGCGGCGCTCGACCAGGCGTTCGGCCACGATCCGCGCGCGATCGTCGAGGCCGGCGCCGTCGGCCTGGAGATCGAGTGCTCGGTCGCCGGCCACACGACCGCCGCGCAGGCGAGCGAGCCGGGTGAGATCGTCGTCCTGCGCAGCGCCTCACCGGGCGGCTGGTACGACTACGAGGCGAAGTACACCCCCGGCGGCATGGAGCTCGTCGTCCCGGCGCGGATCTCCTCCGCGGCACGCGACCGGGTGCGGGAGCTGGCGGTGCGGGCGTTCCGGGAGGCCGGCTGCAGCGGGCTCGCCCGGGCCGACTTCTTCGTCGACGGCGACGGCGTCCTGCTGAACGAGCTGAACACGATGCCCGGGTTCACCGAGACGAGCGTCTACGGCAGGCTCTGGGAGGCGAGCGGGCTGTCCTACCCCGAGCTCTGCGACCGCCTGGTGCAGGTCGCTGCGGAGCGGCGCGCGGCGCTCCGTCGGTACACGTTCTGAGGGGAGACATCGCCCTCGAAAGGGCCGGCGGGCGCGAAGCGCACGCCGGATGCGATCTCCCGTCCCGGCGCCCCTACCGGTACAGGTAGACCTCGGAGATCTCCACCTTCTCCTGGCCCTCGGCGAACTCCTCGATCCAGATCAGGTACCAGCGCTGGCGCTTGCCGCCGGTGTCGAGATCGGCGCGCGTCACGCGGGTCGCCTTCGTGATCGTGCCGACCCGCGTCCAGGCCGGGTCGTCGATCGTCTTCGGGAGGGAGGCCGTGTCGGCCGCGAGGATCTGTCCGCTCCACCCGGGCGTCCCGGTCCGCAGCTCGAGCTGGCGCGCGGCGATGCCGGGCTTCGCGTCGATCGCGAGGCCGACGCCGTCCTTCGCGAGGTTGCCGTTGAGGTAGGTCTCGGTGTCCCAGACGGTCGCCGGGTCGCGGTCGAGCACGAACGCCGCGGTCTCCGGGTGCTCCTGCTGGTCGCCGGCGGGGTCGTAGTCCTTGGCGCGGCTCTGGCCGAGCGAGACCGCCTTGAGCGTCGGCGGCGGCTCGGCGCCCTTGGTGCCGGTCCCGCGCTCGGCGCGACCCGCGAGCAGCGCGAACGCCGCCACGACGGCCACGGCGACGAGCGCGATCCCCAGGAGCCAGCGCGCCGGGTGCTGCACCCCGCCGGGTACGCGGCGGCGCTTCTGCTCCGGCAGCGACTGGAAGACGGTCGTCGCCTCGCCGGTGATGTGCCCGCTGCGGGCGGTCTCGATGGCCAGGGCGTCCTCGAGGTCCGCGATGAAGTCGCCCGCCGACGCGTAGCGCACGTCGAGGTCCTTGGCCGTGGCGTGATCGACCACGGAGGCGAGGGCGCTCGACACCTCGGGCCGCTTGCGCTGCACGTCCGGGATCTCCTCGCGCACGTGGCGCATCGCGACCGCGACCTGGTTCTCGCCGTGGAAGGGGACGTCCCCGGTGAGCATCTCGTAGAGGACGACTCCGAGCGAGTAGACGTCGGACTGCGGCGTCACGTTGTGCCCGAGCGCCTGCTCAGGGCTGACGTAGTCGGTCGTCCCGAGGACGCGGCCGTCGGCCGTGAGCCCCTCGTCGGCGAGGCTGCGGGCGATGCCGAAGTCGGTGACCCGCGCCGCGCCGTCCTCGTCGAGCAGGACGTTCTGCGGCTTGACGTCGCGGTGCACGATCCCGCGGTCGTGCGCCGCCTGCAGCCCGCGGGCGATCTCGATCGCGTACGCGACGGCCTCGGCGACGTCCAGGCGGCGCAGCCGCCGAATGCGCTCCTTCAGCGTCTCGCCGTCGACGAACTCGAGGATGATGAACGGGGTGTGGTCCTCCTCGCCGGCGTCGATCACCCCGACGACGTAGGGGGAGGAGACCTTCGCGACCGCCTTCGCCTCGCGACGGAAGCGCTCCAGCTGGTCGCTGTCACGGGCGACGTCGCGGTGCATCATCTTGATGGCGACCGCTCGCTCGAGCGTCGTGTCGAACGCCCGCCAGACCGTCGACATGCCGCCCCGCCCGATCTGCTCCTCGAGGCGATAGCGCCCACTCAGGAGGGTGCCGGCGGTGGCGGTCATGCTTCCTATTGTGGGGGCGAGGACGGGATTCATGTCGCGTACCGGCCGCTGCGGCGGTGCGCTGGTCCCCACGGAGTTCGCCGGGGGCCCGCCGTCACCTACGTCTCGGGCCGCGCGGCGGCGTCCTGCAGGGCTTCGTGCGCGAGCGGGCGGGTGCCCGCTCAGGCGCGCAGTGCGATGCCGCCGGGGGCGGTGGCGACGCCCGCCGCGTCCGTCACGGTGCCGATCCGGCGGGCGCCGGGGTGCCGCGCGGCGAGGATGGCGGCGGTCTCGTCCGCGCGGTCCTCGGGCACGATGGCGGCGAAGCCGCAGCCCATGTTGAAGACCTCCCAGAGCTCGGCCTCCGGCACGCCGCCGAGCGTCCCCACGAGCGCGCAGACCGGCGGGACCGGCAGCGGGTCCTCGACGGCGTAGCCGACGCCGGCGCCCAGGCGCAGCAGGTTCTTCAGGCCGCCGCCGGTGATGTGCGCGAGCCCGTGCACGGGGACGCCGGATCGCAGGAGGTCGAGCGCCGCGCGCACGTAGATGACCGTCGGCTCGAGCAGCGCGTCGGCGACGCTCGCGCCGCCGAGCTCCGGCGGGCGGGCGTCGAGCCCGGGGCCGTCCTCGACGAGCACGCGGCGGGCGAGCGTGTAGCCGTTGGAGTGCAGGCCGCTCGACGGGACGCCGATCAGGGCGTCACCCGGAGCGATGTCGCCGCCGGTGAGGATCGCGTCGAGCGCGACCGTGCCGATGGCGGTGCCGCAGAGGTCGAAGCCGCCAGGGGAGGGATGGCCGCGGATGAGCTCCGGGAGCACGGCGAGCTCGCCGCCCGGGATCTCGATGCCCGCGTCGGCCGCGCCGACGGCCAGCCCGCGCGCGATCGCCTCGGTCGCGGCGGGGTCGGAGTGCTCGACGGCGAGGTAGTCGACCATCGCGATCGGCTCGGCGCCGACGCAGACGAGGTCGTTGACGTTCATCGCGATGCAGTCGATGCCGACGGTGTCCAGGCGCCCGGTCTGCTCGGCGAGGACGATCTTCGAGCCGACGCCGTCGGTCGCGATCGCGATGCCGAGGTCGGCGCTGACGCGCAGGACGCTCGCGTAGTGCCCCGGGAGGTCCACGACGCGCGACGGCGCGCCGGTCTCGATCGTCCGCAGGACGCCGACGATCGCTGCGACCGCCGCGTCGGACCGGGTGGTGTCGACGCCGGCGGCGGCGTACGCGTCGCTCACGGGGTGGTCCGCTGCGCGGGAGCCGGGGTCATCGCGAGGATGCTCGCAGACGCCGCAGCGTCACGGCCGCCAGTCCGCTGCGATACGCCGCGTACGGCCACAGCGCGCCGACGCGCTCCACCGGGACGAGCCGCGCGGCCGCGAGCGTCGAGGCGAGCGAGGCGGTCATCCCGAGCGCGAAGCGGCCGGTCATCCCGGGCGGCAGCCCGCGCTGCGCGAGCCGTACGCCCTTCAGGACGCTCGCCCCGGCGATCACCGGGAGCGCGACGTGCCGCGACAGGGCGCTCGCGTCCGTTCGGGTGAAACCCCGCGCGCGCATCGCGGCGAGCGTCATGCCGCCGCGCGAGGTGCCCGGCATCAGCGCTGAGGACTGCGCGAGCCCGAGCAGCAGGGCATCGGTCAGCGTCGCCTCCTCGCGGGTGCGCGTTTCGGGCCCGAGCGCATCCGCGAGCGTCATCGCCGCGGAGCCCGCGAGCAGGCCGGCGGCGATCGAGGCCGGCGTCCCGAGCCGACGCTCGATCGGGCCCTCGAGGGTCAGGCCGACGAGCGCGGGCGGCAGGAAGGACCCGGCGATCAGCGTGACGCGGCGTGCGTCGAGGTCGCGGAAGGCCTCGGCGACCTCGCCGCGCAGGGCGATCAGCAGCCCGACCGCCGTGCCCGCGTGCAGGGCGACCTCGAAGGCCTTGCGCAGGTCGGGTTCGAGCTCGGGGTACGGCCAGCCGAGCAGCCACGGGACGAGCGTGACGTGTCCCGACGACGAGACGGGGAGGAGCTCCGCCGGGCCGTGGAGCAGGCCGAGCGCGAGGGCGTGCCGTGGCGGGAGGGCGCCGGCGGCGTCAGGCGGCGGGAGCATCGGCGGGCGACGCGCGCCGCCCCCTGCGCCAGCGGACGAAGAGCCAGATGGCCCCGACGACGATCGCCACGACGACGGAGTAGTCGATCCAGTGCAGGTAGGACCGCAGGTCCTCCCAGTTGTCCGCGGCCTGCTTGCCCGCGAACGTGAGCCCCGCCATCCACGGGATGCAGCCGAGGACGGTGAAGACGGTGAAGCGCCAGAACGGCATCCGCGCGGCGCCCGCCGGGAACGAGATGAAGGTGCGGATGATCGGCAGCATGCGGCTGAAGAACACCGCCGCGTCGCCGTACTTCTCGAACCAGCGATCGCCCCACTCGATGTGCGACGGCTTGATGTGCAGCCACTTGCCGTGGCGCTCGAGCAGCTCGATCCGGCCGAAGTACCCGATCCCGTACGCGATCCACGATCCGACGACGTTCGCGGCGACGGCCACGAAGACGACGAGCCAGAACGAGTACGTGCCCTCGCTGACGTTGAAGCCCGCGAAGAGCATCGTCGGCTCCGAGGGGAACGGAATGCCCATGCTCTCGAGCGTCATGAGCACGAAGATCCCGGTGAGGCCGATGTCCTCGACCACGCCGGTCACGAAGTCCGCGAGCTTGTCGGTCACCGACGCGAGGACGAAGAGCGTGGAGAGGGGCACGGGCGGGAGAGGGTAGCGTTGGCCCCCGCATGCCCGTTCCCCTCTTCGACTCCGGGACACCGCTCCTCCCACTCCGCGACCGGCTGGACGAGGCGCTGCTCGGCGTCCTCGACGACGGGCGGTTCATCCTCGGGCCGAACGTCGCCGCGTTCGAGGATGAGTTCGCCCGATTCCTCGGCGCCGCCCATGCCGTCGGCGTCGCGAACGGCACCGAGGCGCTGACGATCGCGCTGCGCGCCCTCGGCGTCGGTCCGGGCGACGAGGTGGTCGTCCCGTCCTTCACGTTCTACGCGAGCGCCGAGGCGATCCCGCCGACGGGCGCCACGCCGGTCTTCTGCGACGTCGACCCGGCGACGTTCCTCGCCACGCCGGAGACGGTGCGCGCGGCGCTGACGCCGCGCACGAAGGCCGTCATCGCGGTCCATCTCTTCGGCAACGTCGCCCCGGTCGCGGAGATCGCCGCGCTCGGCGTCCCGGTGGTCGAGGACGCGGCGCAGGCCGCGGGCTCGATCGGCCCCGACGGCCGCCCCGGCGCGCTCGGCGCCCTGGCGACGTTCTCGTTCTACCCGTCGAAGAACCTCGGCGCGCTCGGCGACGGCGGCGCGATCACGACCGGGGACGGGGCGCTCGCCGAGGAGGTCCGCACGCTGCGCTTCCACGGGTCGCGCGACAAGGTCACCTACGAGCAGGTGGGGTACAACAGCCGCCTCGACGAGCTCCAGGCCGCGGCGCTGCGGGTGATGCTGCCCGAGCTGGAGCACTGGGCCGCGCACCGTCATCTCGCCGGCGCGTGGTACGAGGAGGCGGGGCTCGGGGACCTCGCGGGCCTGCCGGAGGCCACGCCGGCGAGCGCCCCCGCCTGGCACCTCTACGTCGTCCGCCACCCGCGCGCCGACGCGCTCCAGGAGGCACTCGCGGCCGCGGGCGTCGAGTCCCGCGGGTACTACCGCACGCCGATCCACCGCCAGCCCGCGATGCGGCGGTGGGCGACCGCGGAGCTGCCCGGGACCGACGAGGCGGCGCGCACCCACCTCGCGCTCCCGATCAGCGCCGCGATCACGCGCGAGCAGGTGACGGAGGTCGTCGAGGCCGTCCGCGCGGCCGGCACGGGCTGACGGCCCGATGTCGCTGCGCGTCTGGGTGGACCTCACGAACAGCCCGCACGTCCTCGTGCTGCGCCCGGTGATCGAGCGCCTGCGCGCGCAGGGCGCCGACGTGCAGGTGACCGCGCGCGACTTCGCGCAGACGGTCGAGCTGGCCGAGCGCCACGGCCTCGGCGCGACGGTCGTCGGCCGCCACCGCGGCGCGCGGCTCGGGGCCAAGGCGATCGGCCTGGCCGACCGGTCGGCGGCGCTCACCCGCTGGGCGCGCGGACGGCGGTTCGACCTCGCGCTCGGCCACGGGTCCAACGACGTCACGGTCGCCGCCCGGCTCCTGCGGATCCCGTGCTCGACGATGTTCGACTACGAGTGGGCGACCGTGCAGCACAACGTCAACTGTCGCCTGGCGCAGGCCGTCGTCGTCCCGGAGGCGATCCCGCCGGAGCGCCTGGCCCGCTACGGGGCCTCGCGCAAGCTGCGGCGCTACCCGGGCCTCAAGGAGGAGTACTACCTCGCCGACCTGGAGCCCGACCCGGCCGTGCTCGCGGTGCTCGGGCTGGACCGCGCGGAGCCGGTCGCGCTCGTCCGCACCCCCCCGGCGGTCTCGCTCTACCACCGCTTCGAGAACGACCTCTTCGGCGCGATCCTCGTCCGCCTGCGCGAGCAGGGACAGGTCGTCGTCCTCCCGCGCACCGCCGACCAGCGCGCGGAGCTGCGGGCCGCCGGCGGCTTCATCGTCCCCGACCACGCGATCGACGCCCCGTCGCTCGTCGCGCTGTCGGACCTCGTGGTGAGCGCGGGCGGGACGATGAACCGCGAGGCGGTCGCGCTCGGGACGCCCGTCTGGACGACGTTCGAGGGCCGGCTCGGGGCCGTCGACGAGCGCCTGATCGCCGAGGGACGAATGCGCCGGATCGCGCGCCCCGAGGACGTCGTCCTGGAGCGGCGCGCCGCGCCGGCGCGCACGGAGCGGATCCGCCGGGATCCGCAGCTGCTCGTGGACCTGCTGTGCAGTCCGCTCAGGCGTCCTGTGCAGGGCTAAACTCCCGGCATGCGCCGACGTCTCCGCACGGCGCTCCCGCTCCACCGGCACTCCCTCATCCAGCTCGCCCTGGACGCGGGGCTCGTCGCCGGGGCCTGGTGGCTGGCGTACTGGCTGCGCTTCGACCAGGCGGTGGGGGTGCCCGACCGCTTCGCCGAGTTGCGCGACAGCATGGTGCCGTGGGTCGTCGCCACCGCGCTCGTCGTCTTCACGCTGTTCCGGATCGAGCAGAAGCAGTGGCGCTACGTGACGCAGCGCGACTACCTCGGCGTCCTGCAGGCCGTGACGGTCATGGCGCTCGTGGTGATCGGGATCGTCGCGATCGCCAGGCCCGTGACGTGGGCGCCGTCGGGCGTCGAGGTCAACGTCGCCGTGCCGACCGGCGTGACGGCCCTCTTCCTGCTGCTGTCGCTCGCGCTGGTCGGCGGCGTGCGCTTCGTCGGGCACGCGGTCTCCGAGCGGCCGATCCGCGGGTTCCGCGCGCGCAAGGGCGCGAGCCGGGTGCTGATCGTCGGCGCCGGTGACGGCGGGCGCCTGCTCCTGCGCGAGATCGTGCGCAACCCGCAGCTCGGGCATGAGCCCGGTCGGCTTCGTCGACGACGACCCGCTCAAGCAGCGGGTGCGCATCGACGGGGTGAAGGTCCTCGGCGCTACGGACCAGCTCCCGCGCATCCTCGATGAGGCCGAGCCCGACGAGATGCTGATCGCGATCCCCTCGGCCCCCGGCACGCTGCGCGCGCGCGTCGCGCGCGCCGGTCGCGAGCGCGGCATCCCGGTCCGCACGATGCCGACGGTCTTCGAGCTGCTGCTCTCCGGCGGCGGTGCGGTCGCCCGCCAGGTGCGCGAGGTGCAGGTCGAGGACGTGCTCGGGCGCGAGCCGGTGCGCATGGAGCTCGACCGGGTCGGCGCCTACCTCTCGGGCGAGGTCGTGCTGGTCACCGGCGCGGGCGGCTCGATCGGCTCGGAGCTGTGCCGTCAGATCGCGCGCGTCGCACCGCGGCGGCTGATCCTCCTCGACCACGCCGAGGACAACCTCTTCACGATCCAGCGCGAGCTCGAGGACGACCGGCACGTGCACCCGTCGTCGCTCGCCGCGGTGCTCGCCGACTGCAAGGAGGGCGAGCGGATGCGCGAGGTGCTCGCCGAGCACCGGCCGACGATCGTCTTCCACGCGGCCGCGTACAAGCACGTCGGCCTGATGGAGGACAACCCGGTCGAGGCGGTGCGCAACAACGCGATCGCCACCCGGCTGGTGGCGCGCCTGGCGGGCGAGGCGGGCGTCAAGGCGTTCGTGCTCGTGTCGACCGACAAGGCCGTGTCGCCCGCGACCGTCATGGGCGCGTCCAAGGCGCTGGCCGAGTTCGCGATCGAGGAGATGAGCGCGCGCTTCCCGCAGACGCGCTACGCGAGCGTGCGCTTCGGCAACGTGCTCGGCTCGTCCGGCTCGGTCGTGCCGATCTTCCGCCGCCAGATCGCCCGCGGCGGCCCGGTCACGGTCACCGACGAGCGGATGACGCGCTACTTCATGACGATCCCGGAGGCGGTGCAGCTCATCATCCGCTCGGGCTCGCTCGGGCAGGGCGGCGAGGTGTTCGTGCTCGACATGGGCGAGCCCGTGCCGATCGTCCAGCTCGCCCGCGACATGATCGAGCTGTCCGGGCTGCGCCCCGACGTCGACATCGCGATCGAGGTGGTCGGTCGGCGCCCGGGCGAGAAGCTCCACGAGGAGCTGTTCAACCCCTATGAGCGCCCGCAGCCCACGCCGGCCGAGAAGATCCTGCGGGCGGAGCGCGCGGTGCGCGAGCCCGACGAGGTCGCCGCGTGGTTCGACGAGATCTCGCTCCTCGTCCTCGAAGGCGACGCCGCCGGCCTCGCGGACAAGGTCGCGCTGCTCGCCGGCGAGCGCTCGTCCACGGGGGAGCCCGGGGATGCCGCGACGCGCGGAGCGTCCGGGGGCTCCCACTAGCATGGCGACCGCATGACGGCCGTCCTGGCCCTTTCCCTGTCCAGTCAGATCGAGAAGTACGGCGCGTACGCGGGCATCGCCGCTGTCGTCGGCCTCGGTGTCCTCGCGCTGCTCTATTTCGCCCAGGCGCGCGAGGTCAAGCGCCTGCGTGAATGGGCGGGCCGCGCGCCCGAGCGCGACGCCGAGCTCCAGCAGCGCGCGGTCGCCGAGGCGCAGCGCCGCGCCGTGCAGCCGGCGCCGCGTGCGCAGCCCGCGCGTCCCGCCGGGCCGGCGACGCCCGCCGCCGTCGCCGCTGCGGCCGCCAGGGCGCCGGGCGCCGCGCAGCCGGCCGCGCCGCGTGCACCGGGGACCCAGCCCGGAACGCCGACCGGACCCAAGCCGCCGGCACCCGCGACGGCCGCTGCCGCCGCGGGTGCGACCGTCGCGGCCGTGACCGCCGCGGGCACGCCGTCCCCCGCGGGCGCGTCTCCCGCGACCCCGGGAGCGCCGGCACCCCCCGCACCAGCACCCGGATCGCCCCCCGCCACGCCGCCTGCGCCCGCTCCCGCGACGCCCGCCGTCGCGGCAGCCGGAGCGACGGTGCCGTCAGCGACGCCCGCAAAGCCTGCGGCGCGGCGACGCACCGGCACCGGCCACGCCCGCCGGTCCGTCTGCTCACCCGCCCGCCGTCTCCTCGCCGACCCCGCCGCCGCCCGCGCCACCGCGCCCGCGGCCCAGGCCCGCCGCCGCGCCCGTCCGCGCGACGCGCCAGGAGGGGCCCGTCACGCCCCGCGAGGGCACCCGCCCGCCCGCACAGCCGGGGTCGCACCGGGGCCTGGTCGCCGTCGTCGTCGGCACCCTCGCGATCGCGGCCGTCGCGGCCGTGCTGATCACCCAGGTCTTCTCCGGGGACGATGCGCCGACGACCGAGAAGCCCAACAGCGTCGGCACGCCGACGACCTCGGCCTCCGGCGACGGTGGGAGCGACACGGCCGCCAGGCCGCAGCCCAAGCGCGAGACGACGCAGGTCGCCGTGTTCAACGGGACGACCGTCACCGGGCTCGCCCGCGCGGCGGCGGACAAGCTCACGGCCGCCGGCTACAAGAACGTCAGCCCGGTCACGACGGACACCACGAATCAGGCGCGCGCCACGACCGTCGTCTACTGGCAGTCGGGGTCGCGCCGCGAGGGCGTGGACGTGGCGAAGCTCATCGGCGTCAGCAGGGACGCGCTGCAGCCGATGGACCAGAACGCGCGCGTGCTCGGCGGCGGTGCACCCGTCGTCGTGATCGTCGGCGCCGACCAGGCGCAGTAGCGGCGGGCATGGACGGCGGCGCGCAGGCCCCGCACGCCGGAGCGGCCGACCGCCGCCTGTGGCTCGCGCGTCACGGCCGGACCGCCTACAACCTCGAGGGGCGCTTCCAGGGCCGGCTGCCGGTGCCGCTCGACGCCACCGGGCGCCGCCAGGCGGCCGAGCTGGCCGAGGTCGTCGAGCGCCTCGCGCCCGCGGCGCTCGTCTGCAGCGACATCGCCCGCGCCCGCGAGACGGCCGGGATCGTCGGTGCGCACATCGGGGTCGAGCCGGTCGTCGACGCCCGCTTCGCCGAGACGGAGACGGGCGACTGGACGGACCGCACGTTCGCCGACGTGATCGCGGAGGATCCCGAGGGCTTCGCGCGCTTCGCCGCGCTGGACCGGGACTGGGGCTTCCCGGGCGGGGAGTCGTTCGCCGATCAGCGCGCGCGCGTCCTGGAGGGCATCGCCGACTGGCGCTCGCGGGACGTCGCCGGGCACGTCGTGATCGTCTGCCACGGCAACACCATCCGCCTGGCGACGCTCACGGCCGACGGCCCGGCCACCGACCGTCCCGACAACGGGAGCCTCGTGGGCCTGTGACACGGCTGGCGCAGGTCGTGTTCGGCGTGCTCGTCGTCTGTGCGTTCGCGGCGTTCTTCGTCGCGCAGCAGCTGAAGTCGTCACCGTCGGTCGTGCAGGCCTTCAAGGTGAAGTACCCGGTGGTCTCGCCGAACGGGGATGGGCGCCTGGACCGCCAGCGGGTGACGTTCCGCCTCAAGCGCGGCGACAGCGTCGACGTCGCGATCGTCGACGAGCAGGGCGACGAGGTGCGCGAGCTCGTGTCCGGCCGCCGGCTCGACGCCTACCGGCAGCTGCTCCCGAGCCTGGCCTGGGACGGGCTCGACGACGACGGGCGACCCGTTCCGGACGGTGCGTACCGGGTTCGCGTGACGCTCCGCGGCGAGGGGCGCAGCGTGATCGTCCCGAAGTCGTTCCGTGTGGACCGCACCCCGCCGGCGCCGCGCATCCTGTCGATCGGACCCGACGCGGGCCCCGGGCCGGAGCTGCTGCCGCACCCGGACGGCGCGCCCGCGCGGATCCGCCTCTCCGCGCCGGCGCGGTCCGGGCGGCTGCTGATCTTCCGCATGTGGCCGGGAGCGCCGCTGCAGGTCGCCGCGCCCGGCATCCCCGAGGGCGCGACGATCGTGACGTGGGACGGCACCGACGACCGCGGCCGCCCCGTCCCGCCCGCTCCGTACCTCGTCGTCGCCGAGGTCCGCGACAAGGCCGGGAACATCGGGACCTCGGTGCCGCTGACGCGCCGCGGGCTGCCCGCGCTGACCTACGGGCGCAAGCTTCCGCGGTCGCGGCGGGATCACGGTGCGGCGCGTCGCCGCGCAGCCGCCGCTGCTCGCCGGCCGCGCCGGCCGGCGCGTCCCGATCGGCACCGACGCGCGCGGCGAGGAGTACACGTGGACCGTCCGCCGCACGGGCGGCGCCGTCAGCCGCCGCGGGACCGCGCGGCGCGCGATCATCCGGCTGAAGCCGCCGGGGTCGAGCTCCGGCGTCTACCTCTTCACCGCCCGTCGCGGCGCCCGCACCGCGACGGTGCCGTTCGCGGTCGACGACCGCGCGCGCCACAAGGTGCTCGTCGTCCTGCCGATGATGACCTGGCAGGGTCGCAACCCGGTCGACGACGACGGCGACGGACGCCCGAACCAGCTCTCCGCCGGCCTGCCGGTGCGCCTGCCGCGCGTGTTCGGGACGCCGGTCGTGCCGGGGTTCGGGGAGCGCACGCAGCCGGTGCTCGCCTGGCTCGACCGCGAGCGCCACCGCTACGACGTCACCACGGACGTCGCGCTGGCGACGGGCGTCGGGCCCGCAGCTGCGCGGGCACACCGGCGTGCTCGTCGCCGGTGACGCGGTCTGGCTGACCGAGCGCCTGCAGCGCCGGCTGCGCGCGTTCGTCACCGCCGGCGGGACGCTCGCGTCCGTCGGGGTCGAGTCCTTCCAGCGACAGGTGCGCCTGACGCCGAGGCTGCGGCTGACCGACCCGACGCCGGCAGCGACGGCCGACATCTTCGGCGCGCGCGTCACGCCGCTGCGCGCCGGGCGTCTTCGACCTCACCGCGGGCACCGACAGGATCGGCCTCTTCCGCGGGACGAGCGGCCGCTTCACCGGCTACGCGGTCGCCGAGGAGACGAGCTCGCCCGGAGGCGGCGCGGCTGCTGTCGTCGGCCGTCGACGCCGAGGGCGCCGCGATCATCGTCGCCGTCCGCGTCGGCCGCGGCACCGTCATCCGCTTCGGGCTGCCGCAGCTCCCCAGCCGGATCTCCGTCGATCCGGACGTCCAGACCCTGATGGGACGCACGTGGGATCTGCTCTCGCGCTGACGGGGTGCGCCGCCCTCGCCGCCGGGGCGCTCGTCGTCCGCGGCGACCGTGCCCGCGCGTGGCTGCTGCTCGGCGCGCTGGTGCTCGCGCCGGCCATCCTGCTCGTCCACGTCGCCGACAGCGACCAGGTCCGCACCCTGCGCGACAACCCGTCGCTGGGCGTCGCCGCGGCGCTCCTGGGCCTCGCGCTCGTCGCGACGCTCGCGGTGCTCTTCCGCCGCGTCCCGACCGCGTTCGCGATCGCGGCCGTCGCGACGATCCCGTTCCGGATTCCGATCTCGGTGGCCGGCTCGACGTCGAACCTGCTGCTGCCGCTGTACCTGGTGGTGGCGGCGGGGGCGCTGGCGTGGAGCGTGCCCAGGGTACGGCCCCCTGGCGGGACGGGTCGGCAGAGCCGACCCGATGAGATTGATCAGGGATCCGCAAGCGGATCCCTGTCCTGCCAGGGGGCCGTGCCGATCGGCTGGGTGGAACGCCTTCTCGCGATCACGCTCGTGCTCTACGCGGCGCAGAGCGCGTACGCGGACGACAGCGGGCGAGCGCTCGAGAACGTCGTCTTCTTCTACGTGCCGTTCGCGATCCTCTATGTCGTGATGGCGCGGCTTGCGTGGACGCGCGCGGCTGGCCGGCATCGCGCTCGGGCGTGCTGACGGGGCTCGCGGTCGCGCTCGCGTCGGTCGGGTACGTGGAGTACGCGACGCGCCACCTGCTGCTCAACCCGAAGGTCATCGCCTCCAACCAGCTCGAGGACTACTTCCGGGTCAACTCGCTGTTCTTCGACCCGAACATCTACGGGCGCTTCCTCGCTGTCGTGCTCGTGCTGCTCGTCGCGTGGATGCTGTGGCGCTCGCGCACGCGGGACGTGGCGCTCGGCGCCGTGGTGACCGCCTTCCTGTTCGGCGGGCTCGTGCTCACGCTGTCACAGTCGAGCTTCGCCGCGCTGCTCGTCGGGCTCGCGGTGCTCGGCGCCCTGCGCTGGAGCGTGCGCTGGGCGCTCATCGGCGCGGGCGCCGTGGCCGTCGCGGCCCTGGTCGCCGTCGCGCTGGGCACGACCGCGTTCGACGGCGGCGGCAGCTCGAGCAAGGCGACGAGCGGCCGCTCGGACCTCGTCGCGGGCGGGGTGCGCCTGTTCGCCGACCGGGCCGCGCAGGGATGGGGATCGGGGTCGTTCGCGCGCGAGTACCGCCGAGCGGAGGACGCGTCGGCCGAGCGGGCGACCTCGGCCTCGCACACGATCCCGGTGACGGTCGCCGCCGAGCAGGGCGTTGTGGGGCTCGTCGCCTACCTCGCGCTGCTCGCCTTCGCGTTCCTGCGCCTGTTCCACGGGGCCGCGCGCGACGGCCCGGTCCGCGTCGGCATCGCCGCCGCGTTCGCCGCGCTCGTCGCGCACACGCTCATGTACGCGGCCTTCCTGGAGGACCCGCTGACGTGGGCGCTGCTGGCGGTGGGGACGGCGGCGGCCGCCTCCGTCGTCGCGGCGGAGGACACGTGAGGCGCGAGGCGCTCGCGGTCGCGGGGCTCGCCCTCGTCGCGGTCGTCGTCTGGCTCCTCGTCCCGACGTACCCGAGCTACGACGGCTACTACCACCTGGTCTGGGGCCGCGAGCTGCTCGACGGGCAGAAGCCGGGCTTCGAGGCCTACCAGGCGCCGACCGAGCACCCGCTCTACCTGGCGCTCGCCGCCGTCCTCGCGCAGCTCGTCGGGGCGGACGCCGACCGCGCGCTCGTCCTGGTCGCCGCGCTGTCGCTCGTCGCGCTCGTGTGGGCCGTCTTCCGTCTCGGCCGCGCCGTCTTCTCCACCTGGCCGGGCGTCGTCGCCGCGCTGCTCACGGCGTCGAGCTTCGCGCTGCTCCTGTACGCCGCGCGCGCCTACGTGGACGTCCCGTTCCTCGCGGTGGTCCTGTGGGCGGCGGTGCTGGAGGCCGAGCGGCCGCGCCGCGGCGCGAGCGTCATGGCGTTGCTCGCGGTCGCCGGTCTCCTGCGGCCGGAGGCGTGGATCCTCGCGGGCGCCTACTGGCTGTGGATGGCCTGGGAGCGCGACCCGCAGACCGGCCGTCGCGACCTGCACCCGGGACTGCTCGCCCTGGCGGCGGTCGGTCCCGTCGGCTGGGCGCTCACGGACTGGTGGGTGACCGGCGACCCGCTGTACTCGCTGAACGCGACGAGCGACCTCGCGGGCGAGCTGCAGCGCGAGCGGGGGATCGCGAACGTGCCGGAGGCGTTCGTCCGCTTCCTCGCCGACGCGCTGCGCCCGCCGATCTTCCTCGCCGCGCTCGCCGGCCTCGGCCTGGCGACCTGGCGGCGCGCCGGCCGGTCGGTGCACGTACCCCTGGCGCTGCTGGGGGCCGGGATCGTCGCGTTCGTCGTCACCGGCATCGCCGGGCTGTCGATTCTCCCGCGCTACCTGACGGTCCCGGTGATCGCGCTGACGATCTACGCGGGCTATGCGATCGCGGGCTGGGTGACCCTGCCGGCGACCGACCGGATCCGCCGCCCGTGGGCCGTGGCGATCGGCGTCTGCGCGGTCCTGGGCGTCGGGTTCGTGGTCGCGCGCATCTCCGTGGTCGAGCGCTTCGTGAACGAGGTGCGCTTCATCCGCGGCACGCACGACGACCTGGCGGCGATCCTCGCTGACCCGGCCGTGCGCCGCGGCCGGGCGTGCGGTCCGGTCACCCTGCCGAACTACCGCCTGGTGCCCGACGCGCGCTGGATCCTCGACGCGCCCCGCACGGCGGTCGGCGCGCGGTCGGCCAAGCGCCGGCCGTACGGCGTCGCGCTCTTCTTCACCGACGCCAAGATGCTGCGGCGCTTCGGGTTCGCCCAGGGTGCCAGCACGCTGACGAACGTCCCGGATCCGGGCTACGTGCTCGTCGCGCGCAACGGGCGCTACGCGGCCTACGTGCGCTGCCCGCCGGGGCGTTGAGCGCTCAGGCGTCGCGGGCGATGCCCAGGCGCTCCAGGCCCTCCCACAGCGGGCGGTTCTGCATCCGCGCGGTCCGGCCGAGCGCCCACTCGCGCAGCTCGAGGTCGGGCTCCGCGCGTGCGCCGGCATGCTCGGCGAGCGCCGCGGCGAACGCCGCGGGGTCCGCGGCGACCCGCACGGCGCGGTCCCAGGTTCGCACGCCGGCGAGGTCCGGGGTCACGGTCCTGCGCCCGAGCCGCGCGTACTTGAGGATCCGGTAGGGGAGGCCGGCGTCGTTGAACGGCTCGACCTTGAACGGGACGATGCCGACGTCGGCGGCGAGGATCAGGCGCGCGGCCGCCGCGTCGTCCTGGGCGCCCAGCCACACGAGCGACGGATGTTCGCGGCAGGCTGCGAAGTCGGGGTCGTCCCGGCACTCGTCCTCGTGCCACGCGCCGACGAGCAGCAGCACCAAGCGGTCGCCCAGCTCGTCCGCGACCGCGCGCAGCAGCGACCAGTCCGTGCGCCAGCCCAGGTGCCCGAGCGACACCGCCACGACCGTGCCCTGTGGGTCCGGCGCCGGGAAGCCGTCGGCGGCGAGCCCGACGACCGTCGCCTCCCGGCCCGCGACGCGCTCGAGCTCGGCGAGCTTCTCGCTCGCGACGAACGTCAGCGACGACGCCGCGGCGGCGGCGGCGTGCAGGCGCGCGAGGCGCTCGCGCTGCTCGGCCCCCGCGTCGTAGGCGTACTCGTACCGGTCCCAGCGCCCGTACCAGAGCTCGGCGCCGGGGCAGAGCGCGACCATCGCCTGCGCGAGCGGGAGCTGCAGGGGATGGAAGATCACGATCGCGCGCGGCTCGCCGAGGTTCCGCCGCAGGCTTTTCACCAGGCGCCTCGCCTGACGCGACGCCAGCCCGCCGCCGAGCGCCTCCGGGAGCCGGGCGATCGCGCCGTACGGAACGCGCGGCGGGTCCACCGCGACGACGTGCGGCGCGCGCAGGAGATCCTCGGCCTGCTCGCGCAGGATGAAGCGCTCGAGCTCGCGCGGGAGCAGCAGGACGCCGATCGGCGGGCGCCCGTCGGTTGATGCCGGAGCCACGAGCGCGCACCCTACCCGGGTGCCCCGCCGCGACACGGCCATGGCGCGCTCTCGGCACATGCATATGCACATGGGCCGGTTTCCGCGATCTCGAGGGACGGCCTACGCAGTTCCTGCGCGATCAGCGCGCGAGGCGTCGCAGAGCGGCACATGCACATGCACACGCCCACCGCGTCGGTGGGTACCGTGCCCCACGCATGGAGGCCCAGCTCAAGCGCCTTGCGACCTCCGGGCTGGCCTACCAGGCCGCGGGCCTGCTCGCCGCGTTCCTCGCGCTGTTCACGCTGCCGCTCTACACGCGGCACCTCACGCAGGCGGAATTCGGGTACGCGGAGACGTTGCTGACGCTCGTGATCCTGACGAGCATCCTGCTGCGCTTCGGGATGGGCGAGGCGTTCGTCCGGCTGTGGTTCGACGACGACCACCCGGACCGGCGGCGGCGCCTGGCGCGGACCACGACCGGCTTCGTGCTCATCACGACGACGGTCGCGCTGGTCGCGGGCGTGCTGCTCGCGGGGCCGCTGTCGCGGCTGATCCTCGGCACGCGCGACGCGACGCTCATGGCGTACGGCGTCTTCGGGATCTGGGCGTTCACGAACCTCGAGATGGCCTACGCGCTGCTGCGGGTGCAGGAGCGCCGCCGCACGTACATGCGGGCGGCGATCGCGAACGTCCTGCTGACGGTCGCGCTCACCGTCGTGCTCGTCGTCGTCCTGGACGAGGGCGCGCGCGGCTACGTGCTCGGCAACTACGCCGCGTCGGCGGCGTGCTCGTCGCGCTGTGGACCCTCGCCGTCCGCGAGCACGTGGGCATCCCGGACATCCGCGCGCCGCTCACGCCGCTGCTGCGCTTCGGCGGGCCGACGGTCCCGGCCGACTCCGCGGTCTTCCTGCTGAACGTCATCGACCGCGCGTACCTGCTGCGGGTCGAGTCCGCCGCCGCGGCGGGGCTCTACTCGGTCGCGATCAAGCTCGCGACCGCCGTGATCATCGCCGTCCGCGGGTTCCAGCTCGCGTGGCCGCCGCTGGCGTACTCCGTCACCGACGACGCCGAGGCCGGGCGCCTGTACGCGCGCGTCGCCAGCGCGTACCTCGTCGTGACCGGGCTCGCGGTGGCGGGCTTCGAGCTGCTCGGGCGCTGGGTGGTGCGGCTGCTCACGGCGCCGGCGTTCTACCCGGCGTACGAGGCGCTGCCGTGGCTCGCGCTCGGCTGGGCGCTGTACGGGCTCTACCTGCTGCTCGTCAGCATCGCGGGGCGCGCGAAGGTCACGATCCGCACGCTGCCCGCGGCGCTCGCCGGCGTGGTGGTGAACGTCCTGGTGCTCGTGCTGCTGGTCGGGCCGCTCGGCATCGAGGGCGCGGCGATCGCGCTGTGCGCCTCCTACGTCGCGATGCTCGTCGTCCTCTTCGCGCTCACGCGGGACGTCTTCCACGTCCCGTTCGAGTGGGCGCGCATCGCCGGGCTGACCCTCGTCGCCGGCGGCATCGCGGTCGCCGGAAACCTGCTGCTCCCGACATCAGGGGTCGACGGGTTCCTCGCGCGGCTCGCCGTGTGGGCGGTCATCCCGCTCGCGCTCGTCGCCGCGCGCGTCGTGCGCCCGGCCGAGCTGCGCACGCTGCTCGCGGCGGCGCGGCGCGCCCGTCAGAGCCGCGTGCCGCCGACGTTGTAGTCGCGCGCCGCCTCGCGCAGCCCCTCGCCCTCGCCCGGGTGGAGCGTCGCGTGGGCGTGGAAGCGATAGCGGCGCGGATCGTGGCCCGGGCAGGACGTACGCCGCGCAGGCGCGCACGGTGTACGTCCAGGCCGTCAGCCAGCGGACGAGCGCGGCGCTGAGCGCGGAGTGGTGCTTGCGCATGTAGCGGTCGCGGTTGCGCGAGAGCTCGACGATCCGCCGCTCGGGCACCCCGCCCGTCGACAGCTGCTCGTGGTGGATCGCCTCGGCGCCCGGGACGTACAGCGTGTGCCACCCGGCGTCCGAGAGACGCTGGCAGAAGTCCACCTCGTCGGAGTAGACGAAGAACTGCGGGTCGAACCAGCCGATCTCCCGCGCCGCCTGGGAGCGGACCATGAGCGCGGCGCTCTGCGCCCAGTCGACCGCCCGCGTCCGGTCGCCGCGGCTCTGGACGACGGTCCAGCGGTGGATGAAGAGCGCGGAGGCCAGCGCGCTCGTGGGACCCGGGAAGCGCCAGGCGCTGGGCTGGGCGCGCAGGTCCGGACGCAGCAGGCGGGCGCCGCCCGCGCCGGCGCGCAGGTTCTTCTCCAGCGCGGCGTGCAGCGCGAGCGTGGCGCCCGGCCGCAGCTCGGAGTCCTCGTTGAGCAGCAGGGCGTAGCGCCCGCGCGCGGCGCGCAGCAGCTGCGTGTCGTTCTCGGCCTTGCCGGTGCGCCGCTCGTGCGTGATCACGCGGTCCACCGTCGCGTGTCCGCGTGCCGCTCCGATCGAGCCGTCGGTCGACGCGTTGTCGAGCACCAGGACCTCCGTGGTGAAGGGCACGACGGCCCGCTCGCGGGCGATCGCGTCGAGCCCGCGGACCAGCAGCTCGCGCTGCTGGGTGTTGACGACGCAGTAGGTGACCTCGACATGCGGCACGGACGGGGAAGATATGCCGCTCGTGCGCATCCACGTCGTCGACCCCCCCGCCTACACGCCTCCGTACGACCACGCCCTGTGCGCGGCGCTGGCCGCCGCGGGCGCCGACGTGACCCTCGTCACGAGCCGGTTCGCCTACGGCGAGGTACCGCGCGGCGCGGGCTACCGCGGTCGACGAGGCGTTCTACGCGCGCGGGCCGCAGGCGCCCGGCGGCCGGGCGCGGCAGGCTGCGCGGCTGGCTCAGCACCTGCCCGACATGCTGCGCTACCGGCGCCGCGCGGCGCGCGAGGCCGACGTCGTGCACCTGCAGTGGCTCAGCGTCCAGCAGCTCGACCAGCGGCTGCTGCCGACCGGGCGTCCCGCTCGTCCTCACCGCGCACGACGTCCTGCCGCGCGAGCCCACGCGCGGGCAGCACGACGCGCAGCGGCGCCTCTACGAGCGCGTGGACGCGGTCGTCGTGCACTCCGAGCACGGCCGCGGGCGCCTCGTCGCGGAGGGCGACGTCGACCCCGCGAAGATCACCGTCATTCCGCACGGCGCGTTCACCCACCTGCTCGACGTCCCGGACGCCCGGCCGCTCACCGGTGAGCTCGCGGGCGTCGCGGGGCCGGTCGTGCTCCTGTTCGGCCTGATGCGCCCGTACAAGGGGATCGAGGTCGCGGTGGAGGCGTGGCGCGGGATCGCCGGCGCCGAGCTGTGGGTCGTCGGGATGCCCCGGATGGACCTCACGGCCATCAAGGCATCCGCGCCGCCCGGGGTGCGGTTCATCGAGCGGTTCGTCCCCGACGCCGAGCTGCCCGCGTTCTTCGAGCGTGCCGACGTCGTCGTCCTGCCCTACCGCGAGATCGACCAGTCGGGCGTCCTCTTCACGGCGCTCGCGTTCGGCCGCCCGCTCGTCCTCAGCGCCGTAGGCGGGTTCCCGGAGGTCGCCGAGCACGGCGGCGCCCTGCTCGTCCCGCCGGGCGATGCGGCCGCGCTGCGCGCGGCGCTGTCGGGACTGCTCGGCGACCCACAGGCCCGCCGGGCGCTCGGCGACGCCGCCGCCGGGGCGGCGCGCGAGCACTACGGCTGGGATGCGATCGCCCGCGCGCACCTGGACCTCTACGCGACACTCCTGCCCGCATGAGCGCGCTGAAGGCGATCTTCTGGGGCTCGGCCGGCCTGCTCGTCTACACGCAGGTCGGCTACCCGCTGCTGCTCGCCGGCATCGCCCGCGCGCGCGGCGCCGGCGGCGCACCCGAGCCGCCGGCCCCCGCCCCGCCGGGTGACGAGCCGCACGTCACGCTCGCGATCGCCGCCCACCGCGAGGGCGAGGTGATCGCCGCCAAGGTCGCCAACGCGCGGGCGCTCGACTGGCCCGCGGACCGGCTGCAGGTGCTCGTCGCCTGCGACGGCTCGCCGGACGACACCCCCGCCCGCGCGCGCGAGGCCGGCGCGGGCGTCGTGCTCGAGCTGCCATGGGGCGGCAAGGTCCGCGCCCAGGACGCCGCCGTGCGCGCGGCCGACCCGCGCAGCACGATCATCGCGTTCAGCGACGCGAACTCCGCGTGGGATCCCGACGCGCTGCGGGCACTCGTCGCGCGGCTGCGTGCCGCGCCCGACATCGGCTACGTCTGCGGGCAGGTCCGGTTCGTCAACGCCGGCGACGGGACCAACCAGGAGGGGCTGTACTGGCGGATGGAGATGCGCACCCGCGAGCTGGAGTCCCGCCTGGCCAGCGTCACCGGCGGCAACGGCGCGATCTACGCGGTCCGCCGCGAGGACTACCTCGAGGTCGATCCGGTGATGGGCCACGACCTCGCGTTCCCGTTCAACATGGTCAAGCGCGGCCGGCGGGCCGTGTACGAGCCGCTGGCGCGCGCGACGGAGAAGATGGTGCCCTCGATCGAGGGCGAGTTCGCACGCAAGCGCCGGATGATGAGCCACGCCTGGCCGATCGTCCTGCGCGGCGGGATGCTCTCCCCGAAGGGCTACCCGCCCGCGTACGCGCTGATGATCGCCTCGCACCGGCTCCTGCGCTACGCCGCGCCGTTCCTGCACGTCGTCTGCCTGGCCGCGAACGCCGCGCTGCTCGGCGAGGGCCCGGTCTACGTCGTCGCGCTCGCCGCCCAGGTCGGCGCTGCTCGCGGCGGCGGGGCTCGGCGGCGCCGTCCGCGCCCGCCCGCTGCTCGTCGCCCGCTACTACGTCCTGACGAACGCCTCGATCGCCGCCGGGCTCTACGACCACCTGCGGCACGGCACGCCCGCGGGCTGGGCGCCGCCCGAGGGCACGCGCTGATGCGGCGGGCGTTCGACATCGTCGTCGCGGCCGGGGCGCTCGCGCTCGCCGCGCCGTTCCTGCTGGCGGCCGTCGTCGCGATCCGCCTCGAGTCACCGGGCAGCGCGATCTACCGGCAGCGCCGGGTCGGGCAGGACGGCCGCGCGTTCGACGTCGTCAAGCTGCGGACGATGGTCACCGGCGCCGAGCACCAGGGCGCGGGGCTCGCGGTCAGCGAGGGCGACACGCGGATCACGCGGGTGGGACGCATCCTGCGGCGCACGTCGCTCGACGAGGTGCCGAACCTCATCAACGTCCTGCGCGGCGAGATGGCGATCATCGGGCCGCGTCCCACGGTGCCCGTGCAGGTGGAGCAGTACACGGGGCGCCAGCGCGGGCGCCTGGCGGTCAAGCCGGGCATGACCGGCTGGGCGCAGGTCAACGGCCGCGCCGAGATCCCGTGGGCCGAGCGCATCGAGCTCGACCTCTGGTACATCGAGCACCGGTCGTGGGCGCTCGACCTGAGGATTCTCTGGCGCTCGGTGCGGATCGTCTTCGGCGGGGACGGCCTCTATCGCGGGGAGACCCCCGCCTGGCGCGAGCCGCCGGGGTCCTAGTCGGAGCTACGCGGCGGCGCGCTTCTTCGGTGCGCGCCGCTTGCGCGCCGGCGTCACCGTCCAGCACTCGTCGACGAACGCCGCGATCTCCGCGGTCAGCCGCTCCGGCCGCAGACGCATCTCGACGATCGACTCAGCCTCGACGAGGCGGCCGTTCGGCAGCTCGGCGGCGAGTTCGTCGGAGTCGGTGAACGGGTGGATCGGGTCGTTGGGATGCCCGAGGACGAGCGCCGGCACCTCGATCGTCCGCCGGACCGACGGCGGCGGCGCGATGCGACCGAAGAACAGCCCGCGCAGGACGGCGAGCGAGGGCTCCGGGGGGTCGCGCGGCCAGTCCATGAGCATGTCGATCGCGGGCACGCGCGAGGTCGGCATGAGGTTCGCCACGGCGTTCACCACGCGCAGCGCGGGCGCGGCGAAGCGCATCGCGAGCATGAACGGCAGGAACGACGCGCCCGCGCCCAGGATCGCGTTGTTCAGCACCGGCATCTCGATGACCATCCCGCGGATGCGCTCGGGCGCGACGAGCGCGGCCTCGAGGGTCGAGTTCGCGCCGAGCGAGGTGCCCTGGACGACGGCCTGCTCGACGCCGAGGTGGTCGAGCAGCGCGAGGATGTCGCCGCCGAAGGCCTGCATCGAATAGCCGATCATGTCCACCGGCCGGTCGGACTCGCCGTGCCCGAGGAAGTCCAGCGAGACGGCGCGGTAGCCGCGCTCGGCAAGGCGCCGCGAGAGCGGGCGGTGCATC
Source organism: uncultured Actinomycetes bacterium (assembly GCA_963700655.1). Taxonomy (GTDB): domain Bacteria; phylum Actinomycetota; class Thermoleophilia; order Solirubrobacterales; family Solirubrobacteraceae; genus F1-60-MAGs163. Next base: position 5,708 of record CAVOYJ010000006.1, on the reverse strand, counting down.
TTGCGGCTCATCAGCAGGCCGTGGGTGAGCACGACCGTCCGCTCCCCGTCACCGATGACGTCGTAGGCCAGGCGGCGCCCGTCGTACTCGAACGACCCGGCGGTCCGCTCCAGTCGCTCGGTCATGCTCCCCGCCCGTCCGCGATCGCCTCGGCGGTTCGCAGGGCGAGCGCCATCGTGGTCAGCATCGGGTTCGTCCCCGACGCGGTGGGGAAGCCGCTCGCGTCGCCGATCCAGACGCCGGGCGTGTCGTGCAGCTCGCCCCACCCGTTCGCGACGCTCGTCGCCGGGTCGGTGCCCATCCGCGCCGACCCCATGTGGTGGAGGCTGAACGTCGCATGGTCGTAGGGCTCCAGCGACGCCTCGCGCACCCGCGCGCAGAAGTCGTCGATCGACTCGCCGCCGCCCCGCTCCCACGGCTCCAGCTGCCGGTGGAACGTCGCGATGCGCTGCGCCCCGCCGGCCTCGTGCAGCCGCACGAGCTCCTCGAGCCCGTGCGCGAACACGCGCCGGTCGAGCGGGTCGTCGAAGTCGTAGAGATGGACCGGGTCGCCGCCCTCGTCGATCGTGACCCGGCCGTGCCCGTGGTCGCGGATCAGCAGCACGAACGCCGCGGTCACGGGGCTCGCGGCCATGATCTCCTTGTGGGCCTCGCCGCCGTGCCACGGGAACGCGGCGCCGCTGACGCCCGGCGAGGCGTGCGAGGTCTCGATGAGGTAGCCGTAGCCGTCCTCCAGGTCGGAGAACGCCATCGACAGGCCGGACTGCGGCGGTCCCCACCAGGCCTTCTGCGGGGCGTCGTACACGCCGGCGATCGCGGTCGCCGGGTGCAGTCGCAGATAGTCGCCCGCGGCCGGCCCGCCGATGCCGCTGCGCAGCAGCACGGCCGGGGTGTCGAGCGCGCCCGCGGCGACGACCACCGTCGGCGCCCTGACGGTCACGCGGGCCGTGCGGCCCTCGGCGTCGACGGACGTGCCCTCGACGCCCGCGGCGCGGCCGTCCTCGACGAGCACCCGCTCGACGCGGCAGTCGACGACGAAGCGCGCGCCCGCGTCGGCGGCGTCCTGCAGCCACGTCTTCTGCGTGGAGTTCTTCGCGCCGCTGACGTCGCCGAAGCCCATGAGCCCGGCGAGGTCCGCGTCGTACGACGACTCGTCGGCGTTGCGCGTGATCCGCTGGAAGCCGTGCCCGCGCGCCTCGCACGCGCCCTTCAGCGTCTCGGTCACCGGGTTCCAGTCCGAGCAGCGGTCGGTGACGTTGATGCGCTCGCTGACCGTGTCGAGGATGCGGTCGTAGTCCGGGCCGGCGAGACCCTCCAGCCCGTGCTCGCTCTCCCACTCCTCGCGGACCCACGGGTAGGTGCGCAGGCAGTTGGTCCAGTTGATGGTCGAGCCGCCGCCGAGGTTGGCGCCCGTCATCAGCGCGATGCGCCCATCGGCGGTGGCGGCCATGCCGCCCGCGCGGTAGAGATTCTCGTACGCCCACAGTTCGAGCTGATTGAAGTCGGCCTCGTTGTGGTACCCGCCCGCCTCCAGGACGACGACGTCCTTCCCGCTCGTGGCGAGGTGCCCGGCGACGACGCCGCCGCCCGAGCCCGAGCCGATCACGACGACATCGGCGGTGAGCGTCAGCTCCGCGCCGTCCGGACGCGTCAGCGGGATCGTCTTCGGCGCCTCCTCGGCCGACGGGGGAGCCGCCCGCGGCCCCGGGTAGCCGATCGCCTCCCAATTCGGGTTGCGCCCGGTGGACGGGTCCGGCAGCGCGTAGAAGAGGAGGTGGGTCAGCCCCTTGAGGCCGCCCAGGCCCGCGAGCGCTTCGGGGCCGGAGTCCATGAAGCCCTTGACGATCGCCTCGCGAGCGGGCGGCGGCGCCTCGACGAGGCCCTGCGCCGCGAGCGCGTCGAGCAGCTGCCGCAGCCCTTCCAGCTGCTCCTCGGGAACCAGCCCGCCGGAGAGGCGCTCCTCGATGATCGCGGGGATCTGCAGATCCGACGCGCTGCGCGCCCAGAAGCCGGTCGGGTCATCCTCGCGCTCGACGGGCGCGGCGAACGTGTCGCACAGTGCCGCGAGCGCGGCGCGCTGGACCTCGGACAGGACGACGGTGACGGCCATTGCTGCGACTCCTCCTGATGACGACCCGGCTCCAGGACACCGTTGACAGGGTGTCGAGGCGCGGAGTCTACGGATTGCGGAGTGGCCGTCCACGGGAGTAGCCTCCTGCGGGTCGCCCAGCGCTACGAAGGGATTCACGTGCTCCGCCGCCTTGTTCTGCTCACCATCGCCGTCACGTCCCTCACGGGCCTCGGGCTCTCTCCGGCGTGGGCGATCATGAACGTCGAGGGCACCGGTGAGCCGGTGTACACCAAGGGCACCACGAACACCCACTGGCTCCGTGCGCAGTCGAACGGGTTCGAGGGGTTTCGCGTCGCGGTCACGTACTTTGCGAACAACGTCTCGGTCTACAACGAGACGACGGTCAATCTCGGCGTGCCGTCGAACAATGTGCTGAATGTGAACTGGACCGGGCTTCCCGGCAACGCGTACAACACGCTCCAGAGCGGGTCGACCTACGGCGTGTGCGGTGCCGGCCAGGACTACTACGCGTACCTGACCAGCTGGGTGCCCGAGCTCAGCGGGCAGTCCTCGTGCGGCGCCGGGATTCTGACGAACAAGCGCACGAATACGACGATCGACAACTCCAAGCCGACGGTCGTCGCCTCGGTCAACGGCACCGACACGTTCACGAAGAACCCGCAGGTCAACCTGCGCCTGGACTACCAGGACTCGATCTCGCCGCCGTGGCCTGCCACGTACGTCTGCGTCAGGACCGCCGCGACGAGCCCGAACCCGGCCACCGCGTGCAACGGGGTCACCTACCAGTACGAGCCGCTGTGCAGCAACCGGGGCAGCGGTCTGGGGCTGGCGAACTTCGCGACGTGCACGTTCACCGCTCCGGCCGACGCCCCGGACGGGCCCATCACGTTCTGCGGGGTCGCGGCCGACTCCGCCATCCCCGACAACGCCGCAGGCGCCGATCAGTTCTCCGGCTTCACGTCGAGCAACGCGAACCTCTCCGATCCCGGCTGCGGGTACGTCAACCTCGATCGCACCGCTCCGCAGGTCGGGATCTCCGGCGGTGCCGCGACGGCCTTTGTGGGCGACCTCCTGAGCTTCTCGGCCAGCGCGAGCGACGCGGGCTCCGGCGCCAACGGCCAGTACGCGTGGACCTGGGGTGACAACACGCCGAACGGCAACGGCGTCAACGCGAGCCACACCTTCACGCAGGCCGGCACGTTCCAGGTGACGGTTGCCACGGCGGATGGCGCCGGCAATCCCGGCACGGCTTCCAGGACCGTGGTCGTCAGCGCGAAGCCGGCGCCTCCGGGTGGGGGCGGCGGCGCCGGCGGCAGTGGCGGTGCGGGTGGTGCGGGCGGCCCGTCGACCGGCGGGGGCACCACGACCGGCGGCGGCGGGACGGTCACGCCCCCGCCGAGCACGCAGGAGATCGCCAAGCAGGTCGGCGCGACGGGTGGCGCACCGGGTGTGACGCAGACCACCTCGGCCGGCGGCCTCGACGTCCTCACCGCCAAGAAGGTGAAGATCACCACGAAGCTCAAGGCGCTGCCCATGGCGCTGACGGCGGAGACCGCCGGCAAGGCGCAGTTCGCCCTCGTGCGCGGCGGTCGCATCGCCGCACAGGGCGGGATCACCATCACGAAGCCGGGCACGCTCGGCTTCAGGCTCAAGCTCCCGAAGAAGCTCAAGGCGGGCTCCTACAGCCTGCGCATCACGTTCACGGCGACGGGCGCGAGCAAGGCCTCCGTGAAGACGATCAGGATCACATTCACGGCAGCGAAGAAGAAGAAGAAGCCCCGACGCTCGACGGCTCAGGCCGCGTCTGCCGCGCCCCGCGTGAGCGCGGGCGTCCCGGCGTCACCGGCCGTCGGCGCCCGTCCATGACGCCCCCGTCACCTTTCCGCTAGCCTGGACTGACACCGCGTCAGGCCGCTGCCCCCGCGGCCCGCTCCACCCTCAGGAGGACCCATGGCGAAGCAGCCCCGCATCATCGTCGGCCAGGTGGCCGCCATCACCGGCGGCGGCCGCGGCATCGGCCGCGCCACCGCGAAGGCGCTCGCCCGCGAGGGCGTGAAGATCGCCATCGGCGACCTCGACGCCGAGTCCGCCAGGCAGGTCGCCGAGGAGATCGGCTCCGGCGCGATCGGCCTGCCCCTCGACGTGACCGACCGCGACTCGTTCGCTGACTTCATCGCCCAGACCGAGGAGCAGCTCGGGCCGGTCGACATCATCATCAACAACGCCGGGATCATGCAGCTCGGCCGCTTCGTGGACGAGGATCTCGCCACGACGAAGCGGATGATCGACATCAACATCTACGGCGTGCACTACGGCTGCGAGCTGACGCTGCCGTCGATGCTCCAGCGCGGCCGCGGCCACATCGTCAACATCGCCTCGTCGGCCGGCAAGGCGGGCTACCCGGGCGGCGCCACGTACTGCGGCACCAAGCACTACGTCGTCGGCATGAGCGAGGCGCTGCGCTGGGAGACCCGCGGCACCGGCGTCGAGGTCTCGTGCGTCATGCCGGTCGTCGTGCAGACCGAGCTGGGCTCGGGGCTCCCGCAGACCCGCGGCGTCAAGCACGTGCTGCCCGAGGACGTCGCCGACGAGATCGTCAGCGCCCTCAAGGAGGCGCGCTTCGACGTCTACGTCCCGCGCTCGGTCGGTCCGCTGAACCAGTTCAGCGCGGCGATCCCGCGCCGCGGCCGCGAGGCGATCGCCCGCGCCGTGAAGGCCGACAAGGTCCTGATGGACATCGACCAGTCCGCGCGCGCGGCCTACGAGCTGCGAGCGTCGCACTCGACGACGTCCGAGCTGGCCGACGCCGAGAAGAAGCAGCTCGAGGAGAGCAAGAAGTCCTGATGGCGCGCGCCGGCGACCGGCCCGTGTCCGGTCGCGTCGCGCTCGTCACCGGCGGGGCGCAGGGCATCGGCCGCGCGACGGCCGCGGCCCTCGCCGCCGCCGGCGCGCGCGTCGCGATCGGCGACGTCGACGGCGAGCTGGTCCGGCGCACGGCCCGTGACCTGGGGCCGGAGGTGCTCGCGCTGGACCTCGACGTGTCGGACCCGGAGTCGTTCGCGCTCTTCGTCGCGACCGCGGAGACCGAGCTCGGGCCGCCCGACATCCTCGTGAGCAACGCGGGGATCATGCTCATCGGCCCGTTCCTGGAGGAGGAGGCCGCGGCGGCGCGGCGCCTGGTCGACATCAACGTCCACGGCGTCCTCACCGGGATGCGGCTCGTGCTCCCGGGGATGGTCGCGCGCGGCCGGGGGCACCTCGTGAACGTGTCGAGCTCGCTCGGCCGCACCGGGCTCTCCAACGCGGCGACCTACTGCGGCTCGAAGTTCTTCGTCTACGGGACGAGCGAGGCGATCCGCGCCGAGCTGCGCGGCACCGGCGTCGAGGTCACCTGCGTCATGCCGGGCCAGGTGCGGACCGACCTCTCCGCCGGCCTCGCCGAGTCGCGCGCCGCGCGCGACGTCGGACCGGAGGAGGTCGCGAGCGAGATCGTGTGCGCGCTGCGCCGGCCGCGCTTCGACGTCTACGTACCGCGCTCGATCGGCCCGCTGACGACGTTCAACGGCGTGCTTCCGCGTCGCGCGCGCGACACGCTGCGGCGGACGCTCAAGGTCGA
>CAVOYJ010000005.1:0-153251 GCA_963700655.1 uncultured Actinomycetes bacterium | reverse complement strand
ACGGTCGCCGCGCAACTCGGCGCGACGGTCAGCGGCTCGGACCGGTCGGCGTCACCGGCGCTCGCGCGGCTGCGCGACGCGGGCATCGCCGCCCACGCCGGGCACGACGCGGCGCACCTGCCCGCCGGCGACGGCGTCGAGGTCGTGGTGTCGAGCGCGATCGGCGACGACAACCCTGAGATCGCGGCCGCGCGCGAGCGCGGGCTGCGCGTCATGCCGCGCGCCGAGCTCCTGCGCGAGCTCAGCGGTCTGCGCCGGACCATCGCCGTCGCCGGCGCCCACGGGAAGACCACGACGTCGAGCATGGCGGCCCACGTGCTGCTCGGCTGCGGCATGGACCCGGGGTACCTGATCGGCGGCGAGCTGCGCTCGACCGGGCGCAACGCCGCCTGGGGGGCGGGGGAGTGGCTCGTCGTCGAGGCCGACGAGTCGGACCGCTCGATGCTCTCGCTCGTCGTCGAGGTCGCCGTCGTCACGAACGTCGAGCTGGACCATCACGCCACCTACGGCTCGCTCGCCGAGGTCCGCGAGGTCTTCCGCGAGTTCCTCGCCGGTCCGCCGCACGCCGTGATCCTCGACCGCCCGGAGCTGCTGGAGCTGCGCGACGGCGGGGACACGGTCGCCTACGAGGCCGCGGGGCTGCGCCTCGACGCGGACGGGTCGTCGATGACGTGGCGCGGGCACGACGTCCGCCTCGGCGTGCCCGGCGAGCACAACGCCCGCAACGCCGTCGCCGCGCTCGAGGCCGCGCGGCTCGCCGGCGCTCCCGAGGTCGACGCGGTCGCGGCGATCGCCACCTTCGGCGGCGCCGGGCGGCGGTTCGAGCGCCTGGGATCGACCGCGTCCGGCGCGCTCGTCGTCGACGACTACGCCCATCACCCGACGGAGGTCGCGGCGACGATCGCCGCCGGCCGCACGCTCGCGCCGCGGCGCCTCGTCGCCGTCTTCCAGCCGCACCTGTTCTCGCGCACGCAGCACCTCGCGGGCGCGTTCGGCCGCGCGCTCGCCGCCGCCGACGTCGCCTGTCTGGTCGACGTCTACCCGGCGCGCGAGCGCGCGGAGGACTTCCCCGGCGTCAGCGGCCTGACCGTCGCCGAGGCCGTCGCGGACGCCGCCCCGGGCCGCGAGGTCCTGTGGTTGCGCACGTTCGACGCCGCCGAGCGGGTCCTCGCCGAGCGCCTGCGCGACGGCGACCTGTGCCTCGTCCTGGGCGCGGGCGACGTGCGCACCCTGGGCGAGCGGCTCGTCGCCGGCTGAGGCGGGCAGGAGCGCCCCTCTGCGCGTCGAAGAATCAGCGGATGCCCACTCGCATCGCGCTCCCGCAGCCCCGTGCCGCCAGGCTGCCGCGCCCGCCGCGGATCTCCCTGCGCCTCGTCGCCGGCATCACGGCGCTCGCCGTCGCGCTCGTCGGCGGCTGGATGTGGCTGCGCGACTCCTCGCTCGTCCGCGTCGACGAGGTCCGCGTGACGGGCGCGAGCGGCTTCGGCAGCGCCGCCGTCCGCTCGGCGCTCGACGCCGCCGCGCGCGACATGACGACCCTGAACGTTGACGACGACGCGCTGCGCTCCGCCGTCGCCCGGTATCCCCTGGTGCGCGACGTGCAGGCGACGGCGCACCCGCCGCATCGCCTTGACATCCGCGTCGTGGAGCGCGTGCCGATCGGCGTGATCCGCACCGGCGGCACGCCGACCGTCGTCGCCGACGACGGCACCTTCCTGCGCGGGGTCCCCGCCGCCGCGCTGCCCGAGATCAGTGCCCGCGTCCCGCCGGGCGGCAGCCACGTGCGCGACCGCAAGACCGCCGCGAAGGTCGCCGTCCTGGCGAGCGCTCCCGCCAAGCTCCGGAGCCGGATCGTGCGCGTCACGCTCGGGCGCTACGGCCTGCAGGCCCGCCTGCGCGAGGGGCTCGTACTGCGCTTCGGCGACGGCCGGCGCCTGGAGGCCAAGTGGCTCGCCGCCCAGGCCGTGATGCGCGACCCCGGCGCGGCGCAGGCCGCGTACATCGACCTGCGGATCCCGGCGCGCCCGGCCGCCGGCGGTCTCACCGAGGCCCAGGGTGGGGCGCCCCAGTCGCTGACCGCCGTCGCGGCCGCCGACGCCGCGGCCGTCGCCGCCGGCATGCCCCAGACCGTCGCCGGCGCGCCCGCCGACCCGGCCGCCGCCGTCGCGGACCCCCAGGCGGCGACCACCGAGCCCGTCACACCGACACCCGACCCCGCCGCGACCCCCGTGCCCTGACCTCACCCTCGACCAACGATGAACGGTTCCCGTGACCGAAACCCTCACCTCAACATCGAGGGTTGCGCTGGCGCAACGGATCTTGCGACAGTAGCCTTGCGTTGACACGACCGAATGCCGATGCGTACGGTGATTCGGCTTCTGGGACTCGGCACCCGCCGAAAGTCTCGACACTACCTCGAAGGTTGGACGGAACCCTCATGATGGAGAGCAGCGGCACCTACCTCGCCGTGATCAAGGTCGTCGGCGTCGGCGGCGGCGGCACCAACGCGGTCAACCGCATGGTCGACGCGGGCCTGCGCGGCGTGGAGTTCATCGCCGCGAACACCGACGCCCAGGCGCTGCAGATGTGCGACGCCGACATCAAGCTCAACATCGGGCACGAGCTGACCAAGGGCCTCGGCGCGGGCGCCAACCCCGAGATCGGCTTCGGCGCGGCCGCCGAGTCGCGCGACGAGATCAAGGAGGCGCTCAAGGGCGCGGACATGGTCTTCGTCACCGCGGGCGAGGGCGGCGGCACCGGCACCGGCGCGGCGCCGGTCATCGCCGAGATCGCCAAGAACGAGATCGGCGCGCTCACCGTCGGCGTCGTCACCCGCCCCTTCGAGTTCGAGGGCAGCCAGCGCAGCCGCTCGGCCGAGGACGGCATCCAGCGCCTGCGCGAGGTCGTCGACACGCTCATCGTCATCCCGAACGAGCGCCTGCTCTCGACCGTCGAGCGCCGCACGACCATCCTCGAGGCGTTCCGCGAGGCCGACAACGTGCTGCGCCAGGGCGTCCAGGGCATCACCGACCTGATCACCATCCCCGGCCTGATCAACCTCGACTTCGCCGACGTGCGCACGATCATGAGCGACGCCGGCTCGGCCCTCATGGGCGTCGGCAGCTCCAGCGGCGAGAGCCGCGCCACGGACGCGGCGAAGGCCGCGATCGAGAGCCCGCTGCTGGAGGACGCCATCGACGGCGCCACCGGCATCCTGCTCAACATCACCGGCGGCAGGGAACTCGGCCTGTTCGAGGTCAACGACGCCGCGGAGATCATCCACAGCGCCGCCGACTCCGACGCCAACATCATCTTCGGCGCCGTCATCGACGAGGCGATGGGCGACGAGGTCCGCGTCACCGTCATCGGCACCGGCTTCGACCACAAGGGCGGTCGCGGCCGCGTCGCACGCGACGAGACCCGCCGCCGCGCCGAGCGCACGACCGGCGGACGCTCCCCGCGCGTCGAGAAGGCGTCGGATCTCGAGATCGGCGACGACGACCTCGATATTCCTGCGTTTCTCAAGTAGCGGTCGCGGATCTCGGGGCGCCTCGCGCCACCCGCCTGCGTGGGGCTGTGCCTCGGGCACAGCACCCACTTTGCGCGCGGCGCGATGCATCCCCGATCTCTCGCTCCCCCGGCTTGACGGAAAGGGCTTGGGTTCAGGCCTTGGTGGTCTCCTTCGCTACCGTGATCCCGCATGGCCGACCTGCGCCGGACGCCGCTGTATGACCGTCATGTCGCCGCCGGGGCGAAGCTCGTGGACTTCGCCGGGTGGGAGATGCCGGTGCAGTACGCGGGCATCCGCGAGGAGCATCTGGCGGTCCGCGAGCGGGCGGGCGTGTTCGACGTCTCGCACATGGGCGAGATCGAGACGAGCGGGCCGCAGGCCGGGGAGCTGCTCCAGCGGCTGCTGTCGAACGACGTCGGCAAGCTCGCGGTCGGCGGCGCGCAGTACAGCGTGCTCTGCCGCGAGGACGGCGGCGTGCTGGACGACCTCTTCACCTACCGCCTCGCGCCCGACCACTACCTGACCGTCACGAACGCCTCCAACCACGCGAAGGACCTCGCGTGGTTCCGCCTTCACGCCGAGGGCCTGGACGTCGCGATCGAGGACAAGCTCGACGGCTGGGCGATGCTCGCCGTGCAGGGCCCGATCGCCCGTGAGCTCGTCCAGGCGATCGCCGACGCGCCGCTGCCGGCGCGCTTCGCCGTCGCCACGCGCGTCGTCGCGGGGCACACGACGCTCGTCTGCGGCACCGGCTACACGGGGGAGGACGGTGTGGAGATCCTCTGCGCGCCCGAGGCCGCCGGCGCGGTCTGGGACGCCGTCATCGCGCGCGGCGCGGTTCCCGCCGGCCTGGCTGCGCGCGACACGCTGCGCCTGGAGGTCTGTTACCACCTCTACGGGAACGACCTCATGGAGTCGCGCGGGCCGATCGAGGCGGGACTGGGCTGGTGCTGCAAGGAGGACACGGGCTTCATCGGCTCGCAGGCCGTCGCCGCCGTGCGCGCGGCCGGCCCGGCCGAGAAGCTCGTCGCGTTCACGCTCACCGGGCCCGGGATCGCCCGCCAGGGCAACCCGGTCGTCGGCGGCGGCGAGGTCACAAGCGGCACGCTCTCCCCGAGCCTGGGCATCGGCATCGGCATGGCGTACGTCCCCGCCGGTCGCGCGACCCCCGGCGAGGCGCTCGAGATCGACGTCCGCGGCAGGCTCCGCGCGGCCGTCGTCGCCGAGCGGCCGCTCTACCGCGGGAGCGCCGCGTAGGATCGCGCCGACGGCGCGAATCCAAGGAGGCACGATGGCCGACGCGAGCTACCCGCAGGACCTGCTCTACCACCCCGAACACGACTGGGTGCGGATCGACGACGGGGACGAGACCCTCGCCGTGTTCGGCATCACCTGGTACGCCCAGGACGCCCTCGGCGAGGTCGTCTTCTTCGACCCGCCCGCGGTCGGCACGACCGTCAGCGCGGGCGAGTCCTACACCGAGGTCGAGTCCGTCAAGGCCGTCAGCGACGTGATCGCGCCGCTGTCTGGCGAGATCGTCGAGGTCAACGAGGACCTCGGCGACGAGCCGGAGGCGATCAACGGCGACCCCTACGGCGCCGGGTGGATGGTCAAGGTCCGCCTGTCGGACGTATCGCGAGAAGGACGACCTGCTGGACGCCGCCGCCTACGAGGCGACGCTGGGCTGACCCCGACCGAAGGATCACGTGAGCCGCTACACCGCAGTCACCGAGGCCGACCTGGCAGCAGATGCTCGCCGCGATCGGCGTCGAGCAGCGTCGAGGAGCTGTTCGACCAGATCCCCGACGGCGTGCGGCTGCGCCGCGAGCTCGACCTGCCGGCCGGGATGAGCGAGCAGGACGTCTACGCGCACCTGCTCGACCTCGCGCGGCGCAACACCTCAGCCGAGGACGAGCTGACGTTCCTCGGCGCGGGCATGTACGACCACTACGTGCCCGCGGCGATCGACATGCTGCTCGGCCGCTCGGAGTTCCTGACGCCGTACACGCCCTACCAGCCGGAGATCAGCCAGGGCGGCCTGCAGGTGATGTTCGAGTACCAGACCGCGATCAGCGAGCTGACGGGCCTGCCCGTCTCCAACGCGTCGGTCTACGAGGGCCCGAGCGCGGTCGGCGCCGCCGGCCTACCTGGCGAAGCTCGCGAACGGCAGGCGCCGGATCGTCGTCTCGCGCGGCGTGCACCCGCACAGCCGCGAGACGCTGCGCACGCTCGCCCACGGCTACGGCATGGAGGTCGTCGAGGTCCCGCTCGCCGGCGGCGCGACCGACGCCGGCCGCGCTGGGCGCGCCGCGATCGACGACGACACCTCGTGCGTGATCTTCCAGCAGCCGAACTTCCTCGGCGCGGTCGAGGACGCGGCGGCGCTCGCCGCGGCGGCGAAGAACTCGCCGGCGCGGTCGTCGTCGGCTCCTACGACCCGATCCCGCTCGGCATCCTCGCCGCGCCCGGCGAGTGCGGCGTCGACGTCGCCGTCGGCGAGGGCCAGACGCTCGGCAACCGACTCGACTTCGGCGGGCCGTCGTTCGGCTTCTTCGCCGCGACCGAGGCCTACCTGCGCCGCATGCCCGGCCGCATCGCCGGCGAGACGACGGACGTCGACGGGCGCCGCGGCTTCGTCCTCACGCTGCAGACGCGCGAGCAGCACATCCGCCGCGAGAAGGCGACGTCGAACATCTGCACCTCGCAGGCGCTGAACGCGCTCGCCGGCGTCGTCTACCTGGCGTGGCTCGGCCGCGACGGGCTCATCGAGCTCGCCGAGCTGCTGCTGCAGCGCACCGCCTACGCGCGCGAGCGCGCTGGCCGCGGTCGACGGCGTCGACGCTGCTCCACGAGCAGCCGGTCGTGCGCGAGTTCGCGGTCGACGCTCGACGTCGCCGACACCGTGGCCGTGCGCGCGCGTGATCGCGCGCTGCCAGGACGCGGGCGTCAACCCGGGCTACGCGCTCGGCCGCGACTACGAGGAGCTCCCGACCGGGCTGCTCGTCGCGATCACCGAGCAGCGGACGCCGAGCACATCGACCGGCTCGCCGAGGTGCTGGCGGAGGCGCTCGCCGCCGAACGCGCCGACGCGCCGATGCGTGAGGAGGTGCACGCATGACGCCCGCTGCGCGCGACCCCGCCGATGCAGAGCGACGAGGCGGTCACGATCTTCCAGAAGGGCGCGCACGGCCGCCGCGCGTTCCTGCTGCCCCGAGGCCGGAGTGCCGCGCGCGCGACCGGCTCGAGCTGCTGCCCGCGGCGCTGCGGCGCGGCGAGCCCGCCCGCCTGCCCGGAGGTCTCCGAGCCCGAGCTCGTGCGCCACTACGTGCGCCTCAGCCGCCGCAACTTCGACCTGGACTCCGGCTTCTACCCGCTCGGGCTCGTGCACGATGAAGCACAACCCGCGCCTGCACGAGCGCGTCGCCGCGCTGCCCGGCCACGCGCGCCTGCACCCGCTGCAGGACCCGCGCCGCGCGCAGGGCGCGCTGGAGCTGATGTGGAACCTGGAGCGCGCGCTCGGCGAGGTCGCCGGCCTGCCGCACGTCTCGCTGCAGCCGAGCGCCGGATCGCACGGCGAGCTGGCGGGCGTGCTGCTGACGCGCGCCTACCACGAGGCGCGCGGCGAGCACCGCACGAAGGTCCTCACGCCCGACACCGCGCACGGCACCAACCCGGCGACGGTCACGATGGCCGGCTACGAGGTCGTCAAGGTCGGCACGAACGCCGACGGCGGCGTCGACATCGACGACCTGCGCGCGAAGGTCGACGACCAGGTCGCCTGCCTGATGCTCACGAACCCCAACACGCTCGGCGTCTTCGACGCGAACATCGAGGAGATCGCCGCGCTCGTGCACGAGCGTCGGCGCGACGCTCTACTACGACGGCGCGAACCTCAACGCCGTCATGGGCAAGTCGCGGCCCGGCGACATGGGCTTCGACATCGTCCACTACAACCTGCACAAGTCGTTCACGCAGCCGCACGGCGGCGGCGGTCCCGGCTCGGGGCCGATCGCGGTGAGCGACCGCATCGAGCCGTTCCTCCCGCGGCCGGTGATCACGCGCACCGACACGCCCGACGGACCGGTCGTTCGACCTCGACGAGGATCGCCCGCAGTCGATCGGCAGGCTGCGCGGCTTCCAGGGCAACTACGGCGTCTTCGTGCGCTCGTACGCCTACATCCGCTCGCTCGGGGCCGAGGGGCTGCGCGACGCGAGCGAGACCGCGGTGCTCAACGCGAACTACCTGCTCGCGCGCCTGCGCGACCTCTGCGGCGAGGACCTGCCGCTCGCGTTCGGTGAGCGCTGCATGCACGAGTTCGTCCTCTCGGCCACGCCGCTGAAGAAGGAGACGGGCGTCAGGACGCTCGACCTCGCCAAGCGGCTGCTCGACCACGGCTACCACCCGCCGACCGTCTACTTCCCGCTGCTCGTCGACGAGGCGCTGCTGATCGAGCCGACCGAGACGGAGACCAAGGAGACGCTCGACGGCGTTCGCCGAGGCGCTCGCCGCGATCGTGCGCGAGGCGAAGGAGGACCCGACGCTGGTCGCAGAACGCGCCGTATTCGACGCCGGTGCGCCGGCTGGACGAGGCGGCGGCGGCGAAGCGGCCGGTGATCAGGCAGGTGCTGTAGGGCGTGGCTGGTGCTCGGTGGACGGGCGCCTGTGGTTGAGGGGCCGGGGACGACACGGCCTGCGGGGGCCGGGCTACCCGTTCCCTCCTCGACCGCATCGTCCCCGGCCCCTCGGCTCGGGCGTGCGGGTTCGGGTGTCAGGGGAGAGGACGCTGGCCCAGGCGGGTGGGGAGTTGCTCGGCTCCTGCTTTGCGTGGAACGTGGAGGGAGTCAGATGGGCGCCCGCAGTTGTCCGCGACCGGTTGCACCGTTTCACGGAGGCGCGGCGGGCTGTGTCAGCGGATCATCGGGGAGTGGCTCACAGCACCTGGCATCGCAGTGACGCGGGGGCTGCACGGTTGGCAACCGGTCTCGCTGCGGGACTGCTGATCTGGGCGCTCGCGCTGGCCCCGGCAGAGGCAGAGGCTCGGTATCGGGCCGTTAGCGCTGGCGCGACGCATTCGTGCGCGCTGACGGCTGCGGGGCGGGCGATCTGCTGGGGCGCGAATTGGATTGGGCTGGCGCCGAGCGGCCGCTTCACCCGGATCAGCGCTGGCTGGGGACACGCTTGTGCGCTGCAGGCCGGAGGTGCGGCCGCTTGCTGGGGCCAGCTCGCGGTCTTCGGGCAAGCGCAGGCGCCACAGGGCCGGTTCGAGCAGATCAGCGCCGGCAGGCTGCATTCGTGCGCGCTGAGCACGACGCACAGGGCCACGTGCTGGGGGGCCAACTCGTCCGGGCAGTCGCGCGCGCCGTCAGGCACCTTCATCCGCATCAGCGCCGGCGGGACGCACTCTTGTGCGCTAACGCGCGCCGGCCGAGCCGTCTGCTGGGGCGAGAACATCTACGGACAGGCGCGGGCGCCGCAGTACCGGTTCGAGCAGATCAGCGCCGGCAATGGCCACTCGTGCGCCCTGACGCCGCGCGGTCGGGCCGTGTGCTGGGGCGCGAATTCGAACGGGCAGGCGCGGGCGCCGCAGCCTCGGTTCATCCAGATCAGTGCGGGCGGTCAGCACTCCTGCGCACTGACTCGTGCGGGCCGGGCCGTCTGCTGGGGCTCCAACAAGTACGGGCAGACGCGAGCGCCCTCGGGCTCCTTCGTGCAGATCAGCGCCGGCTACCGGCACTCATGCGCCCTCTCGCGCACCGGCAACCCCGTGTGCTGGGGCTGGAACAAGTATGGGCAGGCACCACGATCGCCACACGCACCGCGCTCTGGGTGAGCGCTACGGACGCCCGACGGTGCACCGCCGGAACGGACGAAAGCAGGAGCGCGAACTCGGGGTACATTCCTGAACGCTGGCCCAGGTGGGCGGGGTGTCGCTCGCGCCGGCGAGCACGTGCCGTCGGTGACGCCTGCCTCTGCGGCGTGCGTGACGGGCCGCGGTGGGTCGTTGCGTCTCGGGTCGTCGAGTGGTCGATTGTCCACCCCTGGAGTGGCATCACGACCAGTCGTCGCCAACCGATGCGGCCCGGAAGCTCTCGTAGCACCCAGTCCACAGGCCGAAGGGGTCTTCCATCGAACGCGTGAGCAGGTCGCGGACCAGCCTCGGGGAAAAGCAGAAACTCGGCGTGGGCATTGCGCCGGTCCTCTTCCATCGAGACGAAATGCAGGGGCGCAGAGTTCGCGCATCGGGGGCTCCGCGACTGTCGCGTCTCGTCACATGTGGTAGATGGACTGCATGAACACTGACGCTCAACCGGTCATCGTGGCCTTTGATGGTTCGGCCGAAGCGCAGCAGGCGGCGCGCACGGCTGCACGGCTGTTCGCTGGCCGGTTGGTGTTGGTCGTGACAGCATGGGAACCGGGACTGGCGCTCGCGATGGCGTCGGGTCCAGATCCCTTCGGTCTCGCGTACATGCCGCCCGACCCAGGGGCTATCGCGGCTGTAGATGAGGCGCAGCAGGAGCACGCCGCTGCTGCGGCCGAGGTGGGCGCCCGGCTTGCTCGTGAACTGGGCGCCGATGCGCAGGCGCTGGCGCTGCAGGAGGGATCGCACATCGCTGACACCGTCGCGGCGTTCGCCGAGGACCGTGACGCGGCAGCGATCATCATCGGTTCACGCGGTCTGGGACGCGTGAAGTCAACGTTGCTCGGCTCGACCTCCCAGCGCCTGCTACGCGGAACGAGCCGTCCGGTGCTCATCGTTCGGGCTCCGGAGTAGCGGCGCGGCGGCCGCGCGGAGCCGCTCCCGCTCGGGGCGCTGAGCAGGCGCGAGTTCGACAGGATCCGACTCATGGCCTACTGATCGGGGCGAACCCGACGCGCGTCCCCGTGGGTTGGGCTCGTTCGGCACGCCGACGATGGAGCCGGCGCACCCATCGCTCGGTGGCGGCTGGGACACTGCGCCCATGCGCTGCGCCAACCTCGCCGATCCGCCGCTGACCTACGACGACGATCCCGACGGCTTCCACGCCGGGATGTTCCGCTTCGGGCCGCGGCTCGGCGCCGAGCAGACCGGCGCGAGCCTCTACGTGCTGCCGCCCGGTCAGGCCGTGTGCCCCCACCACTACGAGCACGCCGAGCCCGCGCGGGTCCTCATGTGGTCGACGGTCGTCTGCCCGGCCGTCACCGTCTACCCCGACAGCGACGAGGTCGGCGTCTGGACGCAGAGCAAGGTGGACGACGCGATCGTCGAGCGGTCGAGTCACGTCGACCACTTCCTCGGCGAGACCCCGGATCACTAGCCTGCCCACCCGCATGCGCATCTTCAGCGGGATCCAGCCCACGGGCAGCAAGCACCTGGGCAACTACATCGGCGCGATCCGCCAGTACGTCGAGGGCCAGGAGCGGGCCGCCGCGGCGGGCGACGAGAGCCTCTACTGCATCGTCGACCTGCACGCGATCACCGTCGCCTACGAGCCCGCGGAGCTGCGCGACCGCGTGTACGACACGCTCGCGACGCTCCTCGCCGCGGGCCTGGACGCGGACCGCAGCATCCTCTTCCGCCAGGGCGACGTGCAGGAGCACACCGAGCTGTGCTGGCTGCTGTCGTCGGTCACCGCGCTCGGTGAGCTCAACCGGATGCACCAGTTTCGCGACAAGTCGCTCGCCCAGCGTGAGCTCGTGTCGGCGGGCCTGCTCTTCTACCCGGTGCTCCAGGCCGCGGACGTCCTCGCCTACCGCGCGAGCGAGGTGCCCGTCGGCGAGGACCAGCGCGAGCACCTCGAGCTGATGCGCGACATCGCCAAGCGCTTCAACGCGCGGTTCGCGCCCGAGGGCGAGGAGATCCTCGTCGTGCCCGAGCACCGCATCCCCGCGGTCGGCGCGCGGATCATGGACTTCCAGGACCCCGACGCGGAAGATGTCGACGACCGGCGGGAGCGAGGAGGGGACGATCTACGTCCTCGACGAGCCGAAGGCGATCGAGAAGAAGATCAAGCGCGCAGTCACCGACTCCGAGGATCCGCCGGTGATCCGCCGCGGCGAGGACAAGGCGGGCGTCACGAACCTCGTCGACGTGCTCGCGGCGTGCACCGCCCGCACGCCCGAGCAGGTGGTCGCCGATCTCGCCGGTGCGCGCGGCTACGGCGATCTGAAGGCCGCCGTCGCCGATGCCGTCGTCGCTGAGCTCACGCCGGTCCGCGAGCGCTACGCCGAGCTGCGTCCCGACGAGGAGCGGCTCGAGGCGATCCTCGCGGCGGGCGCCGCCCGCGCCCGTGCGATCGCGCGCGAGACCCTTGCGGAGGTGCGTGCCGCGATGGGCGTCGGGCCGCGCGGCTAGCGGACGGCGGCGATGCCGCGCCGGCTGCTCCTGCTCGTCGGCGTCATCGTCCTCGTCGACACGATGCTCTACGCGGCCCTCGCGCCGCTGCTGCCCGCCCTGGAGGACGAGTTCCGCCTGGCGAAGTCCGAGGCCGGGATCCTCGTCGCCGCGTATCCGGCGGGCACGCTCCTCGGGGCGCTCCCGGGCGGCTGGCTGGCCTCCCGCTACGGCCCGCGGGCGACGGTGATCGCCGGCCTCATCGTCATGACGGCGGCCGGCGCGGTGTTCGCCCTCGCCGGCAGCGTCGCGATCCTCGATCTCGCGCGGTTCGCCCAGGGCATCGGCGGCGCGCTGACGTGGACGGCCGGTCTCGCCTGGCTGGGCATGGCGGTGCCGCGCGAGCGCCGCGGCGAGGCGATCGGTGTCGCGATCGGGGCCGCGGTCTTCGGCGCGCAGTTCGGCCCGGTCGTCGGCGTCGCGGCCGAGACGATCGGTCGGGCGCCGGCGTTCCTGGGGGTCGCCGCGCTCGGTCTGCTGCTCGCCGCGGGTGCGCGCACCCAGCCGCGACCCGTCGCGCCGGGAGACGTCTCCACGCCGGCGCGGGCGCTCCTGCGCGACCGCGCGTTCCTGGCTGCCGCATGGCTGACGTTCGCGCCGTCACTGGCGTTCGGCGCCGAGGAGGTGCTCGTGCCGCTGCGCCTGGACGATCTCGGCGCGAGCGCCCTGGTGATCGGCGCGATCTTCCTCGTGGCCGCGCTGACCGAGGCAGTCGCAAGTCCGCTCGCCGGGCGGTACGCAGACCGTCGCGGCACGCTGCCGATCGTCCGCGCGGCGACCCTCAGCGGCGGCGTCGTCATCGCGCTGTTCTGGATGCCCGGGCGGGTGCTGGTGCTGGCGCTGCTCGTCGTGGCGTTCGCCGTCGTCGCGGGGATGCTCATGACGCCGTCCGGCAAGCTCGTCTCGCTGCGCTCGGAGGCCCTCGGCGTCGACCAGGCATGGGCGTTCGCGTACAACAACGTCGGCTGGTCTGCCGGCATGGGGCTGGGCGCCGCGGCCGGCGGTGCGCTGGGCCAGCTCGCCGGCGACTGGCTGCCGTACTCCCTGTGCGGGGCGCTGCTGCTGGCGACGGGCCTGGTCGCGCTGCGCCTGCCGAGAACGACCGAGGCCCCAGGTAGGTTGCGCGCGTGATCGTCGCCGAGCTGGAGCTCGACCTCGAGGTCTTCACGGGTCCGTTCGACCTGCTGCTGACGCTCGTCCTGCGCGAGGAGGTCGACCTGCTCGAGGTGGAGCTGGCCGACGTCGTCGTCTCCTACCTGGACGTGCTCGAGGCACGCGGCGAGCTGGACCTGGAGGTCGCGACCGAGTTCCTCGTCCTGATCGCAGCGCTGCTGGAGCTGAAGTCCCGGCTGATGCTCCCGCGGGCGGACGAGGACCTGCTGGACGACCTCGATGCCGGCGAGGCCGCCGACGAGCTGCTGGCCCGGATGCTCGACGCGCGCCGCTACCGGCGCGCCGCCGAGCACCTCGCCGAGCGGCTCGACGACGAGCGCGGGCACCGCTTCCGCCTCGCCCCGCCGCCGCCGTTCCTGCGCAAGGTGACCTACGAGGCGAGCGGCCAGGCCTACGACCCCGGGCAGCTCGGCGCGGCGATCGGGGGCATGCTCCGCACGCCGCCGCCGCTCGACCTCGGGCATCTCGCTCGACCGCGCGTCAGCGTGTCCGAGCGCCTCACCCACCTGCGGCGGCTGCTGCGCAGCGGCGTCGTCTCGTTCGACGATGCGGTCGCCGGCGCCGACCGCATGACCGTCGCCGTCACCCTGTTCGCGCTGCTGGAGCTCTACAAGCAGGGTGAGGCCCGCTGGGAGCAGGACGAGCCGTTCGGCCCGATCGCGATCCGCCCGTCCACGCGCGACACCGCCCACATCCACGGCGCGGACCCCGACTGGCCCGCCCACGTCCACCCGCTGCATGTCGCCGGAGGCGCCGCATGACCCCGCTCGCCCGCACCCTCGAGGCGCTCCTGTTCCTGAGCCCCGAGCCCGTCCCGGCGGCGGCGCTGGCCGAGGCCGCAGACTGCTTGCCGGAGGAGCTTGCGGTCGCGCTGGACGAGCTCGCCGCGCAGTACGCGCCCGCCGAGCGCGGGCTGGTCCTGCGCGAGCTCGCGGGCGGCTGGACGCTCGCCACCGCGCCCGAGCAGGAGGAGGCCGCGCGCCGGCTGCTCGCGCGACCGCGCACCCCGCCGCTGACGCCCGCACAGGCGGAGACGCTCGCGATCGTCGCCTACCTGCAGCCCGTCTCGCGCCCGGAGATCACGCGCATCCGCGGCGTCGCCGCCGACTCGGCGTCCGGGACGCTGCTGGAACGCGGGCTGATCGAGGAGTCCGGCCGCTCGCAGTTCGGCGCCGTCCTCTATCGCACGACCCCGCTGTTCCTGAAGCTGTTCGGGCTGAACGCGCTCGCCGACCTGCCCGATGCGACGCAGTGGGATCCGTCGCCGGAGGAGGAGAGCGAGCTGCGCGACCGCCTGCTGCGGGCCGGCGACATGCGCTCGGGCCGCGACGGAGCGCCGGAGCAGCCGGGGCTGGGCGATCCGGTGGAGGGCCCGGGCGCGGCCGGCGAGCCGCTGCTCGGCGACGTCCCTGTCTGAGCGGTCGCCTCAGGAGGTTCGCTGGCGGACCGGCAGATGCCGCGCCAGCGTCAGGTAGTCGCGGTCGCAGTGCAGGATCTCGAGATTCTCGCGTAGGGCCACCGCGGCGACGAGGCAGTCGGCCATGGAGCGGACCGTCTCACCTCCGCGCCGGCAGGTGCGGTGCGCCGCCACGGCGGCCTCCCAGACGCTGGGCGCCGAGACCGTCACATGGTTGCAGGAGCTGACGAGGGACGCGACGGCACGATCGTCGCCGGCCGTCCGCGCACCGACGGCCAGCTCGAACACGATCGGTTCGCAGATCGCCGGCTGATCGGGTCTCGCAAGAACGGCGTCCACCGCGCGGCACGTCGGCGAGCCGGTCCCCCGCAGCCACTCGATCCACGCGGATGTATCGACCAGCGTCACGTCTCGTCCGCGCGCTGCCAGCCGGCGCGGATCTCCGACATGTCCGTGCTCCAGCCGGTCCCGCGAAGGGCCAGCAGGTCACGACGGGCGGCCGGGGGCGGTGCGGCCAGCCGCCGGAGCGCGAAGTCGACCGCCTCGCGCTTGGTCCGCAGGCCGTGCCGGCGCATGACCTCGGCGATCAGTTCGTCGTCGATGTCGATGTTCGTGCGCGTCACGCGCATCAGCGTACACCTCGGTGTGTATGGCGCCATGGGTCGCTGACGTAGGCTCGGCGCCCGCCAATCTCCCCCCGGAGGCCGTGCCGTGACCGACGAACCGATCCGTTCCGTGCTCTACGACGTGCAGGCTGAGCAGGGCGCGGTCTTCGAGGACTACGACGGCTGGGTCTGGACGCTCAATCTGGGCGACAGTGCCGGCGAGTACGCCGCACTGCGCGACGACGTCGTCATGTGGGACGTCTACGGCCTGGTGAAGTGGGACGTGCGCGGCGCCGACGCCGTCGCCGCCGTGCAGCGCGTGTTCACGAACGCGATCGGTGCGCTGGAGCCCGGCCAGGTCCGCTACGGCGCCGTGGTCGACGGGGCCGGTGCGCTCGTGGACGACGCGACCGTCTTCCGCCACGCGGGCGACCATCTGTGGGTGATGACCAACGGCACGACGTTCGCCGAGCACCTCGCGTCGCTCACCGAGGGGATGGACGTCACGGTCGCGAACCGCCTGCACGAGATGCCGCTCATCTCCGTCCAGGGCCCGCGCTCCCGCGAGGTGCTTCAGGGGCTGACGGGCCTCGACCTGGGAGCGCTGCCGTACTTCCGCTTCGCGCCCGAGCCGGCGGACGTCGCCGGGATCCCGGCGTACGTCCTGCACACCGGGTTCTCGGGTGAGCTGGGCTTCGAGCTGATCCTCACCGAGCGCGACAGCGCGCCCGCCCTCTGGACCGCGCTGGGGGAGGCCGGCGTGCGGCCGGTCGGCTTCGAGGCGGTCGAGATCGCGCGGGTGGAGGCGGGGCTGATCATCCACGAGCAGGACTACCTCCCGGGTGAGCAGACGCCCTACGACGTCGGGCTCGGAGCGCTCGTCAAGCTCGAGACCGCAGACGGGCTGCTCGCCCGCGACGCGCTCGGCGCGCTCGCGGCGGATCCGCCGAACCGGTTCGTCACGCTGCGGCTGGACGGCGACGAGCTGCCGGAGCTGGGCGCGGACGTCCTGTCCGGCGGCGAGGTCGTCGGCTGCTGCACGAGCCCCGTGGAGAGCCCGCGCCACGGGTTGATCGGGCTGGCGCGCGTGCGCAGCGACGTCGCCGCGGACGGGGCGCGCGTGGAGGTCGCGGTCGGCGAGGGGGCGACGACGGCGACGGTCAGTCACGCCTGCGCGCACGACCCGCAGAAGCTGCGCGTGCGGGCGTAGCTGCGCTCAAGGCGGGCTCGGCAGGCTCGCTCGCAGCACGTGCGTGAGCTGAGCCGCGACAGCGCCCGGCCGCTCGCCGAGGTCGTCGTCGGTCACGCGCAGCACGGTCAGCCCGAGCCCTCGAAGCTCGCGGTCACGGCGCGCATCCGAGCGTCGCGAGTTCGGCGTGTCATGGAAGCGCGCGCTGTCGGTCTCGACCGCCAGGCGCTCGCGTCTCCAGAGAAAGTCGATCAGGAACCGGCCGTCGACCCAGGCGTTGACGTCCGGGGCCGGCAGGTCGTTCGCGCTGACGATGTCGAGCAGGCGAAGCTCGAGCCCCGAGAGCGTGTCCTGCCACCGCGGGTCGTAGCCGCGCAGGACCTCACGCAGCATCGCCGGGCCGCGGCGTCGCGGGTGAGCGCGTTCGAGTACCGCGTCGATCTCCCGCATGTCGAGCACCCGGAGCTGTTCGGCCCTGACGAACGCGGCGCGGACGTGATGCATGGGCAAATGGTCGCCGAGGTCCGCGAGTGTCCGGGCGTACGTCGTGACGGGGGTGCCGTTGCGCGTCGTGCAGTCGGCGGGCGTGAGGTCGGCCGGGTGATGGACGCAGATGCCGGGGCGCGGGCGGCACCTGCGTCCGGGTGGGACGGCGACGTGGACGAGCGTCCCGTTGTCGGGCCGCAGGTGGTGCATGCCCGCGGCGCTCGCATGGGCCAGGACCACGCCGTCCCCGAACGTCAGCACCGCGGCCAGCCGGCGCGCGTCGTGCGAGAGGACGGTGTGCCCGACGGCGTAGACCCCGAGATGGACGCGGTGCAGGCGCCCGCAGCGAACCCGAAGCGCGACCGCCGGCGAGGTCAGCCCGATCCGCTCGAGCTGCCGGCGCGTGATCAGTCCGAACTGACGGCTCGCCACCCGCGCGACCTCCGCGTCCCGAACGTGAGCTGCAATCTCTGTACGCATCACGTACAAGGAGTGCACGCGCGTCGAGCTCTCCGGGCGTTTCGGGGCCGAGCTGCGCGGGTGGTGCCGCAGCGGTGGCGCCGACCGGTGGTGATCTGTGGCGCCCGCTACCCCGCCAGCGCCTTCGCCGCGAGCTGTCCGCACGCGGCGTCGATGTCCTGGCCGCGGGTGAGGCGCACGGTGGCGTTGAACCCGGCCTTCACGAGCACGTCGCGGAAGGCGTCGGTCGCCTCCCGGGATGACCCGTCGTAGATCGACCCCGTCGGGTTGTAGGGGATGAGGTTGACCTTGTACTTCTTGCGGTCGAGCAGCTTCGTCAGCGCCAGCGCCTGCTCGTGACGGTCGTTGACGCCGGCGAGCATCACGTACTCGATGAAGACCATCCGCCTGCGCCGCTCGTACCAGCGCTCGCACGCGGCGAGCACGTCCCGCAGCGGGTAGCGGTCGTTCACCGGCATGATCTCCGAGCGCAGGGCGTCCTGCGGCGCGTGCAGCGACAGCGCCAGGCGGATCGGCATGTCGCTCTCGGTCAGCGCGTCGATGCCCGGGATCCAGCCGACCGTCGAGATCGCGGTGCGGCGGTTGGTGACCCCCAGGTCCGGCAGCAGGCGGCACGCCTGCAGGACGTTGTCGAGGTTCATCATCGGCTCGCCCATGCCCATGAACACGCAGTGGTCCACCTGCGACATGCGGCGGAAGTGCAGCGCCTGGTCGAGGATCTCCCAGGCCGTGAGGTTGCGGCCGAACTTCATCGTCCCCGTCGCGCAGAACGTGCACGTCAGCGGGCAGCCGGACTGCGAGGACACGCAGAGCGAATGGCGCCCGTCGCGGTAGCGCATGAGGACCGCCTCGACCGGGCGCCCGTCCGCCGTCGAGAAGAGCGCCTTCACCGTCCCGTCGAGCGCGGTCGCCTCGTGCTCCAGCGTGAGCGTCGAGAACGGCACGTCCGCTGCGAGCCGGTCGCGCAGCCCGGCGGGCAGGTCCGTCATCGCGTCCCAGCCGCGCACGCCGCGAGCCTGCCACGCCCACGCCTGGCGCGCCCGGTAGTCCGGGCTGGCCGGCGTCGCCGAGCGTCGTCTTCAGCAGGTCGAGGTCCATGGCGATCGACCACCTATGGTGACAGCGTGCGCCTGGCCAAACACCTCGCCCACGCGGGCGTCGCCTCGCGGCGGGCCGCCGAGCGGCTCGTCTTCGACGGGCGCGTGAGCGTCGACGGCGAGACGGTGACCGACCCCGCGCGCGACGTCACCGGCCGCGAGCGGATCGAGGTCGACGGCGAGCGGGTCGGCGGCGCGCCGCAGGTGCGCGTCGTCTACCTGCTGAACAAGCCGTTCGGGGTCGTCTCGACCGCCTCGGACACGCACGGGCGCCCGACCGTCGTGGACCTCGTGCGCGCGCCCGGCGCGCGGCGCCTGTACCCCGTGGGGCGACTGGACGCCGACAGCACGGGCCTGATCCTGCTCACCGACGACGGCGACCTCGCGCACAGGCTCACGCACCCGCGCTTCGAGGTGCCGAAGACCTACCGCGTGACGACCGGCGGGCCGCCGCTGCGCGACGGCGCCCTGCGGCGCCTGCGCGAGGGCATCGAGCTGGAGGACGGCATGACCCTGCCCGCCGAGGTGCGGCGCATCAACGGCCACGAGCTGGAGATCACGCTGCGCGAGGGGCGCAAGCGCCAGGTGCGGCGGATGTGCGACGCCGTCGGCCATCGCGTGCGGGAGCTGCGGCGCGTCTCGTTCGGCCCGCTCCCGCTCGGGCGGCTGCGCGAGGGCCAGTCCCGGCGCCTCACCCCGGCCGAGGTCGACGCGCTGCGCGCCGCTGCCGACGAGCGCCGGGTGGCATGATGGCGCCCGCCATGCGCCTGTACGCCCTGCGCGGCGCCACCACGACGGACGCCAACGACCGCGAGCAGATCCTCGGCGCGACCGAGGAGCTGATGCGCGAGCTGCTGGAGCGCAACGCGCTGCAGCCGGCCGACATCGTCAACTGCATCTTCACGATGACCGACGACCTGAACGCCGAGTTCCCGGCCGTCGCCGCGCGCAACATGGGCTTCGAGCGCGTGCCGCTCCTGTGCGTGCGCGAGATCAACGTCCCCGGGGCGATGGAGCGCGTCATCCGCGTGCTCGTCCAGTACCACGCACCGGAGGGCCACGAGGCCCGCCACGTCTACCTGCGGGAGGCGCGCGCCCTGCGCGCCGACCTGGAATCCGCCCAGTAGGAGGCCGCTGTGTCCGAGAACCCCGTCATCACCGAGGTCGTGGAGGGCGCCGGCTGGACGGCCGGGCACCTGGACGCGCTGGGGGAGGGCTGGGGCTTTCGCAAGGTCCGCGTCCCGCTCGGCGTCACCTCGATGGGCGTGAACGCGCTCGTCCTGCCGCCCCGCTACCAGGCGGGATTCCACTACCACGACGAGCAGGAGGAGATCTACTTCGTCCACGCGGGCGACGTGGAGATCGAGTTCGGCGACGGCGCGGTCGCGCATCTGGCGCCCGGCGGCATCGCACGGGTCGACGCACAGACCGTGCGGCGCCTGCGCAACCTCGGCGACGACGATGCCGTGATCTTCGTCGTCGGCGGCAAGGGCGGCTACGTCGGCCGCGACGCGCACCTGCCCGAGGGCGAGGAGCGCGCGGGCGGCCCGATCGGCGACTGACACAATCAGCGCGTGACGATCGAGTACTCAGCGCGCCTGCGGCGCATCCCGTCCTATCCGGCCGCGGCCGCCTACGCACTGCCGGAGGACGTCGCGCACCTGGCGTCCAACGAGTCGCCGGATCCGCCGCTGCCGGCAGTCGCCGAGGCGATCGGCCGCGTGCTGGGCGGCCTCAACCGCTACCCCGACCCGACGAACGCCGGGCTGCGGTCGGCGCTGTCGGACCGCTACGGGGTGCCCGCCGAGCGCATCGCGATCGGCAACGGCTCGTGCGACGTGCTGCTCGCGCTCGGCGAGGCGCTCCTGGAGCCCGGCGCCGAGCTGGTCTACGCGTGGCCCTCGTTCTCCGTCTACCCGCACCTGGAGGCCGCCTCGGGGGCGACCGCGATCCGCGTGCCGCTCAACGAGCGCGACGAGCACGACCTCGAGGCGATGCTCACGGAGATCACCGCCGCCACACGCCTGGTGATCGTCTGCAACCCCAACAACCCGACGAGCACCGCGGTGCCGGCCGCCGCGGTCGCCGACTTCGTGGCGCGCGTCCCCGACCACGTCTGCGTCCTGCTCGACGAGGCCTACTGCGAGTTCAACACGCTCGACGACCCCGACACGACGCTGCCGCTGTTGAAGCGCCACCCGAACCTCATCCTGCTGCGCACCTTCAGCAAGGTCTACGGGCTGGCCGGGCTGCGCGTGGGCTTCGCGCTCTGCGGCTCGTCGGAGCCGGTCGCGGCCGTGAACCTCGTCCGCCAGCCGTTCTTCTGCAGCGCCCCTGCGCAGGCCGCCGCGATCGAGGCGCTCCGCCATCAGGACGCCGTCGCGGCGCGCGTCGAGCGGGCGGTGGTCGCGCGGATCGAGCTGGCCGACGGGCTCGACGGGCTCGGCATCCCCGTCGCGGCCTCGCAGGCGAACTTCTGCTGGCTGACGCTGCCGGCCGAGCCGGGGGAGGACGCGGGGGCACTCGAGCGTCACGTCGTCGGCCTCCTGCGCGAACGCGGCGTCCTGGTGCGCGCGGGGTCGGCGCTCGGACGCGCGGGCTGCCTGCGCGTGACGTACGGGGCACCGGACGAGAACGCCCGCTTCCTCGCGGCGATCGCCGACGCGCTGGCCGCGGTGCGCTCGTCCGTGTGACGATCCTGCGACCACGCGGTCGCGCTGACGCCACGCGTGTGGTTCAATGCCTGCGCAGATGAGCCGCCGGGCCCACAGCGCCACGACGTATCCCACCAGCGCCGCGCTGTCCGGCTTCGGCTTCGCCTATCGCTCCGCCTGGCGATTTAGCTAGGCGCTCGGCCGGTCTTCGAGGACCGCCGCACCAGGGCCTTCGGGCCGGGCGCCGTATTCATCAGGGGCTGCTGAGCACGCGCGCCCCGTCCGGCCTCGCCGGACGTACCCCTATCGGAGACCGAGCAGCGAGAAGGAACTGAGCGAAGGAATGTTGATCGTCATGAAGCCCCAGGCAACCGAGGATGAGATTCAGGCGGTGATCGACCGGATCGAATCGGTCGGCGGCACCGCCCACCCCAGTCGCGGCGAGGAGGTGACCCTCATCGGCGCGATCGGCGACACGGACACCGAGGTCCGCGTCAGCGCGCTCGAGCTGGACGGCCGGCCCGGTGTGTCGAAGGTCGTCCCGATCCTCAAGCCGTACAAGCTGGCCAGCAGGGAGCAGGATCGCGAGGCGTCGGTGTTCGACATCGGCGGCGCGAAGATCGGCGGCGAGCACTTCGCCCTGATCGCCGGCCCGTGCACCGTCGAGTCACGCGAGCAGCTGCTCCAGACCGCGGAGGTCGTGAAGGCCGCCGGCGCGAACATGCTGCGCGGCGGCGCCTACAAGCCCCGCACCTCTCCGTACTCCTTCCAGGGGCTCGGCGAGGAGGGTCTGCGGCTGCTGGCCGAGGCCAAGGAGATCAGCGGACTGCCGATCGTCACCGAGCTGATGGACGCCCGCGACCTCGAGCCGGTGCTCGCGGTGGCCGACGTCATCCAGGTCGGGGCGCGGAACATGCAGAACTACGGGCTCCTCAGCGAGCTCGGCCGGGCCGGGCGCCCCGTCCTGCTCAAGCGCGGGCTCTCGAGCACGCTCGAGGAGCTCGTCATGGCGGCCGAGTACATCCTCAAGGAGGGCAACGAGGCGGTGATGCTCTGTGAGCGCGGGATCCGCACGTTCGAGTCGGCCTACCGCTTCACGCTCGACCTCATGGCCGTCCCGGTGCTCAAGCAGATGACGCACCTGCCGATCGTCGTCGACCCCAGCCACGCCGCCGGCCGGCGCGACCTCGTCGAGTCGCTCTCGCTCGCGGCCGCTGCCGCCGGGGCGGACGGCATCATCGTCGAGGTGCACCCGAACCCCGAGGAGGCCATCTGCGACGGGCCGCAGGCGCTGCGCGCCGCGGAGTTCCCGGAGTACGCCCGCAAGGTCGAGCAGGTCGCGCAGATCGCCGGAAAGCTGCCCTTCCTGCAGACGCAGGCATCGGCGGCGTGAGTCGTTGAACCTCGCGGTCGTCGGCACCGGGCTCATCGGCGGATCGGTCGGCATGGCCGCCCGCCGGAGGCTCGGCGCCCACGTCCGCGGGACCGGGCGGCGGGCGCCGCTCGGCGTCGAGCTCGGCGCGCTCGACGCGGCCTGCGCGACCGTCGGCGAGGCGCTCGCCGATGCGGACGTCGCGGTGGTCTGCGCCCCGGTCGACGTGCTGCCGCAGATCACCCGCGAGGTGCTCGAGCTCGCCCCCGAGGGCTGTGCGGTCACCGACGTCGGCTCGACGAAGCAGGCGGTCGTCGAGGCGGCCGGGGACGACCAGCGGTTCGTCGGCGGGCACCCGCTGGCGGGGGCCGAGGTCGCGGGGGTGGACCACGCGCGCGAGGACCTCTTCGACGACGCGACGTGGTACCTCACGCCGCACGGGGCGACGAGCGGGCTGCTGCTCGAGCGCGTGCACCGGCTCGTCACGGGGATCGGCGCGCGCCCGCTCGTCGTGGATCCCGCCGATCACGACCGCACGATGGCCGCCGTCTCGCATCTCCCGCACGTCCTCGCCAACGTCCTCGTCGCCCAGGCGGCCGGGGCGCTCGGCGGCGAGCGGATGCCCGCGACGGGGCCGAGCTTCCGCGACGCGACGCGCGTGGCGGGCGCCAATCCCGGCATCTGGACGGGGATCTACCGCTCCAACCGCGACGCGCTGCTCGACCAGGTCGACGGTGCGCTCGCGCACCTGCAGGAGGTTCGCGGACTGCTCGCCGCCGATGACGCCGGTGCGCTCCAGGCGTGGCAGGCGACGGCCGCGGGGCAGCGGCGGACGCTCCTGGAGGCGGGCCTTGCGGGCGGGCCGGTGCGCGAGCTGCGCGCCGCGGTTCCCAACCGCCCCGGCGTCATCGCCGAGATCGCGCTGACGCTCGGTCGAGCGGGCATCAACATCACGGACATGTCGCTGACGCCCTCACCCGACGGCACCCGCGGCAGCGTCGCCCTGTGGGTCGCCGAGGCGCAGGCGGCGCGCGCCGCCGAGGTGCTCGCCGAGCTCGGGGTGGACCTCGCATGAGCGGCGTTCGCGTCGACCCGAGCGGGCCGCTGAAGGGCTCGCTCGTCCCCCCGCCCGACAAGTCGATCTCGCATCGCATGGCCCTGCTGGGGGCGATGTCCGACACGCCCGTGCGGATCTCCAACTACCTCGAGGCCGAGGACACCCTGTCGACGCTGCGCGCCGTTGAGGCGCTCGGCGCGCTGGTGGAGCGGCGCCCGGACGAGATCGTCGTGCGCGGCACCGGGCTGAGGCAGGCGCGCGAACCCGACGGCCCGATCGATGTCGGCAACGCCGGGACGCTCATGCGTCTCCTCCCGGGGTGGCTCGCGGCCCAGGAGGGATGCGCGTTCACGATCGACGGAGACGCGTCGATCCGCCGGCGCCCGGTCGACCGCATCGCGGCGCCGCTGGCGCTGATGGGCGCCGACATCGCCGCCACGGACGAGCGCTTCCCGCCCTTCACCGTGACGGGCCGGCGGCTGCACGGCATCCGCTACGAGCTGCCGGTCGCCAGCGCGCAGGTGAAGTCGTGCATCCTCCTCGCCGGGCTGCTCGCCGAGGGCGCGACGACCGTCGTCGAGCCCGACGTCAGCCGCGACCACACCGAGCGCCTGCTGGTCGCCGCGGGGGCCGTGCTGGCGCGCGAGGGGAACGCCGTCACGGTCTCGAACCTCGACGAGCTGACGCTCCCCGAGGTGCTCACGGTGCCCGCGGACCCGTCGTCGGCCGCGTTCGCGATCGCGGCGGGGATCCTCGTGGACGGCTCGCGGCTCATCATCGAGGGGTGCGGCGTCAACCACACGCGCACCGGCTTCATCACGATCGCCCAGCGGATGGGCGCGATCGTGCTGGGGGACCTGGAGGATTCGCGGGCCGACGGCGTCATTCCGGCGGAGGAGCCGACGAGCGACCTGGACGTCGCGGCGGGGCCGTTGGTCGGGACGGTCGTGGAGCCGCACGAGGTGCCGCTCGCGATCGACGAGCTCCCACTCGTCGGCCTGCTCGGCTGCTTCGCGGACGGCGAGACCGTCGTCACCGGGGCGCAGGAGCTGCGGGTGAAGGAGTCCGACCGGATCGCCGGAGTCGTCGAGGCGCTGAACGACCTGGGCGGCGACGCGGAGGCGACCGCGGACGGGTTCGTCGTGCGCGGAACCGGCGGCCTGCGCGGCGGCACGGTGCGCTCGCGCGGCGACCACCGGATGGCGATGCTCGGCGCCGTCGCCGGTCTGGCGTCGACCGACGGCGTCACCGTCGACGGTATGGAGGCGGCGGCGGTCTCGTATCCTCGCTTTCTGGAGGATCTCGCAACGCTCCGTTAGGGCGTCCTTAAGGCGGGGGCGGCATCGTAGGACCCGCACGACGCATGGCCGACCACGAACCACACAGCAGAACGAGCGCCCCCGAGCGACCCGTCGCCGAGCGCCCGCCCGGCGGGCGCGGAGAGGAGCCGCCGCCCTGGCCGCGCGTGGAGCCCTCGTCGGACGGCCGCGGCAAGCCGCCCGAGAAGAAGCCGATGCTGCCCCGGCAGGGGCGGCGGATGCTCGTGACGATCTTCCTCGCGCTGCTCGCGGTCAACGTCATCTTCGCGCTCGTCACGGGACGCCCCGACCGGGCCACGCAGGTGCCCTACAGCCCGTTCTTCCTCCAGCAGGTGGAGCAGGGCAACGTCAAGGAGATCTCCTCGCAGGAGGAGACGATCGACGGCACGCTCAAGGAGAAGACCCCGTACAAGGCGCAGGGGGCGAAGGAGAGCAAGGAGGTCGACCACTTCAAGACGCAGGTCCCGACGTTCGTCAACACCGACCAGCTGACGAAGGACCTCGAGGCGCGCGGCGTCGTGCTGAACGCGGAGCCGCCGGACACGGGGCGCAACCCGCTGCTGACGTTCCTGCTCGCGTTCGGGCCGACCATCCTCATCATCGGCGGACTGATCTGGCTCATGCGGCGCGCCTCCGGCATGGGCGGGGCCGGCGGGCTCGGGGCCTTCACCCGCTCGCGCGCCAGGCTCGCCGAGCCGGGGCAGACGCGTGTGACGTTCGCGGACGTCGCGGGCATCGACGAGGCCGAGGACGAGCTGACGGAGATCGTGGACTTCCTGCGCCGACCCGAGCGCTACGCCCGCCTGGGCGCCCGGATCCCGCGCGGCGTCCTGCTCTACGGGGCGCCCGGCACCGGCAAGACGCTGCTGGCGCGCGCGGTCGCCGGTGAGGCCAACGTGCCGTTCTTCAGCTCCTCGGCGTCCGAGTTCGTCGAGGCGATCGTGGGCGTCGGCGCCTCGCGGGTGCGCGACATGTTCAAGCAGGCCAAGGAGGCCGGCCCGGCGATCATCTTCATCGACGAGCTCGACGCCATCGGCCGCGCGCGCTCGGCGGCCGCGGGGCTCAGCGGCGGCAACGACGAGCGTGAGCAGACGCTCAACCAGATCTTGACGGAGATGGACGGGTTCGAGGGCGACTCCGGCGTCATCGTGATCGCCGCGACGAACCGCCCGGACGCGCTGGACTCCGCGCTGCTGCGCCCCGGGCGCTTCGACCGGCGGATCGCCGTCCAGACCCCGGACCGCGTGGGTCGCGAGGCGATCCTGCGCATCCACTCCCGCGGCATGCCGGTCGACGAGTCCGTCGACCTGGGGCGGATCGCCGCCTCCACGCCGGGCATGACCGGCGCCGACCTCGCGCTGCTCGTCAACGAGGCGGCCCTGTTCGCGGCGCGCCGCGACCACGAGACGATCCGGCAGGCCGACTTCACCGACGCGATCGAGAAGATCGTCCTGGGCGCCGAGCGGCAGGTCGTCATGTCGCGGGCGGACCGCGAGCGGACGGCCTACCACGAGGCCGGGCACGCGCTCGTCGGCATGCTGACCCCGGGCGCCGACCCCGTCCGCAAGGTGTCGATCATCCCGCGCGGGCAGGCGCTCGGCGTGACGCTGTCCACCCCGGACGCCGACAAGTACGGCTACGAGCGGGCGGAGCTCGTCGGCCGCATCCGCGTGATGCTCGGCGGGCGGGCCGCCGAGAGGGTCATCTACGGCGAGACCACCACCGGCGCCGAGTCGGACATCCAGCAGCTGACGCGCATCGCGCGCAGCATGGTCGGGCGCTGGGGGATGAGCGACGCGATCGGCGCGGTCGCGGTCTCGCCCGCGGACGGCGCCGGCCCGCTGCTGCCCGGCGTCTCGGAGACCTCCGAGCACACCCAGCGGGTGATGGACGAGGAGGTCCGGCGGATCATCGACGAGGCCGAGCGCGAGACGATCGAGCTGCTCGAGCGCGAGCGCCCGCGGCTGGAGTCGCTCGCCCAGGCGCTGCTCGAGCGCGAGACGCTGGACCAGGACGAGGCGTACGCCGCCGCGGGCGTCGAGCCCGTCATGCCGCCCGCGCCGGTCGCCTGAGCCGCTCCGTCAGGCCGGCGCGCTCGGCGCGGCCTCGAGCTCGTCGATCATGCTCGCCGGTCCCGTGACGAGGAGCTCGTCGTCCGCGTCGCCGCCGCCGCCGCCGTCGTCGGCCGGCGGCGGGTTCTCCCGCGCGATCCGGAAGCCCACCATCAGCGCCGTGGTCAGGATCGTCGGCACGATCCCGGCGATGATGAGCGTCGTGCTGGGGCCCAGCGCGGCGGCGACGGGCCCCGTCAGCGCGAACGACAAGGGCGCGAGCCCGATCGACACGAACCACACCACGCTCATGACGCGCGCTCGCAGCTCCCGCGGGACCCGCGTCTGCTCGAGCGCCGCCCAGATGACGAGACCGGTCGTGATCAGCAGGCCGTGGAGGACGCCGAGGACCATGAGCTGCCAGGCCGAGGTCGCCAGGCCGTAGCCCAGGAGCGGCAGCGACGCCATCGACCAGACGGTCGCCAGGACGAGCATGAAGCGCCGGGGCAGGCCGCGCTGGCTGACGAAGAGGGCGGCCAGGACCGACCCCACCCCGTCGGCCGCGAGCACCAGGCCGAACGTCCCCGCGCCGCCGCCGAGGTCGTTGCGCACGATGAAGGGCAGCAGGACCTGGACCGGTCCCCAGTAGAAGAGCGTGAACAGCCCGGCCGCGATCAGCGTCACCCAGATCCACTTCTGCGAGCGCACGTAGGACATGCCCTCGCGCATCTCCGCGAACGCGCTGGTGGCCGTCGTGCCGTGGCCATGGGAGGCCGTGCGGATGAGGGCGATCATCAGCGCCGAGAAGACGAACGTGCCGGCGTCGATGAGGAACGCGGTCGCCGGGCCCGCAGTCGCGACGACCAGACCGCCGATGGCCGGGCCGATGAAGAGCCGGCACGCCTGCCGGGTCGACTCGGTGAGCGCGTTCGCCTCGAGGACCGCGTCGCTGTGTTCGTCGCCGTCCTCGCCGGCCCCGACGAGGTCGGGGATGATCGCGCTCAGGGCGGGCCCGAAGAACGCCTCGCCGGCGGCGTAGAACAGCACGAGGACCACGAGATGCCAGATCTCCAGTGCCCCGACGAGCGACAGGATGCCGATCGTCACGAGCGCCAGGGCGCGCAGGAAGTCGGCCCCGATCATCACCCGGCGGCGGTCGAAGCGGTCGCTGACGACCCCGCCGGTCAGGAGGAACAGCGCGAGCCCCACCGACCAGGCCAAGCCGACGAGCGCGAGCGCCGACGGCGTGTTCGACAGGTCGTAGACCTGCCACGCGACGGCCACGAGGTAGAGGCCGTCGCCGATCAGCGAGACGACGAGGCCCGCCGTCAGGAAGGCGAAGTCGCGCCGGCGCAGCGGCCGGAAGATCTTCACGACGCTCTAGCCTCCTGCGGCATGCTCGTCGCCATCGACGGCCCGGCGGGGGCCGGCAAGTCCACGGTCGCCCGCGCCGTCGCCGACGCGCTCGGCTTCACGTACCTCGACACGGGCGCGATGTACCGCTGCGTGGCGCTCGCGCGCCTGCGCGACCCGGACGCGGATCCGGCGGCGCTCGCCATCGAGGTCGGCGGGCCGGTCACGCTCGGCGGTGAGGACGTGACGACGGCGATCCGGGCCGCGGAGGTCACCGAGAACGCCTCGCGCGTCGCGGCCGATCCCGCCGTCCGCGCAGCGATGGTGGAGCGCCAGCGCGCGCTGATCGCGTCGGGCGACTGGGTCGCCGAGGGGCGGGACATCGGCACGGTCGTGGCGCCGGACGCCGAGGTGAAGGTCTTCCTCGACGCCGACCCCGGGGAGCGCGCCCGCCGGCGGGCGGCGCAGGCGGGGCGCGACGTCGCCGAGATCCTGGCCGAGCAGGAGGTGCGGGACGCGCGGGACCGCGGACGTGAGACGTCCCCGTTGGACTGCGCCCCGGACGCGATGCACCTCGACACAACCGGCCTGACCCTACCCGAGGTGGTGGATCGCATCGTCACGATGACGACGGCCGTCCGCGCGCCCGGAGACGCGCGGTGAGCCGCCCCAAGGTGGCCGTCGTCGGCTACCCCAACGTCGGCAAGTCGAGCCTCGTCAACCGCCTCAGCGGCGGGCGGGAGGCCGTGGTCCACGAGCGCGCGGGCATCACCCGCGATCGCAAGGACCTGCCCTGCGAGTGGAACGGGCGCACGTTCACGCTGATCGACACCGGCGGCATGGACTCCCTCGACACCGACCCGATCTCCGGTTCGATCCGCGAGCAGGCCCAGGCAGCCCTCGGCGAGGCCGCCGTGGCGGTGTTCGTCGTCGACGCGCGCGGGGGCCTGCGCCCCGGCGACGAGGAGCTCGCGGACATGCTGCGCCGCGTCAGCATCCCCGTCGTCGTCGTCGCCAACAAGGTCGACCGCGTGGAGGACGACCACCTGATCGCCGAGTTCCACGGGCTGGGCCTGGGCGAGCCGCTGCCGGTCTCCGCGGCTCAGGGTCTGGGCACGGGGGACCTGCTCGATCGCATCGTCGACCTGCTGCCCCCCGCAGACGAGGAGGGCGACGAGGACGACGACGACACGATCCGCCTGGCGATCATCGGACGCCCGAACGTGGGCAAGTCGACCTTCGTCAACCGCGTGCTCGGGGCCGACCGGGTGATCGTCAGCGACGTCGCGGGGACGACCCGCGACGCGATCGACCTGCCCGTCGAGATCGACGGCCGTCGCGTGGTGCTCGTGGACACGGCGGGCATCCGCCGCCAGGCGAAGGTCACCGACAACGTCGAGTACTACACGGTGCTGCGCTCCCAGCGCGCCGTCGAGCGGGCCGACGTGGCGCTCGTGATCTGCGACGCCCGCGACGGCGTCACCTCGCAGGACCTGCGGATCGCGGAGCTGGCGATGAAGGAGGGCTGCGCGACGCTGCTGGCGCTGAACAAGTGGGATCTCGCGCCCATGAGCGAGGACGACCTCGACCACGAGCGCGCGAAGGTCAACACCAAGCTGCGGCTGCGCCCGAAGGTCATGACGATCAGTGCCCAGGGCGGACGCAACGTGACCCGGGTGCTCGCGGAGGCGATCACGCTCGGTGACCGCCGCCGCGAGCGCATCCCGACGCCGGGCCTCAACCGCTTCCTCGCCGAGGCGATCGACGCCCGTCAGCCGCCGTCCAAGCAGGGCCATCGGCTCAAGCTGCTGTACCTGGCGCAGATCGAGACCCGTCCGCCGCGGTTCGCGCTCCAGGTCAACAACCGCAACAAGATGACCCGCGACTACGCCTACTACCTCGAGAACCGCCTGCGCGCCCGTTACGGGCTCGACGGAGTGCCCGTGATCATCGACGTGCGCGAGCGCAAGGAACGGCGCAGCGAGCGGTGAGCGGGACGTCGGGCAGGCGGGGCCGGGGGAGCGTCGTCGCGGCGCTCGCGGCCGTCTGCGTGCTGGCGGCGGGCTGCGGGGGCGACGAGCGCGAGCCCGCGCTCGGGGCCGCCACGCTCGCGCCGGTCCCCGCCGATGCGCTCGTCGTCCTGCACCTGTCGACCGACAGCGCGCGCGGCCCCGTGCGCGTCGGTGGCAAGATCGCGCGGCGCCTGCCCTCGTGGCCGCGGTTCCAGCGCGACCTGCTGCGGCGCGCGTCCGCCCCGGGCTGCGGCCTGGACCTCAGGCGCCGCCCCGGGGACGAGCTGACCTTCGCGCTGCTCCCGGCGGCCGGCGGGGCGTCGACGCCGCTGCTGATCACCGACGCGCCGGCCGAGGGCGTGGGCGACGTGCCCAGCCCGTGCGGCGCGCTCGTCGTGCGCCGCATCGGCGAGCTCGTCGCCGTCGGGGAACCGCGCAGCGTGCTCGCGGCAGCCGACGTCGCCGCCGGCCGGCGGACCGCGCTCGTCGCGACGCCCACCTACCGGCGCGCGATGGCGGGCCTGCCCGCGGCGCGGGTCCTGGACGCATACGCCTCCGCGCGCGGGACGCGCGACCTCCTCGCGCCGCTCGGCGGCCTGTACGGCACGCTCGCGGGCATCGTCGACACGCCGGGCCTGCGGGGCGCCGCCGGCGCGCTCGTCCCGCGCGACGACGGCGCGAGCCTCGTCGTCCGCCGGCTCGCCGACACCGACGCGCGGATCCCGGTCTTCCGGCCCACCCTGCAGGAGGTCGCGCCGGCCGACACGCTGACCTACGTCGCCTCCGCCGACCTGGGTCCCGCGCTCGAGCGGTTCCTGCTGCTCGCCGAGCCCGGGGCCGGGAGCGCACCCGCGCCGGCCGTGGAGCGGTTCACCGCGCTCAGCCGGCTCGGCCGTGAGTCGGCGACCGTCGTCGCGCCCGGCGGCGAGGGCCCCGTCACGACGCTGCTGAGCCGCGTCGCCGAGCCGGCGCGCGTGCGCGCCGCCATGACCGCGATCGAGCCCGACCTGGCCGCGCTCGTGGGCGCCGCGGGGTCCGCGACCTGGACGGACGCCGCGCCGGGCGGCGTGCGGGCGCGCACGCTCGCGGACGCCCCCGGCCGTTCGCTGTCCTGGGCGCTCGACGGGACCACGCTGATCGTCTCCACGGCGCTC
The DNA here is from genome assembly GCA_963700655.1 of uncultured Actinomycetes bacterium. GTDB lineage: Bacteria > Actinomycetota > Thermoleophilia > Solirubrobacterales > Solirubrobacteraceae > F1-60-MAGs163. The sequence continues at coordinate 121,949 of CAVOYJ010000005.1, read as the reverse complement.
GACGGGGTCGCCACGATCACCGCCGACGGCCCCCGCCTGGAGGACGCCCGCGGGTTCGATGCCGTCACCGGAAATGCCGGAAATCCGATCACGTCGCTAGTCTTTCTCGACCCCAACCAGCTCCTCCGACTGGGCGCGGACACCGGCATCGGGCCGGCCGGCGCCCTCGAAGGCAGCCGCAGGGACCTCGCGAAGGTCCGTGCGGTCGGAGTCACCACCACCGGCAGCAGCCGCGAGTCCACCGTCGATCTCTCCCTCTGGATCCCATGAGCCAAGACAATTCGTTCCTGTTCACGTCCGAGTCGGTGACCGAGGGTCACCCCGACAAGGTCGCCGACCAGATCTCCGACGGCGTCCTGGACGCCGTCCTCGCCGACGACCCGAACGGGCGCGTCGCCTGTGAGACGCTCGTCAACACCGGCCTCGTGGTCGTCTCGGGCGAGATCTCGACCGAGACGTACGTGGACGTCCAGGAGGTCGTCCGCGAGACGATCCGCGGCATCGGCTACATCGACGCCGAGCTCGGCTTCTCCGCCGACTCGTGCGCGGTCCTCAACGCGATCGACAAGCAGTCGCCCGACATCGCCCAGGGCGTCGACCAGGCGCTCGAGCGCCGCACCGATCCCAACGACGACGACGAGCGCGACATCGCGGGCGCCGGCGACCAGGGCATGATGTTCGGCTACGCGAGCAACGAGACGCCCGAGCTGATGCCGCTGCCGATCTCGCTCGCGCACCGCCTCGCCAAGCGCCTGGCCGACGTGCGCAAGGACGGCGGCCTGCCCTACCTGCGCCCCGACGGCAAGACCCAGGTCTCCGTGCGCTACGTGGACGGCCGTCCCGTCGGCATCGAGCAGCTGCTCATCTCCAGCCAGCACGCCGAGGGTGCCGAGGGCGCGATCAGGGACGACCTCTGGGAGCACGTCGTCGAGCCGATCCTTCCGAAGGAGCTCTACGACGAGGCCGAGCTGCGCCGCGTCTTCCTCGTCAACCCGACCGGGCGCTTCGTCATCGGCGGTCCCGTCGGCGACGCGGGCCTCACCGGCCGCAAGATCATCGTCGACACCTACGGCGGCATGGCCCGCCACGGCGGCGGCGCCTTCTCCGGCAAGGACCCGTCGAAGGTCGACCGCTCCGCCGCCTACGCCACGCGCTGGGTCGCCAAGAACATCGTCGCCGCCGGGCTCGCCGACCGCGCCGAGGTGCAGGTCGCGTACGCCATCGGCGTGGCGCACCCGGTCTCGGTGATGGTCGAGACGTTCGGCACCGAGAAGATCGGCCGCGGCCGGATCGAGGAGCTCGTCGGCGAGCACTTCGACCTGCGGCCGGGCGCGTTCCGCGAGGAGCTCCAGCTCCACCGCCCGATCTACCAGAAGACCGCGGCGTACGGCCACTTCGGCCGTGATGACCACGACTTCACCTGGGAGCGGACGGACAAGGCCGAGGTGCTGGCCGAGGCTGCAGGGTTGGCAGCACCCGCGACCGCTTAGGCTCGGTCGCGGATCTCGGGGCGCCTGGCGCCACCCGCCTTCGTGGGGCTGTGCCTCGGGCACAGCACCCACTCGGCGTGCGGCGCCATGCATCCCCGATCTCTCGCTCCGGTGGGTGGTTGACGATCTCCGCGTTCAGCCCTGGGGGACCTGCTGGGTGATGCAGTGGGGGCCGCCGCCGCCGTAGGCGATGACGTTCGCCGGGACGCCGACGACGTCACGGTCGGGGAACGCGGCGGCGATCACTGCGAGGGCCTCGTCGTCGCTCGGGTGCAGCCCGAGCGGGACGATGACCGCGCCGTTGACGATCGTGACGTTGAGGTAGGGGACGGAGAGCTCGGTGCCGCCGATCTCGGCACGGGAGAACGCCGGCAGCTCGAGCACCTCGAGCGCGCGCCCGCGGGCGTCGCGGGCGCCGCGCAGGACCGCGAGGTTCGCCTGCATCCGCTCGTGATCGGGATGCGCGGGGTCCGGCGCCGTCTGCGCGAGGACGACGGCCGGGCGCACGTACGCCGCGACGCCGTCGACGTGCCCGTCGGTGTCGCGGTCGTCTGCCTGGCCGTACGGGAGCCAGATGATCGTCTCCACGCCCAGCCGCAGCCGCAGCTCGGCCTCGATCTGCTCGCGGGTCAGGCCCGGGTTGCGGTTGGGGTGGAGCAGACACTGCTCGGTGGTGATCAGCGTGCCCTCGCCGTCGACCGTCAGCGCGCCGCCCTCCAGGACCATCGCCGAGCGCTCGCGCGGGATGCCCAGGTGCTCGAGGATCGGCCCCGCGACCGCGGCGTCGCGGTCGAACGGCAGGTACTTGCCGCCCCACGAGTTGAACGTGAAGTGCACGCCGATCCGCGCTCCGGCCTCGTCGAGCACGACGATCGGGCCGCTGTCGCGCAGCCACGAGTCGTCCAGGGGCGCCTCGAGCAGCTCGACGCCGCGGGTCAGGCGCCGCCGAGCGGCCGTTGCCTGCTCGGGCGTGACCACCATGAGCACGGGCTCGTAGGCCGCGATCGCGTTCGCGACGCCTGCGTACTCGGCCTGCGCTGCATCCCAGGTGGGCCCCCACAGGCTGCGTCGCGTCGGCCAGGCCATGAGGGTCGCCGCATGCGGCTCCCACTCGGCCGGCATCCGGCGCCCGCCGGCCACGCCTACAGTCCGCCCGGGATCTCGCCGCCGCTGCGGCGCGACTCGGCGGCCTGACGCTGGGCCCGGTCGACCGCGGCGGCCACGCCGGTCGGGTCGTTGACGCCCTCGAAGGTGAAGTCCGAGTCGTCGGTCCCCGCGGTGTCGAAGTCGACGGCGCCGACGCGCAGCATGCGGTCGATCGGCCGCTGGCGCGTGTTGACGTTCTGGACGCGGTCGATGCGGGTCTGCTGCACGCGCCGCGAGATGATCCCGCGCTGGATGCGCAGCCGCTGGTCGGTGATCGTGAAGCGCACGAAGACCCGTCGGACGAGGCCGACGAGCACGGCGACGCCCACACACCCGAGGAACGTGACGATCCCCCAGAAGGGGCCGGCGGCCAGCCAGAGGATCGCGCCCAGGATCAGGCCCGCGGCGGCCCCCTGGAGGTAGAGGGCCATCAGCGAGCGCCAGCTCGGCCGCCCGTCGTAGATGACCGACTCGCCGGGGTGCAGTTCGAGTGCCATAGGGGGAGGCTACCGCCGCGGCGGGACCTACCCTCGACGCAATGCCGGGTGTCGCGCGGGTCGAGCCGATCACGACGGCTCGCGTCCTGCGCGGGCCGTTCGACTACGCCTGTCCCGACGGCGTGGGCGTCGGCTCCGTCCTCGTCGTCCCCTTCGGCCGGCGCGACGTGCTCGGCGTCGTGACGGCGGTCGCCGACACGTCCGAGCACGAGGTCGTCGCGCCCCGCCGGGTGCTGGAGGCCTCGCTGCCCGCCGACCTCGTCGCGCTCGCGCCGTGGATCGCCGCCGAGTACTGCTCGACGCCCGCCCGCGCCCTGTCGCTGATGCTGCCGCCCAAGGGCGTGCGGGCGCGCACGGCGCTCTACGCGCGGCGCGGCCGGGCGCCCGCGGACGGTGAGCGCCTGACCTCGGGCCAGGCGGCGCTGCTGGCCTCCCTGCCGCGCTTCACGGGCGCCGACACGGCGGCGCTGCGGCGGCTGGAGGGTCGCGGCCTGGTGGCGATCGAGCCGCGCGTCGTGCGCCGCGCGCCCGAGCACACCGCGGTCGGCGCGCGTGCCGGCGCACGGCCGCCCGAGCTGACCGCCGACCAGCGGGCCGTCCTGGACGATGTCGCGCGCGCGGCGCCGCGGTGAGCGGCTGCTGCTGCACGGCGTCACCGGCTCGGGGAAGACGGAGGTCTACCTGCAGGCCGCGGCGCGGACGCTCGCGGCCGGCCGGACCGTGATGGTGCTCGTCCCCGAGATCGCGCTGACGCCGCAGATCGTCGCCCGCTTCCAGGCCCGCTTCGGCGACACCGTCGCGGTGCTGCACTCCGCGATGGCGCCGGGCGAGCGCTACGACGAATGGCTGCGGCTGCGCCGCGGCGAGGCGCGGATCTGCGTCGGCCCGCGCTCGGCCGTGTTCGCGCCGATGGCCGATCTGGGGCTGATCGTCGTCGACGAGGAGCACGACGCCTCCTACAAGCACGAGGGCGACCCGCGCTACGACGCGCGGCACGTCGCCGAGCGCCGCGCCGCCGACCACGGGGCGGTGCTGGTCGCCGGCAGCGCCACGCCGCGCGCGGAGTCGTGGGAGCGCCTGCGCCGGATCTCGCTGCCCCGGCGCGTCGACGGCGCGCCGATGCCCGCCGTCGAGATCCTCGACCTGCGCGGCGTGCGCGGCGCGCTGCATCCCGCTGCGCACGAGGCGCTGGTGGACGCGCGCAAGGCGATCGTCCTGCTCAACCGCCGCGGCTGGTCGAACTTCCTGACGTGCACGACGTGCGGGCGCGCATGGGAATGCCCGGACTGCGACGTGACGCTCGTGCTGCACCGCGCCGGGGCGACGCTCGCCTGCCATCACTGCGGCCATCGCGAGCCGGTGCCGACGAGCTGCCCGGACTGCGGCTCGACGTCGATCGCGCGGCACGGCACGGGCACCGAGCGGCTGGGGGAGGAACTGCCCGGCCGCGTGTTCCGGCTGGACGGCGACGCGGGCCGCGCGGGCGGGGCCGCTGCCGTGCTCGCGGCGTTCGAGCGGGCCGACCGCGGCATCCTCCTCGGCACCCAGATGGTCGCCAAGGGCCATGACTTCCCCGATGTCGAGCTGGGCGTCGTCGTCGACGCCGACCAGACGCTGCGCTTCCCCGACTTCCGCGCCGAGGAGCGCACGTTCGCGCTCGTCGCCCAGCTCGCGGGGCGGGCGGGACGCGGGATCGCCGACGGGCGGGTGCTGGTGCAGACGCTCGTCCCCGGACGCCGAGCCGATCGTGCGCGCGGCGCGCCACGACGCGCCGGGCTTCCTGGCCGGCGAGCTGGAGCGCCGCCGGCTGCTGCGCTACCCGCCGTTCTCGACGCTCGTGCGCGTCGTCTGCGCCGCGGAGGAGGCGGGCGCGCCCGATGCCGCCGCGGGCGCGTTGCGGGCGCGGCTGGACGCGGTCGCTGCCGGCGGACGTCGCGAGCGTCCTCGGACCGGCGCCGCTCTTCCGCCTTCGGGCCAAGCACCGCAGCCAGATCGTCGTGAAGGCCGCCGACCGGGCCCGCGCCGTGACGGCGATCGGCGCCGCGGTCGACGCCCTGGCCGCCGACCGCGAGCACCGCGGCGTCGCCTTCAGCGTGGACGTCGACCCACAGTAGGCGCGCGACGGGGAATCGACGATCGCGTCCGAGTCCCGTACGCATCGCGTACGGAAATTGCAGCCGAGCCCTGTCTAGACTGAGCCGTTCTGATGGCCGAGCACGAGCACCCCCACGACGCCGACACGCTCGAGGCCGACGATCGCATCCACGAGGAGCCGCCGCCGCTCGATCCGGAGATCCTGGCGCGGCGCGAGGCGGCGCTCGCCCAGGTCGTCCAGTTCGGCGATCCCGTCCTGAAGTCCAGGGCGCTGCCGATCACCGCCTTCGACGACGCCCTGAAGGCCGAGGTCGAGCGCATGGGCGCGCTGATGGCGGACTCGCTGGGCATCGGGCTCGCGGCGACCCAGGTCGGGCGCCTGCGGCGGCTGCTCGTCTACCGGGTCGAGGGCGAGGGCCCGATCCAGGCGCTGATCAACCCCGAGCTGCAGTGGGCATCCAAGGAGCAGGAGGTCTTCGAGGAGGGCTGCCTGAGCCTGCGCGGCGTCGCGGTCGACGTGGAGCGCCCGATCCACGTCCGCGTGACCGCGCTGGACGCCGAGGGCGAGCCGCTCCTCATCGAGGCCTCGGGCCTGGAGGCCCGCGTGATCCAGCACGAGATGGACCATCTCGACGGCGTGCTCATCGTCGACCGCGCCCCCCGCGACCAGCGGCGCGAGGCGATGCGCACCCTGCGCGAGCGCGACGACGCCGCGGCGTAGCTGCCGTGGCGCGCACGGTCTACCTCGGCACCAGCGAGTACGCGGCCGCCGTCCTGCGGCTCCTGGCGGGCACCGCGCATCGCCCGCGGCTCGTCGTCACCCGTCCCGACCGACCCGCCGGACGCGGGCGCCGGCTCACGCCGCCGCCGGTCGCGACGCTCGCCGCCGAGCTCGAGCTGCCGCTCCTCCAGCCCGAGGACGTCAACGGGCCGGACGCGAGCGCGCGGATCGCCGCCGACGAACCCGACGCCGTGATCGTCTGCGCCTTCGGCGCGCTGATCCGCGAGCCGCTGCTCTCCGCGCACGAGATCCTCAACGTCCATCCGTCGCTGCTGCCGCGCTGGCGCGGCGCGGCGCCGATCGAGCGGGCGATCATGGCCGGCGACGCCGAGACCGGCGTCTCGATCATGCGGCTCACCGCCGGGCTCGACAGCGGCCCCGTCTGCCTGCAGCAGGCCGAGCCGATCCTGCCGGACGACACGTTCGGCTCGCTCGCCGGCCGCCTGGAGGGACTTGGCGCGATGCTGCTCGTGCGCGCCCTGGAGGAGCGCCCGCCGTTCGCCGAGCAGGACGAGGCGCTCGTGACCTACGCCGAGAAGCTCACCGGGGAGGACCGCACGCTGGCGCCGTCCGCACCGGCCGGCGAGCGCGAGCGCTGCGTCCGCGCACTGACCCCGCACATCGGGGCGCGCATCGCGCTCGGCGACGGGACGTTCCTCGGCGTGCTGCGCGCGCACGCCGACGGCGACGCGCTCGTGCTCGACGAGGTGCAGCCGCCGGGTGGCCGCCCGATGGCCTTCGCCGACTGGGCGCGCGGGCGGCCCGAGCAGGCCGCGGCGCTCGGCCTCGGCGGCGCGGGCGGATGAGCGTCAGCCCGGCACGCAGGGCGGCGCACACGGTCGTCGTGCGCACGCTGCAGAGCGGCGCCTACGCCGATCGGGCGCTGCACGGCGCCTCCCAGGGCCTGGCGCCGCGCGACCGCGCGCTGGCCAAGCGCCTGGCGTTCGGCGCGGTCCAGCGGCGCGGCACGCTGGACTGGATCTGCGACCGCTACGCGAAGGGCAGGCTCGACGTGCCGGTCCGCGCGGCGCTCCACCTCGGGCTGGAGCAACTGCTGTTCCTCGACGGCATCGCCGCCCACGCGGCGATCGACGAGTCCGTCGAGCTGGCCAAGCCGAGCCCCGGGCACCGGCTCGTCAACGCGGTGCTGCGCCGCGTGCAGCGCGAGGGCGTCGAGCTGCCGGCGGACGACACGCCCGCCGGCGCCGCGATCCGGCACGCGCACCCCGCGTGGCTCACGGAGCTGTGGTGGGACTGGCTCGGCGCGGAGCGCACCGTCGCCCTGCTGCGCGCCGACAACGAGCCCGCCGAACTGGCCCTGCGCATCAACCCGCTCGCCGGTGACGTCGACCTGTCCGGCATTCCGGGGACGCGCGACGGGGGAGACGATCGTCGTCGACGGCGCCTTCGACCTGTTCGCCCATCCGGCGTACGCGGCGGGCGCGATCACCCCGCAGTCGCGCGCGGCTCAGCGGGTCGGCCGGTTCACCGCCCCGCGTCCCGGTGAGCGCGTGCTCGACCTCTGCGCCGCGCCGGGCGGCAAGACGACCCACCTCGCCGCGCTGATGGGCGGCGAGGGCGAGATCGTCGCGGTCGAGCGGCACGAGGGACGGGCGGCGGCGCTGGAGCGCACGTGCGAGCGCACGCACGCGGCCGGCATCGTGCGGGTCGTGACGGCCGACGCGCGCGCATTCCGCGACGAGGCGGGGTTCGACCGCGTGCTGCTGGACCCGCCCTGCAGCGGGCTCGGGACGCTCCAGGCGCACCCGGACCTGCGCTGGCGCGTGCAGCCGGACGACCTCCCGCGGCTGGCCGCCGAGCAGGACGCGCTGCTGGAGGCCGCCCGCGCGAACCTGCGGCCCGGCGGGACGCTCGTCTACGCCGTCTGCACGCTCAACCCCGGCGAGGAACGCCTGCAGAGCGACGACGTCTGGCGCACGCTGCCGTCAGAGGACGGGACCGACGGGTTCTACGCCGCGCGCGCGATCGTGTGACCCGCGCTCGCCCCGGGCACGCCGATCTCGCCGGTACCCTCGTGCCGATGGGGGACCGTGAGATCGAGGTCGGGCTGCGGTGCCCCTCCTGCCGCGAGCCGTGGCTGCGCCCGTCGTCGGTCCCCGGCCGCTACCGCTGTGTGAACTGCCTGCACCGGTTCGAACTGCGCTCGGTGTGTCCGGGCTGCGGCGAGCACCAGACGATCGTGCGCATGGCGAGCACCGCGACGACGGAGTGCGGCCATTGCGGGTCGTCGATGCTCGTCGAGGTGTGAGCGCCGCCGCCCCACCCGGCACAATCCTGCGGATGCCGCCGATCGAGGTCGCCCCCTCCATCCTCGCCGCCGACCACGGGCGTCTGCGTGAGCAGGTCGAGCTCGTCCGCGACGCCGGCGCGCGGGTCATCCACGTCGACGTGATGGACGGGCACTTCGTGCCGCCGCTGGCGCTCGGTCCCGGGGCGGTCCGTGCGCTGCGCGACCTCGACGTGCACCTCGACGTGCACCTCATGGTCGACCGCCCGGAGCGCACGCAGATCGCCGCCTTCGCACAGGCCGGCGCCGACACGATCACCGTCCACGCCGAGGCCACGCCGCACGTCGACTACGCGCTCTCGGCGATCCGCGACGCCGGCTGCCGCGCCGGCCTGGCGGTCACGCCGTCGACGCCGCTCGACGTCTTCGGCGAGGTCACGGTGGACCTCGCTCTCGTGATGTCCGTCAATCCGGGCTGGGGCGGCCAGGCCTTCATCCCCGCGGCGCTCGGCAAGATCGCTCGCCTGCGCGAGCTGCTGGGGCCCGACGTGCCGATCGAGGTCGATGGCGGCATCGACGAGTCGACGGCCGGGCCCGCCGCGACCGCGGGCGCCACCCTGCTCGTCGCGGGCACGGCGATCTTCGGGACCGGCGACCCGGCGGCCGCGTTCACGCGGATCGCGGCGAGCGCTGCGGCGCCGCCCGCCTGAGGACCGGTGTTCCGGCGCCGCCGCCGCGACCCGCAGCGCGCCGAGCCCGTGCTCGACGCCGCGCTGGGCGAGCGGGTCGAGGCCGAGCTGCTGGGCAACATCCTGCCGTTCTGGCTCGAGCGCGTGCCGGATCCCGCGGGCGGGTTCCACGGCGCGGTCACGAACCGGCTGGAGGCGGTGCCCGGGGCGCCGCGCTCGTCGGTGCTCTGCGCGCGCATCCTCTGGGCCTTCTCGGCGGTGACGCGCCGCTACGGCGAGCCCGCCCACCGCGCGCTCGCCGACCGCGCGCGGGACGAGCTGCTCGGCCGGCTCTGGGATGCCGAGCACGACGCGGTCCACTGGCTCGTGGCGGACGACGGCACGCCCGTCACCGACCGGCTCTACGCCTACGGGCAGGCGTTCGCGGTCTACGGGCTCGCCGAGCATCATCGCGCCACCGGCGACGCGCTGAGCCTCGAGCGGGCCCGCACGCTCGTGGACACCATCGAGACGCACTTCACCGATCCGCTCACGGGCGCTCTCGCCGACGTGCGCGGGCCCGGCTGGGCCATCCTGCCCGGCGAGCGGCTCGACGGCCGCCGCCTGCCCGCGGCGACCGGCGTCAACACCCTCGTCCACGTCGTCGAGGCCTACGCGACGCTCGAGCGCACCGCCCCCGACCCGCGGGTCCGCGGGCGCCTGCACGACCTGGTCCGCCACCTCACGTTCGACGGGATCGACCCCGAGAGCGGCCATCTCGTCGCCGGGTTCGACGCCGACTGGGCTCCCGCCGACCGCCACATCACGCCGGGGCACGACATCGAGTGCGCGTGGCTGCTGCCCGACTGTGCGCTGCTCACCGGCGATCCGGCGCTCGTCGCGAGCGCCCGGGCCGCCGGGCTGCGCCTCGCCGCCACGACGCTGCGGGAGGGGCTGGGGCCGGAGGGGCTCGTGCGGGACGAGCCGCGGGTGTGGCCCTCGTGGGCGCAGGCGGAGGGGCTGGTGGGGTTCGCCGACGCGTTCGCGGCGACGCGGGACCCTGCGTACGCGGCGGCGGCGCTGCGCCTCTGGGACGCGATCGAGACCCGGTTCGCCGATCGCCGTGACGGGGAGTGGTTCAAACAGCTGGACGACGGCCTGCGCCCCGACCCCGCCGTCCCCAAGGCAGGGCCCTGGTCGTGCCCCTACCACGGCGTTCGCGCCTGCCTGGAGGTCCTGGACCGCACCGCGTGATTCACCCGCAGGTCGATCTGACAACCTGCGCGCCATGGCCATCGTTTCCGCCACCAATGTCACTCGGGTCTTCGGGGAGGGCGAGGCGGAGGTCCGCGCGCTCGACGACGTGACCGTCGACTTCCCGCGCGGCCGCCTCACCGCGATCATGGGTCCCTCGGGCTCCGGCAAGTCGACCCTCATGCACATCCTGGCGGGGCTGGACCAGCCGACGAGCGGCACCGTCACACTCGACGGCGTCGAGATCAGCGCGCTCGAGGACAAGGCGCTGACGCAGCTGCGCCGCGAGAAGGTCGGCTTCATCTTCCAGTCGTTCAATCTCCTCCCGGTCCTCACGGCGCGCGAGAACATCGAGCTTCCCCTGTCGATCGCGGGCGCCTCGCCCGACGGCGACTGGGTCGAGAAGATCATCGACACGGTCGCGATCCGCGACCGCCTGACGCACCGCCCCAGCGAGCTCTCCGGCGGCCAGCAGCAGCGCGTCGCGGTCGCCCGCGCGCTCGCGACGCGCCCGGCGGTCGTCTTCGCCGACGAGCCGACGGGCAACCTGGACTCGAAGTCCGGCCACGACGTCCTCGAGCTGCTGCGGCGATCGGTCGACGACTTCGGCCAGACGATCGTCATGGTCACCCACGACGCGAACGCCGCCTCCGTCGCCGACCGGCTCCTGCTCCTGCAGGACGGCCGGATCGTCCACGACGGCGAGGCGGGGACCGCGGACGACGTCTACGAGCTGATGAAGGGCCTCGGAGGCTGAGCGGATGCGTCGCGTCCTGATCCGTGGACTGGCGGCGCGGCGGCTGCGCCTTGCGCTGACGCTGCTCGCGGTCGCCCTCGGCGTGTCGCTGATCACGGCGACCTACGTCTTCACGGACACGATCAACACGAGCTTCGAGAAGATCTTCGAGGAGACGAACAAGGGCACCGACGCGGCGGTCACGCCGAAGAAGTTCATCGACACGACCGAGGAGGGAGGGACGGCGCCCACCGTTTCGCCATCGGTCCTCAAGCAGGTCCGCGCGAACCCGGACGTCCTGGTCGCGCAGGGGTCGGTCTTCGACACGGCCACCGTCCTGGGCAAGGACGGGAAGCGCATCGGCGCCGGCGGGGCGCCGAACTTCGTCAGCTCGACCGCGCAGTACCCGCGATTCGAGGGCTCGACGGTCGCCGAGGGACGGTTCCCGCGGACCGCCGACGAGGCGGTCATCGACCTCGGCACGTCCAAGAAGGAGGGCTTCAAGGTCGGCGACCGCATCACCGTCCAGGGCGCCGCGCCGCGCAAGGACTACGTCATCGTCGGCCTGACGCAGCTCGCCGGCGTCGACTCGTTCGGCGGCGCCACGGTCGTCGGGCTGATCCTGCCCGAGGCGCTGCGGATGCTCGAAAAGCCCGGCTTCGACAGCATCAACGCCGCCGCCCGCGACGGTGTCACCCCCGAAGAGCTCGTCACGTCCCTGCGTCGCGAGCTGCCGGCCGCCAAGTACAACGTCCGCACCGGCGCCGAGGAGGCGCGGTCGCAGTCGCAGGAGATCAACAACAGCCTCGGCTTCCTCAAGACGTTCCTGCTGATCTTCGGCTTCGTGTCGCTGTTCGTGGGCGCGTTCATCATCTTCAACTCGTTCTCGATCACCGTCGCCCAGCGCACGCGCGAGCTGGGGCTGCTGCGGGCGATGGGCGCCTCGCGCCGCCAGGTGCTCACGAGCGTCCTGACCGAGGGCGTGCTGCTGGGCTTCGTCGGCTCGCTGCTCGGCCTCCTGCTGGGCTTCGCGCTCGCGCCGGGAATCAAGGCGCTGTTCGTCGCGGTCGGCGTGGACCTGCCCGCCAACGGTCTCGTGGTCGAGCCGCGGACGATCATCGTCCCGCTCCTGGTCGGCACGCTCGTCGCGGCGCTCTCGAGTCTCGCGCCCGCGATCCGCGCCACGCGGGTCCCGCCGATGGCGGCGCTGCGCGAGGCCGCGGCGCCGACGGTCGGCCACGTCAACCGCCGCCTGACCGTCGTCGCCGGCGTGCTGCTCGCAGCGGGCGTCGTGCTCGTCGCGCTGGGCCTGTTCGCCGGGGGCTCGACGAACGCGACGCTGCTGAAGCTCGGCGCCGGGACGATCCTGACCTTCATCGGGGTCGCGCTGCTCAGCCCCTACCTCGTCGGCCCGATGTCCTCCGCGATCGGCTGGCCGATCGAGCGGATCGCGGGTTTCCCCGGGCGACTCGCGCGCGAGAACGCCATGCGCCAGCCGGGCCGGACGGCCGCGACCGCGGCGGCGCTCATGGTCGGCGTCGCGCTCGTGACGTTCGCCTCCGTGTTCGCCGCGGGCGTCGCCGCGACGATCGACGGGGCGGTCAAGGACAATTTCAAGGGCGACTTCTTCGTCTCCAACACCGACGGCTTCTCGCCGTTCTCCGCACAGGTGCTGGCGGGCGTCTCCGGGCTCGAGGGCGTCGACAAGGTCAGCGCGATCCGCTTCTCCAAGGCCCGCGTCAAGGGGATCTCCGGTGAGACGGGGGTGTCCGGCATCGATCCGCAGACCCTGCCCGAGCTCTACCGGCTCCAGGTCAAGAAGGGGCCGCAGGACGCGGTGTCGCAGCTCGGCACCAGCGGCGGCGCGATCGTGAAGGAGGCGTTCGCCGACGACGAGGGCCTGAAGGTCGGGGAGACGCTGCGGCTCACGACCCCGACCCGGGCGAAGCTCGAGCTCCCGATCACGGGGGTCGTCAAGGACGACGGCGGCCTGGTCGCCGACATCGCCGTGCCGCTCGCGCTGCTGGAGCGCTCGTTCGACGAGCGCAAGGACGCCTTCGGGCTCGTCGGAGTGACCCCCGGGGCGGACGGGAAGGCCGTCCAGGACCGCATCGACGCGCTGTTCGAGGCGAAGTTCCCCGAGGGCAAGGTCCAGACCGCCCAGGAGTTCATCGACTCGCAGACCGCGCAGGTCAACCAGCTGCTCGGCCTCATCTACGCCCTGCTCTCGCTGGCGGTGATCATCTCGCTGTTCGGGATCGTCAACACGCTCGTGCTGTCGATCAGCGAGCGCACGCGGGAGATCGGGATGCTGCGGGCGGTCGGCGCCTCACGCCGTCAGGTGCGACGGATCGTGCGCTGGGAGGCCGTGATCACGGCGCTCATCGGCGGGATCCTGGGGTGCCTCGTCGGCCTCGGCCTGGCGGTCCTGTTCATCCAGCCGCTCGACGGGTTCCGCCTCGCGATCCCGTTCGGGCAGATCGTGGTTCTGATCCTCCTCGCGGGCATCGCCGGCGTCCTCGCGGCCGTCTGGCCGGCGCGCCGCGCCGCGAAGCTCGACGTGCTGAAGGCGCTGGCCTGGGAGTAGGGGCTCAGGGCGCCGCCGCACCGCGGCGGTACAGCAGGAACAGCAGCACGCACAGCAGCGCCGAGGCGCCGGCGTACCCGACCTCCGCGCGCAGCAGCACGTCGTCGACCACGGGCAGCGCCACCCAGACGACGAAGAGCGCCGCGACGATCAGCCACAGCGCGCACGCGGCCGCCGCCTGCCCGCGGGCGAGCGCCGCCTGGTTGAGCGTGCCGGCGATGAGGTGCAGGCCCATGCCGACCGCGACGATCGCCAGGCCGACGCGACCGAACTCCGTGTCGTCGCCGAAGACGACCTCCATCACCCACGGTCCGATCAGCAGCAGCCCGAGCGCGACCGCCGCGGCGAACGCCGCGATCGCGGCCACGGTGACCCGGATCGCGCGGGAGAACTCGTCCGCGCCCTCCGTCGCCTCCAGGCCCGCGAGATGGGGGAGCAGCGAGGTCTGGACGGCCTGGAAGAGCTGCAGCGGCGCGCGCGTGATGAGCAGCGCGTTGAAGACGGCGCCGGCGACGGCGGCGCTGGAGACCGCGTCCGCGACGATCACGCCCGCGTTCAGCAGCGTCTGCTCCCCGAGCTGGATGCCCGCGACCGCGACCGCGAACCCCGCGCCCGCGCGCATCGTCATCGACGGGTCGGGCTCCGGCGCCTGCGCGTCCAGCCGGCGGTGCCGCGCGATCGCCCAGGGGATCACGAGCAGCGAGGCGAGCGGCGCCGCGAGGATGCCCAGGGCCACCGCGGTCTGGCCGCTCGCGATCCCCACCGCCACGGCGACCGGGAAGCAGAAGCGCGAGATCGACTCGAACAGCACGAGCCCGCCGTAGAGCGCGAACCACTGATGGCCCGCGAAGTAGCCGCGGGCGAAGTAGCTCGCGGCGTAGGCGAGCGCCGCGCCGACGAAGATCCAGTAGAGCGACGCCGACCCGCCGAACAGGTCCTCCAGCTGCGGGCGCAGCGCGAGGGCGACGGCGAGGAACAGGACGGCGAACCCGCCCTGGATGCTCAGCGGCACGCGCAGCGGGTGCCCGGTGTGCAGACCGCGCGCGCGGCGGTCGGCGATCGAGCGCGACAGGAGCTGCTCGACCGGCCGGTAGATCACCGAGATGACGACGAACAGGACCGACCACAGCAACGCGATCTGGCCGTACAGCTCCGCGTTCAGGACATGCGAGGAGACCGCGAAGTACGCGAACGAGAAGAGTCCGGTCGCGGCGATCCCGATCGACAGGATCCGCGCGCCGCTGCCGTAGGACGATGGCGGCTCCCCGCCGGGGACTGCGTCCTCGAGCTCGGCGGCGGCGTCAGTCACCGACGCGCACGAGGCACATCGTCCACGGGAACGGCTGCCGCAGCTCGACGACCTCGCCGTACTGGCGACAGCAGCCGCTTGAACGCGCCGCTGGACCAGTGGTTCACGTGCCCCGGCGTGTTGCCCATCGTCGTCCAATAGGCGCCGCGCGCGACGTTCGTCGCGCGCCACAGCGGCTCGCGCGGGACCGACACGAGGATCCACTGCTTCGCGCAGCGCTGCATCTCGCAGAGCGTGTCCTCGGGGTCCGGGACGTGCTCGAGCACCTCGATCGCGGTCGCCATGTCGAACTCGTTCGTCGGCGAACGGCATGTTCTCGGCCTTCATCACGCGGTACTCGAGGTTGTCCCGGGTGCGCGTCTTCCACTGCTCGTGGAGCAGCGGGTCGTCGAGGTCGATGCCGACGATGCGCCCGTCGCCCAGGCGCTCGGCCCACTCGTGGGTGAGGACGCCCTCGCCGCAGCCGACGTCGAGGATCGACGTCGGCGACGCCAGCCCCCACAGCTCGTCGAGGTTGCGGTGGAAGCTCCGTCATCAGACGACGGACGACCGGGTTGGACGATCCGTACTTGTCGTACGTGTTGCCGGTGACGGTCCCCTCGGGGTCCACCGTGACGTTGGTGCTCACAGCCGGATGGCCTCCTGCTCCTGGGTGGACTGGCGTTGCTCCTCGGGCGTCGGCGCGCTGCGGGCCCCGGTGGTCGGGGCATGGCCGGTCGTCCCGGCACCCGGCTCGTAGTGGGACGGCGGGACGTCCAGCTGCAGCTCGATCCGGCGGACCTTCTCGAACACCCGCTGGGTCATGATCCGCTGGCCGGCGAGCAGATCGCCGATGACGCCGAGCGCGGCCATCACGACCGCGGCGTTGAAGAGGACCGCGCCGAAGATCAGCGACTGCACGTGGCCCGCGCCGTCGCCCTGGACCCAGGCGACGAAGAAGCGCAGCCACGGGACCGCCGCGAGCACGATGAGGATCGCCGCGAGCGTGACGAAGACGCGCATCGGCTCGTACTGCGCGTAGATGCGGAAGATCGAGACGCTGTTGCGGCGCACGTAGGCCCACATCGACGGGAACAGCCGCGACTCGCGCGTCTTTTCGTTCGTCGAGATCGGTACGTCGTCGATGGCGACGAGCAGCTTGCCGGCCTGGATGATCGTCTCGAGCGTGTAGGTGAACTTCGAGACGACGGCCATCTGGATCGCCGCCTCGCGGTTGTAGGCGCGGAAGCCGGAGGTCGTGTCCGGCACGGCGGTGCCGGAGGCCTGGCGCACGACCCAGGAGCCCAGATGCTGCAGCCGCATCTTCAGGCGGGAGAAGTGGGGGATCGTCTCGACCTGGCGGTCGCCGACGACCATGTCGGCGCGCCCCTCGACGATCGGCGCGACGAGCTTCGGGATGTCACCGCCGAAGTACTGGTTGTCGGCGTCGGTGTTGACGATGACGTCGGCGCCGAGCTTCAGGCACGCGTCGAGGCCCGCCTGGAAGCCCGCGGCGAGGCCCTTGTTGTTCGTCAGCCGGACGATGTGGTCGACGCCGTGCTCGATCGCGACCTCGATCGTGCGGTCGGTCGAGCCGTCGTCGATCACGAGCCACTCGACGGTCGAAAAGCCCTGCACCTCGCGCGGAAGGTCCGCAAGCGTCGCGGGCAGGGTCGCCTCTTCGTTGAGGCACGGGATCTGGATGATGAGCTTCATGCGCGCGAACCAGAGTACGCGGCCAGGTGGCGGCTGGTTACGGCACGCGGTCGACCGCCGGTGGTGCCGTACACTCGCGCGCTCAGTATGCCTGACGAACGGGCGGCACGTCCGAACACCGGCCCGCCCGTTCCCTTCGCGCGGATCCGCGCCTGGAACTGGCCGGGAATCCTCCTCGGCGCCCTCATCCTGGCGACGATCGCGGGCACCCTCGCCTACCCGACGTATTCGAACTACGACTCGACGTACTCGCTCGTCTGGGGCCGGGAGCTGCTGAACGGCGAGCTGCCGTCGTTCGACTCCTACCGCGCACCCACGCAGCATCCGCTCGCCGTCGTCTTCGGGGCGATCATGGCCCTGTTCGGCTACGCGGGCGACCGCCTGCTCGTGTTCGCCACCCTCGTGAGCTTCGTCGTCCTCGTCGCCGGCCTCTACCGCCTCGGGCGCACGACCTTCACGACGCTCGTCGGCCTGATCGCCGCCGTGATCATCTGCACGCGCTTCGACTTCCCGTTCCTGGCCGCGCGCGGATACGTCGACATCCCCTATCTCGCACTGATCGTCTGGGCCGCCGTGCTGGAGGCCGCCCGGCCGCGGCGCGGCCGGGCCGTCCTGGGCCTGCTGCTGCTCGCGGGGCTGCTGCGGCCGGAGGCGTGGGTGCTCAGCGGCGTGTACTGGCTCTGGCTCTTCCCCAAGGCGACCTGGCGGGAGCGCGTCGAGGACGCCCTCATCGTCGCCGCCGCCCCCCTCATCTGGGCCGCGACGGACTTCGTCGTCACCGGCGACCCGCTGTTCTCGCACAACCACACGAGCGGCCTCGCCGAGGAGCTGGGTCGCAACAAGGGCCTCAGCGAGGTGCCCACCGCGATGGTGAGCTTCCTCAAGGCGCTCGTGAAGCTCCCCGTGGCGGTCGCCGGGCTCGTCGGCCTGGCCCTCGCGACGTACCTGGCGCCGACCCGCGTGCGCGTGCCACTGGCGCTGCTGGTCGTGGGTCTCGGCACCTTCGTGCTGGTCGGCGCGGCCGGGCTGTCGGTCATCAACCGCTACCTCCTCGTCCCCTCGCTCATGGTCATGGTCTTCGCCGCCGTGGCCGTCGGCGGCTGGACGATGCTCGAGCACGGGCGCGCGCGCACCGCGTGGACGGTCCTGGCCGCCCTCGGGGTCGCGTTCGCGCTCGTCTGGACGCTGCTGCGCGTCGACCTCGCGCGCCTGGGGAACGAGCTGACGCTCCGCGGCGACGCGCGCGTCGGGCTCAAGACGCTGCTCGACAAGCCCGAGGTCCGCGCGGCCGCGCGCTGCGGGCCGGTCCTCGTGCCCAACCACCGGCTGATCCCGGACGTGCGCTGGATCATGGACCTGCCGGAGGACCGCGTCGTCGCGCGCAGCGACGAGGCCGCCGCCGCGAGGGTGCGCACCGGCGTGGCGATCCTGCCCGCGCGGCGCTCGATCCTGCTGCGCAACGGCCTGGATCCCGTCGACGACAGCCCGCGCGACACCGCCAACGTGCTCCCGCCCGAGGGCTACGTGCGCATCGCCGGAACCGCGTTCTACGCGGCGTACGCGCGCTGCGCCTGACCCGGGAGGACCGGCGCCGCGTCGTATCCTCCGTGATGGTGCCCGCGAACGCCGACGACCACGATCTCCTGGACCGCGCGATCGAACTCGGTCGCCGCGGGCTGGGCAGGGTGAGCCCCAATCCGCTCGTGGGTGCGGTGATCGCCCGTGACGGCGCCGTCCTCGGCGAGGGCTGGCACGACGCCTACGGCGGGCTCCACGCCGAGGCCGCCGCGATCGCCGCCGCCGGCGGCGCCGACCTCCACGGGGCGACCCTCTACGTCTCGCTCGAGCCCTGCTGCCACGAGGGGCGCCAGCCGCCCTGCACCGACGCGATCCTGCGGGCCGGGATCTCGCGCGTCGTCGTCGCCGGCGACGACCCGACCGAGAAGGCCAGCGGGCGCGGGCTGGGCATCCTGCGCGACGAGGGCGTCGAGGTCGTCGTCGCCGACGGGGGCCAGGCGCTGCGGGCGCGCCTGGAGAACCAGGCGTTCCGCAAGCACGCCCGCACGGGCCGGCCCTGGGTGCTCTTCAAGTCCGCCATGAGCCTCGACGGCAAGGTCGCCACGCGCGACGGCGACTCGCAGTGGATCTCGGGCGAGCACAGCCGCGGGCTCGCCCACCACTGGCGCGCCGAGGTGGACGCCGTCGTCGTCGGCATCGGCACCGCGCTCACCGACGACCCGCGGCTGACCGCGCGGCTTCCGGACGTCGACCGCCAGCCGCGCCGCGTGGTGTTCGACTCCACCGCGCGCCTGCCCGTCGACTCCCAGCTCGTCCGCGACGCCTCCGAGATCCCGCTGACCGTCATCGTCTCGCGCGCCGCCCGCCGGTCGGCCACCGAGACGCTGGAGATGGCCGGCGCCCACGTCATCACCGCGACCGGCGAGAACGAGCCGGCGCGGGTCGCCGACGCGCTCGACCAGCTCGGCGAGCTGGACCTGCCCGTCACCGCGCTCATGCTCGAAGGCGGGCCGCACCTGGCGGGCGCGTTCTTCGACGCCGGCGAGATCGACGAGGCGCGGCTGTTCGTCGCCCCGCTGCTGCTCGGCGGTCGCAGCGCCCGCGACCCGCTCGAAGGCGAGGGCGTCGCGAAGATCTCCGACGCGATGCGGGCGATCGCGCTCGACGCCGAGCCGTCCGGCGACGACATCCTGATCACCGCGCGACTGCGGGTGTGGTGAGCATGTTCACCGGGCTCGTCGCGGACCGGGGCGCCATCGCCGGCATCGAGACGACCGCCGACGGCGCGCGGCTGCGCGTCACCACGCGCCTGGCCGCCGACGTCGCCGAAGGGGACTCCGTCGCCGTGAACGGCGTGTGCCTCACCGCCACGGCGATCGCGGACGACGGCTTCGCCGCCGACGCCATGCACGAGACGCTGAGGCGCTCGTCGCTCGGCGGCCTCGAGGTCGGCTCGGCCGTGAACCTCGAGCTGGCGCTGCGGGCCGATGCCCGGCTCGGCGGCCACATCATGCAGGGGCACGTCGACGGGACCGGCACCGTCGCGGCCGTCAGCGGCGACGGCTTCGCGCGCGTCCTCACCGTCGCGGCCGGGCCCGAGCTGCTGCGCTACGTCGTCGAGAAGGGCTCCGTCGCCATCGACGGGGTGTCCCTGACCGTCGCCCGCATCGACGCCGACGGCTTCGACGTCTCACTCATCCCCGAGACGCTCGAGCGCACGACGCTCGGCGATGCGGCACCCGGACGCACCGTCAACCTGGAGGTCGACATCGTGGCCAAGTACGTCGAGAAGCTCGTCGGGCACACCGCTGAGGGCCGGCGATGACCGTCCCCGCCCGCGAGGAGGTCCGCTTCGCCACGATCGAGGAGGCGCTCGAGGACGTCGCCGCCGGGAAGATGATCGTCGTCGTGGACGACGAGGACCGCGAGAACGAGGGCGACCTCGTGATGGCGGCCGAGCACGTCACGCCCGACGCGATCAACTTCATGGCGATGCACGCGCGCGGCTGGATCTGCCTCGCGCTCACGCCCGAGCGCTGCGACGAGCTCGACCTCGAGCTCATGACCGCGAAGAACGACACGCCGTACGAGACGCCGTTCACCGTGACGATCGAGGCGCGCGAAGGCGTCACCACCGGCATCAGCGCGGCCGACCGCGCCCACACCATCAAGACCGCCGTCGACCCCGCCAACGGGCGCGACGCGATCATCAAGGGCGGCCACGTCAACCCGCTCAAGGCCAAGCCCGGCGGCGTGCTCGAGCGCACCGGCCACACCGAGGCGAGCGTCGACCTCGCGCGCCTCGCCGGGTGCGTGCCCGCCGGCGTCATCTGCGAGGTCATGAACGAGGACGGGTCGATGGCCCGCGTCGGCGACCTCACCGCCTACTGCCACAAGCACGGGCTGCGGATGATCACGATCGCCGACCTCATCGCCTACCGGCGCAAGCACGACAAGCTCGTCGAGCGCGTCGTGGCGACGTCGATGCCCACCGCGTTCGGCGAGTTCACCGTCGTCGGCTACCGCTCGCTCGTCGACGACAAGCACCACGTCGCGCTGGTGAAGGGCGACGTCGACGGCAAGCAGGACGTCCTCGTCCGCGTGCACTCCGAATGCCTCACCGGCGACGTCTTCCACTCCCTGCGCTGCGACTGCGGCGAGCAGCTCGAAGCGGCGCTCGCGCAGATCGAGGCGGCCGGCGAGGGCGTGCTGCTCTACCTCAGCCAGGAGGGCCGCGGCATCGGTCTGCTCAACAAGCTCAAGGCCTACAAGCTCCAGGAGGAGGGCTACGACACCGTCGAGGCCAACCTCAAGCTCGGCCTGCCCGCGGACCTGCGCGACTACGGCATCGGCGCCCAGATCCTCGTCGACCTCGGGCTCACCTCGATCCGCATCCTCACGAACAACCCCAAGAAGATCCGCGGGCTCGAGGGCTACGGCCTCTCCGTCACCGCGCAGATCCCGATCGAGCCCCCGCCCAACGAGCACAACGAGGCGTACATGCGCACCAAGCGCGAGCGCATGGGGCACATCCTCCACCACCAGGGGCTCAACCTCGACGCGGAGATGCTCCACGCCGAGCGCGAGCAGGACCGTCGCGGAGGGGACGGGACATGAGCGACCGGCCGCGGACCGCGATCGTCGTCGGGCGCTTCTACGCCGAGCTCGCGCAGCGGCTCGTCGCCGGCGCGCAGGCCGCGCTCGCCGACGCCGGAGCGCCCCCCGCCGACGTCCACGACGTCCCCGGCGCCTTCGAGCTGCCGATGGCCGCCAAGCTCTGCGCCGAGAGCGGGCGCTACGACGCGGTCATCTGCCTCGGCGCCGTCATCCGCGGGGAGACCGACCACTACGACTACGTCTGCGCCGAAGCCGCCCGCGGCATCCAGGACGTGCAGCTGCGGACCGGGATCCCCACCGCCTTCGGCGTGCTCACCGTCGACACCATGGACCAGGCGCTCGCCCGCTCCGGCGGCGACACCCGCGACTCCGGGCGCCACGCCGCCGACGCCGTGCTCGCGCTGATCGCCGTCCGCGACCGCCTCGTCACGGGCTGACCGCCGGTGGCGTAGGATTCCCGTATGGGAGGCGAACAGGCCGCATTCCTTCTCGTCGGCGTCTCGCACGTCCTCGGAGCCGTCCTGCTCATCTGGATGCTGACCCGAGCCGGGGGTCCTGCGCCCGGCCGCGGGTTCTGGTTCGGGCCCGACCCGGATGACGATCCGATCCCGCCGCAGGACCCGCTCGCCCCGGGCGGCACGGCCCTCCCGCTGCCCGACACCCAGGCCAGCGACGTGCGGCTGCGCGGCCCCGGCCGGCTCGCCGACGCCCGCTCGCTCCCGCCGCGGCGCCCCGAGCACGCCCCCGAGCCCGGCCGCACGCCCGCGCGCACCTGACGGCCGCGCCGCGAACGCGCCGCTACACTCGACGGCCTCATGGCAAAGGTGTGTCACAGCTGCGGCAAGGGACCGGCGTTCGGAAACAGCCGCAGCCACTCGATGGTCGCCACGCGGCGGCGCTTCAACCCGAACCTCCAGAAGGTCCGGATCCTCGAGGCCGGCGCGCCCAAGCGCGCCTACGTCTGCACCCGCTGCCTCAAGGCCGGCAAGGTCACCAAGGCCGTCTGAGTGCGATGGCGCCTCGCGGCGCCTGAGCCCACGCTGAGGCGGTGCGATGGCCGTCCGGCCCATCGCCCCGCACATTACGGCCTCAGGCATCCGCGATCCATCCATCGGGTGACTGGCGGACGACGGCCTCGATGGTCCGGGTCCTTCACTAGCCTGACCCTTCGTGGCTGAGCACCCCCCAAGCCTTGTGCGGTTCCGGGCGGCCCTGCAGGGTGCGCTGGCGCATCTGGAGGCCCGGCGGCAGGAGGTCAATGACCTGAACGTGTTCCCGGTCGCCGATGGCGATACGGGCGACAACATGGTCCTGACGCTGCAGGCGTGCCTGACCGAGGTGGACCGGCTGGCGGAGGCGAGCGGGGACCGGCCGCTGGACGACATCGGGCGCGTGGAGATCGTGGACTCGGTCGCCCGGGCCGCGCTGCTCGGCGCCCGCGGCAACAGCGGCGTGATCCTCTCGCAGCTGATCCGGGGGGCCGCGGAGGAGCTGATCTCGCGGCCGGGCGAGCTGATCGACCCGGCGCTGGTGGGCGCGGCGATGGCGCGGGGCGCGGGGCGGGCCTACGCGTCGGTCCGCAGGCCGGCCGAGGGCACGATCCTCACGGTGATGCGCGACATGGCGGCCTCGGTCGCCAGCGAGATCGCCCACGGCGACTGGCGCCTGCCCGCCGATGCCGCGCCCGAGGAGCAGGACCGCCGGATCGCCGATGTGCTCGCGCGAGCGGTCGTCGCGGGGGAGGAGTCGGTGCGCCGCGGCCCGGACCTGCTGCCCGCGCTGAAGGAGGCGGGCGTCGTCGACGCGGGCGGCTACGGCGTGGTCATCGTCTTCGCCGGCTGCGTCGCCGCGCTCCGCGGCGACGAGGCGCCGCACGTCGAGCACCACCGCGCGCCGGCCCGCGTCACGCATCCCGAGCACGAGTCCTCGACCTACCGCTACTGCACGAACTTCGCCGTCACCGCCGCCGTGGGGATCGAACTGGAGGACCCCCCGGCGTACATCGCAAGCCTGGAGGAGATCGGCGACTCGGTGCTCGTCGTCGGCGACCACGTCACCCTGCGCGTGCACGTCCACACCGATGACCCGCAGGCCGCGACCGGGATCTTCGACCCGCTCGGCGAGGTCTCGCGGCTGGACGTCGCGGACATGCGCACCCAGGTCGCCGACCGCGACCGCCGGCTCGCCGGGCCGCCCGCCGCCGACGGCCGGCACTGCGGCGCGCTGGCGATCGTCTCCGGCCCCGGGCTGGCGGCGCTCTACCAGTCGCTCGGCTGCGACACGCTGGACGGCGGCGTGACGATGAACCCCTCGACGTACGACATCCTCGCGGGGATCCACACCGTCGCCGCCGAGGAGGTCGTCGTCCTCGTCAACAGCGGCAACATCCTGATGGCGGCCCAGGCGGCGGCGGAGATCTCCGACAAGACCGTCGCGGTCGTCGCCTCGGGTGAGCAGCAGGCGGGCCTGGTCGCCGCCGTGTCGCTCCTCACCGACCGCTCTGCCGCGGAGAACGCCGCCGCGATGGACGAGGCGCTCGCCGCGCTGCGGACCGGCCAGGTCGCGCCCGCGGCGCGCGCCGACGCGCAGGGACGCTTCGCGGTCGGCGACGCCGTCGGGTACGTCGGCGGTGAGCTCGTCGCGTGGGGCGACCCGCAGCAGACGCTGCGCACCGTGCTCGACCACCTCGCGCAGGAGGCCGAGCTGGTGACCGTCATCCGCGGCGAGGGCGCGCCCCTCGGCGACGCGGCGATCGCCGCGCTGGCGCCCGCGGGCGTCGAGCTCGAGCTGCACGAGGGCGGCCAGCCGAGCCGCTGGTGGCTGCTGTCCGCCGAGTGACGGACGATGCCGTCGTGCGGGAGACGCCGCCACCCGCCTTCGCCGAGAACGCCGCGCCGGACGCGGCGGCCCTGCTCGCCGCGCCGTGGCGGGGGCCGCAGGCGGCGGCGCTGAGCGCGCCGCTGGAGCTCCGCGGCGCCGGCGACAAGCAGCGTGAGGCCGCCGCCGCGCTGGGCCTCGACACCGTCGGCGACCTGCTCGCCCACCTGCCGCGCGACACGCGCGAGTCGCGCACCGTCGCCGAGCTGGAGCGGGGCGAGCAGGCGACCGTCACCGTGGAGGTCCGGTCGATCACCTCGCGCCCGGTGCGCCGGCGCGGGATGCGCCCGATCGTGGAGGCGGTCGTCGCCGACGAGTCGGGCTCCATGAAGGCGGCGTTCTTCAACCAGCCCTGGCTCGTCTCCAAGTACCCGGCCGGGACGCGCCTGGTGCTGCACGGGACCTTCGACGCCCGCAACCGCTTCCGGGTCACCTCGCACGCGCCGACGACGGAGGGCGTCGGCGGCGCGGGCGACGTCGCGCACTACCCGGCGACCGAGGGCCTGTCGTCCACCCAGATCCTCGCGCTCGTCGGAGAGCACCTGCCGCTCGCGCGCGCCGCGACCGAGCCGCTCCCCGGTCGCCTGCGCGCTCGCCACCGGCTGCCGGACCGGCCGGCCGCGCTGCTCGCCGCCCACGGCGGTGACGCGGAGGGCGGGCGCCGGCGGCTGGCGTTCGACGAGCTGCTGCTCGTCCAGCTCGACCTCCTGCGCCGGCGCGCCCATCGCCGCGAGGAGGTGCGCGCGGCCGCGCTCGACCTGCCGTTCGAGGCCGGCGGGCGGGACGCGGGGTGGGGTGGGGCCGGTATCACCCGCCGCTGGCTCGAGACCCTGCTGCCGTTCGAGCCGACGGGCGATCAGCAGCGGGCGATCGACGTCGTGATCGGCGACCTCGCGCTCGAGCACCCGATGCAGCGGCTGCTGATGGGGGAGGTCGGGTCGGGCAAGACGGTCGTCGCGCTGACCGCGATGCTTCGCGCCGTCGAGCACGGGCGGCAGGCGGCGCTGATGGCGCCGACCGAGACGCTGGCCGAGCAGCATTTCGCGACGCTCCAGGCGCTGATGCCCGGGGAGGCCGTCCCGGCCGCGCTGCTGACGGGCTCCACGCCCGCCGCGCGCCGCGCCGACATCCTCGGCAAGCTCGCCAGCGGCGAGCTGGGGCTCGTCGTCGGCACGCACGCGCTGATCGAGGACGACGTGCGCTTCGCGTCACTCGCGGTGGTCGTCGTCGACGAGCAGCACCGCTTCGGCGTGCGCCAGCGCTCGCGCCTGGACGCGAAGGCCGAGCCGGGGCTCGTCCCGCACGTCCTGCACATGACCGCGACACCGATCCCGCGGACGCTCGCGCTGCTCGGCTACGGCGACCTGGACGTCACCGAGCTGCGCGAGCTGCCCAAGGGCCGGCAGCCGATCGACACCCATGTCGCGAGCGGGGAGCGCGAGCGGGCGCGGGCGTACGAGCGGATCCGCGAGGAGCTGCGCGTTGGGCGCCAGGCCTACGTCGTCTGCCCGCTCGTGAGCGAGTCCGAGGCGCTGCAGGCGCGCGCGGCCACCGCCGAGTACGAGCGGCTCGCGCAGACCGAGCTGGACGGCTTCCGCGTCGCGCTGCTGCACGGCCAGATGCGCCCGGCGGAGAAGGCCGCCGCGATGCGGTCGTTCGCCGCGGGCGAGGCCGACGTCCTCGTCGCGACGACGGTGATCGAGGTCGGCGTGGACGTCCCGAACGCGACGGTGATGCTCGTCGAGGACGCCGAGCGCTACGGCATCTCACAGCTGCACCAGCTGCGCGGGCGGGTCGGGCGCGGCGAGCACCGCTCGCTGTGCCTGCTGTTCGGCCCCAAGGAGTCCGAGCGCCTGAAGGCCCTGGCCGAGCACACCGACGGCTTCCGCCTCGCCGAGATCGACCTGCGCCTGCGCGGCGAGGGGGAGCTGACCGGCACGCGCCAGTCCGGGGCGCCGGCGTTCCGTTACGCCCGCCTGCCCGAGGATGCCGAGCTGCTCGAGCGCGCCCGCGCGAGCGCCCGGGAGATCATCGACGCCGATCCCGCGCTCGCCGCGCCGGAGCACGTCCCGCTGCTGCGACGCGCTGCTCGACACGCGCGGCGCGATCGAGCGCGTCGCGATCCCCGCGTCGCAGGACCTGCGATGACGGATGATCGGACCGTCATGTCGAACTCCGGCGCGCTGTCGGCGTGAGGATCGTCGCGGGGCGCTTCGGGGGCCGGCGCATCGCCACGGTGCAGGGCGACGCGACGCGTCCGACGACCGACCGGGTCCGCGAGGCGCTCTTCTCGATCCTCGGCCCGCTGGACGGAGCGCGGGTGCTCGACCTCTTCGCCGGGTCCGGCGCACTCGCCATCGAGGCGCTCTCGCGCGGCGCCGCGCACGCCACGCTCGTCGAGAAGGACGGGTGGGCGGCGCAGGTCATCGCGCGCAATCTGGAGACCCTCGGCCTGGCCGCCGACGAGGCGGAGCTGCTGCGGATGCCGGCCGAGCGGGCACTGCGCACCGCACGCGAGCGCGGCGATGCCTACGATCTCGTCTTCCTGGACCCTCCATACCGGCAGGCGCCGGCGCTGGGGGAGCGGCTCGCGGCCGATCTGGTCGCCGTGCTCGCCCCCGCAGCCCGCGTCGTGACCGAGAGCGACCGCCGCGCTCCATTCGATCTGCCGCTTCCCACCATCGACGAGCGCCGCTACGGCGACACGCTGATCCGCATCCACGCCACCTGATGACTCCCTCCAATCGCGTCGCCGTCTGTCCCGGGTCCTACGACCCCGTCACGCGCGGCCACATCGACGTCATCGAGCGCGCCGCCAAGATGTTCGACGAGGTCGTCGTCGCGGTCGTGAACCTCTCGGTCCGCAAGTCCAAGACGCTGTTCGACGTCGAGGAGCGCATCGCGTTCATCCGCGACGCCACGTCGCACCTGCCGAACGTGCGTCCCGAGCCGTTCGACACCCTCGTCGTCGACTTCGCCCAGAGGATCGGCGCCAAGGCGATCGTCAAGGGCCTGCGCGCGATCTCGGACTTCGAGTACGAGTTCGAGATGAACCAGCTCAACCGCCTGCAGGCGCCCGACATCGAGTCGCTCTACCTGATGGCCAGCCCGCAGTACAGTTTCCTGAGCAGCAGCGGGATCAAGGAGCTCGCGATGTTCGGCGGCAACATCGACGAGCACGTCACTCCGCTGGTCGCGCGCCGCTTGAAGGAAGAACTCGCCCGCTAGCGAAAGCCACCCGTGCCATGGACGTCCTCGTTCTGATCGACAAGCTCGACGATCTCATCCACAACGCGAAGCCCGTTCCGCTGACGGATCAGGTGCGCGTGGACAAGGAGGAGATCTACGACATCCTCGACCAGATGCGCGCGACGATCCCCGAGGAGATCAAGCAGGCGCGCTGGATCGTCAAGGAGCGCCAGGAGATGCTCGCCGAGGCCAAGCGTGAGGCCGAGCGCATCATCAAGGAGGCACGCGAGAAGCAGGAGCAGCTCATCTCGCAGGAGGAGGTGACGCGGCAGGCCGAGCGCGGCGCCGAGGACATCATCGAGGACGCGCGCGGACGCGAGCGCGAGATCCGGCTCGGCGCCGAGGACTACGCCGACGAGATCCTCGGCACGCTCGAGGTCAACCTGTCGAAGTTCATCGCCGCGGTGCAGCGCGGGCGCGACCGGCTCGCCGGGCGCCACGAGGACGAGCCGGCCGAGACCGGCTCCGAGCGCTGACGTCGCAGACTCCGTAGTTCCTGCGGATATTGCACCGCAGCGGGGGCGTAGCCTCGGAGGGGATGGCGACCACTGAGCATGATGGACGCCGGGAGGCGGCGCAGGCCGTAGCGGCGACGCACGGCGCGCTCGTCCACCTGGACGGCGTGAGCCGTCGCTACCAGGTGGGGGCGGGCATCGTCACCGCGCTCGAGGACGTGACGCTCGACATCGGCCGCGGCGAGTTCATCGTCGTGCTCGGGCCGTCGGGAAGCGGCAAGACGACGCTGCTGAACCTCATCGGGGCGCTCGACACCCCCACCGAGGGCCGGATCGTCATCGCCGGGCGGGACATCACGGCCGCCTCGCGCCGCGACCTCTTCGGGTTCCGCCGGCACACGGTGTCGTTCATCTTCCAGACCTTCAACCTGTTCCCCGAGCTGAGCGCGCTCGAGAACGTCGAGTTCGGCGCCGACGTCGCCGGCCGGGGCGATCGTGTCGCGGTGGCGACGGAGACGCTGGGGCGGGTCGGGCTGGAGGACCGGATCGACCACTTCCCGCACGAGCTCTCCGGCGGTGAGCAGCAGCGCGTGGCGATCGCGCGCGCCCTTGCGACGGGGAACCCGATCCTGCTGGCCGACGAGCCGACAGGCGAGCTGGACTTCCACACCGGCGTGCAGATCCTGCAGCTCCTGCACGACCAGACGCACGAGCTCGGGACCTCCGTGCTCGTCGTGACCCACAACCGCGAGATCTCGCGGGTCGCCGACCGCGTCATCGAGCTCTCCAGCGGCCGCGTGGTCTCCGACGGTCCGCCTGCGGGCGGCCCGGCCGAGATCTCCGACCTGCACTGGTAGCGCGATGGACCGCAACCTCTGGCTGCGCTGGTCCTGGCGCGACCTGCGGCGCCGGCCCGTCCAGGTGATCGCGATCGCGCTCGTCATCGCGATCGGGACCGGACTGGCGACGGGGCTCGCGAGCATGCAGGAGTGGCGCACGCTGTCCAACGACGCGAGCTTCGGCGCGCTGGCCTACCACGGCACCCGGGTCTCGCTGGCCGAGGGCGGGTTCGTGCGCGAGGGGCGCCTGGCGCGCGCCGCCGAGCGGGCGCCGGCGACCGTCGCGGCGCGCGAGCGTCTCGTGACGGCGACGCAGGTGGACGCGTCGACCGCTGACGGCGCGGTCCTCGTCCCGGGCCTCCTCGTCGGCCAGCAGATCGACACGACGCCGGTGGTCGACGGGCTCGCGGCCGCGCGCGGGCGCGCGCTCACCGCGGCCGACGACGGCGTCGCGGTCGGCGTGGTCGAGAGCCGGTTCGCCGACGCCCGCGGGCTGCCCGCGTCCGGCTCCGTCACGCTCGCCGGCGGGGCGCGCCTGCGCTACGCGGGGTGGGCGTTCCAGCCGCAGTTCTTCTTCGGCGGAGCCGGCGCGAACGCGGACCTGGGCACGGGCGCCGCGGACTACGCCGTGCTGTTCACCTCGCTGCGGACCGCGCAGCGGATCTCGGGCCGCGCCGGCCGGGTGAACGAGGTCGTCGTGCGCGGGAGGCCCGGCGTCAGCGACGCTGCGCTCGCGGCGCAGCTGCGCCGCGCGTTCGCGGCCGCGCTGCCGGGCATCGGCGTGACCGTGACGCAGGGCGTCGAGGAGCAGTCCTACCGCCTCCTCTACAAGGACGCGGAGGGCGACCAGAAGATCTACATCGTCCTCTCGGCGCTCGTGCTGCTCGGCGCCGCGCTCGCGGCCTACAACCTGATCAGCCGGACGGTGGAGGCCGAGCGGCGCGAAATCGGGATCGGCATGGCGCTCGGCGTCCCGCCGGCCCGGCTGGCGCTGCGGCCGATCCTCATGGGTGCCCAGATCGCCGTGCTCGGTGCCGTGCTGGGGGTCGCGATCGGCTACCTGCTGACGCTCGTCTTCGGCTCGCTCCTGGAGTCGCTCCTGCCGCTGCCGGTGTACGAGACGCCCTTCCTGGCAGGGCGCTTTCTCATCGGCGCCGCCATCGGCGTGGCGCTTCCGATGCTCGGGGTGCTGCTCCCGGTCCGGCGGGCCGTGCGGATGCAGCCGATCGAGGCCATCCGCGTGGGCTTCCGCGCCGCCGGGGGCGGTGGCCTGGCACCGCTGCTCGCGCGGCTGCCGATCCCGGGCGGGAGCCTCGTCCAGATGCCGCTGCGCAACCTCGTCCGCGCGCCGCGCCGCACCCTGGTGTCGGTGATGGGGATCGGGCTCATAGTGGCGCTCGTCGTCACGTTCGGCGGGCTCATCGATTCATTCCTCGCTCCGCTGGACCGGGCGCGCGCCGAGTCCCAGCGCGTCGCGCCCGATCGCCTGCTCGTGAGCCTCGGGGGCTATGAGCAGGTCGCCGGACGCGCGGTGCGCGACATCGTCCGGCTTCCGGAGACCGGCAGCGCCCGCGCCCAGAACCAACTCGGCGTGCAGCTGCAGTCCGGCGGGAAGGAGATCGACGGAGCGCTCACGACGTTCGACCCCGCGCAGCCGGGCTGGACGCCCAGCACACCGGAGGGGACGTTCTCGGCGCGCAGCACCGGCATCACGCTGGCGCCGCAGGCCGCCACGGACCTCGGGCTGAGTGTGGGCGACGTCGTCACCGTCCGCCATCCGCGCCTGGAGCCCGGCGGCACCGTCCGGGCCGTCCGCTCGCGCGTGCGGGTCGACGCGCTGCACGGCGGCACCCTGCGGCCGCTCGCCTACGGCGCGTCCGCGGCCTGGGATCCGCGGACCGGCCTGCGGGGGCTCACGAACCAGGTCGAGGTGATTCCCGCGCCCGGCGTCTCCCGCGACGCGGCGATCCGCGCGGTCTTCGCCGTGCCGGGCGTGGCGTCCGTGCAGGCGGCGAGCGCGCCCTACGAGGCACTGGACGAGTACGTCGACCGGTTCCTGGGGGTGATCTACGCCACCGAGGCGTTCATCCTGCTGCTCGCCCTGCTGGTCGCGTTCAACTCGGCTGCGATCAGCGCCGACGAGCGCCGCCGCGAGCACGCGACGATGTTCGCCTACGGCGTCCCGCCGCGCACGGTCGTCGGGCAGGGCATCGTCGAGAGCGGGCTGATGGGCGTGCTCGCGAGCATCGTGGGCGTGCTCGTCGGGC
The DNA here is from genome assembly GCA_963700655.1 of uncultured Actinomycetes bacterium. Taxonomy (GTDB): domain Bacteria; phylum Actinomycetota; class Thermoleophilia; order Solirubrobacterales; family Solirubrobacteraceae; genus F1-60-MAGs163. The sequence goes on along the minus strand of CAVOYJ010000005.1, from coordinate 91,122 downwards.
TGGTGCTGGTCGGCTGGATGGTCTTCTCGATCGTCCCCGAGACGGTCCCGGAGCTGCAGGTGTGGGTCGTCCTGAGCCCGCGGACCCTGCTCATCGCCGCCGGCGTGGGCATCCTCGCCTGCGCGCTGGCGCCGCTCTTCACGGCGCGCCGCCTGCGGCGCATGGACGTCGCGTCCACGCTGCGCGTCATGGAGTAGGGCTCAGGGCGCCTGGAACAGCTCGCCGTCCTGCGGGCCGTCGAGCGGGGATCCCACGTCCTCCTCGACGGTGCCGGCGGCGGCGAGCAGGGCGCGGATCTCGTCGAGGTGCCCGCGGACGGCCTTCTCGATCCCGTCGAGCGCGTCGCCCGCGGCGTCGATCCCGGTGCGCGCGGCGGTCAGGTTCTGGCGCACCTTGCGGGCGTCCTTGAGCGACTGCAGCGCCTTGTCGGCCTGCTGGCCGATCGCCGCGCCGTCGAGCTGCTCGCCCGACTCCTCACGGGCCAGGAGCACGCGGGCACGCGCCAGCATGTAGGCCACCTCGAGCGTGAGGCTCGACTCGTCGCCCGCGTTCCAGGTGACGATGAGCTTGTCGCCGTGGAACTCCGTGAGCGCGCGCATGCCGGCCGGGATCTCACCCTCACTCGGGACGACGAGCACCGCGAAGTCGGCGTTGCGCGCCTCGAGCGCGCCGTCGAGCTCCTTGATCGCAACCGGCTGCGAGAGCTTGCGGTCCTTGGCCTCGAAGGCGATCCGCCCGAGCGAGGGGCCCTCGCAGAGCCCGATGTCCACGACGACGTCGCCCTTCTTGCTGCGGCCGGCGTCGCTGCGGTCGCCGACCGCGTCGGCCGCGTCGCCGCGCGGCGCGGCGATCACAGCCAGGGCGTCCGCGACCTGCTCCTCGTACGTGCGGCCCTTGGCGGTCCCGCGCTCGGCCTCCTCGGCGACGGCCTCCTCCTTCACCTGCTCGGCCTTCAGCGCCGCGACCTCCGCCTTCAGGGCGTCGATCGTCTGGTTCATCGTCAGGAGGTGCTTGTGCTGGAGGTCGGAGGCGCCCTTGATCGCCTGGACCGCCGACTGCTGGAACTGCGCAAGCGGGTTGCTGGCGTCGGCCGAGGTGAACTGCTTGCCCAGCGCCTCGCGGTGCGCCGTGAGGACCTCGTTCACGAGCGCCGTGACCTGGTGCTGGACCGCCGCGCTGGACTCGTCGCCGAAGTGCTTCTCCAGCAGCCGCGGGACCACGCCGGACTCCTCGCCGAAGGCGTGCTCCACGCTCTTCGTCAGCTCGACGCTGACGAGCTGGGCGCGCGCGGCGAACTGCTGCTCGACCTCGCGGGCCTGGCGCTCGAACTCCGCCTTGACGAAGTCGGTGTTCGCAGCGGTCTGCTCACGGTCCAAGCACGCGCGCGCCGATCTCGATCGCCTGCACGACGAGCGGCGCGATCTCCTCGCCGGCCTCCTCGCGCTCGCGCGCCAGGCGCACGACGGTCTCGTCGGTGACGGTGAGGGCGTCGACGCGCAGGCGGTCGCCGGCGAGAAGGACGCGGTCGGGATGAAGAGGTCGGGCGGCTTCCATGGGCTTGGAGTCGCACGGTACGCCCGGGATCTGACGGATCGCAGGAATCCCTGCAGACGCGCGGGTCGGGGACGCCGCGCGGGGTCCGCGGCACCGGAGTAGGCTCGACGTGATGCTCGACCGCCTGACCGCTCCCCTGTTCGTCGCCCGGACCTTCGCCGGCGCCGGCCTGATCCACCCCGAGCGCCCGGACCGCCTCGTTCGCGCCCTGGGCAAGCTCAGGGACTGGGGGCCGACGATCGCCGGCGGCTATCAGGCGGCGGCGCGCGCGCCGGCCCGACGCGGTCGCGCTCGTCGACGAGCGCGGGACGCTGACCTTCCGCGAGGTCGACGAGCGGTCCAGCCGCCTCGCGCACGCGCTCGCCGCCGAGGGGATCGGACCCGGCGACGGCGTCGCCATCCTCGCGCGCAACCACCGCTGGTTCGTCGACATCTCCGTGGCGCTCGCCAAGCTCGGCGGCCGCGCGCTCTACCTCAACACGATGTTCGCGGCGCCGCAGATCACCGACGTGTGCGACCGCGAGGCGCCCGTGGCGATCGTCCACGACGCGGAGTTCGCCGAGTTCGTCGCCGGCGCGGCGGCCGGCCGCATGCGCTTCGTCGCCTGGCACGACGGGCCCGACCCGGACGGGGCGCAGACGCTCGACGAGCTCGCTGCCGGTCAGCCGTCCGGCGCGCCGGATCCGCCCGACGAGCCGAGCCGGGTGATCATCCTCACGAGCGGCACGACGGGGACCCCGAAGGGCGCCCAGCGCAAGCAGCCCGACTCGCTGACGCCGATCGCCTCGCTGTTCGACGCGATCCCGCTCACGGCGCGCGAGACGACGATGATCGCGGCGCCGATGTTCCACTCCTGGGGCATGGCGCACTTCCTGCTGTCGCTCACCCTCGGCTCGACGCTCGTCGTCCGCCGCCGCTTCGACCCGCAGGACACGCTCGCAGCGGTCGCTCACCACCGCGCGACCGCGCTCGCCGTGGTCCCCGTGATGCTCCAGCGGATCATGGAGCTGCCCGACGAGGTCGCCGCGCGCTACGACACGTCGTCGCTGCGCGTCATCGCCGTCAGCGGCAGCGCGCTGCCCGGCGATCTCGCCACGAAGGTCATGGACCGCTTCGGCGACGTCGTCTACAACCTCTACGGCTCGACCGAGGTCGCCTGGGCGACGATCGCCGGACCCGCCGACCTGCGCGCCGCGCCGGGCTGCGCCGGGCGGCCGCCGCGCGGGACCGTCGTGCGCCTCTACGACGATGCCGGGCTCCCGGTGGACGCGACCGACGTCACCGGTCGCATCTTCGTCGGCAACGAGATGGCGTTCGAGGGCTACACCGGCGGCGGCGGCAAGGACGTCATCGACGGGCTCATGTCGACCGGCGACGTCGGGCACTTCGACGCGAGCGGGCGCCTCTTCATCGACGGCCGCGACGACGAGATGATCGTCTGCGGCGGTGAGAACGTCTTCCCGCGCGAGGTCGAGGACCTGCTGGCCGACCATCCGTGCGTCGTGGAGACCGCGGTCGTCGGCGTACCGGACGAGGCGTGGGGCGAGCGCCTGCGCGCGTACGTCGTGCTCGTCGAGGGCATGGAGCCGACCGCGGACGACCTGAAGGCCTATGTGAAGGAGAACCTCGCCGGCTACAAGGTGCCGCGCGACGTCGTCTTCCTCGACGAGCTTCCGCGCAACGCGACCGGCAAGATCCTCAAGCGCATGCTCGACGGCGACTGAGTTCTACGGCCGCCACTTGATCGAGCAGCCGACCGGCCGGGTCTCGGGCAGGCCCACGGGCCGGCCCGCGAGGACGTCGTCGAGCGCGCCGCGCAGCCAGTCCGCGTCCTGGCGCTCGTCCTCCCAGTCGCTGTCCGGCGCGCCGCGGTAGGCGATCCGCCCCTCGCCGTCGACGACGAACACGTCGGGCGTGGTCTGTGCTCCGTAGGCCTCGGCGACGTCCTGGGTCTCGTCGTGGAGGTAGGGCATCGGCCAGTCGTCGGGCTCGGCCTCGACGCGCGCGACCATCGCCTCGAAGCGAATCGCGCGGGTAGCGCTCCGCGTCGTTGCTGTTGACGTTCAGGACGACGACGCCGTGCTCGGCGTAGTCGCGGGCGACCGCGGCGATCCGCTCGTGCCAGGCGAGCGCGTACGGGCAGTGGTTGCAGGTGAAGACGACGACGGTCGCCGGCGGGTTGGCGTCCGGCGGCGACGCCGTGGCTGGTCGCCGTCGGTGGCGGGCAGGTCGAATGCCGGCGCGTGCGCGCCGATCCGCAGGCTCATGGCGTGGCTCCTTCGGAGAGGGAGTGCGCGCGGCGCAGGGCGTCGCGCAGGTCGTCGGGGTCGGGGACCGGGGAGATGCGGCCGTCGCGGCGGCGGTAGACGCGGCAGGCGAGCTGCACCGGCTCGCGCCGTGGACGGGACGACGTCGCGCCCGTCGACGCGGATCGTGGGGGAGCCGGTGAAGTGCTCGCGCGCGGCGTCGGCGTCGTCGCGGATCTCGATGACGGTCGATCGCGTGCCGGGTCGAGCCCGTGTCGGCCAGTGCGGCCCGCAGGTCGGCGAGTGCGCGCGGGTGCGACGGGCAGCCGTCCCAGAAGAGCAGTTCGACGCGTGGTGCCATCCCCGGCTACGGACGGCACGCGACCGCGGCGCCCTCGATCGCACCCGCAGCGGATCGCGTCGAGCGCATCCTCGGCGCGCTCGAGCGCGAAGGTCGTCACGGTCGTGCGCACGGGCACGCGCGGCGCGAGGTCGCAGGAACTCGCGGGCGTCCTCGCGCGTGAGGTTCGCGACCGAGCGGATCTGCCGCTCCTCCCACAGGTCCGCGTACGGGAAGGACGGGATGTCGCTCATGTGGATCCCGGCGCAGACGACGACGCCGCCGCGGTCGCACGCGCGCAGCGCCGCCGGGACGAGCTCGCCCGCGGGGGCGAAGATGATCGCCGCGTCGAGCGGCTCCGGGCCGGGGGCGAGCGCGTCGCCGGCCGACGCGCAGCCGAGCTCCAGCGCGAAGGCCTGCGACGGCCGCGTCCTGCGCGCGCGTGAAGGCGTGGACCGTGCGGCCCTGGTGGATCGCCGACCTGGGCGACGATGTGCGCGGCCGCTCCGAAGCCGTAGAGGCCCAGCCGCCGCGCGTCGCCGGTCATCCGCAGCGCGCGGTGGCCGATCAGGCCCGGCGCACAGCAGCGGTGCGACCGCCAGGTCGTCGTAGCCGTCGGGGAGCGGGAAGCAGATAGCGCTCGTCGGCGACCGTCAGCTCGGCGAACCCGCCGTGGATGTCCAGGCCCGTGAAGCGTGCGGCCGTGCACAGGTTCTCGCGGCCGCTCGTGCAGAACGCGCACGTGCCGTCGGTCCAGCCGAGCCAGGGCACGCCGACGCGCGTCCCGGTCGGGGTGCGCGTGCCCGGGCCCGCCGCGCTCGACGACCCCGACGATCTGGTGCCCCGGGACGATCGGCCGCGTGGTCGTCGTCACCTCGCCGTCGCGGACGTGGACGTCGGTCCGGCAGACGCCGCACGCGCGCACGCGCAGCAGCAGCTGCGCCGTCGCCGGGAACGGGATCCGGCAGCTCCGCCGCCCGCAGCGGCGTGCCCGGCTCGTCGAGGACCATCGCGCGCACGCCACGGGTTCTACTCTGAATGCGCGATGCCCGCCAGAGCCGACAGCTTCGACCTCGCCCGGCTGAACCTGCGCTCCGGTGAGGGGAAGCGCATCGACCTCGAGGTCGAGCTCGGCAGCTTCCGCTACGGCGAGGAGGGCTACGTGGCCGAGCCGGCGGTCGTGCCCGGTGCGGCTCGACATCTCCCGGATGACGGGCAACGGCTGGTCGCTGCGCCTGCGCTTCGAGGCGGCGCTGCGCGGGCCGTGCATGCGCTGCCTGGAGGAGGCGGCGCCGACCGTCGCGGTCGACGCGCGCGAGATCGACCAGCCCGGCGGCGGCGACGAGGACCTCGAGAGCCCGTACGTCGAGGGCGAGGAGCTGGACCTGCGCGCAGTGGGCGCACGACGCGCTCGCGCTCGCGCTGCCCGGCGCAGGTGCTGTGCCGTCCCGACTGCGCCGGGCTGTGCGCGACGTGCGGCGCGGACCTCAACGCGAGCCGGACCACGCCCACGGGCCTCAGATCGACCCGCGCTGGGCGAAGCTCGGGGAGCTGGACCGACGCCGCCCTCGAAAGGGACGGCGGCGCGCAGCGACGTCGGAGACGATCTCAGCCGGGACGCCGGGGCGTCCTGACTACAGGAACGCCCCGCTCGGCAGGAACGGCGCCAGCGGCCCGAGCCGTCCCCTTGACGCACACGCGGGCCGTCGGGCGACAGCGGGAGCCGTGCGTCGAGCGCGACGCGGATCGCCCACTGCTGCGCGGCGGTCATGAACAGGACCAGCGCCGTCGTCCCCGGCGGGGCGTGCACGAGCGCCGCCCACAGCGCGAGCGTCGCCGGCCTCCTCGTCCCGGGCGACGAGCAGCTGGACAAAGCCGTCGCGGACGCAGACCGCCGCGCGGTCCTCGACCACGAGCAGGCGCGACCCCTGCTCGAGCGAGTGCGCGATGTCGGTCGCCGTAGCCGGCGCCGCGCACCGCGTGCCCGAGGTCGTCGACCAGCGGCAGACCCGCCGCACCGGCGTCCTCGACGGCGGTGACGGCGTCCGGCGCGCGGCGCAGGTCCGCCACGCCCACGGCGGCGAACGACGGGAGCAGGTCGAAGCCCGCCCCGGCGTACACGCGCATCGCCGCGGGCTTCTCCGACGAGAGGATGATCCAGCCCTCCGCGCCGCGCTCCTCGCCGTAGGCCAGCGACCGGCGCAGCAGTTCCCGGCCCACGCCCCTGCCCTGCAGGTCCTCGTCGACGGCGAACAGCGAGAACCCCCACAGCCGCTCGCGGACGATCCCGATCGCGACCCCGGCGACCTCGCCGCCGCGCTCGGCGACCCAGGCGCCGCGCGGGGTCGGTCGCTGCGGGGATGCTCGATCCGGGCGATCGAGCGGGCGCGCTGCAGCTCGCGGGTGACGTTCGGATCGTCGTCGAACAGGACGCGGTCGCAGAGGTCGTAGACGGCGGGCGCCTCACCCTCCGCCATCGGGCCGGATGACGACGTCTGCGCGGAGCACGCCGCCAGTCAAGCAGGCCGGTCCGTCGGCGACGCGGCGGATCCCGCTACCCTGTCGGGCCTCATGGCCGTTCCCAAGCAGCGACAGTCGCACTCCCGCACGACGAAGCGCCGTTCGACGCACAAGCTCAGCGCGCCGACGTACAACTCGTGCCCGCAGTGCCACACCCCGCGTCTCCCGCATCGCGTCTGCCCGACGTGCGGGACGTACGCCGGCCGTGAGGTCGTCGCGCCCAGCGCGCACGACCACCACGATCACGACCACTAGCTGAGCTCGTGACCCCGGCGGTCACGGTCGCGGTCGACGCAGGAGGCGCGGACCTCGGTTCCGCCGAGGTCGCGGCGGGCGCCGCCATCGCCGCGCAGCAGGGCGTGCGCGTCGCTGCTGTTCGGCGCCGCCGACGAGATCGGCGAGGTTCCGGCCGGCGTCGAGGTCGTCGACGCGCCGGTCTCGATCGCCAAGGCCGCCGATCCGGCCCGCGCCGTGCGTGCCACGCCGGAGTCCTCGATCGTGCAGGCCGCCCGCGCCGTCGCGGCCGGGGACGCCGACGCGCTCGTCAGCGGCGGCTCCACCGGCGCGGCGCTCGCCGCCGGCATCTTCGAGATCAAGCGCGACCGCGGGATCCACCGCCCCGCGCTCGCGGTCCCGGTGCCGGTCCCGGGGAACCCCGTCACGCTCGTCGACGTCGGCGCCAACACCGAGGTCCGCCCCGAGCACCTCGTCCAGTTCGCCTTCATGGGAGCCGCGCTCGCACAGGTCGTGCTCGGTGTCGAGCGCCCGCGCGTGGGCCTGCTCTCCAACGGGGAGGAGCCGACGAAGGGGACGCCGCTGGTCGTCGCGGCACACGCGGCGCTGGCCGAGCGCGCCGCCGCGGCCCCGAGCGCACTGACGTTCGTCGGCAACGTCGAGGGGACCGATCTCACGACGGGGGCGGCGGACGTGGTCGTCACCGACGGGTTCACCGGCAACGTCGTGCTGAAGACCATGGAGGGCGTCTCGCAGGTTCTGCTCGGTGCGGTCCGCGACGCCGCGACGTCGAGTCCGCGGGCGAAGGCCGGCGGCGCGCTCCTGCGCCCCGCCCTGCGCGGGCTGCGCGACGAGATCGATCCCGAGGGCCCCGGCGGGGCCTACCTGCTCGGGCTGCGGCGCCTGGGCGTGGTGCCGCACGGGCGGTTCACGCGCTACGGCTTCTCGCAGGCGATCCTGCTCGCCGCGCGGGGCGTGTCGGGGGACGTCGTGGGCCGCACGCACGCGGCGCTCGATGCGGCCGGAGCGCTGCGGCGCCGGGCGGGCTCCGGCGGCGGGGCGGCGTCCGATCCCGCGTCTAGCGTGTCCGCGTCATGACCCACGACGAGGTTCTTCAGCGCATCCGTGAGCACCTCGCCGACGAGCTCGATCTCGAGCCGGCGGCGATCCTCGACGAGTCGCGCTTCAAGGAGGACCTCGAGGCCGATTCGCTCGACCTGTACACGCTCGTCCAGGAACTCGAGGACACCTACGGGGTCTCGATGTCCGACGAGCAGGCGGCGAAGATCCTCACCGTCGGTCAGGCGGTCGACTTCGTCCTCGCCCACGCCTCCCGCACCACCTGAGCCCTGCAGCTCCTCAGCGATCTTCTCGACGAGCTGCCGGAGGATCTCTACCGGCAGGTCTTCACGCACGCCTCGTGGAGCGACCGGCGCGCGGACTCCTACGCGCGCCTGGCCTTCCTGGGCGACAGCGTCCTCGGGCTCGCGATGACCGCGCACCTGTACCCGCGGCTGGAGGCCGAGCGCTACGGGGCGGGGCGGCTGACGAAGATCCGCGCGCAGACGGTGTCCGGCCCCTCGTGCCGCGACGTGGCCGAGCGCCTGGGCGTGCCCGACCGGCTGCGCGCGTCCGCGCCGGATGCCATGACGGTGCCGGACACGGTGATGACCGAGCGCGTGCTCGCGTCGGTGATCGAGGCCGTGATCGGCGCCTGCTTCCTGCATGCCGGCTACGAGCGCACGGCGGCCGCGGTGGTCGAGGCCTTCGCCCCGGAGCTGGAGCACGCGCTGGAGCACCCGGTCGACTTCAAGTCCACGTTCCAGGAGCGCCTGGCGCAGCGCGGCGAGGTCGTCGTGTACGAGGTGTCGGAGGAGTTCGGGCCGCCGCACGACCGCACTTCGAGGTGCGCGCCACGGTGGACGGCCGGGTCGTCGGAACGGGGACGGGGCGGTCGAAGAAGGCCGCCGAGCAGGAGGCCGCGCGGCTCGCGCTGGACGACGTCGAGGCCGTCGAGGAGGACGCCTGACATGCATCTGAAGTCGATCACCCTCAAGGGCTTCAAGTCCTTTCCCGACCGCACGACGCTGCAGTTCGCGCCCGGCGTGTCGGTCGTCGTCGGGCCGAACGGCTCGGGCAAGTCCAACGTCACCGACGCCGTGCTCTGGTGCATGGGCGAGCAGTCCCCGCTCGCGGTCCGCGGCCAGTCGATGCAGGACGTCATCTTCTCCGGCGGTCACGGCGTGCAGGCGCGCTCGTCCGCCGAGGTCGAGCTGATCCTCGACAACGCCTCGGGCGCGATCGACCTGCCGATGGGCGAGATCGCGATCAGCCGCCGGCTGGACCGCAGCGGCGAGGGCGAATACCGGCTGAACGGGGCGAAGTGCCGCCTCGTGGACGTCCTGGAGGTCCTGTCCGACACCGGCCTGGGCAAGGAGATGCACTCGGTCGTCAGCCAGGGCCGCGTCGAGTCGATCGTCACCTCCAAGCCGAAGGACCGCCGCCTCCTGATCGAGGAGGCCGCCGGGCCTCGGCAAGCACCGCAAGCGCCGCCGTCGCGCCCAGCTGAAGCTCGACCGCACGCAGGAGAACCTCGACCGGGCGCTCGACGTCGAACGCGAGGCGCGCTCGCGCCTGCGCCCGCTCAAGCGCCAGGCCGAGGCGGCCGAGCTGCACGAGCGCCTTGAGCGCCAGACGCTCGAGGCGCGCTGGGAGCTGGCGCGGGACGACGTGCGCGCCCGCCGCGCCGATCTCGCCGCGGCCCAGGAGGCGGCGATCACCGCCCGTACCGCCCGCGCCGAGGCGGACGCGGAGCTCGCGCAGGTGGCCGCCCGCCGCGAGCGCGCCGAGCAGGCGCTGGCCGAGCGCACCGAGCGCCGTGAGGCGATCGCGCGGCGGGCCGAGCGCGCCCGCACGGCCGCCGACCGCATCGAGGTCCGCCTGGAGCGCACCACGGAGACCATCGAGTTGGTCGACCGAGCGCCTGGCCCATCGCACCCGCCGGCTCGACGTGCTGCAGGCCCAGGCCGAGGCCGACGCCCCGGACGAGGCGGGCAACGCGCGGATCGAGGCGCTGGAGGCCGAGCTCGAGCGCCTGGACGCGGAGCGGGCGCAGGAGCTCGAGCGCGAGCTCGCCGGCCTGGAGGCCGAGCGCGTCGCCGCCGCAGAGCGCGCCGCCGAGCTCGGCGTGCGGGTCGCCGCGGCCGCCGCCGCGCTGGCCGAGGCCGACGAGGCGGGGGAGGTCGCCCGCGGCGCGCTGCGGGCCGCCGAGCGCTCGGCCGAGGAGCGTCGCCGCGAGGCCGCGCGCGTCGGCGCCGAGCTCGCCGCCGCGAACCAGTTCCTGCGCTCGCATGCCGCCGCGCCGAGCGGGGAGCGCGCGCTGGCGGACGACCTCGAGGTCGAGCCCGGGTACGAGCTCGCCGTCGCCGCGGCGCTCGGCGGGCGCCTGCGTGCCGCGATCGTCGCCGACCGCCCCTCCGGCGCGGCGCTGCTCGAGCGCCTGGGCGCCGACGGCGGGACGACCCTGGTGGCGGGGACGGCGCCCGCAGCTGCGGACGCGCCGGCGCCGGCGCCGGGCGCTCGCCTGCTGGCCGAGCTCGTGCGCGGCCCGGACGCGACGGCCGACCTCGCACGCCGCCTGCTGGCCCGGCGCGTGGGTCGTGGACGACCTGACGGTGGTCCCCGAGGACTTCACCGGCGTCGCCGTCACGCAGGGCGGCCGTGCCTGGGTCGGCGCGACGCGGGAGCTGCGCCAGGCGCCGCAGGGCGGCGGCGAGCGCGTCCTCGCCGAGCGCAACCGGCGCGAGGCGCTCATCGCGGAGACCGAGCTGACGGCGGGCGCCGAGCGCGCCGCGCTCGGCGCCGTCGAGGCGGCGGCGCAGGCCGTCGCGGCGGCCGAGGGCACGCGTGAGGCGTCCGAGCGCGAGCGGCGCGAGGCCGGACGCGCACTGGCCGCCGCGCAGGAGGACGAGCGGCGCGCCGGGTGGCTCATCGACGAGCGCCGCGCGGCGCCCGACCAGGGGTCGTCGGCCGTGCGCCGCGCCCAGGTCGAGGGTGAGCTGGCCGCCGAGCGGCGCGTCGCCGAGCGCGCCGCGCGGGAGCGTGAGGAGCGCGCGTCCGCGATCGAGCGCCTGCGCGTCTCCGTCGCCCGCGACACCGCGCTCGGCGCCGGCGGCCGCGCGGCTCGCCGAGGTGCTGCGCGACGCGCTGGAGGCCGTCACCGCCCGTGTCGCGACGATCGAGGAGGAGCTGCTCGCCGATCGCCGCGAGGGCGAGGGCGTCGCCGCCGAGCTGCGCACCTGCGCGGGCCTGGAGGCGGAGATCCAGCAGCGCCTGCGGGCGTGCGGTGACGCGGTCACCACGCGCCGAGGTGCGGGCGCAGCAGGCGCGCGATCAGGAGGCCGAGGCGTCCTCTGAGCTGCGGCAGGTCGCCGAGCGGCTGGGCCTGGAGGCCGAGTCCGCGCGAGGACGTCCTGGACGCGGAGGCCGCCGCCGCCCTGCGCGAGCGCATCGCCCGGCTGCAGCGCCGGCGCGAGCAGCTCGGGCCCGTGAACCCGCTGGCGAAGGCCGAGTACGAGGAGGCGCTCGCCCACGTCGAGGAGCTCGAGGCGCAGCGCACCGACCTGGAGACCGCGCTGCGCGAGCTGCGCTCGCTGATCCGCGAGACCGACCGTCAGATCCGCGAGACGTTCGAGGAGACGTTCGCGGCCGCGGCGAAGAACTTCGAGGAGCTCGCCGCCCACTGCTTCCCCGGCGGGCGCGGGCGGCTGCGGCTCGTGCGCGAGGACAGCGGGCCGAAGTCCGTGCTCGGCGGCGCCGATCCGGCCGACGAGGGCGCGCAGCTCGCCGCGGCGGAGGCCGAGGCGGAGGCCGAGGTCGAGAAGGAGCTCGGCGAGCCGGAGGACGACCTCGGCGTCGAGATCGAGATCACGCCCGCCGGCAAGTCGATGAAGCGCCTGACGCTCCTGTCCGGCGGTGAGAAGTCGATGACGGCGATCGCGTTCCTGTTCGCCGTCTTCCTCGCGAAGCCGTGCCCGTTCTACATCCTCGACGAGGTCGAGGCCGCGCTGGACGACCTCAACATCGGGCGCTTCCTGGAGCTGCTGCGCACCTACCGCGACCGCGCGCAGTTCATCGTCGTCACCCACCAGAAGCGCACGATGGAGGCCGCCGACATGCTCTACGGCGTCTCGATGGGCGGCGACGGCGTCTCGAAGGTCGTCTCCCGGCGGCTGCCGCAGGAGGTCGTCGCCGAGGCGTCGAGCGCCGCGGCCTGAGGCGCGGCCCGGTGCGCCCGGAGGACGCCCTCGCGCAGCTTCCGGTTCCCGCGCGCCGATTGGCCTACCGCACCGCGCACAGGGTGCTCGGCGTCTGGTGGTTCGTTCGCCGCCCGCACACGCGGGGCGTCAAGTGCGTCCTGCGCCACGAGGGGCGCGTCCTGTTCGTGCGTCACACCTACGGCGACCGCGCGGCCTGGGAGCTGCCCGGCGGCGGGCTGCGCCGCGGCGAGGCGCCCGCGGACGCCGCCGCGCGCGAGGCCCGCGAGGAGCTCGGGATCCTCGCCGCGTGGAAGGAGATCGCCACCGTCCGGGCGCGCGGCGGGCCCAAGACCACGACGCTCACCGTATTCGTCGCCGATCTCCCCGGATCGGGCGGATCGAGTCCCGCTGCGCGGGATCGATCCAGCCCGATCGCGCTGACCATCGACCCGGGCGAGATCGCGGAGGCGCGATGGGCCGCGCCCGACGACCCGCCGCATCCGCTCGCACCGTCGGCCGCGGCGATCCTCGACGCTGCGCACATGGCGGGGCCGATTGGGCCTAGGCTGCCCCGGGCTCGCCGACCCGCCTGGCTCCTAGAGGTCCTTCTCGCCCCAGAACGACGCCGCCGGGTTCCCGTTGTAGTCGGGGATCTCGCGGTAGCCGGCCGACAGGTAGAGCGCCCGCGCATGCGGCTGGCGCGGCCCGGTGTCCAGGCGCACGCGCGCGTAGCCCAGCTCGCGCGCGGCGTCCTCGAGCGCGCCGAGCAGCGCGCGGGCGACGCCGCGCGAGCGGCCGGCCGGCGCGACGTACATGCGCTTGATCTCCGCCAGCCCGTCGCCCAGGCGCTTCACCGCGCCGACGCAGACCGGCTCCTCGCCGAGCCGGCCCGACGAGGCAGACGCCCGTCGGGCGGGCGCGAAGTCCGCCGGCGCGTCGCGCTCGGCATGCCGGGCCGGTCGATGCGGCCGTAGAACGCCTCGAGCTCCGCGACCATCGCCTCGATCAGGTCGCGGGCGGGCGGCGCGCCCGCCGTCGCAGCGGAGCGAACCGTGATGGGGCGTCTCGGCGGGCTCCGCTCACCCCGCTATCGTCGCGCATCTCATGGCGCGCGACTGGTCCGACGTCTTCCTCCTCGACCGCCCCGAGACGGCCGGCGGCGGTCGCGACGGAGCCCGAGCCGGAGCCCGAGGAGCGGCGGCGCGGGATGTTCGCCCGCCTGCGCGAGAACCTCGGGAAGACGCGCGCCGCGCTCGCCGCCGAGGTCCAGGCGACGCTCTTCGACACCCTCGACGACGAGACGTGGGAGCGCCTGGAGGAGGCGCTGATCATGGCCGACGTCGGCGCGCGCACGACCGCGGAGGTCGTCGAGCGCCTGGAGCAGGAGGCGACCAGCGGCGCCGTCGAGGGCGGGCCCGCGCTGCAGGAGCGGCTCGATCGAGCTGCTCGCCGACCAGGCGCGCGCCGCCGGACGGCGGGCGCATCGACCTGCGGCACGCGCCGACGGTGATCATGGTCGCCGGCGTCAACGGCACCGGCAAGACGACGACGATCGGCAAGCTCGCGTGGCACCTCACGCAGGATCAGGGCCTGCGCGTCGTGCTGGGCGCCGCCGACACCTTCCGCGCCGCCGCCGTCGAGCAGCTCGAGGAGTGGGCGCGCCGCGCCGGCTGCGAGATCGTCAAGGGCGCCGGCCGACGCCGACCCGGGCTCGGTCGCCTTCGAGGCGATCCGCCGCGGGCGCGAGCAGGGCGCCGACGTCGTGATCGTCGACACCGCCGGGCGCCTGCACACGCAGGACGACCTGATGGCGGAGCTGACGAAGGTGCGCCGCGTCATCGCCAAGCAGCTCGACGGCGCCCCGCACGAGACGCTCCTGACGGTCGACGCGACGACCGGGCAGAACGGCCTGCGCCAGGCGCAGCTGTTCTCCGCAGGCCACGCCGGTCACCGGCATCGTGCTCACGAAGCTCGACGGCACCGCCAAGGGCGGCATCGCGCTGGCGATCGCCCGCGACCTCGGGCATCCCGGTGAAGCTCATCGGCGTCGGCGAGCAGCTCGAGGACCTGCGGCCGTTCGACCCCGACGAGTACGCGCGCGCGCTGCTGGCGCCCTGAGCGGCGTCCGGCCCGCGTCATCCGCGGCGCGATACGCTCAGCCGAGATGGATGCCTGGGTCATCTGGCTGATCGTCGCCGTCGTCTTCGCCGTCGGCGAGATCGTCGACCACCGAGCTTCTTCCTCGGGCCGTTCGCGATCGGCGCGTTCGCCGCCGCGGCCGTCGCGCTGGTCGGTGGCGGCGAGCATCGCCGCGTGGGTCGTGTTCGCCGTCGCGACGATCGCCGCGTTCGCGATCGTCCGCCCGATCGCGCGGCGTCACCTGCGCCAGCCGCCCGAGCGTGCGCACCGGCACCGCCGCGCTGGTCGGCCGCACGGCGCAGGTCGCTCGAGCGCATCGCCAACGACGAGGACCGGGGCAGCGTCAAGCTCGAGGGCGAGGTGTGGACCGCGCGCGCGTTCGACGACGACCAGGTCTTCGAGCCCGGCGCGCGCGTGGCCGTCGTCGAGATCACGGGGCGCGACCGCGCTCGTCACCGAGGACTAAGGGCGTGCCCATGACCGACCCTCATCGTGCTTGCCGTGCTCGTCGTCTTCGCGCTGTTCGTGGCCGCGAAGACGATCCGCATCATCCCGCAGGCGCAACGCCGGCGTCGTCGAGCGCCTCGGGCCGCTACCAGCGCACGCTCGGCCCGGGCCTGGCGATCGTCATCCCGTTCGTCGACCGCGTCCGCCCGCTGATCGACCTGCGCGAGCAGGTCGTGACGCTTCCCGCCGCAGCCGGTGATCACCGCAGGACAACGTCTCGGTCCAGATCGACACCGTCATCTACTTCACGATCACCGACCCGCGGGCCGCCGTCCTACGAGATCGCCAACCCGCTGCAGGGCATCGAGCAGCTCACCGTCACGACGCTGCGCAACATCGTCGGCTCGCTGACGCTCGAGGAGGCGCTCACCGGCCGCGAGCGCGTGAACACCGAGCTGCGCGTCGTCCTCGACGAGCGCACCGGGCAAGTGGGGCATCCGCGTCAACGGCGTCGAGCTGAAGTCGATCGACCCGCCCGCCTCGATCCAGGAGGCGATGGAGAAGCAGATGCGCGCCGAGCGCGACCGCCGCGCCGCGATCCTCACCGCCGAGGGCGTCAAGCAGTCGCAGATCCTCACCGCCGAGGGTGAGAAGACCTCGGCCGTCCTGCGCGCCGAGGGCGAGCGCGAGTCGGCGATCCTGCGCGCCGAGGGCGAGGCCAAGGCGATCGACACCGTCTTCGCGCGCGATCCACGAGGGCAAGCCCGACCAGGCGCTCCTGAGCTACCAGTACCTGCAGATGCTGCCGCAGATCGCGCAGGGCGACGCCAACAAGGTCTGGGTCATCCCGAGCGAGGTCACGACAGGCGCTCGAGAACCTCGGCGGGGTCGTGCAGCGGATCGGCTGCGCGCGTCCGGGCGCCGCGACGGACGAGCCCGCCGCCTGACGGCCGGCCGAGCCGCGCGGCTGTCAGACTGCAGGCCGTGTTCGACTCGCTCTCCGAGAAGCTCCAGGCGACGCTCTCCGACCTGCGCTCCCACGGGACGCTGACCGAGGAGGACATCGACCGCGCGATGCGCGAGATCCGCCTCGCGCTGCTCGAGGCGGACGTCAACTTCAAGGTCGTCAAGACGTTCACCGCGACGGTCAAGGAGCGCTGCCTGGGCGCCGACGTGATCGGCGGGCTGAACCCCGGCCAGCAGGTCGTGAAGATCGTCGACGAGGAGCTCGCCGCGCTGATGGGCGGCGCCTCGGCGGGCATCAGCTTCTCGCCGCGTCCGCCGACGGTGATCCTGCTCGCCGGCCTGCAGGGCTCGGGCAAGACGACCGCCGCCGCGAAGCTCGCGCGGTACCTGCGCGAGGAGCACGGCTCGTCGGTCGCGCTGGCGGCCTGCGACGTCTACCGCCCGGCCGCGATCGAGCAGCTCGTGACGATGGGCGAGCGCGCCGGCGCCGACGTCTACGAGCGCGGCGCCGACGAGGACCCGGTGAAGATCGCCGCCTGGGCGCTCGACGAGGCCAAGCGCGCGGGCAAGGACGTGCTGATCGTCGACACCGCCGGCCGCCTGCACGTGGACGCCGACCTGATGGACGAGCTCGTGCGGATCCGCAAGGCGACGCAAGCCGACGCAGGTGCTGCTCGTCGTCGACGCGATGACCGGCCAGGACGCCGTGAACGTCGCCCAGCAGTTCGCCGAGGCGGTCGCCTTCGACGGCGTCGTGATGACGAAGCTCGACGGCGACGCCCGCGGCGGCGCCGCGCTGTCGGTCAAGGCGGTCACCGGCAAGCCGATCCTGTTCGCCAGCACCGGCGAGAAGATCGACCAGTTCGAGCGCTTCCACCCGGACCGCATGGCGCAGCGGATCCTCGGCATGGGCGACGTCCTCAGCCTGATCGAGAAGACGCAGAAGCAGTTCGACGAGGACGAGGCCGCCGAGCTGGAGCGCAAGCTGCGCCGCAACGAGTTCACGCTCGAGGACTTCCTGGAGCAGCTCCAGCAGGTGCGCAAGATGGGCCCGCTCCAGTCGCTCCTCGGGATGATGCCGGGCTTCGCCGGGCAGCAGCTGCAAGGGCATGAAGGTCGACGAGAAGGAGCTCGACCGCGTCGAGGCGATCATCCGCTCGATGACGCCGGACGAGCGCCGCCGCCCGGAGCTCATCAAGGGCTCGCGGCGCCTGCGGATCGCCCGCGGCTCGGGGACGAGCGTCCAGCAGGTCAACCAGCTCGTGAAGCAGTTCGACCAGATGCGCAAGGTCATGCGCCAGATCGGCCGCGGCAAGATGCCGGACATCGGCGCGCTGATGCGTCAGGCGCGCTGACGGCGACCCCGCTACCCTCAGGGACTCGAGTTTTCGAGCGTTTCGAGAGGAATCCGTGGCCGTACGACTGAGGCTCACCCGCGTGGGTGGCAAGAAGAACCCGATCTGGCGCGTCGTCGCCACCGATCAGCGCTCCCCGCGTGACGGGCGGTTCATCGAGGTCATCGGGCACTACAACGCCCAGACGAGCCCCTCGACGATCACGCTCGACGAGGAGCAAGGTCCGCGCCTGGATCGCCAAGGGCGCGCAGCCGACGGACCAGGTGCGCAAGCTCATGCGCATCCAGGGCATCACCGTCTGACGCACCGGCCGATGCGCGAGCTGCTCGAAGACCTCGCGCGCGCGCTCGTCGACGACCCCGACGCCGTCGCGGTCGAGCAGTTCGAGGAGGACGACGGCACGGTCGTGCTCGAGCTGTCGGTCGGCGACGACGACTACGGGCAAGATCATCGGCCGCGGCGGGCGCACCGCGAACGCGCTGCGCACGGTGATGAAGGCCGCGGCGGTGCAGGAGAACCGCCGCGTGCTCATCGACATCGTCGACTGATCGTGGCCCGCGAGCGGGCCGACTGGCTGCCGGCAGGACGCATCGGACGCCCGCACGGGCTGGACGGCAGCTTCCACGTGACGCGTCCGCGTCCGGGGCTGCTGCGCGCTCGGCGGGCGCATCCGGGTCGGCGGAGCGCGAGAGCGAGATCGTGCGCCGCGCCGGCACCGACGAGCGCCCGATCGTCCGCGTCGCGGGCGTCGAGCGCCGCGAGGACGGTCGAGACGCTGCGCGGCGCGCGAGCTCCTGTGTCCGCGCACCGAGGCGCGGGCGCTCGGCCAGGACGAGTGGTGGGCCGAGGACCTTGAGGGCTGCCGGGTCGTGGACGGCGCAGCGTGCCCGTCGGCGTGGTGCGCCGGCTCGTCGGGCTGCCGTCCTGCGAGGTGCTCGAGGTGGAGCGCGAGGCGGCTGCCGGACCTGCTCGTCCCGATGGTGCGCGACGCGATCCGCAGCGTCGACATCGCGGCCGGCGTCATCGACGTGGACGTCGCCTTCCTCGGCGAGCAGGCAGGATGAGGGCGTGCAGCTCGACGTCGTCACGCTCTTTCCCGCAGTGGTTCGAGTGGTTCAGCGAGCAGCGGCATGTCGCCAACGCGCTCGCCGCGGGCAACGAGCTGCGCGCGCTCGATCTGCGCGAGCACACGCCGCTGAGCGGCGGGCAGGTCGACGACACCCCGTTCGGCGGCGGGGCCGGGATGGTGCTGCGCGTCGACGTCATGGACCAGGCGCTGCGCGGCTTCTACGGCGGCGATCCGGTGGACCTGCGCCGCGAGCGGCGGGTGATCGCGCTGACGCCGGGCGGCCGGATCCTCGACGAGGCGCTGGTCAACGAGCTGGCGGCCGAGCCGGCGGTGACGCTGCTGTGCGGACGCTACGAGGGCTTCGACGAGCGGATCGTCCAGCACTTCTGCAGCGACGCGGTCTCGATCGGGCGCTACGTGCTCGCGGGCGGCGAGCTCGCGGCGATGGTGGTGTGCGACGCGGTGCTGCGCAAGCTCCCGGGCGCGCTGGGGCACGCCGACTCGGCCGCGGAGGAGTCGTTCAGCGCGGCGCTGGGCGGCGATCCGGAGTACCCGCACTACACGCGCCCGGCGGACTACCGCGGCTGGAGCGTGCCGGAGGTGCTGCTGTCCGGCCACCACGAGGAGATCCGCCGCTGGCGCCGCGCGCGCAGCCGTGAGCGCGGCGCGACCGGGGGCGCCTGACGGTCGCCGCGGCGGCCCCACCGGGGCGTGGATCGCCGCTGAACGCGGCTCCGCTATCCTGATCCGTCGCGCGGCGTGCCTCCCGGCCCCGTCCTCACGGGACGCGGCCACCGACATCGGCCCCGTCCCCGCGCGCATCCCTTCGCCATGAGCACCGTCATCGACAACCTCGAGCGCGCCCAGCTGCGCCGGGTCCCGAACTTCGCCCCCGGCGACCGCGTCAAGGTCCACTTCCAGGTCGTCGAGGGCACGCGCCGCCGCACCCAGGTCTTCGAGGGCGTCGTCATCAAGCGCCAGGGCCACGGCGCCCGCGAGACGTTCACCGTCCGCAAGCAGTCGTTCGGCGTCGGCGTCGAGCGCACGTTCCCGGTCCACTCGCCGAAGATCGAGAAGATCGAGGTCGCGGCCCGCGGTGACGTGCGGCGCGCCAAGCTCTACTACCTGCGCGACCGCGTCGGCAAGCGCGCCCGCGTGCGCGAGCGCCGCTACGTCGGCCCGGAGGACGACGATCGAGCCGGGTCTGCTGCACGACGAGGCTCCGGTCGACGACGTCGCCGCGGACGACGCGGACGTCGAGGCCCTGGAGGCCGACGCCCCCGGCGGATGCCGCGGAGACCGCCGAGGTCACCGAGGCTGCCGAGGTCGAGGCCGTCGAGGAGGCTCCCGCCGAGGCGCAGGACGCCGCGGACGAGCCCGAAGCGCCCGCCGCGGAGCCGCAGGCCGAGGCCGCGGAGGCCGAGGCCGAGGGCGACACGCCCGCCGCAGACGATCAGGCGTGAGCAGGCGCGACAGCGCTGAGGCGAAGTCCGCGGGGAGCTCGCTCCTCGAGCTCGTCGTCATCGTCGCCGTCGCGCTGGGCATGGCCCTCGCGATCCAGGCGTTCCTCGTCAAGCCGTACCGCATCCCGAGCGAGTCGATGGTCCCGACCCTCGACCGTCGGCCAGCGCGTCCTGGTCAACCGCGTCGGCACGCGCTTCGGCGAGCCGAAGGTCGGGGACATCCTCGTGTTCCACCCGCCGGCCGGCGCCGAGTCGGCGACCGGCGATCAGTGCGGGGAGCAGCCCAAGCCGGGCGCCGCGTGCGACAAGCCGACGCCCGCAGCGCGCGGACGTGAACTTCATCAAGCGGCGTCGTCGGCGGCCCGGGCGACACGATCGCCGTCCGTGACGGCCGCGTGATCCGCAACGGCAAGCCGACGAAGGAGCCGTTCATCAGCGACACGTGCGTCGACGACGCCGGCGCCGGCTGCAACTTCCGCAACCCGATCACGATTCCGCCCGGCCACTACTTCATGATGGGCGACAATCGTGGCGAGTCGGACGACAGCAGATTCTGGGGGCCCGTCCCCGAGTCCTGGATCATCGGAGCGGCCTTCGCCACCTACTGGCCGCCCGATCGCGTCGGTCTCCTCTGATCGAGCCACCGCGCCGTCGTCCGCGCCGATGCCGGCGCGCGCCGCGTCCGCACGCCGCAAGACCAAGCGCCCGACCTCGGGCCGGCGCCTGTTCGCGTTCGACCGCGGCCTCGGCGTGCGATACGTCGCCGGCGCCGACGAGGCCGGCCGCGGCTGCCTCGCCGGTCCGCTCGTCGGGGCGGCCGTGCTGTTCGACCTCGAGCGCATCGGGGTCGCCGAGGTACGCGCGCTCGCCGCGCTCAACGACTCCAAGCAGCACGACGAGGCGACGCGCGAAGCGCTCTATCCCGGTCGTGCTGCGCACGGCCGCGCGTGCGGCGATCGTGTCGCGCTGCGCGCGCGGGATCGACAGCCGCGGCCTGCACCGCACGAACCTCGCCGCGCTGAGCGACGCGCTGAAGCGCGTCGCGCGGCCCGGGTGCCTGTGCCTGGTCGACGGGTTCGCCGTTCCCGACGTCGGGCACGAGCAGCGGCGCGATCATCGACGGCGACGCGACGAGCGCGGCGATCGCCGCCGCGTCGATCCTCGCCAAGGTCACGCGCGACCGGTTCATGCGCCGCGCCGACGAGCTGCACCCCGGCTGGGAGTTCGGCCGCGCACGTCGGCTACTCGACGCCCGAGCACCGCGCCGCGATCCTGCGCCAGGGCGTCTCGCCGCTGCACCGGATGTCGTTCCAGTCGACGGCATACCAGCAGCTCGCGCTCTGACATCAGAACGCCGCCTCGAGGTGGTCCAGGCGCACGAGGCCGCCTCGCGCGTCGATGACGACGCCGACGGCGTCGAAGCGTATCGTCCGCGACGGCCGGCCGGTCGGCCCGCTCGTGGCAGGTACGCACGCGCCATGCGCCGGACCTGCCGGCGCTTGCGCTCGTCGAGCGCGTCCCACACCGCGCCGGGACGCGTGCGCTCGCCGTGACTTGACCTCGACGAAGACGAGCGCGCCCGCGTCCCGCATGACGAGGTCGATCTCGCCGAACCGCGTGCGGTGGTTGCGCCTCCACGAGGTCGTAGCCCAGCCGCTCGCAGGTGGTCGAGGGCGTGCTGCTCGCCCTGGCGGCCGAGCGTCTGGCGTGGGTCGGGGGACATCTGCCGGACCGTAGGGCGGCACGTGTGACGGCGCACCGGCCTCTTTGCGCCGCGATTGCGGCAGGTCTACGCCCGATCTGCGGACCCCAGGGCGTCTGCACAAAGGCGTCGCGGAGTCGGGGGAGAGACGTCGCACTCCCAGCGCCACACGCGCAGATCGCTCGACCTAGCGTGACCTCCATGTTCGCCCGCGTCATGACGTTCACCCTCGAGGGCCTCGATCCGTGCCCGGTGGTGGTCGAGGCCGACCTGCGCGCGGGCCTGCCGGCGTTCACGATCGTCGGGCTCGCCGACCGCTCGGTGAGCGAGGCGCGCGAGCGCGTCCGGGCCGCGATCCAGAACAGCGGCCTCGAGTTCCCGATGCGGCGGGTCACCGTGAACCTCGCACCCGCGCATCTGCGCAAGGCGGGTCCGGGGTTCGACCTCGCCATCGCCTGCGCCATCCTCGCCGCGAGCGGCCAGCTCCCGCCGGGGCCGCTCGACGGCGTCGCCGTGGTCGGAGAGCTCTCGTTGACCGGCGAGGTGCGGCCTTGCCGCGGCGTCCTGGCCGCCGCGCTCGGAGCGAGCGATGCCGGGATGCGCGGCGTGCTCGTCGCCGCCGATCGTGTCCGCGAAGCCCAGGTGGTCGAGGACCTCGAGGTTCGCGGGACGACGACGCTCGCGTCCCTGCGGGCCGTGCTGGAGGCGCCTGCCGCGGCCCGCGAGGACCAGCCCGAGGAGACCATGGCCCCGCGCCACCCGGAGGCACCGGACCTCGCGGACGTCCGCGGTCAGGCGGGCGCGATCGCCGCGCTCACCGTGGCCGCGGCGGGTGGCCACAACCTCCTGCTCGTCGGTCCGCCCGGGACGGGGAAGACCATGCTCGCGCGGCGGATGCCGTCGATCCTCCCGCCGCTCGCAGCCGACGAGGCGCTCGAGGTCACGCGCGTCCACAGCGTCGCCGGCCTGCGCACCGACGAGGGCATCGCGCACGTTCGCCCGTTCCGGGCGCCGCACCACACGATCTCGGCAGCCGGCCTGATCGGCGGCGGCCCCGGGCCGTCTCCCGGCGAGGCGACATTGGCCCACGGCGGGGTGCTGTTTCTCGACGAGCTGGCGGAGTTCGATCGCCGCGCCCTCGAGGCGCTGCGCCAGCCGCTCGAGGACGGGCACGTCGCGATCGTGCGACAGAACCGGGTCGCGCGCTACCCGACGCGCTGTGCCCTGGTCGCGGCGACGAACCCCTGTCCGTGCGGGCGAGGCGGAGCCGCCTGCCGTTGCGGCGAGGCCGATCTGCTGCGCCACGCCCGGCGGCTCTCGGGGCCGCTCCTCGATCGGATCGATCTCGTCGTCGGCGTCGAGCGTCCGAGCGCGAGCGACCTCGGCGCCGCGGCCGTGACGACCTCCTCGCAGGTGCGTGTCGAGGTGATGGCCGCGCGGCAGCTGCAGTCCGATCGCGGCGTGCGGTGCAACGCCGATCTGCGAGGAGCCCGCCTGCGGGCGGCCGCGGCGCCCACCCCGGAGGCGCGTCGCCTGCTCGACCGGGTCTACGAGGCCGGCACACTCTCGGCCCGCGGGCGCGAGCGAGCGCTGCGCGTGGCGCGGACCGTCGCCGACCTCGACGGTGCCGCGCGTGTCGGCGCGGACCATCTGCACGTCGCGCTGGCCTACCGGCGCCAGGACGAGACCCTGACGCGCGAGGCGGCATGACGGACGGCGTGCTCATGGACGTCTGCGATACCTGTGCCCGGCGCTCCTGGCTCGTCGCGCGCCTCGCCGGCCATCTCGAGCAGCGGCGCGGCGAGCGCGAGGTCATCCGCGAGGTTCTCGGGCTCTCCGACGACCTGCTCATCGAGGCGCTCGGCGGCCTCCTCGCCGAGGTGATCGCGGATGAGCACGCGGCCGTCGACGCCGATCGCCTGCGCGCCCGCTGGTCCGCCGGCGGCAGCCATGCGATCTGCCGCCACAGCCCGCGCTACCCGGCACGCCTCCACGACCTGCCCGACGGGCCCGCCGTCCTGCACCTGCGCGGCGAGGCGTCGCGGCTCGCGACCCTGCTGGCGGCGCCGTCCATCGCGATCGTGGGAGCGCGCAAGGCATCGGAGGACGGACGCGAGATCGCACGATCCCTCGGACGCGGGTTGTCCGCCGCGGGCGTGACCGTGGTCAGCGGCATGGCGCTCGGGGTCGACGCATCCGCCCACGACGGGGCTCTCGACGCCGGCGCCAACTCGATCGCGGTCCTGGCGTGCGGGCCGGAGATCACCTACCCGCGCAGCCGTGCGGCGCTGCACCGCTCGCTCGTGAACGCCGGCGGCGTCGTCTCCGAGCTCCCGCCGGGAACGGCGCCCTTCAAGCTGGGCCTTCCCGGCGCGCAACCGCACGATCGCGGCGCTCGCCGGGATGGTCATCGTCGTCGAGGCGGCCGAGCGCTCCGGGCTCGCTCATCACCGCCGAGATCGCGATCGGCCTCGGGCGCGAGGTCGGCGCGGTGCCCGGATCCCCGCTCAGCTGGCGCTGCTCGGGGACCAACCAGCTCCTGCGCGAGGGCGCGACGGTCGTGCGCGACGCGGTGGACGCGCTGGACGGCATCAGCTGCACCGTCGACCTCGTCCCCGCCGCGCACGGGGCGGCCCGCGCCGCGCCGCCGGGCCTGCCCGCCCGGCTGCTCGGCCTCCTGGAGGCGATCGAGCGCGGCGAGGACGGCGTGGACGACCACGCGGCGACCGCCGCCGAGGCCCGCAGCATCCTCGGCGACCTCACCGAGCTCGAGCTGCTCGGGCTGATCCGCCGGCGGCCCGGCGGGCGCTATGCGCGGGTGACGCGATGACGGCGACGGCCGCGACCTATCCTGAGCGCCCGATGCCCGCATCTCGCGCCATTCCCGTCTGCCTGACGATCGCCGGCTCGGACTCCGGCGGGGGAGCCGGGATCCAGGCCGACCTGAAGGCCTTCGCCCGCGCCGGCGTGCACGGGACGACCGCGATCACGGCGATCACGGCCCAGAACACCGTCGCGGTCACGCGCGTGGAACCGGTCAGCCCGGACATGATCGTCGAGCAGGTGCGGGCCGTCGTGGACGACCTCGGGGTCGACGCGGTGAAGATCGGGATGCTCGGATCGCGCCGAGAGCACCGCCGCGGTGGCACGTGCGCTCGACCTCCTCCGGCCCGGGACGCCCGTCGTCGTGGACCCCGTGATGGTCGCCGAATCCGGCGGACGCCTGCTCGACGCCGGCGCCGAGGGGGCCCTGCGCGAGCTCATCCTGCCGCGCGCGACCGTCGTGACGCCGAATCTCCCCGAGGCGCGCGTGCTCGCGGGTCTGGGCGAGGACGCCGCGCCCGAGGACCTGGCGCGCGCCGTCCACGCGCTCGGCCCGGACGTGGTCGCCCTCACCGGCGGGCATCGCGACGAGGCCACCGATCTGTTGTTCGACGGCGGGCACCTGACGGCGATTCCCGGCGCGCGGCATCCCGACGGCGCCGCGCACGGCTCGGGGTGCACGCACGCATCCACGCTCGCCGCGCAGCTGTCACTCGGCCGCTCGCCGCTCGAGGCGGCGCGCATCGCGCGGGAGGTCGCCGGGGAGGCCGTGCGCGACGGGCTCCGCGGCCTCGGCGCGGGCGCCGGGCCCGTCAACGTGCTCGGGCTCGGGCTCACCGCGCCCCACTGAGGGCGCGCTCCGCGCGGCGCCGGGCCCCCATCCCGCCTGCCATACTGGCTCGGTCATGAGGTTTCTGCGCATGAAGCCCGGGCATGGCGAGATCCTGCTCGCCGAGGGCGATGTCGCCCGGCCCGAAGAGGAGGAGCTGCTCGTCGAGGAGTTCCGGCGTCAGCTCGACCTCGGACTCTGGGCCGCGGTGCCCGTCGCGACCGCCGAAGGGCGCCGCGAGGCCCGGATGGTCCGCGACTTCTCCGAGATCCCCCGTGACGCCGATCGCGTCATCTTCTTCCCGCGCGCCGCGGGCGGGAACTGAGCGGGACGGGCCGGAGGGCGTGCGGTCGTGATCCTCGCCTTCGCCGCCACCGCGATCGTCATCGTCGCGCTCATGTGGGAGGTCGGGTGGCCGACCCTCGCCGAGAAGATCGCGCAGCACCGCGCGCGCCGCGCACGGGTCCCCACGCCGGACTTCGACCCGGGGCGCGAGCGCCGCGCCGAGCAGCGCGCCCGCCAGCTCCTGCGCTCCTGCGTCAACGACGAGGAATGGGAGATGTACCGCGACCTCGGGCTCATCCGCGTCTGGGGAACGCTCGCCGGAGGGCCTGAACGCGGAGGCAGCATCGCGACCGAGGCCGGCGCGCCCTACGCCTACATCCTCTACCCGCACAAGCCGATCGTCGCCTACCTGCCGCAGACCCGCGAGCTGCTCAGCGAGTACTGCGTCGACTTCCCGGACGAGACGCGGCCGTACGGCAGCCCGCACCTGCCGGACTCCGACGACGTCCTCGCCAAGTGGATGGCGCTCACCGGCGACGAGCGCGGGCTCATCGAGGCCTCGAACATGCACCTCGCCGGACGCCAGGTCGATCCCAAGCGCGTGCGCCGTGACCTGTGGCGCCTGCAGGAGTGGGAGCGGCAGCGGATGAAGCGCATCGCGCGGATGTCCGACGACGCGCCGCGGCCCGACGGCACCATCCAGGCCCCCTAGCCGCCCGCTAGTGTCCGCTCCCCGTGAGCGAGACACTGAGCCACCTCAAGCACAAGAGCGCCGCCCTCACCGACGGGCCCGGGCGTGCCGCAGCCCGCGCCTACCTCAAGGGCATCGGCTATGACGACGAGGCACTCGCCAAGCCGATCATCGGCGTCGCATCGACCTGGACCGAGACGATGCCGTGCAACTTCCACCTGCGCGCGCTCGCCGCAAAGGTCAAGGAGGGCGTCCGTGCCGCGGGCGGCACGCCGATGGAGTTCAACACCATCGCGATCTCCGACGGCATCACGATGGGCACCAGCGGGATGAAGACCTCGCTCGTCAGCCGCGAGGTCATCGCCGACTCCATCGAGCTCGTCAGCCGCGGCCACCTCTTCGACGGCGTCGTCGCGCTCTCCGGCTGCGACAAGACGATCCCCGGCACCGTGATGGCGCTCGCGCGCCTCGACGTGCCCGCCGTCATGCTCTACGGCGGCTCGATCCCGCCCGGGCGCTTCCGCGGCAAGGACGTCACGATCCAGCAGGTCTTCGAGGCGGTCGGCGCTCACGCCGCCGGCAAGATGAGCGACGAGGACCTGCACGAGCTGGAGGGCGTCGCGAGTCCCGGCGCGGGCGCCTGCGGCGGCCAGTTCACCGCCAACACCATGGCGATGGCGTTCGAGATCCTCGGGATCTCGCCGATGGGCTCCTCCATGGTCCCGGCACAGCACAAGAGCAAGGCCCAGGTCGCCTTCGAGGCCGGGGAACTCGTCATCGACGTGCTGAAGCGGGGCCTGAAGCCGAGCGACATCATCACCAAGGCGTCGCTCGAGAACGCGATCGCGGGCGTGGCCATGAGCGGCGGCTCGACCAACGCCGTCCTGCACCTGCTCGCGCTCGCCCGCGAGGCCGGGGTCGACCTCACCATCGACGACTTCGACCGGATCAGCGAGCGCACCCCGCTGCTGTGCGACCTGCAGCCCGGCGGCACGTACGTCGCCGTCGACCTCTTCGAGGCGGGCGGCGTCCCGCTCGTCGTTCAGCGCCTGCGCGACGCCGGCCTGCTCGACGAGGACGCCATCACCGTCGACGGCAAGACGCTCGGCGAGCACGCCGCCGTGGCGACCGAGACGCCCGGCCAGCCGGTCGTGCGCCCGCTCGACAACCCGATCAAGCCGAGCGGCGGCCTGGCGATCCTGCGCGGCAACCTCGCGCCCGACGGCTGCGTCGTGAAGCTCGTCGGCCACGAGCGCCGCTACCACCAGGGCCCCGCGCGCGTCTTCGAGGGCGAGGAGGCCGCGATGGACGCGGTCACCCACGGCGGCATCAGTGCCGGCGACGTCGTGATCATCCGCAACGAGGGGCCGGCGGGCGGACCCGGGATGCGCGAGATGCTCGCCGTGACCGCCGCGATCAACGGCGCGGGGATCGGCGAGGAGGTCGCGCTGCTCACCGACGGGCGATTCTCCGGCGCCACGCACGGCTTCATGGCCGGGCACGTCGCCCCCGAGGCCTACCGCGGCGGCCCGATCGCCGCCGTGCACGACGGCGATCTCGTCACGATCGACGTCGACACCCGCACGCTCGAGGTCGCGCTCTCCGAGGAGCAGATCGCCGAGCGCGTCGCGGCGTACAGCCCGCCGCCGAACGCCGACCGCACCGGCGTCCTGGGCAAGTACGCGGCGCTCGTCGGCAGCGCGTCGCAGGGCGCCGTCACGCTCGCCGACGGCTGAACGCCGGGAGCCGCACGTGCGCATCGCGATCGACATCGACTCGACGCTGCACCACTACTGGGACCAGTTCTCGGGCGTCGTGCGGCGCCGGTTCGGGATCGAGCTGCCGTACGAGGGGCAGACGACATGGGCGATCTCCCGCCTGCACGCCGAGCAGGTGCACGAGGCCGTCATGGAGACCCACGGGCCCGAGCTCGTCGCGGCCGCCCGGCCCTACCCGGGCGCGGTCGAGACCGTCAACGCCTGGCACGCGGACGGCCACTTCATCCACATCACGAGCCACCGCGCCATCACGGCGCACGACGACACGATCGCCTGGCTGGACGCGGTCGGTCTGCGCTACGACGAGCTCCACTGCTCCTACGACAAGATCAGCCGCTGCCGTGAGATCGCGATCGACCTGCTCGTCGACGACAGCCCGGTGAACCTGGAGCGGGCGCTCGACGCGGGCATGCGCGGCGCGACGATCGTGCACCCGTGGAACGCCGAGGTCGTGGCCGAACGCGACATCGTGGGCGCCGACGACTGGGCCGGCCTCGCCGCGGCACTGGCGCCCGTCCTCGCCCAGGCCCGCTGAGCCCCGCGGAACGCGCCTTGCAGCCCTCGCGCGGCTGCCGCATCGTCGCCTATCCTGAGAGCTGCCGACCCTGACGATCACGGTCGCCGGATCCGCCCTGCAGCGTGCGCCGAGCCCCAGCCACAGCCCTCGCCGTCGTCGCCACGCTCGTGGTCGTCCTCGTCGGCGGCGCCTGGGCGTACGACCGCAGCCGCCAGGACACCATCGCGAGCGGCGTCAAGGTCGCCGGGGTGGGCGTCGGCGGGCTCACCGAGGAGCAGGCCGGGGCGCGCCTGGAGCGCCTGCTCCTGGACCCGCTGCAGGAGCCGGTCGTCATCGAGCGCGGCACGCGCGCGTGGCGCCTCACGGCGAAGGAGGCGCGGATCGCCGCTGACGTGCAGGGCAGCGTGGACGCCGCGATGGAACGCGGACGCGACGGCAACTTCCTCACGCGCGCCTGGCGCGAGGCCACCGGGGGCACGGTCGCCGCGAACGTCCAGCCGAAGCTGACCTACAACGACAAAGCGGTCGTCCGGCTGCTGGACCGCGTGCGCCGGACGGTCGACAAGCCCGCCCAGGACGCGAGCGTCACCTTCACCGGGAGCAGCGTCGCGCCGGTGCCCTCCCGCAACGGCCGCAAGCTCAAGGCGTCCGCGCTCCACCGCGAGGTCCGCGCGGCGATCGTCCAGCCGGGCGCCGACCGCACCTTCGTCGCGCGCACCCGCACGGTGAAGCCGAAAGTGACGACGGCCGACCTGGGTCGCAGGTACCCGACGCTCATCACCGTGAACCGCGGCGGCTTCAAGCTCACGCTCTTCAAGAGCCTGAGGCCCGTGAAGACCTACCCGATCGCCGTCGGCGCGATCGGCCTGGAGACCCCCGCGGGCCTCTACGCGATCCAGGACAAGCAGGTCAACCCGACCTGGAACGTCCCCGACAGCGAGTGGGCCGGCGACCTCGCGGGCAAGTCGATTCCGCCGGGGCCCGACAACCCGCTGAAGGCGCGCTGGATGGGCATCTATGCGGGGGCGGGCATCCACGGGACGAGCGACATCGGCTCGCTGGGCTCCGCGGCCTCGCACGGGTGCGTGCGCATGGCCGTGTCCGACGTCGTCGACCTGTTCGACCGGGTCCCCGTCGGGACGCCGGTCTACATCGCCTAGAGCTCGCCGATCCGGACGGCGATCACGCGCTTGCTGCGACCGAGGAAGAACGCGGTGCGACGGTCCACGTAGACCGCGGTCGATCCGGGAGGTGCGCCCAGGCCCACCGGGAACCCGGCACCGAGACCGAGCGCCTTGAACAACGCGGTCGAGGTCGTGCCGATCCCGAACCTCCGCGCTGCCCGCCACGTCGCCAGCGGCGACGAGGGGCCGCCGCTGATCGTGATCCCGTCGATCGCGCCGAGCTGGTCGAAGGATACGAGCCCGCGCTCACGCGACGAGCGGCCCTTCCAGATGCACGAGGTTCTCGACCCGTCTCCCCGACAGGCGTCTCCGGCCTCGGAGAGGCCGCCGGGACCCCACGCCGCCTGGGCCTGGGCGAGCGTCATCCCGATCCGGACGCCGCCCATCGACTTGCCGTTGACGATCTTCGTGGTCTTGGGCTTGGGAAGGGTCGCCGCGGCGGGCGCCGCGCTCGCGATCAGCGCCGCGGCGGCGATGGCCGCCACGGCGGCGGGGCGGTGGGTCATGCGGTCACTCCTGAGGCTCGCTGGTCCGTAGGGGCGACGGTAGCCGCTCAGTCCGGCGCAGACAAGGCCCGATCCCGCAGCTCCTCCACCGCGATCTCCTCCCATCCTCGCTCCAGGAGCAGGGCATGGTGGTCTCCGTGTCGAAGGGTCAGCGTGCCGATGAAGATGCCCTTCTCCCGCCGACGCATGACCGCGTACCAGAGCGTCGTCGCGTCGTCCGTCCCGCTGATCCGGTGCCACGGGCGGGGCGGATCACCCGCGGGCTCGCAGATCCCCGCCTCGATCAACCGCTTGCGCGTCGCGACCTGACCCGTGGACGTGTCGATGAAGAAGAGCGCCACCGCGGCCGAGGATAGGGAGCCGGCGATCACCCCGGCGTGGTCCCGGGCGCTGGGCCTGCTGGACGCCGACCTGCTGCGTCGCGGGGCCGCCGACCGCACCCGCCGAGCCTACGCGACCGACCTGCGCCAGTTCGCCGCGTGGGCGAGCGCCGCGCAGCTCGCGCCGCAGGACGCCGGGCCGCGGGAGCTGCGCCGGTACGCGGCGACGCTCTCCGAGCGGCGCGTCGCCCCGAGCACCGTCGCACGCAAGCTCGCCGCCCTGCGCGCCATGTTCCGCGCGCTGCGCGAGCACGGCGTCGTCACGCAGAACCCGGCCGAGCTGGTCGCCTCGCCGCGGCGCCCGCGCCACCTCCCGCGCGTGCTGCGCCCCGACGAGCTCGCCGCGCTCCTGGACCGCATCCCGGCGGGCACCCCGCTGGAGCTGCGCGACCGCGCGCTGCTCGAAGTCGCGTACGGCTGCGGGCTGCGCGCCGAGGAGCTCGTCCGGCTCGACACGACCTCGGTCCATTTCGACGCCGAGGAGTTGCGCGTCGAGGGCAAGGGCGGCAAGACCCGCATCGTCCCGGCCGGCGAGCCCGCGCTGCAGGCGCTCACGCGCTACCTGGAGCGCGGTCGGCCCGCGCTGCGGGCCGACGCGCGCGGAGGCCGCGCTGTTCCTCTCGAAGTCCGGCCGGCGGCTCTCGACGTCCGACGTCCGGCGGCGCCTGGGGGTCTGGACGCGCGCGGCGGCGCTGCAGGGCGGCGTCTCCCCGCACGCGCTGCGCCACTCGTTCGCGACCCACCTGCTGGACGGCGGCGCGGACCTGCGCGCGATCCAGGAACTGCTCGGCCACAGCAGCATCTCGACGACCCAGATCTACACTCGGGTAGAGTCGGCGCGTCTGCTCAGCGCCTACCGGCGCAGTCATCCGCGGGCGTAGCGACGGGAGATATGGAAGCGAACGTCAAGGCAGTCGAGCTCCGCGACCTCTGGCGCCGTTACAAGACGGACGATGACCAGCGGGCGCGCGAGCGACTCGTCGTCGCCTATTCGCCGCTCGTCAAGTACGTCGCCGGCCGCATGGGCGTCGGGGCTGCCCTCGCACGTCGAGGAGGCCGACCTGATCTCCTACGGGCTGCGTCGGCCTGATCAACGCGATCGAGCGGTTCGAGCTCGAGCGCGAGATCAAGTTCGAGACCTACGCGATCACCCGCATCAAGGGCGCGATCATCGACGAGCTGCGCTCGCAGGACTGGGTGCCGCGCTCGGTGCGCGCCCGCGCCCGCGAGATCGAGCGCGCCCATCAGAAGCTCGAGCACAAGCTCCAGCGCGCGCCGACCGACGAGGAGATGGCCGACGAGCTGGACATGGACGTCCAGGACTTCCAGGACGCCATCCTGCAGATCTCCAACTCGTCGATCGCCGCGCTCGACGAGCTGTGGACGATCAGCGACTCCAGCGGCGACTCGGTCTCGCTGCTCGACACGATCGCCGACGACAGCGCGCCCGATCCCGCGGCGGCGCTGCGACCAGAGCGACCTGCGCGACCGCGTCGCCGACGCGATCTCGCCGCCTGCCCGAGCGCGAGAAGCTCGTGATCGCGCTCTACTACTACGAGAACCTGACGCTGCGCGAGATCGGCGAGGTCCTCGGCGTCACCGAGTCGCGCGTCTCGCAGCTGCACACGAAGGCCGTGCTGCGCCTGCGGTCGGGGCTCAGCGAAGCGGACTGACGCCGCGCCTGCGGGATGCGGGGAAACCCGCACACGCGGGCACGCAGCGGCGATAGGGTCGGCGTTCGGCACCCGTACGGGAAGGAGCGCAGGCATGCACCAGGCGGACCGCATTCGGAACGTCGCCCTCGTCGGGCACCGCGGCAGTGGCAAGACGTCTCTCCACGAGGCCCTGCTGTTCGAGGCGCGGCGCGGTGAACCGCCTGGGGTCGGTCACCGACGGCTCGACGGTCTCGGACTCCGACCCCGACGAGCAGTCGCGTCAGATGTCCATCAGCGCGAACCTCAACTCGTTCGTCTGGGACGAGCGCAAGATCAACCTGATCGACACGCCCGGCGACCCGAGCTTCGTCGCCGACGCGCTCGGCGCGATGCGCGTCTGCGAGTCGGCGGTCTTCGTCGTCAACGCCGTGATGGGCGTCGAGGTCGAGCACCTCGCGCCTGTGGCAGCGCGCCGACGAGCTGGACATCGCGCGGCTGATCTTCGTCAACATGCTCGACCGCGAGCGGGCCGACTTCTTCCGCACGCTCGAGCAGCTGAAGGCGGCCTTCGGCCCGCACGTCGTCGCGACGGAGATCCCGATCGGCGCCGAGCACGACGTCCGCGGGCTCATCGACCTCGTCGACATGAAGGCCTACGAGTACGCCGACGCGAGCCGCGACAACTGCCGCGAGATCCCCGTGCCCGAGGAGCTCGTCGCCGTCGCCGAGGAGTACCGCGAGAAGCTCATGGACGAGGTTGCGGAGGTCTCCGACACGCTGATGGAGCGCTACCTGGAGGGCGACGAGATCTCCCACGAGGAGATCGTCACCGCGCTGAAGGAGGGCACGAACCACGGCGGGATCTTTCCGGTCACCTGCGGCGTCGCGACGCGCAACCTCGGCACCAACCGGCTGCTCGACGCGATCGAGGAGGACCTGCCCTCGCCCGTCAAGCACGGTGCGCTGGAGCTGCCCGAGATCACGCTGGAACCCGACCCGGCGGCGCCGCTGTACGCCTACGTCTTCAAGACGAAGGCCGACCCGTTCGCGGGTCGGATCAACTTCTTCCGCGTGTACCAGGGCACGATGCGGCCGGACGGCCACGTCCTCAACACGCGCGCGCACGCCAAGGAACGGCTCGGCTCGCTGCTGCAGTTCCCCGGCAAGGAGAGCACGGGCGCGGACGGCTTCGGCCCCGGCGACATCGGCGCCGTCGCCAAGCTCAAGGAGACGCGCGCGGGCGACTGGCTCGCCGACCGCGACGAGCCGATCCAGATGCCGGCGGTCGAGCTTCCGCAGCCGGTCATGGCGTTCGCGATGGAGCCCAAGACCAAGGGCGACGAGGACAAGGTGTTCACGGCGCTGCGGCGCCTGCAGGAGGAGGATCCGACGATCGACCTGCACCGCGACCAGCAGACCGGTGAGCAGATCGTCGCCGGGCTCTCACAGGTCCACGTCGAGGTCATCGTCGACCGCCTGCGCTCGCGCTTCGGCGCCGAGGTGACGCTGAAGCCTCCGCGAGTCCCGTACCAGGAGACGATCCGCGGCGAGGCCAAGGCGCACGGGCGCCACAAGAAGCAGAGCGGCGGCCGCGGGCAGTTCGGCGACTGCCACATCATCCTCGAGCCCTTCGACGGCGGCGACTTCGAGTTCGTCAACGAGATCAAGGGCGGCGTCATCCCGACGAGCTTCATCCCCGCGGTCGAGAAGGGCGTCCACGAGGCGCTGCAGCACGGCCCGGTCGCCGGGTTCCCGGTGAAGGGCGCGCGCGTGCGCCTCGTCGACGGCTCCTACCACTCGGTCGACTCGTCGGAGATGGCCTTCAAGCTGGCCGGCTCGATGGCGATGCGCGAGGCGCTCGGCAACGCGAGCCCGGCGCTGCTCGAGCCGATCATGCTCGTCACGTTGTCCGTCCCGGAGGACAGCGTGGGCGACGTCGTCGGTGACCTCAGCTCCCGCCGCGGCCATCCGCTCGGCATGGAGCCCGTCGGCGGCGCGACCGAGATCAAGGCCGAGGTGCCGATGGCCGAGATGCTCACGTACGCGCCGGACCTGCGGTCCATCACCGGCGGGCGCGGCGACTACACGATGGAGTTCCGGCGCTACGAGGAGGTTCCGGCGAATCTCGCGCAGAAGGTCGTGGTCAGCGTGAAGGGGGCCGTCTCGGCCTGAGCGGTACCCTCGCCGGTGGTGGCACCTCGCCAGATCTCCACGATGCACGAGCCGGTGCAGTGCGCCGTCTGCCAGCGCACGATCCTGCGTGGCGAGCGGCCCGACGTCTTCCTCCACGGGGGACACCGCGCCGTCGTCTGCGAGCTGTGCGCGCCGCGCGCCGTGCACGAGGGCTGGATCCGGGAGGGCGCCGACGCCGCGCCCGGACGGGTGACCCGCGGCTGGTCGCGCGGCTCGGGCCGGTCGTTGCTGGACCGGCTGCGCGCGCGCCGGCCGGGGGAGGCGGAGCTGCTCGTGCCGCAGGAGGCCGAGGGTCTGCTGGAGGCGATGGAGGAGCCCGAGTACGACCCCGAGCCCAGCCCTGTGGCGGACGTCCGGCCGCGGAGGGCGGACGGGACGCCCGAGGATCCGCCGATGTACCGCGAGGACCGGTTCGTGCACGCGATCCCGACGAACGCGGACATGAAGGTCGTCCGCGCGATCGACCTCTTCAACGCGAGCCCGCACTGCCGGACGATCTCCGGCGTTGCACGCACGCTCGGCGCGCCGCTGGTGACGGTGCGCCCCTCGGCCACGGAGGGCAGCATCGTCACGATCGTGATCGCGTGGGAGCTCTCGTGGTATCGCTACGAGATCGACCTCGCCGACGAGGCCGCCGGTGTGCGGTCGACGGGTCAGGGAGCCGAGCTCCACGAGCTCGACGAGCCCGATCGCGCGCCGAACGCGATCGCCGACGAGTTCGGCGCGCTGCATGCGGCCGTCCAGCCGGCATGAGAGACTAGGCGCGATGACAGTGCGTCATTGCTCGACCATCGTGCCGGTGTCCCCGAGGCGGGAGTCCTCGCGATGATCTACAGCGTCGTGCCCGAGGAGCTCGGGCCGGAGATCTACGAGCAGCTGAAGGCCTACTACGCCGACGATCCCGAGGTCACGGTGATCGTCGACCGGCGCCGGTCCGGCCGTCCGTCCGGCGGCCCGCCGACCGCCGACGAGTCCGAGTTCCGCGGGCGCCGCAGGCGGCGCGCCACGGGCGATCACCCGCCGCTCTTCCTGGCGGGCGGCGACGACGGTCCCGCCGCCGCATAGATGAAGCTCGTCGTCCACGTGGACGGCGGCTCGCGCGGCAACCCCGGTCCCGCCGCCGCCGGCGCCGTCCTCAGCACGCCTGACGGGAAGATCGTCGACGAGGCGAGCGAGCTGCTGGGCATCGTCTCCAACAACGTCGCCGAGTACCGCGCGCTGCTCCTCGGCGTGCGCCGCGCACGTGACCTGGGGGCGACGGAGGTCGAGGTGGTCAACGACTCCGAGCTCATCGCCAAGCAGGTCAACGGCCAGTACAAGGTCAAGCACCCCGACATGAAGCCGCTGCACGCCGCGGCGCTCGCGGCGCTCGGTGACCTGGACCGCTGGACCGTGCGGACCGTTCGGCGCGAGCAGAACGAGCACGCCGACGCGCTCGTGAACGCCGCGCTCGACGCAGTCCGCTGACGCGGCCTGGCGCAACGCCGCTCACCAGGGCAACCGGATGAGCGCGAGACGCGTATGCGAGATTAACCATCCCCGAGAAGGAGTTCCGATGAAAAAGCGCCTGATGTTCATGATCCTCTGCCTGTCCGCGGTCGCGCTCGTCGCCGCCGGGTGCGGAGACGACGAGACCGAGACGACGTCGGACGCACCGGCGACCACCGCGACGCAGGAGGCGGCCACGGGCGACATCGTGGCGACTGCCCAGGGCAGTGAGGACCTCTCGACCCTCGTCGCCGCCGTCACGGCAGGCGATCTCGTCGAGACGCTCCAGGGCGAGGGTCCGTTCACCGTGTTCGCGCCGACCAACGCCGCGTTCGCCGACATCCAGAGCACGGTTGACACGCTGCTCAAGCCGGAGAACAAGGATGACCTCGTGAACGTCCTCACGTACCACGTCGTGCCGGGGAGCTATCCGGCGTCCGAACTCACGGACGGCCAGAAGCTGAAGACCGTGCAGGGCGAGGATCTCACCGTCTCGATCGACGGCGACGTCGTGAAGGTCAACGACGCGACGGTTGAGCAGGCGGACGTCAACGCCTCCAACGGCGTCGTGCACATCGTCGACGGGGTGCTCGTCCCGCCGGCGACCTGAGCGGCTCAGGTCCGGCTCGGTGACCCATGGGCGGGGCCTGGACGCCCCGCCCGCCGAGCCAGTGGACCGGAAAACGGACGCTGACAGACCATTGCGACATCGCGTCGCAGCTCGACCGTGGCCCCGGCAGACCTGCCGGGGCCGCGGTAGGTTCGCTGGCGATGACCGTGGTGCTGTGGCACATCGAGCTCTCCCACTACAACGAGAAGGCGCGGTGGGCGCTCGACTACAAGGGCATCCCGCACGAGCGCCGCGCGCCGATGCCCGGCCTGCACGGCGTGCGTGCGGCGTTCCTCACCCGGGGAGCCCAGCGCCGGCTCCCGGTACTCGAGCTCGACGGCCGGAGGATCGGGGATTCCACGGCGATCATCGCCGCGCTGGAGGCGTACCGGCCCGAGCCCGCGCTGTACCCCGAGGATCCCGCTGACCTGACCCGTGCCCTCGCGCTGGAGGACCGCTTCGACGAGGAACTGGCTCCCGCGGTCCGCCTCCTGGTCTGGTTCCACACGCTGCCGGACCGCGACGCGACTGCCGCCGCGCTCTTCACCGAGCCCAGCCCGACGCGTGAGCGGCTGCTGCGCGCGACGGCGCCGGTCGCGCGGCGCATGGTGAGCCTGGACTACGGGATCAACGCTCAGAGCGCTGAGAGGGCGCGCGGCACGATCCTCGAGACGATGGACGCGATCGAGGCCGAGCTCGGCCCGTCCGGGTACCTCGTGGGCGATCGCTTCAGCGTGGCGGACCTCGCCGGCGCGGCCCTCTTCACCCCGCTCATCTGCCCGCCCGAGCGCCCGTACGCGCCGGCGTCGATCGCGCCGGTGCTGCTGCCGCTGCGGGAGGAGCTCAGCGCGCGGCCCGGGGGACGGTGGGTGCTGGAGATGTACGCCCGGCACCGCGGGACCTGGGTGCAGGGAACATGAGCGACGCAGCGATGACGACGGGAGGCCGGCGACGCGCCGAGCGAGGATCGGCGGCATTGCGCGCATCAGGCGCCGACCGGGCACGACCGGCTGATCTCCATCGGCATCGCCGAACCCGGCTTTCCAGCCGGGGCCCGCAGCCGTTCTACGGCCGTGCGGCGGAGCCCCCCTCAGCTCACGTACGTCGACACGGCCGGCGTCGCCGCCGACGCGTTCCCTGCGGCGTCGAACGCGATCACGCTGTAGCGGTACTCCGTCTTGTGCACCCGGTCGGGGTCGACGAACTCGGGCGTCGTGCTCGTGCCGGCGAGGCTGCCGTCGCGGTAGATCCGGTAGCTGACGACGCCCTTGTCGTCCGCCGGTGCGGTCCAGCGCAGCGTGACGGTCAGCCCGACGGGGTCGGCGGTCGCCGTCAGGCCGACCGGCACGGCAGGGGCCTCGCGGTCGGGCAGCGCCCGCGGCAGCGCCCACACGATCCCGGAAGGCCTGGACAGGTTGCGCGCCATGTCCACGGCGAAGACGCGGTACTGATGCGCGACGCCGTTCGGCAGCTTCGGGTCGGTGAACGTCGTCCCGGCGATCGTCACGACGTACTGCCCGTCGCGATAGATCTCGTAGCCCGCGATGCCGCCCGCGTCCTCGGACGCGCGCCAGGTCAGGACCGCCTCACCGTCACCGGGGACCGCCACGAGGCCGATCACGCGGCTCGGCGCCGTGCGGTCCTCCACGCAGGCCCAGACGGTCTTGCGCCGCAGCACGCGCTTGCGTTGACCGCGCGCGCCGCGAACGCTCACGCGTACGCGCTTGGTCCGCTTCTCGAGGACCTTGCCGGCTCGGCAGGTCGCCAGGCCGGCCGGGCCGGCAGGCGCGGCCACCACCGCCCCCGGACAGAGCAGCCCGAGCGCGAACGCCTGGAGCAGCAGCTTGGCCGTGAGACGGCGGTGGCGATGCATCGTGGTCGTGTCTCCGTCCGCGATCAGCTGACGTACGTGGAGACCGCGGGAGCCTGCGCGGAGACGTTCCCCGCCGCATCCACGGCCTCGATCGCGTACGTGTACGTCTTCCCGTTCGCGAGGTCGAGGTCGCTGTAGCTCGTCCCGGTCGGTTGGCTCACGAGGACGTAGGCCCCGGAGTTCGTCTTGCGGTGCACGCGGTAGCGCACGACGCCGACGTTGTCGGTCGACGCCGTCCACGCCACGGTGATCGAGTGCTGTTGGTTGTTCTTGGTGAGCGTGATGCCGCCGGGGATCGACGGTGCCAGCGTGTCGCGCGGGGTCACGTTCACGGGCGAGCTGGTCGCCGACGTGTTGCCCTTGGCGTCGACCGCGGCGACGGTGTACGCGTACTGCGTCCCGTTCGCGAGGCCCGTGTCGGTGAACGACGGGCCCGCGGGCGAGCCGACGAGCTGACCGCCGCGGTAGACCTTGTAGCCCGTCACGCCGACGTTGTCGGTCGACGCGGTCCACGTCAGTGACACCTGGTTCGTGCCGGCGGTCCCCACGACGTTCGTCGGGACGGACGGGGGCGTCTGGTCGGAGACGACCGGCGCCGTCGGCGTCGCGTTGACGGGCGACGACGCGGCGGACGCGTTGCCTGAGCCGTCGATCGCGACGACCTTGTACGCGTGCTGGATGCCGTTCGCCAGGCCCGTGTCGGCGAAGTAGAGGGTCGTGGGCGTCCCGATCAGCTGATCGTCGCGGTACACGCGGTACCCCGTCACGGCGACGTTGTCGGTCGCGGCGGTCCACGCGAGCGAGACCTGCGTGTCGCCCGGGGTCGCGGTGAGCCCGCCGGGGGTCGACGGAGTGATCGTGTCGGCGGGCGTCGCGGAGACGCTGCTCACCGGCGAGGCGTTACCGGCCGCGTCGATCGCGAGCACGACGTACGTGTACGTCGTCCCGTTCACGAGCTGCAGATCGGTGAACGCCCTGCTCTCCTGGAACGCGATCGCGACGCCGTCGCGGCGCAACTCGTAGAACACGACGCCGACGTCGTCGGCCGCCGCGCCCCAGCTCAGTGCGACCTGGCGGTCGCCGGGGGTGGCGGTGAAGGCGGGTGGGGCGGACGGTGCCGTCACGTCCTTGGCCACGGCGCCCTTCGGCGTCGCGCTGATCGTCGCGGTCGCCGAGACGTTCCCGGCGGCGTCGACGGCTGCGACGCCGTACGTGTACGCGCGGCCGTTCGTCAGTCCCGTGTCCGTGTGCCCGGTCGTTCCGGGCGACGCGACGAGCGCGCCGTCGCGGAACACGCGGTAGCCCGCGACGGCGAGGTTGTCGCTCGCCGGGTTCCAGACCAGCGTCACCTGGCCGTTGCCGGCCACGGCCTCGACGCCGGCCGGGGCGGACGGGGCCTGCACGTCGCCGACGGTGTGCTTCGCGGTCGCGGGCACGCAGACCCACACGAGCTTCTTCGCCCAGACCCGCTTGCGCTTGAGCTTGCCGTTGACCCGGACCCGCTTGGTCACGCGGACGCGCTTCTTCTTACGGGTCAGCGTCTTGCCGGCGGGGCAGGTCGGCTTCTTCGCCGCGGCCGTCGCGGAGGACGCCGCGCCGAACGCGACGGGGACGAGCGACCCGCTGAGCATCAATGCGGCGAGCACCGACGCGACGGCGCGGTGCAGGAGCGGGTGGGTGACGGGGGTCATGCGGCCTCCTTGGCAATGTCGGAGTCAGGCGTGAGCAGCGACCGAAGTCGCGGGAGCTCGCGCGGGCGATCGACGGCGAGCGCGGCGATCGGGGTGCCGTCGCACAGGGCGACGGCGGTGAAGGAGCGGGCGGCACGGTCGCCGTCGATGAGCAGATCCGTTGCGCCGGCCGGGCTGCCGAGGCCCTGCAGGCGCACGCCGTGGACGTCGCTCCACCAGCTCGTGACCGGCGGGTGCGGGGCGTCCATGCCGAGGATCGCCCGCGCGGCGGCGCGGCCCTGGTGCGCGGCGGCCTCCCAGTGATCGCCGCCCGCCAGGTCGCCGGCGGCGTGGACCTCCGGCCGTGCCAGCAGGTCGGTGAGCGGGACGCCGAGCCACTCGACCTCGGGGGTCACGCCGATCGCGACGAGCAGGAGGTCGAGCTCGACGCGCGTGCCGTCCTCGAGGTCCAGCGCGTCGAGACGATCGTCGCTCACGGCAAGCCCGCGGACACCGACACCGAGGCGCACGTCGACGCCCTCGTCGTGCTGAACGCCGACGAGCCACCGCGCAAGCTCGGGGTGCAGTGCGCGGCCGAGCGGCAGCGGCGCCGCCTCCACGAGCGTCACGGCGACGCCGAGGCGGTGAGCGGTCGCGGCGACCTCCTGGCCGATGAGCCCGGCGCCGAGGACGACGAGCCGCGAGCCGGGCCGCAGCGCGGCGCGCAGGCCCTGCGCGTCCGCGAGCGTGCGGAGCGCGTGGACGTTGATGAGGCATTCAGTTCCGCCGAGGACCCGCGGCCGGCTCCCCGTCGCGAGGACGACCTGGTCGTAGGACAGGCGCGCCCCTGAGGCGAGCGTCAGCGCGCGCGCCTCGGCGTCCAGTCCCGCCGCGCGGTCGCCGAGCACGAGCTCGACATCGTGGCCCGCGTGCCACTCAGGCGGCCGCAGGGCGAGGGCGCCCGGATCGAGTTCCCCGGCGAGGAACGCCTTGGAAAGCGGCGGACGGTCGTACGGCGCGATGACTTCGCCGCACACGATGGTGATCGTGCCGTCGTACCCGTCTCGCCGCAGGGTCTCCGCGCAGCGCTGCGCCGCCAGCCCGCCGCCGGCGATGACGACGCCCGCGGCCTGCACGTCACGCAGCCGCATCGGCGGTCGCGGCCCTCCGTGCCGCCTCGCGCTTGGGATCCCCGGGCACCGTGCGGCGCAGGAACAGGAAGACGATCACGACG
The DNA here is from genome assembly GCA_963700655.1 of uncultured Actinomycetes bacterium. Classification (GTDB taxonomy): domain Bacteria; phylum Actinomycetota; class Thermoleophilia; order Solirubrobacterales; family Solirubrobacteraceae; genus F1-60-MAGs163. The sequence goes on along the minus strand of CAVOYJ010000005.1, from coordinate 50,113 downwards.
GCCCCGGCGAGCATCGTCGCCTGCAGCCACGACTCCTCGGCGTCGGTGCCCGCGCCGAGCGTGTGGACGAGTCCCAGCCCCCAGGCCAGCACCGTCGCCCGGTGCGCGTTGCGCCAGCGCCTGGTTCCGATGCGCCGGCGGGCGTAGAAGCTCAGCCCGAGTGCGATCGCCAGCCAGCCGCCGATGATCCCGACGCTCGTCCAGAGCGGCCGGTAGCCGATCGTGAAGGGCACGGAGATGTTCAGGACCGTGGCGTCCATCCACGGGTCGCCGAGCAGCGTGACCCCGTGGACGGCCAGCGCGACGAGCCCGGCGAGGGCGGTCGACTCGTGCAGCGAGAGCATCACGCGGTTCGCGCCCTTGCGCCGCGGAAGGCCGTTCGCCATCAGCAGTCCGAGGATCACCGACAGGGTGATCGCCAGGAGCGAGACGACGCCCGCCGAGCGGGACGCGATCCACCAGCCGTGCTCGAGCGGGTCAGGGGCGCTCGTCATGCCGCCCTCCGATCCGGGAGCCGCAGCCGGATCGCCTGGCGCGCCGGGGCCGCGGCGATGCGCTCCATCCCGCCGTGCTCGTCGAACGCGACCCCGCCGTGGCGGGCGAGCACGCTGCGGGCGCCTTCGGGACCGCTGAGCAGCGCGGTCTTCGCGAGTGCTTCCGCCTCGACGCCGGTGGGGGCGAGCGCCGAGACGGCGACCAGGCCGGTGAAGCTCGGCTTTCCGGTCGACGGGTCGAGCAGGTGGTGACGCACCGACCCGCCGGCGTCGCGCCAGATGCGGGAGCGCAGGCCGGACGTCGCGGCGGCGCCGTCGCGCACCTGGAACCCGGCGACGAGGTCGCCGTTGAACGGGTGCTCGATGTCCACGCGGCGCGGGGCGGCGCCCTCGCCGCCCATCCGCACGTCGCCGCCGCAGTCGACGGCCCAGTGGGAGTAGCCCTCGAGCAGGGTGCCGGCCAGATCGGCTGCGTGGCCCTTGCCGCTGCCCCCGGTGTCGATACGGAGGCCCGTGGGGCGGGTGATGGTCCCGCCCTCGTCGTCGACGACGATCTCGCGCCAGCGTGAGGTGGCGTTGGGACGGGCCGGCCGACGCCCGCTCGACAGCGACCGGATCGCCTCCGCCAGGTCGAGGCGGCGCGTGCCGTCCCACGAGTCCACGTAGCCGGCGGTGACGAGCGCGTCGAGCAGCGTCGGGTCGACGAGTCCGTCCGAGAGCGTGGCGGCATCGAGGGCCGCGCCGACCGCGCTGCGCAGCAGCGGGGATGCGGGCACCGTCGGCCGCGGGTCGGCGTTCAGGGCGCACAGCTCGGAGTCCGGCCGGAAGCGCGAGAGCGCCCCGTCGTACGCACGCAGGAAGCGCTCGACGCGGTCGGCGGCGGCGTCCGGCGACGGCATGCCCGTGCGCGCGGCGGGACCGACGAGGATGCGGATCCGCGTGCCCATGAGCCGGAACCGTCGATCGGCGGAGCTGCCGGTCGTCGTGCTCATGAGGTGGTCGTCGCGACGGGGACGGGTGCGGGCGCCGGCGTCACGGGCGTGGGCGCCGACACGGGCTCTGGGGCGGTCGGGGCCGCCGCCACGGGGTCGGGCGCGGCGGCCGTCGGCGTCGTGCCCTGCCGTGTCGCAGCCGGGTCGGTGGTGGTCCCGGTGGATTCGCGGCCCGCGGTCGGCTGCGAGCGCGGGGTGGTGCCCGGCGTCGTCATCGCGGGGGCGGTCGTGGGCGACGGACCTCCGTCCGTCCCCCGTGCGACCGCCGCGACGGTCGTCGGAGCCGCGACCGGGCGGCGGACGACGATCAGGCGGCGAATGCCTCGTCTGCGGATCTGTGCGCGAGTCAGCCCGTTGACGCCGACCCGCCGCGTGACGACGACCCGCTGGAGGACCCCGGGAGGGGCGGGCCGCGCGAGGGCCCCCGCCTGCAGCCCGAGCGCTGGATCCTCGCCGGCCGCCATGCGACTCGCGAAGAGCAGCGAGAGGCAGGCGAACAGGGTGAACGCGCCGATGTGCACGGGTGCGGACGACGGGCGGTACGGCGTATTGGCGGTCACCCGCGGGGGAGCCGCCGTGGCAGGCGGCGCCGGCGGACCGACGCTCGTGGCGGGCGCATCGGTCATGGCGTCTGCACGGCCGGCGCCGACGGGGTGCCCGCGGTCGTCGGCGTCGCGGTGGACACGGTGCCGCAGGCGTCGAGCACCGCGCCGGGAACGTCCTGCGGGAGTGGGTGCGTCGTGCGCAGCGGCATCCGCATGCGCGCACGCGCCCGGGCCGCCCGTCGCCGTGCCGTGCGGCGTGCGCGCCGTTCCGCGCGTCGGGCGTCTCGTGCGGCGCGCCGCCGGGTCGCGGCGGAGGTGTGGCCGGTGAACGCGGCGCTCGCGGCGCTGGTGGTCGTCGGAGTGCCGCCGGTCGTGCCGGAGACGCACTCGTCCTCGGCGGTACCGGTCGCCGGGACCTCGGCGGCGACATTCACGGGGCCCGCGGTGCTCTCGTCGTCAGTGGCAGGCGTGGGGGAGCTCCGCCGCGCTGCCGTTGCGTGAGCCGCGGCGGGCGTCGTCACGCGTTCGGACGCCGTGGTGGTGGCGGGCGCCGCGGCGACCGGGGCGGCGGGTGCCGCTGCCGGACGGGTGAGCACCCCAACCGTCCGGCGGACCTCGACGGTCCGCATCGGCGCGGCGAGCGCCGCCGCGACGGCCTTCGGTGCGTCCTGCTGCGCGGTCTTGGAGGCGGTCGCGACGCCCGCGAGCACGGCGAGCGCGGCGAGGGTTCCGGCGGCGGCGATCTTGGTGCGTGGGGCGCTGGGTCGTGCCATGCGGGGTGGTGCTCCTCGGGTCGGCTCGGGCGTGATCCGGACGGGCGGGTTCAGCGGGTGGGACCGCGGACCGGTGGAAGCGTGACGCCCGAATTCCGGTGCTCTGGACGCTTTACCGACGGGGGAAACCCGCAAGCGACCGCCCACCGCGCGGGAGCCGCCGCGCGGCGCTGGAGAACGAGAACCACCTCGCGTCAGCGAGGCCGTCGGGGAGCGTTACGGGCGGCGTGTCGAGCGCCGCGGGACCTCCGCCTCAGGTGTTCTCGCGCCACTCGTGGAGGATCTTGCGCACCGCCTCGCGGATGGCCTCGAGTTCCTCGGGGCTCGGCTGCGCGGGGAGCCTGCCCTGCTCGACGCCGATCACGTAGCCGACGCGCTGCAGCAGCGCCTCGCGGATCCACGGGCTCATCGGCAGCCCCTCCCGCTCGGCGATGGCCTTGATGATCCGGCGTGTGCGGGGCGCGAACCGCAGCGTGATGGCGACGCGCTCGGGGCGCTTCCGTGCTGTCACGACGCTGGTCCTATCCGCAGCCTGCCGACGACATCGGCAGGCCGGGAACGCGAAAGCCCCGCCGGAGCGGGGCTTTCGTGAGAGCGGCTGAAGGGACTCGAACCCTCGACCTTCTGCATGGCAACGGCTCCGGGGGGCACGAAAGGCCTGCAATACAGCTGGTTACAGTCCGTGTTCATCGGGTGAGATGGGGTTCGATCGGGCTGTTTCGGGGAACGTTTCGGGAGACGTTTGCGGGGGGGTGAACGGCGGCTCGCACGACTACGTTGCACAGCGATGTACTCGACCGCCCGTCTCCCGGCCGTCAGCGGCCACGTCCGGCGCGTGCAACGCCGGCGCGGCGCGGTGTGGTACGCGAAGTACCGGGTGCCCGACGGGTCGGCGCCGAGCGGGGTGCGCCAGATCGAGCGCAAGCTCGGGCCCGACTGGCCGGGCAAGGGCCCGCCGCCGCCCGGGTTCTACGACCGGCGCAGCGCGCACGCGGCGCTCCTGACCGACGCGCGCCGCGGCGTGCTGGAGGTCATCCGCACCGGGGTGATGTTCGAGCAGGCCGCCGAGGAGTGGCTGCGCTGGGGCGAGTACGAGCGCGCGTGGAAGCCCTCGACGCTCGTCGACCGCCGCTCGTGCCTGCGCTGCCATCTGATCCCCGCGTTCGGCCACCTGCGGATCGAACAGATCTCGACCGCGAAGATCGAGGGCTGGAAGGCCGACTACCTGCGGCGGACCGGCCGCCGTCGCCAGGCCGCCAAGCTCCTGGCGCTGCTGCACAGCATCTTCGAGCGCGCCCGCAAGGTCTACGAGCTGCCGCGCAACCCGGTGGCCGACGTCGACAAGGTCAAGCTGGACTACGACGCGGCGAGCTACGACTTCTACTCGCCGGAGGAGGTCTACGCGATCGCGCGCACGGCGGCGTCCGAGCAGGACGCGGCGATCTTCGTCACCGCCGCGTTCGCCGGCCTGCGCCGCGGCGAGATCGTCGCGCTGCGCTGGCGCGACGTCGACTTCCTCAAGCGGTCGATCCGCGTCGAGGGCAGCTGCTCCCACGGCCAGGTCACGACGACCAAGGGCGGGCGGGGGCGAGCGGTGCCGATGGTGCGCGAACTGGCGGAGGTGCTCGCCCGGATCGGCCAGCGCGGCCACCTCATCGGCCCGGACGATCCGGTCTTCGCCGGGGAACTCGGCGCGCACCTGGATGCCTCGGCGCTGCGGCGCCGGTTCGTCGGCGCGTGCGAGCGCGCCGGCGTGCGGGCGCTGCGTTTCCATGACCTGCGGCACACGTTCGGCTCGCTGGCGATCAACCGTGCGAGCATCGTCCAGGTCCAGGCATGGATGGGGCACGCCGACTCGCGCACCACGATGCGCTACCTGCACCACCGCAGTCTCGAGGACGAGGCCGAGCTGCTGGCCGACGCGTTCCGCCCGACGGGCACGAGCGAACCCGACCAACTTCTGCTGAACCTTGGCCAAGAAGGTTCGTGAGGTCGCCGCCGCGCTCGAGGCGGCGGGCTGGGAAGAGGTCAGGCGGCGCGGCAGCCACCGCCAGTTCCGTCATCCCGACTCGAGGTTCACGATCACGCTGGCCGGAAAGCCCAGCGCGACCCTCGCGCCCGGTACCCTTGCCGACATCAGGTGCAAGTCCGGCCTGGATGAGCTGCGATGACCGACTACCTCGTCATCTACGAGCGCACCGACGACGGGGGCTGGAGTGCCCACACCCCCGACCTTCCCGGCTGCTACGCGGCCGGCTCGTCCCGCGAGGAAGTCGAGCGGCTGATTCGCGAAGCGATCCCGTTCCATCTGCAGGGGATGCGCGAGGCCGGCCAGCCCGTGCCTGAGCCCGTGACGAGCGCCGGCTACGTGGCGGTGTAGAGGAACTCGGGCCGCGTACTGCCCGCGACGCTACCGGCGGCGCCGTTCGAAGGACTGCTGCGCGGAGTCGGCGCTGGTGCCCAGGCTTGAACCGATGTCTTTCCAGCTGGCGCCGTGTTCGTATGCGGAGCGGGCCAGTCGGCCGGCGATGTCGTCGAGTTCCAGGAGGGAGTCGCGCGCGTCGCTGAGCGCCGCGAGCTCTGGGGCACACCTCGCCCGCGATGACGTTGTCGGCCTACGCCCGCCCGTTCTCGCCCGACGGCCTCCACGCGCTCGTCGGAGTCCCCACTCCTTACGAGCGCCCGACGTGGGGGCCGGTCTTCGGCGCGACAGATCCAGCCGCATCGCCTGCGGGTCTTGTGGCGTGAGCCGGGGTGCATGCCGCCGCGCTCCTGCTTTTCGTCCCATCCGGGTGTGGTGAACGACCGTTGGGGTGCCGGTCCCTTTGTGGCGCTCGGGGAGCGTCTAGGTCGGCGTCCTATTGGCTCAGGCAGACCACGGACGCAAAGATCGTGTGGGCGGCACTGTCCGTGTTACGGGAGAAGACAAGCCAGCCGTTGCCGAGCTGGAACGACTCGACCATGAAGACCAAACTGCTGTTCGCGCCGCCGCCGCCGCTCAGCACCTTCGCGCCTGCCGGACAGGTGGCGGTGGCGGTGGCGACTCCGTTCGCGGCGATAGCGACGTTGCTGCCCACCGTCTGCTCTGTGGTGCCAAGATCAGCGCCGCGTATCGCGCCGTCGGCGATCGCTTCGCGGGTGACCTCGCCGGAGGCGATCGCTTCGCGGGTGACCGCGCCGGAGGCGATCTGCGGATTCGGATAACTGCCGGTCAACGCACCGCCCGCGGGTGCGCCCGAAATCGTCCCGGACGGCCCCGCATCGCCCTTCGGCCCCGCATCGCCCTTCGGGCCAGGCAGACCGGCCGCGCCTGCCGGTAGCGAGCCGCCGAAGTCGCTAGCGGACAGCGACCCGTCCTTCACGTCGCTGCCCGTGACAGAGCTGTTCTTCAGATCGGAGCCGGTCAGCGAACTGTTCTTCACATCAGCTCCCGTGAGCGAACTGTTCCGGACCTTCGAGCCGGTGACCGCGTTCGTCTTGATCTGCGTGCTGCCAACGCTGTTCTTCGGCAACTTCACCGCCGCGTAGCTCGCTCCCCCCAATGCGATGAAGACCGCGATCGTGGCCATCACATTCGCATACGACAAGTGCCTGCGCAGGCGCTTCATCATCACTTCCCCCGAGTCGACTCCCCAACCGTCAGAGCGACCCTACCCCCCATTGTCGCCAGCGTCCACGCGTGCTCCTGCAACCCATGCAAAGCGAGCGCCGGCAGCGGCTCTCGCTTCTGGTCCGAAGCGACAGTCTCAGTCGGCGGGACTCCGGGCGCGTATGTGGCCTGGGCTGAGGGCTCCGGTGGTCACTGATGCGACGAGGATCTCCCAGAAAGTGATCGCATCGTCGGCGGTCTGCTCCCCGAAGCGCTCGATGAGTTGCGGTCGCATGTCGCCGCGGAGCTGTTCGAGTTCGGCTGTCACCTCTTCGAGGTACCAGGCTCTCCGATCCTCGGCTTCGACGTCGGTGAAGCCGATGCGCTCGACGATCTCGCGTATCGCCTGGAGCGACACCATCGTGAAGTCGCCTCCTGCGCGTTCGACGAACGCGGCGACCTGCTCGTCCAGGTGGTCCCCTTCGGCGCGCAGCCAGTCGCCGACGAGCAGGTGACCGCCGCGGCGCAGCACGCGGAAGACCTCGGTGTACAGCGCCGCCTTGTCCGGCTCGTGGAGGATCGCGTCCTTGCTGAAAACCACGTCGAACGAGGCATCCGCAAACGGGAGCGGGCCGGGACTGGTGAGCTGATAGGTCACGCGGTCGCTCAGACCGGCGCCTGCAGCGCGCGCGTTCGCGAGGTCCACGAACTCCGGCTGGAAGTCGATCCCCACAACGCTCGCGGCACCGTGGTCGCGGACCAGCGCAAGGTCCGCGCCCCCAGGGCCGCTGCCGATGTCGAGGATCGAGCAGCCCCTGATGTCGTGGTTTCCCACGATCCGGGCGACCTCAGCGGGTCCACCCGGCGAGAGGAACCCCTCACCCCACAACAGCTCAAGCCGCTCGATCTCCTCAGCTGAGTAGCCGGGATCCTGCTCGCCGTCCGCCACCACCCATCCTCCTCCAGATCGGTCGGACGACCCTACGTCGCTTCAGCGCTGCGAGGCAAGCCGCGTCGCTGGCGCCTGCATCCCATGCAAAGCGAGCGCGCGGGCATGAGCGCGGTCAGGCGATCTGACTCACGCCTGCTTGCCGTCCGGGCCAGGAGCACGGGTCGAACCGTTCCAGTGCACGTATCCCGCAGGCTTGGTGTGGGTCGATACCGATGCCGGAGGTCCGGGGCGCCTGAGAAGGTCGATGTAGGCGCCGCCCCACCACTGAGTCTCAACTGCGAGCATGGAGGGGCGGTTAGCTTTCTGCGCGCTGCTTCTTCGATGGGCTTCCTCGACCGACTGACAGGCACGGGCGTAGCCCCGGCAACGCAAGCCAGCGCCGAGAGCGAAGGCGCGGAGGACACCTTCGTTGCCATCGACTTCGAGACGGCGTCCGGCTCACGGGCGAGTGCCTGCGCGGTGGGTTGGAGCAGGTTCGAGCACGGCGCCGAGGCCCAGGCTGGCTCCACGCTCATAGATCCCGGGATCGAGCCGGAGGAGTGGGACGGGTTCAACATTTCGATCCACGGGATTGAACCCGCCGATGTCGTCGGCGCTCCCAGCTTCGCGGAAGTCTGGGAACTTGTATCCCGCGTCGCGGCGGGGTCTCCGCTCGTGGCCCACTACGCCCCGTTCGACATCGGGGTAGTCCGGGCCGAACTCTGGCGCGCGGGCGTCAAGCCGACTCCGTTTCGGTACACGTGCTCTGCGGCAATGGCCCGGGCGGTGTGGCCGGAGATGCTCAGCGTCTCGTTGCCGATCGTCGCGGCAGAACTCGGCATCGACTTGGACCACCATGAACCCGGCTCAGATGCACGCGCATCGGGGCAGGTACTTCTCGCCGCCCTAGGCGCGCTCGGGGTCGACACGATCGACGAGGCGTTCTCAGCGACCGGACGGCGGTGGGGCGAAGTTCACAGCGATCGGAGCTGGGTCGGGACTGGCTACGGACACAAGCTGCGTGCGAAGGAGATGTCCGCGACCACGGATGACTTCGACCCCGAGCATCCGCTGTGTGGGCAGGTCATCGTGTTCACCGGGGCGCTGAACTCGATGACGCGCCGGGAGGCTTTCCAACTGGTCCTGAACGTCGGGGCACAGCCGGGCGACGGCGTAACCAAGCACACGAACATCTTGGTCGTCGGCGAGCAGGACATCCACAAGCTCGCAGCCGGTCAGACGATGAGCGGCAAGCAGCGCAAAGCTGCGGACCTGCGCGTGAAGGGACTCGACATCCAGCTCGTGGGTGAGGGCGACTTCCTTCGGATGCTGTAAGGCGTTCTCTAGTCGCTGGCGTGCTTCCGGACGAGCATGAGCTTCGGTGGTCCCTCCACCTCGGCATCACGACCCGCGATCGCGTCCTCCACGATGCGAATGGCTTCCTCTGGGCTGTCGGCGTCGACGCAGACCTGACGGGAGTCGGGCGAGAACTGCTCATCGGTGACGTGGGGCTTCACGGTCTCGTCGGTGTGTGGCGTAACGGCTCGTGAGAGAGGGGGAGTGCCGATAGCCGTGGCCAACTCCCGAGTAATCGGTCCCACGACGTAGACCCAGTAGCGACGTCGACACATAGAGCCGGAACCTAGTCGCCCTTGCACCTTCCATGCAAAAGCAGGAGCGGGTGCGGTCGTAACGGTGGCGTCAGGCGGGAGAATGGACCCGAGCCGCAGCAGCGGATAGCCAGAGGCGGCATCCGGGAACGCGAAACCCCCGCCGGAGCGGGGGTTTCGGGGAAGCGGCTGAAGGGACTCGAACCCTCGACCTTCTGCATGGCAAGCAGACGCTCTAGCCAACTGAGCTACAGCCGCATCGCGGCCGCGAGTATAGCCCGCCCGAGGCGGCTACGGATTCACCGTGATCTCGGCGATCGGCGTCGCGTTCTCGTGCGACTCGACCTCGAAGCGTCCCTCGATGTCGGCGGTGAACCGGAACCGGGCGGGGTCGCCGGGAGCGACCGCCTGGTCGAGATCGAAGCCGTGGACGTGGACCTCGTCGACCATGTCCGACGTGACGGTCAGGCGGATCGTGTCGCCCTTGGAGACCACGATCTCCTCGATGCCGCCGACCGGCGCGCCGCTCTTCAGCGCGATGCGCGTGGTCTTCGGCACGGGGACGCCCGTGGTGGCCGTCGGCTCGGTGGTCGTGGTCGCGGAGGTCGTCGGCACGGCCGTCGCGGTGGTGACGGCGGTCGTCGTCGACGCGGTCTCCTGCGCGTCGTCGGGGCGCAGGACGAGGAAGGCGCCTGCTGCGATGACGAGCGCCCCGAGGACGAGAACGACGGTGCGGGAGATGCCGAGCATCGTGACCCAGCCTACGCGAGGGTTCTCAGCGCAGCGCCGCCGCACCGCGCACGAACGCGCGCCAGCGCTCGTGGGCCGTATGGCGCTCGGCCCCGCCGGCCGTCGGCGTCACGCGGCGGTCCGCCGGCAGCAGCGGGGCGAGGTCCGTGACCGAGGCGAGCAGGCCCGCGCCCACGGCGGCGAGCCCGGCGACGCCCGCGACGGTCGCGTCGGCACCCGCCGCCTCCACGGGTACCCCGATCGCGTCCGCCTGCAGCTGCAGCAGCAGCGGCTCGTTCGTGAGGCCGCCGTCCACGCGCAGCGTGTCCACGGCGACCGTCCCGCGAACCGCCTCGACGATGTCCGCCACGCGCCACGCGATGCCCTCGAGCGCGGCGCGGGCGATGTGCGCGCGCGTCGTCCCGCCGTCGATGCCCGCGAGCACGGCGCGGGCGCCCGGGTCCCACCACGGCGCCCCGAGCCCGGCCGGCGCCGGCAGGACACGGGCGCCACCGGCGTCCGGGACCGTCCGGGCGAGCTCGCCGAGCGCCTGCGCGGAGTCCGCGACGCCGAGCTGCGCGCAGAGCCAGTCGAGCATCGCGCCGGCCGCGAAGACGCCGCCGTCGAGCGCGAAGGTGTCGCGCCCGCCGATCCGCCAGGCGACCGTCGGCAGCAGCCCCGACGGCGCGTCCGGGACCGTCTCACCTGCTTGGGCGAGCACGAAGACGCCCGTCCCGTAGGTCGCCTTGACCTGCCCGGGTGCGACGCACGCCGACCCCGCGAGCGCCGCCTGCTGATCGCAGAGGCGCGCGGTGAGCGGAACGTCCACCGGCCAGCGCCCGTGGCGCAGGACACCGAGCGCCCCGACGCTGTCGCCGACCCGCGGCAGCGCCGCCGCCGGGACGCCGAACAGCTCCAGCAGCCGCGGGTCCCAGCCGGGCGTTCCAGGCCGGTGCAGCTGCGTGCGCGACGCGGTCGACGCGTCGGTCGCGAACCCCGCGCCCAGCCGGTCGCAGAGGAACGCGTCCACCGTTCCCAGGCGCAGCGTGCCGCGCTCCTGCGCGCCCGCCACCGCCGGGTCGTGGCGCAGCAGCCACGCGAGCTTGCCCGCCGAGAAGTACGGGTCGAGCGGCAGGCCGCTGCGCTGACTGATCTCGTCCGCCTCGGCGTGCAGCCCGTCGAGGATCGCCTCGGCGCGCTTGTCCTGCCAGACGACGACCGGCGTGAGCGGGTCGCCGCTCGCGCCGTCCCAGGCGAGCACCGACTCGCCCTCGTGGTCCAGCCCGCAGGCCACGACCTCGCCCGGCGCATCCGCGAGGAGGTCGGCGACGAGGTCGACGACGGCCTCGAGGATCTCGAGCGGGTCCTTCTCGACCCGGCCCGCCTGCGGGTGGCGCACGCCGACGACCCGGCGGGCGCTTCGCACCGGCCGCAGCCGCGCGTCGAACAGCGCCGCCTTCACCGCGGTCGTGCCCTCGTCGATCCCGAGGATCAGCGGGCCGCTCACGCCGTGCGCCCGGCATCGAAGCGCGCGGTGCGCGACCACCACGGGCCGTCGAGCCCGAGCCCCGGCGGCGCGGGGCCGGGCTGCAGCGGGGCCTGCGCGCCGAGCGGCACGCCCGCGTCGGCGGCCAGCGCGCAGAGGCGCTCGGCGATCCCGAGCGCCGCGGTCAGGCCGGTCGACCGGATCGCCGCGGCGTGGATCAGGCGGGGGACGACGGGCGAGGGGCCGATGACGTAGTTGGAGCCGTGGCCCGCAGGGCGCAGCCCCGCGTAGCGCGCGAGCGGCTCGGCGCCGTCCAGCTCCGGCATGCGCTCGGCGAGCTTCGCGCGCACCTGCGCCTCGCCCTCGGGCCGCACGCTCCAGTCGTCCTTGTCGTCCTGGTCGTGCGCGGTTGGGCCGACCGCCAGCCGGCCGTCGAGCGTCGGGAAGATGAGCACGCCCTTGGTGCCGGGTGAGGGCACCGGGAGATGGATGTGGTCGAGCGGCCCGCCCGGCGGATCGAAGACGAGGAACTCGCCCTTGCGCGGGTAGATCGCGAACGTCTCGTCGCCCGCGAGCCGCGCGACCTCGTCCGCGCGCAGGCCCGCCGCGTTGACGACGGCGGTCGCGGCGAGCATGCCGCCGGCGGCCTCGACGAGCACGGTCCCGCCGTCAGGTCGCAGGCCCGTGACCGGAGCCCCGACGCGCACCTCGGCGCCCGCGGCGATCGCCGCGCCGGCGAGCGCGAGCGTCAGCGCCACGGGGTCGGTGACGCTCTCGCCGGGGACCACGAGCCGGCCGTCCGGCTCACGCACGACGGCGACGCCGTTGGCCCGCGCGCCCCGCTCGAGCTCGTCGACGACGGCCCGCTCCTGCGCCGTCACGGGCTCGATCACCGCGCCGCAGCGCAGGACGGGCACGCTCAGCGTCTCGAGCACCGGGTCGCGGATCCTCGCGGCGCGCAGAATGAGCTCCGTCTCGAGCTCGCCTGGCGACGAGTCGAAGCCGGTGTGCAGCACGCCGGAGTTCGTGCCCGTCGCCTGCAGCGCGAGTCCCGGGCGGGCCTCCAGCAGGACGACCGACGCCCCGCGCCGTGCGAGCGCCAGGGCGGCGGCGACGCCCACCACGCCGCCACCGGCGACCACGACATCCACGCGCTCGGTCGTCATGACGGCCGAGGCTACCGCGGGTAGGGTCGGCTGATGGGCGAGACGACGATCACCATCGAGGAGCACATCGCGGCGCCGCCGCAGCGGGTCTGGGCGACGATCACCGACACCCGGCGCTACGCCGAGTGGGTGGTGAACACCCTCGAGGTCACCTGTTCCGACAGCGACACCGCCGACGAGGGCGTGCGCTACGAGGAGCGCAACCGCATCGCCGGACCGCTCACCGGGAGCTCGCGCTGGGTCGTGACAGCGGTCGACGAGGGCCGCGGCACGCTGCACACGGGGGAGGGAATCTGGCTGGCGGGGACCATGCGGCTCTCGATGAGCATCGAGCCGGACGGCGACGGGACCCGCTACCGGCACGTGTTCGTCTACGAGCCGGGACTCGGCCTGCTCGGGCCGGTCGTCGATCTGGGGCTGCGCCCGTCGATCGGCCGCGACATGCGCGCGTCGGTGCGGCGGCTGCGCGAGCTGTGCGAGGCCGAGGCGGCCTGACCGGAGGGGCGGTTCGCGGGCGGTCGCGACGTCCCTGCGCCCACGCCGGGGCGGCCGCTGAGAGCCCGTCGCGCGAGCCCGGCAAGGCGACGACCGGAATCGAACCGGTGTACACGGCTTTGCAGGCCGCTGCGTAGCCACTCCGCCACGTCGCCGAGGGCGTCGAGGGTATCGCCCGCGGGCATAGGATCGCGGCTGCACCCCTCCGACCTCCAAGGAGCACCATGACCGCCAAGGCCGACTTCACCCCGGACGACTGGGCAACGATCGTCCGCGCCCCGCTGATCGCCGGCATGGCGATCTCGCTCGCCGACCCGGGCGGGCCGATCGAGCTCACGAAGGAGTCGGTCGCGGCGATGAAGTCCGTCCTGGAGCCGATCGGCGGCGGTCAGCCGGAGCTCGTCGCGGTGGTGCGCGCCGAGTTCGAGGCGCTCGCCAAGGCGCACCAGAACCCGGCGGCGGGTTTCAAGCCGAAGAGCCCGCAGGACCTGCTCGACGAGCTGTCGCGCGTGAACGTGCTCGTCTCGGGTACCGCGACCCGCGCGGAGGCGGACGCGTTCCGCGAGCTGCTGAAGACGGCCGCGCGCCGTGCCGCGGACGCCGCCAAGGAGGGCGGGTTCATGGGGTTCGGCGCCGAGCAGGTCAGCGCGGGGGAGCAGCGGATGATCGAGCAGATCAGCGCTGCGCTCGTCGCGCCGCCGGACGCCTGAGCGGACTGTCCGGGCGTCAGCTGCGGGTGGTCAGCTCGTCCTCGGCCCGCAGCCAGTTGTGCAGCTCGTCGCCGGTGCCGCTCTCCAACGCGAGGAAGTAGGCGCGCGTGGCGATCGCCTCGTGGGACGGCGCGGCCGGCTTGCGCTTGGCGGCAGTGCGCTTGGTGGCCGCGGGCTTCTTGGCGCGGGCGGCCGGCTTCTCGGCGCTCGCGGCCGCCTTCTTGGCACGCGCCGGCTTGGCGGCGTCGGCCCGACCGGTCTTCTTCGTCGCCATCAGGGGTCTCCCGTCGATCGATTGAACCTTGGCGGGGTCGACACAGCGTGCATCCGCCGCGCCAGGGTGGTGTGAACGTGCTGTGTCCCGGGTCGCTCGTCCCAGGCCCGGGTTATGCCCCAGGTCGCGCCCGCACGCGTCGGTGGATCACCCGGAGAGGGCCACGGGTTATCCGCGCCGCTACGCGCGGCGGCCGCGGCGTGGCGGCTGTGGCCGCGGGCGCGCGCGCTGAGGCGGCCCGGCCGGGACGCCGGCGTGCACCGCGCCCGCGGGCACGTCGGCGGCCGCCACCGACCCCGCCTCGAGCACGGCGCCCGGGCCGACGGTCGCGCCGGCCTCGACGCACGCGCGCGCGCCGAGCACGGCGCCGGTCCCGATCTCCACCGGCGCCGTGGCCGGGCGCGCGAGCCGGATCGGCCGCTCGACGTCGTGGTCGGTGGGCACGAGGACGTCGGTGAGCATCACGAAGTCGCCCGTCCGCACGCCTGGGCCGATCGTGATCCGCTCGCGCGCCCGCACAACGCACCGGCGACCGAGCGCGGCGTCCTCGCCGACCAGCACCTCGCCGCTCGCCACGTCGAAGCGCGTCCCCTCGTCGACCTGACAGCCCCGCTCGAGCACGACGCGGGCGCCGTGCCCGAGGTCGAAGCGCACGTCGTGGGCGATCCGTGCCTCGGGGTGGGCGGTGACGCCCGCCGGGAGGCGGCGCAACCGGCTGCGCAGATGGGCCGCGAGCCCCATGCGGCGAAGGGTAGTCCGCCGACGGGCTACCGGCCGGATCGCTCGCGGTGGCGCCGGCGCAGGTCCGCGGCCAGCAGCGCCGCACGTTCCCGCCGCCACGCGGCCTGCGCGCCGGGTGCGCGGTCGGGGTCGCCGTGCACCTGCGCGCCGGGCGCGAGGAGACCGCGGGCGATCAGCGCCGCGAGCGCACGCCGTGCGATCTCGACCTCGCCCAGCGCGGTGAGATGCACCGCGTCGGGCAGGACGAGGTCCGGGCCGGCCAGATCGTCGAGCGCGACGACCACCGCCCCGTGGCGCCCGGCCGCCGCACAGATGATCGCGTTCGCCGTGACGGGCTTGGGCGCGGCCGTCGGGCGGCCGAGGTCGCGTGGCATCGTCGCGACGAGCAGCGTCCGCGCGCGCGGCGCGAGCGCCGTGAGGACCGCCTCCAGGTCCGCCCCGAAGCGCGCGGCGTCCCAGGCCGGGTCGCGCGCGTCGTTCACGCCGACGTACAGGCAGGCGATCGCCGCGCCGTCCCCGGCCCGCGGGACCTGCTGCTGCAGCACGTCCCCGGCCGTCGCCCCGTCGCTCGCCAGGTTCTCGCACGCCAGGCCGGCCGCCTGCGCGAGCAGCACGACCCACGGGACCGCGGGGAGCCCGAGCATCGGCTCCCCGCCGCCGCGCGTGATCGAGTCGCCGAGCGCGACGAGCAGCCCCGCGGTCACCGCAGCCGCCCCGCCTCGGCGCCCGCGGCGCGCAGGCGGGCGGCGTGCGCGGCGGTGAGCTGCCCCGGCTCGAGGCGCCAGCGCCACTGTCCGCGCTCGCGGCCCGGGTGGTTCATCCGCGCTGCGGGCCCGAGGCCGAGCACGTCCTGGACCTGGACGATGCACACCCGCGCGGGCGAGGACTGCGCCAGGCGGATGAAGCGCCACGGCAGGTCGTCCGCGGCGAACGCGCGGACCGCGGCATCCGCGAGCCGGCGGCGCGGCTCCGGAAGCGTCGCCCACCAGCCGACCAGGGTGTCGTTGTCGTGCGTGCCGGTGTAGACCACCTGCCCGGCGTGCTGACGCTCGGGCCAGTGCGGCGTGTCGGGCTCGGCCGGGTCGAAGGCGAATTGCAGCACGGCCATCCCCGGGAAGCCGAGCGCGTCGCGCAGCCGCGCCACCGGGGGCGTGATGAGGCCGAGATCCTCGGCGATCAGGGGCAGATCCCCGAGCTGCGCGCGGAGCTCGTCGAACAGCGCGGCTCCGGGCCCGCGGCGCCAGTGCCCGCCGCGCGCGTCCGCAGCGCCCTCCGGGACGGCCCAGGCCGCCACGAAGCCGCGGAAGTGGTCGATCCGCGTGACGTCGAAGAGCTCGAACGTCCGCCGCAGGCGCTCGACCCACCAGCCGTAGCGCGTGCGCCGCAGCGCCGGCCAGTCGTACAGGGGGTTGCCCCACAGCTGCCCGGTGGCGGAGAACATGTCGGGGGGAACCCCCGCCTGCAGGCCCGGGAGGAACAGCTCGGGCCGCGCGCGCTGGTCGACGCCGCCGCGGGCGACGTAGATCGGCACGTCGCCGATCAGCCCGATGCCGCGGTCGACGGCGTACCGGCGCAGCGCCCCCCACTCGCGCCCGAAGCGCACCTGGTCGGCGAGCGCCCCGGGGCCGCTCGCTGCCGCCCAGTCAGACGCCCACGCGCCGTGCGCGACGGCGAACGCCTCCTGCTCGTCCGCGCTGACGGGCGCCGCGGGGTCGCCGAGGTAGCCGGGCCAGGCGGCGAAGGCCGACGGGGAGCGGTAGGGCGAGCGTCCGCGGCCGGGCGGGCCGATCGGCAGCAGCTGCCACCACGATTGCCCGGCCCGCTCCAGCCAGTCGACGAACGCGTACGCGTCGGGCCCGAGCCGGCCTCCCGGAAGTGAGGTGAGGTGCAGCTGCACGCCGGATGATCGCGGGGGTCGCCACATCGCTCGCGCAATAGTGTGCTGCCCCGCGGATGTCGAAGCCCACGCCCCTGCCCACCAAGCCGCCCGCGCGCATCCGCATCGGGGAGCTCGCCCCGGTGCTCGACTGCGGCCGGCGACCGGCCAAGCGCTGCGCCGGCGACCGCGTCGTCGTCGCAGCGGACATCCTGCGCGACGGCCACGACGCGCTGCGCGCGGCCGTCCAGTTCCGCGCACCCGGACGCCGGCGCTGGGAGCGCGCGCCGATGACGCAGGCCGACGCCCACCTCGGCGGCGTGCGCTGGGAGGGCTCCTTCGCCGTCGACGGCCTGGGCCTGTGGAGCTACCGGGTCAGCGCATGGGTCGATCCGCTGGCGACGTGGCTCGACGAGCTGCGGCGCAAGCTGGAGGGCGGCCAGGAGGACCTCGCCGGCGAGCTGTCCGAGGGGATCCCGCTGCTGCGCGCCCGCGCGGCTTCTGCCCGTGCGGCCGACCGCCGCACGCTGTCCGCCGCCGCCGACGCCGTGGAGGACGGCGGCGAGGCCACGGCGCTGCTTGCGCCCGAGGTGCTCGCTGCCGCCGAGCACTCGAGCGAGACCGCCGAGGAGGCGCACAGCCGGACGGTCGAGCTCCAGGTCGATCCCGTCCGCGCCCGCGTCGGGGTCCTGGTACGAGCTGTTCCCCCGGTCCTGGGGCGGCCTGGACGGCGTGCGCGCGATCGTGCCGCAGCTCGCCGAGCTGGGCTTCGACGTCCTCTACCTGACGCCGATCCACCCGATCGGCGTCACCCACCGCAAGGGACCGGGCAACGCGCTCGTCGCGGGGCCGGGCGATCCGGGCAGCCCATGGGCGATCGGGTCCGCCGAAGGCGGCCACACCGCCGTGCACCCGGAGCTGGGGACCGAGGCCGACGTGCGGCGCCTGACGACGGAGGCGCGGGCGGTGGGCGTCGAGGTCGCGCTGGACCTCGCGCTGCAGTGCTCCCCGGACCACCCGTGGCTGACCGAGCACCCGGAGTGGTTCCACCGCCGGCCCGACGGCACGCTGAAGTACGCCGAGAACCCGCCCAAGCGCTACCAGGACATCTACAACCTGAACTTCGACAGCGCCGACTGGCGCGGCCTGTGGAGCGCCGTGCACGACGTGGTGCGCCACTGGATCGACCTCGGCGTGCGGACCTTCCGCGTCGACAACCCGCACACCAAGCCGCTGGCGTTCTGGGAGTGGCTGCTCGGGGTCCGTCTACGCCACCGACCCGGACGTGGTCTTCCTCGCCGAGGCGTTCACGCGCCGCGCGGTCATGCGCGAGCTCGCGAAGAGCGGCTTCCAGCAGTCCTACACGTACTTCACCTGGAAGAGCTCGCGCTGGGAGCTGACGGAGTACGTCAGCGAGCTGGCGACCTCCGGCGAGCAGGAGTACTTCCGGCCGAACTTCTTCGTCAACACGCCGGACATCCTCACCGCCGAGCTGCAGCACGGGGGCCCGCCCGCGTTCGCGCTGCGCGCCGTGCTCGCGGCGACCCTGTCGCCGAGCTGGGGTGTCTACTCCGGCTTCGAGCACTTCGAGCACGAGGCGGCGGGCGAGGGCTCGGAGGAGTACCGCGGCTCCGAGAAGTACGAGCTGCGCGATCGCGCCCTCGACGGCCCGCTGCTGCCGCTGCTCGGGCGGCTCAACCGGATTCGCCGCGAGCATCCCGCGCTCCAGCACCTGGAGAACGTCCGCTTCCTGGAGACGCAGAACGAGGCGCTGATCGCGTACGCCAAGCGCACGGGATCCGACCTGCTGCTGGTCGTCGTCAACCTCGACCCCCACAGCCCGCAGGAGGGCCTGATCACCGTGCCGTACGAGCTGGGAACCCCGCCCACGATCACCGCGAGCGACCTGCTCGACGATGCGACCTACCACTGGCGCCTGGGCGGCAACTTCGTCCGCCTGGACCCGGCCGAGCGCCCGGCGCACGTGCTGCACGTGGAGGGCGTATGACGACCGGTCCCGGCACGGCGCGTCCCGCGGCCAGCCGCTGGTTCGAGAGCGACCCACTCTGGTTCAAGCGCGCGATCTTCTACGAGATCCACCTGCGCGGCTTCTTCGACAGCAACGGCGACGGATCGGGGGACCTGCCGGGCCTCACCGAGAAGCTCGACTACCTGGAGTGGCTGGGCATCGACTGCATCTGGCTGCTGCCGATGTACGCCTCGCCGCTGCGCGACGGCGGCTACGACATCGCCGACTTCTACGCCCTGCACCCCGACTACGGCACCGTCGAGGACGTCCGGCGCTTCCTCGACGCGGCGCACGAGCGCGGCATCCGCGTGATCGCCGACCTCGTCATGAACCACACCTCCAGCGAGCACCCGTGGTTCCAGCGCGCGCGAGAGGCGGCCCCGGGCACGCCCGAGCGCGACTTCTACGTCTGGTCGGACACGCCCGAGCGGTACGCCGACGCGCGGATCATCTTCGTCGACACCGAGAGCTCCAACTGGACGTGGGACCCAGCCGCGGGCGCCTACTACTGGCACCGCTTCTTCTCCCACCAGCCCGACCTCAACTACGAGAGCCCGCTGGTGCGCGAGGCGATGCTCGACGCCCTGCGCTTCTGGCTGGACCTGGGCCTCGACGGCTTCCGTCTCGACGCGGTGCCCTACCTCTACGAGCGCGAGGGCACCGACTGCGAGAACCTGGAGGAGACGCACGCCTTCCTCAAGGAGGTGCGGCGCACCGTGGACGCCGAGTACCGCGACCGCGTGCTGCTCGCCGAGGCCAACCAGTGGCCGGAGGACGTCGTCCAGTACTTCGGCGACGGCGACGAGTGCCATATGGCCTTCCACTTCCCGGTGATGCCGCGCATGTTCATGGCCGCGCGCCGCGAGGAGGCCACGCCGATCTACGAGATCCTCGACCGCACCCCGGGCATCCCCGACAGCTGCCAGTGGGGCCTCTTCCTGCGCAACCACGACGAGCTGACACTCGAGATGGTCACCGACGACGAGCGCGACTACATGTACGCGGAGTACGCGAAGGATCCGCGGATGAAGCTCAACCTCGGGATCCGCCGCCGGCTGGCCCCGCTGCTGGACAACGGCCGCGACGAGATGGAGCTCATGCACGCCGTCCTGTTCTCGCTCCCGGGCAGCCCCGTCCTCTACTACGGCGACGAGATCGGGATGGGCGACAACGTCTATCTCGGTGACCGCGACGGGGTCCGGACGCCGATGCAGTGGACCGGCGACCGCAACAGCGGATTCTCGCGGGCGGACTTTGCGCAGTTGTACGCCCCGCCGCTGATGGACCCGGTCTACGGTTATCAGGCCGTGAACGTCGAAGCCCAGCTGCGCACCCCGACATCATTCCTGCGGTGGCTGCACCGTTTCATCGAGTTGCGCAAGGAGCACCCGGTGTTCGGGCTCGGCGGCTACGCGCCGATCATGACGAGCAATCCGCGGATCTTCGCCCACATCCGTGACTACGAGGACGAAATCGCGCTGTGCGTGCACAACTTCGCCCGGTCGGCGCAGGCCGTCGAGCTGGATCTCCGCACCTACGAGGGTCGTATCCCCGTGGAGATGCTCGGGTCGACGCCGTTTCCGCGGATCGGCGAGCTTCCGTATCTGCTGACGCTCGCGCCGCGGGGGTTCTTCTGGTTCCTCCTGACGGAGGAGGAGTCGGACCAGCTGGAGCTCGACGCCGTGCCGCCCGCCGCGGAGGACGAGGAGCGCCATGACGCCCGCTGAGCTCGTCCTCGCCGTCGAGCCCGGCGCGCTCGACGGGTGGCTGTCCGGCCGGCGCTGGTTCGCCTCCAAGGCGCGCGACCTGCTGCGCGTGGAGGTCGTCGACGCCGTCACGCTCAGCGACCGCGACTGCGTCGTGGTGATCGCGATCGCCGAGGCCGTCTTCGTCGCGGGCACCCACGAGCGCTACCAGCTGCCGCTGGTGGTCGTTCCCGCCGACCAGGCAGGCGATGAGCACGAGCCGCTCGCCCGGGTGGGCGACGTCGTCCTGCTCGACGCGCTCACGCATCCGCAGGCGAGCCTCGCGCTCGGGCACCTCGTCCTGGAGGCCGGCACGGTCGGCGCCGCCGTGGGGGAGGAGGGGCCGCGCGTGACGTTCCACCACGGCGGCCCGGTCGACCTCCCGCCCGCCGACGAGGTCGTGCCGCTGGCCGCCGAGCAGTCCAACTCGTCGGTCCTCTACGACGAGACGCTCGTGCTGAAGTGCTACCGCCGGCTGGAGGCGGGGGTCAGCCCGGAGCTCGAGATGGTCCGCTTCCTGGCCGACCACGGCTTCACGAGCGTCCCCGAGCTCATCGGCTGGTACTCCTACCGCGGCGCGGCGATGGACGCGACGCTCGGCGTGGCGCAGCGGTTCGTGGTCGGCGCGCGCGACGGTTGGGAGCTGGCGCTCGAGCGCCTTGCCACCGACCCGGGCCGGCTGCTGGGCGAGCTGCGCGACCTGGGCCGGGTGCTCGGCGAGCTGCACACCACGCTGGGCTCCGACGCCCACGACCCGGACTTCGCCCCCGAGTCCAAGCACTCCGAGAGCCTGGACCTCGTGATCGCCACGATCGACGAGGAGATCCGCGACGTCTTCCAGCACATCCCAGAAGACGACGAGCGGGTCGCGCCGATCCTCGGCCGCGAGTCGGCGCTCCGCGAGCTGCTGCGAGCGACACAGCACCTGGACGACATGGGGATGGCGATCCGCGTCCACGGCGACATGCACCTCGGGCAGGCGCTGCTCGACGCCGAGGGCCGCTGGATGATCATCGACTTCGAGGGCGAACCCGCCCGCACGCTGCGCGAGCGCCGCCGCCGGCGCTCGCCGCTGCGCGACGTCGCCGCGCTCATGGGCTCGGTGAGCTACGCCGCCGCGGCCGCGCGCCTGGACGGCGTGGACGTGCCTGAGCCGTGGGAGCAGCAGGCGCGCGAGGGCCTGCTGGCCGGCTATGCCGAGCACGTCGACTCGGCGCTGCTGCCGGCCGGAGACGACGCCACAGCCACGCTGCTGCGCCTCTTCGAGATCGAGAAGACCGTCTACGAGCTGCGCTATGAGCTGCAGAACCGCCCGGACTGGATCGGCATACCGGTCGCGGGCATCGTGCGCCTGCTCGAGGGCGAGCCGGCGTGACCGCCTCCGCGGATCTCGATGCGCTCGCCGCGTGCACGCTCGCGGACCCGCACAGCCTGCTCGGCGCCCACCCCGCCGCCGGCGGCCACCTCGTGCGCGCGCTGCGGCCGGACGCCGTCGGCGTGGAGGTCGTGACGGCGGACGGCACGAGCACCGCGCTGGAGCGCCGCCACGCCGCGGGGATCTTCGAGGGCCTCGTGCCCGCG
Organism: uncultured Actinomycetes bacterium; assembly: GCA_963700655.1. Classification (GTDB taxonomy): domain Bacteria; phylum Actinomycetota; class Thermoleophilia; order Solirubrobacterales; family Solirubrobacteraceae; genus F1-60-MAGs163. Next base: position 28,347 of record CAVOYJ010000005.1, on the reverse strand, counting down.
CTGGACCCTCCCCGCTACACGCTGCGCGTGACCCGCGCCGACGGCGAGCCGGTGGAGCTGCGCGACCCCTACGCCTTCCTGCCGACGCTCGGCGAGCTCGACCTGCACCTGGCCGGTCAGGGCCGGCACGCCGAGCTCTGGGCGCGCCTGGGCGCGCATCCGCGGGAGATCGAGGGCGTGCGCGGCGTCGCCTTCGCCGTCTGGGCGCCGAATGCCCGCTCGGTCAGCGTCGTCGGTGACTTCAACGGCTGGGACGGGCGCATGCACCAGATGCGCTCGCTCGGCGCCACCGGCATCTGGGAGCTGTTCGTCCCCGCCGCGGGCGAGGGATCCAACTACAAGTTCGAGCTCCGCACGCCGGGCGGTGAGCTGCTGCTGCGCGCCGACCCGATGGCCCAGCGCGCCGAGCACCCACCGCGGACGGCGTCGGTCGTCCAGCGCTCCGCACACGCCTGGCAGGACGAGCCGTGGATGACCGCGCGCGCCGCGAGCGATCCGCAGACGGGGCCGATGTCCGTCTACGAGGTGCACCTGGGCTCGTGGCGTTGGAACCCGCTGGAGGACAACCGCCCGCTCACGTACCTCGAGCTGGCCGACGAGCTGGGCGCCTACGTCGAGGACATGGGCTTCACGCACGTGGAGCTGCTGCCGGTGATGGCGCACCCGTTCAGCGGATCATGGGGCTACCAGGTGACGTCGTACTTCGCCCCGACGCCGCGCCAGGGGTCGCCCGACGACCTGCGCACCCTCGTCGACCGCCTGCACCAGCGCGGCATCGGCGTGATCATCGACTGGGTGCCCGCGCACTTCCCGCGCGACGAGTGGGCGCTCGCGCGGTTCGACGGCACCGCGCTCTACGAGCACGAGGACCCGCGTCTGGGCGCGCACCCCGACTGGGGGACGCTGATCTTCAACTTCGGGCGCAACGAGGTGCGCAACTTCCTCACCGCGAGCGCCCTCTACTGGCTGCGCGAGTACCACGCCGACGGCCTGCGCGTGGATGCCGTGGCGTCGATGCTCTACCTCGACTACTCGCGCCGCGAGGGGGAGTGGGTCCCCAACGCCTTCGGCGGCCGCGAGAACCTCGACGCGATCAGCTTCGTCCGCGAGCTCAACGAACTCTGCCACGCGCAGGAGCCGGGCGTGGCGATGGTGGCCGAGGAGTCCACGGCGTGGCCGGGCGTCTCGCGCCCGACGTACGTCGGCGGGCTGGGATTCGGCCTGAAGTGGAACCTCGGCTGGATGCACGACACGCTCGAGTACTTCGCACTGGACCCGGTGCATCGGCGCTTCCACCATCACGAGCTGACGTTCAGCCTGATGTACGCGTTCAGCGAGGCGTTCGTCCTGCCGCTCTCCCACGACGAGGTCGTCCACGGCAAGGGCTCGCTGCTGGGGCGGATGCCGGGCGACCGCTGGCAGCGGATGGCGAACCTGCGGGCGCTCTACGCGTACATGTGGGGGCACCCCGGGAAGAAGCTGCTCTTCATGGGCGGCGAACTGGCACAGGAGGCGGAATGGAGCCACGAGCGCTCGCTCGACTGGCACCTCCTGGAGGATCCGGCGCACGGCGGGGTCCAGCGGCTCGTGCGCGACCTGAACCACCTCTACCGCGACCACCCGGCGCTGTGGGCGACGGACACGCGGCCCGAGGGCTTCTGGTGGCTGGAGCCCAACGACGCGGAGCGCAGCGTCTTCGCCTTCTGCCGCGCCGACCCCGACGGGGAGGACATGATCGTCTGCGTCGCGAACCTGACGCCGGTCCCGCGCGAGAATTACCGTGTCGGACTCCCGCGCGGCGGGACCTGGACCGAGGTGCTCAACACCGACTCCACCTTCTACGGGGGCTCGGACGTCGGCAACGCCGGCGACATCGAGGCCGAACCCCTCGGCTGGAGCCACCAGCCGTGCTCGGCCGCCCTGACGCTCCCGCCGCTCGGCGTGCTGTTCCTGACCCCGCAGCCCGCCGCCCGCGCCCGATGAGCCGGGAGACGTGGCCCGGATCGCCGCTTCCGCTCGGCGCCACCTGGGACGGCCGGGGCACGAACTTCTCGCTGTTCTCCGAGCGCGCCGAGAGCGTCACGCTGTGCCTGTTCGACGACGAGGGCCGCGAGGAGCGCATCCCGCTCGGCGAGCGCACCGCCTTCCACTGGCACGGCTACCTGCCCGGCGTCGGGCCGGGCCAGCGCTACGGCTGGCGGGTGCACGGGCCCTACGAGCCCGAGCGCGGCGACCGCTTCAACCCCCACAAGCTCCTCATCGACCCGTACGCTCGGGCGATCGACGGGCCCGTGCGCTGGGACCTCGCGAACGTCCTGCCCTACGTGCCCGCGGACCGGGAGGACGCCGACCTGCGGCTCGACGACGAGAACGACGCGCAGGCCGTCCCGAAGTCGATCGTCGTCGACGCCTCGTTCGACTGGGAGGACGACCGCGCCGCCGGCGCGCCCGTGGCCGGAGACGGTCATCTACGAGACGCACGTGCGCGGGTTCACCAAGCTCCACCCGGAGGTGCGCGAAGACCTGCGCGGGACCTACGCCGGGCTGGCGTCCGACGCGGCGATCGCGCACCTCACCGCGCTCGGCGTGACCGCCGTCGAGCTGATGCCGATCCACCAGATCGTCGACGAGCACGTCCTGCACGGGCGCGGCCTGACGAACTACTGGGGCTACAGCTCGATCGGCTACTTCGCCCCGCACTCGGGGTACGCCGCGACCGGCGCGCGCGGCGAGCAGGTCCGCGAGTTCAAGGGCATGGTCAAGGCGCTGCACCGGGCGGGCATCGAGGTGATCCTCGACGTCGTCTACAACCACACCGGCGAGGGCGGGCACCTGGGCCCGATGCTCTCGTTCCGCGGGATCGACAACGCCTCCTACTACCGCCTGCAGCCCGACGACCCGCGGCACTACATGGACTACACGGGCACCGGCAACACGCTGAACCCGGTCCACCCGAGTGTGCTGAGGCTGATCATGGACTCGCTGCGCTACTGGGTCGCCGAGTGCCACGTCGACGGCTTCCGCTTCGACCTCGCGTCGGCGCTCGCGCGCGAGTTCTACGACGTGGACCGCCTGTCGGCGTTCTTCGACGTCATCCACCAGGACCCGGTGCTCGCGGGGGTCAAGCTCATCGCCGAGCCGTGGGACGTGGGACCTGGCGGCTACCAGGTCGGCAACTTCCCGGTGCTCTGGAGCGAGTGGAACGGCATCTACCGCGACGTCGTGCGCGACTACTGGCGCGGGCAGGCGCCGGTGTCCGCGTTCGCCTCGCGGTTCACGGGTTCGAGCGACCTCTACCAGTCCGACGGCCGCGCCCCGTTCGCCTCGATCAACTTCGTGACCGCGCACGACGGCTTCACGCTGCGCGACCTCGTCTCCTACGAGCTCAAGCACAACGCGGCGAACCTCGAGGACGGACGCGACGGGACCGACGACAACCGCGCGTGGAACTGCGGTGCCGAGGGGGACACCGACGACCCGGCGGTCCTCGAGCTGCGCGCCCGCCAGCAGCGCAACTTCCTCGCGACGCTTCTGCTCTCCCAGGGCGCGCCGATGCTCCTCGGCGGCGACGAGGTGTCGCGCAGCCAGGGCGGCAACAACAACGCGTGGTGCCAGGACAACGAGATCTCGTGGCTCGACTGGGGGCTCCTGGAGGAGCACGGCGACCTCCTGGAGTTCGTGCGCCGGCTGCTGGCGCTGCGCCACGAGCATCCGGTCTTCCGCCGGGCGCGCTTCCTGGAGGGCCGCGGCTGGAACGGGTCGGGCCTGCCCGACGTGTGGTGGTTTCGCCCCGACGGGCGCCGCATGACGATCCGCGACTGGGATTCCGGCGGCTCGCACGTCGGCGTCTTCCTCAACGGGTCGGAGATCGCCGAGCGCACGCAGAACGGGGAGCGGATCGTCGACGACTCGTTCCTGCTGCTCTTCAACGCCGGCCACGAGGACGTGGAGTTCCTGCTGCCCTCGCGCCGCTACGGCGCGCACTGGGTCCACGAGCTGTGCACCGCCGACGCGGCACTGGGGCCGCAGAGCCCGCCGCTGGGCGCCCGTGAGCGCCTGCTCCTGTGCGCTCGCTCGATGCAGGTGCTGCGCCGCGCGTCCTGACGCGGGGCGTGCGCAGGCGGCCGGTACGCTTCCTCCAGGTGCCCGAACGCGTGCTCATGCTCTCCTGGGAGTACCCGCCGCTGGTCGAGGGCGGGCTGGCCCGGCACGTGCGGAAGCTCGCCGAGGGGCTCGTCAGCCAGGGGACGGAGGTCCATCTCGTCACGCGCGGCCGCCGCACCGACCGGCGGGCGGAGGTGCTCGCCGGCGTCCGCGTGCACCGCGTGCTGGAGGCGCCCGCACCGCGCGAGCTGAGCGCGTTCGTCCGCTGGGTCGAGCAGCTCAACGACGACCTGCTGGCGCTCGCGACGCAGGTCGTCGGCAGGCATCCAGTCGACCTCGTCCACGGCCACGACTGGCTCGTCGCGCCGGGCGCGGGCATGCTCGCCGGGGACCTGCGGGTCCCGTACGTCACGACGATCCACGCCACCGAGTGGGGCCGCCACAACGGCTGGGTGCAGCGCTTCCCGCAGACGCACATCCACGGCGTGGAGTCATGGATGGCGCGCCGCGCCGAGCGCGTGATCGTCTGCTCGCACTACATGCGCGAGCACGTCTGCGACATCTTCGGCGTCGAGCCCGCGCAGGTGCGCGTCATCCCCAACGGCATCGACCCGCTCGACCTGCAGCCGGTGGACGACCTCGAGGCGCTGCGCGGGCGCTTCGCGGCGCCCGACGAGCGGCTCGTCGTCCTCGTGGGGCGCCTGGTCTACGAGAAGGGTTTCCAGCTGGCGCTCGAGGCGCTCCGGCCGATCCTCGACGAGCTGCCCGACGTGCGGTTCCTGATCGCCGGGTCGGGGACGTACGAGGAGCAACTGCGCCAGCAGGCGGTGGACCTCGGCATCACCGACCGCGGGGTCTTTCTCGGCTGGATCGGGGACGACGTCCTGCACTCGCTCTACCGGATCGCCGACCTGTGCGTGGTGCCGAGCCTCTACGAGCCGTTCGGTCTCGTCGCACTGGAGGCGATGGCCAGCGGGTGCCCGTGCATCGTCGCCGACACCGGCGGGCTGCGCGAGGTCGTCCCGCCGGGTGAGCGCGTCGGCCTGCGCTTCAACGGCGGCGACGCCGAGCACCTGGGCGTGATGATCGAGCGGATGCTCACCGACGATCAGCTGCGCGAGCGCCTCGTGGCCGAGGCCAGCGAGCACGTGCTGCTCTTCGACTGGGCGGACGTGGCGCGGCAGACCCGCGCGGCGTACGCCGAGCTGCCGTCGCTCAGCCCGCCGGGTCGTACACCTTCCGCTGGTAGTCCGCCAGCATCCGCGCGGCGCTGAACTCGGGCGCCAGGCTCGCGATCGACGCGCGCATCCGCGCGATCCACGCGCCGGGCAGGTCGTCGTCGCCGCGCTCGTAGAAGGCGGGGACGACCTCGTCCTCCAGGAGCCGGAACAGCTCCAGCGCGTCGCGGGCGTCCTGGGCGTCGTGGTCGTGGTCGATCTCGCCGCTGATCGACCAGCCGCGGGCCGGGTCGTAGCCTTCGGCCCACCAGCCGTCCAGAACGCTGAGCTGCAGCCCCCCGTTGAGGGCGGACTTCATGCCGCTGGTGCCGCTGGCCTCCAGCGGCGGGCGCGGGAGGTTCAGCCACACGTCGCAGCCCTGCACCAGGAGCGCGGCGAGGCCCAGGTCGTAGTCGTCCAGGAAAACGACGCGCGCGCCGGGGTCGCCCGTCGCGCGGTTGGCGAAGAGCTTCTCGACCAGCGCCTTGCCGTCGGTGTCCTTCGGGTGCGCCTTGCCTGCGAGCACGAACTGGATCGGACGCCGGCCGCCGAGCAGGCGCACCGCGCGCTCGGCGTCCCGCACCAGCAGGTCCAGGCGCTTGTAGGTCGCCAGGCGGCGCGCGAAGCCGATCGTGAGCGTGTCGGGGTCGAAGACCCTCGCGGCGGCCTCGACGTACGCGAAGTCCTCGCCGCGGCCCAGGCGCTCGACGACGCTCTGCCGGCGCACGTGCGCCACCAGTCGCGCGCGCTGCGCGCAGCGCGCCGCCCACAGCTCCTCGTCGGGGACGCGCGCGAGCGCCTCCCAGTTCGCCGGCGCCTCGGCCTCGCGCAGCCAGCCGTCCCCGAGGTGGCGATCGAACAGGTCGCGCGTCTCCGGCCCGACCCAGGAGGGCACGTGCACGCCGTTGGTCACGTGGGTGATCGGCACGCCGTCCTCGACGCGGCCCGGCCACAGGCTCGCCCACATCTCGCGTGCGACCCGTCCGTGGCGGCGGCTGACGCCGTTGGCGCCGCGGCTCGTGCGCAGCGCGAGCTGCGTGATGCCGAACTCCTCGTCGAGGTCAAGCGGATCGGTCCGGCCGAGCCGCAGCAGCTGCTCGTCCTCGAGGCCGATCTCGCGCGCGTAGGCGCCGAGCGCGCCGATCGCGCGCGCGGCCGGGTAGGTGTCGTTGCCGGCCGGGACCGGGGTGTGGGTCGTGAAGACGATCTCGCGGCGGGCGTCCTCCAGGGCGCGGTCCAGCGGCACGCCGTCGCCGATCGGCTCGCGCGCGAGCTCCAGCGCCGCGAGCGCCCCGTGTCCCTCGTTCAGGTGGAAGACCGACGGGTCCAGGCCGAGCGCGGCGCACGCGCGGACGGCGCCGACGCCGAGCATCGCGTACTGCGCCAGGCGGACCTGCGGGTCCCCGACGTACAGCCGCGCGGTCGTCCAGCGGGCGACCGGGGAGTTCTCCGGCAGGTCCGTGTCGAGCAGGTAGAGCGGGACGCGGCCGACGTTCACCCGCCAGATCTGCGCCTGCACCTCGTCGCCGCTGATCGGCACGGTGATGCGCAGCGGCCGGTCGTCGCCGGTGACGAGCGCCATCGGCATGAGGCCCGGGTCCGCCTCGACCCAGTACTCGTGCTGCAGGCCGCCGACGTCGACGCGCTGGCGGAAGTAGCCCTGCCGGTAGAACAGCCCGACGCCGGCGAGCGGGAACGCGGCGTCGGAGGCCTCCTTGAGCATGTCGCCGGCGAGGGCGCCCAGGCCGCCGGAGTAGATCGGCAGGGAGCGGTGCACGCCGAACTCGGCGCAGATGAAGGCGACGGGCCGCTCGGCGCTGACCGTGCCGCTCTCCAGCGTGCGCGCCGGGCGCTGTGCGTCGGCCCGGCACACCGCTTCGAGCTCCTCGGCCCGCCGGACCAGCTCGGCGTCGCCGGCGGCGCGGTCCAGCGCGGGGCGGGATGCCTCGCGCAGCAGGCGCACGGGGTTGCGGCCCACGCGCTCCCAGCGCTCGGCGTCGACCGCCGCGAACAGGTCATGGCCGCCGGGCGTCCATGACCAGCGATAGTCGTAGGCGAGCCGCGCGAGCGGGCCGAGCGGTTCGGGGATGTCCTGCGCAAGCTCGGTGGCGGCGCGGTCGATGTCGTGCTGTCCGGGGTTCACGGGGCGCGATTCTGGCACGGTGCGCAAGGCGGCGAACATGCCTGACCTGCCACAGCGCACCCGGCCGGCCTGGACAGCGTGTCCGAACCGCGGGTCGGCCGCACCGTCCCGAGCGCCGACCGAGCCGATGCCCGCTGCTACGATTTCCGTTCTTCCAGGGGCGATTAGCTCAGCTGGGAGAGCGCCTGCTCGACAAGCAGGAGGTCACTGGTTCGAGCCCAGTATCGCCCACTACGAGACCCCCGCGACGGCGGGGGTTTCGTGCGTTCCGGGGGCGGTCGAGGTACCCCGGGGTCCCGATCGCGGCCCCGGGACCCCTTGCTGCGCTTGGCATGGGACCCGTTTCGTGGGAGTTCCGTGCGGCGTGCTCGTGTTCTCATCCTGTTCCCTCCATCACGCGACGGCCTCGGCGACGTTCTCGCGTGGGGTGAGAGGCCCCGCTTTGCATGCGGGGTTCCGGGAGGTTCGACCCGTGGATTCCCCCGATAGCCGATCCGGCTGGGTCGCCGATGCCGGACCCATGTACGGACGCATCCTCCTGGCCACCGTGGTCTTCGCGCTCGGCGCCGGCGTTCCCGCCGGCCATGCGGCACCATCCAACTGGATCGGCGTGGACGCGCCCCGGAGCGCGAAGGCCGGCAAGCCGTTCCCGCTGAAGGCGGCCGCCACGTTCGACTGGCGCCTCCACGCGCCCTACCGGCGGTACCTCGCAGCCGGCGTGTGGCGGCAACGCGGCGACGACCCCTGCCCGCGCTCACTCCCGATCGGGCGGCGCGGCTGGACTCAGATCAGGCCGGGCCTGGACTTCTATCCGCAAGGCGGGAGCGCAGACGACTACGCGACCGAGTTCATCGACACCAAGGTGACCCTCCGGGCCCCCGGCGCCTACCGGCACTGCGGCTACGTCTACGACATCCGCCCCAGGAGAACCTCGAGCGGGCAGGATTACGGCGTGCTGGCGCAGGCGTCGGCGCTGACGCGCGTGCGACGGGGGTGAGGGCAGGCAGCGGTGCCGTGGCACCCGATGCCCGCGCCTTCTCGTGCGCGCCGCCATCGCGCCTCTCCTCCCGCTGCGGACGAGGTCTTGTCGTCGGGTGGGACTCGAGCGGTAGCGGTGTGCGGCGGTGCAGCGGCCGGTGACGTTGCGGCAAACCGTCGGACAACGGCTGGGCGAAGGGGCGGCGCGGGCGGCGCGGTGCGAAACGTCGGAGGCTCGGCCGCCGCGCTGCTGCGTTTCGTCCTGCTCGGGAGTCTCAGCAGACGGCCTGCGCTGGCCCGGGCGCTTCGACGAACCGCCGGCCCGCGTCGTACAGCCGGCACTGCCCCGCCGACACCACCCGGCTCGCGATCCTGCGACCATCTGGGTCATGCCCCGCGCCGGCACCGATGACCCGGACGATTGGACCTTCCTGACCAACCACGCCCATGTGCTCGTGTGCATCGCGCGTGAGCCCGAAACCACGACGGCTGACATCGCCGCTGCGGTCGGGATCGACGTCGCCGAGGCCGAGGCGATCATCGCCGACCTTGAGCGCAACCACTACGTCGCATCACAACAGCTCGGCGACCGCACCCGATACCACGTCGAGCGGGGTCGGCCGCTGCGCCATCCGGTCGAGGCCCACCACTCCGTCGGCGAGATGCTCGACGGCGTCGAGCGGCCGCGCCGGGTACTGCAGCAGCGGCTGCGCCCGGGCGGCTGATCACCGCGCCTGCTGTTTGTCCGAGGCGGGAGCGGACTCCCCCGATCCGCGCAGGCCTGTCCGGTCGGCGGATCGCTCAGGCGCTCGCGGACGTGAACCGCAGGATCTCGGCGGCCACCAGCTCCGGGTGGTCGAACATCGCCGTATGTCCGCAGTCGGGCAGCTCACGCAGCTCGGCGTTCGGCAGCTCGGCGAGGAATCGCTCAGCATGTTCGCGCGAGAAGATCCGGTCGCCCGACGGATGGAGGATGCGCACCGGGCAGCTCACCTGCCCGAGCCCTTCGACCCGTCCGACCGACCCGTCGGGGCGGGTGTTCGCGGCGAGATCGGCGAGCTGTCCGGGGACGTCGCAGAAGGCGAACCCGGCCAGCAGGCGCTGCGCCTCCACCGTCGGAATCCGCGTCGGGTCGGCGCAGTTGTCGGCCATCAGTACGCGCTTTCCCCGATCGGTGCGGACCAGCCACTGCGCGAGCGGCTTCATCATCCGCACCTGGCGATGAGCGCTGCGGGACTGCTTCGCGAAGGCCTGCCACTCGTCCTCCGTGAACATGCCGGCCGGCGCCACCCCGACGACGGTCCGCGCTCGCCCGCGCTTGGCGAGCTCGAGCGCCATCCAACCGCCTAGCGAGTTCCCGGCGATGTCGGGGCACTCGAACCCCGCTGCGTCGAGCTCCGCCTCGACGGCGTCCACCCATGCCTCGATCGACGGCGCGGTCCCGGCGGGAAGCGGAGGTGAGCCGAGGTGGTCGGGAAGCGTGACTGCGAGCACCTCGCGCTCAGCGGAAAGGCGGTCGAGCACCGGGGACCAGCTGTGCCAGCCCTCCCAAATCCCGTGGAGCAGGACGAGTGGCGCGCCACTCCCGGCACGGTAATGATCGAGGTCCATGAGCGGCACCGTCTCACGACCGCGGCTCAACCTGCAACCGCCCTGGAGCCGTGATCAGGACACCAGGGCCTCGCCCGCCGGCCGCCCAGCTGTAAGCGCCGAGCAGGTTGCTCCAGGCGCCTCAAGCGCATGGCAAGCTCGGGGTGCGGCTCTCGCTGACTGCGTAGCGCGCTCCCGTTTCTGCAAGGCGAGCGTCAGAGTCGGAGGGCTCAAGGAGCGTCACCGGTCGGGGCTGCCGGTGTGTGAGAATCCGGCGCATGGCGGGTGACCCGGCGGTGCGAGCGGACGGCGATCTGGTGGTCGTCCTCGGGGGTACCGGTGGCCTGGGTGGAGCGCTGGTCGGTGAGCTCGCCGGTCGCGGCCTGCGGGTGCGCGCGGTGGCGAGGGGTCCCTCGTCCGCGCTGCCGCAGGGTGTCGAGCTGCGCGCGGCCGACGCGGAGAGCGGCGCGGGACTGGCCGAGGCGTGCGCCGGCGCGAGCGTCGTGGTGAACGCGCTGAATCCCCCGTACCACGAGTGGCCGCAGCGCTTCCCGGTGATGAACCGGGCGGCGATCGCCGCTGCGCAGGAACAGGACGCGCGGCTCGTGTTCGTCGACAACCTCTACGCCTACGGTCCGCACGAGGGTCCGCTGAGGGAGGACTCGCCGCGCGCTGCGACGAGTGTCAAGGGGCGCGTGCGCATCGCGCTCGAGGACGAGCTGATGGCCGCGCACCGCGACGGCCGGGTCCGCGTGACGATCGGGCGCCTGAGCGACTACTACGGCCCGGCCGGCCCGGGCTCGGCGATCGCGGCGCTGATCCTCGATCCTGCAGTGGCGGGCAAGACGATGCGCTGGCCCGGCTCGCTGGACCAGCCGCACACGCTGCACTTCCTGCCCGACGCCGCACGCGGCCTGGCGACGCTCGTCCTGGACGAGCGCGCCGACGGCGCCGTGTGGCACCTGCCCGCCGCGCCCCCGGTCACCGGGCGCCGGTTCACCACGATCGTCAACGAGGCGCTGCAGCAGCCGGTGAAGGTCGCGGCGATGAGCAGGACGATGCTGCGGATCGGCGGCCTGTTCTCCAAGGATGCACGCGAGATGGTCGAGCTCACCTACCAGTGGACCGCACCGTTCGTCACCGACACCAGCCGCTTCGAGGAAACCTTCGGACCGATCGCGGTCACCGCGCACGCGCAGGCGGTGCCGCTGACCGTGGAAGCGATGCGCAACACGTCGTGACCGTCTCCGGCCACGACAACCGACCTCCGCTGCGGGCCGGCGCTGCGGAAGCTTCTGCGGACCCACGACGAAACCCCCGCGACGGCGGGGTCGCGTGCTTTCCGGCGCTGATCCAGGTAGGTGATGTCGGAGACCCAGAGCACGTCTCCGGGACTCACGCGTACGTAATTCCTGCGGATGAGGGTCCGCCGGGCCGGTCGTAGCCTCGAAGGAGATGACAGCTCACCAGCCTCCACCAACGGTGCTCATCGCAGGCGGCGGCGTCGCAGCGCTCGAGGCGCTGCTGGCGCTCCGTGCGGCGGCCGGCGAGCTGCCGCACGTCAGGGTGCTCGCGCCCGACGCCGACTTCGTCCTGCGGGCGAGCGCCGTCCTGGAGCCGTTCGCGCGCGGGCACACGCGCCGCATCCCGCTGCGGGCGATCGTGGAGAGCCAGTCCGCCGAGCTCGTGCCGGACCTCCTGGCCGAGGTCGACCCGGCTCGTCGCGTCGTCACGACGGCCGGCGGCGAGGAGCTCGCCTATGACGAGTTGCTGATCGCCCTGGGCGCCCGCGGCGAGGACGCGTTCCCGGGCGCAGTGACCTTCGGTGGGCCGCAGGATCGCGACGCGGTCGTCGCCGTGCTCGCCGAGGCCGAGCGCGGCGACGATCGCGGAGCATCGCCTTCGTCGTCCCGTCCGGCGCGACGTGGCCGCTGCCGGCGTACGAGCTCGCGCTGCTCACGCGCGCGCACCTGCGCGACACGGCGCCGGCCCGGTCCGTGGTGATCTCGATCGTGACGCCGGAGGAGCGGCCGCTCGAGGTGTTCGGCGAAGGGCGCCTCCGACGATCTCGAGGCGCGCCTGCAGTCCGAGGGCATCGTCCTGCACTCGCTCTGAGCCGCGTGCGCTCCCACGCTGACGGCGTCCTGGCGCTCGAGGGCGGCGGGCGCGTCGAGCGCCGACCGGGTGATCGCGTCTCCCGCGCCTGCGCGGCCCCGCGATCCCCGGGCTGCCGCAGGACGACCTCGGCTTCATCCCCGCCGACGACCACGCGCGCGTGCGCGGCGTCGAGCACGTCTACGCCGCCGGCGACTGCACGACCTTCCCGCTCAAGCAGGGCGGCCTGGCCGCACAGCAGGCGGATGCCGCCGCGCAGTCGATCGCCGAGGCGATCGGCGCCGCGAACCCGCGCCCAGCCGTTCACGCCCGTGCTGCGCGGGCTGCTGCGTCACCGGCGACGAGCCGAGCTACTTCCGCGCGTACCCGGGCGCCGAGCGCGAGCCGACGAGTGTCGCGATCGACGCGCCGCGGCCCGGCCGCCGCGCGGGCGTCCCGGCCGACGTCGCCGGGCACCGCCCGCTGTGGTGGCCGCCGACGAAGGTCGCCGGCCCCTACCTCGGCGCGTGGCTCGCGCGCCCGCACGAGCCGGGCGGCGAGCCGCTGCAGATCGAGGACCGCGAGGTCTCAGGCGCCGGCCGACGCGCAGGCGGCGGCCGAGGAGCGCGAGGCCGCGATGGACCTCGCGCTGGCGATGGCCGACGGCGAGGCGCGCTACGGCGACTGGCGCGCGGCGCTGCGCGCGCTCGACGCCGCCGAGGCGCTGGCCGGCGCGCTGCCCGCCGAGTACGCGCAGAAGCGCGACCTGTGGCTGGCGGAGCTGCACGGCGAGCCGACGCTCGCGCTTCCGCGGCAGCTGACGGTCAGGCGGCCAGGCCGGCGCGCAGGACGCCGCCCATCTCGGCCACGGCGTCGCGCGCACGCGCGTCGCGGCGCCCATGCGCGTTGATGAACCCGTGGATCAGCCCGGGGTGGCGGCGCAGAGTGACGGGCACGCCCGCCTCGCGCATCGCCGCCGCGTACGCCTCGCCCTCGTCGCGCAGCGGGTCGAAGCCCGCCGTGACGACATGCGCGGGCGCGAGCCCGGCGAGGTCCGGCGCGAGCAGCGGCGAGGCCGTGGGCTCCAGCGCGCGCGTCGCCTCGTCCGCGCCGAAGTAGTGGCCGCGGTACCAGATCATGTCCGCCGCGGTCAGGAAGAACCCGGCGCCGAACATCCGGTACGACGCGGTGTCCTGGCTGCTGCTGTCGGTCACCGGATAGATCAGCAGCTGGAAGGCCGGCGCCGGGCCGCCCTCGCGGACGGCCCGCTGTGCGCAGGCAGCCGAGATGTTGCCGCCCGCGCTGTCGCCGCCGACGGCGATGCGTGCCGCGTCGACGCCGTAACGGCCGGGGTTCGCGTGCACGTCGGCGAACGCGGCGTGCGCGTCGTCGGCCGCTGCGGGGTAGCGGTGCTCCGGCGCGAGCCGGTAGTCGACGGACAGCACCCGGACACCGGCGGTCCGGGCGAGCATCCGGCACGGCGCGTCGTGGCTGTCGCGGTCGCCTACGACCCAGCCGCCCCCGTGGAAGTAGACGAGCGCCGGAGAGGCCTCGTCGTGCGCGCACTCGTCCGGGACGAACAGCCGCGCGGCGAGGGTGCCGGCCGCGCCCCGGACGGTCGTCTCGCGCACCTCGGCGAGCGGCAGCGGCAGCCCGGCGACCGACTGCGCCTCGCGCCGGATCGCCGCGCGCCCCTCGAGCGGCGTGAGCTGCTCGAGCGGCGGCTCCCCCTCGATCTCCATGAGCCGGAGCAGGACCTGGGCCTCGGGGTCCAGCGTCTGGCCGTCGCGTACGACCGGCGGGCCGCCGATCAGACGCAGCGCGCGGGGCGGCAGGCTGAGCGCGGCGCGGGCGGCCAACGCCTGCGCCCGGTCTGGGATGGAGGTGGGGTAGCCGGGCATCGCGGCGGCACGATGTCAGATCATCCTTGCGCGCGACAGGGGAAGATCCCGGCGCACCGGACCCTGGCGCGACGTCTCCGCCTGCCCATAGGGTTGGCGCGGCGGTAGCGAAACCAGCCCGGCTGCATGCCGGGGCAACGGCGGCCAAGAAGACGGCTGCGGCGAAGAAGACGACCGCGGTGCGCAAGCCTGCGGCGAAGAAGCCCGCGGCGAAGAAGCCCGCCGCCCGCAAGCGGTAGCGCGACGCCAGCGGGCCCGGGAGCGTTCCGGGCCCGCCCAGCCGGTCAGGCCAGGCCGCCCTCTGCCTGCGCCTCGGCCAGCAGCGGGGACTCGAAGGCGTTCGGCGTGTCCGGCGCGACGTCCTGCCCGAGGAACTCGATGACCGCGCGATTGAAGCTGCGCGGCCGCTCGAACATCGGGACGTGCCCGGTGTCGTGGAGCACGAGCAGCGCCGAGTGCGCGATGCGGTCGGCGAACTCGTGGGCGTCGCCGATGGGGACCAGGACGTCCTTGTCGCCCTGCACGACGAGCGTCGGGCACGCGATCTCGCCGAGGCGGGCGATGAAGTCGTGGGCGATGATCGCCTCGAGCGCGGGCGTGAACGCGGGCGCCCCGAGGCTGCCGAGCTGCTCGGCGACGAGCGCGCGCGAGATGAGCGTCGGGTGCCGGACGACGGCGCCGAGGGCGATCTGGACGAAGCCCGGACGGCGCATCATCCGCAGCGCCTTCTGCGGGTCGTTCGGGGCCGCTCCGCCGATGGCGCCCGTCACGAGGGTGCGACCGACCCTCTCGCTGAGCCAGTTGCGGCCCAGCGTCGAGGAGATGCCGGCGGCGTCGACGAGCACGAGCCGCTCGACGCGGTCCGGGTGGCTGATCGCCGCCTGCGCCGCGGTGAAGCCGCCCATCGAGTTCCCGATCAGCGCCGCAGGGCCGATGCCCAGTGCGTCCGCGAGGTCGTCGACCGTGCGCGCAAAGCCGGAGATCGAGATCTCGTCGGCCGGCATCGGGGAGCGGCCGAACCCGGGGAGGTCGAGCGCGATCGCGCGGTACCCGGCGTCGGCCAGCGCGGGGAGGGTCTCCAGCCAGTTCTGCCAGCAGCCGCCGAGGCCGTGGATGCAGATCGCGGTCCGGTCGCCGGAGCCGACGTCGACGTAGTTCACGGACCGCCCGCGGATATCCATCCGGTGGGTGTGGGCGGGCCAGTCGAGCGCTCGCCAGCTGGGCTCGGCCGGAACGCCGTAGTCGGCGTCCGCGCGCCGGGCGGCGCGGCGCCGCGCCGGACGGGAGGGGGACGGCCACACCGCGCGCATGGGTCCACCGCGGTACAGCCGCTCGTCGGTCGTCTTCGCCATGCCGTGACGGTACCGGAGGAGGGCGGTCTGATCGTCGGCGAGAGGTAGATTGCGGGCGTGCTGACGCAGGCCGAGGCCGCCCGCAGGCTCGCCGCCCGGGGATCCTCGCGGCCGCCGGCGTCCAGCCGCTCGGCGTCGAGCATCGTCCGCGCCAACGTCCTCACGCTGTTCAACGCGATCCTCGCGGTCGCCGGGGCGGCGATCCTGCTCGTCGGCGACCCGCGAGACGCGCTGTTCCTCGGGATCCTCGTCGCGAACACCGCGATCGGCATCACACAGGAGCTGCGGGCCAAGCGCGAGCTGGACCGGCTCGCGGCGCTCGTCGCGCCGACCGCGACCGTCGTCCGCGACGACGTCGCGCGCGAAGTGCCGGTCGGCGAGGTCGTCGTCGGCGACCTGATCCGCGCAGGTGCGGGGGACCAGATCGTCGCCGACGGCGTCGTCGAGCCGGGGGAGCGGGCGGCCGTCGACGAGTCGATCCTCAGCGGGGAGTCGACGTCGGTCGATCGCGGTCCCGGCGACGCGGTGCTGTCGGGGTCCTTCGTCGTCGAGGGCGTCGCTCGCCTACGTCGCGACCGCCGTGGGCGCCGACAGCTACGCCGAGCGGATCGCCGGCGTCGCGCGCGCCTTCCGCCATCCCGCGCTCGCCGCTCGAGCTCGGCCTCAACCGGCTGCTCACGGTGCTCGTCATCTCGATGGTCCCGCTCGGCCTCGTCCTCGCCGTCGCCCTGCTCGCGCGCGAGTCCGACAGCCTCCAGGAGACGGTCTCCACGGCGGTCGCCGCGCTCGTGATCCTCGTGCCCGAGGGGCTGATGCTGCTCGCGAGCCTGACCGCGGCGGCGGCCGCCGTGAAGATGGCGCGCCGCGGCGCGCTCGTGCAGCAGCTCAACGGCGTCGAGTCGCTCGCGTCCGTCGACGCGATGTGCCTCGACAAGACGGGGACGCTCACGCGCCCGGAGCTGCGCGTCGAGGGCGTCGTTCCCGAGGCCGGGGGTGGTCGAGGCGGACCTGCGCGCGGACATCGCCGCGCTCGCCGCCGCCACGCGTGACCGCAACCGCACGATGGAGGCGCTGCACGAGGCGTTCCCCTGCGCCGGCCGCCGGCGACCGTCGCGGACGTGCCGTTCTCCTCGCGGCGCCGCTGGAGCGCCGTCGAGCGGGACGGCGGGACGCTGCTGCTGGGCGCGCCCGAGCTGTTCGAGCTCGGGCCGCTCACGGACGACGTGCGCGACGCGACCCGCTCGGGACGGCGCGTCGTCGCGGTCGCGAGCGGACCGCCCGGGCTCGAGCAGCCGGGTGCCGGCGCGCCGCCCCCGCCCGCGCGCGCGCGCGGGATCGTGGTGCTCGCCGAGCGGCTGCGCGACGACGCGCGCGAGACGGTGAGGTACCTGCGCGAGGAGGGGGTCGACCTCCTGATCCTCTCCGGCGACGCGCCGGCCACCGTCGGCGCGATCGCCGCCGACGCCGGCGTGGCGGACGACGTCCGCGTCGTCGACGGACGCGAGCTGCCGCAGGACGCCGAGGCGCTCGCGGACCTGCTCGACGACACGTCGGTCGTCGGCCGGATCTCGCCGGACGACAAACGGCGCGTCGTCGAGGCGCTCGTCGCCCGGGGCCGCTACGTCGCGATGGTCGGTGACGGCGTCAACGACGTCCCCGCGCTGAAGGCCGCCCGCCTCGCGATCGCGCAGGGCACCGGGACGCAGATGGCGCGCGGCGTCGCCGACGTCGTCCTCGTGCAGGGCGACTTCTCGGCCGTCCCGTCGATGGTCGGCGAGGGCCGCACGATCCTGCGCAACGTCCAGCGGGTCGCGCGGCTGTTCGTGACGAAGTCGGTCTTCGCCGCCGTCATGATCATCGCGTTCGCGGGCGTGGGCTTCGACTACCCGTTCCTGCCGCGCCAGCTGAGCCTCGCGGCGACGCTGACGATCGGCGTGCCCGCGTTCTTCCTGGCGCTGGCGCCGAGCACCGGGCCGTGGCGGCCCGACGGGCTCGTCCGCGAGATCGCGCGCTTCGCGGTCCCGGCGGGGCTGGCGCTCGCGCTCGGCGTCCTCGTCTCGTACCTGCTGGCGATCCACGTCGTCGGCGCCGGGCACTGCGGACGCGCGGACCGTCGCCACGACAACGCTCGTCGGGGTCGGCCTCGGCTACGTCGTCGCGCTCGAGGGCGGGCCGCGCCGCCGGCTCGCGGTGCTGCTCGCGGCATCGATGGCGCTCACCTACGTGCTCGTCCTGGCACTCGCGTGGTCACGCGACTTCTTCGCGCTCACGGCCCCGACTGCGGAGATGCTGCTCGCCGCGGGTGCGGGGACGGCGCTCGCGCTCGGCCTCTTCCTGCCGCCTGTGGCGGCGGGTCGCCGAGCGAGAGGCGGCGGCCGATCAGCGGCCGCAGACCGGCCAGGGCGCGGCGCCCGAGCGCGCGTAGAGCATCGCGGCGCGGCGGTACTGCTCCTCGGTCGACGCGGCCGCCGGATCACCGGTGCCGCCGACCGACGCCCAGGTGCCGGCGTCGAACTGGAACAGCCCGCGGTAGCTGCCGTTCGCGCTGACCGCGGTGGGGTCGCCGCCGGACTCGCACTGGGCGATCGCGGTCAGGGCCGCGGGGATCGGCGACGTCCGGAGCGCCGCCGGTGCGGCGCAGCTCGCGGACGGCTGGCGCGCAGGCGGCGCTCGTGGCGGCGCAGCTCCGGCGTCGACCAGCGGGCGTACGTCCGGCGCCGCGTCGCGGGCGCGTCGGCGAGCCGCGAACGGGTGCGCGCGAGGCGGGTGACGTCGCCGACGGCGTCGACGTGCTCGACGGCGCGCCTCGACGAGCCGCGTCGCGCGGTCGGCCGCGCGGACGGCGGCCAGGTCCGGGGCGCGCCCCGGCCAGGAGGGCGGGCCGAGCGGGCGCCAGCGGGCCCGGTCGCCGCGAGGGCGACGGTGGCGGGCAGGGCGACGGCGAGGGCGCCGGTCAGCGCCGGCAGCAGCTTTCGGGTGTGCATGTGCTGGAGTCCTTTCCTCGGGGTGCAGCGCGTGCGGAGGCGCACGGCGACGCCCGTCGGGGTGGCGGCTCGACCGCGGATCGGTGGGTCCCGGGACCAGGAGGGCCCGGGTCGTCCACGGCCCGTGCGCAGCGCGAGGATGCGCACCGGAGCCTGGGTACGGGTACTCGAACCCTGTCGGATGCAGGCGGTTTCTCCAGTGTGACCTACGTCACAGACCCGGACGGACCGCCGAATGTGCCGGGTTCCGCGCTCCGGGCGGTCACGAGGGACGTTCGGCGGGGCGGCTCGCGTAGCATCGCCCGCGATGAACGTCACCCTGCCCGACGGCACCCAGCTCGACCTCCCCGACGGCGCGACGGGTGCCGACGCCGCCGCCGCGATCGGCCCCGGGCTGGCACGTGCCGCGCTCGCGGTGAAGGTCGACGGCGAGGTGCGCGACCTCGCGCGCCCGCTGGACGACGGCGCCGCGCTGGAGATCGTCACCGGCCAAGAGCGGGCAGGACGCGCTCGACCTCATCCGCCACGACGCGGCGCACGTCCTGGCGACCGCCGTGATGGAGCTCTACCCGGGCGTGAAGGTCTCGATCGGCCCGCCGATCGAGCACGGCTTCTACTACGACTTCGACTTCCCCGAGGGCGTCACCGTCACCGAGGCCGACTTCCCCGCGATCGAGGAGCGGATGCGCGAGCACATCGCCGCCGGCGAGGGGTTCGACCGCACCGAGATCACCGTCGCCGAGGCGCTCGAGCGCTTCCGCGGCGAGGAGCAGGACTACAAGGTCGAGCTGATCGAGGACCTCGTCGACGGCCCAGGGGATCGAGACGGTGTCGCTCTACCGCAACGGCCCGTTCACCGACCTGTGCCGCGGGCCGCACGCACCGAGCACCGCGAGCGTCGGCGCGGTGAAGCTCCAGTCGGTCGCGGGCGCCTACTGGCGCGGCGACGCGAGCCGGCCGATGCTCACCCGCATCTACGGGACCGCGTTCTTCTCCAAGAAGGAGCTCGCCGCGGAGCTGGAGCGCCTCGAGCAGGCGCGGGCGCGCGACCATCGCAGGCTCGGCAAGGAACTGGGGCTGTTCCACTTCTCGGACGTCGCGCCCGGCTCGGCGTTCTGGCTGCCCAAGGGCACGCGATGTGGAACCAGCTCGTCGCGCTGTCGCGCGAGATGGGGCTCGAGCGCGGGTACACCGAGGTGAAGACGCCGCAGCTCTACGAGAGCGAGCTGTGGAAGACCTCCGGCCACTGGGGCAAGTACCGCGAGAACATGTTCGTGACGGAGACCGAGGGGCGGGAGTTCGGTCTCAAGCCGATGAACTGCCCCGGGCATGCACACCTGTTCGGCAGTCAGCGCTGGAGCTACCGCGAGCTGCCGGTGCGCTACTCCGAGCCGGGGCTGCTGCACCGCAACGAGCTGAGCGGCACGCTGCACGGTCTGCTGCGCGTGCGGCACTTCGCCCAGGACGACGCCCACGTCTTCTGCACCGAGGAGCAGATCCAGGACGAGGTCGCGGCGTGCCTCGAGTTCGCCTTCGCGACCTACGAGATCTTCGGCTTCGACGTCCGTCTGGAGCTGTCAACGCGCCCCGAGCAGCGGATCGGCGACGACGCGATGTGGGATCGGGCCGAGGCGGCGCTCGAGAACGCGCTCCGCGGCCAGGGACTGGACTACGACCTCAACCCGGGCGACGGCGCCTTCTACGGGCCGAAGATCGACCTGCACATGACGGACTCCCTCGGACGCTCCTGGCAGCTGGGCACCGTTCAGCTCGACTACTCGATGCCCGAGCGGTTCGACCTGACGTACATCGGCGCCGACAACGCCGAGCACCGCCCGGTGATGATCCACCGCGCGCTCATGGGCTCCTACGAGCGGTTCATCGGGATCCTGATCGAGCACTCGCCGGGGAGTTCCCGGTCTGGCTCGCGCCCGTCCAGGCCGTCGTGCTGCCGATCTCCGACCGTCATCACGCCACCGCGCACGGCGTCGCAGCTGAGCTGCGACAGCGCGGTCTGCGCGCCGACGTCGACGACCGGTCGGAGTCGATCGGCCGGCGGATTCGCGACGCCGAGCTGCAGAAGCACCCCTACATGCTCGTCATCGGGGACCGCGAGGCCGAGGAGGGAACGCTCGCCGTCCGCCGTCATCACCAGGGCGACATCGGCACCTTCACCGTCGCGCGGTTCGCGGAGCATGTGCGTCGCGAGAGCGACGTTCGGCGCGACGAGCCCTTGACGGGCTGAGATCGCGGCTATACTGGCCGCGTTGACCTCGACGTCCGCCCACACGCGCGCTTGACGCGCCCGCGCAACAGCTAGTGCCGGTTCCCCGCAGATTCGACCGGCGCCCTCCCGAACGGGACACGACCCGGATCAACGAGCGCATCCGCGTTCCCGAGGTTCGCGTCATCGGCGATGACGGCACCCAGATCGGCGTGATGAAGACCGAGGACGCCCTGCGCTACGCGCAGGAGCGGGATCTCGACCTCGTCGAGGTGGCGCCCGAGTCCAAGCCGCCGGTGTGCCGCGTGCTCGACTACTCGAAGTACAAGTACGAGCAGGCCCAGAAGCAGAAGGCCGCGCGCAAGCACCAGAAGCAGATCGTCATCCGCGAGATCAAGTTCCGGCCGAAGATCGCCGAGCACGACTACGCGACGAAGAAGGGCCACGTCGAGCGCTTCCTCAAGCACAAGGACAAGGTCAAGATCACGATCATGTTCCGCGGGCGCGAGCAGTCGCACCCCGAGCGCGGCACGATGATCCTCGACCGCCTCGCCGGCGAGCTCGAGGAGCTCGCCGTCATCGAGCAGCGGCCGAACCTCGAGGGCCGCAACATGACGATGGTCCTCGGACCGTCGAAGGCCGTCCTCAAGGGCGACTTCGACAAGGACGGCCCCGGCCCGGACGCCACCGCCGAGGACGCGCCGGTCGCCGAGGACGCGCCGGTCGCCGAGGACGCGCCGGTCGCCGAGGACGCGCCGGTCGCCGAGGACGGCCGTCCCGAGCCCCGAGCCGGAGCCCGAGCCCGAGCCCGAGGCTCCCGCGGCGGACGCCCCGCCGGCCGACGAGCCGGCCGCCACGCCCTAGACCTGCACACGCACACGATCGGTCCGGCGATGCCCAACGACGATCGAGAGGCGGACCATGGCGAGCGGCACACCTGAGGACCCGTGGGTCCTGAAGACCCCGTCCCTGCAATCCGGGTACACGGCCCACCGCGACCCGGACGCCGATCCGCCCGCGCTCGTCGCGCACGTCGGCAAGACCGAGGTCCGCTATCGCCTGCAGTGCATCGAGGACCTGCACGCCTGGCTCACCGAGCAGGGGGACTGGGTGCCGCTCGGCAACGCCGACGAGCAGAAGGAGGCCAAGGAGGGGACCGTCGAGGCGTGGGCGCGCTCGCCCGCGAACCCGGTCGCCGGCTTCTACGGCCTCAAGAAGGGCCTGCGCGGCCGCTTCGCCAACTACGTCCCGCCGGTGCTCGAGGAGCTCGGCCTCGCCGAGGTCGAGCACAACGCCCGCGGCAACCGCATGCGGGCGCGCTGAGCCTCAGGCGCCGTCGCGCAGACTCGCCTCCGGGATGACCAGCAGCGGGCGCTGCGCGTGGTGCAGGAGCCCGCCGGTCGTGCTGCCGAGGAGAAACCGCCGGACCGCCCCGCTCCCGCGGGTGCCGACGACGATCGCCGCCGCGTCCGCCTCGTCGGCGACGCGGCTCAGCTGATGCCACGGGGCGCTCTCGGGCCGGATGACGTCCGACAGCGGCGCCTTGACGCTCAGCGCCTCGGGCTGCAGTCCGGCGGCCGCAGCGACTGCGACGCCGGCGTCCGCGAGGTCGAGATGGCCGACGTGGGTGACGATGGCGCGGCGGCCGGGCATGAGCGCTCCGGCCGCGCGGATGGCCTCCTCCGCCAGCGGGGACCCGTCGAACCCCACCACCAGTGGCGCGTCGGGCGCGGGCTCCGCGGCCGCGTGGGGGACGACGACGACCGGCCGGTCGGCGAGCCGGACGACGGCGTCGGCGACACGGCCGAGCCGGAGCGCCCCGCCCTTGCCGCGCGTTCCGATGACGACGGCCTGCGCTCCCGTCTCACGGGCGAGCGCGGCGAGCTCGAACCACACGCCCTGCTGGCTCTGCCGCGTCACGGCCCAGGCGGTCCAGCCCGCGGCGGTGGCACAGGCGGCTCCGGCCGCGGCGGTGCTCGCCGCCCCGGCCTCGCCGATCTCCTGCAGGCGGGCTGCGAGGTCATCGACCGTCACGTGCTCGCGCTCGTGGAGGATGTCCTGCAGCGCCTCGTTGCCCGGCCATACCGGGTGCCAGACGGTCACGACCGTCGCGTCCAGATGGGGCAGCAGGATGGCGGCGCACGCGATCGCGCGCTCCGCCTCGTCCGAGCCGTCGTACCCGACCAGTGCCGTCGTCATGACGCTGACGATATCCGCGAGCCCCGGCGCGGGGAGCTACACCCGCCGGAAGACCTCCGCAAACCCCTCGCGCCACGTCGGGCGCTCCGGCGCCCAGCCGAGCTCGGCCCGGGCCTTCGCATTGCTCGCGCCGCGCATGCCGACCGCGCCGTCCGCCATCGGTCCGGCGACGAGCCTCGCGAGCCACAGCGGGACGTGTCGCGGCGGCCCCGCGCCCATGATCTGCGCGAGCCCCGGCACCCACTCGCGCTGCGGGGCGGGCTCGTCGTCGGTGACGTGGTGGATGCCCGGGGCTCCCCGGTCGAGCGCCAGGACCGTGGCGGCGGCCGCATCGTCGACGTGGACGAAGGAGAAGCGCCCGTCTCCCGAGGCGACGATCGGCAGGCGCCGGCGCCGCACGTCCTCGGCCATCGAGCCGCCGGGCGCGAGCTGGCCGGCGCCGTAGAGGAAGCCATAGCGCAGCACCACGCCCTCGATCCCCGGCGTGGTGAGCGTCGCGTCCTCGAGGACGCGCACGGATGCGACGGCCTCGCGGATGCTCGGCGGCGGGTCGCGGTGCAGCGGCGCGGACTCGTCCAGGACCCAGGGCCCCTCGGGCTCGAGCATGAACGCGACGCTCTGCGAGATCACGCGCCGGGCCCCGGCCTGCGCGGCGGCCCGTGCGACCGCCGGATAGGCGGTGCGTCGCAGCGCGCTCGTCGCGGCGAGGTCCGCGGCGTAGTGGCGCGGGCGGATCGCCGCGGGCAGCGCGGTGAGCTGGTTGACGACGACCTCGGGCCGCGCGCCGACGATCGCCGCGTGCAGCGCCTGCGCGTCGAGCGCGTCGGCGACGACGGCCTGCGCGCCCGCCGCGCGCAGGCTGCGGGCGCGGGCGTCCGAGCGGGCGAGCGCGACGACCTCGTGCCCGGCGTCGAGCAGGCGGGCGAGCAGCGGCCCGCCGATCGCGCCGGAGCCACCGGCCAGGAAGACCCTCATGCCCGCTCCTGCCGGTGCGCGGCGACGAGCAGGCAGGCGGTCACCACGGTCACCACGGCCTGCAGGCCGACGGTCGCCCAGCCCTTCCAGCCGGGGTCGGCGAGGTCGGCGTCGAACGCGTGGTTCACGGAGTGCAGGGCACCCTGGAGGACCGCGAAGGCCAGAATCGGCACGCGCCAGGCGGCGAGCCGCGCGGCTGCCAGCAGGCACGCGCCGAGCGTCGCCGACCAGGTGGCGACGTCCCGTACGAGATGCTCGTTGACCGCGCCGAAGCCACCGACCTCGTCGATGAAGCCTGCGGGATCGATGGCCATGGCGAGCGCGGTGAGGAGGGAGAGGGCCCCCAGCGCGCCGCAGCCCAGGGCGATCACGCGCTCGCGTGCGGAGGCCGGGTGCGCGATGACGGTGGACGTGCTCATGGGCGCCACGGTACGGTCTGAGTGGTCACGTGGGAAGAACCACTTACGACACAGCCGAAGGAACCACTTCACCTCGGGGACCCGAGCTCCTCATGGATCTCGCAGGCGCTCGGGGGGCCACCCGCGGCATGCGCGTGGAGAGCGCCCTGCGGGACGCGGTGACCGGCGGGCGGCTCGCACCCGGGGCGCTGATGCCGTCGACCCGCGCGCTGGCCCGCGACCTGGGCGTCTCGCGCCGGCTGGTGGTCGAGGCCTACGCGCAGCTGACCGCCGAGGGGCTGCTCGACGGCCGCCGCGGGTCCGGGACCTACGTGGCTGCGGCCGCCGTGACCGCGGCGGCGCCCGCCGCCGGCGGCGACGGATCCGTCGCCGAGCAGTCGCGCCCGGCGTACGACTTCTTCCCGGGCTCCCCGGACCTGGGCAGCTTCCCGCGGGCAGCGTGGCTGCGCGCCGCCCGCGATGCGCTGCGGGAGGCGCCCGACGCCGCCCTGCACTACCCCGACCCTGCGGGGACGCCCGAGCTGCGCACCGCGCTCGCCCGCCATCTCGCCCGCGCTCGCGGCGCGCAGGCGCGCCCGGACCGGGTCGTCGTCGTCACCGGTGCACGCCAGGGCCTGGCCGTGCTCGGTCGCGCGCTGCGAGAGCTCGGGCACGCCGAGATCGCGGTCGAGCGGCCGACGCTGCCGCTGCACGTCGACGTCCTGCGCGCGGGCGGTCTGGAGGTGCGGGGCGTGCCCGTCGGTGACGGGGGGCTCGACGTCGGCGCCCTGGCCGCCACCGGCGCCGACGTGGTCCTCGCGACGCCCGCACACCAGATGCCGCTCGGCGTCGCGCTGGCGCCGGCCGCGCGCAGCGCGCTGCTCGACTGGGCCGCGCAGGCGGAGCGGCGCGTCGTCATCGAGGACGACTACGACGCCGAGTTCCGCTACGACCGCCGTCCGCTCGGGGCGCTCCAGGGCCGTGCTCCCGAGCACGTCGCATATCTGGGATCGGCGAGCAAGACGCTGGCGCCGGACCGTGTGGTACAGTTGCTCCGGCTGGAAGGGAAAATCAAGGTGCACGATCCTCTCTTCCGGAGCGGAGTCGAAAGGCCTGTCAGAGATGATCAGGATGGGCACCCGGCCGACTCGCCCCACCAGCGAAGCCCTGGCCAGTGAGACCAACGGCTCGCCGCTGGGCAGGCTCATGGCCACGACGATCAGATCGATGCCGGCAGTCTGGGCCTGGCCTTCAGACCAGTTCGGGACCCGCTCCGGACAGGGTGAAACCTCAACTTCAAGACAACACGCCAGGTTGACCTCAATCGCTCGATACAGCAGGTCATTGTCACTGAGAACGACGATCTTTTTCTTCTGCCAGCTCAAGACCAAGTACCCTCTTCTACGCTTGCGGCTGGAACCAGACCCTGACCGCGATCCGTCAAGTCGCCTCTAGTCCAAAGGCCCCACAGGAACAGCCAGCAGTCCGCCGGGCTAGCCAGACAAAACTACGGGGACGCAGCCCCTGATGAGCCATCCACACGTCAGACAGCGAACAGGACCCCCTACCACAATACTCCATGGTACAGGAGCGTTGTTCCAGCTACGTAACAGAGATCCTGCTTTTTGTTCCAAAAATGTTCCGAATCAAGGCGCACCAGCAGGCGGAACGTTCACTGTGGAACCCTGGACAAGTTCGGAACCCCAGAAGATGCTCAGGGAATAGAATCACCACGCCGCAACGGCCCCTTACGGACTGAAGGCGAATTGGGGATTCGCCGGTTTTCGGCTGGAAAGCGCTAGCCACGGACCAGACTGAAGCAGGCTGACGCGGTCAACTGAGTAGGGCAGGTTTGGATTTGGCGATCCCCACGGAGCGAAGGTTATGTCAGGTCATCCCAGGCCAGCACAAGCGAATGGGGAGAGTGGGGAGTGGGAGAACGCCCGCTGCGGGGAGGAGGCCGGAGGGCAGTTATCCTGGCGATCTTTAAGGCTCGACAGAAACGTATCCGAGACCTGGCCGGGTCAGGATGTAGCGGGGATTGCGTGGATCCGGCTCGATTTTCTGGCGCAGGCGGTGGATCGCCTGGCGCAACAGGTGGTTATCTGACTCGTAGCCAGGTCCCCACACCCGTTCCAGTAAGTATTCGGGAAACAGAACCCGGCCGGCCTGTCGGACCAACTCGGCGAGCAACTGGTACTCGGTGGGCGTCAAAGACACCTCCGCGTCGCCTACAAAGACCCGCTGTTTCGCGAAATCAACCAGCAGCTTGCCAGATTGAAAGGTAGGCAAGGACTCCAGGTTGCCGGCCAAGTCGGCTCTGCGCAGCGCGGCCCGGATCCTGGCGAGCAGCACTTCAATGCTGAAGGGCTTGGTTACATAGTCATCGGCCCCGGTGTCCAGGCCCTTCACCTTATCGGCGTCCGTTGCCCGGGCAGTCAACATGATGATCGGCACCTTCGAAAACTGGCGGATATGCCGGCACGCTTCGTAGCCATCCATGCCTGGCATGATGAGGTCCAGCAAGATGAGATCCGGATCCTCACTCGCCGTCATTTCGACGGCGCTGCAGCCGTCGCCCGCCAGCAGTACTTCGTAGCCCCTCGATCGCAGGTTTGTCTGAATGGCCCAGGCATACCTGGGCTCATCATCAA
Source organism: uncultured Actinomycetes bacterium (assembly GCA_963700655.1). GTDB lineage: Bacteria > Actinomycetota > Thermoleophilia > Solirubrobacterales > Solirubrobacteraceae > F1-60-MAGs163. The sequence continues at coordinate 1,534 of CAVOYJ010000005.1, read as the reverse complement.
CCATCAGGATCCGTGGCTTGCCGCTTCGCATGCGGTCACCTCAGTCTAGATCCCACCATTCAGACCAGCACCGGCCGCTGGCCTGGAATGAGAATCCGTGGTGGTACGGGTTCCGGCAGTTGGAGCTCCCATCAATCTGCTTTCTCTCACTTTCCATGCATACCCACAGGTTGGCTTATTGTCGAGACTGCATAGCAGTCAGGCGGTCACCACCTTGCGGCTGTGCGCCAAGGTGATACGGATGGCAGTTGTGATTGCCACTACCAGGCATTGTAGCAGATATGGGTTAACGCAAGGTATATGAAAAGTAGATAATTGGTAAAAAAGACCGCCAGGTTCCTGGTAGTAGGCGCGGAGATAAGAGCCGCCCCAGGCCAACTGTGTGCTGGCCTGGGGCGGCTCTGTATGCGCAGCTGCTCACAAGCTCTCTACATGCCGAGGCACGAACAACTCGATCCTCAGCAGAAAGCCCATGTTCGTAGCGCGCTTGCCAACTTGTGCAGCTTGGCTGGGGCCCCCTTTGTGGTACGCGCTGCGCGCGCTTCTATGGTTCTAAGGCGTCTTCGCCGGCCTCCTGCGCGTCGGTGCCCAAACTCCACAAACCCGGGTCGATCTCTAGCGTGAGCAAACCCGCGCTGACCGGCCCGAAAGTCTCCACCTGGCCGTGAATGTCTGCGGCTTCGAGCCAGTAATCATAGAGCACACCCGGTTCAACATTTCCGTCCACAAACTCGTAGACCGCCCCCACCGGGCTGCCCGGCGGCATCCGGGTGGGGATCAGCGCACCGTTCAGCTGGATCCGGACGCCATCCTCCGCTTCGGCCCTGTACAGGTTGAAGCCCAGGTTATCGATCTCACTGGCTGTTTCCCACTCAACAAGAACCGCCGCGCCGGCCTGGCTGGCCGTGAAAGAAGCCACCTTAACCGCGGTAGGCGCCTCGGTTTTGTAGTCTTCCACCTCTCCGATACCACCCGGTCCCGTGGGAAGATCGACGCCCGCAATGGCCGCGGGTCCCATGGTGTTGGCACTGAGGAGTGCTGGCGCCGGGCTCAGCCGGAAGCGGCTGTAGACCGGCGTCCCTGAGGGCGCAAGCCCTCCAGGTTCTCCAGCAGGCCCATACCAGGGCACATCAAAGGGCACGGTATTCCAGCCCGGGCTCAGGCTATAGCCGGTGAGGATCCGGTCGCCGGAATCCCAGCCGTTTGCGTCAAAATCCATCCACGCGTCCAGCACGCCACCGCGACCGGACCCGTCGGTCAGATAGACCTGCATCTGGTTGGTCGCTCCTGGTTCCAGTATCACCGGGATCAGAACCCCGTCCTCGTCGTCGCCGCCTGGAGGGCAGGAATCATCACCGTCGGCGCCTGGGCTAGGGTTTCCGTTGCCTTCCCCGTCGGCCGAGAAGCCCAGGAAAAAGTCACTCACGACAAAGTGGTAGGCGCCTGTGTGACCCAGTGTCGTGCCATAGATGTCCGGGAGGTCACCAAACTCAACCGGAACATCATTGACCACCAGCTCATAGTCCTCGACCTC
>CAVOYJ010000004.1:110000-204701 GCA_963700655.1 uncultured Actinomycetes bacterium | reverse complement strand
GGCGCCGGGCCTGCGGCTCGGCTGGCTCCTGCTGCCCGCGGCGCTCGTCGAGCCCGTCCGGCGTCAGAAGCTCCTCGACGACGGCGGCAGCGGGGTCCTGGACCAGCTGACGCTCGCCCGGCTCATGGACGGCGACGCCTACGACCGGCACCTGCGCCTGGCCCGCCGTCGCAACCGGCGGCGGCGCGACGCGCTCGAGGCGGCGCTCGCCGAGCACCTCCCGGGAGCGCGCCTGGAGGGGATGGCCGCGGGACTCCACGCGATCGCGCGCCTCCCGCGCCCGGTCGACGCCGCCGCGCTGACCGCGAGCGCGCTCGCCCGCGGCGTGGGCGTCGGCGGGCTGCCCGCGGCGGACGGCGCCACCGACGCGCTGGTGCTTGGGTACGCCGGGCTCAGCGAGCCGGCGATCGCCGAAGGGGTGCGGCGGCTGGCCGCGGCACTCGCCGAGACGGCCTGAACGCGGCCGCCCGCGGGCGCTCGCGGGACTTTCCTATACTTCTCCGCTCGCCATGCCGAAGATGAAGACCCATTCCGGCGCCAAGAAGCGCTTCAAGGTGACTGCCAAGGGCAAGGTCCGTGGCCGTCACGCCTACTCGAGCCACATCCTCGAGAAGAAGTCGCCCAAGCGCAAGCGGGGCTTCCGCAAGGCGGCTGAGATCTCCGATCACGACGCTCCGCGCGTGAAGAAGCTCCTGGGAGTCGGCAAGTGACCCGCGTCAAGCGCAGCGTCCACGCGAAGAAGAAGCGCCGGGCGACGCTCGAGCGCGCCAAGGGCTTCCGCGGGAACGGCAGCACGCACTACAAGCGTGCCAAGGAATTGACCATGAAGGCCGATTCCTACGCCTACCGGGATCGGCGCAACCGCAAGCGCGACTTCCGCCGCCTGTGGATCACGCGCATCAACGCCGCCGCGCGCCTCAACGGCATGTCGTACGGCACGTTCATGCACGGCATGAAGCTCGCCGGCCTCGAGCTGGACCGCAAGGTGCTGGCCGACATCGCCGTGCGCGATCCCGAGACGTTCTCCCGATTTGCCGACGCCGCCCGTGAGGCGTCGGCCGCTGCCGCGTAGCTGCAGCCGACACCACTGCTTCACCGGGCGCCGCTTCCCTCGAGGACGGCGCCCTTTCTCGTTCCAGGACCGATGATCGACAGCCCCGACAACCGCCACCTCAAGGATCTGCGCAAGCTGCGGACCGCGCACGGCCGCGCGAAGTCCGGCATGCCGAGGCGGTTCGTCGCCGAGGGCGAGGACCTCGTCGACGCGGCGCATGCGGCCGGCTGGACCGCGCTGGAGACCTACGTCGCCGCGGGCAGCGGGCTTGCGGGCACCGAGGTCGAGCCGGAGCTGCTGGCCGGCGCGAGCGGTCTCGGCAGCGGGACGCGGATCCTCGCCGTCTACGCGGAGCGGTGGGGCGAGCCCGCCGGACCGCTGTGCGTGCACCTCGACGGCGTCCGTGACCCCGGCAACGTCGGGACGATCATCCGGGTCGCGCAGGCGTTCGGCGCCGGCAGCGTCGTGCTGGGTCCCGGCAGCGCCGACCCCTTCGGGCCCAAGGCCGTGCGCGCGAGCATGGGCTCGGTCTTCCACGTGCCGCTCGCGCGCGCCGCCCTGCCCGCCGCGCTGCCGGGGACGCTCGTGGCGCTCGATGCGCGCGGCGACGAGAGCATCGCCGCCGTCGCGGCGGTGGCCGGCGACGCGCTGACGATCATCATCGGGGGCGAGCGCGCCGGGGTGACGCCCGCCGTCCTGGCGGCATGCGATCACGTCGCGCGCATCCCGATCGCCACGGAGTCCCTGAACGCCGCGATGGCCGCGACCGTCGCCCTCTACGAAATCTCTAGGGTCAGGCCCGCATGATCGAGCGCATCAACGCCATCCGGGCCGAGGCCGAGGCGGCCGTCGGCGCCGCCGCCACCACCGCCGAGCTCGAGCAGCTGCGCGTGCGGTTCCTCGGTCGCAAGGCCGAGCTGCCGAATCTCCTGCGCGGCGTCGCGGACCTCGATCCGCAGGAGCGCGGGCAGGTCGGCAAGGCGGCCAACCAGACGCGGCAGGCGCTCGAGGGCCTGATCGCCGCGCGCGGCGCCGACCTCGAGGCCGCCGAGCTGCGCGAGCGCCTCGCCGGCGACCGCGCGGACGTCACGCTGCCCGGCGACCCGCCCGGCGCCCGTCGGCCACCTGCACCTGCTGACGGCCACGCGGCGCGAGATCGAGGACGTCTTCTGCGGCCTGGGCTTCGAGGTCCACGAGGGCCCCGAGGTCGAGCTCGTCCACTACAACTTCGACGCGCTCAACCACGACCCCGCGCACCCCGCGCGCGCCGTCACCGACACCTTCTACGTCCCGCGGCCCGACGGCCCGGCGCAGACGCCCGGCGAGGAGGTCGTGCTGCGCACGCACACCTCGCCGATGCAGGTGCGGATGATGGAGCGCCACCCGCCGCCGATCGCCCACATCTACCCGGGCCGGGTGTTCCGCCGCGACAGCGACGCGACGCACACGCCGCAGTTCCACCAGATCGAGGGTCTGGCGATCGACGTGGACATCACGCTCGCCGACCTCAAGGGGACGCTGCTCGCATTCGCCCGCGCGATCTTCGGCGAGGAGCGCGACGTGCGGCTGCGCCCGCACTTCTTCCCGTTCACCGAGCCGAGCGTCGAGGTCGACGTCTCCTGCTTCCAGTGCGCGGGCACCGGCGTCCTCGATCAACCCGCCCGCCCACCCGCCCGCTGCAACCTCTGCAAGGGCACCGGCTGGCTGGAGATCCTCGGCTCGGGGATGGTCGACCCCAACGTGCTGGCGTACGTCGCCGAGCACGGCTACGACCCCGAGCAGGTCCAGGGCTTCGCGTTCGGGATGGGCATCGAGCGCATCGCGATGCTCAAGCACGGCGTGCCGGACCTGCGGCTCTTCTACGACAACGACGTCCGCTTCCTGCGGCAGTTCGGGTGAGGTGACCTGATGCGCCTCCCGCTGACCTGGCTGCACGAGTACACGACGCCGGACCTGCCGGTCCGCGACCTCGCGACGCGTCTGGCGATGACCGGGACCGAGGTCGACCGCGTCCACCTCCACGGCGTCCCCGACGTCGCGAACTTCGTCGTCGGCCGTGTGCTCAGCGCCGAGCAGCATCCCGACGCCGACCGGCTCAAGGTCTGCATGGTGGACGTCGGCGACGGCGAGCCCCAGCAGATCGTCTGCGGCGCGCCGAACGTCGCCGCGGGGCAGACCGTCGGCGTCGCGCGTCCCGGCGCCGTCATGCCCGACGGCACGAAGCTGAAGCAGGCCAAGCTCCGTGGTGTCGTCTCCCACGGGATGATCCTCGCCGAGGACGAGGTCCAGGTCGGCGTCGGCCACGCGGGCACGATGGTCCTGGCCGACGGCGCCGCCCCGGGCACGCCGCTCGCCGACGTCCTGGCGATCCGCGACGACGTGCTCGAGCTGGAGATCACGCCGAACCGGCCGGACTGCCTCGGCGTCTACGGCATCGCGCGCGAGGTCCACGCGGTCACGGGCGCGCCGCTCGCGCCGCCGCCGTGGGACGCCGACCCCGGCGCCGCCGACATCGGCACGGCGCCCTCCGGGATCAGCGTCACCGTCGCCGACCCGGACCTCTGCCCGCGCTTCACCGGCCGGGTCTTCGAGGGCGTCGCGATCGGGCCCTCGCCGCTGTGGCTCAAGGCGCGCCTGATGGCCGCCGGCCAGCGGCCGATCAGCAACGTCGTCGACATCACGAACTACGTGATGCTCCTGACCGGCCACCCGCTGCACGCCTTCGACCTGGACCGCGTGGCCGGCGGCCGGCTCACCGTCCGCTGGGCGACCGACGGCGAGCAGATCACGACGCTCGACGGCCAGACCCGCACGCTCGATCCGCGCATGGGCGTCATCGAGGACGCCGACGGCCCGACGTCGATCGCCGGCGTCATGGGCGGCGAGCGCAGCGAGGTCCAGGACGGCACGACGCGCGTCCTGATGGAGGTCGCGACCTGGAACGGGCCCGGCATCAACTACGCCTCGTGGAAGCTCGGGCTGCGCAGCGAGGCCTCGGCGCGCTACGAGAAGGGCCTGCCGCCGGAGGGCTGCCTGGAGGCCCAGGCGGTCGCGACCGCGCTGATGCTCGAGCTGACCGGGGCGCGGCTCGTCCCGGGGACGCTCGACGTCGGGTCGGCGGGGGAACCGGAGCCGGTCGTCCCGCTGCGCGACGCGCGGGTCGCGGGCCTGCTCGGCGCGGAGGTGCCGCGCGAGCGCAGCGCCGAGATCCTGGAGGCGCTCGGCTTCACCGTCACGTCGGTCGACGACGGGCTCAGCGTCGGCGTCCCGCACTGGCGCCGCGGCGACGTGACGCGCGAGGCCGACCTGATCGAGGAGGTCGCCCGGATCGACGCGCTCGAGCAGCTGCCCGCCACGATCCAGGAGAACCGGACGGGGCTGCCCGGGCGGCTCACGCACGCCCAGCGCCTGCGCCGCCGCGCCGAGGACGCGCTCGTCGGACGCGGGCTGCTCGAGGTCGTGGGCTGGTCGTTCACCGACCCGGGCCTGCCGGACCGGCTGCTCGCGCCCGAGGGCGACCACCTGCGCGACCTCGTCGTCCTGGGCAACCCGATGTCGGCCGAGCAGTCGGTGCTGCGCCCGGCGGTCATCGGCTCGCTGCTCGACGTCGCGCGACACAACCTCGCGCGCGGGCAGGAGGACCTAGCGATCTTCGAGTCCGGGACCGTCTACCGGCGGGGCGCCGGCCCGCTGGCCGACGAGCACCACGCGCTCGGGGCGCTCCTCGTCGGCCGCGCCCGCGAGGAGGGCTGGCGCGACGGCGGGTCGCCGCCCGCGGACGTCCACGCGGCCCGCGCGCTCGTCGCCGCGGTCCTCTGCGCGCTCAAGGTGGACTGGCGCGCGGTGCAGGCGCAGCGGCCCTACCTGCATCCCGGCCGGGCCGGGGAGATCGTCGCAGGTGACATCGTGCTGGGCGTGTTCGGCGAGGTCCACCCGACCGTGCTCGCGACCTGGGAGATCGACGCGCCGGCCGCGTTCCTGGCGATCGACGTCGGCAAGGCGGTCGCCGCCGCGGCGGAGGTCGTCACGTACGCCGACATGACGACCTTCCCGGAGCTGCGGCAGGACCTCGCGGTCATCGTCGCGGACGATGTCACCGCCGACCGGGTGCTCGACGTGGTGCGCGCCGCGGGGACGCCGCTGATCGCCGAGGCCGGCGTCTTCGACGTCTACCGCGGCGAGCAGGTGGGGGAGGGCCGGGTGTCGCTGGCGCTGCACCTCGCCTTCCGCGCGGCGGACCGCACGCTCTCCGACGAGGACGTCGCGCCGCTGCGCGCGCGGATCGTCGCGGCGCTGCAGGGCGAGGTCGGCGGTGAGCTGCGTGGCTGAGCCGCGCGTCCTCATCGCCGGGGCCTCGGGCTTCGCCGGCGCGATCGCCGCACGGCTGATCGACCGCCACCCGCACTTCGCGCTCGGGCCGGTCACCTCGCGGTCGGACGCGGGGCGCACGCTCGACGAGCTGTACCCGCATCATCGGGTGACGGCCACCCTCGAGGAGTTCGACGTGGACCGGCACGACGACGTCGACGCGGCGATCGTCGCCTATCCGCACGGGGCGGCCGCCCCGGTCGTCGCCGCGCTGCGCGGGCGCGGCGTGCGGGTCGTCGACCTCAGCGCCGACTTCCGGCTGCGCGAGCGCAGCGTCTACGAGGAGTGGTACGTCCCGCACACGGCGCCCGACCTGCTGCCGGAGGCCGTCTACGGGCTCACCGAGCTGCACCGCGAGGCGATCGCGGGCGCGGGCCTCGTCGCCAACCCCGGCTGCTTCCCGACCGCCACGCTGCTCGCGCTCGCGCCGCTCGCGCGCGCCGGGCTCGTCGCCGACGTCGTCGTCGACGCGAAGACGGGCGTCAGCGGGGCGGGGCGCGCGGCGACGGAGATCGACGCACTTCGTCGCCATCGCCGAGAACGTCAAGCCGTACAAGGTCGGCGCCCACCGGCACACGCCCGAGATGGACCAGGAGCTGGCGCGGCTCGGGGCGCCGGTCGCCACGACGTTCGTCCCGCACCTCGTCCCGCTCGACCAGGGCGAGCTGGTCAGCTGCTACGTCACGCCCACCGCAGCCGGTGACGCAGGACGAGCTCGACGCGCTGCTGTCGGAGGCCTACGACGCCGAGCCGTTCGTCCACGTCTTCGCGACCCCGCCCGGTGTGCGCGACGTGCGCGAGACCAACCACTGCCACGTCCACGGCCGCGTCGACCCGCGCACCGGCAGGCTCATCGTCTTCGCTGCCATCGACAACCTCTGGAAGGGCACCAGCTCGCAGGCGGTCCAGAACCTGAACCTCATGTTCGGCCGGCCGGAGACGGAGGGGCTGGACTGATGGGCGCTGCGGAGCCGTTCAGCTCCCGCTGGGTGCCGCTGCCCGGGCACTGCCGCCTGCTCGAGGACGTCGACGTGCTGCCTGAGGGGTTCCGGGCGGCAGGCGTCGCCGCCGGCATCAAGCCCTCCGGCGGCACCGACGTGGGCCTCCTCGTCTGCGACGCGCCGGACGCGGTGAGCGCCGCGCGGTTCACGCGCTCGGGGACGGCGGCGGCGCCCGTGCTGCTGACGCGCGAGCGCTGCCGCCTGGACGCCATCCGTGCGATCGCCGTCAACAGCGGCAACGCGAACGCCGCGACCGGCTCGATGGGCCTGCAGGACGCGGCCAAGATGCAGGGCGCCGGGGCGATGGCCGCCGGCGTCGCCGAGGACCGGGTGGCGATCTGCTCCACCGGCGTCATCGGCGTGCCGCTGGACGCCCGCGCCGTCGTCAAGGGCCTCGCCGCGGCGCGGGCGCAGCTGCGCGCCGACGGCGCGGGCGACCTGCAGCGGGCGATCATGACGACCGATTTGTTCGAGAAGCGGGCGGCGATCGCCGTCGACCTCCCGGGCGGCACCGTCCGGCTGACGGCGCAGTGCAAGGGCGCCGGGATGATCCAGCCGAGCTTCGCGACGATGCTCTGCTTCGTGCAGACGGACGCCGTGCTGCGCGCCGAGACGGCGGACCTGTTGCTGTCGGTCTGCGTGCAGCGCAGCTTCGACCGCATCTCCGTCGACGGGCAGCTCTCGACGAACGACACGGCGATCCTCCAGGCCAGCGGCGCCTCGGGCATCGCGGTCGAGCCGGAGTCCGACGGCGAGCGCGCGTTCGGCGAGGCGCTCGACGCGCTGCTGCGCGAGCTGGCGCTGGCGATCGTCCGCGACGGCGAGGGCAGCGAGCGCATCGGGCGGGTCGTCGTGCGCGGCGGGCACGCCGCGAGCGTCGAGCGCACCGCGCGCGCGATCGCGAACTCCCCGCTCGTGAAGACCGCCCTGCACGGCGGCGACGCGAACTGGGGGCGCATCGTGCAGGCCGCGGGCATGGCGGTCGTCGACACGGCGCCGCTGCCTGTGGACGTCGCGATCGAGGGCGTGCAGGTCTGCGTCGCCGGGCAGGCGGTCGGGCACGACGCCGAGGATCTCGCGCAGCGCGTGCGCGGGCCCGAGGTCGAGTACGTCGTCGGGCTCCCGGGCGACGGCGTGGAGACCGAGGTGTTCTTCAGCGACCTCGGACACGAGTACATCCGGATCAACGCCGACTACACGACGTGAGGACATGACCCCGCTCCAGCCGCACGGTGACATCGCGACGCTCCTCGAGGCGCTCCCGTACATCCGCGAGTTCCACGGCCGCACGATCGTCGTCAAGTACGGCGGCGCCGCGATGGAGGACCCGTCGCTGCGCGAGGAGTTCGCGCGCGACATCGTGCTCCTGAAGTACGTGGGGATGAACCCCGTCGTCGTGCACGGCGGCGGCCCCGACGTCACGCACTACATGGAGCGCCTCGGGCTGCCCGTGGAGTTCCGCGGCGGGCTGCGCGTCACCAGCGAGGAGGCCATCGACGTCGTCAAGATGGTCCTCGTCGGCAAGGTCAACGCCGACATCGTCACGCGCATCGGCCGCCACGGCCAGGCGGCCGTCGGCCTCAGCGGGGAGGACGGCGACATGCTGCGCGTCTCGCGCCGCACGGCGCCGGACGGCACGGACGTCGGCCTCGTCGGGAAGATCGAGCGCGTCGACGTGGACGTCATCAACCACGTCGCGCAGGACTACATCCCCGTGATCGCGTCGATCGGCTGCGACCGCGACGGGCAGAGCCACAACGTCAACGCCGACGAGGTCGCCGGCGCGGTCGCCCGCGCACTCGGCGCCTACAAGGTGCTGTTCCTCACCGATGTCGAGGGCTGGCTGCGCGACCCGGCGGACGCGTCCTCGCTCGTCAGCGAGGCGACCGCCGACGAGGTGCAGGAGGCGCTGGAGGGCATCTCGGGCGGCATGCGGCCGAAGCTCGCGGGATGCGTCGAGGCGATTCACGGCGGCGTCAGCAGTGCGCACATCGTCGACGGCCGCGTGCCGCACTCCATCCTCCTGGAGCTCTTCACGAACGCGGGCTTCGGGACGAAGGTCCGGCCGTCCCGATGAGCCTCGAGCACCTCCGCGAGCTCGACGCCGCGCACGTGATCGGCACGTACGCGCGGCTGCCCGTCGAGCTCGTCCGCGGCGAGGGCACCCGGGTCTGGGACGACCGGGGCCGCGAGTACCTCGACCTGCTCTGCGGGATCAGCGTGACGAACCTCGGGCACTGCCACCCGGCGGTGGTCGCGGCGGTGCGCGAGCAGGCGGGCACCCTCATCCATGCGTCGAACCTCTTCTTCACGGAGCCCGGCCTGCGGCTGGCCGAGCGGCTCGTCACCTCGTCGCTCGGCGGGCGCGTGTTCTTCTGCAACTCGGGCGCGGAGGCCAACGAGGCCGCGCTGAAGCTCGCGCGGCGCGCGAAGGCCGGCGGCGAGATCGTCAGCGTCGTCGGCGGGTTCCACGGACGGACGTTCGGCGCGCTGTCGGCGACCGCGCAGGAGAGCAAGCAGGCGCCCGTTCGCGCCGCTCGTCCCCGGCTTCCGCGCGGTCGTGCCGACCGTCGAGGCGATCGCGGGTGCGGTGCACGACGGCACGGCCGCGGTCCTCCTCGAGCCCGTCCAGGGCGAGGGCGGCGTGCACCCGATCCCGCCGGAGGTCCTCGCGGCCGCGCGGGAGGCCTGCGACGCGGCACGGCGCCGCGCTGATCTTCGACGAGGTGCAGACCGGCATGGGCCGGACCGGGACGCTCTGGGCATACGAGCAGCTCGGCATCGTCCCCGACGCGATGACGACCGCGAAGGCGCTCGGCGGCGGCCTGCCGATCGGCGCGCTGATCACGGGCCCGGACCTCGCCATGACGTTCCAGCCCGGCGACCACGGCTCGACGTTCGCCGGAGGGCCGCTCGTCGCGCGTGCCGCGCTGGCCGCGCTGGAGGTCACCGACGACCCGGCGCTGCTCGCCCGCGTCGGCGAGGTCGGCGAGCGGATGCGCGCCGCGATCGCCGAGCTGCCGGGCGTGGCCGTCGCCCGCGGGCGCGGCCTCATGATCGGGTTCGACCTCGTGCACGGCGGCGCGCCGGAGCTCGTCCTGCGCGCGCTCAGCGAGGAGCGGCTGATCATGAACGCGACCGGTCCGGAGACCGTGCGCCTGCTGCCGCCGCTCACGATCACCGACGCCGAGGTCGACGAGGCGCTCGCGCGCATCGCCCGCCTGCTCGCCTGACGCGATCGGCCTCCGCCGCACAACGCGGCTGTCATCCACGTCGATTTCCGACGCCGACGACAGCCGCCCGTCGCTCTGTCGGCGCGGGTTGGCCCCGGCAGGCTGTCGCGCGCGCGTGTCGAAGTCGGCAGACTCGAAGCCGATGTCCGCCAATCTCGTTCAGCTCGCCGCCGCGCATCGGGCGCCCGGCGCGCCCACGGTCGTCGAGCTGCTGAGCGCCGCGGTGCGTGAGCGCGGCGTGCTCGCCGACGACGACATTCGCGCTGCCGCCGCGGCGACCGGACTTCCCGAGGCGACCGTCCACGGCGTCGCCACGTTCTACGACGACCTGCTCGCTCCGCGCGGCGCGCGGCACCTCCGGGTCTGCACGGGAACCGCGTGCTTCGCGGCCACCGGAGGCGGCCACGAGGCGGCGATCGCCGACGGCCTGGGCATCGCGCCCGGCACCTGCGCGGCCGACGGCTCGGTCTCGCTCGCGGAGACCGTGTGCCTGGGCTTCTGCCACAGCGCGCCGGCCGTGCGCGACGGGGACGTCGTCGACGGGGGCGCGGGCGTCGTCGGGCGCGTGCTCGCCGGAGCGACCCGGCAGGCACCGGAGCCGCCGGCGCGCAGCCTCATCGCCGACCCCGTCCTGACGGCCGCCGGCGACTGGTCCGGGCTGCGTCACGCGCTCGCACACCTCACGCCCGAGGACCTCACGGCCGCCGTCGAGGCCGCCGACCTGCGCGGACGCGGCGGCGCCTGGTTCCCCGCCGGGCGCAAGTGGGCCTTCGCCCGCGGCGCGGACGCCGGGCAGCGGTACGTCGTCGCCAACGGGGACGAGGGCGATCCGGGGTCGTACATCGACAAGCACCTGATGGAGCGGGCGCCGGCGCTGGTGGTCGAGGGCATGGCGCTCACCGGCTATGCGATCGGGGCGACCGAGGGCTTCATCCTCGTGCGATCGGAGTACCCGCGGGCGCGCCCCGCGCTGGAGTCGGCGATCGCCCGGGCGCGCGCCGACGGCCTGCTCGGCCCGGACATCCTCGGCAGCGGCGTCACCTTCGACGTGCACGTCGTCGAGGGCGCCGGGTCGTACGTCGTCGGGGAGGAGACGGCGCTGCTGGCCTGCCTGCACGGTCTGCGCGGCACGGTCTCGGCCCGGCCGCCGTTCCCGGCGGAGCGCGGACTCCACGGCCGCCCGACCGTCGTGCACAACATCGAGACGCTCGCGAACGTCCCGGTGATCGCCGCGCGCGGCGCCGCGGCCTACCGCGACCTCAGCCCCGCGAGCCCGAACGCCGGCTCGAAGCTCGTCTGCTTCAACGAGCGCTTCACCCGTCCCGGCGTCGTCGAGGTGCCGTTCGGGATCCCGGTCCGCGAGCTCTGCGACGACGTCGCCGGCGGGCTCGTCGACGGCCGCGCGATCAAGGCCGTGCAGATCGGCGGCCCGCTCGGAGGGATCCTCCCGGCGTCGCTGCTCGACACGCCGCTGGACACCGCCCCGCTCGCCGAGCACGGCTGCATGGTCGGCCACGGGTCGATCCTGGCCTTCGACGAGACGACCGACATGCGCGCGCTCGCGACGCATCTCCTCGCGTTCGGCGCGCACGAGAGCTGCGGCACGTGCTTCCCCTGCCGGATCGGCCTTGAGCGCGCCCACGAGGAGTTCGTGTCGGGCGCCGCCGTCGATCGCGCGCGCCTGGAGTCGCTGCTGGAGACGCTGGAGGTCGCGAGCCTCTGCGCGCACGGCGGCGGGATGCCCGCGCCGATCCGCAGCCTGCTGACCCACTTCCCCGGCGAGCTGGGGCTGCGCTGATGCGGGTGACGATCGACGGCGCCCAGGTCGAGGTGCAGGCGGGCGCGACCGTGCTCGACGCGGCGCGCGCCGCCGGAGCGGACGTCCCGACCCTGTGCTTCGACGAGCGGCTGGCGCCGTTCGGCGCCTGCCGCGTCTGCCTGGTGGGCATCGCCGGGCCGGACGGGCGCACCGACGTCGTCGCCTCATGCACCACGCCGTGCCGCGAGGGGATGATCGTCGAGACGCGCGACCCGCGCGCCCGCCGCGTCGTGGGTGCGGTCGTCGAACTCGTCCTCTCCGAGCTCCCGGTGCCGCCCGCGCCGCACACCGAGCTGGCCGCGGTCGCCCGCGGCCTCAGCGTCCGCGAGCCGCGCTGGAGCGGGGCGGTGCACGCGCGCGACGCCGACACGCGCCACCCCTACCTGGCCTTCCAGCACGAGCTCTGCATCTCATGCGGGCGCTGCGTGCGCGCGTGCGACGAGATCCAGGGCGCGTTCGCGCTGACGGCGACCGGCCGCGGCTTTCGGGCCAACGTCACGGCGGGGATCGACGCCGGGTTCCGCGACTCGGCCTGCGTCTCCTGCGGCGCCTGCGCCGACACCTGCCCGACCGACGCGATCACCGAGCTGTCGCTGCTGGCGATCGCCGACGCGAGCGAGGATGATGGGGGGCGCGCCCCATGACCGACCCGCGCTTCGACAGCTCCGTGACGACGACCTGCGGGTACTGCGGCGTCGGCTGCAGGCTGGAGGCTCACGCCCGCGCGGGCCGCGTCGTGTCCATCACCCCGGCGGCCGACGGTCCCGCCAACCGCGGGCACACGTGCCTCAAGGGCCGGTTCGCCCACCAGTTCTCCCGCTCGCGCGAGCGGCTCAGCACCCCGCTGATCCGGGAGGACGGCCGGCTGCGCGCGGCGAGCTGGGAGGAGGCGCTGGAGCGGATCGCGAGCGAGCTGGACCGGATCAAGGCCGCCCACGGCGCGGACGCGATCGCCGGTCTCGCATCCTCGCGGGCGACGAACGAGGACTGCTGGGCGATGCAGCGCCTGATGCGCGCGGCGATCGGCACCAACAACATCGACAACTGCTCGCGCGTCTGCCACTCGCCGACCTCGTACGCGCTGCGCCGCTCGCTCGGCTACTCCGGCGCGACCGGCTCGTTCGACGACATCGAGGCGGCCGGCGCGGCGATCATCATCGGCGCCAACCCGACCGAGGGCCATCCGGTCGTCGGCGCGCGGATCAAGCAGGCGGCGCTGCGCGGCCTGCGGCTCGTGACGATCGACCCGCGCCGGATCGAGCTGGCCGACCACGCCGAGGTGCACCTCGCGCCGCGTCCGGGCACGAACGCGGCCGTCGTTCTCGGGCTCGCCCACGTCGCCCACCGCGACGGGTTCGCCGACCGCGACTTCATCGACGCCCGGACGGAGGGGTGGGGCGCCTTCGAGGAGCTGCTCGCGCTCTACGACCCGGCGTCCGTGGAGGAGATCAGCGGCGTGCCCGCGGCCGACCTCGAGCGCGCCGCACGCCTCTACGCCGAGGCGCGGGAGGCGTCCGTCATCTGGGGCCTGGGCGTCACCGAGCACAAGTACGGCTCGGAGGTCGTCCAGCTCATCTGCGGCCTGGCGCTGATGACCGGCAAGGTCGGGCGCCCCGGGTCGGCGCTGCTTCCGCTCCGCGGGCAGAACAACGTCCAGGGCTCGTCCGACATGGGCGCACTGCCCGACACGTACTCCGGCTACCGGCGGGTGGACGACGAGGAGGTCGCGCAGGCATTCGAGGCGGCGTGGGGGACGTCGTTGCCGCGCCGTCCGGGGCTGAAGATCCCGGAGATGTTCGACGCGGCCGTCGCGGGCGAGCTGAAGGCGATGTACATCTTCGGCGAGGACGTCGCCCAGACCGACCCGAACACGACCCACGTCGTCCACGCCCTGGAGTCGCTCGAGTTCCTCGTCTGCCAGGACATCTTCGAGACGGAGACCACCCGCTACGCCGACGTCGTGCTGCCGGCGTCCTCGTTCCTGGAGAAGACGGGGACGTTCACGAACGCCGAGCGGCGCATCCAGCTCGTCACGGCGGCGATCGACCCCCCCGGGGACGCACGCACGGACTTCGACATCCTGCGCGCGGTCTCCGCGGCGCTCGGCCACGACATGCGCCTCGGCGGACCCGAGGAGGCGATGGCGGAGATCGCGGCGCTCACCCCGGAGTTCGCCGGCGTGACGTACGAGCGCCTCGGCCGGAGCGGCCTGCAGTGGCCGGTCGCCGAGGACGGGACGGACGCGCCGATCCTCTACGCGCGCGAGTTCCACCGCGACGGCGGGCGGGCGCACGTCGCCGCGCTGCCCTACAAGGAGCCGGGCGACGCGGCCGACGCGGACTTCCCGCTCGTCCTGGTGACCGGGCGGCGTCTGGAGCACTACAACGCGGGCACGATGACGCGCCGCACCGGGAACCTCGAGCTCATGGACCGCGACTGGCTCGAGATCCATCCCGACGACGCCGCGCGGCTGTGGATCACCGACGGGGACATGGTCTCGGTCCGCAGCCGCGTGGGGCGCATCGAGATCGCGGCCCGCCTCACCGAGCGCATCGAGCCGGGCCACGTGTTCACCGCGTTCCACTTCCCGGAGGTCCGCACGAACCTCCTGATCGGCTCCTCGTCCGACGTCAACACGTCCTGCCCGGAGTACAAGGTCGTCGCGGTCGACGTGCGGCCGGTCACCGAGGAGCCGGCGCACACGCCGGCGCTCGCCGCGACCTGATGTCCGAACCCGACATCGCGCGGATGGTCGTCCGCGTCGCGCGCGACGACGGGGAGGACGAGGTCGCCGTCGAGGAGCCGCTGGAGATCCGGGTCGACGGCGAGCCGCTCGCGGTGACGATGCGCACGCCCGGGCACGACGACGAGCTGGCGCTCGGGTTCCTCTTCGGCGAAGGGCTCATCGACCGCGTCCATCCCACCGGCCCGACCGCGGACCTCGCGAACAACGTCGTCGCGGTGACCGGCCCGCTGCTGCGCGACCCGGGGACGCGGCGGTTCTACACGTCGTCCTCGTGCGGGGTCTGCGGCAAGGGCGCCCTGGAGGAGATCGCGGTCCACGCACCGACGCTGCCGGCCGGGCCGGTGGTCGCCCGGGACCTGCTCGCGCGGCTCCCCGGCGCCCTGCGGCAGCCGGCCTTCGAGCGCACCGGCGGCCTCCACGCCACGGGCCTCTTCGACGCGGAGGGCGACCTCCTCAGCGTCCGCGAGGACGTCGGCCGCCACAACGCGATGGACAAGATCGTCGGCCGCGCGCTGCTCGACGGGCGGACACCGCTGGCGGGGCGAATCCTGTGCGTCAGCGGGCGCCTCTCGTTCGAGCTCGTCCAGAAGGCGGCGGTCGCGGGCGCCCCGATCCTCGTCGGCGTCGGCGCTCCGTCCTCGCTCGCGATCGACCTGGCGCGTGACCGCGGCATGACGCTCGCGGGGTTCGCCCGTGCCGGCGCGGTGAACGTCTACGCGGGCGGCGAACGCGTAGCCTGACCGGGGCGTGCCCCGCCGGACCCGGTCGCGGCCTGCGTCTTCCTAGACTCTCGCCCACATGACCGACGCCGCCGAATCCCGCCACACCCGCACCGCCAGCTATCTCGCCGAGCCCGGCGAGGTCAGCAAGGTCCTCCTGCTCTACTCGGGCGGCCTCGACACGAGCGTCATGCTCAAGTGGATCCAGGACGAGTACGACGCCGAGGTCGTGGCCCTCACGATCAACCTCGGCCAGCCCGGCGAGGACTACGACGTCGTGAAGGGCAAGGCGCTGGACCTCGGCGCCGTCGCCGCGGAGGTCATCGACGCGCGCGAGGAGTTCGCCCACGACTTCATCGCCCCGGCCATCAAGGCGAATGCGGTCTACGGCCTCGGCTACCCGCTGTTCACGGCCCTCGGCCGCCCGCTGATCGCCAAGCTCGCGGTCGACTACGCGCGCAAGCACGGCTGCGACACCGTCGCCCACGGCTGCACCGGGAAGGGCAACGACCAGGTCCGCATCGAGGCGACCGTCGCGACACTCGCACCGGAGCTCAAGGTCATCGCGCCCGTCCGCGGCTGGCAGATGGGCCGCGAGGAGGAGATCGCCTACGCCCGCGAGCACGGGATCCCGATCAAGGGCGGCGCCGAGACGACGCCCTACTCGATCGACGACAACCTCTGGGGCCGCTCCTCGGAGGGCAAGTGGATCGAGGAGCTCGACCACGCGCCCGAGGACGACGTCTTCCAGCTGGTGACGCGCCCGGAGCTCGCGCCCGACGAGCCCCAGGTCGTGACGGTCACCTTCGAGCACGGCATCCCGGTCGCGCTCGACGGCGAGCGGCTGGGGCTCGTGGACCTGCTCGAGCGCGCAGCGGACATCGGCTGCCGCCACGGCGTCGGCATCGTCGACCACATCGAGGACCGCATCGTCGGCCTGAAGGTGCGCGACATCTACGAGGTGCCGGCGGCCGCGATCATCCTCACCGCGCACGCCGAGCTCGAGCGCCTCGTGGGGACGATCCACCAGAACCAGTACAAGGGCGACCTCGACCGGCAGTGGGGCTACCTCGTCTACGCGGGCCTGTGGTGGGAGCCGCTGCGCGAGAACCTCGACGCCTTCATGGACTCCGTCAACGAGCGCGTGACGGGCACGATCGGCCTCAAGCTCTTCAAGGGCTCGGTCCGCGCGGTGACGCGCGAGAGCCCGAACGCGGTCTACGACGCGTCACTCGCGACGTTCGAGACGAGCGGGGGCCTGTTCAGCCAGCAGGCCTCGCCGGGCTTCATCGAGCTGTGGTCGCTGCAGTCGCGGATGGCGCACCGGCTGCGGGCATCCCAGCAGGGCTGACGCCGCGGTATCGTCACGGGATGCCCGGCGCGAAGACCTACCAGGCCATCGGCTACGCCACGTACCACGGCGGACGGTTCTACGGCAAGAAGAAGCGCATGGAGCTGGAGCATGCGCGCAAGACGCGCCGTGACCAGACGCGCGCCGCCGTCGCGGTGGGCGCCGTCGCGCTCGTCGTCGTCGTCGTCGCCGTCGCCGCGCGTCGCGCGTCGAGCATGCCCACCGTCTGACGCGCGGAAGCCGCCGCGGGGCGCGCTAGCGTTCGCCGGCGATGGTCGCCGCCGCCGATCAGCCGGACCGCGAGCCCGACAAGGGCACGGACCCGTCGGTGCTCGCCGAGCGCCGTGCGCGGCGCGCCGAGCTCGCCGAGGGCGAGCTGCGGGCCCGCCTGGTGGAGGCCGAGCAGCGCGTCGCCCAGCTCGAGCACGGCGCCCACGAGTCCGCGCACCTGCGTGAGCGGCTCGCGGCGCGCGCCGAGCGCGACGCGCGCATGGCGGCCCTGGTCGCCGACGCGGCAGCGACCCTGCGCGCCGCGCGCGAGGCGCTGGACCGTGAGATCGCCGCGCGCGGCGTGGCCGAGGCCGCGCTGCACGCCGAGCGCGCCGCGCGCGAGGCGGCCGAGCAGGCCGTCGTGGCCGAGCGCGCCGCCCGCGACGCCGCGACGAGCGCGCTGACCGCCGAGCGGGCGCGCGTCACGCCCATCCCCGAGAGCATCCCGCTGCCGGAGCCGCCGCCGGCCGCGCCGCCTGCTGCCGAGACCCCGCAGCCCGCTGCGGCGCAGACGCCGGAGCCCGGGGCGCCGGACAACGAGCAGCTGATCGCCGGCCTCGCGCTGGCGGCCGAGCGGCTGCGCGCGCAGGCGCCCGCCACCGGTGATGAGGCGGTCGCCGACCAGCCGCCCGCCGCAGCGCCCGGGCCCGTGGCCGAGCCCACCGCGGCCGCGGCCCCCGTGCCGGCCGCCGAGCCCGCTCCGCCGGAGCCCTGGGCGCCGCGGCCCGGAGGCCTCGTCGAGCGCCTCGGCCGCATCCTGACCAAGCGCCTCTGAGCGCGCAGCGAAGGTCCGCAAGGAGCGGGAACGACGGTCGCGGCACGTCCGCCCCGCGCCGTAACCTCCGGCGCCCGTGACCGCCCCGTCCTGCGCTCATCTCCACGTCCACAGCGAGTACTCGCTGCTGGACGGGGCATGCAACATCGACGCCCTGGCCGAGCGCGCCGCGTCGTTCGGGCAGCCCGCGCTGGCGCTGACCGACCACGGCGTCATGAACGGCGCGGTCGAGCTGTACCAGGCGGCCAGGAAGCACGGGATCAAGCCGATCGTCGGCTGCGAGATCTACTTCGTCGACGACCACACCGAGCGCGGGCGGGCCGAGCGCAACCACCTGACGCTGATGGCGTCGTCGAACGCCGGCTACCGCAACCTCGTCAAGCTCTGCTCGACCGGCTTCCTCGACGGTCTCAGCCGCGGCAAGCCGACGGTCGACATGGGGCAGCTGCAGGCGCACGCGGAGGGCCTGATCGTCCTGACCGGCTGCCTGGCGGCGCGCTTCACCTCGCGGCTGGCGGAGGGGCGCGACGACGAAGCCCGCGCCCACGCCGACGACCTGCTGAACGCGGTCGGGCACGAGAACGTCTACTTCGAGGTCCAGAAGAACGGGATCCCCGAGCAGGACCGCGCCAACGAGGGCATCGTCCGCATCGCCCGCGAAGTCGGCAGGCCGATCGTCGGCACCGGCGACGTGCACTACCTGCGCAAGGAGGACCACGCCCACCACACCGCGCTCCTGTGCGTGCAGACGAAGAGCACGCTCGCGGCGCCGAAGATGACCTTCGCGACGAACGAGTTCTACCTGCGCTCGAGCGAGGAGATGGCGCAGGCGTTCGCCGAGTGGCCCGAGGCGCTGGCGTCCACCGTCGAGATCGCCGAGCGCTGTGACGTCGAGATCGAGCTGGGCAAGCAGCTCATCCCGCGCTTCCTGTCCGAGGGCGAGGACGAGCGGGCCCACCTGCGCGACCGCGTGATTGAGGGCCTGCGCGAGCGCTACGGCGATCCGCCGCCCGCCGCGGCGGTCGAGCGCATGGAGATGGAGCTCGGCGTCATCGACCGGATGGGCTTCAACGCCTACTTCCTGATCGTCTGGGACTTCGTGACGTGGGCCAAGCGCAACGGCATCGCGGTCGGCCCCGGCCGCGGGTCGGCCGCCGGGTCGATCGTCTCCTACTGCCTGCGGATCACCGACGTGGACCCGCTGCGCTACGACCTGCTGTTCGAGCGCTTCCTGAACCCCGAGCGCGTGTCGATGCCGGACATCGACATCGACTTCTCCGTGCGCGGCCGCGACGAGGTCATGCGCTACGTGACCGAGAAGTACGGGCGCGACGCGGTCGCGCAGATCGTCACCTTCGGCAAGATGTTCCCGCGCGCCGCCACGCGCGACGCCGCGCGCGTCCTGGGCCATGACTACGGCGCCGGCGACCGCCTGGCGAAGCTCATCCCGGACCCGATCATGGGGCGCTCGCCGAGCTTCGACGACTGCCTCAAGGACGGCGAGCCGCTGCGCGCCGCCTACGACAGCGATCCGACGGCGCGCCAGATCGTCGACGTCGCCCGCGGCCTGGAGGGGATCGTCCGCAACTCGTCGATCCACGCGGCGGCGGTCGTCATCGCCGACCGGCCGCTGACCGAGATCGTCCCGGTCCAGCTCGCCGACGCGAACACGACCGACGAGAACGGCGACCGCGTCTACAAGGTCGTCACGCAGTACTCGATGAAGCCCGTCGAGCAGCTCGGCCTGCTGAAGATGGACTTCCTGGGCCTGCGCAACCTCGACGTCATCGAGGACGCCCTCGACATCATCGAGCGGTCGACCGGCACGCGCCCCGATATGACGACGCTGGCGCTCGACGACCCCGCCACGTACGAGATGCTCGGCCGCGGCGACTCGGTCGGCGTGTTCCAGTTCGAGTCGGAGGGCATGCAGGAGGCGCTCAAGAAGGTCCGCCCGACCGAGTTCGACGACCTCGTCGCGCTCGTCGCGCTGTACCGCCCCGGCGCGATGGATCAGATCCCCACCTATGCGCGCGGCAAGCGCGACCCCGAGTCGGTCTCGGTCCCGGACGAGCGGCTCGAGCCGATCATCGGCCCGACGTACGGGGTGATCCTCTACCAGGAGCAGGCGATGCAGATCGCCACCGCGGTGGCGGGGTTCAGCGGGGCGAAGGCCGACGACCTGCGCAAGGCGATCGGCAAGAAGAACCGCGACGCGATGGCCGAGCTCGAGCCCGAGTTCCGCCGGGGCTGCGCCGCGTCAGGCGTGGACCCGCGCGTCGTGGACTGGATCTGGGCGACGAACCAGAAATCGGCTGACTACAGCTTCAACAAGAGCCATGCCGCCTGCTACGCGCTGATCGCCTATCGCACCGCGTGGCTGCGGGCGACCTACCCGGCCGAGTACATGGCGGCGCTCATCTCCTCGGTGATGGACACGAAGGACAAGGTCCCGTTCTTCGCCGCCCGCTGCGAGGACATGGGCATCGACATCCTGCCCCCGGACGTGAACCTGTCCGACCACGAGTTCGTCGTGGTCGACGGCAACATCCGCTTCGGCCTCGACGCCGTGAAGGGCGTCGGGTTCCAGGCCGTGGAGTCGATCAAGGCCGCGCGCGAGCAGGACGGGCCGTTCGAGTCGCTGTGGGACTTCTGCGAACGCGTCGACGCGCGCCTGGTCAACAAGCGCGCGATCGACGCGCTCATCAAGTGCGGGGCGTTCGGCTCGACGGGTGCGACGCGCAAGGGGATGCTGGCGGTCCTCGAGCAGGCGCAGGCCGCCGGGCAGCAGTCCCAGCTCGACGCGCAGATCGGCCAGGGCTCGATCTTCGACATGGCGGACCTCGGCGGCGGCGCGGAGCAGCCGGCCGCGGCCTTGCGCCCTGCCCACCCGCCGATCCCGCTCGAGGAGTTCGACCAGCGCGAGCTGCTCGCGGTCGAGAAGGAGGCCATCGGCCTGTTCGTCTCGCTGCATCCGCTCAAGGAGGTGCGCGAGGCCCTGCGCGAGGCGGTCGACGGGTCACTCGCGGAGCTGCCGCAGCGCAAGGACGGGGAGTGGGTGACGGCCGGCGGCATCGTCACACAGGCGAAGCGGATCCGCACGAAGACCGGGACGCAGATGATGTTCGCCACGCTCGACGACCTCGAGGGGGAGATCGAGCTGATCGCCTTCGAGAAGACGATCGCCGAGTGCGAGGGCGCGCTCGCCGTCGACGAGATCGTGCTCGTCCGCGGGCGCATCGACCACAAGGACAAGGACAAGACCTGCATCGTCGTCCAGAGCGTCGAGCGCTTCGACCCCACGCCCGAGCAGGTCGAGACCGCGCGCGAGAAGGCCGCGCGCGAGCCGCAGGGCCCGCGGGCGCTGCACCTGCACCTGGACGCCGTCGCCACGAGCGTCCCGGCGACGATCATCGACGACCTCAAGCACGTGCTCGGGAACCACACGGGGGAGAGCGAGGTGGTGCTCGACGTGACCACCTCGGGCGGCGCGCGGACCCTGCGCTTCGGCGAGGAATTCCGCGTCAGCCCGACCCCGTCGCTCCGCGCCGAGCTCGAGCACATCCTCGGTCCGGCGACGCTCCGGACCTCGCTGGCCTGACGGCGCAACGCGCCCGAATGACCTGACGCACGGGTCAGTTGCGTCAGGCAATCTCGGGCCGATGACGTGCTAGCGTCCGCCGTGGTTCCCCGCCCTACCGCTGGACCGGGGGCGGGGAACCGCTTTCCCCGCCCACCGGTGCCTCAGACCGCGCGGGCCGCGAGTCCCTCGTCGCGCAGCCGGATGCAGAGCGCGACCTCCTCGGCCGTCGCACCGCCCGCGGTCCGGGCCCGGGGTCTCCAGGACGCACGGCAGCTCCGCGAAGCGCGGCTCGCTGAGGAACACGCGGCACCCGTCGAGGCCGATCTCGCCCTCGCCGATGTTCGCGTGGCGGTCGCGGTTCGAGCCCAGCGGCGTCTGCGCTGTCGTTGAGGTGCAGTGAGCCGATGCGCCCGCGCCCGACCCTCGCCTCGAGATCGTCGAGCGCGGCCGTCAGCGCCTCCGCGGTGCGGATCTCGATCCCGGAGGCGAGCATGTGGCAGGAGTCCAGGCAGATGCCGACCCGCGGGTCGCCGCCCGCAGCGTCGAGCAGCGCTGCCAGCTCGTCGAACGAGCGGCCGAGCGTCCCGCCGGCGCCCGCCGTGTTCTCCAGGTGCAGCGCGCAGCCCTCGGTCTCCGCGAGCGCCTCGGTGATCACGGCGCCCGCGCGCTCGATCGCGGGGGCGACCTCGCCGGTCTTGGCCGACCCGGGATGCAGGACGACGGCGTGCGCGCCCAGCGCGGCGCCGGCGCGCAGCGACGCGATCGAGCGACGTCAGCGTCTTCGCGCGGATGTCCGGATCGTCGCTCGCGGCGTTCAGCAGGTAGACCGCGTGGATCAGCAGCGCGTCGACGGGCCCCGCCGTCCATCGCCTCGTGAAAGGCCTGCACCTGGGCGCCCGAGTAGACCGTCGGCTTCCAGGCCCGCGGGTTCTGGTTGAAGATCTGGATGCTGCGCGCGCCGAGCGCCTCGCCGCGCTCGACCGCCTTCGCGGGGCCGCCCGCGGGGGAGACGTGGGCGCCGATCAGCACGGACGGCGGCGGGGGGCGGGCGACGGTCATGTCCCTACATTCCTACCGTCATGCGCGTCCGCTTCGCTCCCAGCCCGACCGGCCAGCTCCACATCGGAGGGGCGCGCACCGCGCTCTACAACTGGCTCGCGGCCCGGGGCAGCGGCGGCCGGCTGGTCCTGCGGATCGAGGACACCGACCGCGAGCGCTCGACCCCCGAGAACGTCGCCCACATCCTCGAGGCGCTGCGCTGGCTGGAGCTCGACTGGGACGAGGGCCCGATCTCGCCAGGCCGACGCGCAGGAGCGCCACCGCCAGGTCGTCGAGCGGCTGCTGGAGGAGGACAAGGCCTACCGCACGACGGCCACCGGCGACGACGTGCAGGCGTGGAAGGCCGAGCACGGCGCGGGGCGCGGGCTACCGCGGCACGCCGCAGGCCGACGGCGCGGTGCGCCTGCGCGTCCCCGACGAGGGCGCCACCGTCGTCCACGACCTGATCCGCGGCGACACGGTCTTCCAGCACGAGCACCTCGACGACCCCGTCATCGCCCGCGCCGACGGCAGCCCGCTCTACAACCTCGCGGTCGCGATCGACGACCACGACGCCGAGATCACCCACGTGATCCGCGGCGAGGACCACATCTCCAACACGCCCAAGCAGCTGCTCGTGCTCGAGGCGATCGGCGCGCCGAAGCCGGTCTTCGCGCACCTGCCGCTGCTCCACGGCACCGACGGCAAGAAGCTCAGCAAGCGCCACGGCGCCGCGTCCGTGCAGGACCTGCGCGACGCCGGCTACCTGCCGGAGGCGGTCCGCAACTACCTCGCCCTGCTCGGCTGGGGCGACGCGGACGACGAGACGCTGATCGCGACCGGCGAGCTCGTGCGCCGGTTCGACGTCCGGCGGGTGTCGAAGAACCCGGCCCAGTTCGACGAGCAGAAGCTGCGCTGGATGAACGGCCGCTACCTGCGCGAGCTCGGGCCGGCCGAGCTGACCGCCGCGCATCGAGGCGTTCACCGGCCGCGACGGCCTCGGCGAGGCGGTCGCGATCAGCGAGGAGAAGATCCAGACGCTCGCCGACTTCTGGCCGCTCGCGGGATTCCTCTTCGACGGGCCGGCCGACGACGAGGCCGCGCGGGCCAAGTGGCTCGGCGACGACGGCCTCGCGGCGCTCGCCGATGCGCGCGCCGCCCTGGCGCTGCTGCCCGCGGAGGACTGGTCGGTCGACGCGATCGACGCGGCGCTGCGCGGCGTGGTGCAGACGCGGGGCTGCAAGCCGCGCGACGTCTTCCAGCCCGTGCGGGTCGCGCTGGCGGGCACGACGGTCTCGCCGGGCATCTTCGAGACGCTCACGGTGCTCGGCCGGGACGACGCGCTCAGTCGCCTGGACGCGGCCCTCGCCGGCGCCTGAGCCCGGCGCTGCGAGCCGGCGCTCAAACTCTCGTCCAGTCCTGCCGATAGGGAGGGTGAGCCGCAGTCCCGCGGCTCCCGCACCACTTCCCCGAACGGACTCCCACCATGGCACAGGCCGCAAACGCCCCCACACTGCGCGCCGCAGACCCGCCCGCCGATGCCGCGCGCCGGCACAACGAGGGCCACGGTCGCCGGCTGACCGCCGCGTTCGAGGCGCTCGAGAACTTCCCGGCCCTCGCGGAGTCCCGCGACCGCGTCCTGCGGATCGTGGGCGAGGAGCGCATGAACATGAGCGAGATGGTCGCCGCCGTCGAGGGCGACGTCGCGCTCGTCATCGCCGTCCTGCGCGTCGCCAACCAGATCGACGGGCGGACCCGCGGCCGGGTCGAGTCCATCGTCCAGGCCGCCGAGGTCCTCTCGCCCGAGGCCGTGCAGTCCGTCGCCGCCCGCGCACGGACCTTCGACTTCTTCGAGCGCTCCACCGTCTGGGAGGCCGCGCCCGAGCGCTTCCGCCTCCACGGCGTCGCCACGCAGCGCGCCGCCGAGCGCCTGGCCGTCGAGGCCGGCTACGAGGAGCGCGACCGCCTGATGGTCACCGCGCTGCTGCACGACATCGGCAAGCTCGTGCTCATGCACGCCTACCCCGGGTACCCGCAGCAGGTGCACCAGGGCGCCCGCACGCCCGAGGAGCGCATCCATCGCGAGCGCCGCGAGCTCGGCGTGGACCACGCGCTCGTCGGCGGCGTCCTCGCCCGCCGCTGGGGCCTGCCGAAGTCCGTCGCGTCCGTCATCGAGCGCCATCACGCCGAGGACGCCAGCGACGAGACCGCCTTCGTCCGCCTCGCGGACATGCTGGCCCACTACGCGCAGGGCGGCGCCGTGTCGCCGACCGAGATGCTGCGCTGCGCCCGCGCGATCGGCCTCGGGCCCGGAGGAGCTGCGCAGCGTCATGTACGACCTGCCGTTCCCGTCCACCGGGCGCGTGCGCCAGGTCGACCCGTGTCCGCTGAGCGGCCGCGAGGTCGAGGTGCTCAAGCGCCTGGCCGAGGGCAAGGTCTACAAGCAGATCGCCCACGAGCTCGAGCTCTCCACGAGCACGGTGCGCACGCACCTGCACAACATCTACGGCAAGCTCGGCGCGGTCGACCGCGCGCAGGCCGTGCTGATCGCCACCGAGCGCGGCTGGCTGTAGGGCCGCCCGCGGCGGTCGTTCCGCCGCCCGCGCACGCCGTTCCGGTACGGTCACGACGTCCGTCGGCCGTGGGAGGCGCGCGTGGAGGCTGCATCAGTGGTGGTGCCGGGTGATCATCACCCGGTCATGGAGGTCGAGGACAAGGGCCTGAAGAAGGGCCTCGGCTTCTTCTCGACGCTCGTCATCGGGATCAACTCGACCGCTCCGGCGTACTCGCTCGCGGCCGTGCTCTCGGGCATCGTCGTCGCCGTCGGTCTCCAGGCCCCGGCGTCGCTGATCGTCTCGTTCGTCCCGATGTTCTTCATCGCGGCGAGCTTCTACTACATGAACCGCGCCGATCCGGACTGCGGCACGACGTTCACGTGGGTGACGAACGCGCTCGGGCCGTGGAGCGGCTGGATCTCCGGCTGGGCGGTCTGCATGACGGGCGTGCTCGTGATCGGGTCGCTGGCCGACGTCGCCGCGATCTACACGTTCAGCATCCTGGGCATGGACTCCGCCGCCGAGTCGGTCGCGGCGATCACCGCGCTCGCGGTCGCGTACATCGCGCTCACCACGACGATCTGCGTGATCGGCACGGAGATATCGGCGAACGTGCAGGTCGTTCTCGGCGCCATTCAGGTCTTCGGTCTCCTGCTGCTCGCGGTCGTCGCGATCGTCAAGGTCGCGCTCGGCGACGTGAGCACCACGCCCGTGGCGATCGGCGACGAGTCGATCCTGATGCAGCCACCGGGGTTCTCGCTCGACTGGTTCCTGCCCTGGGACATCTCGTCGACCACCGGGCTCACGGCCGGGCTGCTCATCGGCGTCTTCATCTACTGGGGCTGGGAGTCCTCGCTGACGCTCAACGAGGAGAACGAGGACGCGGACGCCTCCGGGCGCGCGGGGATCGTCGCGACCGTGCTGCTGGTCGTGCTCTACGTCCTGCTCGCGACGGCGCTGCTGGCCTACGCGGGGCTCCCCGCGTTCGAGTCCGCCGACGCGCAGGGAATCGAGTCGGGCCTCTTCGACGACCTCGCCGGCTCGATCCTCGGCGAGCCGCTGGCCAAGCTCGTGATCCTCGCGGTGCTCACCTCGGCGCTCGCCTCGACGCAGACGACGATCCTCCCGGCTTCGCGGACCTCGCTCTCGATGGCGCGCCAGGCCGCGCTGCCGAAGGCGTTCGGGGAGGTCAGCCCGCGCTGGTTCACGCCGGTGTTCTCGACCGTCGCGGTCGGCGTGCTCGCCGTGGCCTGGTACGTGCCGCTGAACCTCATCGCGCAGGGCACACTGTTCGACTCGCTCCAGGCGCTGAGCCTGCTGATCGCCTTCTACTACGCGATCAACGGCGTGTCGTGCTTCATCTTCTACCGGCGCGAGATCCTGCGCCCCGGCCCGTGGATCGCACTGTCGATCGGCCTGCTCGCCGCCGGCAGCGCGCTGCTGCTCGTCGGCGGCGTGGGCGACTACCAGGACTGGGGCGGCGTCTTCGGCGCACTCACGTGGGTCGGCGTCGCGCTGCTCGTCGCCCTCGTCGTCGTGCTGCTCGCGGCCCGCACGACGTTCAAGGCCGCCGCCTTCCTGGGCATCGCGCCGCTGGTCGGCGCCGTCCTGCTCGGCTACGTGCTCGTGCGCTCGGTGCTCGACCTCGCAGATCCGGCGAACAGCTCCAGCGGCGACGCCTGGCTCGGCGTGACCCCGGCGCTCGTGATGGGTCTCGGAGCCCTCGGCGTCGGCGTCTTCATCATGGTCCTGTGGCGCGTGCTGCGCCCGAAGCCGTACTTCGACCGACGCCGCCTCGTCGTGCCGCACGAGGTCGCGCTCGAGGCGCCGGTGGAGCGTCAGGAGGGAACCTCGTGAACAACGAACTCATCCTCGGCTACGACGGCAGCGCCGGCTCGCACGCCGCGCTGGCCGAGGCGGTGCGCCTCGCGCGCGACCTGGGTGCCTCGGTCGGCGTGGTCTTCAGCTACGAGCCGCCGGCCCGCGAGGCCGGCGAGGTCGCCGACCAGCGCGCCGCGGTGCGTGAGCTCGGCGCGAAGATCGTGCAGGAGGCCGAAACGCGGCTCGCGGAGCTCAGTTTCGCGGACTACGAGGCGCTGCTGATCGATGACCGGCCGGCCGAAGGGCTCGTGCGCGTGGCCGACGAGCGCGACGCCCGCATGATCGTCGTCGGCGGGGCCGGCGAGCGGCCGATCGCGGGCGCGCTCCTCGGCGCGACGCCGCACAAGCTGCTGCACCTCACCGACCGGCCGGTGCTGGTGGTCCGCCGGCACGACGACTGACCCGGACGCGCCAGAGCAGCCAGGCGACCGCCACCCCGGTGGCGTCGATCAGCACGTCCACGGGGTTGCCGTTGCGGTCCTCCACCGTCGTCTGGTGCAGTTCGTCGGTGATTGCGTAGCCGATCGCGATCGCCGCCGCGACGGCTGGGCGCCGCCACCCCAGCGCACGCAGCCAGAGCAGGAAGAGCAGGCCGAACTCGGCCATGTGGACGAGCTTGCGGCCGACGAGGTCGATCGTTCCGAGCCCGCTGGACAGGCCCGGCTGCGCGCTGAGGACGAAGATGAGCGCCATCAGCGCCAGCGGGGGCGCGTAGCGGGAGAGCGCTCCGAGGCAGTGCCATAGGATCGTCATCGAGGGTAGAGCCGACCGATGATCTCGATCACCACCAAGTCCCCCTACGCCATCCAGGCGCTCACCGAGCTGGGGCAGGCCGGCGAGGGCCCGGTCCCGATCGGGGAGCTGGCGCGGCGGCGCGACATCCCCACGCAGTTCCTGGAGCAGCTGTTCGCGACGCTCCGGCGCGCGGGGATGCTGAAGAGCCAGCGCGGGGTGAAGGGCGGCTACTCGTTCGCCCGCGAGCCCGCGTCGATCACGGTGCTCGAGGTCGTGGAGCTGCTCGACGGCCCTCTCGGCCGCGACAGCACGGGCGTGTTCGCCGAGGCCGCGCAGGCCGCGCGCGCCGTGCTCGAGCAGACGTCGATCCAGGACGTGATCGACCGCGAGCGCTCGGACGCCGGCCAGGCGATGTACTACATCTAGACGGGGTTCCTGCCGATGGGGCGGTCCTCGACAGGTAGAGGGGTTCGACCGGCGCAGGGCCGCTCTCAACCGCTCTCGTAGGGCTGCCGACTGTCCCCAGGCCCCCGGGGCCACTCCCTGTCGGGCGCGGGGACGGGTCCCGCGAGTAGGAGTTCCCTCCGATGCGTGCGTGTTCAGCGGATGACGTGCGCCAGCGTCACAGCCCCGCTCCTGCCAGATCAGTCAGCGACCGTCCACTTCACGCGCCCGCCCCGCTTGGTGCGCTTGACATCACCGCGCTTGGCGAACTGGGTCAGCGACGAACTGACCACCGTCCGCTTGATGCCGGTGGCCGCCGCGACCTCCGCGACAGATGCGCCGGGGTGCTTCTTGAGCGCTGCCAGGATTGCCCGCTTGTTGGCGCCGCGGGGAGCCGGACTGCTGGCCGCCCGCTTCTTCTTGGCCACGGGCTTGCGCGCCTGACGACGCACGAGCCGCCGCAGCGCGTCTTCCAGGTCCGACAGCTGGGTTTGGAGCGGCTTGAGGCGCTGCTCCAGATCCTTGCGCTGCTTATCGATCTCCGCCCGGGCCCGCTTGGTCTCCGATTCAAGATCCTTGATCGCTCGCTCGACAACGTCCTGCGCTCGACTCATCAGCACAACCTCCTCAACTTACGCACACGCAACAGAGACGACCTCGACGCTACTGCAACCACACCATGCCCCGACGCCCCCATGCAGCGGAGAGCGCAACCGCGCTCCGGCTTGTTGTCCGGAGCGAGAGGAGCTGGGCGAAACCGCGGCCTGGCGTCAGAGCGTCCGGCGAGCGCCCGACTCGGCGTAGACGGACGGCCTGAATCGGAGCACCGGGTCGCCGGACACCTCGATCCCGTCGGTCAGGCGCGTTGGATCGAACGTCAGCACATCAGGGCCCCGATCGCGTTCCGCGTCGATTCCCGTGAGCTCGAGGGTTCCCGCCGTCACGCGACGGCGATCCTTCGGCCAGGCGATGGCGAGGTCATCGACGGGATCGCCATCGGCCGCCACCTGAAGCTCGAGCCTGAAGCGGACCGGTCCGCGCTCCATCCGCGCGCGGATGTCCTGCTGCAGGTAGTCGGGACTCCGGCGTGCCATCTCCCAAGGCCGGAGGTGCCGCACGCCCGCCTCCGGCACGAACGTGTAGCGGACATACCGCGAGTCGCCATCAGCGTCGATGAAGCGAAAAGCGTGAAGCGCGAAGTACTTGCAGGTGGCGTAGCTCAGCGGCGGAACCAGTCCGTACAGCACCTTCGGCATCGCCCCTGCGGCACTCGGGTGCTGGGCAACGAACAGCGGCATCCTCCAGGCGGTCGCGCGGCGTCGCTCCGTGAGAATGAGCTGAAGGAACTGCTCCGGATTGTGCGCCGGGATGCGTTCGATGGTCTGCGAGAGGATGTCGGTCGCTGACCCGTCCGGCAGGTGGAACTTGACCGCGAGCCCGCGGACTCCCGGGCTCCAGTCGGGGTCGGCGGGGTTGCCGGAGCCGTTGGAGACGCGAACGGTGACGGGATAGGTGCCGTCCTGCAGGTGCACCGCCCGTGACAGCGCTGCCGCCTCGCCGGTCGGTGTGAACGTGCCCGTCAGCACGGTGCCCTTCGCGTGGAGCGCCCGGTGGCCTTGATGCGTCCCGTAGGCATAGTCCGCCGCAGCGAGCGCGTCCTGCACGGTGGGGGCCACGCCCGACATCGCGGCAACGCTATCCCACCTCAGCCCCGCGCGCTCTCGCTCCCCTTGGCAAGCAGGTGCCGAGCCGGGTGCGCGTCTGCTCTGCATGGGAGGGGGAGCGGGTGGGCGTGGTTTTCGCGCGGCTTGGTGCGTATCGCCGACGGATGTCGCTGGACGTGGGCGGGCGTACCTTCGGGGAAGTCGATGGGGGTGTGGTCGTGCGGAGGTTCGTGGAGCCGGCGTTGAAGGCGGTTGTCGCAGCGTTTGGGGCGGGGCTGCTGGCCTCGGTTGCCTCGGCCGCTGTGCCGAAGCCCGTGTCGGTCAGCGCGCCGACGCCGATCGCCGCGTATGGGGAGCGTCTGGTGTGGAGCCGGCCGGACGGTGTTGGGGGCTTTGAGCTCGTGCAGCGTGTCGGCGACGGAGCGGTCAGGCCCCTTCCCGTCCGCTCGCGCAGCGTGCCGTTCGACGTCGATCTGGGTCCGACGAGCGGCGGCCATGTGCTCGCCGTCTACACGCGCTGCGCGACCGAGCCGCCGCTCCTCACGCCCGAACAGCTTGCGTTCCTCCCTTACTACGCCTACTACGAGAAGGGGCGGGGCTGCGGCGTCTACAAGCTCGACCTCAACGGCGGGCGGGAGGCGCGCTACACGAAGGTCGATGCGAGCGATGCGACCGAGCTCTGGCCCACGTATTGGAAGGGCCGGCTGGGCTTCGTGCGCGTCTACGACAGCGGTCGTGGGAGCTCGCACCTGTACGTGAACGAGGTTGCGAGTTCACGTCCCTCCGAGCTCCTGCCCGGGGGACCGGTCTTCACCGGCGAGCGGCCCGTGCCGGAGCAACTGGAGCTCTACGGCTCGCGGCTCGCGTTCATCTGGCCCGTCCCGAGCAAGGAGTCGATCACCCATGAGCTCCGCGTCGACACCGTCGGCTCCAAGGACAGCGTTGTGCTCGACCGCGGCACCAGCGGACTCACCGCGCTCGAGGTCGGCTGGCCATCCTTCGAGAGCGGTCGCGCATACTGGGCGCACCCGTGCTACGGCGACCCGGGTGGGTGCACGCCCGGGCGGACGCGCCTCTCGACATCGACGTACACCGGCGACATCGTCGAGCTCGGGGCACCCTTCACCAGGCCGGGACTGATCTCACATGAGCGCGCCGCCGGAATCACCTGGGTCCTGCGCTTCGACTCCACGCAGGGGCGGCAAGGCTGCTGCGTGCTCGAGCCGCTGCGCCCGTCCTACGAGCCCCTCCGCTGAGAGGTCGACACCCCCACCACGCATCCCGCCTCCGACGAAGAGCAGAAGCGCGACCCCCTGTCATGGCGCCTGAGGCTTCGGGGTCGGCGGAGATGACGGCGTGCTGGCTCTCAGGGGCGGGAGTCGATCTGGACTTCTCCGCGCCATTCGTCGTGGACCTCGACGCCGAGTCCGGCGAGGCCGACGTCGATGAACTGCTCGGTGAAGTAGCGGTTGCGATCGGCTTCGTCCTGGGTTTCGAAGAGCAGCACGCTGATCGCCTCGGTCGGGCCGGTTCGGATGACCTGATGGCCGACGAACCCGATCTGGAGTTCAACGGCGTGCGTGTACTCAGCTTCGGTACGACGAAAGGCCTCGTCGATATCTCCGGTCGTCGTCAAGCGGCGGATCACGGCGTACATCGCTCCGCCAGCTTACGCGGCGCCGCCAGATGCCACCAGGGGCCGGCGGCCGCCCGGACATCCGCAACCTCCAGGACACCGGCCAAGCGCCGACGTGAGATCGGGGAAATCACCGCTGAGCGCGCCCGCTCTGCATGGCAGGCGGGCGCGGGGCTGGCGGGGATCAGCGTCGGGGGAGGACGGCGAGGGAGATGGTGGTGCTGGTGCCGCCGGGTCCGGTGGCGGTGGTGCGGCAGGCGATGATCTTGCCCAGGTCCTTCTTGGTGATCTTGTAGGTGGTCCTGCGGGCGCCCTTGATCGGTTTTGCGGCGCGCAGCCAGCTGGTGGTGCGCTTGGTCGCGGCGGTGAAGGTGGCGGGCCTGCAGCGCAGGGTGCGGCCCAGACGCGCCTTGCCGGTGATCTTCGGCAGCGACCGCGCGCTCGGTGGCGCCGGTGCGCTGGGCGGCGTGGGTGGCGTTACTGGGCCGGGGATGCTCAGCGGAGTGCTCAGCGCTTCGACGCTGCCGTACTGGTTGCTCGCGCGGGCGCGGCAGGAGAGCGCGTTGGCCTGGTCAGCAGGGGTCGTGGTGTAGCTGGGTCCGGAAGCGATCTGGCTGGCTGCGCGCAGCCAGCCGGTCGTGACCTGTGCGGCGCCGGTCCAGCTTCCGCCGTCACAGCCCAACGTCGCGCCGAGCAGCGCGCTGCCGCTGATCTGCGGCGCGGCGCGCAGCGCTGGCGGATTGGCGGTAACTGCCGCCTGGACGATCGTGTTCGTGCCGTTGTTGCGGTACCAGACCGCGGTCGTGGAGCCGTCCGCTGCGAACGCCAGCTGCGAACGACCTGCGCTCTGGCCGGTGGCGGACAGGTCGACCGGGTTGGCGAACGTGCCGCCCGGCGGACGCGTGCTTGCCTGCACGATGTTGCTCGCGCCGTTGGAGCGGTCCCAGACCACGTTCGCGGTGCCGTCCGCTGCCACCGCGACCTGCGGGTCAACCGCGTCCTGGCCGGTGGCGGACAGGTCGACCGGCGCGGCGAACGTGCCGCCCGGCGGCCGCGTGCTCGCCTGCACGATCGTGTTCGCGCTGTTGTTGCGGTCCCAGACCACGGTCGTGGAGCCGTCCACTCCCACGGCCACCTGAGGGTTCTTCGCGTTCTGGCCGGTGGCGGACAGGTCGACCGGCGCGGCGAACGTGCTGCCCGGCGGCCGCGTGCTCGCCTGCACGATCGTGTTCGCGCCGTCGAAGCGGTCCCAGACCACGGTCGTGGTGCCGTCCGCTGCCACCGCGACCTGCGGGTAGTTCGCGTCCTGGCCGGCGACAGACAGGTCGAACGGCGCGCTGAACGTGCCGCCCGGCGGCCGCGTGCTCGCCTGCACGATGTTGCTGGGGCCCGACCAGGTCACGGTCGCCGTGCCGTCCGCTGCCACCGCGACCTGCGGGCGATACGACTGGCCGGCGACCGACAGGCTGACCGGCGCGCTGAACGTGCCGCCCGGCGGCCGCGTGCTCACCCGCACGATGCTGTTCGCGCCGATTTCCCGCCTCCAGGCCACGGTCGTGGTGCCGTCCGCTGACAGCGCCAGCTCCGGGTCATACGCATCCTCGCCGGTGGCGGAGGCGGAGAGGTTGACCGGGGCGCTGAACGTGCCGCCCGGCGGCCGCGTACTCGCCTGAACGATCTGGCTCGTGCCGTCGAAGCGATCCCATGTCGCGGTCGTGGAGCCGTCCACCCCCACCGCCACCTGCGGGAGGTCCGCGTCCTGGCCGGCGACAGACACGTCGACCGGCGCGCTGAACGTGCCGCCCGGCGGCCGCGTGCTCGCCTGAACGACGTAGTTCGCGCCGTTGAAGCGCCGCCAGACCACGGTCGTGGTGCCGTCCGCTGCGATCGCCACCTGAGGGATGGACGCGTCCCGGCCGCTGACTGACAGGTCGACCGGCACCACCCACGGCCCCTGGAAAGCAACCGCAGACGGCACACCCACCAAACCAGCAGCAACCATCAAACCGGCAACCCAGCCAGACACACGCAACACGCCACACCCCCCGATCGCTTACCCCGACCCTAGACCACGACCACACCGGACCCCCCCGGCACCACCACACCACTTCCGGACCGGACGAGAAGCATGCGCGCGACCGACCCTGATCAGAGCGAAAGCAGCTGTCATCTATCTGCCGGGAGCTGCTCGGAAGCTACTCGATGGTCGCGCGCGTCGTGTCTGCTTCACGCGCCGCGACGCGAAGCCCGGCGGCCCACCCGGGGGCGCGGCCGTGTGCGGGCAGGGCGATGGAGCCGGTGTCGTGGCCGCTGCGGGCGAGCAGCCAGGCGATGAGCGAGTTTGAGTTCCACATCTCCCCGGTCTGCTGCTCGTCGCGTCCCCAGGTGGCCGTGGGAGCGTCGGGAACTAGGTCGAGCACCCGCCGCGCCCGGTCGCCGTCGGAGCTCACGCGCCGCGGGCTGTCCACTGCCTCGCCGCGGTCGGGGATGACGCCGTCCCGCCAGCTGCGGACTTCGTAGCGGCAGAGCCTGAATCGACCGAGCCGCGGCGATCCGACCGGCCCCTCGCTGACGACGCCGCGGTGCGCCTCGCTCACGTTCCAGACCGGCCCCTGCTCGATGACGTGACGCTCGCCGGCGTGATGGACCTCGAGCGCGGAGTGGTAGAGGTCGCTGCGGTCGCGATGCTGCAGGCGTGCCGCGACTGCTTCGTATACGCGGCCGTTGGTGCGCACGAACCGGCCACCCGCGCCGAGCGGCAACCAGAACAGATCCACGCCGGTCCCACACATGGCGGCTATCCCTACCAGATGTACCCGCCACTGCCGCTTTGGGGCGAGGGCGGCGACGGTGTGCCCGCACGGCGGCGTCCGGCGGGTGCGGATCGACGTCGTCCTCGTGGATGAGATGACGCTGACCGACACGCTCGGGAACGTGGCGCAGCGCATCGTCGAGGTCCCCGTCTGACGGCCGCGCACAGCGGCGCACGGGGGCTGGACGGATGTCCGAGCACGCGCCCCCGCACTCCATCGCCGTCGCGGAGCGGCCGATGGCTCCGTGTGCTCCGCCGCTCGCCGCTCGCCCTGCTCGCCGCGCTCATCGCGTCCCTGGTCCCCGTCTCCGCGGCGCCGGCGGCCGAGCGGTCCGCGGCGGCCAAGCAGCAGGTCTCCGCGGCGCGCAAGGCGGTGGCGCGCAAAGCCGTGGTGCGCAGGCAGCTGCGGCGCGAGGTCCGGCGCAGCCCGGCGGCGCTGCGCCGTCGCTCGTTCCTGCGCCGCGCCGCGCTCGTGAACTTCAAGCTGCCCGTCACGATCAGGCTGCGCAACGCGTGCATGAACGAGAACGGGCAGAACCCGGCCCCGGGCGGCGGCCAGAACTGCCTGACGCAGGGAACCGCGCTCAACCAGCGCACGCTCCCGACGGCCAGCATCAACCTCGGCCCGTCGCTCGGATCCCGCCAGGTCGTGATCTCCGGCGCACTCGGCGCGGTCGTCGAGTTCCAGGACACCTACGACGGTGGGTCCCTGGGCAACGTCAACATCAAGCTGCTCCCGGGTGACAAGACGCTCCAGACGTCGTCGGTCCCGCTGCTGTGGAACGACGCGATCTCCGGCCCGGCGACGCGCTCGGACGCCAACTGGCTCGCATCGCTCGCGCGCCCCGGCGGTGACCTCGCCGCCCTGCAGTCCTACGCCGACGGGCCGGCGGGCGCTCAGGGCTGCGGCGACTGGGCGACCAGCGCCGGCGAGGGCGGGACGTTCGCC
Source organism: uncultured Actinomycetes bacterium (assembly GCA_963700655.1). Classification (GTDB taxonomy): domain Bacteria; phylum Actinomycetota; class Thermoleophilia; order Solirubrobacterales; family Solirubrobacteraceae; genus F1-60-MAGs163. The sequence continues at coordinate 170,068 of CAVOYJ010000004.1, read as the reverse complement.
GCCGCGCCGGCGGGCGCCGGCTACAAGGCGCTGTTCCACGGCGCCCCGTACGACTTCGGGGCCGGCACGGGCAGCGGCCTTCCGGGATACCCGGTCGTCACCACAGGCGGCGCGCCGAGCGGTGTGTTCCTGCCGCTGCGCCCGGGCGTCGACGCCCCGTCGCGCATCCAGGCCGGCGGCATCACGGGGAACAACGACTGGATCGGCCCGAACATGACGCCCTTCCCGAGTGGATCGGCGCCTGTGGGCCTGACCTCAGACGCGGCGAGCACGGTGCTGCGCACGACCGCTCTGAGCCTCGGGATCGCCCCCGGCGGCGTCTCCGTGAACATGAGCACGGGCACCGCGACGACGCCCGGCGGGCTGACGACGGCGCAGGGATCGCAGGACACGACGCTCGGGTACTCCGGCGGCCAGGCCAACCTCTTCGGGAACATCCCGGGCAAGGCCACCGCGATCGACGTGACGGTCAACCTGATGACGAAGATCAACGCGATCGCGCGGATCGTCGACCAGGACGTCTTCCGGCAGCCGGGGCTCGTGGAGGGCGAGCACCTGCCCGCCGCCTACTTCCAGTGCCGCCAGGTCGTCACCGGCGCCGTCCAGAACTACATCCCGGGCGTGCGGCTCACCGGCGACCTGCGGATCGCGCCCGCGATCATGAAGGACGGCCGCGTGCGGATCGCCAAGGCGACCGTGCAGTCCGACGTCAACAGCCCGGACCGCATCGCGCTCAGCGCCTGTCTCTTCCCGGCCAAGCCCTACAACGCCTACGCGGCCGGCTTCAGCGACGCCGCCGCCGCGCTCTCGCCGACGGCGGCGCAGGTCACCGCCGGCGGGGCGGCGCAGGCCGTCGCCGGCGGCGTGCTCGCCACCGACGGGAACACGAGCCTGCCGTTCGTCGACGCCGAGCGCTATCCCAACTTCGCCGAGGGCAACGGCCCCTCGTCGGTGCCGTGCGGCTCGGACGCGCCGGGCGACCTGGCGGACGTCATCCGCAAGAGCGGCCTGACGGGCACGCTCGGCGGCCTGCCGACGCCGACCGATCCGGCCTACGGCGGCGTCAGCTACCGGGGTGATCAGGCGAGCGTCGCGGGCGACCTCACCGTCAACCCGCTCGACGTCGACGTCCTGCTGGGCGACGAGCCCATCGGCACCTGATCTGTGACCGACGACCGGTCCGTGCCGCGCTTCACACAGGCGCCGCTCCTGCAGCCGTACGTTCCACCCATGACCTCCACCGCGAACGATCAGAACCGGACGCAGACCACCGTCGTGACGCCGCTCGCCTGCGCCGCCCGCCGCCGCCCGCCGCTCGGCGCCGCACCGGCATCGGCGTCGCACCGCGACCTGCGGGACCGCCTGCTGCGCTGCAACGGCTGACCGCGTCCGCCCGCTGCGCGAGCATCCCCGCATGGGAACGCGCCTCGTCTTCGCCGACGGAGAATGGCTCGCCAGCGACCTCGACCTCACGGAGGTCGAGCGACTGATGGCCGAGGACCGGATGATCGCCGCCGATCGCAAGGGCAAGCGCATCGTCGTGAACCCCGCGCACGTGGTCTACGCCGAGGAGTGGGACCGCCCACAGGCACCGACCGGCTAGGCGCACCGCCGTCGGCTGGGTGCTCTAGTCTCGGCGGGGCCCCCAATGGCCTCAATCCCGATCAACATTGCCGAGCTCGTCGGCGGCACCCCGATGGTGCAGCTCAGCAGGCTGCTGGGGCCGGACGCCAACGGGGTCGAGCTGTTCGCGAAGATCGAGGCGCTCAACCCGGGCGGGTCCGTGAAGGACCGGATCGGCGTGGCGATGATCGAGGCGGCCGAGCGCGACGGGCTGATCGAGCCCGGCCGCAGCACGATCGTCGAGGCGACGTCGGGCAACACGGGGATCGCGCTCGCCTTCGTCTGCGCCGCCCGCGGGTACGACCTGCGGATCTTCCTGCCACAGGGCATGAGCCGCGAGCGTGAGGCGCTGCTGCGGATGTACGGCGCGACGGTCGAGGTCGTCGAGTCGCTGGGCGGAATGAACGAGGCCGTGGACGCCGCCCGCGCGGTGGCCTGCGAGCCCGACCACTTCCTTCCCGACCAGTTCTCGAACCCCGCCAACCCCGAGGCGCACCGGACCGGCACGGGCCCGGAGATCATCGCGGCCATGGACGGAAGGGTGGACGTGCTCGTCGCCGGGGTCGGGACCGGCGGGACGATCACCGGCGCCGGCGAGGCGATCAAGGCGCACAACCCCGAGGCGCTCGTCGTCGCGGTGGAGCCGCAGTCGAGCGCCGTCCTGTCCGGGCGCTCGCCCGGCCCGCACCGCATTCAGGGCATCGGCGCGGGCTTCGTGCCCGCGGTGCTCAACCGCGAGATCCTCGACGAGGTCATCCCGGTGCCGGACGAGGCGGCGATCGAGACCGCCCGCCTGGCCGCCTCGCGCGAGGGCGTGCTCGCCGGGCTCTCGTGCGGTGCGGCGCTCTGGGGCGCGATGCAGGTCGCCGCGCGCCCGGAGTCGCGCGGCAAGCGCATCGCGTGCGTCCTGCCGGACTCGGGCGAGCGCTACATCTCCGCGCCGTTCTTCGCACCGCAGGGGTAGCTGCCGGGGCGCTCGGTCCGCCGCGGTCAGTAGGCGACGCACCGGCAGCGGTGCCGCGGGCGGGCCTTGATGTCCGGGTCCTGGCCGCGGGTCCACAGGCGCACGTCGATGTCGCGCGGCGCCAGGCCGGTGCGCCGGGACAGCAGCTCGCAGGCGTGAACGGCGCACGCGCGGATCTCGCGCTCCTGCGGTCCGGGGCGCAGCGGGCGCCCGGCGTCGATGTGCGCGGCGAGCCCGTCGGCGTAGACCAGCACGCCCGCGCTGCGCAGGACGTGTGGCACGAGGTTGTCGGCGAAGATCGTCAGCCGGTCCAGGTCGGTGAACTGCGCGACGCCGGCCAGCGCGAGGTTGGAGGGGACGATCTGCGCGCGCTTCCAGAAGCCGCGGTCGTCATACAGGGCCATCCCGGATGCGAGCGTGCGGGCGAGCGACGCGGCCGACCGGCGGGACTGCGCGATCAGATCGAGCGCGTGCCGGTCGCCCAGGAAGCGCCCGAGGTCGCGCAGCGCCTGGGCGTAGAGCGCCATCAGCTCGTGGTCGCGCGGCTGGCCGAGCGTGTCGGCGATCTCCTCGGTGCGCAGCGCCCGCAGCTCGGCGTTCGACCACGGGCCGGCCGCGCGGAAGCGGTCGGCGAGCGACCACGCGACGGTGAAGTAGCCGGACACCGGGTTCCCGCGGTGATCCACGCGCTTGCGCAGCGTCGGGAACCAGCCGGAGCCGAAGTTGATCGTGTCGAGCGTCAGGAAGTAGGCCGCGACCTCGTGCGGCGCGGCGTCGAGCAGGTGGCGCTCGGCGTCGGCCGCGGGCGCGGGACCCGGGTCGAGCGCGTCGAGGGCGTCCACGTCGATCGTGACCGAGCGCGCCGCGCTGGCGATCCGCGCGCACGAGTCGCGCACCTCGTCGGGCAGGCTCAGCGCCATCGCGCGAGCCTACCGCCGCCGCCGCTCGCGGCCGTACCCTGAAGTGTTCATGCCGGACGCCGCCGCAGACGAGCGCATCGCCCACCTGCTCGAGGGTCTCAACGAGCCTCAGCGCGAGGCCGTGACCCATCCCGAGGGCCCGCTGCTCGTCCTCGCGGGCGCCGGATCCGGCAAGACGCGCGTGCTCACGCACCGGCTCGCCTGGCTGATCCAGACCGGTCGCGCGCGGCCGGGTGAGATCCTCGCGATCACGTTCACGAACAAGGCCGCGCAGGAGATGCGCGAACGGGTCGAGCTGCTGCTCGGGCACTCCACGCGCGCGATGTGGGTGATGACGTTCCACAGCGCTTGCGCGCGGATCCTGCGCGCCGAGGCGCCGCGCCTGGGGTACACGCGGCAGTACACGATCTACGACCAGTCCGACAGTCGCCGGCTCGTCAAGCAGTGCCTCGACGAGCTCGGGGTGGACCCCAAGCGCTTCACCCCCGCCGCCGTCCAGCATCAGATCTCGGCGGCCAAGAACCAGCTGCGCGACGCCGCCGGATACCGCGAGCTCGTCGGGTCGTACTTCGAGCAGACGGTCGCCGACGTCTACGAGCTCTACGAGTCCTCGCTGCACCGGATGAACGCGATGGACTTCGACGACCTGCTCGGCCGCACGGTCGACGTCCTGCGGCTGTTCCCCGAGGTCCGCGCCCGCTATCAGGCGACGTTCCGCCACGTGCTCGTGGACGAGTACCAGGACACGAACCACGCCCAGTACGTGCTGCTCCAGCTGATCGCGGGCGAGCACGGGAACCTCATGGTCGTCGGCGATGACGCGCAGTCGGTCTACTCGTTCAGGTCTGCCGACATCCGCAACATCCTCGACTTCCAGAAGGACTTCGACGAGGTCGCCACGGTCAAGCTCGAGCAGAACTACCGCTCGACGCAGACGATCCTCGACGCCGCGAATGCTCTCATCGCGCACAACCGCGACCAGATGCCCAAGACGCTGTGGACGGACATCGGCCCGGGCGATGAGATCGTCGTGCGCGAGCTCGACGACGAGCACAGCGAGGCGCGCTACGTGGCGGGGGAGATCGAGCGGCTCGTGGACGAGGGTCTGTCGCGCAACGAGATCGCCGTGCTCTACCGGATGAACTCGCAGTCGCGCGCGCTGGAGGACACGCTCGTGCGGCGCGAGATCGGCTACCAGGTCATCGGCGGCACGAAGTTCTACGAGCGCGCCGAGGTCAAGGACGCCGTCGCCTACCTGACGCTGCTCGGCAACCCGCAGGACGCCGTCAGCTTCCAGCGCGTGGCGAACAGCCCACGTCGCGGGATCGGGCAGACGTCGCTCTCGCGCGTGCTCACCCACGCAGCGACGATGGGCATCAGCATCTGGGAGGCCGCGGCGACGCCGTCGCAGGTGCCCGGGCTGGGCACCGCCGCGGTCAAGGCGCTCGGACGCTTCATGGACACGATGGAGAGCCTGCGGCTGAAGGCCGAGCAGCAGGTGCCGATCGGCGACCTGCTCGAGGCCGTCATCCACGAGTCCGGCTACGTGGACTGGCTGGAGGCCGAGCGGACGATCGAGGCGCAGGGCCGGCTGGAGAACCTGCAGGAGCTGGTGAACGTCGCCCGCGAGTTCGACGCGCGTGCGCCGGAGGGCGAGGACACGCTCGACGTCTTCCTTCAGCAGACCGCGCTGGTCGCCGACGCCGATTCGCGCCAGGACGACGAGGGGCTCGTGACGCTCATGACGCTCCACAACGCCAAGGGCCTCGAGTACCCCGTGGTCTTCATGGTCGGGATGGAGGAGGGGCTGTTCCCGCACTCGCGCTCGCTCGACGAGGGCAACCTCGAGGAGGAGCGCCGGCTCTGTTACGTCGGGGTGACGCGAGCGATGCGCAACCTGACGCTCACGCACGCGCGGCGGCGCAACGTCTTCGGCTCGGCGACGTACGGGCTGCCGAGCCGGTTCCTGCAGGAGCTGCCGGCCGAGCACGTCGACCGCGAGGAGGCGCTCGGCGGCTGGGCCGGCGCAAGGGCGGCGGGCGCGAGCGCAGCGGCGGCCGGACGGCCGCGGGCGCTGTCCTGGGGCTCGGACGTCGCTCCGGAGGCCGGCGGCGGCGCGTCGTTCCGGCTCGGCGACGACGTCGTGCACGCCGCATTCGGCGAGGGCGTCGTCACGGGCGTCGAGCCCGGCGGGATCGTCGTCGTGCGGTTCGGGAGCGACGGGTCCGAGCGCAAGCTCATGGCCGAGTACGCGCCGATCACGAAGCGCTGACGCGCGGGCGCTCGTGGTCGGGGCCGGGGACGACACGGCCTGCGGGGGCCGGGCCACCCGTTCCCTCCTCGACCGCATCGTCCCCGGCCCTCGGCTCGGGCGTGCGGGCCGGGCGTCTGGTGAGGGGACGCTGGCCCAGGCGGGCGGGGTCTTCCTCGGACGTCTGCTTTGCAGACGACAAGCAGCAGTGCTCTTATCTTGCGTCGCGGCGAGGGCGGATCCTCACGCGACCAGGTGGACTACGCAGCTCGAGCGGTGCGACCGGCGGTGGCGGCGCATACAAGACCGCGCCACTCTCGACTTGGACGCACAGTCGTGTGAAACGATGCCGCGATGCCGCGGAATCGATTGGTCTGCGTCGCGGCGGGCGTGGCTGTTGGGTCGCTCGCTCGCTCGCTGCTGCCGCGGCTCGTGCTGCTCAAGCTTCGGCGCGATCTGCGCAGCATGAACGCAGGTGACTACGGTCCGATCCTGTCGGCGTTCGCCAGCGACGCGGTACTCGTCTTCAACGACGGGGAACACCGCTGGGCAGGCGAGCATCGCGGCAGGCCTGCCATCGAGCGGTTCCTGAGCAACTTCGTCGCCGCCGGGATGCAGGGGGAGATTCGGGAGGTCTTCGTGTCCGGGCCTCCGTGGCGCATGACCATGCTTGCGCGATTTGATGATTGGTGCGACGCGCCGGATGGCACCCGGCTCTATAGCAACCGAACGGTGCTCCTGGTACGCGCCCGGTGGGGCCGCATCGTTCGCCAAGAGGACTACTACGAAGACACCGCACGGATCGATGCGTTGGAGGCAGCGCTCCGCGAACGGGGCCGGATGCCCGTCACATCGTCCATCGGCTGACACGAAAAGCAGCAGCGAGCCTTCTAGGGACATTCCCGCACGCTGGCGCAGGCGGGCGTCGTGTCGCCGGTGCTGGTCCGAGTACGTCGAACGTCGCGCGCTGGTCGCTCTGGGGGTCGTCCGGGACGTTCGACGGGTGGTTGGGCGAGCGTGCCCGGCTCTAGGGACATTCCTGAACGCTCGCCCGGGCGGGCGTCGTGTCGCGGGCGTGCTTGACCTGCGTAGGCGAAGGCGAGTGACGCGCGATACGTTGCGCCCATGGACCTTCAGCTGATCGCGCTTGGTGACCCGGTGGAGACCCGGGAGTTTGTGAAGGGACGGTTCGAGCTGTATCGGGTCGGGCCGATGACGCTCGGACGGGCGAGCTACGAGCCGGGCTGGCGCTGGAGCGAGCATGTAGGTGCCGCGACCGGCGAGGCGTGGTGCGAGGTCGAGCACGTCGGCCTGGTGCTGAGCGGGCGGGCAATGGCGGCGATGCGCGACGGTGTGGAGCGGGTGATGGAGCCGGGGCAGCTGTTCTATGTGCCGCCCGGCCACGACAGCTGGGTTGTCGGGGACGAGCCGTACGTGTCGCTGCACATCATGGGCTCCGAGGACTACGCGGCCGGCGAGCCCGACGCGACCTGACGCGGGGAGGCTGGCACCGGACGGGAGCCCGGGCCTCTGGGGACATTCCCGAACGCTGGCCCAGGCGAACAGAGCGTCGCCTGACCCTTAGGCGTAGAGCCAGATCTCTTTGAAGTCGGCCGATGGGTGCCAGGTCGTGACGGCGCCCTTCGGTATCGAGGCGATGTCGCCGACGCCGAGGTCCAGCGTTGGCCCGTCCTCGATCTCGATCCGAACCGATCCCTCCAGCACGACGATGGTCTCGCGAGCGTGCAGCTGCTCGGTCTTCGGCCATGCGTCGACATCCGAGCCAGGCTTCCACATCCCGGCCATCGTCTCGCCGTCCTCGAACAGCATGTGTGTGAACCCACCGATCTCGTTGTCCGCCTCGAAGTCGTCGCTGTCCACGCGCGACACGTGGACGCCGCCACCAAGGTCCGTCACTGACACCACCACCTCGACTCTCGCGCCGGTACTCCGAAATGATCGGTCACAAAACTAGCCGTGCGCGGATTCATCGGGTGACATTCCTGAACGCTCGCCCAGGCAGGTGGGGTGTCGCCCGGCCGGCGAGCACGTGCCGTCGGTGACGCCTGCCTCTGCGGCGTGCGTGACGGGCCGCGGTGTGTCGTTGCGTCTCGGGTCGTCGAGTGGTCGATTGTCCACCCCTGGAGTGGCATCACGACCGGTCGTCGCCGAGAACGGCTCGGGGGACGTATGTTGATTCTCACGACGCTGGGGTGATTCTGGTGGTCGTCGGTGTGGTCCTGCGGCGTTCGACGGGCTTCACCAACGAATGAGGGAGACCCGGATGGATGAGCAGGGCGACAAGGTCAGCGGGCGCGTGAAGCAGGCCGCCGGCGCGCTGACGGGCGATGCGGGCTTCGAGGACGCCGTCGACAAGGCTGCGATCGGTACGTAGCTGTCCCGGATGACGCCCCGCGGTCGCGGTCTTAGTGTCCTGTGGTTCAGCCGACGTGGCAGGCGCCGGACCGATCTGAGTGAAGGGACGGGCATGAGCGCCACCACGGGTGATGCGGCGATCGAGGATGGTCCGGTCGGGCCGCGACGGCTCTGGGATCGGCAGCTGCAGCACTATCCGGAGACCGGTCGGCGCTACGGCTACCTCGGGCTGACCGTGCTGTGCACGGTCGTCTTGTACTACGAGCTCTACGTCCAGGGCTCGGTGGCGACGAAGATCATTCAGGACCTGGGGTTCAGCTGGACGGGGTTTGTCATGGTCCTGGTGATCGGTAACGCGGTCGGGGCGCTCGCCTCGCTGGCGGCTGGGCTCGCCGATCGCTATGGCCGCGCGAACATCGTCGTGGTCGGCCTGTTCATCACCGGGGCGATCATCGCGTTCGGTCTTCCCAATGCGGGCAGCACGGAGATGTACACGGTCCTGTTCGCGGTCCTGAGTCTCGTCGAGGGCGCCGCGCTGGTCGCCACGCCGGCGTTGATCCGTGACTTCTCTCCGCAGGTCGGTCGCGGGGTCGCGATGGGCTTCTGGACGCTGGGCCCGGTGCTCGGCAGCCTCGTCGTGACGATGATCGCGACGAACACGCTCGACAGCCAGCCGGACTGGCAGTTCCAGTTCTACGTGTGCGGCGCCGTGGGCCTGGTCGTCGCCGTGATCGCGCTGTTCGGGCTGCGGGAGCTCTCGCCGCGGCTGCGTGACCAGCTGATGGTGAGCCTTCGTGACCGTGCGCTGATCGAGGCGCGGGCCGCGGGCGTTGACCCGGAGAAGGCGCTCGAGGGGAGCTGGCGGCAGATGCTGCGGCTGGACATCCTCGGTCCGGCGCTCGCGATCAGCCTGTTCCTGCTCCTCTACTACGCACTCGTCGCGTTCATCGTCGTGTACTTCGCGACCGTCTTCGGGTTCACCGAGCAGCGGGCGAACTCGATCGTCAACTGGTACTGGGCGACGAACGCGATCGCGCTCGTGGCCGCCGGCCTGCTGTCCGACAGGTTCCACGTGCGCAAGCCGTTCATGCTCGTCGGCGCGCTCATCAGCCTCGTCGGCGTCGGGCTGTTCGCCGCGACCTCGGACGACCTGGGGACCGGCGCCGGCACGTTCAAGCTCTACTTCGTGATCGCCGCGCTCGGCGGCGGCATGGTCTACGTCGCCTGGATGGCGGCGTTCACCGAGACGGTCGAGAAGCACAACCCGGCTGCGACCGCGACCGGCCTGGCCGTCTGGGGTATGACGATCCGCACCGTCGTGACGCTGTCCTTCGCGTCGCTGCTGCTCATCGTCCCCGCGACGTCGACGCTCGTCGATGCCGGGCCACGCGTGCAGCGGATCGTCGCGCAGTACCCGCAGCAGGTCCGGACCCTCCAGCAGGTCGACCCTGCGGTGCTCGCCGCGCTGCAGCAGAACGCCGGTGATCAGCGGGCGCAGGTGCAGGCGCTGACCCAGCTGACGGGCCTGCCCGCGGCCCAGGTCACCAAGGCCGTCACGCTCGGCTCCCGCTATGCGACGGAGCTGAAGACGGCCGCAGCCATTCCACCGTCGACACTGCTGACGCTGAGCGCAAAGCCCGCCGACCTGAAGGCGCAGCAGGTCGCGGTCGCTGCAATCGTGACCAAGCTGCGGGTCTCCCCGCAGCAGGCGGCGGCGCGCCTGGGCGCGCTGGGCCAGGTTCCGCAGGCGGACACCGTCTTCCTGTTGAAGACCGGTCCTCAGGTCCAACAGTCCGCCGCGCGCCTGGCAGCACTGTCGCAGGTGCCGCCGGCCGATCTCAAGTACCTGGCCGACAACGCCGAGGACGTCGCACAGGCGCAGAAGGACGCTCCCGGACAGTGGCAGACCTACTGGTGGATCGCGTTCGCCGGGCAGATCCTGTTCATCCCGTTCATCTTCGTCCTCACCGGGCACTGGAGCCCGCGCAAGGCGCGCGCAGACGAGGAGGCACACGAACGGATGGTCGAACAGGAGCTGGCGAAGCTCCAGCTGGCGCGCGCGGTCCCCGAGAACTCGGGCTGATGGGCAACGACCTGAAGGGATCGGACCGCCGACCGGAGCAGGCGCCGCAGCGCGGGTCGGGGGGTACCGGCGTCGGGACCCTGGGCGGGATGCTCCTCGGTGCGGCGGCCACCTACGAGGGGGTCGCGCTGCGCGAACGGAGCGGTGCGGGCTGGGCGGAGATCTCGTACACCGAGCTCGGCAGGACCGCGCGCGACATCGCCAAGGGCCTGCTCGCCCTCGGGATCGAGGTGGGGGACCGCGTCGCGATCCTCGCCAATACGCGACCCGAGTGGACGATCGTCGACATGGGGGCCTTCTGCGCGGGGGCGGTCGTCGCGCCGATCTACCACACCAACTCGCCGGAGGAGTGCGCCTACGTGCTCGGCGATTCGGAGGCGCGCGTCATCTTCTGCGAGGACGAAGAGCAGCTCGCAAAGATCCTGAGCGTCCACAGCGACTGCCCACGGCTTGAGCACATCGTGCTCATCGAAGGCCGGAACGACAAGGCGATGTCGCTCGATGAGCTGCAAGCGGGCGGCGCCGAGCTGCCGGATGCTGCTGTCGACGAGCGCGTGGAGCTCGTCGTCCCGGACGACGCGGCGACGCTCATCTACACGTCGGGCACGACGGGTCCGCCGAAGGGCTGCGTGCTCACGCACGGCAACATCCTGGACGCGACGCGCGCCTACGAAGAGCGGCTGGACCTGCGCCTTCCGGGCGTGCCGATCGTCTTCTTCATGTTCCTGCCGCTCGCGCACTCGCTTGCGCGCATCATCGAGATGTGCGCGCTGGACATGGGCGGGACGCTCGTCTTCTGGCAGCGCCGCCCCGAGTTGCTGCTCGAGGACCTCCGTGAGGCGCGTCCCACGTACCTTCCATCGGTGCCGCGGGTCTTCGAGAAGATCTACAGCGCAGCGAACAGCGGGGCGGCGGAGGGCCCCCTTCCGAAGCGTGTGGTCTTCGACTGGGCCGTCAGGACCGGCGAGCGGGTGCGCGCGCTGGAGCGCACGGGTAGGCGTGTCCCCGCGCTCCAGGCGTGGCGCCACCGGATCGCCGACCGACTGGTGCTGTCGCACGTGCGCGCCCTGTTCGGAGGGGAGCTGCGGCTCGCTGCGAGCGGCGCGGCTCCGATCTCCAAGGAGGTGCTCGAGTTCTTCGACGCCTGCGGTGTCCTCGTGCTCGAGGGCTGGGGCATGACCGAGACGGCAGCCGCCGGAACGATCAACACGATCGACGAACTGCGCTTCGGGTCCGTCGGTCGACCGCTGCCCGGTGTGGAGCTGCGACTCGCCGCAGACGGCGAACTGCTCATGCGCGGGCCGAGCGTGTTTCAGGGCTACTTCAAGAACGAGGAGGCCACCCGCGAGGTCCTCGATGACGGGTGGCTGTCGACGGGCGATCTGGCGGCGATCGACGAGAACGGCTTCGTGTCCATCATCGGCCGCAAGAAGGAACTCATCATCACCTCCAGCGGAAAGAACATCAGCCCGGCGAACATCGAGAACGCGCTCAAGCGGCACCGCTGGATCTCGCAGGCGGTCGTCTTCGGGGACAACCGCCCCTACCTGGTCGCGCTCCTCACGCTCGATCCCGATGAGGCGCCAAGGCTCGCCGAGCGGTTCGGTATCGAGACCGACGCTGCGGCGATGGCCCAAGACGAGAGCGTCCGAGCGGAACTGCAGGCGGTGGTCACCGAGGCCAACACACACTTCGCGCGCATAGAGCAGATCAAACGCTTCGCGATCCTCGATCGCGACCTCACGCAGGCCCGGGGCGAGCTGACCCCGACGCTGAAGCTCAAACGAAGCGTCGCCTACCAGGAGTTTGCAGACCTCTTCAGCGGGCTCTACGAGCCGGAGGGGTCATGAATGCAGAGGCATCCAGCAGCTCCGGTCGTGCACCCGCACCCCGCCGCCGGCGCCCCTCTGGATGAACTGCGGTCTCAGGAACCAGAGCCGGCCGCCAACCGCCCCCTCAGCGCCCGGGTGCACCCCGGGGCGCCCGCCCACCCGCCGGGGTACGCCGCTGACGTCACGATCGGCGGCTACGACCGTGCCCTGCTGGAACCGATGAGCCAGTACGTTCCGCGTTCGGCTGCGCGCTGCTCAGCGGGTCGTGTGTGCCTGCGCTTCGCGGGCCTCATTCGGTCAAACCGGATAGGACCACACCATGCCTGCAGAGTCGCATCTCAGCCACCGATCCAACTGGCTGCGGGCCGCGGTGCTCGGCGCCAACGACGGGATCGTGTCGACAGCCAGCCTGGTGCTCGGTGTCGCGGCCTCCGGCGCGTCGGGCAGCGCGATCATGACCGCGGGCGTCGCGGGTCTCGCAGCCGGGGCGTTGTCGATGGCCGCCGGCGAGTACGTCTCGGTCAGTTCTCAGCGTGACTCCGAGGAGGCAGATCTCCGGCTCGAGCAGCGGGAGCTTCGCGCTGACCCGGGTGGCGAACTGCGCGAGCTCGCCGAGATCTACGAGGGCCGGGGACTGCGGGCCGATCTGGCGCACCAGGTCGCGGTCCAGTTGACCGGGGCCGGCGCGCTGGAAGCTCATGCACGTGACGAGCTCGGCCTCGAGGATCAGCGGCGCGCCCGTCCTCTGCAGGCCGCCTGGACATCGGGACTCGCGTTCTCGTGCGGCGCGATCCTGCCGCTGCTCGCCATCGGTCTCGCTCCCGTGTCGGTGCGGGCCGCCACGTGTGTCGCTGCAACCCTCGTGGCGCTTGCCGTCCTCGGCGACGCCGGAGCGCGGCTGGGTGGCGCCCGCCGCATCCCCGCCACGACGCGCGTCCTCGTCTGGGGCGCGGTGGCGATGGCGGTCACCGCCGGCATCGGCGCCGTGGTCGGTCAGGCCACCGGCTGAACGTGGCGCCCGGCGGAGAGGAGGCCGGATGTCTCCACCCACTCAGCAGCGACTGCGCGGGCGTCGGCAGCGCGCGGGCGTCTGAGAAGCCGACCGCCTGGATAGGGTCAGGCCCGTGAGCGCCACGATCATCGACGGCAAGGCCATCGCGGCCGATGTGCGGGCGCAGGTCGCTCGCGACGTCGCGGCGTTCACCGAGCGCCACGGCCGTGCCCCCGGGCTCGCGACGATCCTCATCGGCGAGGATCCGGCGAGCGCCGTGTACGTCGGCGGCAAGCAGAAGTCCTCCGCCGAGGTCGGCATCACGGGCTTCCGCCACGACCTGCCCGCCGGCGCCTCCCGCGCTCAGGTCGTCGCGCTCATCGAGGAGCTGAACGCCGACCCCGCCGTCAGCGGCATCCTCTGCCAGCTGCCGGTTCCGGACCACCTCGACGGCGTCGAGCTGACCGGCCTGGTCGATCCCGGCAAGGACGTCGACGGCCTCACGCCGATCAGCGCCGGACGGCTCGCGCTCGGCGAGCCCGGGTTGCGGCCGTGCACCCCGGAGGGCTCGATGATCCTCATCGAGCGTGCGGGCGTGGACCTCGAGGGCGCCGAGGCGGTCGTGATCGGCCGCTCCAACCTGTTCGGCAAGCCGATGGCGCAGCTCCTCCTCGGCGCGAACGCCACCGTCACCGTCTGCCACTCGCGCACCCGCGACCTGCCGGCCGTCTGCCGCCGTGCCGACGTCCTCGTCGCCGCCGTGGGACGCCCGCGGATGGTCGGCGCCGACTGGGTGAAGCCCGGCGCGACCGTCATCGACGTGGGGATCAACCGGACCGACGATGGCCTCGTCGGGGACGTGGACTTCGACGCCGTCGCGGCGATCGCGGGCGCGATCACGCCCGTTCCGGGCGGCGTCGGACCGATGACGATCGCGTGTCTGCTGCGCAACACCCTGAAGGCCGCGCGGATGGCGGCGGGGGAGGACGTCTGATGGCCGGCCGCCTGCGACCCGCCGACTGGTGCACGCTGGCCAGTGCGATCGTCGTTCCCCTGACGCTGTTCCTGGACTGGTTTCGCCCCGCACGCACCGGCTGGAGCGCGCTCGGCTGGGGGCTGCTCGCGCTGATCGTCGCCACGGCCGCGCTCGCGCTCGTCGTCGTCGCCCTCATCGCCTCCGGCGCGCGCGACGGGGTGAACGTGCCGCCCGCCGTGGTCCTCATGGCGCTTGCGCCGATCACGCTCCTCGCGACCCTGGTCGTCACGCTTCTGAAGCCCGGCGACGCCACCGGGATCGCGGCCGGGGCGTGGACGGGGATCGTCGCGCTCGGCGCGCTGAAGGCGAGCGCCTGGTTCTCCATGCGCGACGAGCGCCTGGACCAGCCCTCGCGCCAGGTCGAGCCGCCTCCCGCGCGGCCCGCGCCGCCCGCGGGCGCGGAGCGGCTCTAGAATCGCCGCCGCATGATCGACCCGGCAGAGGTTCTCCACGTCGCGCGCCTGTCGCGCCTGAAGCTCACCGACGAGGAGACCGAGCGGATGGCCGGCGAGCTGTCCTCGATCCTCGACCACATCGCGAAGATGAGCGAGCTCGACCTGGAGGGCGTGCCGCCCACCAGCCACGTCGTCGAGGTCGAGCAGGGGCTGCGTCCCGACGAACCCGGCCCGTGCCTGCCCCGCGAGGTCGCGCTGGCCCAGGCGCCCGCCGTGCAGGACGACGGCTTCCTCGTCCCGAGCCCGCAGGCCGGCTGATGGACGCCGGCGAGCTCCTGGACCTGACGGCCGCGCAGGCCACCGCTGCGATCGAGCGCGGCGACCTCGACGCCGCAGAGCTGTTCGCGGCCTACCGTTCGCGCGCGGCCGAGGAGGACCTCAACGCCTTCACCTGGGTCACCGACGACCTGCCGGACGACCTCCACGGCGACGCGCCGCTGCGCGGCGTCCCGCTCGCCGTGAAGGACCTCTTCTGCACCGAGGGCGTGCCGAGCCAGGCCGGCTCGAAGATCCTCGAGGGCTACCTGCCGCCGTACACCGCGACGTGCGTCGCAAAGCTCCAGGACGCGGGCGCGACGCTGCTCGGCAAGACCAACCAGGACGAGTTCGCGATGGGCTCCTCCAACGAGAACTCCGCCTATGGCCCGGTGCTGAACCCGTGGGACCGCACGCGCGTCCCGGGCGGCTCGTCCGGCGGGAGCGCCGCAGCGGTCGCCGCGGGGCTCGCGCCGTGGGCGCTCGGCACCGACACCGGCGGCTCGATCCGCCAGCCCGCCGCGCTCTGCGGCATCGTCGGGCTCAAGCCCACGTACGGGACGGTCAGCCGCTACGGGATGATCGCCTTCGCCTCCTCGCTGGACCAGGCCGGTCCGTTCACCCGCGACGTCACCGACGCGGCGCTGCTCTACCGGCACATGACCGGCACCGATCCGAAGGACTCCACCGCCGTCGGCCATCGCGAGGAGATCGTCCTGCCGACCGCCGAGCGCCTCGACGGCGTGCGGCTCGGCATTCCCGCCGAGCTGAGCACGGGAGAGGGCGTCGAGCCCGGTGTCCTGGCGGCGTTCGAGGCGACCGTCGAGACGGCGAAGAGCCTCGGCGCCACGATCGAGACCTGTCACCTGCCGACCGCGGCGCTCGGGCTCAGCGCCTACTACGTGCTCGCGCCGGCGGAGGCCTCCTCGAACCTCTCGCGCTACGACGGCGTGCGCTACGGCGAGCGCGTCGCGGCGGACGACCTCGTGTCGATGTACACCGAGACGCGTCACGACGGCTTCGGCGACGAGGTCAAGCGCCGGATCCTGATCGGGACGTACGCGCTGTCCAGCGGCTACTACGACGCGTACTACAGCCGCGCGCAGAAGGTGCGCACGCTGATCGCGCGCGAGTTCACGCAGGTCTTCCGGGACGTCGACTTCGTCATCACGCCGACGAGCCCGACCGTCGCGTTCGAGCTGGGCTCCAAGACGGCCGACCCGCTCTCGATGTACCTCAACGACTTCTTCACGGTCCCGATGTCGCTCGCCGGCATTCCGGCGATCTCGCTCCCGTGCGGGCTGTCGGAGGGCCTGCCCGTCGGCCTGCAGCTCTGCGGCCCGGCGTTCAGCGAGAACCGGATCCTCGACGCGGCGCACGCGCTCGAGGGGGCCCTCGGCTTCGACGGATCGGCGGCGCGCACGGGGATGACGGGATCATGAGCGACGTCGCCTACGAGCCCGTCATCGGCCTGGAGATCCACGTCCAGCTGCGCACGCGGACGAAGATGTTCTGCTCGTGCCCGCTGAGCTTCGGTGAGCCGCCGAACACGCGCACGTGTCCCGGTCTGCCTGGGCCTTCCGGGAACGCTCCCGGTCACGAACGCCGAGGCGATCCACTACGGCCTCATGATCGGCATGGCGGTCGGCTCCGAGCTGGCGCCGCGGTCGATCTTCCACCGCAAGAACTACTTCTACCCCGACCTGCCGAAGGGGTACCAGATCAGCCAGTTCGACGAGCCGCTCTGCTCCGGCGGGCGGCTCGGCGAGGTGCGGATCCACCGCGTGCACCTGGAGGAGGACGCCGCCAAGCTCATGCACGTCGGGGCGAGCGGGCGCATCCACGGCTCCGACGCCTCCGTCGTCGACTTCAACCGCGGCGGCACGCCGCTGGCGGAGATCGTCACCGAGCCGGACGTGCGCTCGGCCGAGCAGGCGAGCGAATGGCTGCGGCTGCTGCGCACGACGCTGCGCCAGCTCGGCGTCAGCGACGTGAACATGGAGGAGGGCTCGCTGCGCTGCGACGCGAACATCTCCATCCGCCCGGCGGGGCAGACGGAGCTCGGCACGAAGACCGAGCTGAAGAACATGAACTCGTTCCGCTTCATCGAGCGCGGCATCCGCGCCGAGGTCGCGCGGCAGGAGCGGATCGTGCGCGCGGGGGAGAGCGTCGTGCAGGAGACGCTGCACTTCGACCCGCGGACCGAGGCGATCACCTCCCTGCGCAGCAAGGAGGAAGCGCACGACTACCGCTACTTCCCCGAGCCCGACCTGCCGCCCGTCCTGATCACCCGGGAGATGCTCGACCGCGCCCGCGCCGCGATGCCCGAGCTGCCGGCCGACCGCGAGCGCCGGCTGACCGACGAGGTCGGCCTGAACGCCGAGAGCGCCCGGCTGCTGTCCTGGCGCGCGGAGCTGGGCGACCTGTTCGAGGCTGCGCTGGCGAGCGGGGAGGCCGGCGACGCCGAGCCGCAGCTCGTCGCCAACTGGGTCAACGAGCTGCAGGCGCGCCTCGGCGACGAGGACCCCGAGTCCTCGAAGGTCACGCCCGCGGCGCTGGCGAAGCTCGCCGGGATGGTGTCCTCCAAGGCGGTTACGCAGGGCGCGGCCAAGCAGGTGCTGGACACGCTCGTCGCCGACGGCGGCGACCCGCAGCAGATCGTCGAGGCGCAGGGCCTGGGCGCCGTCGGCGGCGCCGACGAGCTCGCGCCCGTCGTCCGCGCGGCGCTCGAGGCCAATCCCGACGTCGCGGACAAGCTGCGCACCGGCGACATGAAGCCGATCGGCGTCATCATCGGCCACGTGATGAAGGAGACGCGCGGCCGAGCCGACGGTAAGGAGGTCACGGCGATCGTGCGCTCCGAGCTGGGCCTGTAGCGCCCGCCGGGGCTACCAGACGAGCGACTCGTCGACGTAGCGCCCGCCGGAGATCGGCCGGTACCCGAGGATCCGCTGCGCCCGCTCGGTGCTCAGCAGGCACCCGTTCCCGGCGACCCGGTTGCGGGCGTACGGCCAGCGTCGTGCGACGTAGTCCTGGACGTCGACGATGTCCGGGTCGACCTCTGCGTCCGCGAGGTTGAACGCGCCGAAACGCAGATCGTCCGGGGGGCGCAGCGCACAGGCGAATCCGGCGATCGTGTTCTCGATCGACGTCGACACGTACAGGTTCTCGGGGCCCGTCGAGCGAAAGCCGGGGTACTCGAGCCGCAGGGCCACGCCCTGGATCTCCCCGGACGCGCAGACGCCGGCGAGGTGGCGCTCGAAGGCGCCCTTGAGGAAGCCGTACGTCGTCTGGCCCTCCACGGGAAGTGGCAGGTGCGTGTCCTCGGGGAGCGGCAGCTTGTCGATCCGGACGGGGTCGTTGATCCGGTACACCTGCGCCGAGGACGCGAACACGAACGTCCGCACGCCGGCAACGCGCGTGGCCTGCAGGACGTTCACCGAGCCGTCGTAGTTCAGCCGCTGGAAGTCGGCGTCGGTCGCGCCCGGCTGGTGCGGGTGGGGGATGCCGGCGAGGTGGACGACCGCGTCGCTGCCGGCGAACGCGGCCGCGACGGCGTCGACGGCCCCGAGGATGTCATCGGGTCGCCGCCGGATCGCCCGGCTGCGGACCAGCGCGGGCTCGGCGCGCTTCTGCACCCGGCGAATCGCGTGTGCTGCGCGGCGCGCTGCCGGGCGCTCGTCGCCGGCGAGCCAGCGCCGGCGCACGAGGTTCACGAGCGGCCCCCGGTAGGGGTCGAGCACGCGAACCTCCCAGCCCTCCTGCCCGAGGCCAACGCGCAGCAGCTGGCCGAGGAACCCGCTCCCGCCGGTGATCGTGACGACCGGGCTCACGCGCCGGCCGGGGCCGTCACCGGCGCCTGCTCGAACAGCGCGCACCAGCCGAGCATGCTCCGGCCCCAATCGGCGAGGTAGCCCTCGCCGGATGCCAGCGCCGTGCCGAGCTCGACCATGCACGCTTGCGGCGTCGTGCCCGTCAGCGCGACCGCGTCGACGGTCTCCCACAGGTGCTCGTTGGCGACGATGCCCGGGGTCTCCTTCTCGAGGTTGACGAACGGGTCCGACGCGCGCCGGTGGTCGACCACGGGCTCACCGCAGGTGATGGAGTATCCGAGGTGCCGGCAGATCCGCTGGAGCGCGAGGCCGCCCCAGATGTCGTCGAAGCGCCGGAACGGGCGCCCCCGGCCCATCGGCGGGAAGTACATGAGACAGGCGACCTCGCGGCGGAACGCGACGTTCATGCCGGACAGCGGGAAGTACTGGGCTGGGGGCATGACCCGGGTGCGCACGGCGCCGAGTGGCTCTTGGAGCCCGGCGAGCGTCGACACGGCGTCGATGTCCGGCACGCCGCGCCAGAGCCCCATGCTCACCTGCACGTCGTGGAGGATGCCCGTATTCCGGTATGGGAGGCCGCGCACGCGCATCCCGGGCACCGAGCTCTGCCACGCCGGCGTGCGGTAGAGGTTCTCGCGGTGCGCCTCGACGAAGCCCGGCGCGGCCGGAAAGCAGTCGTCATCCAGCGTGTAGATGATCTCGGCGCCCGTGGCCCACGCCCGCCAGAAGCCGAACGAGCGGATCGCGCTGTCCTGCCGCGAGATGACGGACGGGTCAGGGATCGCCGCGTCAATGTCCTCCCACGCGTGGCATTCGAGCCGTTCCGCCGCCTCCTGCTCCAGCCCGGCCGGGATCGTCAGCGCGGCGACCGGCTCGTCCTGGACGACGATGATCCGGTCCCACGGCCAGGGCGCCCACGCCTGCAGGAACTCGGCGAGCCGCGCGGCCGAGTTGGTCGGGACGACGAGGGCGTTCACAGGACACTTCGGATGTGGTCGGGAATCAGCTCGGGAGGCGCGTCGAGGTCCGGGCCGCGCCGGAACCACTCCTCGAACGCGGCCGCCTCGGCGATCCGGTTCTGGGCGCCCGCGCCGCCCTCGACGTCGGCCTCGCTCCAGTCGCGCGCGGCCGAGCGCCGGTGCCGCTCCAGGCACCAGTCGTAGTCGACGCGGTGCAGGTGGACGAGCAGCAGCTCAGGGTCGGGCGGGGCATCGGGCGCGCGGTATTCGCGATGGAACCCCTGCGACCACTGCAGCGGGGTGCGCGCGAGCACGCGCTTGGAGTAGTCCAGTGAGGCGTGCCAGCACCGGCGCTGGGCGAGCAGCGGCCGGTCGAACCGCAGCGGTGGCTCGTCCTCTTGGTGGACGACGTTGAAGCCCGTGCAGCGCGCCGCGGGCGCGTCGAGCTGCTCGATGTACTCGCCGAGGCCGCGGTAGCGGCTCGGGTCGGCGACGACGAACTCGTCCACCTCGGCGAACAGCACCGTGTCGTAGGACCGCAGCAGGAAGCGCTGGAAGTCCTCGACCACCGTCCGCAGCCAGCGGTGGTCGAACGAGGCCTGCCGGTGCACCGGGACGACGTGGCACGCCGCGCCGAGGGCGCCGGTGCTCCCGTCGCTCGTGTCGTGCGCCAGGACATAGAGGTCGTCGGCGTCGAAGTGGCGGCCGTAGTAGCGCAGCCAGAGCGGCAGCATCACCGGCTCGTCGTGGGCGATCGTGAACGCCGCCCGCGGCCGTGCGCCATCGCGGGGGCGGCTCGGCGCCTCGATCCGGACGGTCGTCGCGGCGACCTCGCGCAGCGGGTCGCCGGGCAGCGCGGCGAGCAGTGCCACGCGCGTCGTGCCGTGTCCGACCGCGCGCAGGTCGATTGCCGTCTCGTAGCCGCTGGCTCCGGCGTGCGCGACGTGGGGGTGGGCGTCGGCGACGTCCGCGCGCCACGCGCCGAGCCGCACCGGCACGGCCGGCCCGTCGTCGGCGACCAGCAGGGCACGATCCAGCGGCCCGCGCTCGGCCATCGCCCAGCCGGAGACCGTCAGCATTCCGGCCGCCACGGCCGTTCCCGGCAGCGGCGCGTCGATGCTCGCGTGGATCGTCTCCAGGGGCCCCTCCATCGCGGCAATCATGCCATCCGCGCCGCTCGGGGCCGCTCGACAGGCTGTACGGGTCGCCTGCGCGAATTCCGGACACCCGGGACATGGGAGATCGCCCCGCAAAGACCGAAGATTGCTGCCATGACCCGCCCCTCGCCGACGCTCTCGCGCTACCTCCTCTCCGCAGCGGCGCCTCCGCGGCACCGCGACCCGACCGCGCCGAAGGTCCGGCGCTACCGCCTCGCACGGGTGCAGCCGAACGGTCGGCCGGCGTCGGCCGACCGGTTCGCGCACCTGCGCCGCGCCTACGACTGAGGGTCGCGGGGGTGCATCGCGTCCATCCCCGCCCGGAGCGCCGGCCCGGTGAGGACGCCGGGCGGCGCAGGGACCGCGCGGTACGTTGCGAGCGGTCCGCCGAACATGAGTCGCAGGCCCGGCGAGTCCGCTGCGTCCGTTTCGGTGACGAGCGGGGTCCCGCCCCACGCGACGAGCCAGCGCCCCGACGGGAGCCGGCGGGCGCTGCCGCAGCACGGTGAGGCCGGCGCGCCCGGCTCGGCGACGAGCTCGCGCAGTGTCGCCGTGCGCGCCACGGGATCCACCGCATAGCGCAGCGCCTGAGGGGCACGGCCGCGGCCGGTCCCGTTGTCGAACAGCGTGATCGTCCCGTCGGGCAGGCGCCGCGCGTCGTGCTGCCCGCCGAAGCGGCCGGCAGCCTGAGGATCGCCGACGATCGTGAGGCTCTCGGGCGTCGCCGTACCGCCGAGCTTCCAGTCCACGGCGCCGGTTGCGCGGTCGATCCGGTAGACGGCGTCCGTGGTGCGCAGGGAGACGAGGAGGCCGTCGCCGTCGGGCTCGATGCTGTTGGCGTGCGTCGTGTCGTAGAGCGGCGGCCCGCCCCCGGGAGCGGTGATCGGCCTGGCGACGATGCCGAGGGCAAAGAAGCGCGCACCCTCCTCGAGGGCGACATGGTCGCGGCTGTCCCACTCCCAGGCGAGGGAGCCGTCCGGCCGGATCTGCTGGACCACCGCGTCCAGGACCGACGCCGCCTCGGGGCCGCCCCACGGGGAGAGGTCGGCGCCCGCCCGCGCTCGGTAGCCGAGCAGGAGCACGTCTCCGCCGGGCAGTTCCTGGAACTCGTGATGGTCGGTCGGGAGGCCCGAGGCGCTGACCGTTCGCACGAGCGACCCGTCGAGACCGTGGATCTCGTAGGCGCCTTCCGGGTCGAGCCCGACGCCGCCGCCGGCCCAGCGCGACCAGGCGAGGTCTCCCGACGCCGTCAGCTTGAGATCCAGCGCGCCGCGCGGAGCGCTGCGCCACCAGACCGGGGTGCCGCGTTCGTCGATGACGGCGGCGAACTGGGTCTCCGGCCCGCCGTTCCCGGGCGTGATGAGGGTGTGCAGGCGCTCTTGCCCTGCGGTCCCGTCGGCGGTGAAGCCCGGGAACCCGGCCGGGAGACAGCGCACGTGATGGGTCCTGCCGGCGTGCGTGACGGTGAACGCCTGACCTGCCGCGAGCGGCACGCGCGTGGCGAAGGTCCCGGTCCGTGCGGGGACCCCGTCGACGCCGACCGGGGCGGCGGCGGGCGCGTCGCGCACCTCGATCGTCACCGCGCCCGCGGGCTCGCAGCGCACGACATGATCCATGGCCGGGGTGTCGAGCGCCGGGACGATCGCGGGCTCCGCGCTCAGACCGGGCGCCACCGGTGCGGGGACCGCAGGCGCGGGCGCCGCCGAGGGCACCGGGCGACGTCCGAGCCGCAGGCGCATGGTCCGCCTGATCGCCGGCCCCCCGCGCCGCAGCCGCAGCTCGAGCGTGACGCGCCCGACCGACCGGGCGGCGGCGGACTGACGGCCGCCGAGGAGCGCCGAATGCCAGATGGTGCGGGCCCCGCGGCGCCCGATCGGGCGCAGCGCGACGCGCCGGCCGGCGAGCAACCCGCGGACCGCTCGCACCGCTCCGGGCGGCTGCTCCACCTCGGCGTGGAGCCGGCTCGCGGCCGGTCCGGCGGGCTCGACGAGGACCGCGACGGGCCGGGGGCGCAGCACCGCGCCCTGGGCGGGCGCCGCGGCCTGCGCCGCCGCCACCAGGCAGACGATGGTGGCGGTTCGGCGCACGAACGGGACGCTACAGGCGCGCCGGGCGGGAGCGCCGGCCGGGAGCGCCGGCCGGGCCGCGTATCCTTCGGTCCATGGAAGAGAAGACCGGACCGTCGCTCGCCCTCCGCGCCCTCGCCGTCATCGTCCTGCTGCTGGCAGCGTGGTTCCTGCTGCGGATCGTGATCGGCATGGTCGCGGGCATCGCGTGGATCGTGCTCGTCGTCCTGGCCCTCGTCGCGGTCGTGTGGGCCTGGCGAACGCTCTCGTCCTCGTAGGAGCCCGACGTGTTCTACGGCGGCGCCTACGTCTTCATCGCGCTCTGCTTCGGCGTCGGCGGCGGCATCGTCGGGAAGGCCAAGGGCAGCTCGTTCTGGCTGTGGTTCCTGATCTCGGGCGCGGTGCCGATCTTCGGCATGCTCGCGGCCGTCTTCTACCGCAACGAGAACGCGGAGGAGCGCCGGGCGTGTCCCGGATGCGGCAAGATCGTCTTCCTGCACGACACGAAGTGCATGCGCTGCGGGGCGGAGCTCTATTACCCCGGGAGTGATGCCGAGGTCATTCCGCCGGCACTCTCGGCGAGTCGCTGACGGCGGCGAGCGGGAGCGCGCCCGGAGGGGCGAACGGGGCAGCGACGGGCCCGATTCCGACTGGTACCATCGGGTTTCCGAGCCGCCGCGGGCGGCTCGTTCCATACCCGCGACACGAACGAACGACCGAGGAAGGAGGGACACACCGATGCGAGCAGTCGAAGCCATCATGGAGTGCCTGAAGGCCGAGGGCGTCGAGGTCGTATTCGGGTATCCCGGCGGCGCGAACCTCCCGACGTACGACGCGTTCTACGACGCGGGGATCCACCACGTCCTCGTGCGCCACGAGGCCGGCGGCGGGCACGCCGCCGAGGGCTACGCGAAGGTCACCGGCAAGGTCGGCGTCTCGCTCGGCACCTCGGGCCCGGGCGCCACGAATCTCGTGACGGCGATCCAGGACGCGATGATGGACTCCGTCCCCGTCGTGTTCCTCACCGGCCAGGTGCGCACCGACCTGCTCGGCACCGACGGCTTCCAGGAGGCCGACGTCATCGGCATCACGATGCCGTCCGTCAAGCACTCGTTCATGATCACCGACCCGCGCGACATCCCGCGGGTGATCCACGAGGCCTTCCACATCGCGGGCAGCGGCCGTCCGGGCCCGGTCCTCGTCGACATCCCGACCGACCTCTCGCGTGCGGACATCGACTACGAGCCGGTCACCGAGGTGCACCTGCCCGGGTATCAGCCCACGACCGAGGGCAACGCCAAGCAGATCCGCCAGGCGGCCAAGGCGCTGGCGGCCGCGCGGCGGCCCGTCCTCTACGTCGGCGGCGGCGTCATCTCCGCGGACGCCTCGCCGGAGCTCGTCGCGTTCGCGCGCAGCGACCGGTTCCCGGTGACGTGCACGCTCAACGGGCTCGGCGCCTACCCGGCACCCGACCCGCAGTGGCTCGGCATGCTCGGGATGCACGGCACCCGCACCGCGAACTACGCGATGGACGAGGCCGACCTGATCTGCGCGATCGGTGCGCGCTTCGACGACCGGATCACCGGCAAGCTGTCCGAGTTCGCGCCGCGGGCGAAGTTCATCCACATCGACATCGACCCGGCCGAGATCTCCAAGAACATCCCGGCGCACATCCCGATCGTCGGTGACGCCAAGAACATCCTCGAGCGGCTGCTCGTCGAGTATCAGGGCCTGGACACCGACCCTGGGCGCCTGGAGGAGTGGTGGCAGCGCCTGCATCAGTGGCAGGACCAGCACCCGCTGCGCTTCGACCCCTCGCCCAGCGGGGAGATCATGCCCCAACAGCTGATCAAGACGATCGCGAAGATCACCGACGGCGAGGCGATTCTCTGCTCGGACGTCGGCCAGCACCAGATGTGGGCGGCGCAGTACTACGACTTCCCGGCGCCGCGCCGCTGGATCAACTCGGGCGGGCTGGGGACGATGGGCTTCGGCCTCCCGGCGGCGATCGGCGCCCAGCTCGGCGACCCCGACCGGCTGACCGTCGTGATCAGCGGCGACGGCTCGATCCAGATGAACATCCAGGAGCTCGCGACCGTGCGGCAGGAGGGCCTGCCGATCAAGATCGTCGTGATGAACAACGGCTACCTCGGCATGGTCCGCCAGTGGCAGGAGCTGTTCTGGGGCGAGCGCTACAGCCACGTCGACACGCAGACGCACGGCGGCGAGGAGGCGTTCCCCGACTTCGTGAAGCTCGCCGACGCCTACGGCATCCGCGGCGCGCGGCTCGACGGACCCCGACACGCTGGAGGAGGACCTGCGGGCGGCGTTCGAGGCCGAGGGCCCGGCGTTCATCGACGTGCAGGTCGCCCGCGAGGAGAACGTGTACCCGATGATCGCGCCCGGCGAGGCCGCGCGGAACATGGTGGGCTGAGCGATGGTCGAGACGAACGAGGTCCTGAGCCTCGACGATCTGGAGGCCGCGGGCAACATCCGGACCGGGCGCAAGCACACGCTGTCGATCCTCACCGAGAACAAGGCCGGCGTCCTGAGCCGGATCGCCGGGCTGTTCGCGCGGCGCGGGTTCAACATCGACACCCTCACCGTCGGCCCCACCGACGACGAGGCGATCAGCCGCTTCACGATCACGATCGACGGCGCCGAGCACCCGATCGACCAGGTCACCAAGCAGCTGCACAAGCTCGTCAACGTCCTCAAGATCCGCGACCTGGACCCGGACGACACCGTCGCCCGCGAGCTGGCGCTGTTCAAACTCGCCGTCGACGGCACCGCGCGCGCCGAGGTCATGCAGATCAGCGAGATCTTCCGCGGGAAGGTCGTGGACGTCAGCCGCCGCTCGATCATCATCGAGGTCACCGGCACGACGGACAAGATCGAGGCGTTCGAGCGGATGGTCCGCCCGTTCGGCATGGTCGAGATGATGCGGACCGGCGAGATCGCGATCTCGCGCGGACGAGCCGAGACCTGAGCTCGCCCGTATCCTGAAGGTGATGCCCGTTGCGGTCGCCACCCCGGGACCCTTCGCGCTCAGTTCCACGGAGCTCGAGCGCCTCGAGGCGCGGCTGCACCGCGCGGTGCGCCGGGCGCGCCGCGGCCGGGCGGGTCAGGTGCTCACGACGTTCACGGTCGCGCTTCCGCCCGACACCGATCCGAGCGCGGTCGTCGTCGCCTCGCGGCGCGCCGGCGAGCCCTGGTTCGCCTTCGAGCAGCCGGCGAGTGATCGCGCCGCGCTGGCGACGCTCGGCTGCGTGATCGCCCTGGAGGCGTCCGGCCCGGGGCGCTTCGCGGCGGTCGCCGCGCGCTGGCGCGCGCTGACGCGTGATGCGCTCGCCGATCCCCCGGAGGGGCCGCTCGGGTCAGGGCCCGTCGCCGTCGGCGGGTTCGCCTTCGCGCCGGGCGGCGGCGCCGCGCCGCACTGGACCGGGTTCGCGCCCGGCTCGCTGCACGTTCCCGAGGTGGCGCTCGCCCGGCGGGGTGACGAGGTCCGGATGACGCTCGCCGCCGTCGTCCATCCCGACGACGACGCCGCGGCGATCACCGACCGGCTCGAGGCCCGCGCCGCCGCCGTGAGCCGGGCCCCGCTGCCGCTGCTGGACCCGGATCCCGCCGTGACCTCGCGCGTCGTCAGCGCGATGCCGCCCGAGCACTACGAGGACGCCGTCGCGCGCGCCGTCGAGCGGATCCGCGCCGGCGCGCTGGACAAGGTCGTGCTCGCGCGCGAGGTGCAGGTCCACGCGGGGGCCGCGCACGACGCGGGCGCGCTGTTCGGGGTGCTGCGCGAGGCCTTCCGCGAGTGCCATGTCCTCGCCGTCGGCCGCGGTGATCACACCTTCGTGGCGGCGAGCCCCGAGCTGCTCGTCCGGCGTGAGGGGCTGCGCACCGGCACGCTCGCGCTCGCGGGCTCCGCGCGGCGCAGCGCCGACCCCGCGGTGGACGACCACCTGGGCGAGCAGCTGCTGCGCTCGGCCAAGGACCGTGAGGAGCAGGCGATCGTCGTGCGCCGCATCGTCCGCGCGCTGCAGCCGTTGAGCGTCTGGGTGACGCCCGCCGAGGAGCCGGTGCTCGCGAAGATCGCGAACATCCAGCACCTGGCGACGCCGATCCGCGCGCAGTTGCGCGAGCCGGTGAGCGTGCTGGAGCTTGCGGGCGCGCTGCATCCGACGCCGGCCGTCGGCGGCGAGCCGCTTGCGGTGGCGGCGCCGCTGATCCCCGCGCTCGAGGGCCTGGATCGGGGCTGGTACGCCGGGCCCGTCGGCTGGGTCGACGAGCACGAGGACGGCGAGTTCTGCGTCGCGCTGCGCTGCGCGCTGCTGACCGGCGCGGTGGCGCGCTGCTACGCGGGCGTGGGCGTCGTACGCGACAGCGACCCGGCGGCGGAGCTTGCCGAGACCGAGGTCAAGCTCGAGGCGCTGCTGCCGGTGCTCGCGAGCTGACGGGGTCATCGGGATGCGGCGCGCCGTCCTTCTCTGCAGTGCCACCGCCGTGCTGCTCGCCGCGCTCCCGGCGGCGTCGGCGTACGCGCAGGCCGGGCCGGGCTCGTGCCGCTTCGGGCCCTCGCAGCTCACCGCGGGGTCGGCGGCGCTCGGGACTCCGAACCGCGGGCGCCTCGTCCGGGGCGTGCAGTTCCCGGCCGCCTCGCCGGTCGCGTTCACGTGGGACTTCCCGCGCGGGGTGAGCCCGAGTCGAGCATGGCGGCGCTGGGGGACGGAGAAGCTCGTGCGCACGATCGAGTGCATCCTGACCGTCGCCCAGCTCTCCGACCCGTTCGGCCAGCGCGTGGGCGTCGCGGACCTCTCGCGGCCGCGCGGCGGGCCCTTCGGCCCGCGGTACGGCGGGCTCGGGCACGCATCGCATCAGAATGGCCTGGACGTGGACGTCCTCTACCCGCGCCTTGACGACTGCGAGTGCGTCCCGGAACGCGTCACGGACATCGACGTGCGGCGCTCGCAGCAGCTCGTCAGCGCGTTCGTCGCCGCAGGCGCGCAGTACGTGTTCGTCTCACCGAGCCTGTGGCGCCGCGGGCGCCTGCGCGGGCCCGCGGCCGTCGTGCGCCCGCTCGTCCACCACGACGACCACATCCACGTGCGGCTGCGGCCCTAGCGGACACGCCCCGGCGCGGACGCTCAGGCCTGCTGCGCGAGCGCGGCGCCGACGGCGTCCCAGAGCGCCCGGTGGAGCGCCACGTTCTCCGTGCGGTCGGTGCGGGCGTGGATGACCTGCGTGCCGTCGGAGGACAGGCCGTACTCGATCGCCGCGCGCAGTCCGGAGAGGTCCTCGACGGGGAGCAGGTGCAGGCCATAGGCCTGCGCGATGCCGGCGACGTCCAGGCCGGGCGGCGTGGCGACGTGCGTCTCGAAGTGGTCGGTCTCGTTCGCGACGGGGAGGAAGTCGAAGATCCCGCCGCCGGCGTTGTCGACGAGCACGATCGTCAGCGGCACGCCGATGCGGGTCGCGCTCAGCAGCGACCCGGCGTCATGGGCGAAGGTCACGTCCCCCGTGAGCAGGACGACCGGGCCCGGGCTCGCGGCCGCCACGCCGTAGGCGGTGGCGAGCGTGCCGTCGATGCCGTTGGCGCCGCGGTTGGACAGCACCCGCAGCGGGACCGCCCGCGCGGGCATCACGGTCTCGACGTCGCGCACCGGCATCGACGAGGCGACGACGAGGGTCGCCTCCGGGGGCAGCGCGGCGCCCAGCTCGAGCGCGATCCGCGGCTCGCTGAGCTCGTCGCCGAGCCGTCCCGCGACGGCGGCGGCGGCGCGGGCGTCGGCGTCCCGCCAGGCGCCCGACCAGGCCGCGTCCGCGGTTCCCGGCGCCTGCGCCGCGAGCTCCCCCAGGAGCGTTGCGGGGTCGGCGTCCACCGTCAGGTCGCACACCTGCGCGGGGTCCTGCCAGGCGCCGTCCGGGTCGACGAGCACCTGCACCGCGTCGAGGCCCGCGAGCCACTCGCGCAGCGGCTTGGAGGTGGGGAGATCCCCGATGCGCAGGACGGCGCGGGGCGCGGCGGCCTGCGCGAAGGCCGGGATGCGCAGCAGCGCGTCGTAGTGGGCGACCGCGCCCTCGCCGCAGCGTGTGCCCGACAGCGGGTCGGCGAGGATCGGCCAGCCGGTGGCGGCGCTGAACGCGGCCGCCGCGCGGGCGACGGCGGGCAGGTCGCCCGCCGGCGTCGCGGGCCGCTCCATCCGGCCGGCGACGACGATGCCGCGCGGGGCGGCGGCGACCAGCGGGGCGAGCGCGCGGGCCGCATCCGCGTCGTCGGTCGAGCGCGCAAGATGCCCGACCCAGGGACGCCCGTCGCGACGCCCGCCGCCGCCGGGCTCCGCGTCCGGGAGCGGGCCGTCGAGGACGAGCGGCTCGCGCAGCGGCAGATTCAGGTGGACGGGACCGGGCCGCGGGCCGCGGGCCGTCCACACCGCGCGGCAGGCGAGCGTCCGGATCCAGCGCAGCGTCGCGGGCGTCGCGTCGTCCACGCCGACCTCGGTGAACATCCGCACCGCATCGCCGTACAGCTTCACCTGGTCGATCGTCTGCCCGGCGCCGCTCGCGCGCAGCTCCGGCGGGCGGTCGGCGGTGAGGACGATCAGCGGCACGCGGGCCTCGCTCGCCTCGATCACCGCCGGGAGGTAGTTGGCGGCGGCGGTCCCGGACGTGCACGCGAGCACCGCCGGCCGGCCCGTCGCCTTCGCCAGCCCCAGCGCGAAGAAGCCCGCGCTGCGCTCGTCGATCTGGGAGAAGCACGGGAAGCCGCCGGTGCGCGCGAGCGACAGGACCACGGGGGTCGACCGCGATCCCGGTGAGGTGACGGCGCCCGCGAGGCCGCAGCGCGCGAGTTCGTCGCACAGTGCGCGCAGCAGGACGTACGTGTCGGTGGGGTCGGCCATGATGGGGGCGATGCGCGAGACGGTCGTCCTCCTGCACGGATTCGCCGGAACCGGGCGCGGTTGGGACGGCGTCGTCGCGCGACTGGACGGCGAACGCTATACGGCGCTCGCCCCGGACCTGCGCGGCCACGGTGCGCAGGCGGGCGCACGGCCGATCACGTTCGACGCTGTCGGCGACGACGTCCTGGCGCTCGCACCCGAGCGATTCGCCCTGTGCGGCTACTCGATGGGCGGCCGCGTCGCGCTGCACGTGGCGCTCGCGGCGCCGGAGCGCGTCATGCGGCTCACGCTGGTCGCGACGACCGCCGGCATCGCGGACGCGAGTGAGCGCGAGGAGCGCCGCGCGGCCGACGAGGCACTCGCCTGCGCGATCGAGCGCGACGGCCTCGAGGCGTTCGCCGACCGGTGGCTCGTGCAGCCGCTGTTCGCGGGCGACCCGCCCGCGGCCCAGGCGCTCGCGCGGGCGGACATCGCGCGCAACGACCCCGCCGGCCTCGCCGCAGCCCTGCGCGGCATCGGCACGGGTGTCATGACGCCGCTGTGGGAGCGCCTCGGGGAGCTTCCGATGCCGGTCGCGGTCCTGGTCGGCGAGCGCGACGCGAAGTTCAGCGGGCTCGGTGAGCGTCTTGTCGCCGCGATTCCCCGGGGACGGCTGGTCCCGGTGCCCGGGGCCGGCCACGCGCTGCCGCGGGTCGCGCCCGGCGACGTGGCCGCCGCGCTCAGCCGCTGACGACCGGAAGCCGGAAGACCGTCCGGGCGTTCCCCGCCAGGAACCGCTCGCGCCGGTCCTCGGCGAGCCCGAGCGCGTCCAGGTCGGCCAGGCAGCGCTCCGGCGTGATCATCGGGAAGTTCGAACCGAACAGCACCTTGTGGCGCGCACGACCAAGCTCCTCGACCAGCGCGGCCGGGTAGCGCTTCGCCGTGTACGCCGACGTGTCGATCCACACGTTCTCGTGCTTGCGCGCGAGCGCGAGCATCTCGTCCGTCCACGGGTAGCCGATGTGGCCGCCGACGATCGTCAGCTCCGGGAAGTCCAGCGCGACGTCGTCGATGTAGGGGACCGGGCGGCCGGTCTCCGACGTGCGCAGCGGGCCGGTGTGGCCGACCTGCGTGCAGAACGGGATGCCGAGCTCCACGCAGGCGACGTAGAGCGGGTAGTAGCGGCGGTCGTTCGGCGGCCAGCCCCACAGCCACGGGATCGCGCGCAGCGCGACGAACCCCAGCTCCTCCACACAGCGCCGCAGCTCGCGGACCGCGCCGACCGGGTCGCCCAGATCGACCGCGGCGGCGCCGATGAACCGGTGCGGCGCGGCGGCGACCACCGCGGCCACCTCGTCGTTGGCGATCAGCGCGCCGTCCGGGCCGTGCCAGGCGGAGACGAGCGCGACGTCGATTCCGGCGGCGTCCATCGCCCCGAGCGTCAGCTCGACGGGGAAGCTCTCGGGGATCTCGTCGCCGGTCCAGCGGCGCAGCGAGGCGAACATGTCGTGCCCCAGGAATGCGGGCGTCGGATGCTGGATCCAGGCGTCGACGATCACGCGGGGACCCTACTCGGCGGGCTTCACGCCGAGCCCGGGGCCGCGGGGCACGGCGATCGCGCCGCGCACCGGCGTCAGCGGGCCGGGGTCCAGGCCCTCGAAGAGCTCGAGGGTCGCCAGGCCGCACGGGACGTCGAGCTTCAGCGCGGCAGCGCAGTGCACGGCGGCGGCGATGCCGAGCGGACCGTCCAGCGTGGAGGCGAGGTAGACCTCGGCGCCCGTGGTCCGGACGAGCGACGCCTGCGCGAGCAGCGCCGAGATCCCGCCCGCGCGGGAGACCTTCAGGCACACGAGGTCCGCGGCGCCGCCCGCGAGTGCACCCGGCTCGGCGGCGGTCTCGTCCATCGCCACCCGGACCGCGGTGCGCTCGCGCACCTCTCGCAGCGCTTCGACGCCGTGGACCGGCTCCTCGACGAATTCGAGCCCCGCAGGGGCCAGCGCCTCGATGCTGCGCACGGCGGTCTCCACGTCCCAGGCGCCGTTTGCGTCCAGGCGCAGCGAGACCTCCGGCCCCACCGCCGCGCGCACGGCGGCCACCCGGCCGGCGTCGTCGCCGGTGCCGGCCTTCAGCTTGACGCAGCTGAACCCGGCGTCGACCGCCGCGGCGGCCCGCGTCGCGGCGGTCCGGCGGTCCTCGGCGCCGATCGTGGCGTTCACGGGGACGCGCGCGAGCGGCTCGTCCGAGAGCAGCGCCGCGACCGGCTGTCCTTCCCGGATGCCGGCGAGCGACCAGAGTGCGAGGTCGACCGCCGCGAGCGACTGGGGCAGCGGGTCGGCCTCGCGGCAGGCGTCCAGCAGCGCCGCGCCGCCGGCGATCGCGCCACCGCGCAGCGCCGCCGCGTGCGCCTCGAGCGCGGCGCGGCAGCGGTCGACCGAGACGCCGTCGTAGGGCTCCAGCGGGGCCGCCTCGCCCCAGCCGACGCGGCCCTCGCGATCCTCCACGCGGAGGATCAGCAGCGTGCGCTCGGTGATGTCCCCGTTCGCCGTTTGCAGCGGCTCGCGCAGGCGCAGCGTGATCGGCCGGACCTCGGCGAGCATCAGGACGGCAGCAGCCCGGCCGCGAGCAGCACGCAGAAGAGGAACTCCAGCTGCCCGGTGCCGGCGAGCGCCGCGTTGAGAGTCGGGCCGTCGGTGTGCGTGCGGACGGTGCGCTCCAGGCGCAGCGCGAGCGGCGCGGTCAGCCAGGGGAGGGCGAGCCACGCCGACAGCGACCCCAGCGCGAACGGGACGAGGACCGTGATGTAGGCGGCCGCGAGCATCACGGCGTAGAGCGTGCGCGTGCGGTCGCGGCCCAGGCGGACGGCGAGCGTGCGCTTCCCGGCGCGCCGGTCGGTCTCCAGGTCGCGGACGTTGTTGACGACGAGGATCGCCGAGGCGAGCAGCCCGACCGGGACGGCGAGCACGAGCGCCTCCCACGGCAGGTCCTCGCGCTGCACGTAGTAGGACCCGCTGACCGCGACGACGCCGAAGAAGAGGAAGACGAAGACCTCGCCGAGCCCCTCGTACCCGTAGGGCCGCGGACCGCCCGTGTAGAGGATCCCCGCGAGGATCGAGGCGGCGCCGATGGCCAGCAGCACCCAGCCGGCCACGGCGATGAGGTAGATGCCGCAGAGCACCGCCAGCCCGAAGCTCACGTACGTGGCGACGAGGACCTGCCGCGGCGGGACGAGCCCGCCCGCGGTGACGCGCACGGGGCCCAGACGGTCCTCGGTGTCAGCGCCGCGGCGCGCGTCGGAGTAGTCGTTCGACAGGTTGGTGCCGACCTGGATGAAGAGGGCGCCGAGCATCGCGGCGGCGAACGCGATCCAGTCCAGGCCACCGTTCTCCGCGGTCCACGCGAGCGCGGTGCCGACGAGCACGGGCGCGACCGCCGCCGGCAGCGTGCGCGGGCGCGCGGCCATGAGCCAGATCCGCAGGCTGGATCCGCAGCCCTCCGTGCTGGCGCTCGCGGCGGACATCGTCAGGGGCGCTTGGGGAACTGCGAGAAGTCAGGGCGGCGACGCTCCTTGTAGGCATCGCGCCCCTCGCGCGCCTCGTCACTGCCGTAGAAGAGGAGGTTGGCGTCGTGCGCGAGCTGCTGCAGGCCCGCCATCCCGTCTTCGCTCGCGTTGAAGCTCGCCTTCAGCAGCCGCAGCGCGAAGGGGGAGAGCTCGAGCATCTCGCGGCACCAGGCGACGGTCTCGACCTCGAGGTCTGCGAGCGGCACGACGGTGTTCACGAGCCCCATCTGCAGCGCCTGCGCGGCGTCGTACTGCCGGCAGAGGAACCAGATCTCCTTCGCGCGCTTCTGGCCGACCTGCGCAGCGAGGAGGCTCGCGCCGTAGCCGCCGTCGAACGAGCCCACCTTCGGGCCCGTCTGGCCGAACCGCGCGTTGTCGGCCGCGATCGAGAGGTCGCAGCAGATGTGCAGCACGTGCCCGCCGCCGACCGCGTAGCCGGCGATCATCGCCACGACCGGCTTCGGCAGCCGGCGCATCTGGACGTGCAGGTCGGTGACGTGGAAGCGGCCGACGCTCGCGGCGCTTCCCGGCTCCGTGAGGTAGCCGGTGTCGCCGCGCACGCGCTGGTCGCCGCCGGAGCAGAACGCGAGGTCCCCCTGGCCGGTGAGGACGATGACGCCGACCTGCGGGTCTTCGCGTGCGGCCTCCAGCGCCCGGCTGAGCTCCATCACCGTCTGCGGCCGGAACGCGTTGCGGACCTCCGGTCTGTCGATCGTGATCTTCGCGATGCCGTCACTCAGCTCGTAGCGGATGTCCTCGTACGCGCCGCCGCTCCGCCAGTCGGCGCCGGGGCGGATGGTCGTGGCACGCGGGTCGGTGTCGGTGCTCATCGCCTGAGGAGGCTAGCTTTCGCGGGGTGGAGGTCGATGCCTGGCTGCCGCGCGCCGCGGCGGCGCACCCGCGCCGGATCGCGCTCGGCATCCTTCAATACGGAGCGCTGCTGGCTGCGGCCCAGCGGGCGGCCCGGCGGCTGGCCGCCCGCGGGGTGCGGTGCGGGGACGCGGTCGCGATCGCGCTGCCGGCGAGCGAGGAGTTCGCGGTCGCGCTCCACGGATGCCTGCTGCTCGGCGCGGTGGCCGTGCCGATCGACCCGCGGCTGCCGGGTGCGGAGGTCGCGCGGCGCAGCGCGGCGTGCGCACTGACCGTCGATGGCCCGGTGACCGGCGCAGAGGACCCCGCGGCGCCGCTGCGCGCGACCCACGACCTCGACGCTCCGGCAGTCGTCGTCCACACGTCCGGGACGAGCGCCGCTCCACGGCCGATCACGCTGACCTACGGCAACTGGCTGTGGAGCGCGCTGGGATCGGCCGTCGCGCTCGGGTCGGACCCGGAGGAACGCTGGCTCTGCTGCCTGCCGGTCGCGCACGTCGGCGGCCTGTCGATCCTCCTGCGGTCGGCGATCGCGGGGACGACTGCGATCGTCCACGAGCGCTTCGACACCGAGCGGGTCCTCGACGCGCTGCGTCAGCCGGAGGGCCCGACGCTCGTCTCACTCGTCCCCGCGACGCTCACGCGCCTGCTCGACGCCGGGCTGCGTGAGCCGCTCGCGCTGCGCTGGGCGCTGCTCGGCGGCGCCGCGATCCCGGAGGCGCTGCTGGAGCGCGCTGCCGCGGCCGGCGTCCCGGTCGCACCGACGTACGGGATGACCGAGGCGTGCTCGCAGGTCCTGACGAACGGCGCGCCGCTGTTCTGCACGCGCGTGCACGTCGACGAGACGGGTGAGATCCTGGTCAGCGGGCCGACGGTGTCCCCGACCGTCGGCCCGGTGCTCCGCACCGGGGACCGCGGCCGCCGCGAGCCCTCCGGGGCCATCACCGTGCTCGGCCGCGGCGACGACGTGATCATCAGCGGCGGCGAGAACGTGGCGCCGGAGGCGGTCGAGGCGGTGCTCGAGGCGCATCCGGCGGTCGCAGAGGCGGGCGTGCACGGCCGCGAGGACGAGCGCTTCGGGCAGGTCGTGGTCGCCACCGTCGTCCTGCGCGAGGCGGGCGCCGTCAGCGAGGACGACCTGCTGGAGCACTGCCGCGCGCGCCTCGCGCCGTGGGAGGTGCCGAAGGCGATCACGGTCGCGGGCGCGCTGCCGCGGACCGCGAGCGGCAAGCTCCTGCGCCGCGCGCTCTAGGGTTGGCGCATGGACGCCGAGGCCTACCGCGCCGACAGCCGCGAGCGCTGGGAGGGAGCCGCGAAGGGCTGGTCCGAGCGCCGGGCGGCGATCCAGCGGTCGGCGCTCCCGGTGTCCGAGGCCATCATCGAGCACGCGGCGCTCCAGCCCGGGCACACGGTCCTCGAGGTGGCGGCGGGACTCGGCGACACGGGGCTGCTCGCCGCCGAGCTCGTGCAGCCGGGCGGGACGGTCGTGCTGAGTGACGTCGCCGACGCGATGGTCGAGGCCGCCAAGGCCCACGTCGAGGCGTCGGGCGCCGCGAACGTCGAGGTCCGCCAGATGGAGGGCGAGTGGCTCGACGTCCCGACCGCGTCGCAGGACGCGATCGTCAGTCGCTGGGGCTACATGCTGCTCGCCGATCCCGAGGCCGCGCTGCGCGAGGCGCGCCGCGTGCTGCGGCCCGGCGGGCGGATCGCGCTGGCGGTCTGGGCGCCGATGGACGAGAACCCGTGGATCGGGGTCCTCCAGCGCGAGCTCGTCGCGCGCGGCATCGCGGCCCGTCCCGACCCGGGGACGCCCGGCATGTTCGCGCTCGCGTCGCCCGGTGCGCTCGAGGACCTGCTGGCGGCGGCCGGGTTCGCCGACGCCGGGGTCGAGCCGGTGCGGTTCGCGTGGCACGCCGACAGCCTCGACGCGTGGTGGGACCATCAGCTCGCGGTCTCTATCTCGCTCGGCGCGGCCCTCGACGAGCTCTCGCCGGCCGACCACTACGCGCTCCGCGACGCGGTCGACGCCGGGTATGCGCCATACGTCTCCGGCGACGGCTCGGTCGCGCTGCCCGCCTGCTCGCTGGTCGCCTGGGCGGAGGCCTGAACGGGCGAGCCGGGCGGCACGGGCCGGCGTCGCTGGCCTACCATGCCGCGCCATGTTCTACGACGACGACGCGGACCTCGCGCACCTCGACGGCAAGACCGTTGCGATCATCGGCTTCGGCTCTCAGGGCCACGCCCACGCACAGAACCTCAAGGACTCGGGCGTCACCGTCGTCGTCGGCCTGCGCCCGGACTCCGGCAAGGTCCCGCAGGCCCAGGAGGCCGGGCTGGAGGTCCTCAGCCCGTCCGAGGCGGCCGCCAAGGGCGACATCGTGATGATGCTCGTTCCGGACGAGCGCCACCACGACATCTACGAGGCCGACATCGCCGGCAACCTCGAGGCCGGGAACATGCTGATGTTCGGGCACGGCTTCTCGATCCACTACGGCGAGATCGAGCCGCCGGCGGACGTCGACGTGGCGCTCGCCGCGCCGAAGGGCCCCGGGCACCTCGTGCGCCGGCAGTACCTGGAGGGCTCCGGCGTCCCCGGGCTGATCGCGATCCACCAGGACGCGACCGGCAGGGCTCGCGACATCGCCGCCGCCTACGCGAAGGGCATCGGCTGCACCCGCGGCGGCGTCATCGAGACGACCTTCAAGGACGAGACCGAGACCGATCTTTTCGGTGAGCAGGCCGTGCTCTGCGGCGGCGCGAGCGCGCTCGTCCAGGCGGGCTTCGAGACGCTCGTCGAGGCCGGGTACGACCCCGAGATGGCGTACTTCGAGTGCCTGCACGAGCTGAAGCTCATCGTCGATCTCATGTACGAGAAGGGTCTGGCGGGCATGCGCTACTCGATCTCCAACACGGCCGAGTACGGCGACTACACGCGCGGTCCGCGCATCGTCAACGACGAGACGCGCGCGGAGATGAAGCGCATCCTCGGCGAGATCCAGGACGGCACCTTCGCCAGGGAGTGGATCGCCGAGAACCGCGCGGGTCAGGAGAACTTCAAGCGCATGCGCGAAGCGGGCGCGACGTCGCAGCTGGAGGCGACCGGCAAGGACCTGCGCTCGCACATGGACTGGATCAACGACACGGGGTTCGCGCAGGGCTGAGGTACGGCCCCCTGGCGGGACGGACCGCCCAGGTACGGCCCCCTGGCAGGACAGGTCGGCGAAGCCGACCTGATCAATCTCAAGAGCCCTGGCTGACGGACGCTGGTTCGCTCGCCTGTGTCCGGGGCCGGGGACGACCCG
The DNA here is from genome assembly GCA_963700655.1 of uncultured Actinomycetes bacterium. Lineage (GTDB taxonomy): Bacteria > Actinomycetota > Thermoleophilia > Solirubrobacterales > Solirubrobacteraceae > F1-60-MAGs163. Next base: position 132,658 of record CAVOYJ010000004.1, on the reverse strand, counting down.
GATTCGTCCCCGCCACCCGGGCCACCCGTTCCCTCCTCGACCGGATCGTCCCCGGCCCCGGTCAGGCGCACGCGGCGCCCGGAGTCCGGCGTTCGCTGCGGGAATCGACCAGGGACCGGTCGGAATCCATCGGCCCGCCGTGTCCTCGAAACCATGGCCGCCCGTCCCTCCGCTATCCTCGCCGCAGCCGTCGCGACTGGCGCCTGGGGTGGAACGGACCACCGGGGAGCGATGGCCGAATCGTCGCCGCGCGCCTGGGCACTGCCGCCGTCGTCCTCAACCCGCGGAGTCCCATGAACGCCACCGCAGCGCCCACGATCCCCGAGAACCTCCTGCCGGCCGACGGCCGGTTCGGCTGCGGCCCGTCGAAGGTCCGCCCCGAGCAGCTCGCCGGCCTCGCCACCGAGGGCGCGGTCCTGATGGGCACCTCGCACCGCCAGAAGCCCGTCAAGGAACTCGTCGCCCGCGTGCGCGCCGGCCTGGCGACGCTGTTCGACCTGCCGGACGGCTACGAGGTCGTACTCGGCAACGGCGGCGCGACCGCGTTCTGGGACGCCGCGACGATCGGCCTGGTCCGCGAGCGCTCGCTGCACCTGGTCTACGGCGAGTTCTCCTCGAAGTTCGCCAAGGCCACGCAGGCGGCGCCGTTCCTCAAGGACCCGGTCGTCGTCGAGGCCGCCCCCGGCGACGCGCCGCAGCCGCTCGCCGACCCGTCCGCCGACCTCATCGCGTGGGCGCACAACGAGACCTCGACCGGGGTCATGGTCCCGGTCCGTCGCCCCGCCGGCGCAGGGGACGCCCTGGTCGCGGTCGACGCCACCTCCGGGGCCGGCGGCCTGCCGCTCGACGCGGCGCAGGCCGACGTCTACTACTTCGCCCCGCAGAAGTGCTTCGCCTCGGACGGCGGGCTCTGGCTCGCGCTGATGAGCCCCGCCGCGCAGGAGCGTGTCGGCGAGATCGCGGGCTCGGGTCGCTGGATCCCCGACTTCCTGAACCTGCAGACCGCGCTCGACAACAGCGTCAAGGACCAGACGTACAACACGCCCGCGCTCGCGACGCTCATCCTGCTCGCCGAGCAGCTGGACTGGATGAACCGCCAGGGCGGGCTGGACTTCTGCGTCGGGCGCACGAGCGCCTCGGCCGCGTACCTCTACGGCTGGGCGGAGGCCTCGTCCTACGCGACGCCGTTCGTCGCCGACCCGGCCAAGCGCTCGCTCGTCGTCGGCACGATCGACCTCGACGACGCGATCGACGCCGCACAGGTCGCCGCGACGCTGCGCGCCAACGGCGTCGTCGACGTCGAGCCCTACCGCAAGCTCGGCCGCAACCAGCTGCGCGTCGCGATGTTCCCGGCGATCGAGCCGGCGGACGTCCAGGCGCTGACCGCGTGCGTCGACTGGGTCGTCGAGCACCAGACCGGGGGGACGCAGGCATGACGAAGGTGCTCGTGGCCGAGAACATCGGCGAGTCGGGGATCACCCTGCTCAAGGACGCGGGATTCGAGGTCGAGACGGGCTTCGACTGGACCCGCGATCAGTTGCTGGAGCGCATCGGCGCCTTCGACGGGATCCTGATCCGGTCGGCGACGAAGCTCGACGCCGAGGCGCTCGAGGCCGCCGGCGAGCTCAAGGCGGTCGGCCGCGCGGGCGTCGGCGTCGACAACGTCGACGTCCCCGAGGCGACCAAGCGCGGCGTCATCGTCGCCAACGCGCCGCAGTCGAACGTCGTCACCGCCGCCGAGCACACGATGGCGCTGCTGCTCGCGCTCGCCCGCAACGTCCCGCAGGCGCACGCCGCGCTCGTCGCGGGCCGCTGGGACCGCTCGAAGTACTCGGGCACCGAGCTGATGGACAAGACGCTCGGCATCCTCGGGTTCGGGCGGATCGGCCAGCTCGTCGCCGAGCGCGCCCAGGGCTTCGGCATGAAGGTCATCGCGTACGACCCGTACGTCGGCGCCGACCGCTACCGCGAGCTCGGCGTGCAGCAGGCGTCCGGGTCCGACGAGGTCTACGCGACCGCCGACTTCATCACGATCCACCTGCCCAAGACGCCCGAGACCGAGGGCTGGCTGAACGCCGACACCTTCGCGAAGATGAAGGACGGGGTGCGCATTCTCAACGTCGCCCGCGGGCCCCTGATCGTCGACGAGGACCTGCAGGCCGCGCTGGACTCGGGCAAGGTCGGCGGCGCCGCGCTCGACGTGTTCCGCAGCGAGCCGATCACCGACCATCCGCTGTTCGCCTACCCGAACGTCGTCGTCACGCCGCACCTCGGCGCCTCGACGGCCGAGGCCACCGATCGCGCGGGCCTGCAGGCCGCCGAGCAGGTCGTCGCCGCGCTCACCGGCGGCAGCGTCACGACCGCGGTGAACGTCCCCGCCGTCGCCGCCGAGGACCTCGAGGTGCTCGGCCCGTTCGTTCCGCTCTGCCGCCGTCTGGGCCGCCTCGCCGCGACGATCGGTGAGAACGGCTCGATCGACCGCATCGAGGTCGAGTACCTCGGGCGCCTGGCCGACCGCGACTGCCGGCCGCTCACGACCGCCGTGCTGCTCGGCGTGCTGTCGGGGCACACCGAGGACGAGGTCAACGCCGTCAACGCTCCGGGCCTCGCGGCCGAGCGGGGCATCGTCGTCTCGGAGACGACCCGCACCAGCGCCCGCGACTTCACCGAGCTCGTGCGCGTCACGGTCATCTCCGGCGGACGCCCCTCGCGGGTCGTCGGGACGACGCTCGGCCGCCGCAACCGGCCGCATCTGCTCGAGGTCTGGGGCCGGCGCTTCAACCTGCAGCTCGAGGACCACATGGCGCTCTTCCGCTACCAGGACCGCCCGGGGATCATCGGTCTCGTCGGGACGACGTTCGGGGCGCACGGCGTCAACATCGACGCCGCCGCGGTGGGCTACGAGCCCGACGAGGACCCGGGCGAGACGAGCGGCGAGGCGGTGATGGTCGTCACGACGCACGACCGCATCCCCGGCGCCGTCGTCGGCGAGATCACCGCGAGCGGTGGCTTCTCCGCGGGGCGCGCCGTGAGCCTCGAGTAGCGCGGAAGTGGTCCTCGGCCGCCGGACGGCGGCCGCCATCGCGTCCAGTCACGCGCGCCCGCGCGCGCCGCCGTGTCCAATTCGCCCGGAGAGCGGGCACCCCGGTCCGCCGGTCCGGGTAATCTGCGCGCGGTCAGGTCCCAATCGAAGGGTGCGGGCGATGGGCGAGGACGCGACGGCACCGGCAGCCGCGGAGGCCGGGACGACGGGCACGGCGGACATCGCGCTCCGCAACGTGACGAAGCGCTTCGGCGACATGACGGCCGTCGACGACCTGACCCTCGACATCCCGCGCGGCAGCTTCTTCGCGATGCTCGGTCCGTCGGGCTGCGGCAAGACGACGACGCTGCGGATGATCGGCGGGTTCGAAGAGCCGACGGCCGGCCGGATCGAGCTCGCCGGCAGGGACGTGACGAACACCCCGCCGCACAAGCGCGACGTCAACACCGTCTTCCAGAGCTACGCGCTGTTCCCGCACATGACGGTCGAGCAGAACGTGGCCTTCGGCCTCGAGCGCCGCAAGGTGCCGAAGGACGACGTGAAGCGCCGAGTCGCCGAGGCGCTCGACCTCGTCGAGCTCGGGCCGCTGGCGCGGCGCAGGCCCACGCAGATGTCCGGCGGCCAGCAGCAGCGCGTCGCACTCGCTCGGGCGCTGGTCAACCGCCCGCAGGCGCTGCTGCTCGACGAGCCGCTCGGCGCGCTGGACCTGCGGCTGCGCAAGCAGTTGCAGATCGAGCTCAGCCACATCCAGCGCGAGGTCGGCATCACGTTCGTCCACGTCACGCACGATCAGGAGGAGGCCATGACGATGGCCGACACGATCGCGGTGATGAAGGACGGGCGCATCGACCAGCTCGGCTCGGCGACGGAGCTCTACGACCGGCCCCGAACCGAGTTCGTCGCGAACTTCCTCGGATCATCGAACCTCATCGACGCGACGGTCGCATCCCGCGCCGCGGACGTCGTGACGTTCGACACCGACGGCGGCACGGTCCGCGTGCCCGCACGGCTCGTCAACGGTGACGCCGGCGGCGCGGTGCGCGTCGGCGTGCGGCCCGAGAAGATCTCGATCCGGCCGGTGGACGCGGGCTCCGCCGAGGCCGGGCCCGGGGAGAACCTCCTCGTCGGGCACGTCACGGATGCCGCATTCCTGGGCGTCTCCACGCAGTACATCGTGCGCACCGACGGTGGGCACGACATCCAGGTCTTCGCCCAGAACTCCGGTGCCGGCCTCGAGACGATCGGCCCCGGCCGGCGTGTCGCCGCGGTCTGGGAGCCGGAGCACACCTTCGTCGTCCCCAAGGAGGGAACCCATGCCGCAGCGTCCGACTGACCCTGACCAGGAGCCGATCGGCGAGTTCCTCGACCGTCTCGTCAACGGCGCGCAGGTCTCGCGGCGGACCGTGCTCCAGCGCTTCGCCGCCGCCGGCCTCACGGCCGGTGCCGCGTCCTCGTTCCTCGCCGCCTGCGGCGGGGTCGAGGGGACCAGCGAGAAGAAGACGGTCGACACGAACGTCAGCCACCCGAAGACCACCGTCGGCACCGTCACGTTCTCCAACTGGCCGCTGTACATCGACGAGAAGGTCATCCCGCCGTGGGAGCAGGAGACCAACGGGAAGCTCAAGTACCTCGAGGACTACAACGACAACGAGGAGTTCTACGCCAAGGTCCGCCAGGAGCTGGAGCAGGACAAGCCGATCGGCCGCGAGATCGTCGCGCCGACCGACTGGATGGCGGGCCGCTGGATCGACCTCGGCTACGCCGAGCCGCTCGACAAGGCGAACATCCCGAACGCCAAGAACCTCCAGCCGAGCCTGGCGAACCCGCCGTACGACAAGAACCGCGACTTCACGCTGCCGTGGCAGTCCGGGATCACGGGCATCGGCTACAACCCGAAGAAGACGGGCCGCAAGCTCACGAGCGTCAACGACCTCTACGACCCGAAGTTCAAGGGCCGCGTCTCGATGTTCAGCGAGTGGCGCGACTCGGCCGGCCTCGTCCTCCTCGGCATGGGCAAGAACCCGACCGACGGCCTCCAAGGACGACTACACGGAGGCGATCGCCAAGATCGGCGAGGAGAGCGACAAGGGCCAGATCCGCCGCTTCACCGGCAACGACTACACCAAGGACCTCGCGTCCGGGAACCTGTGGGCGTGCGTGGCGTGGTCGGGCGACCTCGTCCAGTTGCAGGCCGACAACCCGGACCTCGAGTTCCTCGTCCCCGAGGAGGGCGGGATGAGCTGGTCGGACAACATGCTCATGCCGGCCAACGAGTCCGCCGCGGGCTACTACGGCGCCGAGACGTTCATGAACTACGTCTACGACCCGCAGGTCGCCGCCACGATCGCCGCCTACGTCAACTACTTCTGCCCGGTCACGGGCGTGAAGGAGGTCCTCGCCGAGAAGGATCCCGAACTGGCGAACAACACGCTGATCTTCCCGGATGACGCGACCCTCGCCCAGCTCAACCCGTACCCGTCGCTCGGCGCCGCGCCCGAGCGCGAGCTGACGGCGGAGATGCAGAAGGTCACGGGCGCGTGAGCACCGGCGGGGCCACGGCGGAGCCTGCGGCGGGCGGCGGAGGCCTGTCGCTGCGCCGCCGCCGTGCCCTGCTGCCGGTCCTGTTCGTCGCGCCGGGCCTGATCTGGCTGACGCTCTTCTACGCGATCCCGATCGTCACCCAGCTCTGGGTGTCGCTGCAGACGGGCAACCCGGACGACGGCTTCGCGCAGACGTGGAACTGGAGCGTCTACCCCGACGCCGTGTCGGAGAACATCGATCAGCTCGTGCGCTCGCTGATCTACGCGGGCACGGCGACGGTGCTGTGCCTGATCATCGCCTTCCCGCTCGCCTACTTCATGGCGTTCAAGGCGGGGCGCTGGCGCAACCTCATGCTGCTGCTGATCATCCTGCCGTTCTTCACGAGCCTCATCGTGCGGACCGTGGCCTGGCAGACGATCCTCACCGACGACGGCTGGGTCGTCGACACGATGAAGACGCTGGGCCTGCTCGGCGACGACGGGCGGCTGCTCGCGACGACGGGCGCCGTGATCGCCGGCATCACCTACAACTTCCTGCCGTTCATGGCGCTCCCGCTGTACGCGTCGCTCGAGCGCATGGACCGCCGCCTCGTCGAGGCGGCGACCGACCTCTACGCGAGTCGCTGGACGGCCTTCCGCAAGGTGACGCTCCCGCTCGCCGCGCCCGGCATCTTCGCCGGCACGCTGCTCGTCGTTCATCCCGGCGATCGGCGACTACATCAACGCGCAGCTGCTCGGCACGCCGAAGCAGTTCATGATCGGCAACGTCATCCAGTCGCAGTACCTGTCCGTGCGCGACTACCCCACGGCGGCCGCGCTGTCGTTCGTCGTGATGGTGATCGTGCTGATCCTGATCGCGATCGCCGCGCGTGCTGCTCGGCACCAAGCGCCTGCAGGAGGCCGCGGTCGCGTGAGGACGACGGTCGACCGGATCCGCGACGTCGCGATCGGCGTCTGGGCGGTGCTCGCGCTCATCTACCTCTTCATCCCGATCTTCGTGATCGTCCTGTTCTCGTTCAACGACAACCAGGGCAGGTTCAACTTCACCTGGCAGGGCTTCACGCTCAAGCACTGGCAGGACCCGTTCAAGGTCGAGCAGCTGCAGGAGGCGTTCGTCAACTCGCTGACGGTCGCCGCCGTCACGACCCTGATCGCGGTCGCGCTCGGGACGTTCGTCGCGCTCGCGCTGGTGCGCTACCGCTGGCGCGGGCGCGGCGCCGTGAGCGGGCTGGTGTTCCTCCCGCTCGCGACGCCCGAGGTCGTGCTCGGCGCGGCGCTGCTGGGCTGGTTCCTCACGCTGGACGTTCGCGCGCGGCTTCGTGACGGTGATCATCGCCCACGTCATGTTCACGCTCGGCTATGTCGTCGTGACGATCCGTGCGCGCCTGGAGGGGATGGACCTCCACATCGAGGAGGCCGCGATGGACCTCGGCGCAAACCAGTTGACGACGATCCGCAAGATCACGCTCCCGCTGATCATGCCCGGGCGTCGTGGCCGCGGGCCTGCTCGCGTTCGCGATCTCGATCGACGACTTCGTCGTGACGAACTTCACCGCCGGGCCCGTACCAGTCACGTTCCCGCTGTTCGTCTACGGCGCCGCCAACAGGGCGTGCCGCCGCAGGTGAACGTGCTGGCGACGATGATGCTGATGCTCGTCGCTCGTCGGGATGTTCCTCAACTCTCTGGTAGCGCCGCGCGCGCGACGCGACGCTCGCGTCGCACGGAATCGGCTGCCGTCGCCCGCGGCGGCTTCCGGCCGCTAGGGTCGGGCGATGCGCGTCGTCGTCATCACCCGTCACGGCGGTCCGGAGGTCCTCCAGGTCGAGGAGCGTCCGAGCCCGGTTGCGGCGCCCGGCCAGGTGCGGATCGAGGTCGCCGCGGCGGGCGTGAACTTCGCCGACACGCTCGCCCGCGTCGGGCTCTACGAGGACGCCCCGGAACCGCCCTGCGTCGTCGGCTACGAGGTGGCGGGCACGGTCGCCGAGGTCGGGGACGGCGTCAGCCGCCGTCGCCGTCGGCGACCGCGTGATGGCGGGCACGAAGTTCGGCAGGCTACGCCGAGGAGGTCGTCGTCCCGGGGCCGACGCGATCGCGCTCGCCGGACGAGCTGAGCTTCGAGGAGGCGCCGCGATCCCGGTGAACTACGCGACCGCGTGGGCGGCGCTGCTCGGCTACGGGAGCCTGCGCGAGGGCGAGCGCGTCCTGATCCACGCCGCCGCCGGCGGCGTCGGGCATCGCCGCGACGCAGATCGCCCGCCGCTACGGCGCCGAGGTCTGGGGCACCGCGTCGCCGGGCAAGCACGACGCGATCCGCGAGCAGGGCGTGCACGCACCCGCTCGACTACACGCGCGACGGCTGGTGGTCGGCCGTCCCGCCGCTGGACATCGTGCTCGACGCGATTGGCGGCCCGTCGTTCAAGCGCAGCATGGGCCTGCTGCGACCCGGCGGGCGCGCTCGTCGGCTACGGCGCCTCGAGCGTCAGCCAGGGCGAGACGAAGAACATGCTCAAGGTGCTGCCGAAGGCGCTGCCGATGCTGCGCGGCTTCAACCTGATCAAGCAGATGCAGGAGTCAAAGGCCGTTATCGGGCTGAACATGCTGTCGCTCTGGAAGGACCGCGGCACCCTCGCGCCGTGGATCGACCCGCTCGCGGAGCTGATCGCCGACGGTACGGTCGAGCCGGTCGTCCACGAGGCGGTCCCGTTCGACCGGGCCGGGACGCGCACCGGATCCTGGCCGAGCGGCGCAACGTCGGCAAGGTCGTGCTCGTCCCCTACGTTGCGCGCTCCCGTGGCGTTGGTAGGCTCACGAGCGTGTCGTTCCTGCTCGACCTCCGACTTCTTCTCCTCCCCCTCCGGGGGGAATAGCGCGTGGGCGGCCGCCTGAAGCCGCAACTCACAACCGAAGAATGTCCGAGTAGCACGAGCCGCAGGAGAAGGGAACGACCGATGGATGACAACCGCGTACTGATCTTCGACACGACGCTGCGCGACGGCGAGCAGTCGCCGGGCATCTCGCTGAACACCGCGGAGAAGCTCGAGATCGCCCACCAGCTCGCGCGGCTCGGCGTCGACGTCATCGAGGCCGGCTTCCCGATCGCCTCGCCGGGCGACTTCGAGGCGGTGCGGGCGATCGCGCGCGAGGTCGCAGGGCCCGGTCATCGCCGGTCTGGCCCGCGCGAACGCCGCCGACATCGACCGCGCCTGGGAGGCCGTCCGCGACGCCGAGCGCCCGCGCATCCACACGTTCGTCTCCACCTCCGACATCCACATCGAGCACCAGATGCAGAACACGCGCGACGACGTCCGCGGCCTGGCGCGCGCGGCGGTCGCGCAGGCGCGGGCGCTCTGCGACGACGTCGAGTTCTCGCCGATGGACGCCACGCGCGCCGACGCCGAGTTCACGGCCGAGGTCTGCCAGATCGCGATCGACGAGGGCGCGACGACGATCAACATCCCCGACACCGTCGGCTACACGATGCCCGAGGAGTACACGCGCGTTCCTCGACGCAGCTCTACGAGCACGCGCCCGGGGCTCAAGGACGTCGTCCTCTCGACGCACTGCCACGACGACCTCGGGCCTGGCGGTCGCCAACTCGTTCGCGGGCGTCCTGGCCGGCGCGCGGCAGGTCGAGTGCGCCGTCAACGGCATCGGCGAGCGGGCGGGCAACGCGTCGCTCGAGGAGATCGTGATGCTGCTGCACACGCGCGGCGACGCCGTCGGCGGGCTGCACACCGGCGTCGTCACGACCGAGCTCGCGCGCACGAGCCGGCTGGTCTCGCGGCTGACCGGCTACCTGATCCAGCCGAACAAGGCGGTCGTCGGGCGCAACGCGTTCGCGCACGAGTCCGGCATCCACCAGGACGGCGTGCTGAAGGAGCGCGCGACGTTCGAGATCATGGACGCGACGACCGTCGGCCTGGAGTCCAACCAGCTCGTGCTCGGCAAGCACTCGGGCCGCCACGCGCTGCGCCAGGCGCTGGAGGAGCTCGGCTACGACGGTCGACGGCCAGGCGCTGAACACCGCCTTCAAGCGCTTCAAGGAGATCGCGGACAAGAAGAAGCAGGTCACCGCGATGGACCTCGAGGCGCTCGTCACCGACGAGCTGCGCGAGGAGACCGGCTACGCGCTGGAGTCGTTCGACGTCGAGGCGAGCTCGACGCCGGCCGCCGCACGCGACCGTCGCGGTCCGGCTGCCGGACGGGTCGGCTCGCGCAGGGGTCGTTCACCGGCGACGGCCCGGTCGACGCCGTCTTCCACGCGATCAACGCAGCGACCGGCGTCGACGCGCGGCTGCGCGAGTACCGGGTGGACGCGGTCAGCGAAGGGCCAGGACGCGCTCGGCGACGTGAACGTCGTGCTCGAGCTCGAGGGCCACAGCGCGACCGGCCAGGGCGTCTCGACGGACATCATCGAGGCATCGGGCCGGGCCTACCTGCGCGCGCTCACGCTCGCCGTGGCAAAGGCCGCGCGCGGCGATGCGCCGCGGCCCAAGCCCGAGGTGCCCGGGCCGCTGCCGTCGCCGGCGGCTAGTCCGGAGGCCGGTCCCGGCACAGCGGTCCTCGCCCAGTGGGCGTGGGCCTGCACATGTGCCGCTTTCCGCGGTTCGCGGTCAGGTTCCGCACACCTTGCGCCGGAACAGCGTCCGTCACGCAACAGACGCACACATGTGCCCGCCCACGCCCACTCCCGGGGGCATGTACGCGCGGGCGTCGCCAGGGTGGAAACGCGTGTACGTGATAACGTACGCGTGACCGTGACCACGTCGACGGAGACCAGCGCCGCCATCACCATCGGCCCGCGCGTGAAGGCGCTGCGCGAGGCCGGCGGCCTGTCGCTGCGCGACCTCGCCGAGCGCTCGGGCGTCAGTGCGCCGATGCTCAGCCAGGTCGAGCGGGGGGAGACGAGCCCGACGCTCGCCGTCGCCGCGCGGATCGCCGACGGGCTCGACCTGCGCCTCTCGCAGCTGCTGCGCCTGGACGAGGGCGGCTCGGTGTCGCATCGTCCGCGCCGCCGAGCGCCGCGGCGGCGGCTCCGAGCGCAGCGGCCACACCGTTCGAGGTGCTCACGCCGCCGCTGCCTGGCCAGCGCGCCGAGCTCAGCCGCCACGTGCTGGACGCCGGCGCGCAGACCGGCGGCCCCGGCGACCCGCCGATGCACGAGCCCGGCAGCCGCGAGATCGCGGTCGTCGAGGAAGGCTCCGTCGTCCTGGACATCGACGGCGAGCGCCACGAGCTGCGCGACCGGCGACACCGTCACCTTCGACGCCGACCTGCCCCACCACTTCGAGAACCCGGGCCCGCGCCCGGCGGCCGTTCTGGCCGTCGTCAGCGCGGGCCTCCGACGGAGCTGAACCATGCCTGAACCCGACCACGCTGTTCGACAAGATCTGGGCCGACCACGAGGTGGCCGACGGCCTCCTCTACATCGACCTGCACCTCGTCCACGAGGTGACGAGCCCGCAGGCGTTCGACGGCCTGCGGCTCGCCGGCCGTCCGGTGCGCCGGCCCGACCGCACGGTCGCCACCGCCGACCACAACGTGCCCGACCGACGGCACGCCGGTCGCCGCGCGGATCAAGGACGAGCTCAGCCGCGTGCAGGTCGAGACGCTCGAGTCCAACTGCGCGGAGTTCGGCGTCCCGGTCTACTCGCTCGGCTCCGAGCAGCCAGGGCATCGTCCACGTGATCGGGCCGGAGCTCGGGCCTGACGCAGCCGGGCATGACGATCGTCTGCGGCGACAGCCACACGGCCACGCACGGCGCGTTCGGGGCGCTCGCCTTCGGCATCGGCACGAGCGAGGTCGAGCACGTCCTCGCCACCCAGACGCTCGTGCAGCGGAAGCCCAGGTCGATGCGGATCACCTACGCCGGGTCGCATGGGCCCGGGCGTGACCGCGAAGGACCTGATCCTCGCGACGATCGGCCAGATGGGCGTCGACGGCGCCGTCGGTCACGTCGTCGAGTTCGCCGGCCCGGTCGATCGAGTCGCTCTCGATGGAGGGCCGCATGACGATCTGCAACATGACGATCGAGGGCGGCGGGCGCGCGGGCATGATCGCGCCCGACCAGACGACGATCGACTTCGTCCAGGGTCGCCCCGCGGCGCCCACCGGTGCGGACTGGGACGCGCTCGTCGAGCGCTGGCGCGGCCTGAAGACCGACGACGGGCGCGACGTTCGACCGCGAGATCACGGTCGACGTCGACGCGATCAGCCCGATGGTCAGCTGGGGCACGAACCCCGGCATGGTCGTCGGCGTCGTCCGGCAGCGTCCCGGAGCCCCAGGGCGACGGCGACGAGCGCGCGCTCGAGTACATGGGCCTTCAGGCCGGGACGCCGATCGAGGAGATCACGCTCGACCGCGTCTTCATCGGCTCCTGCACGAACTCGCGGATCGGCGACCTGCGCGCCGCCGCCGAGATGATCAAGGGCCGCAAGGTCGCCGACAGCGTCTACGCGATGGTCGTCCCCGGATCGGTGCAGGTGAAGGCGCAGGCCGAGGCCGAAGGGCTCGACCGGCTCTTCACCGAGGCCGGCTTCGACTGGCGCGGCGCCGGCTGCTCGATGTGCCTGGGCATGAACCCCGACACGCTGAAGCCCGGCGAGCGCTGCGCGTCGACCTCGAACCGCAACTTCGAGGGGCGCCAGGGCAAGGGCGGGCGCACCCACCTCGTCAGTCCCCAGATGGCCGCCGCGGCGGCCATCGAGGGACGGTTCGTCGACATCCGCGACTGGAGCTGAACCCATGGACCCCGTGAACGTCATCACCGGCCCCGTCTCGGTCCTCGACCGCGACGACGTCGACACCGACCAGATCATTCCCAAGCAGTTCCTCAAGCGCATCGAGCGCACCGGGTTCGGCGAGTTCCTCTTCTACGACTGGAAGCAGGAGCCGGGCTGGGACCTGCCCGCCAACCCGATCCTCGTCGCCGGGCGCAACTTCGGCTGCGGGTCCTCGCGCGAGCACGCGCCGTGGGCGCTGGAGGACTACGGCTTCAAGGCGATCATCGCCCCGTCGTTCGCGGACATCTTCTTCTCCAACAGCACGAAGATCGGCCTGCTGCCGGTCGAGCTGACCGAGGACGAGTGCCGCGCGGTCGCGGCCGCCGGGAGCGCCGAGGTCGACCTCGCCGCGCAGGAGGTCCGCTACGGCGACGGCGCTGGTCGCCCGCTTCGAGCTCGACCCGGAGACCAAGCACCGGCTGCTCAACGGCCTCGACGACATCGCGATGACGCTGCAGCAGGCGCGAGCCGATCGACGCGTACGAGGCGTTCGCGGGAGCGCAAGGGCCCCGTCACGACGGAGGCGATCGCGTGACCGGCGTTCGCGCTGCTCCCGGGCGACGGCATCGGCCCCGAAGTCGCCGCCGCAGCGGTCGAGATCCTCGACGCGCTCGTCCCCGGGAAGCTCGAGTTCACCGAGCACCCCTTCGGCGGCGCGTCGATCGACGCGCACGGCACCGCCCTCACCGACGAGGTCCTCGCGGCGTGCGAGGCGAGCGACGCCGTGCTGCTCGCCGCGGTCGGCGGCCCCAAGTGGGACACGACCGACCCGGACAAGCCGCGGCCCGAACAGGGCCTGCTCGGCCTGCGCAAGGCGCTCGGTCTGTTCGCGAACCTGCGCCCGGTCACGGCGATCGACGCGCTGCTCGACGCCAGCCCGCTGCGGCGCGAGATCGTCGAGGGCACCGACATGCTCGTCGTGCGCGAGCTGACCGGGCGGCATCTACTTCGGCGAGAAGACGCGCGACCGCGACGTCCGCCAGCGACGAGTGCCGCTACAGCGTCGAGGAGGTCGAGCGGATCGCCCGCGTCGCCTTCGGCGCGGCCAAGGCCCGCGTCACGAGTGTCGACAAGGCCAACGTGCTGGAGACCAGCCGGCTCTGGCGCGAGGTCGTGCACCGCGTCCACGCCGAGGAGTTCCCGAACATCGAGCTCGAGCACGCGCTCGTCGACTCGACCGCGATGAAGCTCATCACCGCGCCGCGGCACTTCGAGGTGATCCTCACCGAGAACATGTTCGGCGACATCCTCAGCGACGAGGCGTCGGTCATCACCGGCTCGCTCGGCCTGCTGCCGAGCGCGAGCATCGGCAACCCCGACGGCCCCGGGCCTGTTCGAGCCCGTCCACGGCTCGGCGCCGGACATCGCGGGGCAGGGCGTCGCCAACCCGCTGGCGATGTTCCTGTCGGCGGCGATGATGCTCCGGCACGGGCTCGGTTGGGATTCGGAGGCCGCCGCCCTAGAATCGGCCGTTCACGCGGCGCTTGCAGGTGGTCTGCGCACCCGCGACCTGGGCGGTGAGGCCACGACGGCCGAGGCGACCGGCGCGGTGCTCGCCCACCTCTAGCGCGAGATCAAGGAGCGAATCGGTGCAGCCCAGCGAGGTCATCTGGATGAACGGCGAGTTCGTGCGCTGGGAAGACGCCCAGGTGCACGTGCTCACGCACGCGCTGCACTACGGGACGTCCGTGTTCGAGGGCGTGCGCTGCTACGACACCGAGATCGGCCCCGCCGTGTTCCGCAACCAGGACCACGTCGAGCGGCTGTTCCGCTCCAGCTCGCTCTACTACATGGACGATCCCGTTCGAGCGCGAGCAGATCCGCCAGGCGACGCTCGAGACGATCGCCCGCAACAACCTGCGCTCCTGCTACATCCGCCCGCTCGTCTTCCGCGGCTACGGGACGATGGGGCTGTTCCCGCTCGAGGCGCCGGTCGACGTGGCGATCGCCGTCTGGGAGTGGGGCGCCTACCTCGGCGAGGAGGGCAAGCAGAACGGCATCCGCGCGAAGGTCAGCTCCTGGCGGCGGATCAGCCCCGACTCGCTGATCCCGCAGGCGAAGGCCGGCGGGCAGTACCTCAACAGCGTCCTGGCGAAGATCGAGACCCACAAGGCCGGCTACGACGAGGCGATCCTGCTCGACGACCACGGACGCGTCTGCGAGGGCTCGGGCGAGAACATCTACGTCGTGCGCGACGGTGTCATCCACACGCCGCCGCAGACCGCGTCGATCCTCGACGGGATCAACCGGCGCACCGCCGATCCAGATCGCCGGCGACCTCGGCTTCGAGGTGGTCGAGCGCGACCTCGCGCGCGCCGAGCTCTACCTCGCCGACGAGATCTTCATGAGCGGCACCGCAGCGGAGCTCGTCCCGGTCCGCGAGGTCGACGACCACACGATCGGTGAGGGCCGGCCCGGAGAGATCACCCGCGCCGTGCAGCGCGTGTTCGACGACGCGCTCCACGGCCGCGAGGAGCGCTACCGCGAATGGCTCGACCCGGTCCCGGTCAGCTCGGCGACGACACCGTGAGCCCGACCGTCGAGCTCTACGACGCCACCCTGCGCGACGGCATGGGCGGCGGCGGCATGAGCCTCACCGCCGAGGAGAAGGTGCGCGTCGTGCGGCGCCTGGACGACCTCGGGGTCCACCTGATCGAGGCCGGCTTCCCCGCGTCGAACCCCAAGGAGCAGGAGCTGTTCGAGCTGCTCGCGGGCGAGACCGCTGCAGCACAGCGAGATCGCGGGCTTCGGGATGACGCGGCGGCGCGGCGTCGGCGCGGACGCCGACGACGGCCTGCGGATCCTCGCCGAGTGCTTCGCGCCGGTCATCACCCTCGTCGGCAAGGCGAGCGTCCTGCACGTCGAGAAGGTCGTGCGGGTCGAGCGCGAGGAGAACCTCGCGATGATCGCCGAGTCGATCGCCTTCCTCGTCGGCCAGGGCAAGCGCGCGCTGCTCGACGCCGAGCACTTCTTCGACGGCTGGCTCGCCGACCCGGCCTACGCGCTCGACTGCGTGCGTGCGGCGGCCGACGCCGGCGCCGAGCGCGTCGTCCTCTGCGACACGAACGGCGGCATCGCTGCCCGGGCAGATCACCGCCGCGGTCACCGCCGTCCGCGAGGCCTTCCCGTCGCTGCCGCTCGGGATCCACACCCACGACGACGGCGGCTGCGCGGTGGCCAACACGCTCGTCGCGGTCGACGCGGGCGCCACGCAGGTGCAGGGCACGATCAACGGCATCGGCGAGCGCACCGGCAACGCGAACCTCGTGACGATCATCGCCGACCTCCAGCTCAAGATGGGCGTCGAGGTGCTCGAGCCGGCGCGCCTGGCGCGGCTCACGAGCACCGCGCACTTCGTCGACGAGCTGCTCAACCGCGCGCCCGACCCGGCCCAGCCGTTCGTCGGGAAGCACGCATTCGCGCACAAGGCGGGCCTGCATGCCGCGGGCATCCGCGCCGACGCGGCGACCTTCGAGCACACCGATCCGGCGCTCGTCGGGAACGCGCGCGACGTGCTCGTCTCCGAGCTGTCCGGTCGCGGGACGATCGCCGAGAAGGCCGAGGCGGCCGGCATCCAGGTCGACGACGAGGCCGCGACGAGGATCGTCGAGCGCGTCAAGCAGCTCGAGCACCTCGGCTACCAGTTCGAGGCGGCCGACGCCTCGTTCGAGCTGCTCATGCGCCGCGAGACGGGCGCCTACGAGCCGCTGTTCCAGCTCGAGTCCTGGCGCACGATCGTCGAGCAGCGCGCCGACGGGAAGGTCGAGTGCGAGGCGACGGTGAAGCTCTGGATCGACGGCGAGCGCTACGTGCGCACCGCTGAGGGCAACGGCCCGGTCAACGCGCTCGACAGCGCCCTGCGCGACGCGATCACCGAGATCCATCCGCAGCTGGCCGACATCGAGCTCGTGAACTACAAGGTCCGCATCCTCGACGAGACGCACGGCACGGGCGCGACGACGCGCGTCCTGATCGACGCGTCCGACGGCGACGACGTCTGGGGGACGATCGGCGTCGCCGAGAACGTCATCGCCGCATCCTGGCAGGCGCTCGTGGACTCGCTCGTCTACCGCGAGCAGCCGGGCCGGACCGGCGGCAGGCCTCCGGCTCCGGCGACGAGCAGCGACGCGGCGTGAGCGACGGCGAGGAGGTCGTCCCGCTCGCTCGGCCGGTGCTCGGCGAGGAGGAGGAGCGCGCGGTCATCGAGGTCCTGCGCAGCGGGCAGCTGTCGCTCGGCCCGCGCGTGCCCGCGTTCGAGCAGGCGTTCGCGGCGCGGCTCGGCGTCGCCGCACGCGAGCGCGGTCTCCAGCGGCACGGCCGGGCCTGCACCTGGCGCTGCGCGCGGTCGGGGTCACGGACGGCGACGAGGTCGTCACGTCGCCGTTCTCGTTCGTCGCGAGCGCGAACTCCGTCCTGTTCGAGCGCGCCCGGCCGGTCTTCGCGGACATCGACCCGGTGACGCTGAACCTCGACCCGCAGGCCGCGGCGGCGGCGATCACCGACCGCACGACCGCGCTCCTGCCCGTGCACATCTTCGGCTACCCGGCCGACCTGCCGGCATTCGAGGCCCTCGGGCTGCCGATCGTCGAGGACGCCTGCGAGGCGCTCGGTGCCGTCCACGCCGACGGCACCCCGGTCGGCGGCCGCGGCCACCCGGCCGTCTTCGGCTTCTACGCCAACAAGCAGCTCACCACGGGCGAGGGCGGGATGGTCACGACGGGGGACGCCGCCATGAAGGAGCGGCTCGACAGCGAGCGCAACCAGGGCCGCGCGCCCGACATGGGCTGGCTCGACCACGACCGCCTCGGTTTCAACTACCGGCTCAGCGACATCGCATCGGCCGTCGGGCTCGCGCAGCTGGACCGCCTCGACGGGCATGCTCGCGGCGCGGGCACGGGTGGCGGAGCGCTACCGCGAGGCGCTCGCGGGGATCGAGGGCCTCGACGCTCCCGTGCCCGGACACGGGCGGCGACCGGCGCGGCTGGTTCGTCTTCGTCGTCCAGATCCCGCCGACGGCCCGGCGCGCGACGACGTCGTCGTGGCGCTGCGCGAGCACGGCATCCAGAGCAAGCCCTACCTGCCCGCGATCCATCTCATGAGCCTCTACCGCGAGCGCTTCGGACATCGCGAGGGCGAGTTCCCGGTCTGCGAGGACGTCGCGGCGCGATCGATCGCGCTCCCGTTCTTCCCCGAGATGACCGACGGACAGGTCGAGCGCGTGGCCTCGGCGCTGCGCCGAGTCCTCGGGCGCGCCTAGACTCGCGCGGCATGTCGCGCTTCGCCGAGCCCCAGGATCCGGACTTCGCGTCCATCAACCGGTCGCTCGACGTCGATCGCCGGCTCTGGCCCTACGACGTCGCGCAGTCGCGCGCCCACGCGCGGATGCTCGCCGCGCAGGGCATCATCGACGACGCCGACCGGGACGCCCTGCTCGCCGGGCTCGACGCCGTCGAGGTCGAGCTGCGCGGTGGCACGCTTCCCGTTCCGGAGGACGACGAGGACATCCACATGGCGGTCGAGCGCCGCCTGACGGAGCTCGCCGGGCCGGTCGGCGGCAAGCTGCACACGGCCCGCTCGCGCAACGACCAGGTCGCAACCGACGTCGCGCTGTTCGTGCGCGAGGCGGCGCTGGAGATGGAGGAGCGGATCGCCGACCTCATGGCCGCGCTGCTCGACGCCGCCGAGGCGCACCTCGACTGGCCGCTGCCCGGGCTACACGCACCTGCAGCGTGCGCAGCCGGTCTACCTCGGCCATCACCTCCTCGCGTACGTCTGGATGCTCGAGCGCGACCGCAGCCGCTTCCGGTTCGTCGGGGACCCAGGTCGCGGACCTGCCGCTCGGCGCGGGCGCGCTGGCGGGCGTGAACTTCGACACCGACCGCCGGATGGTGGCCGGGGAGCTCGGCTTCACCGGCGTCGCGCCGAACTCGCTCGACGCGGTCGCCAACCGCGACTTCGTCCTCGACTGGATCGGCGCCGCCGCGACCTGCGCGACGCACCTCTCGCGCCTGGGCGGCGAGCTCGTCCTGTGGTCGAGCGAGGAGTTCGGCTTCGTCCGCCTGCTCGGACGCGTGGACGAGCGGCAGCTCGATCATGCCGCAGAAGAAGAACCCCGACGCCGCCGAGCTGCTGCGCGCGAAGGCGCCGCGCGTCGTCGGTCACCTGTCGGCGATGTACGGCGTCCTGCACGCGCTCCCGCTGACCTACAACAAGGACATGCAGGAGGACAAGACGCACCTGTTCGACTCGGTCGACACGCTGCGGCTGTGCCTGGCGGCATCCTCCGGGATGGTCCGCGGGGCGACCTTCGACCGCGAGCGGATGGCGCACGCGGCCTCCGACGACCTGATCGCCGCGACCGACATCGCCGACCTGCTGGTCAAGCGCGGCGTGCCGTTCCGCGAGTGCCACGGCATCGTCGCGGGCCTCGTGCGTGAAGGCCGTGACGGAGGGCCGCAGGCTGTCGGACTTCTCGCCCGACGAGCTGCGTGCGCACTCCGAGCACCTGGACGACGGCGTCGCGGAGGTCCTCACGAGCGCGTCCTGGCTCGAGTCGAAGGTCAGCGAGGGCGGCACCGCTTCCACGCGCGTCCGCGAGCAGCTCGCGCTCGCACGCGGACTGCTCTCCGGCTGATGCCGGCGGCGCTGCCCGCCGGCGTTCTACGCGCGGCCGGTCGTCGACGTCGCCCGCGACCTCGTCGGCTGCGTCGTCCGGCACGGCGACGCGGCCGGCCTGATCGTCGAGACCGAGGCCTACCACGACTCCGAGCCGGCCTGCCACGCGTTCGCGGGGCTGACGCCGCGCACGGCGACGCTCTTCGCCGCGCCCGGGACCGCCTACGTCTATCGCTCGTACGGCGTCCACGCCCTGCTGAACGCGGTCTGCGAGGACGCCCGGACCGGCGCGGCCGTCCTGCTGCGGGCACTCGAGCCGCTCGACGGCGTCGAGGAGATGCGCGCACGCCGCGGCCGTGAGCGACCCGAGGACCTCTGCTCGGGGCCGGGCAAGCTGACGCAGGCGCTCGGCGTCGGGCTCGATCGCAACGCGACGAGCCTCGTGCGCGGGCCGGTCCGCATCGAGGCGCGTCCCGCCGGAACGCCCGCGCCGCGGCTGATCGTCGGCCCGCGCATCGGGATCACGCGCGCCGTGGACCTGCCGTGGCGCTTCTGCGCGGCGGGCAGCCGCTGCGTGTCGCGCCCGTGGCCGCGCGGGCTGCGGGAGACGGTCAGCCCGATGGCGGCGTGACGCCGCCGGCCTCGACCCCGCCCCCGCCGCCGCTCTCAGGCGCGGGTGCGGGCGCCGGCGCCGGCGCGGGCGTGGGCGCCGGCTCGGGTGCGGGCGCCGGGGTGGGGGCCGGCTGCGCGTTCCCGCCGCCGTTGTCGTTCCCGCCGCCGCCGGTGTCGCCGCCACCCGACCTGGGCTTTGTCGTGTCGCGCGTGTCGCCGCCGCCCTCCCCGGACGTGTCACCGCCGGATCCGCCGATGACCTGATCGCCCAGCTCGGCGGCGGGGTCGACGGCGTCGGGCGCCTTCTTGCCCTCGCGCCTGGCCTTCCGCTCGGCGATGCGCTGCTTGGAGATCGCCCCCGCCTGGACGACGAAGTCGCGCCAGATCTGGGCCGGGAAGGTGCCGCCCGCGACCGGCTCGCCGTCGAACTCGGTCTTCATCGGCGTGAGCTTGTCCGGGTAGCCGACCCAGACGGCGATCGTCAGCTCGCGCGTGAACCCGACGAACCACGCGTCGCCGAAATCCTCCGTCGTTCCGGTCTTGCCGGCCGCGAAGCCGCCGTAGGCCGCGCGCTTGCCGGTGCCGCTGGAGACCACGGTCTGCATCTGCTGCGTGGTCAGCGCGGCCACCTCGGGGGAGAGGACGCGCTTCGTCTTGACGCGGTTGCGGGCGATCAGCCGGTCCGTCGCGATCGAGCGCACGTCGCGGATCCCGACGGGGCCCCGTGTCGGGCGCGCCGAGCGTGCCCCAGACGCGCTTGCCGCCGGTCGCGAAGGTCTCGTACGCATGCGCCCAGTCGAGGACCGAGACGCCCTGCTTGAACGCGCCGAGCGTCATCGCCGGGTTCGTGGAGACCGTCGTCCGCACGCCCATCCGCTCGATCAGCCGGGCGACCCGCTTCGTCCCGGTCGCGATGCCGGCCGCCGCGAAGACGGCGTTGTCGGAGAACGTCAGCGCCGAGCCGAGGTCGCGCGAGCCCGTGTAGGAGTCGTCGAAGTTGTTGACGACGAACTTCTCCTGGCCGCCGGTGCCCGGCACGTCGAACTCGCGCTTGCGCGACGGCCAGACCGACCCGAGGCCGTAGCCCTGCTTCATCGCCTCGGCGAGGATGAACGGCTTCACGGTCGAGCCCGGCTGACGCTCGCCCTGCGTGGCCAGGTTGAACGGCCGGTCGCTGTAGTCCGTGCTGTTCACGAGCGCGCGGACCTCGCCGGTCCCGTTGTCGATCGCGACCATGGCCGCCGCCGGGCCGTCGGGGTTGGGCAGCGAGGTGTCGATCGCCCGCTGGGCGGCGTTCTGCAGGTCGAGGTCGAGCGTCGTGCGGACCCGCAGTCCGCCCTCGAAGGCCCGCCGCGCGCCGAACTGCTCGACGAGCTGCTGGCTGACCCAGGTCGTGAAGTACGGCGCCTTCGTGTCGACGCTCGGCGGGACGATGTTGCCCGGCAGCGCCTGCTGCGTGCCGTCCTCGTACTCGGCGCGCGTGATCTTGCCCTGCTCGAGCATCTTCGCCAGCACGATGTTGCGCCGGCGCGTGGCGGCCTCGGGATGGGCGACCGGGTCGAACGCGCTGGGGTTGGCCACGACGCCGGCGAGCAGCGCGGCCTCGGCGGCGGTGAGCTCCTTGGCGCACGGCCGCGCCCGGGTCCCGCAGCCGGCGTGGTTGGGGTCGGCGCCGAAGTAGACCCGGGCCGCCGACTCGATCCCGTAGGCGCCGTTCCCGAAGTAGATCGAGTTCAGGTACTGCGTGAGGATCTTGTTCTTCGGCCAGCGGCGGGTCAGGTGGTAGGCCAGCGCGGACTCGCGCAGCTTCTGGAAGACGGTGCGCTCGTCCTGCGCCTCGGTCGCGTTCTTGACGAACTGCTGGGTGATCGTCGAGCCGCCCTGGCGGGCCCCGCCCTTGACGACGTCCTGGAAGAACGCGCGCCCGATGCCGCGCAGGTCGACGCCGGCGTTCTCGTAGAACCGCTCGTCCTCGACCGAGATGATCGCGTTGCGCATGAACGGCGAGATGTCGGTGTAGGGGATGAGGACCCGGTTGCGGTCACTCGTGAGCAGCCCGAGCGGGCGACCCAGGCGGTCCTGCAGCACCGAGTTGCGGGCGGCCTGGAACTCCTTGGCCGTCTCGAGGTTCGGCAGCTCCCGCGCGAGCGCCATCATCATTCCGAAGATCGTCGAGACGACCGCGAGCAGCACGAGCGGGATGACGGTCAGGAGCAGCCGGCGCTTGCGGAGCTTGGGTCGCCCGGCCGGGGGCGGAGGCTCGAAGGGGTCGGCCGCAGGCGGCTCGGCGTCCACGGGCGAGTCGGGAATGTCGGGCAGATCGTCGTCGGCCATGGCGGCGCGAAGCCTGGGAGACGTCGGCGGAGGCCCTGCGGCGGGGCGTTCCGGGCACGGCGGTCGCGCATGCCGGGCGACCGCTCAGGAGGGAAGAACTCTAGCATTGGGCCGGATGCCGTCCGCCGGTTCCGATCCCTCGTCCCAGGCGGCCTTTCTGGCGCGAAACGCGGCCGAGTCGCTGCCCGAGGGAGGCCTGGCGGGCCGGCTGGCCGCCGCGGAGAAGGAGGGCCGGCAGCTCCGCGTCAAGCTCGGACTCGATCCGACGGCGCCGGACATCCACCTCGGGCACACCGTCGTGCTGCAGAAGCTGCGCGAGTTCCAGGAACTCGGCCACCGTGTGGTCCTGATCGTCGGCGACTACACGGCCCGGGTCGGCGATCCCAGCGGCCGCTCGGAGACGCGCCCGGTCCTGACAGGGGAGGAGATCGAGGCCAACGCGCGGACCTACGAGCTCCAGGCCCAGCGCGTCCTGCGTGCGGACGAGGACCTCTACGAGCTGCGCTTCAACGGCGAATGGCTCGACATGTCGATGGAGGACCTCTTCCGCCTCACGCGCACGACCACGGTCGCCCAGCTGCTGGACCGCGAGGACTTCGCCACGCGGTACGCGGCCGGCGCGCCGATCTCGATCCTCGAGCTGCTCTACCCGCTGATGCAGGGCTACGACTCCGTGGCGGTCCGCGCCGACGTGGAGCTCGGCGGGACCGACCAGACGTTCAACCTCCT
>CAVOYJ010000004.1:0-105000 GCA_963700655.1 uncultured Actinomycetes bacterium | reverse complement strand
AGGTGGGCAAGTAGAGAATACTAAGGTGATCGAGATAACCATCGTTAAGGAACTCGGCAAAATTGCTCCGTAACTTCGGGATAAGGAGCGCCCCAGTAGGGTGAGGCCGCTTGCCGGCGGAGCCCGAGGGGGCCGCAGTGAATAGGCTGAAGCGACTGTTTACCAAAAACACAGGTCTCTGCTAAGTCGTAAGACGACGTATAGGGGCTGACGCCTGCCCGGTGCCGGAAGGTTACGTGGAGAGGTTAGGGTTCGCCCGAAGCTTCGAAGCTAAGCCCCGGTAAACGGCGGCCGTAACTATAACGGTCCTAAGGTAGCGAAATTCCTTGTCGGGTAAGTTCCGACCTGCACGAATGGCGTAACGACTTCAGCGCTGTCTCAACGATGGGCTCGGTGAAATTCCAGTCTCGGTGAAGATGCCGAGTACCCGCGGCTAGACGGAAAGACCCCGTGCACCTTTACTACACCCTGATATTGGTGTTCGATGCATTTCGTTCAGAATAGGTGGGAGGCTTTGAAGCATCGGCTGCGGCTGGTGTGGAGCCAACTTTGAGATACCACCCTTGATGTATTGGACATCTAACATCGCACCGTGAATCCGGGCGGTGAACAGTGTCAGGCGGGTAGTTTGACTGGGGCGGTCGCCTCCTAAAATGTAACGGAGGCGTGCAAAGGTTCCCTCAGCACGGTCGGAAATCGTGCGTAGAGTGCAATGGCAACAAGGGAGCTTGACTGCGAGACCGACGGGTCGAGCAGGTGCGAAAGCAGGTCATAGTGATCCGGCAGTGGCAAGTGGAAGCGCTGTCGCTCAACGGATAAAAGGTACGCCGGGGATAACAGGCTTATCGCGCCCAAGAGTCCACATCGACGGCGCGGTTTGGCACCTCGATGTCGGCTCGTCGCATCCTGGGGCTGAAGTAGGTCCCAAGGGTTGGGCTGTTCGCCCATTAAAGCGGCACGCGAGCTGGGTTCAGAACGTCGTGAGACAGTTCGGTCCCTATCTGCCGTGGGCGTTGGAGAATTGAGAGGATTTGCCCCTAGTACGAGAGGACCGGGGTGAACGTTCCTCTGGTGTAGCTGTTGTCCTGCCAAGGGCACCGCAGCTTAGCTACGAACGGATCGGATAACCGCTGAAGGCATCTAAGCGGGAAGCCGGCCTCGAGATGAATTCTCCCATCCCCTAGAGGGAGTAAGGACCCTGGTAGACCACCAGGTTGATAGGCCGGATCTGGACGCGCGGTAACGCGTGAAGGAGACCGGTACTAATGGTCCGAGGGCTTGACGGTTCTTTTTTGATCCCCGTTTCTTCGGTGGCTGCGTGCGGTTTTCAAGGTCCGTCGAGACGGTCGGTCTCGACAATTTCCGGTGGCTATGGCGTGGGGGAAACACCTCTTCCCATTCCGAACAGAGCAGTTAAGCCCCACAGCGCCGATGGTACTTGGCCCTTCGGGCCTGGGAGAGTAGGTCGCCGCCGGTTTGATGTTGAAAGGGCCGCCCTCCGGGGCGGCCCTTTCTCGTTCCCGCGCGGGAGTGCGGCGCGGTGACGTCGGGCGGCGTGCGCTCAGGGACGCGACGTGCGCGCTGCGGCGCGGCACACAGGCGCAGCGCGTGGGGCGGCGTGCGGCGCCCGGCTCAGCAGACACACCTGGGGCGCCGCGGCTGCGTCGCCGGGCCGGCGCGGGCGGCGGCGCCGCTCGAGCGGCACGCGGTGCCGGTGGGCGATCATGTCGCGGCCCGCCGCGGCGCCGGTTGACCCGGCGCCGCGCGCGGCCGCGGACTCGCCGGGCTCGGGCACGACCGCTTCGAGTGTCGCGAAGGCGACGGCGGCGCGCAGAGCGCGGTGCAGGAGCGATGGGCGAGCGGGGATGGACGACGGAGAAGCGAACATGTGTTCGGGAACCTACGGTCGGGAACGGACGGACCGGGCGAACAGGAGTTCGTAGTGTCGAATTCGGCCTGTCCATCGTGTTTTCGCTGCAACGGTTCGTGCAGTCGGCCGTCCGCGTGCGTAGCATCCGGCGCGTGATTCACCTGCGGATCATCGCCCCGGGGGACCAGGCGGATGAGGTGCTCGGGCTGCTGCGCGTGTGCTCGAGCACGGCGAGCATCGTGGCCTACCGCGGAGCGGCCGTCGACCCGCCCGGTGACGTCATCTCGTGCGACGTGGCCGAAGAGGACGCCAGCTACCTCGTGGCGGACCTCCGCGCGATGCGGATCCACGAAACCGGGAGCATCGACCTCGAGCGGCTCGACGCGAGCGTCTCGGTCCGCGCGCAGGAGGCGGAGCGCGTGTCGCGTGGCGCGTCGGCGGACGCGGTGCTGTGGGAGAACGTCGGCGCCAAGATCGCCGACCAGGGGTTCGTGAGCTGGGGCCTCGTGGCGCTGTTCGGGCTCGCCGGGGTGATCGCGAGCGTCGGCATCCTCATCGACTCCGCGCCGATCGTGGTAGGTGCGATGGCCGTCAGCCCGGACTTCGGGCCGATCGCGGCCTTCTCCGTGGGCGTCGTGCGGCGGCGCCGCGACTATGTCGTCCGCGGATTCGTCGCCGTCACGGTCGGGTTCACCGCCGCGATCGTTCTCGCGTTGCTCTCAACGGTGGTCCTGCGCTACGTGGGCGTCGCGCCGGACGAGTTTCGCCGCATCGGCAACAGCATGGCGGAGGCGATCGCGGCGCCCGACGGGTTCTCGGTCGTCGTGGCGCTGTGCGCGGGCGCGGCCGGGATGCTCTCGGTCACCCTGGGCAAGTCGGCCGCGCTCGTCGGGGTCGCCATCTCGATCACGACGATCCCGGCGGCCGCGGACATCGGCGTGTCGCTGGCGTACGACGACCGGGTGTCCTTCCGCGGATCCGCGCTGCAGCTCGCGCTCAACATCATCAGCCTGCTCATCGCCGCGACCCTCACGCTCGCGATCCAGCGCGCGATCTACGTCCGCCGGCGCCGCCGTCACCGCCGTGAGCATGGGCCTCGCGCCGCTGAGCGACCCGCTCGGGCGCTGGGGGCACCGGGGCGGCGACGTGTTCGGCTCCGCCCACGCCCCCGTGGACGGGGTCACACTGCCGACCCCAACGACGCCCACACCTCGATCTTCGTCCGAACCCGAGTGACGACCTCGCTCGTGAAGCCGCTCGTCGAGGCATGGCCTCCGAGGTCGGGGGTGCGCACGCCGGCGGCGCTCGCCTCGAGGACCGACTCGTAGATCGCCCGCGACGCGCGCTCGAGCTCGGGCCGGTCCGGCGAGGCGTACTGCAGGACCGCGGCGCAGGCGAGAATCATCGCCATCGGGTTCGCGAGGTCCTTGCCCTCCAGCGCCGGCGCGGTGCCGTGCGGCGCCTCCGCCATGGCGACCGTCGTCCGCAGCTCGTCGTCGAAGGCCAGCAGGACCGACTCGGCGCCCGCGATCGACCCGAACATCGGCATCACGAGGTCGCTCAGGCAGTCTCCGTCGCGGTTGAGCGCCGGCACGACGAGCGGGACGTCAGCGGCGCCGGTGATCAGCCCCGCGTAGGTCGCGTCGATCAGGACCGGCTGGTAGGGCACGTCCGCGTGGCGCGCGGCGGCGGCGTCCATCTCCTCCTTGAGCATGCCCTCATAGACGGGGGAGACGGTCCACTTCGGGCCGCCGTAGACGCGTCCGCCCATCCTCCGCGCCTGCCGGAAGGCGTACTCGGCGACGGCGCGGCAGGTTCCGCGCGTGATCCGCTCAGTGCGGAAGGCGACCTCGTCCGCAGCGCCGTCCGCGCCCTCGCGCCACTGTTCGGCGCCGTAGGCGTCCTCGACGGCCATCCGGACGATCGAGATCGGGTGATGGACGCCCGCAACGGGCGTCACGCCCGGGATCCGGCGCCCGGTGCGGATGATCACGCGCCCGCCCACGTCTTCGCGCAGGATGCGGTTGGGGGAGCCCACGTCGTCGGCGCCCTCCGGGGTCACGGTCGCCGCCTTGACGCCGAAGCCCGCCGCGCGCACGGCGGCGGCCGCCTCGCGCACGACGCCGTTGGCGCTGGCGCGGCGGCCCGCGAGCGACAGGTCGAACCGCCGCAGGTCGAGCGGGACGCCGATCACGTCGGGTTCGATCACGCGCAACGCCTGGTCGAGCAGTTCCTGGCCGGTCTGGTCGCCCTCGAGGACGACGATGGCGACGGGATCGGGCATGCGCCGCACGATATCCGGCGGGGCCGTGCCGCCGGAACCGGCGGATAGGCTGCCGCCGATGACGGGCGAGCACTGCAGCTGGTGCGGCGCGGCGGTCGCGGCCGGGGACGGCCTGCGGGCCTTCGAGCCGGCCGGTGAGCGCCGTGCGGTGTTCTGCCGGCTCGAGCACGTCGTCCCGTGGGTGATCCGCGGCGCCCACTGGACGCCGGGGGGCGTGGACCCCGGCGCGCTGCGCGACGGGCTCGAGGACCGCTGCGCGCGCTGCGGCGAGCCGCTCGGAGAGACCCACGTGCTGCTCGTGCGCCACCGCGGCGAGCACCGCATCGCGGACGCCTTCTGCGGCGTCGCCCACATGCAGGCCTGGGCGAGCGCCGGCGGGCGCTGGGCCTGACCTCAGACGGGGACGGGCGCCAGCGTGGCGCGGCGCGCGAACCCGACCGCGATGCCGACGCCGCCGACGAGCGCGCGCCGCGAGGAACGCCTCCCGCCAGCCCGCGGCACTCACGATCAGTCCGGCCGCGGCGTTGCCCGCCGCGACGCCGCCGACGAGCGCGGTCAGCGGCCATGTGTAGGCCTCGGTCAGCGCGCCCTGGGGCGCGATCTCGCCGACGAGCTGGCTCCCGGCGGCGATCAGCGGGGCGATCGCGACCCCAGCGAGCAAGGCGAGCGGCGCCATCTCCGCGAACGTGCTCGGGAGGGTCAGCGGGAGCGTCACCAGCGGGATGACGGCGAGGGTGCGCAGGTATGCGGTGCGCACCGCGATGCGATGGCCGTGGGCGCCGTAGACGAGGCCGCCGATCGCGCTCCCGAGCGACCAGATCGCGATCAGCGGGCCGGCCAGGCGCGGTCTCGCCGACGGACTCGCCGAAGGCCGGGAACGTCACCTCCGCGGCGCCGACGCAGAACCCGATCGGGAGCGTCGTGAGGATCAGGGTGCGCACGCCCGCACTGCGCAGCGCGCCCAGGCGCCCGCCCGTGTCGGCGCCCGCGTCGTCCTGGGGCGCGTAGCGGCGCACCGGCGCGACGGCGCTGAACGCCGCGGTGCCGGCGATGACGAGCACGATCGCGACGACCAGGGCGACCTGCGGTGAGGCGAACGCCGCCGCCAGGCCGACGATGCAGCGGGCCGGCGACGAACGAGACCTCGATCGACGACGGCGTCCAGGGCATAGGCGGTCGTGACGAGATCCGGCTGCTCGCGCATGAGGGACGGCCACAGAGCGCGCAGGACCGAGCCCACCGGCGGGATCGACGCGCCCGCGACGAACCCGCCGGCGATCAGCGGCACGTGCCCGCGCCGGCGAGGCCGAGCGCGACGAGCAGCGCGAGGAGGACGCCGTGGGCGAGGGCCAGCGGGACGAGCACGCGCGGGTGCTCCGGACCGGTCGACGACGCGTCCCAGGAACGGCGCGACGCCCGCTGCGCCAACGGCGTAGGCGCCCGCCACGCCGCCCGCGATCGCGAACGACCCGGACTCGGCGCGGATGAACAGGACGATCGCGAGGCCGTTGACGCCGACCGGGGCGCGTGCGAGGAGGGCGGTCCCCAGGAGCCGGAGGACGAACGGCGTGCGCAGGACCGCGGCGTACCGCAGCCGCGCGGTCAAGACCCGTCGCCGTCCGGCTTCGGGTCGAGGCCGAGCTCGCTCGACGACGCCCTCGAGCGCGGCGATCACGATCGTGACGTGCTCGTCGAAGTCGACGCCGAGCTGCTCGGCGCCGCGGGTGACGTCCTCGCGGTTGACCGCCGCGGCGAAGCTCGGCTGCCTGAGCTTCTTCTTCACCGACTTGGGCGTCAGGCCGTGGATGCCCTGGGGGCGGACGTACGGCGCACGCGAGCACGAAGCCGGACAGCTCGTCGACCGCGTAGAGCGTCTTCTCCATGTCCGACTCGCGCGCGACGCTCCATGTAGTCGGCGTGCGAGGCGATCGCGCGGACGATCGCGGGATCGACGCCGCGCTCGGTCAGCACGCGCATCGCGGTGCGCGGATGCCCGTCGTCGCGCGTCCATGTCCGGATGGCGCTCGTAGTCCATGTCGTGGAGCAGCCCGACGACGCCCCACAGCTCCACGTCGGCGCCGTCGCGCAGCGCGTAGGCGCGCATCGACGCCTCGACCGCCTGGCAGTGGCGGCGCAGCGGCTCGGAGTCCACCCAGTCGCAGAGCAGGGACCAGGCCTCGGTGCGCGAAAGCCCTGAGGACATGGCTGTTACCCTAGCCCAGCGCCCGCGCCAGGCGGCCTCGGCGCCCCCCGCTATGGAGAAGTTCGTCATCGAGGGCGGCACGCCCCTGAGCGGTACGGTCGTGCCCGCCGGGAACAAGAACGGCGCCCTGCCGATCCTCGCCGCATGCGTGCTCTCGAGCGACGAGATCGTCGTCCGCAACGTCCCGCGGATCCGCGACGTCGAGGCGATGCTCGCGGTCCTCGAGGGCCTCGGGGTCACCGTCAACTGGCTCGGCGAGCACGAGATCAGCCTGTGCGCGGCCGACGTCGACCCGCACGCGCGAGATCGACCGCGGACGCGCCGAGGCGCATCCGCGCCTCCTTCCTGCTCGCCGGCCCGCTGCTGGCGCGCTTCGGCCGCGCCGTGATGCCGCCGCCCGGCGGCGACGTGATCGGGCGCCGGCGGCTGGACCCGCACCTCGACGGCTTCGCCGCGCTCGGCGCGAGCTTCCGCCACGAGCGGGACATCGTCATCGAGGCGCCCGTCGGCGGCCTGCGCGCCGGCGCAGATCTTCATGGACGAGCCGTCGGTGATGGCCACCGAGAACGTCCTCATGGCCGCGGCGCTCACGCCGGGCGAGACCGTCATCGGCAACGCCGCCTGCGAGCCGCACGTCCAGGACCTCGCGCGCATGCTCGTGAAGATGGGCGCCGACATCCGCGGCATCGGCTCGAACATCCTCACGATCACCGGTCGCAGGGAGCTCGGCGGCTGCGTGCACGACATCGGGCCCGACCACATCGAGATCGGCTCGTTCATGGCGCTCGCCGGCGTGACCGGCGGCGAGATGCGCATCCGCGACACCGACCCGGACGACCTGCGGATGATCCGCCTGGTGTTCTCCAAGCTCGGCCTGCAGCAGCGAGCTCGACGGCGCCGACGTGCTGGTGCCCGGCGGCCAGAAGCTCGTCGCGGCACGCGACGTCGGCGAGTACAAGGCCAAGGTGCAGGACGGCCCGTGGCCGGCGTTCCCGGCCGACCTCACGTCGATCGCGGTCGCGCTGGCGACGCAGGTCGAGGGCTCGGTGCTCATCCACGAGTGGATGTTCGAGAACCGCATGATCTTCACCGACAAGCTCGTCCTGATGGGCGCCGACATCACGATGTGCGACCCGCACCGCGCGATCGTCAGCGGGCCCTCGCGGCTGCGCGGCGAGCGCGTCGAGTCGCCCGACATCCGCGCCGGGATGGCGATGCTGATCGCCGCGCTGTGCGCCGACGGCCGCAGCGAGATCGGGAACATCCGTCAGATCGACCGCGGCTACGAGCGGATCGACGAGCGCCTGCGGGAGCTCGGCGGACGGATCGAGCGGGTCGCGAGCGACCCCGAGCCCGTCCACGCGTAAGCTCGGCTGACTGCGGACCGACGGCCGATCTCCCGTGACCCTGCGCATTCCCAGCGGCACCCGTGACGTGCTCCCCGAGGAGATGCGCGCGCTGCGCCGCATCACCGGGGCGCTGCTCGAGACGTTCGACCGGTTCGGCTACGGCGAGATCTCGACGCCGGCGGTCGAGTACGAGGAGACGCTGCGGCTCGCGCACCTCGGCCTCAAGCCCGCCTACCGCGTCGTCGACGACCACGGTGCGCTGCTCGCGCTGCGCGCCGACATGACGGTCCCGATCGCGCGGGTCGTCGCGACGCGCTACGCCGACTCCGAGCCCCCGCTGCGGTTCTGCTACGCCGCCCACGCCTACCGCGCGGTCCGCCCGCACCAGGGACAGACGCGCGAGTTCCTGCAGTCCGGCGTCGAGCTGGTCGGAGCGCCCGGGCCCGCCGGGACGGCAGAGGTCGCTGACCGTCCTCGTGCGCGCGCTGGAGGCGACCGGGCTGCGCGACTTCAGCGTCGGCGTCGGCGACGCGATGCTCTACCCGCTGCTGCTCGACGCCTACGGCGTCACCGACGCCGCGCGCGAGCAGCTCCTGCACGAGCTCGCGACGCGCGACCTGGTCGGCATCGACCGGGTCGTCGCGGGCCTGGGCCTGCGCGCCGGAGGCGGCCGAGATGCTCGCCGCGGATCCCGCGCATGCGCGGCGGTCCCGACGTGCTCGACGCGCCGCCCGGGCCGCTGCGCGACGCGCTCGACGGGCTGCGCGCCGTCGTCGCGGGCCTGGACCCCGACGTCGCGCAGCGGGTCATCGTCGACCTCGGCCGGTTCCCGCGGCTGGGCTACTACACGGGCACGATGTTCGAGGTCTACGACCCCCAGCTCGGGCGAGCCGCTCGGCGGCGGCGGCCGCTACGACGACCTGCTCGGACGCTTCGGGCGCCCGCTTCCGGCCGTCGGCTTCGCGCTCGCCGTGGACCGCCTGCACGCGGCGCTCGCCGGCGAGGAACGCGGGGAGACGCAGCCGGTGAACCGCTTCGGCCTGACCATCGCCGTCCCGCGCGGCGCGCTGCTCGGCGAGACGCTGGACGCGCTCGAGGGCATCGGGATCGACACCGCCGAGGTGCGCGCCAACGACCGCAAGCTCCTGTTCGAGGACGTCGGGATCGTGACGATGCGCCCGTCGGACGTCGCGACGTACGTCGAGGCCGGCGCCGCCGACATCGGCATCACCGGCAAGGACGTTCTGATGGAGCAGCACGAGCGCCAGATCTTCGAGCTGCTCGATCTCGGGTTCGGGCCGTGCCGGATGATCGTCGCCTCGCCCGCCGGGTCCCGACAAGGCCGCCGAGGCGCTGCGCCGGCTCGGCGTCATGCGCGTCGCGACGAAGTACCCGCACATCGCCGCCGAGTACTTCGAGCGCACGGGCAGGCAGGCCGAGATCGTCGAGGTCAAGGGCTCCGTCGAGCTGGCGCCGCTCACCGGGCTCGCCGAGGCGATCGTCGACCTCACGGCCACCGGCACCACCCTGCGCGAGAACGGCCTGGAGATCCGCGAGGAGATCGCCACCTCGACGGCGCGGCTGATCGCCAACCGGGTCGCGCACCGCGTCAAGGCCGACAGCGTCGACGCGATCGTCGAGGCGCTGCGTGGCGGCTAGTGCCCGGCTGCGGCTGGACGACCCGCTGGCCGCCGGCGCGGTCGCCGGCGCGGTCCGCGCCCTCGTGCCGCCCGCGGCGGCCATCACCGCGGAGGTCGCCGCGATCGTCGACGCGGTCCGCGACGGCGGCGACGCGGCGCTGGCGGACCACGCCCGGCGCCTGGACGGGGTCG
Organism: uncultured Actinomycetes bacterium; assembly: GCA_963700655.1. Taxonomy (GTDB): domain Bacteria; phylum Actinomycetota; class Thermoleophilia; order Solirubrobacterales; family Solirubrobacteraceae; genus F1-60-MAGs163. Next base: position 95,462 of record CAVOYJ010000004.1, on the reverse strand, counting down.
AGGGCTCGCTGCGCGTCACCGCGGGCGAGCTCGATGCCGCGCTCGCCGCGCTCGATCCGGCGGTCCGGGCCGCGCTCGAGCTCGCGATCGAGAACGTCGGTGCGGTCGCCCGCGCCGGCCTGGGCGCCGACGTGGACGTTCCGCTGGCGCAGGGCCAGACTCGTCCGCCTGCGCGAGCTGCCGGTCCGTCGGGCGGCGGTCTACGTGCCCGGCGGCCGCGCGCCCTACCCGAGCAGCGTCGTGATGGGCGCGGTCACCGCGCAGGCGGCCGGCGTCGACGAGGTCGTCGTCTGCGCGCCCGGCGGGCATCCCGTGCATCCTCGCCGCCTGCGCGCTCTGCGGCGTGCGCGAGGTCCACCGCGTCGGCGGCGCGCACGCGATCTCCGCGCTGGCGCACGGCACGGCGACGATCGCCGCGCGTGGACGTCATCGTCGGGCCCGGGGAACACGTGGGTCCAGGAGGCCAAGCGACTCGTCTCGGGGCTCGTCGGCATCGACGGCTTCGCCGGTCCGAGCGACGTGCTCGTGGTCGCCTCCGAGGGAGCCGACGCGGCGCTCGTCGCGATCGACCTGCTCGCCCAGGCCGAGCACGGCGAGGGGTCGCTCGCGGTCGCCGTCAGCGAGGACGACGCGCTCCTCGACGACATCGGCGCCCGGCTGGCGGACGCCGGCGACAGCGGCGCCGCGCTCGCGCTCGTCGGCGTGCCGGACGCGGCGACGGCGCTCGCCTTCGCCGAGGCGTTCGCGCCCGAGCACCTGGAGCTGCAGGGCGCCGCGGCGGAGGCGCTGGCCCCGGAGGTGCGCTCCGCCGGCTGCCTCTTCGTCGGCGCGCCGAGTGCCACCGCCTTCGGCGACTACGTCGCCGGCTCCAACCACACGCTGCCGACGGGCGGGGCCGCACGCTTCGCCTCCGGCCTCAACGTCCGTCACTTCCGCCGCCGCATGAGCGAGGTCCGCATCGGCGGCGCCGCGGGCGCCCTGGCAGCGCCCGGACGCGGCGCTCGCGCGGGCCGAGGGATTCGACCTGCACGCAGCATCCATGGAGGTTCGGGAGAATGGGCGCCCATGACCCGCCGCGCTGACATCGACCGCACGACGGCCGAGACCCGGATCCACCTCGAGCTCGGGCTCGACGGGACCGGTGCCGGCGAGCGCCGGACCGGCGTCGGGTTCCTCGACCACATGCTCGACCTGCTCGCGCGTCACGGCCGCCTCGACCTCGTCGTCGACGTCGACGGCGACCTGCAGACCGGGGCCCACCACACCGTCGAGGACACCGGCGCTCGCGCTGGGCCGCGCGCTCGACGAGGCGCTCGGCGACCGCTCCGGCATCACCCGCTACGGGCACGCGGTGGTCCCGATGGACGAGGCGCGCGCGCTCTGCGCGATCGACATCTCCGGCCGGCCGCTGCTGGTGTTCGGCGCGGATCTGCCGCCGGGCGGGACGGGCGGCATGGATCACGAGCTCGTCGACGAGTTCTTCCGCGCGGTCGCGAGCACCGCGCGCCTGACGCTGCATCTCGAGGTCCAGCGCGGAGCCAACGCCCACCACATGATCGAGGCGCTCTTCAAGGCCTTCGCCCGCGCGCTGCGCCAGGCGGTCGCGATCGACCCAGACGAGCACGGCGTGCCGTCGACGAAGGGGACGCTCACCGACTGATGACGGCCGCCGGCGCGACGATCGGGATCGTGGACTACGGCGCGGGAAACCGCCGGTCGGTCGAGAAGGCCGTCGAGCGCGTCGGCGCGCGCGCCGTCCTGACCGCCGATCACGACGCGCTGCGCGCCGCCGACGGCCTGATCCTGCCCGGCGTCGGGGCGTTCCCGGCCGGGATGGAGCTGCTGCGCGCCGGGGGCTTCGACGAGCTGCTCCACGAGCGCGCCGCCGCCGCGGTGCCGATCTTCGGCGCGTGCCTGGGGATGCAGCTGCTGTTCGACGGCTCGACCGAGCACGACGGCGCGCAGGGCCTGGGGCTGATCCCGGGGACGGTCCGCCACCTCTCGGCGCCCGGCCTCAAGCTGCCGCACATCGGCTGGGCGGACGTGCGCTGGACCGGGACCTCGCCGCTCCTGGACGGCCTGCCGGATCCCGCCGTCTTCTACCACGTGCATTCCTACGTCCCGCATCCCGAGGACGAGGCCGACGTGCTCGGCGTGAGCGAGTACGGCACGCCGTTCGCCAGCGTCGTCGCTCGCGGCTCGGTCTTCGGCGCGCAGTTCCACCCGGAGAAGTCCTCGGTGCACGGGCTGCGCATGCTCGCCAACTTCGCCGCCCTCGCCGCACGGACCCCCGCATGATCCTCTATCCCGCCATCGACATCCTCGACGGCCAGGCGGTGCGCCTGGTCCAGGGCGACTTCGACGACCGCACCGTCTACCGCGACTCGCCGCTGGAGGCCGCCCGGGCGTGGGTCGACGCGGGGGCGCGGTTCCTCCACGTCGTCGACCTCGACGGCGCCAAGAGCGGGGCGCCCGGCGAACCTCGACCACGTGGCCGCGATCACGAGCGAGCTCGCCGTCCCCGTCCAGCTCGGCGGCGGCCTGCGGTCGCTGGCGTCGGTGCGCGCCGCGCTCGACGCCGGGGTGGAGCGCGTCATCCTCGGGACCGCCGCGCTGCGCGACGTCGACCTGCTCGACGACTGCCTCGGAGCCTTCCGCGAGCGGGTCATCGTCAGCATCGACGCCCGCGGCGGGCGCGTGTCGGTCTCCGGCTGGCAGGAGAGCACCGGGCTGCCGGCCGAGGACGTCATCGAATCCCTGCAGCACCGCGGGGTGCGCTCGTTCGTCTACTCCAACGTCGACCGCGACGGCATGCTCGGGGGGCGTCGACACCGACGAGGTCGAGCGGATCGCCGCGGTCGTCCGGGGACGGTTCATCTACTCCGGCGGCGTCGGGACCCTCGACGACCTGCGCGCGCTCGCCGAGCTGCGCCAGGTGAACCTCGGCGGGGTGATCGTCGGCAAGGCGCTGTACGAGGGCCGGTTCACCGTGGCCGAGGGTCAGGCCGCCCTCAAGGGCCGCTGAGCGGCCTACCCTCGACGCCGTGCACATGAAGCGCATCATCCCGTGCCTGGACGTCGACGACGGCCGCGTCGTCAAGGGCACGAACTTCGTCGACATCCGCGACGCGGGCGACCCGGTCGAGCTCGCCGTGCGCTACGACGCGGAGGGCGCCGACGAGCTCGTGTTCCTCGACATCACCGCGACGCACGAGAAGCGCGACACGGTCGCCGAGCTGGCGCGCCGCACCGCCGACGACGTCTTCATCCCGTTCACGATCGGCGGCGGGATCCGCTCGGTCGCCGATGCGCAGGCGGTGCTGGACGCCGGGGCCGACAAGGTGAGCGTGAACTCCGCGGCGCTCGCCCGCCCGGAGCTGCTGGACGAGCTGAGCACCCACTTCGGCGCGCAGTGCGTCGTCCTCGCCGTCGACGCCAAGGCGCGCGACGCCGCGCAGCCGGGCTGGGAGGCCTACGTCGCCGGCGGGCGCACCCCGGCCGGCCGCGACGCGGTCGCCTGGTGCCGGGAGGCCGTCGAGCGCGGAGCCGGGGAGATCCTGCTGACGAGCATGGACCGGGACGGCACGAGCGACGGCTACGACCTGCCGCTCACGACCGCGGTCGCCGAGGCCGTCGCGGTCCCCGTCATCGCGTCGGGCGGCGCCGGCACGCTCGATCACCTCGTCGACGCGCTGCGCGCCGGCGCCGACGCGGTGCTCTGCGCCTCGATCTTCCACTACGGCCAGTTCACCGTCGGCGAGGCGAAGGCGCACCTCGCCGCGGCCGGCATCGCCGTGCGCCCGGCCCCCGCCTGAGGTCAGGGCGCCCCGCCGCGCGTGGCGGCGGCCAGCCGCTCGCGGTCGCGCTTGGGCGGCAGGATCTTCGGCCGGTCACCCGGGTAGGTCCGCACCGGTCCGGTTCCCGCCTTCAGGTCGTAGGCGAAGAGGCTCGTCTGCCCGTTGAGGAACAGGTAGCGGCCGTCGCTGATCACGGGGTTGAACTTGCCCTTGGCCACCGTCCAGACCCGCCTGCCGGTGGCGGCGCCCAGGGCGGTCGTGTGCCCGTTGAGGGTGGAGTAGAAGACGAGGTCGCCGATCATCTGGACGCCGCCGGAGATGCGCCCCTCGGCGCGGTGGGACCAGCGCACGTCACCGGTCCGGGCGTTGAGCGCGTAGAGCGTCCCGTCGTAGGAGCCGACGTAGACCGTCGGCCCCAGTCCCGGGACGCTCGTCACCGCCGCCGACGAGTAGATGTAGTTCCCGGTCGCACGGCGCCAGGCGAGCGTGCCGTCCGCCGTCGAGAACGAGTACATGCTGCCGTTCGTGTTGCCGAGATAGACGCGGCCGAAGGCCACCGACGGCGTCGCGTAGAAGCGCCCGCCGCCGAGGCCGAACGCCCCGCCGCCGCCCGCGACCGACCAGACCTTGCGCCCCGTGCGCGCGTCGAACGCCTGCACGCGCCCGCCGTAGTCGCCGACGTAGAGCTTGCCGGCGTCGTAGGCCAGCCCGCCCTTCACGGCGCCGGAGGCCTTCGCGGTCCAGCGGAGCTTCCCGTCGTCGGCGTCGAAGGCGTAGATCGTCCCGTTCTCGCTCCCGATGTAGACCGTGCCCTTCACGACGACCGGCGAGGTCTCGGTGCGGCTCGGGAGCGTGCGCGACCAGCGCACGCGCGGGTACTCGACGTTGAACGCGACGATCCGGCCCTTCTTGGAGCCCTCATCGCCCTCGAGGATCGTGCAGTAGAGGACGCCGTTGGCGTAGGCCGGCGAAGAGGCCGCGAGGTTGCCGAGCTTCTTCTTCCAGTAGACGACCCCGGTCCGGCGCTTGATCGCGTAGAGCGCGCCGTTGTTCTTCAGCAGGTAGAGCGAGCTGCCGCCCGCGACCGGACCGAACTCGAGCAGCTCGTCCCCGCGGACCGCCCAGCGCTGGGGGAACGGCGGGCGAGCGGGCTCCGCGAGCGGGAAGAAGCGCGTGCGGGCTCGCGTGTAGCCGTACTCCGGCCACTCGAAGCTCTTGGCCTTCTCCGGCGCCTGCGGCTCCGGGGGCGGCGCCGGGACGGTGAACGCGACGTCCGGGTCGGACACGTCGCTCGGCCGGTCGTTGGCCAGCGCGTACCAGAGTACGCCCGCCGCGGCGAGGATCATCAGCGCCAGAGCGGCGACCGTCACGCGGGCAATGCGGGATCGCGGGATCATGCGTTCCCCTATGGAAGCAAGCGCGGTGGTCGAGGTGTTGCGGGTCACGCCCTGCGGGCGGCGGCTGCTCGACGCCGCGTCCGGCGGGTCGGGCGTCTGGCTGGTCGGCGGCGCGGTGCGGGACATGGTCCTGGGGAACGCGCCGCGAGAGCTCGATGTTGCGGTCGAGGGCGACGTCGCGCCGCTGGCCGGCGGGCTCGGCGGTGAGGCGCTGTCGCACGAGCGCTTCGGCACGGCGACCGTGGACGTCGAGGGCTGCCGCTACGACCTCGCCCGCACGCGCACCGAGACGTACGCCGAGCCCGGAGCGCTGCCCGACGTGGCGTGGGCGTCGATCGACGCGGACCTCGCGCGGCGCGACATCACCGTCAACGCGGTCGCCGTCCGGCTGGCGGACGGCGAGGTCCGCGCCTGGCCCGGCGCCCTCGACGACCTGCGCGACGGGGTGCTGCGCGTCCTGCACGAGCGCTCGTTCGTCGACGACCCGACCCGGGTCTGGCGCGTCGCGCGCTACGCGGTCCGGCTGGGCTTCACCGTCGAGCCGGCGACCGCGGCGCTCGCGGCCGCGGCGGGACCCGGCGTCGTCAGCGGGGAGCGCCTGGGGTACGAACTGCGCCTCGCGCTCGCCGAGGACGACCCGTGCGCGGTGTTCGAGCGGCTCGCGGCGCTGAACCCCCGCGCACTGCCCGAGGGCTTCGCCCCGCGCCCGGCGGCGCTCGCCGCGGCGCTCGCGCTCCTCCCGGCGGACGGCCGCCGCGACCTGACGGTCCTCGCGGCCTGCTGCGCGGGCATGGAGGCCGACCTGCTCGCGCGCTGGCTCGACCACCTCCAGTTCACCGCGGGCGACCGCGACGTCGTCGCTGCGGCCTCGCGCTGGGTGACGGGCGCCCCGCTGCGCGCCGCCCGCACCCCGAGCGCGATCGCCCGCGCTGCTCGCGGCGCGCCCGTGGAGGCCGTGGCGCTCGCCGGCGGCACGAACGCCCGCGCCTGGATCGAGGAGCTGCGGCACGTGCGACCCGCGATCAGCGGCGAGGACCTGCTCGCGGCCGGCGTGCCGCAGGGCCAGGAGATCGGGGAGCGACTGCAGCGTGCGCTCGACGCGCGGCTGGACGGCGCCGCCGTGGGCCGTGACGCCGAACTGGCGGTCGCGCTCGGCGACGGGACCCCGCGGGACGCCGGCGGATGAGCGTCGCGCTTCCGCCGCTCCCGGCGCCGTTCGGCTGGCGCGACGGGCAGATCGCCCTGGACCTGCCGGGCGGGCACGCGCTGTTCACGACGCGGCAGCCGGCGGCGACCGGCGAGGCGATCGACCTGCTGCGCGGGGACACGGCCGCGGCCGCGCTCGCCGCGACGACCGGCGTGTCCGCGGGAGCGGTCGCGCAGAGCCCGCAGGTGCACGGCGCCGCCGTCCGGGTCGTCGGCGACCTTCGCGAACTGGCCGCGCCCGCGCCCGAGGCGGACGGGCAGGCCACCGCGCTCGCGGACGTCGCCTGCACCGTGCGGGTCGCCGACTGCCTGCCCGTCGTCCTCGTGGCACCGGAGGCGGTGGCGGCCGTCCACGCGGGCTGGCGCGGGCTCGCCGCCGGAGTGCTCGAGGAGGGCGTCCGCACGCTGCGCGCGCTGGGGGCGAGCGACATCCGCGCCGCGATCGGGCCCGGCGCGCGGGTCTGCTGCTACGAGACCGGGGAGGAGGTCCACGCGGCCTTCGCGCCACTCGGACCCGGGATGCGCGACGGCGACCGCTCCGACCTCGCCGCCGTCGCGCACGCCATCCTGCAGGCCGAGGACGTGCCCGAGATCCATGACACCAGGCTCTGCACGATGTGCGCTCCCGCGGGGCTCCTGTGGTCGCACCGGCGCGACGGCGAGCGGGCGGGCCGACAGGGAGGCGTCGCGTGGCGGAGCTGATCCACGGGCTCGACGCGGCGCGCGTGCGGGCGAACCTCGAGGCCGTCCGCTCGGAGATCGCCGCGGCGTGCGAGCGCACCGGGCGCAACGTGGCGGGCGTTGAGATCCTCGCGGCGGTGAAGTACGTCCCGCTCGACGAGGTGGGGATCCTGGCCGACGCCGGCATCACGCTCGCCGGGGAGAACCGCGCCCAGGATCTCCTCGCCAAGCAGGAGCGCTGGGGCGACCGGCTCACCTTCGATTTCATCGGCAACCTCCAGAGCCGCAAGGTCCGCCAGGTGCTGCCCCACGTGCGCTGGATCCACTCCGTCGCGAGCAAGTCCGTCCTCGCGCAGCTCGAGCGGCACGCCCCGCCGGAGACCGAGGTCCTCGTCGAGGTCAACGTCGCGGGGGAGGAGGCCAAGAGCGGCGTCGCGCCCGCCGAGCTGGACGCGTTCCTCGCCGGCTGCCCCTGCCGCGTCGTCGGCCTGATGACCATGCCCCCGTTCGCCGAGGATCCCGAGGCGAGCCGCCCGTGGTTCGCGGCGCTGCGCGAGCTGGCGGCCGCGCGCGGCCTCCCGCAGCTCTCGATGGGGACCACCCAGGACTTCACCGTCGCCGTCGAGGAGGGCGCGACGATCGTGCGGATCGGGACGCGCCTCTACCGCTGACGGAGGGCGACCGCGCGCAGACTTGCAGGAGAAGACCCGCAAAGGGCTAAATTCCATCCGATATGGCCTTCCGGGACTCCTGGCACCGCACGCTCGTCTACTTCGGGCTCGCCGAAGAGCGCGATCCCTACGAGGGGGATGAGCCCTACGAGCCCGAGGCCGAACTCGAGGACCGCTACCGCGAGCGTCCGAACGTCAAGCGTCTCGCCGCCCGGCGCCGGCGCGACGAGATCGACGACATCTTCGCCGACGACGAGCCCTCCGGGCGTCCCACCACGACGCTGCGGCCGGTCGCCACGCCGCGCTCGGGCAACGGCGCCCGCACCGGCGCCGGCCGCGTGCACCTGGTCATCCCGAAGAGCTTCAACGACGCCCAGCAGGTCGCCGACAAGTTCAAGGACGGCATCCCCGTCGTGCTGAACCTCCAGGGGACCGACACCGAGCTGAGCAAGCGCCTCATCGACTTCGCGAGCGGCCTCACGTACGCACTCGACGGCGGGATGCAGCGCATCGCCGACAAGGTCTTCATGCTGACGCCGCGCGACGTGGAGATCTCCGCCGAGGAGCGAGCGCAGCTGATCGAAAAGGGATTCTTCAATCAGTCCTGACGGTCCGGCCGGAGCTCATGACGCCTCACGACAGCGCCTTCGCGGGCCCGGCTTGTAGCGTGGTGGCTCGATGAAGGTGGGTTTGATCGGCAGTGGGAACATGGCCTCGGCGCTTGCGCGGGGGCTGGGCGGCCCCGTCGTGTGCTCGGATGTCGATCCCGCGCGGGCGCGGGCGCTGGCCGCCGAGCTGGGTGGTGACGCGGTCGCGACGAACGCCGAGGTCGTCGCCGGCGCCGACCTCGTGATCCTCTGCCACAAGCCGGCGCAGCTGGCCGCCGTCGCGGCCGAGCTGGATGCCGGCGACAGCATCGTCGTCTCACTGCTGGGCGGCGTCGCGCTCGCGGACGTCCGCGCCGCGTACCCCGGCGCGCGGGCCTATCGGATCATGCCCAACACGGCCGTGGAGATCCGTGCCGGCGCCGTCGGCCTCGTCGACGATGACGCGGGCGACCCCGCCGCCTTCGCCGCCGTGCAGGAGCTGCTGGCGCCCGTCGGTGAGATCGTCGTGCTGCCGGAGTCCCAGTTCGGCGCACTCACCGGGGTCTCCGGCGTGGCCCCGGCGTACGCGGCGCTCGTCGCCGAGGCGCAGATCGACGCGGCGGTCCGCTCCGGGATCCCCGAGCCCGTCGCCAAGCGTCTCGTCGGCGCGGCGATGGCGGGCGGCGCGGCGATGCTGCGCGCCCGCGACATGGACACGCTCGGCGTGCGCCGCGCGGTCACCTCGCCCGGCGGCGTCACCGCGCGCGGGCTCGCCGCGCTGGAGGCCGGCGGCATCCGCGCCGCCTTCGACGACGCGATGGACGCGGTACTGGAGGCCGGCGCATGAGCGCGGCCGCGGTCGTGGTCCTCGCGACGGCCCGCACCCAGATCGCCGACTACGTGCAGACGCTCATCAGCGTCTACGTCATCCTGATCCTGCTGTACATCCTCTCGACGCTGTTCCTCTCCTTCGGCGGCCGCGTCCCGTACAACCGCGTCCTCAACGGCATCCTCGAGTTCCTGCGGCAGACCTGCGAGCCCTACCTGCGGCTGTTCCGGCGCTTCATCCCGCCGCTCGGGCCGCTCGACCTCAGCCCGATGGTCGCGATCATCGCCCTGTACGTCGTCGGCGGGATCGTCGTCGGCCTGATCCGCGGGTAGGCGGGGTGCGGCGCGGGCGCGTCCTGGCGCTGACGGTTGCGACGGCGCTCGCGGTGCTCGCCGTCGACCAGGTCGTGAAGGCGCTCGTGCGCGGGTCGGTCGAGATCGGTGAGCGCCGGGAGATCCTCGGCTCGATGCTGCGCGTGGTGCACGTCGAGAACGACGGGGTCGCGTTCGGGCGGTTCTCCGGCAGCCCGGTCCTGGTCGCCGCGATCGTCGCGGTCGCCCTCGTGGCGCTCGTGTTCTACGTCGGCACGCACCTCGACGTGCCCGGCATCTGGCTCCCGACCGGGCTGCTCCTGGGCGGCGCGATCGGGAACGTGATCGACCGGGTCGCGCGCGGGTCGGTGACCGACTACATCAAGGCGCCCAGCTGGCCCGCCTTCAACGTCGCCGACATCGCGATCACCCTCGGCGTCGTCCTGCTGCTCGTCGTCGTCGAGCGCGACGCCCGGCGCCGCGACCGCGCGGGCCGTGCCGCGGAGGCCGGTGATGGAGCTCCGGGTCCCGCCTGAAGCGGCGGGCGAGCGGCTCGATGCCGTGCTCGCGGAGCCGCTCGGGTCGCGCAGCCGCGCGCAGCGGCTGATCGAGGCCGGGCAGGTCACGGTCGACGGGGCCGCCGTCCCCAAGCGCCACCGGGTGGCCGGCGGTGAGAGCGTCGTCGTCGACGAGACCGACAACCGCCCGGCCCCGGCGCCCGACGACACGCCGGCGCCGTTTCGCGTCGCCTACGAGGACGCGCACCTGCTCGTCGTCGACAAGCCCCCGGGCGTCGTCGTGCACCCGGCGCGCGGCCACGCGACGGGGACGCTCGTGCAGGCGCTCGCCGGCCGCGCAGCGGGCGGGGAGGACGCCGAGCGCCCGGGCATCGTCCACCGCCTGGACCGCGACACGTCGGGGCTGCTGGTCGTCGCGCGCGACGAGGAGACCCACCGCGCGCTGAAGGCGGCGATGCAGCGCCGTGCGATCACCCGCGAGTACCTGGCGCTCGTCGAGGGGCGCCCGCCGTCACGCTCCGGGACGATCGACGCGCCGCTGGGCCGCGACCGTCGCCACCGGACACTGGTCTCGACCGACACCGAGCATCCGCGCGAGGCGGTCACGCACTTTCAGATCGAGCGCGCCTTCCCCGCGACGACGCTGCTGCGGGTGCGGCTCGAGACGGGGCGCACGCATCAGATCCGCGCGCACCTGCAGGCCATCGGCCTGCCCGTCGTCGGCGACCCGGTCTACGGGACTCCGGGCGGCTGCGGGCTGGATCGCCAGTTTCTGCACGCCGCGCGGCTGTCGTTCGACCACCCGGCCACGGGTGAGCGGGTGGACGTCGTCTCGCCGCTGCCCGCGGACCTGGAGCGGGCTCTCATCCTCGCCGCCGGGTGATCCACACCTCGGCGACGTGCGGCACGCGCAGCTCGCCGGCCGGCAGGACGGCGCGCACGTCGTCCAGCAGCCGGGCGCGCCGGGCGTCGTCGAGCAGCGCGACGAACGACGCGGACGCCACGTAGGCGACGACGCCGTCGGCGTCGGTGACGCGCTCGAAGGGCAGCTCGTGGCGGTCGGGCTCCGTGAACCCGCCATGGGCGCCGAACGCCGCGATGCCGCGGCCGTGCTCGTCGTAGCCGGCATGGGGTGGGCGGACCGCCTCCATCAGCCGGGCGACCTCGCCGAGCCAGGGCGTCTCGGTGCCCGGCCGCGGCACGCGCCAGACGACCCCGACGCCGCCGCCGGGAGCCACCACCCGGTGCAGCTCGGCCGGAGCAAGCTCGCGGTCGAACCAGTGGAATGCGTCGCCGCAGACGGCGGCCGCGACGGCGCCGTCGGGGAGGGGGATCGCCTCGGCGGTTCCGGCGCGGACGCGCACGGGTCCGATCGCCTCCGCAAGGGCTCCGCGGAGTTCGGCGAGGGGCTCCACGGCGAGGACGTCGAATCCCGCCTTCAGGAACGGGGTGGAGAGCATGCCCGTCCCGGCGCCGATGTCGAGGATCCGGGCGCCGTCGGGAAGCGCCAGCTCGCTCATCACGAGGTCCACGACGGCCGGTGGGTACTCCGTGCGCCCGCGGGCGTAGCGCTCGGGGTCGCGGAAGCCCTCGACGAGGTGGTTCAGGTCGCCGCTCATCGGGCGAGACTACGCGCCGGGCGCGGGCCCGATCCCGCTACCCTCCACGGCTCACCTGTTCCTCTACCCCGTGGGGTTCCCGGCATCACGGCCCTGCCCGACGCGTCCCGATGACGCCGACGGTCCCGATGATCGCCTCCCGCGGGCTGCACCATCCAACTGAATCAAGGGAGAAGCACCGTGGCTACGACTTCGAGTGAGGTCGGGATCCGCGAGCTGCTGGAGGCCGGCGTCCACTTCGGCCATCAGACACGCCGCTGGAATCCGAAGATGCGCCGCTACATCTACGGCGAGCGCGACGGCATCTACATCATCGACCTGCTCCGGACCGAGGCGCTGCTGCGTCAGGCCCAGGACTTCGCCGCGCAGCTCGCGGCCCGTGGCGGCATCGTGCTGTTCGTCGGCACCAAGAAGCAGGCGCGCGACGCCGTCAAGGAGGCCGCCGAGGCCGCCGGCATGCCGTACGTCAACCACCGCTGGCTCGGCGGGCTGCTCACGAACTTCCAGACGATCAACCAGCGGATCCGTCGCCTGCACGACCTCGAGCGCTACCAGGCCGAGGGCCAGCTCGACCTGCTGCCCACGCGCGAGCGCCTGACCGCCCTGGCGGACCTCACCAAGCTCCAGGCGAACCTCGGCGGCGTCAAGCACATGCAGCGCCCGCCGGACGCCGTGTTCGTCGTCGACCTCAACGTCGAGGCGATCGGCGTGCGCGAGGCCCAGCGCCTGCGCATCCCGGTGATCGGCCTGGTGGACACCAACTGCGACCCGGACGGCATCGACTTCGTCGTCCCGGGCAACGACGACGCGATGCGCTCGTGCAAGGTGGTGGTGGACGGCATCGCGAATGCGGTCGCCGAGGCGCGCCTGGGCTTCCTCGCCGAGGAGGAGAAGGCGCGCGCGGAGGCCGAGCAGAAGGCCAAGGCCGAGGCCGAGGAGCGTCAGCGCAAGGAGGTCGAGGAGCGCGAGCGCAAGGAGGCCGAGGCAGCCGCCGCGGCGCGTGCAGCGGCCGCCGAGGCCGAGGCCGCGGCTGCGCCGCCCGCCGCCGAGGCCGCTCCGGCCGCCGAGCCGCCCGCAGCCGCAGCCGAGGCGCCGGCAGCGCCCGAGCCCGTCGTCGAGACCCCCGCAGCAACCCCTGAGACCGAGGCGGCGCCCGCACCGGAGGCGCCCCAGGAGGACACCCCCGCATGACCACGATCAGCGCTTCCGACGTCGCCGCGCTGCGCAAGCAGACGGGCGCCGGGATGATGGACTGCAAGAAGGCCCTCGAGGAGACCGGGGGCGACATGGAGAAGGCCGTCGAGGCCCTCCGCGTCAAGATGGGCAACAAGATCGGCAAGCTCGCCGACCGCGAGGCCGGCGAGGGCACGGTCCAGAGCTACATCCACGCCAACGGCAAGGTCGGCGTGCTCGTCGAGGTCGACTGCAACACCGACTTCGTCGCCAGGAACGAGGACTTCGTCGCATTCGCGCGAGAGATCGCGATGCACGTCGCCGCGAGCCCGCAGACCAAGGTCGTCTCCCCGGAGGACGTCTCCGAGGAGGACAAGCAGGCCGAGGTCCGCGTCTTCGAGCAGCAGGCCGCCGACAAGCCGGAGAACATCCGACCGAAGATCGTCGAGGGCATGCTGAACAAGTGGCTCGGCGAGGTCGCGCTCCTCAACCAGGTGCACATCAACGCCGACAAGTACGACGGCAAGACGATCGAGCAGCTCCGCGCGGACCTGTCGGCGAAGACCGGCGAGAACGTCGTGATCCGCCGCTTCGTGCGGTTCGCCGTCGGTGAGTAGGGGGTCGGCCGCCCGCGCTCGCTAGGGTCAGCGCCGTGCCCGAGCCCGTCTTCCGCCGCGTCCTGCTGAAGCTCTCCGGGGAGTCCCTGATGGGCTCCCTGGACTACGGCACGGACCCCGAGCGCCTGAGGGCCGTCGCAGAGCAGATCCGCGTCGTGCACGACCGTGGGGTCGAGATCGCGATCGTCGTGGGTGCCGGCAACGTCTACCGCGGCGTCACCGGTGCCGCCGCGGGGATGGACCGCGCCAGCGGCGACTACATGGGCATGATCGCGACGCTGCTCAACGCCCTGCCGCTGCAGGACGCGCTGGAGAAGCTCGGCGTCCACGTCCGCGTCCAATCGGCGATCACGGTCGCCGAGGTCGCCGAGCCGTACATCCGCCGCCGCGCGATGCGCCACCTGGAGAAGGGCCGCGTCGTCATCTTCGCGGCCGGGACCGGCAACCCGTTCTTCACGACCGACACGGCCGCCGCGCTGCGCGCGACAGAGATCCACGCCGAGGCCATCCTGATGGCCAAGAACGGCGTCGACGGCGTCTACACCGCGGACCCGCGGGAGGACCCTGCGGCCGAGCTGCTCCCGCAGCTCACGCACATGGACGCGGTGCAGCGCGGGCTGCGCGTCATGGACACCACCGCCCTGACCCTCTGCATGGAGAACGACATCCCCATCTACGTGTTCAACATGGACGACGAGCGCAACATCGACCGGATAGTGTGCGGCGACCGGGTCGGAACCCTGGTGACCAGCTCATGAGCGAGATCATCGACGAACTCCTCGCCGACGCGGGCGAGCGCATGCAGAAGTCCGTCGAATCGACGAACCAGGAGTTCGGGTCGGTTCGCACCGGCCGCGCGACCCCGGCGCTGCTCGACCGCGTGGTGGTCGACTACTACGGGGTCGCCACACCGCTGAACCAGCTGGCGACGCTGTCCGCGCCCGAGGCGACGCTGCTGTCGGTCCAGCCGTACGACCAGTCGTCGATCAAGGCGATCGAGAAGGCGATCATGGAATCCGACCTCGGCCTCACGCCGAACAACGACGGCAAGATCATCCGCCTGCAGATCCCGGCGCTCAACGAGGAGCGCCGCAAGGAACTCGTCAAGGTCGTCCGGCACATCGCCGAAGAGGGCCGGATCGCGATCCGCAACGTCCGGCGCGACATCATGCACGACCTGCGCGAGCTCAAGGACGCCGGCGAGGTCGGCTCCGACGACGAGCACCGCGGCGAGGTGGAGCTCCAGAAGCTCACCGACGGCCGCATCGCGGAGCTCGACGGCCTCCTGAAGGGCAAGGAAGCGGAGATCATGGAGGTGTGATGGCCGACGGCGGCCGCGCGGCGCGGTACGTCGCCATCATCACCGACGGGAACGGGCGGTGGGCCGCCGAGCGCGGCCTTCCGGTCATCGAGGGCCACTCCGCCGGGGCCGACGTCGTCAAGGCGCGGCTGCGCGACGCGGCCGAGCTGGGCATCGAGGAGCTGACGGTCTACTCGTTCTCGACGGAGAACTGGTCGCGCCCGCCCGAGGAGGTCGCGGCGCTGATGGCGATGTTCGCCCGGCGCATCCGCGACGAGACGCCGGAGCTGCGCGACGAGGGCGTGCGCATGCGCTTCATCGGCCGGCGCGACCGCGTCTCCGCGGACCTCGTCGAGCAGATGGAGTGGGCGGAGGCGCAGACGCGCGACGGGACGGCGATCACGCTGGTGGTGGCGTTCGACTACGGGGGGCGCCAGGAGATCCTCGACGCGGCGTCCCGGTACGAGAGCGGCGGCGAGTCCGCGTTCCGGGCGCTGCTCTATGCGCCGGACCTCCACGACCCCGACCTCGTCATCCGCACGAGCGGCGAGCAGCGGCTCTCCAACTACCTGCTGTGGCAGTCCGCCTACGCCGAGCTGGCGTTCCGCGACGAGCTGTGGCCGGACTTCACCCGCGAGGCGTTCGCGCAGACCCTCGCCGACTACCAGGCGCGCAGCCGCCGCTTCGGGGGGCGCTGAGATGCCGCTCGCCCGGCGCTCGCCGGAAGGCCTGGAGCGCGCACGATCGGCCGCGCGCCGGCACGGGCGCTCGGACGTGGGCCGGCGCGTTCTCGCGGCGCTGCCGCTGATCGTCCTCGCCGTCGTCCTCGTGGCGCTCGGCGGGCCGGTGTTCGCCGCCGGCATGCTGCTCTTCGCCGTCATCTGCCTGCGTGAGCTGTTCTCGATGTTCGAGCGCGCGCGCCCGGTGATCTTCGGCGCGTTCCTCGGCGCAGCTGGTCTCCTCGCCGCGGCGCTGCTCGGCGAGCCCTCGACGGTGCTGCTGGCGCTCGTGTGCTGCGTCCCGGCCGTCTTCCTGCTCGGGCTGCTGCAGCCGGGCGGCACGGGCGTGGCCGGCGTGACGATCGCCCTGTTCGGCCTCGTCTGGATCGGCCTGGGGTTCGCGCACGCGGTCCTGCTGCGCGAGGCGCCGCACGGCGACGGGATCGTCGTGCTCGTCCTCGTCGCGACCTTCATCGGCGACAGCGGCGCGTATTTCGGCGGCCGCGCGATCGGGCGGCGCCCGCTGGCGCCCACGATCTCGCCGAACAAGACGGTCGAGGGACTGGTGATCGGCGTCGTCGCGGCGATCGCCGCAGCGTGGTTCGCCGGGCTCTACCAGGACTGGCTGAGCGGGACCGACGCGCTGCTGCTCGGCCTCGCCGTCGCGCTGACCGCGCCGCTCGGCGACCTGTTCGAGAGCTTCGTCAAGCGCGAGGCGGGCACGAAGGACTCCGGCCGGGTCTTCGGCGCCCACGGGGGCGCGCTCGACCGCCTCGACGCGGTGATGTTCTCGATCGTCGCGGGTTACTACGTCTGGCAGGCGCTGCAGTAGGCCTCAGCGGAGGGTGCGCACCGGGGCGCAGCCGGCGAGCGTCCACAGGCCCCGGAGCGTGTGGTTGGCGACGCTGAGCGGCATCACCCGCCGCCTGCGGCCGTCCTCACGGCCGGCGAGCAGGTCGCCCGGCTCGCACAGGACGCTCACGACGTCGCCGGGCCGCAGCAGCAGGTGATCCTGCGCCCAGGTCTGCAGGCGCGTGGTCTGTTCGCGCCCACCCGGCTGCTGGCGCCACGTGAGGTCGTGGTGACGAAAGCCCGAGCAGCAGTTCCCGCGCAGCCGGGCGCGGTCGCCGACGACGGTGACCTCGGCGAGGACGTCCCACGTGCGGCTGCAGCGCGCGCAGGTGACGCGGCACGGCGAGTCGGGCTGCGCGGGGGCGCGCAGCGCACGGTCCGCGCAGCCGGGACACGGTGTCATGCGCAGGGCGTTGATCGTGGACTCGACGTGGTCGAGCATGCCGTCATCGTACGCCCCGCGGGGCGGGGCGGGGCCGGGTCCGGCAGACTGCGGCACCGTGTCCCGCCGCCTGCTCATCCTCGGCTCCACCGGCTCGATCGGGGTCCAGGCCCTCGACGTGGTCGCCCGCGCCGACGACCTGGAGGTCGTCGGGCTCAGCGCGGCGCGCTCGTGGGAGCCGCTCGTCGCGCAGGCCCGGGCGCTCGGCTCCCCGCGCATCGCCCTGGCCGAGCCCGATGCCGCGGCGCGCGCCGCGGACGTCTACGAGGGTGAGGTCCTCGTCGGCGCCGAGGGGCTCGTGGAGCTGATCGCGGGGTCGGGCGCGGACCTCGTCCTCAACGCGCTCGTCGGCTCCGCCGGGCTCGGCCCGACGGTGACGACGCTCGGCGAGGGCATCGACCTGGCGCTCGCCAACAAGGAGTCGCTCGTCGTCGGGGGCGAGCTCGTCATGCAGCTGGCCGAGGCCACCGGAGCGCGGATCCTGCCGGTCGACTCCGAGCACTCGGCGCTGCACCAGCTCGTCGCGGGGGAGGCGCCCGGCACCGTGGACCGACTCGTTCTGACCGCCTCGGGCGGCCCGTTCCGCGGGCGCTCACCCGCCGAGCTGGAGTCCGTCAGCGTCGCCGACGCGCTGCGTCATCCGACGTGGGAGATGGGCGGGAAGATCACGATCGACTCCGCGACGCTGATGAACAAGGGACTGGAGGTCATCGAGGCCCACCACCTGTTCGGCACGCCCTACGAGCGGATCGGCGTCGTCGTCCATCCGCAGTCGATCGTCCATTCCTACGCGCTGCTCTGCGATGGGGCGGCCCTCGCCCACCTCGGGCACCCGGACATGCGCGTGCCGATCGCCTACGCGCTGCACTGGCCCGAGCGCGTCGACGTGCCCGTCCGCGCGCTCGACCTGGCCGAGATCGGCGCGCTGACCTTCGAGCCCGTGGACGACGCGGCGTTCCCGTGTCTGGGTCTCGCCCGCGCCGCGGGCGTCGCCGGCGGCACCGCCCCGTGCGTCCTGAACGCGGCGAACGAGGTGGCGGTGCACGCGTTCCTCGACGGCCGCCTGTCGTTCCCGGGCATCGCGGCGGTCGTCGAGACCGCGCTCGAGCGGCTGCCCGCGACGCCCGTGCGCGCCTTCGACTCGCTCTACGAGGCCGACCGCGAGGCGCGGACCCTGGCGTCGGCCGCCGTGGCGGATCGCGGCTAGCGGATCTGCCGGCCGCTCCGCGCACCAGCGGACCGGGGTGCAGCGGGGGGACGCCCTCCTACACTCGGACGCCTTGAGCTACCTCCTCGCCTTCGTCGGCTTCAGCCTGCTGATCATCCTCCACGAGTTCGGCCACTTCGCCGCCGCAAAGAAGGTCGGCATGCGTGCGGAGCGCTTCTCGCTGTTCTTCCCGCCGCACATCTGGAAGTACCGGCGGGGGGAGACCGAGTACTGCCTCGGCGTCATCCCCCTGGGCGGCTACGTGCGCATCACCGGGATGAACCCGCACGAGGAGATCCCCGAGGACGTGGCGCATCGCGCCTACTTCCGGATGCCCGTCTGGAAGCGCGTGGTCGTCATCGCCGCGGGCCCCGCGATGAACTTCCTGATCGCCTTCGTCATCTTCTTCGGGCTCTTCGTCGCGCTCGGCACGACGAGCTCCACGAACAAGGTCGAGCGGATCGAGCAGCGCAGCGCCGCCCAGGGGACGCTGCTCCCCGGTGACACCGTCGTGTCCGTGGACGGCGTCCGCGGCGGCGCGCAGGAGCTCGGCACGCAGATCTCCACGCACAGGTGCGCCGGCGCGCAGACCGCCGGCTGCCGGGCGCAGACCCCCGCGCGGGTCGTCGTCGTCCGGGACGGGGAGCGCCGCACGCTGCTGATTGAGCCCCGCTACGACGCCGAGCTGCAGCGCACGCGCCTGGGGTTCGGCTTCGGGTCCACGACGAGCGACGTCGGGCCGGCGGACGCGGTGCGCCGCAGCGCCACGTCGATGTGGAACGTCTCGACCGCCACCGTCTCGGCGATCACGAAGATCTTCTATGACGCGCAGGCGCGTCAGGAGGTCTCGGGCGTCGTCGGCTCCTACGAGGTCACGCGCCAGTCGATCGAGTTCGACTGGGTGCGCGCGCTCACCGTCCTCGCCGTCATCTCACTGTCGCTGGCGCTCGTGAACCTCTTCCCGTTCCTGCCGCTGGACGGCGGCCACATCTTCTGGGCGGTCGCGGAGAAGCTGCGCGGCCGGCCGATCCCGTTCTCCGTGATGGAGCGTGCGAGCGTCGTCGGGTTCGTCCTCATCATCTTCCTGTTCGCGATCGGGCTGACGAACGACATCGGGCGTCTGACGGGCGAGGGCTTCCCGGTCAGATAAGTTCCCGGGCATGACCTCGAGCGCTCTGCCCCGGCATGCCCCCACCGTCGCGCTGGCCTTCCGCGAGACCGTTCGCGAACACGGATCCGCCGTTGCGGTCCGCACCCTCGACGGGTCCGTCGAGTGGACCTGGAGCGAGCTCGGCGATCGCGTGGACGCGCTCGCCGGCGGGCTGCGGGCGCTCGGCGTCGAGCGCGGCGCGACCGTGGCGATCATGCTCGTCAACCGCCCGGAGTTTCACCTGGTCGACCTCGCCGTCGTGACCGCGGGCGGAACGCCGTTCTCGATCTACCAGACGTACACGCCCGACCAGATCGCCTACGTCGTCGGGGACTCCGGCGCCCGGGTGATCATCACCGAGATGGCGTTCCTGCCCGTCGTGCTGAAGGCGCGCGAGCAGCTGCCGGAGGTCGAGCACGTGATGCTCGTCGACCCGCCCGCGGAGGGCGCACCCGACGGTACGACGGCGCTGAGCGAGGTCGAGGGCGCCGATCCCGGCTTCGACGCGGCGGCGGCCGCCGCCGAGGTCCGGCCCGACGACCTGCTGACCCTCATCTACACGTCGGGGACCACGGGCCCGCCCAAGGGCGTCGAGCTGACCCACCGCAATGTCATGGGCGTCATGGAGGCCTTCGAGGAGATCGTCGACTTCCCGCCGGGCGCCCGCGTCATCTCGTGGCTGCCGGCCGCGCACATCGCCGAGCGCAACGCGCATCACTACGGGCCGGTCGTGCTGGGCTTCCAGATCACGACGCTCGCCAACCCGCGCGACATCGTCGCTGCGCTCACGCAGGTGCACCCCCAGTGGTTCTTCGCGGTCCCGCGGATCTGGGAGAAGCTCAAGGCCGGGCTGGAGACGATGGTCCACGGGCAGCCGGCCGAGCAGCGCGAGCCGCTGGAGCAGGCCCTCGCCGACGCCCTCGAGAAGGTGCGTCTCGAGCAGCGCGGCGAGGCGGTCCCGGCCGATCTGGCCGACCGCGTCGCCGCGGCGGACGCCGCCCATTTCGCGCAGTGGCGCGCGATGCTCGGGCTCGACGAGGTCGTCGCGATCAACGTCGGCGCCGCGCCGACGCCCGTCGAGGTCCTGGAGTTCTTCCACGCCATCGGCCTTCCGGTGAGCGAGCTGTGGGGCATGTCCGAGACCTCGGGCTCCGGGACGGTCAACCGCCCGGGCAGCGTGCGGATCGGCACCGTCGGCCCGCCCGTCCCGGGCGTCGAAGTGCGGCTGGCCGACGACGGCGAGGTCCTCGTCCGCGGGGAGGCCGTCATGCGCGGCTACCGCAACAAGCCCGACCAGACCGCCGACACGATCGACGCCGAGGGGTGGCTGCACACCGGCGACATCGGCGCCTGGGACGACGCCGGCCACCTGCGGATCATCGATCGCAAGAAGGAGATCATCATCAACGCCGCCGGCAAGAACATGTCGCCGGCGAACATCGAGGCGCACGTCAAGTCCGCCCATCCGCTCATCGGCCAGGCGTGCTGCATCGGCGACGCGCGGCCCTACAACACCGCCCTCATCGTCCTCGACGCCGACTTCGCGCCGATGTGGGCGGCGCAGCAGGGGATCGAGGACACGTCGCTCGAGGCGCTCGCCGAGAACCCCACGGTGATCGCGGAGATCCAGACCGGCGTCGACGCGGCGAACGAGCATCTCGCACGCGTCGAGCAGATCAAGAGGTTCACGATCGTCCGCGGGGACTGGCTGCCCGGCGGCGACGAGCTCACGCCGACGATGAAGCTCAAGCGCAAGCCGATCGGGGAGAAGTACGCCGGCGAGATCGACGCGCTCTACGCCTGACGGGCGGCCGGCGCCGTGCTGCGGTGCCGTGCCGCTACGGCGCGCGGTGCGGGATCGGTGCCACGTGGTCCCGCGTGATCGCCCCGGGGTCGGCGCAGCCGAGCAGCGCGAGACCCGTCGCCACCTCGCGCCGGAGCAGGTCCAGAACCCCGCGGGCGCCCTGCTCGCCGTCGACCGCCAGGCCCCACAGCGCGGGGCGCCCGACGAGCACCGCCCGCGCGCCGAGCCCGAGCGCGACCAGCACGTCCGTGCCCCGGCGGATCCCGCCGTCGACGAGCACCTCGAGCCGCCCGCCGACGGCGTCGACGATCTCCGGCAGCATCTCGGCGGTCGCGGCCACCCCGTCGAGCTGCCGGCCGCCGTGGTTGGACACGACGATCGCCGCTGCGCCGTGCTCGCAGGCGAGCGCCGCGTCCGCGCCGGTCTGAATGCCCTTCAGGATCACCGGCAGCGGGCAGCTCGCCACGAACGCGTCGAGGTCGGCCCACGTCATCGTCGGGTCGACGACGGAGAAGAAGTCCTCGACCGTCACGCCGCCGCTGCGTCCGAGCGCGGCGGTGACGGCGGGCATATCGAGCTCGGCGGGCACGCGGAACCCGGTCCGGTGGTCGCGCTCGCGGCGTCCGGGGACGGGTGCGTCGACGGTGACGACGACTGCGCCGAAGCCCGCGTCGACCGCTGCGTCGACGAGCGCCCCCGAGATCGCGCGGTCGCGCGTCACGTAGAGCTGCAGCCAGCGCGGGGCTCCCGGAGCGGCGCTCGCGACCTCGGCCGGGGTGGACGTGCAGAGCGTCGACAGCGTCATGACCGTCCCGGCGCCGCGGCCGCGGCACGGGCCATCGCGGGCTCGCCGTCCGGGTGGGCCATCCGCTGGAGCGCGGTGGGCGCGACCAGGACGGGGGAGGCGACCGGCGTGCCCAGCACGGTCGTCGCCGTCGACACCTCGCCGACGTCGACGAGGACGCGCGGGCGCAGCCGGCGGCGGCCCCACGCGGCGACGTTCTCGCGCAGCGTCCGCTCGTCGCCGGCGCCGCCCGCGAAGTATCCGAGCGGACCCTCCGGCAGGGCGGCGGCGGCCAGGCGCTCGTAGTCCGGGACGTTCAGCGGCTCGGCCATCGGGCGCGAGCCTACCGGCGCGGCGGTCCGCCGCCGGGCGACGCTCGTACACTTCGCACATGGCATCGAAGGTGCAGATCGACGTCGGCGGCGTCCTGATCGGCGGCGGCGCGCCCGTCGCCGTCCAGACCATGACGAAGACCGAGACGGCCAACCTGTCGGCCACGATGGACCAGATCCGTCGCTGCGCCGAGGCGGGCGCCGACGTGATCCGCGTCGCCGTCCCGCGCGACGAGGACGCCGAGGCGCTGAAGACGATCGTCGCGCAGTCGCCCGTCCCGATCATCGCCGACATCCACTTCAACCACACGCTGGCGCTGAAGGCGCTCGACAACGGCGCCGCCTGCGTGCGGATCAACCCGGGGAACATCGGCGGGCCCGAGAAGGTCGCCGAGGTCCTCGCGAAGGCCAAGGCCCTCGGTACGCCGATCCGCGTCGGCGTCAACAGCGGGTCGCTGCCCAAGCACCTGCTGGACCTGGAGTACTCCAATCCCGTCGAGGCGCTCGTGACCGCCGCGACCGAGTGGGTCGAGCTGATGGAACGGCTCGAGTTCACGAACTTCAAGGTCTCGATGAAGTCCACGAGCGTGCCGAACACGATCGCCTCCAACCGCCTGCTCAGCGAGCGGATCCCCTACCCGCTGCACCTCGGCGTCACCGAGGCGGGGACGAAGTACACGGGCTCGCTCAAGTCCGCCGTCGGCCTCGGGACGCTGCTCGCCGACGGCATCGGCGACACGATCCGGATCTCGCTCTCCACCTTCCACGCGGAGGAGGAGGTGAAGGTCGCCTGGGAGATCCTCAAGGCGCTGAAGCTGCGCGAGCGCGGGCCCGTCCTGATCGCATGCCCGACCTGCGGGCGCCTGCAGTTCGACATGGACTCGGTCGTCGCGGAGATCGAGCAGCGTCTGGAGTCCTACGAGGACGCGATCGAGGTCTCCGTCCTGGGCTGCGCGGTCAACGGGATCGGCGAGGCGCGGCACGCCGACTTCGGCATCACCGGCGCGAAGGACGCGGGCATGATCTTCAGCAAGGGCGAGCCGCTCAAGAAGGTCCCCACGGACCGGCTCGTCGACGAGCTGTTCGCCGAGATCGACCGCTACTGCGCAGCGGGCAGGACGGTCGTGCGCGACGACGCCGCGGCGGCGGAGGCCGCGCGCTGGCTCTCGGAGAACGAGGACGCGACGGCGATGACCCCCGAGCGCCTGGCCGCGATGGAGGAGGCGGCGAACGCGGCGTCCGGCGGGGGCGAGGACGTCCTCCGCGCCGCCGGCGTCACGCTCGACGAGGAGCAGTCGCCCGTCGCGGGCCGGCGCTTCACCCGCACCTGAGCGCCGGGTCAGCCGAGCAGGTAGCGCGTGCTGAGTGGCACGTCGTCCGCCGGTGGGACGCTGAGGACCTCGCCGTCGAGCGTCACCTCGTGGGTGACGGGGTCGACGCGGATCACGCCGCGGCGCGTGTTGCGGACCATGTCCGCCGCGCTGATGTCCCGGCACCCGCGCACGACGGCGCGCCGGCGGGCCGTCGGCAGCTCGGCGTCCATGCCGGCCGCGCAGATGAACGCGAGCGACAGGCGGTCGGGCGCGGCGCCGAGCGCGCCGAGCTGCGGGCCGACACGGACGGGCTCGGCGAGGAACGTCGTCGCGTTGCCGTCCCCCGAGGCGCCCCAGGCCGGGACGCCGGCCTTGAGGACGAGCTCCGGACGCACGCCGCACAGCGAGGGCTGCCACAGCGCGCAGTCGGCCAGGCGCCCGACCTGCAGCGACCCGACGTGCTCGGCGATCCCGTGCGTGATCGCGGGATTGACCGTCGCCTTGGCGATGTGGCGCAGGACGCGCTCGTTGTCATGGCCCTGGCCCTCGCCGCCGAACCGGCGTTTCATGAGCGCCGCGTTCTGCAGCATCCGTCGCAGGATCTCGCCGATGCGGCCCATGCCCTGCGAGTCCGAGGACGTCATCGGGATGACCCCGAGATCGTGCAGCACGCCCTCCGCGGCCATCGTGGCGGGTCGCACGCGCTCGCGCAGGATCCGCCAGTCGCCGCCCCGCGCCCCGGGGTCCAGGAGGTGGACGGCCGCGACCATCGCGAGGTGCTCGGCCTCGGCGCCGACGCCGAACGGGACCGTCGGGTTCGTCGACGAGCAGAGCATGTTCGCGTCGGCCGCCAGCTCGAGCAGATCGGGCGCGTGCCCGCCGCCGCAGCCCTCGATGTGGAAGAGGTGGACGGGGCGGCCCGCGATCGCCTCCCGCGTGCCCGCGACGCCGATCGCCTCGTTGAGCCCGTCGGTGTGGATCGCGAGCTGCACGTCGAAGCGGTCGCAGACGTCGACGGCGCAGCGCAGCTGCTCGGGGCCCGCGGCGACGTCCTCGTGGATCTTCAGGCCGCCGCCGCCGGCGCGCAGCCCGTCCTCGACGACCTCCGGGCGCGCCGCCGAGCCGCGGACGAGCAGCAGCACGTTGAGCGGGATGCCCTGAAAGGCCGCGTAGGTCGTCCGGATCAGCGACGCCGGCCCGGAGCCGAGGTTCCAGACCGGGCCGGGATCCTGCACCATGAGGGTCGTCACGCCGCCGGCGAGGGCGGCCGCTGCCACCTGCGGCGAGAGGAAGTGAACGTGGCTGTCGACGACGCCCGGGGTGACGATCAGCCCGCCTGCGTCGACGACCGCCGTCCCGCTGTCGAGGACGACCTCGACGCCGTCCATCGTGTCCGGGTTGCCGGCCCGGCCGATCGCCGTGATCCGGCCGTCCGCCACGCCGATGCTCGTGCGGCGCACGCCGAGGACGGGGTCGAGCACCAGGCCGCCGGTGACCGCGATGTCGACGCCGCCGCGCTCGGCCCGCACGCCCAGCCCGTCGCGCATCGTCCCGCCCCAGCCGGGGAGCAGCTCGTCGGAGCCGCCCGCCTCGTCGACCTCGGGCTCCACGAGCAGGCCGGTGTCCCCGATCGGGACGCGGTGCTCGTGGTGCGGGGCCTCGTGGGGGAGGCCCGACTCAGGCACCGCGGTACCCCCGCTCGCGGGCCAGCCGAAGGCCACGCTCGCGCGCGCCCTCGGCGTCCAGGGGACCGTCGCACAGTCCCGCGTGGCCGCGGACGATCCGCGCCCCGCCGAACGGCCGCAGATGCGCGGTGACCGTCTCGCCGGGGGCGATCGTCAGCTTCTCGCCCGCGGGGAGCGCCAGCCGCATGCCCCATGCCGTGGCGCGGTCCAGACGCAGGTCGCGGTTGACCTCGAAGACGTGGAAGTGCGATGTGATCGCGACCAGGACGGAGCCCTCGTTGGTGACGTCCAGCGTCACGGCGTGCTCGGCGTCCCAGGTCACGGGGACCTCATGCGGCTCGGGCGGCGCGGCGCGCGTCAGCGGGTCGTGCAGGACGATCAGGCGCATCCCGTCGGCGAACAGGGCCTCGACCTCCACGCGCGGGACGAGCTCCGGAACGCCGTCGAGAACGTCGTCCTCGCCGAGGAGCGCGTAGCCGAGCGCCTCGACCTCAGCGTAGCCGCGCCCGTCGCGCGCCGCCTCGCAGACCTCGTCGGCGATCAGCGCCACCGCCTCGGCCTGACCGAGCAGCAGGCCGCGCGCACGCCGCCGCCGCGCGAGCTCGCCGGCGAGGAACAGCTGGAGGCGGTCCTCCTCACGGGGCAGCAGGCGCATGGCGCCAGTCTGCCACCCCGGGCGGGACTACGAGGCCTTGGAGGGCGTGACGGTGACGGTGGACGAGGTGAGCGTCGATCCGGTGGGCCCCGGGTACCGGAAGCGGAACGACGTCCTGCGGTTGACCGTCGTCGTGAAGCTGAAGTAGCCCTGCGGGTTCGTCGTCACGGTCTTCAGCGTGCTGAACGACGAGCCCGAGCGCTTCTGGACGGTCACCGTCGCCGCGCCGCCGGGCCGGACCTGGCCCCAGACGGTCGCCGTGCGGCGCCCGCGCGGAAGGTCGACCCAGAACGGGTGGGGGAAGCTCTTGCGGGCGGGCTTGGCGTTGCCGTCGAAGAAGTACAGGCCCGACTGCCAGCCGCCGTACTTCGTCGCGTCGACGCGCGTGTTGATCGGGTCGTCGCGCCAGAGGTACTGGATCAGCGTCCGCACGCGCGGCTGCCGGTAGGCCTTGTAGGCGCTCCACTGCAGCCACGAGGACTGCTGGGCGGTGCTGACGCCGAGCAGCGGGTCGGGCGGGTTGGTCTGGTAGCCGTACTCGTCGTAGTGCAGGTCGAACTTCTTCGTGGCGGCCAGCCCGTTCACGAGCCCGCCGGCCTTCTGCACGCCGTCGATCGTCCGCACCAGGCGCGCGTAGTCGGCGAGATTGGCGTCGTCCTTGTTCGTGTAGCCGCGGTCCGGCGCGAACGTCGTGCTGTGCGGGTGGTAGGCGATCCCGTCGAGGGCCGCGGGCTTGAAGCCCTTGCAGCGCCTGGACGTGCGCTCGCGGCGAAGCTTGGTGTCGACACAGCCGAGCGCGCGCAGGAAGGCCAGCGGGCGGGTGCGGACGTTGACCTTCGTCGGCGAGTCGCCCTTGGACGCCAGCGCCGGGCCGTACACCTGGGCGCCCGGCGCGCCCGCCTTGATCGCGGGGACCGCCCAGCCGGGCGAGTTCGCGGTAGATGGACGGTGCGACGGGCGTGCAGCGGCCCTTGGAGCACTCGTTCTGGGGCTGGAGCCAGTCGGGGAGGTTCGGCTCGTTCCAGAGGATGTAGCGCGACACGCGGCCCGCGTAGCGCTGGGCGACGGCCTTGGCGAAGACGGCGAACTGCGCGGGGTCGGGTCGGTAGCGGTTGCGGCGCTCGCGCGGGCTCCAGGCTGCCCCAGAACGGGATGTACCCGGTGACGTTGAGGATCGGCTCGATCCCCTGGGCGGTGAGCAGGTCGACGACCTGGTCGACCGGGGCCCAGTTGTACTGCGGGTCGCCGGGGTTCGACGGGTCGAAGCCCGTGGGGCGGGTGGTCCGGTCGGCTGCCCGGCGCGACGTAGGACCAGATGACGAGCACGCGCGCGGCGTCCATGCCCGTGGCCTTCCACTCGGGCACGACCTGCGCGGCAAGGTCGGGCGTCCGCTGGGTGATCCCGTCGTCGGCGATGCCGAAGCGCATCCCGGGGGCCGCGGAGGCCGCCGGGGCGAGGGCCGTCAGCGTCAGGGCTGCGGTCAGGACGGTGAGAAGGGCTGCACGCATCATCGATCTTGGAACCCCGGCGGGCGCCGGAGAGTTGCGGTCGTGCCGCTCCGCACAAAGCCGTGCGGACACGCGCGAGGGGCGACCGCGTCGCCCCTCGGGTGTCCTCAGGCTACCGCCGGCACAGGCCGCCGGGCGCCGCTCGTCAGCTCCGCGCGGCGGCGTACCGTTCGGCGACGACTGCCCAGTCCACGACGTTCCACCAGGCCTTGAGGTACTCGGGCCGGCGGTTCTGGTACTTCAGGTAGTAGGCGTGCTCCCAGACGTCGTTGCCGAGCAGCGGCGTCGTGGCCGTCGGTCAGCGGGCTGTCCTGGTTGGGCGTGCTGGTGATCTTCAGCTCGCCGCCGTCGAGGACGAGCCAGGCCCAGCCCGAGCCGAACCGGCCCACGCCGGCGGCCTCGAACTGCTCCTTGAAGGCGTCGAGCGAGCCGAAGGCCGCGTCGATCGCCGCGGCGAGCTCGCCGTCGGGCGCGCCGCCGCCGTCGGGGCTCATCGACTCCCAGAAGAGCGTGTGGTTCAGGTGGCCGCCGCCGTTGTTGCGCACGGGGCCGGCGATGTCGGACGGGAGGTCGCCGAGGTTGCGGACGATGTCCTCGATCGACCTGTCGGCCCACTCGGTGCCGTCGACGGCGCCGTTGAGCTTGTCGACGTAGGCCTGGTGGTGCTTGTCGTGGTGGATCGACATCGTCTGCGCGTCGATGTGGGGCTCGAGCGCGTCGGGGGCGTAGGGAAGCGGGGGAACCTCGAACGGCATCTGCGTCAGTCTCCTTCGGTCGGGTCGGGACGAAACCTATCGCGCGGCGCGCGGCCCTCCGTGGCCCTAGGCTTGCCCGCACATGCGCATGTCCCACCTGCTCCTGCCGACCGAGCGCCAGGCACCCGCCGACGCCGAGGCGCTCTCGCACGTCCTCGGCGTCCGCGCAGGGCTCGTGCGACAGCTCGGCGCCGGCCTGTGGACGTGGCTCCCGGCGGGCTGGCGCTGCCACCAGCGTGCCGTGCAGATCGTGCGCGAGGAGCTCGACGCGATCGGCGGCCAGGAGCTGCTGATGCCGCTCATCCAGCCGCGCGACCTGTGGCGGCAAGACCGGCCGCGCCGACTTCGACGAGGTCTTCAAGCTCGAGGATCGCAAGGGCTCGGAGCTCGTGCTGGCGATGACGCACGAGGAGGCCGTGACGTTCCACATGTCGCAGCTCGTGCGCAGCTACCGCGACCTGCCGAAGATCCTCTACCACTTCCAGACTCAAGGGTCGCGACGAGCCGCGCCCGCGCGCCGGGGTCCTGCGCACGCGCGAGTTCATCATGAAGGACTCCTACTCCTTCGACCGCGATCCGGCCGGCCTGGACGAGAGCTACGCCAAGCACGTCGTCGCCTACGACCGGATCTTCGACCGCACCGGCCTGGAGTGGTACCGCGTGGAGTCCGACGTCGGGATGATGGGCGGCAGCGGCGCGCACGAGTACATGGCGCCGTGCCCGGCGGGGGAGAACGACGTCGCGCTCGCGCCCGGGTACGCCGCCAACGTCGAGGTCGCGAGCGCCGAGCCGCAGCCCGTGCAGCTGCCGCCGCGCTGCGCCGCGCCGGCTGAGGTCGCCGACGCCGGGCGCGACGACGATCGAGGCGGTCGCCGGGCACCTCGGCGTCGCTCCGGGCGCGCTGCTGAAGGCGTTCCCCGTCGTCGACCGACGGCGGGCGCTTCGTCCTGGTCGTCGTGCGCGGCGACCACCGCGTCAACGACATCAAGCTCACGCAACCACCTCGGTGAGCCGTTCCGCCCGGCGCAGGGCGAGGAGATCGAGCAGCGGCTCGGGCCCGCCGGGCTTCATCGGCCCCGTCGGCGCCGACGTCCGGGTCCTGCTCGACGCGGCGGTCGCCGACGGCGCTCCGCGGACGGCTGGGTCGCCGGCGCGCAACCGGCCGGATCTCCACCTGCAGGGCGTCGAGCCGGGGCGCGACTTCGCCTTCGAGCGCTGCGACGTGCGCACGGTCGAGGCCGGCGACCTCGTGAACGGCGCGCCGATCCGGATCGAGCCGGCGATCGAGGTCGGCAACATCTTCAAGCTCGGCACGCGCTACAGCGAGCCGCTCGGCGCGACCTACCTCGACGAGTCGGGCAGGGAGCAGCCGATCGTGATGGGCTCCTACGGCATCGGGCCGGCGCGCATCGTCGCCGCGACGATCGAGCAGACCGCCGACGAGCAGGGCATCGCCTGGCCGCGCTCGCTCGCGCCGTGGCAGGTGCACCTGGTGGCGCTCGGCAAGGCCGGAACGCCCGAGCGCGAAGCGGGCGAGGAGCTGTACGCGGAACTGCAGGCCGCCGGCCTGGAGGTCGTCTACGACGACCGGGCCGGCGGCGCGGGGGAGAAGTTCGCCGACGCCGAGCTGCTCGGCTGCCCGGTGCGCCTGACGGTCGGGCGCCGCACGCTCGAGGACGGGCTCGTCGAGGCGCAGGGCCGCCGCGGCCAGGTCGTCACTCACGCCCGTGCCGCTGCGCGAAGGCGCGGCGCAGGCGGTCGAGGCGCTGCTGCGCGAGGCTCCCGTGAGCCCGCGGCTCACGCCCCGGCGCTTCTTCGGCCTGGACCGCTCGGGGCCGCCGCCCCCGGAGACGCTGCCCGGCGCGCCGCTGCGCCCGTGGACGATCCCGAACGCGATCGGGTACGTGCGCCTGGCGCTGATCCCGGTGTTCCTGTGGCTCGCCTGGGAGGACGACGGCGTCGGCGCGGCGCCGGCGGCCGTCTACGCGGTCGTCGCCTTGGGCGACTACGCCGACGGCATCGCGGCGCGCGTCACCGGCCAGTACAGCCGGCTGGGGGCGATGCTCGACCCGGTCGTGGACCGCCTGCTCGATCATCGCGGGCGTCGTCGTCTGCTGGAACTTCGAGCTCGTGCCGCGCTGGCTGCTGGCGATCCTCATCGCGCGCGAGGCGCTGATGCTGATCGTCGGCCCGCTCGCGCTGCGCCGGGGCGTCGCGCTGCAGATGAACTGGTGGGGGCGCTGGGGCGTGTGGCCCGCGATGGGCGCGCTCTTCCTGGCGCTCTGCGGACTGCGAGGTGATCGCGACGGTGATGCTGGCCGCCGGCGTGGCGCTGCTCGTGATGGCGAGCGTCGAGTACGCCCGCAGCGCGCGCCGGCAGCTGGACGGCGGAACCTGAGCGACACACCGCCGCGCACCCTCAACCTTACGTTTAGGCGTCGGCCTGCGGCGCTGGTATGCTCGCGCCGCCGCGGGGCGATCCCCGCCCGACGAGGAGCCAGCGCACGACATGGACGACACCTTCCCCGACCTCGGCGCCCTGACCGACGAGGAGCTCAAGGCCCTGATCCAGAGCCTGACGGACGAGGAGACCGAGATCTCCTACCGCCGCCGCATCCTCCACGGCAAGATCGACATCCTGCGCGCCGAGCTCGTCAACCGCCTGCGCAAGAAGCACGAGGGCGGCGGCGAGATCATCTCCGGCGACGACGTGCAGCGGCTCACCGACATCCTCGCCGGCAAGGCCGCCGGCGTGGAGGACGAGAGCTGAGCCCCGTCCGGGGGAAGGGCTGACGCGTGGCGGTCCACTGCCCCGAGTGCAGCTTCGTCAACACCGACGGGGCCAACTACTGCCAGAAGTGCGGGGCGTTCCTCGGCGACCTGCAGCAGCCCGCCGAGTCCTCGACCGCGACCTACCGGATCGACGAGACGACCGGTGAGCTCGTCCCGGTCGAGCTGGACGACATGGTCGCCCGCGAGGGCGCCGCGCTCGTCGTGCGCGCCGGCGGCGGGCGCGTCGGCGAGAGCTTCCCGCTCGACCACGAGCGCATGAGCATCGGCCGGCGTCCCGACTCGGACGTCTTCCTCGACGACGTCACGGTCTCACGCGACCACGCGATCCTCGTGCGCCGCGGCGACGAGATCCACCTCGACGACCTCGGATCGCTCAACGGAACGTACGTCAACCGCCGTCGCATCGACTCCCAGCGCCTGGAGGACGGCGACGAGGTCCAGATCGGCAAGTACAAGCTGACGTTCCTCTCACGCTGATGACCACCGAGCAGCAGAGCCTCGTGGTCGACGAGCCAGCCGCGGACGCGCCGCGCGGCAAGCCGATGACGATCGGGGCGGTCTGCAAGGCGCTGACGACCGAGTTCCCGGACATCTCGATCTCGAAGATCCGCTACCTCGAGGACCAGAAGCTGCTCGCGCCGCGGCGCACGCCGGGCGGCTACCGCCTCTACAGCCAGAGCGACGTGGCGCGCCTGCGCACGATCCTGCGCCTGCAGCGCGACGAGTTCCTGCCGCTGCGCGTCATCCGCCAGGAGCTGGCGGCCGGCCGCTCGGAGGCGGAGATCGGCGCGGCCGCCGCGGCCGACGACGGGCGCCCGCGCCGCCGCCCAGGGCTCGCCGAGCCAGGTGCCGGGCTCGGTGTACTCGCTCGACGACGTCGTCGAGGAGACGCGCGCGGATCCCAAGCTGATCCAGGAGCTCCAGGACTACGGCGTGATCGCAGGCCAGCAGCGCGGCGGCACGGTCTGGTACGACGACACCGAGCGCGAGATCGTGCGCGCCGTCGTGGAGCTGGCGCGCTACGGCGTCGCGGGGCGCAACCTGCGGGTCTTCCGCACCTCCGCCGACCGTGAGGCCGCGCTGCTGCAGCAGATCCTCGCGCCGTCCCTGCGCTCGCGCAATCCCGAGCGCCGCCGTGAGGCCGTCGAGGCGCTCGAGAACCTGGCGACCGTCACGACGCACCTCAAGCATCTGCTGCTCCTGCGCGACCTGCGCAAGCTCGTGGCCTGAGCGCCGTGGCGACCGTCCGCCGCACGCGCCTGCTGGCCGACCCGCCGGACGCCGTCTGGCGCACCGTCGGCGACCTGTACCAGCTCGCGCGCTGGTGGCCCAAGGTCCTGCGCGTCGAGGCGGTCCGCGACGGGCGCTTCACCGAGGTCCTGCAGACCGAGCGCGGCCGCGACGTACGGGCCGACTGGGTCCTCGTCGAGACGGTCCCCGGCGAGCGCTGGCGGGCGAGCCAGGAGCTCGAGGGAACCCCGTTCGAGAAGGTCCTCGGCGCCGCTGCCAAGGGCGTCGCGATCGAGCCGTCCGGGAACGGCACGCAGGTCACCCTGGAGCTGGAGCGACGCCTGCGCGGCCTCTCGCGGCTGGGCGGGATGTTCCTGCGGCGCGCGACCGCGCTGCAGGTCGACGCGGCACTCGACACGCTGGAGGAGACGCATGGCGCCGGGACGTGAGATGCGGCATTGGGGCTGGGGCGAGGACGCCCACGCCGGCCCGCCGCCCGAGCACGGGATCACCTGGCTGGAGGGGCTGCTCGGCGGGCCGCTCGCGCAGCCGGTCGCGCCGGTGCCGCTGACGGACATCACGCCCCCGAGGTCGCGGCTGCAGCGCAGGCCGGCGGCCGCGCTGCGAGCGATCACGGGGGAGCAGGGCGTCCGCGAGGACGACGCGGACCGCGTGCTCCACGCCGCCGGCAAGGGGTACCCGGATCTCGTGCGGCTGCGCGCCGGTGACGGCGCCCCGGCGCCCGACGCGGTGGTGTACCCGGGCGACGCCGCCCAGGTGCGCGCCGTCCTGGACGCCTGCGCGGCCGCGGACATCGCGATCGTCCCGTTCGGCGGGGGCACGAGTGTCGTCGGCGGCGTCGAGCCCGAGCGCGGCGGGCACAAGGCCGTCGTCAGCCTGGATCTGGGACGGATGACCCGGCTGCTGGGGCTCGACGAGCGCTCGCGGCTCGCGACGCTCGAGCCGGGTCTGCGCGGGCCGGAG
This sequence comes from uncultured Actinomycetes bacterium, assembly GCA_963700655.1. Taxonomy (GTDB): domain Bacteria; phylum Actinomycetota; class Thermoleophilia; order Solirubrobacterales; family Solirubrobacteraceae; genus F1-60-MAGs163. Next base: position 62,542 of record CAVOYJ010000004.1, on the reverse strand, counting down.
GTCGAGCACGTCCTGCGAGCGCGGGGGTTCACGCTCGGGCACTACCCGCAGAGCTTTCAGTACGCCACCGTCGGCGGCTGGGTCGCGACGCGGTCGGCGGGTCAGGCGTCGACGGGCTACGGGCGTATCGACGCGCTCGTCGAGGGCGTCCGGATGGCGGCGCCGGCGGGCGACCTGGACCTCGCGCCCCACCCCGGGACGGCCGCGGGACCGGACCTGCGCGAGCTCGTCGTGGGGTCGGAGGGGGCGCTCGGCGTCCTCACGGAGGTGACGCTGCGCGTGCGCCCGCGCCCGCCGGCCGGGCGCTACGAGGCGTGGATGCTGCCGTCGTTCGCCGCGGGCCGCGAGGCCTTTCGCGCGCTCGTCCAGGAGGGCGCGGCGCCCGATGTCGCGCGACTGTCGGACGAGGCGGAGACCGGGATGTCGCTGACGCTCGCCGGGCTGGAGGGCCGCAAGGCCGCCCTGCTGGGCCGCTACCTCAGCGCGCGCGGCGTGGCCTCGGGCTGCATCGCGATCGTCGGCTGGGAGGGGCCACCGGCCACCGTCGCCGCCCGCCGCCGCGCGACGACGGGCGTCCTGAGGCGCCACGGCGCCGCACCACTGGGCGCCGGGCCGGGCCGTGCCTGGGCGAAGGGCCGCTTCCACGCGCCCTACCTGCGCGACGACCTGCTGGCCCGCGGCGTCATGGTCGAGACGCTCGAGACGGCGACGACGTGGTCGAACCTCGAGACCCTCCACGCCGCGGTCCGCTCAGCCCTCGGCGAGCACGCGCCGTTCGTCGCCTGCCACGTCTCCCACCTCTACGCCACGGGCGCCTCGCTCTACTTCACGTTCCTCGCCCGGCAGGACCCCGCGGACCCGATCGGCCAGTGGCAGCGGGCCAAGCACGCCGCCTGCGACGCCATCATCGGCGCCGGCGGCACGATCACCCACCACCACGCCGTCGGCCGCGACCACGCCCGCTGGCTGGCCGCCGAGGACGGCGAGACCGGGGTCGCGGCGCTGCGGGCGCTCAAGGCCGAGCTGGACCCGGGCGGGATCATGAACCCGGGCAAGCTGCTGGCTTGACGGGTCGTCGTCCGTGGGCGTGGGCGGGGGTCGGGGCGCGTCCCCGGGAAAGCCCTCTCCGGTGTCGCGCCCGCCGTCGTCCGCGTGCGTCTGCGCCCCCATCGGTTTGAGCTTCCCCGGGGCCGCGCCCCGACCCCAGCTCATGGGCGCGCGGCCCTGAGCGAACCCGAAGAACCGCGCACGCGCGACCGCTGGCCGTGATCGAGCGCCGTTCCGTGGGCGTCAGCACGATCAAACGCTCAGGGATGCGTTACGGGCGCGCCCGCGTGTGGTTGTCCGGCCTTCCGTCCGGGGGACAGTCGCGGTCTGACGGGACGAAGAGCGGGCGCGCGGGGTCACCGTCATCGATGACGATGTCGGCGAATCGCTCGGGGTCCGCGTCTGCCCGGTGGAGCTGCTGGCCGGGCTCATAGCGGACGAGGTAGCGCTGTTCGACCACACTCGTCGAGTCGAGTCGCGGAACGTCACGGATCAACGCCCGCCGGAGACGGATCTCCAGAGTGGCCGTGACGAACAGGCTGAAGTCCCAGAGATCGCGGAGCTCGGGACGCAGGAGGAAGATCCCGTCGCAGGGGACGAGCGTGCCAGGCCCCGCCGGACGGCGGATCGCCGCCAGCAGGGCGTCGTGATCGACCGCATCGCGGTAGTAGCCCTCCGGCGAGTCGCGTCCGCGGGCGTACCGGACCTGCGGCGGGCGCGGAACGTCGTCGACCGACACCCTGACGGCGTCAGCCAGCACCGTCTTGCCGCCGCGTCCGGGCCATCGATCGCTACGCGCACCGGTCGCTGCAGAGCAAGCGCGTCGATCCGTTCCGTCACACCAGCGAGCACCTCCGACCGCTCCGACACGCGCCGACCGCACTCCAGCGCAGCGACGGGCGGCTCGACCCATGCGCCGGTCGCGTCCGGGACGGGACCCCGGAGAAGCTCAACCGATGGGGAAACGAGCGCACGCGGCAGAAACCCCACGCCCCACCTGAGAGGCCCCTTCCGGGGGCCCGTCCCGAGCGCGACGGGGACCCACACCCGTCCCGCCACGGCACCGTCCCACCGCTACTTCGAGCGGAACTGCATGTCCCCCTCGAGGTAGCTCGACCCCGGCGTCGTCGGGTTGCGGCCCGACTCGCGGGTGATGAGCACCTGCTGGTAGAGCGCGCGGGTCCTGCTTGAGGGTGCTCTGGGCGCCGGCCTGGCCGTTCGTCGTCACCGCCTGGAAGTACCCGAGCCAGACGGGCTGCTGCCCGGTGCCGGTCATCCAGACGCCGTAGCCGCTGCCCTTGGGCGCCGTCGGCAGGCCCTCGGCGAGCACGTTGATGAGGCGCTGGCCGTCGCGCTCGACGAACTGCGCGACCCCGAGCGCCTTGTCGGCGCCGGCGTCCGGGACGGCGGTGAGGTTCGCCTGGCCGATGACGTCGCGGGCGGCCTCCTGCTGCGGCGGCCGTCAGGCCGTCGCCCTGGGACGGCTCGTCCTTCGGTGGCGCGGCCGACGAAGAAGCCGATCGCGAGCGCCGCGACGAGCGCCCAGCACGCCGAGCAGGATCGCGCCGCCGCGGCGTGAGGCGCGGCGGCCGGGGGGCGCTGCGACGTGCGCGCGTCGCTCGCTCCCGTCGGTGAGCGCGTCGTCGGTGTCGTCGAGCAGCGGGCTCGCGGCGCCGCCGTCGGCAGCGGGGTCGGGAACCTCGGGCAGGTCGCGCGTCGGCGACGCTCCGCAGCTCGGCGGCGACGACGCGCGCCCAGCCGCGCTCGGCGGCCGATGCCTCGAGCGCCGCGTGCGTGGCCTGCGCGTCGCCGTCCGCCTGCTGTCCGAGCAGGTAGTCGGTGATCGCGTCGCGGCGCTCGGGCTTCAGCGTGCCGCCGGACGGCCCGAGCGTGCCGACGCGCCTCGTGGGCGCGGTCGCGCACGGCGGCGGGCGCCATGCGCAGCGTGCGCGCGATCTCGTCGTACGAGCGGTCCTGGGTCAGCAGGAGCCGCAGAACGGCCTGCTGGTCGGCGGGGAGATCATCGATTCGGGCCATGAGCGGGGGCGAAGCGTAGAGCAGCGCGCCGGTATCGTGCCGCAGCCGATGACCGACGCCCGCCTCGACCCGCCCGTCCCGTTCGAGAGCACCTTCGACGCGCTGTACGGGCTCGAGGTGCTCGAGACGCACCGACGAGGAGGTCCGCGCCCAGGTCGCCGTGCGCGACGCGATCAAGCAGCCGATGGGCCTCGTCCACGGCGGCGTGTACGCGTCGATCGCCGAGTCGATCGCGTCGAACGCGACCGGCCTCGGCGGTCTGGCGCGAGCACGGACAGATCGCGATGGGCATGTCGAACCAGACGAGCTTCCTGCGCCCGATCACCGAGGGGACGATCCACGCGCACGCGCGACGCCGCCACCGCGGCCGCACGACCTGGATGTGGGAGGTCGACATCACCGACGACGCCGGGCACCTCTGCGCCGTCGTCGCGCATGACGATCGCCGTGCGCGACCTGCCTCAGCCGCGGTAGCCGCTGGTGATCGGCATGCGCCGGTCGCGGCCGAACGCCTTGCTCGTCACCTTGATGCCGGGCGGCTGCTGGCGGCGCTTGTACTCGGCGAGGTCGACGAGCCGGATGATCCGGTCGACGACGTCGCGCGCTCGAAGCCGCGGGCGATGCAGCTGCTCGCGGCCGAGGTCCTGCTCGACGTAGCCCTCGAGGATCGGGTCGAGGACCTCGTAGGGCGGCAGCGAGTCCTGGTCGGTCTGGTCGGGGCGCAGCTCCGCGGACGGCGGGCGGGTGATGACGCTGTCGGGGATCGGCGCGCCCGGCTGGGCGTTGCGCCACTCCGCGAGCCGGTAGACGAGCGTCTTGGGGACGTCCTTGATGACCGCGAAGCCGCCGGCGCTGTCGCCGTAGAGCGTCGAGTAGCCGACCGACATCTCCGACTTGTTGCCGGTCGTCAGCACGAGGTGGCCGAACTTGTTGGAGAGCGCCATCAGGTCGTTGCCGCGGATGCGCGCCTGCAGGTTCTCCTCGGTGAGGTCCGGCTGCGGTGCCCTGCGAACGCGCCGGCGAGCTGCGCCTCGTAGGCGGCCATGACGTCGGCGATCGGCAGCTCGAGCAGCGTGACGCCGAGGCGGCGGCGAGCTCGCCGGCGTCGCCGTAGCGTGCCCTCGGAGGTGTAGCGCGAGGGCATCGTCACGCAGGTGACGGCCTCCGGGCCGAGCGCGTCGACCGCCACGCACGCCACGAGCGCGGAGTCGATGCCGCCCGACAGTCCGAGCACGACGTGCTCGAAGCCGTTCTTGCGCACGTAGTCGCGGGTCCCGAGCACGAGCGCGCCGTAGACCTCGGCGTCCGGCGTCCAGCAGCGGGCGCGACGCCGCCGCTGGGCGGGTCGGCGCTCGTAGCCGCGGGCGCGCCGTGAGGAACGCGCCGAGCTGGTCGACGTGCGGCGCGCGGCTCGTAGGCCGGCGGCGCGCTGGCGCGTGTCGCGCAGGCGCGCCGCGCCGGCGGCGGCGACGTCGACGCTGCAGACGAGCAGCGCCTCCTCGAACTGCGGCGCCCGCGCGACCACCGCGCCGGTGTGGTCGACGACGAACGAGTGGCCGTCGAAGACGAGCTCGTCCTGCCCGCCGACCTGCGCGCAGAAGGCGATCGCGCAGACCTCGTCGCGGGCGCGCTGGCCGACCATCCGCTCGCGCGCGAGCGCCCTTGCCGGCGTCGTAGGGCGAGGCGGAGATGTTGACGATCAGCCGCGCGCCGGCGAGCGCCTCGTCGCTGGCGGGCGGGCCGGGGACCCAGATGTCCTCGCAGACGGTGAGCCGACGGTCGACGCCGTCGACGTCGACGACGCCGCCGCCGTCGGCCGCGCTGGAAGTAGCGGTGCTCGTCGAACACGCCGTAGTTGGGCAGGCGGTTCTTGCGGTAGATCGCCCGCACCGCGCCGTCGGCGAGCACCGCGGCGGCGTTGAAGACGTCGCGCTCGCGCTCGGGGAAGCCGACGATCGCGACGATGCCGGGCGCCTCGCCGGCGAGGCGCTCGAGCGCCGGCGCGCGCGTCCGCCAGCAGGTGCTCCGCAGCAGCAGGTCCTCCGGCGGGTAGCCGGTCAGCGCGAGCTCGGGGAAGAGCACGATCTGCGCCCCGGCGTCGCGGGCCTCGACCAGCCGCGTGCGCACGAGCCGCTCGTTGCCCTCGACGTCGCCGACGAGGGGGTTGATCTGCGCGAGCGCGATCCGCATGGACGCCGCAGTATGCCCGCGGCGGGCGCGGCGGCCGTGCAGCCGCGCGTTCAGCGGGCGGTCGCGGGCGGTGTGGGCGGTGCGCGACGGCTGTCGCGCGCGCCCATGCGCCATGGGTGGCGCTCGGTCTCGGCGGCACGGCCGAGGTCGAACAGCGCGCCCTCGATGTCGGCGATCAGGTCGCCGAGGTCGGGCAGCGCGTCGTAGTCGGCCATCAGGCCGAAGGACAGCCGCCCGCAGTAGCTCATGATCGCGATCCCCAGGGCCGGTCGTCGGCGCGAGCGGGACGACCGGGATGGATCGCGACCATCCGGCGTCCGAGCAGGTACAGGGGGATCTGCGGGCCCGGGACGTTGGTGACGACGAGGTTGAAGAACCGCTGGCGGGCCTGCAGCCGCGCGGCCTGGCTGAAGATCGTGGGCGGCGCGAAGTCGGCCATGCCGGTCAGCACCTCGGCGCCGACGGCCTGCCCGGACTCCTTGAGGTCGCCCATCTCGCGTGTGGATGCGCTCGAAGCAGGCGCGCGGGTCGTCCTCGTCCATCGGGCAGCGGCGCCCACATCGCCGAGACCTGGTTGCCGAGCGCGCCGTGCTGATCGCTCGGCGCGCACCGACACGGGCACCAGCACCTTCAGGACGAGGCCCTCGGTCGTCGAACCCGCGACGGCGCAGGAAGCGGCCCGAGCGCGAGCGCCACGGTCGTCAGCACCGCGTCGTTGACCGTGCCGCCGAGGCCGTTCTTGATCCCCTTGAGGAGGTCGAGCGGCGTGTCCACCCAGCCGTAGCGCCGGTGCGGGCCGATCGGGACGTTCAGCGGCGTCGGCGGAGCGCCGCGCATGCCCGTCCACGCCATCGCGCCCGCCGCGGCGAGCTGCGCGCGACGCGCGCCGGATCGACGGTCCGCGGCGCGCGGCCGAGCGCGCGCACGACGCGCACGCCCTCGGCCGGGGAGGACGCGCGCTCCATGAGCGCCTCGGCGAGCAGCTGCACGCCCGTCGGCTCCGGGCGCGGGATCCAGCGGGCGGCGGGCGGCGCGACCGGCAGCGGGTCGGGCGTCGTCGAGAAGAGGACCGAGGTGATGTCGACGCCGGAGACGCCGTCGACGAGCGCGTGGTGGGTCTTGGCCATCATCGCGAAGCGCGGCGTGCCGTCCGGCGCCGGGGGCGAGGCCCTCGACGAGCTGGATCTCCCACAGCGGCTTGTGCGCGGTCCAGGGCGACGGCGAAGACGCGTCCGCCGAGCGCCGCGAGCTGCTCGTCGGAGCCCGGGGCCGGCAGCGCGGAGTGCCGCACGTGGTAGCCGAGGTTGAAGTGCGGGTCGTCGACCCAGACCGGCCGACCCTGGTCGAGCGGGACCCAGGCGAGCTTCTGGCGGTAGCGCGGCACGAGGTGCAGGCGCTCGTCCAGCGCGGCCTGCACGTCCTCGTAGGCGGGCGGCTCGCCCTCGAAGACCATGATCGACGCGACGTGCATGTGCGCCTCGCCGGTCTCGATGTGGAGGAAGGCGGCGTCGAGGGCGGTCAGGCGATCGGGGTTGGTCACCGGGGGAGTCTCGCCGCCTTCGGCGCGATCTTGAGCCAACCTTTAACACCGGACCTTGCAAACCCATAACACGCTGTGTAGGGTTCTGTCCAACCCCGACCCACCCGGTGACCATCATGGACCTCAGCGACCCCGCCACCTTCTCCCGCGTCTACGACGAGCAGTCCCGCGGCGTCTACGCCGCCGCGTACCGGATCCTCGGCAACGCCGCTCAGGCCCAGGACGTCGTCCAGGACGTCTTCCTGAAGGTCTGGCGCCGGCCGGGCTCGTTCGACTCGCGCAGGGGCGAGCTCGGCAGCTACCTGCGCCTGATGGCGCGCAGCCGCGCCCTGGACCTCTGGCGCGAGGGGCAGGCTGCGGGCCGCGCCGGCGACCGCCTCAAGCTCGTCGTCGCCGGCGAGGAGACGCGCCCCGAGGACCGCCCGAGCCTCATGGCCGAGCGCGCCGACGTGCGCACGCACGGTCCGCGCCGCGCTCGGCGCGCTCCCCGACAACCAGCGCGAGGCCGTCGTACTGGCCCACTGGGGCGGCCTGACCGCCGACGAGATCGCGCGGCGCTCCGGCGTCCCGCTCGGCACCGCCAAGAGCCGGATCCGGCTCGGCCTCACGAAGCTCCGCGAGGAGTTCGGCGACCAGCTCACCGACTTCCGCGAGCCCGCCGAAGTCGCCTGAGAGCGGAGCGCACAGGGGCGCCCTCCTGTGTGACTCCCGTCACAGGAGCGTGCAAAGCCCCTGCTACCGTGATGGATCTGCCGAGTCACACCCGGTCCTTCAATCGCGGGTGTGAGCGGGGGACCCACTGCCGGTGACGCGCATGGCGCGCAGCGGATGGGGCGAATCGGCGGCTGCTGCCGCCGTAGCGACACGGGACGGACCGCGCGCGGATCGCGCGGGCCGCCGGAGCCGCGAGCCCGACAGCTAACCCCGTAGGCGGCGGACCACAAGGAGGCCTCCTCGTGAGGTTCGACCTGCGCGGCCGCGCCATGATGGCGACGTCCGCGCTCACCATCGCGACGACGCTGCTCCTGGCAGCGATCAACACCGCTCCCGCGGGCGCCGCGGGCCAATCCACCACCGGCGGGACCGAGGCCGGGCCCGCCCGGCCCGTCACGGCCCACGAGGGCCGCGTCCGCACCGGCGTGAGCGTCCTGGCGCGCCGCACCCACGTGCGCGCGGGGCGCTCGGCCCGCGTCGCCGGGCGCGTGCGTCCGGCCGTCCCGGGGCGCCTCGTCGTCCTGCAGCGCGTCCGCGGACATCGCTGGGTGACGATCGCGCGGACCCGCACGGGTCAGCGCGGCCGCTACGTCCTGCGCTACCGCACCCGCGTCTCGGTCAGCGCTCCGCTGCGCGTGCGGGTCGCGGGCGGGTCGGGCGCGACGCGTCGCACCCGCCGGATCGGCCGGCTCGAGGCGTTCCGCCCCGCGCTCGCATCGTGGTACGGCGAGGGCCAGGCGCTCGCCTGCGGCGGCCACCTCACGCCCGGCATGATGGGCGTCGCCCACAAGTCGCTCCCCTGCGGCACGAAGGTGACGATCCGCTACCGCGGGCGCCAGGTCCGGGTGCCGGTCGTCGACCGCGGCCCGTACTCCGGAGCGCGCGAGTTCGACCTCGGTCCCGGCGTGCGCGCCGCCCTGCGCTTCGACGGCGTCGGGACCGTCCAGGTCGCCCACTGATCCCGCGCTGCCCGTCGTCCCCGGGGCGTAGCCTCGGGGACGATGGCCGGCCCGATCGCGCACCTGGACCTCGACGCCTTCTACGCGAGCGTCGAGCTCCGGCGCCGGCCCGACCTGCGCGGGCTGCCCGTGATCGTCGCGGGGTCGGGCCCGCGGGCCGTCGTGACCACGGCCTCCTACGAGGCCCGGCGCTTCGGCGTCGGCTCGGCGATGCCCGCCGCGCAGGCGCGCCGGCTGTGCCCGCAGGCCGTCGTCATCCCGCCGGACTTCGAGGCCTACAAGGGCACCTCGCGCGCCGTGATGGACCTCCTGCGCGGGCACGTCGAGCGTGTCGAGCAGGTCGGGCTCGACGAGGCCTACCTCGATCTGACGGGCCTCGTCGCCCCGAAGGCCGCGATGCGGCGCCTGGTCGCCGAGATCCGCGAGCGGACGGGCATGAGCGCGTCCGTCGGGATCGGGCCCAACAAACTCGTCGCGAAGGTCGCCTCCGACGCCGAGAAGCCCGCCGGTTTCCTCATGCTCACCCGCGAGGAGGCGTGCGCGCGCTTCGCGCGGGCGCCGCCGGGCCTCGTCCCGGGGATCGGGCCGCGGACGGCCGAGCGGCTCGCGGCGCTCGGGATCGACACGCTCGCGGCGCTGGCGGCGGCCGACGACGCGACGCTCGTCGGCGGCCTTCGGCCCCGTCAGGGACCGTGGCTGCGCGCGCCGCGCGCGCTTCGAGGGCTCCGACGCCGTCGAGCCCGTCCGCGAGGCCGTGAGCGAGTCGCGCGAGACGACGTTCGACACCGACATCGCCGACGCGGCACGGCTGGAGGTGATCCTGCTCGAGCTGACCGCGCAGCTCTGCGCGGGCCTGCGCCGCCACGGGCGGCGCGGGCGCACGATCCGGATCAAGGTCCGCCTCGCCGACTTCACGACGGTCACCCGCGCGCGGACGATCGGCCACGTGACCGACGACCCGGCCGACGTGGGCGGCGTGGCGCTCGAGCTGCTGCGCGAATATGCGCCGAGCGCTCCGGTCCGGCTCCTCGGAGTGGGGGTGACGGGATTCGCGGGCGAGGAGGCCGCCGCGGACGCCCCGCAGCTTGCGCTGCCCGTCTGACAGGATCTCGCGGATGCCCGACGCGCAGATCCCGGGGCGCACGACGCTCCACTACGTCCGCCATGGCGAGCCCGACGGTGAGCCGCTGCTCCTGATCCAGGGGCTCTCGGGCAGCCACGCCTCCTGGGGCGAGACGTTCCTGGACGCGCTGGGCGCGGGCCTCGACCTGATCGCCTACGACCACCGCGGGATCGGGACCTCGGCCTCGATCGACGGGCCCTTCAAGATCGCCGACCTCGCCGCCGACGCGGCCGGGCTGCTGGACGCGCTCGGCCTCGACAGCGCCCACGTCGTCGGGATCTCGATGGGCGGGATGATCGCCCAGGAGCTGGCGCTCGCCGCTCCCGAGCGCGTGCGCACGCTGACGCTCGGCTGCACGTACCCCGGCGGCCCCGGATCGCAGCTGACGGACCAGGCGACGGTGCAGCGGATGATCGCAAGCTTCGCCTCAGGCGACCCGCAGGTGATCCTGCGCACGAGCTTCGAGATCAACGTGTCCGCCGCCTACGCCGCGACGCCGGGGGCGTGGGAGGCCTTCCGCGACACCGCGCTGGCGGTCCAGGCGCCGATCCCGGTGCTGTTCGAGCAGTTGCGCGCGACCGCGTCGCACGACGCGGGCGCGCGGCTCGGCGCGCTCACCGTCCCGACGCTCGTCGTGCACGGCGACGTCGACGCGGTGCTGGGCGTGTCCAACGCCGAGCTGATCGCCCGGCTCGTCCCGGACGCGCGGCTGGAGATCCTGCGGGGGGTCGGCCACCTCTTCTGGATCGAGGAGCCGACCCGCTCGGCCGCGCTGATCCGCGGCCACGCGCTCGCGGCGCGCGCCGGCCGCGCGTCAGTAGAGCGCAGCGGCCAGGCGCCGGCGCGCCTCGCGCGATGCCGGATGATCGACACCGAGCTCGTCGAGGACCGAAACGATCAGCCGGCGCAGGTCGTCCGTGTGCTCACCGGCGTCCGGAACGGCGTCCAGGAGCAGGTCGACCGCGCCCTCGCGGTCGCCCGCGTCGAGCGCCGCCAGCGCGGGCCCGACCTCGATGTCGTCGGCGCGCGCGAGCCGGATGCGGGCCGCCAGGCCGTCGGCCTCGAACGAGCCGGGAACCTCCTCGACGACGGCCAGCGCCGCGTCGTCCTCGCCGCGCTCCAGCAGCAGCCGGCCGAGCGCGATCGCCGCGTCGGCGCGGCGCGGCTCGAGCTCCAGCGCCCGGCGCAGCGCGGTCTCGTCGCCCTGCTGGACGAGCAGGTCGGTCTCGGTCGGGACGAGTCCGTCGAAGAAGCGCTCGACCAGCGCCGGGCCCTGCGCGCCGACGAACTCCTCGACGACGAGGCCGTCCTTGAACGCCTTGACCGCGGGGATGCCCTGGATCCCGAACGTCGTCGAGATGCCCGGGTTGGCGTCGGTGTCGACCTTGGCCAGGATGACCTTGCCCTCGCGCGCCGCGGCCGCCTTCTCCAGCACGGGCGTCAGGGCGCGGCAGGGCGCGCACCAGGCGGCCCAGAAGTCCACGACGACGGGGACGGTGTCGGGAACGCGCGACGACCTCGCGCTCGAAGTCCTGCTCGGTCACGTCGATGACGGTCATGCGCGCAGCGTAGATGGTTGACTTCGGTGCCTGTGAACGCGCCCGCACTCCACGTCGAGGAGGCAGGGGACGGGACTCCGGTGATCCTGCTCCACGGCCTGACCGCGACGCACCGCTACGTCGTCATGGGTTCCCGCGCGCTGGAGCGCGGCGGCCACCGCGTCGTCGCCTACGACGCTCGCGGTCACGGCGCGTCGGCGCCGGCTCCGGATCCGGCGGCGTACACGTACGAGGACCTGGTCTCGGACCTGCTGCGGGTGATGGGGGAGCGGGGCATCGGGCGGGCCGTGCTCGCGGGTGCCTCGATGGGCGCGCACACGGCGCTGCGCGTAGCGCTCGAGCATCCCGACCGCGTTGCGGGCCTCGTCGTCGTGACGCCCGCCTACGACCCGGCCGTGCATGAGAACCCCGCGGCGCTGGCCCGCTGGGACGCGCTCAGCGACGGCCTGCGCGACGGCGGGGTGGAGGGGTTCCTCGCCGCGCTACGGTGAGCCCGCGGTCGACCCGGCGCTGGCGCGAGACGCTGCTCACGGTGCTGCGCCAGCGCCTGAGCGCCCACGAGCATCCCGAGGCGGTCGCCGACGCGCTGCGCGCCGTCCCGCGCTCGCGCCCGTTCGGTGACCTCGCCGACCTCGCGGCGATCGACGTGCCGACGGTCGTCGTCGCCGACCGCGACGAGGCCGACCCCGGCCACCCGCTCGCCGTCGGCGAGGCGTACGCGCGCGCCATCCCGGGCGCGTCGCTCGTGGTCGAGGAGCCGGGCACCAGTCCGATCGCCTGGCAGGGCGGGCGGCTCTCGGCGATCATCGCCGGCGTGGCGGCCGAGGCGGCCCGGTGAGCGACTGGATCTTCCAGCGGCGCGCCGCGACCTACGTGCCGAGCGGCCACGCCCGCGGGCCCTGGGATCCCGGGGCCCAGCACGGCGGCGCCGCGGCGGCGCTGCTCGCCCGCGAGATCGAGCGCGTCGAGCCGGGCGCGGACATGATCGTCACCCGGATCACCTACGAGTTCCTCGGGCCGGTCCCGCTGGCGCCGCTGGAGGCCGACGCCTGGATCCAGCGTCCGGGCCGGCGCTTCCAGCTCGTCGAGGGAGAGCTGCGGGAGGGGGACGCGCGGTCGTGCGCGCCCGGGCGGTGCGCCTGCGCCGCGGCGACGTCGCGCTCCCGTCCGCGGCGCTGGCCGAGGCGGGGCTCCCGTGCGAGGGGCCCGACGCGGCGGCGCGCTCGCCGTTCCAGGGCGACCCGGAGGGGGAGGGGTTCCACCGCACCGGTATGGACATCCGCTTCGCGGGCGGGACGGACTACGGGACCGGTCCGGCGCTCGCATGGTTCCGGCTCGCCGTCCCGCTGGTCGACGGGGAGCGCCCGAGCGGCCTGCAGCGCGTCGCGGCCGCCGCGGACTTCGGCAACGGCGTCAGCCACGTGCTGGAGTTCGACCGGCACCTCTTCGTCAACACCGATCTCACGGTCCATCTGCACCGCGAGGCGGCCGGCGAATGGGTTCTGATCGACGCGCGCACGGTCATCGACCCGTCCGGGCTGGGCCTGGCGACGTCGCGCCTGTTCGACCTGGACGGAGCGCTCGGCATGAGCGCGCAGACGCTGTTCGTCGACGCGCGCTGACTCAGTCGCCCATGGGACTCGCGCAGGCCTGCTCGCGGCTCTCGCAGGCCTGGGCGCGGCGGATCAGGCCGTCCCGGATGACGTAGATCCACCAGTGCTGGACGGTCGTCAGCCAGTTGTCGGGGCGCCGGACGCGCAGCGCCCCGACGACCAGCACGCGGCCGTCCTCGAGCAGCTCGAAGGACAGCGGGTAGGACTCGGCGATGATGCCGGAGCCGGCGATCTCCTCGAGCCGGGCCCGCAGCGCCTCGGTGCCGCGGAGCGACGGGCCCTCGGCCAGCAGCGGCACCCACTCGACATCCGGGTGCATCAGGGTCATCCCGGTCTCGATGTCGCGGTCGCGGGTCACGTCCCAGAGAGCGCGCACGAGCGCGACGGAGTCCCGGGCGTCGGTACGGGGAGCGGCCACGCGCCGAGCCTACGCCTCCGGAGGCGGATAGGGTCCGTCGCATGAGCTCGGTGATCGTCGTCGCGACCTTCAAGGCCCGCGAGGGCAAGGCGGACGAGGTCGTCGCCGGCCTGACGCCGGTGATCGAGCAGACGCACGGCGAGGCCGGGTGCCTGGCGTACGCGCTGCACCGCGACGTCAACGACCCGCAGACGCTGGTCCTCGTCGAGCGCTGGACCTCGCAGGTCGCGCTGGAGTCGCACTTCCAGCAGCCGTACATGGCGGGCATCGGCGAGCTGGCCGCCGAGCTGCTGTCCGAGCCGCCGCGGCTGCACGTCTGCACGCCGCTGCCGGCGGGCGACCCGGTCAAGGGCACGCTGTAGGACCGCTGTGGATCCGACGCTCGATAATGTCGGTTATGTGAACCAGTCGAATGGATGAGGCGCGCTGGGCGCGCGCCGTATCCTCCCTGCGGTGCGTCACGAGCTGCGCCCCCTCTTCGACCGTGTGGTCATCAAGGAGCTGGATCCCGACCGGGTCCGGCGCTCGGGCCTCGTCGTCCCGCCGGGTGATCACGAGCCGCCGCCGCAGCACGGGATCGTCCTGGCGATCGGGCCGGGCGTCGACTGGTGGCAGGCGCAGGGTCTGAACATGCCGGTGCGCCCCGGCGATCACGTCGTCTTTCCCGCATCCGCCGGCGTCTGGATCGACGTCGACGAGGAGCGCCTGCTGGTGTGCCGCGTCGGCGAGCTCCTGGGCGTCCTGGAGCCCTCGAAGGAGCCCTCCTCGTTCGACGACCGCGAGCTCACCTCCGAGGACGGCTGATGCGCTGGATCGTCGCCTGGGCCTTCAACACCCTGGCGCTGTTCGTCGCCGCATGGCTGCTGTCCGGCATCGCCTACGGCGACGACTGGTGGACGCTCTTCATCGCCGGCGCGATCTTCACCGTCGTCAACGCCTTCCTGAAGCCGATCCTCACGATCCTGTCGTTCCCGTTCATCGTCGTGACGCTCGGGCTCTTCTACTTCCTCCTGAACGTCCTGATGCTCTACATCACGGACTGGCTCGTCCCGCAGTTCGAGATCGAGACGTTCTGGTGGGCCGCGCTCGCCGCGATCATCATGAGCTGCGTCAACGGCCTGCTGCACCTCGCCTTCGGAGACCCGCTGAAGCGCGACCGCGGCGACGGCGTGCTGGTCGTCGAGTCCTGACTGCCGTCACGACCACGGCGGGTTGAAGAGCCGCACCGCGACGTGCATCGCCCGCGCGCGCACGCGGCAGCGGGTCAGTGCGCGCGCTGCGAAGCGCTCGCTGCAGACGCGGCGCAGCTCGGCCAGGAACCGGCCGTCGACCCACGCCCGGGTGGCGTTCGTCGGGCGCAGGCGCAGCCCGCGCCCGAGGTTGCGGTAGCCGAAGTCGTGCTGCTGGCAGGGCCCGTCGAACGTCAGCGCCCACGACGCCGGGGTGCTCGTGCAGCCGTCGGTGGACCAGTCGAACGGCGGCTCCGCGGTCGCCTTCACGAGCAGGAACGCGTGGTGGTCCGTCGCGACGAGGTGCGTCGCGCGCTGCCGCAGCGCGGTGTCGGCGGCGGCGGGTGCGGCGAGCGCGAGCGCCAGCAGGAGCGGTGCGCAGATCTGCGGGACGCGGCGGCGAGGGAGGAGCATGCGGCGACGCTAGGCGCCGTGACCCGCGATTTCGCGGACGTGACCTCCCCTGTGCGTGAAACGCCGCACAACCGCCGCAACGGCGTCCTGGCGCGTTGCAGAACGGCCCGCCGCCGCGTCTGGCGTACCGTGTCCCCGATGAGCTCCTGGACCGTCGCGGACATGCCCGACCTGGAAGGCCGCACGGCCGTCGTCACGGGCGCCACGAGCGGGCTGGGGCTCGTCACGGCGCGTGAGCTGGCACGCGCCGGGGCGCGCGTCCTGCTCGCCTGCCGCAACCCCGAGAAGGCCGAGCGCGTCGCCGAGCAGATCCGGCTCGCCGCCGCGGGCGCCGCTGTGGAGACGATCCCGCTCGACCTCGCGAGCCTCGCCTCGGTCGAGCGCTGCGCCGACGGGCTGCACGAGCGGCTCGACAGCCTTGACGTGCTCGTCAACAACGCCGGCGTCATGGCGCCCCCGCTGCGGCGCACCGAGGACGGGTTCGAGCTGCAGTTCGGGACCAATCACCTCGGGCACTTCGCGCTCACCGGGCAGGTGCTCGACCTCCTGCTCGCCGCTCCCGCGCCGCGCGTGACGAACGTCGCCAGCAGCGCGCACCGCATGGGGAAGCTGCGCTGGGACGACCTCAACTGGGAGCGCAGCTACAGCAAGTGGCCCGCGTACGGGCAGTCGAAGCTCGCGAACCTCCTGTTCACGTTCGAGCTGCAGCGCCGCGCGCAGCTCGCCGGCTCGGGCCTGCTGGTGACGGCAGCGCACCCCGGGTACGCCGCGACGCACCTGCAGGCCGCCGGGCCCGAGATGGCGGGCAGCGCGCTGATGGTCCGCGCGATGGGCGTCGCGAACCGCCTCTTCAGCCAGTCCGACGAGATGGGCGCCCTGCCCAGCCTCTACGCGGCGACGATGGACGTCCCGCCGGGGGCCTACGTCGGCCCCGACGGGCCCTTCGAGAGCCGCGGGCACCCGAAGCTCGTCGGCACGACCGGCGCGGCGCGCGACGTCGCCGCGCAGGAGCGGCTCTGGGCGGCCAGCGAGGAGCTGACCGGCATCCGCTTCGCGCTGGACGCCGCCGCTCAGGCGGCCTGACCGCGCTCGCGCGCGAACGCTCGCGAACCAGTCGAGCGCCGCGGGGTTCGCCAGCGAGTCGCGGCTGGCGACGAGGTCGGCGGGCTCGCCCATGAGGATCCGCTTGACCGGGACCTCGAGCGACCTTGCCCGACAGGGTCCGCGGGATCTCCGCGACGGCGAGCACCTCGTTCGGGACGTGCCGCGGCGAGCACTCCTCGCGCACGCGGCGGCGCGAGTGTCGCGCGTCAGCGCGTCGTCGAGCACGCTCGCCCTCGGCGAGCACGACGAACAGCGGCATCCAGCTGTCCCGGCCCTCGCGCGGCACGTCGACGACGAGCGCGTCGACGATGCGCGGGTCGGCGAGCACCGCGCGGTAGATCTCGGAGGTGCCCATCCGCACGCCGCCGCGGTTGATCGTCGAGTCCGAGCGCCCGTAGATGATCGCCGTGCCGCGCTCGGTCAGGCGGATCCAGTCGCCGTGGCGCCAGATCGCCCGGGTACATCGAGAAGTACGCCTCGCGCAGGCGCGAGCCGTCGCGGTCGTCCCAGAAGGCGACGGGCATCGAGGGCATCGGCTCGGTGATGACGAGCTCCCCCACCTCGTCGGTCACGGCGTTCCCGTCCTCGTCGAACGCCTCGACCTTCGCGCCCAGCGCGCGGCCCTGCAACTCGCCCTCGTAGACCGGCAGCACAGGAACACCGCCGACGAACGCCGTGCAGACGTCCGTGCCGCCGCTGGTCGAGAACAGCCAGGTGTCCTCCCCCAGCTCGTCGTAGACCCAGCGAAAGCCCTCCGGCGAGAGCGGTGACCCGGTCGAGCCGACGCTGCGCAGCGCCGACAGGTCGCGCCCGTCGGCGGGCCGCACGCCCGCCTTCATGCACGAGGCGAGGAAGCTCGCGCTCGTCCCGAAGCACGTCGTCCCGGTCTCGGCCGCGAGGTCCCACAGCCGGTCGAGCGTCGGATGGCCGGGGTTGCCGTCGTAGAGGACGATCGCCGCGTCGGTGAGCAGCACGCCCGCGAGGAAGTTCCACATCATCCAGCCGGTCGTCGTGAACCAGAAGACCCGGTCGCCGGGCTGCGCGTCGAGGTGCAGCCACATCTTCTTGAGGTGCTCGAGCAGGATGCCGCCGTGCCCGTGGACGATCGCCTTCGGCAGGCCGGTCGTCCCGGACGAGTAGAGGACCCAGAGCGGATGGGAGAACGGCACGCGGCGGAAGGTCAGGTCCGCGCCGTCGCCGCCGGCCAGGAACGCCTCCCAGCTGCGGGGCGAGCGCAGCGCGCCCAGGTCCGGCGCCGGGTCCGAGGTACGGCAGCACGACGACGTGCTCGAGCGTCGGCATCGCGGCCTCGAGCTCGGCGACGACGGCGAGCTTGTCGAAGTCGCGCCCGCCGTAGCGGTAGCCGTCGACGGCGAGCAGCACCTTCGGCTCGATCTGCGCGAAGCGGTCGATCGACGCTGCGCGCGCCGAAGTCCGGCGAGCAGCTCGACCAGATCGCGCCGAGGCTCGCCGTCGCGAGGAACGCGGCCATCGCCTCGGGGATGTTCGGCAGGTAGGCGACGACGCGGTCGCCCTCCCCCACGCCGAGGCTGCGCAGCCCGGCGGCGATCTGCGCCGTCAGCGTCCGCAGCTCGCCCCACGTGATCTCGCGCGTCGCGCGCAGCTCCCCTGCCTCGACCATCGCGACGCGCTCGTCCGGCGCGTCGCGGAAGACGTGCTCGGCATGGTTGAGCCGCGTGTCGCGGGAACCAGTCGGCGCCCGGCATGTCGCGCGAGCGCAGGACGATCGACGGGTCGCCGTCGGCGAGCACGCCGAAGTGCTCCCAGATCGAGCGCCAGAAGCCCTCGAGATCGTCCACCGACCAGCGCCACAGCGCCTCGTAGTCCTCGATCGGCAGGCCCGGCCCGCCGCGGTCGGCCAGCGCGCGCAGGTAGCGCGCGTGGTTGGTCCCGTTCAGGAAGGCCGGCGAGGGGCGCCAGAGGACGGGCGGAGCGGGCTCGGGCACGCTGGTCACGCGGGCACCGGGAGCGGCGCTCCTGGCGGACGCGCGTAGGGGTCGTCGGCGGGCAGGTCCTCGAGATCGCCCTCGACCCGGCCCTTGCGCAGGTGCAGCCCGACGAGCGGGAAGATCATCGTCGACAGGATCGCCGCACCGACGAGCGCGGCGGACGTCGAGCTGCGCATCTCGCCGGCGTCGACGGCGATCGTGGTGATTGCGACCACCAGCGGCAGCTGCGTGGAGCTGAAGAACGCGAGCGCCGCACGGTCGCGGCCGTCGAGCACCCTGCGGTAGAGCGCGAGCGCGGGCACGCCACGCACGACGAGGAAGAGCCCGAAGAAGAGGAACATCTTCCCGAGCGCCCCGGGGCTCTCGACGAGCGAGTCCAGGTCGAAGCGCATCCCGCTGACGATGAAGAAGAACGGGATGAAGAAGCCGTAGCCCAGCGCGTTGAGCTTCGAATCGAGGATCACGACCTCGCGGCCCCTGAGCGCGAGCCGGGTGATGATGCCGGCGACGAAGCCCCCGAGCAGGATGTCCAGGCCCAGGTCGCCGGCGAGGGCGACCATGCCGAAGACCAGGAGGACGGCGACGCGGACCGCGGCCTGCCCGCTCGACTCGATCGTCCGCTCAAGCGCCCCCCACGTCGACTCGATGCTTCGCACCGCGGCGACGGCCGTCCCGACGGCGAGGATGACGAACGCGACGAGGATCGCCGCGTTGTGCAGGCTGCTCTGGGACGAGAGGACGAGGGTGATCAGGAGGATCGGCCCGAACTCGCCGACGGCGCCGGCCCCGAGCAGATGGGTGCCGAACCGCGTCCGCATCTCGCCCGCGTCACGCAGGATCGGCAGGAGCGTGCCGATCGCGGTCGTCGCCAGCGCGGACCCCGTGTACACGAGTGAGAGCACGACGCCGGCGATCGCGAGAACGCCTCCGATCCCGTAGGCGAGGGCGAGCGACAGCGCCCATCCGAGCGCCGCGAGGCGCAGCGGCCTGCCGCGGATCCGCTCGAAGTCGATCTCGAACCCCGCGAAGAAGAAGAGCATGCCGAGCCCGAGCTCGGCGAAGAACGAGATGAAGTCGTCCGGCGTCGCGAGGTCGAGCACCTGCGGCCCGATGATGATGCCGAGGATCAGCTCCACGACGACGACGGGGATCGGGAGCAGGCGGCCCAGGAACAGGACGAGCAGCGCCGCGAGCGCCGCCGCGCCGACGATGACGAAGAAGGACGTCTCGTCGACGCCGATCATCGGGCGGCGGATTTGCGCCTGGAGCGCGAGCGGACACCGCTGCCCGCGATCCCGGCAGCCAGGCCGACGGCCAGGCAGGCGAGGATGACGATGATCAACGGGGTGCTGAAGGTGCCGAACACCCAGTTGACCTCGACCTCGCCGGTGTTCAGCACCGCGAACGCGGCGATCAGCCCGCCGGCCACGAGCATCCCCAGCAGCCGCGCAAGCTCGCCGGTCGAGCGTCCACCCGCATCTGCACTTCCCGAACGTCGTCCCTGGTCGGTCATGGCGGCAGCGTATATCGGTCGCCGGTTCGCGGGCGTGGCAGGATGCGCCGATGTCGCATGCACTGCGGGAGACCCAACTCGACGGGCACGACGCGCTCGTCCTGGCGTGCGAGGCGCGGCAGCTGGAGCTGACGCTCGTCCCGGGCGCCGGGATGGTCGGCGCCCGGTTGCGGCAGGACGGCCGCGACCTCCTGCACCGCGGTGACGGGCTGACGGGCTGGGTCGACCGGGGAGCGACCTTCGGCATTCCGCTGCTGCACCCCTGGGCCAACCGGCTGGAGCGGCTCAGCTACCAGGCGTGCGGCCGGCACGTCCTGCTGGACCCGGACCGGATGCCCGTCACGTTCGACGGCGGCGGGTTGCCGATTCATGGCCTGCTGCACGCCTCCTCCCGCTGGGAGCTCACACGCACGCACGCGGACGCGGGCTCGGCCGGCGTCAGCGCCCGCTACGACGCCGCTCGGGATCCCGCCGTCCTCCCCGGCTTCCCGTTCCCGCACACGCTCGACCTCGCGATCACGATGCGCTCGGACCTCCTGACGTTCGAGCTCACGCTCAAGGCGACCGGCGAGGTGCCCGTGCCGGTGAGCTTCGGCTGGCACCCCTACCTGTGCCTCCCCGGGGTTCCGCGCCAGGAGTGGCGCATCCACCTCCCGGTCGTGCGCCAGGGGCTGCTCGACGGGCGGTCGATCCCGACCGGGCAGACGTGCCCCGCCCCGTTCCGGGAGGGCCCGCTGGGCGACCGCGGCTTCGACGACCTCTTCCCGCTGCTCGACAGCCCGGCCGAGTTCGTGGCGGCCGCGGGCGGCGGCGCGCTGCGGGTGCGATTCGAGGAGGGCTACCCGTGCGCGCAGGTCTTCACGCCCCCGGGCGCGGACTTCGTCTGCTTCGAGCCGATGACCGCTCCGACCGACGCCCTGCGCCGCGGCGGCGCGGCGCTGCCGGTCGTCCCGCCCGGCGGGACGTATGCGGCCCGGTGGTCGCTGCTCGTCGAGGGGCGCCCGGGCGCCTAGTACCCGGTCGGGTGGCGGACGACGTAGCCGCCCGGTCCGCGCAGGTCGCCGTCCCAGCGCGACCCGTCGTCCATCCCGGAGGTGTCGTAGCGCAGCAGGCCGCGGCTGGTCTTGATGACCATGAACGCGTGCCCGGGGTTCGCGTAGATCGTGATCCAGCGCCCGCGCCCGGCGGAGCCCCAGCGCATGAACCGCGAGGAGTCCAGCGGCCGGCCGAGCAGACCGCCCCCGTTGAGCACGTAGGAGATCGAGCCCGAGCAGTCGTAGCCGCTGTCGCGGAAGCTGGCGTGGCCACCGCCGTACCGGTACGGGTGACGCGCGATCCGGTTGGCGGCGGCGATCGCCCCCACGACCGCGGCGGGCAGGCCGCTGGGCGTCGAGGAGCCCTTGAGGCGGGCGCGCCGCAGCGTCGGGCGCGACCCGCGCAGGCCGAGGGCCGCCCAGGTTGCCTGGCCGACGATGCCGTCCGCCGTGAGGCCGCGGGAGCGCTGGAAGCGCTTGACGGCCCGCTGCGTCCCCGGCCCGAAGGCGCCGTCCGCTGCGATGCCGAGCTTGCGCTGCAGCAGCGCGACCGAGCGCTTGGGCGAGGCCTTGGAGGAGCGTGAGCCGCCGGACCTGCCGGTGCGGCGCAGCATGCGCCAGGTGGAGCCGCCGACGATGCCGTCGGCCGTGAGGTCGTGGGTGCGCTGGAAGCGGCGCACGACGCGAGCGGTGCCGGGGCCGTAGATCCCGTCGGCGGTCAGGCCGAGGGCGCGCTGCAGGCGCTTGACCGAGCGCCCCTCGTCCCCCGGATTCAGCGTCGGCAGGGCCTGGGCGGCCGGTGCGGCGACGAGCAGGGTCAGGCAGGCGGCGAGCAGCGTCGCTGCTCGCGGCATGCCGCGGCGAAGGTGGCGATGAAGGCTCATGGTGTGAGCGCCTACGAGGTGAGCTGACGGGCTCGCATCCGTCCCCGTTCGGGACGGGCGCTACGCCGCACGGTGCGGCGATTCGCCCCCGCGACCGTCCTGGCCGCATTGGGTCCCCCGTTCCCGACCGTCGTGCGATGGGGATTCGGCGTGGTCGCGAACCTAGCAGCGGCGCGCGCGGCGTGATGCAGGATCGCGTGCAGCGAGGAGGGCTGCAGCGGGTCTTGCCGACGGCTCAGGTGATGCGCAGCGGCGTGCCGAGCGGGATCAGCCGCCAGAGGCGCGCGATGTCCGCGTTCTTCACGCGGATGCAGCCGTGCGAGGGACGCCCGGGGATGAGCTCTGGCTGGTTCGTCCCGTGGATGCCGACGACCCCGCCGTTGGGCCAGTCGGACAGCGTCGGCGCGTACGCCGAGGTGCCGATCGCGTGCGTCCCATAGACCGGCGTGTTCTTGAAGCGGAACTTCTCGCGGACCCAGAAGCGGCCCGCCGGCGTGATGGTTCCGGGTGCCCCCACGCCGACCCGCGCGGACCAGACACGCCGGCCGCGCTTGTAGAGCGTGGCCCTGAACGTCTTGCGGCTCACGGTCAGCTGGAAGCGGTTGACGTTGTACGGGCCCAGTGCGTCACGCGGGACCCAGCCGGTCCGTCCGTTGGGACGCTTGGGGACCCGGATCTGCACCCACTCGCGCTCGCTGGCGTCGGTGTACTCGCGCAGCAGCAGGTAGACCTCGGGGAAGCCGTCCTCGGTGAAGAAGCGCAGGCGCGCGACCTTCCGGGACTTCGCGTCGTGGCGGCGGTAGACGTCCGAGAGCCGCGCCGGATGCGCCCAGCGGGTCACCAGCCGCTCGTCCGAGAGCTTGACCGTGCGCGGCTTGACCGCCTCGGTGGGCGTCGGTGCGAGCGTCGGTGCTGCGGCGTCCGGCTGGGCGGGTGTCGCGGACGCCCCGGCGGGCATCACGCACAGGACGAGGAGCCCCGTCAGGGCGATGGCGAGAGATCGTGGGAGCCGACGGCGGGTCATCGTCATCACCTGGAACACACCCGGACAGGGAGAATAGCGGCGAATGCGGCGAGATTCGCCACCTGAACGCGGCCTGGCGGGCCTGCGTCAGAGCCGGCTGCGCACGACGCGCCAGGTGCCCACGCAGCGGGCGCGGCGGCCGGCCGCGCGGCCGGCCTTGGAGCGGCCGGCCGAGCGCCGGCAGGAGGCGCGGCGCTTGGCCACGCGCCGTGCGGCGGCCTTGCGGCGGACGACCTCGGAGCTGCGCTTGCTCGTTCCCCGTGATGCCTGCGACGGCGTCTGCGCGGTGTCTCCCACGGTGACCTCGCCCTTGGCCTCGCTCACAGGCGGGTCGTCCATGCGGCGACGGCCGAAGTCGGTCGTGTACGTCGCGCCCGGATGCGGGGTGCTGGGCGTCCCGACGACGATGCCCAGGCCGATCTCCTCGTACTCGCCCTTGAGGATGTTGGCGCGGTGCGGCGGGCTGTTCATCCACGCCTTGACGATGTTCGCCGGCGTCGCCAGGTAGGACTCGCCCCAGGCGATGTTCTCGCCGACCATCCAGGACCCCGCCGCGCCGAGGTAGCCGGCCCGCGTGAGGCGGTCGCTCAACTCGGACCCGTCAGGGCTGACGTGGGCGAAGAAGTGCTCGGACACCATCAGGGCCGAGAAGTCGGCCGAGGCGGCCGTGAGCTGCGCCTGCTCGGTGAGCGCGCCGAGGCCCGCGGACGTGCGCTCGCCGTTGATGAGGCAGAGCGTCGCCTGTGCGATCTGCGCGATGTTGTCGGCCGCCGGCCGGACGTCACCGCCCTGACACTCCGCTGCACCCGCCGCCGGCGCCCCGGCCATCGCCGCGACGGCGATGAGCAGGAGGAGCGTGCAGAGGCGGCGCATGTCCCTCCCATCGGCGGAGAAACGCCGCAATCGAGCGCTTTCGCCTCCGGATGGACGTTTGGAGGACGAAAACCGCGCATTCGCTGCACGACTGTCGGACGGGTGGCGCCTGGCGCGCGCTCAACGGCCCCGGAACGACGACGGCCGCGCCCCCTGCTCGGGTGGCGCGGCCGTGATGCCGCCGTGGTGCCGGACGCCGCGATCAGCCGGTGAACTTCGGCTTGATCACGCGCGGGCGGCAGCGGTTGAACTGCAGGTCCAGCGTCCGCGACTGCGGGGTGGCGCCGGCCACGAACTGCACCTTGGCGCGGACCTTGTACGTCCCGTACTTCAGGGACGAGGTGCGGTAGCGGAGCTGGTAGTTCCTGCCGCTGTTGGGCTTGGTGAGCGTCTTCGCCTTCTTGCCGTTGACGAAGAACGTGACCTGCTTGATCTTCGAGCCGGTGACGATGGCCCGCGAGTACTTCGCGGAGGCGCACCCGACCGTGCCGGTGAGGCGCGCGCGGCCGCTGACCGCGGCGGCCGGGCTGACGTTGCTCGCCGGGGCCGACAGGACCGTCTCAGCGGTGTCGGAGGCGCTGACGGTCTTGCCGCCGGTGTCCGTGCCGCTGACGTCGCCCTTGTTGGTCACCTTGGTGTCACCGACCTTCGTCTGCACCTGGCACTGGTAGACCCAGGTCTCGCCGGGGTTCAGCTGACCGGGGGTCTGGTCGCCCTTCTTGTCCTTCGGCGTCCCCAGGTCGCCGGCGCACACGCCGCCGCTCGGCGTGACGACCGTGTCGCTGAGCTTCACGTTCGCCTGCTCGAACGCCGTGTTGCCCGTGTTCGTCACGGCGAGGTCGTAGGTGATGAGCTCACCCGCGGTCGCCGTGGCGGGGCCGGTCTTGTCGAGCGCGATGCCGGGGACGAGGAGCGTGGTCACGGCGGTGTCCGTGTCCTGCACCTTCGTCTCCTTGCGGTCCAGGCCGCTCGCGGTCACGGTGTTCGTGATCGGCGTGGTGGTCGAGCCGAACAGCGTCGAGGCCGCGACCGAGCAGGTGTACGTCCAGGTCTCACCCTGCTCGAGGAGGTTCTCGGCGTCGTTGTTGCCGGCGTCCGTCCGCGTGAGCGGCGTGCACTTGTCGTCGGTGGCCGTCACGTTCGTCAGGTCCGAGGAGCCCGTGTTGATGACCTTGTAGGTGTAGGTCGCCGTGCCGTCGAGGTAGACGGACTGGGTCTTCGGGCTCTTGACGACCTCGATGCCGCTCGTGAGCTTCGTGTTCACGAACGTGCAGGTCACGTCCGCGCCCTCGCCGAGCTCGATGGCGACCTTGCGGTCCTCCGGGGTGTTGGCGTTCTTGCGGTCGGTCAAGTCGTCGCGCTGGGTCGGGGCGCACGAGGCGCTCGTCAGCACGTAGCCCAGGCCGCGCGGGTCGTCCTCGGTCACCTGGTAGGTGCCCGGGCGGACCGTGTAGACCTTCTGCGGGTCGACGTCGGCGAGCTGGAACGAGGTGCTCTGGTCGCCGGCGTTCGGGCTC
Organism: uncultured Actinomycetes bacterium; assembly: GCA_963700655.1. Classification (GTDB taxonomy): domain Bacteria; phylum Actinomycetota; class Thermoleophilia; order Solirubrobacterales; family Solirubrobacteraceae; genus F1-60-MAGs163. The sequence goes on along the minus strand of CAVOYJ010000004.1, from coordinate 37,780 downwards.
AGGTCGGAGGCGAAGCCGAACTTCGTCTCCGAGTTCTGCTCGCCCTCGACGACCTTGTCGATCCGCACGGTCGCGGGCCGGCGGCAGCGGGTGCTGGCCGGGTCGCTCACGTCCGGGTGGTTGGTCGACTTGGCGGTCGCCGTGTTGTCGTACGTCGCGCAGTTCTCGAACGACGTCTTCGCGGTCACGTGGACGGTCTTCGTCGCCTCGTCGGCCATGTCACCGAACGCGCAGTCGAGGACCTGGTCGTCACCGCTGCCGGTGATCGCGCAGTCGCCGTTCGCCGGGTCGATGGACCACGCCAGGCCGTTCGGCAGCTCGTCCTTGAGCGTCACGCCCTTGGCCGTGCCCGGGCCCGCATTGCTCGTCGTGATCGTGAACCCGACGTCCTGGCCTGCGTCGACGACGGCGTCGTCGGCCGTCTTGTCGACCTTCAGGTCTGGCGTCCGGCAGGTGATCGTCGCCGTGTTGGACTCGCCGCTGCCGGCGTTGCCGATCACGACCACCGGCTCGATGCCCGGCAGCGCGGCGGCCGGCGAGAACGTCGCCTTGTTGTCGTAGACGCCGCACTTGTCGTACGCGGTGCCGGACGTCACGACGACGTCGTAGCTCGCGCCCGGTGCCAGGTCGATCGGATCGCAGGTGAGCTGCTCGCTGCCCACGGCCCCTGCGATCGCGCAGTCGGCCTGCGGGGAGACGACGGACCAGTCCGCGCCGTCGTCGCCGGGCAGGTCGTCCTTGATGACGACGCCCCTGGCGTTGCCGGTGCCCGGCAGGCCGCTGTTGGTGGCCGTGATCGTGAACTCGATCGGGTCACCCGCGTCGACCGTGGCCTTCGTCGCCTTCTTCTCGAGCGAGACGTTCGGCTTCTGGCACGTGATCGTGTCGGAATCGGACTTCTGCGGCGCGTTGGTCGCGTCGGCCGTGGCGGTGTTGTTGTAGACCGTGCACTGCTCGAACGACGTCGTGGCCGTGACGGTCACCTTGCGGCTCTCACCGGCCGGCAGGTCACCGAAGCTGCAGGTGAGGGTCTGCTTGCCGCTGTCCGGGTCGGTCGTGATCTCGCACGGCGCCGGGTCGCCCGCGGGCTGGCCGGTGATGCTCCAGGTCACGCCCTCGGGCAGCGGGTCGTTCAGCGTGACGCCCTTGGCGGTGCCCGGGCCCGTGTTGCTGGTGGTGATGTCGAACGAGATGTCGTCACCCGCGTCGACCGTCACCTTCAGCGCGGCCTTGTCGACGCCGAGGTCCGGCGTGTCGCATGTGATCGTGGCGCTTGCGTCCTTGTCGGCGAAGTTGGTGCCGGAGACGGTCGCCTTGTTGGCGTAGGTGGCGCAGGCGGTCTCGGTCGTCTGCGCGGTCAGCGTGATCGTGCGGCTCTGGCCGGCGGCCAGGTCACCGAACGCGCACTTGACGGTGTCAGCGACGACCGGGTCATCACAGCTGGCCGCGTTCGCGCCGCCGACCGTCCAGGTCAGACCGGCGGGCAGCGGATCGCTGAGCTTGACGTCCTTCGCCAGGCCCGGACCATCGTTCGTGACGGTGATCGAGAACTGCGCCTGATCACCAGCATCGATCGTCTCATCCGCAGCCGACTTGCTGATCTTCACATCCGGCGTGTCGCATGTGATCGTGGCGCTTGCGTCCTTGTCGGCGAAGTTGGTGCCGGAGACGGTCGCCTTGTTGGCGTAGGTGGCGCAGGCGGTCTCGGTCGTCTGCGCGGTCAGCGTGATCGTGCGGCTCTGGCCGGCGGCCAGGTCACCGAACGCGCACTTGACGGTGTCAGCGACGACCGGGTCATCACAGCTGGCCGCGTTCGCGCCGCCGACCGTCCAGGTCAGACCGGCGGGCAGCGGATCGCTGAGCTTGACGTCCTTCGCCAGGCCCGGACCATCGTTCGTGACGGTGATCGAGAACTGCGCCTGATCACCAGCATCGATCGTCTCATCCGCAGCCGACTTGCTGATCTTCACATCCGGCGTGTCGCATGTGATCGTGGCGCTTGCGTCCTTGTCGGCGAAGTTGGTGCCGGAGACGGTCGCCTTGTTGGCGTAGGTGGCGCAGGCGGTCTCGGTCGTCTGCGCGGTCAGCGTGATCGTGCGGCTCTGGCCGGCGGCCAGGTCACCGAACGCGCACTTGACGGTGTCAGCGACGACCGGGTCATCACAGCTGGCCGCGTTCGCGCCGCCGACCGTCCAGGTCAGACCGGCGGGCAGCGGATCGCTGAGCTTGACGTCCTTCGCCAGGCCCGGACCATCGTTCGTGACGGTGATCGAGAACTGCGCCTGATCACCAGCATCGATCGTCTCATCCGCAGCCGACTTGCTGATCTTCACATCCGGCGTGTCGCATGTGATCGTGGCGCTTGCGTCCTTGTCGGCGAAGTTGGTGCCGGAGACGGTCGCCTTGTTGGCGTAGGTGGCGCAGGCGGTCTCGGTCGTCTGCGCGGTCAGCGTGATCGTGCGGCTCTGGCCGGCGGCCAGGTCACCGAACGCGCACTTGACGGTGTCAGCGACGACCGGGTCATCACAGCTGGCCGCGTTCGCGCCGCCGACCGTCCAGGTCAGACCGGCGGGCAGCGGATCGCTGAGCTTGACGTCCTTCGCCAGGCCCGGACCATCGTTCGTGACGGTGATCGAGAACTGCGCCTGATCACCAGCATCGATCGTCTCATCCGCAGCCGACTTGCTGATCTTCACATCCGGCGTGTCGCATGTGATTCTGCCGCTGTCGTTGACGGTGGCGGGGTTGTTGTTGGTGGAGCTGGCGGTGGCGGTGTTGTCGTAGACGCCGCAGCTCGTCGCGCTGGTCGCGCTCTTGACCTTGAGCGTGCGGGTGGCGGTCGCCGCCAGGTCGCCGAAGGTGCAGTTCAGAACCTGCGCCCCGACGGCGCCGGTGATCGCGCAGGTGCCCGCGTTGACGGCCTGACTGATCGACCAGTTCCCGCCTGCGGGAAGCGGGTCGCTGAGCGTGACGCTCTTGGCGACGCCCGGGCCCTCGTTCTCGACGGTGATCGTGAACTCGGCCTCATCGCCGGCGTCGATCGTCTGATCGTTCGGCGTCTTGGTGACCTTCACGCTCGGCTTCTGACACGTGATCTTGCCGCTGTTCTTCACGTGGCGGGGTCGTTGTTCGTGGAGCGGCGGTCGCGGTGTTGTCGTAGACGCCGCAGCTCGTCGCGCTGGTCGCGCTCTTGACCTTGAGCGTGCGGGTGGCGGTCGCCGCCAGGTCGCCGAAGGTGCAGTTCAGAACCTGCGCCCCGACGGCGCCGGTGATCGCGCAGGTGCCCGCGTTGACGGCCTGACTGATCGACCAGTTCCCGCCTGCGGGAAGCGGGTCACTCAGGGTGACGGACTTCGCCGTGCCCGGGCCGCCGTTGGTGACGGTGATCGTGAACTCGGCGTCCGTGCCTGCGGAGATCGTCTGGTTGTCCGGGGTCTTGTCGACCGTGACGTTCGGCTTGTTGCAGACGATCGACGCGTTCGCGTTCGGGATGCTGCCGGTGTTGGTGCCGGTGGTCTGCGCGACGTTGTTGATCGTGGCGCAGGCGGTCGCGGTCGTCGGTGCGGTGAGCGTGACGGCCCTGTTCGCGCCGGAGGCGATCGAGCCGAAGTTGCAGGTCATGACGCCCGCGGCGATCGAGCAGTCGGTGCTGTTCTCCGTCCACGTGTAGCCCGCGGGGAGCGTGTCGGTGACGACGACGCCCGTGGCGGTGCCCGGACCGGCGTTGCTGGTGGTGATCGTGAAGACCGCGTTCTCGCCGGCGTTGATCGGCGAGGTCGTCGCCGTCTTGGCGGTCGTGACGTTCGGCTTGTTGCAGACGATCGACGCGTTCGCGTTCGGGATGCTGCCGGTGTTGGTGCCGGTGGTCTGCGCGACGTTGTTGATCGTGGCGCAGGCGGTCGCGGTCGTCGGTGCGGTGAGCGTGACGGCCCTGTTCGCGCCGGAGGCGATCGAGCCGAAGTTGCAGGTCATGACGCCCGCGGCGATCGAGCAGTCGGTGCTGTTCTCCGTCCACGTGTAGCCCGCGGGGAGCGTGTCGGTGACGACGACGCCCGTGGCGGTGCCCGGACCGGCGTTGCTGGTGGTGATCGTGAAGACCGCGTTCTCGCCGGCGTTGATCGGCGAGGTCGTCGCCGTCTTGGCGGTCGTGACGTTCGGCTTGTTGCAGACGATCGACGCGTTCGCGTCCGGGATCGGGTCCGTGTTCGTCGCCGTCGCCGACGCCGTGTTGTTGATCGTCGCGCACGCGGCGAAGCTCGTCGGTGCGGTGAGCGTGACGGCCCTGTTCGCGCCGGAGGCGATCGAGCCGAAGTTGCAGGTCATGACGCCCGCGGCGATCGAGCAGTCGGTGCTGTTCTCCGTCCACGTGTAGCCCGCGGGGAGCGTGTCGGTGACGACGACGCCCGTGGCGGTGCCCGGACCGGCGTTGCTGGTGGTGATCGTGAAGACCGCGTTCTCGCCGGCGTTGATCGGCGAGGTCGTCGCCGTCTTCGTCAGCGTGACGACGGGCTTCTGCTTGGTGTTCGTGGCCGTGCAGTAGTAGTCCGAGCCGCGCGCGATCCCGGCCAGGGAGATGCCGCGGGCGATCGCCGAGCCGACGATCGTGCCGGTCGTGAACGGGTTGTTCGCGTCCCATCCGGGCGAGTCCTTGAGGCGGCATTGGGTGCTGGTGTACGCGTACTCCGCGGGCGGGAGCGGCTGGCCGGCCGCGTCCTCGGTGACGGTCGCGGTCGTCCCGCTGACGGGCACGTTGTTGAGCGAGACCGTGAGCTGCGCCGGGCTGCCGTGCGTGGAGTACGGCGCCGTGCTGTCCGGATCGGAGTAGGAGACGGTGGACGGCGACGTGGCGGTGTAGTTCCACCCCGTCTGCGGCGTGGTGTCGACGCCGGCGCCCAGCAGCGTCTTGCGGACGATCAGGCGGGCGCCGCAGGTGCGCGCGGCGACCTCCTGCAGCTTTGCCTGCAGCGCCGCGATCGTCGGCGTGTCGTAGTCCTCGCCGGCCGTCGGGCCCGAGACGACCTTGAGGTTCTCGGCCGTGACGCCGCTGCCGACGCCGAGGGCGTACATCTTGACCTTCGTGCTGCCGCGGGCGATCACGTTCTTCACGGAGTTCGCCGAGGACATGCCGGCCGTGAGGTCGAGGAGCTCGACGTCGTTGCCGCCGTCGGTCCCGACGGTGCTGCGCGCGGTCGGGTTGCCGTCGGTGATGAACGCGACGACATCGGGCTTCGTGGTCTGGCCGGTCGCGACGTCCGTGGTGAACCCGGCGCCCTGCGAGGCCTTCTGGAGCGCGAGATCCCAGTTGGTTCCGCCGCCGACGCTGTTGTAGACGTTGTCGATCGTGATGTTCAGCAGCGCGGCGTTGCCGGGCGTGGCGAGGCTCAGCGGCGCGCGGGTGCGCGTGGCGTCGCCCGAGCCGTCCTGGTAGCTGTTGACGCCGGTGGTGTAGAACGAGGGCTGGCTCGAGTCCGAGCCGGCGCTGAAGCTCATGATGCCGATCTGGCTGGGGGTGCCGTTCAGCGAGTTGACGAACGCCTTGGCCGCGCTCGCGTAGGCGGCCTCGCTGCCCCCGATGGACCCCGAGCGGTCGAGGACGAGGAGGATGTTCAGCCCGCAGGAGTCGGGGAAGAGCGGATTGTCGCGGACGTTGATGAACGGCGACGAGGCGGCGCTGCCGCCGGAGGTCGTGTCCCACAGGGTCGCGTTCGGTTCCGCATTCGTGTTCGGGGAGACGTCGGTCGTCGTGTTGTTGGTGATCGTCACGCGCGCCGCGTACGGCTGGTCGACGCTCGGGTTGCTCGTGGAGGGCGAGTACCGGAGCGACTTGACGGGCCCGAACGCGCTGAAGCCCGCGCCGGCGGTTGCCTCACGGACGTAGTAGGTGCCCGCCGGGACGCTCTGGGTGGCGACGCCGCTGCCGTTCGTGACCGCACCGAACGCGGTCCAACCGGTCGAGGCGGGGTTCGCCGCCTTCGCCGCATCGGTCGTGTACTCGAACGTCACGCCGGACAGGCCGCTCGCGTACCCACTGGTGGTGGTGTTGCCGAGGACGCGGTCACCGCCCTTGACGACGCGAATGGTGCCGTCGGCGCCGGCGAACGCCGGCAGCGCGAGGAGTGCGAGTGCGCAGAGCACCGACGCGACGAGCGTGGCGCGAACGCGTGAACCGAACGGCCCGCTGAGCGGGCGACCCGTGGAAAGCATGCTTCATGACCCCCGTCGCCTCCGCTGCCCTTCGTGGCCCGCGTCGGCGCGACTCCCGGTCTCGTATCCCCCCTTGCGCCACAGACCGGATCAGACGGCGCAAGCGATGACGGCGACGCTACCAGCGACGACCGGCGCTTTACAAGCGCTGAATGGCCGATTTCCATCGGCTATTCGTCCAGTCCGCCTCACGGGTCTTGGCCGTGCGGCCGATACACCGCCTCCCCCCTTGTGCCCGCGCCGCTACTGCGGAGCGGTGACGCGCTTCAGCGCGAAGCCCGCCACACAACCGCCCCGCCGGATCGTCAGGCGCAGCGTCGACCGCGACGTCACGACCCCCGTGATCCGGTGGCGTGCACCCTTCGGCGAGCTGATCCGGCCGCGCGCGATCCGCCCGCGGCGGTCCGCGAACCTCCCGCACCGCGTCCGCGCCGTCACGTACCCCTTCCCGCCGGAGCGCGTCAGCAGGGAGACCTTCCCGGCGCTGTCCGTGAACCGCTGGTTGACCGGCAGGGACGCGGCGACGGCCGTGGCACACACGACGGCCGTGAGGACGACGACGGGGTGCGCACGACGGGCATGGCTAGTTGGCCTGTCGGGACTGCGGCACGACGCGGAACGCGCCGCGCATGAACGGGTGGATCCGGCAGAAGTACGTGTACAGGGCGGGCTTGAGCGTCTTCGGCGTCTTCCAGCTCGCCGCGCCCACGCATCCGTTCGACACGACCTTCACCAGTCCTGGCACGTCGTTGCACCGTTCCGCCCGCGCCGGGATCGGCTTGGCCGCCGTGATCGGCGTCGAGTCCCCCGTTCCCGTCGAATAGAGCCGGCTGCTCAGCGTCGGGCCGAACCCGAGCTCACCGGAGTCGAAGATCGTGCGTCCGTCGGCGAGCGGGTAGCCGATGCCGCCGGTGAGGTTGCAGGGCGCTCGGCACGCGGTGATGGTGTGGAAGCGGATCGTCAGCGGCGCGTCGCGGTTGACGAACGTCAGCTGCCGGCCCTCCTCCACGGTCGCCGGGCGGCCGCGCGCCCCGCGCGCGGTCAGGTCGCCCTGGTCGAAGGCGAAGTTGCGGATCGTCACCCGGTCCACGAGCGGTCCGCGGCGCAGGCGCAGCGGGTTGCTGAGCCCGGGGTTCGGGCGCCGCACGCCCTCGTCGATGTTCTCGGGGAGCCGCCCGTGCGTGAGGAAGTCCGTCTGATCGACCTCGCCGCTGAACGGGTCGACGCCGCCGTCGGCGCCGTTCGTGATGCCGACGACCATGATCCCCATCACCTCGAACCAGGACGCGCGCGTGGTGTCGTACGTCGCCGTCGTCGTGATGACGTCGCCCTTGCGGATCGCGACCTTCCAGTCCGGGCCGGTCGCGCTCATCGACACGTCCCACGAGACCGCGCCGGCGGGTTCGTAGTAGTTGGCGCGCGGAGCGGAACAGGCGTTTCGTCACCCCGTCGCGCGTGACGAGCAGATCGGTCCACAGCCCGCCGGGATGCAGGTGACCCGCGGTCGTCACGAGCGTGGCGTCGCGGTCGGCGACCCAGCGGTTGCGCACCGGCCCGCGCGCGTACGCCCCGGGCACCTGGTCGGGATAGGTCAGCGTGCCGCCGCTGCCCGAGCCGCGCGGCGCGTCGAAGACCGGGTAGGCCTTCCCGCCCTGGACGTCCATCCACAGGGTCGATATCTCCTTGATCCCCGCGGCCTCGGGCGCCGTGTCGGGGATGAACCACATCGTGTACGTGATGTAGACCTTCTTCGGCGAGCCGCTGAGGTCGTGGATCATGTGGTTGAGGACGAGGAACTGGCGCGTCGTGTAGCGCCAGCCGTACCCGCGCGGGGCGTTGATGTACGTCTTCTCCTCACCGGCGGCGAACGTCGGCTTCTGCGCGACGAGCCAGACGGCGTGGTGCAGGTGGACCTCGGTGACCGGCGGCGCCTTGCCGTCGGAGGCGTTCACCAGGCCGGGCCGGAAGCCGACGATCCAGCCGTTGACGTTCGGCCGCTCGCGCTGCAGGTCGACGCCGATGAGGTTCTGGCCGGGCCGGATCGTCATCGGGCCGAAGCGGTAGGTGAGCTGCTGGGCGCCGGGCGGCATCCCCGGCTCACGCACGGGGATCGACGGGGTGGTCGCGGCGTGCGCCGACGGGGGCTGCGCCGCCGTGGCGGCCGGCGCGGCTGCGAGCGCGATCAGCAGCCCCGCCAGCGCGGCCGTGACCAGCCTCAGGGGACGCCTCGTGCTCACTCGCTCTCCTCCGTCGTGCGGCGCCGATGGGGCGTCATGAACGCCAGCGGGACGCTGCTGCCCAGCTCCCGCCTGACCGTGGCGATCCTCCGGCCCTCCTGCACCGCCTGACGGACGCTACCGAGCGGCGCGCCGGGAAGCGCCGCAACGACGTCCAGGTCCGGCGCGACGACGACGAGGCCCCACAGCGAGGCGGGCCCGTCTCCCCCGGGCTGCGGCGGCCCGGCGACCTCGAGCAGGACGTCCCCGGCCCACAGGAACGCCTGGCGCAGGTCGGGGCCGGCGTCGCGCACGCGCCGGACCTCCATGCCGACGGCGTGCAGTACGGCGAGCGTGCGGGCGAGGTCGGTGGTGCGCAGGACGACGTGGTCCAGGCGCTCCGCGCCGTTGGGGTGGTCGGCCGCCCTCGCAGCGTGCCCGGGCTCCGGTCGGGTGGGGATCCCGTCGAGCGTGCACGGGAGCGCGCCCGCCGCGCGCAGGCCCCACCCGGTGAGTCCGGTCCCGGCTCCCGCCCCCCGCAGGTGCAGCCTCACCGATCCGACGTCACAGGTTCCGTCGACGGAGACCGTGAACCCGAGTGCGCGCCAGACCTCCGGCGCGTCCCCGATGTCGAGGCCCGTGAGCGCCGGGAGGCCGCCGCGGGCCATGACGTCAGCGGTTGCGCCGCCGCTGGGCGCGCGCCGCCTTGTCCTTCTGGCGCTGCTTGCGCTTGGCGGCCTGGCTGCGCTTGTGCGCGTCGGCCGGCTTGTGCGCCGCCTCGCTGTCGCCGGCTTCGATCGGCGCACGGCGCCGGGCGTCGCGCATGATCACGACGATCACCCCGGTCAGCACCACGATGGCGGCGCCGGCGATGAGGATCGCCTGGAAGCTCGAGAGGCCGTCGTCGTCGTCGGAGGAGTCGATCTGCGTCGTCGCCTGGGTCGGCGTCTCGGGCGTCGGCGCCGGGAGGCCCTCGAACGGCGATGCCTGGCCGAAGGCGGCAGCCGGCAGCGCCACCGCGACAAGGGTCAGCAGCAGCGCGAGGCGAGCGGCGGGACGGAGGTGACGGGACGTGCGCATGACGCGCGGGCACGATACCCGGCCGAGCGGCGCGCCACCTGCGCGGCTATCGTCCTGCGGATGCCGCCCAAGGCCCGACAGATCCGGATGGACCAGCGCTCCGCGATGGCCGAGATGCAGTCCCTCGAGCAGCGCACCGACGACGAGCTCGAGCGCGAGCAGAAGTACAAGGCCGCCGCGCTCTCGATCCTCGGCGCGCGCGCCGCCGAGCGCTACGACGCGAAGGCCGCACGCTCCTACTTCCAGCGCGCGATCGCCGCGGCCCGCCCGCAGGAGCGGATGCAGATCCGCCGCATGGCCGACGCGTCGATCGCCCTCGCCGAGCGCCGCCCGGACGACCTCAAGGTCGCGGTCGAGCGCCTCGGCCAGGAGGCGCCGTCCGGCCGCCAGCTCTTCCTGCTGCGCATGGCGGGCCTGCTCGCACCGCCGCCGAGCGCCGGCGTCTGGGCGCGCGTGCGCGGCATCGCGCTGATCATCCTGCTGGTCGTCGCCCTGATCGTCCTCGGCTTCGCGATCGTCAAGGTCGTCTCGCTGCCGTTCGGCGGGGTCTCGACGGTGACGGCCGTCTGGGTCGGCCTGCTCGTGATCATCGTCGCACTCGCGGTGATGGCGCTGATCGGACGACGACGGCAGGCGCGGGCGCGCGCCGCCCGCGGAGGCTGACCGCGCCGCCATGTGCGGCCGCTACTCGCTCGCCGGGCCCAACCCCGGCCAGGTGCGTGAGCGGTTCGCGCTCGGAGACGCGGTCCCCGTCGAGCGCCGGTTCAACATCGCCCCCGGCCAGGACGTCGTCGCCGTCACGACGAGCCGCGAGGGCGAGCGCCGCGGCGAGCTGCTGCGCTGGGGCCTGGTCCCCTTCTGGGCCGAGTCGCCCGCGGTCGGGCACCGCATGATCAACGCGCGCGCCGAGACGCTCGCCGAGCGCCCCGCCTTCCGTGAGGCCTTCGACGAGCGGCGCTGCCTCATCGTCGCGGACGGCTTCTACGAGTGGCAGCCGCGCGGGCACGGGCCCAAGCAGCCGTGGTGGATCACGCGTGAGGACCACGCGCCGTTCGCGTTCGCGGGGCTGTGGGCGAGCTGGCGCCCGGCGCCCGACGTCGAGCCGCTGCGCAGCTGCACGATCGTCACGACGCAGGCGACGCCGTCCCTGTGCGAGGTCCACGACCGCATGCCGGTGATCCTCGAGCCGGGTGCGGAGGCGAGCTGGCTCGCCCCGGGGCCCGGCGCGCCGCTCGGCGATCTGCTCGCCCCGTTCCGCGCCACGACGCGGATCCCCGTGGGGCGCGCCGTCGGCGATGCCGCCCACGAGGCGCCGGACTGCATCGAGCGCGTGGACCTCGACCCGGACGAGCCCGCCGCGCCGACCCTGTTCTGAACTGCGCGAGCGGTACGGTGCGCGCCGTGCGCTCGGTGCTCCTCATCGCGAACCCGACCTCCGGGGGCGGCAAGGTCCCGCGCCTGCTCCCTGCGGTGCGCGAGCGCCTGACAGCGCTCGGCGTCGAGCACCGCACCGAGCTCACGCGCGACCTGCCCCACGCCGGCGAGCTGACACGCGAGGCGCTCGCGCTCGGCGAGTTGCCGGTCTCCTTCTCCGGGGACGGCGTCGCGGGCGCCGTCGCGGCTGCGGCGCGCGAGGTGCCGGACGCCGTCATCGGCGTCCTCCCCGGCGGGAGCGGCAACGACTTCTGCCGGCACACCGGGATCCCCGGCGACGCGCTGGAGGCCTGCTCGGTGATCGCCCACGGGGAGCCGCGGCCGATCGACCTGGGCGAGGCGAACGGGGTGCCGTTCCTGGGAATCGCGAGCCTGGGCTTCGACTCCGAGGCCAACGCCGCCGCCAACGCCGCGCCGCGCGCTCTGGGCCGCGGGATCTACGTGTACGGAGCGCTCGCCGCGATCGCCCGCTGGAAGCCCGCGAGCTTCGAGGTGCGCGCCGACGACCACGTCGAGCGCTTCGAAGGCTGGAGTGTCATCTGCGCGAATACGAGCGTCTACGGTGGAGGCATGTTCGTCGCCCCGGACGCCCGTCTCGACGACGGCCTGCTCGACGTGGTCCTGATCCGCAGATCGGGGCGCGGACGCTTCCTGGCGAGCTTCCCCAAGGTGTTCAAGGGCGAGCACGTCCACAACGAGAACGTCACCGTGCGGCGGGCGCGCGAGGTGCGCGTCACGGCCAGTCGCCCGTTCCAGGTGTTCGCCGACGGCGACCCGATCGCCGACGTGCCCGTCGTGATCCGCTCGCTCCCCGCCGCGGTGCGGGTGCTGCTGCCGCCGGCGTGAGGAGCACTCGCCGATGAGCCCCCTGCGCACGAGCCTGGCGGCCGGCGCCGCGCGCGCCGCGGGCGGCGTGTCCCGCATCGCCGGGCGCGGCGGCACGAGCCTGCCCGGCAAGGTCCTGCTGCGGGTCGATCCGCACGCGATCGGCCGCCTCGGCGCCCGCCTGCCGCAGGGCTGCGTCGTCATCAGCGCGACGAACGGGAAGACGACGACCGCGGCGATGGTCGCCGCGATCCTCGAGGGGCGCGGCGAGCGCCTCGTGCACAACCGCGCGGGGGCGAACATGGCCGGCGGGATCGCCGCGACCCTGCTGGCGGGCGACGGGGAGCGCGGCCTGTTCGAGGTCGACGAGTTCTGGCTCGACGGCGTCGTCGCCGAGCTGCGCCCCCGAGCCCTCCTCCTCGGCAACCTGTTCCGCGACCAGCTGGACCGCTACGGCGAGCTGGAGACGATCGCAGCGCGCTGGGAGGCGATCGTCCGGGCGGGCGCCGCCGAGCGGCTCGTCCTCAACGCCGACGACCCGACGATCGCGGACCTCGGGCGCGAGCGCGACGACGTCGTCTTCTTCGGCGTGGAGGACGACGGGGTCGCGCTGCCCGGACTCCAGCACGCATCCGACGCCACGCACTGCCGGCGCTGCGGCGCGCCCTACGTCTACGACGCCCACTACCTCGGACATCTGGGGCGCTACCACTGCGAGAGCTGCGGGGCTCGCCGGCCGGACCCGGTGATCACCGCCCGCGACATCCGGCTGGAGGGCATCGGCGGGGCGTCGTTCACGCTCGACCTCGGCCCCGCCGGCGGTGAGCAGCGCATCCATCTCCCCCTCCCCGGCCTCTACAACGTCTACAACGCGCTCGCCGCCGCGGCGCTGACGAGCGCCATCGGCGTCCAGGGCGAGCAGATCGCCGCCGGGCTGCACGCGGTGCGGGCGGCGTTCGGCCGCGCGGAGCGGGTTCTGGTCGGCGGCCGCGAGCTGGCGATCCTGCTCGTCAAGAACCCGGCGGGCGCGAACGAGGTGCTGCGCACCGTCGCTCTGGAGCCCGGCGAGCACGACGTGCTGGCCGTCCTCAACGACAACGTCGCCGACGGCCGCGACGTCAGCTGGATCTGGGATGCGGACTACGAGGTGCTCGGCGGGCGCGTGCGCAGCGCCGTCTGCTCGGGCACGCGCGCCGCCGAGATGGCGCTGCGGCTGAAGTACGCGGGCGTCCCCGAGGACCGCATCGTCGTCGAGGAGCACCTGGCCCGCGCCCTGGACCGTGCGGTCGCGGGCGGTCCGGCCGCCTCGCGGCTGTTCGCGCTGCCGACCTACACGGCCATGCTCGACCTGCGGGACGAGCTGGTCGCTCGCGGCGTCGCCGAGGAGTCCTTCGCATGAGCGTCGTCCGCGCGGTCGTCTGGCACGACCTGGAGTGCGGGGTCTACGACGCCGACCTCGAGCTCTGGCGGATGCTCGCGAAGGAGGCCGACGGGCCCGTCCTCGACGTCGGTGCCGGCACCGGGCGCGTGACGCTCGACCTCGCGCGCCGCGGCCACGTCGTCGTCGCGTTCGACGCCGACCCCGTGCTGCTGCGTGCGCTCGCCGAGCGTGGCACGGGCCTGCCGGTGGAGGTCGTCGCCGGCGACGCGCGGGACCTCGATCTTCCGGGCCGGCGCTTTCCGCTGATCGTCGTCCCGATGCAGACGATCCAGCTGTTCGGCGGGTCACGGGCGCGGCTGCGCTTCCTCGAGCGGGCGGCACGCCACCTCGCGACCGGCGGGACGCTCGCCCTGGCGATCGCCGACACGCGGGAGTCGGTCGGCGGGGACATCGGTGCGGGCCCGGCGACATGGGAACGGCTGCCGCTCCCGGACATCACGGAGATCGACGGCGTCGTCTACTCCAGCCGGCCGGTGATGCTCCACGACGCCGGCCACTGCGTCGGGATCGAGCGCGCGCGTGAGGTCATCGACGAGGGCGGCGGGCGCGAGGAGGAGACCGACGTCGTCTACCTCGACGACGTCACCGCCGAGCGGATCGAGCAGGAGGCGGTCGCGGTCGGGCTCGGCGTGCGTCCGCGGCTCGACGTCCCGCAGACCGACGAGTACGTCGGCTCGACGGTGGTGATGCTCGGTGCATGAGCGCACGCTGCGCCTCTGCGCGCTCTACCCGGACCTCATGAACATCTACGCCGACCGCGGGAACATCCTGCTGCTCGAGCGCCGCTGCGCCTGGCGCGGCATCGGGTTCGAGGTCACCGCCGCCGGCCTGGGCGACGAGCTGGACCCGGAGGCGCACGACCTCTTCTACCTCGGCGGCGGCCAGGACCGCGACCAGGCGCTCTGCGCACGCGACCTCGCCGACGTCAAGCGCGAGGGGCTGCACGCCGCCGCCGCGCGCGGCGCGGTCATCCTGGGCGTCTGCGGCGGCTACCAGCTCCTCGGGCACTCCTACGCGCTCGGCGACGAGCGGATCCCGGGCGTCGGCCTCGTGGACCTGGAGACGGTGCGCGCGGACGGTCCGCGGTTGATCGGCAACGTCGCGATCGAGGTCGACCTCCCCGGGGCCGGCGGGCCGCGCGTCCTGGCGGGCTTCGAGAACCACGGCGGGCGCACGCACCTGGGCGCGGGGGAGCAGCCGCTCGGCCGCGTGCTGAGGGGTCACGGCAACGACGGGCGCTCCGGTCAGGAGGGCGTGCGCCGCGGAAACGTCATCGGGACGTACCTCCACGGCCCGCTCCTACCGAAGAACGCCTGGCTCGCGGACTGGCTCGTCCGGACCGCCCTGGGCCTCGACGAGCCGCTGGCGCCGCTCGACGACCGGCTCGAGGACGCCGCCCATGCGAGCGCCCGGCGCGCCGCCGGCCTCGCGCCCGCCTGATCGCTCAGCGCCCGGTCGAGCCGAAGCCGCCGTCGCCGCGAACGGCGTCAGCGAGCTCGGCGACCTCGACGGGCTCGGGCAGCGCGACGGCGATCACGACGAGCTGGGCGATCCGGTCGCCCGCCGCGAGCTCGAAGGTCGCCTGGCGGTCGGTGTTGAGCAGCAGGACCTGCAGCTCGCCGCGGTAGCCCTCGTCGATCAGCCCGGGCGCGTTGACGAGTGCGATGCCGTGGCGCGCCGCCAGGCCCGACCGCGGGAGCACGAGGCCGCCGTGGCCCGCGGGCAGCTCGATCGCCAGGCCCGTCGGGACCTGCGCGCGCCCGCCGGGGACGATCGTGTGCGCATCCAGGGAGCAGAGGTCCAGCCCCGCGTCCCCCGGGTGCGCGCGGACGGGCAGGACCGCACGGGGGTCCAGCCGCCGGACCGGGAGCCTCATGCCCGCGCGGCGCCGTTGACCGCGAAGCGGGCGAAGCGCTCTGCGACGGGCGCCGGGACGCGGGCGCGCACGCGCACGCCGTCGGGGGTGTCCTCGCGCTCCAGGTCGCCCGCCAGCTCGTGCAGCTCGGCGAGCCGCGCGCCCTCGGTGTAGGGCAGCAGCAGCTCGATCGGCTGCATGCGCCGGACGAAGTCGTCCTCGATCCGCTCGCGCAGCCGGTCCAGCCCGGTCCCCTCGACGGCCGAGACGATGACGGCGTCCGGGTGCAGGCGGCGCAGCTCGGCGCGGCGCTCGGGGCCGATCCGGTCGGCCTTGTTGAGGACGAGCAGGCGCGCGTTCGCGCCGGCTCCGATCTCCTCCAGCACGGTGTCGACCGCCCCGACCATCGCGAGCATCTCCTCCTCGTCGGCGCTCGCGTCGACGACGTGGAGGATGAGGTCCGACAGGCGCGTCTCCTCCAGCGTGGCGCCGAAGGCGTCGACGAGCTGGTGGGGCAGCTTGCGGATGAAGCCCGACGGTGTCGGTGAGCAGGAACGGACGGCCGTCGAGGCGCATCACGCGGGTCGTCGGGTCGAGCGTGTGGAAGAGCCGGTCCTGCGACGCCGACCTCGGCGCCGGTCAGCGCGTTCAGCAGCGTCGACTTGCCCGGCGTTCGTGTAGCCGGCGAGCGCGATCTCCGGCAGCCCGGCGCGCTCGCGCTCGGCGCGCATCACGTCGCGCGAGCCCTTGACGTGCGAGAGCCGGCGCTTCAGCGCGGAGATCCGGTTGCGCGCGAGCCGGCGGTCGGTCTCGATCTGCGTCTCCCCCGGACCGCGGGTCCCGACGCCGCCGACCCCGAGGCGGTCGAGGTGCGTCCACAGGCCGCGCATGCGCGGCCATGTTGTACTCGAGCTGGGCGAGCTCGACCTGGAGCTTGCCGTCGGCGCTGTGCGCGTGCCCGGCGAAGATGTCGAGGATGAGGCTCGTGCGGTCGATGACCGGCATGCCGAGCTCCTTCTCGAGGTTGCGCTCCTGCCGCGGGCTCAGCTCGTCGTCACACGCGACGACGTTCGCGTCCGCCGCCGTCGCCGCCGCCTTGACCTCCTCGAGCTTGCCGGGGCCGAGATACGTGTTCGGGTGCGGCTGGTCGCGGTGCTGGACGATCTGCCCCACGACAGCGACGCCGGCCGTGCGCAGCAGCTCGCGCAGCTCGGCCAGATCGTCGCCCTCTTCGAGCGCGGCGATGCAGAACGCGCGCTGCTTGGCGCGCCCCGGGCGCTCGGCGCCGGGCCGTGGCGTCTGGGTCGTGCGTCCGTGGCGGCTGCGGTCCTGCAAGTCACACCATTGTACGGCCCCCTGGCGGGACGGGACGTGCCTGTCCACGGCCCCCTGGCGGGACGGGACGCGCCGCAGGCGCGTCCCGATACCGTCTCCCCCGTGCCCACCGACCTCGCCGCGCGCCTCGCCGCCAGGACTCTCGAGCTGATCGACGTCCCGTCGGAGTCCCGCAGCGAGGCGGCGCTCAGCGCGCACGTCCTCGCGGTCCTGCGCGACGCCGGGGTGCCCGTCCGCGACGCGGGAGACACGTGCGTGCTCGCCGGCGTGACCGAGCGCGGCGAGCGCCCGCTCGTGCTGCTCGCCGGGCACCTGGACACGGTGCCGGCCCAGGGGAACATCCCGGGGCGCACCGAGGACGGCGTCGTGCACGGCCTCGGCGCGGCGGACATGAAGGGCTGCGCTGGCGGTGATGGTGGAGCTCGCGATCGACCGCGCGGCCCGGGACACGGGCGCCGACGTCGTCGACCTGGGCTTCGTCTTCTTCGGGCGCGAGGAGCTCCCGCAGGTCGAGAGCGCCCTCGACCCGCTGCTGACGCGCGAGCCGGGCCTGCGGACGGCCGACCTCGCCGTCGTCATGGAGCCCACGGCGGGCGCCCTGCAGGCGGGCTGCCTGGGGAACGTCAACGCCACGTGGACGTTCCGGGGCCGCAGCGGGCACTCCGCCCGGCCGTGGCTGGCCGACAACGCCGTCCATCGCGCCGCCCACGGCATCTCGGCGCTGGCGCGGGTCGAGCCGGTCGAGCACGCGTTCGACGGCCTGACGTACACGGAGGTCGTGTCGGTGACGATGGTGTCGGGCGGCATCGCCGAGAACGTCATCCCCGACCACGTGACGGCGCAGGTGAACTACCGCTACCCGCCCGGCATGGCGGCACAGCAGGCGGCCGACCGGCTGCACGCGCTGTGCGATTCGCACGGCGACCTGGAGATCACCTCCAACGCGCCGTCGGGGCCGGTCCCGCTCGGCAATCCGCTCGTCGAGCGGCTGCGCGCGGCCGGGGACCTCGCGCGTGAGCCCAAGCAGGCCTGGACGCCCGTCGCCGAGTTCGGGGCTGCGGGGGTCGACGCCGTGAACTTCGGTCCCGGCGCGCCGCCGTACGCGCACACGCGCGACGAGCGGGTCGCCGCCGCCGATCTGGCCCGCGCCTACGCGGTCCTCGACGCGTTCGCGAGCGCCTGATGCGGGTCCTGCAGCTCAGCCCGCTGCTCGAGGAGCTCGGCACCTACCCGTTCGCGCACCTGACCGAGGCCCGCGCGCGTGCCGAGGCCCGCGGCGTGCGGCTGATCGACTTCGGCGTCGGCGAGCCGCGGGAGCAGACGCCGGCGTTCATCCGGCGTGCGCTGATCGAGGCGGTCGAGGCCGAGCCGGTCTCGCCCTACCCGCTTGCGGCCGGACTGCCCGAGCTGCGCGGCACGATCGCCACGTGGCTGCGCCGCCGCTTCGGCGTCAGCCTGGACCCGGGCATCGAGATCCTGCCGACGCTCGGCAGCAAGGAGGCGATCTACCACCTCGCGCAGGTGCTGATCGGCCCCGGGAGCCCACGCGACCTCGTCGCGGTCACGACGCCCGGGTACCCGGTCCCGGCGCGCGGCGCGCGGTTCGCGGGCGCCCAGGTCGTCGAGCTCCCGCTGGACGCCGCCTCGGGCTGGCTGCCCGACGTCTCGGTGCTCGACGACGCGACCTGGAAGCGCCTGGCGCTGATCTGGGTCAACCATCCGGGGAACCCGACCGGCGCGACCGCCCCACCCGCCTTCTACGCCGAGCTCGCCGAGCGCTGCCGCCGCGAGGGCGTCGTCCTGGCGTCCGACGAGGCGTACAGCGAGATCTGGCTCGACGGGGAGCCCCCGGCGTCCGTGCTGCAGGTCGACGACCCGACCCACGTCCTCGCGTTCCACTCGCTCTCCAAGCGCTCGTCGATGCCGGGCTACCGCTCGGGGTTCGTCGCCGGCGACCCCCTGCTGATCGCCGCGATGAAGCAGGTCCGCCCGTCGCTCGGGGTGACGCCGCAGACGTTCGTGCAGCGCGCCTCGATCGCAGCATGGGGCGACGAGCGCCACGTCGAGGAGACCCGCGCCCGCTACCGGGCCAAGCGCGACGTGCTGCTCCCGGCGCTGCGGGCGGCCGGGCTGGAGCAGGTCGGCGGGCCGGGCGCGTTCTTCCTCTGGTGCGCGCGTCCCCGGCGACGGCGACGCCGAGGCGCTGGCCGAGCGGCTGCTGGGCCACGGGATCGTCGTGGCGCCGGGGACGTTCTTCGGCGCGGGCGGTGCCGGGCACGTGCGGATCGCGCTCGTCCCGACGCTCGAGGACTGCGCGCGGGCGGCGGACTCGCTCGCGGCGCTCGCGCAGTAGGTTGCGGGCGTGACCGACCAGCAGCCCACCGGCGCCTGGGGCGCCGGCCTCGCGACCATCACCGCGGACGGCCGCGTCCTCGACACGCTCTTCCCCGCCCCGCGGCTCGGAGCGCCGCCCGCCGACGCCGCCCCGGGCACCACGGAGATCGACGCGCACCAGGCCGCGACGCTCGACGCGCACCTCCTCGCGGAGGCCGCCGGCCACGACGAGCTGCGACGCGTGCGCACCGTGACCGTGCTGACGGTCATCCCGGACCTCGCGGCGCCGCCTGCGGACGCTTATGACGCCTATCTGCGGCTGCACCTGCTCTCCCACCGCGCTCGTCGCCCCGCGCGAGCTGAACATGGACGGCGTGTTCGGCGTCCTGGCGAACGTCGTCTGGACGAGCGCCGGCCCGTGCGCGCCCGAGGGCTTCGAGGAGGTGCGCGTGCGCTTTCTCGCCGCCGGCCGGCGGCTGCAGGTCTTCGGCGTCGACAAGTTCCCGCGGATGACCGACTACGTCGTCCCGGCGCGGCGTGCGGATCGCCGACGCCGATCGCGTCCGCCTGGGCGCCCATCTCGCCGAGGGCACGACCGTCATGCACGAGGGCTTCGTGAACTTCAACGCCGGCACGCTCGGCGCGTCGATGGTCGAGGGGCGGATCAGCGCAGGGCGTGGTCGTCGGCGCGGGCTCGGACCTCGGCGGCGGCGCGTCCGTGATGGGCACGCTCTCGGGCGGCGGCACGCAGGTGGTCCGTGTCGGGGAGCGGTGCCTGGTCGGCGCAAATGCGGGCATCGGGATCTCGCTCGGCGACGGCTGCGTCGTCGAGGCCGGTCTCTACGTCACGGCGGGGACGCGCGTGACGCTGCCGGACGGGACGGTCGTGAAGGCCGGTGAGCTGAGCGGCCGTGAGGGCCTGCTGTACCGCCGCAACAGTGTCAGCGGCGCCGTCGAGGTGCTCCAGCGCAGCGGCGACTGGGGCGGCCTCAACGCGGCGCTGCACGCGAACTAGGCGCCGCGGCCCTTCTCCAGCAGCTGCTCGCGCCGGGTGAGCTTCACCCGCGGACGGCCCTGCGCCTCGCCCGCGCTGCGCTCGTGCTCGTCGATGCGCTCCCAGGCGGCGTAGTCGATCCGCGTGGCGCCGCGCGCGTCGAGCAGCGCGTCGAGGTCGGCGGCGGAGTGCTCGGGCGCCTGCAGCAGCCCGGCCTCGAGGTCCTCGAGCAGCAGGTCGACGGTCTCGTGTGCGCACTTCTTGTTCGTGCCGATGACGCCGGACGGCCCGCGCTTGATCCAGCCCGCGGTGTAGGCGCCGGGGAGCGGCGCGCCGCCGGCCTCCCGGAGCACGCGACCGCCGTCGTTGAGGATCGTGCCGGAGCGCTCGTCGAACGGGAGGCCCTCGATACCCGCGCCGCGGTACCCGACCGAGCGCAGCACGAGCGTGCAGTCGATCGTCTCCTCGACAGCGGTGTGGTGGGCGCGCAGGTGGCCGTGCTCGTCGGCCAGCAACTCGTTGCGCACGACGCGCACGCCCTCCACGCGCTCGGCGCCGACGATCTCGGCCGGTGAGGCGAGGAAGCGCAGGACGACGCGCCTGGCGTGACCGTGCGGCTCCCGCGCGGCGTAGGTGCGGACGATCTCGACGTTGTCGCGTGCCGTGCGGTCGGCCTCGTCGCTCTCCAGCCATGCGGCGCTGACGGGGTCCAGCTCGACGTCGGCGGAGTCGACGATCACGTCGGCGTCCACGAGCTCGCCGAGCTCGCGCAGCTCCGGCGTCGTGTATGCGGCCTGAGCCGGGCCGCGGCGGCCGAGCACGACGACCTCCTCCACCCCGCTCGCGGCGAGCGCCGCGATCGCCTCGTCGGCGGTGTCGGTCACGGCGAGCTCGTCCTGCGTGAGCACGAGCATGCGGGCGACGTCGAGTGCGACGTTGCCGTTGCCGATGACCACGGCGCGCGGGCCGCGCAGGTCGAACTCGTGGTGCACGGCGTCCGGGTGGCCGTTGTACCAGGCGACGAACTCGGTGGCGGGCACGCTGCCGGGCAGCTCCTCGCCCGGGATGCCGAGCTTGCGGTCGAGCGCCGCGCCGTAGGTGTAGACGACCGCGTCGTGGTGGGCGAGCAGCTCGTCGTGGGTGATGTCGGAGCCGACCTCGACGTTGCCGTGGAAGCGGAAGCCCTCGAGCTTCGCGGTCTTCTCGAAGACGCGCGTGACCGACTTGATCTTCGGATGGTCGGGCGCGACGCCGGCGCGCACCAGGCCCCACGGTGTCGGGAGCCGGTCGAACAGCTCGACCTGGATCCCGCCGGCCTTCAGCAGCTTGTCAGTCGCGTAGAAGCCGGCCGGGCCGGCGCCGACGACGGCGACGCGGATCATTCGTGCTTGAGGGCGAATCACGTCATGATCGCATCGTCGGCCGATCCGGCGCCTGCCGCCGAGCCGCGCGCGCCCCGCGTGCTACCGCGCCAGGCCGCGCAGCGTGCGCAGCAGCTCGTCGCTCGCCTCGCCCGCGTAGACCGGCACCGCCCAACCGCTCAGGTCGACGTGCAGGTCCTCCTCCACAGCGACCTCCAGCTCACCTCCGTCGAGCGCCACGCGGACCGGGGAGTCCCCGCCGCGCAGGACGTAGGCGACCGCCGCTCCGCAGGCGCCGGTGCCGCTCGACATCGTCGCCCCGACGCCGCGCTCGAAGATCCGCGCACGGATGAACCCGGGCTCGACCTCCGTCCACCAGCTGACGTTCGTCCGGTTGGGGAACTGCGGGTCGCGCTCGATCTCCGGGCCGAAGTCCTCCAGATGCAGGTCGTTGAGCTCGGTGACGTCCGCGACCTCGATCGCGCACTGCGGGTTGCCGATCGTCACGTGCTGGAAGGCCCAGGTCCGCCCGCCTGCCGCGACGGTCCCGCGGCCGTCGGGCGCGCCGTCCGGGACATGATCGGACGCCGTGCGCGCGCGCCCCATGTCCACCGTGCAGGTCGTCGGCGAGGTGATGGTCGGCCGGATCTCGCCGGCCTTGGTCTGGATCGAGAACCGCGTCGCGGTGGTCCAGCCCCGGCGGTGCAGGTACAGGATCGCCTCACGCGCTCCGTTCCCCGAGAGCTCGGCCTCCGACCCGTCGGGATTGAAGATGCGCAGCCGCGCCACGAAGCCCGGCTCGTCGGGCGGTGAGAGCTCGAGCACGCCGTCCGCGCCGACGCCGAGGTGGGGGTCGCAGAGCCGCCGCACGACGGGCTCGCTGAGCGACACGGGCAGCTGGTCGCGCTCGACGATCAGGTAGTCGTTGCCCAGGGCCTGCCACTTCTCGAACCGCATCGCGCAGACCCTACGGCGCGACGGGGCCGGAGAGGACCTCGGCCGCCACGTCCTCGGGGTCGCAGCCGGTCACGTCCACGAGCTCCACGCCGCCGAGCTTGCGCATCCACGTGAGCTGGCGCTTGGCGAGGTTGCGCGTGCGGCGCTGCATCCCCTCGACATCGCCGGCGAGCAGCTCCTCGAAGCCCAGCGCCTTGCGGGCGGTCTGCGACGCGCCGGCCGCCTGGGCGGCGCGCACCTCGTCGACGGCGCCGGCGGCGACCATCGCCAGGACGCGGGCGTCGATGCGCGTGTAGAGCTCGTCGCGCTCGCGGACCAGCCCGATCAGGCGCGTCGGGCGGCGCGTGTCGGCGGTCCACAGCCGGCTCGGCCCGTCGGGCGGCTCCAGCTCCCCCATGTCCAGCAGCGCGTGCGCACGCACGATCCGGTGCCGGTCGGCGGGGTCGATGTCGGTCGCGGCCCAGGGGGCCCGCTGCGCGAGCCGGGCGTGGAGGGCCGCGGGGCCGTCGACATCCAGCTCGGCCTCCCAGCGGCGGCGAACGTCAGCCGGCGGCAGCGGGCGCAGGTCGAGTTCGGCGAGCGCGGCGCGCAGGTAGAGGCCGGTCCCGCCGACGACGATCGGCGTCGCGCCCTGGGCCAGCAGCGCATCGATCTCGGCGTGTGCCAGCTCCGCGTACTGACCGACGGAGAACGTGGCGTCCACGGGGACGATCGACACCAGCAGGTGCTCGAGTCGCGCACGCTCGGCCGCTCCGGGCGCGCCGGTGATGATCTCCAGGCCGCGGTAGACCTGCAGCGCGTCCGCGGAGACGGCGACCGGCCGGAGTCCCGCGTCGCGCAGCCGGTCGGCGACGGCGAGCGCGACGTCCGTCTTCCCGACGCCGGTCGGCCCGAAGAGTGCCAGGACGCCGCCGGGCGGGACGGCGGGCGGATCCGGCGACGGCGCTGAGGCGGGCATCGAGCGGGAGTATCGTGGCCGGCATGACCGTGCGCATCGGCTGCGGCCTCTCGACCTCCGGCGATCCGCGGGTCTCGGCGATCGAGGCCGGGACCGATGCGCGGCAGGGGCTCGACGGCCGTCCCGCCGACCTCGTGGTCGTGTTCTGCTCCGGCGGGCACCTGGCGGCGCCGGAGGCCACCCTGGAGGGTGTGCACGAGGCGCTGGCTCCCGGGACGCTCATCGGCTGCGGCGCCGGCGGCGTGCTGGCGGCCGGGCGCGAGCTGGAGGGCGGGACCGCCGTGACCGTCTGGGCCGCCTCGCTCGGCGCGGGCCGGGCCGAGGCGTTCCATGCGCACGCCACGCCGCATGGAGGCGGCGCGGTCTCGCTGTCGGGGATGCCCGCCGCAGCGGGAGCCTCCGCGACGATCCTGCTGCCGGACCCCTACTCCTTCCCGGCCGATCGCGCGCTCACCGAGCTCGCGGCGTCCGCACCGGGGACGCCGGTGCTCGGCGGCATCTCGAGCGCTCGTACGCTGGACGGCGAGGCCGCGCTGTTCCTCGGCGACGCCGTCGTCGGTGCGGGGGCCGTCGGCGTGGTCCTGCGCGGCGTCGAGGTGCTGCCGTGCGTGTCCCAGGGAGCTGCGGCGATCGGGCCCGTCCTGGAGATCACGGCCGTCCACGGGCACGTCATCCGCGAGCTGGACGGGCGTCCGGCGCTCGCGGCGCTGCGCGCGGCGATCGAGGCGCTGAGCGAGGACGAGCGCGACCTCGTCAGCGGCGGCCTGCTGCTCGGCGTCGCCGTCGACGGCCCGCACGCCCGGGGCGCAGAGCACGACTACCTCGTGCGCGGGATCATCGGCGCCGACCCCGACGCCGGCACGGTGACCGTCGGCGCGCCGGTCAGCGAGGGTCAGGTCGTCCGCCTGCACGCCCGCGACGCCGGCTCGGCCGACCACGACCTGCGCTCGGCGCTGGAGCTGCGGCGGACGGCGCTCGGCGGGGATCCGGCCGGGGCGCTCGTCTTCACCTGCAACGGCCGCGGCCGCGCGATGTTCGGGACGCCGGACCACGATGCGGACGCCGTCGACGAGGAGCTGGGCGGCGCACCGTCGGCCGGGTTCTTCGCCGCGGGCGAGATCGGCCCGGTCGGCGGCGAGAACTTCCTCCACGGGTTCACCGCCACGGTCGCCGTCTTCGCCGTGGACTGACGCTCCGAGCGCAGGCTGCGAGACTGCGCCGATGATCATCGCGGGACGGACGGTGCTCCTCACGGGAGCGACCGGAGGGATCGGACAGGCGATCGCACGGCGGCTGCACCGCGCCGGCGCGGATCTCGTGCTGAGCGGACGGCGCACGGACGTCCTCGAGCCGCTCGCCGCCGAGCTGGGCGGCGCGACGCGGGTGCTCGCGGCCGACCTGGCGGACCGCGCGGACGTCGACCGCCTCGCCGCCGCGTGCGCGGACGTGGACATCCTCGTCGCGAACGCGGCGCTTCCCGCGTCGGGCCCGCTCCTGGACTTCACGCCGGATCAGATCGACCGCGCGCTGGAGGTCAACCTGCGGGCGCCCGTCGTCCTCGCGCGGCTGCTGGGCGAGGCGATGGCCGAGCGCGGCGCCGGGCATCTCGTCTTCATCTCCTCGCTGGCCGGCAAGACCGCCACGCCGGGCAGCGCGATCTACTCTGCGACGAAGTACGGGCTGCGCGGCTTCGGCCGCGGGCTGCGTGCCGACCTGGGCCCGAGCGGCGTCGGCGTGAGCGTCGTGTTCCCCGGCTTCGTCCGCGATGCCGGCATGTTCCACGACTCGGGGGCGCAGCTCCCGTCCTACGTCGGCACGAGCACGCCGGACGACGTCGCCGACGGCGTGCGCGAGGCGATCGAGAAGGACCGCGGCGAGGTGGACGTGGCGCCGATCGGCGTGCGCGCGGGCGTGAAGTTCGCCGAGCTCGCCCCCGCCCTGTCCGGCCGGCTGACCGAGCGGCTCGGCGGCCGCGCCGTCGCCGACCAGGTCGCGACCGGCCAGGCCGGCAAGCGCTAGGCGAGCGCGCGCGCGACGAGCGACATCGCGCCCGTCAGGGTCTGGCTCGTGGCGCCCGTGATCTGTACGGGGACGATCTCGCCCGGCTCGGCCAGCCCGTCGAAGTTCGCGACCTTGTTGTGCGGCGTGCGCCCGCGCAGGCGTGCGGGATCGGTGCGCGAGGGGCCTTCGACGAGCACGTCGACGGTGCGGCCGACGAATCGCTGCGCCCGCTCGCGCGCGCGGCGCTGCACCGCCTCGACGAGCCGCTCCATGCGCTCGACCTTCACCTCGTGCGGGACGACGCCGTCGGTGATCTGCGCCGCGGTCGTGCCGCGACGCGGCGAGTAGACGAAGGTGAAGGCGCCGTCGAACCCGACCTCCTCGACGACCTCGAGGGTGCGGGCGAAGTCCTCCTCGGACTCTCCGGGGAAGCCGACGATGACGTCCGTCGTCAGCGCGCAGTCGGGCACGTGCTCGCGGATCAGGGCGACGCGGTCCAGGAACCGCTCGCGCGTGTAGGTGCGCCGCATCGCCTTGAGGATCGGCGTCGAGCCGGACTGCAGCGGGAGATGGATGTGCTCGCAGACCGCGTCGAGCTGCGCGTGGGCGAGCACGACGTCCTCGCGCATGTCCTTGGGGTGCGGGCTCGTGTAGCGGATGCGGTCGATCCCGTCGATCGCGTCGACCGCGGCGAGCAGCTCGGAGAAGGACCGCGGCCCGCCGGCGCCGCGCAGGTCGCGGCCGTAGCTGTTGACGTTCTGCCCGAGCAGCGTCACCTCGCGCACGCCGTCGGCGGCGAGGCGCTCGGCCTCGGCGACCAGCTCCTCCAGCGGGCGGCTCACCTCGCGCCCGCGGGTGCTCGGGACGATGCAGTACGAGCAGGCGCAGTTGCAGCCGACGCTGATCTGCATCCACGCCGAGAACTCGCGCGCGCGGCGCATCGGCAGGTGCCCGGTGAAGCCCTCGAACTCGAAGAACCCCTGCGCGGTGATCGAGTCCGACGTGAGGAACTCGGCGAGCTTGTGCACCTGGCCCGGCCCGAACGCGACGTCGACGAACGGGAAGCGCTCGAAGACCTCGTCCTTGACCGACTGCGCCCAGCAGCCGCCGACGCCGACCACGACGTCGGGCCGCTCGCGCTTGACGCGCCGCGCGACACCGAGGTGGGCGACGAAGCGCTCGTCGGCGGCCTCACGGATCGAGCACGTGTTGAAGAGGATCAGGTCGGCGTCCTCGCGCTCGGGCGCCTCGGTGTAGCCGAGCGACTCGAGCATGCCCTTCATCCGCTCGGAGTCGTGCTCGTTCATCTGGCACCCGAAGGTGGTGACGTGGTAGCGCTTCACGGGCGCGAAGGGTATCGGCGCTCAGGCTGCGGCGGAGAAGCGCCGGACGGCCGCGTACGCAGTGTCCAGGTCGTACCCGCGGCGGACGAGCAGTCCGAGCGCGCGATCGCGTCCGCGGTCGTCCTCGGGCGGAGCGGCGAGCCGGCGGCGGAGCACGCCGAGCGCCGCGTCCAGCTCTTCCTCGGGGTCGCGGGCCGTGACCGCCGCGATCAGCTCGGGGTCGATGCCGAACTGGGTGAGCCGGCGCTCGATCCGCTCGGGCCCCCAGCCGTCGAGCGTGCGCCGGTCCTCGGCGAACAGGCGCGGCGAAGCGCGCGTCGTCGAGGTTGCCCAGTCGCGCGAACTCGCGCCAGCGCCGCCTCGATCGTCTCCGGCTCGACGCGCTTGGACTCCAGGTGCCGGCGCATCTCGAGCACCGTGCGATCACGGTGCCCGAGGTAGCGACAGCCGAGGTCGAGCGCGTGCTGAAGCCGGGTCGCGGAGTCCTGCACGGACGCCTGGAGCGTCAAGCCGCCGCCTGCTCGAGCGGCTCGTCGACGCCGGGGACGTCCGCAGCGGCGTCCTCGTCGCGCTCGATCGGCACGACGAGGTCCTTGTCCACGCCGATGGCGTCGTAGATCTTGGCCTCGATCTCGCGCGCCATCTCCTGGTGCTCGTCGAGGAACGCCTTGGCGTTGTTGCGGCCCTGGCCGAGCCGGTCCTCGCCGTAGGAGAAGAACGAGCCGGACTTCGTGACGATGTTGTGCTCGATCCCGAGGTCGAGGATGCAGCCCGAGGTCGAGATGCCGTGGCCGAACTCGATGTCGAACTCGGCCTGGCGGAACGGCGCCGCGACCTTGTTCTTGACGACCTTGACGCGGACCCGGTTGCCGACCGCCTCGGTGCCCTCCTTGAGCGTCTCGATGCGGCGGATGTCCAGGCGCTGGGAGGAGTAGAACTTCAGCGCGCGACCGCCCGGCTGGGTCTCCGGCGAGCCGAACATCACGCCGACCTTCTCGCGGATCTGGTTCGTGAACAGGCAGAGCGTCTGGGTGCGGTTGAGATTGCCGGCGAGCTTGCGCATCGCCTGGCTCATCATCCGCGCCTGGAGGCCGACCGTCTGGTCGCCCATCTGCCCCTCGAGCTCGGTGCGCGGCGTCAGCGCCGCGACCGAGTCCACCGCGACGACGTCGACCGCGCCGGAGCGGACGAGCATGTCGGCGATCTCGAGGCCCTGCTCGCCGTAGTCCGGCTGCGAGACGAGCAGCTCGTCGATGTCGACGCCGATCTGCCGCGCGTACAGCGGGTCCATGGCGTGCTCGGCGTCGATGAACGCGCAGATGCCGCCCAGGCGCTGCGCCTCGGCGAGCACGTGGTAGACGAGCGTCGTCTTGCCCGAGGACTCCGGGCCGAACACCTCGACGATGCGCCCGCGCGGCATGCCGCCGATCCCGAGCGCGAGGTCGAGCGAGAGCGCGCCGGTCGGGATGGCGCTCACGCGCACCTGCGCGCCCTCGTCACCCATGCGCATGACGCTGCCCTTGCCGAACTGGCGCTCGATCTGAGTGAGTGCGCCCTGCAGGGCGGCGTCGCGGGCCTTGGCGGCCTTCTCGTCAACGGACATTGTTCGACCTCTCTCGTGGTGCTGAACGCGGCATGTTCCGCCCTGGACCGGACGGAAGCAGCACCGTAGGCGCGGGGGGTGTGACGTCTCCAGACCCCGATCGCGCAGGAACGGCGCCGGGACTCAGCCGCCCGCGCGCAGCGCGCGGCGCTCGAGCGTCTCGTACCGCGCGCCGCGGGGCTCCGGCACCGACCGCTGCAGCAGCACGGCGGTGGCGGCGCAGCGCAGCGCCGGAGCCGCCGGGACCGCGTCCCGCCGGGGTCGCGCGCCGCGCCGCACCCGCGCGACCGTCACGTGCGGGCGCAGCGGCCGTCCGTCCGGCGTCCAGCCCCCCGCGGTGGCCTGCAGCGCCGCGCCGAGGCCCGCGTGGAGCGCCGCGAGTGCGGGGCCCGGGCTCTCCAGGCCGCAGGTCAGCACGTGCGGGCGGCGCGGCGCCAGCCACAGCGTCCCGGTGCCGGCCAGCGGGACCGCGAGGTCCGGCGCTCCCGCGACCGCCGCGCACAGGCGCGGGATCTCCGCTGCGGGCCGCTCCCCGAGGAAGTGGAGCGTGACGTGCAGGGCGTCCTCCTCGACGCTGCGCAGGGCCGGATCGCGCGCGGCTGCCGCCCTGCCCCACGCCGCCAGCGTCGCGCGCGCCGCGTGGGGAAGCTCGAGGGCGGCGAAGAGCCGCATCGGTCCGGCTCAGACCTCCAGGTCGCCGAGACCGAGCAGGACGCGGCGCAGGAGGTGCAGCGCGACGGTCGTCGTGCGATCGCGAACATCCGCGCGGGCGCCCGGGAGGTTGATCTTGCGGTCGATCCGCGACCCGCCGCGCTCGGCGACCGAGATCCAGACCAGTCCGACGGGCTTGTCGTCCGTGCCGCCGTCCGGGCCGGCCACGCCCGTGACGCCGACGCCCAGGTCGGCGTCCAGCCGCGTGATCGCGCCGTCGGCGAGCGCACGCGCGACCTCGACGGACACCGCGCCGTGGGCCTCGATCAGCGCGGGGTCCACCCCCGCGAGCTCCGTCTTCGCGCTGTTGGCGTACGCGACGATCCCGCCGCGCACATACGCGGACGACCCGGGCACGTCCGTCAGGCGGGCCGCCACGAGACCGCCGGTGCACGACTCGGCGGTCGCGACGGTGCGGGCGGGCGCCCGGGTCAGCAGCGCGGCGACCTGCTCGTCGACGGAGGTGCCGTCGTCCGAGAAGAGGGTTGCGGCATGGCGCTCGCGGACGACGGTCGCGAACGCGTCATAGGCGGCCTGGTGGGCCGGGTCGTATCGCGTGACGATCTCGACCTCGCCGCGGCGCAGGCAGGTCGTGACCTCCAGCGCGGCGAGATCGACGCCGGCGGTCTCCGCGCGGCGCAGCGTCTCGGCGATCTCCGACTCCGGGATGCCGAACAGCCGCAGCATCTCCTGGCGGATCTCGGTGCGGCCGCTGACGGCTGCGCGCAGGGCGTCCGTCTCGACGGCCGCCGACCACATCGGCTGCAGCTCGCGCGGCGGGCCGGGAAGCACGACGACGGCGGGTCCGCTGCGGCCCTCCGCGGCCGTCACGACGAGGCCCGGAGCGGTTCCGACCGGTTCGAGGATCGTCGCTCCGAGCGGGATCGTGGCCTGCTTGCGGTTGCCCTCCTCCAGCGCGTCGAGGTCGAGCCCCGGCCAGCGCCTGGCGATGCCCTCGAGGATCGCAGCGATGCGCTCGCGCAGCGGCTCGTCCATCACCATCGCGCGGCCCTGGAAGTCGCCGACCACGGCGGCGGTGAGGTCGTCCGCCGTCGGCCCCAGGCCGCCGCTGGTGACGATCAGGTCGACGCCCTCGGCGGCGAGCCAGGCCAGCGCGGCGCGCATGTCGTCCGGGCGGTCGCCGACGACGACGATCGTCTCGAGGTCGACGCCGAGCTCGCGCAGGCGCTCGGCGAGCCATGGGCCGTTGCGGTCGCTCACCCGGCCCGTGAGGACCTCGGTGCCCGTCACGACGATGCCTGCCCGGGCGCTCATGCAAGCCTCACGTGCAGCTCGGGCGCTCGGCGCCGGAGAGGCGGGTGACTGCGTCGGCGGTGATCGAGTACCCGATGCCCTGCTCCACGTCGGGCACCGGTCGCGGGCTGCCGTTGACGACCAGGCGCGCGTCGCCGTTGCCGAGCGTGAGGCGCAGGCGCCGCGAGCGGTAGGTCTTCGTCTCGGCGCCGGGCTGCAGGACGACGCCGTCGAGCAGGCGCCGGCCGGCCGCGTCGCGCAGGCACACGTACAGCTGGCCCGTCGGGATGATCCTCAGCGTCGCCACGCGCGGCCGGGCGGGCGTCGCGCCCGCGGGCTCGCGCTCGGTCGTTCTCGTCGACGTCGTGCCTGCGGTGGGAGCGGTGGTGGCGGCATCCTCGTCACCGCCGCGCCCGAGGACGAAGAGCCCGACGAGGACGACGCCGACGAGCGCGAGCGCCAGCCACAGCCGTCCCCCGCCCGGCGGCCCGCCGCGGCCGCCGCGCTGCCGGCGGCCGGGCTCCTGCGGTCGCGGCGGTGCGATCGCCTGCATCTCCGGGCGCTCGAACTTCAGCTTGAACTCCTCGACGAGCGTGCGGCCGTCGAGGCCCAGGTAGTCCGCGTACGTGCGCAGGAAGCTCTTGACGAACGTCGGCCCGGGCAGCAGCGCCCACTCCTCGTTCTCGAGCGCGCGCAGGTACTTGCCGCGGATCTTGGTGTCCGCCTCGGCCTCCGTGATGTCGATGCGCTGGCGCATTCGCGCCTCGCGCAGGCTGGCGCCGATTCCGGGCATCGGGGCCGAAGGCTAGTCGAGGTCGTCCGCAGCGCCGCCCGCGGCGGCGGCGGGCTCCGGAAGCTCGACGTCCGCAGGCTCGGCGGAGGAGCCCTCGAGCGCGGCGAGGACGCGCGGGAGATCCGCCTCGGTCACGAGCACCTGACGCGGCTTTGAGCCCTCGTACCCGGAGATGATGCCGCGGCGCTCGAGCATGTCGATGAGCCGGCCGGCGCGCGTGTAGCCCAGGCGCAGGCGCCGCTGGAGCATCGAGGTCGACGCCGTCCCCATCTCGGCGACGAGCTGGATCGCGTCGCCGAGCAGCGGATCCTCGTCGGGGTCGAAGTCGCCGTGGTCGCCGGTCTCGGTCCCCGCCTCGGGCTCGACCTCGTCGAGCAGGTCCTCGCGCAGCTGCGGCTCGCCCTGCGCGGCCCAGAGCTCGGTGAGCGAGGCGATCTGCGGCTCGTCGATGTAGGCGCCCTGGATCCGCTGGAGCTTGGAGGACCCCACCGCCGAGAAGAGCATGTCGCCCTGCCCGAGCAGCGACTCGGCGCCGTTCTGGTCGAGGATGACGCGCGAATCCGTCTGGCTGGACACTGCGAAGGCGATCCGCGAGGGCACGTTCGCCTTGATCATGCCCGTGATGACGTCCACGCGCGGGCTCTGCGTCGCCAGCACGAGATGGATCCCGACGGCGCGCGCCTTCTGCGCCAGGCGGATGATCGAGTCCTCGACATCGGCGGGCGCGACCATCATCAGGTCAGCGAGCTCGTCGATGACGCACAGGATGTACGGCAGCGGGTCGTCTCCGGCGGCGGTGCGGTGCTTGTTGAGCTCGCCGAGCGAGCGGGTGCGGGCGACCGACATGACGCCGTAGCGCCATTCCATCTCGCGCACGAGGTTCTGGAGTGCGTTCGCCGCCATCCGCGGGCTCGTGATGACCGGGGTCAGGAGATGCGGGATCGCCTCGTAGTGGTTGAGCTCGACCTGCTTGGGGTCGACCAGCACGAGGCGCACCTGGTCGGGCGTCGCGCGGAGCAGGATCGAGCTGAGCATCGCGTTGACGCAGCCGGACTTGCCGGCGCCGGTCGTGCCCGCCACGAGCAGGTGCGGCATCTTCGCGAGGTCTGCGTGCACCGGCTTGCCGCTCACGTCCTTGCCGAGGAAGACGGTGAGCGGGCTGGCCCCGTCGGGGACCTTCCCGTAGACGTCGCCGAGCGTGACGATGCACCGGCGGCGGTTGGGCACCTCGACGCCGACCGCCTGCTTGCCGGGGATCGGGGCGAGGATGCGGATGTCGGTCGCGGCGAGCGCGTAGGCCAGGTCGTCCTTGAGGTTGCCCACCTTGTTCATCTTGATCCCGGGCGCGAGCCGCAGCTCGTAGCGGGTGATGTGCGGGCCCGCGACCGTGCCGACGACCTTGGCGTCGACCCCGAGATGGCCGAGCGCCTCGACGAGCGCCGCGCGCACGCGGTCCTGGTCGGCCGTGTCGGGCTTGGCGTCGTCCTCGGGCGAGAGGCGCAGGATCGCCGGGTCGGGGAGCTGGAACGCGCCGCTCACGGCCGGCTCGGGCCCGGCCGGGCGCTTGCGCGCACGCGACCGCTTGGCGGCGGGCACGGGCGGGTTCCCCGCCTCGTCCTGCGCCTGATCCGCGGGCGCGGGAGCCGCCGCGGCGTCCTCGTCGTCGGCGGGCGCGGCATCCTCGACCGGGCCGGTGAAGAGGTCCGGGTAGCGCTCGGCGCCGTCGAGCGTCGGCGGCCGCTCACCGGTGCGGACGACGAGGTCGCCGTCCTGCGGCTCGGGCGGCAGGATCGGGTCGGGGCCCTCGCCCGGCTCGCGCGCGCCCCTGATCGGTGCGGCGGTGCGACGGATCACGCGCGTCGTGTCGGCGACGCCGCTGCCGGTCGCGCGCACGACGCCGGCGACCGACGCACCGGTCGCCAGGAGCACCCCGGCGAGGAAGAGGAAGACGGCGAGGATGTGG
Source organism: uncultured Actinomycetes bacterium (assembly GCA_963700655.1). Taxonomy (GTDB): domain Bacteria; phylum Actinomycetota; class Thermoleophilia; order Solirubrobacterales; family Solirubrobacteraceae; genus F1-60-MAGs163. The sequence goes on along the minus strand of CAVOYJ010000004.1, from coordinate 5,118 downwards.
CTGCCGACGTCGCCGACGACCTGCGAGGTCCCGGTGTAGAGCGCCTGGCCGAGCGCGCCGCCGCGGGCCTCGAGCAGGTTCGCGTCCCAGGCGCCCGCACGCACGGGCCCGTCGCCGAGGCCGAGCGTCCCGGCGGCGAAGGTGAGGGTCAGCGCGAGCAGCAGGCATGCCCCGGCCGCGCGGAACGGGCGGACGGCCGGCAGGACGGGGCGCAGGACGAGCACCGCGCCCGCGGCGACGAGGCCGATCGGGATGAGATAGGCGATCCGGCCGAACCCGCGCTGGAGGCCGTCGACGAGCACGCCGCCGGCGGCGCCCCCGTCCCATGCCAGGTAGAGCGGAAAGGCGACGAAGACCCCGGCCGCGAAGAGGCCGAGGCCGATCAGGTCGAGATGGCGCTGCTCGAGCACCGGCAGGCGCCTGCGCCAGCCGCCGGAGCGACGGGCGCGGGGACGCGGGCGGGCGGGCCTGCGAGTGGGAGTCGCGCGCTTGGCGCGTGAACGGGATGCGGGCATGGTCGGTCGGTTTCCAGCCTTCGACGCCCGCGGCTGCAGCCCTGCCTTCATCTGCCGTTCAGCCCAGCACCTAGCATGCAGCCCTCATGAGCATCTCACGTGATCCGCGGGTGCTCGTCGTCGAGGACGACGAGGAGATCGCCCAGGTCCTGCAGCGCTCGTTGCGGATGGAGGGCTACGACGTGCGCGTGGCCGGCGACGGCGAATCGGCGCTCGATCAGGCCGCGACCTTCAATCCTGACCTGGTCGTGCTCGACCTCGGCCTGCCCAAGCTCGACGGCGTCGACGTCGCCAAGCGCCTGCGCGAGGCCGACGACGTGCCGATCCTCATGCTCACGGCGCGGGACGCCCTGGAGTCGCGCGTCGAGGGCCTCGACGCCGGCGCGGACGACTACCTCGTCAAGCCGTTCGAGCGCCAGGAGCTGCTGGCGCGGCTGCGCGCGCTCCTGCGCAGGCGCCCGCCGCGCGGCGCCGCGTCGCTCGTGTGCGGCGACCTGACGCTCAACCCGGACACGCACGAGGTCGCGCGCGGCGAGCGGCAGGTCGAGCTCACCCAGCGCGAGTTCGAGCTGCTCGAGTACCTGCTGCGCAACGAGCGCATCGTCGTTCCGCGCCAGCGGCTGCTCGAGGAGGTCTGGGGCTACGACCCGTTCGCGACGACGAACACGATCGAGGTGTTCGTGTCCAACCTCCGGCGCAAGCTGGAGTCCGGCGGCGAGCCGCGGCTGCTGCACACGATCCGCGGCGCGGGCTACGTCCTGCGCGCCTGAGGGATCCCGGTCGTGCTGGGCCGCTTCTCGATCCGCTGGCGCCTGGCGATCATCTCGTCGGCCCTGACCTTCCTGATCCTCTGCGCGTTCGCGATCGTCGTCGGCCAGCTGACGACCGGCAAGGTGCGCTCGAGCTTCGACAGCGAGACGGCGAACTCGGCGTCCGAGCTCAGCGACCGGCTGCGCATCCCCAGCCTCCCCTCCTCCCCCAACACGTACCGGATCTCCCCGGACATCAACGTCTACGCGGCTTCCACGGACGCCGCGATCCGGCTCTTCGACGCCAACCGCCGGCCGGTGCAGAGCACGCGCGGCGCCCCGGACTTCGGTCCGCCGGTCCGCGAAGGCTCGCAGGAGATCAAGGGCCACCTCGTCGAGACGCGTCAGACGAACGCGCCGATCGGGGTCAACACGTCGAACCCGAACTCCGTCCGGATCCCGATCTGGCTCGAGTACGCGCGGCCGCTGGACGAGGTCAAGAGCACGATCCGCGGCGTGCGCTGGTTCCTGGCGATCGGCGTCTTCCTCGGCACGCTGCTGGCGTTCGTCGCAGCGCTCGCGCTGGCCAAGCGCTCGCTGCGGCCGATCACCGACCTCACCGCCGCCGCGCGCGACATCGCGCGCACCGGGGACCCGGACCGGCAGGTTCCCCAGCCGCGTGCGGAGGACGAGGTCGCCGAGCTGGCCGCGACGCTCAACGAGATGCTCGGGGCGCTGGAGAGCTCGCGCAGCGAGACCGAGGCCGCGCTCGAGCGCCAGCGCGCGTTCGTCGCGGACGCGTCGCACGAGCTGCGCACGCCGCTGACGGCGGTGCTGGCGAACCTCGAGCTGCTGGCCGACGAACTGGACGGCGAGGAGCGGGATGCCGCGGCGTCCGCGCTGCGCAGCTCGCGGCGGATGCGCCGCCTCGTCGCCGATCTGCTGCTGCTCGCGCGCTCGGACGCCGGTCAGGAGCGCCACCTCGGGCCGGTCGACGTCGGCGCCGTCGCCGTCGACGCCGTCAGCGAGGCCGGCGCGCTGTCGTCCGACCACCGCGTGGAGGTCGACGCCGCGCCCGGGCTCGTGGTCGAGGGCGCCCGCGACGAGCTGCACCGGCTCGTCCTGAATCTCGTGGAGAACGCGGTCAACCACACGCCCCCGGGGACGCTCATCGCCGTCGGCGTGCGCAGCGAGGGCTGCCGGGTGATGATCACCGTGCAGGACGACGGGCCGGGTGTGCCGCCGGAGCTGCGCGAACGGATCTTCGAGCGCTTCGTGCGCGCCGGCGGCGACCGCGGCGGCTCGACGGGCCTGGGCCTGGCGATCGTCAAGGCCGTCGCGGTCGCCCACGGCGGCGACGTCGTGCTTGAGGACGCCGAACCCGGTGCGCGCTTCGTCGTCGACCTCCCGCGCGTGGACGCCGAGGACCGCGGCGATCCCGCCGACGACGGAGCGGCGGGCGCCGCGGGTGAGCCCGTGTCGGTGACCCGCAGGGCCGCGCTGGCGCGGACGATCGCCGCGCGTCGCCCGCAGCGGCGGCGCTAGCTAGGTCAGACCTCGACGACGACCGGCAGGACCATCGGCCGGCGCTTCAGGCGGTCGTAGACCAGCGCGGCGAGGTCGTCGTGCAGCATCGTCTGGATGATGTCGTTCTCGCGGACCTTGTCCTTCGCGGCACGCGCGAGGGTCCGCTCGACCGTCCCGCGGATGTCGTCGAGCAGACGCTCGGCCTCCTCCGGGAACGGGACGCCGCGCAGGATGACCTCCGGCTCGGCGACGGACGTGCCGTCCTGCTCGGAGATCGTCGCCACGACGACGAAGATGCCGTCGGCGCTCAGCATCCGCCGGTCGCGCAGCGCGACGTCGGCGACGTCGCCGATCTCCACGCCGTCGACGAAGACCATCCCGGCGCGCTCGGGCTTGCCGAACCGCGCGCCGCGCTCGTCGAGTTCGAGGGGCAGGCCGTTCTCGCCCTTGAAGATGTTGTCGGAGGGCACGCCGACGGACTCGGCGAGCTGCCCGTGCAGCTCCAGGCGCTTGAAGTCGCCGTGGAACGGCATGACGTACTTCGGCTTGACGAGGTTCAGCATGAGCTTGATCTCCTCGGCATAGCCGTGCCCGGAAGCGTGCACCGGAGCGTCGCGGGCCGTCACCACGGTGCAGCCGGTGTGGTAGAGCCGGTCGATCGTCTCGTTCACCGCACGCTCGTTGCCGGGGATCGGCGTCGCCGCGAAGACGACGGTGTCGCCGCGGCGCAGCTGGACCTGCGGATGGTCGTTGAACGCCATCCGGCGCAGGGCGCTCAGCGGCTCGCCCTGGGATCCGGTGGAGACGATGACGATGCGCTCGTCGGGGAAGTCGTCGATCTCACGCGGCCCCAGGAGCATGCCGTCCGGCACCGCGATGTGGCCGAGCGAGCGCCCGATGTTCATGTTCTTGCGCATCGAACGCCCGAGCAGCGCCACCTTGCGGTTGAGCGTCGCGGCGGCGTCCACGACCTGCTGCACGCGGTGGATGTTCGAGGCGAACGACGTCACGATGATCCGGCCCTCGCAGCGCAGGAACGCCTGCTGCAGGTGCGGGCCCACCTGGGCCTCGCTCGGCGAGAACCCGGGACGGTCGGCGTTCGTCGAGTCGCCACAGAGCAGGAGGACACCCTCGGAGCCGAGTTTCGCGAGCCTGCCGACGTCCGCCGGCGGGCCGTCGACCGGTGTCTGATCGAACTTGTAGTCGCCGGTGATGAGGACGGTCCCCAGGTCCGTCGTGACCGCAACCGCGAGAGCGTCGGGGATCGAATGGGTCATGTGGATGAGCTCCACGTCGAACGGCCCGAGCTCGAGCGTCTCCCCCGCCTGCACATCCTCGACCTCGATGTTCTTCAGGCGATGCTCGTCGAGCTTGGAGCGCGCCATCGCCATCGTCAGCGGCGCGCCGAACACGGGCGGCAGCTCGTCGGCCCCCTCGGCGGCCAGCTCGCGCAGGATCCACGGCAGCGCCCCGAGGTGGTCCTCGTGGCCGTGCGTGATGACGACGCCCTCGATGTCGTCCACGCGCCCGCGCAGGAAGCTGAAGTCGGGCAGGACGAGGTCGATGCCCACCATCTCGGCGGTCGGGAACCGCAGGCCGCAGTCGACCACCAGCAGACGGTCCTCGTACTCGAGGACCGTCATGTTCTTGCCGATCTCGCCGAGCCCGCCGAGTGGCAGGACGCGAAGCTTGCCCGCCATCAGGCGCTCGCCGGTTCCAGGAGCCCGTGGGCGGCGAGGGCTGAGCGGATCGCGGCGATCTCCGATGCGTCGGCCTCCACGTACGGGAGGCGGGGGATCCCGGCACGGTGGCCGAGGAGGTTGAGCGCGGCCTTCGTGGTCATGGCCGCGGGGCCGACGCCGAGCGCGGCGTGCAGGTCCTTGAGCCCGGCGTCGATGGCGGCGCGCTCGGCCGGCTCGTCGACCATCCGGCGCAGCTGCGGCCCCACGATGTGGCTGGCGACGAGGATGCCGCCTGCGCCGCCGATGTCGAGCGTGCGCGCGAGGATGTCGTCATTGCCCGCGTAGAGCTCCAGGCCGTCGACCAGCGCGAGGTTGTCGTTGTTGGCCTGCTTGACCCCGCTGATGTGGTCGAGCTGGGCGAGTTCGGCCAGCAGGTCGTTCGGCATGTCCGACCCCGTGCGCTGCGGGATGTTGTAGAGGATGATCGGCCGGTCTGCCGCGCGCACGACCTCGCGGTAGTGCGCGATGACCCCGCGGCGGTTGGGCCGGTTGTAATAGGGGTTGACCGACAGGAGCGCGTCGGCACCGAGCGCGCAGGCACGCTCCGTCAGATGGAGCAATACGTAACGGCACCAGCAGGAACAG
>CAVOYJ010000003.1:0-595504 GCA_963700655.1 uncultured Actinomycetes bacterium | reverse complement strand
TATGGACGGTGACCGGTTGGTGGGCCGTCTGACCCGCCACGAGACCCTCAAGGGAATCGAGAAGTGGGCGACCGAGATCAACAAGGAAAGAGCGGGTCGTATGCAGCAGATGTCGGGCCACGAACGACCCTCGGCGATGGGAGAGATCCAGAAGGTGGCAGCGTCCCACACGCGGGAGCAGCTGACCCAGATCTTCCGCAAGAACTGACCGGAAAACTCGCCGCGGCGATCGCCGGTTTCTCGCGCCGTTCGCCCTCTTGGCCTGAATCCTGCATTCAATCGGGCTGCCAAGGAGGAGATCCGAATGCGAATCTCGATCATCACCCTCGCTGCGGCCGCCGCGATAGCTGCGATCTCGTGTTCGACCACCGTCGTTTCTGATTACGACCACGAGGCGGACTTCAGCGCCTATTCCACATTCGCGTGGTACGCCGCCGAAAATCCCGATCCACGGCCGACCACCGGCGCCAACCAGATCGTCGACGGGCGAATACGCCGCGCCCTGGCCGAGAACCTCGTCGCCAAAGGCTATGAACAGGCGGACCCCGGCGCCGCCGACCTGGAGGTGACGTACTACACCTCGCTCAGCTCGCAATTGAGGGTCTACTCCACCGGCTGGGGATATGGCTGGGGATACGGACCAAGCTGGGGATACGGCTACAGATACTGGCCCGGGTGGGGCACGACCAGCGTTTCGACCTACCTCGAGGGGACCCTCATTATCGACATCATCGACCACCAACAGAACCAACTCGTGTGGCGGGGGTCGTGACCAGCGCCCTGTCGAAAAAGAGTTCTTCAGAGGAAAAGATCAACCAGGTGGTGACCCGGGTGCTGTCCACGTTCCCAGCAAAATGACCCGGATCGCTGCACCGTGACAACCTCTCAGCCGTCCGGTTCGTCCAAAGCCTTGTGGAGGCTCGTATGAGACTGGTTTCGACCGTTGTTCTTTCGATCTTTTTGGCGGCGTTCGAGCACGGCGTGTTCCACAATGTCCGTCACCGCCGACCACGACTCCCAGGTGGACTTCGGCTCCTACACTTCGTTCGCCCTCTTCGAGCGCCCGGCCAAACAACGGCGCGGGCCGCAGATGAGCGACCTCGTCGACGAACGGATCGCCGCCTCGATCGTGGCCGACCTCTCGAACAAGGGACTCGCCTCCACGAAACCTGGCGGCGCCGATGTCCTGGTGACCTACTATACGGCGGTCAGCAGGCGGGTCGTCGTCAACGGCGGCGGGTGGTACGGCTATCGCTGGCGCTACTGGGGTGGCGGGATGACGTATGTCAACAGCTATCCCGAAGGAACCCTGGTCATCGACGTCATCGACCGCCGCAGCCGCGAGCTGGTGTGGCGGGGGGTCGGCGCCGGGGCCTTTTCGAAAATGAACCCGACAGACGACAAGGTGCAGGAGAAGGTCACTCGGGTGCTCCGCGATTTTCCGCCCGGCCGCTGAAGGGGAGAAAGGGAGAAAGGGAGAAAGGCGAAAAGGGGCCAAGGGAGGCCGCCCACCGGCACCGATGCCCGATGCTGGATGCTCGATCCACCCACCCGGAGAAACCGCAGATAGCGCAGATGGACGCAGATCTTGGATATTGGATGTTGGACTCCCGCTGTCGCCCCTCCGAGGCTCTCCTTTTTTCTTCGACCCTGGTTCCCGGGCTTGCGCCCCAGGCTACAACCTGACGCCCCTCTGGGGCTTGTGCGGCCGGGCTGCTGCGTATCAGATCGTTCACGATCGCTTTGTGGGGCAGCCGTCCCGGCTGCCATGCAGCCAGCGACACCCGTTCCCCAAAAGCTCCTGATTCGGGATGCCCCTGGTCCGAACCGGGCACATGGGTAACACATAAACCGGGTACATGGGTAACACGTTTGTTATGCGGTACGGAGGTGGACCGTGCCGTGGAAGGACACAACCCCCATGCGAGAACGATCAGTGTTTATCCGTGCTTGGGAAGCTGATGTATTCACGATGAAAGAACTCTGTGGACACTTCGGAGTCAGCCGGAAGACGGGCTACAAGTGGGTGAATCGGTATCGGGAGGGTGACGTCGAGAGCCTCGCCGACCGAAAACCCGCCCCTCATTCCTGCCCTCACAAGACTCCGGCGGAGGTCGAGGCCGAGATCATCCGGATGAAAAGAAGACACAAGCGATGGGGGCCGAAAAAGATCATTGACACGCTTGAGAAGGCCTACCCCAAAAGGAGCTGGCCGGCTGTGAGCACGGCGGGCGCGATTCTCGACCGTGCAGGTTTGGTGAAGAAGCGAAAACCGCGCCGTCGATGGCGACATCCTGGCCATCCACCTCTCAAGGCAGACCGACCGAACGAACTGATGACCGTCGACTTCAAAGGCGAATTTCGCCTGGGCGATACGTCCTTGTGCTATCCCCTCACGATCCAGGATCGGTTTTCTCGCACCGTCTTGATGTGCAATGGTCTTCCATCAACGCGTTTGGACGATGTGCGCAGCAACATGGAAGGGCTATTCCGTGATGTCGGCCTACCGGAACGCATCCGCACTGACAATGGTGAACCCTTTGCATCGCATGCCATCTCCGGCCTGACCCGGCTCAACGTCTGGTGGATGCGTCTCGGCATCCATCACGAGCGCATCGACAAGGGCTGTCCATACCAGAATGGGGCCCACGAGAGGATGCATGAGGAGCTGAAGGCGGAGACAACACGTCCGCCTGCTTTCAACCTCAGAAGCCAGCAAAGCCGCTTCGACGACTTCATCAAGGAGTACAACGAAGTGCGGCCGCACGAGGGAATCGGACAGCACCGTCCGAACGAACTGTGGTTTCCATCGCCGCGCCCCTACCCTGAGCGCCTACCTGATCCCGAATACCCAGGCTACTTCGAGGTCCGTCGAGTGCGCTCCGGAGGAGAGATGAAATTCAAAGGCCGAATGCAGTTTGTCAGTCAAGCATTGGCCGGCCAGTTCGTCGGGCTTGAGCCCGTCGATGATGGTGTCTGGTCCCTGGTCTTTTGTGAAACGCTGCTGGGTCGCTTCGACGAAAGAAAACAGAGGATCTTCGGATGAAACACTCTGATCTCGGCCGCCTATGGAATCTGCGGAAAGCCGTCTCGCCTACGGCGATCCACCTTCCAGCAGATCCCACAGGCTCGACGACGACGATCACCATGTGTTACCTATGTACCCGGTTTTCCTGTAACCCATCTTCTCGGTCGCTCACCCTGCTCCCTTTCTCCCTTGTCCCTCTCTCCCCTGCTCCCTTTCTCCCCTGCTCCCTTTCTCCCCTGGGTTGCTCAATATCGGCGTGAGGTGGGCGGAAATTTCGAAATCCGAAATCCGAAATCCGAAATCGACCCCACCACCACATCCCTCGAAGGCACCTTTTCCTGCCCCTCGAGGCAGGATTCTGTATGATGTCCACCGGCGATCATCGATCGACCTGGAGGTTGAGCCGTGAATTCCCTCACATCCCTGGCAAAGACGCTGTTGACGTTGGCTGCGGTAGCACTGGTATCGGCCTGCAGCAGCCCACCGGTGGTCGGGGTCCTGCTTCCCACGACCGGAGCGGCCGCCAGTTATGGCGAATCCATGAAGAACGGGATCGACCTCGCGCTCGAGGAAGCCGAGGGAACCCTTCCAAAGGGCTTTCAGGTCCTCTGGGGCGATACCGCGTCCGATCCCGCGACCGGGGCCGAAGAACTGCGACTGGCAGCTGGCCGCGCCGGCGCCCGGATCATGTCGCGGGAACCCGCCAGCGATACCGCCCACGCGCTGCTTCCGGTACTCGAGGAATCTGACGTCATCGCAGTCTCGCCATCGGCCTCCGATCCATCGTTGACCAAGGAGTCGAGAAGGTTCTTCAGAGTCTTCTCTTCAGATGAGCTCGAGGGCCGTCGAGCCCGGCCGCTTCCTCTACGACGACCAGGACAAGACCACGGTGTTGATCTACGCCGAAGACACCGCCCAGCTCGCGGTATCGAGCCCCCGTTTCGCCAGGTGTACGAACAGGCGATGGGAGGTGAGGTCGTCGGCCGGGTCGTGATCGGCAGCGATGTTTGGGAGACAGGAATCCCGGTGCCGGCTCGCCGCCGAGCGCCTTCCCTCCCACTACGACCTCGACCCGTCCCGCGACGTGCTCGTGCTCGCGCCGATGCACCGCGGTCCGCTCGGCGTCGACGCCCTGAACACCGAGCTGCGTGCCCGGCGCAACCCCGACGGCGCGGCGATCCCCGGGACCGCGCTGCGCGTGGGCGACCGCGTCATCCAGACCCGCAACGACCACGAGCGTGAGCTCATGAACGGCGAGCTCGGCGTGATCGCCCACCACGACCTCGCCGCGGAGAGCGTGACGTTCGCCGGCGACGACGGGCGGCGGATCGCGATCGGCGTCGACGAGCTCGGCACCCTGCGCCTCGCCTACGCGATCTCCGTCCACAAGGCGCAGGGCAGCCAGGCGCCCGCCGTCGTCGTGCCCGTGTTCCGCGGCCACCAGATCATGCTCACGCGCAACCTCCTCTACACGGCGGTGACCCGAGCCGAGCGGGTCTGCGTGATGGTGAGGTCGCCGGGCGCGCTGGAGACGGCACTGCACCGGCGCGACGCCGGCCGCCGGCACACGCGCCTGGCCCGGCTCGTCGCGGCATGAGCTGCGGCTCAGGTCCCCCGCAGCTCGTCGGTGAAGCGCCGGGGCACGCGGGGCTCCGCGATCCCGCCCTCACGCTCCCAGAGCGTCACGACGACGATTTCGGTGCCGTCACGGCGGCAGACGAAGACCAGCGCGCGGTCGTCGAGGTCGTGGACGTAGACCGAGCCGCGCGCGGCCCCCGCGCCCGCGGGAGGCTCATCGGTGTGGCGCCCGGCCGCCCACGCGCGGGCGACCCGGACCGCGATCTCGGTCCGGGGGTCCACCGCGCCCGTGCGGCCCCCGATCCGCTGGCGGTAGCGGTCGGCGGCGTGATCGGTCACCGCGACGAGCATCCGATCACAGCTCCCGCCGGTAGCGCAGTGCCGGGCCGTGCCAGTCGGCGCCCTCGCGGCCCGCGCCGCCCGGATCGACGGACCACCCGTGCCGCTCGTAGAAGGCGCGGCCCAGGCCGTTCTCCTCGAACACCCAGAGCGTCGCGACCGCAAACCCGCCGGCCCGCAGGCGCTCCAGCGCATCGATGAGCAGGCGGGTGCCCAGCCCCGCTCCCTGTGCGGGCGGATCGACGTAGAGGCCGGCGAGCTCGCCGACGGCCGCCGTCGCATCGGCGTCACGGCTCGCGCCGACGGCGGCATACCCGGCGATCCGGCCGCCGATCTCGGCCACCTCCGTCTGGGTCTCGTCCCCCGCGAGCCAGGCTCGCCAGCGCTCGGCCTGCCGCTCGACCGTGCGCTCGGCGAGCACGCGCGGGTCCAGGAAGTCGGCGTACGCGTGCGCCCACCCCCGCACGCTGACGGCGGCGAGCGCCTCGGCGTCGGCGACCGTCGCCCGCCGCAGCGTCACGGCGTCCGTCACAGGATGTGCTCGAGCCCGGTGACGACGGGCTCGGGCAGCGTGGGCACGGCGCGGACGGCGAGCAGCACGCCGGGCATGAAGGACTCGACGGCTCAGCGAGTCGTGCCGGATCGTCAGCGTCTCGTCCAGGCCGCCGAACAGCACCTCCTGATGGGCGACGAGCCCCGGGAGCCGGACGGAGTGGATCGGGACGGGACCGTCCATCTCCGGTTCCATCAGCGAGGCGGTGCGCGCGGCGGTGCCGCTCGGGGCGTCGAGCTTGCGGTCGTGGTGCAGCTCGATGATCTCGGCCTTCGGGAAGTGCCGGGCGGCCTCGGCGGCGAAGCGCATCATCAGCACGGCGCCGATGGCGAAGTTCGGCGCGATCAGCACGTTGCCGGCGGAGGTCGCGGCCGCGGACCGCAGCGGCGCGGGGTCGAAGCCCGTGGTGCCGATCACGACGTGGACCCCGGCCTCCAGGCAGGCGAGCGCGTTCGCCTGGGCCGTGTCCGGCGTGGTGAAGTCGACGACGACGTCGGCGTTCGTCAGGACATCCGTCAGCGTGGTCCCGAGCGCCGGGTCCGCGCGACCCGTCAGCTCCATGTCCGCGGCGCCGGCGACGGCCTCGCAGACCGTCTGGCCCATGCGCCCGGCGGCGCCGGCGACCGCGACGCGGATCGCTGCCGCGCTCATGCGGTACCGGCCAGGACCGGCATGACGGGCTCCAGCGCCGAGCGGAAGGCCGCCTCGCTCGGGCCGACGGCCGCCGCGCTGAGGCGCTCGGGCGGGAGCAGCTCGCGAGCCAGGGCGACGACGTCCTCGGCGGTGACCGCCTCCACGCGCGCGATCAGCTCGTCGAGACTGAGGATCGGCAGGCCGGCGAGCAGCGCGCCGCCCAGGCGGTTCATCCGCGCGGACGTCGACTCGAGGGTGAGGACGGCGCGGCCCTTCGCGTTCTCCTTGGCGCGGACCAGCTCGTCGTCGGTGATGCCGTCCTCCAGGAACCGCACCAGCTCCTCGCCCACCACCTGCATGGCGGTGGCGAGGTTCTCCGGGCGGGTCCCGAGGTAGAGGCCCACGTGGCCCGCCCCGGCATACTGGGCGTGGAACGTGCTGACGCTGTAGGCCAGCGCGCGCTTCTCGCGCACCTCCTGGAACAGGCGCGAGGACGACGTCCCGCCGAGCACCGTGTCGAGGACTCGCAGCGCGTAGCGCCGCTCGTCGTCGCGCGCGATGCCCGGCGCGCCGAGCGTCAGGTGCACCTGCTCCGTGGGCTTCTCGAGGAACCGGCGCCGTGGCGCGGCGCGCGCGTCCGGCGGCGGCGGGGGCGCGGGCGCGTGGGCGCCGGAGGGGCCGGCGTCCTGGCGCTCCACCAGGGCGACGAGCGCATCGTGATCGACCGAGCCGGCCGCGGCGACGACGACGTCTCCGGGCACGTAGCGCTCGTCGTGGAAGGCGTGCAGCGGCTCGCACGCCGCGGCGGTGACCGTTGCGCGGGTGCCGATGACGGCGCGCCCGAGCGGGTGGTCGCCGAACGTGGCCTCGCCGAGCAGGTCGAAGACCCGGTCCTGCGGGTCGTCCTCGTACATCGCGAGCTCCTCGAGGACGATCTCCTGCTCGCTGGCCACGTCGCCCGCGGAGATCGCGGGCCGCCAGACCATGTCCGCGATGACGTCGAACGCCCGCTCGAGGTGCTGGTCGAGCACCCGCGAGTAGATCGACGTCGACTCGCGGCCGGTCCCGGCGTTGAGCTCGGCGCCCATGCCGTCGAACAGCTCGTCGATCTCGGCCGAGCCGTAGCGCGCCGTCCCGCGGAACAGCAGATGCTCGAGCAGGTGCGACCAGCCGGCCTGCTCGGCGGGCTCGGTGACCGAGCCCGTGCCGACGAAGAAGCCCAGTGCGGCGGAGCGCACGCCGGGCACCGCCTCGGTGACGACCCGCACCCCGGAGGGAAGGGTCGTCAGGCGGTGCCCGGAGGAGTCGCTCACGTCGCCTGGGCGATCGCCCGGATCAGCCGCGATCCGGATCGCTGTCGCCGCGGCGATGACGTGGCCGGCCGGAGCCGCGCCCGGCGCCACCACCGCCGTTGCGCTCACCGCGATCGCGCCGCGGGCCGCGGTCGCCGCCGCGGTCCCCGCCGGACGCCACGACGGAGGCGAGCTCGTCGTTGGACTTGCCGGCGATCGACGGGTCGTCCGCGAGGCGCAGGCCGATGCGGCCGCGCTCACGGTCCACCTCGACGACCTTCACCTGGACCTCGTCGCCGCGGCTGAGGACGTCCTCGACGTTCTCGACGCGCTGGCCGGGCGAGACGTTGGAGATGTGCAGCAGGCCGTCTGTGCCCTTGGAGAGCTCGACGAACGCGCCGAAGGTCGTCGTCTTGACGACCTTGCCGGTGAACTCGTCGCCGACCTCGACCTCCTTCATCATCGTGCGGATCCGCTCGCCGAGCGCCTCGCCGAGCTCGCCGTTCGACGAATAGATGAGGACCTGGCCCTCGTCATTGACGTCGATCTGCGACTCGAACTCGTCCGAGAGGCCGCGGATCGTCTCGCCGCCCTTGCCGATCAGCAGGCCGATCTGCGAGGGGTCGATCTGGATCTGGATGATGCGCGGGGCGAACGGCGACAGCTCGGTGCTCGGCTCGTCGATGACCTTCGCCATCTGGCCGAGGATGTCGAGCCGCGCGTCACGCGCCTGCGAGAGCGCGTCGCGCAGGATGTCGAACGTGAGGCCGCCGATCTTGATGTCCATCTGGATCGCGGTGATGCCCGCCTCGGTCCCGGCGACCTTGAAGTCCATGTCGCCGAGGTGGTCCTCGACGCCGGCGATGTCGGTGAGGACGATGTAGTCGTCGCCCTCCTTGATCAGGCCCATCGCGATGCCGGCGACGGGCGCCTTGATCGGCACGCCGGCCTGCATCAGCGAGAGCGACGACCCGCAGACCGACGCCATCGAGGACGAGCCGTTGGACTCGAGGATGTCGGACACGATGCGGATCGTGTACGGGAACTCCTCGGTGGTCGGAACGACCGGGACGAGCGCCCGCTCGGCGAGCGCGCCGTGGCCGATGTCGCGGCGCTTGGGCCCGCGCATGAAGCCGGCCTCCCCGACCGAGAACGGCGGGAAGTTGTAGTGGTGCCAGTAGAAGCGGTTCTTCTCCAGGCCGAGCGTGTCGAGGCGCATCTCCTCCTTGAGCGTCCCGAGCGCCGCGACCGACAGCGCCTGCGTCTGGCCGCGCGTGAAGAGCGCCGAGCCGTGTGTGCGCGGGGCGACGCCGACCTCGATGGAGATCTTGCGGATCTCCTTGGCCGAGCGGCCGTCGGGCCGCTTCTTGTCGACGGCGATCCGCTGACGGATCGTCGCCTTCTCGATCTTCGCGAAGGCGGCGGCCGCGGCGGCCTTCTTCGCGCCGAAGTCGGCGGCCTCGGGGTCGCCGGCATAGTGCGCGACGATCGCGACCTCGACGGCCTTCGTCGCGTCCTGTCGCTCGAGCTTGTCCTCGACCTGCGTGGCCCGGTCGAGGTCCGCGCCGTGCGAGGCCCTGATCTCGGCGATCAGGTCCTCGTCGATGACCGGGGCCTCGACGACGATCTTCTCCTTCGACACCTTGGCGGCCAGGTCGCGCTGGAGCTGGCAGAGCTTCTTGATCTCGCCGTGGGCGATGTCGAGCGCGTCGAGGATCTCGGCCTCGGACACCTCCTGTGCGCCCGCCTCGACCATCAGGATGGCCTCATCGGTGCCGGCGACGACCAGGTCGAGCGTGCTCTCGTTCTCGCTGCCGGCGAGGAGCGACTCCTCCGGCGGGTTGACGACGAAGTTGCCGTCGATCTTGCCGATGCGCACCGCGCCGACCGGGGTCGGGAGCGGGACCGGGGAGATCATCAGCGCCGCGGAGGCGCCGTTCATCGCGAGAATGTCGTAGGGGTTGACGAGATCCACGCTCAGCGGGATCGCGACGAGCTGCGTCTCGTAGTGCCAGCCCTTGGGGAACAGCGGGCGGATCGGGCGGTCGATCATGCGGGCGGTGAGCGTGCCCTTCTCGCCCGAGCGGCCCTCGCGCTTGAAGAACGAGCCGGGGATCTTGCCCGCGGCGTACATGCGCTCCTCGACGTCGACGGTCAGCGGGAGGAAGTCGACGTCCCGCAGGTTGCCGACGGTGGCGGTGCAGAGGACCATCGTGTCGCCCTGGCGGACGACGACGGCGCCGCCGGCCTGCTTGGCCATCTTGCCCGTCTCGAACGAGATCTCGGTTCCGGCGATCTCGACCGCAACGGTGGTCACGGCGTCAGTACTCATGAAGTTGTGAACCTTCTTTCCGGGTCCGCCTTCGGATCCTGCGGCCCGTCATCGCTTGCGTCTCTCGGTATCCGAACCAGCTCATCCTAGCCGCCTGCTCCGCCCGCGAGGGCGCGGATCTCGGCGAGGAGCGCCGCGTCCGGCGCTCCCTGGTGCAGCCCCCCGTCGGGCAGCACCAGGACGGGGGTCGTGGCGGCGCCGCCGCGCATCGCCTCGCGCACGTCACGGGCGACGCGCTCGGCGACCCGCGGATCGCGCCGGTCGGCCTCGAAGCGGTCGACGTCCAGGGCCAGACGCTCGCAGCGCGCCCAGAGGTGCGGGTCGTCGAGGCGGCCCTGGTCGCCGTACAGCGCATCGTGGAAGGCCCAGAACGCCCCCTGGCGCGCGGCCGCCTCGCCGGCGTGCGCGGCCGGGAGCGCGCGCGGGTGCCGCGACCCCAGCGCAAAGTGGCGGAAACAGACGCGCACAGGCACCTCGGCGAGCCGGTCGGCGGCGAGCGCACAGCGCGGGCAGCTGAAGTCCGCGTAGACGACGACGAGCGGCGCGCCCTGCGGGCCGCGCACGTGGTCGTCGGCGCGCAGCGGCGGGACGGGCGCGCTGGTGAGATCCGTCGTCATCCTCGTGAGGGCCTCCCGGCGTACCCATCCTGGCATGCGCATCCACACGCTGCGGCGCGAACAGGAGCTGGACGGGACGCCCGACGAGGTGTTCCCCTTCTTCGCCGACGCCTTCAACCTCGAGGAGATCACGCCCCCGCTGCTGCGCTTTCGCGTCGTCACGCCGGGCCCGATCGACATGCACGTCGGGACGCTGATCCAGTACCGACTGCGGCTGCGCGGCGTGCCCGTCACCTGGAAGACGTTGATCCAGGACTGGACGCCGAGCCGGCGCTTCGTCGACACGCAGCTGTCGGGCCCCTACGCGCTCTGGCATCACACGCACACCTTCGACCCGCTCCCGGGCGAGCGCACGCTGATGACGGACACCGTCCGCTACGCGATCGGGCTGGGAACGCTGGGCGAGGTCGCACACCGCGCGCTGGTGCGCCGCGACGTCGAGGCGATCTTCGACTACCGGCGCGAGGCGCTCGTGCCGCTGCTGGCGCGAGACGTCAGGCGGCCTGCGCCGCAGCCAGGCCGTCGAACACGAGATTGACGCCGGGCAGGACGCCGGGGTTCTCGCCGAGCCACGACCAGGCGGCGACGCCGTCCCTGAAGACGATCAACGCGCGGTTGGTGAAGCCCGCAGGGGCGAAGTAGGCGCCCAGCGCGCGGGCGGCCTCGCCCTTGGGCTCGAAGTCGGAGAGCATCGGGATCGTGACGCCCAGCTGCTCGCGGAATGCCGTCTGCGACGCGGAGTTGTCGGTCGACACGCCGTAGATCTCCGCGCCGTCGCTCGTGATCTCCCCGAGCGCCTCCTGGTACACCTGGAACTGGTCGGTGCAGACGGGGCTGAACGCGTTCGGGTAGAAGACCAGGACGACCGTCTTCCCGGCGAGGTCGCCGTTCGTGAAGCGCCCGCCGTCCTCGCGCTGGAGCGAGAACTCGGGCGCCGCCGTCCCCGGCGTGATGATCGTCATGCCGGTGGTCCGGGCTACTTGCGCAGACCGAGATCCTTGACGAGCTGGCGGTAGCCGTCGAGGTCGGTCTTCTGCATGTAGTTGAGGAAGCGCCGGCGCCGACCGACGAGCATGAGCAGGCCGCGCCGGGACGCGTGGTCCTTCTTGTGCCCGCGCAGATGCTCGGTCAGATCGTTGATCCGCTGGGTCAGCAGTGCGATCTGGACACGGGTGTTTCCGGTGTCCTTGTCGTTCTCCCCGAAGCGGGTGACGATCTCTTGGGTCTTCTCGGGCGTCAGCGTGCTCATATGCGGCGAAAGACGGTAGCACGCCCCTCCCGCCGTCCCGTGCGGCCGCGCTCAGGACACGCCGGCGACCATGCGCGTGGCCTCGACGTCGCGCGCCATCTGCTCGAGCAGCGTCTCGACGCTGTCGAAGCGCTTCTCCCCGCGCAGCCGGCGCAGGAACTCCACGCGCAGCGGCTGACCGTAGAGGTCGCCGTCGAAGTCCAGGAGGTACGCCTCGATGAGCTCGCCCAGGCCGGACTCGAACATCGGGCGCACGCCGACGTTCGTCGCCGCCGCATGCCAGCGCCCGTCGGCGGTCCGCACGCGGCAGGCGTAGACCCCGTGCCCCGGCGTCGCGTACCCCTCGCGCGGGACGAGGTTGGCCGTCGGGTACCCGAGCGTCCGGCCGCGCTTGTCGCCGTGCGCGACCGGCCCGTCGACCACGAACGGCGTCCCGAGCAGCGTCCCCGCGTACTCCAGCGCCCCGCCGGCGACCAGGCCGCGGATGTGGCTGGAGCTCACGATCTCGCCGTCGATCTCCAGCAGCGGGGCGACGCGCGTCTCGAACCGCTGGTCGGCGCCCAGGAGCTCGGCGTCGCCCTGGGCGCGGTTGCCGAAGTGGAAGTTCTCCCCCACGCTCACGTGGGTGGCGCCCAGGCGCGAGACGATGACGTCGTCGATGAACCGGGCGGCGCTGCGCCCGGCGAAGTCGCGGTCGAACGGGATCACGACGAGCTCCCGGACCCCGAGCGCACCGACGAGCTCGCCCTTGCGCTCCAGCGTCGTCAGGAGCCTCGGCCCGTTGCCGGGAGAGATCACGGACACCGGATGCGGGTCGAACGTGAGGACCGTGTCGGCGCCCTCGATCACGGCGCGGTGGCCGAGGTGGACGCCGTCGAACGTCCCGACGGCCACGCGGCGCGGGCGCGGCTCGGCGTCGGGGAGCTGGACGATCTTCACGCGCGGAAGCCTACGACGGGCTTGAGCAGGCCGTCATCGCGCTCCTGCGCGAGCGCGATCGGGCCGCCCGCGTCGAGCAGCAGGACCTCGGCCGGCGGCTCCGGCACGCGCCACGCCGCCTGCGGCTCGGCCAGGGCGCGGGGCGCGGGCACCGCCACCCCGTGGGCGGCCTTGCGCGCGTCCTCGCCGGTGAGGAGGACCGAGCGGAACATCCCCAGCGTCGAGGCGAACGGCAGGACGCGCTCGGCGTCCGCGTCGGCGACCTCGAACGGGCCGATGCGCGTGCGGCGCAGCTCGAGCGTGTAGGCGTCGCCGAGGTCGGCGATGAGGCTGCGCACGTACGTCCCGGACGAGCACGCGATGCGGAATCCCGCGCGGTCGCCCTCGCGCCAGAGCTGCTCGAACGCGTACAGCGTGACCTCGCGCTCAGGCATCTCCACCTCCTCCCCGCGCCGCGCACGCTCGTAGGCCTTGACGCCGCCGACCCGGATCGCGCTGAACGCAGGCGGGCGCTGGCGGATCAGGCCGGTGGGCAGCAGCAGCTCGGGACCCGGGAGCACGCCGGTCGGGGTGATCACGCCGTCGGGGTCGCCGGTCGTCGAGACGGCGCCGAACTGCGCGACGGCGACGTACTCCTTCGGCAGCGCCGTGAAGAACCGCTGCACGCGCCGGGCCCGCCCGAGCAGCACGACCAGCAGGCCGGTCGCGAACGGATCGAGCGTGCCCGCGTGCCCCGCCTTGCGCACGCCGAGCGTGCGCCGCACGAGCGTCGTGACGTCGTGCGAGGTCTTGCCCGGCGGCTTGTCGGCGAGGACGATGCCGTCGAGTGGTTCGGCCACGGCCGCGATCAGAGCTGCGCCGCGACCTGGTCGGCGAGGAACGCGACCAGCTCGTCGCCCGCCATCGCGGTCGTCAGGCCCGCGGCGGCCTTGTGGCCGCCGCCGCCGGCCGCCCGGGCGATGACGGAGACGTCGACCTCGCCGTCGCTGGAGCGCAGCGACACCTTCCAGCGCCCGTCGCCGCCGACGAGCTCGCGCGCGAGGGCCGCGACCTTCGTCCCCTCGACGGCGCGCAGCCGGTCGACGATGCCCTCGGTGTAGCTCTCCTCGGCGCCCGTCTCGGCGAAGTCCGCGGCCGCGAGCCGGGTCAGCGTGAGGGCGCCGCCGACGTGCCGCTCGGCGCCCGAGAGCGCGCGTGCGAACAGCCGCAGCTTGGACTCGGGCCAGCCCTCGTAGACGCGCCGGTAGATCGCCGTGTGGTCGATTCCGGCGGCGATCAGGTCCGCCGCCATCAGGTGGGCGCGCGGACCCGTGTTCTCGTACATGAACCGGCCGGTGTCGGTGATCAGGCCGACGTAGAGCGCCTCCGCGGTCGGCGCCGTGAGCGGCAGCCCGAGCGCGCGCCCGAGGTCCCAGACGATCTCGGCGGTGCAGGACGCGTCCTTCACGACGAGGTTCACACCCCCGAACAGCGTGTTGTCGTGATGGTGGTCGATGTTGAGCGTCAGGCCGCCGGGGCGCCGGAACGCCTCGACCGGGTTGCGCTCGATCGTCCCGCAGTCCAGGAAGACGATCGTTCGCTCCTCGATGTCGCTCGGGACCTTCGACCGCACGCCCTCGAGGTCGAACCAGCGGTACTCGTACGGCAGCGGGAACTCGTCGGCGGAGACGAACATCATCGAGTCCTTGCCGAGCGCGGTGAGCAGGCCGTGCATGCCCACGAGCGAGCCGAGGGCGTCACCGTCGGGGTGCTCGTGCGTGACGAGGACGAAGCGCTCGCCGCTGCGCAGCGCGTCGAGCACCTGCTGGCGCGCCTCCTGGACGACGGCCTCGGTCGTGCTCATGCGCCCGGCTCGCGCCCGTCGCCGCCGGCAGGGGCCTCGGTGGGGGCGTTCTCCTCGATGAGCGCCTCCAGCCGCGCGGCGTTCAGGGCGGTCTCGTCGATGTGGAAGGTGAGCGTCGGCGTGCGCTTCATCCGCAGGGAGCTTGCCACCTCGCGCTGCAGGACGCCGTGCGCGGAGGTGAGTCCCGTGATGCAGCCGGAGCGCGCGTCATCGTCGCCGAGGACGCTCACGAAGACCTGCGCATGGCGCAGGTCGGGGCTGGTGTTCACGTCCGTCACCGTCACGAAGCCGACCCGGGGATCCTTGACACATCGCGGAATCGCGTCGGCGAGCACCTCTCGGACCGCCTCATCGACACGCCGCATCCTTGCGCTCTTCATCCTAGAGCCTCCAGGTCATCCCAGGAGGCGAGCGTCCGCTCGACGCGGACCTCCTCGGCGAAACGGGCCTCCAGCCAGCGCACGACCCGGTCGACGGCCGCCTCCAGCTGGCCCGCGGACCCGCCGGTGAGCGCCGCCGCGAGCGTCGCGCGCTGCCAGACGTCCTGGTGGTCGACCTCCGCGACGGTCAGGCCGTGACGGCCGTGGAGCTGCGCCTTGACCGACTGCAGCTCCGAGCGCTTGGCCTTCAGGCTCCCGGCGTCGGGGAAGTGCAGGTGCACGAGCAGCAGCGCGACGTACGCGCTCATCGCGACGCCGCGGTCAGCGGGCCTTTTCGAGCTCGCGCTCGACCTGGCGGGTCGTGTAGGCCTCCAGGACGTCGCCCTCCTTGACGTCCTGGAAGTTCGTGAGCACGATGCCGCACTCGAAGCCCTGGGCGACCTCGCGAACGTCGTCCTGGTGGCGGCGCAGGGTGTCGACCGTGGTGTCGTAGATGACCGTGCCGTCACGGACGACGCGCACCTTCGCGCCGCGGACGATCTTCCCGTCGGTCACCTGGCAGCCGGCGATCGTGCCGATCTTCGACGCCTTGAACGTCGCGCGGACCTCGGCGCTGCCGAGCATGTCCTCGACCTCCTCCGGCTCGAGCATGCCGGACATGGCGTCGCGCAGGTCGTCGAGCGCCTTGTAGATCACCGCGTACGTGCGGATCTCGACGCCCTCGCGGTCGGCGACCTGTCGCGCGTCGCCCGACGGGCCGGACGTTGAAACCGAGCACGACCGCGTCGGACGCGGCGGCGAGGATGATGTCGGACTCGTTGATGCCGCCGACGCCGCTGTGGATGATGTTCACGACGACCTCGTCCTGCGGCAGCTTGGCGATCTCGTCCTCGAACGCCTCCAGTGACCCGGACACGTCCGCCTTGAGGACGAGGTTGAGGTCCTTGAGGTCGCCCTCCTTGATGACCTTGAAGAGGTCGTCGAAGGACACCTTGCGTCCGGCGCGGCGCGCCTGCGCCTCGTTCTTGACGCGGATCGCGCGCTCCCCGGCCTGCTGGCGGGCGGTGCGATCGTTGGCGACGACGCGCACCGTCTCGCCGGCGTCCGGCACGCCGTCGAAGCCGAGGACCTCGACCGGATCGCCGGGGACGGCCTCCTCCACGCGGGCGCCGGTGTAGTCGACCATCGCGCGGACCTTGCCCCAGTGCGGGCCGGCGACGAGCGCGTCGCCGACGCGCATCGTGCCGCGCTGGATGAGGACGGTCACGACGGGGCCGCGGCCCGGATCGAGCTTTGACTCGATCACGACGCCGCTCGCCTCGGTCTCCTTGTTGGCCTTCAGCTCCTCCAGCTCGGTGACCACGAGGATCGTCTCGAGCAGGTCATCGAGCCCCTGGCGCGTCTTGGCGGAGACGTCGACGTACTCGGTCTCGCCGCCCCAGTCGGACGGCTGCAGGTTGCGCGTCGTCATCTCCGTGCGCACGCGGGTGGGGTCCGCGCCCTCCTTGTCGATCTTGTTGACCGCGACGATGATCGGCACCTCGGCCGCCTTCGCGTGGTCGATCGCCTCGTCGGTCTGCGGCTTGGGCCCGTCGTCCGCCGCCACGACGACGACCGCCACGTCCGTCACGCGGGCGCCGCGGGCGCGCATCGCCGTGAAGGCCTCATGGCCCGGCGTGTCGAGGAAGGTGATCGTCTTGCCCTTGTGATGGACCTGGTAGGCGCCGATGTGCTGGGTGATGCCGCCCGCCTCGCCCGCGACCACATCCGCCTCGCGGATCGCATCGAGCAGCGACGTCTTGCCGTGGTCGACGTGGCCCATGATCGTGACCACCGGGGGTCGCTCCACGAGATCGTCCGCGTCGTCGTCGAAGACCAGGTCGAGGTCCTCGTCGTCGCTCGTGGTGACGATCTCGACCTCCTTGCCGAGCGCCTCGGCGAGGATCATGATCGCCTCGTCGGAGAGCGTCTGCGTGAGCGTGGCCATCTCGCCCATGCCCATGAGCTGCTTGATCACCTCGGGGACGGGGACGCCGAGGTACTCGGCGACATCCTTGACCGTCGAGCCCGAGTTGACCTTGACGAGGTCGGTCGAGCTCTGCGCCGTCGTGTCGAGCGGCTGCAGAACCTCGTCGCTGTAGCGGCGGCGCCCGCGGCGGCGCCCGCGGCGCTGCGGCGGGCCGCCGGGGCCGCCCGGCCCACCGGGTCCGCCGGGCCGGCGGGCGGCCTGGGAGTCGATGACGACGCGGCGCTTGCCGCCCGCGCCCGTCCCGCCGGTGGTGCCGCCGGGCCGCGTCTCGTCGCGCTTGGGGCGCTTGGGCGGCTCGGGAACCGAGATGATCTTCGGGCCGGTGCCGGGTGCCGGCGGCTCGACGGACGGCACGATCTTGGGGCCCGCGCCGGGCGTGGGCTTGGAGCCCTTGGCCGGCTTGCCGGGGGTCTTGGGCGCCTCGGGAGTCGCAGGGGCCGCGGCCGGAGCGGCGGCGGGCGCCGACGGCGGCGCGGGTGCGGCGGCCTCGGGTGTCGCGGGCGCCGTGGCCTGCGGCTCGACCGGCGCGGCGGAAGCCGGGGCCGGAGCCTCGGCTGCGGGCGCCGCCGGCGTGACAGGTCGGGACGCGGCACGGCCCGCGACGCGCGGGTCCGTCGGAAGGTTGGCGGCGGGCCGCGCGGGAACGCGCGGACGTGGCGCGGGCGGGGCGCCGGGGCCACTCTCTCGCGGACGCGGCCGCGGCGGCGCGGGCGCGTCGGGCTCGAAGACGCGGCGGGCCGGCGCGGACGCGGACGCGGGCGCGTCCGGCTCGAACACGCGGCGGGCCGGCGCGGGCGCCGCGGGGGCGGCGGCGCGGGGCGCAGCCTGCGCCGGCGGTGCGGGCTTGGCGGCCGCGGGAGCGGCGGCGGCCTTCGGCGCGCCCGCGCCGGCGATCGCGCGCAGCGCGTCGTCCTCCTCCACGGAGGACGCGGCGGCCTTCACCTCCAGGCCGGCGGCCTGCAGGGTTTCGAGCAGCTCCTTGCTGGAGAGGTTCTGCTCCTTGGCGATCTCGTGTACGCGCTTCTTGGCCACTAGGTGATCGATTCTACGAAGTCCTCGGGGGTGTGAACCGCACGCCGGAAGGCGCGCGGCAGGGATCTGCGCTGCACGGCCTGCTCCGCGCATGCCGCATTGCAGACGTAGGCGCCGCGGCCGGGACGCGTGCGTGCCGGGTCCGCCACCACGCGGTCACCGTCGAGCACGAGGCGCACGAGGCCCGACTGGGCCGCCCGTCGCCCGCACCCCACGCAGGATCGCTGCGGGGCGTGTGTCGAGGCGGCTATGCGGGCTGCTCCTCGGCGCCCGCTCCGGCATCGACGTCGTCCGTGACGGCCGCGGCGGCATCCTCGGCGGTGGCGTCCGCGCCACCCTCCTCGGCCTGCTCGGCCTCGGCGTCAGCGGCCTCCTGGGCGGCCTGGGCCGCGGCGGCCTCCTCGGCGGCGGCGGCATACGCCTCCTCGCCCCGCGCGACGAGGTCCGCGACGTCCTCCTGCGAGAGGTCGGGATCGGACAGGCGCCCGATCTCGCTCATCGCCGAAGCCGAGGATGAAGTGGACCGAGCTGCCCGAGAAGCGCGAGAGCGCCTGGTGCGCCGGGAGCCCGCAGTACGCCGAGCCGCCGAGGGCGGCGTTCGGGCAGCGGCGGCCCGTGGACTGGATCGCGCCGCAGCGACCGCCGGTCTCCTCCTCGTCGTACGAGGCGTCCGGGGCGTCGGTCGCGAACTCGGTCTCCGACCGGATGTCGATGCGCCAGCCGGTCAGGCGCGCCGCCAGGCGGGCGTTCTGCCCCTCGCGGCCGATCGCGAGCGAGAGCTGGTCGTCCGGCACGATGACGGTCGCCTGGCGCTGGTCGTCGTCGACGAGCACCTCGCGCACGCGGGCCGGCGACAGGGCCTTGGCGACGAAGCGGGCGGGCTCGTCGTTGTAGGGGATGATGTCGATCTTCTCGCCGCGAAGCTCGGACACGACCATGCGCACGCGCGAGCCGCGCGGGCCCACGCACGCCCCGACGGGATCGACGCCGTCGGCGTAGGACACGACGGCGATCTTCGAGCGATAGCCCGGCTCGCGGGCGACGTTGGCGATCTCGACGAGGCCGTCGGCGATCTCCGGGACCTCCAGCTCGAACAGGCTCTTGATGAGCTCCGGGTCGCGGCGGCTGAGGACGATCGACGGGCCCTTGGCCTCGTTGGAGACGTCCTTGATCACGGCCTTGACGCGCTGGCCGTGGTCGTAGCGCTCGCCGTCGACCTGCTCGGAGCGCGGCAGCAGCGCCTCGACGCGCTCGCGCAGCTGCACGAGGGTGTAGCGGGAGTCGGACTGCTGCACGATGCCGGTGACGAGCTCGCCGACGCGGTCGCGGTACTCCTCGTACATCATGTCCCGCTCGGCCTCGCGGATCCGCTGGAGGATGACCTGCTTGGCGGTCTGCGCGGCGATGCGGCCGAAATCGTCCGGCGTGACGTCGCGCTCCTCGATCTGATCGCGGTAGAGCGTGAACTTCTCCGGGTCGATCTCGGGATCCTGGGGCTCGACGTACTCGCCGGTCTCGGGGTCGAGGTAGGTGCCCTCGTCGATCGTCTCGACGATCAGCTGCGCCTCGAGGCGCTCGGGGACGAGCAGCTCGATGACGCGGTAGTCGCCGGTCTCGGGGTCGAGCTCGACGCGGGCGTACTTCGCCGAGTCCGGCTGCTTCTTGTAGGCGGCCAGCAGGGCGTCCTCGAGCGCGGCGATGAGCCGGTCGGGATTGATCCCCTTCTCGGACGCCAGTGCCCGCATGGCCTCCACGATCTCGCGCGACATGGCTGCTTACTCCTCGACGAGGTTCGAACGGTGGATGTCGTCGTACGGGATCGCGATCACGCCGGCATCGGCCGCGATCGTCACCTCCCGCTCGGTGGCGCCGACCAGGCGGCCGGTGAAGCTGCGGTGCCCGTCGCGCGGCTCGCGCGTGCGGACCCGGACGCTGCGGCCCTGGAAGCGGCGGAAGTGGTCCGGCTTGGTCAGCGGCCGTTCGCGCCCCGGCGAGGACACCTCGAGCGCGTACCGCTCGCGCATGTCGGCGAGGGCGTGCGTGACGCGCTCGCAGGTGGCGAGATTCACGCCGTCCGGATGATCGATCGTCAGGCGCAGGGTGTCCGCCCCGATCCGCTCCACGAGCAGCACCTCGACCTCGGGCTCCGTCGCTCCGAGTCGCGTCTCGATCTGCTGCTGAAGGTCATTGGTGCTCATGGATCCAGAAAAAGGAACAAAAAAAGCGGGCGAGCGCCCACTTTCAAAACTGCCACGGCCGCTGCCGGCCTTCGAAAGCTGTGATGCAACGATACCACCGTGCCCCTGACCGTGGACAAGGCCGTCGCCGCGGCGGTGGAAGCCTGTCTCACCCGGTCGGCGACCTCGTGGCGCACGCTCGCCGCGACGGAATGGGGCCTGCGCGCCGAGGCGGCAGGCTGGCCGCTGGACGTCGGGATCGCGCTGCGCGACGGCGTCCTGCGGGCCCAGGCGCCGGTGCTGGGGCCCGGCGGCGCCGACCCGCACGACCTGCTCTACCGCAATCGCCGGCTCATCCTCGTCCGCCTCGCGCACACGAGCGACGGCGCGATCTGGGTCATCGGCGAGATCCCGCGCCGTGGCGGCGCACGACCCCGGCGAGGTCGACCGGCTGCTCGGTGCCCTCGTCGCCGCCGCGGACGACGTGCGCGCCGCGGCCGCGCACGCACGCGCGCACGATGAAACGTGACCCGTCGCCGGTCGAACCTCGCTGTGACGGGTCAGCCGCCGCAGCGCCGCCGGGCCTGGTCGCGGTAGCGCCGGTAGTCGGCGCGCTCGGGACGCAGGCAGCAGGCCAGGGCCAGCGGGTGACGCGCCTCCTCGTGGCGCCCGAGGAGCTGCAGCGAGCGGCCGAGGCAGAACAGCGCGTAGTCGTTCGTCGGCGCGCCGTCGGCGACCGCGCGGAACTCCGCCGCCGCCTCCGCGTACCGCTGGGCGCCGAAAAGCGCGCGCCCCAGCGCCTCGCGGACGGAGGCCTTCGACGGGCTCCAGGTCGCGCGCGCGGGTGAGCGGGACCGTGGCGGCGTGACAGTCGCCGCGCTCCAGCAGCTCCGTCCCGTTGCGAAAGAGATCGTATGCCGACTCCAGCGCCATGAGCTCAGGGTAACGGGCGTCCGGACGCGCCCCTGTCGCCGGATCAGGACGACCGCGGCGGGAGCGCCCACCAGGCCCGCAGGCGGCCCGTGCGGCCGAGGCCGGCTGCCAGTTCCCGGCGCAGCGCGGCACGCTGGGCGCGCGTCGGCGGCGGGCCGCCGTTGCCGTACCGCCGTGCGGAGAGCGCCCGCAGGTAGGCGCGGGCACCGGCCGTCCCCCCGAGCCGCTGCTCGAGGCCGCCGAGGGTCGCGTCGGGGCTGAGCGGCCGGCCGCTGCGGCGCAGCGCCCGCTCGAGCTCGGCGAGCTCCGGGTCGCCCCCGTCGGGCGCCCGCGGCCGTCGCCACCAGAACACGAGCGCCGCCGCCAGCGCGGCCGCCGTGAGGACCGCGGCGAGGATCGCCGCCACCGGCGGGCCGCCGTCGTCGCCGGGCGCCGCGGCGCTCCCACGATCCGCAGGCCCGCCGAACGCCGGGTCGCTCGAGCGGTCGCCGCCGGGATCTCCGTCGCCCGGACGGGTCAGCGCCGCCTGCTGGTCGGCGACCTGCTCACGCGCGGGCGAGGCGGCCGGCGTCGGGTCGAAGGTGACCCAGCCGTAGCGCGGGAAGTACGCCTCGACCCACGAGTGCGCGTCAAGGTCGCGGACGACGTACTCGCCCGAGTCCCGGTCCCGCACGCCCGGGGAGAAGCCGACCGCCACGCGGGCGGGAACGCCGCCCATGCGCAGCAGCAGCGCCATCGCGCCGGAGAAATGCTGGCAGTACCCCACGCGGTCGTCGAACAGGAACGCGTCGAGCGGGTTCGCGCGGACCGCGGGGCGCTCGGTGTACGACGCGCCCTCCTGGACGCGTTCGCGCACGCGGCGCACGTAGTCGTACGCCGAGTCCGACCGTGCCCGCAGGCGCCGGGACAGGTCGTAGATGCGGCCGAGCGCCGTCGCACCGATGACCTCGGCGCCCTCCACCGTGTCGATCGACGAGGTCGGGCGCGAGAGCAGCGTCGCCTCCTGCGTCCCGAACGGCGGGAAGCTGACCTCCCCCCAGGCGGGCCCCTCGCCCGCGGCGGTGAGCGGCGCGCCCGGTTCGGGCACCGCGACGCGCAGCCACTGGCGGGACAGGCTCTGGATCGGGTCGCCCGCGTTCTGGAGCTGCGCGGCGGTCGGGCGCGGCGTGTAGACGGTGGCCTTGTACTCCGCTCCGCGCCGCAGGACGCCGCGCTGGGTCGCGAACGTCCCCGCACCGGCGCTGACGGGCTGCCGCGGCGCGTCGAAGACCCGGCTGGCGGACCCCGCGGTGATGAACTGCGACGAGCGCAGTCCGCGGACCCGCACGGTGATCGTCTGGGACCACTGCGGCTGGGCGGGGTCCTGGTCGCCCTCGGGCTCGAGCGTCGCGACGCTGCCGGTTCGTCGCCAGCCGCGTCCGTCGAACGTGTCGAGGGCCTCCGCCTTCCAGTAGGCCGGCGTCTGCGCCTTGATGCGCAGCAGCTCGCGGCCCTCCCGCGGCCAGTCGATCGGCCCGTAGCCGTGGTCCCACCGGTACCCCACCGTCCCGTTCCCCGCGACGTCCTCCGCGAGGGTCTCGTAGTTGACCCAGGGGCCCGGGCGATCCAGTGCGGGCGCCGCCGCGGCGGCGCCGACGGTGACGAGCCCCACGAGGAGCGCGGCGGGGATCACGCGCGCACCACTCAGGCGGTCCGCGAACAGGAACGCGCACAGCAGCAGCGTGAAGAGCGCCCCGGAGAGGAACGGGCGCTCCGGCGAACGGCTGATCACCGGGACGGCGTAGAGCGTGCCGAGCGTGATCATCGCGGCGGCGGGCGACCCCGGCGGTCGTCCCGCCTCGCGCGGCCAGAAGCCCTGCAGGACGGCGATCGCCGTCAGGGCGGTGCCGCCCAGCAGCAGGGTCTGCCGGACGAGCTCGTCGGCGCCGCCGTACGGGACGAGCGTTCCGGGGAGCGCGGCGAGGCCGTCGACGATGGACCGCACCAGCTCCTCCCAGCCGGCGGGCAGCAGCAGGCGGGCGGGGACCTCGGCACCGAGCAACGCGACGGCGAGCAGCGCCAGCGTGGCGCCGGCGAGCGCCGCGTTGCGGCGGCGGCGCAGGGGAATCGCGCCCACCGCCGCCAGGCACGCGCCGCAGCCCGTGGCCGCCAGCGCCGTGAGAACGGCGCGACCTTGCGGCGCGGGCGCCAGCATGTCCGCCCACGCGAGGAGCCCGAGCAGCGCGAGCCCCAGGAACGCCGCGAGTCGCGGCAGCACCGCGAGCAGCGCCGGTGCGGACGCCCGCCGGGACCGACCCGGCTGCGCGGCGGCGACTGCCATCAGGCACCCGTCCCGGTGGTCGCGCGCCGTGTGCGGCCGGGCCTGCGACGGTGGCCGCCCAGCTCGTAGCCCGTGCACCCCGCGACGGTGAACAGCGGCGCGCGCCCGGCCGGCGCGCCGGGGACGACCAGGACGCGCGCGCTGCCCGAGGCATGGACGAGCGCGCGCGGCGGCTCGCGCAGCGGTCGCGCCGCGACCCAGATCACCGGCCCGGTCCTCCCCGTGAGCGCGGCGAGTGCGGGGCGCCCGCCGAGCGGGACGAGCGCCAGCCGGGCGTGGGCGCCGGGCCAGCCGCGCAGGCCGGGGTCCACCGCGACGGGGCGCCGCTCGCCCGGGAGCAGCAGCGCGCACCCGCCGCGCTCGGCCAGGTGGACGGTCAGCGACGCCGCGGCGCGCACCGCGGCATCGCCGTCGTCGGCCACCGCGGTGCCCGAGAGGTCGACGACGATGAGCGGCCGGGCGTCGCCGCCGGCCCGCAGGTTGCGCTCGTGCAGCTCGCCCGTCCGTGCATACACCTGCCAGGCGATGCGCGACGCCGGGGCGCCGGGCCGGTGCACGCGCAGCCCGTCGAGGTCCACCTCGGCGCCCGGGGTCGGCAGGCCGTCGCCCACGGTGGCCCGTCCGCCGCCCCGCGGCGCGGCGTACACCGGCTCGACACGGGGCAGGACGAGCACCTCGTCCCGGGTCGGCGCCCCCGTCACGAGCGCTCCGGCCAGCCCCAGCGGGTCGGTGACGAGAACCGCCGGAGGCGGCAGCTGCCGGCGCCCGCGCCGCGCGAAGCGAGCCCGGATCCGCACGCGCGTGCGGCGCCGCGCGAGGCCCAGCCGCGCGGGACGCGAGAGCAGGGTGTCGCGCACCTCGCCCGCGGGGACCGCCAGGCGGCCCGAGCGCACCTCGATCTCGACGAGGAGCGGCTCGTCCTCCTGAACGCGCGTCCCCGCGAGCGTCCGCGTGACCTGGGCGCCGCGCGCGGACGTCCACACCCAGGCGACGGCGACGGCCGCCAGCGCCGGCAGCGTGATGCCCGGCACGTAGAGCGGTTCGGCGTCGAAGAGCCCCGCGATGAGGATCAGCGCCGCGCCGAGGAGCGCCGTCCCGACCGCTGCGCGCGAGTGCCCGGCCACGGTGGCCTCAGCGTGCCGGCGTCGCCGCGAGGGCGTCCGCGATGATCGCCTCAGGCGTGACGTCGACGGCCTCGGGCGCCAGGACGATGCGATGGGCGAGCACGGCCTCCGCGAGCGCCTGGACGTCGTCCGGCAGCACGTGGTCGCGCCCGCGCAGCAGCGCCCGCGCCTTCGCAGCGCGCAGCAGCAGCAGGCCCGCGCGCGGGCTCGCGCCGAGCTCGACGCGCGAATCGGTCCGGGTGCGGCGCAGCAGCGCGACGATGTACGCGCGGACCGGGTCCGCCGAATGGATGCGCCGCGCCGCGTCCTGTGCGGCGAGGACGTCCGCGGCGGCGCCGACGGGCTCCAGATGCTCGACCCGGTCCCCGTGCTCGTTGGCCCCCAGCATCGCCGCCTCCGCGCCGGCGTCGGGGTACCCGAGGGACAGGCGCATCATGAAGCGGTCGACCTGTGCCTCGGGCAGCGGGTAGGTGCCCTCGAACTCGACCGGGTTCTGCGTCGCCAGGACGACGAACGGACGGGCCAGCTCGTGCGTGTGGACGTCGACGCTGACGCGGCGCTCCTGCATGCACTCCAGGAGGCCCGACTGCGTCTTGGGCGACGCGCGGTTGATCTCGTCGACCACCACGACGTTCGCGAAGATCGGACCGGGCCGGAACTCGAAGACCTCGTCGCGCCGGCTGTAGACGTTCGTCCCGACGACGTCGGCCGGCAGCAGGTCCGCCGTGCACTGGACGCGCGCGAACTCCATGCCGAGCGAGCGCGCCACGGCGCGCGCCAGCGTCGTCTTCCCCACTCCGGGAAGGTCCTCGATGAGGATGTGGCCCTCGGCGAGCAGCGCGATGACGACGTCGTCCACGACCTCCGGCCGGACCTCGACGGCGGAGCGCACACTCGCCGCCACGCGCCCGCCCAGCGCCCCGGCCGCCGCGATCTCGGCGCCCGACACGGCGCCCGCGGGCCCGGCGGGGTCGCCGTAGGCCGTCACGTCGCGGGTGCCCTCGACGGGAAGTGCAGGGCGTCAACCTCGGTCAGGATCGCGCGGGCGACGTCGCCCTTCGTCGCGCGGGGCACATGGCGCTCCCCGGCCGCCGTGACGATGCTCACCTCGTTGTCGGCGGCGTCGAAGCCGATCCCGGGACCGCTGACGTCATTGACCACGATCGCGTCGACGCGCTTGCGGCGCAGCTTGTCCCGGCCGTAGGCGAGCGCCCCGTCGCCGTGCTCGGCCGCGAACCCCACGAGCGTCTGTCCCGGCCGGCGCGCCGCCGCGAGCTCGGCGAGCACGTCGGTCGTGGCCTCCAGCTCGACGGTGAGATGGTCGCGGCCGTCCTTCTTCAGCTTGCCTTCGGCCGCGGCGGACGGCGTGAAGTCGGCGACGGCGGCGGCCATCAGCAGGATGTCGCAGGCCGCGAAGTCCTCGGCGCAAGCGGCGCGCAACTGGGCGGCCGTGGTGACGTCCGCGGTAGGCGATGCGCGGTGAGCGCGGCAGCGCGACGTTGGCGGCGACCACCGTCACCTGCGCGCCGCGGGCGGCGGCCTCGTCGGCCAGCGCGAAGCCCATGCGGCCCGACGACCGGTTGCCCACGTAGCGCACCGCATCGATCGGCTCGCGCGTGCCGCCCGCGGAGACGAGGACCCGCAGGCCGTCCCAGGGCCGCTCCCCGGACGGGACGAGCGCCTCGACCGCGTCGAGCAGCTCGGCCGGCTCGACGAGCCGGCCCGGCCCCCACTCGCTGCGGCTGGCGAGCGCGCCGACGCCCGGGCCGACGATCGTCGCGCCGCGTTCGCGCAGCAGCGCGAGATTCGCCTGCGTCGCCGGGTGCTCCCACATGTGGTTGTTCATCGCGGGGGCGATCATCAACGGACAGGTTGACGCCAGCGCCGCGCTCGTGAGCAGGTTGTCGGCGAGCCCGTGCGCCAACTTCGCGATCGTGTTGGCGGTCGCCGGCGCGACCAGCAGGACGTCCGCGTTGCGCACGAGCTCGAGGTGGCTCAGCGGCTCGTGCTCGGGCGGCGTCTGGTCGGGGAACGCGCCGCGCGCCGGGTCGCGCTCCCACTCGGTCGTGAGAACGGGTGCGCCCGTGAGCGCCGCGAACGACGGGCCGCCGACGAAGCGCTGCGCGTCGGGCGTCTGGATGACGCGGACGGCGTGGCCGGCCTTCGTCGCGAGGCGCACGAGCTCCAGCGCCTTATAGGCGGCGACCCCGGCGCTCACGCCAAGGAGGATCCGGGCCATCGCGCGTTCCCTGCGCCGCCTGCCGGTGTCCGCTCCGGCCTACCGGTAGTGGTAGGCGATCTTGCCGCCCGCGACCTCTTCGAGCGCGATCGTCAGGTAGTTCTTGGAGCGCGAGTCAACCATCGGCGGCGGAAACTCGTCGAACGTCCCCTCACCGAGGTTGTGGTAGTAACTGTTGATCTGGCGCGCGCGCTTGGCGGCGACCAGGACGGCTGCGTAGTTCGAGTCGACCTGCTCGAGCAGCGTGTCGATGCGGGGCTGGATCATGTCCATCAGTCTACCGGGCCGCCGAGGCCCGCCCGCACGACCGAGACCAGCTCCCGCACGGCGTCCTCGAGCCGGTCGTTGACGACCTCGTGGGCGAACTCCGCGCGGGCGCCGAGCTCCTCCTCGGCGACGCGCAGCCGGCGCTCGATCACGTCGGCGGCATCCGTCCCGCGCCCGACGAGCCGCTCGCGCAGCGCCTCGTGTGAGGGCGGCGCGATGAACACCAGGAGCGCGCCCGGAATCGCGTCGCGGATCTGCCGGGCGCCCTGCACCTCGATCTCGAGCACCACCGGCTCGCCGCCGGAGGTCCGGCGCTCGAGCTCCGAGCGCAGCGTCCCGTACTTGCGCCCCGCGTACTCGGCGTGCTCGACGAACGCGCCCTCGCCGACCAGGCGGTCGAACTCGGCGTCCGTCAGGAAGTGGTATGCGACGCCCTCCTCCTCACCCGGACGCGCAGCGCGGGTGGTCGCCGACACGCTGAGCCCGAGCTCGGGGACCTGCTCGCGCAGGAGGCGGATGAGCGTGCCCTTTCCGACCCCGGAGGGCCCGGTGATGACGACGATGCGTGACACGGGGGCGCGGATCGTACGCGGCCGGCCGGTCGAACGGGCGTTCGCCGGGGCCGCCCGCCGCGGCCTTGCCGCCGTCGGCCGCACAGATCCGGTCACGACCCCACGCCCGCCGTCCAGCGCGGGCTCAAGCCGCCGCGGACCGGTCCGATCGCACACCCATGGGACCTCGCGGGCGGCACCCCGCATCCAGCGCCGGCATCGTGGCGGCCGTGGCGGCGGCCCTGGCGCCGCCCGCTGCAGCAGGCGCCGTGGACCTGCCCGCCTGCACCGCGGGCGCCGCCCACGAGGCGCGGCTCGCCGCCGGCGTCCCGGCCCAGGTCGTGTTCGGCCGCTCGGTGACCGTCAGCGCGAACGTGCGCCCCGGCGTGACGGACGCCCGGCTTGAGCTGCGCACCGCGGCCGGCACGCTCCTCGCCGTGAGCACCGCGGTGGCGCCGGGCCCGCACGCCGGCGTCATCCGGATCCCCGCCCTTCCGACCCCCGTCGGCGGGACGCGATCGCTCACGGCGCGGCTCAGCTTCACCGCGCAGCAGGGCAGCGCCGCCTGCCGCGCGGGCGATTCACGGACGATCCGCCTGGTGCCCGGCCGCCTCGGGCGCCTGCGGATCGACCACCGCCCCGGCGGCGCGGCGGTCACGATCCGCACCGCCGCCGGCGAGGGCTGCCAGGACTACCTGCGCGCGTCGCGTGTCCAGGTGCGGATCACCGACCTCACCGCGAACCCGCACGTCACCCAGGTCCTGGAGAGCGTCCATCCGTGTGACGGGTGGCGGGTGGTCCGCGCGGCGCGCTCGCCGCGGGTCGCGGTGGTGCCGGCCGACGCCAACCTCGTCCTGCGTCCGCGCGCGGGTGCGGGCCGCCTGCGCCTGACGATCGTCCGCTCGGGTGCGGTGGCGGCACGTGGGATCGTCGCCCTGAGCGCTGCGGGAGCCGACTTCGTCCCCGACGACGCGCAGGCGCGCGGCTGACGGGCGTCTCAGGCGGAGACGCGGCGGCGCAGCAGCTCGACGAGCTCGGTGCGCTGACGCTCGGAGAGCCCGCCGACGGTCTTGCTCGGCGAGATCCGGCACTGCTGCAGGATCTTGTTGGCCTTCACGCGGCCGAACTTCGGCGTCGCGAGCAGCATGTCGAAGACCTTGGCGGTCTCCAGGTACTCCGGCGGTGACACCAGAAGCCGGTCGATCGTGGTGCGACCGGCCTTCAGATCCCGCTTGAGCTGCGCGCGCTGGGTGCGGATCTCGTTCGCGCGCTGGAGCGCCTCCATCCTCTGGAGGTGCGAGCGCTCGGGAGCCGCGGCCTGCTTGGCTGCATCGATATCGGTGGCCGGCGGCACGGCGGCGAGCATACACATTCACTCGCGACGGGCAAGGCCAGATGCCCGAATTCGCTTTGACGTCAACCTGAGGTCGAGCGTTCTTCACCGTGGTTGACGGTTTCCTGCCGATTTCCAGCGGTTTTCCCGCACCTCCCAGCGTGCGGAAACGTGCTAACGCGCAGAAAACCCGCCGTTTGCGGCGATTTCCGTCAAGCGCCTGCTGATGCTGGCGCCCGCGAGCGGATCGCGGAAGCTCTCCGTGCCCACGGCGACGAGGTCTGCGCCCGCCAGCAGCAGATCATGTGCATGCCGCGCGCTCGACACGCCCCCCATGCCCACGATCGGGAGCTCCACGCGCGCGGCGACCGCCCGGACCTGGGCCAGCGCGACCGTCCGCACCGCCGGGCCGGACAGGCCGCCGGTGCCGCCGCCGAGCCAGGCCGCGCCGGATCCGTCCGGGTGCGGCGCGAACGCGCGCAGGGTGTTGATCAGCGAGACGGCATCGGCGCCGGCAGCCTCCGCCGCCTGGGCGACGAGCGCGACGTCGGCCGTGTTCGGGGTCAGCTTGACGATCAGCGGCTTGGCGGTCCGCGGGCGGACCTCCCCCAGCAGCCGCGCCAGCTCGTCCGGGTCGGCGCCGATGTCCAGGCCGGTCTTCACGTTCGGGCAGGAGACGTTCAGCTCGATGGCGGCGACCTGCGCCTCGGCGTCCACGGCCTCGACCAGCGCCGCCACCTCGGCGGCCGTCGACCCCATGACGTTCGTGATCAGTGGAACCGGGAGCCACGCAAGGGCCGGGAGATCCTCGTCGAGGTAGCCGCGCAGCCCCTTGTTGGGCAGTCCGATCGAGTTGATGAGCCCGCCCGCCGTCTCGTAAAGGCGCGGCGGCGGGTTGCCGTGCCGCGGCTCGAGCGTGATCGTCTTGGAGACGAACGCCGCGAACGGGAACCGCTCGGCCAGCGCGTCGCCGAACACCCGGCGCGCCGCGATCGCGTCGAAGGTGCCGGAGCCGTTGACGACCGGGTGGGCCAGCTGCAGCCCGCAGAACGTCACCGGAACGCTCATCGCGAGAACCTCGGCCAGGGGACCGCGCACACGAACGTCGAGCAATGACGCGCTGTCATGCGGGCCTGCCGTGACCGGGGATCAGGCAGGTCTCCAGGCGATCGGCGTCCAGGACCGGCCCGTCGACGCACAGCCGCAGGTTGCCGCCGCCCCGCAGCGGGACCACGCAGCCGAAGCACGCCCCGTACCCGCACGCCATGCCGGACTCCAGCGCCAGCTGCGCCGGGACGGCTCGGGCCTCGCACAGCGCCCTGACGACCTCGAGCATCGGCGGCGGACCGCACGCGTAGACGACCGCGTGGGCATCGCGGTCCAGCTCGGCGCGCAGCAGATCGGTCACGAGCCCGTGGTGGCCGGCGCTGCCGTCGTCTGTCGCGACCTGCGCCCCGGGCAGCAGCGCAGCGCCGGCGGCGTGGTCCGCGTCGCGGAACCCGAGCAGCGCCCGCGCCGGCAGGCCGGCGTCGAGCAGCGCGTCCTGGAGGATCGCCAGGGGCGCCGTGCCGACGCCGCCGCCCACGAGCAGCGGCCGGCGCTCGTCGGCCGGCGCCGTGAAGCCGAGACCCAGCGGGCCGAGCGCGTACAGACCGTCGCCCGGCCGCAGCTCGCACAGGCGCGATGTCCCGGGGCCGACGGCCTCGAGCATGAAGTCCAGGCGCAGCGGCGGGCCGCCGTGTGCGCGCAACACGGAGAACGCGCGCGGGAGCATGGGCCGCTCGCCGTCCCCTCCCCCCCATCGCTCCTGCGCCGTCAGCATGTAGAACTGCCCCGGGAGCGGGGCGGGGCCCTCCGGATCCTCGGCGGTCAGGACCACGTACGCGCCGTGGACGGCGACGCCGCTGATGCGCAGCGCCCGGCGTCCCAGCGGCGCCGCAGGACGGTCGACGGTCCCCGCCGCCGGCAGGCTCACGCGGTGGCCTCGACCGCCCGCGACGGCCGGTGGATCTCCTGCAGCGAGAGCACCTCCGCCTCACCCTGCCGGGCGGCGGCGATGGCGCGGGCCGCGGCCAGCCCGCCCGAGAGCGTCGTCAGGCACGGCACGCCGCGCTTGATCGCCGCGCGGCGGATCTCCCAGCCGTCGCTGCGCGCGCCCGAGCCCGTCGGCGTGTTGACGACGAGCGTGATGTCGCCGCCCTCGATGCCGTCGACGACGTTCGGTGAGCCCTCGCCCACCTTCTGGAGCAGACCGGCCGGGATGCCCATGCGCTCGAGCGCGGCCTTCGTCCCGCCGGTCGCGACGATCGTGAAGCCGAGGTCGTGCAGCGTCTGGGCGATCGCGACCGCTCCGGGCTTGTCACGGTCGGTGACCGTGATGAACACCGTCCCGCCGGACGGCAGCGGCGATCCCGCGGCGGCCTGCGCCTTGGCGAACGCGGTCGGGAAGTCGCGCGCGAGTCCCATGACCTCGCCCGTCGAGCGCATCTCGGGACCGAGGATCGCGTCGGCCCCGTCGAAGCGGTCGAACGGCAGCACGGCCTCCTTCACCGCGACGTGGGCGGAGGCCATCGGGTCCTCGGGCAGGCCGAGCGCCGCGATGCGCTCGCCGAGCATCACGCGACACGCCATCTTCGCGAGCGGGATGCCGATCGCCTTGCTGACGAACGGCACCGTGCGCGAGGCGCGCGGATTGGCCTCGATCACGTAGAGCCGCCCCGCATGGATCGCGAACTGCACGTTGAGCAGCCCCACGACGCCGAGCCCCAGCGCGATGCCGGCCGCCTGCTCGCGGATCGTCTCGAGCATCTCGGGCCCGAGCGAGTGCGGCGGCAGGACGCAGGCGCTGTCGCCCGAATGGATTCCGGCCTCCTCGACGTGCTGCATGATGCCGGCGATCCAGGCCTCCTCCCCGTCGCAGAGCGCGTCGACGTCGACCTCGATCGCGTCCTCGAGGAAGCGGTCGAGGTAGATCGCGCGGCCGTCGTCGCGGACGTTGCGCTCGAGGTACTCGCGCAGGCCGTCCTCGGAGTAGACGATCTCCATCGCGCGACCGCCGAGGACGTAGCTCGGGCGCACGAGCAGCGGGAAGCCGACGCGCCCCGCGGCGGCGAGCGCCTCGTCGACGGAGTGGGCCTCGGCGTACGGCGGCGCCTCGTAGCCGAGCTCGTCGAGCAGGCGGCCGAAGCGCCCACGGTCCTCGGCGAGGTCGATCGCGTCCACGCTCGTGCCGAGCAGCGGGATGCCCGCCTCGACCAGCCCGGCGGC
This sequence comes from uncultured Actinomycetes bacterium, assembly GCA_963700655.1. Taxonomy (GTDB): domain Bacteria; phylum Actinomycetota; class Thermoleophilia; order Solirubrobacterales; family Solirubrobacteraceae; genus F1-60-MAGs163. The sequence continues at coordinate 563,449 of CAVOYJ010000003.1, read as the reverse complement.
GAGCTTCAGCGGCGTCTGCCCGCCGAACTGCACGACGAGACCCTCGGGGCGCTCGATCTCGCACACCGCGAGGACGTCCTCGAGCGTCAGCGGCTCGAAGTAGAGGCGATCGGAGGTGTCGTAGTCGGTGGAGACCGTCTCGGGGTTGCAGTTGACCATCACCGCGTCGCGGCCGGACTCGCGCACGGTCATCGCCGCATGGACGCAGCAGTAGTCGAACTCGATGCCCTGCCCGATGCGGTTGGGCCCCGCGCCGAGGATGACGACCGACCCGCGCGGCGGATCGGGGATGACCACCTCGACCTCGCGCTCGGCCTCCCAGCCGGAGTAGAAGTACGGCGTGGCGGCCTCGAACTCCGCCGCGCAGGTGTCGACGGCCCGGAAGCCGCGCTCGCCGGCGAACGGCGCGTGCGGATCGCGCGCGAACGCCTGCAGCTCGTGCAGGAACCAGCGATCGACGCCGCAGCGCGCGAAGACGTCCTCGACGCTCGCGCCCGCGCGGAACGCCGCCAGCACCAGGTCGAACCGGTCCCAGGTCGGCTGCTCGAGGGACTCCAGCAGCTCCGCGGCGGACCGGCCCGCGGTGTCGGGCCGGTCGTCGAGCTCCCGGCTCCGCAGCGCCTTGCCGAACGCCTGCTGGAACGTGCGGCCGATCGCCATGATCTCGCCGACGCTCTTCATGTGCGTGGAGAGGATCGGGTCGGCGCCGCGGAACTTCTCGAACGCGAAGCGCGGCCACTTGACGACGACGTAGTCGATCGTCGGCTCGAAGCTCGCCGGCGTGACCTTCGTGATGTCGTTGGGGATCTCCTCGAGCGTGTAGCCGACCGCGAGCCGGGCGGCGATCTTCGCGATCGGGAAGCCCGTCGCCTTGGAGGCGAGCGCCGAGGACCGCGAGACCCGCGGGTTCATCTCGATGACGAGGATCTCGTCGGTCTCCGGGTTGACGGCGAACTGGACGTTCGAACCGCCGGTCTCCACGCCGACCGCGCGGATCACGATCATCGCCTGGTCGCGCAGCTGCTGGTAGAGGCGGTCGGGGAGCGTCTGCTGCGGGGCGACCGTGACGCTGTCGCCGGTGTGCACGCCCATCGGGTCCATGTTCTCGATCGAGCACACGATCACGCAGTTGTCGTTGCGGTCGCGCATGACCTCCAGCTCGAACTCGCCCCAGCCGATCACCGACTGGTCGAGCAGCACCTGGCCGATCGGCGAGGCGTCGAGGCCCCGAGCGACGATCTCGCGGAACTGCGCCTCGTCGCGCGCGATCCCGCCGCCGCGCCCGCCGAGCGTGAACGCCGGCCGGATGATCGTCGGCAGGCCGAGCTCGTCGATGTGCGTGAGCGCCTCCTCGAGCGACGTCGCGATCGCGCTGTTGGGCATCCGCAGCCCCGCGGCCGCCATCGTCTCGCGGAAGCGGTCGCGGTCCTCCGCGCGGTCGATCGCCTCGTAGTCGGCGCCGATCAGCTCGACGTCGAAGCGCTCCAGCGTCCCGTCCTCGGCCAGGCGCTTGGCGAGGTTCAGCGCCGTCTGCCCGCCGAGCGTCGGCAGCAGCGCGTCCGGGCGCTCCTTCTCGATGATCTGCGCGACCGGGCCCGGCAGGAGCGGCTCGACGTAGGTCGCGTCGGCGAACTCCGGGTCGGTCATGATCGTCGCCGGGTTGGAGTTGACGAGGACGACCTCGTACCCCTCCTCGCGCAGCACCTTGCACGCCTGCACGCCTGAGTAGTCGAACTCGGCCGCCTGGCCGATGACGATCGGCCCCGAGCCGATGATCAGGATCTTGTGGATGTCGTCGCGCCGCGGCATCAGGCCCCCGCCCGCACCTGGTCGAGGAACCGGTCGAAGAGGTACAGCGAGTCGTTCGGGCCGGGGCCCGCCTCCGGGTGGTACTGGACCGTCCCGCCCGGGACGTCGAGCAGCGTCAGCCCCTCGACCGTGCGGTCGTAGAGATTGACGTGCGAGAGCTCGGCCGCGCCGACATCGGTCTCCCAGCGCACCGGCTCGTCGCGCTCCACGCGCAGGCCCGCCGTCCGGCGCCGCGACCGCGAAGCCGTGGTTCTGCGAGGTGATCTCGATCCTCCCGGTGCGCAGGTCCTTGACAGGGTGGTTGCCGCCGCGGTGGCCGAACGGCAGCTTGAACGTCTCCAGGCCGACGGCGCGGCAGAGCAGCTGGTGACCGAGGCAGATCCCGAAGGTCGGGCCGCGTCCCGACGACGGCGCGGACGGTCTCGACCACGTAGTCCAGCGCGGCGGGATCGCCGGGGCCGTTGGCCAGGAAGACGGCGTCGGGGTCCGACGCGAGCAGCTCCTCGGGGCTGACGGTGCACGGGTGCAGCTGCAGCCGCGCGCCCCGGTCGACGAGCTCGCGCACGATCGAGAGCTTGATGCCCGTGTCGATCACCGCGATCAGCGGGCCCGTGTTGCCGGCCCCGTGCTCGGTCATCGCGGCCGGGGTGACCTCGCGCGCGAGGTCCAGGCCGCGCATCGGCACCTCGGCGAGGACGGCGTCCAGCGCGGTCTCCTGCGCGACGCCCGCGGCGAACAGCCCGCCGCGCATCGAGCCCTTGGTGCGGATGTGCCGCACGAGCGCGCGCGTGTCCACGCCGCTGATCGCGGGCACGCCGCAGTCGCGCAGCCAGTCCAGCCATCCGCGCTCGGCGCTCGGCGCGTCCTCGCGATTGACCGCCTCGCGCATGACGACCGCGCGCGCGTGGACCCGGTCCGATTCCATCGCCGGGGTGCTGACGCCGTAGTTCCCGATGTGCGGGTAGGTGAAGACGATGATCTGCCGCGCGAACGACGGGTCGCTGACCGACTCCTGGTAGCCGCTCATCCCGGTCGTGAAGACGACCTCCCCGGTCCCGTCGGCGTGTGCCCCGCAGAGGACGCCGCCATAGCGCGACCCGTCCTCCAGCAGGAGGTATCCGGGCGTCGTCGTCTCGCTCACTTGATCAGCTCCTGGACGGCCTTGAACTCGGGTGTGCCGGCCGCGCCGAGCAGCTCGAACAGTGCCGCCTCGGTCCCGGTCAGCGTGGCGCCGGCCTGCTCCATGCGGTGCAGCCCGGTGTCGCGGTCGGCGGGAGCGCGCGAGGCCGTCGCGTCGCACGCGACCTGCACCTCGACACCGTCGCCGAGCAGGTCGATGACGGTCTGGGCGACGCACACGTGGGCCTCGACGCCGCAGACGAGCGCCTGGCCTCGCCCGCCGAGGTCGAAGCCGTCGGCGCGGGCGGCGGAGAACGCCGTCTTCGGCAGCCGGGGAACCTCGCCGAGCGGCTCGCGCACCTCGGCGACCGTGTCGCCGAGCCCACGCGGGTACTGCTCGGTGACGAGGATCGGGACGCCGAGCGCCTGGGCGCCGCGCACGAGGGTCGCGGTGCGCGCGGCGGCATCCTCGAAGCCGGCGACGGCCTTGCGGAAGGCCTCCTGCACGTCCACGACGACGAGCACGGTGCGGTCGCGCTGCAGGAGGCCGCCGGTCATCCGGCGCTCCCCGGCTCGGGCACGGCGGCGACCGCGAAGGCCCGCTCGCGGAAGGCGACCGCACCGGCCGCGATCGTCAGCAGGACGCGCCCGTGCAGCTCGCGCCCGGCGAAGCAGCAGTTCCCCGACCGGCTCTCGTAGCCCTCCTCGCCGACGACCCAGGTGGCCTCGAGGTTCACCAGGCAGAGGTTCGCGGGCTCGTCCGTCGCGATCCGCGGGATCGGGAGCCCGAGCAGGGCGCCGCCGCTCGTCATCCGCTCGAGGATCAGCTCGAGCGGCAGGACGCCGGGTCGCACCAGCTCGGTGTAGAGCGCCGCGAACGAGGTCTCCAGGCCGGTCGTCCCCATCGGCGCCTGCTCGAAGGGGACCTCCTTCTCGTTGCGCGCGTGCGGCGCGTGGTCGGTGGCCACGCAGTCGATGACACCGCTGCGCAGCCCCTCGATCAGAGCCTGCCGGTCGGCCTCGGTGCGCAGCGGCGGGTTCATCTTCATGCTCGTGTCGAGCGTGCGGACGGCCTCGTCCGTGAGGCACAGGTGGTGCGGGCTCGCCTCGCAGCTGACGCGGTGCCCGAGATCCTTTGCGAGCGCGACCGCGCGGACGGAGGCCATGCAGCTCAGGTGCTGCATGTGGACGGCGCCGCCCTCGTAGCCTGCGATCTCCGCGTCGCGCGCGACGAACGTCGACTCGCTGATGCTCGGGATGCCCTCGATCCCGAGCAGCGCGCTCACGGCCCCCTCGTGCATCGCGCCGCCGCCGGAGAGGGCCGGATCCTCCTCGTGGAGGGCGAGCACCCCCCCGCACAGCCGCTGGTACTGCAGGGCGCGGCGCAGCATCCCGGCGCTGACGACGGGCTTCCCGTCGTCGGTGAAGCCCAGGGCGCCCGCCTCGCGCAGCGCCTCCATCTCGGTCAGGTCGTGCCCGGCGAGCCCGCGCGTGATCGACGCCATGAAGCCGACCGGGATCCGCGCGTCGCGCGCCGCCGTCTCGCGCAGCGCGCCGAGGATCGACGGCGAGTCGACCACCGGGTCGGTGTTCGGCATCGCGACGACCTGGCAGAAGCCGCCGGCGCCCGCGGCGCGCGTCCCGGTCTCCAGGTCCTCCTTGTGCTCCTGTCCCGGCGTGCGCAGATGCACGTGCGGGTCGACGAACGCCGGGAAGAGGTGCTTGCCCGCGCCGTCCACGAGCTCCGCGTCGACGGGCGCCTCCACCGCGCCGGGCACGCCGATCTCCGCGATCCGCCCGCCGCGGACGAGGACGTCGTGCACCCCGTCGATCCCGGTTCGGGGGTCGAGGACGTGGGCTCCGCGGACGAGCAGCTCGGCGTCCTGCGCCGGCGCGCGGACGAGCGAGTCGGGAAGCAGCGGGCTCATGCCGGCTGCGGCTCCGGGACGGGCTCGCCGGCGCGCGTGGCGGCGAGGACCTCGTAGAGGACGGCCATGCGCACGACGACGCCCGCGGCGACCTGCTCGAGCACCAGGCTCTGCGGCGAGTCGACGACGTCGCCGGACAGCTCGACGCCGCGGTTGACCGGACCGGGATGCATGAGGAGCTGGCGCGCCCCCAGGCGACGCCCGTCGATCTGGTAGACGGCCGCGTACTCCCGCAGCGACGGGACGAACGCCTCGCCCATCCGCTCGTGCTGCATCCGCAGGACGTACACGACGTCCGCCTCGCCGAGCCCGTCGAGCGTCGTGCGAACCTCGACACCGAGCGATTCGACCTCTCGCGGCAGCAGCGTGGGAGGACCGGCGAGCGTGACGCTCGCGCCCATCCGCCTGAAGGCGAGGATGTTGGACCGCGCGACGCGCGAGTGCAGGACGTCCCCGACGATCCAGATGTTCGCCCCGTCGAGCGAGCCCAGGCGCCGGCGCAGCGTGTAGACGTCGAGCAGCGCCTGTGTCGGGTGTTCGTGCTTGCCGTCCCCGGCGTTGACGATCGCCGCGTCCGTCCAGCGCGGGAGCAGGGCGGGCGCCCCCGCCCACGGGCAGCGGATGACGATCGCGTCCGGGCGATGGGCGCTGAGCGTCAGCACGGTGTCCTTCAGCGACTCGCCCTTCTCAACCGACGATCCGGAGGCGACGAAGTTCACGACGTCCGCGCTGAGCCGCTTGGCCGCCAGCTCGAAGGAGCTGCGAGTGCGCGTGCTCGCCTCGTAGAAGAGATTCAGGACCGTGCGGCCGCGCAGCGCGGGAACCTTCTTGATGTCGCGCTCGCCGACCTCCTCGAAGGAGAGAGCGCGGTCGCAGATGCGCTCGATCGCCGCACGGTCGAGGTCCTCGATGGAGAGCAGGTGCTTCACGCCCGCACCTCCGCCCCCGAGGAGATCGTCACCTCGTCGACGCCGTCGATCTCGGCGACGCGCACGTTCACCCGCTCGTGACGCGAGGTCGGCAGGTTCTTGCCGACGTAGTCCGGCCGGATCGGCAGCTCACGGTGGCCGCGGTCGGCGAGGACGGCGAGCTGGACCGTCGCGGGCCGGCCGAAGGAGAACAGCGCCTCGATCGCCGCGCGAACCGTGCGGCCGGTGTAGAGGACGTCGTCGACGATCACGACGGTCGCGCCCTCGACCGGGAAGTCGATCTCGGTCGCGTGGACCTCCGGCGTGTCGCTGCGGGTGGTCAGGTCGTCCCGGTAGAAGCTGATGTCCACGAGGCCCAGCGGCACGTCGTGGTCCAGCAGGTCGCAGAGGAGCGCATGCAGACGGCCGGCGAGGACTGCGCCGCGCCGGTGGATCCCGACGATCGCGAGATCCGCGGGCCCCTCGTTGCGCTCGACGATCTCGTGCGCGATCCGCACCAGGGTGCGCCGCATGTCGTCGCCGTCGAGGACGATCTTGCCGTCGTCGTTCACGTGGGTGCCGTCCTTCCTGGCCTCTCGGGACCGGGTTAAAGGAGCTCAGCGGGCCGCTGCGGCCCGTCATCCGTGACCCTAGCACCGCGATCCCACGGCACGACGGTCGGCGTCCCCTTCTCGGCGTGCGGAACGAGCACCGCGTCGAAGTCGCGCGCGACATGGACCCGCTCGAAGGCCCCGTGGGCCTCCTCCAGGACGAGTCGCGGCGGGTAGCGGCTGGACAGGTGGTTCAGGACGAGCAGCCGCACGTCGGTCTCGCTGCCGACCTCGGCCGCCTGGCGCGCGGTGCTGTGGTCGGTCTCGGCCGCGCGCGCGGCGTCCTCCTGCAGGAACGTGGCCTCGTGGACGAGCACGTCGGCCGCGCGGGCGGACTCGCGCACCATGTCGCACGGCGCGGTGTCACCGGAGAGCACGACGCGGCGGCCCGGGCGGGCCTCTCCGATCACGTCCTGCGGGCGCACGCCGCCGACCGTCTCGCCCGCCTGCAGGCGCCCGAAATCGGGACCCGGGGCCACGCCGAGCGCGGCGGCGCGACCGGCGTCGAAGCGGCCCGGGCGCTCAGGCTCGACGATCGCGTAGCCGAAGGCCCGCCCGCGATGGCGCACGTTGAACGCCTCGACGTCGTACCCGTCGAACTCGATCGCATCGCCGGCGTCCACGTCGGTGACCTGCAGGTCGTAGGCGACCCGTCCCCAGATCCCGGACATCGACGCCAGCAGCCGCTGCGTCCCCGGCGGCCCGAAGACGTCGAGCGGCTTCTCGCGCCCGCGCAGGTCGAACGTCTTCAGCATTCCCGGAAGGCCGAGCCAGTGGTCCGCGTGGTGGTGCGTGAGGAACACGGCGTCGAGATCGGCGAGCCCGACGCTGCGCAGCAGCTGGCGCTGGGTCCCCTCACCGCAGTCGAACAGCAGCCGGTCGCCGTCGAGCCGCGCGAGCATGGCCGGCAGGCCGCGCCGGGCGGCGGGCACCGAGGCGCCCGTTCCGGCGAAGAACAGCTCGAGCTCGTCCATCTGCCGCGAGCGTATCGCCGGAGCACCGGGCGGTACTCTCCGAGGCCGGCACGCGCCAGGCGCGACGCCGCACGCGCCCGTAGCTCAGTGGATAGAGCGCCCGCCTCCGGAGCGGGAGGTCGCAGGTTCGAATCCTGCCGGGCGCGTCCCCGCCGGTCAGCGGGTCGTGACGAACTCCGCGACCTGCCGGATCTCGGCTGCCGAGAGCCCGTCGCGGTAGCTGGGCATCCCGGCCGCGCCGTCCCGGATCACCGCCGCCGCGGCGGCCGTCGTGATCCGGACGTCGTCGAGGCCGGGGCCCGCCCTCCCGTCCGTGCCCGCCGGCGTGAACGTATGGCAGCTCCCGCATCCCGTCTCGACGAACAGCCGCTCTCCGGGACTCGCGTTGGGGTCGCTCGGGCCCTCGTCGCCCGCGCACGCACCGAGCGCCAGGGCGATCAGGGCGACGGCGGAGAGCGCCAGCGGGCGTCGATCGTGGGCTCGCACTGCGCGCGATCCTGACACACGACACGTTCGGGCGGCGCACACGCGTGTGAACGTTTCGTGTACGCCGCGTGACCGAGCCGCCCGCCGCGCTAGCGTGCGCGCTCGCATGCCCTCCGTCATCAAGTTCAGCGGCACCCGCGACGACTCGCTCCTCGTCAACGAGAGCGTGGACGAGGTCGCCGCGATGTTCACCGCCGCGGGTGACGCACCGCTGCGCCTCACGCGCAACATCGGCACTCCCGTGTTCATCAACCGCGGGCGGATCGCCTACTGGCATGACTACACCCGCGGCCGCCCGGGCCTCGACAGCCGCCGCGCCGTCGCACCGCCCGTCTGACGGCCGGACCGCTGGACGCCCGCCGCCCGGGCGGCGATCATGCGCGCCACCCGACTGCTGGAGGCAGCACGATGAGCACCGTTGAGACGACCGCCGGCCCGGTCGACGCAGGTCACCTGGGCCGCACGCTCTGCCATGAGCACCTGCTGTCCTCGAGCGAGGCGATCCGCGAGCAGTACCCCCACCTCTACGACCGCGAGCGCGAGTTCGAGCGCGCCGTCACGCAGGTGCGCGCGGCGAAGGCCCACGGGGTCGCGACGATCGTCGACCCCGCATGCATGGACCTGGCCCGCGACGCCCGGCTCGCGCTGCGCGTCGCCGAGGCGACGGGCGTGCGGCTCGTCCTCGCGACCGGCATCTACGGCCAGCACTACACGTTCATCCCCCAGCACTTCCAGACGCGCGACGAGGACTACCTCGCGGACGCGTTCGTTCACGACATCGAGCACGGCATCCAGGGCACCGCGGTCAAGGCGGCGTTCATCAAGACCGCCGCCGACGAGCCCGGGATCACGCCCGACGTGGAGAAGGTGCACCGCGCCGCGGCGCGGGCGTCCAACCGGACCGGCCGCCCGATCATGGCCCACTCACGCCCCGCCGGCCGCACCGGGCTGGACCAGATGCGGATCTTCCTCGAGGAGGGCGTCCCCGCGGAGCGCGTGATGATCGCCCACACCGGCGACACCGACGATCTCGAGCACATCGAGGAACTGCTCGCGCTCGGGCCCTACATCGGGATGGACCGCTACGGCACCGAGATCTTCCTGCCGGACGCCGCCCGCAACACCACTCTGGCGGCCCTCTGCGAGCGGGGCTACGCGGAGCGCATGGTCATCAGCCAGGACGCCTGCGCGACGATCGACTGGTTCCCGGAGGAGATGGTCGCCCAGCTCGCGCCGAAGTGGACCTTCACCCACATCTTCGAGGAGATCATCCCGCAGCTCGCCGAGCTCGGCGTCAGCGACACCGACGTCGCGACGATGCTGGACGTGACGCCGGCGCGGTGGCTGGCCGGCTAACGCGCCGGGACCTGCTCCGTCTGTGAGAGCACCTTCCAGGACGACTGGATCGGGTCGACGACGGCCGGCGGCTCGCGGAAGCGGAAGCGGTCGTCGTACGCGTAGGCCTTGATGTAGCCGGTCGAGGCGCCGCTGCTGCCGCCGGTGCCGACGGGCCCGCGGTACTTCTGCACGATCGAGCCGGTCACCGTCAGCGTCCCGAGCGGGTTGCCGCAGAAGTAGTTGTCGACCATGAACGAATGGTTCAGGGCGAACAGCGACGCGATGATCGTCGGGTTGCTGAGCGAGCCGCTGGCGTTGTCGCAGTCGTCGTTGTTGACGTCGAGGTTCTGGATCGGGTGGTAGATGCGGATGAACTGGTCGGCGATCAGGGCCAGCAGCGTGTCGCCGGAGTTCGTGACGTTCCCGTTGATGATGATGTCCTTCTCGCTGGAGATCGTCAGCGAGGCGCCGTAGCTGCCCCTGACGTAGACGTCGGCGCAGCCGGCGGGCGAGTTGTACGGGTCGTAGGTCTTCAGCGTCTGCCCGCAGGTGCCGTTCTGCACGTAGATCTGGCCGTTGCCGGGGTAGGCCATCGTCGTGCCGTTCACCGTCATGTTGCTCGCGCCGAGGACGATCGTCGTGCGCCCGGTGAAGATGTACGCCGGGTTCGTCGTGTCACGCAGCTGCGTGTTCGTCGGCGGCATCGTCAGCAGGGGCGCCGACGCGTTGTACGTCCCGAGGAACCGCGGGCTCGAGCCCGAGCACGCCGAGCGCCAGCCCGGGCTCGACGCGGAGACCTCGATCTGGTCGTCCACGGTGCGCCCGAAGGTCGGACGCCCGCAGATCAGCAGCTCGTCGTTGGTGTGCACCGGCCCGTTGAGGACGTCGCTGTTGGCGAACTGGATCTCACCGCACCTGAGGTTCGTCACCGCGGTCGGCTGGTTGAGGGCGTTGTACTTGTTGCCGTTGTAGCGCTTGCTCGCCCGGCCGTCGCGGTACCAGCCGCAGTTGTCGCTCGCCCACTGGGTGATGTCCGGAATGGTCGGCCAGCCGCTGACGTAGCGCGTGTACCACGCCGGATCCAGCGACTCGATGTCCGTGAAGTACAGGTAGTCCAGGAAGCTGCGCCGGCGGAACTTGCCGATGATGCTGCGCTTGACCCCGCGCACCTTGCCGGTCGCCCGGACGCGGATCTGGCCGTTCTGGACGACCGTCCCGGAGGGGTTGGCGGGGTTGCAGGAGCTCGCGCCGTTGGCGGGCAGGAGCTCGACCGTGTACTGGGCCTCGGCGCCGGGCAGGCTGCGCCAGGCGCGCGGGTCGGCGCCCGAGCCGTTCCAGACCTGGTTGACGAACGGCGGGCCCGAGATGTTCGTGCACTTCGTCCACAGGTCGAGGTCGTGCTGCAGGCGGAAGAGGTAGTTCTGCAGGCCGGCCTCGGCGGCGCCGTAGGCGAGCTTGCGATCCTGGTCGCGGCGCGCCTGCGGCGTGTCGGCCTGGACGGTCATGACGACGCCCGCCGTCAGGATGCCCAGGACGAGCATCAGCGACATCATCGCGGGCAGGGCGATGCCGCGCTCGGAGCGCAGCGCCGCGCGGAGGTCCTTCATGGCGGTCAGCATCGTGGTCCGTTCGTCGTGTCAACCGGGTCGGCGGCGCGGACGAACACCGCGTTCTGGAAGTCCGTGTAGCCCCCGGACGTCCCGCTGGTGCGGAAGTCGCGTCCCGGGAAGGCGCGGAAGGAGACCGCGATCTTCACCGGCTTGGCGAGATTCGCCGTCGAGAGCGGCGCCGGGAGCAGCGTCGTCGGGAGCACGGGGTTGCCGTTCTGCCAGGCGTAGTAGCGCAGGAACGGCGTGCCGCCGAAGGTCCCGACGTTCTCCAGCAGCGTGCGCGTGGACGTCGGCGTCCCGGGGAAGGTCATGCTCGGAGGCGTGCCCGTGCCCACGAAGCGCCGCATGATCACGTCGCCGCCGGTCAGCGAGATCTCGTGCCGCTCGGGGTTCGAGTCCACCGCGCCGAGATTCGCGTAGAAGACGACGTTCGTCGCGGTGGCGGTCGTCAGCGCCGGCGCCGTCGCGCTCAGGCACACCTGCGAGCGCAGCGCGCGGGTGACCGTCTCCATGGCGATCCGCCCGCGCTGGGCGGTGTCGACGCGGCTCTGGGTCGTGCGGGAGATGCGCAGCGTCGAGTCGAGGATCGTCATGCCGCCGGCGATCACGATCAGGCCGATGCCCATGCCGATCATCAGCTCGACGAGCGTGAATCCCTGGTCGCGGCGGATCACGGGCATGTCCCGGTACCACCGCTGGTGGGGATCGTCAGCGTCTGCAGAGGAGTGCCCGCCGGGCTGCGATTCTGGATCGTGCCGCTGATGAAGCGCCGGTTCCCGTCGTCGACGCAGACCTGGTAGTCGCCGTAGGGCAGGCCCGGGTGCGTGAGCCTCGCACTGGCGTTCAGCAGCCCCGTGCCGCCGAAGACCGACCCGCAGCCCGCGGTCATCGGGGTGATCCGCACGCGCGCCGACGGGTAGTTGCTCGAGCCGCGCCTGACGAGGATGTTCAGCGCCGGCTCGCCGATCGTGACCGTGCCGGTCGCCGCGGGGTTGGTCGTCACGGTCGCCGCCGGCTGGGAGTAGGTGCGCGGGTCAGCGCCGCTGCAGGCGCCGGACCAGACCACGTAGCCGTCCTGGAACGGGTAGACGCTGCCGCCGGTCGTGATGCTCGTCGCGGCAGTCCCCACGGTGAACGTCCGGGTGCCCGGCGAGGAGAGCCCGCTGTTGGCGATCATCAGATCGGTCGCCCTGTCGGCCTGCGGGACGCCGCTCACGGTCGTCGTGAAGGTCGAGGTGATGGTCGCGGCGCGGTCGTAGGCGAAGACGAACGAGTTCGTCGTGCCGCCGATCACCGTGCCGCTCTGGCGGATGACGTTCGCGCCGTCCTTGTCGACGAACCCGGGCTGGGCGACGTCGATCCAGTAGCCCCCTTCGGGCAGACCACTCCAGAACGCGCAGCCGTCGGCGTCGCTCGTGCCGCTGCTCGTCTGCGTGCCCGAGATCGCCACGCTGATGTTCGGCACGCCGTTGCCCTGCCGGTCGAGGAACTTCGCGATCAGGCCGCCGGTGGCGTCGTCGAAGGTGCCGAGCGGCACGGCGATCAGGGTCTGGTTCTTCACGGCCGGCGTCTGCCCCATGCCGGGCCAGGTCACGGACGAGACGGTCTTGAGGTAGTCGGTGCGGGTGGCACCCGAAGGGCAGGTCGTCGTGCCCGTCGAGTCGTCGACCCACTGCGTCGTGGTCGTGACCGAATACGGGACGCCGGCGACGTTGATCGTGCGCGTCACGTTCATGTTCGCGAGGTCGCGGATCTTCAGCGCCTTGACACGCTCGATGTCCTCCTGGGCGAGCGCGGCGGCGGCGGACCGGGACTCGTTGTTGCCGCTGATCCGCGAGGCCGTGTCGACCGCTGCGAGGAACCCGAGGGCGAAGATGACGAGGAGGACCATCGAGACGATGGCCTCGAAGAGGATCGAGCCGCGGTCAGCGGCGAGCCCGGTGCGCCGGGCGGCCCCGGCGTCCGGGCTGGGGCGACTGCATGGATGAACCACCTTCACACGCGCAACATCGGTCGCTCAGCGCAGGACTTGATGGGGTCTGGACCCCAGGATGAGTCCGTGGAAGACCGCCGGCATCCTGCGACATCCGTCGAGAACGGCGGTTCAGCCCGTCGCGGGCAGGCGCTGCGGGAGCGTCGCGACCTCGCCGAACAGGTCGCCGTGGTCCTCCACGCGCTGCAGGACCTCGGTCAGCGTGAACGCCAGCCCGCTTCCGTCGCCCTCGCCGGCGGTCGCCTCGACCTCGTCCCAGGTGACGGGCGCCGACACCGTGGGGCGCTCCCGCGCACGCGCGGAGTAGACCCCGATCGTCGTCCTGGCGCGGTCGTTCTGGTACCAGTCCACGAGCACGCGGCCCTCGCGCAGCGTCTTTGCCTGGCGCGCGACCACGAGTTCGGGGCGACCGGCGTGCAGCACCTCGGCGACCGCCCCCGCGAACGCCTTCGCCCCGTCGAACGTCGGCTCCGGGCGATTGAGCGGGACGTAGACCTGCAGGCCCTTCGAGCCGGACGTCTTGGCGAACGCCCGCAGGCCGACGCCGTCGAGCATCGCACGCAGGAGCAGCGCCACCGCGCAGCACTCGACGATCGTCGCCGGGGCGCCGGGATCCAGGTCGAAGACCACGGCGGTCGGGCGGTCCGGCTCGGCGGCGAGCGCCAGCGAGGGGTGCAGCTCCAGCGCAGCGAGCTGCGCCAGCCAGAGGAGGGTGGCGCGGTCGTCCGCCAGGACGTGCTCGATCCGCTCGCGCCCGTACTGCACGGTGGCGGTGCGAACCCAGTCCGGGCGGTGGCCGGGCGCGCGCTTCTCGAAGAACCGCTCGCCCTCCACCCCGTCCGGGCAGCGCACCAGCGTGAGCGCCCGGCCTCGCAGGTGCGGCAGCATCACGGGCGCGATCGCCGCCGCGTACTCGAGCAGCTGCCGCTTGGTCGTCCCGTCCGGGTAGAGGACCTTGTCGAGGTTGGTGACCGGCAGGACACGATCGTCGATGAGCGCCGTGGCGATCCGGCCCTTCCCGCGGGAGGCGCGCTCGTCCTGGAGCGCCAGCGGCGCGGGCACGTCGTCGCGCAGCCCGAGCCAGACCGGTTGGCGCAGCTGCCCCGTCGCCGAGCGCTCACTGAATGCGACGTCGGCCACGAGCACCGGCCGCACCCAGCGCGCCGCCTGCGGCGGCTGCGGGCGTCCCGGGGCGAACGGGCTGACCTCCGACTCCAGGTCGCGCAGCCGCGACCCGAGGTCGCGCAGTTCCGCGTCGGAGAGGCCCGACCCCACCCGGCCGACGTAGCGCAGAGCGTCCCCGGGCTCGTGCTCACCGACGAGCAGCGCGCCGATCCGTCCCGAGCGCCCGCCCTCCCCCGGCACCCAGCCGCCGATGACCAGGTCGGCGGACTCCCGCCGGCGCACCTTCACCCACGCCGGGCTGCGGCGTCCCGGCTGGTACGGCGCGTCGCGGCGCTTGGCGACGACGCCCTCCAGGCCGAGCGCCGCCGCAGCCCGCTGCAGGTCGCGACCGGCGGCATGCCCCAGCGCCGCCTCGGGCACCTGCCAGAACGGACCCTGCAGGTCCAGCTCGGCGAGCCGGGCGCGGCGCTCGTCGTAGGGCCGCCGCATGAGCGAGTGCCCGTCGAGCCAGAGCAGGTCGAAGATCGCGAAGGTGACCGGGACCTCCGCGGCCAGCCGCCGCACGCGCCGCTCGTCGCGCACGTGCATCCGGCGCTGGAGCGCCTGGAAGCTGGGTCGCGGCGGGTCGGTCGACGTGTCGAAGGCGACGATCTCCCCGTCGAGGAGCGCCTGATGCTCGTGCAGGGCGCGCCCGAGCGACGCGATCTCGGGATAGCCCGCGGTGATGTCGGCGCCCCGGCGCGAGTGCAGGGTCAGGCGCCCCGGCTCCGAGCGGCAGAGCGCGCGCACGCCGTCCCACTTGATCTCGTATGCCCAGCCCTCACCGGCCGGCAGCGGGCCCGCGCCGGCGAGCATCGGCGGGACGACCCCCGGGAACGGCTCGGCGTCCGGATCGAGCGGCGCGCCCATGCGATGGATCATCCACTCGCGCTCGGTGCCTCCGGCCCGGCCGATCGGGAAGAGCGCCCAGCGGCCGGTCAGGTGCTCGCCGTGGAGGTCGACCTCCACCTTGCCGGGCTCCCAGAGCAGGACCTCGCAGGTCCCGCGGTCGTAGATCCGCATCGTCCCCGCGCCGTAGTGCCCAGCGGGGATCTCACCCTCGAACTCCAGGTACTCGACCGGATGGTCCTCGGTCCGCACGGCGAGCCGGTTGTCACCGGAGGTCCCCGGCAGGAACCGCGGCAGCGCCCAGGACGCCAGCACGCCCTCGTGCTCGATCCGCAGATCCCAGTGCAGCCGGGTGGCGGAGTGCTCCTGGACGACGAACCGCGGCGCCCCGCGGCGCGGGCGGACCGCGTCGCCGCCGGGCTCGCCTGAGCCCGCCGGGTTGCGCCTTCCGCGGTACTCGCCGAGCCGGTCGGTCACCGTCGCCGGAGGCTATCCCCCGGCCACCGCCGGCAGGATCTGCACCTCGGCTCCGTCGGCGACCGGCGTCTGCAGCGCGTCGCCGAAGCGGATGTCCTCGCCGCCGACGTACACGTTCACGAAGCGCCGCAGTGCGCCGTCCTCGTCGCACAGCCGGTCGCGCAGCTCGCCGTGGCGGGCGAAGAGGTCGTCGAGCACCTCCGCGACCGTGCCGCCGTCGACGTCGACGGCGGCCGCTCCTCCGGCGGCCGCGCGCAGCTGCGTCGGCAGCTTGACGACGGCGCTCATCGCGCGACGCCGCCCGCGAGGACGGCCTCCACGTCTGTCTCGAACGCGTCGTACGACGCGTCGATCTCGAACGACTCGAAGGTCCCCCGGACCGCGTCGAGCGTCTTCAGCCCCTCGCCGGTGATGACGAGCACGACGCGCTCGTCGGGGCCGATCGCGCCCTGCGCCGCGAGCTTCGCCAGCACGGCGGTCGTGACGCCGCCGGCGGTCTCGGTGAAGACGCCGGTCGTCTCCGCCAGCAGGCGGATGCCGTCGCGGACCTCCTCGTCGGTGACCGCCTCGATCGAGCCGCCGCTGCGTCCGGGCGAGCTCCAGCGCGTACGGGCCGTCGGCCGGGTTGCCGATCGCCAGCGACTTGGCGATCGTGTCCGGCCGCACCGGCCGGCACACCTCGTGGCCGGCAGTCCCAGGCCCGGGCGACCGGCGAGCAGCCCGCCGCCTGCGCCCCGTGCATGACCGGCGCGTCGCCCGTGATCAGGCCGAGCTCCAGCCACTCCGAGAAGCCCTTGGCGATCTTCGTGTAGAGCGACCCGGACGCGACCGGCGCAACGATGCGGTCGGGCGTCACCCAGCCGAGCTGCTCGGCGAGCTCGTAGGCGATCGTCTTGGAGCCCTCGGCGTAGTAGGGGCGCAGGTTGACGTTCACGAACGCCCAGTCGCGCTCACCGGACAGCTCGGTGCAGAGCCGGTTGACGTCGTCGTAGGTGCCCCGGACCTTCACGAGGTTGGTCCCGTAGACGCCGGTCGCGAGGACCTTCTGCTCCTCGAGGTCCGCCGGGATGAAGACGTAGCTCTCCATGCCCAGCGCCGCGGCGTGGGCGGCGACCGAGTTGGCCAGGTTGCCGGTCGACGCGCATGCGAGGACCTCGAAGCCCAGCTCCCGGGCGCGCGTCGCCGCCACGCTGACGACGCGGTCCTTGAAGGAGTGCGTGGGGTTGGCCGCGTCGTTCTTGACCCACACCTCGCCCAGCCCGAGGCGCTCCGCGAGCCGGTCGGCCCGGATCAGCGGCGTGCAGCCCGCGGGCAGCCCGACGCGCGAGGACGCGCGCGCCGACGGACCGGGCTGACCGTCGACGACCGGGAGGAAGTCGGCGTAGCGCCAGATGTTCTGCGGGCCGCCCTGGATCCGCCGGCGCAGACCCGCGACGTCCCCGGTCAGCGCCGAGTGGTCGTAGACGACCTCGAGCGGGCCGAAGCAGCGCGAGCAGACGTAGCTCGCATCCAGCTCGTACGCGGCGCCGCACTCGCGGCACCCAAGATTCGTTGCTCCCATGAAAAACCTCCGCCGTGACACGTGGCGGAGGCTTCTGGAAGCTCCGACCACATCTGACAGGAATTGGCACCGTTCGCTCGCGCGATGGTTGCCGGGGTTTCAACGGGCCAGTCCCTCCACCCCTCTGGATGTGTCCAGCTACTGCTATGTGGCCGGGAAGGTAGCAGACGCCTCCGGCGGCGTCCTCGGCGCTGCACGGCGACGCCCCCGATCCCCGCACGCCGCCGGGTACACTGACGCCCCAGAGGCGACCACCGATGAACGACGAGCCCCGAAGTCATGCCCAGCCTGCCCAAGCCCCGCCTGCGCCGGGCTGCGCGGACGCGTGGCGCCGTCGTCACCGCGCCGGCTGAGCCCCGGGCCCCGCGCGTTCAGATCATCGAGGGCGGCGCCGACGGCCGCGAGCTGCGCTGGATCAACGTCGACGGCTTCCGGTCCGCCGAGCGCGGCTGGCTGGAGGACCACTTCGCGTTCCACCCGCTCGACTACGAGGACCTCTCCTCCCGCAACCAGCGACCGAAGGTCGACGAGTACGACGACTACCTGTTCGTCGTCCTGCAGTTCCCGCGCTACGACAAGCAGCTCGGGCGCCTGAGCGCGGCCGAGGTCGACGTCTTCCTCGGCCCGGACTACGTCCTCACGGTCCCCAATCAGCCGCTGCGCTCGCTCGACTACCTCTTCGAGCGCTGCCAGGCCGACGAGGAGCTGCGCGAGCAGCTGTTCGGCAAGGGCGCCGGCTACCTGCTCTACCGGATCGTCGACGACGCGGTCGACGCGTCGTTCCCGATGCTGCGCAAGATGGGCAACAAGCTCGAGCGCCTGGAGGACGACATCTTCGAGGGGCGCTCCAGCGAGGTCGTCCGCGACATCTTCAACGTCAAGCAGGAGATCATCAACTTCCGCCGCGTCGTTCGCCCGATGCGCCCCGCGATCGGCGACCTGGAGCGCACGACCAAGCGCTACGTCGACCAGGATCTCGACGTCTACTTCGACGACATCAACGACGCCTCCGAGCGGGTCTGGGACATGCTCGAGAACTTCAAGGAGGTCGTCGAGGCGCTCGAGAGCACGAACGAGTCGGTCCTCTCGCACGAGCTCAACAAGGTGCTGCGCGTCCTCACGGCCTTCAGCGTCGTGATGCTGCCGCTCACGCTGATCGCGAGCATCTTCGGCATGAACGTCCAGGTGCCCTGGCAGGGCGACGTCGACGGGTTCTGGATCGTCATCGTCGTCATGGCCGTGCTGCTCATCGGCATGCTGACCGCGTTCCGCAGGCGCGGGTTCCTCTGACGCCGTGAGGGCCGTTCCCGTCCCGGCCGAGCCCGTGGTCCAGCGGTCCGCCCTCGAGGCGCCCGTGGTCCCGCGGCGGATGGTCGTCGTGGTCAACCCGCATGCCGCCGGGGTCGACGGCGGCGTGCGCCGGCTGATCGTCGCCGCGCTCGCGAGCCGGTACGACGTCGAGGCCGTCGAGACCGACGCGCCCGGCCACGCCACGGGACTGGCCGGCGCGGCCGCCCGCAGCGGAGCCGACGTCGTCGTGACGCTCGGCGGCGACGGCACCGTCAACGAGGCCGCCAACGGACTGCTCGGGACGGGCGTGCCGCTGTTTCCCCTGCCGGGCGGATCGCAGAACGTCTACGCCAAGCTCCTGGGCATCCCCGGCGATCTCGTCGACGCCGCCGAGCACCTGCTGCGGATCGCCGACCGCTGGGAGCCCCGCACCGTCGACGCCGGACGGGTGAACGGCCGCCTCTTCACGTTCTCGGCAGGCGTCGGACTCGACGCCGCCGTCGTCGCGCGGGTCGACGCGAACCCCGAGCGCAAGGCCCGCTGGCGCGAACTCGCCTACATCCAGAGCGCCGCCGGGGTGTTCCTGCGCGACTACGCGATCCGGGCACCGAAGCTCGTCGTCGAGGCGCCCGGCCGCGAACCGGTCGAGGGCGTCACCGTCATCGTCCAGAACGCGCCGAGCTACACGTTCGCGGGGAAGCGCCCGATCGAGGTCTGCCCCGACGTCACCCTCGACTCCGGGACCATCGCCGCCGGCGTCCTGCGGCGGGCCACGCCGCTCGACCTCGCGACGATGGGCGCGCGCCTGTGGTTCCGCGGCCTGCACGCGGCGGGCCACCGCCACGCCGTCTCGCTCGAGGGTCTCGACACGCTCACCGTCCGCCGCGCCGACGGATCACCCGTGGCGGTGCAGGTCGACGGGGACGCGCTGCCGCCGGCGGACGCGGCCGTGTTCGACGTGGTGCCGGGTGCGCTGACGGTGGTGGCGTGACGGGCGGCCGTCAAGCGACGGTCCCGCCGCGCCGATGGTCGCCGTGTGCAGGCGGGGCTCGTCAGATGGTGGCGACATCCCGAGGCCGACCGCTGGCTGACGCCCACCATGGCGGCGATCGGCGGCCTCGCGCTGATCCTGCTGCTCGCAGTCGTCCTGCGCGGCGCCGTGGAGCTCGCCCATGACGAGTCCGGGAGCGGCTGTCGCACTCTGACCGCCGCGAGCGCGCGAGACCTGACGTGGGCCTTGGCCCCGGTTCGTCTGCTGCTTGTCGCGTGGGTGATCGGCACGGGGCTCGGCCTGGCGAGCAAGCTCGGCGCGAACGACCCCGAGCGTCTCCGCAGCACCCGGAGGATCGCGCTGGCCGGCTCCGCCGTCCTCGCCCTCGCGCTCATGCCGTTCGTCGGCGCGATCCCCCTCATGGCCATGTGGGCCGTGTTCATCCTGTGGCCCGTTTCGATCGCGACGCTCATCGCCGTGTGCCTGCGGGCACCGGTCAGCCGGCGCCGGTGGCTCTGGCTCGCGGGCGGCTGGATCGTCCTGACCGGGATGGTGCTCCCTGTGGCACTCGCCGTCGTGACCAGGACGGGCGAGATCCCGATCTGCTGAGCGCGGATCGCTGATCGACCTGACCGCCCGCCACGGCGCGATACCGCGGGCGGTGGTGCGGTTCGCCGGTCTCGACGGCCCGGGCCGGCGCGCCTCGGCGCTCTGCACCTTTGGCATGTGGTGTGCCGGAGTGTGAGGGAAAGCCGCGCCGAGACGGGCGTTGTGCAGGGGGCCCGGCGTGCCGGCGGGACGCTGAGACTCATCAGGGATCCGCGAGCGGATCCCTGTCCTGCCAGGGGGCCGTGCCAGGGGGCCGTGCCTAGGCGCTCGGCGTGACGCGGTAGGCGTCGAAGACGCCGTCAACGTTGCGCAGGCGGGTCACGGTCGCCTTGAGGACCTGCGTGTCGCCGACCTCGAGGACGAAGCGGTTGGACACCATCGGGCGGGTGACGATGCAGCGGGCCTCGACGATGTTGATGCCGGCCTCGGCGAGCGTGCGGGAGAGGTCCTCGAGCAGGCGGTGGCGGTCGTAGGCGTCCACCTGGATCTCGACCTTGAAGGCGTTCTCGTGCTCGCCCTCCCAGTGCACCGGGACGAAGCGCTCAGGGTCCTTGCGCAGCGCCGCGACGTTCGGGCAGTCGTCGCGGTGGATCGTGATGCCGCGGCCGAGCGACACGTACCCGACGATCGGGTCGCCCGGGACCGGGTGACAGCACTTCGCCAGGCGCAGCATGACGTCGTCGACGCCCTCGACCCGGATCCCGTAGGCCCCCGACGAGCCGGTCGGCATCCGGCGCTTGCGCCGGTCGGAGACGAGCGTCTCGGCGACGCCGCTGTCCTCATCGGCCGCCTCGCCCTGCTTGAGTCGCTGCAGGATCTTGTTGACGACGACCTTCGGGCTGATCTTCGCCCCGCCGAGCGCGACGTAGAAGTCGTCGGCCTTGCGGAAGCCCATCTCGCGGATGACGTCGGCCAGCAGCGGCGACCCGGTGATCTTCTGCGCCGGGAGACCCGCCTTGCGCAGGTGCTCCTGCAGCAGGTCGCGGCCGGTGTGCTCGGCGTCCTGGCGGCCCTCGGCCTTGAAGAACTGCTTGATCTTGTTGCGGGCGCGCGTCGTCTTGACGACGGCGAGCCAGTCGCGCGAGGGGCCGCGGTCGCGCTTGCTCGTGAGCACCTCGACGCGGTCGCCCGAGCGCAGCTGGTAGGTCAGCGGCACGATCTTGCCGTTGACCTTGGCGCCGACGCAGCGGTGCCCGAGCTCCGTGTGGATCTCGTAGGCGAAGTCCAGCGGCGTCGCACCGGAGGCGAGCGACTTCACCTCGCCCTTCGGGGTGAAGACGAAGACCTCCTCGTCGAAGAGGTCGACCTTGAGGTTCTCGACGAACTCCTTGGGATCGCTGAGCTCCTGCTGCCAGTCGAGCATCGAGCGCAGCCAGCGGTTCTTCGCATCGCCCTCGGGCGCCTTGATGCGCTTGCCGCCCGGCGCCGCCTTGTACATCCAGTGCGCGGCGACGCCGAACTCGGCCATGTCGTGCATCTCGCGCGTGCGGATCTGGATCTCGAGCGGCAGGCCCTCGGGCCCGATCACCGTCGTGTGCAGCGACTGGTACATGTTGAACTTCGGCATCGCGACGAAGTCCTTGAAGCGCCCCGGGCAGCGGCTTCCAGAGCGAGTGGATGACGCCGACCGCGCCGTAGCAGTCCTTGACCGAGTCGACGATCACCCGCATCGCCGTGAGGTCGTAGATCTCGTTGAACTCGCGGCCCTTGCGGGTCATCTTCGAGTAGATCGAGTAGAAGTGCTTCGCGCGCCCGGAGATCTCCGCGCTGATCCCGAGCGCGTCGAGCTCTCCGCTCAGCGTGGCGCCGGCGCGCGTGACGTAGTGCTCGCGCTCGTCGCGCTGCTGGTTCACCAGGCCCTTGATCTCCTGGTACTTGCGCGGGTGGAGCGCCGCGAACGCGAGATCCTCCAGCTCCCACTTGATCGCGTGGATGCCGAGGCGGTGCGCGATCGGCGCGTAGATCTCCAGCGTCTCCTTGGCCTTGTCGATCTGCTTCTGCTTGGAGAGCGCGCCGATCGTGCGCATGTTGTGCAGCCGGTCGGCGAGCTTGATGAGGATGACCCGGATGTCCGTGGCCATCGCGACCATCATCTTGCGGTAGTTCTCCGCCTGCGCCTCGTCGCGCGAGGTGAACGTGATCCCCTCGAGCTTCGTCACGCCGTCGACGAGCGTGGCGACCTCGTCGCCGAACTGCTCGCGCACCTCGGTGAGCTCCGCCGTCGTGTCCTCGACGGTGTCGTGCAGCAGCGCGGCGCAGAGCGTCTCGGTGTCGAGCCGCAGCCCGGCGCAGATCTTCGCGACGCCGACCGGGTGGACGATGAACTCCTCGCCCGACTTGCGCCGCTGGTCGGCATGGTGGCGGCACGAGAACAGGAACGCCTCGACGACGCGGTCGCGATCGACCGGCATCGCCGTCTCCTCGGCGTGCTCCTCGACGATCGCGAACAGGTCCGCGATCAGACGCCGCTCGGTGGGCGTCAGCTCCGCGTCGTCGATCGACGGCGTGGGGCCGGCGGGACCGGCCTGGCCGACGGGTGCGCGCGGCTCCACCCGCGGAGCGGGCGCGGTCGGATCGGCGGTCAGGCCGCCCGCGAGCTCGCGCGGCTCAGCCATGCGCGGCCCTCCCGGAGGCGGACGGCCTCGGCGCGGAAGGCCGGCGAGCGGTCGAGTTCGGTGCGCTCGGCCGCCGGCAGGCGCCAGGCGCCGGTCGCGCGATCGACCTCGACGAGGCCCAGCTCGACGAGCACCCGCAGGAGCCTGCCGGCGTACGCGGCCGTGCGGCGCGCGTCAGGTGCGAGCAGGACGTCCTGGAGCGGCGCGCCGGGCGCGGCGCGCAGCGCGGTGAAGAGCGCCATGAGCGCCGGACGGGTGACCGCGTCGTGTTCGAGGACATCCTGTGTGAAGCGTAGCTCAGGGTCCCCCCAGGCAAGGGATGTCGTGCGGCCCGCGCCGGCGCGCCGCAGCGCCCGCTCGTGCGCCTCCAGCATCGGCGGATCGAGAGCGACCACATGCGAGCATCATCGGCCAGTCCGGGCTCGCGCTCCAGCTCGTCCCAGGAGCAGAGGGCGAATCCGCCGAGGCGGCTCTGCAGCCCGCGCACACGGCGCTCGCTGCACGCCACCACGACGAGCACCGGCTCGCCGGTGGCCACGAGCGCCGTGAGCGTCGCCGCGATCCCGGCGCCCCGACGGTCGACGACCTCTGCGGGCGGGCCTGGTGTTCCACTGCCGGGATCCTCGAGCGGCGCGTCGAGCTCGGCGAGGGCGGTGGCCAGCGGCGTGGCGCCCGCAAGACCTCCGGGGCGGGAGATCGGGGCGGGCGCGGGCGGCGCGGCGGCGCGCAGGACGAGCCGCGGCTCCTCCGCGCCGTTCCAGCGGTTGATCTCCAGGCTGAAGGCCGCGTCGAGGCCGTCCTCGTGGCCGTCCGGGAGCCGCCCGCGCCCGAACGCCACGGCGCTCGCGCGGGCGGCGCCGGCGCTCACGGTGAAGCGCACGTGCTTGCCCTCCCCCATCGTCCGCGCGTCGGTCATGCGCGCCGCGGGCATGAGCAGGACCGGGCGCGGGTTGCCCATCCCGAACGGGGCGAGCCCGCCGAGTTCCTCGGCGAGCTCGATGCCCGTGTCCTCGGCGGAGACGACCGCGTCGATCCGCTGCGCGGGCACGAGGTCGGCGGGATCCAGGACGGCTGCGGCATGGGCGACGAAGGCCGCGCGCAGCGCGTCCACCTCGCTCGCCGCGACGGTGCAGCCCGCGGCGGCGCGGTGGCCGCCGTGGCGCAGCAGGTGCGCGGCGCACGCGTCGAGCCCGGCGAGCAGGTCGAACCCGGGGGTCGAGCGGCCGGAGCCGGTTCCCCGGTCCCCGGCGAGCGCGATCATCAGCACCGGGCGGTGGTGGCGCTCGGCCAGCCGCGAGGCGACGATGCCGATCACGCCGGGATGCCAGTCGGCGGACGCGAGCACGTAGGCCGGCTGGTCGCCGGCCGCCGCGACCTGAGCCTCCGCCTCGAAGACGATGCGCGTCTCCACGTGGCGGCGCAGCGCGTTGGCCTCGTCGAGCTCCGCGGCGATCGCCTCCGCGCGCACGGGATCGTCGGTCAGCAGCAGCTCGACGCCGGCGTCGGCGCGCTGCATGCGCCCCGCGGCGTTGAGCCGTGGGGCCAGGCGGAAGCCGACGGCCTGCTCGTCCACGGCGGCTGGATCGCTGCCGCTGACGCGCAGCAGTGCGCGCAGGCCCTCGCGGCGGGTCTGCGAGAGCGCCGTCAGACCGGCGCGGACGAGCCGGCGGTTCTCGCCGTGCAGCGGGACGCAGTCCGCGATCGTCGCGAGGGCGACCACATCGAGGTCGCGGTCGGCCACGGCGGGATCGCGGCCGGCCGCGCCCAGCAGCGCGGCGGACAGCTTGTACGCGACGCCGGCGGCGCAGAGGTCCGCGCACGGGTACCCGCAGACCTGCGGATGCACGATCAGCGCGTCGGGAAGGCCGCCGTCGGCGCGCGGCTGATGGTGGTCGGTGACGACGACGTCGAGGCCGAGCGCGCGTGCCAGCGCGACCTCCTGCACCGCGGTGATGGCGCAGTCCGCGGTGATCAGCAGGTCCGTGCCCTCGTCGGCCAGACGGCGGACGGTGGCCTCCGCGAGCCCGTACCCGTCCTCCGAGCGGCTGGGCAGGAACCACGACACCGCGGCCCCGAGGTCACGCAGCGTCCGCACCAGGATCGCCGTCGCGCCGACCCCGTCGCAGTCGTAGTCGCCGTGGACCACGATCGCCGAGCCGCGCGCAACGTGGTCGAGGATCAGCTCGGCGGCCTCGCCGATCCCCGCAAACGCGGACGGATCGTGGGCGTCGGCCGCCGCGACGAACGCCCGGGCCGTCTCCGGATCGGCGAGCCCGCGGCGGACGAGCACCTGGGCGACCGGGCCGGACACGCCCAGTGCGTCCTCCAGTGCCCGGCAGCTCGCCCACGGCGCGCGCGCGATGTCGAATCGGACCTCGTCCACCGCTGCACCGTAGGCCGCGGGGACGACGGAACGCTCAGAGATGCAGCGCGACGTTCCCGCGCCGGACGCCGAGGCCGTACGCGGCCGCGAGCCCGAGCAGCGCGCCCGGGATGCCCTCGATCGCGGTCAGCAGGCTGATGTCGTCGTCTCCGGGAACCGTGAACCCGGCGAGGACGAAGCCGACGGCGACCGAGCCGAGGAGCGTCAGCAGGAAGCTCCCGACGATCCCTCCCCAGAACCGGTCGGGGATGAAGATGGCGAAGTGCCAGATGGCGATGCCCATCATGGACCAGGCGAGAACACCCATGGTCGTCTACCTCCCGTGGCGGCGATTGCGCGGCCGCTTCGGCTTCGGGGTCTTGGGGTCGTCCTTGAGGACGAGATCCTCCGGCTGCAGGTCGGCGCCGCTCCCCGGCGACGGGCCCTCGGGCTCGGCGGTCGCCGTCGCGGTCGTCGGCCCCTGCTCCTCCAGGCCGAGGTCCGCAACCATCTCCTGGAACTCGTCAGGTGCGACCGCCCGGTTGGGATCCTCGGGGGCGGTGATCCGCCTGCGCGGCCGCTTGGGCTCCTCCGGCTCGACCTCCGCGGAGGCGCCGGCGGCCGACGTGGCGTAGGCGGGAACGGCGCCGTCGTTCGCGAGCGCCACGCGCGCGCGCCGCTTGCGCCAGACGGGCTCCCCCTCCTTCCAGTGCATGAGCACCGGCGTGGCGATGAAGATGGACGAGTAGGCGCCCGACACGACACCGACCGCGAGTGCGAAGGCGAAGTCCTTCAGGGTCTCCCCACCGAAGAAGAGCAGCGCGAGGATCGGGAGCAGCGTCGAGAGCGACGTCGCCAGCGTTCGCATGAGCACCTCGCTCATCGTCCGGTTGAGGATCTGCGAGAACGCCGCCCGCGGCATTCGCGGGACGTTCTCGCGTACTCGGTCGAACACGATGATCGTGTCGTAGAGCGAGTAGCCGAGGATCGTGAGGAGCGCCGCCACGGTCGCGGTCGTCACCTCGAAGCCGAACAGGGCGTAGACGCCGGCGGTGATGAAGACGTCGTGGAGCAGGGCGATCAGCACCGGAACGGCATACCGCCACTCGAACCGCAGCGCGATGTAGCTGCTGATGACGATCAGCGACGCGATGATCGCGATGATCGCGCCCCTGGCGACCGTGTCGCCGAACGTCGGGCCGATCGTCTCGAAGCTGTAGGTGCCGCCGCCGAACCGTTCGTCGAGCGCGGACTCGACCTCCTCACGATCTGCCGGCGAGAGCGTCTCGGTCGAGATCTGGTAGGCCTCGCTGCTGCGGAACTCCGCTCCCGTGATCCGCTGGATCTTGGCCTTGCTGAGTCCGAGCGGCGCGAGCGTGCCGCGGACCTCGTCCTCGCTGGCCGTCTGCTGCAGCTCGGCGACGACACGCGAGCCCGACGTGAAGTCGATGCCGAGGTTGAGTCCCTTGCCGCCGATCGACAGCGCGCCGATGAGGAGGATCAAGCCCGACAGCGCGAAGAAGTACTTCGACTTCCCCATGTAGTCCCAGCGGAACCGCTGGCGGGTGGACTGGGCTCCGAGCGCGCTCGGGCTCGACAGGAAGCGCGAGCGGCCGAGCGACCCCAGCACGGCCTGCGTGAGCAGCACGGCGGTGAGGAACGAGACGATCGTGCCGACGCCGAGGGTGAACGCGAACCCCTTCACCCCGGCGGTCGCGAGCGTGAACAGGATGAACGCGACCATGAAGATGACGACGTTCGCGTCGATGATCGCCGTCAGACCCTTGCGATACCCCTGGCTGATCGCCACCGGCGTCGATCTGCCCGCCCGGATCTCCTCCTTCACGCGTTCGAAGATCACGATGTTCGCGTCGGCGGCGACACCGATCGTCAGGACGAGCCCGGCGATGCCCGGAAGCGTCATCGTGATCGGGATCAGCTTGACCAGCGTGAGCATGAACAGCGCGTAGACCATGAGCGCGCCGACGGCGATGACGCCGAGCGCCCGGTAGAAGAGAAGCAGGAAGATCGAGACGAGCAGCAGCCCGACGAGTCCCGCGATCAGGCCCTGGTCCAGCGCCTGCTTGCCGAGCGTCGCCGAGACCTGGCTCGAGGAGATGAGCTCGAGCTTGATCGGCAGCGCGCCGGTCTTCAGGAGGTTCGCGAGGTCCTGCGCGGACTGGATCGTGAAGCCGCCCGAGATCTCAGAGCCGTTGGCCCCGTCGATGCCGTCCGGGTTCTGCTGGAAGTCGATGTAGGGCGCCGAGATGATCTCGTCGTCGAGCACGATCGCGAAGTGCTGGAAGGCGTTGTTCGCGCTACCGCCGAAGAAGTTCTCCTGACCGCGCTGCGCGATCTCGCGCGTCGTCTCCAGCCAGGCCTTCCGCCCCTTGTCGCTGAACTCGAAGGTGACGTTCGGCGCGCCCGATCCACCGGGCCCGCTGTCGAAGTTCTGCTCGGGGTTCTTGATCTCCAGGCCGCTCAGCGCCGGCTGGTCGCGCATCACGTAGAAGCGCGTCGGCTCCTCGCCCTCTGGTGCCTCGGCGCCGAGGACGATCGTCCCCTGAGGAACCTTGAGGATCTCGGTGTCCGGGCCCTCCTTGATCTTGTTGGCCTCGATCTCGGCCTCGAGGTCCTTGCGCGTCTCGGCCGGCCCGGCGAGCACCTTCTCCGTCTTCGAGTTGACGAGGTAGTACTGGCCGGTCGTCGTCTCCTTGCCGGTGTCCGTCGGCTTGCACGTCGACGCTATCCGCACGGCGTCGTACTGGCTGCGCGCGCCCGTGCCGTTGCCCGCCGCCGGGCCGCCCGTCACCGCCTGGTTGGTCGGGTCGGGCTT
Organism: uncultured Actinomycetes bacterium; assembly: GCA_963700655.1. Taxonomy (GTDB): domain Bacteria; phylum Actinomycetota; class Thermoleophilia; order Solirubrobacterales; family Solirubrobacteraceae; genus F1-60-MAGs163. The sequence continues at coordinate 535,919 of CAVOYJ010000003.1, read as the reverse complement.
GCAGTTCTCGTCGAGGACGTTCGTCTCCCAGTCGTAGAAGTACAACTGGGCCGTCTTGCCGACCTGCTCGCGCGCCTGGTCGGCGTTGTCGACGCCCGGCAGCGAGACGTCGATCTGATCGGCGCCCGTGCGCTGGATCTCCGGCTCGGCGACGCCGAAGCGGTCGATGCGCTCGCGCATGATGTCGATCGTGCGCGTGACCGCCTCGCCGGTCACCTGCGACTGCTTCGTCGGCTTGGCCTGGAAGATCAGCGAGGTCCCGCCCTTGAGGTCGAGCCCGAGCTTCGTCGGCTTCGTGGCGACCACCACCAGCGAGGCGATGACGAGCCCCGCGATGAAGACGAGGATGAAGAGGTTGCGGCGACGATCGGTCATGCGACAGGGGCTCTCACTTCTGAGGGGTCAGGACGAGCAGCATGCCGCCGTCGTCGTCGTAGGCCGGGAACAGATCGGCGGTCGCGCGCGCGGGCAGGTCGCCCTCGGCGTTGACCTTCACGGGCTTGGCGAGCTTGCGCACGCCCCACTCGAGCACCGTTCCGACGGGATCCTCCCCGTCCTCGAAGACGAGGCCGAGCACCTCGCGGACGGGGCGGCCGATGACGCGCTCGTCGTCGAGACCGGTGAGCTCGAAGGCTCCGCGTCCGCAGGCGATGACGCGGCCCTGCTGGTCGCAGACGAAGAACGCCGCGTCAGGCGCCGGGTAGTAGTCGTCGAGCAACTCGATGAGGAAGCCGAAGCCGCACTTCGCGCAGCCTTTCGGCGCCGAGCGGAAGCCGGACGTGCGATCGGTGGCGGCGGAGCGGTTCCCGCAGTTGGGACAGATGAAGAGATGGGCCATGAAACTCCCCGCCGGAAGGGTAGGGGTCGTGCGGCGCGCATGCGCCGCGCATCGGCGGGCGCGAAGGTCAGAACAACGCCGTCTCCCCGGGCGCATCGAGCCCCAGGTGCTCGTAGGCGCGGACGGTCGCGGCGCGGCCTCGCGGCGTGCGTCGCAGCAGCCCGCGCTGCAGCAGGTAGGGCTCGTAGACGTCCTCGATCGTGTCGGCCTCCTCGCCGACCGCGATGGCGAGCGTCGACAGGCCGACCGGCCCGCCGGAGAAGGTCGTGCAGAGCGCGCCGAGGATGTCGCGGTCCAGCCGGTCCAGGCCCTCGTGATCGACCTCCAGCAGGTTCAGCGCCTCGTCGGCCGCGGCGTCCGTCACGACGCCCGTCCCCCGGACCTCCGCCCAGTCGCGCACCCGCCGCAGCAGGCGGTTGGCCACGCGCGGGGTGCCGCGGCTGCGCGCGGCGATCGCCAGCGCGCCGCCGCGGTCGATCCGCACGCCGAGGATGTCGGCCGAGCGATGGACGATCCGCGCGAGGTCCGCAGGCGCGTAGGTCTCGAGGCGGTGCTGGATGCCGAAGCGGTCGCGCAGCGGCGTCGAGAGCAGGCCCGCGCGCGTCGTCGCGCCGACGAGCGTGAACGGCGGGAGGTCGAGCGTCACGACGCGCGCCCCGGCTCCCTGGCCGATCGTGATCGGCAGCCGCGCGTCCTCCATCGCGGGGTAGAAGGTCTCCTCGAGTGCACGGTTCAGCCGGTGGATCTCGTCGACGAAGAAGACCGCCCGCGGCTCGAGCGCCGTGAGCAGCGCGGCGATGTCGCCCTTGCGCTCGAGCGCCGGGCCCGCCGTCATCACGAACGGCGCGTCGAGTTCCTCGGCGATGATCTGCGCGAGCGAGGTCTTGCCCAGCCCGGGCGGTCCTGCGAGCAGGACGTGGTCGAGCGCCTCGCCGCGCCCCGCGGCCGCCTCGAGCGACACGGCGAGCTGCTCGCGCATCGCGTCCTGGCCGACGAAGTCCTCGAGCGTGCCGCGGCCGCAGCGAGCGGTCGACCTCGTCCTCGCCGGCGAGCGCGCCGGGCGTCTGGATGCGTGGCGGCGCCGCGTCGTCCATCTCAGCGCCTCGCGGCCTTCAGCGCGCTCTGGAGCAGCGCCTCCGGGCTGTCGCCCTCGGCGACGGCGAGCAGTGCGTCGACCTCGGCGGGCGGAAACCCGAGCTCGAGCAGGCCGTCGCGGGCCAGGCGCCGCGGGTCGTCGCCGCGCGTGACGACGATCGGCGGGCTCGGAGCCGTCGGCGGGCGCGACCTTCTCGCGCAGCTCGACGATGATCCGCTCGGCGGTCCGCTTGCCGATGCCGGGCACCGCCTGGAAGCGGGCGGCGTCGCCGGCGGCCAGCGGCTGCGGCCAGCTCGCGCGGGGTGCCGCCGCTGAGGATCGGCGAGCGCGACCTTCGGCCCGACGCCCTGGACGCCGAGCAGCAGCAGGAAGAGGTCGCGCTCCTCCTCGGTCGCGAAGCCGTAGAGCTGCATCGTGTCGTCGCGGATGACGAGATGCGCGTGCAGCGAGACGGGTCGCCCGACGGCCGGCACCTGGCGCAGGGTCTCGGCGGAGACCGCCAGCCGGTAGCCGACGCCGCCCGCCGTCTCCACGACGACGTGGTCGGCGCGGCGGACCGCGACCTCGCCGGCGACGAGCGCGATCACCGGACGCCCGCCAGGCCCGCGGCCGCGGCGGCGCCCCGCAGCGGCGCGTGGTTGGCGTGGCAGATCGCCACGGCGAGCGCATCGGCGGCGTGATCCGGCGTCGGCGGCTGCGCAAGCGCCAGCAGCGCCTGGACCATCGTCGTCACCTGTGCCTTGTCGGCGCGCCCGCTGCCGCAGACCGCGCCCTTGACCTGCTGGGGCGTGTAGTCGGTGCACGGCGATCGCCGCGGCGTCCGGCCGCGCAGAGGATGACGCCGCGTGCCTGGCCGACGGCGAACGCCGAGCGCGCGTTCTGGCCGAAGTACAGCGCCTCGAGCGCGACGGCGTCCGGCTCGTGGCGCAGCAGCAGGTCGTCGATGCCCGGTGAACAGCTCGGCGAGCCGGCGCTCCGGCGCGAGGCCCGCGCGGGTCGTCACGACGCCGCCGTCGAGCGCGGCCAGGCGGCCGCCGCGCCGCCGGACGACGCCGAAGCCGCAGTTGGCCAGGCCGGGATCGATGCCGAGGACCACCATCTGGGCTTGATTCTGCGCGGTGGGCCGGATGCCTCCCGCGCCGGCGCTCAAGCGCCGCGGGCCGCGCGGCGTCCCAGGCGCGGCGCCCTCGCTCACGCGGTCCATGCCCAGCCAGCAGAACTCCATGGCGCGATCGAGCGACGACCTCGCGCGGGACGTGCTGGTGGTCGTGCCACCAGTTGCCGAGCGCCTGGATCGAGCCCGCGAGCAGCTGCGCGTACGCCTCCAGGGTCAGCGCGCGCTGGCCGGGATCGCGCTCGGGGTCCTCGCGGATGTCCGGATCGGAGGCCATGAGCTCGGCGATCACGCCGACCGCCTGCTGCTGGACGCCCGCGATCGCCTCGGCGACCTCCGGGTCGGACGCGTCGCGGAAGAGCGCCGCCAGGCGTCGCGGTGCTCCTCGACGAAGGACAGGAACGCGTCGATGCCGCCGCGCAGCCGCTCCTCCCCGGTGGCCCCGGTCTCGGCGTTCGCCTGCAGCCTGCGGAAGATCTCCGTCGCGTGCGCGTCCACGAGCTCGGCGTGCAGCTCGCGCTTGGAGGCGAAGTGCTCGTAGATGAGCGCCTTGGACACGCCCGCCGTCTGCGCGATCTCCTCGAGCGACGCGCCGTGGTACCCCGCCCGGCCGAAGACCTCGCTCGCCGCCGTCAGCAGCTCGTCCCGGCGCTCGGCCGCGCTGAGGCGGCGTCGCGGGCGATCGTCCGGTTCGGTCATGCACGCAGCATAGGACGTCGCGCGCCCGCCCTCCGGCGGCCGCCGCACCGCCCGCACCGCCGGCACCGCGAGACACGCGAGCGCCGCGAGGATCCCGACGAGCGTGCCCAGCCGCATCGTCTCCTCGACGCCGATGGCGCTCGCCATCGGGCCCGACAGCGCCAGGCCGATCGGCGCCAGGCCGACGGCCGCCGCCCAGTCGTACGCGCTGATCCGCGACGTCGCCTCCGGCGGCACCTGCTGCTGGACCGTCAGGTCCCAGAGCGTGAAGAAGAGCGAGACGCCGACGCCGGCGACGCATTCCAGCGCCGCGATCGCCGGCACGCCCAGACCGGACGCGAGGATCGCCCCCTGCGAGGACGCCAGCAGCATCGCCGCGAAGCAGACGACGAGCGTCCGCTCCACGCGGACCCGGTAGGCGATGACGCTGCCGGCGACCGCCCCGACGCCGAACGCGGTCGCGATCACCGCCCAGGCCGTCGCCCCGCCGAGGTCGCTCTCCGCCAGGACCGGCCCGAGCACGAAGATCGACGGCAGGACGAACACGGTGTACGCCACGAGGGCGCCGATGCCCGGGAGGATCCACCGCGCGGCGCGCACGATGCCCCAGCCCTCGCGCAGCCCGCTGAGGACGCCGTGCGGTCCCTCCTCCCCCGGGTCGGTGCGCGCCAGCTCAACCGGGCGCAGCCGCGCCAGGAACGCCGCGCTGACGAGGAAGGTCAGCGCGTCGATCGCGATCGCCTCCCCCGGCCCCGTCAGCGCGATCAGGACGCCGGCGAGCGCCGGGCCGAGCACCATGCCGACGTTCTGCACGAGGCCGAACAGCGCGTTGGCCTGCTGGAGCCGCGCCGTCTCGACCGTCTGCGGGATCAGACCGACCATCGCCGGGTCCGAAGAACGACTCGCAGACCCCGAAGAGCGCTGCGAGGACCGCCAGCATCCAGATCTCCGCCGAGCCGGTGAGCAGCAGGACGGCCATCACCGCCTGCACGACGGCGCGGCCCAGGTCGGCGGCCAGCATCGTCTCGCGCCGCCCGACGCGGTCGGCGATCGTCCCGCCCGGGATCGCGACGACGAGGAACGGCAGCGCAAGCGCGGCCGTCACGAGCGCCAGGTCCGCGAGGTCCCCGATCGCCAGGACGGCGAACGGGAGCGCGATGAACGTGATCCGGTCGCCGATGACCGACAGGACCTGACCGGCGAAGAGCAGGCGGTAGCGCGGCTCCTCGCGGAGCACCTCGGGGAGCGCCGGCGCCACGGGACCCGTCAGCCGGCGGCGACGCGCTCGAGGACCTCGGCGTCGGCCTCGAAGTTCGCGTGGACGTCGCCGACGTCGTCGCTGTCCTCGAGCGTGTCGATCAGGCGCATGAGCTTGGCCACGGTCGGCTCGTCGATCTCGACGCGGGTCGAGGGCCGGAACGTGACCTCGGCCGACTCGAACGCGATGCCCGCCCCCTCGAGCGCGGCGCGGACCGCCGCGAAGTCGGCGGGCTCGGTGACGACCTCGAGCACGTCGTCGTCGACGGCGATGTCCTCCGCGCCGGCGTCGATCGCGACCATCAGGTCGTCCTCGCCGTAGGCGGCGGCGTCGACGACGATCACGCCCTTCTTGTCGAAGAGGTAGGCCACCGACCCGGGCTCCCCGAGGCTGCCGCCGTGCTTGCTGAACGCGTGGCGCACGTCGCTGCCCGTGCGGTTGCGGTTGTCGGTCAGCGCCTCGACGAGGACCGCGACGCCCCCGGGCCCGTAGCCCTCGTACAGGACCGCCTCGTAGCTCTCGGCGTCGGCCCCCTCACCGGTCCCGCGCTGGATCGCGCGCTCGATGTTGTCCTTGGGCATCGAGGCGTCCTTGGCCTTCTGCACGGCGAGCGCGAGCGCGGGGTTCCCGTCGATGTCGCCGCCGCCCTCCTTCGCGGCCACCGTGATGTGCCGCGCGAGCTTCGTGAAGAGCTTGCCGCGGCGCGCATCGACGATCGCCTTCTTGTGCTTGATCCCCGCCCACTTGGAATGCCCGGCCATGCCGCAAGCCTAGCTTCCGCGCGGGTGCCGATCAGGCCGCGGCGAGCGTCGAAGGGTGCTCGCGATACCACGCGATGGTGCGCCGCAGGCCCTCGTCGAGATCGACGCGCGGTGCCCACCCCGTCAGCTCCCGCAGCCGCGAGGCGTCGACCCACTGGCGGTCGATCTCCCCGTCCGGCGTCCCGGCTGCCGCGCACGTCGGGCTCCAGGTCGGGACGCCCGCCTGCGGCGCAGACCGCGCGCACGACGTCGATCGCGCGGTGCGGGGCGCCACCGCCGGCGTTCAGCGCCGCGCCGCGGGCGGGCGATTCCGGCCCTGCGTCGAGCAGGTCGAGGATCGCCAGGTACGCCTCGACGGCATCATCGACGAAGAGGAAGTCGCGCTCCGGCGTGCCGTCCGAGCGCACGACGGGCGCGCGGCCCGCGAGGACCGCGGCGACCGCCTCGGGGATGAGCCGCGAGGGGTTCTGGTCGCCGCCGCCGTAGATGTTCGCCAGGCGCGTGACGGCGACACCGAGCCCGTAGGTGCGGGCGTAGGAGCGCGCGATCAGGTCCGCGGCGGCCTTCGAGGCGTCGTAGGGGTGCGCGGCGCGCAGTGGCATGTCCTCGGTGTACGGCAGGACGTCGCTCGCGCCGTAGGCCTTGTCGGACGAGGCGACGATCGTGCGCGGAACGTCGTGCACGCGGCACGCCTCGAGGACGTTCCAGGTGCCGCGCACGTTGGACTCGAACGTCGACCGCGGGGAGCGGTTGGCCGTGCCCACGATGGTCTGCGCCGCCAGATGCAGGACCGTGTCGATCTCGTGCTCGCCCACGGTGCGCTCGAGCAGGTCGGCGTCGAGCAGGTCCCCGCGCACGACCGTGCAGCGCGCCTCGGTGCCCTCGAGCGTCAGTGCGCTGCCGGGCCGTTCGTCGCGGCGCAGCACGACCACGGCGGCGCCGCGGTCCAGGAGCGCGCGGGTGAGCCACGCTCCGAGCATCCCGTAGGCGCCCGTCACGAGCGTGCGCCTCCCGGTCAGCGTGGTCCCGAACGGCGGGCTCACCAGCGGCGCCACGGAGCCTCCCCGCGCTCGTAGAGGTCGTTGAGCAGCACAGCGTCCTTGTAGGTGTCCATGCAGTCCCAGAAGCCCTCGTGCCGGTGGGCGCGCAGGAGCCCGTCGGCCGCCAGTCCCGCCAGCGGCGCGCGTTCCAGCACGTCGTGCGGCCCGACCCGGCGCAGCGCCTGCGGCTCCAGGCACAGGAACCCGCCGTTGACCCAGTGCTCCGAGCGCGGCTTCTCGCGAAAGCCCGCGATGCGCCCGTCGGCGGCGATCTCGGCGACGCCGAACTGCAGCTGCGGGCGCACGACGGTCATCGTCGCGGCCGACCCGCTCGCGGTGTGGCCGTCGAGCAGCGCGACGAGGTCGATGTCGGCGACGCCGTCCGCGTACGTGACGCACGTCGTGCGCTCGCCGAGTTGCGCGGCGGCGCGCGCGACCCGTCCGCCCGTCGGCGTGTCGGACCCCGTGTCCAGGCAGGTCACCCGCACGTCCGCCGGCCAGCGCTCGGCGTCCGCGAACGCGGCGACCTGCTCGCCGAGATGCCCCGTGAGCAGCACGACCTCGCGGAACCCCTGCGTGATGTAGAGCTGGATGACGTGCCAGACGATCGGGCGCCCGCCGATCTCCACGAGCGCCTTCGGAATCGCGTGCGTGCGCTCCTGCAGGCGGGTCCCGCGACCGCCGCAGAGAATCGCGACGGGGGTGTCCTCGGGGCGCGCCATGGCTGCGCGGGATGCTCGCACGGGACGCCCGCCGGCGTCGGACGGCGGGTCTTCCACGAGGGCAGGCCGCGCGCGGCCACTAGGATCGCGCCGACATGAGCGTTCCACCTGAGATCTTCAAGGCCTACGACATCCGCGGCCTCCACGGCGAGCAGATCGACGGCGACACCGCGGAGCTGATCGGCCGCGCGTTCGCCCGCGTCCTCGAGCGCCCTGTCCGGCCGGGCGACGAACGACCTCGGCGTCGGCCTGGGCCGCGACATGCGCCTGGAGGCCGCCGAGTTCAGCGAGCGCTACAAGGCGGGCCTCATGGCCGAGGGCGTCCACGTCATCGACGCCGGCCAGGTCGGCACCGAGATGCTCTACTGGCTCGTCGGGTCGCGCGAGCTCGACGGCGGCCTCATGTGCACCGCCTCGCACAACCCGAAGGCCTACACGGGCGCCAAGCTCGTGAAGAAGGGCGCGATCGCGCTGTCGGGCGACGCGGGGATCCAGGACATCCGCCGCGAGATCGAGGCCGGGATGCCGAAGGCCCCGGGCGGCGGCACGAGCGAGGTCGTCGACATCTGGTCGAAGTTCCAGAACGCCGCGCTGGCCTTCATCGACCCGGCGGCGGTCAAGCCGCTGAAGGTCGTCGTCGACGGCGGCAACGGGATGGCCGGGCCGATGGTCGGCCCGCTCCTGCGGCACCTGAAGCTCGACCTCGTCGAGACGTACTTCACGCCGGACGGCAACTTCCCCGGCCACGAGCCCAACCCGCTCCTGCCCGAGAACCGGCAGTTCATCATGGACAAGGTCGTCAGCGAGGGCGCGGACCTGGGGATCGCCTGGGACGGCGACGCCGACCGCTGCTTCTTCATCGACGACACCGGCGCATTCGTCGACGGCGACTTCCTCACGGCGCTGCTCGCGGAGTCGCTGCTGACGAAGGTGCCCGGCTCCACGATCCTCTACGACGTGCGTGCGTCGTGGGGCGTCCCGCGGACGGTCGAGCGCCTCGGCGGCCGCGCGCTCCCCAACCGCGTCGGTCACGCGTTCTTCAAGACGCGGATGCGCGAGGAGGACGCGATCTTCGGCGGCGAGGTCAGCGGGCACTACTACTTCCGCGACTTCTACTGCGCGGACTCGGGCACGATCCCGGCGCTCCTGATGCTCGAGCTGCTGTCCGTCACGGGCAAGCGGCTCAGCGACCTGCTGGAGCCCTACCGCTCGACGTACTTCATCTCCGGCGAGATCAACTCCACCGTCGAGGACGCGGAGTCGAAGATGGCCGAGATCGCCGCCGCGTACGAGGAGCAGGGCGCGACGATCACCGGGCTCGACGGCGTGAGCGTCGACTTCGAGGACTGGCACTTCAACGTGCGCCCGTCGAACACCGAGCCGCTGCTGCGGCTGTGCCTGGAGTCGCTCGTGTCCGCCGCGGACATGGAGCGGCGGCGCGACGAGGTGCTCGCGCTCATCCGCTCGTGACCGGCGCGCCCCCCTCGCGCGTTCCCGCCGCACTCTGGGACCCGACGAGCGACGCGGCCGCCGGGGCGGTCGCGCAGGGCATCCACTGCCTCCCGATCCCGACCCCGTTCGCCGTCGGGCGGGTCAACACGTACCTCATCGAGGACGACCCGCTGACGCTCCTCGACGCCGGTCCCAACTCCGGGCGCGCGCTCGACGAGCTCGAGCGCGCGCTCGCGGCCCACGGGCACCGCGTCGAGGATCTCGGTCTGATCCTCGTCAGCCACCAGCACATGGACCATGTCGGCCTCGTCGACATCCTGGCGCGCCGCTCGGGCGCGGAGGTGGCCGCGATCGACCTGCTCGCCCCATGGCTCGCGCGCTACGGCGAGTTCCAGGACGCCGACGACGCGTTCGCGGGCGCCGTCATGGCCCGCAACGGCATCCCGGAGGACACCCGGCTCGCACTGCGCGCCGTCTCGCACGCGTTTCGCGGCTGGGGTGCACGCGCGGACGTCACCCGCAGCCTGCATCCCGGCGAGGCGAGTCGTCCTGCGCGACCGCACCCTGACCGTGCACCACCGGCCGGGGCACTCGCCCTCGGACACGGTCTTTCACGACGCCGCCCGCGGGACGCTGCTCGCCGCCGACCATCTCATCAGGCACATCTCGTCCAACCCGCTGATCGCGCGGCCGCTCGACGCGCCGCTGGACGACGTGAAGGTCGCCGAGGCGCTCACCCGGCCGCAGTCGCTGCGGATCTACCTCGAGTCGCTGGCCGCGACCCGGGCGATGGCGGACGTCGACCTGGTCCTCCCGGGGCACGGCCAGGCCGTGACCGACCACGTCGCGCTGATCGACGAGCGCACGCGCCTGCACCGCCGGCGCGCCGCGCGCATCCACCGCATGATCGCCGACGAGCCGCGGACGGCGTTCGAGATCGCCCAGGCGATGTGGGGCAATGTCGCGGTGACGCAGGCCTACCTCACGCTCAGCGAGGTCCTCGGCCACGTCGACCTGCTGCTGAACGACGCCCTCGTCGCCGAGGAGCTCGACACCGCTGGCGTCGTGCGGTTCAGGAGCCTGTCGGAACCTTCGGTGTAGCGGCCTCCTGGCGCTCGCGCGCGATCGCGCGGAGCTTGGCCGACTCGGCGTCCCAGCCGTAGACGACGGCCGTGTCGGCGATGCGGTCGTAGATCGCCTGGTGCGTCTTCCCGAAGATGATGCCCAGGAATCCCAGGCCGAGGGTGAGGAAGCCGAGCGGGAACGCGACGAGCCGGATCAGCGCATGGCGCTTGTCGAGCTCGCCGCCGTCCGAGCGGACGATCCGCAGGCCCAGGAGCGTCATGCCCGGCGACTTGGCGCGCAGGACCCAGCTGTTGCCGAAATAGAGCGCGGCCCAGAGGAAGTACACGATCAGGACCGCTGTGTTGTCCTTCGACAGATCGAGCGTCCACGGCGTCGCGACGTCGATCGCCGTGCTCATGAGCGCGATCGACGCCCCGAACAGGACCGAGATGATCGTGATGTCCGCGAGGTATGCGAGCAGGCGCGTGACGGCGCCCGCATAGCGGCCCTGGTGCTCGAGTGCACGCCGCGCCTCGCGGGGCGTGACGCTCACTGGGCGGGTTCCTCGCCGGACGCCCGCGGATCCGGGGCCTCGGAATCCTGTGGCGCCACGAGCCGCTCCGGTCCGGGCCGCAGCTGCTCCGCGCGCCGGCGCATGATCCGGTTGACGACGCGTCCGACGACGTCATCGACGCCGACCGCCTGGGTCCGGGCGACGTCGAGCGTCTCGGTCGCGATGCCGCTCGTGGAGCGCGCGACGATCGACCCCAGTTCGGTCTGCTCGACGATCGCGTCCATGTCGACCCGCTGGACGACCTCGTTGACGTCGACCCGGTCGACGATCGCGTCGAGGTCCAGCCGGTCCACGATCGCGTCGACATCCACGCTGCCGATGACGCGGTCCAGGTCGATGCGGGACACGAGGGCGTCGATGTCGATGCGGGACACGAGGGCGTCGATGTCGATCCGCGACACGAGCCCGTCGATCTCGATCCGGGAGACGAGTCCGTCGATGTCGATCCGCTGCACGAGGTCGTCGATCTCGATGCGCGACACGAGCCGGTCGATGTCGATCCGGCCGACCAGGTCGTCGATCGCGATCCGCGACACCAGGCCGTCGATGTCGATCCGGGAGACCAGCGCGTCGATCTCGATCTCGCGCACCACCCGGTCGATCGCGATGCGCGAGACGAGCGCGTCGATGTCGATGCGGCCGACGAGGGCGTCGATGTCAATCCGGCCGACCAGCGCGTCGATCTCAATCCGCGACACCAGCGCATCGATGTCAATCCGCGAGACCAGGCCGTCGATGTCAATCCGGCCGACCACGCCGTCGATGTCCACCCGGCTGACGATCCCGTCCACGTCGAGGGCGTCCACGACGATCGGCGCAACGCCCTCGATCGTCCGCTGCGTCGTGGCGACGAGCGCGCCGCCGGCGTCACCACGCACCCGCCGGCCGTCGTCCGCCATGGGACCCAGCGCCCGCCCCGCGACGTCCGCGACGGCCCGCACGCCCGGGATGCCTGCGACCAGGCGGACCGTCCCGACGCCGACGCCGGCGCCGGCGGACGCTGCACGCAACCCGACGCGCGCGACGCTCGCGGCGGCGCCGAGGGCGGCGTCGCCGGCGAGAACGACCGGGTGCCTGCCGGCGGCGCCCGGCCCCTCACGGTGCGGGACCACCTCCCAGCGGCCCTGGTGCCCGTCGTGTCCCTCGTCGCCCATGAGAGCGGAATCTACCCGTCGCGCAGGCGCCGGACGGTGGCCAGGAACCGCTCGTGGAGGCGCGTGTCCCCTGAAAGCTCCGGATGGAAGCTGATCGCGAGAACCGCCCCCTGCTCAACGGCGACCGGATGGCCGTCCACCGAGGCGAGCACCCTGACGCCCGCACCGTGCTCGGCGACCAGCGGCGCGCGGATGAAGACCGCACGCACCGGACCGCCCTCGAGCCCGAGATCGAGGTCCTCCTCGAAGCTGTGGACCTGGCGGCCGAACGCATTGCGCGCGGCCAGGATGTCCATGATCGCCAGGTGGTCGCGGTCGAGCATGATCAGCCCGGCGCAGGTCCCGAAGATCGGCCTGTCCGCCGCGTGGAACGCCCGCAGCGGGTCGCCCAGACCCTCGCGCTCGATGCCGAGCGTCATCGTGGTCGACTCGCCGCCCGGCATCACCAGGCCGTCGAGGCCCTCGAGATCCCGCGGCACGCGCACCTCGCGCACCTCGGCGCCGAGGCGCTCGAGCATCGCCCGGTGCGCCGCGAAGTCGCCCTGCAGCGCGAGCACGCCGACCGTCGGCGCGCCCTCGGCCGTCACCAGCCGCGGCTCGAGAGGACCTGGTCCGCGTCGAGCTTGCGCGCCTCGAGCGACTGCATCGCCTCGCCGAGCCCCTCGCTGGCCTTCAGCACGCGGTCCCAGTCCTGGAAGTGCGTCGTCGCCTCGACCACCGCGGCGGCCCGCGTCTCGGGATCCTCGCTCTTGAAGATGCCGGAGCCGACGAACACGCCTTCGGCGCCGAGGTGCATCGTGAGCGCGGCGTCGGCCGGCGTCGCGATGCCGCCGGCGCAGAACATGACGACCGGGAGCCTGCCCGCCTGCGCGGTCGCGCGGACGAGGTCCAGCGGCGCACCGTGCTCCTTGGCGGTCGTCGCCAGCTCCGCGTCGTCGAGGCCCTGAAGCCGGCGGACCTCCCCGGTGATCGTGCGCAGGTGGCGCACGGCCTCGACGATGTCGCCCGTTCCGGCCTCGCCCTTGGACCGGATCATGGCCGCGCCCTCGCCGACGCGCCGCAGCGCCTCGCCGAGGTTCGTCGCGCCGCACACGAACGGGACCTTGAACGGCCACTTGTCGATGTGGTGCGCCTCGTCGGCCGGCGTCAGGACCTCGGACTCGTCGATGTAGTCGACCTCGAGCGCCTCGAGCACCCGCGCCTCGGCGAAGTGGCCGATGCGGGCCTTTGCCATCACCGGGATCGACACGGCCTCCTGGATGCCGCGGATCATCTCCGGATCGCTCATGCGCGCGACGCCGCCGTCACGGCGGATGTCTGCGGGGACGCGCTCGAGCGCCATCACGGCGCAGGCGCCCGCGGCCTCGGCGATCTTCGCCTGCTCCGCGTCGACGACGTCCATGATGACGCCGCCCTTGAGCATCTCGGCGAGCCCGGCCTTGACCCGGAAGGTTGCTTCGTCGCGCATACGCTGAGTGTACGAACGAGCGCGCCGCCAGGATGGTGCGCAGCCGTGCCGCACGTTCGCCGCCGTGGTGCGCGTGCCCTCCCGCGCGGTGGGCGTGTGCGTGTGCCTGTGTGTGTTTCCGTTCCCGGGCGCGCCGGACTGCGCAGATTCTGCGGGGCCCCGCGCAGCCCCACAACGATGGCGCACATGTGCCGGCCCACGCCCACCAGGACGGAAGGGCCGTCGCGGCCTTCCGGGGGTCCGTCCCTACTTGAGCCGGAACGCCTTGATGCGGTCCGCGTACTTCTCGGTGTCGCGGGCGTAGACGCCGTAGGCGAGCGCCTGGACGATCGACAGGAGCGCCGTGTGGGACCGGACGTACGCCGGCGAGTTCGACGAGTAGTAGAGCTGGATCTGGGAGAGCTTGGCGACCTCCGAGAGCGTGGCGTCCGTGACGGCGATGCCGCGCGCCTTGCGGTGACGGGCGATCTTCATCGCGCGGACCACCAGCGGATGCGGGCGCCCCGCCGAGAGCCCGATCACGACGGTGTCCTCGTCGATCCGCCCGAGCCGGCTGAGCGCCTCCTGGGAGGGGCTCACGACGATGTCTGCCTGGACGTCGAGCAGCATCAGGAGGTGCCGCAGGTAACTCGCGAAGAACGCCATCTGGTCGGTGCCGACGACGAGCACGCGCCCGGACTCCGAGATCGCCTCGACGCACGCCTCCACGTCGGTCCGCGAGACCTTCCGCGCGGTCTCCTCGACGTTCACGTGATCGGCCGCGATCGCGGTCTCGAACTCGTTCTGGTCGAGCGAGAACAGCGGCTGGGCCGACGATCCGCCGCCGACCTGGCCGGCGGCGACCGCGCGCCGGTACTCCTCGCGCGCCGCGGTCTGCAACTCGGGGAAGCCCTCGAACCCGAGGGCCTGCGAGAAGCGCACGACCGTCGATGACGAGGTGTTCGCGCGCCGCGCGAGCTCCTCCGCCGTCTGGAAGGCCACCTCGTCCAGGTGATCGACGATGTACTGCGCGACGTCCTTCTGTGATCGCGAGAATTCGTCGAAGCGGGCCTGGATGTAGGCCGAGAGGGATTGGTGGCCGCTGGCCTCGTGGGGCGCGGCCGGGCTCGTGGATGGGGTGCGCTTCATGGGCGTCCGAAGGATTCGACGGCGAGCGTGCACGTTCCTTCCCACGGGTAGCCTGCGACCTCATGAGCGACCGCATCAGGCTCGACCCGGCGGCCATCGAACGGATGATCGCCGGCGCCGCGCTCGAGGACCTGCGCCACGCGACGCCGCCCGCCGAGCGCGAGCGCTCGCTCGCCCGCGCCGCCACCGCCCTCGACGCGTTGTGCGGTGCCTGCGATCGCGACGGTCCGGACGCGATCTGGGACGTCCTCGAGCACCTGGACCACCGGCGGCTGCTCACGTTCGCCACGTATGCCGTCAGCGAGCTCGCGAGCACCGACTACGCGATGAACCCCCGCTCCGACGCATGACGGACTGACTGACCCGTCAGTCAGCTACGCTGGCGGGCATGAGCTCCACCGAGACCCCGGCCAGCGAGGCGACCTTCAGCCTCACCCTCAGCGACGAACAGCGGGAGCTCCGCGACTGGGCCCACGGCTTCGCGGAGAACGTCATCCGCCCCGCGGCGTCGGAGTGGGACGAGCGTGAGGAGTTCCCGTGGCCCGTCGTCCAGGAGGCCGCGAAGATCGGGCTGTACGGCTTCGAGGGCATCGCGCAGTTCTTCGCCGATCCGACCGGCCTCACCATGCCGATCATCAACGAGGAGCTCTTCTGGGGCGACGCGGGGATCGGCATGTCGATCTTCGGGACCTCGCTCGCCGTCGCCGCGATCTTCGGTCAGGGCACGCCCGAGCAGATCGGCACCTGGATCCCGGCGTGCTACGGCACGGCCGATGACCCCGCGATCGCCGCCTTCTGCGCCTCGGAGCCGAACGCCGGCTCGGACGTCTCGAACATCCGCACCCGCGCCAGATGGGACGAGGCCGCCGGCGAGTGGGTGTTGAACGGCCAGAAGGCATGGGCCACCAACGGCGGGATCGCGGGCGTCCACGTGGTCGTCGCGTCGGTCGACCCGGAGCTCGGCTCGCGCGGCCACGCCGCCTTCGTGGTCCCGCCCGGCACCCCCGGGCTGACGATGGGCGCGAAGGTCAGGAAGCACGGGCTGCGCGCGTCGCACACCGCCGATGTCTACCTCGACGACTGCCGGCTTCCCGGCGACTGCGTCCTCGGCGGACGCGAGAAGCTCGAGGAGCGCCTGGCCCGCGTCCGCGAGGGCGCAAAGGCCAAGTCGCAGGCCGCCATGGCGACGTTCGAGGCGAGCCGCCCGACCGTCGGGTCCCAGGCCGTCGGCATCGCGCGCGCCGCCTACGAATACGCGCTCGACTACGCGCGGGAGCGCGAGCAGTTCGGGAGGAAGATCATCGAGAACCAGGCGATCGCCTTCACCCTCGCCGACATGAAGCTCGAGATCGACGCGGCGCGCCTGCTCGTCTGGCGCGCGTCGTGGATGGGCCGCAACGGGATCCCGTTCGAGAACGCCGAGGGCTCGATGAGCAAGCTCAAGGCCGGCGAGGTCGCCGTCTGGGTCACCGAGCGCGCCATCCAGATCCTCGGCGGCAACGGCTACGCCCGCGAGTACCCGGTGGAGCGCTGGCACCGCGACGCCAAGATCTACACGATCTTCGAGGGCACCTCGGAGATCCAGCGCCTGGTCATCTCCCGCGCGATCAGCGGCATGCACATCCGCTGAGGGACGCGGCCTTCAGCGGGGCGCGAGCAGCGTGAAGCGCGTGCGCGTCGTCTGCTTCGCGCCGCCGGCCGGACGCAGCGTCAGCGTGCTCTGGACCTCCAGGCGCCGCTTGCGCGCCAGCTGTGCGCGCGCTGACGGCGAAAGCCGCAGGCGCACCGTCACGGTGCGGCGCGGGCCGATGCGCAGCGACGTGCGTGCGAGCGTCCCCTTCACCCCGGGCCGCGTCAGGACGAGGCTCCCCGTGCAGCGCGTCTTCGCCGCGCAGCGCACCCGCAGGGCGACGCGGCCGTCGCGGCCGGCGCGCAGCGGGCCGCGACGGCTGAAGGACGGCCGCCGCGTGCCGGCGGGCCCGGGAGCGGCCACCGGAGCGGTCACCGGAGCGGTCACGGGGCTCGTCGCCGTCGCGCTGCCCACGGCGTTGCGCGCGTCGACCTGCAGTCGCAGCCGGCGTCCGGCGTCCGCGGCGACGGCGGAGTACGTCGCCCCGATCGCCCCGGGAATGTCGGAGCACGCGCCGCCGGCGGCGTCACAGCGCTGCCAGCGCCGGCTCAGCGCGGCCGCGGCCGACCCGCCGTCCGCGGCGCCGTCGATCGCGGTCAGCGCACCGCCGACGGCCGCGTTCCCGGTCACCGCCGGCTGGAGCGTGAACACCGGCGTCGCGAGGAACCGCGCCGTGATCGTCGTGTCGGCATCCGTGACGACCGTGTGCGACAGCGCGCCGCCGTCGGACCAGCCGTCGAAGACGAACCGGCGGCCGGCCGACTCCTGGACCTGCTCCGTCGTGACGTTCGCGATCGACCCGCGGATCACGGTGGTCTTGAGCGGCGTCGGGCCCGTCACGAGGTTCGCGACCGCCGAGCGCCCGGACGGGTCCGACAGGACGCAGAGCACGACCGTCTGCGGTTCCAGCTCCATCGTGCGGGTGTCCTTGAGCCCGTACTCGTCGGTCACGGTCAGCCGCAGCGTCAGCCGGGCGGGATACTCGTGCTGGATCGCGGTGAACGTGCCCGCGTCGGCGCCTTCGAACGAGCGCAGGAAGTGCTCGTGGCACCCCCCGGGGCAGTGCTGGAGGATGACGTCCCAGCGCATGCGGCTCGCGGGGATCTCGCCCCCGGCCTCGTCCGCGTCGACCCCGGTGCCCGCGAAGTCGATCTGCTCCCCCGCGGACCAGGTGCGCACCGACGTCGGGGCGTCGATCTGCGCGACGGGCGGGTGCTCGTCCCCGGCGGCGATCAGGACGGGCTTGGACGTGCTGACCTGGCCGCTGCCGGCGTCGGTGACGCGGACCCGGACCTTCACGCCGGGGATCTGCTCGGCGAAGCTCTTGCTGACGGTCGGCCCGGTCTCCCCCTGGTCGCCGTACGCGCCGTCGCCGTCGAGATCCCAGCTGTAGCTCAGCGCGCCCTGGTTGCCGCCGGCGGTCGCCGTCAGGTCGACGGCGAGCGGCGCAGGACCGTAGGTCTTGTCGGCGCCGAGCGACACCGTCAGCGTGCTGCGCTCGATCCGGTGGATCTCGCCGCCGACGATGTCCACGTAGAAGAGATCGCCGCCGGGACCGCGCTGGATGTCGATCGGGAAGTCGGCGCCCTCCGCGAAGATCTCGACCTTGGCCGGGTCCGGTCCGTCCTCGTTGAGGCCCATCGACCAGATGCAGCGGCGGGAGTAGTCGGCGAAGAAGAGCGCGCCCTCGTACTTCGACCCGTAGTCGCCGGTGGTGTAGAACGCCATGCCCGACACCGACGAACCGGTCTTGAACGACTCGAGCTCCCCCGCGCGTGCCGGCTCGCAGAGGCTCGGGTCCGTCGCGTTCGTGTCATGGAAGTACGAGTAGGCCGGAGCGGTGACGGCGGCCTCGCCCTCGGCGTAGAGCCCGCTGCAGATGCCCAGCCCGTAGACGCGGTAGAGGTCCTGCTGCCGACTGCCCGGGAGGGCGTCGCCCTCGTAGCAGGGCCAGCCGAAGTTCCGCTTCACCGCGCTCGGGGCCGCCGGGTTCGGGACCCGGTTGACCTCCTCCCACGAGCCCCAGCCGACGTCGCCGACCCAAAGGTCGCCCGACCCGGGGCGCACGGTGAACCGGAACGGGTTGCGCAGGCCGTCGGCGACGATGCGCCGGCCGTTGGGATCCGGGTGCGAGGACAGCGGATTGCCCGCCGACGCGGCGCCGGTGTCCGGATCGATGCGGATGATCGCCCCGTCGAGGCCGACGGGATCGCCGGAGGTGCGCAGGTCCTGGGATCGCAGCGCGCCGCCCTCGGCCCCCGACAGGATGACCTGCCCGAGGCCGTCCTTGGGCAACGGGTCGTTGCACGGGTTGCCGTACTTCTGCCCGTAGTCGACGTCGTCGAAGTCCGCGCCGTCGCCGCCGCTGGCATACAACTGCCCGTCGGGGCCGAACGCCAGGTCGCCGACGGTGTGGCTGAGGAACTCCGAGCACCAGTCGTCGACGAGTGTCTGCGGGGCGCCGACGGCGACGTTCGTCGCGGGATCGACCTCGATCTTCACGAGCCGGCCGGAGACGATGCATGCGGCCGACACCTGCGGGGCGCCCGGGCAGTCCTCGTTCTCGTAGGGCGGGTCGCCCCAGTACGGCGCCTCACCACCCGGCTGGGCGTCGCGGGTGTACATCGCGTACACGAAGGGACGCGCGGGAAAGTCCGGGTCGACGGCCAGGCCCAAGAGGCCGCGGTCGCTGTAGTTGTAGACCTCCGCACGCAGGTCGGCGACCTGCGTGGCGCTGACGTCGTCGACGCCGGAGTAGGCGAGGATACGCCCGGACTTCTCGGCGACGAACACGCGTCCGTCGGGCGCGAAGCGCGCGGCGGTCGGGAACGTCAGGCCGCTGAAGACGGTGCGCTGCTGGAACCCGGGTGGCAGGTCGACCGCCGCCGGCGCGACGCCGGGCAGCGCGAGCGCCGCCATCACAGCGGCACACGAGCAGAGCATGAGCGTCCGTGCCATTCCCCCCATCACGGTGAAGGGTACTCATGATCGGCCGCGCGGAAGCCGGCGGGCGCCGGTCGGTCAGCGCGGGTCGGCGCGACGCGCAAGCAGCCTGCTGCGGATGTAGATCGGCGCCCCGGCCACCAGGCCGCGCAACTCGACCGCGGAAAGGTCCAGATCGACGGTCGCCGTCGTGCCGGCCCCGCGCGCGTCGCGGACGATCGCGCGGACGGCGGACGGCACCCGCCGCGCGATCCCGGGGCCGGTCCGCCGGTTGGTCATGTGCTTCCACCCGTACGCCGCAAGCCCGGTGCCGTAGCCGTACATCTGGCGGCGCAGCTGCTCGAGCTCGCGGCGGTGCCAGTGCCGGACGACGGCCCGCGGTTCGACGGCGAGCGCCCGTCCGGACAGCAGGACGCGCAGGAACAGGTCGAGGTCCTCCCCGCCCATCGCCGGCGTCCCGGCACCGAGCAGCGGGTCGACCCCGCCGAGCGCGAACCACGTCTCACGGTCGACCGCAAAACTCGCGCCGGTCCCGAAGCGCCCGGCGCGGAACGGGTACATCGGGTCGTCACTCCCGTGACCTGCGAGATCGTAGAAGCGGGTCTCGAGCAACGTGGACCAGCTGATCCGGTACTCGAAATAGGCCTGCGACGACGTCTCGAGCTCCGCGGCCACGACGAGGCCGGTGACGCAGCCGACGTGCGGCGCGCGGGTGAAGCCGTTGAGCAGGCGCCCGAGCCACGTCGGCTCGACGCGCACGTCGTCGTCGGTGAACGCCAGCAGCCCACCGCGGGCCTCCAGCGCGCCGCGGTTGCGGGCGCGTGAGAGGCCCGCACGCGGCTCGAGCACGTAGCGCAGGCGCGGGTCGGCGAGTTCGTCGACGACGGTGCGCGTCGCGTCGGTCGCCGGGGCGTTGTCGACGACGACGACCTCGAAATCCTCCCGGTCGGACGCCAGGATGCTCGTGAGCGCCACCCTCAGACTCTCCGAGCGGTCGCGCGTGCAGACGATCACGCTGGCCGGGCCACGTGCACGCTCGGGGCAGGGGCCCACCGCCGCGCACCGGGGCTCGGCGACGGCCGGCAGCCCCTGCACGTCAAGCTCGGCGACGGGCAGGCCGTCGTCCTGCAGGTGCGCGGCGACGCGGTCGCCGGCCTCCTGCCTGACCCGCGTGACGAGGCTCAGGGCCGGGCAGCGGCCGTCCTCGAGGTCGACGTGGATGAGTGCCACGGGCGTCCCGTGCACCCGCACGAGCAGGCGCGCATGGCGATATGCGGACCCGCGGTGATCCGGCGGCGGCTCGAGGTCCGCGATCGGACCGGTGAGCTCCAGGTCCCCCATCCACACCGGCTCGAACCTCATGACCGCCCCCAGGCCCGCTGCCGCAGCGCCCGGAGCGCGCGCGAGCGGACGACGGCCGGATGGAGCTGCGCGCGCAGGAGCGCCGGCGTGGTCCGCGGCCCGACGTTGAGCCGGCTGAGCGCCATCCAGTCGACGTCCGAGAGGTCGTTGACGCCGTGCTCGGTCGTGAAGGCGACCTCGATCCCGGCCGTGCCGAGCGCCTTCGCGACCGCCGGTGACCTGCCACCGCCCGGATAGGCCAGCACCGGAGGCGGAGCGGTGCCGAGCTCGCGCTCCAGCGTGGCGAGCGACGTCGCGACATCGTTCACGGCCCGCTCCGGCGGCACGCGCTGCAGCAGCGCATGCGAATGCGAGTGCGAGGCGAGGGTCACGCCATCGGCGTGCAGCTCCCGCAGCCGATCCCAGCCCAGGACGCCGCTGCCGACGGCAGGGGCGCCGAGCTCGTCGACGACGCGGTCGATCTCCGCCATCGCCTCGTCGTCAGGCACGCTGCCGACCCAGCCCGTCAGCCGTTGGTAGGCGGCACGGCGCTCGCCGGGGGTCCCGAGCGGGAGCGTCCCGGCCGCCGTGCGGACCTCGCCGTGACCGCCGGCGGACGCGAGCGCGGCATCGAGGCGGTCCCACCAGTAGACCCGGTCCGGGTCGCCCGGGAAGGCCGTGGCGACGAACAGCGTCACGGGCACGCCGAGCCTGCGGAAGACCGGCCACGCGTCGTCGGCGAAGTCGCGGTAGGCGTCGTCGAAGGTCACCGTCACTGCCCCGCGCGGCAGCGCCCGCTCGCCGCGACGCGCGGCGACCACGTCGGCGAGCGGGACGATCGGCCGGCGTGCGGCGAGTCCGGCGATCTGACGCTCGAGACCCTCCGGCGTGGCACTGGCGAGCTCGGGGGCCATCGCGTGAAGCGCCGGGGCCTCGGCGATCCGGTGATACATGAGGGCGCTGAGCAGCCCCTCGGAGCGACCGCGCGGGTGGTCGCGCGGGTTCCCCGCGGACGCGTCGTGAGTTCGATCGATGCTCATGCTCCGGTGGGATCCGCGGTTCGGCGCCGTCCTGTCGCCGACCGCGCGAACGCTCCGACCCAGGCTACCCCGCTGATCGGCACGAATCAGCCGGAAGCTGAACGACACGTGCCTCCGCGCACGAGCGGACGGATGACCGAGGCGGCCGCGAAGCGCCCTCATCGGTTGCGGGAGATGGCCGATACGAGCCTATGGTCGCCGCCGGTCGTCTGGTTCTCGCCGTCACCCTGCTGGTCGCGGCGCTCCCGATGTCGGCCGCCGATGCCGCCTCCCCCTCGCGCACCTGGTCCGCCGACCGCACCGTCGCCCGCACGGGCACCTACGACGTCGCCGTCTCGATCAGCAGGCCCCGCCGGGCGCCCGCGCGGCGCGTCGTGGTCGCCGTCGAGGACGCACGGCCCCGCGTCGTCCACGTCCAGCCGAGCAGCCTCGCCCGTCGCATGCGCGTCCACGTCAGCGCTGACGTCTCCGACGGAACGCTCGACGTTCACGTCATCGGCGCTGCGGGCGGTCCGCGGGTCCGGTCATCCTGGAGCCCGAAGGTCCGCGCAGCCGCGCGTCGGCGGCCCTCCACGCGCCCCGCCAAGAATGCTCCCGCTCCCGCCCCGGCACCGACACCCACTGCGGCACCGGCTCCGGTTCCCGCTCCCGCCCCGGCTCCGGAAGCGCCACCGGCGCCGGCGCCTGCACCTGCACCCGTCCCCAAGCCCACCCCTGCACCTGCGCCCGCGCCCGTGCCCGTGCCCGACAACCTGATCTGGTCCGACGAGTTCAACGGCGCTTCCGGCACCTCCCCCGGCGGCGCCGGCTGGACCGCCGAGCAGGGCGGCGCCGGCTGGGGCAACAACGAGCTGCAGAGCTACACGAACCGGCCGCAGAACGTGAGCCACGACGGCGCCGGCAACCTCGCGATCACCGCTCGCAGGGAGACCTACACCGGCCCGGACGGCAGCCGCCGAAACTACACCTCGGCGCGCATCCACACCAAGGGCAAGTTCTCCTTCACGTACGGCCGCCTCGAGGCGCGCATCAAGACCCCGACCGGTCAGGGCCTGTGGCCCGCCTTCTGGGCCCTCGGCGACGACGTCTGGGACGTCGGCTGGCCCGAGTGCGGCGAGATCGACGTGATGGAGCAGCTCGGCCACACCTCGAACCAGACTCACGGCAACATCCACGGGCCGACCACGACGCAGGGCCACTGGGGCATGGGCCGCACGTTCACCGCGCCGTCGTCGCTCGCCACCGGCTTCCACGTCTACGGCGTCATCTGGACCCCAGACTCGTTCGAGTGGACCCTCGACGGCCAGGTCTTCTCCCGGTACACGAAGGCCGACCTCCCGACCGGAGCGCGCTGGCCGTTCGACCACGACTTCCACCTGCTGCTGAACCTGGCGGTCGGCGGCAACTGGCCCGGGGCCCCCGACGCCTCGACCGCGTTCCCCGCTTCGATGCTCGTGGACTGGGTCCGCGTCTACCAGTAGCCGCCCGCCGCGTCTACCCCGTCCAGCGATAGACCCGCGCCTCGCCGCTGCGGTGGACGAGCCGGTAGTCGCCGGATGCCTCCATCGCCGCTGTCAGCGCCGCGACCGATCCCGGTTCGGCGAAGCCGTAGAGCTGGAGGTAGTCCTCCTGGCCGCGGCTGACCACCACGAAGTGCTCGGGCGCCGGATTCGCCGCCTGCAGCGTGCCGAGCGACCGGGCCTCGCGCTCGCCCCAGAGCAGCCCGCCCGCATCGCCGTCCTCGAGCAGGTTGGGCGTCGTCGGCGACGTGTTCAGCGTGAGCCGCGCGTACCCCGCGGTCGTCCGGGCCGGGAAGCTCGGGGCGATGTACGTGACGAGCGTTCCCCGCGGAGCGTTCGCCTCGATCCATTCGGCGGCGGCGACGTCGTCCGGCGCAACCCGGTTGACCTTCTCCAGCCCGAAGTACGCGAACAGGAGGCCGGTTCCGACTGCGGCGCTGGCGAGCAGGAGCCGCGCCGGGCGAAGCGCACGCGCGGTGGCCGGTCCGGGGACGCACGCGCAGGCGGTCAGGAACGCGAGCCACGGCAGCGCGAAGAGGAAGCCGCGCAGCAGCGCCTCACCGCCGTAGCCCTGCAGCGGCGTGACCGCGACGGGCGCGAGGATGAGCAGGACGGCCTCGAGGTCGCGGTGCCCCGCCCGCAGGCGCCGGACCAGCCCGATGATCGCCAGCACGCCGACGAGCGCCACGGTCAGCTGCGCGCCGCGAGCGACCAGCTCGACGCCCGCAAGCGCCAGCTCGGGATCCGAGCCGACGGGACGCGGGCGGTCCAGCACGTTCAGCGCGAGCAGGTCGTAGCGGTCGCTCACGTACGACCAGGCGGGAATGAGCCAGAGGACCTCGATGGCGATCATCGCGCCGGGAACCCACAGCGGCAGGCGCCGGGCGAGGATCGCCAGCGCAAGCGCCGAGGCGATGATGATCACCGGGCTGAGCTGGTGGCTCATCGCGGCGGCCGCGAAGAGGACGAACCCGAGGGCGAGCGCCGCGCGGGGCGAGCGCGGCCCGGGCAGCTCGAGCGGCGGCGGCGACGGAGCGCCGTCGGGGATCAGCCGGCCCGCGATGCGCTCCTGCATCCGCGCGAGCCGGCGGCCGGTCCGCGTCGTGGGCGCCCGCGGCGGCGGCGCGTGCCGCAGGTACAGACCGGCCAGCCCGAGGGCCATGAGGAACGCGAACGCCTGCGGCGCAAGAAAGTCCTGGCCGATCCAGTTCGCCAGCACGAAGAACCAGACCGAGATGCAGATCAGGCGCCGGTCGGCGGTCAGACCGCGCAGGACGTAGGTGAGCGCCGCGACGTTCGCCACGTTGAAGAAGACCTGTGCCCAGGGCGCGTAGTCGATCGCCGACACGCCGGCGGCACGGCTGAACCAGGCGTTCAGCGCGAAGAACGCCGGCCAGTTGGCGTAGATGTCGAGGCTGCGGGGGGCGGCGCCGTCCTGCACGATGAGGTCGATGACGCCGAGGTGCTTGTAGACCCAGACGTAGCGCGGCTCGTCGTAGAGCACCGCGGTCGTCGCGTGCAGGACGACGACGAGCGCGAGGATGTAGGCGAACGCGAGCCCGGCGCGCACGCCCCTGCCGCTCACGGTCGCCGCGAAGCCGGCGGCGAGGAGCGCCACCGCGAGGTAGTACGTGACCGGCAGCGCGTTCAGCAGACCCAGACCGGCGATGTCGTCGAGATCGGTCGCCGCGAGCGCCGCGATCCAGCACGCGAGCGCCGCGACGAGCACCGCGCCGTGGATGACGATGGGCAGCGCGGCTCCCACCGGGGAAGACCGGCCGGGGCCCGGCCGCTCGGCGGCGACCGCCGTCACGGAGCCGGGACCTCGCGGCGTGCCCGCACCCGGCTCGCCAGATAGCGCCGCGAGCCCGTCAGCAGGCCGCGCAACTCGATGCCGGACAGCTCGTCCTCGACCGCCGCGCTGCGACCCGCACTGCGCGTGTCGCACGTCATGCGTCGCAGCGCGCCCGGCGTGCGCCGCGCGATCTGGAGCCCTGTGCGGCGGTCGAGCAGGTGCTTCGTCGCGTAGGCCGCAAGGCCCGCTCCGTAGCCGCGCTGCTGGCGGCGCAGCTGCTCGACCGTGCGGTGATGCCAGTGCCACACCACCGCACTGGACTCGACGGAGAGCGCCCGGCCGCTGAGCAGCACACGGAGGAAGAGGTCGAGGTCCTCGCCGCCCATCGCGGGCGTTCCGGTGCCGAGCAGCGGGTCGAGCCCCCCGAGCGCATCCCACGTCTCACGGTCCACCGCGACGTTCGCGCCGGTGCCGAACTGCCCGGCGCTGAACGGGAACATCGCGTCGTCGCTGCGGTGGGCGCCGAGGTCGTAGATCCGCGGCGGGCGGAAGGCCGACCAGTCCAGGCGCTGCTCGATGTACGCCTGCGCAGGCGTCTCGAGCTCGGCGGCCAGGACGACGCCGGTCGCGCAGCCGACGTGCGGGGCGCGGGTGAAGCCGTTCAGCAGGCGCCCGAGCCATGCGGGATCGACGCGCACGTCGTCGTCGGTGAAGACCAGGAACCGCCCGCGAGCGTCCTGTGCGCCGCGGTTGCGGGCGCGCGAGAGCCCCGGACGCGGCTCGAGGACGTACCGAACGCGCCGATCGCCCAGCGCGGCCACGATGTCGCGTGCCGCCGTCGTCTGCGGCGCGTTGTCGACGACGATCAGCTCGAGATCGCCGCGGTGCGAGGCCAGGATCGTCTCCACGGCCGTCGGGAGTCGGTCGGGCCGGTCGCGCGTGCAGACGATGACGCTCGCCTGCCCCTCGGCCCGCTCCGGATGGGGACCGGGCGCCGCGCAGCGGGGCGCCGGGACGTCCGGGACGCCCGCGACGCCCAGTTCGCGCTCGGGCAGCCCGTCGTACGCCACGTGCGCGGCGACCGCCGGACCGAGGCCGTCGATCACGTGCCGCACCAGGGTGGCGGCGTCGCACACCCCGGCCTCCAGCGGAACGGACAGGAGCCCGACCGGTGTGCCGTGGATGCGCACGAGCAGCTGCGCCCGGCGGTAGGAGGCGATGGGCGCGACGACGTCGCCGACCGGGCCCGCCAGCTCGACCTCGCCGACCCATGCGGGCTCGAAGGCGGTCACGGTCACGCCCGATCCTCCGCGCCACGCCCCTGCACGAGCCGGACGACGAGCACCGGGAAGCAGACGCCGGCCAGCACGTACGTCGCCGTGACCGGCTCCCACGAGCCGAGCCAGAGCAGGATCTGGGCGGCGAGCGCACTGAGCGCGAGGCTCGTGACGACCACGAGCCCGGGATGTGCCCACCGGGGGCCGAGCACCGCGGCGCCCGGCGCGAGCACGAACAGGAGCAGCACCGCGACGGCACGCGCCGGCGAGTCGACGTCGGCGGCCACGAGCCCCGCAGCGACGAGGCACGATGCGGCGGCGACGACCATCAGCGCCGCCGCCCCGCGCTCGCGTCGCGCGTGGTCACCAGCGGCGTGCGGCGGGTCGGACGCCGGCACGTCAGCGGAGCGGGCGCTCAACGGACGGGCGCTCCGTGCCGACTGTTGGGTGTGCTGTGCTCACCGCGGAGATCATGGGCCATGCGGCTGACATCATGACGCGCGGCGGCCCGGTCACCCCGAGGGTGCCCTTCGCATCGCAGACCCACCGTGCCTGACACCGAGCCGCATCCCGTGCCGGACAGCCCACCGCGCCGCGGCCTCTCCGCCGCCGTGGTCGCGCAGCTCGACGACCCGCTCACCCGCAGCGGGTACAGCGTGATGGCCAGCAGCGGGCTGACCGCCGTCCTGGGCGTCGGATTCTGGGCGCTGGCGGCCCACGCCTTCACCCCCGCCGAGATCGGCACGAGCGGGGTCCTCATCGCGGCGATGATGACGGTGTCGAGCGTCTGCCAGCTCAACCTCGGCAATGCGCTCCTGCGGTTCCTCCCGCAGGCCGGCGCGCGCGCCGGAGAGACCGTGGTGGCCGCGTACGGCGTGGCGTCCGTGGCCGCGCTCGTCGGCGGGACGGCGTTCGTCCTGATCGCGCCGCAGGCCTCCGACGCGTTCGCGTTCATCCCCGAGACGCCCTGGCTGCGCTTCGCGTTCGTTGCGGCCGTCGTCGCCTGGGGCGTCTTCGCTCTGCAGGATGCCGCGCTGACGGCGCTGCGCCGCGCGAGCTGGCTGCCCGTCGAGAACTCGTCCTACGGACTCGCGAAGCTCGTCCTCCTGGGGTTGGCGGGGCTCGTCGGGCTCTCGAACGGGCTGTTCGTCTCCTGGGTGCTGCCGCTGATCGTGGTCCTCCCGGTCATGAACTGGCTGCTCTTCCGGCGCGCCATCCACGTCCATCTCGCCGCGCCGCACGCCGCGCCGCAGACCCGGTTCGATCGTGGCCGGCTCGGCCGCTTCCTCGTCACCGATTACATCGGCTCGGTCTTCGGTCAGGCGACGCTCACGCTCGTTCCGATCATCGTCCTGGCGGTGCTCGGCGACGTGCAGGCCGGCTACTTCTACCTGCCGTTCGCGCTGATCACGGCCTTCGACCTGCTCTTCTACGGCGTCACGACCTCGCTCGTCGCCGAGGCCTCGCGCGACGAGCCGCGGCGCGCCGAGCTCGCGAACCTCGTGGTACGGCGCTTCCTGACGTTCCAGATCCCGGCCGCACTGCTGATCGCGGTCGCCGCCCCGCTGCTGCTGCGGCCCTTCGGTTCGGACTACGTCGCCGAGGGCACGACGATGCTGCGCCTGATGGCGCTCGCGAGCTGCGCCCGCGCGATCGTGTTCCTCTACGCCGGCACCTGCCGCATCCAGGGCCGCAGCGACCTTGTGGCGATCGTCGAGGTCGCGCTGCTCGTGAGCCTCGTCCCGGCGACGAGGGTTCTCGCGGAGGACCACGGGCTCGACGGCGTCGGCCTCGCCTGGCTGCTGTGCCATGCGGCGGTCGCGCTCGCCGTCGCGATCCCGCTCATGCGGTTCCTGCGCCGCTGACGCAGGTGGCGGCGAGCAGCGCGGCGGACCGGTCCCGGTCGGGCGGCACGCGAACGCGCCATCCGTGTCGACTGCGCACGGGCCCGAAGCCCCGGGTCCGGCGTGGCGGCGCGGCCCGGTCTCGCATTTCCTATCCTGCGCGCCATGACGATTCCCATGGGCGGCCCCGCCGCGTTCCTGGTCGTCGCCATGCTCGCCCTCACCAGTTGTGGCGGTGACGACGGAGCAGGCTCAGGAACCATCACCTCCGCCCCCGCGTCGAGCGCGACGCAGGCCACGCAGACGGTGACGGCGACCGCGACGGCGACGACCGCGAAGACGCAGACATCCCGGACCACGACGCCGACCACGACGACGACCTCCGAGACGACACCGACCACCACCGCGACGACCCCGTCGCAGAGCGCCGATGCCGGCGGGTGCGGCCCGGTCGAGATCGGCGTGCGCGACGGCGAGATCGAGCTGACCTACGCTCGCATCACCAGCCAACGCAACGTCAGCTGCCAGACCGTCACGATCGTCGCCCAGCAGTGGGGCCGCGAGCGGCTCGGCATCGACAAGGCGCTGCTCCCCAAGGGCTGGGACTGCCGCGGGAACACGTGCTCCGGCCCGAAGGGCGGCTTCTCGTTCGTGCTGTACAAGCCGTGACGCGCGCATGGGATTGATATGGGCCGGCCTGGACTCGAACCAGGATCGGACGGATTATGAGTCCGCGGCTCTGACCAATTGAGCTACCGGCCCGTTGTGGGGCCGATCGTACGTCAGCCGGCCTGCTCGGCCCGGCGCACGGCGGCCTCGAGCTCGCCGACCGAGAACGCCCCCTCGATGCGCTCGACGACGCGGCCCTGCCGGTCAAGGACGAACAGCCACGGCTCCGTCGGCAGCCGGTAGGCGGCGGGCGCGGGCCGCAGTCCCTGGTCGACGCGGTTCTCCTTGTAGATCTCGCTCGAGATGAACGCGGTGTCGTCGAAGTCGCCCTTCGAGCGCACCTGCTCCATGACGTCGACGACGGGGCCGCAGACACGGCTCTGGCAGAGCGCGGGCGTCGCGAACAGCAGCGCCACCGGCTTCGTGCCGTGCACCTTCGCCAGGTCGGTCTCGATCAGATCCGTCGCGGGCGGCATGCGGGTCGAGAGGCGCTCGGCGTCACCGGCGACGTCGGCGATCGTGGGCGTCCTGACCTTCGGAGCGGCGTCGCCGACGTTCGGGGGAAAGCCCCTCGTCGAGCTCGCGCGGACCTCGGCGCTGAACGACGAGGTGCTGACCGACCGCCCGTCGAGCTTCGCCACGGCCGTGACCCGGTAGCTGCCCGGCTTGGCGAACGGGACCTTCGCCACGTAGACGCTCTTGGCCGCGTCCGGGTCCGCCGTGGTCGAGCGACTCGCGAACTGGGGCTTGACGGCGAGCGACTCGCTGCGCGCCGGGTAGGGGCCGCGCAGGCCGGTGCCGTCGGGACGGGAGACGTAGAGCGCGACGGGCGCGCCCGCGACCTGCTTGCGCGCCGCGTCGAAGAGTGCGAAGCCGTAGCGGTTGGTCCCGGGCTGCAGGACCGAGACGCTCGGGGCCAGGATCAGGCCCTCCTGACTGTCCTGGCGCAGCTCGGCGAGCGTGCGCCCGGTGGGCTGCGGGAAGTCCGCCGCGGTCGGCGTGACGGCGGCGCGAGCCGTCGTCGTGGGGGTCGCCATCGTGGCGGTGTCGGACGAGTCGCCGCAGCCCGCCGCGGACAGCGCGACGACGGCGACGGAGGCGAGGAGGGACGCGCGGCGCACGGGGCGGCAGTGTAGGCACCGCCCGGCGCGCGGGAGCCGGTACGAGGCCGCCGCGCCGTCTGTGATGGGATACCGCCCGCCGGACGGCGGAGCACACGAGCGGAGGAGCGGACATGGCGGAGCGGGCGGCGATCGTGACGGGCGCATCGAGTGGCATCGGCCTGGCGATCGCGGACATGCTGGGCGACGCGGGCTACGGGCTGACCATCGCCGCGCGGCGGGCGGAGAAGCTCGAGGCGGCCGCCGAGCGGCTTCGCGCCAAGGGGTACGACCTCCAGCACATCGCCGGCAACCTCGGCGACGAGGAGACGATCGCGGGCGTCGTCAAGGCCCACGAGGAACGGTACGGCCGCCTCGACGTGCTCGTCAACAACGCGGGTGTCGGGATCGGCGAGGTCGTCGACGACCTGACCACGAAGAAGATCGACATCCAGCTGAACACGAACATCCGCTCGATCTTCCTCTTCTACCGCGAGGCGATGCCGATGCTGCGGCGCGCCGGCGAAGAGCATCGCAACGCGCTCGTCGTGAACACCTCGTCGATCTCCGGCATCCGCGGTGAGGGCTGGCTGTCGGTCTACTCCTCCACCAAGCACGCCGTCGTCGGCTTCACGCAGGCGATGAACAAGGAGCTCGGGTCGGCCGGCATCAAGAACACCGCGCTGTGTCCCGCCTTCGTCGACACGCCGATGACCGACTTCGTCAAGGAGCACGTGCCGGCCG
Source organism: uncultured Actinomycetes bacterium (assembly GCA_963700655.1). Lineage (GTDB taxonomy): Bacteria > Actinomycetota > Thermoleophilia > Solirubrobacterales > Solirubrobacteraceae > F1-60-MAGs163. Next base: position 505,647 of record CAVOYJ010000003.1, on the reverse strand, counting down.
AGACGATGATCACGCCGCAGGACATCGCGGGCGCGGTCCGCTACCTCCTCTCGACCACCCCGGGCTGCGTGATCCCCGAGATCCGCTTCGAGCAGCCCGGCGGCGGTCTCATCCCCGGTCAGTAAGGAAGGCATCACATGAAGCTCGGCGTCCACATCGGCTACTGGGGCCTCGGCCTCACGCAGCGAGGATCAGCTCGGCATCGTCCAGGAGGCCGAGCGGCTCGGCTACGACTCGGTCTGGGCCGCGGAGGCCTACGGCTCCGACACGGCGACGATCCTCGCCTGGCTCGCCGGGCAGACCTCCACGATCCGGCTCGCGTCGGGCATCTTCCAGATGCCGGGGCGGTCGGCCGCGATGACCGCGATGACCGCGGCGACGATCGACCAGCTCTCGGAGGGCCGGATGATCCTCGGCATCGGCTCATCCGGCCCGCAGGTCAGCGAGGGCTGGCACGGCGTGCGCTTCGCCAAGCAGCTCGCCCGCACGCGCGACTACGTGGCGGTGCTGCGGATGGCGCTGGCCCGGGAGCGAGTCCAGTACCACGGCGAGACGCTCGAGCTCCCGCTGCCGGACGGCCCGGGCAAGGCGCTGAAGCTCACGATCGGCACGGTCCAGGACCGCATCCCGATCTACATCGCGGCGATCGGCCCGAAGAACACGCAGCTCGCAGGCGAGATCGCCGACGGCGTCATCCCCACCCTGTTCTCCCCCGAGCACGTCACCGTGATGCGCGACGAGCTGCAGACCGGCGTCGAGCGCGCGGGCGGGGGCAAGACGCTCGACGACGTCGAGATCGCTCCGGGCGTGCAGGTCTACGTCGGCGAGGACGCGAATGCGGCGCGCGACCTGATGCGCCCGTTCATCGCGCTCTACGTCGGCGGCATGGGGTCGCGTAAGCAGAACTTCTACAACCAGCTCGTGCAGCGCTACGGCTTCGAGGACGCCGCGACGGAGGTCCAGGACCTCTACCTCGACGGCAAGAAGGACGAGGCCGCGGCGGCGCTGCCCGAGGCGCTGATCGACGCCGTCTCGCTCTGCGGCACCCCGGACCAGGTCCGCGAACGGCTCGCGGCCTACCGCGATGCGGGCGTCGGCACGCTCGGCGTCACGCCGATGGCGTGGACGAAGGAGGACCGGATCACGCAGCTGCGGCTCGTGGCCGAGCTGAACGCCGCGTGAGCGCGATGCGCGCGCGGGGCTGACGGCGGATGCGGGTCCTGCTGGGGGCGTTCGGCGACCCGGGACACGCCTTCCCGATGATCGCCCTCGCCCGCCGGCTGCGTGCCCGCGGGCACGAGGTGACGCTCCAGACCGCCGAGCGCTGGCGCGGCGACGTCGAGGCCGAGGGGGTGCGCTTCGCCCCCGCGCCGGAATACCACGTCTTCCCCACGCAGCAGCGCCCGCTGAAGCCCTACGAGGCGGTCGTGCGGGCGACCGGGCAGACGCTGGACCTCGTGCGCTCGGTGGCGCCGCACGTGGTCGTGGCGGACATCCTGACGCTGGCGCCGGCGCTGGCGGGTGAGCTCGAGGGCGTGCCCGTCGCGACGCTCGTCCCGCACGTCGATCCGCGGCCGGCGCCCGGGTTCGCCCCGTACTCGCTCGGCGCGCGGCTGCCCCGGACCGCGGTCGGCCGCGCGGGCTGGTCGCTGCTGAACCCCGTGATCGACCGCGGCCTGGAGCTGGGCCGCCGCGAGCTCGACGAGACGCGCCGGCGCCTGGGGCTGCCACCGTCCGGTCGGGTGCACGGCGGGATCTCCGAGCGGCTGGCGCTCGTCGCGACGTTCCCGCAGCTGGAGTACCCGCGGGTGGCGGCGCCGCCGAACACGCACGTCGTGGGGCCGCTGCTGTGGGAGCCGGCCTTCGGGGAGGTCGACCTGCCGCCGGGCGACGGGCCGCTGGTCCTGGTCGCCCCCTCCACGGCCCAGGATGCCCGTCACAGCCTGCTGCGGGCCGCTCTGACGGGCCTCGGGGGCATCCCGGGTGTCCGAGTGCTGGCGACGTGGAATCGCCGACCCCTGTCCGCTGAGGACGGGCCGTGGCGCGTTGCGCCGAACACGCGGCTGGTCGAGTGGGTGAGCTACGCGACGACGATGCCGCGCTGTGACGTCGTCGTCTGTCACGGCGGGCACGGCACGCTCGTGCGGGCGCTGGCGAGCGGGTGCGCGGTGGTGGTCGCCCCGGCAGCCGGGGACATGAACGAGAACGCGGCGCGCGTGGACTGGGCGGGCGCGGGGGTGCGGATCCCGCGCCGGCTCGTGGGGCCGCGGTCGGTGGCCCTTGCGGTGGAGCGGGCGCTGGGCGAGCCCGAGATCCGGGCGTCGGCGCGGGAGCTGGCGGACTGGCTGGCCGTCAGCGATCCGGCGGGGCTGGCGTCCGATCTGGTGGAGGCGCTCGGCGATTCTCAGCGCTGACTCCGGGGGTGGGACTCGAACCCACAACCTAACGGTTAACAGCCGTTCGCTCTGCCGATTGAGCTACCCCGGATCGTGCTGCGCTACCCCGGATACGTCGGGAAGCGGACGCGTCATGGTAGCCGGAAGATCGGTGTAGCCGCTCTCGACCTCCGCATGGCAGTTCGCGCAGAGCAGAACGCACTTAGCCGCTTCCGCCCTCAGGACATCACCCGCACGGCTGATGCCCCGTCCTGCGAGCTGGAAAAGCTTCGTTGAAGGATCCACGTGATGGAACTGCAGCGCGGCCATGCACGCGTCGTACCCACAAAGCACGCATCCGCCCCCGGCCTCGCGAACGAGTTCCTCCTTGACTCGTCTGCGGCGACGCACGACGGCGTCGGACCGACACGTCCGGCAGACCGTGAAGCCGTCGGACCTCACCACGAACTCGGTCGTCCCATGAATCCCGCAGAGATCGACGAAGCGGTCACGGTCGTCCCGGCGTGGCCGGCCGGCCTGTCCGCTGCGGACCGTCTTCAGACGGTGTCGCGTCAACCAGTGCCGAACGGTGCCGAGACTGACCTCCAGCCTCGCGGCGATCTCCCGGCTGCTGAGCCCCTCGTCGATCAGTCGAAGGAGGACATCACGCTCGAGCCCCCCTCGCGGCGCATACGTCGTCCTGCCCACCGCCTCCAGTCCATGCTTCTTCAGCCAGTAGCTCACCGTGCTCGGGTGCCGTCCAACGCGTCGCCCGATCCGCTCGAGCGACAGCCCCTCCGCGAGCCATCCCACCAAGACCTCCTTGTCCATCGATCGAACACTAGTTCGATCAATGGACGGACCGGCGACCCCCTCAGTCCCCGTGCTTCGTCTGCGCGAGCGTCTCGGCGAGTTCATGCTCCATCGCCGACTGCAGCTCCTCACGCCGCCGTGCGAGCTCGACGACGTTCCCCTCGCCGCCCGCGCGCGCGGTGGCGATCTGGCGCTCGAGGGTCGCGAGCTCCAGCCGCAGGCGCTCGGCCTCGAGCGCCGCGCGCGTCGCCGTCGCGCGTGCCGCGCGCACCTGCAGCTCGGCGAGCACCCTCGCGACCTCGTCGTCGCCGTCGGGCGCATGGAGCTGCTCGCCCAGGTGGTCCCGCAGCAGGACGGCCGCGCGGCGCAGCGCGGGCGTCTGGAACGCCTGCTCCAGGTCGAGGCCGCTGAGCACGGCCCGTCCCTCCTGCGGGAGCGCGAGACACTGCACGAGCAGCGAGCGCTCGATGCGCGCGGTCGGGCTGACGATCGTGCGCGCCGGTGCCGGGGCTGGCGCCGCCGGCTCCGGCGCCCGGGCGCGACCGCCGGGCGCCGCCGGCCCCTGACCCGGCTGCGCCAGCCACTCCGCGAGCTTCACCGGCACGACGTCCAGCCGGTCCGAGGCGATCGCGAGCAGCTCGTCGCGCAGCGCACTCGCCGGCAGCGTGCCCAGCACGGGGCGCAGCGCCTCGACGGCCCGGTCCTTGCCCTCCGCGGTGCCCAGGTCCGAGGTGCCCAGCACCCGCTCGACGCGGAAGCGCACGAACGGCACCGAGCCGGCCACCCGCTCGCGCATGCCGTCCGCCCCTTCGGACAGCAGGAGATCAGCCGGGTCCTGCCCGGGCGGCAACACGACGACGCGCAGCTCCAGCCGCCGCCCGGCGGCGACCTTCGCCGCCCGCAGCATCGCCTCCTGGCCCGCGCTGTCGGCGTCGAGCGCGAGCAGCACCACCGGCGCGAGGCGCGCGAGTTCGCCGACCTGGTCCTCGGTGAGCGCGGTGCCCATCAGCCCGACCGTGTTGCGCAACCCGGCCTGGTGCAGGGCGATGACGTCGGTGTAGCCCTCGCAGAGCACGACCCGGCCCGCCTTGGCAGCGGCCGTCCGCGCAAGGTCGGCCGCGAAGAGGTGGCGGCCCTTGTGGTAGACGACGTTGTCGGTCGAGTTGACGTACTTGGGCTTCTGATCGGGGCCGACGGCGCGCCCGCCGAACCCCAGCACCCGGCCCCGCGCGTCGCAGAGCGGGAACTGCACGCGGCGCCGGAAGAAGTCGTAGAGCCCGCCCTTCTCACTGCGGCGCACCAGGCCCGCATCCCACAGGTCCCGCTCGCTGAATCCGGCCCGCCGCGAGGCCACGAGCACCGCATCCCACGCGCTCGGCGCATAGCCGACGCGGAACTCGCGCAGCGTCTGCTCCTCGAGCCCACGCTCGGCGAGATACGCGCGCGGGCCGGCCGCCTCGTCGCTCTCCCACAGCTGGCGCACGTACCACGTGGAGGTGCGCTCCAGCAGCTCGAGCAGGCGCTCGCGGTGCCTGCGGCGCTCCGCGGCCTGCGGATCCTCGTCGGCGAGGTCCAGCGTGACGGCGTAGCGGTCGGCGAGGCTCTCGAGCGCCTCGCGGAACGGCAGGCCCTCCGTCAGCTCGACGAACTTGAAGAGGTCGCCCCCCTCCCCGCATCCGAAGCAGTGGAAGACCTTGTCGGTCGCGTTCACGCTGAACGACGGCGTACGCTCGTCGTGGAACGGGCACGTGCCCATCCATTGACTCCCGGAGCGCTTCAGCTCGGTCTTCGCGCCGACGAGGTCGAGCATGTCGACCGCCTGGCGGACGCGCTCGATCGATTCGTCGGTGTACCGGGCCACGACGGTCAGCCTACGCGGCGAAGGATTCCGGGACGGTGAGCTCCTCGAACACCCGGATGCAGTAGCGGTCGGTCATCCCGGCGAGGTAGTCGGTCACCCGCCGTCCCTCGTCCGCGTCGGGCGCGCCGCCGTCGTCAGGCAGCCGGTCGGGGGCGCCGGCGTAGTGCGTGAACAGCGTCCGCAGCACCCGCTCGATCCGCTCGTGCTCGGTGCGCGCGACCGGGCCGAGATAGACGTTGTCGAACATCCACGTGCGCAGCTCGTCCATCGCGGCGCCGGCCTCGGCACCCTGCACGATGTCCCCGGCGGGCGCCGAGTGCTCGACGAGGTCGTGGACGAGCGCGTCGATCCTCGCCGACCCGGTCGGGCCGAGGACCGCGATCGGGCCGGTCGGCAGGTCGGTCTCGGCGATGACCCCGGCGCGGACGGCGTCGTCGATGTCGTGGTTGATGTACGCGACGCGATCCACGATGCGGACGATGCGGCCCTCGAGGGTCCGGGGCAGCGGCGCGCGCCCGGAATGGCAGAGGATCCCGTCGCGGACGTCCTCGGTGAGGTTCAGGCCCGCCCCGCCCCGCTCGAGCACCTCGACGACCCGCAGCGAGTGCTCGTAGTGGCGGAACTCGCGGCCGTAGCGCTCGCGCACGCAGTCGTCCAGGACCCCTTCGCCGATGTGCCCGAACGGCGGGTGCCCGAGGTCGTGCCCGAGCCCGATCGCCTCGGTCAGATCCTCGTTGAGCCGCAGCGCCCGGGCGACCGTCCGCGCGATCTGGGTGACCTCGAGCGTGTGCGTGAGCCGCGTGCGGTAGTGGTCGCCCTCGGGCGCCACGAACACCTGGGTCTTGTGCTTCAGCCGCCGGAAGGCCTTGCAATGGACGATCCGGTCGCGGTCGCGCTGCAGCGGCGAGCGCAGCCCGCAGTCCTCCTCCGGCGCCCGGCGGATCGCGGGCCAGGAGCGCGCCGCCCCGGGGGCGAGCGTGGCCTCCTCGAGCGCGCGGCGTCGCTCGGCGTAGGCCATGGCGACGGGGCCGGGATTGCCGTGGGCGTCCACGCGGCGATCCTATGCGGCGGCGCGCAGCCGGACGTGCGCGTGGTGGGCGGCGGTCTCGAGCACGACGCGGTCGGCGACGCGCAGCGTGCGCTCGTCGGCCCGCGGCGCCTGCGCCAGCGGCCGGCCCAGCGCCTCGGCGAGGAACGTGTGCGCCGCCTGGTCGAGCGGGAAGGACCCCGCTTCGCACGACGCGCAGACCACCCCGCCGGCGGCCGGTGAGAAGCCGACGAGGCCGTCGGCCTCCCCGCACTGGGCGCACGCGGACAGATGCGGCATGAAGCCCGCGGCCAGCAGCAGCTTGAGCCGGAAGGCCAGCCGGCGCTCGGGAGCCGCGCCCGCCTGCGGATCCTCGTCGAGGAGCGTCAGCATGGTGCACAGGAGGTTGAAGACCTCCGGGTGCGGCTCGGGCGACTCGAACAGCCGGGAGACGGCGTCGCACGCGCGGGCGGCGGCATCGAGCGCGTCCGGGTCCTCCCGCAGCCGCGGATGCCCGGCGACCGTCTCGGCGCTCGTCACCGTCAGCAGGTCGCTGCGGCCCTCGTGCAGGCCGAGCTTCAGCCGGAAGAACGGCTCCAGCCGGCCCCCGAAGCGGCTGCGCGAGCGGCGCACGCCCTTGGCGATCGCACCGACCCGCCCGCGCATCGGCGTGTACACGTGCAGGATGCGATCCGCCTCGCCGTAGCGCATCGAGCGCAGGACGACGGCCTCGGTGGTCAGCGGCCCAGCCACGCGCGCATCCCGTCGAACGGCCCGGACCGGGTCGCTATGTTTTGTAAAGCAATGGCCGACGTCACCGTGTACTCCACCGATCCCTGCTCGTTCTGCGCCCGCGCCAAGGACCTCTTGACCAAGCGGGGCATCGCCTTCCAGGAGATCAATCTGGCAAAGGACCCGGAGGGACGCGCGGCGCTGCTCGAGCGGACGGGCATGCTGAGCTTCCCCCAGATCGTCATCGGCGACGAGGTGCTCGGCGGCTTCCGCGAGCTGATCATGGCCGACCAGAGCGGGCGGCTCGAGGAGCTGGCGCAGCCCGCCTGACGCCGCGAGGCCGCGGCTGGCAGCGCTCACACACGTAGGTCCCGCGCCCCGCGACCACGAGCTTCACGATCTCCCCGCCGCAGCGGGGGCAGTCCTCCCCCTCGCGGCGGTGGACGAGGAAATCGTCCTGGAAGGTCCCGCGCACGCCGTCGGGATGCCGGAAGTCGTCGATCGTCGCGCCGCCGGCGGCGAGACCCGCCCGCAGCGCGTCCGGGACCGTCTGCGCCAGCGTGTCGCACTGCGCGCGCGTCAGCGAGCCGGCCCGGCGCAGCGGGTGGATCCCGGCACGGAACAGCGCCTCGTCGGCGTAGATGTTCCCGACCCCCGCGATTCGCCGTTGGTCGAGCAGGAACGCCTTCACCGGCGCACGGCTCCCCCGCGCGAGACGCCGCAGCAGGCCGCCCTCGAGGCCCTCGCCGAGCGGCTCAACGCCGACGCGCGCGGCGAAGAAGGCCTCCACCGCGGGCAGGCCGAACGCCAGCTCACCGGTGCCGAAGCGCCGCGGATCGCAGAAGCGCAGCTCGTGGCCGTCGGACAGCCCGATCCGCACGCGCTCGTAGGGCGCGCCCGGATCCGGGTCGTAGAGGAACGCCCCGGTCATCCGCAGGTGCGTGATCAGGAAGACCTCGCCCTCCAGGTCGAAGACGAGCCACTTCCCGCGCCGCGAGAGCGCCTCGATCCGGCGGCCGACGACGGCGTCGGCGACATCGTCCGGGGCGAGCGGCGCGCACCAGCGCTGGTCGCCCACGTCGAGCGCCGTGATCGCACGCCCGGTGACCAGCGGCGCCAGGCTGCGGCGGATCGTCTCGACCTCGGGGAGCTCGGGCACGATCCGAGCATACGGTCAGGTGAACGGCTCTCCGGGGAGGAGCGGGTCCTCGGTCCCGGTCAGCCAGTGCAGCGCGCTCGCGCCGACGTCGGCCATCGCGCCGTCGTGGCGCCGGCCGCCGTCGCCGGTGAAGCGCGCGAGCAGCGGCACGCGCTCGCGCGTGTGGTCGGCGTGCGCCATGCGGGGGTCCACCCCGTGGTCGGCGGTGATGACGAGCAGGTCGCGTGGACCCAGGCGGTCGAGCCATCCGGCGATGGCCGCGTCGATCTCCCGCAGGGCCGCGTGGAAGCCCTCGACGTCCTTGCGGTGACCGAAGACCTGGTCGGTCTCGATGAGGTTGGCGAACGCCAGACCGGCCGGGAGCTCCTCAACGAGCAGATCGAGCATGCCGAGCGCCTCGGCGTTCGTCGCACCGGGGTGGGCGCGGTCGATCCCCTGGCCGGCGAACAGGTCGTCGACCTTGCCGACGGCGTGCACCGGGACGTCCGCATCCCGCAGCGCGTCGAGGTAGGAGCGGGTCGGCGGCGGCAGCGCGAAGTCGCGCCGGCCGAGCGTGCGCTCGAAGGCACCCGGCTCGCCGCCGAACGGGCGCGCGATGACGCGCCCGACCGCGTCGGGGCCCTGCAGCTCGATGCGGGCCGCGGCACACGCGTCCTCGAGCTCGGCCTGCGAGACGACGTCCTCGTGGGCCGCGAGCTGGACGACGGAGTCCACCGACGTGTAGGCGATCAGCTCCCCGGTCTCCAGGTGCCTGCGGCCGTGCCGCTCGAGCGCGGCCAGGCCGTCGAGCGCCTCCCCGCCGCACAGGCGATGCCCGGTGGCCGCCTCCAGCCGGGCCAGGAGCTCCGGCGGCAGGCGCCCCGGGTACGTGGGCAGCGGCTCGGTCAGGACGATCCCCATCAGCTCCCAGTGGCCGGTCGTGGAGTCCTTGCCGGGGCCCAGGTGGTGCAGGATCCCGTGGAGCGCGGGCGCCGGGCTGCGCGGCACGCCGCGGATGGGGCCCAGGTCGCCGAGCCCGAGCCGCTCCAGCGCGGGCAGCTGCAGCCCGCCGACGGCGTCGGCGAGATGGCGCAACGTGTGCGCCCCGTCGTCGCCGTAGGCGGCCGCGTCGGGCTCGGCGCCGGCGCCGAGCGCGTCGATGACGACGACGAAGGCGCGGCGGGCGTCGCTGTCGTCCGGACCGGGCGGCATGCCCGCGATGCTGACAGAGCCGGTGCCCGGAGCGCCGGAGGGCCGGCGGAGGTTGCTGATACAAACACCCGATGCCGCCCGCCGCCGTCCGCAAGGGTCCGCTCCTCGCCCTGCTCGCCGCCAGCCAGTTCGTCGTCGTCCTCGATGCGTCGATCACCAACGTGGCGCTCCCGTCGATCGCGCGCGACCTGGGCCTGTCCCAGGACTCGCTCTCCTGGGTCGTCAACTCGTACACGCTCACCTTCGGCGGGTTCCTGCTGCTCGGCGGGCGCCTGGCCGACATCCTCGGCCGCCGCCGGATCTACATGTGGGGACTGATCCTGTTCGCGATCGCCTCCTTCGTCGGCGGCTTCGCGCAGTCGGAGACGACGCTGATCGCGGCCCGGGCAGTGCAGGGCCTCGGCGCCGCGCTGCTGTCCCCCGCCGCGCTCTCGATCCTCACCTCGACGTTCCGGGAGGGCGCCGAGCGCAACCGGGCCCTGGGCGTCTGGGGCGGCGTCGCGGGCGCCGGCGGCGCGGCCGGCGTCATGCTCGGCGGCATCCTCACGGAGTACCTCAGCTGGCGCTGGGTCCTCTTCGTCAATGTCCCGGTCGCCGTCGGCGCGGTCCTGCTGACGCCCCGCCTCGTCCCGGAGAGCCGCGACGAGCGCGAGCGCGGCGGCTTCGACGTCGCGGGCGCCGTCACGGTCACCGCCGGGCTGGCCGTCCTGATCTACGCCCTGATCGACGCCAACAACGCCGGCTGGGGTTCCACCCAGACGGTGGTGCTGCTGGCACTCGCCGCGGTCCTGCTGGTGTCGTTCGTCGCGATCGAGGCGCGCGCCGCGGCGCCCCTGGTGCCGTTCGACGTGTTCCGGTCGCGGACCCGCACCGGTGCATACGCGACGGGCCTGCTGGTCGGTGCGGCGCTGTTCTCGATGTTCTTCTTCGTCTCGCTCTACATGCAGCAGGTGCTGGGCTGGGACGCGCTGAAGGCCGGGCTGGCATACCTGCCGTTGGCACTGACGATCATCGTCGCCGCCGGGCTCGCCTCGGTCCTCGTGACGAAGATCGGGTTCAAGCCCGTGGTGATCGCCGGCCTCCTGTTCGTCGCAGCCGGGCTGTTCCTGTTCGCGCAGATCTCCGACGACGGAACGTTCACCGGGGACGTCCTGATCCCGTCGCTGCTGGCCGCGGTCGGTCTGGGATTCTCGTTCGTCCCCGTGACGATCGGCGGCACCACCGGCATCGCCGACGACGAGGCGGGCCTGGCCAGCGGGCTCATCAACGCCGGTCAGCAGGTCGGCGGCGCGCTGGGCCTGGCGATCCTCGCGGCGATTGCGACCGCCAGGACGGACGCCGTGGCGACGGGCCCCGGCCGCCCGAGCGCCGAGGCGCTCACCGAGGGCTTTCAGGCCGCGTTCCTGGGCGGCGCGGCGTTCGCGCTCATCGGCGCGCTCGTCGCGATGGTCCTGATCCGCAGCGACGACAGTCGCGCGGTGATCGGCCGGCCCGCGGAGAGCGTCGGCGGCGGCGCCTGACGATCAGCTGCCCGTGCCCGCATGGGCACGTGGATGGGCGGCGAAGTACGCGTCGCGCAGGCGCTCGGTCGAGAGGTGCGTGTAGAGCTGGGTCGTCGCGATGTCGGCGTGGCCGAGCATCTCCTGCAGCGCGCGCAGGTCGCACCCGCCGGCGAGCAGGTGCGTCGCGAACGTGTGCCGCAGCGTGTGCGGGCTCATCCGGTCGTCGAGCCCGACCGCGGCCGCGTGCCCCTGGACGATCTTGTAGAGCCCCTGGCGGCTGAGCCCGCCGCCGCGCTGGTTGACGAACAGATGCGCCTCGTCGCGGATGCCGACGAGCTGCGGCCGGCCGGCGCGCAGGTAGGCCCGCACGGCGGCGAGCGCCTCGCGGCCGATCGGCACGAGCCGCTCCTTGGAGCCCTTGCCGCGGGCGCGAAGCACCCCGGCCTCCAGGTCCACGTCCCCGACGAGCATGCCGGTCGCCTCGCTCGCCCGCAGGCCGCAGGCGTACATGAGCTCCAGCAGCGCGCGGTCGCGCCGCGCCGCCGGCGCGTCGCCGCGCGGCGACGCCAGCAGGCGCAGGACCTCGTCGCGGCTCAGGACCTGCGGCAGGCGCCGGCCCGCGCGGGGTCCGCGCAGGTCCGCCGTCGGGTCGGCCTCGAGGATCTCCTCGCGGCGCAGGTGGCGGTAGAAGGAGCGCAGGCACGCGGTCTTGCGCTGGAGCGTCGCCGGAGCCGCGGGGGGCCGGTCGGCCGTCCCCTGCGCCAGCTCGTCGAGAAACCCCGCGACGTCCGTGTGGGCGACCGCCAGGACGTCGAGACCGCGGCGCTCGAGGTAGGTCCCGTACTGCAGGAGGTCCGAGCGGTAGGCCTCGAGCGTGTTGCGCGAGAGCCCGCGCTCCAGCTCCAGGTACGCGAGGAAGTCGAGCACGTGGTGCTCGAAGGGCCGCGCCGGAGCGCGGGTGACGGACGCCATGCGGTGATGTTCGCGCCGGGCCTCCCCGCCCCCCGCCGCTGCAACGCGGCGTGCGTCAGGCGATCTCGTCCTCCGGCGCGGTCGAGCCGTGCTCGCGCAGGTGCTCGCGCAGCCACTGGAGCCCGATGATCGTCTTGGAGTCGAGCGTGGCGTCGATCGCGCCCTCGATGTCGTCCAGCGGCCAGGCGACGACCTCGATCCGCTCGCCGTCGTCCGCGGCCGGGGCGCCGCCGGCCTCGCGCAGCCCCGTGGCGTGGAACAGGTGCACGACCTCGTCCATCACCCCGATGCTCGTGACGTACCGCAGAATCGGCGCCCAGTGGTCGGCGCCCCTGCCGATCTCCTCGGTCAGCTCGCGGCGCGCGCACTCCAGCGGCGGCTCGCCGGGGATGTCGAGCTTCCCGGCCGGGATCTCCAGGACGTCCGGATCGCCGACGGTCTCGCGCGGCTGGCGCACGAGCCACACGTGCAGGTCGTCGTGCGCGACGATCCCGGCCGCGCCGGGGTGCCGGATGATCTCGCGCTCCACGACCTCGCCGTCGGCGTAGCGGAACCGGTCCCGGTCGACGTGGACGATGTGGCCGGTCCACACGGTCTCCCCGCCGATGCGCTCGAACTCCCGGCCCTGCGATCCCTGCGTCATGTCGTCTCCCCCATGGTCGCCAGCACGCCGCCCGCGCTCAGCGCGGCGGCGAAGAACAGCCGGTCCTCGTCGAGCCCGCGCCCCATCGTCCTCGCCGGAAGCCGCCGACGCCGCGTAGCCGGCCACGTCGGCGGCGGCCCGGCGCACATCGTGGCGCTGCGGGATCGCGCCCGTGTCGTCCTCAGGGACGGCCACGGCGACCGGGGCCAGCACGAGATCCAGGACGGTCGCGCTGTGATGCGAGAGGCCCTGGTGACGGGGGCGCGGGTCGCCGCTGGACATGCGCGGGCAGATGAGAACCTCGCAGCCGAGCGCGAGCGCGGTGTGGGCCGACTCGAGCGCGACGAGCCCCCCGTGCCCCAGCGGCGTCGCGGAGCCCAGAATGCCCGGTCCGGGGCCGCAGACGGCGGCATCCCAGCCCCGGTCCTGCACCCCATGCTGGAGCGCCCCGGCGGTCGTGATCGCCTCGCCGTCGCCCCCGTACACCGGCCCCGCCGTGACGTGCCCGGCGAGGAGGCCGCGTTCCAGCAGCTCGCGAACCACCTGCGAGTGCCCGCCGGGGAGCGCGCCCCCGGCCGTCTGGACGTAGCCGACCCGCAGCCCGGGGCGTGCCTGCGCCGCCGCCCACGCGAGCGGCGCGAGCTGCCCGTGGAGGGCGATGACGCAGACCGGGCGCGCCAGCGGCAGCCGCAGGTCCGCGGACTCCACGGGGCTGACCGCGTGCTGCAGCGAGGTGTAGTTGAGCTTCATGACGTGCGCACCGGCGACCCCGGGGCCGTCCAGCCCGCGCGTGAGGTTGACGTGGACGACGTCGAATCCGCCCGAGCCGAGCTCCAGGTCGGCGGCCTGGGTGTTGACGACGACGTCGTCGCCGGGCTGGGCGCGCCCGACGAGCGCGACGTCCGCGACCGCCGCGCGCGGCCCGCGACCGGGCACGTCGACGACCAGCCGCTGCTCGGGCCCCTCGCCGCCCGCCGCCTCGCTGACGGTGCCGCGCCGCAGGACGAGCCGCTGAGGTGGCGCCCCGGTCATCCCCCACCCAGCTCGTCGAGAAGCGCGTAGGTGACGTCGAGCATGCCCTCCAGGGACGCCTGGCTGACGCGCTCGGCGGGCTGGTGGGCGCGCTCGGTCCCGTTGGCGAGGTTCACGCACGTGAAGCCGGCCGCCTCGAAGGCGTTCGCGTCCGACCCGCCACCGCTGAGGATCCGGCGCGGCGCGTAGCCGCGCTCGCGCAGCGCGGCCTCGGCCGCCTGGACCGGCGGCGCGGACGTCTTGCGCCGGTAGCCCGCGAACAGCCGCTCGACGGTGACGTCGAGGTCGCACGAGCACTCGGGGTCGTTCGCTGCGTCGTGGAGCGCGTCGACGATGTCCGCCATGACCTCCTCGAGCGCGGCGTCGGAGAGCGAGCGCGCCTCGCCGACGACGCCGCAGCGTTCCGGGACGACGTTCGTCCCCGCGACCCCACCGTGGATCTGTGCGACGTTCACCGTCGTCTCGTCGTCGATCGCGCCCCTGCGGGAGCGTCGCGACGGCCCGCGCGGCGGCGAGGATCGCGCTGCGGCCCTCCTCCGGGTGCAGACCCGCGTGCGCCGCCTGGCCGGTGAAGTCGGCCTGCCAGCGCATGTACGTCGGCGAGGCGACGACGATCTCCCCGATCGGGCTGGCGTGGTCGAAGACGTAGCCGAACGGACTGATCAGCCGCCCCGCGTCGAACGCCTTGGCCCCGGCCAGCGCGCGCTCCTCGCTGACGGTGAAGAGCAGCTCGATGCCGACCGGGGAGCCCTCGATGGCCGTGCGCCGGGCGAGCTCGAGCAGCATCGCGACGGCGGCCTTGTTGTCGGCGCCGAGGATCGTGTCCCCGGCGCTCTCCCATCCGCCGTCGACGAACACGGGCTCGACCGGGCCCTCGTGCGGGACCGTGTCGAGGTGGGCGCACAGCAGGACCGAGTCCTCCGAGCGTCCCGGGATGCGGGCGAGCAGGTTCCCTGCGTCGGCCCCGACCTCGGCGCCCGCCCCGTCCTCGTCGACCGCGAGCCCGAGCGCGCGCAACTCGGCCGCGACGTGGTCGGCCACCGCCCGCTCACGTCCCGACGGGCTCGCGATCGCGCAGAGGGTCGCGAACGTCTCGTTCAGCCGCCGCCGCTCGACCTCGGACGCCGGTCGCACAGCCTGCCGGTCAGGCCGCCGCGCTGCGGGAGGCGCGCACCGAGCCGCCCTCCGGCACGTCGCCGGCGCCCTCGCGGGCACGGTCCAGCGCCGCCGCGACGAAGTCGCGGAACAGCGGGGCCGGGCGCTCGGGGCGGGACTTGAACTCCGGGTGGTACTGCGAGGCGACGAAGAACGGGTGCTGGTCGCGCGGCAGCTCGACGACCTCCACGAGCCGCTCGTCCGGCGAGGTGCCGGAGACGATGAGGCCCGCCGCCTCCAGGCGCTTGCGCAGGCTGATCGACACCTCATAGCGGTGGCGGTGACGCTCGTACACGACCGCCTCGCCGTAGATGTCCCGTGCACGGGTGTCGGCGTGGAGCTTGATCGGGTCGGCGCCCAGGCGCATCGTGCCGCCGAGGTCGCTGACCTCCTTCTGCTCGGGCAGCAGGTCGATCACCGGCCACTCGGTCTCGATGTCGAACTCCGTCGAGTTGGCCCCGTCCATCCCCGCGCGGTGACGGGCGAACTCGCAGACCGCCATCTGCATGCCCAGGCAGATCCCGAGGTACGGGATGCCCTGCTCCCGTGCGACCTGCACAGCGCGGATCTTGCCCTCGATCCCACGGCCGCCGAATCCGCCCGGCACGAGGATCCCGTCCGCGCCGGCCAGCCGCTCGCGCGCCGCGGCCTCGTCCTCGAGCTGCTCGGAGTCGACCCAGTCGATCTCGACGCGCCCGCCCGCCGCGGCGCCGCTGTGCCGCAGCGCCTCGCTGACCGACTTGTAGGCGTCCTCGAGCTGGATGTACTTGCCGACGAGCGCGATGCGCACCGGATCAGACGCCACGGACGCGCGCTCCACGACGTCCGCCCATTCGCGCAGGTCCGCCTCGGGCGCCTGTATCCCGAAGTGCTCGCAGATGAAGTCGTCGACGTGCTGCTCGTGGTACCAGAGCGGGACCTCGTAGATGTCGCGCACGTCCTTGGCGGAGACGACGGCGTCGACGGGCAGCGAGGCGAACAGCGCGATCTTCTTGCGGATGTCCGCCGACAGCTCGCCTTCGCTGCGGCACAGGAGCATGTCGGGCTGGATGCCGATGCGCCGCAGCTCGTTGACCGAGTGCTGCGTGGGCTTCGTCTTCAGCTCGCCCGCGTGCCCGATGTACGGCACCAGCGTGAGGTGGATGAACATGCAGTCGCGCCGGCCCACGTCGACCGGGAACTGGCGGATCGCCTCCAGGAACGGCAGCGACTCGATGTCCCCGACCGTCCCGCCGATCTCGGTGATCACGACGTCGACGTCGCTCGTCTCGGCGATCAGGCGCACCCGCTGCTTGATCTCGTCGGTGATGTGCGGGACGACCTGCACCGTGGCGCCGAGGTAGTCCCCGCGCCGCTCGCGGCGGATCACGCTGTTGTAGATGCCGCCGGCGGTGACGTTCGAGGCGCGCGAGGTGTTGGAGTCCGTGAAGCGCTCGTAGTGCCCGAGGTCCAGGTCGGTCTCCGCCCCGTCCTCGGTGACGAACACCTCGCCGTGCTGGTAGGGGGACATCGTGCCCGGGTCCACGTTGATGTACGGGTCGAACTTCTGCAGGCCCACGCGCAGGCCGCGAGCGACGAGCAGGCGCCCGATCGAGGCGGCGGCGATGCCCTTCCCGAGGGACGACACCACGCCGCCGGTGATGAAGATGTAACGGGGCTTGCGCGGGGCTTCAGGCACGATTGGTCCTTCCGAACGAGTCTAGGTGACGGAGACCGGGAGCGCGTTCGACCAGGGTGTTGATCGAGCGCAGCTCGCCGTACAGCGTGAGGGCCACGAGAACGCCGACGGCGATCGCCAGGCCGGTCACGTCGAGGGTGAGCACGAGCCAGATGCCCGCGACGGCGCCGATGACGTTGGAGCCGGTGTCGCCGAGCATCCCCCGCTCGCGCAGGTCCAGCGCCCCGGCGACGAGGATCGGGCCGATCCAGATGCCGAGGTCCAGCAGGGCGTCGGTGTCCAGCGTGCCGATCGTGAGGCCCGCGCCGAGCAGCACGAACGCCTTGACCGAGCGGCCGGGCCGCAGGTCCAGCAGGTTGAAGAGGTTCGTCGCCAGGACGAGGACGGCGGCGGCGAGCAGGAACGTCGCCGCGTCGTCCTGGGTGAGCGCGCTCCAGGCGAGCGCGAGGCCGAGCGTGCCGGCGGCCTTCAGCCCGCCGGTGCTGAACGACCCCTGCAGCGCGGCCGCGCCGTGGCCGCGCCAGCCGCGCGACGGCCCCGCGTAGGCGTCGTCGGCCAGGCCGAGCGCCGCCACCGGCAGCACGAAGTACATGCCCGCGATCGCGAGCGTGTCGCTGTCGAGCAGGCCGTTCAGGAGCGCGAGCGGGATCAGCGCGACGAGCGCCGCGGCCGGGATCAGCAGGCCGAGCGGGCAGGGGATCGCGACCCCCCGGTAGTTCTCCCGCAGATGGCCGTTCTCGCGCAGGAACGCCAGGAGCGGACGGGCGAGCACCAGCGCGGCGGCCGTCGAGAGGATGAGGGGCAGCGCGCGCATCGGGGCAACCTAGCGACCGCGGGCGATGGAACCCCTGGTTGCGTAACGTCCGGGCGGGCGTGGGGACCGTATGTGCAAGGACTCGACGAAAGGCAGCAGATGGACTCCCAGCAGAGCACCGAGAAGGTCGTCCGCAGCGACGAGGAGTGGCGCGCGCAGCTGGACCGGGACGCGTACGCCGTCCTGCGCGGCGCGGCGACCGAGCCGCCGTTCACCGGCGAGTACGTGGACCAGAAGGCCGACGGCACCTACCGCTGTCGCGGCTGCGGCGCCGAGCTGTTCGCGTCCGGCACGAAGTTCGACTCGCGCTCCGGGTGGCCGAGCTTCACCGATCCGATGGTCGCGGACGCCGTCGAGCTGAAGACCGACGCCTCCCACGGCATGGTGCGCACCGAGGTGCTGTGTGCGCGCTGCGGCGGCCACCTCGGGCACGTCTTCGACGACGGCCCCGGCGCGAGCGGCCAGCGGTACTGCATCAATTCGGTCGCGCTGGACTTCGACGCGCGCTCGGCGGGCTGAGCGCCGCCGGCTCAGGGGCCGGCCGCGCCGAGGCTCTCGGCACCCGGCAGCAGCGCCTCGGCCCGCGGGCCGAGGCCGAAGCTGCCCGTCGCCCCCGACAGCGCGAAGACGAGCGCCGCCTGCCCGGCGACGAGGTCCACGTCGTCGACGCTCGACAGGCCGTTCTCGCGGTACCACGACACCTGCGAGGGCTCGGTCCCGGTCCGCTCGACGCCGACCGCCGCGACCGGGTTGTCGGTGATGCCGCGCACGATGCCGGCCTCGAGGTCCTCGGTCTGCTGCCGGGCCTCGCCCTCGAGATCGGTCGCGCTGCGCGCGATCACCACGCCGTCGAAGGGGCCGAGCGAGCCCGCGCGGGTCGAGAACAGCGCCCCGGCCTCGCGCCGCAGCAGCGCGCCGCCCTGGACGAGCTGGATCCCCATGCGCCGCCCGAACGGCTGCAGCAGCTCCGGGCGCTCCTCGAGCCGCGCGTAGCGGGTCCCGGATGCGGCATCGGCGAGCGCGCTCAGCGAGGGCGGGCGGCGGACGGCGAGCGTGCCCGCCAGCCGGCCGCCGGTCCCGGCGAGCGCCGCGCGGACGTCATCGGCGATCGCCTCCGACGGCTTGCCCAGGAACACCAGGCCGATGTTCTGCCCGTCGAGGCGCCCGGCGACGAGCAGCGGGTAGGCCGCCTTGGAGTAGCGCCGCTCGGCGTCCAGCGCCTCCTGGGTCGCGCGCCGCTCCTCGCGGGCGCTGTCGACGTCGGCACGCAGCGACTCGCGGACGGACTTCTCGGCCGACGAGACGAGCCCCGCGTCGCCGATCGCGACGCCGAGCAGCACGCCCGCCACGAGGGCGACCAGGACGGCGACGAGCGAGACGGCGTGGTAGCGGAAGTCGAACATGCGGACGGGCGGGACGGCCCGGCGAGCCTACCGGCGCCCCCGCGTCCGGACGCCGGACGCCGAGGTCAGAGATCCCCGCCCAGGAGCAGCCGCAGCTTCAGCCACAGCAGGTCGGCCACGTCGCGCAGCCCCGGCGTCGCGAGGATCACCGCCGCGAGCACGAGCACCCCGACGACGAGGATCATCGCGACCGGCGCGATCCCGGGGTTCGGCCGGTAGAGCCGGCTCACCCCCTTGGCGTCGACGATCTTCTCCCCCAGCCGCAGCCGCGTGAGGAACGTCGACGACATGCCGCGCCGGTTCTTGTCCAGGAACTCGACGAGGTTGAACTGCGACCCGACCGAGACGATCAGCTGGGCGCCCTTCTCCCCGGCGATCAGCATCGCGACGTCCTGGCTGGTTCCGGGCGCCGGGACGACCTTGTGTGTCAGCCCGAGCTCCTCGAGCAGATCGCGGCCGGGCGCGCGGCCGTCGGGGTACGCGTGGACGACGAGCTCGGCGCCGCAGCGCAGCGTCGCCTCCGACGCGGAGTCCATGTCGCCGACGATCATGTCCGGGCGAAACCCCGCCTCGAGAATCGCGTTGGCACCGCCGTCGACGCCGACGAGCACGGGTCGCACGTCGCGGATGTACGGACGCAGGGCGTGCAGGTCCGCGCGGTGGTCCACGCCGCGGACCACGACGAGCGCCGGCCGGTCGCGGAAGTCCGTGTCGAAGCGCGGCAGCTCGATCTTCCCGGAGAGGAGGTCCTGCTCCTCGACCATGTGCTCGACGGTGTTGCGCGCGAACGCCGCGAGCGCCCCGCCGATCTCCTGCCGGCGCAGCTCCGTCGCCGCGAGCACGCTCGCGGGATCCTGCAGGCTCCCACGGACGAGCAGGACGCCGCCGGCCAGGACGTCCCCGCCGCGCAGCTCGACCGGATCGCCGTCCTTCAACGCGTCGAACAGGCCGTCGTCGGGGAGGTCGACGAGCGGGATCCCCGCCTGGACGAGCAGCAGCGGGCCCATGTTCGGATACTCGTCGGCGGCCGACGGGCGGCAGTTCAGGACCGCCGCCACCCGCGCGGCGATCAGGTCCTCGGCGGAGACGCGATCGAGGTTGCGATGGTCGATCACCGCGATCTCGCCGGGGTGCAGCTTCTTCACGAGCAGCTTCGTCCGCCGGCCCCGGCGCACGGGGCCGCGCACGGCGGGCGCCTGCAGGGTGGCGGAGCGCTCCATCGCCCGCGAGTCTATGCGGCCTTCAGCAGCTCCCGCGCATGACGACGGGCCGCGGCGTCGTCCGCGTCGGCGCCGAGCATCCGGACGATCTCGCCGACGACCTCGCGATCGGCGAGCTCGGTCACGGTCGTCAGCGCCGGGTCGGCGCGCGCGTCCTTGGCGATCGAGAAGTGACGGCCGGCGAGCGAGGCGATCTGCGGGAGGTGCGTGATGCAGACGATCTGCCGGCCCTCGGCGAGCTCCTGCAGCCGTGCGCCGACCGCGCGCGCGGTCTGCCCGCCGATGCCCGCGTCGACCTCGTCGAACACCAGCGTGGCCGCGGAGCCGTCGTTCGCGACGCCGAGCAGCGCGAGCATGACGCGGGACAGCTCACCGCCCGAGGCCGTCTCACGGACAGGGCCCGCCGGAACGCCGCTGTTGGGCGCGAGCAGGAACTCGACCGCGTCCGCGCCGGACGGCCCGGGGTCGCGGTCCGACACGACGACGTCGAAGCTCGCGCCCTCCATCGCCAGGTCGGCGAGCGCCGCGCCGACGGCCCGCGCGAGGCGCGGAGCCGCCTCGGCGCGGGCCGCGCGCAGCTCCAGCGCCAGTCGCTCCCGTGCGGCGCCGGCCTCTTCGAGCCGCGCCGTCGCCTGCTCCAGCGCGACCTCGGCGTTCGCCAGCTCGTCGTGACGCACCCGGCAGCGCTCCGCGTGCTCGAGCACCGCGGCGATCGTCCCGCCGTGCTTGCGCTTCAGCCGGTCGACGGCCGCCAGGCGCTCCTCGGCGGCCTCGAGCGCGCCAGGCTCCGCGTCCAGCCCCTCGGCGTATGCGCGCAGCTCCCCGGCGAGGTCGCCCGCCTCGTAGAGCACGCCGCGCCAGCGCTCGGCCAGGGCGTCGAGCTCGGCGTCGACGCCGGCGGCCGGCTCGAGCGCCCCGCCGCCGGCGGCGAGCAGCCCGAGCGCACCGTCGCCCTCGTCCGGCTGCAGGGTCTGCGCCGCCCCGTGTGCCGCAGCGCGCAGGGCCTCCACGTGCCGCAGGCGCTCGCGCGCGGCGAGCAGCTCGCGCTCCTCCGCCTCGTCGGGAGCGACCTCGTCGATCTCCTGCAGCTCGTACGCGAGCAGGTCCAGCTCACGCTCGCGCGCACCGGCGAGCCCGGAGAGCTCGTCCAGCGCCTGCCGCGCCGCGCGCACCTGCCCGTGGGCCTCGGCGCACGCGGCGCGGTGGCGCGCCTGCTCCGGGCCGCAGAACGCGTCGAGCAGCTCCAGCTGGGCCGAGGCCAGCGTCAGCCGGCGATGCTCGTGCTGGCCGTAGAAGGCGAGCTGCGCCTCGGCCGCCTCACGCAGGTCGGCGACGTTCGACGAGCGCCCGTTGAGCAGGGCGCGGGTGCGGCCGTCCGCGCTGACGCGCCGCGCGATCACGAGCTCGTCCGCATCCTCGGGCAGCCGATCGCCGAGCCGCGCCCGCAGCTCGTCCGGGAGGTCGAACACGCCCTCGACATAGGCCTCGGCGGCGCCGGGGCGCACGATGCCCGGACGCGGCTTCCCCCCCAGCAGCAGATCCAGAGCGTGCGCGAGGACGGTCTTGCCCGCGCCGGTCTCCCCCGTCAGCACGTTGAGGCCCGGTGCGAGACGCAGCTCCGCCCGGTCGATCAGCAGCAGGTTCTCGACGCGCAGTTCACGGAGCATCGGGAGGGGTGTAGCGGATGAGCAGGACGGCTCTACGATGAAGCGAGCCGGCCGAACTTCTCCCGCAGCCGCCGGTAGAAGGACGACCCGGGGAGCAGGGCGAGGTCGGCGGCCTCGCGGATGAAGCCGGCGGTGATCGTGCCGTCGGACGGCATCTCGAAGGCCGGTCGCCCGTCGAAGGCGACGTCCACCGCGCTCTCCGACCGGTTGTGCACCGTGAGGAGGTCCCCGGGAGCGACGACCAGCGCCCGCGCCGTGAGCGAATGCGGCGCGATGAACGACACGACGAACCCCTCCACGCCCCAGGCCATCACCGGCCCGCCGTTGGCGAGGTTGTAGCCGGTGGATCCGGCGGGGGTCGCCACGACCAGGCCGTCGCAGCGCACGCTGCCGACCTCCTCGCCGGAGACGGCATACGCGAGGTCCGCAACGCGCTCGCCGACCTTGCGGGTGATCGCGATGTCGTTGACGGCGATCCGGGCCGCGCCGTCGCCCTCGAGGGCGATCGCCGGAAGCGTCAGCGTCTCGAAGTCGCCCGTGAGCGCCCGCTCGAAGGCGGCCGGGGCCTCGTCGCGGTCCACGGTCGAGAGGAACCCGATCTCACCGAAGTTCACGCCGAACACGGGGACGCTCGTGCCGGCGAACTCGCGCAGCGCCCGCAGGATCGTCCCGTCGCCGCCGAGCGCGATCGCGAGGTCCACGTCGTCGGTGTGGTCCTCGGCGACCTCGATCCCCGGGCCCGGCGCGATCGTCGGGTGCTTCTCGGCCTCCACGCGGTCCAGGCGGACGACCATCTCGTGCCGATGGGCGAGCGCGATCAGGTGCCGCAGGGCGTCGTCCGTCTCCCCGGGCCGAGCGTGCGAGAGGACGGCGACGACGCGCGGAGCCGTCATGCGCCGACGCCCTCCAGGGCACGGTCGAGATCATCGATCGCGTCGGCGCGCCCCGGCTCGCCGAGGTGAACGAAGGTCTCGACGTTCCCCTTCGGACCCGGCAGCCCGGACGGGGCGAACCCCAGGACACTGACGCCGCACCGCTCGCGCGCGAACCGCGCGACGCCGGCGACGGCCTCGCGGCGCAGGGCCGGGTCGCGCACGACGCCGCCCTTCCCCACGCGCTCGCGGCCGACCTCGAACTGGGGCTTCACCATCACGAGCGCGTCGAACCGCGGGGCGCAGCACGCGAGGACGGCGGGCAGGACCTTCGTCAGCGAGATGAACGACAGGTCCGCGACCATGAGGTCCGGCGCGTAGGGAAGGTCGGCGGGCGCGAGGTCGCGAGCGTTGCGGCGTTCCATGACGGTCACCCGCGCATCTTCGCGCACCGACCACGCGAGCTCCCCGTACGCGACGTCCACGGCCACGACGCGGGTCGCGCCGCGCTGCAGCAGGCAGTCCGTGAAGCCCCCGGTGGAGGCGCCCACGTCCAGCGCGTGGCGCCCGGACACCTCCAGCCCGAGCGCGTCGAGCGCGTTCTCGAGCTTCGTCCCGCCGCGCGAGACGTGGCGGCGTCCCTCGTCGACCGACAGCTCGGCGTCGGCGGCCACGAGCTGCCCCGGTTTCGCCGCGCGCTCACCCCCGGTGCCGAGGCGCACCTCGCCGGCCATCACCGACGCGGCCGCGCGGGAGCGGGAGGGAAACAGGCCGCGGCGGGCCAGCAGCGTGTCCAGGCGGACCTTGTCGGCCGTCATCCGGCGCCGAACGGTACTGCCGCGGCCCGGATGTGAACGTCCTGAGACCTCTGTGACGCGCCTCACAGACGAAATGGTCTGGAGTTCGCACCATGTAGATCGCGCGGTCCGGTCTTGGACCTCCGGTCCGCCGCGAAACGGACTTCTCTCAGTGATCACATAGCTGGACCCCTCAAATAGCAGTACCTCTCCTCCCGAAACGGCCCGCCCTCCCAGGCGGGTCGTTTCATTTGGCGGCTGCGGCGAGCCAGGCGATGAGGTCGTGCGCGCGGTCCACGGCCCCGCCCCAGCGCAGGAAGCCGTGGGTCATCTCGTCGAAGACCTCGACCGTGACCGGCACGCCCGCCGCGCTGCAGGGCCTGCGCGTGCGCCAGGCCGTCGTCGCGCAGCGGGTCGTGGGCGGCGATCGCGATCCACGCCGGCGGCGCCGAAGCCAGGTCGCCGGCTGCGGCGACGCTCGCCGGTGCCGGGTCGGCGCCGCCGAGGTACGCGCCCCAGCAGAGCGCCATCTCGGACGCCGCGAGCATCGGGCCCTGCGCGAATTCCGCGGTAGGCCGGCGAGTCCATCGCAGGGTCGAGCGCCGGGTAGACGAGCAGCTGGCGGCGCGCCAGGCCGGGCGCGCGCAGCGCCGCCAGCGCCGCGAGCTGGCCTCCGGCGCTGTCGCCGCCGACGACGATGCGCGCCGGATCGTGCCCGAGCAGGTCCGCGCCGGGGCCGGCGGCCCAGCGCAGGGCGTCCTCGGCGTCCTGGGCGGGCGCGGGAAACGGATGCTCGGGCGCGAGGCGGTAGTCGACGCTCACGACGAGCTGCCCCGAGGCCTCGCACAACTCGCGCGCGACGTGGTCGAAGCCGTCGAGGTCGCCGATCACCCAGCCGCCGCCGTGGAACCAGACGATCGCGCCGAGCGCCGCTGCGGGCCGCGTCGGGTGGTAGGCGCGCACGGGCACGGGCGGCAGGCCGGGACGCTCGGCGAGGAGGTCCCGGACGCGCGCCACGGCCACGGGTGCGCCGCCGAGGGCGCGCCCCGTCTCGGCGTAGGCGGCCCGCAGGGCGCCGAGATCGGCGGGCGCGGCGTCGAGCGCCGGCGGCGGCTGGGCGGCGAGCAGCGCGCGGATCTGCGGGTGGACGTCCGCCATCCGCCCCGGTCCGCTCGCGCTCAGGCCCCGGCGGGGATCTCGTCGCCGACGGCGAGCGCCACGCGGATGCGCTCCGCGATCGCCTCGGCGGTGAACCCCACCTCGGCGTGGAGCAGCGCGGGCTTGCCGTGCGTGACGTACCGGTCGGGCAGCCCGACGCGGATGATCCGCGGCGTCGGAATGCCCTGCTCGTTGCAGTGCTCCCAGACCGCCGAGCCGAAGCCGCCCTGCAGGACGCCCTCCTCCACGGTCACGAGCAGCTCGTGCTCGGCGCACAGCTGCGCGATGAGCGCCGCGTCCAGCGGCTTGGCGAAGCGCGCGTCGGCGACCGTCGGGTCGATGCCGTCGGCGGCCAGCAGCGTCGCGGCCTCCAGCGCCTTCTGCACGCCCGCGCCGTAGCCCAGCAGCGCGACGCCGCGTCCCTCGCGCAGGATCTCGCCCGTGCCGATCTCGACGGGCCGCGGCTCCTCGGGGAGCGGCACGCCGACGCCCTCGCCGCGGGGGTAGCGCAGGCCGACGGGGCCCTCGTGACGCAGCGCCGTGTGCAGGAGGTCGACGAGCGCCGCCTCGTCACGAGGGGCCATGAGCACCATGTTCGGCAGTGAGCGCAGGTAGGCGATGTCGAACACGCCGTGGTGCGTGGGGCCGTCATCGCCGACGAGCCCGGCGCGATCCATCGCGAAGACGACGTCGAGGTTCTGAAGGGCGACGTCGTGGACGATCTGGTCGAAGGCGCGCTGCAGGAACGTCGAGTAGATCGCGCAGACGGGCTTGACGCCCTCGAGCGCGAGCCCGGACGCGAACAGGACGGCCTGCTGCTCGGCGATCCCGACGTCGAAGTAGTGGTCGGGCTCGGCCTTCTGGACGATGTCCAGGCCCGTGCCCGTGTTCATCGCGGCGGTGATGCCGACGACGCGGCGGTCCCGGCGGATCTCGTCGACCATGGCGTTGCCGAAGACCTCGGTGTACGTCGGCGGCTTGGGGGCCGCGTTCGCCGCGGCCGGCTTGGTCGCGACCGGCGCGCCGCCCGCGATCGAGTTCGGCTTGGCGGCGTGCCAGGTCTCCATGCCCTCCAGCCCGCCCTCCTCGGCCGGCGCGAAGCCCTTGCCCTTCACCGTCGCGATGTGGACGACGACGGGCCGCTGGGCGGCGAACGCCTCGACGAGCGCCCGGCGCAGCGCACCGACGTCATGGCCGTCGACCACCCCGACGTACGCCCAGTCGAGTTCCTCCCAGAAGAGCCCCGGCGCCCAGAACGCCTTGATCGACTCCTTCAGCTGCGGGCCGAGCCGCTCGAAGCGCGCGCCGATCCCGCCCGGGAGCTGACTGAGCCGGCCCTCGACGCCCTCACGGGCGTGCCAGAAGCGCGGGTTCAGCCGGACCCGGTTGAAGTACCGCGACAATGCGCCGACGTTCGGGGCGATCGACATCCCGTTGTCGTTCAGCACGACGACCATCGGCGTGCCGAGCCCGCCCGCCTGATGGATCGCCTCGAACGCGACGCCGCCGGTCATCGCTCCGTCCCCGATGACGGCGACCACCCGGCCGGCGTCCGGTGTGCCGAGCAGGCGCATGCCCTCCTTGATCCCGACCGCGTACCCGATCGAGGTCGACGCGTGGCCGGCGCCCATGATGTCGTGCTCGCTCTCGCCGATCGAGCAGAACGGAGCGAGCCCGTCGTACTGACGGATCGTGGCCAGCGCGTCGCGCCGGCCCGTGAGCACCTTGTGCGGGTAGGCCTGGTGGCCGACGTCCCAGAGCACCTTGTCCTTCGGGCTGTCGAGCAGCGAGTGCACCGCGACCGCCAGCTCGCAGGTGCCGAGGTTCGCGCCGAAGTGCCCGCCGATCTCGCCGACCGTGTCGATGATGTGCTCGCGGACCTCCTGGGCGACCTCCTGCAGCTCCTCGTCGGTGAGGCCGTGGAGGTCCTGGGGGCTGTCGATGCTGTCGAGGCGGCGGCTCATGCTGTCGGGTCAGCTCTGTCGCGTGGCGATGAAGTCCGTGATGTCGGCGAGCTCGCCGGCCCCGCCGGGGGCGGCGAGCGCCAGTGCCTCGCGGGCACTGCGATGGGAGGCTAGCGCCAGATCGCGCGCGCCATCCAGCCCGAACTCCGTCACGTACGTGCGCTTGCCGTGACGCTCGTCGCTTCCCCGGGGCTTGCCCAGGGCCGCGTCGGTGCCGGTGACGTCGAGAATGTCGTCCACGATCTGGAAGAGCACGCCGAGCTCGCGGGCGAACGCGCGGAAGCGCTCGATCCCGGGCTCATCCATGCCCTCGAGAAGACATACGCACTCCACGGACGCGCCGATGAGCCTGCCGGTCTTCAGCTCGTGCAGGCCGCGCAGGCCCTCCGGCCCGTCGGCGGCGGTCCCGCCCACGTCGATGAACTGCCCGCCGACCATCCCGTTGACCCCGGTCGCGGCCGCCAGCTCGGCGACCGCGCGCAGGAGGCCGGCAGGCTCCCCGCGCTGCTCGGTGAGCACGAGCCGGAACGCCTCGGCGTAGAGCCCGTCGCCCGCGAGGATCGCGACGTCCTCGCCGAACGCCACGTGACACGTCGGCCGGCCGCGACGCAGGTCGTCGTCGTCCATCGCCGGCAGGTCGTCGTGGATCAGCGAGTACGTGTGGATCAGCTCCAGGGACGCGGCGAGCGGCAGGACCTCGTCGGCGTCGCGGCCGATGGCGCGCGCGGTCGCCAGCGCCAGCACCGGCCGGATCCGTTTGCCCCCGGCCAGCAGCGAGTAGCGCATCGCGTCCTGCAGGCCGTCGGTGGCGGGGGCCGCCGAGAACCGCAGCTCCTCGAGATGCGCCTCGACGCGCTCGCGGAGGTGATCGGGGTAGCGCGCGGGCGGGGCCTCGGCGTCCGCGCTCACAAAAGGCTGTCCTGCCCCGGGATCGGCTCGGCGGCGGTGGCACGGGACATCCGCTCCAGCTCGGCGGACGCCTGCCCGGCGAGCGCCGCGCAGTCCTCCACCAGGCCGGCCGCGGCGTCGGTGCCCAGGTCGCCGCTGCGCAGCTGCTGGGCCGCCAGCTCGAGCCGCTGGACGAGCTCGTCGATGGTGCTCGTGTCGAGGTCGGTCATGAGGTGGCCCCATTCTCGCCCATCTCGCGCAGCGCGGCGGCGAGGATGCCGTTGACGAAGCCGGGCGCCTCCGCGCCGCAGAACGTCTTGGCGGTCTCGACGGCCTCGTCGATCGCGCCCTCCGGCGGGATCGGACGGTCGCCGGGGACCGCGTCTGGATGGAGCATCTCCAGCAGCGCGATCCGCATGATCGCCTTCTCCAGCGGGGCGATGCGGTCGATCGACCAGCCCTTCGCGTGACGGCCGATCCACTCGTCCAGCTCGGGACCGCGGTCCTCGGCCGCGTAGGCCAGCGAGCGGGTGAACATCGTCGCGTCACGCTCCAGGACGTCCCCGAGCTCGCGGCCGGTCACCTCGGACTGGTAGAGCGCGAAGGCGGCGGCGCGGCGCTGGTCGGTGCGGCGGGACATCCGTGGGCGCGACAGATCCGGGCCGAGTGTCGCGCTAGGCGCGCGACATGTACTCGCCGGTCTCCGTCTGCACCTTCACGCGGTCGCCGATGTTCACGAACAGCGGGACCTGGACGATCGCGCCCGTCTCGAGCGTCGCCGGCTTGCTGCCGCCGCCGGACGCGGTGTCGCCGCGCAGCCCGGGCTCGGTCTCGGTGACCTCGAGCTCGACGGACGCCGGCAGCTGCATGCCGCCGGGCTGGTCGTCGATGAACAGCATGTCGACCTCGTCGTTGGCCTTCGTCCAGCGCAGCTCGCCGGCGACGGTGTCCTGCGGGATCGCGATCTGCTCGAAGCTCTCGGTGTCCATGAAGTGCGCGTCGGTGCCGTCGGCGTAGAGGAACTGCATCTTGCGGCCCTCCGTGCGCACGGCCCGGAACTTCTCCCCGGCGCGGAACGTCTTGTCGATGACGTTCCCGTCGCTGGTGCGGCGCAGCTTCGTGCGGACGAACGCCCCGCCCTTGCCGGGCTTGACGTGCTGGAACTCCATCACCTTGAAGATGACGCCGTCCACCTCGATGTGGTTGCCGTTCTTGAGCTGGTTGGTGCTGATCACAGCGGTGAGGGTATCCCGCCCGTTGTGCCCGCGCTCGGCTCCGCACCGTCCAGCGCGCGTCCAGGCCGCTGGGCGCGCCGTGGGCGCCGTTCGTAGACGGAAGGACCCGTTTACATTTCCGCCCTGCCGTGTAGTCTGTGACCACTGCATCCGAGGGGGGGACCTTCCGCGATGCAGTCACGAACGAGGCGCCTCCACCGGGGACGGCGCCGCCATCGGGGGACACATCACGCCATGGACCAGGCGACGCTGGACAACGCTGCGCTCGCACCGTCGAGCACAGAGTACGAGGACACGGCGCTCACGACCCTGCTGCCGCGGGTGTCGGTCGTCGTCCCCGCGCTCAACGAGGCCGAGAACATCCCGCACGTGCTCCCGCGGATCCCGGTCGGGCACGAGGTCATCCTCGTCGACGGCGGGTCGACGGACGGCACCGTGGACGCCGCCCTCGCCTGCCGTCCCGGCGTGCGGATCGTGACCCAGGAGCGCCGCGGCAAGGGCGACGCGCTCTCGAGCGGGTTCGCCGCCGCGACCGGCGACATCATCGTGACCCTCGACGCCGACGGGTCTCAGCGGCCCGAGGAGATCGAGCGCTTCGTGAACGCGCTCTGCGACGGCGCCGACTTCGTCAAGGGCTCGCGCGTCACCGAGGGCGGCGGCAGCACCGACTTCACCTGGCTGCGGAAGACCGGTAACGCCTTCCTGGGCGCGGCGGCGAACACCCTGTTCGGCTCGCGCTACACCGACATCACCTACGGCTACAACGCCTTCTGGCGCGCGCACACCGACCGGATCAGCGGTGGCGGCGACGGGTTCGAGGGAGAGCTGCTGATGCCCGTCCGCGCCGTCCAGTCGGACCTGGCCGTCGCCGAGGTGCCCTGCCAGGAGGATGAGCGCCTGTTCGGCGAGAGCCGCCTGCGCCCGTTCCGCGACGGAACGCGCATCCTGAAGATGTTCATCTCCGAGCGCCTGCGGAACGGCCGCCGGATCGGCGCCGAGCGCGCCGACGAGCAGGGCCACCGCGAGCTGACGCTCGCGCCGGCCGGCGAGCTCGCCTGAGCCGGGGCCCCGCCGATCAGCCCGTCCGCGCGCGGAGCAGCTGCCCGCGCGCGTAGCCCGCCCCGGTCACCAGCAGCCCGCCGACGATCGCCGCCGCGCGCCCGAGCCCGGACAGGTCGCCGCGCAGGACGTCCCCGAGCCCGCGCAGGACGCCGAGCGGCAGCGTGCGCGTCGCGTAGGTGCGTTCGCTCTCCAGCCCGTCCTGACGCCCGACGAGCTCCGTGAGCAGGGCCTTGGACTGGCCCTCGGCCCAGCAGCGGCGGAGGAAGTACGCCCAGGTGCCGCGCCCGGCGGGCACCAGGTGCCGGACCCGTGCGCCGGGCTCGTAGACGATCCGCGAGCCCGGGCGCCGCTGACGGACGCGGATCGAGATCTCGGTCTCCTCGCACCCCATCGGCAGGCCGCGCTCGCGACCGATGCCCGAGACGAAGCCGCCGACCGCGTCCAGCGCCGAGCGCCGGAAGGCCATGTTGGCCCCGATCGCGTTGCGCACGTCGGCGGTCGTCGTCGGCATGCCGGTGTACGAGCAGCCGATCACCCAGTTGAACTCCTCGGGAAACCAGCCAGGCCGCTCCTCGAGCCAGACGGGGACCAGCGAGCCGCCGGCGCTCGCGACCACCGGGTCGTCGAACACGGGCGCGAGGTTCGCCAGCCAGTCCGGCTCGGCCGCGGCGTCGTCGTCGAGGAACGCCACGATGTCCCCCGTCGCCGCGGCGATGCCGGCGTTGCGGGCGCCCGAGAGGCCGCGGGCACCGCCGTTCTCCACCAGGACGACCGCGCCGTCCGGCCATCTGGTGCGGGCGCGCCCCAGCAGCGCCGGGTTGTGGTCCACGGACACGATCACCTGATGTGCCGGGCGCGTCTGGGCCTGAACGGACGCGACGGCGTCGACCAGGGCATCCCAGCGCTCGTCGGTGTACGCGGAGATGACCACCGACACCGACAGATCGCCGGACCCGGCGCCGGAGTCGCTCGCGGCCATGCGATCCAGGGTACTCAGGGGGCGGCGACCGGCTGGACGACGCGGGTCTCGAAGTCCGAGACGTCCAGGACCTCGGTGCGGCGCAGGTACTCGGCCGGCGGGCCGGGCCAGGTGGCCGTCACGCGGCCGGCGTCGTTGACGTACCAGCTGCCGCACCCGGACGCCCAGACCGTGGTGCGCATCCGCTCGTCCAGCTCGTCCTGGAACGCGTCGAAGACTTCGGGCCGCACCTCCAGGCGCTCGGCGCCGCCGCGGGCCAGGACGTCGAGCGCCTGCCCGACGTAGCGGGCCTGGGCCTCGAGCACGTCGATCGCCGATCCCGTGCCGTGCCCGGTGTTCGGCCCGTAGATGACGAACATGTTGGGGAATCGCGGCACCGTCAGCCCGTAGTAGGCCTGCGCGCCGCCGGCCCAGGTCTCGCGCAGGCTCGTGCCGTCCCGGCCGACGACCTCCATCGGGGCCAGGAAGTCCGTCGCCGTGAAGCCGGTGCCGAAGATGATCACGTCCGCCTCGTGCACGCGGCCGTCGGCCGTCTCCACGCCCTCGGGGCGCACCTGCGCGATCGGCGCGGTGACGAGGTCGACGTCGGGACGGCGCAGCGCCCGAAACCAGTCGGTCGTGATGAGCACCCGCTTGCAGCCGATCGCGTAGTCCGGCCGTGTGGCGGCCTGCAGGTCCGGCCGGTCCTTCAGCTGGACGTGCCGCTGCAGGTCCGACATCGCGGTCAGGGCGACGGCCGACGCGCGGGCGGCCAGCGGCGGGCGACCGGTGAACATCGGCGCGAGCGTCTCCGCGACGCTCCGCCACGCGGACCGTACGGCGCGCTGCACGCCCGGGGCGCGCTCGTAGAGGCGCTGCGCGCCGCCACGGTAGGCCACGTCGGGCTTGGGCAGCGTCCACGGCGCGGAGCGCTGGAAGACCGTGAGGTGCTCGACCTCGTCGGCGATCGCGGGGACGAACTGGATCGCGCTGGCGCCGGTGCCGACGACGGCGACGCGCCGCCCGCGCAGGTCGAGGTCGTGATCCCACCAGGCGGAGTGGAAGGCGTCCCCCGCGAAGCTCCCCATCCCCGGGAGGTCCGGCACCGACGGGCGCGTGAGCTGGCCGCACGCCGGCACGAGCACGGCGGCCTCCACGTCCGGGCCGCCCTCGACCTCCAGATGCCAGCGGCCAGCGTCCTCGTCCCAGGTGGCACAGGTCACGTCCTGCCCCAGGCGCAGCAGCGGCTCGAGCCCGAAGTCGCGAGCGACCTGCTCCAGGTAGTCGCGGATCTCGCCCTGCGGCGAGAAGCGCCGCGACCAACGCGGGTTGGGCGCGAACGACAGCGAGTAGAAGTGCGACGGCACGTCGCAGGCCGCGCCGGGGTAGGTGTTCGCCTCCCAGACGCCGCCGACGCGCTCGGCGCGGTCGAGGATCACGATGTCCTCGATGCCCGCGCGGCGCGCCTCCACGGCGGTGGCGAGCCCGCCGAAGCCGGCGCCGATGATCGCAACCGAGAGTCCGCTGCCCATGGGCGCGGACCCTACAACTCGCGGCTGCGAGGAGTACGCTGGGCGAGTGGAGGAGCCCACGGCCGCAGCCGGCGGACCCGAGGCGGAGCGCCTGCAGCGCCTGCGTGCCATCGGCCGGCTCCGCGAGGCCTACGCCGACGCCGTGATCGCCGGTGAGGAGGGCGGTGCGGAGCGCGCCATCCGCGACGCGCTCGACTCGGGCCTCACCGAGGGCGTCATCCACGACGCGGTCATCACCCCCGCCATGCGGCGCGTCGGCGACCTGTGGGCGCGGGGCGAGCTGTCGGTCGCTGACGAGCACCTGGCGACGCACATCACCGGCCGCATGGTCGCCCTGCTGCGGGAGAGCCTTCGCGTCGTCGGCCGCCGACCCGAGCATCGCATCCTGCTCGCCGGCCTCGAGCAGGAGCGGCACACCGTCGGGCTCGAGATGGCGGCGAGCGTGCTGACCCACGGCGGCTACGAGGTGCTCTCGCTCGGCGCCGACGTGCCCGTCGATGCCCTCCCCACCGCCGTCGAGCGCCACCGGCCCGCGGTGGTCGGGCTGTCGGCGACGCTCGCCGCGACCGCGAACCTCGTCCCCGCCGCGATCTATGCGGTGCGCGCGGTCGATCCGGCCGTCGGCGTGATCGTCGGCGGGTCCGCCGCGTCGATGCGCATGGAGGCCACCCCCGGCATCGCCGTCTGCACGCACGTCACGGACGCCGTGGACCTCGTGGACGGCCTGGTCCAGCGCGCCGCGCACAACTGACGCTCACGCGAGTGCGATCCACGTCGCGCGCGCCAGGCCGAGCACCTCGCCCTCCGGCGAGCGCAGCGCGCACGCGCCCCAGCGCTTGCGGCCCTCGCGCCCGAGCGGCCAGGCGATGACCAGGACCTCCCGCCCGATCGGGACGGGTGCCCCGACCCGTCCCTCCAGCCGGCCGAGGACGTGCGGCGGGGCTCCGGCCGGGACCGCCGCCGCGCCGCTGGGGCAGTCGAGCGCCGCCCACACCGCGATCGCCGCGAGCACGTCCCCGGGGTCGTGAGGGAGGCCGGGCCCGGGCGTCCAGGAGGTCGCCAGCACGCCGTCCCCGACCGGGCCCGGAAGCAGCGCGACCGCCGACGCGCGGTCGCGGGCGGGACCGCAGCCGAAACACGCCGGGAACGGGTGCGCGGCGACGAGCGCGGGATCGGCGACCGCCGCGCGGGCCGCCGCGGCGGCGACGTCCGGCACCGGCCCGACCTCCGGGTCGTCGGCGACGTGGCCGACCGCGAGCGGGGTCCCGTCCG
The DNA here is from genome assembly GCA_963700655.1 of uncultured Actinomycetes bacterium. Classification (GTDB taxonomy): domain Bacteria; phylum Actinomycetota; class Thermoleophilia; order Solirubrobacterales; family Solirubrobacteraceae; genus F1-60-MAGs163. Next base: position 472,665 of record CAVOYJ010000003.1, on the reverse strand, counting down.
CGGCGGTGAGCACCACGCCCCCGGCGCCGTCGTCGTCGAGCGTGAGCGGCGTGGCGAGCGGGACGGGCCGGCGCAGCGTCACCGTCACCGGTCGCCGCGAGGGGAGGCGCTCCGCCAGCAGGCCGCAGACCACCCCGCCGTTCGCCGTGCCGGGCGGCCCCTCGAAGCGCGGTTCGACGACGACCGTGCTCAATCGACGACCTGCAGGCGCGTCGGCAGGGTGTTCAGGACCTCCGCTCCGTCCTGCGTGACGACGACCAGGTCCTCGATCCGCACCCCGCAGCGCCCGGGCACGTACACGCCGGGCTCGACGGTCACGACCATGCCGGGCGCCAGGGCGCTCTCGCCGAGCCGGGAGAGCCGGGGCGCCTCGTGGATCTCGAGCCCGACGCCGTGGCCGAGCCCGTGGCCGAAGTGCTCGGCGTGCCCGGCCGCGTCGATGATGTCGCGCGCCACCCGGTCCACCTCACGGCCGAGCGGCCCGGGGCGCACGGCCGCGAGCGCGGCCCCCTGCGCCTGCAGGACGAGGGCGTACACCGCCTGCTCCTCCTCCCCCGGCTCGCCGCCCGCGGCGAACGTCCGCGTGCAGTCCGAGCAGTAGCCGTCGAGCCTGGCCCCCCAGTCGATCGTCACGAGCAGGCCCGGCTCGATGACGGCGGCGCGCGGGACGGCGTGCGGGAGCGCGCCGTGCGCGCCGCTCGCGACGATCGGGGGGAAGCTGACGCCCTCGGCGCCGTGCCGGCGGATGGCCACCTCCAGGTCCAGCGCGACCTGCGCCTCGGTGCGCCCGGCGAGCCCCCGGCCGAGGACCTCCGTGAGCGCGTGGTCGGCCAGGTGGGCGGCCTCGCGGATCCGGCTGACCTCGCCGTCGTCCTTGACCTCGCGCAGCCGCTCGACGATCCCGGCGGCCGCCACGAGCTCCGCCCGGTCGCCGATCGCCTCACGGACCCGATCCAGCTCGGCCACCGTGATGCCGGCGTCGTCGAAGCCGACCCGCGGCAGGCCCGGGCCGTCCCAGACCGGGAAGTGCTCGGCGAGTGCGGGTCCGAGCAGCTCCTGGGCCGCCTGGCGGCGGTCGAACAGCGGCGCGACCTGCTCGGCGGCCTGCGTGACGTAGCGGAAGTCCGTGAGGAAGACGCCCGAGGCGCCGCCCTGGCCGGTGCCGAGGATCGCGAGCCCGCTGGACCCCGTGAACCCGGTGAGCCAGCGCACGTTGGCCGGGCCGGAGACGAGCAGCAGGTCGAGCTCGCGCTCGCGGGCGGCCGCCGCCAGCCGCGCGGCGCGCTCGCTCACGCCCCCGCCCCCGCCCCGCGGGCGGTCAGCTCGTCGCGCAGCCGCTGGAGCGCGAGCGCGTACCCGTCGGGTCCGTGACCGCTGATGGTCTCCAGGCACAGGTCGGAGACGACGGAGACCCGCCGGAACGCCTCCCGCGCCTGCACGTCGGACAGATGCACCTCGACGGTGGGCAGCCCGGCGATCTCCACGGCGTCGCGGATCGCCCACGAGTAGTGGGTCCACGCGCCGGGGTTGACGATCAGCCCGTCGGCGAGGCTCTCGAGCCGGTGCAGGTGCTCCACGAAGTCGCCCTCGTGGTTGGCCTGGAAGAAGCGCACCTGCAGGCCGCGGGCGCGCGCCTCCTCGGTGATCCGCTGCTCGAGCTGGTCGTACGTCAGGCCGCCGTAGTGACCGGCGTCCCGCCGGCCGAGCTGGTCGAGGTTCACACCGTGCATGACCTCGATGCGGTTGCGAGCGAGCACCCCTCGAGTCTCGCACGTCCGGCCGTCAACCCCCGGCCCCGGGATGCCGATACCTGCAAGGTGTCCCGGCCTGCCGAACGGCTCCCGCTCGCCCTCCTCCTGATCGGGGCGGCGGTCCTGCTGACGCTCGCGAACACCGCGACCGGCGACTACGCCGTGGAGCTGCGTCCCTCGGTCGACCTGCTGCTGGCAGGCGACGTGCACGGATTCCTGGCGGCCGCGCCGATCTACGGCCCGTCGGTGATCCCGCGCCTCCCGTTCCTGTTCGGCGCCGATGCCCTCGGAGCGGGCTGGGTCGGCGTCTATCTGGCCGGCGCGGTTGCCTGCATGCTCGCCGTCAGCGCGCTCGCCTACGTCCTCGACGGCCGGGTGCTCGCCCTGGGTCGCTCACGGTCGGTGCGCAGCGCCGTCGTCCTCACCTGCCTGCTCGCGCCGGTCCTCACGCGCGCCGCGCCGATGGGGCACCCCGAGGAGGCGCTCGCCGGCGCCCTCTGCGCGCTCGCACTGCTCGCGGCACTCTCCGGCCGGCCCGTCTGGTCGGGCCTCGCGCTCGGCGCCGCGGTCGCCGCGAAGCCGTGGGCGGTCCTCGCCATCCTCCCCGCGCTCCTCGCCGCAGGGGACGGGCGCCGGCGCCTGCTCCTCACCGCCGGCGCCACCGTGCTCGCCGCGGAGCTCCCGTTCCTGCTCGCGAGCCCCGCAGGCGCCGACGGCGCGGTCACGACGCTCAGCGCCGCCCCCGGCTCGTTCCACCCCACCCAGCTCTTCTGGCCGCTGCGCGAGGTCATCGTCGACCCGGTGACCGGCGCGACCGGCCACCGCGGACCGCAGGCGGTCCATCGGCTCTCGCACGGCGGCATCGTCCTCCTGGCGGTCCCGCTTGCGGCGCTCTTCGCGGCTCGCCTGCGTCGTGGCCGCGTCGGGCGGACCGACGCGCTCGCGCTGCTGGCGCTGCTGCTCCTGCTGCGCGGGCTCCTGGACCCGTGGAACTCCATCTACTACGTCCTGCCCGCGATCCTCGCCCTGGTCTCCTGGGAGGCGCTGTCGCGTCCCGGGCTGCCGGTCGGCGCGATGGCGATCGCCGCGCTCACCTGGATCACCTTCGTCCCCGGTCCCGATCACCTGGGGCCCGACGGTCTCGCGGCGCTCTACCTCGCCTGGGCGCTCCCGGCGACGGCGCTGCTCGCCCGCTGGGCCTTCGCGGGAGCCGGCGCGCCGGCCGCGGGCGCTCAGCCGACGATCTCGGCGACCGCGGCGCGCACCTCGCCCGGGGCGATCTGAGCCCCGTGCCGGACCTCGCCCGGCGCCTGACAGACCACGAACGGCACCTGCTCGCCCACGCGCTTCTTGTCACGCGCCGTCGCCGCGACGACGGCGTCGGCGTCGACGCCGTCCACATGCGTCGGCAGCCCGGCCGCCGTCAACAGCCCTGAGACCTGCTCGCGCAGCGCCCCTGCGCCCGACAGGCGCAGCGCGGCGAGCAGCCCCAGGCCCACGGCCTCGCCGTGGCGCAGCCGGGCATAGCCCGTGACCGTCTCGATCGCATGGCCGATCGTGTGCCCGAGGTTGAGGACCTGGCGCCGGCCGCCGTCGCGCTCGTCCTCGGCCACCACGGCGAGCTTCGTGCGCGCGCACTCCCGGATCACCGCCTCGTCGACCGTGCCGCCGGCCCCGACGGCGTCCCAGAGCGGTCCGCCGGCGATCAGCGCCGTCTTGACGACCTCCGCGTACCCGGCGGCGAACTCCTGGGCGGGCAGCGTGGAGAGCAGCTCGGGATCCACGAGGACCGCCGCGGGCTGGTGGTAGGCACCGACGTAGTTCTTGGCCTCGGGGAGGTCCACGCCGGTCTTCCCGCCGTAGGCCGAGTCGACCTGGGCGACGAGCGTCGTCGGGACCTGAACGACCGGGATGCCGCGCTGGTAGGTCGCCGCGCAGAATCCCGTGACGTCGCCCACGACGCCGCCGCCGACGGCGACGACGTGGTCGGCGCGGGTCGCGCCCTGCGCCACGAGCGCGCGCCACACCGCCTCGGCGGTCGCCAGGGTCTTGTGCTCCTCCCCCGCGCCGATCTCGATCAGGCCGGCGAGCAGCGGGACGCGGCCGCCGTGCAGGTCGGCGACGTTGGCGTCGCTGACGGCGATGCGGCGGGATTCCGGCGGCAGCGGCCAGGGCGCGCCGAGGGCTCCGGCGCCGATCCAGACCGGGTAGTCGGCCGACACGCTGGTCGCCCACAGCAGCCGCAGGCCGGGTGCCCGGCCCTCCGCCAGCGCGACCAGCGACGGCAGCGCGCCGCGCACGATGTCCATGCCCGAGCGCGGGAGGACGGCGTCGGCGGCCTCGCGGTAGACCGACTCGCGGGCGGCGTAGAGGGCGTCGAACGCCTCGCGGTCCTGCGCCAGCGGTCGCGACGTCCCCGCCACGCGCGACCAGGCCGTCTCCAGGCCGACCTCGACGAGCACGACGGTGTGCGCGCCGAGCGCCTCACGCACGCGCGCCGAGCCGAGCGCGCCGCCGCCGAGCGAGACGACGCCGGGCGGGCCCGTGAGCGCCTCGAGCACGACCTGCTCCTCACGCTGGCGGAACGCGGCCTCGCCCTCACGAGCCCAGAGCGCCTCGATCGGCTCGCCGAGCGTCGCCGCGACCTGCTCGTCGGTGTCCCGCAGCGGGACGCCGAGCAGGCGCGCGGCCTCGCCGGCGCACGTCGTCTTGCCGGCTCCCATGAAGCCGGCGAAGACGAGGCAGCGGTCTAGCTGCGCGCCCTCCACCCGATCCGCTCTCGACGACAGCGCGTCGTCGATCGACAATGGCTCACCTGCTCCTCCACCCGATCCGCTCTCGACGACAGCGCGTCGTCGATCGACAATGGCTCACCTGCTCCTCCACCCGATCCGCTCTCGATAGGACGCCAGCGCCGCCCGCGCGTCGTCGATGTGGTCGCCGCCGAACTTCTCGCGGTAGGCGTCGGCGACGACGAACGCGACCATCGCCTCGGCGACGACGCCGGCGGCCGGCACCGTGCTGGAATCGGTCCGCTCGCGCAGCGCCTGGGCCGGCTCGCGCGTGGCGATGTCCACGGAGCGCAGCGGCTGCGTGAGCGTCGGGAGCGGCTTCATCGCCCCGCGGACCAGGAGCGGCTCGCCGGTGGTCATGCCGCCCTCCAGCCCGCCCGCGCGATTGGTCTCGCGGTGGTAGCCGCGCTCGGCGCTGTGGAAGATCTCGTCGTGCGCCTCGCTGCCCGGCTTGGCGGCGATCTCGAACGCCTCGCCGAGCGTCACGCCCTTGACGGCCTGGATCGAGCAGATCGCCTGCGCGAGGCGCCCATCGAGCCGTTCCTCCCAGGAGACGTGCGACCCGAGCCCGGGCACGACGCCGAAGACGATGACCTCGAAGACGCCGCCGATCGACTCGTTGGCCTTCCGCTGGACGTTGATGTGCTGGACCATCGCGTGGCCGGCGTCCGCGTCCAGGCAGCGGACCGGATCGGCGTCGACCGCGTCGAAGTCGGCGACCGTGAGCGGCACGTCGCGCTCGGCGGCGCGCTCGGTGCCGATCTGGATGACGTGTGAGCGGATCTCGACGCCGAGCGCCGCGAGGTAGGCGCGGCAGACGGCGCCGCCGGCGACCCGTGCGGCCGTCTCGCGAGCGCTCGCGCGCTCGAGCACGTTGCGCACGTCGGTGAAGCCGTACTTCCAAGCGCCGACGAGGTCCGCGTGGCCGGGCCGGGGCAGGTGGACCTCCGGCACGTCGGCCTCGACGGGCCACGGGTTCATCCGCTCTTCCCAGTTGGTGTAGTCGCGGTTTGCGATCTGCAGCGCGATCGGCCCGCCGAGCGTGTGCCCGTGCCGCACGCCGGCGGTCACGTAGGCGCGATCGGTCTCGATCTTCATCCGCCCGCCGCGGCCGTGACCGAGCTGGCGGCGCGCCATGTCCCGGTCGATCGCCTCGCGGTCGAGCTCCAGGCCCGCGGGGAGGCCTTCGACGATGCAGGTGAGTCCCGGGCCGTGCGACTCGCCGGCGGTGATGAGCTTGAGCGCCATGTGCGGATGGCAGGGTATCCACCCACACCGCGATGGGCCCGGCGCAGCGGGTCAGCCGGCCCTGGTGCCGACGAACGGGATGTCGTCGGTGGCGTCGCCGAGCTTCGTCGCCGGCGGGTCCTTGTCGTCCCAGGCCCGGACGTGGACGAGCACGCCGCGGCGGGCATCCCAGCGGTAGGAGCCCATCAGGTGCGCGGCGCGGCCGTCGAGGACCCGGCGCAGCAGCCGGCGGTCGGCCTTCGACGCGCGGCCCTGGGCCGAGCGGGCCGACTTCGAGGCCTTGGACGTCGTCGTCTTCTTCTCGATCTTGATGATGTCCATCTGGTACTGCTGGACGCCGTCGGCGGTCGTCAGGTCGAAGAACTCGGTGTCGCCGGCCTGCAGCTCGATGGTCTCGCAGGCGCTCTTGCTGGGCTTGCACGTGCCGTCGCCGGTCGCCTTGGCGTCCGAGGAGACGAGGAAGACGAGCGTCTTCCCGCCGCCCTTGGCGCCGAGGAGGACGAAGAAGGGGCTGGACGCCGACGGCAGCGGCGTGAGCCGCTCGACGTCGCGCAGGGTCTTCATCGAGTCGGCCTGGCCGAACCGCAGGTCCGCGGTGTAGGTGGTCGTGGTGGTCGTCTTCTTCGGCTTGGACGACGACGTGTCGTCGCCGGAGGAGACGGGCGCCGGATCCGCGCTCGCCGCGCCGCCGCTGGAGCCGCCGCCGCCACCGTCGGTCGTGGTGGAGGACTCGAGCGCCTGGGCCTTCTCGGGCGTGGAGCCCTTGGGCTGCACGAAGGGGTCGCGGCCGCGGCCGTCGTGGCGGCGGACCGTCGGCTCGACGTCGAGCGTCACGACCTCGGTGTCGTCCGCGGCCGAGGCCGCGATCACGGCACCGCCGGCGGGAAGCGCCGGCTCCTCGCCGCCCTTGGCGAGGACGAAGGGCACGGCCAGGAGCCCGGCCGCCAGCACGACGGCCACGGGCCACAGGCGCTTCTCGACGAGATCGGCCCAGATGTTGCGCAGCGTGGTCATCGCCGTCCTCCGCTCGTGAGTCCGATGGCGGCCGTCGGCGCCGCGGGTGCGGAAGCGTCGGGCTCCGCCGGCGCCCCGCCGCCCGTCGGCTCGCCGGAACCCGACGGGCCCTGTTCGGTCGCGCCGGCGGTCAGGCCCTCTCCGGGGGCGAGCACGTACGCGGTCGCGTGGACGCTGGCGGCGATCTTCGGGAAGCCGCTGGGCGCCGCCTTGAGGTCGAAGCTGTCGACGGCCAGGAGCCGGCCGCGGACGAGGAGATCGCCGCCCCGGCGAACCTTCGTGAAGCCGTTGACGCGGTCGAAGAACTCCTCGAGCCGGAAGAAGCTGCCGGTGAACTCGAAGGTGAAGGGCATCGTCGGAAAGCCTGCGGGGCCGACGCTCGCGCCGGGAGGCAGCGTCGCGGCGGCGGCCTGCGTGGCGGGTGCCGGGGCCGCCGGGGCCGCGGCCGGCGCGGCGGCGCCCGAGTCCTCCTTGGGCGCCTCGGCGCCCTGCGCCGGCTCGGCGGGCGCTGCGGGGGCCGGGGCGGGGGCCGGCGTGGGCGCGGAGGGCTGCTGGGCGCTGCCGGAGGCGTCGAGCGCCAGCGAGCGGAAGGACACGCCCTCGCGCTCGGCGGCGCGATCGACCTGGACGATCAGCGACGGGACGTCGTCGTCGGCGGGGACGGCCTGGCCGAGCGCGGCGACGGCGGCGTAGTCCGCGTCGTAGCGCGCCCGGGCCTGCTCGGCCGCGACGACCTGGGCCTGCGCCTCGGTGAGCCGCTGCTGCTGGGTCGCGACCTGGGCCGAGAGATCCACCGCCTGCTTGCGCTTGGGCGCCAGGGCGAGGAACCAGAACCCGGCGAGCAGGAGCGCCGCGGCGATGACGATGACGACGAGTCGGTCGCGGCCGGTCACTGGGATGCTCCCGTCGAGCCGGTCGAGGGCGCCCCGCCGGAGCTGGCGGGCGACGTCGCGGCGGGAGCCGGAGCCGGCGCCGCCGCGGCCACGGGGGCCTCGAGGAAGATGGTCATGGTGAACTGCGTCCGCGTCGAGGTGCCGCCGCGACAGTCACCGGTGGACGAGCTCGAGTCGGTCTCGTTCCCCTTCTGCGAGCTGTCGAGGCTGACGCGCACCACGCCGTCCATCCGGCGCAGCGACGACATGAGCGTCGCGACCGCGGGATGCGAGGTCGTGCACCCGGCGAGCGTGAGCGCGGGGCCGGGGATCGAGGCGCGCACGCCACTGGCGGCGCCGCCGCTGCCCGTCGCCGACAGCGAGCCGGAGACCTGGGTCAGCCACACGCGGCGCGGCAGGACACGGGAGAGCTCGCCGAGCGCGTGCGCCCAGTCGAAGCGGGTCGTCGCGAGGCTCGTGACCGTGTTGATGCGCGCCGTTCGCAGCGCGGAGAAGTCCGCGAACGACGTGAGCTCCGCGGTCTGGGCCTCGGCGGCGTCGGCCTCGAGGCTGATCGCCGCGAGCTGCGCCTCCTCGTCCTTCACCTTGTTGCCCGCGGTGACGTACGAGGCGGCCATGACGAGCAGCAGCGCCATCACGCCGAGCGCGACGTAGACGAGCCCGCCGCTGCGGCCGGCGGTCCCGGCTGCGCGGCGCTCGTCCGCGGGAAGGAGGTTGACGCCCGGCGTGCCCGGCGACGCGAGGCCGGCGGCGACGGTGACGTCGCCGCTGCGCACGCCTTCGACGGCGCCGGCGATGGCGCCGGGGCTGGCCGGCAGCCCGATGTCCGCCCCGACGGCGTCCGCGAAGCCCGGGATCGCCAGGACGGGCCCGGTGAGCACCGCGCTCGTCACGGTCGCTCCGCCGGACTGCATGTGGTGGAAGTCCAGGGACTGGCGGATCTCCCCGGAGATGCGGCGCACGCCGTCCACGAGGACCGCCCGGGCGTCGGCCACGATCTCGCGGTCACCCTCGATCTGCTCGACGGGCACGGCGATTCCGACGTGCTGCAGCCAGGCGCGAGCGTGCTCGAGCGTCAGCCCGCGGCGCTCGGCCAGTTCGACGGCGATGCCCTCGATGCCGGTGCCCGAGGCGCGCGCGAACAGGCACTGCGGGCCCTGGGCGACGGCGATGTTCGTGATGCCGGAGATGTCGGCGTAGAGGCGGGCGTCGTCGCCGGCGGCCTCGTCCCGCAGCGCGCGGATCATCGCGAACGCCGCGAGGTCGATGCCCTCGACGCGCAGGCCGGCCCCGCGGGCGGCGGCCAGCACGGGCTCGATCATGTCGCGGCGCGCCGCGGCGATCAGGACGCGCTGGCGCTCACCGTTCTCGGTCTCCGTGACCGCGAGGCGCTGCCAGTCCAGGACCGCCTGGTCGAGCGGCATCGGGAGCGCGTCCTGCGCCTGGAAGCGGACGGCCGCGTCGAGCTCCTTGCCCTCGGCCCCGACGGGCAGTTCGATGGTGCGGACGACGACCTTCTGGTTCGCGACGCCGATGCGCACGCGGCGGTCCAGGCCCTTGTGCTGGGACCATGCGTGCCGGAGGATCTCGCTGAGCGCGGGGACGTCGATGACCTCCCCGTCGCGGACGATCCCGGGCTCCAGCGGCGCGGTGAAGGCGTGGTCGAGCCGTGTGCCGTCGCTCACGGCCACGCGGGCCACGGCGATGCCGGCTGGATCGATGTCGAGGCCGACGATCGGCTTCTGTCGCTTTGCCATGAAGGGGAGGGTGCGGTCGGGTCGGACGCGCTTGTGGGGAAGCGTCCGATCCGGGCATCGGCACCTGGCGGCCGATCCTCAACCCCCCCGGAGCGGCATGGGCCATTCGTCCAGGGTTAGAAGCGGTCGACGTACGCGTCGACGATGTCGTCGCCCACGAAGAACGCGACGAGCCCGCCCAGGGCGAGGAACGGGCCGAACGGGACGGCGGTCTTGCGACCCGCGGCCTGCCCGACCCGGGCGATGATGACGACGCCGACGACGACGCCCGCGATCAGCGCGATGAAGATCGCCGGCGCGACGGCGCGGCCGAGGTACAGGCCCAGGACGCCCGCGAGCTTGACGTCCCCCATCCCCATGCCGCGCGGGTAGAGCGCCGCGGCGAGGAAGAAGAACGCGAACGCGGCGGCGGCGGCGATCAGCTGCTCGGGCACGAAGTCCAGGTCGAGCGCCAGGCCGGCCGCCAGCGCGGCGATCGCCGAGGGCAGCGTGATCGCGTTCGGGATGCGGCGCGTGTCGAGGTCGATGAGCGTGACCGGCACGAGCGTCGTGACGAGCAGCAGGCCGAGGACGACCCGGATCGTCTCGTCCTGCGTGGCGGCCACGATCGCGAACAACAGGCCCGTCCCGAGCTCGACCGCGGGGTAGCGCCACGAGATCGCGGCCCCGCAGGACCGGCAGCGTCCGCGCAGCATCAGCCACCCGAGGACCGGCACGTTGTCGTACCAGCGGATCGGCGTGTCGCAGCTGGGGCAGTGCGACGGCGGCGAGGAGAGTGACTCGCCGCGCGGGAGGCGGTGGACGACGACGTTCAGGAACGACCCGATCGCCAGGCCGGCGAGGAAGATCAGTGCGACGACGGGAAGGGGCACGGGCGCTGCTGGTGGTTCGCCGGAGCGCGCGGAAACCCTGCCGCAACGCGACGAGGCGGGCCCATGGGCCCGCCTCGCGCGTGCAGATCAGGACCGGGGGCTGCTACCAGGTGCCGCCGGCCTTACAGCCGCCGTCCGAGGGCGTGCCGCAGGTGCGGGTGTAGCCGCCGCCCGCAACGCGGTTGATCTCGAAGGTGTGGCTGTTGTTCTGGGAGACCGCGGTCACCGTGAAGGTGTCCACGCCGGCGGCGGTCACAGAGACCTCGCCGGGGTTCGTGCCATAGGACAGACCCGTCGTGCCCAGCGCCGAGGCGGTGTTGCACTGCGCGTAGGTCTGCGTGTCCGCAAAGCACGCCTCGACCTGCGAGACGAGGTTACGGGCATCCGACTTGGCGGACGCGTCCTGGCCCTTCTTCTGCTGACCGAGGAACGTCGGGAGAGCGATCGCGGCAAGGATGCCGATGATCAGAATGACGACCAGAAGCTCGATGAGCGTGAAACCCTCGTCGTCGCGCTTGAGGCGGCTGAGCATGGTGGTGTGACTCCTACGGTGGGGGTGGAAGCCGGCAGAGGCTCTGTCGGCGATCTGATCTGCGGTGGCTATCGGCGCCGGTGCACCGGACCTTGAGCGCCGTTCGCCGCAACCCCTTCGAACGTCGAGAGGCGGGCCCGGGGGCCCGCCTCTCGCTGTCCATCAGTGCTCGCTTGGCGCAGCGAGCGGGGCGTGCTACCAGGTGCCGCCGGCCTTGCAGCCGCCGTCCGAGGGCGTGCCGCAGGTGCGGGTGTAGCCGCCGCCCGCAACGCGGTTGACCGCGAAGGTGTGGCTGTTGTTCTGCGGAGACCGCGGTCACCGTGAAGGTGTCCACGCCGGCGGCGGTCACGGAGACCTCGCCGGGGTTCGTGCCGTAGGCCAGACCCGTCGTGCCCAGCGCCGAGGCGGTGTTGCACTGCGCGTAGGTCTGCGTGTCCGCAAAGCACGCCTCGACCTGCGAGACGAGGTTACGGGCATCCGACTTGGCGGACGCGTCCTGGCCCTTCTTCTGCTGACCGAGGAACGTCGGGAGAGCGATCGCGGCGAGAATGCCGATGATCAGGATGACGACCAGGAGTTCGATGAGCGTGAAACCCTCGTCGTCGCGCTTGAGGCGGTTGAGCATGGTGGTGTGATCCTCCGTTTGGATCGAATTGACCGCGCCAGCTCCCCTGTCCACCTCGGTGGCAACCCGGCTGCCTCTGCTCGGTGAGCGGAGCCCCGTGGCTTTGCGACCCGCCCTCACGAGCGGTGTGCCCTTGGCGTCCGAGGGGACTGGCCCTCTTGACGAGAGACCTATCGGCACTATGGGGTCCAGACCTGAGTCCCGTGGACGTGCGTTCTAGGGGCGTGACCCCGGGGCGCGCCGCCAGGCGCTCGCGGACTACCAGTCGCCGCCGGCGCGACAGCCGCCGGTGCCCGGGTCCGAGCAGGTCCGCAGCGGCGGTGTTCCGACGCCGGATCGCACGATCCGGAAGTCCGTCCCGGACCGCGAGCGGGCGACGATCGTGTAGCCCGAGCCCGTCGCGGCCGTGACCGAGACCTGGCCCGCGCCGGTTCCCCAGTCGAGGTTGACCGGCCCCAGCTCGGAGATCGCGTCGCACTCGTCGTAGCCGCTCGCCTCGACGGCGCACGACTCCACGTGCGTGAGCAGCTGGCGGGCGTTGGCCTTCGCCTCCGCGTCCTGGCCCTTGTGCTGCTGGCCGAGGAACGTCGGGAGCGCGATCGCGGCGAGGATCCCGATCACGAGCATGACGACGAGCAGCTCGACGAGCGTGAACCCCCCATCACCGGCGTCTGGACGCGGGCGCACCATTCCCGTGGTGTCGGCCTGCGGCGGTCGGCGAGCGACCTGCGGTCGGTCGCGGTGGACGGGTGTTGGAGCGGCGACGGCGCCGCGAGGGTGCGGCTCTGCCAGGATCGGCGGCATGCGCTCCCGCCGCACGACGCTCGTCCTGCTCGTTCTGGTGATCCTGCTGACCGGCGCGATCAGCGCCGCCAATCGCGACCGGCGCACCGCCGGCACGACGACGACGACCACGACGGCCGCCGCGCCGGCGCCCTCGGTCGCCGCGGCCGACGAGGTCGTGGCGACGCTGCCGTCGTCGAAGCCGGTGCAGGCGACGACCGGCGAGACGGTCGTCCTGCGGGTGCGCAGCGAGACGCCCGACATCGCGGAGATCATCGCCGTCGGCGCCAAGGCCCCCGTCGGTCCCGGGCTGCCGGGCGAGCTGCGCTTCGTCGCGCCGACGCCGGGCGACCTGCAGGTGGAGCTCGAGGTCGCGGGCACCACGGCGGGCATCGTCCGAGTGTCCGATCCGCAGGACTGACGCTCAGCGGAGCATGACGGCGCGCCGCAGCGTCGCCGTCGCGCCGGTGGTGTCGGTCGCGGTCCCCTGCACGACCACGACGATCCGCTTGCGCGAGCGCTTCAGCGCCCGGCGCGCGCGCGGCGTCAGCTTGAGGGTGAGCGACTTGGAACCGGACGCCGCCGTGGTGACGCGGCCGCGGGCGATGCGGACGGGCTTGCGGGCGCGCTTGCCCTTCGCCAGGCGCAGCTTGCGGGCGTCGCGGCCGCTGACGACGAGCTCGAGGACGCACGTGGCGCTGCGGTCGACCTGGCAGCGGACGCCCACGCCGCGCCGCACCGCGCGCTTCAGCGCCTGGATGCTCGCGCCGCTGAGGCTGGCGGTGAACGCCGTGCCCGCTGAGCCGCCCGGACCGCCGCCCGACCCGCCGTCACCACCACCGGAGCCGCCGTCACCACCACCGGAGCCGCCGCCACCGCCGCCGGGGGCCGGCGGCGCGGTCGCGGGGTCGACGGCGAGCGCCGCGGTGGCGTCGGCCGTCGCGCCGTCGTTGTCGGTCACCCGCACCTTGACGGTGATGCGCATGCGGTTGGGGAAGCTGCGGACGATGGTGGCGTTCGCGGCGGAGTTCGTCTCCAGGCTGCCGTTGCCGTCGAGATCCCACTCGTACTTGGCGATCGTCCCGTCGGTGTCGAGCGAGCCTGCGGCCGACAGCGTCACCGGGGTGCCGGCGAGGGCGGTGGACGGGGAGATGCTCAGCACCGCGACCGGAGCCGCGTTGACGATGGTGACCACGAAGGTCGCGACGGTTGCGGCGCCGTCCTCGTCGGTGACGGTCACGCTCGCGGTGAACTGGCCGAAACCGGCGTAGCTGTGGACGACCGGAGCGGGCGTGGTCGTCGTCTGGTCGACGTTCCCATCGCCGTCGAAGTCCCACTCGTAGCTGACGATCGCGCCGCCCAGGTCGGGGTCGAGCGAGCCGGCCGGATCGAACGTCACGGGAACGCCGGGGCGCGTCGTCTGCGGCGTGGCGCCCAGGACGGCGACCGGCGCCTGCGTGGCGACGACCGTCAACGGGACGTCGACCACATCGCTGTCACCGCCGTTGTCCGTCACGCGCAGGTTGACCGGATAGGTGCCGGTGGCGGGGAAGATGTGCGTGGCTGTCGGCGAGGCGCCGTGCTGCTCATAGACCCCGTCGTCGTCGAAATCCCACTCGAAGTCGACGATCGCGCCGTCGAGGTCATACGACGCGGCCGCGGAGATCGCGGTCGGCTGCCCGACGATGGCGGGCCCGGCGAAGCCCGTGAACTGGGCGACCGGCGGGCGGTTCTCGACGACCACCTCCACCGAGTCGGCGTCCACGGCGCCGTACTCGTCGGTCACCTGCAGGCCGACCTGGCGGGTGCCGGACGTGCCGAACAGCCGCTGGATGGTCGGCGTGTTGCCCGCGTCGACCTCGAAGGTGCCGTCGCCGTTCAGGTCCCACTCGTAGCGCACGATCTCGCCGTCGGAGTCCGTGGAGCCGGATCCGTCGAGCTTGACGTTGACCAGCGAGATGATGGTGGTCGCGGGCGGGATCGGAGAGACGACGGCGACGGCGACGGGCCTGGCGGTCACCGCGATCCCCTGCGTCGTCTGATCGCTGAACCCGTCAACGTCCGTGACGCGCAGGCGGATGGCGTACGTGCCCTTGACCGCGAAGCTGTGCGTCATCGTCGGCAGGCCGCTGGACGTGTCGTACGTGCCGTCGTCGTCGAAGTCCCACTCGTACAGCGCGATGGCGGAGCCGCTCGAGCCCGCGGAGGCGCTCGCGTCGAGTGTGACCTGCGAGCCGGGAGCCACCGGGTTGGGCGCCGCGCTGAAGGCAGCCTGCGGCTGCTCCTCACAGGACTCCGGTGTGATCTCCAGTGCCCAGCTGGTGACCGAGCCCGTGACCGAGCCCGCCTGGTCGGTGACGCGCAGCTGCCACTGGCCCGCGATCGGCTCGCCGAAGAGCTGGGCGAGGTACTCCTGCGGGGCGAACGTGCCGAAGTACGGCGGCAGCCCCACGAAGATGCTCGGCGCCGCGTCGAAGAACGTGGTCGAGGTCATGTTCGCCCCGGCGAGCGAGTTCGCGAGCAGGACGGTCGCGCCGTCCGGGGCGCGCAGCTCGAGCGTGAGGTCGCTGAGATTGCTGTGCGCGACGCTGATGTTCTTGACCTTGACCGACCGCACGGTGCCGTCGCCAGTCAGGTCGATCTTCGAGACGACCGTCGCGCCGTTCACCGTCGCCTTGGGCACGTCGATCGAGGTCGCGGTGATGATCTCGGTCGACGCGCGGTCGCCGATCCCCGGGGCGTGCGCGCCGATGCGGTTGTCGATCGGCGTGCAGGCGTCCGCGGCGAACGCCGCGGAGACGGGCAGCGCACCGGCTGCCACGAGGGTGGCGAAGGCGGCGGCGAGGCGCAGGGTCGGGCGCATATCACTCGCGCATCGGCAGGCCGCGCGGGCGATTCAAGCGCGCGCCCCCGCCGTCGATCGTTCGTCCAGCGGTGGTCGTCCATCGGTCCAGGACCGCGCCGGGACCCTGGGGCCGTGGGCCTGGGCGCCGACATCCTGCCTGCGGCGTCGCAGGACCCGCCCGACTCCCGGCGGCCGACCACGCTGGACCGGGCCTTCGGGACTGCGGCGCCGCCTCTGTGCGTCCGTCCGCGGTCAGTCGACCTCGGCCGCGACGCGCCCCGGGGGCGCCTCGTCGCCGCGGCGCGCGGCCTGCGCGTCGTGCCCTGGGAGCCGCACACCGGTGCCCTCGCACCAGGGGCACGGCACCGCGTGCGGCGTCCCGCCCGCACCGGAGATCAGGCTCCCCGTCCCGCGGCACGGGCTGCACGGCGGCTGCTCGGGCGCGTCGCTGGCTTGCGGGTCGGGCGTGTCGGCCATCAGTCGGCGCAATGTAGTGGGTCGCCGCGCAGCGGCCGTATCCTGGCCGCCGTGCACGACCATCTCGTCCTGCGCGGCGGCCCGCCGGATCGTGCCGACGGGCGCTTCGCCCCGAGCCCGACCGGGACGCTGCACCTGGGCAACCTGCGGACGGCCGTCCTGGCCTGGCTGCTGGCGCGCGCGGCGGGCGCGCGCTTCCTCGTCCGGATCGAGGACCTCGACGCGGGGCGCGTGCGCGAGCCGTTCGTCGCCGAGCACCTGGCGGACCTCGCCGCGCTCGGGCTCGACCACGACGGCGAGGCCGTCCGTCAGTCGGCGCGGACCGGCCTGTACGAGGCGGCGACCGCGCGGCTGCAGGACGACGGGCTCGTCTACCGCTGCTGGTGTACGCGTGCGGAGATCCGCGAGGCGGCATCGGCACCGCACGAGGGCCTTCCCGAGGGCGCCTACCCGGGCACGTGCCGCGACCTGCCGGCACACCGCGTCGCGGCGCTCGAGGCGTCGGGACGCCCGCCCGCGCTGCGCGTCCGCGCGGGCGCCGCCGTCGAGCGGTTCACCGACCGGCTGTGCGGGCACGTGACCGGCGTGGTGGATGACTTCGTGATCCGGCGCAACGACGGGGCGTTCGCGTACAACCTGGCGGTCGTCGTCGACGACGCCGACCAGGGCGTCGGCGAGGTCGTGCGCGGCGCCGACCTCCTCGATTGCACCTCGCGCCAGCTCTGGCTGCAACGGCGCCTCGGCGCACCGCACCCGGGCTACGCGCACGTCCCGCTGCTCCTGGGCGCCGGCGGCGAGCGCCTGGCCAAGCGGGACGGCGCCACGACGCTCGCCCAGGCCCGCGCGGCCGGCCGGACCCCGGATCAGGTGCGCGGCGACCTGGCCGCAACGGTCGGCCTTGCGCGCCCCGGCGAGGCGCCGGAGCTCGGGGAACTCGTCAGGCGCATGCAGGATCTGCTCCACTCTCGGGTACCCGTATGACCGATACGCCTCCACAGACTCCGCCCGCACGCCGGCGCAGGCAGACTCCGCTGCAGCGCTTCGTGCGCATCTGGCTCCCGCTGATCATCATCGTCTCCGGCATCCTGCTGGGCGCGATCGTGCAGACGGACGCCGCCTACGAGGGCGGCGCGCTCCTCGTCAGCGCGGGACTGTCGGTCTGGCTGCTGAACGTCATCTTCCGCATCGGCGTTCGCGGCGATCGCGAGCGCGACGACGAGCGCGCCGCGCGCGCCGAGTTCGAGCGCACGGGCCGCTGGCCGGACGAGACGTCCGAGTGACGGGCTCCGCGATACCTGCCGCGCTCGCCGAGCGCGCCCGCGAGACGGGCGCCCTGGCGATCGACACCGAGTTCATGGGCGAGGGGCGCTACCGGGCGCTGCTGTGCCTGATCCAGGTCGCGGTCGCCGACGGGGACGGGCCCAGCCGTGTGGAGGTGCTCGACCCGCTGGACGACGGGCTCGACTGCTCGCCGCTCGCCGCGGTGCTCGCGGACCCCGGGATCGAGATCGTGCTCCACGCAGGGCGCCAGGACGTCGCGCTGCTGCGCCGCGTCTGGGGCACCGAGGTGCGCAACGTCTTCGACACGCAGGTCGCGGCCGGGTTCGCCGGCATGCGCGCGCAGATCGGCTACGAGGCCCTCCTCAGCGAGCTGCTCGACCTGCGGGTCCGCAAGAGCGCCAGCTTCACCCGCTGGGACGCGCGGCCGCTCAGCGACGAGCAGGCCGAGTACGCCCGCGAGGACGTCCTGCACCTGCTGCAGGCCGCCGCCGCCCTCAAGGACCGCCTGCGCGCGCTCGGGCGACTGGACTGGGCGCAGGAGGAGTGCCGCGCCCTGGAGGATGCGACGGACACGCGCGACATCGAGACGGTCTTCGGCCGCCTGCCGCGCGTGAACTCGCTGGATCCGGGGCAGCGCGCCGTCGCGCGCGCGCTGGCGCAGTGGCGCGAGGACGTCGCCGCCTCGGAGGACCGCCCCGTCCAGACCGTGCTCCAGGATGCCGCGCTCGTCGAGATCGCCAAGCGGCGTCCGAAGGACGTCGACCGGCTGCGCCAGATCCGGGGCCTGCACGAGGGCGTGGTCCGGCGCCGCGGCAAGGCGATCCTCGACGAGGTCACGCGCGGCCGCGAGCTGCCGCCGATCGCCGTCGAGGGCAGCAAGCCGCCGCCGACCCACCCGGACGACGCCGGCCTGATCGTGCTCGCCGAGGCGTTGGTCCGGGCGCGCGCCGGGCCGGCCGAGGTGGCCTACGAGCTGCTCGCCGCCCGCGCGGACCTGCAGCGCATCATCACGGCCGTGCGGCTGGGGCTCGACGAGCCGGACGTGCGGACGCTCGAGGGCTGGCGGCGCGAGGTCGTCGGCGCGGAGCTGCTCGAGCTGCTGGCCGGGCGCCGCGCGCTCTCAGTCGGCGACGGGCTGCGCATCGTCGTCGACGAGCGCTGAGCGGGCCGCACGCGCCCCGGCGGTGATCGCCGCGCGCACCCGGGCGCGGTCGACCTGCAGGCGCCCGACCAGCGGCGTTCCCGCGGGCGGCGCGATCTGGGTCGCCCGGCCCGCCAGCGGGCCCTTCCCCGTCCCCGCCGCGGCCAGGGCGTCCGCCTCGGCGTCGTAGCACGCGGGCCGCTCGCGAACCAGGCGCCGCAGCTCCCCCGGCAGACGCCGCACCACGGTGTCCTGCGCGACGCCGTAGAGCCGCCCGCGCTCGCCCTTGCGGTAGGCGGCATCGCGCGAGCGCAACGCGATCACGTGCGTGGCGCCCTCCCGCAGCGGCGTGGTGACGGGGATCGACTCGATCAGCCCGCCGTCGGCGTACACCTCGCCGCGATAGGCCACCGGCGGGCCCGACCACACCGGGATGGCCATGCTCGCGCGGATCGCGGCGAGCGCGTCCTCCGGCTCGGCCAGCGGCCCGAGCGTCGTCAGCGTGCCGTCGGCCACCCGTGCGGCGAGGACGTGGAGCTCCGGGCGCCCGGGCACCGCGATCGCCGGCGGGCGCGTGCGCACGACGTCCATGAGGAACGCGAGCGAGACGACCGGCGCCCGTCCCAGCCGCGTGAAGCTCACGAACTCCTTCGTGCACACGTCCTCCAGCACCCGCTCGGCGTCGGCGATCGCGCCCGCGGCGACGTACGCGGCCATCAGTGACCCCGACGAGGTCCCGTACACCGCGTCCAGCCACGGCGTGAGCCCCAGGCGTTCGAGCTCGCCCGCCATGCCGCAGGCCATCGCGACTGCCAGGCCGCCGCCCTCGATCCCCAGCGCGATGCGCGCGCCGTCGGCGCGCGTGCCGTTGCGGGCGCGCTGGACGAGCGCCCCCAAGGGAGCGGCAAGCTGCTCGGGGTCGCGCAGCGGAATCGGCGGGAGCTGCATGCCCCGGCAGTATCGCCGGGCTACCATTCCCCGTGTCTCCCTCGGCGAAACGACCGTGAACGAGCCCACTCCACGACGCACGGTCTCGCAGGCCGACCATCACCGGCGCCGCCGCCGGGCCGCGCTCGCGGGCCTGTGCGCCGCCGCGCTGCTGCTGATCCTCGTCGTCGCCGCGAGCGCGGGCAGCAGCGGCACGTGGAACCCGACCGCGCTGCGCGACGGGGCGATCACCGAGCTTCCGCGCCTGCGGCTGGAGGAGCAGGCGCAGCGTGCATCGCTGGCGCTCGCGCGGCAGAAGCAGGCGCGGACGCTGGAGAACGCGGCCATCGCGCGCACCCTCAAGCAGGGCCCGACCGTGCGCGTCGCGGGGGCGCAGACGCGCAGCGTCGCGCTGACGTTCGACGACGGCCCGAGCCCGTACACGCAGCGCATCCTCGACTCGCTGAAGCGCTACGACGCGAAGGCGACGTTCTTCACGCTCGGCAACCAGCTCCGCGAGCATCCGCTGCCGCTCCAGCGCGCGGTGGCCGAGGGCCACTCGATCGCCAACCACACCTGGAACCACAGCGACCTCACGACGCTCGCACCGCGCGACGTGCGCAGCCAGATCAGCGACGAGAACGTCGGCCTGCAGCGCGCGGGCATCCCCCGCCCGCGGCTGTTCCGCCCGCCGTACGGGGCGTACGATGAGCAGACGCTGCGCGTCGCCCGCGACCTCGGGATGCTGACCGTCCTGTGGACGATCGACTCCAACGACTACAAGGCGACCGACCCGCGCGCGATGGCCGACGCGGTCCTCGCCGACGTCCAGCCCGGCGCGATCATCCTCATGCATGACGGCGGCGGCGACCGGACCGTGACGTCCAGGGCGCTCCCGCTGATCGTCCGCGGGCTGCGCGAGCGCAGGTACCGGATGGTCACCGTGCCGAAGCTGCTGATCGACAATCCCGCCCCGGCGGAGCAGGAGCCGGTGACCCGCACGCCGGTGGCCTGACAGCAGGCGCGACGGGCGGACGCCTTGCGCTTGCGTCCGCCCGCTCGTGCCTGATGCGCTGTCGTCTGGGGTGCCGCCGCGCGAGCGTCCGCTACGCGACGGTCTCCGGCTCGTCCTCGTGGTGCTCGAGGAGCCGGAAGATGGCGGCGGTCATGGCGACCGTGACGGTCAAGAGCAGCGTCACGGCCACCGCGAGCGACACCGCCGTGGTCTCGTACGCGAGAAGCGCGAGGCCGCCGACGACCACCAGGACGCCGGCGATGAACCAGGTCGCCATCTGGTCACCGGCGATGCGGGCGATGCGTGGTGGTCGAGGGGCGGGTGATGCGGACGTCATTCTCGAACTCGCTTCTCGGTGGGTGATTGACGAGATGCAGCCGAAACTACCGCGATGTATTTCGCGAATCTAAATCCTCATGTCCCCGGTCGTCCGCTGAAACGCCGAAGGCCGATCCGTGAGGACCGGCCTTCGGTCTGCGTCGGTCCGCCCTCTGATCGGGCGGGGCGGCGCTGCTCGGCGCCGCACAAAGGATCCTGCGAAATCTGGGTGTCAGGCCCTGCGGTCCGGCGGACTGAGCTCGGTCATACAGGTGGTCCTTCCATCGCGGTGGTCGCTCAGCGACCCGTGCATGCGCACCGTACCACCGGGGCGCCGCGGTGCCTACCCCGTCCGCGCCTACCGGATCGAGTCGTACACCTTGAACAGCGGCAGGTACATCGAGATGACGATGAACCCGACCATGCCGCCGACGACGACGAGCATCAGCGGCTCGAGGATCGACGTCAGCGACTTGACGGACGCGTCGACCTGGTCCTCGTAGAAGTCGGCGATCTTCGAGAGCATCTGGTCGAGCGCGCCGGTCTCCTCGCCGACCGCGACCATCGCGACGACCATGCCCGGGAAGACGGGCGCGGCGCGCAGCGGCTCGGCGATCGTGCCGCCCTGCTTGACGGAGTCGATGACCGAGGCCATGACGTCCTCGACGACGCGGTTGCCGGCGGTGCGGGCGGTGATGTCGAGCGCCTGCATCAGCGGCACGCCGGCGCTGACGAGCGCGGACAGCGTGCGCGACCAGCGCGCCAGCGCGACCTTCTGGACGATGTCGCCGATCTTCGCGGGGATCCGCAGCCGGAACGCGTCCCACTGCCCGCGGCCCTTCTCGCTGGCCTTCCACTTCTTGAAGGCCCACACGATGAAGCCGACGACGAGGATCACCGCCCACCAGTAGCCGGTCATCGCCTTGGACATCGTGACGGTGATCTTCGTGATGAACGGCAGCTCGCCGCCGAACTGCTTGAAGACGCCGACGAAGACCGGGACGAGGAACGTGACGAGCGCGACGAGGATGATCACCGCGAAGCTGATCACCACGATCGGGTAGGTCATCGCGGACTTGACCTGCCGGCGGAGGTTGTCATCCTTCTCCAGCTGGTCGGCGATGCGCATCATCGAGGACTCGAGCACGCCGCCCGTCTCCCCTGCGCGCGTCATCGCCACGAACAGCGGCGAGAAGATCTTCGGGTGGCGCTCCAGCGCGTCGCTGAGCGCCAGGCCGGCCTCGACGTCCTTGCGGACCTGGGTGATCGTCTCGACGAGCAGCTCGTTCTCGGTCTGGGCCTCGAGCACGTAGAGCGCGCGGAGGATCGTCATGCCCGAGCTGACCATCGTGGACAGCTGGCGGGTCATGATCGTCAGGTCCGTCGGCTTGACCCGCTTGAGGAAGCCGAGGTTGATCTCCCTCGAGCTGTGCTTGTCGGAGATGTCGAGGACGATCAGGCCGCGCGACTTCAGCTGGTCGGCGACCGCCTGCTTGGTGTCGGCGTCGACCTCGCCGGTGGCCTTCGCCCCGGTCAGATCCATCGCCTTCCAGACGTAGACGCCCATCGCGCGACTCCCCTAGGCGGCCATGCTGCCCATGCCGCCGAATCCGAGCAGGCGACGCAGCTCGTCCGGGCTCGAGGAGCGGGCCTCGGCGAGGCGCTGGGTGATCTTGCCCTCGCGCACGAGGGTGGCCAGCGCGGCGTCCATCGTCTGCATGCCGACGCCGCCGCCGGTCTGCATGACGGACACGATCTGGTGGGTCTTGGCCTCGCGGATCAGGTTGCGGACGGCCGGCGTCGGGACGAGCGTCTCGATCGCCGCGACGCGGCTGGAGCCGTCGGCGGTGGGCAGCAGCTGCTGGGTCATGACGCCCTGCAGGGCGACGGACAGCTGGACGCGCACCTGGCCCTGCTGGTGCGGCGGGAAGACGTCGATGACGCGGTCGATGGTCTGCGCGGCGCTCTGCGTGTGCAGGGTCGCGAAGACGAGGTGGCCGGTCTCCGCGGCGGTCAGCGCCGTCGAGATCGTCTCCAGGTCGCGCATCTCGCCGACGAGGATGACGTCGGGGTCCTGGCGCAGCGCGGCGCGCAGGGCGAGCGCGAAGCTCGGAGCGTCCGCGCCCAGCTCGCGCTGGTTGACCACGCACTTCTTGTGCGAGTGGAGGAACTCGATCGGGTCCTCGACCGTCATGATGTGCTCTTCGCGCGTCTGGTTGATCTCGTCGATCATCGCGGCGAGCGTCGTCGACTTGCCCGAGCCGGTCGGGCCCGTGACGAGCACGAGGCCGCGCGGCTTGGTGGTGAAGTCGTGCGTGACCGGCGGCAGGCCGAGCTGCTCGATCGAGAGGATCTCGGCCGGGATCAGGCGGAATGCCGCGCCGATCGACCCGCGCTGGAAGTACGCGTTGACGCGGAAGCGGGCGTGACCGGGGATCGCGTAGGCGAAGTCGATCTGCCAGTCCGTCTCAAGCCGCTGGCGCTGGTCGTTGTTGAGGATCGAGTAGACGATCTCGCGCGTCTCCTGGCCGTCGAGGACCGGGAAGCCCTCCAGCGGGATCAGGCGACCGCGCACACGGACCATCGGCGGGACGCCGGAGGTGATGTGGAGGTCGGATGCGTTGCGGCGCATCACCTCGAGGAGGACATCGGCGAAGTCGAAGTGCATCAGGTGCTCCTATCGGTCCCCGGCGCGAATCGCTTGAATGGCGGCGCTCACGCGTCGCTCGCCGCCACGCCGGTGCCGGTGACGCGTGCCACCTCGGCGATCGACGTGCGGCCCTGGCGGACCTTCTCCAGCCCGTCGTCACGCAGCCGCCGCATGCCGTTGCGCACGGCCATCTCGGCGATTCGGTCGGCGGAGGCGCGCTCGATCGTCGCCGTGCGCATCTCCTCCGTCACCGTCATGACCTCGTAGAGGCCGATCCGGCCCTTGTAGCCGGAGCCGCCGCAGCGCGAGCAGCCGCCCGGCTCGTAGGCCTCGATGTCGACGTTGGAGCTGAAGCCGTTGTCGGCGAGGACCTCGCGGGTGAGGATCGTCTCGCGCTTGCAGTGCTTGCAGAGCGTGCGCGCCAGGCGCTGGGCGACGACGCAGTCCAGCGCGCTCGCGACGAGGAACGGCTCGATGCCCATCTCCGTCAGGCGGGTGATCGCGGTCGGCGCGTCGTTGGTGTGCAGCGTCGAGAGGACCATGTGGCCGGTCAGCGCGGACTCGACGGCGATCTGGGCGGTCTCGCGGTCGCGGATCTCGCCGACCATGATGATGTCGGGGTCCGCGCGCATCATCGCCCGCAGGCCGTTGGCGAACGTCAGGCCTGCGCGCGGGTTGACCTGCACCTGGGTGATGCCGTCGATCTGGAACTCGACCGGGTCCTCGATCGTGATGATGTTCTTCTCCGGGGAGTTGAGCATCGCCGACGCCGGTGTAGAGCGAGGTCGACTTGCCCGAGCCGGTCGGCCCGGTGACGAGCACGGCGCCGAACGGCTGCCGGATCGCCCGCTCGAAGCGGGCGCGGTCGTCCTCGAGGTAGCCGAGCGCCTCGAGATCGTGCGCGACGCCGCCGTCCTGGTCGAGGATGCGGATGACGATCGACTCGCCGTGGACGCTCGGGAGCGTCACGACGCGCAGGTCGACGTGCTTGGAGTCGATCGTCAGGCCGACGCGGCCGTCCTGCGGGATGCGGCGCTCGGCGATGTCCAGGTCGCTCATGATCTTCACGCGGCTGATCGCGCCGGCGACCATGCGCTTGGGGATCGTCGTCGTCTCGTGCAGCACGCCGTCGACGCGGAAGCGCACCCGCAGCTCGCGCCCGTCGGGAGCGAAGTGGATGTCCGAGGCGCCCTGCTCGACGCCCTGGGCGATGATCGAGTTGACGAGCTTGATGACCGGCGCGTCGTCGGCGCTCTCGCGCAGGTCGACGATCTCGGCGACGTCCGCGGCGCCCTCCTCGATCGCGTCGTGCACGACCTCGTCGAGGCGGCTCAGGCGCGCTGATCAGGGCGAGGATGTCCTCGCGGGAGGCGACGGCCGGCAGGGCCTCCATGCCGGTGACGAGGGCGACCTCGTCGATCGCCATGACGTTGCCGGGGTCGGCCATCGCAAGGCGGAGCTTCGTCTCGCCGATGAACGCGACCGGGACGGCCTCGTAGCGCTTGGCCTGCGCCGAGCTGATGAGGTTCGCGGCGGCCATGTCGACCTTGAAGACCGCGAGGTCGAGATGGTCGAAGCCGTGGCGCTCCGCGATGGCACGCGACAGCTGCTCCTGGTTGACGACGCCCTGCTGCAGGAGTGCCTCCTCGAAGGTCGTGCCGGCGATCCGCGCCGACTCGTGTGCGTGTTCGACGCGTTCGCGATCGGCGAGCCCCAGCTCGACGATCACGTCCTTCAGGAAGCGCTGGCCACCTCGGGTCCGCGCGCGGGTGACGCCGTCCCATTCGGGATCTGGCATCACGGGCGAGCGCCCCGTCCATCGGGGGGGATGGCGCGCCCACGGGTCGCAGATGGGGATGGTCGGGGTTCATGCGGTGCGATGGGCAGGTCCCGGCGGACCGCCTCGCGCATGACGGGGACCGGCGCCGGCAGGCCCGTCCAGGCCTCCAGACTCAGCGCGCCCTGCTGCACCAGCATCTCCAGCCCGTCGACGATCGCGCATCCCCCGGCCTGTGCTGCGTCGAGAAGTGGGGTGCCGCCGGGGCGGTAGACGAGGTCCACCACGGTCGCGTATGTGTGTATGGAGTCGGCGGATACGGGCAGTTCCTCGAAGCCCGTGGACGCCTGTTGGAGCCCGACGGACGTGCAGTTCACGAGCAGGTCCGCCGGTCGCGCCTCAGCGACCGCTCGGCCCCCGAGGTCGGCGGTCGAGCGTCTGCGCACGCGCGGGCGTCCGGTTCCACACGAGCACCTCCACGCCGGCGCCGCACGAGCGCGTGGACGACGGCCCGCGCGCTGCCGCCGGCGCCCAGGACGAGCGCGGTGCTCCCCGGACGCGGCGGCGCCGGGAGGGCCGCCAGGAAGCCGGGCGCGTCGGTGTTGTCGGCGTGGATCGCCGAGCCGTCGAACGTCAGCGTGTTCGCGGCCCCGATCGCCCGAGCCGTGCCGGTGGCGGTGGTCGCGACCGCGAGCGCGGCCTCCTTGTGCGGGATCGTGACGTTCGCTCCGCGCAAGCCCGGAGGCGCCGAGCGCGCGGACCGTCTCGGCGAACGCCTCAGGCGGCACCGGCAGCTGCTGGTAGCGCCAGTCGTCGAGCCCGAGCGCGTGCAGCGCGGCGTTCTGCATCACCGGCGAGCGGCTGTGCGCGACGGGCCAGCCGAGAACCCCCAGGCGCGTCGCCGGGGCGCTCAGTTCGGGCACGTCGAGGGGTCCTTGCCCCCGAGCTCTTCGCGCTTGCGGTTGTAGGCCGCGACGTCCTGCTGGAACTCGCGCGTCGGTCCGCGAGAACGCGTGCGCGCCGTTCCCGCACGGCTTCACGACGTAGTAGAGCGCGGCGGTCCTGCGCGCGGGTTGGCCGCGGCGCGGATCGACGCCAGCCCCGGGTTGCCGATCGGTGTCGGCGGCAGGCCCGTGCGCCGCCGCGTGTTGAACGGGCTGTCGCGCTCGAGCTCGGAGACCTTCAGCGGCCGCGTCCAGTTGTCCTCGTCGTAGCGGGTCGTCGGCGTCGATCCCGAGCGGGATCCCCTGCCGCAGCCGGTTGGAGATGACGCCGGCGATCAGGCGCCGCTCGCGCGGCGACCGCCGTCTCGCGCTCGACCATCGAGGCGATGATCAGCACGTCGTAGACGCGTCAGGTTCTTCGCCTTCGCGCGAGCGCATCGACACGGTTGCGATCGCCGTCTCGAACGCGCGCCAGCTGCTGGCGGACGAGCGTGCGCACCGTCGCCCGGCCCGGCGCAGCCGATAGGTCGCCGGGAACAGGAAGCCCTCGAGGCTCGGCGTGCCGCGCGGCGCCCCGTAGCTCGCGCGGGCTGCAGCGCCGGCGCTGCGCACGCGAGGCCGCCAGGTAGTCGCCGGGGACGTCCCGCACGTCGCGACGAGCCGGGCGACCTCGCGCCGGCCCGGGCCCTCGGGGATCAGGACGGTCGCGCACCGCGGCGGCGGACGCCGCGGACGCCGTCGTGAGCGCCGCGATCGCCGCGCCGTTGCTCATGTCGCGGCGCCAGGACGTAGCGACCGGCGCGCAGCTTGTCGCGGTCGCCGCCGAGCGTGGCGCGCAGGGAGAAGAAGAGGCCCGGACCCGACGACGCCCTTCGTCGGCGAGCAGGTCGCCGACCTCGCCGGCGCTCGAGCCCGCGGGGATCGTGACCGCGACGCGGCCGCTGCCGTCGTCCTTGAACGGCGTGTAGATCGCGAGCAGGCGCGAACAGCAGCAGGCCGAGCAGGATCGCGATCGCGGCGCCGAGCGCCGCGATCTTGCCGGCGGGTGCGCCGACGCCGGCGCGGCGGCACCGAGAGCGGATGGCGCGGCATGCCGGGCGCGCCGGGCTGCGGTCCCGGCGCGGCGGACGGGGAGCCCAGGCGTTTGAGGCCCGGCGGCGGGGGCGCGGGCTCCGGACGGGCGGTGGCGCGGGCGGGCGCGGAGCGGGCGGCTCGGCGGGCGGTGGCGCGGGCGGGCGGCCGCCGGTGGCGGGGGCACAGCCGGCGGCTCGGGCGGCGACTGGCCCGCGGCCGCGGCGCGCCGGCGCTCGCGCTCCAGGCGCGCAGCCTCGCGCTCGGTCTCGCTGCGCTCGCTCACGCCGCCGGCTCCCGCGTGCTCGTGGCCGTGGCGCGCGAGCCAGTCGTCGAGCAGCACCGCGGCCGCGCGCGAGTCCTCGGAGGTCCCGCCGCCCATGTCGCGTCGCTGGGCGATCGCGGTCGTGAAGCGCTCGTCGTAGAGCTCGACGGGCGGCGCGGCCGCCGAGCGCCGAGCGCAGGCGGTCGGCGAACGCGCGCGTCTCACGCGTCTGGTCGGAGTCGGCGCCGGACAGCGACAGCGGCAGTCCCAGACGACCACCGCTCGACCTCCCGCTCCGCGACCAGCTCGCGCAGCTCGCGCAGCCCGGCCTTCGTCCCGGGCCGCAGCACCGGGGCGATCGGCGTCGCGAGCGTGCCGGTCGGGTCGCTGAGCGCGCAGCCGCAGCGCGCCGAGCCGTAGTCCAGGGCCAGCACGCGCACGAGTGCCGCTAGGCGCCGAGGGCCGCCGCGATCGCGGCGCGCGCCGCGTCCAGCGCGTCCGGGAGCTTCTCGGGGTCCTTGCCCCCCGCCTGGGCCATCGTGTCCTTGCCCCCGCCCCCGCCGCCGGCGACCTGCGCGGCGACCTTGACGACGGCCCCGGCCTTCACGCCGCGCGCGACGAGCGCGGGCGTCACGGCCGCCACGAGATGCACCCGCCCCTCGGCGGCGCTGCCCAGGACGATCGCGGCCTGCTCGCCGAGCCGGCCCTTCACGCAGGTCGCCGATCTCCATCAGCGCCTTGGCGTCGACGTCCGGAACGACGGCGGTGAGCACCTGCGCGCCGGCGACCTCCGCGGCGCCCGCGGCGAGCGCCGCCGCGTCGACGCCGCCGTTCGCCGGCCCGCCGCGGGCGGCCTGCCTGGCGCGTCTCGCGCAGCTGGGCGATCGCCTCGGGCACGCGCTCGGGCTGGGTGCGCAGCACGTCGGCGGCGTCGCGCAGCAGCTCGTCGTGCTCGCGCATGAGCGTGACGGCCTCGGGCCCGGTGATCGCCTCGATGCGCCGGACGTTGGCGGCGCTCGAGCCCTCGCTCGTGATCCGGAAGAGCCCGATCTCGGAGGTCGTCCGCACGTGCGTGCCGCCGCACAGCTCGCGCGACAGCGCCGCCGTCGCCGATCTCGACCATCCGCACGACGTCCCCGTACTTCTCGCCGAACAGCGCCATCGCCCCGAGCTCCCTGGCCTCGTCGAGCGTCGTGGTGATCGG
Organism: uncultured Actinomycetes bacterium; assembly: GCA_963700655.1. Lineage (GTDB taxonomy): Bacteria > Actinomycetota > Thermoleophilia > Solirubrobacterales > Solirubrobacteraceae > F1-60-MAGs163. The sequence continues at coordinate 444,483 of CAVOYJ010000003.1, read as the reverse complement.
CCGCACCGGGAGGCTCGCGAGAATCCGTGCGTTCACCTCGTCCTCGACGTGGCGGCGGTCCTCCTCGCTGAGCTTCGCGGTGTGGGTGAAGTCGAAGCGCAGCTTGTCGGGGCCCACGTACGAGCCGGCCTGCCGGACGTGGTCGCCCAGCCGCGAGCGCAGCGCCGCGTGCAGCAGGTGGGTCGCCGTGTGGTTGCAGGCGACGGCGTGCCGCGCGGCGCGGTCGACCTTCGCCACCACGCGCTCGCCGGCGTGCAGCTCGCCCTCCACGGCGCGCACGATCGAGCGCCTGGTCGTCACCGGAGCGCACGACGTCGACGACCTCCACGTGGCAGTCGCCGTCCTCGCAGGCCACGGTCCCCTCGTCGCTCACCTGACCGCCGCCCTGCGCGTAGAACGGGGACTCGGCGAGCTTGACGAAGCACGCGACCGTCGTCCTCGGTCGTCACGTCCTGGACCACCGTGTGGACCTCGAGGTCCTCGTAGCCGACGAACGCCGCGGGCTCGGAGCCCAGCGCCGCGCACGGTCTCCTCCGCGCGCCCGACCTTGCCGCCCCTGGCGGCCGCGGAGCTGCGCGCCCGCTGCTCGTTCATGAGCCGCTCGAACTCGGCGTCCTGCGCGAACGGGACGCCGCGCTCGGCGGCGATCTCGCGCGTCAGCTCGATCGGGAAGCCGAAGGTGTCGTGAAGCTGGAAGGCGTCGTCGGCGCCGACGGCCCCGGCGTCGAGCAGGTCGTCGAGGAGCTTCGTGCCCTGCTCGAGCGTGCGCCGGAAGCCCTCCTCCTCGCCGGTGACCCACTTGAGGATCGCGGGGCGGTGCGCGACCAGCTCGGGGTACGCGGGCCCCATCAGGTCGATGACCTGCTCGACGAATCGCGGCAGGAAGACGCCCTCGATGCCGATGCGGTGGCCCTGCTGGATCGCGCGGCGCATGACGCGGCGCAGGATGTAGCCGCGGTCCTCGTTGCTCGGGACGATGCCGTCGCCGATGAGGAAGGTCATCGCGCGCGAGTGGTCGGCGAGGATCCGCAGCGCGCGCTCGTCGGTCGGGCGCGCGGAGTCCGCCAGCTCGCGGCCGAGCGCCATCAGTGGCGCGAACTGGTCGGTCTCGAAGATCGTCTCGGCGCCCTGCTGGATCAGCGCCATGCGGTTGAGCCCGAGACCCGTGTCGATCGACGGCGCGGGAAGCGGCGTCAGCTTGCCCGGGGGATCCTGGTCGTACTGCATGAACACGAGGTTCCAGTACTCCAGGAAGCGCTCGTTCTCGCCGCCCGGCAGGTCGTCGGGCGACCCGTACGTCCACGCCGCGATCGAGGTACAGCTCGCTGCAGGGGCCGCACGGGCCGGTCGGGCCGGCCTGCCAGAAGTTCTCCGAGCGTGGACACAGGACGATGCGCTCGCGCGGCACCCCGACGGCCTCCCATGCGGCGATGGCCTCCTCGTCGGGCCCCAGGCCCGAGCTCCTCGTCGCCCTCGAAGACCGTGATCCAGATGTCCTGCTCGCGGAACCCGAACCCGTTCAGCGACAGGTCCCAGGCCAGCTCGACGGCGCCCTCCTTGAAGTACTGCCCGATCGAGAAGTTCCCGAGCATCTCGAAGAAGGTGAGGTGCCGTGCGGTGTTGCCGACGTTCTCGATGTCGGTCGTGCGAAAGCACTTCTGGCAGCTCGTCAGCAGCGGCGCCGGAGGCGTCTCCAGACCGAGGAAATAGCCCTTCAGCGGGTGCATCCCGGCCGTGGTCAGCAGGACGGACGCGTCGAACGTGGCGGGGACGAGCGACGCCGACGGCAGGCGACGGTGGTCGCGCTGCTCGAAGAACCCGAGGAAGGTCTCGCGGATCTCGTCGGAGGTCGTGCTCATCGCGCGATCGTCGCACAACCCACGACGACGTCGCCCCGCAGCAGGACGGCCGTCTGGCCGGGCGCCGCCCCCCACACCGGCTCGCGCAGGCGCAGGACGTCGCCGTCGAGCGCGGCGCCCACCGGCATCGCCCGGTAGCGCAGCGTCGCGGCGTCGATCTCCCCGGCGGGCCGGTGGAGCGTGACGTCGGCGAGCCGGACGCTCGTGCGCCGCAGATCCTCGCGCGGCCCGACGGTGACGGTGTTCGCGGCCACGTCGGTCGCCGTGACGTACAGCGGGCTCGCGCTGCCGCCGCCGGCGCCGACCCCGCGCCGCTGGCCGACGGTGTACGCGTGCGCGCCGCGGTGGCGCGCGATCGCGCGTCCGCCGCGGTCGAGCGTCTCCCCCGGGCCGCTCGCGCGGGCCGCCGTGCCGGGCGAGGAAGGCCTCGCGGCCGGTGCCCGCCAGGAAGCAGAGATCCTGGGAGTCGGGCGTGCGCGCCACCGGGAGTCCCTCGCGTTCGGCGAGCTCGCGGACCTGCGGCTTGGTGAGCTCCCCGAGCGGGAAGCGCATCCGCGCGACGCTCGCCGGGCCGAGCCCGGCCAGCATGTAGCTCTGGTCCTTCGCCGGGTCGGCCGCCGCGCGGATCAGCCCGTCGGCGCTGACGCGTGCGTAGTGCCCGGTCGCGAGGTGACGCGCGCCCAGGCGCTCCGCGAGGTCGAGCATGCCGTCCAGCCGGACGCTTCCGTTGCAGCGCACGCACGGGTTGGGCGTGAGACCCGCCGCGTGCGCGGCGATCCAGGGGTCGACCACGCCGGCGCGGAACGGCTCGCGCAGGTCCAGCGTCAGGTGCGCGAGCCCCATGCGATGCGCGAGCGCGCGGGCGCCGCGCACGGCGCTCGCCGAGCAGCAGGAGCGCTCGGCGTCGTTCTCCGGGTCGCGCCAGAGCTCGAGCGTGACCGCCACGGGCTCGGCGTCGTCGTCGTGCGCGCACAGCAGCGCCGCGACCGCGCTGTCGACGCCGCCGGACATCGCCACCAGCGTGCGGTCCGCGCACGGCGTGAGCGCGGCATCCGCGGCGGCCGCCGTCCCGAGGGCGCGGGCGAGTGCGTCGGCGGCGAGGTCCGCCGCATGCCGCTTGCCGAGGCTCAGGCCGCCGAGCGCGCCGGCGACCTCGTCGACCCCGATGCGCGCGGCGTCCAGGACGCGTGCCCCGCGGACCAGTTCGACGGCGGCGCTCCCGGCGGCGATGGTCGCCCCGCAGCCCTCCGCGTCGAACCCCGCGTCCGTCACGCGGTCGCCGGCGACCGTCAGGTCGATCCGCGCGACGTCACCGCAGGCGGCGGTCCCGGCTGTGGCGCGGTGCGATCCCGCGGGGACGTGACCGCGTCCGCGCGGATGGCGCAGGTGGTCCTCGAAGCGCTCGTCCGGCATCGCGCCGGAGTGTAGGAGCGCCCGCGCGTTACGTGCCGGTGCGGCGGACGTCCGCGACGGCCTGGGCGATCTCGCCCGGGCTCGTGAAGCCGACGATCAGCACCGCGTTGCGCTTGGGGCCGATGACCATCGTCGTCGGCGCCTGCGCCACCGGCGTGGTCGAGGTGAAGGTGCCGTACCGGCCGACGTCCTTGATGCTGACCACGCGGGAGACGACCTTGCGCCGCTCGCCGATCGAGCGCACCATCGTGGCCACCGAGGCGCTGTCGGAAGAGCCGTTGCGGAAGAGGAGCACGACGACCTGTCCGCGCTTCAGCGCGGCCAGCAGCGGTGTGGCCGGGTTGGCGGGCGCGGCGGGCTTCACCGTCGCCTCCTTCGTCACGGCGGCCTTGCCGGAGGACGTCTTGGCGACCGACGTCGACTGCTCGACCGTCGCGCCGCTCGGCGTCTTGGTGGCCGTGGTCTTCTCCGCGACGGCGGCGCCGCCGTCGGCGGCGGCTGCGGCGGCCTCGGCACGCTCGGCGGACGCGTCCGCGGCCTTCGCGGTCGCCGCGGCCTTCTGCGTCGCGCTGGAGAGGCCCGTCACGCCCGGAGCCGCCGGGAGCGGCGCGTCGGCGCCGGATTCCGGCTTCGGGCGCAGCGCGATGAACCAGATCGCGCCCAGGAGCGCGATCGCCACCAGCGCGATGCGGAACGGAGGGGAGATCTGGGCCATTGCCCACCCCATCGGCGCGTCGGGCCGATCGCTTGAGCGCCGTGCGCGGCGCTGCCGCTAGGCGGGAGGCGGCTGAACCAGCGATTTCAGCGCGAGATCGCGCAGCTGGGGCTCATCGACGGGCGCCGGGGCGCCGGTGAGCGGGTCGGCGCCGCTGGCGGTCTTCGGGAAGGCGATGACGTCGCGGATCGAGTCCAGGCCGCAGACGAGCGCCACGATCCGGTCGATGCCCATCGCGATCCCGCCGTGCGGCGGGGCGCCGTAGCGCAGCGCCTCGAGCAGGAAGCCGAAGCGCTCGCGCGCCTCGCCCTCGGGAAGGCCGAGGTGCTCGAAGACGGTCTGCTGGACCTCCGGGGTGTGGATGCGGATCGACCCGCCGCCGATCTCGACGCCGTCGAGCACGAGGTCGTAGGCGCGCGAGCGCAGCGAGGCGGGATCGTCGAGGTCGCCCTGCGGCGCCGTGAACGGGTGGTGCAGAGCCGCCCAGCGCGCGTGCTGCCCGCCGTCCTCGTCGCGCTCGAACATCGGGAAGTCCGTGATCCAGAGCGGGTCGTGCCGCCCCTCGGGGATCAGGCCGAACCGCTCGGCGAGGTGCAGCCGCAGCCCGGCCAGCGACGCCGCGGCGGTCTTCGCGGAGTCCGCGACGAAGAGCAGCAGGTCGCCGTCGGATGCCTCCAGCTCGGCGTTGACCGCCGCGATCTGCTCGGCGGTGAAGAACTTTGCGAGGTTGCCGGCCCACGTGCCGTCGCCGGCATAGATCGGCGCGACGGCCTTCGCCCCGTGCACGCGGACGATGTCGTTGAGGCCCTCGAGCTCCGAGCGCGAGAGCTCGTGCGCGCCCGCGTTGATCGCGCGGACGACGCCGCCGCCGTCGAGCACGCTCTCGAAGACCTTGAAGTCGCTCCCGGCGAGCAGCGGACCGACGTCGTGGATCTCCAGGCCGAAGCGGGTGTCGGGACGGTCGACCCCGAAGCGCGCGACGGCCTCGTCGTAGGGCATCCGCGGCCACGGCGTCGGCGGCAGGTCGAAGTCCGTCGCGGCGAACACCGCGGACATGACGGCCTCCATGACCTCGATCACGTCGTCCTCGGTGACGAACGCCATCTCCAGGTCGAGCTGCGTGAACTCGGGCTGGCGGTCGGCGCGCAGATCCTCGTCCCGGAAGCAGCGGGCGATCTGGTAGTAGCGCTCGAAGCCGGCCATCATGAACAGCTGCTTGAAGAGCTGCGGGCTCTGCGGCAGCGCGTAGAAGTCGCCGGGGTTCATGCGGCTCGGGACGAGGAAGTCGCGGGCGCCCTCCGGCGTCGAGCGCGTGAGGATGGGCGTCTCGAGCTCCAGGAAGTCGCGACCGTCGAGCACCTCGCGCATCGTCTTGACCACGAGCGTGCGGGCGAGCATCGCGTCGCGCATGCCCTGGCGCCGCAGGTCGAGCCAGCGGTAGCGCAGGCGCGTGGTCTCGTCGACCGGCGAGTCCTCGTCGATCGCGAACGGCGGCGTCTCGCTGACGGCGAGCGGGTCGAGGCTCGTGATGCTGATCTCGATCTCGCCGGTCGGCAGGTTCGGGTTGACGTTCCCCTCCTCGCGGCGCAGCACGGCGCCGGACGCCGAGACGACGTGCTCCGGGCGCAGGCGCTCGGCGAGCGCGAACGCGTCACCGCTCGTCTCCGGGTGGAACACGAGCTGGACCAGCCCCGTGCGGTCGCGCAGGTCGACGAAGACCAGGCCGCCGTGGTCGCGGCGGCGGTGCACCCATCCGGCGACCCGGACCTCATCCCCGGTCCGCGCGGCGTCGAGCGATCCGCACCAGCTGTCGCGGTAGGCGTTGGCCGACGGGGCGCGCATCAGACGTACCGCCCGCGCAGCACCCGCGCGACCACCGCGGACGCGCTCTCGACCGGCTCCTGCTCCCCGCTCTCCATGTCCTTCAACTCGATCCCCTCGTCGCCGAGCACGGCAACGTACCGGGCCTGCAGGCGCGCGGCCTGCTTGAACTGCCCCTTGACCGACCGTCCGGCGAGCTCGATCTGGGCCGGGACGCCGGCGCGCCGCGCCTCCGCGGCCAGGGCGATCGCCTCGGGCCGGCGTGCCTGCAGGTCGCCCGCCAGGACGACGTAGAGATCGCAGACGCCGTCGGGGACGGGCCGCTCCTCGGCGGCGAGCAGCATCCGCTCCACGCCCGCCGCCCAGCCCATGCCGGGCGTCAGCGCCGCCCCGAGCTGCTCGGCGAGGCCGTCGTAGCGCCCGCCGCCGCCGACGCCGCTCTGCGCGCCCAGCGCGTCGCTGGTGAACTCGAAGACCGTGCGCGTGTAGTAGTCCAGTCCGCGCACGAGCGAGCCGTCGATCTCGTAGGGCAGCTCGACGGCGTCGAGCATCGCGCGGACCTGCGCGAAGTGCTCGGCGTCCTCGGGCGTGAGGTGGTCCATCAGCAGCGGCGCGGTGGTCATGACCTCGCGGGTGCCGGGATGGTCGCTGTCGAACGCCCGCAGCGGGTTGAGGTCGATGCGCGAGCGGACCTCGTCGGAGAGCCGGTCCTCGTGCAGGCGCAGGTGCGCCTGCAGCAGCTCGCGGTAGGCGGTGCGCGAGGCCGGCGTGCCGAGGCTCGCCAGCCGCAGCCGCACGCCGCGCACGCCCAGCTCCTCGAGCAGCACTGCGAGCAGCAGGATCGACTCCGCGTCGACGGCCGGGTCGTCGGACCCGATCGCCTCGGCGCCGATCTGCCAGAACTGGCGGTAGCGCCCCGCCTGCGCGCGCTCGTGGCGAAAGCACGGCCCGAGGTACCAGAGCTTCACGGGCTGGGGCAGCTTGTGCATCCCGTGCTCGACGTAGGCGCGCACGATCGGGGCGGTCACCTCCGGGCGCAGCGTGAGCGAGCGCCCGCCCGCGTCGTCGAAGGTGTACATCTCCTTCTGCACGATGTCGGTGCTCTCACCGACCGTGCGGCGAAAGACGTCGGTGTCCTCGAAGATCGGCGTCTCGATGCGCCGGTAGCCCGCGGACTCGAGGATCCCGCGCGCCGCCGTCTCGACGACGAGCCGCAGCGCCGACTGCTCGGGCAGCACGTCGAACGTGCCGCGCGGCGCCTGGAGGCCCTTGGCGCTCATCGCGCGCTCACGCCTGCCGCGCCGGCAGGTCCTGCAGGAAGGGGTTGCCCGCGCGCTCGGCTCCGAGCGAGGTGACGCCCATGTGCCCGGGCAGGACGACCGTGTCGTCGTCGTAGCGCTCGGCGAGTGCGGCGATCGACGCGAGCAGCGTCGCGTGGTCCCCGCCCGGCAGGTCGGTGCGCCCGATCGACTGCTGGAAGAGGACGTCGCCCGAGGCCAGGACGACCGGGACGTCCGGGTGCGCCGCGTCGCGGTCGAAGGCGTAGGTCACGTGCCCGGGGCTGTGACCGGGCGTGAAGATCACGTCGATGTCGAAGCCGGCCAGGCGCAGGCGCTCACCGCCGGCGACGGTCTCCTCCGCCTCCCACGACTCGAACGGGCCGAAGCCCGGGAACGGGACGAAGCTCATGATGTCCGCCAGGACGTGCGTCTCGAGCGCCGGGCAGTGGACCGGCGCCCCGGTGGCGCGCGCGAGCGGCGCGACGGCGCCGACGTGGTCGAAGTGCGTGTGCGTCAGGAGGATCGCATCGAGCCCGACGCCGAAGTCGTCCAGCGCCTTCAGGAGCTTGTCGGCCTCGTCGCCGGGGTCGACGAGCACGCCGCGGTCGGCCTCGGCGGAGCGGCGCAGCAGGAAGCTGTTCTCCTGCACCGGCCCGACCGTGAACATCCGCACGTCCACTACGCGGCGTCCTTCTTCGGCTTGCCCCCGTCGCCCTGGACCTTCTTCGCCTGCCGGCGGCGGTAGAGCCAGAGGTCCGTGTAGAAGCTCATCGGGATGTAGACGATCAGCAGCGCGGCGCCGAGCGCGACGGCGGGTGCGATCTCCTGCTTGAAGAGCAGGACGATCACGGCGATGAAGATCATCACGGCGATCAGCGAGCGCTGCGCGGCGCCCCGCCAGCTCGGCGGGCGGTCGAAGCGGTCGCCCTTGGGCCCGCCCTTGCCCCCGGCGGCGGCGTTCTTGCGCTTCTCGTCGTCGGTGAGCTTGCGACCGGTGCGCCCGCGCGCCTCGACGACGCCCGCGGCGTTGCCGCGATGCTTGGTGGACCGCTTCTTCTTCGTCTGCGCCATGGTCGGGTCTAGCCTAGAGGGCGTCCTCGATCGTCGCGCGGCCCGCGACGGGGACCGCGTCGGGCCAGCCGTCGAACGCGGCGCGCGGAGCGAGGCCCACGAGCTCGGCGCGCGCGACCGGCGCGTGGCGGGCGACCGCGTCCAGCAGGGCCGCGAGCGGGACCGCGCGGTGGTCCTCGACGTTCGTGGAGACCTGTGCCACCCCGCCCCGGTGCGCGAGCTGCAGCCCGATCGCGCGCACGCCCTGAAGGCCCTCCGCCCCGCCCTCGCGCACGAGCGCGGCGATCCGGCGCGCATCCTCGAGCCCGGCCGGCGGCGCCAGCTCGAGGTTGAAGGCCACCAGCGGCGGGCGCGCGGCGACGAGGACGGCACCCGCGGTCGGATGCGGCGCGGGAGGCCCGAAGTCGGGGATGAGCTCCCCGGCGCGCATCCGCTCGGCGAGCGCGCCCCGCCCGCCGCGCCGCAGCTGCGCGCGCGTGCGCCCGCCGCCCAGCAGCCCGTAGAGGAAGACGGGCAGGCCGAGCTCCTGCGCGAGGCGGTCTGCGACGACGAGCGCCTCGGCGCAGGCCGCGCCGCGCGCCGCCTCGTCCAGGTGGACGACGGGCACGACGTCGACGGCCCCGACGTGCGGGTGCAGGCCGTCGTGGACGGCGAGATCGATGTGCTCCACCGCGGCGCGGGCGCCGGCCAGCAGCGCGTCGGCGAGGGCCCCCTGAGGCGCGGCGAGCGTGAAGACCGCGCGGTCGTGATCGGGATCGGCGTGCGGGTGCGCGGTCAGCAGGCGGGCGCCCGGAGCGCTCGCGAGCCCCGCCGCGATCGCCGCGAGCGTCGCCACGCCGGTGCCGTCGGAGACGTTGGGGACCGCGAGGAGTGTGGTGGCTAGAATCGCTCGTCCCTCGCCGGAGTAGCTCAGTCGGTTAGAGCAGCGGAATCATAATCCGCGTGTCGGGGGTTCGAGTCCCTCCTCCGGCATCCTGGAACGTCCTGCATACCGGCTCCTTTCGACTGTGCGCGAGGAGTGCGCGGGGTCAGTCTAGGGGCGTTCGTGTCCCCGATGTGTCCCGAAGTTCCGCGGAACGCGCTTCGCCTCCGGCCTCCGTCGCGATCACCGATGCCGGCCGAGCCGACCGTCCCAGACAGCCTCGTGCCCCACGAGAGCCGGACCGACAGCAGCGCCGCCGCGTCCGCGGCCGTCAGCAACGGCTCGCCCAGCGAGACCGACCGGGCGTCGGCCGACAACCGCGGCTGATCAACGTCGGGCACAGTACGTCGTCGCGCGACCCCCGAGTGATGGTCGCGTACACGGGTAGACACCGCATTGGCAAATGCAAGGGTGTGCCGCTGTTCGGGACCTGTGCGCTCGCGAGGCCGTGGCGTGTCCCTGTGCGGCGGCGTTGCCGAGCGCTGCGGGCTGCTTCTTCGCGACCTGATGATGGAGCGGCGCGGCTCGGTGTCGCGTGTGGGTATTCGGGGCGGCCGGCCGGTGAACGGGCCTGGTCCAACGGGCCTGTTGCCACCGTTCGGCGCACGCCTGCCTTTCGTCCTTAGCGGGCGTGGTTGCGGCTGCGTGGGAGCAGGGTCGGACGTCGTCACAGCGAACTCAGCCGTGTGCGCAATCGCTGGGGTACGGGCAGGCTGGAAGCCTTTAGTGACGGGGTCTTCGCGATCGCGATCACGCTGCTGATCTTGGAGATCAGTGTCCCTGAGAGTGGCTTTGAGGATCTCTGGCAGGGGATCGCCGATCAGTGGCCCTCCTACCTCGGTTACGTCACGAGCTTCTTGACGATCGGGGGCCTGTGGCTGGCACACCACGGGATATTCCGGCGCCTGGCGAGCGCCGACGGCACGGTGATGCGTCTGAACATCCTGCTGTTGATGCTCGTCTCGTTCCTGCCGTTCCCGACCAAGCTGATGGCTGAGGCGATCGACAAGACCAGCGACGCCGAGCGCGCAGCCGTCATCTTCTACGGCCTGACACTGCTCGCGATCTCGATCGTCACCAGCATGCTCTGGCGCTACATCGCCGAACACCGCGACCTCCTCGAACCCGACGTCACCGACGACGAGGTACGGACGATCACCCTGCTGACCGCACCGAGCATGGGCTTCTACGTGATCGTGCTGCTGCTCGCCGTGCTCGCCCCACAGGTCGCCGCATTCGGCTACCTGCTGATCGCCGTCATCGGCGTCTTCCGCCAACGAGGCGACCGCACCCCCGCACCCGCCTGACGGAGCACACAGTTCCGGCGCCGCTCCCGCTCTCATTGGGGGTGTCGCGGAAAGGTCGCGGGGCTGTTTGTCGTGTCGTGGCGCTCGCCCGGTGGCGGGCTGTGGTCGGTGGCTGGTGAGCGGCGGCGGGCGGGTCGGTTTGCCTGGGGCCGGGTCAGGCGGCTGAGCCGGGCTGACACTGGACGCGCCCATCGCTGGCGTCGGTGCCGTCCTCCCGAAGCCGTGAACCTCCCATCGGCGCCGCTCCAACGATCCACCATCGCCTGTGCCGGCCGCCGCCCTGAGCCTGCTCGAGATGCGAAGCCAACGCTGTGCGCGAGGTGTGCACGGGATCAGTCGAGGGGCGTTGTGTCCCTGATGTGTCCGGGAAGACGTCCCGGGTTCGTCCCGGCGGGGCCGGGCGAGCCTCCTACGGCACGGCTTTGCCGGTCTGTTCGCCGCGCATGCCCGCGGCCTCGTAGCCGGTGAACTGGATCGACAGGTAGCCGCCCTTCGCGGCGTCGCCCGTGAGCGTGCGGTCCACCTTCCAGACGCCCTTCCCGATCGTGGCGTTGAACGTCGTGAAGCCGGTCGAGCCGTCGGCCAGCGCGTAACCGAGGCGCACACGCACGACGCCGCGCGCCTTCGCGCTGATCGTGCCGTTCACCTTCAGGCGCCCGTCGGCGAGGCTCGCGGCCTTGCGCACCAGCAGCGCCTTCACTGCGGCGGCGCGCAGGCGAACCTCGTCGGGCTGGACGCGGTCGTTGCCCGCGTACCGCAGCTCCACGATGCCCGTGTTCTTGGGCTGCGTCCCGGGCAGCGTGCGGCGGATCGTGATCCGCCGCTCGGCGATCCGCGCGTGCGGTCCGCGGGCGGCCGCCTTCCCGGAGCTGATCGGCACACTGAAGCGCGTCGTGCGCCCTGAGGACTGATAGGCGACGTCGAGGTCCGCTCCGGGGACGGCCGCGTTCGACGTGATCTCGACGAGCATGTCGAGGACGCCGTCTGCGACGCCGGCGCGCAGCACCTTCAGCTTCGCCGGGTCCTTCGGCACGGGCGGCGGCGCGGCCGCGGACGGGGTGGCGGCGATCGGCGGCGCGGGCGCCGGCACGGCGGAGGGCGGATCCGGCACGTCGATCGTGAACGCCCGCGTGGTCGGGGTGCTCTGCACGTTCCCGGGGACGTCGACCGCCCGGACCTCGAAGGTGTGCGGGCCCTCGGCGAGCGTCGGCGTCGTGAACGGCGAGCTGCACGGGGCGAAGCCCGCGCCGTCCAGGCGGCATTCGAAGCTCGCGCGCCGCTCGTCGGCGCTGAACTCGAAGGTGGGTGCGGTGTCGGCGGTCGTGCCGGCGGGGCCCGCGTCGATCGCGGCCAGCGGTGCGGTCGTGTCCGGGCACTGGGTGCCCGTCACGCGCAGGTAGCCGAGCTGCACGCCGGTGCCCGACCAGTCCGCCGGATCGAGGTTTCCGGCCAGCGACGGGAACGCGACGCAGTCGCCGTTCGGGCTGAGCGCGGGGCCGTCGCCGTAGCTCAGCACGCCGCCCGAGCCGGCGTTCCCGACCGCCCCGGAGACGCCGTCGGCGCGGCTGGCCAGGACGTAGCCGTTCGGGGTGCGGACGTAGACGTCGGGCGCGGAGCTCGTGTCGGCGCCGCCGGGCTCCAGGCTGTTGCTGGCGCTCACGAACGCGACGCGGGCGCCGTCCTCGGACATCGACGGGCGGTCGTCGGCCCCCGTACCGCCGAGGGCGTCGGTCTGGCCGGCGGCGAGGTCGCGCACGAACACCTCGCTGGTGCCGCCCACGCCGCCGAGGTTGCCGGCCGCGGACGTGAACGCCACGCGCCGTCCGTCGCCGTCGAGCGCCGGGGCCGAGGAGTCGTCGTCGCCGAGCGTGCCGCCCGGGCCGGTCGCGCGGCTCGCCGCGACGGTCGTTCCGGCGACCAGGTCGCGCACGAAGACGTCGCGCCGGCCGTTCGTGTCGTTCCCGGCGCCGAGCAGGTTCGTGGCGGCGCTCTCGAACGCGACGTGCGAACCGTCCCAGTCGAGTGAGGGCCACTGCGAAGGGCCGTCGTCCGGGGCCTCGTCGTCGGGCGCGCTCGCGAGGATCGTCGTGCCGGTGACGAGATCGCGGACATAGACGTCGTCGAGGATGTCGGTGTCCGCGGGCGTGAGCTTGGCGGTTGTCGTGAACGCGGCTCGCTTCCCGTCCCCGCTGAGTGCCAGGCCGCCGGAGGGCGTGACGAACTTCGGGGCGTTCGCGGCGTCCAGGCTCACGACCTCGGGTTGGTTGGACGGCGCGCCGAGGTCGCGCACGTACGCCGGGCCGGCGGTGAACAGGGCCTTGCGCCCGTCGGCGCTGAGGACGACCCGGCCGACGTCCGTCCCCGGGGCGTTGAGCAGCACCGTCGTCTCGTCCTGCGTGTCGCGCACGAAGGCGTTCCTGATCGCCGGATCCAGGCCGGCCGCGAGGTCGTCGGCGTCGGAGAGGAAGGCGACGCGGCGCCCGTCCCAGCTCGTCGCGCCCGCGTTGATCCTCGCCGCGTCGACCTGCGAGGTCCCGGTGAACGGCGCGGTGCCCGTCGGGCGGTCGATGAGGATCGTCGTGCTCCCGGCAGGAGCCGGGACGTAGTCCGGGAGGCGCCGGGCGTGCACGTGGTGGTCCTGGGAGTCGTCGTCCTCGTCGGATGCGGCGTCGTCCGTGCTCGCGAAGGCGACGACGCGGCCGTCGCCGCTGATCGAGGCGCTCGAACCCCGGACGTCGTCGGCGCCCGCCCCGCTGCGCCGGCTCGCCAGCAGCGTCGCGCCGATGCTCACGTCGCGGACGTACACGCGCTGCTTGGGAGCGACCTCGTCGTCGGAGGCCACGATCCCCGTCCTGGCGTTCGTGAAGGTGACACGGTCGCCGTCGTCCGAGACCGAGGGGTGAGCGCTGCCGCTCGGCTCGTCGATCTCGCCGTCGGCGCTCGTGAGGCTGACCCGCCCGATCGCGTTGGTGTCGAGGCGGCGCCGGAAGACGTCCTCGTCGCCGTTGCCGTCGCCGGCCACAAGGTTCGCGGCCCTGCTGCGGAAGGCGACGACCGTGCCGTCGCCGTTCAGCGCGGGCGCCTTGGACCGCCCGTCACCGACGGCCCCCGCGCCTCCTGCCGCGCGGCTGGCGAGCACCGTCGTGTCGGCGGTCAGGTCGCGGACCGCGACGTCCCAGTCGCCGTTCGTGTCGCCCGCGTCAAGCTCGTCGCTGAACGTCTCGAACGCGACGACGGCGCCGTCGTCGGAGAGGGACGGGGCCGTGGAGTTGTCGTCGAGCGCGGCGGTGTCCGCGTTGTCGATCGAGGCGAGCTCCGGCGCCGGGAAGGGGTCGCCGGGGTCGGGGATGTCCCAGACGTAGACATCGTAGGCGAGGCTGTTGTCGTCCTTGGCGTCGATGTCGACCTGGGTCTGGGCGGCGACGTGCGAGCCGGTCTCGTCGAGTGAGGGACTGGAGGTGTTCCCGGGGTCCGTCACGGGCACCCAGGCCGTCGTGTTGGGGTGCGTCGGATGGTGCGAGAGCCTCCGCAGGTAGACGTCGTAGAACCCCGAGTCGTCATCGCCCGGATCGAGCGCGGCCCCCGTCGTGAACGCGACGGTCGTCCCGTCATCGGAGATCGCCGGCAGGAACGACGACGCATCCGCGGCGGCGCCCGCGGCACCGTCCGCGCGACTCACGAGCTCGGTGGTGTTCGCGACCGTGTCGCGCACGAACACGTTCTCGACGGTGTCGTCGTCCTCGCCCGAGAGATCGTCGGCATCGCTGACGAACACGATGTACCGCCCGTCCTGGCTCACCTGCCTGCCGCCGATGACGGAACCATCGGAGGAGGCCAACTCGAGCCCGCTGCGCCCGGTGCCGTTCGCCGCCACCGGCAGCGCACCGCCCGGTCGCGTGATGAGCTCGGTCGTCCCGGCAGAGAAGCCCGAGGCGGCTGACGGGCTCAGCGCCGCCGCGACGGCGGCGAGCGCCGTCGCCAGCCGGAGGCTGCTGAACGGGCTCCGTCGCTCACGCATGGGAGCGATCCTAGACCAGCTGCCGCCCACGGCCGCCGACGCCGACGGAACAGCCATCACCCCGCCAGCGAGCCTCGCGCCCTACTTCCTCTTCTTCTTCTTCGGCTTCGGCTTCGGCTTCACCTTCAGGACGATGTTGACCTTGAAGCTCGGCGCAAGGACGACGCTCGGCTCGACGCTCTGCGAGCGCACGATGAGCTTGGCCTTCTTGGAGATGCGCCTGGGCTTGGAGACCTTGCCGAGGGTGCAGCCGGCCGCCTTGAGCTTCTTCGTGGCCGACGCGAGCGTGAGCCCGCCGACCTTCGGCACCGTGCAGGGAACCGGCCGGGCCCCGACCGTCAGGACCGCCTCGGCGAACGCCGCGGGCGGCTGGGTGTCGTTCGCCAGGCCGATCTCGAGGTACGCGCAGACCCGGTAGGTGCCCCCCTGCTCGAAGACGATCGTCGAGGTGAGGCTGAACGGCGCGGGGCTCTCGACGAACGTGTCGCCGTCGAACTTGGAGCCCGGGGCGACGCGCTGGGCGGCCGACGTGGGCTGGCAGGCACCGTCGCGCTGCAGGAACGTCCGCAACTGCATGTTCGGGCCCGTTCCGGTGATCTCGGTCGTCCCGGGGGCATCGGCCACACCGGCATAGACGACGTTCACGGGCTTGCTGACCTCAGCTCCGTTGGGAACCTCGATCGTCATCGTGGACGCGCCTGCGGGGGCGGCCACCGCGAACGTCGCCGCGAGCGCGGCGCAGGTTGCACTGAGGATTCGACGTCGCACGTTCATACAGATTCTCCCGGTGGCTCCGACCAGCTGCGCCCGAACACGGTACGACCAACCAACCCGGCCCCCGTCACGAAGTTGCGCTGCGGATTCGCCCGATTGCGGCGACGCGGGTGTCCGAAGCCGGGTCTACCTTCCGGTGCGGTGCAGTTCATCGCGATCGACGGAGGTTGATGTCCATGGGATCCGGCGGCCCGTCCGTCCCCCCCGCGGCCGGCGAGTACCCGCCGCCGCCCGGCGGCTACGTCCCCCCGAAGCCCAAGCCCGGCGGAGGCTGGTGGGCGGGCGCCGCGGCGGTCGTCGTCCTGGCGCTCGCCGGCGGCCTTCTGATCGGCAAGAGCGCGGGCGAGTCCTCGGCGGAGGACGACTACAAGGCGGGCGCCTCCGGCTACGAGGCCATCTACGACAAGGGCTTCGCCGCGGGCAAGGCCGAGGGCGAGGAGGCCGGCACGTCGGCCGGCGAGCAGGCCGGCAAGGAGGAGGGCGCGAAAGCCGGGTTCGAGAAGGGCAAGGCCCAGGGCGAGGCGCAGGGCACCGCGGCCGGCGCCACGGCGGCGCTCGGCGGTCTGACGAACTGGGACACCGACGCCCACTACATCATCCGGGTCGCGGACGGGCCCACCGACGAGGTTCCCCACGTCATCTCGACGCGCACCGAGATGCAGGCCGGCGAGACCTACGCGCTGTGCCAGAGCGAACCGACGGTCGTCTGCGTCAAGCCGCAGAGCACCCCGACGAGCGAGTGACGGGGACGGGGAGCCGCCACGGCGGCTCCCCTACCGCCCACGCCCGCTGAGAAATCGCCCGGCCCGCTGCTCGAGCGGGCCGATCAGCGTGCGGACCTCGGCCAGCCCGGCACGCAGCTCCGGGTCCCCGACCTCCACCGGCGCCATCGAGTCCTGCAGATCGGCGAGTGTCTGGTCGGCGTCGAGCGTCGCCTCGACCGCGGCCTCGACGAAGCCCTGTGGCCCGTGCGATGGCGCGCCCTGCACCGCGGGCGTGAACGCCCGGCCGGGAAGGCCGCTGCGCTCGGCGAACGCCGCGTGCGTGCGCTGCGCCCGGCCGTACGCCGTCTGCACGGGCCGGAACAGCTCCTCCTCCAGGAGATCCGCGTTCTGCTCGTCGAGCAGGTCGTACGCCCCGCCGAGCGCGGCGAGCGCGACCGCGAGGTCGTCGATCGCCGCGGCGATCGTGTCGAGCAGGTTCTGCCGCGCGGCTGCGGCGTCGTACGTCATCGCGGGAGCGTAGTGGCAGGATGCGGCGTCGATGAGCGCCCCCGTCCGCAACCTCGTGAACCTCAGCGGCGTCGGCAAGGGCTACGGAAGCCGCACGGTGCTGCACGACATCACGCTCGGGATCGCCGCCGGCGACCGGATCGGCGTCGTCGGCCGCAACGGAGACGGGAAGTCGACCCTGCTGCGCCTGATCGCCGGCGTGGAGGACGCCGACGCCGGGCTCGTCACGCGGTCGGGCGGTGTGCGGCTCGCGCTGCTCGGCCAGGGCGACGACCTCGACGGCGCGCGGACGATCCGCGAGGAGCTCGTCGGCGACCGCGCCGACCACGAGTGGGCGGGCGACGCGACGTTCCGCGGGGTGCTCGACGGGCTGCTCGGCGGCGTTGACCTGCGCCGCTTCCCGGAGGGGATGGACACCCGCATCGGCCCGCTCTCCGGCGGTGAGCGGCGGCGGATCGCGCTCGCCCGCCTGTTGCTGGGCGACCCGGAGCTGCTGCTGCTCGACGAGCCGACGAACCACCTGGACGTCGAGGGCGTCGACTGGCTCGCCCGGCACCTGGCGGCCCGCCGCGGGTCGCTGGTGGTGATCACCCACGACCGCTGGTTCCTGGACGCCGTCTGCAGCGCGACGTGGGAGGTCTCGGATGGTGTGGTCCACCAGTACGAGGGCGGCTACGCGGCCTACGTCCTCGCGCGCGCCGAGCGCGACCGCCAGCTGGCGGCGAGCGACGCCCGGCGCCGGCAGCTCCTGCGCAAGGAGCTCGCCTGGCTGCGGCGCGGCCCGCCCGCGCGCACCGCGAAGCCGAAGTTCCGGATCGACGCGGCCAACGCCCTGATCGCCGACGAGCCCGAGCCGCGCGACCGCGCCGAGCTGCTGCGCTTCGCCTCCTCGCGCCTGGGCGACAGGGTCCTCGACGCCGAGGGGGTGTCGGTCGCGTTCTCCGGCCACGAGGTCCTGCACGAGGTCACCTGGCGGCTGGGGCCCGGCGACCGCGTCGCGCTCGTCGGCGTGAACGGGTCGGGCAAGTCCACGCTCGTCAAGGTGCTCGGGGGCGAGCTGGCGCCCTCGTCCGGGACGGTCGAGACCGGAGCGACCGTCCGTCTCGCGCACCTCTCCCAGGACACGGCGGAGATTCCCGGCGAGCTGCGCGTCCTGGAGTCGCTGGAGGCGGTGAAGGGCGCCGCCACGCTCAGCGACGGGGTCGAGATCACCGCCGGGCTGCTGTGCGACCGCTTCGGCTTCCGCGGCGAGCGCGCGCGCACGCTCGTGCGCGACCTCTCGGGCGGCGAGCGCCGGCGCCTGCAGCTCATGCGACTGCTGATGGAGGGGCCCAACGTCCTGCTGCTCGACGAGCCCACCAACGACCTCGACATCGACACGCTCACCGCTCTCGAGGACCTGCTCGACGGCTGGCCCGGGACGCTCGTGGTCGTCAGCCACGACCGCTACGTCGTCGAGCGCGTCTGCGACGACGTCTTCGCCCTGACCGAGAGCGGCGCGATCCGCCACCTGCCCGGCGGGATCGAGCAGTACCTCGAGCAGCGCCGCGCCGCGGCGGACCTCCCGGCGCCTGCAGCGGCGACGGCCTCCGCCGGCCCGCCCGCGCCCGGAGCCGTCATGCGCGCCGCCCGCAAGGACGTCCAGCGGCTCGAGCGTGCACTGGAGAAGCTCGGGGACCGGGAGGCCGCGCTCCACGAGCAGATGGCGGCGAGCGCGACCGATCACGCGCGGCTGGCCGCGCTGCAGGCCGACCTCGACGCGCTCGGCGCCGAGCGCGAGCAGGCCGAGGCGGCGTGGCTCGAGGCCTCCGAACTGCTCGAGGGGTGAGCAGCCGCTACGAGGCGAGCCGCAGCGCGGGCTCGCCGCCGAGCGACGCCTCGAGGTCGATCGCCGGCGCCGGGCGCGCGAACAGGTAGCCCTGCCCGTACGTGCAGCCCAGGCCGCGCAGGGTCTGGGCCTGATGGTCGTGCTCGATGCCCTCGGCGACGACGGGCACGCCGAGCGCGCTCGCGAGCGCCAGCACCGCGCCGGTGATCGCGTCCTCGCTGCCGCCGTGGCCGATGCCGGAGGTGAAGCTGCGGTCGAGCTTGATCTCGTCGAGCGCGAAGCGCTTCAGGTAGGAGAGCGAGGAGTAGCCGGTGCCGAAGTCGTCGAGCGCGAGCCGCACGCCGTGACGGCGCAGGGCGGCCAGCGTCTCCGCCGGTCCCGCATCCTCGTCCATCAGCGTGCTCTCCGTCAGCTCGAGCGTGAGGCGCGACGGGGCGATGCGCGCCCGCCGCAGCGCCGTCTCGATGTTCGGCAGCAGGTCGGGGTGCGGCAGCTGGCGCGCGGAGAGGTTCACGCTCAGCGAGATGCCGGCCAGCGGGCCGCCGGAGGCGTCCCACGCCGCGATCTGCACGCACGCGCGCTCCAGCACCATCCGCCCGATCGGGACGATCAGCCCGGTCTCCTCCGCGACGGGGATGAACTCGGCGGGCGAGACGAGGCCGCGCTCGGGGTGGCGCCAGCGGATCAGCGCCTCGACGCCGACGATGCGCTGGCTCTCCAGCGCGACGATCGGCTGGTAGTGCAGCTCGAGCTGGTCGCGGTCGAGCGCGGGCCGCAGGTCGTTCTCGACCTTCAGCCGCTCGACCATCCGGCCGCGCAGCGACTGGCCGAACAGCTCGCAGCGGGCGCGGCCACGCGCCTTGGCCGCGTACATCGCCGCGTCGGCGTCGCGCACGAGCGTGACGCTGTCGGCGTCCGTGGCGCCGGAGAGGGCGATCCCGACGCTCGCCGAGACGCGCAGCTCGTGCTCGCCGATCATGAAGCCGGCGGCGAGCGCGTCGTTGAGTCGGCGGCCGATGGCGAGCGCGTCCTCCTCGTGGTCGACGTCCCGGCACAGCAGGGCGAACTCGTCGCCGCCGAATCGGGCCGTCAGGTCGTCGGGGCGCGCCGTCGCCTGCAGGCGCTCGGCGACCGCCTCCAGGAGGCCGTCACCGACCTGGTGCCCGAGCGAGTCGTTGACGTACTTGAAGCCGTCGAGGTCGAGGAACAGCACGGCGACCGATCCGGAGCGCTGGTCCTCCCGGGCGCGCTCCAGCGCCTCGTCGAGGGCCGCCAGGTAGAGCCGGCGGTTCGCCAGCCCGGTCAGCGGGTCGTGCAGCGAGCGATGCCGCAGCGCTCCGGTGAGGAAGCGGACGAGCAGGCCGGCCGCGAGCGTCGTGCCGATCGTGACGATCCAGCGCGCGACCTCCTCCTGCCAGATGTCGCGCTGGAGCACGAGCACGGCGCCGAACGCGAGGCCGACGAGCGCGGTCTGGACGAGCGCCTGCCGCAGCGGGAAGAACGAGAAGGCGTAGACCGTCGCCCAGAAGTAGAAGAAGGCGTAGACGCTGCCGTTCTCGTGGTTGGCGAGCAGCGCGCCCGTGATGACGACGGTCGCCGCGGTGACGGAGGCCTTGAGCACGAGCAGCGGCAGCCGGTCGAAGCCGACGATCAGCAGGATCCCGACGGCATACCCGCCGACGGTCATGACGACGATCGCCGTCTCGTCCGCACTCGCCTCGTGCGGGAGCCGGAGCCACAGCAGCGAGATCGTGGCACCGGCGAGGAACAGGAAGGCGAGCGCGCGGGCGATCAGCGCGCGGTCCTGCGCGGGGTCCTCGGGGGCGCGGCGGGTGGGATCCGGCACGCCGAGGCGCCTGGCCAGCCAGGAGGGGAGCCACTCGTGCGCCCGGGCGAGGCGTGCACTCGGCCGATGTGCCATCGGGTCCGTATCGGCCGCGGTGCGGCCGGCGCTTGAACGAGATCGTGCGGAGGTGGACGGCGCACGCCCGGCTGCGCCTAGGCTCAGGCGGTGGACTTGCCGGAGGCCCTCGCCATCTTCGCCGCCGGGCTCGGCGCGGGCACCGTCAACACGGTCGTCGGGAGCGGCTCGCTGATCACGTTCCCCGTGCTGCTCGCCTTCGGCTACGCACCGGTGACGGCGAACGTGTCCAACAACGTCGGGCTCGTCCCCGGGTCGATCTCCGGGTCGATCGGCTACCGCCGCGAGCTTCGCGGCCAGCGCGGGCGCGCGGTCTGGCTCGGGCGCGCCTCGCTGCTGGGCGGCATCGTGGGCGCTGCGCTGCTGCTCGCCCTGCCGCCGTCGTGGTTCGAGGCGATCGTCCCGGCGTTCATCGCCCTCGCGCTCGTGCTCGTCGTGCTGCAGCCGCGGCTGGCCGCGCTGCTCCAGCGCCGACGGCGGGAGCCCCACGAGCACGGCGGCCGCCCGGCGCTGGCCGGGGTCTTCGGCGCCGGCGTGTACGGCGGGTACTTCGGCGCGGCGCAGGGCATCCTGCTGCTCGCGGCGCTCGGGCTGACGGTCGACGAGGACCTGCAGCGGATCAACGCGCTGAAGAACGTCCTGGCGGGGATCGTCAACGGCGTCGCCGCGATCGTGTTCATCGTGGCGGCCGACGTCGCGTGGGGACCGGCAGCCCTGATCGCGGGCGGGTCGATCGCCGGCGGCCAGATCGGCGCGCGCTACGGACGGCGGCTGCCGCCGGCGCCGCTGCGGGCCCTGATCGTCGCGGTCGGGCTGACGGCGATCGTCGTGCTGCTCGGCGAGCTGACGTCAGACGGCGTCGTCAGCGCGTCGCGAGCAGCCGCGCGGCCACCGCGGGATCCAGCAGGTGCCGGGGGATCTGCGGGAACGCCCCGAGGTCGGCGGCCGTGCCGGCGGCCTGCGCCGCGGAACCGATCGCGACGGCCACGCGCCGCCCGCCGAGCGTGCCGGAGGCGCTGCGGGTCGATCGCAGGTCGAGCGTGCCGGCGTACCGGCCGCGGACGGTGACCCTGCCCGTGATCTTGGGACCGTCGACGGTCAGCCGGCCGCTGACCCGGACGCCCGGCACGTAGCTGTAGTCGCGCAGCGTCAGCGTTCCCGCGAACGCGTCGGTGGCGGAGAAGCTCCCGCCGCGCAGCCCGCCGCCGCGCGGGAGCCAGCCGCTGTAGACCGCCTCCAGGCCCGTGAAGCGCGCGTCCTCCACCGAGCGCAGCGCCGCGAGCAGCGCACGGCCGCGGTCGCCGGGCACCGAGGCGGGCGCCTTGATCTCCGCCAGCGTGCGCGGTGCGCGCGGGATCGGCGGGAGCAGATTCGACGTGTTGCGGCACGGCTGCCCGACCGTCCGGCGCGCGGTGAAGCGCTCGAGGGCCTTCGCGACGCAGCCCGTGCCGTCGCTGTCGACCTGGTCATGGCCGTTCCCGGGGACGGTGACGAGCTGCGATCTGGGCAGCAGCGCCTTGACCTTGACCGCATCCTCCACGGGGGTGCGCATGTCGAGCCGACCGGCGAGCAGCAGCGCGGGGACGTCGGGCAGCGGGCGACGCGCCGGCACCGGGTTGTCGTCGCGCGGCCAGAGCAGGCAGTCGTCCGCGTAGCTCGTGTTCCTGACCGTCTCGGTGGACCAGGGGGCGTACGAGGCCGGCGGAATCGCGGCGAGCGCGCGGTCCGCCAGCGGGGGGCGCGTCGCGGGGTCGCTCGCGAGCGGGAACGGCAGCTGCGCGTCAAGGCAGCCCGTCGCGACCGTCAGGCCCCAGCTGAACTCGCGGACCTTGGCGGGCGGGCCGTCGCCCATGCGCTTGAGGCGCAGCAGCGGGCCCAGGTCGCCGCGCACGGCCGCGTTCATCGCGCCCGGCATGCGCGCCTGCATGAACGGGTTGAGGTCACCGGACGTCACGAGGAAGAACAGCTGACTCTGCGCGGTGTAGGCGGCCCTCTGCGGCCGGCCGCTCGGCGTCGTACACCGTGCCGCGCAGCGGGCGGCGCGCAGACGCGGCCGCGACCCGCGCGACGTCGCCGGTGAAGTCGCGCGTCGAGCTCGTGCAGCGCCCGCGTGAGCAGAGCTCATCGAAGATCCGCGGCAGCCGCGCGTAGCCGTCGATGGCGTACGCATCCTGCGGCTCGGGCCCGACGATCGAGTCGAGGATCAGGCTCTCGGTCCGCCGCGGGTGCGTGCGGGCGTACTCCTGCGCGACCCAGGTGCCGTAGCTGATGCCCATGACGGCGACCTTCCTGGCGCCGAACGCCTTGCGCAGGTCTTCGAGGTCCTCGACGGTGTCGGCCGTTCGATGGAAGGCACGGCGCGGGCCGACGTCCGTCGCGCAGCGCCGGACCTGCTGGGGGCTGAACTCGTCCAGGCCCTTGATCCGCTGCAGGCCCGGGCAGTTGAGCGCGCCGGACAGGCCGGTGCCGCGCTGGTCCAGGACGACGAGCCGGTACTTGCGCAGCATCGGCCCGAGGCTGATCGCGAACGACCCGGCCGCGTCCACGGAGCTCTGCCCGGGACCACCGGAGAGCGCGATCAGCAGGCCCGCGCCCTTGGGATAGGACCGCTGGGCCGCGACCGCGATGCTCACCGTGCCGGGCGTGCGCCCGGAGTGGTCGAGCGGCACCCGCAGCGATCCGCACCCGAAGCTCGCCTCGGAGGCGCAAGGCTTCAGCTTCAGCGCGACGGCGCCCGCGGGGACGGCCAGCAGGGTCACCGCCGCGACGAGCGCGCACAGCGCCACGCGCGTGGCCCCCGGCACACGCGACCACCGGGTTCCTGCGCCGGACTCGCCCATCACCTGGGACGCTACCTGCTGGACTGCGCCCGTGCGCCCGTTACCCTGCCCGCGATGTCCGCTGAGTACCCGCCGAGCACCACGACGCCCCTGTTTCCGGAGCATGAGGGCGACGAGACGGCCGCCGTCGCGGCCCCCGGCTCTCCCGGGCCGCCTCCGAACGCGGCGCGGTTCCGGTTCCTCACGGGCGCGCTGGTCGCCGCGGGCGTCGGCGCCGTGTTCCTGCTCGGGGGCCTGCTGCTCGGCGTCCACGAGGACGGCCCCCCGCAGGCGGGCACGAGCTGGTCGGCGTGGCAGCCGACGAAGGACGGCCCGAAGGGCGCCGGGCAGATCGCCGAGCACGTCGGCCCCCGGTACCGCGGGCCGGACGGCCGGCAGCTCGTGCTGGTGAAGGGCGGAGCGCTCGAGGTGTCGGGCCTGCCGCTGACGGTCGCGATGCGGGACGCGGGGGGCTCGGGCGGCGCCATCACGCCGTATGAGGGCAAGGGCGTCCTGTACCGGCTCTGCGGTCTGGGCAGGGACTGCGCGATCGCGACCGGCGAGCCGTCGATCGAGCGCCACCTCCTGCTCCGTCGCGAGGCGCTGGAGCTCGCGCTCTACAGCCTCCGGTACCTCGACGACGTCGAGGAGGTGGTGGTCTTCATGCCGCCCAGGATGGGCGACCAGCCCAGCCAGGCGCTGTTCTTCCGCAAGGAGCAGGTGCGCGGCGAGATCGAGAAGCCGCTCGACGCGACGCTCGTCGACCGCACCCCCACCGTGGCCCGCGTCACCAGGTCGCCCGACGCGCTCCTCGTCGAGCAGCTCACGATCCCGACGCTGTTCCGGTTCAGCCTCACCCCGGCCGGCCGGGACGACCGGACCTTCCTCGTACTCGACCCGCTCGACAGCGCACGGCCCGTGGAGCCGCAGCCATGGCAGCAGGGGCCGGGACGGGCGAACGCCGCGCTCACGCGCGCGGCGCGCGCGCCCGGCGGCTGCGCGCGCGGCGTGAAGCCCGGGCAGGCGGCGACGGGCACGCGTGGGTACTTCGGATAGCGAGCATCCGCCTGCGAGCGCTCGCAGAGTGAGAACACCGATTCGCGGCCGGTGCGCACCAGGCGCTGGTGCGCGCACGCGTCGCAGAGTCCGAATCGGGTGGCCATCACGGACGAGTATTCCGTGTGCACCCCGATTGCCGGGCGCGCTGCAGCGCTCATGTTCCGGTGTGATGCCGCCGTTGCTGCTCGGGATGGCCCGTTCCCCGGTCCTCCGCTGCCTCCTGCTGGGCACTCTCGTGCTGGTGCTCGGCGTGCCCGCGCTCGCGCGTGCTCAGGGTCCCGCCCCGGCGCCCGCGACCGAGCGGGCCGAGCAGGTCGAGCAGCTCTGGGCGTTCGTGGACCGGCGAGCGGCGGAGCTCGACGCGCGGTGGCGGCCGAACCTCGGCGGCTACGTGACCCGCGGAGGCTCGTTCAGCACCCGCATGAACGCCAACATCACCGCGGTCCACGCGCTGGCGGCGATCGCCGGCCACGTCGGGCCGGCGCGCCGCGACGAGCGGATCGCGCCGATGGTCGATGCGCTGACGCGCGCGCCCGCATTCCTGAACTTCGCCAAGCGCCCGGCCCGGGCGACCGCGCACTTCCACGTGCCCGGCTGGACGCCCGACGCCGGCAGCTACCTGCCGCTGCGCGAACACGTCTCGCTCGACCCGCAGGCGGCCGAGGGCCTGGCCCTCGCGGTGCGCGCCCGCTCCATCATCGGCCTGCCGCAGGCGCTCGTCGAGCGCGTTCAGAAGGCCGTGAGCTCCACCGCCAACAGCGAGTTCTACACCTGGCCGCGCCAGAAGCTCAACCAGTTCAACTGGCCCGCGGACATGGCGCTCGCCGACGCACGCGTGTCCGGCGACGCGACGCTGCTGCGCCGCGACTTCCCCCAGTACCTCGGCCACTTCCTCGACCACGCCCACCGGCGCGGGAAGAACCGCTCGCCCAACCTCAACGACGGCCTGGGCTTCAACTACCTGCCGAACGCGCGGCCGACGTCGCCGAGCAACCGCGTCGGGACCTCGGAGTACGCGAACATCGTCTTCCACGCCCTCGACGACTACGCGCCGGCGCTCGCGGCGGGCATGCCGCCGCTCGACGAGCGGCGCATGTGGGTGCTGCGCTCGTGGGCGCGCAGGATCCTGGCCGGCGACTGGACTCACGCCGGATACCTCAACTGGGACACGGGGCTCGCCTACCGGCGCTGGCACCTCTCGCGCTACTGGGTGTTCGCGCTCGGCGGCCTGAGCACGCTCGCCGAGGCACCGGTCCTGGACGGGCGCGAGCAGCGCTGGGCGCGGTGGATGTTCGACCGCGCGCTGGGCTACTACGAGCGCCTGCAGGCCGGACGCCGGCAGCCCGCGGTGCCCTCGACGCTCCACGGCGTGCGCTCCCCCGAGGCCGATCCGAAGTCCGACCCGCAGTTCGTGGCCGCGCGGATCGCGGGCCTCGTCGCCCACCAGGCGCTCGCCCGCGCCGTGGACGCCCCCGCCGAGCAGCCCCCGCCGCTCTTCGCCTACGACCCCGGCAGCAGGCGCCTGGCCGTCACCACGCCGACCTACAGCGCCGCCGTCCTGGACCAGACGATCCGGCTGGGCTACGGCGGCGTCGACCTCGCGCGGCTGTACGACGGGCGCGGCCGCCCGCTCGGCAGCACGGGCAGCCACGACCGCACGGGCTTCGGCGTCGCGATCACCCGGCGCAACGGCCGCCGCCTGCTGGAGACGCAGGGCGGCCACCGCGTCGCCCACCGCTTCCGGTCGGGCAGGCCGCTGCGCGGCGCCTTCACCGCCCGCACGATGACGGCGAGCGTCAGAGGCCGCGCGCGGACGGCGGTCAGAGTCCGCCGGACGTTCCTCGCCGACCGCATCGTCACGACGTACGTGCTGCACGGGCCGCGCACCGCGATCGCCCGCGTTCGCTTCCCGGTCTGGGACCGCCTGACCCGCGCCCCGCGCCCCCGCGTGACCGGCGCCGGGCGCCGCGGTCTCTCGGTGCGGGTCCGGCAGCCCGCGGGCGGCTACCGCGCGTTCGTGCGCACCCGCAGCCGGCTCACGACCAGGTGGCGTGTGATCCGTCACCCGCCGCGCTCGTCCCCGGGCACCCGCGGCGTGCTCGAGGTGCGCCTGCGCCTGGCCCACCGCCGCGCGACCGTCCAGGTCACGATCGTCCCCGGCACACGCTAGGCCCGGCCCTCGGCAGGCCGGAGCAGCCGTCCCGCCGCAGTGGGCGTGGGCCGGCACATGTGCGTACCAGTGGCAGGACGCTCTCTGACTGCGCACCACGCGCGGCTGATCGGCTACGAACGAGTGCAATCGCGCACATGCACATGCACACGCCCATTCCCCGTCGAGGTGCCATGCCCCGGCTCGTGGAGCGTCACGAGCGGGCACTACACTTTCTGAAGTGAGGACGTTCGGGCGACTCCTGGGCTTTCTGCGCCCGTACCGGCGCAGCGTCGTGCTGTCCCTGGTCCTGGCGACCGCCGCGATGGCGATGACCGTCGCGATCCCCGCGCTCACCGGCCGCGCGATCGACCAGATCGACCAGGGCGACACGGACGCCCTCAAGCTCCTGGGCGCCGCCGTGCTCCTCGCCGGCATCCTGCGCCTGGCGCTCACGACCGTCCGCAGGCTCGTCGCCGGCCGCGTCTCGCTCGGCGTCGAGCGAGACCTGCGGGGCGGGATGTACGAGCACTTCCAGGCGCTCGAGCTGGCGTTCTTCGACAACCAGCAGACGGGCCAGCTGATGTCGCGGGCGACCGTCGACCTGCAGTCGGTCCGCTTCTTCCTGGGCTACGGGCTCGTCTTCATGATCCAGTCGACGCTGACGATCCTGCTCTCGGCGATCGCGATGTTCATCGTCAACCCGCCGCTTGCCGCGATAAGCCTCGCGCCGGTGCCGTTCGTGGTCTTCGTCGCCGCGCGGTACGGGCGGCGCTCGCGACCCGCGCTGCAGGAGGTCCAGCAGCGGCTGGCCGAGCTCACCGCCGAGGTCGAGGAGAACGTCTCGGGCGTGCGGGTCGTCAAGGCGTTCGCCGCCGAGGCCCGGCAGCGTCGGCGCTTCGAGCGTCAGATCTCCCGCGTCTTCGAGCAGTCGATGGTCTCCACGCGCATCCAGGCCTTCTACGCCCCCTTCATGGGGTTCCTGCCCCAGCTCGGCCTCGCCGCGGTGCT
Source organism: uncultured Actinomycetes bacterium (assembly GCA_963700655.1). Taxonomy (GTDB): domain Bacteria; phylum Actinomycetota; class Thermoleophilia; order Solirubrobacterales; family Solirubrobacteraceae; genus F1-60-MAGs163. The sequence continues at coordinate 417,284 of CAVOYJ010000003.1, read as the reverse complement.
GGCGCTCGGCGGGCGCCAGGTCATCAACGGCACCATCACGCTCGGCCAGTTCAGCGCCTTCTACACCTACCTCCTGATGCTCATCGGGCCGATGCGCACGCTCGGGATGTCGCTCGGCTTGGCCCAGCGCGCCACGGCCTCCGGCGCCCGGCTGTTCCAGATCCTCGACCGCGAGCCGCAGATCACGGCCCGCCCGGGCGCCGGGCCGCTGCCCGAGGGCCGGGGGCGCGTGGAGTTCCGCAACGCGACGCTGCGCTATGACGGCGCGACCCGCGAGGCCGTCAGCGACGTGACGCTGGACGTTCCCGCCGGACTGACCGTCGCGCTGGTCGGCGCGACCGGATCGGGCAAGACGACGCTCGTCCAGCTCGTGCCGCGCCTCTACGACGTGACCTCCGGCGCGGTGCTCGTCGACGGGATGGACGTTCGGGACGCCGACCCGGCCGCGCTGCGCTCGCAGATCGCGGTCGTCACCGACGACCCGTTCCTGTTCTCGGCGACGGTGCGCGAGAACATCGCCTACGCGCGCCCGGACGCCACCGACGCCGAGGTCGAGGAGGCAGCGCGCCGCGCGCAGGCCTCGGACTTCATCCAGCGCCTGCCGGACGGCTACGACACGCGCGTCGGCGAGCGCGGCCTGACCCTCTCCGGCGGCCAGCGCCAGCGCCTGGCGATCGCGCGCGCCCTGCTCGCCGATCCGCGGATCCTGATCCTCGACGACGCGACCTCGAGCGTCGACGCCTCCACCGAGCACCAGATCAAGGCGGCGCTGCGCGAGGTCATGGCGGGACGCACGACGTTCGTCATCGCGCACCGTCTGTCCACGATCTCCCTGGCGGACGAGATCGTCGTCATCGAGGACGGCCGGCTGATCGCCCACGGCAGGCACGAGGAGCTGCTGGAGGAGTCGGGGCTCTACCGCGAGATCGTCGAGAAGGGCCTTCCCGACCAGGTCTTCCTCACCCGCAAGCCGCTCGAGCCGGAGGTGGCGGGCCTGTGACCCCGCACGGCCACTGGGGCCCACCCGTCGACGACCGCCCGCCGGTCGCGCCCGAGGATGCCGGCCTGCGGGAGCGCCTGCACCTGCTGTGGGAGGACTCGCGCCGGCGCCTGCGCGGCACGGGTGACCGCGGGCGCAAGGTGCGCGGGCTCGCAGCGCTCCTGCGCCCCTACCGCACGCGGACGATCTTCGCCCTGATCGCCATCACCGTCGGCGTCGCGGCGTCGCTCGCGCCGGCGCCCCTCGCGGCCGCCGCGATCGACCGGGGCATCGTCCCGGGGGACGTGGCCGCGCTGAATGTCGTCGTCGCGCTGTACGTCCTCAGCGTCCTGATCGTCTGGGGCACCTCGTACGCGCAGACGTGGCTCACCGGCTGGGTCGGTCAGCGCGCGCTCGCCGACCTGCGCCAGCGCATCTTCGCCCACCTGCAGGCGATGCCGGTCTCCTTCTACGAGCGCCGGCCGGCCGGCGTCCTCATCAGCCGGATGACGAACGACGTCGAGGCGCTGAACTCGCTCGTGACGGACACGATCGTCACGCTCATCCAGGCCACGCTCACGCTCGTCGGGTCGATCGTCATCCTGCTGCTGCTCGACTGGCAGCTCGCGCTGATGGTCTTCCTGATCTTCCCGCTGATGGCCGTCGCGTCGCTGATCTTCCGGATCGTCAGCGCCGACGCCTACCGGCGCACGCGCGAGACGATCGGCTCGATCACTGCCGACCTGCAGGAGACCCTGTCGGGGATCCGCGTCGTGCGCTCGTTCGCGCGCGAGCCGTTCCACCGCGAGCGGTTCGCCGACCTCAACGAGCGCAACCGCGACGCGAACATGAAGACCGTCCACCTCAACGCCGCCTACTTCCCTGCCGTCGAGTTCATCGGCTCGCTCGCGACCGTCCTCGTGATCGTCTTCGGCGGGCTGCAGGTGATCGACGGCAACATCGCGATCGGCGTGCTCGTCGGCTTCATCGCGGCGCTCAACGGCTTCTTCGACCCGATCGGCCAGCTCAGCCAGGTCTACACGACCTATCAGTCCGGGATGGCGGCGCTCGACAAGATCTTCGAACTGCTCGACACCGAGCCCGACCTGACCGACGCGCCCGACGCCACGCCGCTGCCGCCGATCCGCGGGGAGATCGAGCTGCGCGACGTGTCGTTCCGCTACCGCCGCCACGGCGAGGAGTCCGCCACGAAGCTCGCGCTCGACGACGTCTCGATCGTCATCCCGCCGGGGCAGACGGTGGCGCTGGTCGGCGCGACCGGTGCCGGCAAGTCGACGATGGCCAAACTCGTCGCACGGTTCTACGACCCGGCGAGCGGCACCGTGCTCGTCGACGGCCGCGACCTGCGCGGGGTCACCGTCGCCTCGCTGCGCTCGCAGATGGGCATCGTCCCGCAGGAGGCGTTCCTGTTCAGCGGGACGGTCGCCGAGAACCTCGCATTCGGCCGGGAGGGCGCCACGCACGCGGAGCTGGAGGACGCGGCGCGCGCGATCGGCGCCTGGGACTTCATCAGCAGGCTGCCCGGCGGGCTCGACACGGAGATCGGCGAGCGCGGCGTGCAGCTGTCCGCCGGCCAGCGGCAGCTGATCGCGTTCGCGCGCGCCCTCGTCGCCGACCCGCGGATCCTGATCCTCGACGAGGCGACGTCGAACGTCGACCTGCACACCGAGGGAACCATCGAGCGCGGGCTGCGCCGCCTGCTCGCGGGGCGCACGGCGATCGTCATCGCCCACCGCCTGAGCACGATCCGCCAGGCCGCGCGCATCGTCGTCCTGGACGGCGGCCGGATCGCCGAGCAGGGCACCCACGACGAACTGATCGCCGCCAACGGCGCCTACGCGGCCCTCTACCGCGACTGGGCCGAGCACGCCGCGGCCTGACCGGTTGCCGCCCCGCCGGGCACCGGGCTAGGGTCCGCGCATGCCGACAGCCGCCGAGACCGTCGACCGCTGCGCCCTCTTCAGCTCGCTGTCCGCCAAGGAGCGGGCGCGCGTGGCCGCCGACCTGCGTGAGCGCCGGTACGCCGCGGGCGACGCGATGACCAGCGAGGACCAGGGCGGCGTGGGCTTCTTCCTGATCGGCGAGGGAACCGCCGAGCTGCGCATCGGCGACGGCGGGCCCGCGGGCACCCTGGGCGCCGGCGACACGTTCGGCGAGATGGCGCTCATCACCGGTGAGACGCGCAGCGCCGCGATCACCGCGCAGACCGACGTGCAGTGCTGGGTTCTCTCGCAGTGGCACTTCAAGCCGCTCGTGATGGAGAACCCCGAGGTCGCCTGGTCACTGCTCGAGATCCTCGCGCTCCGCGTGCGCGAAACGCAGGGTCGCAGCGCGAGTTCCTGAGGGACTCAAGCTCCGGCGCGGCGCTGACCGTCCGCGCGCGGGCCTTCATCAAGGTCAAGAAGGGGCGCAGCCCCAAGAAGTCGATCCGCGCGACCGTGCGCGTCTGTTCCTGAACGCCGAACGCCCCCGGCCTGGAACTCGGGGGCGCTCGTGCGGAAAGGTCACCCGCGGACACATCGGAACGTCCTTGGCAGGGGTACGGCACTGACGTGCCCGCGGTATCGCCTCCAACCCGGCGCGGCGCGGAAAGTCGCGGTGCCCCGGTCGCGGTTGCGCCGACGCCCGTGCTGGGCGTAGTGTCGGCACAGGCCGCTGGGGGCCGATGATCGCGCTCATCGTCGCGCTCGGCGGCGTGGGCTACACCGCCGTCAAGCTGCCGCGCAACAGCGTCGGCCTTGACCAGCTGCGCAAGTCCGCCGTCACCGAGTCCAAGCTCGCTCGCGGTGCGGTCACGAGCCTGAAGATCAAGGACAAGTCGGTCACCGGTGACGACATCGATCCGGCGGCGCTGGCGAAGGTCCCGACGTCCGCCACGGCGGATCGCGCCAAGGTCGCCGACGCGGTCGCCGGACAGCAGATCGCGAACGTCGCGGCGACCGTGCCGTTCGGGGGGTTCGCCCGGGTCATCGGCGGCGACGGCGGGCTCGAGGTGTTCGCGACGTGCAGCATCTCCGGGTCGCTGCTGCTGAGCGCGAAGTCCGCGAGCGAGAACGCGCAGCTGCGCGCGAGCGTCGTGAGCGCCCAGTCGATGACGCGGACTTCACCCCGGCGAGGAGGTGACGGTCTTCGGCGCCGACGGGCGCGGGACCACGACGATCGTCTATCTCGCGGCCGACGGTCACGTCACGACCGCGGTCCTCGCCTTCGGCGAGCTGACCGGAACGCAGACCTGCACGGTCGCCGGGACGCACATGCGCACCTGAACGACGGCCGGCGCGTCTGCGCTCATCGGGCCGTACACTCCACGGCAGAGGTGCCGTCCCGTCCATGGAAGTACCCCTGCCGGACGGGGCGGCACTTTGTCTTTCCGTGCGACCGTGACCGGCTGAGCCCCGACCGATATGCCCAGCTGAGGCTCATCGCGTGGCCGGCGACCTCCTGACGCTCGTCCTGCTCCCGCTCGCGCTGGCGTGCATCATGGTCACGCTGGGGTTCTCGCTGACCGTGGAGGACTTCCGCCGGGTCGTGAGCGCACCGCGCGGCGTCGTGATCGGGCTGGCGAACCTCGTCTTTCTCGCCCCGGCGATCGCGTTCGCGGTCGCGGAGCTGTTCGACCTGGAGCCGGTCTTCGCGGTCGGCCTGGTGCTGCTCGGCGCCTCCCCGGGCGGAACGCTCGCGAATCTGCTGACGCACCTGGCTCGCGGCGAGACCGCGCTCTCGATCACGATGACCGGGGTCTCGAGCGTCATGGCGGTCGTCACGGTGCCGGTCTACCTCACCCTGGCGATCGGCCACTTCGGCGCGACGGGCCTGGACAACGACCCGGAGATGCTCGGCATCGTGGCGCGGGTGTTCGCGGTGACGGTGATCCCGCTGGGCGTGGGCATGGAGGTGCGCCGCCGAGCCCCGGGCTGGGTCGCGGTCCACGAGGGACAGGCCAAGCGGGTCGCGTTCGGCGTCTTCGTCCTCGTCGTGATCGGGGCGGTGACCGCCGAGTTCGCCGAGACCGTCCGGCACCTCGGGGAGCTGGCGGCCGCGGCGATCACCCTGAACCTGACGGCGATGGCGCTGAGCTTCCTCATCGCGCGGGGAGCGCGACTCGGAGACCGCGCGGCGACGGCGATCGCCCTGGAGCTGGGCGTGCACAACGCGGCGCTGGCGATCGCCGTCGGCTCGAGCGTCGACCCGCTCCTCACGATCCCGGCCGCGGTCTACAGCTCCTTCATGTTCATCAGCGCCGGGCTGTTCGCACAGCTGATGCACAAGCGCAACAGCGCGTGAGACCGACGCTTGTGACGGACGCGACCGTGGGCTACGGTGGGCGGCGTCATGCGCATGCGCCTGGCCGCGGTCGCCGCGGCCGCCACCGCCGCGGTCCTGCTCGCCCCCGCCGCCGCCGCCGCGGACGACACCCTCACGGTCGACTTCGAGACCGGCCCGGCACTCAACACAGCGGTCAACGACGACTACCTCGTGTCGGCGTTCACCCGCTTCCTGGCCGCGGACATCGGCTTTCGCCCCTACCGGCGCAGCGCCCCCGGGCTGGCGCGATCGGGCACCGTCGTCGCCGACGTCGGCGCGGACACCTGCTTCCCCGAGACCGGTGACGGCGTCGGATGCGAGTTCGTCACACCCAACGCGACCGGGCGCCTGACGCGGACCGCGAAGGCGGTCACGGTGCACGCCGGGCTGTTCAGCGCCGCCGGCTCGGCGGTCAGCGCGCGGCTCACCGCCTACCGCGCGAACGGCACGACCGCCGCCGTCGGCGCCGCGGTGCCGATCTCCTCGTCGGGCTTCACGACCCCCGTGACCGTGACGAGCGGGGCGCCCGACATCGCGCGGTTCCTCCTCCAGGCCGAGGGACCGGGCTCGCTCAGCTCGCGCCTGGGCTTCGACGACCTCGTCCTGACCTTCCCGGACAGCTCCCTCCCGGATATCTCGCTTGGCGCACCGACCGAGGTGCGCACCGTGCTGCAGGGCGCCACGACCGACATCCCGATCGACGTGACGCGGCTCAACGCCTCGAGCGGACCCGTGGACCTGAGCGTCACGGGCCTGCCGCCCGGGGTGACGGCGGCGTTTCTCCCCGACCCGGTCCCCGGGACCGAGCAGAGCGCCGTGCTGCGGCTCACGGCGAGCGCCACCGCACCGCCGTTCTTCCAGCCCGCGGAGCTGACGATCACCGCGGACCCGCTCGCCAACGCGAGCGTCGCCCCCGACACGCGCACCGCGACGACGCCGATCGTGGTGAAGTCGAACTTCGAGCTGAGCGCCGCAGGCGGGGCGACGCAGCTCGCCGTCCCCCAGTGCGCGCCGGGCGACCTGGGCCTGCGGATCCAGCGGGACATCACGCTGACAGGGACCGTGACGCTGACGGCCCTGGGGCTGCCCCCCGGAGTGAGCGCCGAGTTCCTGCCGTCGGCGACGATCCCGGCCGGGGGCAACCTGATCGCCGAGCGCACGCTGCGCATCCGCCGCGGGACGACCGCGCTGACGCCGGGGCAGGCGCTGCTCGTGACCGCGAGCACGCCCGGAGCGCCGCCGCGCAGCATCAGCGTGGGCATCACGCAGGCGGCATCCGCCGCCGCGGTGACCACCGGGCTCGGCGTCGGGCCGCGCCGCGGCGCGCCCGGCAGCGAGATCCGCATCGACGGCAGCGGGTTCTGCCCCGGCACGCGCGTGCAGGTCGGCAACGGCCTGGCCGACGCCGCGGCGGCGGTCGGCGCCGATGAGCGCAGCCTGACGTTCCGCGTCCCGCGGCTGGCGACGACCGGGCCGGTGAGGGTCATCCCCCCGGCCGGCGCGTCGTACGTGACGGCGAACACGCTGAACGTTCGGACCTTCCGCAACGGTGAGGGCTTCGCGTTCGGCAACTACCCGTACGAGTACCTGTCGTTCGAGGAGCTCACCGACCTCGTCGGGGTCCGCGACATGTTCGTCGAGGCCAACCTGTGCTGGCCCCTCGGCAACTGCCCCGTCGCGACGGGCATTCCCGACCCGGTCGCGTTCCTCGCCTGGGGCGTCCTCAACATCGCGCTGCGGCAGTCCGGCGGGCACTGCTTCGGCATGAGCCGCACGGTCCAGGAGCTGCTCGCCCGCAAAGTCCCCTACGCGCGGTTCTCCGCCACCGCGACCCTGCCGTTCGAGCTGCCGTCCGCCACGGGACCGGGCGCAGGGCTGGGCACCTGGCTCGACGCCCGGCACGCCGGGCAGGGAACGGTGGAGTTCCTCGGGGCCTACCTCACGCGCAGCGAGTCCCTGTCCGTCCAGCTCGGCCGCGTGCGCAGCGAACTGGCGGCCGGCCGCTTCCCGGGCATCTCGCTGAAGAACGGCCTCACCGAGGGGCACGTCGTCACGGCCTACGACGTCGAGGAGCAGCCCGACGGATCGGTGAAGGTCTACGTGTACGACAACAACCGGCCGTTCACCCCGAGCGAGCTGACGGATGCAAGCGCCCACCGCGAGCAGGAGATCGTCCGCAGCGTCATCACCGTGAAGCCCGGCGGAACGCGCTGGGAGTTCCCGATCGGGGCGAGCACGTGGTCGGGCGGCGGTGGCGACTGGTTCACGGTTCCCCTGAGCATCATCCCCGACGACCCGACGCTCCCCGGGCTGAACGCGCTGACGCGGATCGTCATCTTCGGCTCGCCCGGCGCGGCGGCCACGCTCTCCGGCCTTCCCGCGGGCGCGGACTACCTGCCGGCGCAGGACAGCTCGGCCGTCCCCGGCGCGGCCGGGTTCGCGGTCGCGCCGCGCTCGGGGCGGCGCCTCGCGTATCGCGTCGAGGGCGCCCGGCCTGGGCGCTACACGCAGAGCCTCACCGGCGACGGGTTCGCGGGCGTCGTGCGCGACGTCGCGACCGGCCCGGGAGTCAGCGACGAGGTCTCCGGCGAGACCGACGCCGGGCTGCTCGCCTTCTCCGGCGAGCGCGAGCGAGCGCTGCGGCTCGAGCTCGCCGTGCGGGACGGGCGCGTGCGCCGCGGCGCGTCGATCCGGACCCGCACGTTCCCCGGCGGTGCCGAGACCGCCGCGCTCGGTGACGGCGGGTCGCTGCGCTACCGCCACCGCGGGGCCGCCACCGCCTTCTCCTTCGAGCTGACGAGCGCGACCCGCAACGCGGGCGCCGCCCGGTTCAGCTCCGGCCCGCTGCGGATCGGCCGGGGCGCGGAGATCCGTGCGACCCCGCTCGAATGGGCGACGCTCGGTCGCGTGCGCCTGGACGTCGTCGCGGCGAACGGCAGCCGCACGTCGCGGATCGTGCGCAACCGCGCGCAGACGCGGACCCGGATCGCGCTCGGGCGCCCGTCGGTCCGCCGCACCCGGCTCGGCCGGGTGGCGAGCGTGCGCCTCGCGGTGCGCCGGCCGGCCGCGATCGCCTCGGCCGGGGTGGTCCTGCGCCTCGTCCGCGACGGCCGCGTCGTCGCCCGCCGAGCGGTCGGCCTGCGGCGCCCGGGCGGGGGGCGCACCGTCACCTGGCGCCTGCCGAAGCTCGCGAAGGGCAGGTACACGCTCAGGGCGGACGCGCGGCTCTTCGCCGGCGGCTCGCGCCCCGCGACCCTGCGCGTCCGGCGCGCGGCAGCCGTGCGCCTGCGGTGACACCGGTGAACCGGGGAACGGGTCCAGTTCTGACAGCAGCACGCCGTTCGAGGTTCCGGGACGCTGCGCTGCACTGCTGCCACTCATCCCGAGCGGGAGCCCCGTTCGGCCCCGGCGGTAGAGGCAGCATCAGCGACGGCCTCGCGTTTCCGCACGGCGTAGGGTGGGCCGTCCTGTGACCGGGCCCCAGCTGCTGCGAGCGAGATTCCCACCTCAGCGTGACGGCACGCTCTACCTGGCCGAAGGTGGCCAGGAGACCGAGGTGATGTATCGGTACGGCCACGAACTGCCCGAGTTCGCCATGTTCGCCGTCCTCGACGACGCGGCGGCTCGGCGGGACATCGAGGCGATGTACCGCAGCTACCTGGACGTCGCTGCCGAGCACGGCTTCGTCGCGCTGATGGGTGGCCTGGACTATCGCGCCAGCCCGGATTGGGCAGGCAGGCTCGGGTACTCCGCGGAGGAACTGGAGGACATCCAGCTGCGCTGCATCGACCTGCTCCGCGACGTGGCGCGACCATATGCCGGGCAGGTCCCGGACGTCCTCTTCGCGGGCGTCGTCGGACCGCGAGGCGACGCCTACCAGCTCAACCGCACGATCACCGCCGAGGAGGCCGAGGAGTACCACGCCGTGCAGATCGCGTCGCTGGCGAAGGCCGAGGTCGATCTCGTCGAGGCGATGACGTTCAACAATGTTCCGGAGGCCGTAGGTGTCGCACGCGCCGCGGCCCGCGCGGGGCTTCCCCTGTCGGTCTTGTTCACCCTGGACGAGAGCGCCCACCTCGCGTCGGGGCCGAGCCTGCGTGAAGCCATCGAGGCGGTCGACGCCCAGACCGGAGCGGACCGGCCGGACTTCTACGGCATCAACTGCTCGCATCCACTCGAGTTCCTCCCCGCTTTGGAAGCCGGGGACTGGACCCAGCGGATCCGCATCGTGCGCCCGAACGCCGCGCTGATGGACAAGGTGTCGCTGTGCCGCATCGGCCACCTCGAGGAGGGCGACCCCCGCGAGCTGGGGCTCCTGCTCGCAGCGCTCGCCCGGCGCTTCCCCCACATCGACATCTGGGGCGGGTGCTGCGGCACGTGGGACAACCACCTCGGCGAGATCGCCCGCGAGGTGCGCGCGGCGCGCGAGGTGGTCTGAGGCCCTGCCTTCGATCAGGGCGGCCCGTACTACTACTACTGCGGGACTAGGACTCGAACCTAGAATCCCTGCTCCAGAGGCAGGTGTGTTGCCGATTACACCATCCCGCATCGGCGACGACGCCGGAGTATAGGAGGTCGCCGCGGACGCGGAATCACCGGGTCCCGGCGACCACCGCGGCGCCCGGAGCCGGTGGTGGGGCCAGCCCTGCGTCGGCGTAGAGGGCTGCGATCAGCGGCTCCAGGCGTCCCGCTTCGAGGTCGCCGATCGGATCCTTGGTGAACGGGCGCAGGTCCCCCCATTCCATCCCGAAGGCGGCCCGCATCGCGAGCAGCCGCCGGCGCTCGGCGCTCACCTCACCGCCCAGCGCATGGTGGGCGTTGGTGAGCTTGCGGATCTGGCGTCCGCGGAGCGGGATGAAGAACGCGAGCAGCACGAGCGACGGCAGCACGAAGGTCACCCAGCCGAGCACCATCGCGGTGTCGTTGACGGCCGTCTCCCCCGCGTCCGCGGCGCTCACGACGTTGCCGCCGGTCGCCCCGCCCGTCGTCTTGAGGCTGTCGGCGAGCGCGCCGCCGACGATCGGGATGCCGTCGACTGCGCCCGCGACGTTCGCGAACCCGTCCTGGACCGAGGTCCCGGCGTCACGCACGCCGGTGGTGATGGCCGTCAGGTCGTTGACGGTGTCGTTGACCTTCAGGCCGGCCCAGGCGAAGAAGATCAACAGCGCGACGACGATGATGTCGCCCGCGATGGTGCGGGTCCGGTTGGACGGGAGCGTTGGGTAGAGGCGCATGTGGCCTTCTACCGCGCCGCGCGGCGGCGGGGAAGCCTCGTCAGCCGGTGAAGAGCGGCGTCACCTCGTCCTCGAGGCCCGGGTCGAGGCACACGAGCACTTCGTCGCCGGGCTCGATGACCGTTTCGGCCTTGGGGACGAACCCGCCGTCCTCGCGCAGCACGGAGATGACGAGGCTGCCCTCGGGCATCGCGATGTCCTGCACGGCGCTGCCGGCGGCGGGGGCCCCGGGGACGACCTCCATCTCGATGATCTCGAGCTTCTCTCCCGGCAGGTCGAGCAGGTGCACGGTGCCGTACTGGGGCACCTCGTGCTCGATCAGACGCAGGATGAGATCCGTGGCCGACACCGACGGCTGGATCCCGAGGAGGTCGAAGTACTGGCGGTTGCGCGGGTTGTTGACCCGGGCGATGATGCGGTCCACGAGGTACTTCTCGCGCGCGATCTGGCAGACGAGCAGGTTGTCCTCGTCGTCGCCGGTCACCGCGACCAGCAGGTCGGCGCGCTGGATCCCGGCGCGCTCCAGGACCCACAGTTCGGTGCCGTCGCCGTACTGCGCGACGTACTCCAGCTCGGCCTCGATCGCGTTGAAGCGGTCGCGGCGCTGCTCGATCAGCGTCACCTCGGCGCCCTTGTTCAGGAGCTCGCGGGTCAGGTTCAGCCCGACCTTCCCGCCGCCGACGACGATCGCGTACATCAGCTGGGCACCTCGAGCTGGTTGAGGCGCTCCTCGAACATCTTCACCGCGAAGCTCGTCGGGCAGATCGTCTGCAGGCCCTGGGCCTCGTACCACTCGGCGCGCGCCGGGTCCATCACGCGGACGAGGACGTTCGGCACCTCGAACATCCGCTGCGCGATCTGGGCGATCGTGAGGTTCGTGTTGTCGCCGTCGGTCGAGGCGATGAAGACGTCGGCCTGCTCGATCCCGGCCTCGACGAGCGCGTCACGCTCGATCGCCTGGCCGATCGTGAAGCGCCCGCCCGCGTCCTCCCAGGTGGTGCGCTGCCCGGCGTCGAGGCGCTCGTGCGAGAGCGGGTCCTCGTCGATCACGGACACCTCGTGCCCGGCCTCGAGCATCCTGCGGGCGACCGCCGAACCGACGCGCCCCGCGCCCACGATGAGAATGAAGGCCATCGGCGGGCGACTCTAGCGCTCGCGCTGCTCGGGCTGCACCGCTCCGGACGCATCGGGCGCGGCCGCCCCCGCCGACACGGCACTGTCGTCCATCGGCGGCGCGGTGAGGATCACCGTGCACGGGGCCTTGGCGATGACGGTCTTCGTGGCCTCGCCGACGTAGTTCTCCGAGCCGCCGAGGCCGCCGAGGCGCGCTCCGCCGCGGATCTTCGACGGCTCCTCGGCGGCGAGGATGATCGCCTGCACCCCGCGCCGCCGGGCCTCGTCGACGATCGCCTGCCCGGCCCGCCGGGCGCGCACGGTGGCCGTCGCGACCTCGACGTTCTCGTACTCCTCGCCGACGGCCTTGGCGCGTGCGAGCGCGGTTCGCGCCCGGGCCAGCTCGCCGTCGGGCAGCCGCGCGTCGATCGGCAGCGACATCGGGACCTCGAAGACCCAGATCGCCTCGATCGTCGGCCCCTCCCCCGTGTCGAACCCCTCCTCCGCGGCGAGTCTCCCCGCGGTCTGGATGATGTCGTCGTCGAGGGTGCTGCCGAAGATGGGGACGAGGATCGACCCGTATTCGGCGCCGTGGTGGTCGCCGAGCAGGGCCTCCTTGGGCACCGTCACCCGCCGCAGCAGCGACTTGCCGGTCGACCGGCGGTAGACCACGTAGAGGACCAGCCCGAACAACATCCAGCCGAAGCCCACCCAGCGTGCCGACTCGTGCGTCACGACGACGCTCAGCCAGGAGGCGACGCTGAGCACGATGCCCAGCACCGCCGGCGTCGGGATCTCGTGGCCGCCGATCCGCACGTTGCCGGGAATGCCGTACGGGCGCGGACGATCAGGCTCGGTGACCCGCATGCGCAGGATCGAGGCGTGGGCGATGATCAGCCCCAGCAGGGCCCCGAACGCGTAGAGCCCGAGGAGCATGTCGAGGTCGCGCGGGATCGCGAGCCCGGCCGCGATGAGCGTCGCGAGCACGATCAGGACCCAGGGCGTGAAGCGCGTCGGATGCAGGCGTCCCAGGGCGCTGGGTATCTGCCGGTTCGTGGACAGCGAGTAGGCCAGCCGCGAGAGGCCGATCATCGCCGAGTTCGCCGCGGCGATGAGCGTGATCGCGGCCACGCCGGCGACCGCGTACCTCAGGCTCTCGCGCAGCCACTCCGGGTCGAACGCCGCGACGACCCCGAGCATCGGCGCGTCGCGGTACTCGCCGCCCAGCGCGGTCTGCCCGTCGACGACCGGCTGCGCGCTCATCGCCACCAGGGCGATCCCGGTGTAGACGATGAAGACCGTGAGCGACGAGGCGGTCACCAGGCGGCGCAGGTCGCTGCGCGAGACGTCGACCTCCCCGGCCAGCCCCGCCGCCGACTCCAGGCCCGTGGAGACGACCGTCGCGATGCCCAGGGCGACGATGAGGTCCTCCCACGTGGGCGTCGTCCCCAGGTCGATCGAGCTCGTCAGCGCGCCTGAGTCGAACAGCAGCGCCATGCCGAGGACGATGATCAGGAGCTGAATGCCGATGTCGGCGACGACGAGCAGACGGATCCGCGAGGAGCGCGACGTGGAGAACCCGCGGATGTTCCGCGCGGCGACGTACACCAGGATGCCGAGCACAGCGGCGATCTCGACGGTGCCGCCGTCCCCGAGCGGCTCCCAGAACGCGCCGAGGTAGTTCGTCGCGCTGAACGCCGTGGCCGCGATGAGGATCACGTAGTCGAGCAGCACGGCCCAGCCGGCGACGAAGCTCCACAGCTCGTTGAACGCGTAGCGGGCGAAGACCGTCGAGCCGCCGCGGTCGCGGTGCAGTGACGAGCCCTCGACGTACGTCATCGCCGCCAGCAGGAACATGACGCCCGAGACGAGGAAGACGACCGGGGTCAGGCCGAGCGCGTAGTCCGCGATGACCCCGAGCGCGAAGTAGATCGCGCTCGCCAGAACCGTCCAGACGATGCTGAAGAGCATCGGCGAGCCGAGGCCGCGCCGGAACAGCTGCTCACGCCGCTCGCGCCCGTGCTCGCTCACCCGCCCGCCCTTCGCGCCATCCACAGTCGCCCGGCGCCCGCGGCGATGAAGAGCACTCCGAGCAGCATGCCGGTGGCGAGCGGGCCGCCGCCCTCCGCGATCGTCCGCGCGAGGATCGCGACGCCGAGCAGGATCAGCGCCCCCGACATCACGCTCGTCATCCGGCGGTGTGCGTCACGCCCCGACATCAGCTCGTCCGCTGCGGCGCCCCGGGCCGCTGCTGCTCGGGGTCGGTCTGGATGATGACGCGGCACGGGCGGTCCTGGAGGACCGTCTCCAGCGTCTTGCCGAAGATCGCCCCGGCCTGGCGCGGCGGCAGCGGCATCACGATCGCACGCGCCCGCAGCGCCGTCGCCTCGTCGACGATCAGGCGCCCCGCCTGCCCGGCGCGGACCTTCTGCCAGTGGCCGGTGACGCGGCGACCGCCCTGCAGCCGCGCCTGCTCGACCAGCGCCTGCGCCGCAGACTCCTGCTCCGGCATCGCCGCGTCGATCGGCGCGGAGGCCGGGACGACGATCGGCACCAGGACGTGGATCCCGCGCCGCCGCCGCGCCGCCATGCGCACCGCTGTCGCGACCGCCCCCGGCGAGTAGGTCCGCGGGTCGAGCGCGACGAGCACCGACTCGTACTCGGCCTCGTGCGCGACGACCGGTTTGGGCACCGCGACGCGCACGGTCTCCGTCAGGTTCAGGCCGTGCCGGTGGCGGTACCACGGATAGAACGCGCATCCCACCACGAGCCAGCCGATGCCGGCGGCCGCGACGTCGACGTTCAGGAACGTCACGACCGCGAATGCCAGGCCGGTCCCGATCGTGCCGAGGACCGCGAAGACCGGGACGTCGATGCCGCGGACGGTCATGTTCATCGGCCCGCGATAGGGCCGGTGGACGTCGGGCTTGCTCACACGCAGCTTGATCAACGCGATCTGGGCGATCGTGAACGAGAGCATCGCCCCGAACGCGTAGATGTTCCCGAGAAAGGCGGCCTGGCCCGGGATCATCGCCACGCAGGCGACCGCGCCGAACAGGAGGATCCCGATCCAGGGCGTCCCGTACTTCGGATGCAGCTGGCGCAGGCGGTCGGGAACCTGCCGGTGCATGCCCATCGAGTAGACCAGGCGCGAGACGCCGATGATCCCGGCGTTCGTGGCGATGAACAGGATCGTCGCCGCGAGCAGGCCGACGTAGATCTCGGCGGCGCCCTGGAATGCGCCGAGGTCGATCTGCTTGACGACGCCGAGGATCGGGTCGCCGGCGAAGCCGCCCTCGTCCTCGGGCTCCCCGAGCAGCGTCGAGTACGAACCGTCCGGCTGCTGGGTGACGGGCAGCGCCGAGAGGGCGACGGCGGGCAGGACCGCGTAGATCGCGAACACGGCGATCACGACGCGATTGATCGCCGTGGGGATCGTCGTCTGCTCGTCCTTGGCCTCCTCGGCCATGTTCGAGATCGTCTCGATCCCCGTGTAGGCGATCATCCCGACCGGGATCGCGAGGAAGAAGTCCTTCCAGGTCGGCGCGATCCCGAACTGGACGTTGTCGATCAGCGTGTCGGGCGAGAACACGAGCAGCAGGCCGACGAGGACGAGCAGCAGCTGCGTGGCGAAGTCGAGGATCGCGAGCGTGATGTTCACGCCCGCGGACTCCTTCACGCCGATGACGTTCACGAGCGACAGGGCGACCACCACGCCGATGCCGAAGATGATGTCCCCGGGCGAGCTGCGCAACGGCTCCCAGAACAGGCCGCCGATGTAGTGCGGCACGAAGAACGCGGAGATCGCGATCGTGATCGTGTAGTTGAGCATCTGCGCCCAGGCGGCGAAGAAGCTCCAGAACTCGTTGAAGGCGTGCCGCGCGAAGCTCGACGACCCGCCGGCCTCGGGGTACATCGCGGTGGCCTCCGCGTACGTCGAGGCCACGAGGAAGAAGATGAAGCCCGTGATGACGAAGACGAGCGGCGTGAGGCCGAGCGCGAACGACGCGACGAGGCCGAGCGCGTAATAGATCGACGACCCGACGTTCCCGTAGGCCGTCGAGAAGAGCGCGTTGACACCCAGCACCCGCTGGAGTCCGTGGAGCCGGCGCTCAGCCATCTCGGTTGTCGTCCCCCATCAGCGCCGCGGGAGTCTACGGCCCGCGGCGCTCAGGCACTGGCTGCGACGGCCGCGATCGCGTCGCCGATCGCGGCGGCGGCCGCGTCGATCTGCTCGCGCGTGGCGACCAGGGGCGGCGAGATCGCGACCGCGTCGCCCAGCGGCCGCACGAGCACGCCTCGCTCCCTGGCCGCCGCGAAGGTCCGCAGCGGCAGGTCGGGCCGCTCCGCCAGCGCGTCCGTGTCGAAGGCGACGGCCCCGAGGGCGCCGATGCCCGTGCGGATCTGGCCGACGAGCGGGCCGCCCGCGAGCCCGCCGAGCGCGGCGGAGATCTCGTCCTCGAGCTCGCGCCCGCGCTCCAGCAGGCCCTCGTGCTCGAGGATGTCGAGGTTGGCCATCGCGGCCGCACAGCAGGTCGGATGCCCGGAGTAGGTCTGCCCGTGGCGGAACCAGAGGCCGGGCCCCTCGGCGGGCGGCGTCCAGAACGGCTCGGCGACGGTGCCGTTCACGACGACGCCGCCGAGCGGCAGGTAGCCGCTCGTCACGCCCTTCGCGAACGTCATCATGTCCGGCCGCAGGTCGAAGCGGTCGACGCCGAACCAGGTCCCCAGGCGGCCGAACGCGCCGATGACGCAGTCAGCGACGAACAGGATCCCGTGCCGGCGGCACAGCTCCTGCAGGCCGTGCAGGTACGTCGGCGGGACGCGGTGCACGCCGCCGGCGCCGATCACCGGCTCGGCGAAGACCGCCGCGACGCGGTCGGGCCCGACCCGCGTGATCTCGGCCTCCAGGGCCTCCAGCGAATCCCACGGCACGTGCGAGGTCTCAGGATCCATCGGGCCCATGCCGGCCTGATTGGCGGTGATCCCGCCGATGCTGGTGCCGAGTCCATGGGTCCCGTGATAGCCCTGCGAGCGGCCGATGATGTGCACGCGCTCGGGCTGTCCGACTGCGGCGAAGTAGCGACGGGCGAGCTTCGCCGCCGTGTCGATCGCGTCGCCCCCGCCGAGCCCGAGGAAGATCCGGGGGTCGTCGACGACCTCCTCCGCGTAGCCGGCGAGGCGCTCGCACAGGTCCAGCGCGGGCCGACTGGCGAACGCGCCGAACGCCGAGTAGCTCGCCAGCTCGCGCATCTGCGCCGCGGCGGCGTCCACGATCTCCTGGCGGCCGTGGCCGACGTTCACGCACCACAGGCTCGCGGTGCCGTCGAAGTACTCGTTCCCGGAACTGTCGGTGACGGTGCACCCGTGCCCGCCCGTGATGACGATCTCGGCGGAGCGGACCTGCGCCATGTCCGCGAAGGGGTGCCAGAAGCGCGTATCAGTGCTCATGCGGCTCACGCTATCCCGCGGGACGGGGAGCGGCAATCGTCGCCGCGGCCAACGCGGGGGCGCCCGATGCGCCGGTCGGCTCGTCCGCTCAGACGCGGGCGAAGAGGACCGGACGCCCGTCGGCGTCCAGGACGCGCACGATGTAGCGGTGCGTCCCGGCCGGCAGCGTGCCCCCCAGCACGGCGCGCCAGCGCAGCCCGCCGGTGGCCGGCCGCGTGACCGCGGTGATCCACCGCACCGCCCCGCAGCCGCCGCGGCGCGTCGCTCCGAAGCGCCCCGTCCGCGCGTTCCACCACCCGCAGCCGCGGGCGGCGGTCCGGCGCTGGATCGCGACCTGCACGACGGTGCCCGGCGGCGCGTCGCGCAGGCGCCCCGCGAGCGACCGTGGCCCGAATGCCGAGGGCGCATCGAGGCTCAGGACCGGCACGCGGCGCGCACCGATGTGCGAGACGCCGGCCCCGGGCGCCCTGGTGGCCGCGGGAGCGCCCGTTCCGGAGATCGGGCCGAGCGCGGTCCCGATGTCGATGCCGGGCTGGGCGGCCGGCGCCGGCTCGGCCTGTGGCGCGGGCGCCGGCTCGGCGACCGGGGCGGCGACGGGCGTCCGAGCGCCGTCGTCTCCCCGATCGCCGCCGCCGCCGGGCTCATCCCCCCGGGAGCCCAGCTGTCCTGCGGCGGGAGGCTGGTGCGGGCGCGCGGGGCCGTCCGTGGCCCCGTGCCCGTGCCCGTGCCCGCGTCCGTCAGCGGCCAGTGCGGTGCCCGTCGCCGCCGGCAGTGCCGTCAGCGCCAGAACCGCCCATCCCCCCAGAGCCGCCTTTCGGAGCGTGCTTTCCACCGCTCGTCGCATCACGAGAGGGAAGCTACGGGTCGCGCGTGCCCCTGAACAGATCGGCAATGCGTCTGTCAGCGCCCCGGCGGGCGTCCAGCGCGACCTGGACGCTCCGCCGCCGCGCGTGCCACCTCAGGCGTACAGCTCCGCGATCTCCGCGGCGTACTTCTCGGCGATCGGCTTGCGCTTGAGCTTCATCGTCGGGGTCAGCTCCTCGCCTCCGGGCTGCCACTCCCCCTGGAGGATCGTGAACTTCTTGATCTGCTCGACCCTGCTGAGCTGGCTGTTGGCGTGCTCGACCGCCTCCGTGATCAGCGCGCGCGTCTGCGGGCTCGTCGGATCGTGCCCGGCCGCCCCGTCGGGGTCCAGCGCGATCAGCGCCACGTTGTACGGACGGGCGTCGCCGATGCAGACGGCCTGCCCGATCAGCGGCGACGCGGCCTTGATGCGCGCCTCGATGTTCGCCGGCGACATGTTCTTGCCCGCCGCGTTGATGATCAGCTCCTTCTTGCGGTCGACGATCCGCACGAAGCCGTCGTCGTCGATCTCCGCGATGTCGCCCGTGGCCAGCCAGCCGTCGTCCGACAGGCACTCCGCCGTCTTCTCGGGCTGGCCGCGGTAGCCCTTCATGACGTTCGGGCCCTTGACGAACAGCTCGCCGTCCTGCGCGACGCGCAGCTCCACGCCGGGGATCGGCCGTCCGACCGTCCCCAGCCGCATCGCGTCGGGCGTGTTCATCGTCGAGATGGCCGACGTCTCGCTCATGCCCCAGACCTCGCACGGTGGCAGGCCGATCGCGGCGAAGAACTCCAGCACCTCGAGCGGGGTCGGCGCGGCGCCGACGACGCTCCACTGCACCCGCTCGAGCCCGAGCCGCGCGCGCAGCGGGGCGAAGAGCTGCTCCTCGGCCTGCGCGACGCCGGCCGCCAGCTGCTCGGGCACCGGCTGACCCGCCTGCTCCAGGCGCACCTTCTGGATCGCGGCCTGGATCGCGCCCTCCATCTTGGCCTTGACGGCCGGATCCTCCTGGCCCGCGACCATCGCCTCCAGGCCGGCCTTGAGCTTCTCCCAGATCCGCGGGACGGCCCCGAAGAACGTCGGCTTGACCTGCCCGACGACCTGCATGACGGCCTTCGGGTCGGCGCACGTGGTGATCGTGTAGCCGTAGGTCATCAGCGCGGCGTAGTGAAAGCCCCAGCGGTCCGCGATGTGCGCCGAGGGAAGGAACGACACGCCGCTGCCCTCCTCGGGCCAGGGATGGGCCCGGTGCATCCCGCCGATCATCCCGAGCAGGTTCGCGTGCGTGAGCATCACGCCCTTCGGCGGTCCGGTCGTGCCGGAGGTGTAGATGAGCGTCAGCACGTCGCTCGGCTCGATCGCCGCGACTGACGCCTCGAGGTCGAAGTCCGGGTCGGCCGCGGCCTGCGCCTGTGCGAGCGAGATCACGCCCTGCGGGAGGGTCTCGCCGGGCTCGGCGTCCAGCAGGATGATCGTGTCGAGCTTCGTGCCGGCGTCGCGCGCGGCGAGCAGGCGCTCGACGAACTGGCGCTCGGTCAGCGCGATCGACGTCCCGGCATCGCCGAACAGGTACTCGATCTGCTCCGGGGCGGAGGTGTTGTAGATCGAGAACGGCGTCGCGCCCACGTGCAGCGCCGCGAGGTCGACGACGTGGAACTCCGGCCGGTTGACCAGCATGATCCCCAGCGTGTCGCCCCGCCGCAGGCCCAGGCCGTACAGGCCCGCGGCCAGCCGCTCAGCCCGCTCCCGGAGCTCGGCGTACGTGTAGGCGACGGAGTCATCCGGCGTGCGCGCCGCCACACGGTCGGGGTGGGCATCGGCGGTGAGGCGAAACGCCTCGATCATCGTCCGCGCACCAAGCGCCGGAACCTCGGAAACCTGCTCAGTCATCGTCATAGGCGCGCAGTCTGCCCGAAACCACCCGCGCACGGGGAAATCGTGGCGCCGCGAACGCCACTCGAGCGAGATATCGCGGATGGCTGACGCCGCACGCCGCCGAGGTGCTGTGCTGGAGGCACAGCCCTCGGCGAGCGGGTGGCGTCAGGCGCCGCGAGATCCGCGAAACGCCCTTAGGTGATGATGGGGATGATCAGGATCGCGACGATGTTGGCGACCTTGATCATCGGGTTGATCGCCGGGCCGGCGGTGTCCTTGAACGGGTCGCCGACGGTGTCGCCGGTGACCGACGCGGCGTGGGCCTCGGAGCCCTTGCCGCCGAACGCGCCGTCCTCGATCAGCTTCTTGGCGTTGTCCCACGCGCCGCCGCCGGCGGTCATCATGACGGCGAAGAAGAAGCCGACGACGATGACGCCGATGAGCAGGCCGCCGAGCGCCTCGATCGAGATGAGGCCGACGATCGTCGTGAGGACGATCGGGATGAGCGACGGGATGATCATCTCGCGCTGTGCGGACTTGGTGACGATGTCCACGCACGCGGCGTAGTCGGGTTCGTCGGTGCCCTCCATGATCCCCGGCTTCTCGCGGAACTGCCGGCGCACCTCCTCGACGACGGCCCCGCCGGCGCGGCCGACGGCCTCCATCGAGAGCGCGGCGAACAGCGTGACCATCATGCCGCCGATCAGCAGGCCCATGAGCACCGCGGGATCGTCGATCGGGAACTCCGCGATGACGTTCGCATCCTCGAGTTCGGCCTTGAACCCGGCGAACAGCACGATCGCCGCGAGCACGGCGGAACCGATCGCGTAGCCCTTGGTGACCGCCTTCGTCGTGTTGCCGACCGCGTCGAGCGGGTCGGTGACGTTGCGCACCTCCTCGGGCATGTCCGCCATCTCGGCGATGCCGCCGGCGTTGTCGGTGATCGGGCCGAACGCGTCGAGCGCGACGATCAGGCCGGTCAGCGAGAGCTGACCCATGACGGCGACGCCGATGCCGTAGATCCCCTGCTCGCCGCCGCCTGCGAGCTTCCAGGCGGCGAGGATGCCGAGCACGAGCACGAGCGCGGGAAGCGCCGTCGCCTGCAGGCCCTGCGCCAGGCCGGAGATGATGTTCGTCGCGTGACCGGTCTGCGAGGCCTCGGCGGTCTTGCGCACCGGGCCGAACCGCGTCGACGTGTAGTAGTCGGTGATGACGAACAGCGCGGCGGTGACCGCGATGCCGACGAGGGAGCAGAGGTAGAGGTCCATCGACGCTCGGTGCCTGGACCGGCCCGTCGGTGGCGATGAACTGCAGGTCGCCCATCATCCACTCGGTGATCGGGTAGAACGCGATCGCCGCGATCAGGCCTGAGACGATCAGGCCCTGGTAGAGCGCCCGCTCGACGTTGCCGGTGGTCGTGCGCACCGCGAACGTGCCGATGATCGACGCGATGATCGCCGCGCCGCCGAGCACGAGCGGGTAGAGCGCGACCGCGGTCTGGTCCTGGAACGTCAGGACGCCGAGCAACATGACGGCGACGGCCGTGACGGCGTAGGTCTCGAAGAGGTCGGCCGCCATGCCGGCGCAGTCGCCGACGTTGTCGCCGACGTTGTCGGCGATCACGGCCGGGTTGCGCGGGTCGTCCTCGGGGATGCCCGCCTCGACCTTGCCGACGAGGTCGGCGCCGACGTCGGCGGCCTTCGTGAAGATGCCGCCGCCCAGTCGCGCGAAGACGGAGATCAGCGAGCCGCCGAAGCCGAGACCGATGAGCGCGTCGACGGCCTCCTTCTGCGTCTGGTCGAAGAACGCGGTGAGCACGCCGTAGTAGCCGGCCACGCCGAGCAGCGCAAGGCCGACGACGAGCATGCCGGTGATGGCGCCGCCGCGGAACGCGACCTTGAGCGCCGGGCTGATGCCGCCGCGGGCGGACTCGGCGACGCGGGCGTTGGAGCGCACCGACACGTTCATGCCGATGTAGCCGGCCGCGCCGGACAGGATGCCGCCGATGAGGAAGCCGACGGCGACCGTAGATGTCCTGGATGAAGAGGAGCGCGACGAACAGGATCACGCCGACGCCGGCGATCACCGTGTACTGGCGGTTGAGGTACGCGCGCGCGCCCTCCTGGACGGCACCGGAGATGCGCTGCATCTCCGCGTTGCCGGGCGACAGCGCGAGCAGTTGCGTCGTCGTCAGGACGCCGTACGCGACGGCGACCAGGGCACAGACCACGGCCACGATGACCCCGTGGTCGATCAGCAAGTCAGTCAAGGGGATGATCCTCCGAAATCAGGTGGCGTGCCGCGGCCGGGGGGCTACGCGACACGGAACGGGGCGCACGCGGACATGCGGCCCTGCCAGAAGCGTCGCGGATGGTACCGGGAACGGTGCCGGAACGACGTGTGGGGATCTACTGACCCGGCACCCAGAGGCGCCCGGAGCTCTGCGCGGGCCCGGGTCCTTCGTCGCCGGGCTCCCCGGATCCCGGTGCGGGCTCGCCCGCGCCGGCGTCCGGCGCGGCCTCCCCGCCCCCCGCGAGCTGCGTGTAGGCGAGCTGCAACTGGGACAGCGCGTCGCGCAGCGGGCCGGCGTTCGGGCCGAGGTCGGGCTCGATCACCGGGAGCAGCGCGCGGGCGCCGTCGATCGCCTTGCGGACCTGCTCGAGGTCCCGCTCGGCCTCGCTGCCGGGCACCAGGCCCGCCTTGCGCGCGCCGAGGTTCAGGAGCGAGACGACGGTCTGGATCAGGACCTCCTCGATCCGCAGCTGGGCCAGCTCGGCCTCGTACGCGGCGCGGATCTCGTCCTCGGTCGGCTGCGGGCCCTCGGGGCCGGGGGGCAGCGGCTGGTCGGTCATGGCGTGGACACCTCGGGGTCGGTTGCGGGGGCGTACGTGCGGGCCGTGGCCGCGACGGAGGCCGCGTAGGCCTCGTGCAGTGTGGCGCCGTCCTGGAGCAGCGCGCGCTGGCGCTGGGCGCCGCCGTGGCCGGTCAGCAGCGGCTCGATGCCGAGCTCCGCGCGGACGGGCGCGGTCCACGCGAGCAGCGCGTCGATCGCGGCGGCGGTCGGCTGCTCCTCGAGGCGCTCCAGGTCGATCATGCTGCCCTCACGACCCCAGCGGATCGCGCGCCACAGGTTCTCCTCGACGAGGCGGCGCTCGGGCTCGCGGAACGGCACGCCGTCGGCCACGTCGCGCGCGGCCTGCAGCACGCAGGCGACGATCAGCTCGGCCAGCGCCTCGGACTCGCCCGCCGTCTCCTGCGCGTCGCAGATGCGCACCTCGACCGTGCCGAACGCCAGGTGCGGGCGCACCGACCACCAGACCTGCGTGCTCTCGACGATCGAGCCGGTCGCGACCAGCAGCTCGAGGTATGCGCGATAGGTCGCCCAGTCCGCCGTAGGCGTCGGGGATGCCGCAGCGGGGGAAGGACTTCGTGAACGTCTGGGTGCGGACGGAGTGCAGCCCGCTGTCGCGGCCCTCCAGGAACGGCGAGTTGGCGCTGGCGGCGAGCAGGACCGGCAGGACGGGGCGCAGCCGGTCGCAGGTGCGCACCGCGCGATCGGCGCCCTGGACGCCGACGTGGACGTGCAGCGAGAACGTGTTGTTGCGACGGGCGACGTACTGCAGGCCGTCGACCACCCGGCGGTAGTGCTCGGTGTCGATGTTCGGCTGCTCGCGGTAGTCGGCCCACGGGTGCGTCCCCTGTGCGCCGAGCGCCACGTCGTGCGCGGCGGCGTGGGCGAACAGGCGCGAGCGCACCTCGCGCTGGCTGGCGAGCGCGTCATGGACGTCGCGGCCCGGGGCGCTGCGGATCTCGATCTCCGAGGAGATCAGCTCGCCGGCGATCGAGCCGGTGAGGACGGCGTCGTCCTGCGCGTTGTCGCGCAGCTCCTCGAAGCGCGGCACGAGGTCGAGCGTGCGGGGGTCGAGGACGGCGAACTCCTCCTCGATCCCGACCGTCCCGTCGACGGACGCCGCGAAGGCCCGCTCGGCCCCGTCGAGGTCCAGGGTCATGACAGGTAGAAGTAGAGCGCGTGGAGCAGATCCACGGCGGGGCTCGACGTGTGGACGGTCACGTCCGGCGGGACCTGCAGCAGCGCATCGGAGTAGTTGAAGAGGATCCGCACCCCCGCGCCGACCAGCTCGTCGGCGAGCGGCTGCGCGGCGACCGTCGGGACGGCGAGGACGCCGACGACGATGCCCTCGTCCTCGACGACCTGCGGGAGGTCGGCGATGTCGCGGACCTTCTGCCCGCCGACGCTCGAGCCGACCTTGCGGGGATCCGCGTCGAAGATCGCCACGACGTTGAAGCCGTGGTCGGCGAAGATGTCCGAGGAGGCGATCGCCTTGCCGAGATGGCCCGCGCCGAACAGCGCGATGTTGTGCTGGCCTCCGGTCTGCAGGATCCTCCGGATCTGCGTGACGAGCGAGTCGACGTTGTAGCCCGACCCCGCGCTTGCCGAACTTGCCGAACCCGGAGAGATCGCGGCGGATCTGCGTCGAGTTGACGTGCGTGTAGTCCGAGAGCTCCTTGGAGGAGATCGTCTCGCGGCCCATCTTCTTGGCCTGCGTGAGGACCTGGAGGTAGCGCGACAGGCGCGCGGCGACGCCGAGCGACAGCCGCTCGGCCTGCGGCTGGCCGTCGACCCCTTGAGGGTCCGCGCGATCGATCTCCCCGATGCTCATGCTCCCGGCGACTCTACCGCCCGCAGCCGCCGCGTCAGGTCGGCCTCGTCCACGGCGAAGTCGTAGAGCTCCTCGCCGCCCAGCGCGATCACGGGGATCCGCTCGAGGTAGCGGGCGTGCAGCCGGTCGTCGGACGCGATGTCCACCACATGCAGGGAGAACGCGTGCTCGCCGCGCAGCCGCTCGAGGACGGCGAGCGCCTCGTCGCAGAGGTGGCAGCCCGCGCGCACGTGGATCGTGACGTCCGCCATCAGAGGCCCCGCTCGCCGGTGGCGAACGCATCGAGCGCGAGCGCCGCCGTCCGCTGCAGCGGCTCGCCGTCCAGCGCGGCGAGCGCGATCATCGCGGCGTTGTCGGTGCAGAGCCGCGGCGGCGGGACGTGCGTCACGGCGCCGAGCCCGGCCAGCCGCTCGCGCAGCGGGCCGTTGGCCGCGACGCCGCCGCCGATCGCCAGCCGGTCCAGGCCGGTCTGCTCGAGCGCGCGGGCGACCCGCTGGGCGAGCGCGTCGACGATCGCCTCCTGGAACGACGCGGCGAGGTCCGCGCGACGGCGCGGCGGTCTCGGCCTCGCCGAGGTCGCGGACGGTGTAGAGCAGCGATGTCTTCAGCCCCGCGAAGCTGAAGTCGAGCCCGGGAACGCCGGCGGCGCGCGGGAACGCGAACGCCGCGGGATCCCCGCCGTCGGCCGCCCGCTGCAGGTGCGGCCCGCCGGGGAACGGGAGCCCGAGCATCCGCGCGCCCTTGTCGAACGCCTCGCCCGCGGCGTCGTCGAGCGTCGCGCCGAGCACCGTGAAGCCCGTGCGGCTCGTGACATGCGCGAGGAACGTGTGCCCGCCGCTGGCGACCAGGCACACGAACGGCGGCTCGAACGGGTCCGGCGCCGCGAAGTTCGCGGCGACGTGGCCCTGGAGGTGGTCGACCGCGTGCAGGGGCAGGCCGCGCGCGACGGCGATGGCCTTCGCAGCCGCGATCCCGACGAGCAGCGCGCCGACGAGCCCCGGGCCCGGCGGTCACGGCGACGGCGCCGAGGTCGTCGAGCGCCGCGTCCGCCTCGGCGAGCGCCGCGTCGACGACCGGCGTCAGGAGGTCGAGGTGGCGGCGGGCCGCGATCTCCGGGACGACCCCGCCGAACCGGTCGTGCTCGCCCTGCGAGGAGACGACGTTCGAGCGGATCTCGCCGCCCCGGGTCACGACGGCCGCGCACGTGTCGTCGCAGCTCGTCTCGATCGCGAGGATCGGACCGCCGGCGCTCACGTCGACGGGACGGGGCCGGGATTGGGGACGTCGTCCAGGCGTCCCTCCCGCGTGGCCGGCGTGCGCCACATGATGAGCGCGTCCTCGCCGTTGTCCTGGTAGTAGCGGCGCCGCGTGCCGGCGCCGAGGAAGCCGAACCGCTCGTACAGCGCGATCGCCCCGTCGTTCGACGGTCGCACCTCGAGCGTCATGCGGGCATCCTCCCCCAGCCGCGCCGATCAGCTCGTCGAGCAGCGCGGTCGCGATGCCCCGGCGCCGCTGCCGGGGGTCCACGGCGACGTTCATGATGTGCCAGACGTTCTCGTAGCGCGAGCAGATCACGTAGCCGGTGAGCGCGCCGTCGCGGCGCACGGCCAGGCACTCGCCGCCGGGCTTGCTGAGCTCGAGCACGAACATCGCCAGCGACCACGGCGTCGGGAAGGCCCGACGCTCGATGGCGATCACCTGCGGAAGGTCCGCGTAGGTGAGGCGGCGGATGTCGAGCGCGACGTCGGTCACGGGTCCGCGGCGACGCGGCGCCGGTGCAGCTCCGCGTCGGGAAGACGCACGTAGTCGGGAACGAGCGTAGCGACGGCGACGGGTGTCCCTGCCGCCGCCAGGTCCACCAGCGCAGAGCCCGTGACGCGGTGGCGCCGGTCGTCGTCCGGCGGGACGACGAGCCCGCCGGCCGTCAGCGCCACCCGGTAGCGGACCGCGCCGTCGCCGGCGGCGAGCCATCCGGGCGCGACGAGCCCCGCGAGCGCCTCGGGCGCCACGGCGGCGGGTGAGGCGCCTGGGGTCCCGGCGCGGAACGGCGCCGCGAAGGCCTCGCCCCGGCGCGCGTCGATGACCGCGAGCACGTCGCCGGCGGGATCAGCGCCGTGGGCGAGCGCGGAGAGCGTGGAGACCGGCACGACCTCGATGTCGCGGGCCGCCGACAGCGCGCGGGCCGTCGCGATGCCGATGCGCAGGCCCGTGAACGTCCCGGGCCCCACCCCCGCGCCGATGCGGGTCACGTCGTCCCAGCCCGCGCCGATGGCCGCCAGAGCGTCCTCGCACAGTTCCAGCAGACGCTGCACGTGCCGCGGCCGCTCCCCTGGACGGGGGTCGTCCCGGCGCTCGGCGCGCGCGCCGTGTGGGCCACGGACGCCCACGACGGTCGCGGTCGTCGCGGTGTCGAACGCGAGGACGACGGTCACGAGGGGCGTCGCTCGATCGTGACGATCCGCCGATCCGGGCCGTCGTGCTCGATCAGGACTCGCGCGGCGACGTGCGCGTCGCCGAGCGGCGCCGCCCCGGCGTCGGGCCACTCGACGAACGCGATCCGTCCGGGCCCGATCTCCTCCTCCAGCAGCTCCGGATCGCCGTCGGGCGACCCGGCGAGCCGGTAGAGATCCAGGTGGGAGACCGGGACGCGCCCGGACTCGTAGCGGCGGGCGATGGTGAACGTCGGGCTCGTCACGCGGTCGGTGACGCCGAGCCCGCGGCAGGCGCCGCGGACGAAGGTCGTCTTGCCGGCGCCGAGGTCGCCGGAGACGAGGACGACGTCGCCGGGAGCAAGGTCGGCGGCGAGGTCCGCCGCGAGCCGCTCGGTCTCGTGCGGCCCGTCGAGCACCGCGCGCATCAGAACAGCCCGAGCTGTGCATCGTCCGGCGCGGCGGCGGGGTCCGGCGCCGGGTCCGGCGGAACCGTGACGGCTGCGGGCTCCGCGGCGGGCTCGGGATCGGATTGCGGCGAGGGCTCGGGGACGTCCGCGCCGGGCTGCGGCGGGGGACCGAGCGCGACGAGGCCCGGGATCAGGGCGAAGTCGGCGGCGAGCACCTCGCGGTTGGAGGGCGTGTAGAGCGCGGCGGCCGGGTGCAGGACCGGGAAGAGCCGGACGGCGCGGCGCCCGATGACCCGCTCCTCCGCCTGCCCGTGGATCCTCGTGATCGACGTCTGGTCGTCGCGCAGCAGCTTCGTGGCGAAGTTCCCGAGCGTCACGACGACGGTCGGCTGGATCAGCTCGAGCTGGCGGAAGAGCCATTCCGAGCAGTTGGCGATCTCCGCGGCCGTCGGGTTGCGGTTCTCCGGCGGGCGGCACTTGAGGACGTTGGCGATGAACACGTCCTCGCGGGCGATGCCGATCCCCGCGAGCAGCTCGGTGAGAAGCTTGCCGGCGCGCCCGACGAACGGGACCCCGTCGCGATCCTCGTCGGCGCCCGGCGCCTCCCCGACGAACATCAGGTCGGCGTCGGCGTTCCCGGCCCCGAAGACGACCTGGGTGCGCGCCTGCGCCAGGTGCGGGCAGCGCTCGCAGACACGGGCCTCGCGGTAGACCTCCGTGAGGACGTCGCGACGCTCCTGGGCGGTGTCCGGGACGGCCATCGCGGCCGATGCTACCTGGCACCCTCACGGCGCCCGCGGCGGGTGATACCGTTCCCTGAGACGGGGCCGTCACCTTCTCGGGCCGGACCCCGGAATGCAGCGTCAACGGAGTCTTGCACCAGACCGCGACCGGTATCCCGATGGGGAACTGGACCGACATCAGCCCTCGCATCGCCCTCGTCGGCGCAGGCCGGCTCGGCACGGCGCTCGCCGCCGCGCTGCGTGGTGCCGGAATGACGGTCGACGGGCCGCACGGCCGCGGGTTCGACGGCGCGGGCGCGGACGCCGTCCTGCTGTGCGTCCCGGACGCCCAGATCGCAGCGGCGGCCTCGTGCGTGACCCCCGGAGTCCTCGTCGGCCACTGCTCGGGCGCCACGGGCCTGGGCGTGCTGCACGGACACGAGGGCTTCGGGCTGCATCCGCTCATGACGGTCCCGGCCTCCGGCGCCGACTTCGCCGGTGCGGGCTGTGCGATCGCCGGGACGAGCGAGCGCGCGCGCTCCCTCGCGGAACACCTCGCCGAAGGCCTCGGCATGACGCCGTTCAGCGTCGCGGACGCCGACCGCGCCACCTACCACGCGGCCGCGGCGATCGCGTCGAACCTCCTCGTCGCGCTCGAGGCCGACGCCGAGCGTCTGGCGGCGAGCGCAGGCGTGCCGCGCGAGGCGCTGGCACCGCTCGTGCGCGCGAGCGTCGAGAACTGGGCGCGCGAGGGAGCGCAGCGTGCGCTCACCGGGCCGATCGCCCGCGGTGACGAGGAGACCGTGGCCGCCCAGCGCGCCGCCGTCGCCGATCGGGCGCCGGAACTCCTGCCCCTGTTCGACGTCCTGGGCGACCGCGCCCGCGCCCTCGCCGGCCGTGAGGTTCCACCCCGGCGCGCGATCGCGCAGACCGCCGCCGACCTGCGGGCGATCGTGGCGCCCGCCCGCCGGACGGGGCGCACGATCGGCTTCGTCCCGACGATGGGCGCGCTCCACGCCGGGCACCGCGCGCTGATCGAGCGGGCCCGCGCCGAGCACGACCTGATCGTCGTGTCCGTGTTCGTGAACCCCACCCAGTTCGACGATCCCGCGGACCTCGCCGCCTACCCGCGCCTGGAGGACGCTGACGCGCAGGTCGCCTTCGGCGCCGGCGCGGACGTCGTCTTCACCCCGGCGGCCGCCGAGGTCTACCCCGACGGGTTCGCGACGACGGTGACGGTGCGCGGCCCGCTCACCGAGACGCTCGAGGGCGCACGCCGCGGCGTCGGCCACTTCGACGGGGTCACCACCGTCGTCGCCAAGCTCTTCGCGATGGTCGCGCCCGACGCCGCCTACTTCGGCCGCAAGGACGCCCAGCAGGCGGCCGTCGTGGCCCGGATGACGCGCGACCTGAACCTGCCCGGTGTCGATCGTCGTCTGCCCGACCGTCCGCGATGCCGACGGCCTGGCGCTCTCCAGCCGCAACTCCCGGCTCTCGCCCGCGGACCGCGAGCGGGCGCCGGCGCTCTCACGCGCGCTGCGCGACGTCGCCGAGGCGATCGGCGACGGCCGCATCACGACCGCGGCCGCGGCGTCGGCGGCCGGGCTCGACGCCCTGCAGGCCGGCGGCGCCGAGCCCGAGTACTTCGAGGCCGTCGATCCGGTGTCGCTCGCCCCGGCGGGCGAGCTGCGCGGCGACATCCTCCTGCTGACTGCCGCGCGCGTCGCCGACGTGCGCCTGATCGACAACCTCGCGGCGCATGCCCCGGCCGCGATCTCCCCGACCACCATCTCCGACCCTGAGACGAGGGCGGCGACCGTCACGGCGGCGTCGACCCTCATGAGCTGAGGAGCCCTCCATGTCCACCATGCCGTCCGAACATGCCCGTCCCTCCCGACGCTTCGAGCCTGCCGATGACGCTCCCGCGCCTGCTGGAGAAGAAGCGCATGGGCGAGCCGATCGTCATGGTCACCGCCTACGACTACCCGAGCGCGCTCGCGGCAGAGGGCGCCGGCGTGGACCTGGTCCTCATGGGCGACTCGGGCGCGATGACCGTCCTCGGGTACCCGTCGACGGTGGCGGTCGAGCTCGACGAGCTGCTCGTGCTCGCGCGGGCGGTGCGGCGCGGCCTGCGCACGCCGTTCCTCGTCGGCGACCTGCCGTTCGGGTCCTACGAGGTGAGCGACGAGCAGGCCGTGCAGACGGCGCTGCGCTTCATCAAGGAGGCCGGCTGCGACGCCGTGAAGCTCGAGGGCGGCGGCGAGACGTCGGTCGCCCGGGCACGCGCGATCGTCCGCGCGGGCATCCCGGTGATGGGCCACGTCGGCCTCACGCCGCAGACCTCGACGGCGCTCGGCGGCTACAAGGCCCAGGGCCGCAGCGCGGCGGCGGCGAACCGCATCGCCCGCGAGTCACTCGCGCTGCAGGAGGCCGGCTGCTTCTCGATCGTGTTCGAGGCGATCCCGTCCGCGGTGGCGCACGAGCTGATGCCGCACATGCAGATCCCGGTGATCGGGATCGGCGCGGGCCCCGCCGTCGACGGCCAGGTGCTCGTCTTCCACGACCTGCTCGGCATCCGCGAGGGCCTCGGCGCGCGTTTCGTCAAGCGCTACGCGAACCTCCTCGACGACATGGTCGCGGGGGTCGCGGCGTACACCCGCGACGTGCGCGACCGCACGTATCCGGGCCCGGAGCACGGGTACTCGATCGACGAGTCGGAGCTCCAGGACTTCCGCGCCACGCTCGCGGAGCATGATCCGGGGATCGCTCACCCGGTCTAGGAACGGCCCCCTGGCAGGACGGGCCGGCGAAGCCGGACCGATTCGATTTCAGGTCCCGGCACCACGCCGGGACCTCACCCCTCGTCGTCCGCCTCCCGGAACTCGATCTCCTTCAGCACCACCGCCGGCGATCCCGCCGCGACGGTCCCGGGTGGCAGGTCGCGGGTCACGACGCTGTTGGAGCCGACGACGCAGCGGTCGCCGATGGTGACGCCGCTGGTGACCACGACGTTGGCACCGAGCCAGACGTTGTGGCCCAGCCGCGTGGGCCCCTTCGAGTCGAAGCCCTGCCAGGTGACCGGCTTGGTGGGGTCGTCGAAGCGGTGGTTGCCGTCGGTGATCATGCAGCCGTTCGCCGCCATGCAGTGATCTCCGATCTCGACGAGGCCGACGGCGGCGACCATCACGCCCTGGTTGAGGAAGACGCCCGCGCCGATGCGGATCCGCCCGGACTCGCCGCCGGTCAGCCAGACGTTCGGCTCCAGCAGCGTGCCCTCGCCGATCTCGAGCCGTCCCTCGCGCAGCAGCTCCAGCACCTCGCCGTTGAGCGGCCCCTTGGCGAACGCGCGGCGCGCGGCGAACTCGCGGTGCAGCGCCAGGCGGTTCCACGGCAGGCGCGAGCGCTGGTACCAGCGCCACTTGACGAGCCAGAGCTTGAGATCGGCGAGCGGGACCACGTGATCAGTCGCGCGGGGCGTAGCGGTGGTGGAGCATGAGGTCGTTGCCGTCGGGGTCGGTGAAGAACGCCATGTGGCAGACGCCGGTGTCGAAGGTCTCGCCGATGAACGTCACACCCTTGGCCTCCAGCGCAGCGCGCGCCGCCGTCATGTCGTCGACGTGCAGCGCGGGGTGCGCGTTCTTCTGCGGCGCGAACGGCATCCCCATCCGCTCGGGCTCCCAGATGCCGAAGCACGTGTCGCCGGCCCAGAACTCGAAGCGGGAGTGCTCGTCGGGCCGCAGCCCGAGCGTGTCGACGTAGAACGCGCGGGCGCGCTCTGCGTCCTGCGACGGGATGGCGACGAAGTCGAGTTTCGTGATCATCGCGGTCTCCTCCGGTCCTCTCGTGGTCTCAGGCGGCCGCCTTCGCCGCCCCCGTCCTGCGGCGCGGCGTCGTGCGCCGGGCCTTGGGCGACGCCGGCGTGACGAGCTGCGCCAGGAACTCTCCGGTGTGCGACCCGGGCGTCCCGGCGACCTCCTCGGGCGTGCCCTGGGCGACGACGGTGCCGCCCTCCTCCCCGCCTTCGGGGCCCATGTCGATGACGCGGTCGGCGGTCTTGATGACGTCGAGGTTGTGCTCGATCACGACGATCGAGTTGCCGGAGTCCACGAGGCGGTGCAGGACCTCCAGGAGTTTCTGGACGTCCGCGAAGTGCAGGCCGGTCGTCGGCTCGTCGAGGATGTAGAGCGTGCGGCCGGTCGCGACCTTCGACAGCTCGGTCGCGAGCTTCACCCGCTGCGCCTCGCCGCCGGACAGCGTCGTCGCCGGCTGGCCCAGGCGGATGTAGCCGAGCCCGACGTCGTTGAGCGTGTCCAGGCGGCGGTGGATCTTGGGGATGCGCCGGAAGAACTCCAGCGCCTCCTCGACGGGCATGTCGAGGACGTCGGCGATCGTCTTCCCCTTGAAGCGGATGTCGAGCGTCTCGCGGTTGTAGCGCTTGCCGTGGCACTGCTCGCACGGGACGTAGACGTCCGGCAGGAAGTGCATCTCGATCTTGATCTGGCCGTCGCCCTTGCAGACCTCGCAGCGGCCGCCCTTCACGTTGAAGGAGAAGCGCCCCGGCTTGTAGCCGCGCGCCTTGGCCTCGGGCGTCTTGCTGAAGATGTCGCGGATGACGTCGAACAGGCCCGTGTACGTCGCCGGGTTGGACCGCGGCGTGCGGCCGATCGGCGACTGGTCGACCTGGATGATCTTGTCGAGCTGATCGAGGCCGAGCACGGCGGTGTGGGCGCCCGGGCGCTGGCGGGCGCGCATGCAGGCGGTTGGCGACGGACTTGAAGAGCACCTCGTTGACGAGCGTCGACTTGCCCGAGCCCGAGACGCCGGTCACGCAGGTCAGCACGCCGAGCGGGCACCTTCACGTCCACCGCGCGCAGGTTGTGCTGACGGGCGCCGCGGATCTCGAGCGTCCCCGACGGCTTGCGCCGCTTCGCCGGCACCTCGACGACGCGGGTCCCGGCGAGGAACTGCCCGGTCAGCGAAGCGCGGACCTTCTGCACCTGGGCGGCGGTCCCGGCGGCGACGATCCGGCCGCCGTGCTCGCCCGCGCCCGGGCCCAGGTCGACGAGGTGGTCGGCCGCGCGCATCGTCTGCTCGTCGTGCTCGACGACGATGACGGTGTTGCCCAGGTCGCGCAGGCGCTCGAGCGTCCCGATCAGGCGGCCGTTGTCGCGCTGGTGCAGGCCGATCGACGGCTCGTCGAGCACGTACAGCACGCCGACGAGCGCCGACCCGATCTGCGTCGCCAGGCGGATCCGCTGCGCCTCGCCGCCGGAGAGCGTCGCAGCGGCGCGGTCGAGACTCAGGTAGCCGATCCCGACGTCCTCCAGGAAGCGCAGCCGCTCCTCGATCTCGCGGAACACGAGCCGGGCGATGTGCCGCTCGGTCTCGGTCAGCACGACCTCGTCGAGCCAGCGCCGCGCCTGGCGGACCGACAGCGAGGTGAACGCGTGGATCGCCATCCCGCCGACGAGCACCGCGCGCGACTCGGGACGCAGCCGCGAGCCCTTGCACGACGGGCACGGGACGACCGCCATGAACTCCTCGATCTTCTCGCGCATCTGATCGGAGTCCGTCTCGCGGTAGCGGCGCTCGAGGTTCGGAACGATGCCCTCGAAACGCGTCGCGTAGGAGCGCTTGCGCCCGTAGCGGTTCTCGTACGTCACGAGCACGCGCTCGCCGCCGGTCCCGAGGAGGAAGAGGTCGCGGTGCTCCGGCGGCAGATCCTGCCACGGCGTCTCGAGATCGACGTCGTACTGGTCGGCGAGCGCCAGCATGATCTGCTCGTAGTACTGCGAGGCGCTCGCGGCCCACGGCGCGAGCGCCCCGCCCCCGAGCGTGAGCGTCGGGTCCGGCACGACCAGGCTCGGGTCGATCTCCATCTGGGAGCCCAGGCCGGTGCAGCGCTCGCAGGCCCCGTGCGGGGAGTTGAAGGAGAAGATCCGCGGCTCGAGCTCGGGCATCGAGGTCCCGCACTTCAGGCACGCGAACTTCTCGGAGAAGGTCAGGACCTGCGGCCGCGTCCCGTCGCCCTCGCGCGGGACGATCTCGACCTCGACGATCCCGTCGGCCAGGCCCACCGCCGTCTCGATCGAGTCCGCCAGGCGCTTGCGCAGGTCGGGGCGCATCACGAGCCGATCGACGACCACCGAGATGTCGTGCTTGAACTTCTTGTCGAGCTCGATGTCCTCGTCGAGGCCGCGCAGTTCGCCGTCGACCTTCGCGCGGGCGAAGCCGTCGACGCGCAGTTCCTCCAGGAGCTTGCCGTACTCGCCCTTGCGGCCGCGCACGATCGGCGCGAGCACCATGAAGCGCGTGCCCTCCTCGAGCTCCATCACCTGGTCGATGATCTGCTCGGCCGACTGGCCGGCGATCGGCGCGCCGCAGGTGACGCAGTGAGGATGCCCGACGCGCGACCACAGCAGCCGCAGGTAGTCGTAGATCTCCGTGACCGTGCCGACCGTCGAGCGCGGGTTGCGCGAGGTGGTCTTCTGGTCGATCGAGATCGCCGGCGAGAGCCCCTCGATCGAGTCGACGTCCGGCTTGTCCATCTGCCCGAGGAACTGACGCGCGTAGGCGCTGAGCGACTCGACGTAGCGGCGCTGGCCCTCGGCGTAGATCGTGTCGAAGGCGAGCGAGGACTTCCCGGATCCGGACAGCCCCGTGATCACCACCAGCGCGTCGCGCGGCAGCTCCAGGGAGACGTTCTTCAGGTTGTGCTCACGCGCGCCGGAGACGACGATCGCGTTGGAGGGCGGCATTGCCATCGATGCTACACGGGCGAACAGACGTTCGTGTGCCGCCGACCCCGGCGGCGCGGACGTCGCCCCCGCGCGGGACACTGGAGCGGTGCGCCCCACCCTCACCGTCATCGCCGGCGCCTGCCTCGCCGTCGCGGCGCTCGCCTGCGGGACCTCCTCCGGCTCGGGCGGGGCGGCTGCCGCGGGCCCGACGCGCACCGTCACGCTCTGGGCGGTGGGCGACGCGGACGCGAGCGGGCGGGCCCGCACCCTCGCGGCCTTCGTCCGGCGCCAGCCGATGGACCGCTTCGCGTACCTCGGCGACGTGTACGAGAACGGGACCGCCAAGGAGTTTCGCACCGGCTACGACCCGCTCTGGGGCGCGCTCGCGCGGCGCACGATCCCCACGCCGGGCAACCACGAGTGGGGCAACCGCGACACCGGCTACCGCCCGTACTGGCGGGCACGCCTCGGCCGTGCCGTGCCGGACTGGCGCCGCGTCCCGCTCGGTGCGGGCTGGGAGGTCCTGTCCCTCAACAGCGAGGCTCCGCACGGAAGCGGGTCCGCGCAGTCGCGCTGGCTCGACCGCGTCACGCGGCGGCCGGGAACCTGCCGGATCGCGATCTGGCACCGGCCGCGATACAGCACCGGCTGGCACGGCGACCAGAATGACATGGCGACGCTGTGGAAGGCGCTCCGGGGCCATGCCCGGATCGTGCTCTCGGGACACGATCACGACCTCCAGCGCTTCACGGACCGGGACGGCCTGCGGCAGATCGTCTCGGGTGCCGGCGGCCGGCCCAACATCCCCCTCCCCCGCCGCTCACGCGCAAAGGTGGGCTACGTCAACCGGCTCACGACCGGCGGTGCCAGACTGCGCCTCACGCGCGGCCGCGCGACGATCGACCTGGTCTCGGGCAGCGGGCGCGTGCTGGACCGCAGCGCCGTGACCTGCCGCCCGCTCTAGGCGCCGAGCGCCGCGGCGGCCTCGTCGTACACGCGCGCGGCGTCGACGCCCGGGAAGCTCTCGGCGAGGCGCAGCAGGGTCTCCTCACGATCCGTCCCGCGGGTCACGAGATCGAGGGCGACCAGCCGGGCGCCGTCCTCGGCGCCCTCCGGGGCATCACCGCCGACCGGCGGCTCGGCGAGCGGCGTGGGCTCGGCGTGCTCGGCCGCGGGCTCGGCGGGGTCGGCGCCCGAGTCGTCGAACGTCTCCAGCTCGGCAGGCGGCGCGACCCTGGCGTGCAGCTCGTGGACGCTCCCGCGCGTGTGGGCGATCTCGGCGCGCAGCAGCGCGAGCCGCTGGCGCACGGTCTCCCCGAGCGCGTCCACCTCCTGCTCCAGCGCCTCGAGGCGCTCGAGCGCGGCGTCGCGCGGTCCGTCGGCCTGCGTGGCGGGGTCCGTCATCGGCCGCAGCGTAGCGAGGCCGGTGCGCCGTGCGCCTCAGGCCAGCCGCGGTCCGCGAGGCCCGACGACGACGAGCCCGTCGCGCACGAGGCCCGCGAGCGCGGGCTCCAGGCGCTCCGGCGCGATGCCCTCGGGCAGTGGATCGCCGGCGGCGAGCGCTGCGACGATTCGCCCGCGAACCCAGCGCGTGGAGTCCTCGAACCGCTCACGCGTGCCGGGCGCGGCGCGCGCGGCGACCGGCACCCGGCCGCGTGAGGTGCACCACCGGCCGACCGGGCAGGCGCCGCACCGTGCGACGCGCGCCCCGCACACCGTCGCGCCCAGCTCCATCATCGCCTGGTTCCAGTCGTGCGCCCGCCCGGCGGGCAGGAGCTCCTCGGGCGTGCCGCGGCCGAGCCGCTCAGCGACCCGGCGCACGTTCGTGTCGACCGCCGCGACCTGCTCGCCGAACGCGAACGAGGCGACCGCGGCCGCCGTGTACGGACCGACACCCGGAAGCTCCCGCAGACCGGTGGCCGTCCGCGGCCAGCCGTCGCGCGTGACGACCCGGCACGCCTCCTGCAGGCGCACGGCGCGCGTGTTGTAGCCGAGCCCGACCCACGCGGCCAGGACGTCGGAGCGGCGCGCCCCCGCCAGCGCCTCCTCATGCGGCCAGCGCTCCAGCCACGCCTCGTAGCGCGGCACGACCCGCGCGACCTGCGTCTGCTGGAGCATGACCTCGGAGACGAGGATCGCGTACGGATCCTCCGTGCGGCGCCACGGGAGGTCGCGGCGGGCGCGGGCGTACCAGTCCAGCAGTGCGTCCTGCACGGCGCGTCAGTCCTCGCTGACCGCCTCGAGCCCCATCGCCCGCACGGCCTCCAGCTCGCGGCGCAGCTCGCGCAGCTCGTCGCGCAGCCGCGCGGCGTACTCGAAGCGCAGCTCGTCCGCGGCCGCGAGCATCTCCTCCTCGAGCTCGACGATCGTCCGCTCGAGCTCGGTCGGGGCCATGCCCTTCGTCTTGACGCGCTCCCCGCGCCGGCGGCGCTTGGGCGTCTTGCTGCGGTCGGAGGTGAGGAACTCGGCGATGTCGCTGACGCCCTTGACGATCGACGCGGCCGTGATGCCGTGCTCCTCGTTGTAGGCGAGCTGGATCGCGCGGCGGCGGTCGGTCTCCGACAGCGCGGCGCGCATCGCGGCCGTCTCCTTGTCGGCGTACATCAGGACCAGCCCGTCGACGTTGCGCGCCGCCCGGCCGATCGTCTGGATCAGCGAGGTCTCACCGCGCAGGAAGCCCTCCTTGTCGGCGTCGAGGATCGCGACGAGCGAGACCTCGGGGAGGTCCAGCCCCTCACGCAGCAGGTTCACGCCGACGAGCACGTCGTACTCCCCCAGCCGCAGGTCGCGGATGATCTGGATGCGCTCCAGCGTGTCGACCTCACTGTGCAGGTAGCGCACACGGAAGCCCATCTCGAGCAGATAGTCCGTGAGGTCCTCGCTCATCTTCTTCGTGAGCGTCGTGACGAGGACGCGCTCGTTGCGGTCCACGCGGACCCGCACCTCGTTCATGAGGTCGTCGATCTGGCCCTGCGTCGCGCGCACCTCGACGGCGGGATCGACGATCCCGGTCGGACGGACGATCTGCTCGACGACGCGCTCCGAGCGCCCGCGCTCGAACTGCCCGGGCGTCGCCGAGACGAACACGATCGCCGGCGTGATCGACAGGAACTCGTCGAATGTCTGCGGGCGGTTGTCGAGCGCGCTCGGCAGGCGGAAGCCGTAGTCGACGAGCGTGCTCTTGCGGCTGCGGTCGCCCTCGAACATCGCGCCGATCTGCGGGACCGTCTGATGAGACTCGTCGAGGAAGCAGACGAAGTCGTCGGGGAAGTAGTCGATCAGGCAGTACGGGCGGTCGCCGGGCCGGCGGCCGTCGAGGATGCGCGAGTAGTTCTCGATGCCGTTGCAGAAGCCCATCTCCCGCAGCATCTCCATGTCGTACTGGGTGCGCTGGCGCAGGCGATGGCTCTCCAGGAGCTTGCCCTCGGCCTCCAGCTCGCCGCAGCGCGCGTTCAGCTCGGCGCCGATCTCCTCGACCGCGCGCTCCATCACCCCCTCCTTGACGTTGTAGTGCGTCGCGGGCCAGACCGCGACGTGCTCGAGGTCGTCCTCCAGCAGCTCGCCGGTGAGCGGGTCGAACCGCTGCAGCCGCTCGACCTCGTCGCCGAAGAGCGTCGCGCGGAACGCCGTCTCCGCGTCGGCAGGGAAGACCTCCAGCGCCTCGCCGCGGACTCGGAAGGTGCCGCGGCCCAGGGCGACGTCGTTGCGGGTGTACTGGATCGAGACGAGCTTGCGAAGCAGCTCGTCTCGGTCGACCGTCCCGCCGCGCGTGAGGATCTGGACGTTCGCGTCGTAGGTGTCCGGCGAGCCCATGCCGTAGATCGCGGAGACCGAGGCGACGATGATCACGTCGCGCCGGGCGAAGAGCGCCGCCGTCGCCGCGTGCCTCAGGCGGTCGACCTCCTGGTTGATCGCCGAGTCCTTCTCGATGTAGAGGTCCTTGCTCGGGACGTACGCCTCGGGCTGGTAGTAGTCGTAGTAG
Source organism: uncultured Actinomycetes bacterium (assembly GCA_963700655.1). Classification (GTDB taxonomy): domain Bacteria; phylum Actinomycetota; class Thermoleophilia; order Solirubrobacterales; family Solirubrobacteraceae; genus F1-60-MAGs163. The sequence continues at coordinate 378,497 of CAVOYJ010000003.1, read as the reverse complement.
CTGACGAAGTACTCGACGGCGTTGTCGGGGAAGAACGTGCGGAACTCGTTGCAGAGCTGCGCGGCGAGCGTCTTGTTGTGCGCCATCACGAGCGCCGGGCGCTGGAGCCGCTCGATCGTGGCCGCCATCGTCATCGTCTTGCCGGTGCCGGTCGCGCCGAGCAGCGTCGTGAAGCGCTCGCCCTCGGTGACGGCCGCCGCGATCTCGTCGATCGCGCGGGGCTGGTCGGCGGTCGGCGTGAAGGCGGTGTCGAGGCGGAACGGCGGCACCCCGACAGCCTAGATGGCGCCGGGGCCGGGTCCGCGGGCCCCGCTAGAGCCCGAGCTCTCGCGCGTAGCGCTCGCGGTACTGCCGCTGCGCCTCGAGGACCTTCTCGACGTATGCCCGCGTCTCCGGGTAGGGGATGTCCTCGGCGCGCAGCGACGCTCCGCCCCACTCGTCGGCCTTGCCGGGACCGGCGTTGTAGGCGGCGAGCGCCGCCGCGAGGTCCCCGTCGTAGCGGTCCAGGTGCTCGCGCAGGAGATAGGAGCCGTAGGCGATGTTCACCTGCGGCGTCGCGAGGTCCTCGAGCACGAACGCCGTCCCGCCCGAGCGCTTGGCGATGCCCTGCGCCGTGTCGGGCGTGATCTGCATGAGCCCTTCGGCGCCGGCGCTGGACGTGCGTCCGGAGACGAAGCGCGACTCGGCGTAGATGACCGCGGCGATCAGCGCCGGGTCGAGGTTCTTGTCGCGCGCCTGCTGGCGGATGATGTCCTCGTGGCGCAGCGGGAGCGCGATCTCGCGCACCGCCTGGTGGAACGTGCCCCAGAGGAGGGCCGTCGCCGCGCCCGCGAGGAGCAACAGGACGACCAGCCAGCGCAGGCGGCGCCGCCCGTGGCGCTCCCGGCCGCGCGCTGCTGCGCGGGCGGGTCGGGTGGCGGTCTGCGGTGGGGGTGTCATCGGCGCAGGCGGTTCAGGATGACGGCGAGGTCGGACTGCAGGTCGTCGACGCTCCCGTCGTTGCGCACCACGTACGTGGCCCGTGCGGCCTTCTCGTCCTGTGTGAGCTGGCGGGCGGCGCGCTCGTCGACGGCCTCATGGCCGCGGGCCGCGGCGCGACCCGCGCGGATCGCCTCGTCGGAGACGATCGCGATCGTTGCGTCATAGGCCGCGTCCATCCCGGCCTCGAAGAGCAGCGGCGTCTCCACGACAGCCGCGGGCGGCGGCGGCTCGCGCCGCTCGCAGTCCTCGCGGAAGGCGACGACCCGCGCCGCCACGAGCGGCCAGATCAGGCCCTCGAGCCACGCGCGCTCGCCCGGGCCGGCGAAGGCGTGCCGCGCGATCGCGGCGCGGTCCACCACGCCGTCCGGCGCGACGCCGGCGCCCCAGCGGGCGACGACCGCCTCGCGGACCTCGTCCCCGCCGTACAACTCGTGGACGACGGCGTCGGTGGAGAGCGTCGCCGCGCCCAGGCGCTCGAGCGCGGCGAGCGCGGTCGACTTGCCGGAGCCCAGGCCCCCGGTCAGTCCGACGAACGGGATCCCGGGCTCAGGGGTCAGCGCGCCGGCCGCGTCGGGTCAGGCCTGCTCGGGCTCGGCCGGAGCCGCGGGCTCGGCAGCGGGCTCGGGCTCGGCCGCAGCCTCGGGCTCGGCTCGGCCGCGGGCTCGGCCGCAGCCTCGGGCTCGGCCGCAGCCTCGGGCTCGGCCGCAGCCTCGGGCTCCTCGGCGACGTCCGCCTCGGCCACGGCCTCGGCCACGACCTCGTCGGCGACGGCCTCGTCCTGTGCCTCGGCCTCACCCTCGGGGGCCGCCTCGGCCTCGGCCGGGGCGGTGAGGTAGTCGTCCTCGTTCAGGCCGGGCTCATCGTCGAGCGCACCGGCCGGCTCGCCGACGTGCGCGGAGAGGATCTGGCCCTCGACGCGCTTGACCGACAGCGACAGGCGCCTGCGCTCGGAGTCGATCTCGAGGATCTTGACCTTGATCTCGTCACCCGGCGCGACGATCTCACGCGGGTTCTCGACGTGATGGGCGGCGAGCTCGGAGATGTGCACGAGGCCCTCGACGCCGTCGAGGATCTCGACGAACGCGCCGAACGTGACGACCTTCGTGACCTTGCCCTCGAGGTCGTCGCCGATGCGGTAGGTGTCCACCACGCGCTGCCACGGGTCGGCCTGGGTCTGCTTGAGGCCCAGGGAGATGCGCTGGCGGTCACGGTCGATGTCGAGCACCTTGACCTGCACGGTGTCGCCGATGTTGAGGATCTCGCTCGGGTGGTTGACATGCGACCACGAGAGCTCGGAGATGTGGATCAGGCCGTCGATGCCGTTGAGGTCCACGAACGCGCCGAAGTCGACGATGTTCGAGATCTGGCCCTCGACGACGAGCCCGGGCTGCAGCATGTCGAGGATCTCCTGACGCTGCTCCTTGCGTTCCTCCTCGAGGACGGCGCGCCGCGACAGGACGACGTTGTTGCGCGAGCGGTTGAGCTCGATGACCTTGCACTCGATCATCGTGTGCAGGAACTCGTCGAGGTTCGCGACGCGGCGGATGTCGACGAGCGAGGCGGGCAGGAAGCCGCGCACCCCGAGGTCGATGATCAGGCCGCCCTTGACGACCTCGATGACATGGCCCTCCACGGGCTCGCCGGACTCGGCCGCCGCCTCGATGCGCCGCCACGCCTTCTCGAAGCGGGCGCGCTTCTTGGACATGATGAGGCGGCCGTCCTGATCCTCCTTGGTGAGGACCAGCGCGTCGACCTCCTCGCCCATCTCGACCTCGTCGTGCGGGTCGACGTTCTTGCGGATTGAGAGCTCGTGCGAGGGGATGACGCCCTCGCTCTTGTAGCCGATGTCGACGAGAACCTCGTCGTTGTCGATGCGCACGACACGGCCGGAGACGACCTCGCCCTCCTTGATGGAGGTGAAGGTGGCGTCGTAGTTGGGGACGATCTGCCCGTCGACGTCGAGCAGCAGGCCGTCCGAACCGGGGACGACCTTTGCCTCGGTGGGGGCGTCGGTAGTGATGGTGGTCATTGGACCGGCAAGAGTAGCGTGATCGCCCCGGCCTAGAATCCCGCCGAAATGCCGGTTCGCGCCACAAAACGGGGTCCGGAGCGCTCCGCGCTCTCCGGCTCCGCCGATGTGATCGTCTGCGGGGCGTCGTTTGCGGGGCTCGCCGTGGCCCGCGAGCTCGCGGACTGCGGCGCCGACGTCCTGGTCCTGGACCGCTACGAGATCGGCGAGCGCCAGACGTCCGCATGCGCGGCGCCGACGGCGTGGATCGAGGCGCTGGGCCTGGAGCGCACGATCCGCCAGACGTTCCCCGCGCTCGTGATCCACCTGCCCGCGACGACGCTGCGCTGGGAGCTGCCGTGGACGTTCTCGACGTTCGACTATCGCGAGCTGTGCCGGGGTCTGTGGGAGCAGTGCGGCGCAGCGCGCTTTGAGACCGCCCTCGTCCACGGGCGCGCCGCCGGCGCCGGCGAGGCGCTCGTCCTGCGCACCGACCGCGGCGCGCTGACGTCGCCGCTGCTCGTCGACGCGCTCGGCTGGCGCCGCGTCCTGTCGACGGCGCACCGCCGCGTCCAGCCGCCGAAGGCGACGCTCTCCCGCGGGCTGGAGGTCCACCCACCGGCCTCGGGCGACGCGCTCGAGCTGTGGCTCGACCCCCGCTACGTGCGCCGCGGGTACGCGTGGAGCTTCCCCGCGGGCGACGAGGTGCGCGTCGGCATCGGCTCGTTCGACCCGCGCGACCACGTCCGGGAGCCCACGGTCCGCCTCGCCCACGACCTCGGGCTCGACGCCGTCGGCTACCAGGGCAACTGGATTCCGCACCGCATGCGCGCGCCGGCCGAGGACGACGTCTTCTTCGTCGGCGACAGCGCGGGCCACTGTCTCCCCGCCACCGCGGAGGGCATCCGGCCCGCGCTGCACTTCGGTGCCGCCTGCGGGAGCGAACTGCGGCTGGTGCTCCAGGGACGACAGAGCCGCGGGCAGGCGCTCCAGCGGTACGCCGCCGCGTGCGAGGACAAGCGCTATGCCTACCAGAGCATGCTGCGGGCGCAGCGCTTCGTCGGCCGCGCGAACCCGCACCCGCTGCTGGCGAGCGTGCTCCGGGCGGTCGGCAGGCCGGGCTTCGTGACGCGGGCGTTCTCGCGCTACGGCGCGATCTGCCCGCCGCCGGTCACGTCCGCTCGCGCACGATGAGATAGACGCCGAGGGCGAGCAGGGCGACGCCGAGCAGCTTGCCCGCGGTCAGCGGCCGCTCGGTGATGCCGAACAGGCCGAAGCGGTCGATCACGACGGACGCCGTCAGCTGCCCCGCCACCACGGCCGCCGTCACGCCGCCGGCGCCCAGGTGCCCGACGGCGAAGATCGACGAGGTGACGACCGCCACGCCGCATGCGCCGCCCAGGAGCGCCCACCACGGCGCCGTCGGGATCTCGCGCAGACCGCCGAACCCGCCGGCCGCCACCGCGACGATCACGGTGAGGATCACCAGGCCGACCGCGAAGTTCACGAGCGCCGCCTGCCAGGAGCCGACGACGCTCCCCAGCGCGCCGTTCATCGGCGCCTGCGCGCCGACGGCCGCCCCGGCGGCCACGACGAACACCACGGCGGAGGTGCGGTCCACCTACTTGGCCTCCAGCCAGGTGCGGCCGACGCCCGCGTCGACCGCGAGCGGGGGCGTGCGGTCGCCCCACGGCGCGACCATCTCGCGCTCGGCGAGCGCGCGCACGGCGTCCATCTCCTCGGGCGGCCCCTCGAACAGGAGCTCGTCGTGGATCGTCAGGATCTGCCGCGTCGCCGGCCCCTCTGCGGCGAGCGCGCGTGCCGCGCCGATCATCGCGAGCTTCAGGACGTCCGCGGCCGTGCCCTGGACGACGGTGTTCACGGCCAGGCGCTCGCCGAGCGAGCGCACCTGGAAGTTGCGCGCCCGCAGCTCGGGAATGGTGCGACGGCGGCCGAAGAGCGTCGTCACGTACCCCTGCTCGGTCGCCTGTTCGATCGTCGCGGTCATGAACGCGTGGACGCGGTCGAAGCGCTCGAGGTACGCGTCGATGAACTCCTTGGCCTCCTCGCGCGGGATGTTGAGCCGGTCCGCGAGACCGAAGTCGGTGAGGCCGTAGACGATTCCGTAATTGATCATCTTCGCCTTCGACCGCATCCCGGGGTCGATGTCGGCCTCGGCGACCTGGAAGACCTCCCGGGCGGTCGCGGTGTGCACGTCCTCCCCGCGGATGAAGATCTCCTTCAGCACCGGCTCGTCCGCCACGTGGGCGAGCACCCGCAGCTCGACCTGCGAGTAGTCGGCGGCCAGCAGCAGCATGCCCGGCGCCGCCTCGAAGCATCCGCGGATCTCGCGGCCCAGCGGTGTGCGCACGGGCACGTTCTGGAGGTTCGGATTCGTCGAGGAGAGCCGGCCGGTCGAGGCGACCGCCTGCACGAACGTCGTGTGGATCCGGCTCTGCTCGTCGACGAGCGCGGGCAGGACGTCGAGGTAGGTCTTCGTCAGCTGGTTGAGCTCACGCCAGCGCTCGATCAGCGGGATCACCTCGTGCTCGTCCCGGATCGACTGGAGCACGCGCGCGTCGGTCGAGAAGCCCGTCTTCCCGCGCCGCTTCTTCGACAGGCCGAGCTTGTCGAACAGCACCGCCCCGAGCTGCTGCGGCGATCCGATGACGAACTCCTCGCCGCAGAGGTCCCAGATCCGGTGCTCGAGGCCGGCGATCTCGTCCGCGACGCGCTCGCCGATCGCGCCCAGCGCCGCGGTGTTCAGCCGCACGCCGGCGATCTCCATCGCGCGCAGGACCGGCACGAGCGGCAGCTCGATCTCGTCGAGCAGCCGCTCCTGATCGCGCTCGGCGAGCTCAGCCCGCTGCGCCTGCGCCAGCGCCTGGAGCAGAACGGCGTCGGCCGCCGCGCCCTCCTCCGCGTTCGTCGTCAGGCCGCGCTCGTCGCAGAGCTCGCGGAACGGGAACGCGCGCCGCGCCGGGTCGAGCAGGTACGCCGCGAGCAGCGTGTCGTGTGCCAGGCGCGGCGGGACGACGCCGAGCGCCTTGGCGTCGTGAGCGATGACGGCGCGCGCCGCGAGCGCGGTGACGACGTCGGCGGGGGCGGCCACCTCGCCGATCACGACCTCCGCGCCGCAGGCCACACCGAAGCGCCAGGCCTCCTCGCGGGCGAAGAGCTCCCCCTCGGCCTGCTCGGGCGGTGTGAGGCTGAGGGCGACCGGCGCCTCGCCGTCCCCCAGGCGGGCGGCGTCCGCGGGCGAGCCGGCCCGCACGCGGGCGCTGATCGCCCGGTCCGCCGCCGCCGGCGTGGCGGCGTCCTCGCCGAGCGCCTCCTCCAGGCGCCGCAGCGGGTCGCGCAGCTCGAACTCCCGGAACGTCTCGCGCAGCTGCGAGCGGTCGGGCTCGCGCGCGACCTCGGCCGCCGGGTCGAGCGTGACTCCGGGGACCTCGCGGTTCATCGTCGCCAGCACCTTGCTGACCCGCGCATCCTCCGCGTGCGCGCGCAGGTTCTCCTGCCGTTTGGCCCCGGAGACGTCGTCCACGTTCGCGAGGACCTCCTCGAGCGTCCCGAAGCGCTGCAGGAGCTGGGCGGCCGTCTTGTCGCCGATTCCGGGGACGCCCGGGATGTTGTCGGACGTGTCGCCCTTGAGGCCGTAGAAGTCCGGGACAAGCTCGGGCGCGATGCCGTAGCGCTCGACGACGGCCGCGTGGTCGTAGAGCTTGGTCTCGGTGATGCCGCGCGCGGTCGCCATCACGCGGACCCGGCCCTCGGGGTCGATCAGCTGGAAGGCGTCGCGGTCACCGGTGACGATCACCACCGGGACGGGCGGGTCGGCGGTGCGCGCCTGCTCGGCGAGCGTCGCGATCACGTCGTCGGCCTCGAACCCGGGCACCGAGACGTTGCGGTAGCCGAACGCCTCGACCAGCGGCTCCAGGTGCGGCCACTGCTCCTTGAGCAGGTCGGGCCGCGTCCGCACGGTCGCCCTTGTACTCCGGGTAGACCTCCTTGCGGCCCGAGGATCCGGCGTCCCAGCAGACGATCGTCGGCTTCTGGCCGTGCTCGGTCAGCAGCTTGACGAGCATCGACGCGAACCCGAAGATCGCGTTCGTCGGCTGGCCCTTGGATGTCGCGATCGACTCCGGCAGTGCGAAGAACGCGCGGTAGGCGAGGCTGTTGCCGTCGATGAGGTACAGCTCGTCGGGCACGGGTGCCTGACGCTACCGCAGGTGCCCGGCGGCGCCACCCGACGTACACTGCCCGGTCGTGCCCACGCCGTCCGCGCAGTACAGCCTCACCATCCGCGTCGAGATCGACGACCGCCCCGGCATGCTCGGGCGGGTCGCCGGCGCCATCGGCGACGCCGGCGGGACCATCGGCGCGGTCGACCTCGTCGAGGTCGGCGAGCGCCTCGTGCGCGACGTCACGGTCGACGCCAACGACGCCGACCACTGGGACGAGATCCTCGCCGCGATCAACGGCGTCGACGGCGCGCACGTCATCGACGCGACCGACCGCACGTTCCTGCTGCACGTCGGCGGCAAGATCGAGCAGCACAACAAGCACCCGCTGAAGACCCGCGACGACCTCTCGATGGCCTACACGCCGGGCGTGGCGCGCGTCTGCACCGCGATCGCCGAGGACCGCGACAAGGCCTTCCAGTACACGATCAAGCGCAACACCGTCGCGGTCGTCAGCGACGGCACCGCGGTGCTCGGCCTCGGCGACATCGGCCCCGAGGCGGCGATGCCGGTGATGGAGGGCAAGGCGATGCTCTTCAAGGAGTTCGCCGGCGTCGACGCCTTCCCGATCTGCCTGAGCACGAAGGACCCGGACGAGATCGTCGAGACGGTCATCCGGATCGCCCCCGGCTTCGGCGGCATCAACCTCGAGGACATCTCGGCGCCGCGCTGCTTCGAGATCGAGGAGCGCCTGAAGGAGACGCTGGACATCCCCGTCTTCCACGACGACCAGCACGGCACCGCGATCGTGATGCTCGCCGCGCTGCTGAACGCGTGCAAGCTCACCGGGCGGGACCTGATGGACCTGCGCGTCCTCGTGACCGGCATGGGCGCCGCCGGCATCGCGGTCTCGAAGATCCTGCTCGAGGCCGGGGTGCGCGAGATCGTCGGCTGCGACTCGCGAGGGCATCCTCAGCACGACGCGCGACGACTACCTCGACGGCACGATGCCGAGCATCAAGCGCTGGTACGCGGAGACGACGAACCCCGAGCAGCCTCACCGGCACGCCCGGTCGACGCGATCGCCGGCATGGACCTCTTCATCGGGCTCTCCGGCGCGCGGATCATGCCCGCGGACGCGCTCGCGACGATGCGCCCCGACGCCATGGTCTTCGCGATGGCCAACCCGACGCCCGAGGTCAGCCCCGAGGAGGCGGCCCCGTACGCGCGGATCATCGCGACCGGGCGCTCGGACTACCCGAACCAGATCAACAACGTGCTCGCCTTCCCCGGCATCTTCCGCGGCGCGCTCGACGTGCGCGCCGTCCAGATCACCGAGCCGATGAAGATGGCCGCGGCCCACGCCATCGCCCGGATCGTGCGCGAGGACGAACTGCGCGAGGACTACATCATCCCCTCGGTCTTCAACCGCGACGTCGCCCCCGTCGTCGCCGCGGCGGTCAGCGACGAGGCCCGCGCATCGGGCGCCGCGGCGAGCATCCAGCACGCGATCGGCTTCGCGGCGTCGGACGTCGAAGCGCTGCGCGGAAGCTGAGGCACGGCCCCCTGGCGGGACGGGACGGCGGTGGCACGGCCCCCTGCGGGACGGGACGGCGGTGGCACGGCCCCCTGGCGGGACGGGACGGCGAGCCGTCCCGATGGATTCCCAACCCGCAAGAACGCCTGCAGTTCCACAACCCGCAACGCGCCTTGCAGGGTTCCCCACCACACGTGAATACCGTGGCCTCGCCGCCGTCGGGGGGACTCCGCGGGCGGCGTCATGCGTCTGCTCCGATTCCCTCATCCCCGCGCGGGCCTGCTCGTCGCCGCGCTGCTGCTGCCCCTCGCCCTGTGGGCCGGGAATCCGCTGCCCTCGCAGGGTGCCGACGCGGGGACGCTGCAGCAGGAGATCGACGCCGGACGCGACCGCGAGCAGCGGGCGCGGTCGGCCGCCGAGCGCGCCGCCGCGCTGGAGCGTCTGGCCGCGCGTGACGTAGCGGTCCTGCAGGGGCGTCTGGAGTCCGTGCAGGCCGACGCGGCGGTCTGGGAGACGCGGATGGCGCGGACGGAGCGTGACCTGAACCGCACCCGCGAGCAGGCGCTCGCCCTGCGGCGGCGCCTCGTGCGGGACCGGACGCTGCTCGCCGAGACCCTGCGGTCCGGCTACATGGTCTCCCGACCGGATCTCGTCGCCGTCGTCCTGGGCTCCACGAGCTTCGCGAACCTCGTCGAGCGGGCCACGTTCCTGCGCCGCGCCCAGGAGCGCAACGCCGACGTGGTCGCGGCGGTGCGCGACGCGCGCGCCCAGAGCCGCCGCCAGGCGCGCCGCCTCGCGGTCCTGCTCCCGCGCCAGCGCCGGGCCACGCAGGCCGCGCGTCGCGACCGCGACGCGGTCAGCCAGATCGCCTCCGCCCTGGAGGCCCGCCGCGCGTCGCTGGCGCGCGTGCGTGACGCGCGCCTGGCCGTGGCGGGCAGCGCCGCCGCGAGCCGGCGCCGCGCTGAGCGCGACCTGCGCAAGCTGGAGTCCCAGCGCCGGCAGGCGATCTCGCAGACGGGCCCGGGCGGCCCGTGGGCGATCCCGTGGCCGATCGTGCAGTGCGAGTCGGGCGGCCAGAACACGCTGCCGAACTCGGCGGGCGCCTCCGGCTACTATCAGTTCATCCCCTCCACCTGGCGGGCGATGGGCGGCAGCACGCCGCACGCCCATCAGGCCGGCAAGGCTGAGCAGGACCGTCTCGCCGCACGTCTGTGGGCCGGCGGCAGCGGGGCGCGCAACTGGGACTGCGCCGCCCTCGTCGGCCTCCTCTGACGCCGAGCGAGCCAACCGCTCCGCTGTCCCGTACTCCGACGGACCGGGCTTTGCGGGAGGATCATCGGATCATGAACGTCACCATCACCGGCGCATCCGGACTCATCGGCACGCGGCTCATCGCCGCGCTGCGCGAGCGCGGCGACGCGATCACCGTCCTCTCGCGCGACCCCGCCAGGGCCGGGACGGCGCTCGGCGTGCCCGCGGTCGGCTGGGATCCGCTGGCCGGTCCCGCGCCGGCGGACGCGCTCGCCGGGCGCGACGGAATCGTCCACCTCGCCGGAGAGCCCGTGGCCCAGCGCTGGAGCGCCGCGTCCAAGGAGGCGATCCGCGTGAGCCGCGAGCTGGGGACGCGCAACCTCGTCGCCGGCCTGGCCGCCGCGGATCCGCGCCCCGGCGTCCTCGTCTCGGCATCGGCCGTCGGCTTCTACGGCAAGCACGGCGACGAGCGCGTCGACGAGGACGCGCCCGCCGGCGGGGACTTCCTGGCCGGCGTCTGCGTCGCCTGGGAGCGCGAGGCGCGCGCGGCGAGCGACCTGGGCATGCGGGTCGTCCTGATGCGCACCGGCGTCGTCCTGGACCCCACGGGCGGTGCGCTGAAGACGATGCTGCCCCCGTTCCGCGCCGGCGTCGGCGGCCCGGTCGCCGGCGGCGCGCAGTACATGCCCTGGATCCACGTCGACGACGTCGTGGGGATGTACCTCGCGGCGCTCGACGACCCGTCCTGGTCGGGCCCGGTGAACGTGACTGCACCCGAGCCGGCGACCAACCGCGACTTCTCCAAGGCCCTGGGCCGCGCGCTCCACCGCCCGGCCGTCGCGCCGGTGCCCGCATTCGCACTGCGTGTGCTCTACGGCGACATGGCCGAGATCGTCACCGAGGGTCAGCGCGCCGTCCCGGCGCGCGCACAGGCGCTGGGCTACGAGTTCCGGCAGCCGGAGCTGGACGACGCGCTCGCCGCCGCGCTCGCCTGAGCGCGGCGCTCAATCGCCGAGCAGGACGCGCCGGAAGACCGGCAGCCCGGCCCGGACCCGGTAGCCGCTGAACGTGCGCAGCGTCGTGTCCCCGTCGGCCTCGATCGCGTAGGGGCCGAGCACCGAGTCGGGCCTGCTCGCGCGGCGCAGGAGCTCGGCGACGTACGTGCGCTCGTTGGCGCGGTCGCCGGCGCGGCGCAGCGTCTCGATGACGAGCGCCATCGCCTCGTAGCCGTAGAGCATCTCGAGCGACGCCGGCTGCCCGAACTTCTCGGCGTAGCGGCGCAGGACGTCCCGTGCACGCCCGTTCAGGGCGCTCCGCGGCGGGATCGGCTGCGTGACGCGGGTGACGCCCTGCTCCCCCGCCGTCAGCGCGGAGAGGAACCCGGGCCGCGCGAGGTCCGCCGGCGCGAACAGCAGCGCGGTCGGGAGCGCGGCGTGCAGGGCGCCCCACAGCGGCGCGGGCGCACTGTCGGCCCCCGCGCCGACGAACACGCAGTCCGCACGGGCGGCGCGCGCGTCCGCCGCGACGGCGGACTGGTCGGCCGCGGAGACGTCCGCGCGCTCGGTGCCGGCCAGGACGATCCCGGCCTCCGGCAGCGCCCGCGTCACGGCGCCCGCGATCGCGCGCCCGGGAACGTCCTTCCCGGCGACGACGAACGTGCGCCTGCAGCCCTCGCCGCGCTGGTAGGCGGCCTGCGCCTCCCCTTCGACGACATCCGTGGGAATCACCCGCGCGAACGTCGGCACCCCCGACGGCTGGTACTTGTCCGGCTCGCCCTTCTCGGTCGCGTCCGTGGCCGAGGTGAAGCCCGGGTACGTGCTCGCCGGCGAGACCTGGGCGCACCCCCGCCTCGTTGAGGATCGGCAGCGAGATGGCCGTCGCCCCGAAGTCCGCGTCGCCGAGGTACGCGATGGTCGTCGGGTCCTTGGCGGCCTTGCGGGCGTTGTCGGCCGTGGCCGAGGCGTCCCACCCGGCCGGGCCTACGGCGTCGTCGAGCGAGGCGTACTTGATCGTCCAGTCGCCGACAGTCGCGCCGGCATCGGCGATCGCGAGCTTCTGGCCGTTGACGAGCGCGCGCATCCGCGCCGCGAACGGCCCGCGCAGCGGCAGACTCGAGTAGACCGTGAGGCTGTCTCCGAGCACCGACCCGCCGCGTGCCTCCTCGTTCGTCGAGGACCCGCAGGCGACGACGCCCGTCGCACCTGCGACGGCGAGGACGACGGTGACGGCTGCCCGGCGGACGAAGGGCACCACGCGACCCGATCCTACGGACGTGCGCCGGCCACGAGTGCCTGAGCCGTGGGGCCGCAGCTCAGCCGAGGGGATGCTCTTCGGCGAACTTGCGCGCGACGATGCGGCCGCCCGCGGCCGTGGCGATGATGATCAGCGCCAGCAGGAAGCCGTCGAACGACTTCACGCCGACGGAGTAGAGGACGATCCAGGTGCAGAACGCGAAGGTGACGGCGACGACGAATCCCATGAGCGGCGGCCGGATGCTACCGCAGGGCCTGGGCGAACGCCGCGACGAGCGCGCCGGTCGCGGCCGCCGGGTCGTCGGCCTCGGACGCCTCGCGCACCAGGCGGCTGCCGACGATCACGCCGTCCGCCCCGGCGTCGGCGGCCGCCGACGCCTGCTCGGGCGTCGCGATGCCGAATCCGAGCGCGACGGGGACGGTCGTATGGGCCTTCGCCCGCTCCACGACGGCCGCGAACGTGTCCGACAGCACCGCGCGCTCGCCGGTGGTGCCCGTCACCGACACCGTGTAGAGGAATCCCCGCGCGCGCTCGCCGATCCGGTCCAGGCGCTCGTCCGTCGTCGTCGGTGCGACGAGCGGCACGAGGGCCAGACCGGCGGCGTCGCAGGCCGCGAGCGCGGCGGGCGCCTCCTCCAGTGGCAGGTCCGGGACGATCAGCCCGCTGGCACCGGCGGCGGCCGCCTCGGCGGCGAAGGTCTCCACCCCGCGCGCCAGCACGAGGTTCGCGTACGTCATGAGCACGACCGGCAGGCGCGGCGCCAGCTCCGCGCAGATCCCCAGCACGTCGGCGACGCGCGTCCCCGCCGCGAGCGCGCGCGTGGCCGCCGCCTGGATCACGGGGCCGTCGGCGATGGGGTCGGAGAACGGGACGCCGAGCTCGATGAGGTCCGCGCCGCCGTCGGCATAGGCGTTCCCGATCGCCAGCGACGTGGCGACGTCCGGGTGCCCGCCCATCAGGTAGGGCATGAGCGCGGCGCGCTTGCCGCTGGAGGCGAAGGCCGCGGCGATCCGCTGTGCACCGGTCGTCGTCTCCGTGCTCGTCATCGCGCGCCCAGCCGCTCCATGACCTCGGCGAGGTCCTTGTCGCCGCGGCCCGACAGGCAGACGAGGTCCATCGTGCTGTCGGACGGCTCGCGCAGGACGACGTAGCAGCGCGTGCGCCGTCTCCAGCGCGGGGATGATCCCCTCGAGCCGGGCGACGTCGCGCACCGTGTCGAGCGCCTGGTCGTCGGTCACCGCGACGTACGTCGCGCGCCCGCTGTCGCGCAGCCACGCGTGCTCGGGACCGGCGCCCGGGTAGTCGAGGCCCGCGGAGACCGAGTGCGCCTCGATGACCTGCCCCTCGTCGGTCTGCAGGAGCGCGATCAGGGCGCCGTGCAGCACGCCCGGGCGCCCGCCGACCGTCAGCGGCGCGCCGTGGCGTCCGCTGTCGAGTCCCTCGCCGGCGGCCTCGACGCCGAGCAGCGCGACCTCCGGGTCGCCGACGAACGCGGCGAACGTGCCGATGGCGTTGGAGCCGCCGCCGACGCAGGCGACCACGCGGTCCGGAAGGCGGCCCTCCCGCTCGAGGATCTGCGCGCGCGCCTCGTCGCCGATCACGCGCTGCAGCTCGCGCACGATCGCCGGGTACGGCGCGGGCCCGACGGCCGACCCGATCACGTAGTGGGTGGTCGCGACGTTCGTCACCCAGTCGCGGATGGCCTCCGACGTGGCCTCCTTGAGCGTGCGCGTGCCGGCGGTCACCGCACGCACCTGCGCCCCGAGCAGCTCCATCCGCTGCACGTTGGGGCGCTGGCGGCGCATGTCCTCCTCGCCCATGTAGACGACGCACTCCAGCCCGAGCAGGGCGCAGGCGGTGGCCGTTCCGACGCCGTGCTGGCCGGCGCCGGTCTCGGCGATGATCCGGCGCTTGCCCATGCGCCGCGCGAGCAGCGCCTGGCCGAGCGCGTTGTTGAGCTTGTGCGCGCCGGTGTGCAGCAGGTCCTCGCGCTTGAGCCAGATGGGGCGCCCCGCGACCTCGCTCAGCCGCTCGGCCAGGTACAGCGGCGTCGGACGCCCCGCGTAGTGCTCCAGCAGGTCGTCGAGCTCGGCGTGGAACGCCGCGTCGCGCCAGGCGTCGAGCCATGCCGCCTCGAGCTCCTCGAGCGCCGGCATCAGCGTCTCGGGCACGTACTGCCCGCCGTAGGGGCCGAAGCGGTGCTCGATGCCGCCGCCGACGCTCACGAGACGGGCTCCTCGGCTGCAGGTGCGGCGGCCTCGGCTGCGGCGGCCCGCGCCGCCGCCTGCTCCTCGGCCTGCGCCGCGTACTCCGCGGTGACCTCGGCGACCGCCGCGGCGAACGCGGCGAGCTTCTCGGGGTCCTTGCGCCCCGGCGCGGACTCCGTGCCGGTGGCCGTGTCGACGGCGAAGGGGTGCACCGCGCGAATGGCGGCGCCGACGTTCTCGGGCGTCAGGCCGCCGCTCATGATCAGCGGCACGCGCGAGCTGCGGCGCGCGATCAGCTCCCAGTCCCAGGTCTCCCCCGTGCCCCCGCGCAGATTCTCGTGGTGGGTGTCGAGCAGGTGGTAGTCCGTGCGGAACGGCTCGACGGCCTGCAGGTCCGCGCCGCCGCCGACCCGGGCGGCCTTGATGATCCGCGCGCCGGTGCGCCGGCGGACCTCCTCGCAGTACGCGGGGCCCTCCTCCCCGTGCAGCTGCACGAGGCTCAGCCCGAGCGCATCCACCTGCTCCGTGACCTCGTCGAGCGGGGCGTTGACGAAGACGCCGCAGACCTCGACGCTGCGCCGCAGCGTCCTGGCGATCAGCTCGGCCTGGTCGAGCGCGCATGCACGCGGGGATCCCGGCCACAGGATCAGCCCGACCGCCCACGCGCCGACGTCGACCGCGCGCTGGGCGTCGTCGAGGCCGGTGATGCCGCAGATCTTCATCCGGGGTGTGTAGGACACCCCGTCATCGTGGCAGATCCCCCGCCGGGCGCCGGGCGGCGGCGGGGCTACGGCGCCTGGCCGGTGCCGGGGGCGGCCTGCGGGCGCTCGGCGAGCGTCGCGGAGACCGTCTTCTTCTTGCCCTCGCGCACGATCGTGATCTTCACCTTGTCGCCCTTGCGCTTGTCGGCGATGGCGCTCGTCAGGCTCTGGCTCGTCGTGATCGGCCTGCCGTCGACCGCGACGATGATGTCGCCGCCCAGCCGGACGGTCGCACCGTCCACCTGCGCGGGGATCTCCCCGCCCTTGATGCCGGCGTCCGCGGCCGGGCTGCTTCGGCTGGACGGTGTCGACGAGCACGCCGGACTTCACCGGGAGGTTCAGGCCCGAGAGCATGTCGTCGATCGTGATGCCTGAGATGCCCAGGTAGCCGGTGCTGACCTTGCCCTTCTCGAGCTCGGGCAGGAGCTTGCGGGCGGTCTCGATCGGGACGGCGAAGCCGATGCCGACGTTGCCGCCGCCGGAGCCGCCGGTCTCGATCTGCGAGTTGATGCCGATGACCTCGCCGGTGGCGTCGATCAGCGGTCCGCCGGAGTTGCCGGGGTTGATCGCCGCGTCGGTCTGGATGACGTTGTCGATCGAGAAGCCGTTGAGGCCGGTGATCTGGCGCTGGAGCGCCGACACGACACCGGTCGTGAGCGTGCGGTTGAGGCCGAAGGGATTGCCGATCGCGACGACCGGGTCGCCGACCTGCACGTCCTTCGAGGAGCCGAGGCCGAGCGGCCGCAGGTCGAGATCGTCGGGATCGACCTTCAGGAGCGCGATGTCCGTCGAGCGGTCGGCGCCCAGGACCTCGGCCTCGACGGTCTTGTCGTCCTGGAAGGTCACCTTGATCTTCGTCGCGCCGTCGACCACGTGCGCATTCGTGAGGATCCGCCCCGCCTTGTCGATCACGAACCCGGAGCCCGTCGCCTGGCCCTGCTGCTGCTGCGGTGCCCCGAACGGCGAGCTGGTCTGCTTCGTCACGTTCGCCCGGATGAAGACCACGCCCGGCGCGTCGCGCTTGTAGATGTCGCGCGCGGTGAGCGCCGTCTCACCGTCGCTGGCGGCGCGCGGGCCCGCGAGCGCGCCGGACTGGACGACGGTCGTGGTCGTCGTGTCGGTGCCGCCGATGCCCAGGACGGCGCCGAGACCGACGGCGACCACGCCCCCCAGGAGCGCGGAGAAGAGGGCGACCGGCCAGAGAGAACGCGGATTCGTCATGGAGTCCCAGGATGGAAGGCGTTCGTGAAGCGCTCGTAAACGGCGTCGGCGTCCGCTCAGCGCGGGTCCGGGTCGCCGCCGGCGCCGGTGAGGACGCGCAGGGCGACGCCGGGGTCGGGCGCGCGCATGAGGCTCTCGCCGACCAGGACGGCATCCACGCCGACCCGTTCGAGCTCGTGGAGCTGGTCCGGATGGTGGAAGCCGGACTCGCTGACGACGGTCTTGCCGGCGGGCACGTCGGTGAGCAGCTCGAACGTGCGCTCGACGTCGACGCTGAAGTCGGACAGGTTGCGGTTGTTGATGCCGATGAGCTCCGGATCGACCGCTTCGAGCGCCCGCTCGAGCTCCTCGTCGTCGTGGACCTCGACGAGCACGTCGAGGTCCAGCTCGACCGCCTGCGTGTGCAGGGCCGAGAGCACGTCGTCCTCGAGCGCGGCGACGATCAGCAGGATCGCGTCGGCGCCCGCAACCGCGGACTCGATCACCTGGTAGGGCTCGACCACGAAGTCCTTGCGCAGGATCGGCAGGCCGCTCGCGGCGCGCGCGGCGCGCAGGTCGTCGAGCGACCCGCCGAAGTTGCGCTCCTCGGTCAGCACCGAGAGCGCGGCGGCCCCCGCCTCCTCGTACGCGCGCACGATCCCCTCGACCGTCGAGCCCGCGCGGATGTCGCCGGCGCTCGGCGACCGGCGCTTGAACTCGGCGATGACGGAGATCCCCGGGCGGGTGAGCGCCTCATGGAACGGGCGCTCGGGCCCGCGCGCCTCGAGCCGGCGCTCGAGCTCGGCGACCGGCAGCTCGCGGCGGCGGCGCGCCACGTCCTCGCGGGTGGCGTCGACGATGCGGTCCAGGACGCTCATCTCAGGACACGAGCTCCCGCGTGAAGGCGAGGTACGCGTCGAGCGCGCGCTCCGCCGCGCCCTCGTCGACGGCGGCGCGGGCGGCGTCGACGCCCTCGGCGAGCGAGGCGGCGGCGCCCGCCGCGTAGATCGCGGCGCCCGCGTTGAGCAGCGCGATGTCGCGTCGCGGGCCCGGATCGCCGGCGAGGATCCCGCGCACGATCACGGCGTTCTCCTCCGGCGTGCCGCCGCTGACGGCCTCGGGCGGCGCAGGGTCGAGCCCGACGTCGGCGGGCTCGACGACGTACCGGCGCAACGTGTCTCCCTCGACCTCCACCACGTGTGTCGGGCCGGACGTGCTGATCTCGTCCAGGCCATCCGCGCTGGACACTACCAGCGCCCGGTCGGTGTCCAGGCGCGCCAGGGCGCCGGCGACCAGCTCGAGCGCCGCCGGATCGGCGACGCCCACGAGCTGCCGCCGGGCGCCTGCCGGATTGGTGAGCGGCCCGAGCAGGTTGAAGATCGTCCGCACGCCGAGCGCCTTGCGCACGGGCACGACGTGCCGGGTCGCCGCGTGGTGGGCCGGGGCGAACATGAAGCCGAAGCCCGTCCGGTCGATCGCGCGCGCGACGTCGGCGGGCCCGAGGTCGAGCCGGGCGCCGAGCGCCTCGAGCACGTCCGCGGAGCCGCTGAGCCCGGTGGCGGACCGGTTGCCGTGCTTGGCGACGGCGCAGCCCGCGCCGGCGGCGATCAGCGCCGCGGTCGTGGAGATGTTGAACGTCGTGCGCCCGCCGCCGGTCCCGGCGGTGTCGACCAGGTCCTCGCGCGCCGGGGTGACGGGCGTCGCCAGGCGCCGCATCGTCGCGGCCAGGCCGGCGACCTCGTCCACGGTCTCGCCCTTGGTCCGCAGGCCGATCAGGACCGCCGCGATCTGCGCCTCGGAGGCCTCGCCCGCCATGATGCGCTCGAGCACCGCGGACGCCTGGTCACGGGAGAGATCGCGCCGCGAGGCGACGGTCTCGATCGCGGCGGTGAGGACGTCCTCGGTCACGGATGCGCTGGAGCGTAGAAGGTCGGACCGCGGGCGGGCGGGCGCGGGCGTTCAGTCGCGGCCGGGCTTCGGCGCCCGGCCGAACGGGCCGTTGCGCTTCCAGCGCGAGTCGGCCTTCGCGGGAACGAAGAGCCAGACCACGGCGCCCAGCGCCGACAGCAGCAGGCCCGTCGCGAGCCCGGGCTTCTCGCCGTAGCCCTTGCGGTCGGACAGCCACCCGGCCACGATCGAGCCGAGCAGCCAGATGTACGTGAGCCAGAGCGCCTTGGCGCCCAGCAGCGCGAGGACGAACGTCATGCGGCACCGCCCGAGGTAGGCCGCCTGGACCTTGGGGTTCTCGCGCAGCGCCGCCGAGGCGTCGCTGAGCGCGACGTGGCCGGTCTCGAGCACGTAGGCGCGCTGGGAGACCTCGAGCCCGTAGTTGGCGTTCTGCTCGACGAGCAGGATCGTCGTGCCCTGGCGGTTGATCTCGACGATCGTCTCGTAGATGCGCTCGACGAGGATCGGGGCGATCCCCATCGACGGCTCGTCGAGCAGCAGCAGCCTCGGCTTGCCCATCAGCGCGCGGCCGATCGCGAGCATCTGCTGCTCGCCGCCGGACATCGTGCCCGCCTTCTGCTTCTCGCGCTCCTTGAGCCGCGGGAACAGGTCGAAGACCCGGTCCATGTCCTCGGCGACGCCGTCCTTGTCGCGGCGCAGGTAGGCACCGAGGTCGAGGTTCTCGCGGACCGTCATGCGCGGGAAGCAGTGCCGGCCCTCGGGCGACAGCGCGATCCCCATCCCGACGATGTCGGCCGCCGGCCGCGTCGTGATGTCCTCGCCGTCGAAGCGGATCGACCCGCGCCGGGCCGGCGTCAGCGCGGTGATCGAGCGCAGCGTCGTGGACTTGCCGGCGCCGTTGGAGCCGATGAGGGTGACGATCTCGCCCTCCTCGACGGTCAGCGAGATGCCCTTCAGCGCCTGGATGTTGCCGTAGTACGTCTCGATGTCCTCGACCTCGAGCAGCGTCATACGCCATGGTCCTCCTCGCGACTCGCGCTTGCCGAGGTAGGCCTCGATCACGCGCGGGTTGCGGCGCACGTCCCCGGGTCGCCCTCGGCGATCTTCTCGCCGTGGTCGAGCACCGTGATGCGCTCGGAGACGCCCATGACGACCTTCATGTCGTGCTCGATCAGCAGCACCGTGAGCCCGCGCTCGTCGCGCAGGCGCTTGATGAACTCGGTGAGCTGGGCGGACTCGTTCGGGTTCATCCCGGCGGTCGGCTCGTCGAGCAGCAGCAGCTTGGGGTCGGAGGCCAGCGCGCGCGCGATCTCGACGCGGCGCTGGTCGCCGTAGGAGAGGTTGATCGCGAGCTGGTCGAAGACGTCGTGCCTGAGGCCCGCGTAGTCGAGCATCTCGCGCGCGTGCTCGAGCGCCTGCGCGCTCCTCGCGGCGCTGGCGCGGAGAGCGGACGATCGAGCCCACGCAGGCCCGCCTTCATCCGCGCGTGCTGTCCGACCAGCACGTTCTCGACCGCCGTCATCGTCCCGAACAGGCGGATGTTCTGGAACGTCCGCGCGACGCCGAGCTTCGTGATCAGGTCCGGCCGGCGCTCGGTGATGTCCTGGCCGGAGAAGCGGATCGCGCCGGACGTCGGGCGGTAGAGCCCGGTGAGCATGTTGAAGAACGTCGTCTTGCCGGCGCCGTTGGGACCGATGATCGAGACGATCGAGCGCTCGGGGATCGCGAACGAGACGTCGCTGACGGCGGCCAGGCCGCCGAAGCGCTTGGTGACGTTGTCGGCACGAGAGCATCGTCGGGTTGGCGAGCGCGGCGGCTCCGCCGGGCACGGGCGCTGACGCGGGGGTGCTCACAGGCGCTCCTCGTCGTACATCGTCTCCTGCACGTCGATGTCCTCGGTCAGCTCGAGCCGGTGGCGCTTCTCGGGGATCAGGCCCTCGGGCCGCAGCAGCATCACGATCACGAGCAGGAAGCCGAAGATGCCGAAGCCCAGGTCGGCGAGCTGGAAGTCGAGGTTGAGCTTGCTGGGGACGGTGTTGAGCACGTCCGGGATCAGCCGGTTGTTGATGAACGACAGGAGGATCGCGCCGAACACCACGCCCCAGACCGACCCGAGCCCGCCGAGGATCACCATCGCGAGCACGAAGATCGAGAACGAGAACGCGAACTGGTCGGCGTTGACCGTGTTGAGGTACGCGGCCAGGAACGCGCCGGAGAGACCGCCGATCGCCGCGCCCGCGGCGTAGGCGAAGAGCTTCGTCTTCACGAGCGGGACGCCCATCGAGGCGGCGGCGACCTCGTCCTCGCGGATCGCGACCCACGCGCGACCCAGGCGCGAGTCGCGCAGGCGGATCACGACGAACAGCACGAAGAAGACGATCGCGAGGATCAGCCAGTACCAGGGTCTGAGATTCAGCTGGGTGAACGGATCCAGGAACGGCAGCTTGACCTGGTCCACCGGCGTGATGCCCTGCCGGCCGGCGGTCAGCGGCCAGCCCTCGCCGAGGATCTTGATGCTGTCCCCGTTGACGGCGAAGACGCGGATGATCTCGCCGAAGGCGAGCGTCACGATCGCGATGTAGTCGCCGCGCAGGCGCAGCGTCGGCAGGCCGATGAGGATCCCCGCCAGTGCGCACAGCGCCGCCGCGACGACGAGGATGATCAGGAAGTTGACGTGGATGCCGGGGAGCTCACCGGCCGCGCCCTGGACGAGGATGTGGATGTTCGCCTCGGAGAAGAAGCTCGAGCCGAGCCAGCCGACGGTGTAGGCGCCGATCGCGAAGAACGCGACGTAGCCGAGGTCGAGCAGCCCGGCGAACCCGACGACGACGTTCAGCCCCAGCGCCATGACGACGTACGCCAGCGCGATGACGGCGTCGTCGATGAATCCGGAGATCGGGTCGAAGAACAGCGGCAGCAGGATCGCGACGATCGCGACGGCGACCGCCGCCGCCTTCGACACCCGGGGCGGCACGGTGGGCAGCCGGAGGGACCCCCTCCCGGGCTTCGCGGCCGGCTGCGGTGCGGCGACGTCCGTCATCCCGCCTCCCGCGTCTCCTCGCCGATGAGCCCCTGCGGGCGGAAGACCATGATCAGCACGAGGAACGCGAACACGATCGCGGGCGTCCACTCGGGGCCGATCCGGTTGTCGGAGATCTGCTGGATGATTCCGATGATGAGGCCGCCGAGCACGGCGCCCTTGAGGTTGCCGATCCCGCCCATGACGGCGGCGGTGAAGGCGATCAGGCCGGCCTGGAAGCCCTGGAAGTACCAGACGGTCGTCTGGTAGAGGGCGTAGATCAGGCCGGCGGCGCCGGCGAGCAGGCCGCCGAGCAGGAACGTCGCGGAGATCGTGGTGTCCACGTTGATGCCCATGAGCCGCGCCGCGTCGGGGTCCTGCGCGGTCGCGCGCATCGCCTTGCCCAGGCGGCTGCGGCTGATGAAGAGCGTGAGCGCGACGACGAGGGGCACCGTGACGCCGATCGCGAGGAGGTCGGCGCGCTGGACGGTGACGCCGAAGATGGTGAAGACCTCCTCCTGTGCGCGGATCAGGTCCGGGACGCTCGCGGGCGAGCCGCCGAGCCACAGCAGGCCGACGTTCTGCAGGATGAAGGAGAAGCCGACCGCCGTGATCAGCGGCGCGAGTTTCGGTGCGCCCCGCAGCGGCCGGTAGCCGACGCGCTCGATCATGACGTTGAGCGAGCCGCAGGCGACCATGCAGAGGATCAGGACCAGGAGCAGCCCCCCGACGAGGCCCAGGGGCCCGGTCGTGAGCGTCAGCCCGATCGTGCCGAAGATCCCGGCGGCGACGAACGAGCCGATCATGAACACGTCGCCGTGGGCGAAGTTGATGAGCTCGATGATGCCGTAGACGAGCGTGTAGCCGAGCGCGATGAGCGCCCAGATCGAGCCGTTGGAGAGGCCCTCGAGGATGTTCTGCCCGAGCCGCGAGAGGCCCTCTCCGTCAGCGAGGTCCTTGACGCCGTAGATCACCGGCAGCGCGGCGAGCAACGCCCAGAGCCCCCACTTGGAGAGGAACTCCCGCACGCGCGCTCCCGCGGTGTGCGTCGGTGCGGGGGCTGCGGCGGGTTCGATCGGGGTGTCTGCCATGACGGGTGACGATCCGCCGGCGGGGAGGGCGCGCTGCCCTCCCCGCCGGCGAGGTCGCCGGAATCAGCGCAGCGTCAGCTGCTCGACTTGATGGCCGACACGAACCGCGGGTTGCCGTCCGGTCCGACGTCGTAGAGCCCGTAGTCGGTGAGCGTCGTATCGCCGTTCTCGTCGATCGAGTAGAGGCCCAGCACCGACTGGCGGTCCTTCGTCTCGAAGAGCTTCGTGATGAAGTCCTCCTTCGTGGTGCCGCCCTCGGCGATGGTGTCCAGGACGAGCTTCATCGCCTCGTAGCCGTAGATCGCGTACGGATCCGGGTTCGAGACGTTGTACTTCGCCTGGAAGGACTTGAGGAACTCCGCGCCGCCGGGCGTGTCCTTGATCGCCAGCGTCGCGACCGTGCACTTGAAGCGCGGCGCGATGCTCGCGGGGATGCCCTTGGACTTCGGGTTCGTGAAGCCCGACTCGCAGACCCCGTCCGGGCCGTAGAGCTTGGCGTCCGGCAGGGCGGCCGCCACGTCCTTGGTGAGCTGCACCGCGCCGTTGGCGGTGACGCCCGAGAACAGGAAGCAGTCCGTGCCGGCGGCCTTCAGGCCGTCCGCGTAGGAGCGGTAGTTCGCCGAGTCCTTCTGGATGCCCGTGTTCTTGACCTTGATGTTCGTGTTCTTCATGTCGAGGACCACGATGCGGGCGAGGCCGGCGCCGTAGGTCTCCTTGTCGTTCGCGATCGCGACCGACGTGCAGCCGTCGTCCTGGAACTGCTTGACGAGCGCGGCGGCCTGGATCTTGTCGCGCGGCACGATGCGCGTGTAGTTGCGCTCGCCCGTCGGGTAGTACTTGTCCGGCTCGCCGGGCTCGGTGCCCGGCTCGCTGACCGTCAGGCCCGGGTACGTGTTGGCCGGCGAGACCATGCCCATGCCGGCCTGGTTCAGGATCGGGATCGAGATCGCCGACGCGCCGGAGTTGAACTCGCCGATGTAGGCGACCGCGGACTTGTCCTGCGCGACCTTGCGGGCGTTCGCGGCGACCTGCGCCGGATCCCAGTTGCCGGCCGCTGCCGTCGAGTCGTCGAGCGACGTGTACTTGACCGTCGTGTCGCCGGCCTTGTTGCCGGCCTCGCCGATGGCCAGGTTCATCCCCTGCACCATCGCCCCGGTCTGCGCCTTCGAGGCGCCCTGGAGCGGCAGCGACGAGTAGACGTTGACGCTGCCGCCGCCGTCACTGCTGCTGTCGTCATCCGAACCGCACGCGGCGACGCCGAGTGACAGTGCGGCTACGAGGCAGCCCGCGGCTGCCGTGGAACGCAAAGACAAAGTGATCCCTCCTCAGAGATGCTGTCGTTTCGCGATCCTATACACGGCACCGGCGCAGCGCGAGCGACCGGGCGCGTTTGCTCTCAGACGACGCTCAGGAGGTTCCGGAGCATCGTCATCCCGGACTCCGTCAGCACCGACTCGGGATGGAACTGCAGGCCCTCCGCGGGCAGCGTGCGATGCCGGATCGCCATGATCACTCCGCCTCCCGTGGCGCTCACCTCGAAGCAGTCCGGGAGGTCGTCGGAGACGACGAGCGAGTGGTAGCGCCCGACGGTCAGCGGCGACGGCAGCCCCTCGAAGACCGTGCGGCCGTCGTGGGTGATCGTCGTCGTCTTCCCGTGCACCGGCTCGTGGCGGACGACCGTGCCGCCGAAGGCCTGGGCGAGCGCCTGGTGGCCGAGGCAGACCCCGAGCAGCGGGACCCCGGCCTCCGGGAAGCGCCGCACCGCCTCGAGCGAGATCCCCGCCTCGTTCGGCGTGCACGGCCCCGGGGAGACGACCACGAGGTCCGGCGCGGCGGCGAGCAGCTCGTCGACGCTCGCCGCGTCGTTGCGCACGACCTCCAGCTCGGCGCCCAGCTCGCCGAGCTCCTGGACGAGGTTGTAGGTGAACGAGTCGTAGTTGTCGATGACGAGCACGCGGGCCATCGCTACCACCAGTCCGCCTGGGTCGCCGCGAGCTCGACGGCGCGCCGCACCGCGCGCGACTTGTTGACGGACTCCTCGTACTCGTAGGCCGGCACCGCGTCGGCGACCGTCCCGCCGCCCGCCTGCACGTGGACCCTGCCGCCCTCGGCGACGAGCGTGCGGATGTGGATGCAGGTGTCGAGGTCGCCGGTGTAGCTCAGGTACCCGATCGCGCCGCCGTAGCCGCCGCGCTTGACGGGCTCGAGCTCGTCGATGATCTGCATCGCCCGCACCTTCGGGGCGCCGGAGAGCGTGCCGGCGGGCAGGACGGAGCGCAGCGCGTCCATCGGCCCGACCTCCGGGCGCAGCGTGCCCGGAGACCGACGAGACGATGTGCATCAGGTGCGAGTACGTCTCGACCGCCATGAAGGTGTCGACCTGCACCGTGCCGTACTCGCAGACGCGGCCGAGGTCGTTGCGCCCGAGGTCCACGAGCATCACGTGCTCGGCGCGCTCCTTCTCGTCCTCGAGCAGCCCGGCCGCGATCGTGACGTCCTCCTCGGCGTCCGCGCCGCGCGGGCGGGTGCCGGCGATCGGCCGCGTCGAGACGTGGCGCCCGCTGACGGTCAGCAGCGGCTCCGGGCTGGCGCCCGCGATCTGGAAGTCACCGAAGTCCAGGAAGTACATGTACGGGCTGGGGTTCACCACGCGCAGCCCGCGATAGACGGAGAACGCGTCGATGTCCGTCTCCGCCGACCAGCGCTGCGACGGCACGACCTGGAAGGCGTCACCCGCGTGGACGTACTCGACGATGCGCGCGACGATCGACTCGAACTCGGCGCGGTCCAGGTTCGAGGTGAACTCCGGGAGGCTCCGCGGGGCGCGCCCGCCCGCGGGCCGCGGAACCGGCCCGGCCAGCAGGTCGCGGACGCGCTCGATCGTCGCGGCGGCGTCGGCGTAGCCCTGCTCGACGTCCGCGTCGTCTTCGGCGAACACGTTCACGAGGATCGAGATCGTGTGCTTGAGGTGGTCGAACACGACCAGGACGTCGCTGAGCATCAGCGCCATGTCGGGCAGGCCGAGGGTGTCCGGATTGGGCTCACCGAGCGGCTCGACGGTCCGCACGAGGTCGTACGCGAAGAAGCCGACCGCACCGCCGGCGAACGGGGGCAGATCGGGCAGCGGCGCCTGTGTCCAGCGCCCGACCTCGGCGGCGGCCAGCGCGTACGGGTCGCCGGCGTCGCCGAGCGACCAGCGCAGCACCGACCGCGGCCGGATCCCGATGAAGCTGTAGCGCCCCACGCGCTGGCCCTGCTCGGCCGACTCCAGCAGGAAGGCCGGCTCGTCCGGGGCGCTGGCGCGCAGCTTGAGGAACGCCGACACCGGCGTCTCGCAGTCGTCGATGAAGACGTGCCGCAGGGGCACGAGCGTGTGGCGCCGCGCGAGCGCCTTGACCTCGGCGAGCGAGGGTTCGATCGGAAGGGCGGCGCCGGCCATCAGCGGCGGCGCTCAACGAGCACGCGCTCGGCGTCGGCCAGCGAACGCCCGCGGCTGTGCAGCAGGACGGTGAGGTGGTAGAGGACGTCGGCGGCCTCGTCGTCGACGCGCTCGTCGGTCTCCTCGCGAGCGGCGCGCGCGACCTCCTCGGCCTCCTCGCGCACCTTCTCCCCGATCAGCGGCGGGTCGTCCAGCAAGCGTCACGGTGTACGAGCCTTCGGGGCGCTCGCGCAGCGCGGTCGCGCAGCGTGCGCTCCAGACCCGGGAGCACCTCGTGCGGCGCCGGCGGCTCCAGCTCGCCCGTGAAGAAGCACGTCCGCTCGCCGGTGTGACAGGCGGGGCCGGCCGGCTCGACGAGCGCGAGCAGCGCGTCGCCGTCGCAGTCCACGCGCAGCGCACGGACCTTCTGCGTGTTGCCGCTCGTCGCGCCCTTGTGCCACAGCTCGCCGCGTG
Organism: uncultured Actinomycetes bacterium; assembly: GCA_963700655.1. GTDB lineage: Bacteria > Actinomycetota > Thermoleophilia > Solirubrobacterales > Solirubrobacteraceae > F1-60-MAGs163. The sequence continues at coordinate 352,208 of CAVOYJ010000003.1, read as the reverse complement.
AACGCGACCACAGGTGCAGCTCGCCCGTCTCGCGGGTGCGCGCGATCGCCTCGGCGTTCGCGTAGGCGAGCGTCAGCACCTCCCCCGTCGTCCAGTCCTGGATGACGACCGGCACCAGGCCGCGCTCGTCGAAGGCGATCTCCATGCGCTGATTGAAGCAGCGGGGCTCAGGCGGCGACGGCGACGTCCGGCTCGGCCACCGCCCGCTCGGCGTTCGCCCGCTCGCCGAACGCGGGGTCGGCCTGGCGCAGGTACCACCCGAACGCCCGGTCGACCAGGGCCTGGTTGCCGATGACCTTCAGGACGAGCGTGAGCACGCGCGGCGGGAGCACCGGGATCAGCCGCTGGACGCGCAGCGCGAAGCCGAAGGTGCGCGCGTGCCCGGCGCTGAATGCGGCGTAGCGGCGCAGCGCGCGCCCGGTCGTCTGCTCGCCGGCGAGCGCCGAGCGGATCTCGCGTCCGGCCGCGATCCCGAAGTAGAACGCCGTGCGGATCCCTTCCGCCGACAGCGGAAAGCAGTGACCGGCGCTGTCGCCGACGAACCACACGCCGTTCTGGCCGGCGGGCCGCAGCCGGTGCGGAATCCAGTTGCCCTGGTAGCCGGACGGCTCGCGGTCCAGTCGCGCAGCGAGCGCGACGGTGGGCTCCTTGACGTGCTGCTCGGGGTCGTAGGAGGCGACGCCGATCCGGGCCTCGTCGGCGGCCGGCACGCGCCAGCCGTAGCCGCGGCGCGCCAGCGAGCGGTCGACCCAGACGTCCAGCGCGTCGCCGGACCCGTCATGGGCGGGATGCACCTCGAGCGCGCGCGTGAGCGGCCCGGCAGGCGGCTGGTAGTGGGGGTCGCTGAGCACGCGCCGCCAGCCGAGCGCGTCCACGACGATCGGCGCGCTGACGTCGCCCCGGTCGGTGTGGACGACGATCTCGCCGCGCGCGTCGCGCGGACCGCGACCGTCGACCTTGGCCGTCTCGAACCGCGCGTCCCCGCACTGCTCCCAGAGCAGGCCGCAGAGCTCGCGGTAGTCGAACGCCGACCACGACCACGGCAGCCGGTAGGTCACGCTGCCGTGCGGCGTCGTGAACGACATGTGCGGCAGCTCCTGCAGGATCGCGTCCTGGACGCCCATCGCGTGCAGCCACGGCGTCGGGCAGGCGCAGGCCGACGTCTGCCGCTCACCGATCTCGTAGCGGTCGAGCACGAGCACGTCGGCGCCCGTCCCGGCCAGCTCGCGGGCGACGGCCAGGCCGGCGAACGAGGCACCGCAGACCAGGACGTCGACGCGCGTGCCGTCAAGCGAGGTGCGGTCGGCCCCACGCGCGGTCGCACGGACGGTCACGGCGCCAGCGCTCCCGCGACGGCCCTGGCGGTCTCCCAGGGGCGCAGCCCGGCGGAGCGCGTGACGACGTCGTACCCCTGGCGTTCGACGCGATCCAGGACACGGGTGTAGACGGCGGCCGCGACCCGCACGCCCGGGCGCATCCGGGCCGGGAGGATCTGGGCGAGGGCGTCGGTGTCCCGCAGCAGGTCGCGCGCCTGGACGACCTGCACGGCGACGTGCTCGCGCAGGCGATGGGTCGCGGCGCGGCGCGCCAGATCCTCCTCGTGCAGTCCCGGCAGGTAGACCCGGCCCATTCCCCAGTCCTCGCGCACGTCGCGGATGAGGTTCGTGAGCTGGAAGGCGACGCCGACGCGCGCGAGCAGCGACTCCGTGCCGGCCGGCGCGTCGAGCAGCGGGGCCACGAGCGGGCCGACCGTGGCGGTCCCGTCCATGTAGCGGTCGAGCTGCGCCTGCGTGCGCATGCGCACCGGCTCGTCGCAGTCGGCGCGCATGGAGTCCATGTACGCGTCCAGCAGCTCGAGCGGCATCCCGTATCGCGGGCCCGCGTCCACCAGCGCCGCGATCACCGGGTGCTCGCTGTGACCGGAGGCGAGCCCGCGCGCGAGCTCGTCCTGCCAGGCGTCGAGGGCGGCGCGGCGCTCCCCGTTCAGGCGAACGTCGTCCGCGATGTCGTCCGCCCCGCGCACGAAGCCGTAGAGCGCGTGGAAGGCCGGCCGGCGCTCGGCGGGCAGACAGCGCACCGCCCAGTAGTACGTCGGGTCACGGCGGCGCTGCATGCGCGCGCACGCCCGGTACGCCTCGCCGACCGTCTCCTCTGCCACCTCTGTCACGAACCCGTACCGTAGTCGGAGCGCCCGTGGAGCACCACCCCCCACTGCTTGATCACCGGCTCGTCGTCGTGACGGGCAAGGGCGGCGTCGGCAAGACGACCGTCGCCGCCGCGCTCGCGCTGCTCGCTGCGCGGGCGGGTCGGCGCACGATCGTGTGCGAGGTCTCCGGCCAGCGGCGGATCCCCGGGCTGCTCGGCCATCCCACCGCCGGGGCGCCCGGGACCGAAGAGCAGGTCGCTCCGCAGCTGTGGAGCACGACGCTCGACCCGGAGAGCGCACTCGCCGAGTGGGCCGGTCAGGTCGTGCGCCCGCGGGCGCTGGTCGAGCTGGCGCTGCGCTCGCGCGCGTTCTCGACGTTCGTGGGCGCGGCCCCCGGGGCTCGGGAGCTCGTGACCATGACCAAGGCCTGGGAGCTCGCGCACGCCCCGCGCTGGCTCGCCGGCCGTGCACCGTACGACGTCGTGATCGTGGACGCTCCGGCGTCCGGCCACGGCCTCGCCCTGCTGCGCACGCCGAGCACGTTCGCCGAGATCGCCAGGGTCGGGCCGGTCGCCTCGCAGGCGCGGCTCGTCGTCGGGACGCTTCAGGACCCCGAGCGCACGGCGATCGTCGCGGTCGCGACGCCCGAGGAGACGCCCGTCAACGAGGTGCTGGAACTCGACGGCAGGCTCGCCGACGCGATCGGTCACGGGCCGACGCTCACGGTCGCCAACCGGGTGCTCCGCGACACGCTCAGCGCACGCGAGCTGGCCGAGGCCGACGCGTCCGCCCGCGGCGCCGTGCTCACCGCACTCCACCGCCGTCACGAGCGCGCGACGCTCGAGGCCGGGCAGCTGCGCCGGCTGCGCCGCGGCTCGGCGGCGCCGGTCGTGACCCTGCCGGCGGTCGCCGGCGCGATCGGTCCCGACGAGCTTGCGCTGTTGGCGACGGAGCTCAGGCGCCGGCTTCGCTAGCCGGACCGGCCGCCGCCAGCTCGTCGCCGATCCGCACGACGGCGTCACAGAGGGCATCGACGTGCTCGGGCTCCGTGCGCGCGTTGATGAAGCACGGCCGGATCGCCAGTGCCCCGCCGACGACCGTGGAGCTCGGGACGAACGGCGTCTCGTGGATGAGCCGGCGCAGCAGCGCACCGTTGTGCGCGTCGAGGTCCCCGGCGCAGGCGCGGTGGCGAAAGCAGCAGATCGAGAGCTCCGGCTCGAGCAGCAGCTCGAGCCGGTCGTCCGCACGAACGCGCGCGGCGAGCCGCGCCGCGAGGTCGTTGTCGTCGCGGACGAGGCGACGCACCCCGTCACGACCGAGCTCGCGCAGGATGCTCCAGACGACGACGCCGCGGGACGGCGCGGAGAGCTCGACGGCGAAGTCCTGGTAGGGGACGCCCATCGCGTCGAGCGAGTTGCGGGCGTCCGCGGCGTCGGTGAACGCGCCCTCCAGGTACGCCGCGGGCTCCTGGGTGAACGCGCGGTGCAGGATCGAGCGGTCGCGCACGAACGTCGCGCCGATCCCGACCGGCGCACGCAGCCACTTGTGGGGGTCGACGATCACGGAGTCCGCGAGCTCCAGCCCGTCGAAGCGCCCGGCGATCCGCTCGTCGAGGACGCCGAGCAGGCCATAGGCCCCGTCGACGTGGAGCCACGCGCCGTGCTCGCGCGCCAGCTCGCCCGCCGCCCGCAGCGGGTCGATCGCGCCCGTGTTCGTCGTGCCCGCCGTCGCGACGACGGCGACCGGCAGCACCCCGTCCGCCACGTCCCGCTCCAGTGCCTGCGCGAGCGCTCCCGGGTCCATCCGCGCCCGTTCGTCGGTCGCGATGGCGCGCACGCTCGCGCGCCCGAGACCGAGGACTCCGGCGGAGCGCTGGATCGTGTGGTGCGCCTCGACGGACGCGTAGACGGCCAGCCGGCGGCCGTCCAGCCCCTCGGCGGCCGGATCCAGGCCCGCCTGCTCGAGCGCCCACTGGCGCGCGGCGCCGAGCGCGACGAGGTTGGCGACCGAGCCGCCGCTCGTGTAGACGCCCTTCATCGTGTCCGGGAGCCCGCAGAGACCCGCCAGCCAGTCGAGCGAGACCTCCTCCAGCAGGTTGAAGGCCGTCAGGGTGTAGCGCTGGGGGCCGGCGACGGTGGCCGCGAGCGTCGCCACCGTCGGAACCGTCGTCGGGCCGGTCGTGATCCACCCCCAGAACCCCGGATCGCTCATCCGGGCCCCGTTCGGGACGACGATCTCGGTGAGCTCGTCCACCACGCCGTCGGCGCCCAGGCCGGCGTCGGGCAGCGGCCGGTCGAGCGCCGCCGCCCAGGCGTCCCGGCGCGCGAGCGCGTCACCGGTGTCGGCGAGGAATGCGTCGAGCGCCGTCGCGATCCGCGCGCTGTGCCGTGCCAGCGCGCCCGTCTCCGCCTTGAGGGCCATGCCCGGCAGCGTACGTGGCGCTCAGTCGATGCCCAGGCGGTCCAGCAGGCGGTCGTCGCCGCGCCAGCCGCGCCGCACCCGCACCGACAGGTCCAGATGGACCTGCATCCCCAGTTCGCGCTCGAGCTCCTTGCGCGCCGCCGTCCCGATCGCGCGGATCATCTTGCCGCCGCTGCCGATGAGGATGCCCTTCTGGGACTCCGTCTCCACCCACACGCGCGCCTTGACGAGCGTGAGGTCCTCGCGCGGGTGGTCGAGGTCCTCGATCTGGACCTCGACCGCGTGCGGCACCTCCTGGAAGGTGCGCCGCAGCACCTGCTCGCGCACGAGCTCGGCGAGCATCACCTGCTGGGGCTGGTCGGAGCGATCCTCCGCAGGGAACAGGAACGGCCCGCCGGGGACGAGCCCGCCGAGGTGCGCGACCAGCGGCGCGACGCCCTCCCCCGTCCGCGCCGAGATCGGGAAGATGTCGTCGCCGATGCCCAGGCTCTCGGCCCCGAGCAGTGCCTGGACGATCTCCGGTCGCTTGAGCCGGTCGACCTTGTTGACGGCGATGACGACCGGCACCGGTGAGCGCTCCAGCAGCGCCGCGATGAACCGGTCGCCCGGGCCGACGCCCTGCTCGGCGTTCAGCACCATCAGCGCGGCGTCGCTCTCCGCCAGCTCGGCCTCCACCCGCGACTGCATCCGCCGCGTCAGCTCGTCACGCGGGCGCTGCACGCCCGGGAGGTCGACGAGCACGAGCTGGACGTCGTCGACCGTCGAGACGCCGCGGATCGCGCGGCGCGTCGTCTGCGGCTTGTCGGAGACGATCGCGACCTTCTGGCCGACGATGGCGTTCACGAGCGTCGACTTGCCGACGTTCGGGCGCCCCGCCAGCGCGATGAAGCCGCTGCGCGTGCTCACCAGCTGAGGATCTCGGCCTGGAGCGCCAGCATCTCGCCCTCGTCGGTCTCGTGATCCATGCCGACGAGGTGCAGCGCGCCGTGGACGATCGCCTCGCGCAGGTCGGCGGTGTGCTCGGGGCAGATCACGACGTCGCCCAGCTCACGCGTCCCGGCGGGCACGTCGGTCTCTGCGCCGTCGATCGGGAAGGAGAGGACGTCCGTCGGCCCCTCCTCGGCGCGGTGCTCGGCGTTGAGCTCGGCGATCCGCTCCGCGCCGACGTACGCGATCGCGATATGCCCGTCGTCCACGCCGGCGGAGGCGAGCGCGAGCGCCACCAGGCGCTCAGCCTCGGGCTGCGGCGGCGCCCCGGCGACGCCCTCGGCCCCGATGATCTCAACGTCGAGCACCGGCGCGGCCGTCAGGCCCGCCGGCGACCGGTGTCGGCCGGCCGCAGCTCCGGCGCGGAGCGCTCGGCGTGCTCGCCGTAGGCCTCGACGATGCGCTGCACGAGACGATGGCGGACGACGTCCTCGCCGCCGAACCGCACGAAGTCCACACCGTCGATGCCGTTCAGGATCTCGTTGACGATCACCAGGCCGGACTGCTGTTCGCGCGGAAGGTCGATCTGCGTGATGTCCCCGGTGATCACCATCTTCGATCCGAACCCCAGGCGCGTGAGGAACATCTTCATCTGCTCGGGGCTCGTGTTCTGGGCCTCGTCGAGGATGATGAACGAGTCGTTCAGCGTCCGCCCGCGCATGAACGCCAGCGGCGCGACCTCGATGACGCCGCGCTCCAGGTAGCCCGAGACCTTCTCGGGGTCGAGCATGTCGTTGAGCGCGTCGAACAACGGCCGCAGGTACGGGTCGATCTTCGCCATCAGGTCGCCCGGGAGGAAGCCGAGCCGCTCGCCGGCCTCCACCGCGGGGCGCGTGAGGATGATGCGGTTGACCTCGCGCCGCGAGAGCGCCGCGGCCGCCATCGCGACGGCCAGGAAGGTCTTGCCCGTGCCCGCCGGCCCGATGCCGAACGTCACGGTGTTGGTGCGGACCGAGTCCACGTAGAGCTTCTGGTTGACGGTCTTCGGCGCGACCTTGCGCGCGCGGTGGCGCCAGACGACGTCCTCGAGGATCTCCGCGGGCGAGGTGTGGCGGTCCAGCGCGCCCGTGACCGCGGCGATCGTCCCGTCCCCCAGCTCGTGCCCCTGCTCGACGAGGTCGGCGAGTTCGCGCACGACGAGTGCGGCGGCGGCGACCGCCTCGGCCTCGCCGTCGAGCGTGACGACGTTGCCGCGCAGCACGAGCCCGCAGTCCACGTGCTCCTCGAGCTGGCGCAGGACGCTGTCGCCGGTGCCCGCGAGGGCGGCGGCGGTGTCGTTGGAGAGTTCGATCGTGCGGCGCATCAGCCTGTGAGTGCCTCCCGGACGAGTGCCGAGACCCGCTTGCCGTCGGCGCGACCGGCCACCTGCGCCATCGCCGCCTTCATGACCTGGCCCATGTCCTTCGGCGAGGACGCCCCCGTCTCGGCGACGGCGCGCGCGACGATCGCGCGCAGCTCGTCGTCGGGCAGCTCGGCGGGCAGGTACTCCTCGATGAGCGCCGCCTCGGCCGCTTCGGCGTCCGCCAGCTCCGGCCGGTCGCCGTCGCTGAAGGCGCGGGCGGACTCCAGGCGGCGCTTGCGCTCGCGGCGCAGGACGGCGAGCTCGTCGCCCGGGCCCTCCTTGGCGTCCTTCTGCAGCTCGGAGAGCACCAGGCGCAGCGTGCCGACGCGGTCCTTCTCGCCGGCCTTCATGGCCGTGGTGAGGTCCGTCTTGACCCGGTCGGTCACCGACATCTGCGATCCATCATAGGAGGGCGCGCGGCGGCGCCCGCCGCACTACCCGCCGGCGTTGTCGGCGACGTACGTCGAGACGGCGGTGATCTCCTCGGGGCTCAGCTGGCCTTCGAACGCGGGCATCCCACCCATGCCGTTCGTGACCCGGTTGATCGCGAGCGCCTTCGAGGGCTTGGTCTGGTCGAGATTCGGCCCGACCTGGCCCGACGCGTCCGCGGCGGCGAGCGTGTGACAGCCGGCGCAGTTGGTGGCGAAGATCGCCTTGCCGTCGACCGCTGCGGCCTGCGTCGTCGTCGGCTCGGCCTCGGTCGTCGTGGCCTCGGTCGTCGTCTTCGCCTCGGTCGTGGCCGTCTGCGCCGTGGTGGTCCCCGCCGCGTCCTGCACCTGCGCGTCGGACGGACCGGTCGAGTTGTCGCTGGAGCACGCTGCGAGCACGAGGCCGGCGGCGAGAACGGCCGCGGCGGCGGCGATGGTCCGGATCAGCTTGGTGGTCATCGGCCCTCGGATTCGACGTGCGGGGTGACAGTCCTGCGGGCCTGGACCCTACCGGTCGGCGGAAGGCGGCGCGGCGGACGGAGGGGCGACATCGCCCGCGGCGCCGTGCCCGTTCGCGGCGGACGGCGCGCCCACGGGGCGCCCGGAATCGGCGAGCGATGGAGGGTGCCCGAGCTGCCCGAGCTCGGAGGCGTCGCGGCCGAAGAGCAGCTGGACGTTCCAGTCGATCAGCAGGCGGGCCTTGCGCTTGAGGCCCGGGAGCATCAGCAGGTGGTAGGTGCGCGCCAGGAACCAGGCCGGCAGGCCGCGCCAGCGGATCCCCATGGTGCTCGCCACCGCGTCGCTCTTGCCCATGTCGACGAAGACGCCGCGCGTCTTGTAGCGAAAGCGGCGCACCTCGCCGGAGCCCAGCGACGCGGCGACGTTGCGCGCGACCAGCCGTCCCTGGCGGATCGCGTGCTGGGCGGTCGGGCGGACAGACGTTCCCGCGCCGCGCCGGATCGTCCACCGCCGCGGCATCGCCGATCGCCCAGACGTTCTCGCGAGCCGCGGCAGCGGCAGCGTCTCATCGACCGCCAGGCGCCCGCCCTCGCCGAGCTCCAGCCCGAGCTCGGCGATGACGGGCGTCGGGCGCACCCCGGCGGTCCAGACGACGGTGCGTGTCGGGACCGTCTCGCCGCCGGAGAGCTCGCGCGGTCGTCGCCGTGACCGCCTCCAGCGTCGTGCCGGTGCGGATCTCGATCCCGCGCCTGCGCAGCTCACCGGTCGCGAACGCCGGCGAGCGACGGGGAGATCTCCGGCATCACGCGATCGCGGGCCTCGACGAGGATCCAGCGCATGCCCTCGGTCCGGCAGCGCGGGTACAGCTCGATGACGTCGGCCGCGAAGTCCTGCAGCTCGGCGAGCCCCTCCAGCCCGGCGTAGCCGGCGCCGACGAAGACGTAGGTCAGCCACGCGCGGCGCTGCGGCCGGGTCGTCGAGCGTCTCGGCGATCTCGAGCGTGCGCAGCACGCCGTTGCGCAGCGCGATCGCCTCCGCGAGCGTGCGGAACCCGATGCCGTGCTCGGCCAGGCCGGGGATCGGCAGCAGGCGCGAGACCGATCCGAGCGCGACGACGAGCTGGTCGTAGCGCAGCTCCTCGGCCGCCCCGTCCGTGCGCCGGATCCGCAGGACGGTTGCGCGCCGGGGTCGGCGCCGACGACCCGTCCGAGCTGCAGATCCGTCCGCCGCAGCTCCTCGCGCAGCGGCACGACGACGTGCCGCGGCTCGAGCGTCCCGGCCGCCGCGCCGGGCAGCAGCGGCGTGTAGAGCATGAAGTTGTCCTCGCTGACGAGCGTCACGCGCGCGCTCTGCGAGGGGAGCACGCGCTCGAGCGTCCGGGCGGTGTAGAAGCCGCCGAACCCGCCGCCCGCGATGACGACGTTCCAGGCCACGGGCTACGCCGCGACCGCCTGCTCGCGCGGCGCGAGGACCCGCTGCAGGAACGCGACCTGGTCGGTGACGGCGCGCTCGAACGCCTCGCCGCGGTAGATGTCGAAGTGCCCGATCGGGTAGTGGACGACCTCCCCGCGCGGCGCGTTCTGCGCCATCTGCTCGGCGGGCGCCGGCGGCGTCGTCGCATCGGCGTCGCAGACGCACACCAGCACCGGGCAGGACACGCGCAGCGCGTCGCGCACCGGACGCCAGCAGCCCGACCGTCAGCATCACGCGGGCCGCGACCTCGTTGCGACGCAGGGAGCCCTCGCCGACGATCGCCGCGAAGCCCGGCTCGGCCTCGGGAGCGGTCATCACGGCGTAGCCGCCGGGCGGGCCGGTGGCCGCGACCGTGACCGGCGGCCGGCCGAGCGCGGCGCCGACCGCGTCGCGCACGGCGTCCACCGTCAGCCGCGCGCGCGACCCGCGGCGGTGCGCTGCGCAGCTGGGCGATGCCGTCGGCGAACGGTGCCTGCGCGATCACCGCGGCGATCTGCGCGTCGCCCGGCGGCCACGGTCACGACGTGGCCGCCGCTGAAGGACGAGCCGAACAGCGCGATGCGAGCGGGGTCGACCCACGGGATCGCGCGCGGCCGCGCGGATCGCCGCGCGGTAGTCCTCCTGCTGGCCGCCGATCGAGATGACCTGGCGCGGCTGCCGCCGCTGTCACCGAACCCGCGGTAGTCGAACAGCAGCACGCCGAACCCGGCGTCGGCGAAGCGCTCGGCGTAGGGCTCCAGGCCGTCGCGCCGCGTGCCGCTGAAGCCGTGGGCCATCACGACGCAGGGCACGGCGCCGCCCGCGGCCGCGACGGGACGGTAGAGCCAGCGCGGCGATCGGCGTTCCGGCGATGTCGAAGGTGAGGTCCTCGCGCGTGTGGAGCATGTCGCGGACGCTACACCCTGCGATCCGTCCCGCGGATGCCTGCGTATCGCCTGCATGGAGCTCTCCGGATCGGTCTGCCTGGTCACCGGCGCGTCGAGCGGCATCGGCGCCGCGACCGCCCGCGCGCTCGCGGAGCGCGGGGCGCTGGTCGCCGCCACGGCGCGGCGCGGTGAGCTCCTGGCGGGTGTCGGCGCGGCGAGCGGCCATGTCGCCGACCTGTCCGATCCCGCGGACGCACTGCGCCTCGCCGACGAGGTGCTCGAGCGCTACGGCCGCGTCGACGTGCTCGTGAACAACGCGGGCGTCCGCGTCGACGGCCCGGTCGCCGAGATCGGGCTCGAGGATCTGGACCGCTCGTTCCAGGTCAACGTCCTCTCGCCGTTCGTCCTCTGCGGGCGGCTGGCGCCCGCGATGGCCGAGCGCGGCGCCGGCGTCGTCGCCAACGTCGTGGCCCCGCAGGTCAGCGGGGGGCGCCGGACCATGGGCGCGTACGCCGCGTCGAAGGCCGGGCTGGAGTCGCTCACGCAGACGCTGCGCCAGGAGCTCGGGGGCGGCCGCGGCGTGGCGGTCTTCGCCTTCGACCCCGGCTGGGTGCGCACGGCGCTCGCGCCCGACGGACCCGAAGAGCCGGAGGCGGCCGCCGAGCGGCTCGTCGGCCACGTCGCCGCGGGCCGCAGCTCGCGCGAGATCCTCAGCTAACGCTGCAGCAGCAGCGCGGCCCACTCGCCGCCGTGGCGCCGGGCCGTCTCGCGCAGGCCCATCGACTCGGCGAACGCCGTCGCAACCTCGTCGGCCTCCTCGGCGAGCAGCCCGCTCGCGATCAGCGCCTCCGGGACCTCACCCCCGGCGAAGCCGGTCCGTGCGACGGTCAGCAGCAGCGGCCGCAGGAGGTTGGCGAGGACCGTCGGCGCACCCGGAGCCGGGCCGTCGAACAGGAGGTCGAACGCCCGCGCCCGGACGGTGACGCCGTTCGCGCGGGCGTTGTCGCAGGTCGCGCTGACGCTCTCGGCCTCGTGGTCCACGCCGCTGACGGGATCCCAGCCCAGCCGTGCCGCCGCGATCGCCAGGACCCCGGAGCCGCAGCCGACGTCGACGCACGCGCCGCCGGGCTCGCAGCTCCAGCAGCAGCTCCAGGCACAGCCGGGTCGTGTGGTGGGCGCCGGTGCCGAAGGCCTGCGCCGGGTCGATCACGAGCTCCAGGACCGGCGGCCCGCCGGCGGCGAGCGGCGGCTCCCACGGTGGGCGCACGCGCAGGCCGGCGCCCCCGCGGGAGCCGGGCGGGACGTCCACCGGGCGGTGGAAGGCCTTCCAGCGCTCGTGCCAGTCGTCGGGGATCTCCTCGGTGACCACCTCGACGATCGCACCGCCGGCGGCGGCATGCAGGTCGGGCAGGGCCGGCAGCTCGCCGGGCGCTCCGTAGACCGCGTACTCGACGACGGCCCCGTCCTCGAGCTCGCGCTCCTCGACCCCGGACGGCGCCAGCTCCAGCAGCTCGGCGAGCGCCACCTCGGCGTCCTCGCGGCGGACCCGCAGCGCGAGCCGGATCATCGCCGGCCGCCGAGGAGGCGGCGCAGCTTGCCCGTCATCGTCTCCGGCGCGGCGAGGTTCTCCGGCGTCAGCGAGTCCGCGAGCGTGCCGAGCAGCTCGCGCTGCTCGGCCGTCAGGCGCCGCGGGATCAGCACGTTGACGAAGACGCGCAGGTCGCCGCGCCGCTCCGGGCGCCGCAGGTGCGGCATGCCCTCGCCCTTGACGACCACGACCTCGCCCGGCTGGGTGCCCGTCGGCACGTGCACGTCGAGCTGCCCGTCGAGCGCGGTCACCGGCAGGTCGGCGCCGAGCGCGGCGAGCGGCGCGGGCACGTCGAGGACGGTCACGAGGTCGTCGCCGTCGCGGATCAGCCGCTCATCCGGGCGCACCTGGACCTGCACGTAGAGGTCGCCGGGATGCCCGCCGTGCTCACCCGCGTGGCCGCTGCCGGCGAGGCGGATGCGCTGGCCGTCGGCGATGCCCGCCGGCACGTCGACCTCGAGGTGGCGCGCGCCGACGACGCGCCCGCGCCCGTCGCAGGCGGTGCACGGCTGCTCGGGGATCCGCCCCTCGCCGCGGCACGCGTCGCACGCGGCGTTGCGCATGACCTGGCCGAACGGGGAGCGCGCGACCACCTGCAGCACGCCCGAGCCGCCGCAGCGCTCGCAGGAGCGCACGGCGGTCCCCGGCTCGGCGCCCTCGCCGGAGCAGCGCCCGCAGACGTCGACGGCCTCGAACGTCACCGGCACGCGGATGCCCGCCGCGGCGTCGCGCAGCTCGATGTCCACTGCGAGGATCGCGTCGTCGCCCTGTGCGGGCCCGCCGCCGTGGCCGCCGAACCCGCCGCCGAAGCCGGCGCCGAAGAACGCCTCGAAGAGGTCCGAGATCGAGCCGAAGCCCTCGAAGTTCGGGCCCATCCCGCCGCTGCGCAGACCCTCGTGCCCGTGGCGGTCGTAGATCTCGCGGCGCTCGGGATTGGACAGGATCTCGTACGCCTCCGCCGCCTCCTTGAACTTGTCCTCGGCCTTGGGGTCGTGGGCGTTGACGTCCGGGTGCAGCTCGCGCGCGAGCTTGCGGAACGACTTCTTGATCGTCGTCTCGTCGGCGTCGCGCGGGACACCGAGAACCTCATACGGATCGCGCGGGATCGTGCCGGCCATGGACGGGCGAGGCTAGTGGGTCGCGCGCGGGCTCAGCCCTCGTAGACGTCCTCGACGTAGCGCGAGAGCTGCACGGCCGCCTCGCGCACCGTCGCGATCGCCGCCGGGTAGTCCATCCGCACAGGGCCGATGACGGAGACCGTGCCGAGCTTGCGCGCCGGCAACCCGTAGGCGGCCGCGACGACGGCCAGGGACTGCAGCGCCGGCAGCTCGTTCTCGCTGCCGATGCGCACGAGCACGCCGCGCTCGCCGAGCGCCGCGCGCAGCACGCCCAGGAGCGTCACCCGGCGTTCGAGCGCCGTCAGCAGCTCGTTGACCTGCGCCACGTCCTGCAGGCGGTCCGCGCCCAGGAGCCGCGCGGCACCGTCCACGTAGACCATGTCCTCCCCGGTCGACGGAAGGCCCTGGAACGCCGGCAGGAGCGCGTCGAGGAACCGCTGTTCACTCATGCCCAGGGATGCGTCGAGCAGGCGCGCGCGAAGCGTCCGCGCGCCGAGCCCGACGCCCTGCAGCCGCTCGTTGAGGTAGGCGCCGGCCCAGCTCACGAGCCCGGAATCGACCGGGTCGTCGAACGTCAGCATTCGCTTGGAGACCCCGCCGGTGGAGGTGATCACGACGACCATCGCGACCTGCGGCTGGAGCAGCAGGACCTCGACGTGGCGGATCGTCGCGGTGTCCAGCGGCGGCGCGCTCACGACCGCGAGCAGGTTCGTCACCTGCGCCAGGGTCGCCGTCGCTGACCGCATCGCGTCGTCGAGCTCGCGCCGCACCAGCGGCAGTGCGAGGTCCGAGCGCTCGCGGGTCGCCGGCAGGTGGTCGACGTAGTAGCGGCGACCCGCGTCGGTCGGCAGGCGTCCGGCGGACGTGTGCGGATGGGTGATCAGCCCCGCCTCCTCCAGCTGGGCCAGCTCGCTGCGGATCGTCGACGGCCCGCAGCCGAGCTCGGGGTCGGCGGCGAGCGTCTTGGACCCCACGGGCTGGCCCGAGGCCTGGTGGGCCTCGACGACCTTGCGCAGGATCAGCTCTTGGCGGGGCGTCAGCACGTGCTCAGATGATGACCTGGACGGTGCCGCCGTCGGCCGACCACGCCGCGCCGGTGACGGCGCCGGACCGCGCCGAGCACAGGAACACGACGACGTCGGCGATCTCGCCCGGCTCGGCGAGGCGCCCGAGGGGGATCTTCGCGCGCTGGTCGTCGAGCGCCTGCTCGCGCGTGACACCCCGGCGCGCGGCGAGCTGATCGGCCATGCCGCCGGGTGCGGTCCACAGCTCGGAGGTGGTGCCGCCCGGCGTCACCGCGTTGACGAGGACGCCCTGCGCCGCGTAGAGGTCGGCGAACGCCCGCGAGAGCGAGAGCTGGGCGGCCTTCGTGACGCTGTAGGCCGGATTGGTCAGCGACGGCCGCTTGCCCGCCGAGGACGCGACGTTGACGATCCGTCCGCCGCCGCGGGCGGCCATGTGCGGGGCGGCGGCCCGCATCAGCCGCATCGGCGCGAGCACGTGCAGCGCGTACTGCCCGAGCCAGTCGGCGTCCGTGAGCTCGTCCATCGCGCGGGCGTAGGAGGTCCCGGCGTTGTTGACGAGGACGTCGATCGCGCCCATCTGCTCGATCGCCTCGGCGACGATCTCGGTGTCGGACTCCGGATCGGTGACGTCGCACGCGATCCACTCCGCCCGCTCGCCGCACGCCTGCGCGGCGGCGCGCACCTCCTGCTCGCCCCGCGCGACGAGCAGGACGCGTGCACCCTCCGCCGCGAGGCGCTCTGCCGTCGCGCGGCCGATGCCGCGCGAGGCTCCGGTGACGACGCACACCTTGTCCTGCAGACCGAGGTCCATCGGGACATTGTGGCCGCTGCGGCGGAACGCCGCGTGCCGCGGGCCCCGGTTCTCGCTTGACGTGGGTCCGGCGACCCTGAGATGGTCGCTCCGTCGGAGGAGAGACCGGTCGCTCCGGGTGTCCGGTTCGTTTCTGGGGTATCGCGTCGCCGGCGGGTCGTCATGGGTCCGCCGGCGACGCGGGGGTTCCGTCCTACTTCGAATCCCCCAGCTCCAGCACGGCGAGGAACGCCTCCTGGGGAACCTCGATGCGGCCGACCTGCTTCATGCGCTTCTTGCCCTCCTTCTGCTTCTCGAGCAGCTTGCGCTTGCGCGAGATGTCGCCGCCGTAGCACTTGGCGATGACGTCCTTGCGGAAGGCCTTCACGGTCTCGCGGGCGACGATGTGCGACCCGATCGCGGCCTGGATCGGCACGTCGTACTGCTGGCGCGGGATCTTCTCGCGCAGCTTCTCGGTGAGCGTGCGGCCGACCGCGTACGCCTTGTCCTTGTGGACGAGCATCGAGAGCGCGTCGACCGGCTCGCCGGCGAGCAGCACGTCGAGCTTCACGAGGTTCGACGCCTTGAGGTCGGTGACCTCGTAGTCGAGCGACGCGTAGCCGCGGGTGCGCGACTTCAGCTGATCGAAGAAGTCGAGCACGATCTCCGCAAGCGGCAGGTCGTAGGTGAGCTGCACGCGCTCGGAGCTGAGGTAGTGCATGCCGGCGTGCTCCCCGCGCTTCTCCTGGCACAGCTCCATCACCGCGCCGATGAACTCCGTCGGCGTGAGGATCGACGCGCGGATCATCGGCTCGCGGATCTCGGTCACGCGCGCGGGGTCGGGCATGTCCGACGGGTTGTGGACCTCGAGCACCTCGCCGTTCGTCAGCTCGATCTCGAAGCCCACGGACGGCATCGTGGCCATCAGCTCCAGGTCGTACTCGCGCTCCAGGCGCTCGCGCACGATGTCCATGTGCAGCAGGCCGAGGAAGCCGCAGCGGAAGCCGAAGCCCAGCGCGTCGGACGTCTCGGGCTCCCAGGTCAGCGCCGCGTCGTTGAGCGTGAGCTTCTCGAGCGCGTCGCGCAGGTCCGGGTAGCGGTCGGAGTCGATCGGGAAGAGGCCGCAGAAGACCATCGGCTTGACGTCGCGGTAGCCGGGAAGCGGCTCGTCCGAGCCGCCGAGCTTCGTCGTCAGCGTGTCGCCGACGCGCAGGCGCGTGACGTCCTTGATGCCGGTGATGAGGTACCCGACCTCCCCGGCGCGCAGCTCCTGCGCGGGCATCTGCCCCGGAGAGAAGAAGCCGATGTCGTCGATGTCGGACTCCGTGCCCGCCGCCATCGCGCGGATCGCCTCGCCCTTGCGAAAGACGCCGTCGACCACGCGGATGTAGGCGATGACGCCGCGGTACTGGTCGAACTCGGAGTCGAAGATCAGCGCGCGCGCGGGCGCATCCGGGTCGCCGGCCGGGGGCGGCACCTTCTGCACGAGCTCCTCGAGGACCTCGACGACGCCCTCCCCCGTCTTGCCGGAGATCGTGCGGATGCCCTCCGCCGGCTCGCCGAGCAGCTCGCTGACCTCGGCGCCGACGCGCTCGGGCTCGGCGCCCGGCAGGTCGATCTTGTTCAGGCAGGGGATGAGCTCCAGGCCCGAGTCGATCGCGAGGTACGTGTTGGCGAGCGTCTGCGCCTCGACGCCCTGTGAGGCGTCGACGACCAGCAGCGCCCCCTCGCACGCGGCGAGCGAGCGGCTCACCTCGTACGTGAAGTCCACGTGGCCGGGCGTGTCGATGAGATGCAGCTGGTACGTCTCGCCGTCGCGCGCGGTGTAGAAGACCCGGACCGCCTGCGCCTTGATCGTGATCCCGCGCTCGCGCTCGAGATCCATCGAGTCCAGGACCTGGGCGCGCATCTGCCGCGGGTCCACCGTCTTCGTCATCTCCAGGATGCGATCGGCCAGCGTCGACTTCCCGTGGTCGATGTGGGCGATGATCGAGAAGTTGCGGATGTGGGCCTGGTCCATGGCGATCGCCGCGACGACGGCTCAACACAGGGTAGGAGGCGGGCCGGTGGCGGCCGGTCAGGACGCCGCGGGCTGCGCCGGCGCGGCGTCGTCGAGCGCGACCCGGTCGCGACCCTCGTGCTTCGCGGCGTACAGCGCCCGGTCGGCGCGTCCGACGATCGACTCGTCGGATTCGTCGGGACCCGAGACCGCGACGCCGATGGAGACCGTCACGCCCGCGTCGGACGCGGCGACGGCTGCGCGCATGCGGTGTGCCGCCGCGACCGCCTCCTGTTCGTTGCGGACGGCGAGCAGGGCGGCGAACTCGTCGCCGCCGAGCCGGAACAGCAGGTCGCCGCGGCGCAGGGCGCCGTCGAGCGCGTGGACGACGGCGACCAGCGCACGGTCGCCCTCCTGATGCCCGAAGCGGTCGTTCAGCGTCTTGAAGCTGTCGATGTCGCAGAGCGCGACCGCCGTCGCGATCGGACGGCGGTGGGAGGCGCCGAGCGCCTCGCCGAACGCGCCGCGATGGCCGAGGCCGGTCAGCGGGTCCGTCGACGCGCGGTGGCGCAGCTCGGCGACGGCGGCGGCCGTGCGCAGGTTCGAGGCCGACTGCACCGCGATCAGCTCGACGAGCTCGGCGCGCTCGGTGGACGGCTCCAGCGCCCGGCCGTCCGCGAGCACGAGCAGACCGAGCATCCGGCCGCGCGCCAGCAGCGGCGCCACGATCGCCGTGCGCACCCCGGCCTCGCGCAGCGCCCCCAGGCCGAGCGGCAGCTCGCTCTCCGGGCGCGTGGCGTCCCGGGTCAGCGAGCACGAGCCGCCGCCCTCGACGAGCATCGCCAGGCCGTCAAGGGGAACGAGCCCGAGGAGCGCCAGGCGGGCGCCGAGGACGCCCGCGGTCGCGGCCACCGACCACGTGCCGTCGGGCTCGGCGCGGAACAGTGCGGCGCTCTCCATCCCGGCGAGGTCGAGCGCGGCGACGAGCGTGGCCCGCTCGATCCGCGCCGGGTCCTCCATGCCCGCGAGCGCGGCGGCGTGCTGTGCCAGGCGGCTCGCGGGGCCTTCGGCGGGCGGGCCGCCGAGCGCCGCGATCCGGTCGGCGAGCACCCGCGCGACCGATCGCAGATCGGCCAGCAGCGCCTCGTCCAGCAGCGTCGTCGCCTCGACCGCGAGCACGCCCAGCGGATCGCCGCCCGCCGAGCGCAGCGGGATGCTCACAGCCGTCGCGGCGCCCGGCTGGGGCGTGTGCTGCTCCTGCCCCGTCGCAGCGGCGGCCCCGACGGGTCCGGACGGGGCACAGACGCCGTCGAGGACGTGCGCGGCGCCCGCGGACGCCAGGCAGCGCAGGCGGCCGGCGCGCCCTACGTAGACGGCCACGGCGAGGCGCCCGCCCTCGGTGAGGGCTGCGGCGGTGGTGCGGCAGGCGTCCCCCAGGTCCGGCGCCTGCGCGAGCACCGTGTCAAGCGCCTCGGCGTCCACGCCCTCAACGGTACCGGCGATCGCCCACGTTGCGTGCCGGGCGGACCACCGTTCGTCGTGCGTCAGTGTCCGTCGGGCGCAGGGGGTCGACCGTTCGTCCAGACTCACCGCTTCACCCGCGCCATCACGAAGTCCCCGATCTGCTTGGCCTCGGGCACGCGCAGCGCGGTGACGCCCGCCCAGTAGGCGATCAGCCCAGCGGTGATCGCCGGGCCGACCGCGAGCAGGCGCGTGAGCGCCCCGGCATCGCCGAGCGCACCGTCCAGGAGCGTCCAGACGCCGTAGGCCACAAGCCCCAGCACCACGGACGCGGCGACGATCTTGCCCGTCGCGATCGCCGTCTCGCGGCCCTCGATCTGCCCGCCCAGCAGGCCGCGCAGGCGATGGGCCTGCACGAGCGCCATGAGGCCCGACGCGGCCGCGGTGCCGATCACCGGCCCGGCGATGCCCAGCGGCCCGTACAGCGCCAGCGCCAGCGCCACGTTGACGATGAGCGTCAGCGCCGCGAGCGCGGTCGGGATCCAGGGCCGCTGCAGCGAGAAGAACGTGCGCGTGAACAGCAGGTTCACGCCGGCGAACGGGAGCGAGAAGGAGAACCAGAAGAGCGCCTGCGAGACCTCGTCGGTCGACGCGGCGCCGAACGACCCGTACTGGTAGATCAGCTCGGTGATGGGGGCGGCGAGCGCCATGGTCACGGCGGCCGCGGGGACGAGCAGCAGCAGGTTCTGCCGCGTGCCCGTGCCGAGCAGCCCCCGCAGGCCCGGGATGTCGCCGCGCGCCACGAGGCGGCTGAGTGACGGGAACAGCACGGTCGCCAGCGCGACGCTGAACATCCCCTGCGGGAGCATGTAGATGCGGAACGCCGCGTCGATCGCCCGCGGGGCGCTCTCGGAGATCAGCGCGCCGACCATGGAGTTGACGAGCAGGCTGACGTTGATGACGCCCAGCCCGATCGTCACCGGCAGCATGAGGATGAAGACGCGCTTGACGCCCGGATCGCGCCAGTTCAGGTGGACCTTCAGGCGGAAGTCGATGCGCCCGAGCGTCGGGATCACCATCGCGAGTTGGACGATCGTCCCCAGGAGGACCCCGATCGCGTACGCGTAGATCCGGTCGTCGCCCTCGAACAGCGGCTGCAGCGCGACCAGCGCGCCGATGATCACGATGTTCCAGACGAGCGGCGCCAGCGCCGGGAGCGTGAACTGGTGATAGGCGTGGGCGATCCCGACGAGCAGCCCGTTGATCCCGAGCAGCACGACGATCGGGAAGAGGATCTGGGAGAGCCCGATCGTCAGGTCCACGAGCGAGGGCGTGAACTCCGTGCCGGGGATGAACAGCGGCATCAGCACGCCCGCGCCGACGATGAAGATCGCGGTGATCGCCCCAAGGACGAGCAGGATGATCCAGAACAGGGTCGACGCGAGCAGCACCGCCTCCCGCCGCTTCCCCTGCTCCAGGTACTCCGAGAAGACCGGGACGAACGCCGCGCTCAGCGCCGCGTCGGCGAACAGCGCGCGGACGAGGTTCGGCACCTGGAAGGCGATGGTGAAGGACGACGCGGCGCCGCTCGTGCCGAAGTAGCTCGCGGCGACGACCTCGCGGGCGAGCCCCGCCACCCGCGAGGCGCCGGTCGCGATCGAGAAGATCGCGGTGTTCCGCGCCATGCCCGCGGTCGCGCCCGGGGCCTGCGGAGCGAGGTCCTCCTCGTGCGTCCCGACCCCCTCCTCGACCGCGAGGTCCGCGCCGAACGCCTCGGGACCGGTCGAGGCGACCAGGGCGGCACGCTCGAACGCCGCGTCGTCGTGCCCGTCGCCAGGCGGGCTGGTCGGGCCGTCGCTCACCGCGGTGGATGCTAGGGGTGGTGGGAGACGCGCCGGTGGCGACCGTTGGAGATCCATCGGTCCGGCTTCGCCGGCCCGTCCTGCCAGGGGGCCGTACCGGCGCTACACTGCTCCACCGGCTATGGCCAACATTCATTCGCAGAAGAAGCGCATCCTGCGCGCAGAGCGTGAGCGGCTCGAGAACCGTCGCTACACGTCGTCGATCAAGACGTACTTCCGCCGCCTCGGCGCGGCGGTGGCCGGTGGCGACAGCGCCGCCGCGGACGAGGAGCACAAGCGCCTCGTGTCGACGATCGACAAGGCCGTCAAGCGCGGCGCCCTGCATCGCAACACCGGCGCGCGCAAGAAGTCCCGCGCCGCCCGCGTGCGTGCCGGCGCCGGCGTCGACGCCTGACGCCGCCGCGCAGCGGTCCCGCAGGTCCCGAGCCCGCCCGGCCAGGCGGGCCCTTCCGCGTGCTCAGGCGGTGATCGCGAGCAGCGTCAGCGTCGCCTCGGTCTCGGTGCCCAGCTCGCTCCCGCCGCGCGTGGCGAGTTCGAGCCGCGCGACCGCGGCGACGGCGCTGCGCAGCGCGGCGGCGTCCGCCCCGCGCGCCTCGCGGATGCGGCGATCCGCGGCGAACGGGGCCATCCGCAGGCCGGCCTTGACGTCGGCGGGCGCCGCGCCCGCCTCGAGTTGCAGCGCGATGGCGGTGACCTCGCGCAGCCGCCGTGCGATCAGCGGCACGAGCCGCCCGGCGTCCTCGCCCTGCGCGCGCAGCGCCGCGTAGGACGACAGCGCGGCGCGCCGGTCGCGCGCGACGACGGCGTCGATGAGCCCCCAGACCTGGCGCTCGGCGGAGGACACGGCGGACTCCTCGACCTCCGCGACCCCGATCACCGCGTCCGGGCCGTGCTCCAGGGCGAGCTTCTCCAGCTCCCGCAGCAGCCGCTGCTGGCGGTCGCCGACCTGCGCCACGAGGGCCCGTGCGGCCGAGCCGTCGAGGCGCACGCCGAGCCGCGGCGCCTGCTCCATCACCCAGCGCGGCAGGTCCTTCGCCTTCTGGACCCGCTCGGCCACGATGTCGCCGCCGGCGGCGGTGACCGCGGCGTGCAGCGCCTTCGGCGCCTGGGCGCGGCCCTCCTCGGCGGCGAAGAACGCGACCGTCGTCTCCGGCGGCATGGCGGCCATCACGGGCGCCAGCTCACTCCCCACGTCGGCATCGCTCCAGCGCTCGGCGCCCTCGACGATGATGAAGCGGCGTCCCATCGCGAACGTCATGGCGTTGAGGGCCAGCGCGACGTTCGCGGGCGTCGCGTCGTCGCCGTCGAGCACCTCGACGCCGCCGCCGCCCGTCTGCGACTCGGCGACCGTGCGCAGGCGACCCCGGCGCTCGGCCACGCGCCCGTGGTCGTCCCCGTGGATCAGATACGCAGGTTTGAAGGCGGCCACTGACGCAGTCTAGGAGCGGGTCTGGACGTGCAGCCGCCCCTCCCGCGCCTCCACGACGACCGTCCCGTCGCGATCCGTGCGCAGGACGGGAACGCCGGACCGCCCGAGCGCAGCGAGCGTCTGCGGCGCCGGATGCCCGTAGGGGTTGCGGCGCCCGACCTCGATCACGGCCAGGCGCGGCCGCAGGTCCGTGAGCAACGCGGGCAGCCCCGGGTCGGCGCTGCCGTGATGGCTGACCTTGAGCAGGTCGGCGCGTCCGAGTCCCAGCCGCTGCAGGACGACGGACTCCGCGTCCGCTGTCAGCAGCACGCGGATGCCCGCGCCGCGCACGAGCAGGACGACGGCCCGGTCGTTCGGGTCGGCCTCGCCGTCGGCCGTCCCGATCCGCGGCGGCGGCCAGAGCACCTCGGCCTCGGCCGTGCCGAGCCGGACCCGCTGCCCGGCCCGCGCGGGGACCAGCGGCGTCCCGCGCTCGCGCGCCGCGCGGGCGAGCTCCTCGCCCTCGCGCTCGCGCACGCCGTCGCGGCCGTCCAGGACGCCGCCGACGGGCAGCTCGCGCAGCACGCCGTCCGCCCCGCCGATGTGGTCGGCCTGCGCATGCGTGCCGACGAGCACGTCGAGCCGCCGCACGCCGAGCTCGCGCAGACGCTCCAGCACCGGGCCGCCCGGCGGGCCGGTGTCGACCAGCATCGCGTCACCGCCCGACTGGACGAGCGTCGCGTCGCCCTGACCGATGTCCAGGAACGCGACCCGCAGCACACCCGGCGCGGGTGGCGGGAGCGGCGCCTCGCCCGTCGCCCGCACCCAGATCACCGCCGCGAGCACGGCGATGGGCGCCAGAACGCCGGCGACCCGCCGCGCGCGCGGCACGAGCACCGCGACGCCGACGCCCGTCACCACGACGGCCACGGGCACCACCCCGGCGTCGAGCTGCGCCCCCGGCAGTCCCGCGCACCAGCGTCCGACCGCGAGCACCAGGGCCGTCGGCGGGCCGGCGCAGGCGGCGAGGACCGCGCCGGCCTGCGGCGAGGCCTGCGCACCGAGCGCCGCGACCATCCCGGTCCAGGTGATGGGTCCGACGAGCGGAGCGACGAGCACGTTGGCCGCCAGCCCCGCCACCGACACGGTCCCGAACACCGCCGCCGAGACGGGCGCCGTCCCGAGGGTCGCCGCGAGCGTCAGCGCGGCGCCGTCGGCCAGCACCGCCGGCACGCCGCGCCCGCGCAGGGCGGCGGCCACCGGTGCGGCGAGCAGTGCGATCGCGATGACCGCCGCGAAGCTCAGCTGCCACGCCGGATCCGTCCAGGCGGACGGATCGAGGGCGAGCGTCACGACCGCCGCCAGGAGCAGGGCGTGCCACCGCGCCGCGGGGCGGGCCGCGAGCGTGGCCACGACCGCCGCGGCCCCCATCACGCCCGCGCGCTGGATCGAAGCCCCGCTGCCGGCGAGCGGGACGTAGAGCGCGATCAGGACGAGCACGGTGAGCAGCCGCGCGCGCAGGCCCACCCCGAGCGCGGCGCACACCGCCGCCGCGAGCGCCGCGAGCAGCGCGACGTTCGCCCCGCTGGCGGCGACGAGGTGCCCGAGGCCCGCCCGGCGCAGCCGCTCCCGCTCGTCGATCGCGAGCGTGGCGTCGTCGCCGAGCACCATCCCGCGCAGCAGCGCGCCCTCGGGGGGCGGCAGGCGCGCCCCAAGCGCCCGCTGCGCGCGCTCGCGCACCGCGTCCAGCGCCCCCTGCGGACCGCCGCGCCGCCGTCCGGTGTCGCGGACGGCGCGGGCCTGCAGCACCGCAGCAAGCCGCCTGGGCCGCAGCCAGCCCTCGTGGGCGCGGGGCGCGCGCAGCAGGCCGCGCACCTCGAGCACCCGGCCGGCCGCCAGCTGCGGCGGGTCGCCGTCGCCCTGCAGGAGCACGCGCTCCCCGCCGAGGGCGATCGCCGCGCGCCAGCCGAAGCGGGTCGCCCGCGGCGTCTCGAGCAGCTCCGCCGCGGCGCGCAGATCGTGGCCCAGGCGCGGCCCGAGCGTCGTGCGCTCCAGCGCCGCGCCGCGCGCCTGGCCGACGAGCACCCCCGCAACCAGCCCCGCGAGGAGCAGCGCGGCCATGCGCGGCGTGCGCGCCGCCGCCCCGGCCAGCAGCGCCGCGAGCAGCGGCGCGACCCCGCCGAGCGGCCCGCAGACCAGGCCCGCGAGCGCGGCGACCAGCAGCGCGGTCGCCGGGCGCTGCGCGGCGCCCGACCGCAGGTGCGCGAGCGCCGCGCTCACGGGCTCAGCTGCGGGCGCAGCGCCTCGAGCCGCTTGGGACCGATGCCCGGAACCTGCGCGAGATCGTCGACGCTCGAGAACCCGCCGTTGGCGGTCCGCCAGGCGATGATCTTGCGTGCCGTCGCGGGTCCGACGCCGTCGAGCGCGTCGAGCTGCTCGGGCGTCGCCGCGTTCAGGCTGACCTGGGCGGGCGCCACGGTGGCGCCGGCCGCCGCGCCCGCCGGGGTCGCGGCCAGGGCCGGGACGCGGATCTGCTGGCCATCGGCGAGCTTCGCGGCGCGGTTGATGGCGCTGAGATCGCCGTCCCGGGTGACGCCGCCCGCGCGCCGCAGGGCCTCCTGGACCCGCGCGCCCGACCGCAGCCGGTAGACGCCCGGCCTGCGCACCTCCCCGGTGACGTCCACGACGACCCGCTCGGCCGCCTGCGGGGCGGCCGCGAGCTCCACACCCCGGGGCGTCGTCGTGGCGGGCGCGGCCGCGCCGTCCCCGTCACCGACCAGCGTCCGGCCGCCGATGACCAGCGCGACGACGCCCACGAGCCCCCAGAGGAGCACCGTGGAGCGGCGGGAGGCGGGCATGCCCGCACGCTAGGCGCGGGCGCGTGACAGCGGACGGGCGCCTGTGCGCCGATCCTGCGCCGCCTTCGCGACGTCTCAGCGCACGACGATGTTGACGAGCTTGCCCGGCACGACGATCACCTTGACGACGTCGTGACCGTCGACGTGCGCCTGCACGTTGGGAGCGGCGAGCGCCAGCGCCTCCAGCGCCGCCCGGTCCGCATCCGAGGGCGCCTGCACCCGGTCGCGCAGCTTGCCGTTGACCTGGCAGACGAGCTCATAGGTGTCCGACGCCAGGTAGGCGGGGTCGGCGGCCGGCCACGGCTCCTCCCAGACGCGCTCGCCGGTCAGCAGGTGGTGGCCGTCGGCGGCGGCGTGCGGCGCGAACGGGAACAGGAGCGAGTTGGCCGTCACCAGCGCCGCCCGCATCGCGGCGGGCCCCGCCTCGTCGCGCAGGCGCGAGACCTCGTTCGTCAGCTCCATCACCGCGGCGATCGCCGAGTTGAACGCGAACCGGCCGGACGCCATGACGCCCGTGACCCGGTCGATCGCCCAGTGCGCCTTGCGCAGCAGCACGAGGTCGGCGCCCTCCGGCGCCTCGGGGAGCGCCTGGGCGGGCTGCCCCGCAACCTCGGCGCTGAGCCGCCACAGGCGGCTGAGGAAGCGGTGCACGCCCTCGACGCCCTCGTCGGACCAGTCGGCGTCCTGGTCGGGCGGACCGATGAAGAGGATGTAGGCACGGGCGGTGTCCGAGCCGTGCGAGCCGACGATCGCGGCCGGCGAGACGACGTTGCCCTTGGACTTGGACATCTTCGCCCCGTCCTTGGTGATCATCCCCTGGGTGAAGAGCTTGGCGAACGGCTCCTGCGCGCCGAGGTGCCCGAGGTCCGCCAGCGCCTTGCAGAAGAAGCGCGCGTACATCAGGTGGAGGATCGCGTGCTCCACGCCGCCGATGTACTGGTCGACCGGCATCCACGCGTCGACGATCGCGGGGTCCCACGCGGCGTCGTCGTTGTTCGCGTCGCAGTAGCGCAGGAAGTACCACGACGAGTCCACGAACGTGTCCATCGTGTCCGTCTCGCGCTCGGCCGGCCCGCCGCATGCCGGGCACGTCGTGGTCACCCAGTCGGTCGCGGCGGCGAGCGGCGAGCGGCCCTTCGGCGCGTAGTCCTCGACGTCGGGGAGCACGACGGGCAGCTGGTCGTCGGGCACGGGGACGATGCCGCAGGCCGCGCAGTGCACGACCGGAATCGGGCAGCCCCAGTAGCGCTGGCGTGAGATCAGCCAGTCGCGCAGGCGGTAGTTGATGGACGCACGGCCCTTGCCCTCGCCCTCCAGCCAGGCGACGATCCGCTCCAGTGCCTCGCGGTTGGGCAGCCCGTCGAACTCGGGCGCCGAGTTCACGAGCGGCCCGTCGCCCCCGTACGGCAGGCCGTCGGCGTCGCCGTCCGGGTTCTCCCCCTCGATCACACGCCGGATCGGGAGCCCGAACTTCACCGCGAACGCATGGTCGCGCTCGTCGTGGGCGGGGACGGCCATGATCGCGCCGGTGCCGTACTCCATCAGCACGTAGTCGGCGACGTAGACGGGGATCGCCTCGCCGTTGACGGGGTTGACGACGTGGCGGCCGAGGAAGACGCCGGTCTTCTCCTTGTCGGCGGCGCCGCGCAGCTCGTTGGACTCGGTCAGCGCGCGGTTGACGTACGCGCGAACCTCGGCCTCGTGGTCGGTGCCGGCAGCCAGGCGCTCGATGTCCGGATGCTCGGGCGCCATGACGAAGAACGTCGCGCCGAACAGCGTGTCGGGCCGCGTGGTGAACACCGGGTAGTCGATGTCGAGCTCCTCGCAGCGGAACGTCACCTCGGCGCCCTGCGAGCGGCCGATCCAGTTGCGCTGCATCGTCTTGACGTGCTCGGGCCACTCGATCGTCGCGAGGTCGTCGAGCAGCCGGTCGGCGTAGTCGGTGATCTTGAAGAACCACTGGTTGAGCTGGCGCACCTCGACCTCGGCGCCGCAGCGCTCACAGTTGCCGTCGACCACCTGCTCGTTGGCGAGCACGGTCTGGTCGTTGGGGCACCACTTGACCGCGGCGTCCTTGCGGTACGCCAGTCCGTTCTTCATCAGCTGCAGGAAGATCCACTGCGTCCAGCGGTAGTAGCGCGGCTCGTGCGTCCCGAACTCGCGCGACCAGTCGATCGAGATGCCCCACTCGCGGAACTGCTTCTGGAACTCGGCGATCGCGGCGTTCGTCGACACGCGCGGGTGCTGGCCGGTCTTGATCGCGTGGTTCTCGGCGGGCAGGCCGAAGGCGTCGTAGCCCATCGGGTGCAGCACCCGGCGGCCGGTGCGGCGATGGAAGTGCGCGACCGCGTCGCCGACGGAATAGACCTTGAGATGCCCGATGTGCGGTTCGCCGCTGGGATACGGCAGCATCTCCAGGACGTAGGAGGTCGCCTCGGGGTCCGCATCGCCCGCAGGGGCGCCGGGGACGGGGTTCGGGACCTCCCAGGTGCGCTCGTCGGCCCACACCCGCTGCCAGCGGGGCTCGATCTCGGACGGGTCGTAGCGCAGGTCGGTCATGCCGGACGCGAGGATAGTGTCCGGCTCGTGCCCGGCCCGGTCCCGCCGCCCGACCTGGATCCCGCGCGGTACGCCGTGCGGCGGGCCGTCGTGCGCGACGACGTCGAGCTCGCGTTCGTGCACGTCGGGCCGCCCGGCGGCGGCGGACTCCCGCTGCTCCTCGTGCACGGCTGGCCCGAGACGATGCGGATCTGGTGGCGGAACATCGGCGCACTGGCCGCCGCGGGCTTCGAGGTCATCGCCCCCGACCTGCGCGGGTTCGGGGCCTCGGCGGTCGCGGCCGACGGGCGCTACGACCTCGCCGCGCACGCGCGCGACCTGCACGGGCTCGTCCGCGACGTGCTGGGGCACGAGCGGTGCGTGGCGGCCGGCGGCGACCTGGGGTCCGGCGTGATCATCGACCTGGGGCTGCGCTTCCCGGCGTTCGTCGAGCGCCAGGTGCTGTTCAACGGGATCCTGCCGATCCTGCCCGAGGCGTACGCGGCCGCGCGGATCGACCCGAAGCCGTCGGCGGCGGTGCGCGCGGCGGCGGACTACTTCGTGCGGCAGGGCCGTGACGCGGACGCGCTCGCGGCCGAGCTGGACACGCCGGAGCGGCGCCGCCGCTACGTCGAGCAGTTCTACGGGTCGCGGTTCTGGGCGACCCCGGGGCGTTCCCCCGCGAGGCGGCGGGGTTCATGGCCCAGCCGTTCGAGGACCCCGAAAAGCTCCGCGCGTCCTTCGGCAACTACGAGAGCGCGCTCGGGAGCATCCCGCTGAGCGAGCCGCCGCGGTTCTTCGAGCCCTCCCCCGTCCCGACGCTCGCGCTGTACGGGCCCGACGACCATGTGCTGTTCCGGGACTTCCCCGAGCGCTGCGAGGTCGCCTTCCCGGACCTCGTCGGCCCGTTCGTCGTCCCGCGCGCCGGGCACTTCCTGCAGTGGGAGCGCGCGGAGTTGCTGAACGGGACGATCACGGCGTTCTGCAGGGACCTGCTGGGCTGACGGGCACATCGGTCCGTCCGACCCGGATGCGAACATGTGTTCGCATGGAGGCGCGGGCGCTGACACCGTCGGAGAAGGGCGGGATCGCCGAGATGATGATCGCGGCGAAGGCGGCGCTGCTCGGCATCCAAGTCCTGCGCCCGATGACCGAAGGGCATCGCTACGACCTGGCGTTTGATGTCGGCGATCGAATCCTGCGCGTGCAGTGCAAGTGGGGGAATCTCCGTGACGGCGTCGTCGTCGCGCGAATCGGCGGGAGCCGCCTGACCCCGCTCGCCGGCTACGTGCGTTCGACGTACGACGCCGACGAGATCGACATCATCGCCGTGTATTGCGCCGCAGTCGACGACGTGTTTGCGCTCCCGATCAGCGTGGTCGCCGGAAAGTCCTATCTCCATCTGCGGATCTCGCCGGCGAAGAACAACCAATCGGACCTTGTAAACTGGGCCGCTGCATTATCGGCTGGGGGCTATAGCTCAGTTGGGAGAGCGTTCGGCTGGCAGCCGAAAGGTCGAGGGTTCGAGTCCCTCTAGCTCCACTCCCCCGAAGGCCGCCTGAACCGGGCGGCCTTCGGCGTCTCTACGCCGCGCCGACGCCGTCCGGCCCGGCCTCGAAGGCGCGCTTGGGCACGTCACCCCAGAGCGCCTCGAGGCGGTAGAAGTCACGCGCCTCCGGCGTGAGGACGTGGACGACGACGTCCCAGTAGTCCATGAGGACCCAGCGCGACTCGCTGAGCCCCTCCACCCGCCGCGGCAGCAGCCCGTGGTCGTTCTTCAGGCCGATGTGGATCGCGTCGTGGATCGCCTTGACCTGCCGGTCGCTCGTGCCGGTGCAGAGCACGAACGCGTCGGTGAACCCCGACACGCCGCGCAGGTCGAGCTCGACGACGTCCTGGGCCTTCTTGTCGAGCGCGTACCCGGCGATCAGGTCGGCGAGGCGCTCGGGGGTGAGCTGCTCGGTGGCGGGCTCGGTGGTCATCCGTGGTGCTCCTGCTCGGTGGGGGACACACCGGCGGTGGGCCGGTACCAGCCGCGGGCGGCGATCTCCGCCGCCACGGCATCGGGGACGAGATGGCGGATCGGCCGCCCGTCGGCCACCCGCGCCCGCAGGTCGCTCGAGGAGACGTCGAGCCTGGGCATCTCGAAGAACCGCACGCGCGTGCCGTCGTGCAGCGGCGCCAGCCGCCCCGCGAGATCCCCGGCACGCGCCTCGTCGCGCTCGGCGACGGCCAGCACCGCGAGACGCAGGACCTCCCGTGGTTCGTGCCACGTCGGGAGGCTCTCGGCCATGTCACCGCCGACGATGAACGTCAGCTCGTCTCCGGGCTCGCGGTCATGCAGCAGTCGCAGCGTATCGGCCGTGTACGACGGCCCCTCCCGATCGAACTCCAGGCCGCAGACCTCCAGGCCGGCGTCGCCCGCGACCGCAACGCGGCAGAGTCCCAGACGCCCAGCCGCGCCCGGGTCGTCGGCGATCTCCTTGTGCGGCGGGGTCGCCGCCGGCATCAGGACGACACGGTCGAGGCCGAGCTGGGCGCGGGCCTCCTGCGCGCACACCAGGTGGCCGATGTGCGGCGGGTTGAACGTGCCCCCGAGGATCCCGACGCGTGCCACGCGGACCGGCCGTCAGGAGCGCACGTGGCCGTCGCCGGTGACCACGTACTTGGTGGTGCACAGCTCGCGCAGGCCGATCGGCCCGCGGGCGTGCAGCTTCTGCGTCGAGTTGCCGATCTCGGCGCCCATCCCGAACTCGCCGCCGTCGGTGAAGCGGGTCGAGGCGTTCACGTACACGCAGGCGGCGTCCACGCCGCGCTCGAAGGCGAGGGCCGAGGCCATGTCGGCGGTGACGATCGCCTCCGAGTGCCCGGAGCCGTAGCTCGTTGATGTGCCCGATCGCCTCGTCGACCGAGTCGACGACGCCGACCGCGATCGTCAGCGACAGGAACTCGGTCGCCCAGTCCTGCTCGGTCGCGTCGGTCAGCACGCCGTCGAGCTCGGCGCCCGCGAGCGACCGCGCCCGGGCATCGACCCGCAGCTCGACGCCGGCCTCGTGCAGCGCCGTCAGCACCCGCGGGACGAACTCGCCGGCGACCGCGGAGTGGATCAGCAGCGACTCGGCGGCGTTGCAGA
The DNA here is from genome assembly GCA_963700655.1 of uncultured Actinomycetes bacterium. Taxonomy (GTDB): domain Bacteria; phylum Actinomycetota; class Thermoleophilia; order Solirubrobacterales; family Solirubrobacteraceae; genus F1-60-MAGs163. The sequence continues at coordinate 322,306 of CAVOYJ010000003.1, read as the reverse complement.
CGCCGGGCCGGTGCGTCTTGGCGTTGAGCGTGATCGCGACGGCGTCGTCGAGGTTCCCGCTCGCATCGATGTAGACGTGGCAGTTCCCGGAGGCGGCGTAGATGACGGGGACCGTCGCGACGCCCTTCAGCGCGGCTTTCAGCCCCTCCCCGCCGCGCGGGATGATCAGGTCGACGACGCCCTCCTGGGTCGCCAGTTCGGCGAGCTCGTCACGGCCGCCGCCGGCGACCAGTGACACGGACCCCGCGGGCAGGCCCGATCCCCGCGCGGCGTCCGCCGCGATCCCGGCGAGGACGGCGTTGGAGTGCGCGGCGGACGAGGACCCGCGCAGGACGCACGCGTTCCCCGACTTCAGGCAGAGCACGGCGGCGTCGATCGTGACGTTCGGGCGGGCCTCGTAGACGATCGCCACGACGCCGAGCGGCACGCGGACCTTCTTCAGCTCGAGGCCGTTCGCGAGCCGGCCGCCGTCGATCGAGCTCCCCGACGGGGTCGGGCAGGACGGCGACCTGCCGCGCGCCCTCGGCGATCCCGGCGATGCGCTCGGGCGTGAGCAGCAGCCGGTCGAGCAGCGCGGCGGTCAGCCCGGCCTCGCGGCCGGCCTCCATGTCACGCGAATTCGCCTCGATGATCTCGTCGGTGCGCGCGAGCAGCGCGTCGGCGATCGCCTGCAGCGCGCGCTCGCGCGTCGCGCTGTCCGTCGCGGCGAGCGTGCGCGCGGCGGTGCGCGCCGTCAGGCAGATGTCACTGACCGACTGGGCGGTGGTGGCCATGCCCCCAAGGGTAGTCAGGCGAGCAGGGCGCCCGCCGCGGCGATCAGACGCCCGGCGCTGATCGGGACGGCCTCCGGAGCGGCTCCAAGGCCGTCGCGCGCCGCGCGGTGGAGCGCGTCGTTGAACGCGTGCGCGCAGGCCGTCGCGCTGCCGTAGGCCGTCAGCGACGCCTCGCGGCCCGAGCCCTCGAGCAGCACGGCGAACGCCGCAGGTTCGACGCGCACGCCCGCGCTGATGCGCCGCCCGCCGGCACCGCCGGCACCGCGGACTCGCCGGATCAGCAGCGGCGACGCCACGAGCGGCGCGAACCTCGCCCCTGCGACATCCCGTGCTGCGGGCACGTCGTCGGCACGGGCCAGCACCTCGGCTTCGGTCATCCGGCCGCTCAGGCCAGGACGAAGTAGTCGCGGTGGACGGCCTCGTCCGCCGCGCGCGGGAGCACGGCACGGACCTCGTCGGACTTGCGGCCCACGACCCGCCGCAAGTCGCTCGCGGCGTAATTCGCGATCCCCTTGCCGATGACCGCGTCGCCGGAGCGCACCTCGACCGCATCGCCCTCCTGGAAGTCGCCGGTCACCCCCACGACGCCGACCGGCAGCAGCGACGCTCCGCCGTCGCGCAGCGCGCGCGCGGCGCCCGCATCGACGACGATCGTGCCGTGGGCCGGCTTGGCGTACTTGAGCCACAGCTCGAACGACGAGTGCCGCTGCTCCTGCGGCGCGAAGGCGGTGCCGACGGCCGCACCCGCGAGGGCCCCCGCGAGCACGCCGTCGCGCAGGCCGCTGCAGATCGTGGTCGGGATGCCCGCGGCGGTCGCCATCTCGGCGGCGACGACCTTTGACCGCATGCCGCCCGACCCGAGGGCCGATGGGCTCTGGCCGATCTGCAGGGATTCGAGCTCGCGGACGTCCCCGACCTCGGCGACGAGCGGCGCGTCCGGGTCGGTGCGCGGGTCGGCGGCGTGCAGGCCGTCCTGGTTGGTGAGCAGCACCAGCCGGTCGGCGCCGACGAGGATCGCGACCTGGGCCGCGAGGAAGTCGTTGTCGCCGAACGAGATCTCCTCGGTCGCCGTCGTGTCGTTCTCGTTGATGACCGGCACGACGCGCCAGTCGAGCAGCCGCCCGAGCGTCCGGCGGGCGTTGAGGTAGTGCGCGCGGTGGCCGACGTCGAAGAAGGTCAGCAGCACCTGCGCCGAGGTGACGCCGCGCTCGCGCAGCAGCTCGTCGTAGACGCGGTAGAGCTTGCCCTGACCGATCGCGCTCGCCGCCTGCAGGTCGGCCATCGCAGACGGGCGGCCGCTGAGGCCCATGACCTGCACGCCGCGGGCGATCGCCCCGCTCGTCACGATCACGACATCGTCGCCCGCCGCGTGACGCTCGGCGATCTCCTCGCAGATGTGCTCCAGGACGTCCGCGCGCAGCACGCCGTCGTCCTGGGCGACGATGTTGGATCCGAGCTTGACGACGAAGCGGCCCACGGCCCGGGCAGGTTACGCCAGGGCGGGCAGACGCCCGGTCACGGCCGCCCACGCCGCGCTGCGCGGGTCGACGTGCGCGCGGTGGATCGCGCCCGGCGGCTCCACGAGCTCGACCTCCGCGCCGGCCGCCCGTGCGCGGGCCGCATAGTCCCGGCTCTGGCCGACCGTCACGGTCCGGTCCTCCGCGCCGTGGACGAGCAGCGCCGGGACGCCGAGCGGCACCTGGCGGGCCGGGTTCGCCAGCGCGTAGCGGTCCGGGACCTCGCCGGGCCCGCCCCCGAGCAGCGTGTTGACGAGCCCGCCCGGAGCGACGAGCGACGGCGCGCGCTCGAGGTCGGCGACGGGCGCCTGGGCGACGACGGCGCGGGGCCGCACGGCGGGCCGCGCCCCGGGGGCGCCGGCCGGCAGGCGGTCGCGGCCGGCGGCCCACAGCGCCAGGTGCCCGCCCGCGCTGTGCCCGAGCAGGATCACCCGGTCCAGGTCCAGTGGGGCGCCGCACCGGGGGAGCGCGTCCACCGCGGCCGCCACGTCGGCGAAGGTCGCCGGCCAGCCTCCGCCCTGCCCGCCGCCCATGCGGCGGTACTCGATGTTCCAGGCCGCCCAGCCGCGCCGGACGAGGTCACGGCAGATGGGGCGCATCACGCGCCGGTCATACCCGGCGCGCCACGACCCGCCGTGCACGACGACCACGACGGGATGGGGTCCCGGCCCGGACGGAAGGTGCAGCTCGCAGACGCCCCAGCGGTGCTCGGCATAGCGGTGGATGCGGCCGCGGCGCAGGACGTCGGCGGCGATGCGCGCGGCGCTCGGAGCCATCGCCTACGCCGGGTCGAGCTCGAAGACGACGCCCGCGATCTCCACGTCGTCGCCCGGCTCGAAGCCGGCGGCCTCCAGCGCGCGGATCACGCCCATCCGCTTCAGACGGCGTTCGACATGCGCGAGCGCCTCCTCGTTCTCGACGTCGTACCGCGCCAGCAGCCGCTCCACAGGATCCCCGACGACGCGGTAGGACCCCTCGGAGACCGTCTCCACGTGCCACGCCCTGCCGGCTGCAGGGCGAAAGACCTGGTGCTCGGCGAGCGCCTCCTCGGCGACCAGCTCGTCGAGCGGGCGGGGTGCGGCCGGCGGCACGCTGCGGAGCAGCATGACCCCCAGCTCGTCGATCCCCTCGCGCGTGGCGCTGGAGGTCACCAGGACCGGCGTCTCCTCGCCCAGGCGCGCACGCCAGTCCGCCGCGGCGGCCGCCGCAGCCGGCGGCGGGACGAGGTCGGCCTTCGACAGGACCAGGATGCGGGGCAGCCGTGCGAGCCGCGGGTCGTGGCGCTCCAGCTCGCGCTCGATGACGGCGAAGTTCTCCCGCGGATCGGACTCGTCGAGCGGCGCGAGGTCGAGGACGTGGACGAGCAGGCGAGTGCGCTCGACGTGCGCCAGGAAGTCGTGGCCGAGACCCGCCCCCGCGCTGGCGCCCTCGATCAGGCCGGGGATGTCGGCGATGATCAGCTGGCGGTCGGCGCTCTCAAGGACCCCGAGGTGCGGCTCGAGCGTCGTGAACGGGTAGTCGGCGACCTTCGGCGCGGCGCGCGTGAGCACCGAGATGAGCGAGGACTTGCCCGCGTTGGGCAACCCGACCAGCCCGACGTCGGCAAGCAGCTTCAGCTGCAGGGCGATCCACTCCTCCTCCCCGGGCAGCCCGCGCTCGGAGAACCGCGGCGACTGGCGCGTGGGGCTCGTGAACCGCCGGTTGCCGCGCCCCCCCGTCCCGCCGCGCGCGACCGTCGCGCGCTGGCCGGGAACGACGAGGTCGTGCACCGTGCCGTCGGGCATCCGGACCTCCGTCCCCGGCGGGACGAGCACGACGAGGTCCTCGCCCTCGGATCCCTGTTTCAGCGCGCCCTCGCCGTGGCGGCCGCGCGGCGCCTTGTAGTGGGCGCGGCGCTTGAAGCTCTGGAGGTCGCGCAGCGAGTCGTCGCAGAGCAGGACGACGTCGCCGCCGTGCCCGCCGTCGCCGCCGTCGGGCCCCCCGCGGGGGACGTGCGCCTCCCGGCGGAACGACATGCAGCCGTTCCCCCCATGACCGCCTTGAACGAAGATGCGAGCCTTGTCGTACAGCATGCGTCCCCTCAAGCGTAGGAGCAGCCCGTGTCCGATCAGGTCTTCCTCATCACCGGCGCCTCGTCAGGCATCGGCGCCGCCACCGCCCGGGCCGCCGCCGCGTCCGGCTTTCGCGTCGTGCTGGCGGCGCGCTCGCAGGACAAGCTCGACGCGCTCGCCGCCGAGTGCGGTGGCGAGGGCCGCGCCCTCGCGGTCGTCACGGACGTCACCTCGTGGGAAGACGACGAGCGGCTCGCCGCGGCCGCGCTCGACGCGTTCGGCCGCATCGACGTCGCGTTCGTGAACGCCGGGTTCGGCGGCAGGCGCAGCTTCCACCCGGACGAGGCCGACACCGTCGAGCACTGGCGCGACATGGTCCTGACCAACGTCCTGGGCGCCGCGCTCACGATCCGGGCCACGCTTCCCGCGATCATCGAGGCCAAGGGCCACGTGCTGCTGACCGGATCGGTCGCCGGCCGGGTCGCGATCCCGGGGAGCCTCTACTCGAGCACGAAGTGGGCCGTCACGGGGATGGGCCAGTCGCTGCGCGGCGAGGTCGCCGGGACGGGCGTGCGGGTGACGCTCATCGAGCCGGGCATGGTCGACACGCCGTTTTTCGACAACCGCCCGCAGGCGGCGCTCCAGGACACCGACATCGCGAACGCCGTCATGTACGCCGTCTCGCAGCCGGCGCACGTGGACGTCAGCGAACTCCTGGTGCGGCCGACCTCGCAGCCGGTCTGAGCCGCGGCGTCAGTCGCAGAGCCTGGCGGCGATCAGCACGCCGGCGGCGGCCGATCCGAGCGCCAGCGCGCCGACCGGCACGCCGCGATGGGGCAGCGAGCCCGCGGCGGCGCCGGTCGCGGCGGCGTCCACGAGGTCGCACGCGGCGATGGCGAGCGCCCACGTCGCCGCGGTCCGCGCGTCGCCGCTGCGAGCGGCGTGGAAGGCCCCTGCGCCGACGAGGATCTCGCGCGCTCCGAGCGCGCGCATGGCGACCTGCCCGCCCGGCGTGCGGCCGTCCTCACCCACCCAGTCGCCCCCCGGCCTGGCCGGGACGACGACGAGCGCGGCGCCGATCGCGACCCGCCCGGCCTGCAGCAGCTGCATCGCGAGGCGGGCGTTCACGCGAACGGGGTGCTACTCGGCGTCTGTGACGACGTTCACGACCCGGCCGCGGCGGCCGCGCGTGAACTCGACGGTGCCGGCGGCCTTCGCGAACAGCGTGTGATCGCGGCCCATGCCGACGCCGGCGCCGGGCTTGAAGACGGTGCCGCGCTGGCGGACGATGATCTCGCCGCCCGTGACGGTCTGCCCGGCGAACGTCTTGACGCCGAGGAACTTCGGATTCGAGTCGCGGCCGTTGCGGGACGAGCCCAGACCCTTCTTGTGTGCCATGCGATCAGGCCTCCTGCGTCTCGGCCGCGGGCGCCGGCTCGGCGGCGTCGGCCTGCGTCTTGGCCGCCGGCTTGCGCGACAGCAGCTTGATGTCGGTGACCTCGATGCGGGTCAGCTCCTGGCGATGTCCCTGCGTCTTCTTGTAGCCGCGCTTGGGCTTGAACTTGAAGACGCGGATCTTCGGGCCGCGGATGTGCTCGATGATCTTGGCGTCGACCTTGACCTTCTTCAGGCCGTCGGCGTCGAACACCACGTCATCCGAACGCAGCATCAGCGGCTCCAGCGCCACCGTGGCGCCCGCATCCTCGGGCAGCCGCTCGACGAGCAGGGTCGATCCCTGCTCGACGCGGTACTGCTTGCCGCCTGTCTTGACGATCGCGTACATCTGGAAGAGGTCCTAGTCCGAGGTGGAATCCGCCGCCGCTGCGGCATCGGCCGTGGCAGCGGAACGGCGCCGACCGCCCCTGCGGCCACGGCGCCGAGGCTTCGATTCTAGGGCATCGCCGTCCGCGGGCGTCTCGGGCGCATCCGAACCGGCCTCCGCGGCCTCCGCGGCACCGTCTGCGGAGGGGGCCGCGGCCTTCTTGACGGGCTTGTGTCGTGTGCTCGACGAGCTGCGCTTGGCGGCCGGCTTGCGGGCCGCCGGCGCCGGATTGGGGCCCTCCTCGCCGACGAGGACGGCGCGGGCCGAGTTGCGCCCGGCGTCCTCGATGCGGACCAGCCGCTTCTGCCCCAGGTAGGCGCCGCCGCCGGTGACGGAGACGATGTACCCGTCGATCTTCGCCACGGCGTCGTCGACGTTGTACATGTGCGGCTCGACGATCGAGACGAGCACCTCCTCGCCGGCGCTGAACGGCACGGCGCGCTCGTGGACCTCGTCCAGCGTGCCCTCCATCACGACCGCGAAGTGGTCCAGCGGCAGGCTGTCGGTGCCCTCGAAGTGGAACACCTTGCCGGTCGCCGCCTCCAACTCGTGGAGCATCCGCGCGCCCAGCCCGGTGAACTCGACGCTGACCGCCGGGTTCAGCTGGACGAGGAAGGCCTCGGTCGTCCGCGGGGCGCGGGCGGCGAGTTCGCGCAGCCGGCGGTCGAACTCGATCGCGACCGTCTCCTCACTCAGGACGACCCCGTCCCCGTCGCAGGTGGGACAGGTGCGGGAGATGATCTCGCGCACGCCCTCGGTCACGTTCTGGCGGGTCATCTCGACGAGCCCGAGCTTCGAGATCTCGGCGGTGAACGTCTTCGTGCGGTCCTGGTCCAGCGCGGCGCGGAGCGTCTTCAGCACGGCCTCGCGGTTGCGGGCCTTCGCCATGTCGATGAAGTCGATGACGATGATGCCGCCGATGTCCCGCAGCCGCAGCTGGCGGACGACCTCGTCCGCCGCCTCGAGATTCGTCTTGGTGATCGTGTCCTCAAGGCGCGCCTGGCGGCCGCGGCCGACGAACGAGCCGGAGTTCACGTCGAAGACCGTCAGGGCCTCCGCGTAGTCGATCATCAGGTAGCCGCCGCTCGGCAGGTCCACGCGGCGCGAGGTGAGCCCGGCGATGACCTCCTCGACGCCGGCCTCCTCCAGCAGCGGGCGCGACCCCTGGTGCAGCTCGACGCGGTCCACGAGCTCCGGCGCGGTGCGCGTGAAGAACGAGACGAGCCGCTGGTACTGCTTCTCGTCGTCCACCAGCGCGCGCTCGAAGTCGGCACTGAAGATGTCGCGCACGACTCGGACCGACAGGTCGGCCTCCTGGAAGACGAGCGACGGCGCGACCTGCTTCGCGGCCCGCTGCTGCAGGACGTCGTGGAGCTTGAACAGGTAGGGCAGCTCGCGCTCGAAGTCCTCGCGCCGTGCGCCGTGCGCGGCGGTCCGGACGATCGCGCCGCCACCGCCCAGGTCGAGGCCCTTCACCTGCTTGCGCAGGCGCTCGCGCTCGCTGTCCTCCAGGCGCTTGGAGACGCCGAGGCCCTCCCCGGTCGGGGTGTAGACCATGTAGCGGCCGGCGATCGTGAGGTCCATCGAGAGCCGCGCCCCCTTGGTCTTCAGCGGGTCCTTGACGACCTGGACGACGACCTCCATGCCGGGCTTGAGGATCTCGCTGATCCGCTTCCCGCCCTCCTGGCCGCGGCCGCGGCGGGGGATCTCGACGCCGGGCAGGACGATCTCGTCGATGTGGAGGAACCCGTTCTTCTCCAGGCCGATGTCGATGAACGCGGCCTCGAGCCCGTCGAGGACGTTGTCGACCTTGCCCTTGTAGATGTTGCCGACGATCGAGCGGCTGCCGCGCCGCTCCAGGTAGAGCTCCGCGACGCGGTAGCCCGCGAGGGCGCTCTGGGCGCCCTTCGGGCGCCGCGCGCTCTTGCTCGGGGTGCCGGCCTGTTCGAGCAGCGCGACCCTGGTCTCCCAGGCGTCGACGCTGACGAGGACTTGCTTCTTCACGTGAACTGGCTCATTTCGGTTAGAAGGTGAGCACCCGGCCCTTGGATGCCGCCGCTGAGCGGGCCTGCGCGTGAATGGACTGCAGCAGGCCGATCGCCAGCATGGTGGTGAGGATGGAGGAGCCGCCGTAGCTCATCAGCGGGAGCGGGATGCCGGTGATCGGCATGATCCCGGCGTTCATCCCGACGTTCACGAAGACCTGGAACAGGAACATCGAGACGATGCCCCCGGCGACGAGTGCGCCGTAGAGGTTCTTCGAGGCGGTCAGGATGCGCAGCCCGCGCCAGATGAGCATGGCGTACAGCGAGAGGACGAATGCGGCTCCCGCGAAGCCCCACCGCTCGCCGACGACGGCGAACACGAAATCGGTGTGGTGCTCCGGGAGGAAGTCGTACTTCGTCTGCGTCGCGTCGTCGCCCCGGCCGGTCTTCTCCCCGGACCCGATGGCGATGCGCGACTGATTCTGCTGGTAGCTCTCCCTGTTGGCGGAGTCGGATGGGTGCAGGAACGCCGTGAGGCGGTCCTTCTGATAGTCGTGGAGCACGTTCACCCCGGCCGCCGGCAGCACCACGAGGGCGAGCGCGATGGCGATGGCGGTGAGCGCGCCGAGGGCGGCGAAATGCCGCCAGGGGGCTCCGGCCACGAACAGCGTGGCGAGGCCGATGACGATGTACACGAGGGCCGAACCGAGGTCCGGCTGAAGCATCACGAGCGCCGCCGGGATGAGCGCGAGCAACATGATGCGCGCGGTCGTCCGGCGGTCGGCGAGCCGGCGCGCCTGGTCGACCATGAAGGCCGACAGCGACACGATCAGCAGCACCTTTCCGAGCTCGGAGGCCTGGAACGAGAAGAACGGGAGGTCGACCGCGCGACGGGAGCCGCGGGCGACGTCGCCGAAGGCCATGACGGCGAGGATCGACGCGATCAGCAGGCCGTAGACGAGGATCTTGACCTCGCGCAGCCGCGAGTAGTCCAGGCGCCAGACGAGGATCGCCAGGGCGCCGCCGACGGCGAAGTAGACCGCCTGCCGGTTGACGAAGTAGCGCGGGTTGCCCGCGACGTCGTCGGCGGTCGCGGCGCCGACCGCGATCACCGAGCAGGCGGCGAGCGCGAGCACCGTCAGCGCAAGGATCGGGTCGAACGGCAGCGTCAGCCCGCGGGCGCGCGGGACGGCCACGGTCTCCCCCTGCTGGATCGCGCCGCCGGCCATCAGTTCGTCCTCGAGCGGCCGGGGGCGCAGGAGGCCCGCTGGTCGAACCACGTCGCGAGCATGCGGCAGGCGACGGGCGCCGCGGCGTCGGAGCCGAAGCCGCCGTCCTCGACGGTCGCCGCGATCACGATCGGCTTGGCCGGGTGCGGGACGTAGGCGACGTACCACGACTGGTCGGCGCGCGGCGGCCGCTCGGCGGTGCCGGTCTTCCCGAAGACCGGGAAGCGCTCCTGGTTCCAGTCGGAGAAGACCTTGGCCGACGTGCCGTCCGCCTTCGTGGACAGGTTCAGGCCGTCGAGGACCGCCCGGCGATGGCTCGCGTCGATCGCGACCTTGCGCGCGGCCGGCGCCGGGATGCGCTGGATCTCGCCGCCGCCCTCGTCCTCGACGGCCATCCCCAGGTGGGGACGCACGACGCGCCCGCCGTTGGCGATCGCCGCGTACGCCGTGGCCATCTGCAGCGGCGAGGCCTGCAGGTCGCCCTGGCCGACGGACAGGTTGATGTTGTCGCCGAGCGACCACGGGCGCTTGTCGGAGATCCCGCAGGAGGCGACCTTGCGGCGCTTCTCGCAGGCGATCTCGCGCTCGCGCAGGTCGCGGCGCCACTGGCGGTCGGGGATCGTGCCCCCGATCTCTCCCGGGATGTCGATGCCGGTGGGCTGACCGAGGCCGAGCTTGCGCGCCCAGGACTGGATGACCTGGCCCTGGAGGCTGTTCGTGTCACGGCCGAGCGTGTAGAAGAAGACGTCGGAGGAGACCTGCAGCGCGCGCCGCAGGCTGATCGTCCCGTGGACCGCGTCGCCGGCGTTCTTGAACTCCTGCGTGCCGACCTTCAGCACGCCCGGGTCGTTGATCGGGGTGTCGGGCGTGATGACGCCCTTGTCGAGCGCCGCGAGCGCGGTGATCGCCTTGAACGTCGACGCCGTCGGATAGGCCCCGCCGATCGCGCGGTTGAACTGCGGCGCGCCGGTCCCGGGGCCGAAGATCGCGTTGTAGCGCTCCTGCGTGATCGGCTTGGCGAGCACCGCGGGGTCGAACGTCGGGTACGAGCTCATCGCGAGCACCTGACCGTTGCGCGGGTCGAGCGCCACGACCGCGCCCGCAGTGCCGGTGCCGCCGCCGATGATGCCTGCGAGCCGGCGCTGGGCCGACCGCTGGAGCTCCAGGTCGAGCGAGGTGCGCAGCGCGAGGCCGGGGCGCGGCGCGCGCGCGATGCGCTGCGCCTTCGGGCGCCCGGCCGCGTCCACCGTGATGCTCTGGACGCCCGCCGCGCCGCGCAGGTAGCGGTCGTAGGAGCGCTCGATGCCGTCCTGGCCGACGACGGTTCCGGCCTTCACGCCGCGGTAGGCGTCGGTGCCGAGCTCCTCCGGGTTGATCTCCCCGGTCGTCCCGACCAGCTGGGCGGCCGTCGTGCCGAGCGGGTAGCGGCGCAGGTACACCTGCTGGACGGCGATCCCCGGGAAGTCGCGCTGGTTCTCGAGCAGGTGGTCCCGCATCGTCTGCGGCACGTCGACCTTCACACGCACGTTGGCGTACGGGAGCACGGCGAGCTGCTGGATCACCTGGGAGCTGACGCGGCTCGCGGGCACGCCGAGCACCTTCGCCAGCCGCGCGTAGCGGGCGGCGAGCTCGGGCGTGGCGGGCTCGGGGAACGGCACGGGCGCGCCGCGGCTCCCCTTCGGGCGCCGCGAGCGGGCGGTCATCTGCTGGCCCCAGGTCGCCGCCGCGTCGCGCTCGGCCTGCGGGAGCCGGCGCGGGTCGAGCTGCACGACGGTGGCCACGCGATTCTCGACGATGGGGGTGCCGTCGCGGTCGAGGATGTTGCCGCGCGGCGCCGACACGGCGACCGTGCGCACCCGGTTGTCGAGCGCGTCCTGGCGGTACTGGTCGCCGGTCAGCACCTGCATGAACCACAGGCGCAGGAAGACGATCGCGAAGAGCGCGAAGGCGATGCCGCCGAGGATCGCCACGCGCAGCGCGAGCTGCGGGTTGACCGGCGGTGTGCGGGGGCCGTTGTGGCCTGCGGGCTCGAGCATCAGCGCGTCACGCCCTCGAGAGCGGCGACAGGCCGCCGGTCGTGTAGGCCCGGCGGCGGCGCCGCCGCGGGTCCTCGGGCAGGACGGGCAGCAGCCAGCGCCGGACGAGGGCGTGCACCGGCGTCGCCAGCAGGGCCCCGAGGCCGACGGTCACGACGAGCTCCCAGACGATCTCGATGTCGAGCGGCACGTCGCGGCCGAGCAGGAACTGCATCAGCGAGAAGCCGAACTGGGCGACGAGCGTCGCGGCCGCGCCGACCGCGACCGGGACCGCGGCGCCCTGCGGGTCGCGCAGCTCGCGCAGGCGCCCCGCGCCGTACCCGATCGTCAGGAACAGGAGCGAGCTCATGCCGACGGTCTGCACGAGCGCCAGGTCCAGGAACAGGCCGATGCCGAAGCCGAAGGCGGCGCCCGGCAGCGACCCCGCGAGCAGTCCGGCGCTGGCCACGACCAGCGGCGTCAGGTCGGCGTTGGCGCCGAGGATCTCGATCTGGGAGACGGCGGCGATCTGGACGAGCACGACGACGACGCCGAGGAGGACGAGGCGCCAGGCGAGCTGGAGCGGCGCGGAGATCACGGCCGGTTCCCGTTCACGCGGCGGGTCAGGACCTGGACGAACTCGAGCCGGCGCAGATCGGCGTACGGCTTGACGTGCGGCTGCTGGGAGTCGGTGCCGGCCTCCTCGACGCGCGTCACCTCGCCGATCGGGATGCCGGGCGGGTACGGGGACTCCAGGCGCGCCGAGCGCGACGTGGTGCCCGCCGTGACGACATTCATGCCCTTCACGACGCGGTCGCGCCGGGTCGTGTACCGCAGGCGCAGGTCGTCCGGCCCGCCCTCGCCGGTCTGGACCACGCCGGGGACGCCGTTCTCGCTGATGCGCGCGGCGACGGCGATCTCGCTGTCGGTGATGAGCGTGACGACCGACGAGTTGCCCGCGGCGGTGGTGACCTGACCGATCAGCCCGTCGCCGGTGATCACCGGCTGGCCGACCCGCACGCCGCGACTCGTCCCGGCGTCGACGACGACGGTGGCGTACCAGAGCGTCGGGGACTGCCCGATCACCCGGGCCGTGACCGGCCGGGTCCCGGCGAGCGTGCTCGCGCGGTCGATCGACAGCAGGCCTTCCAGCGCGCGGTTCTGGCGGACGGCGTCCGTGCCCGCGATCGCGCGGCGGCGCAGCTCGGTGTTCTGCTCCTCGCAGGCTCGCGACCTGGCCCTTGGCGTCGACCGTGTCACCGACCCAGCCCGCGAGGTCGCGGGCCGGCTTCAGCGCGCGGCTCGCCCCCTCCTGGATCGGGGAGACGACCTCCAGCACCCCGCGCTGGACGCTGTGCAGACCGCCGCCCGCCGACTCTCCGAAGTACACGGTGAGCAGCAGCAGCGCGGACGCCACGAGCAGCGCGAGGGTTACCCGGCGCCGTCGGACGGACTTGTCGTACACGTCAGAAAGGTGTCGTGGATGTGCATGAGGGTTCGCGCCTGGCGACTGACGCTAATAGCGCCGGCGGCGGCTCCTCTGATTGCGATTGGTGCGATGGATCACCTCGAACTCCTCGAGCGAGCGGCCCGAGCCGACCGCCACGCACGTGAGCGGCGACTCGGCCAGGTGCGCGGGCATCTGGGTCTCCTCCCGCAGGCGCTCGTCGAGCCCCAGCAGCAGTGATCCACCGCCCGCCAGCATGATGCCGCGGTCCATGATGTCGGATGCGAGCTCCGGAGGTGTCCGGTCCAGCGTCTCCTTGACCGCGTCGATGATCTGCGACAGCGGCTCCTCGAGCGCCCCGCGGATCTCCTCGCTCGTCAGGACGACCGTCTTCGGCAGGCCCGAGACCATGTCGCGGCCGCGGATCTCGGCCTGGACCTCGTCCTCCATCGGGTAGGCCGACCCGATCTCCAGCTTGACCTCCTCGGCCGTCTGCTGGCCGATGAGGAGCTTGTACTCGCGCTTGGCGTAGTTGATGATCGCCTCGTCCAGCTCGTCGCCGCCGATGCGGATCGACTGCGAGACGACGATGCCGCCGAGCGAGATCACCGCGACCTCGCTCGTGCCGCCGCCGATGTCGACGATCATCGAGCCGGTCGGCTCGCCGACCGGCAGGCCGGCGCCGATCGCCGCGGCCATCGGCTCCTCGATCAGGTAGGCCTGGCGCGCCCCGGCGGAGAGGCACGCCTCCTCGACCGCGCGCTTCTCGACGCCGGTCACGCCCGAGGGCACGCAGACGACGACGCGCGGATGGGCCCAGCGGTTCTGGTGGACCTTCTGGATGAAGTGGCGCAGCATCTCCTCGGTGACGTCGAAGTCGGCGATCACGCCGTCCTTCAGCGGCCGGATCGCCTGGATCGTCCCCGGGGTGCGGCCGAGCATCCGCTTGGCCTCGATGCCGACCGCGTGCACCTCGTGGGTGCGCGAGTCGATCGCGACCACGCTGGGCTCGGACAGCACGATGCCGCGGCCCGCGCACGTAGACGAGCGTGTTGGCGGTGCCGAGATCGACGGCCATGTCGCGGCCGCCCATACCGGTCAGGTAGCTGAAGACACCCATGTGGACGCGGATGGCCCGACCCCGATGCTGACTGCGTCCTCCGGGATGGGAACGCGCGGGCCGAGCCGAGGACGCAGTGTAGCGGTGGGCGGCGTCGCTCAGAACGGGGGCACGAGCCCTTGCACGAGCGCTCTCACGGCGGGCACCGGCAGGCCGACGACGTTCAGGTAGTCGCCGTCGATCGCCTCCACGAGCGCCGCCCCGCGGCCCTGGATGGCGTACCCGCCGGCCCGGCCCTCCCACTCGCCCGTCGCCGCGTAGGCGGCGATCTGCCCCGTCGTGAGCGGCGCGAAGGTCACGAGCGTGCGGTCGGTGCGCTCCAGGACCTCGCCGCCGGGCGCGGCGATCGCCACCGCGCCGAGGACGTCGTGCGTGCGGCCCTGCAGGTCGCCGAGGAACGCCCGCGCCTGCGCGCTCGTCGGCCGGCTTGCCGTAGACCCGGCCGTCGAGGGCGACGACGGTGTCGCAGGCGAGGACGACGGCGTCCGCGGCCTCGCCGGGCGCGAGCGCCGCGACGGCGGCCGCCGCCTTGCGCCGCGCGTTCTCGGCCGCGAGCGCGAACGGCTCGCCCTGCTCCAGCTCCGGCGCGGCCGTCGCCCGCACCTCGTGCGCGACGCCGAGCTGCGTGAGGATCGCCGTCCGCTGCGGGCTCGCCGAGGCGAGGATCAGGCGGTCGCGCAGCGGTCCAGGCGAACGGCTGCATCGGTCGTGCGGCGCCGCTGCAGCCCCGTGCCCGTCGCCGGTCAGGCCGAGCTCGGGGAAGAACAGGGCGGCCTCGCGCGCGGCCGACTCGTTCGAGTCCGAGCCGTGCACCATGTTCGAGCCGACCTCGAGCGCGTAGTCGCCGCGGATCGAGCCGGTGGCGGCCTCGAGCGGGTTCGTCGCGCCGATCACCTGGCGGGCGGCGACGACGGCCTCGTGGCCCTCGAGCACCATCGCGACCAGCGGGCCGCTGGTGATGAAGTCGACGAGCTCGCCGAAGAACGGGCGCTCGACGTGCTCGGCGTAGTGCTCCTGCGCCAGCTCGCGGCTGATGGTCGTCGAGCTTGAGCGCCGCGAGCCGCAGGCCCTTGCGCTCGAAGCGGGCGATGATCTCCCCGGTCAGGTTCCGCGCGAAGGCGTCGGGCTTGACCAGGATCAGGGTCCGGTCCATGGGATCTCCGTGTTGGGGTGCGGTGGGTCTCAGTGCTGCGTGGACGGCGGCGCTTCGCTCTCGAGCGCCTCGTCGTACGCGTCCTGGGGCCCGTCACCGTACCCGGCCTCGATCGCCGGCTCCGTCCCGGGGTCGAACGCCTCGCCGATCCGCGACCTCCTCGTACCCGGCCGCCTCGGTCGCGTGGGGCTCCAGGCCTGCCTCCCCGCCGCGCGAGCGGCGCCGCGAGCGGCGCTGAGGCGTGATCCCGGGGATCTCGGCCTCGCAGTAGGGGCAGATCATCCAGTCGGGGTCGAGCGGCTTCGCGCAGGTGCCGCACGTGTCGCGCAGCTTGCGCAGGCAGTGCGGGCAGCGCAGGAAGTCGCGCCCGGCGGGATGGTCGCAGTGCGGGCACAGCTGGTAGTCGAGCGAGTGCAGCCGCGCCTCGGCGGCCTGCATCTCGAGCTCGCGCTCACGGATGTCCTCGAGGAACTCCGGCGGACGCACGATGATGTAGACGATCGTCCCCACGAACGGGAAGACGACCGCCGCGAGCGTCGCGGAGCCGACGAGCAGGCCGTCGTCGATCCGGCGGCGGGCGTCGGCGTAGGTGAACCAGACGAGGGCGAGCCACACGACCACGATCCCCAGGAGCACGAGCTCCACGACCGTGTTGAGTGTCCCGTTGCTGATCCCGAAGATGGCTGGGGCAGGCGTCATGGGTGCTCCGGAAGGGTAGAGGAAGGTTCGCCCTCGATCCGCGGGCACCTGCCCGCGGATCTACAGGAACAGCCTGCCGAACGCATACCCCAGCGCGAAGAACACGAGGATCACGAGCGCGACGATCGGCCGCGACCGCGAGGACCATCGCCACGACCGACGGGCCGCCGCCGTCGTTCACAGCATCGACCCCCGGGTGCCGGGTGCACGGAGCAGGTCGGCGATGAGATACAGCGAGCCGGTCGCGAGCACGACGCCGCCGCGGCCCGGCGGCCGCGTGTGCGGCGGCGAGCGCGGCGTGCGGCTCGGCGACGACGCGCGTCGCCGGCCCGCTCCCAGCTGCCGCACGAGCGAGGCGAGCGTGGCCGGAGGCAGCGTCCGCGGATTCGCCGTGCGGGTGAGGATCAGCTCGGCGCACAGCGGCGCGAGCTCGGCGAGCATCGCGTCGGCGTCCTTGTCGTCGAGGACCGAGAGCACGGCGACGAGCGGCCGGCCGGCGATCACCTCGCGCAGCGCGGCGGCGAGGCTGCGCATGCCGTCGGCGTTGTGGGCGCCGTCGAAGATCGTCAGCGGCGCGTCGGCGACGACCTCGAAGCGGCCCGGCACCGCGGTTCCGGCCGCGGCGATCCGGACGGCCTCGTGCTCGAGCGTGCCGAGGAACGCCCCGGCGGCGGCCTGCGCGAGCGCGAAGTTCCGTCGCTGGAAGGGCCCGGCCGCCAGGACCGGCACGCCGGGATCGGCCGGCGCCACCAGCAGGTGCGCCGCGCGCTCCGCGCAGACGCGCTCGGCGACTGCCAGCGCGTCGGGATGCAGGTCGGGGCCGACGACGAGCGTGCCGCCGGGCTGTACGACGTCCGTCTTCTCCTCCGCGATCGCGGTGATCGTGGAGCCCAGCCAGCGCGTGTGCTCGAGCGAGACGCTCGTGAGGACCTGAACCTCGGAGCCGATGACGTTCGTGGCGTCGTAGCGGCCGCCGAGCCCGGCCTCCAGCACCGCGACCTGGACGCGCGCCCGCGCCAGCTCGTCATAGGCGGTGGCGGTGAGCGCCTCGAACTGCGTCACGACCTCGCCCTCGGGCAGGGCGCGGTTCACGGTCGCCGCGGCGCGCGCCACGCGAGCGACGGCGGCGGCGAAGTCGGCGTCGGCGACGTCCGCGCCGTCGATCCGGATCCGCTCGGTGAACGAGACCAGGTGCGGCGAGAGGTAGGCGCCGGTCCGGTGCCCGTGGCCCCGGAGGATCGCGGCGAGCATCCGCACGGTCGAGGACTTCCCGTTGGAGCCCACGACGTGGATCGATCGGAACTGCTCCTGCGGGGAGCCGAGGACCGTGAGCAGGCGCCGCATCCGCTCCAGCCCGAACGTCATCCCGAACAGCTCGAGGTCGAGCAGCCAGCGCTCGGCGTCGGCGCGCGTCCAGGCGGGGCCGGTGCTCGGCTGCTCGGCGGGAGTCCCCACGGCGACCGGAACCCTAGAGCGACGCGAGCTCGGCGACGAGCCGCTCGAGCTTCGCCCGCTCGGACGCCACGAGCTGCGGCGGAGCCTTGGCGATGAAGCCCTGGTTGGCGAGCTTGCCCTCGGCGCGCGCGATCTCGGCCTCGATTTCCGCGCGCCGGTCCGCGAGCTTGCGCTCCTGCTCGGCGGGGTCGACGCCGGGCGCGGGCAGCAGCTCCACCGTGCCGCCCGGGATGACGACGGCCGCCGCGGGCGCGGCCTCGTCGGCCTCCCCGGCCTCCAGGTCGAGCCGCGCGAGCCGCGCGACGAGCGGGGCGGTCTCGCCGAAGCCCTCGGCGCGCAGGCGCGCCGGCAGGACCGCGCCGGCGGGCACGCCGGCCTCGTTGCGCCAGGCGCGCACGGCGCGGACGGCCTCGATGACCGCGCCGATCCGCTCCTCGGCCACGGGATCGAGGAACGCGGGATCCGCCCGCGGGAACGGCGAGCCGGCCAGCAGCCCGTCGGCGTCCGGCACGGTGTCCCAGACCGCCTCGGTCACGAACGGGATGACCGGATGCGCCAGCGCGAGGGTCTCGCGCAGCACGTGCAGGAGCGTCGCCGACAGGTCGGCGTCCATCTCGCGGCCCTTGACGAGCTCCAGGTACCAGTCGCACAGCTCGCCGTAGACGAAGTCGTAGAGGCCGAGCGCCGCCTTCGCGAACTCGAAGTCGTCGATGCGCCGCGACGTGTCGCCGATCACGTGCTGCAGCCGCGAGAGGATCCACCGGTCCGCGGGCGCCGTCGGCCGCGGCGCCGCGACCGTTCCCGGCTCGATGTTCATGAGCACGAAGCGCGAGGCGTTGAAGAGCTTCGTCGCGAGCGCCTGCCCCTGCTCGACCTTCTCGGTGGAGTAGCGGACGTCCTGCGTGGAGGACATCGCCAGCAGGCCGAAGCGCACCGCGTCCGCGCCGTGCCGGTCGATCTCCTCGAGCGGGTCGATGCCGGTGCCGAGCGACTTGCTCATCCGGCGGCCGTCGGGCGCCTGGATGACCGAGTGCACGTAGACGTGGTCGAACGGGATGTCGCCCGCGAAGCGCAGGCCCATCATCACCATCCGCGCGACCCACAGGAACAGGATGTCGCGCGCCGTCGAGAGCACGTCGGTCGGGTAGAAGGCGCGCAGGTCGGGCGTCCGCTCCGGCCAGCCGAGCGTCGCGAACGGCCACAGCGCGCTGCTGAACCACGTGTCCAGGACGTCGTCCTCGCGCCGCCAGCCCTCGCCCTCCGGGGGCTCCATCCCGACGTGCGTCTCGTCCTCGCCGCGGTACCAGACGGGGAGCTGGTGGCCCCACCAGAGCTGGCGGCTGATGCACCAGGGGCGGATGTTCTCGAGCCAGTCCACGTAGCGCCGCGACTGGGACTCGGGATGGATCTTCACGCGGCCGCTCGTGACCGCCTCGATCGCCGGCGCGGCGAGCTCGTCCATGCGCATGAACCACTGCAGCGAGATCAGCGGCTCGATCCGCTCCCCGGAGCGATGCGAGAACGGGACCGTGTGCGTGTAGGGCTCCTCGCCGCGCAGGGCGCCCAGGTCGCGCAGGTCGGCGATCACGCGGTCGCGCGCCTCGGCGACCGTGAGGCCCGCGTACGCGCCGGCCTCCTCGTTCATGCGCCCGTCCTCGCCGATGACGCCGATCTCGCCGAGTCCGTGGCGGCGGCCGATCTCGAAGTCGTTGGGGTCGTGGCCGGGCGTGATCTTCAGGCAGCCGGTGCCGAAGTCGGTCTTCACGTACTCGTCACCGATGACCGGCAGCTCCCGGCCCACCAGCGGCAGCACGACGGTGCGCCCGATCAGGTGGGCGAAGCGCTCGTCCTCCGGGTTCACCGCGACGGCGGTGTCGGCGAGCATCGTCTCCGGCCGGACCGTCGCGACGACGACCTCGCCGTCACCGTCCTTCAGCTGGTAGGCGATCTCGTAGAGCGCGTCGGTGACCTCGCGGTCCTCCACCTCGAGCTCGCTGATCGCCGAGCGGCTGCCCGGGTCCCAATTGACGAGGTAGTGGTCGCGGTAGATCAGCCCGTCGGCGTACAGGTCGACGAAGACCTTCTGGACCGCGTTCGCGTAGCCCTCGTCGAGGGTGAAGCGCTCGCGGGTGTAGTCGCACGAGGCGCCCAGGCGCTTGAACTGCTCGATGATCCGGCCGCCGTACTCGCGCCGCCAGTCCCAGACCCGCTCGACGAACGCCTCGCGGCCGAGCGCCTCGCGCGAGGTGCCCTCCAGGGCCAGGCGCTTCTCCACCTGCTTCTGCGTGGCGATGCCCGCGTGGTCGGTTCCGAGGATCCAGCGCGTGTGCCGCCCGCGCATCCGATTGGTCCGCGTGAGGACGTCCTGGATCGACCCGTTGAGCGCGTGTCCCATGTGCAGGGCGCCGGTGACGTTCGGCGGCGGGATCGCGATCGAGAAGTTCGCGGCCGCCGTCCCCTCCGCCTCGGAGTGGAACAGGCCGCTGTCGAGCCAGCGCCGCATGATGCGCGGCTCGGCGGATGCGGGGTCGAAGCGGGTCGGTGCCTGGGGGTCGTCCGTCACGGGTCGCGCAGTCTACGTCGCGACCGGCCGCGGCCGCCGCTCAGCCCTTGGCGGACTTCCTGGACTTCAGCCCCGGCACCGGGAACGGCGTTGCGGCGTCGGCCAGGTCGCGGCCGAGCGCGATGTGGTCCAGGCGCTTGGCGATGTCCACGAGGTCCTGGCGCTCCGTCTGGGCCATCTTGTGCGGCAGGCCGCGGGACTTCACGAGGATCTCGGTGGCGCGCCTGCGGTCGCGCTCCTCGACCCGCTGCCAGTGCTCGTAGAGCACGCGCAGCGCGGCGAGCACGAGCAGCCACGGCACGGCCTTGAACTTGAACATCGCCATGCCCGTGATGCTAGCCCGCGCGACGCGCGGGCCGGGCCGGTCAGCCGGCGGCGGCCTCGGCCTCGCCCTCGGCCTCCTCCGGCGGGGCGGCCTCGGTGACGAGCGTCGGCGGCAGGCCGCCGACCACGGTCTCCTTCGTGACGACGCACTTCTTCACGTCGCGGCGCGAGGGCAGGTCGAACTGCACGTCGAGCAGGATCTCCTCCATGATCGACCGCAGGCCGCGGGCGCCGGTCTCCCGCTCGAGCGCCTTGTCGGCGATCGCGTTGAGCGAATCGTCGGAGAAGACGAGCTCGATGCCGTCGAAGCTGAAGAACTTCTGGAACTGCTTGGTGAGCGCGTTGCGCGGCTCGGTGAGGATCGAGATGAGGTCGCTGCGCGTGAGCTGGTTGACGGCGCTCATCACGGGCAGGCGGCCGATGAACTCCGGGATCAGCCCGTAGTTCACGAGGTCCTCGGGCAGGCACTGGCCGAAGATCTCGCCGGGGATGTGGTCGGACTTCTCCTGGATCGCGGCGCCGAAGCCGACGCCCTTGTGCCCGATGCGCCGCTCGATGACCTGGTCGAGGTTCGCGAACGCCCCGCCGCAGATGAAGAGGACGTTCGTCGTGTCGATCGTCAGGAACTCCTGATGGGGGTGCTTGCGTCCGCCCTGCGGCGGCACGCTCGCCTGCGTCCCCTCGAGGATCTTCAGCAGCGCCTGCTGCACGCCCTCGCCGGACACGTCGCGCGTGATCGACGGGTTGTCCGCCTTGCGCGCGATCTTGTCGACCTCGTCGATGTAGATGATCCCCGTCTCGGCCTTCTTGACGTCGTAGTCGGCGGCCTGGATCAGCTTCAGGAGGATGTTCTCGACGTCCTCGCCGACGTAGCCGGCCTCGGTCAGCGCCGTCGCGTCGGCGATCGCGAACGGGACGTTGAGGATGCGCGCCAGCGTCTGGGCGAGCAGCGTCTTGCCGCAGCCGGTCGGGCCGAGCAGCAGGATGTTCGACTTCTGCAGCTCGATCTCGCCGTCCCCGGTCTGGGACATCTGGACGCGCTTGTAGTGGTTGTAGACCGCGACGGAGAGCGCGCGCTTGGCGGCCTCCTGCCCGACGACGTAGTCGTCGAGGACGCTGTAGATCTCCTTCGGGCGCGGCAGGTTCTCCAGGTCGAACGACGGCGGAGCGGTCAGCTCCTCATCGATGATCTCGTTGCAGAGGTCGATGCACTCGTCGCAGATGTAGACGCCCGGGCCGGCGATCAGCTTCTTGACCTGCCGCTGCGACTTGCCGCAGAAGCTGCAGAGAAGCTGCTCGTTGGAGTCGGTCGGGCGGGCCATGGCTCAGTGCTTGGCGATCACGCGGTCGATGATCCCGTACTCCTGTGCCTCCTCGGCGGACATGAAGTAGTCGCGCTCGGTGTCACCCCGGACCTTGTCGTAGTCCTGGCCGGTGTGCTTGGCGAGGATGTGGTCGAGGCGCTGGCGCACGTCGATGATCTCCTTGGCGTGGATCTCGATGTCCGTCGCCTGGCCCTGGAAGCCGGAGCTGACCTGGTGGATCAGGATCTTGGCGTTGGGCAGCGCCATGCGCTTGCCCTCGGCGCCGCCGGCGAGCAGCAGCGCGCCCATCGACATCGCGATGCCGACGCAGATGGTCGACACGTCGGGCTTGATGAACTGCATCGTGTCGTAGATCGCCAGGCCCGAGTACACCGACCCGCCGGGCGAGTTGATGTAGATCGAGATGTCCTTGTCGGGGTCCTGCGACTCCAGGTGGAGCAGCTGGGCGACGATCAGGTTGGCGATCTGGTCGTCCACGGGGGTCCCGAGGAAGATGATCCGCTCATTGAGCAGGCGCGAGTAGATGTCGAACGCGCGTTCACCGCGCGACGTCTGCTCGACAACCATCGGGACAAGGGGGCTCATGGTCCTCGCTCTGTTTCGGTCCGCGGGCGGTATTCCTTCCGGCTGCAAGCGGGCTGCCGGACGGATGGCGCAAGCCTAGCAACGGGAAGACCCCGCCAGACCCCCTTTCGGACGGGGCGCGCGGGTCGGCGCACACCCCGTGGACGAACGGTCTACTCGTCGGCGTCCGAGGGCTCGCCGGCGGCCGCCGGAGCGGCCTCGACGGCGGTCGCGTGCTCGACGATGAGGTCGAGCGCGGCGCGCTGGCGCAGATCCTCGAGCAGATCGTCCAGGCGCCCCGCCTTCTCCAGGCGCGCGCGCAGCTTCTCGGGCGTCGTGTCCTCACGGGCGGCGCTCGCCTGGAGCGCGTCGAGGACGTCGCCGTCGCTGGGCTCCAGGCCCTCGGCGTCGACGATCGCCGCGAGGACGGCCTCGCGCTTCAGCGTCCGCTCCGCATCCTCGGAGCCCTCCTCGAGCAGCTCCTCCTCGGTCTTGCCGGAGATCTGGAAGTACATGTCCCGCTGGATGCCCTGGTGCTCGAGGTTGTGGAGCATGCGCTCCAGCAGCTCGCGGGCACGCGCGACGATCAGCGCGTTCGGGACCGTGACCGTCGCCTGCTCGACGGCGGCGTCCAGGACCGCCTCGCGGTACTCGGCGTCGGCGCGCTGCTCGTCCTGCTCGCGCAGCCGCGAGGCGATGTCCTCGCGCAGCTCGTCCAGCGTGTCGAAGCCGGCCGCGTCGGAGGCGAACCGGTCGTCGAGGTCCGGCAGGATCTTGCGGCGGATCTCCTTGACCGAGACCTCGAACGTGGCCTCCCGGCCGGCCAGATGCTCGGCCTGGTAGTCGTCCGGGAAGCTCACGGTGATCGTGCGCTCGTCGCCCGCCGCGCTCCCGCTCAGCCCCTCCTCGAAGCCGGGGATCAGGCGGCCGGACCCCAGCTCGATCAGCTGGTCGCTGCCCGTCCCGCCGTCGAACGGCTCGTCGTCGCCGACGAGCGTCCCGACGTAGTCCATGACGACGAAGTCGCCCTCCCCCGCCGTGTCCTCGACGGTGTCCAGGCGGCTCATCCGCTCCCGCAGCTCGTCGATCTGCCCGGTGACGGTGTCCTCGTCGGCCTGTGCCTCGCGGCGCGGCGCCTCCAGGCCCTTGTACGTCCCGAGCGTGGCGACGGGCCGCACGCCGATCTCGAAGCTGAACGTCCACGGCTCGCCCGCGCCGCCCTGGTCGCCGAGCGTCAGGTCGGGGTCGCCGACGGGGTGGATCCCGCTGGTCTCGACCGCGTCGAGGTACCAGCGCCCGATCTTCGCGCGGATCGCCTCGTCGAGCACGACCTCGCGCCCGAGCCGCTGGACGACGACCTTCGACGGGATCTTCCCCGCGCGAAATCCGGGCATCTTCATGTCCCGCCCGAGCGACCGCGCGACCTGGTCGATGCTCCGCTCGAGCTCCTCGACGGGGACCTGCGCCTCGACCCGCACGCGGGACTCGGGCAGCTCGGTGACGGTGGCGCTGACGGCGGCGGCTGACATCGGCCGGACGATAGCGTCAGGACATCGACCGGCTCGGGCTCACACCCATGCGCCGCCTGCAGGCGTGGATCGTCACCGGCCCGCTCGGCCATCTCGCGGGCGGACTGGCGGACTGGGGCGAGCTGGTGGTGCGGGTGGCGTGGGGGTGGGTGCGCCGCTAACCGACAAGCTGCAGGATCGGCCAGTTCCCCGGCACGCCCTTCAGCTCGCGGGAGCCGAGCGCCTTGAAGCGCAGGCCCGAGCCGACGACGGTGCCGAACGCGGTGCCGGAGGCGTGGATCTCGTTCGCGCCGGCGCCGGCCGCCACGCGCGCGGCGATGTGCACGGCCATGCCGCCGACGTCGTCGCCGATCAGCTCGCACTCGCCGGTGTGCAGCCCGACGCGCACCTCCAGCCCCAGCGGCATGACGGCCTCCACGATCGCGAGCGCGCAGCGGTGCGCCTGACTCGGCGCGCCCGGGAAGGCGATGAGGAACCCGTCGCCCAGGTCCTTGACCTCGCGCCCTTCGAAGCGGTCGACCGCGCGGCGGACGGCTGCATGGTGGTCGGCCAGCAGGTCGCGCCACGACGAGTCACCCAGCTCGGCGGCGCGGCTCGTGGACCCGACGATGTCCGTGACGAGGATCGTCAGCAGCGCGCGCTCGATCGCGGTCGTCCGGCTCCCGGTGAGGAACTCCTCGATCTCGGCGACGAGCGCGTCGCTGTCGCCGACGCTCGGCATGTTGTCGATCCCGTCGAGCTCGACGTAGCGGCTGCCGGGGATCTGCCGGGCCATCGCCCGCGAGTGCCGGACGTCCACCGCCCGGTCGCCGCCGCGGTGCAGGACCAGCGTCGGCAGTGCCAGGTCGCCGAGGTCGCCGCGGGCGTCGTACGACGAGGTGCTGCCCCAGAGGACGCGCATGGCGCCGGGGCTCGATGAGAGCCGGGTGAGCTTCCCGAACCACGCCATGAGGCGCTCGTCGCCCGCGCGCGAGGGCGCGAAGTCCCCGATGTTCGCGGCGCCGCCCCAGCCCGCGAGCGACAGCTCGATCTCGCGCGCCCGCTCCTCCTCCCCGCGCTCGAGCTCGGCGTCGTGCGCGGCGACCGTCGTGGACGGGAGCGCGGCGTACAGGACCAGCGCGCGCGAGCGGTCGGGGTGGCGCGCCGCGAAGCGGATCGCGACCGGGCCGCCCCATCCGTACGCGTAGAGCACCGCGCGATCGGTCCCGGCGGCGTCGAGCACGGCGCGGATGTCCTCGCACTCGTCGTCCATGGTGATCGGGCCGCCCACGGGATCCGACAGGCCGACCCCGCGCCGGTCCATGAGGATCACGCGGGAGAACGTCGCGAGGCGGTCGAAGTAGCGTGCGAGACCCGGCTCGTCCCAGAGGTGCTCGACGTGCGACAGGCCGCCGAGCACGATGAGGATGTCGACCGGCCCCGAGCCGATCTCCGTCCAGGCGAGCGTGATGCCGTCGTGCTCGGCGTACTTGACTGGAGGTGCGGCCACTCGGGCAGTATCGCGCGCGCTCAGGCCGTGCGGCCGGGAAGCAGGCGCAGCCCGGCGAGCGCGCAGGCGCCGAGGCCGAGCGGGTAGCCGATCACCAGCCACGGCCAGCTCCACGGCGAGATCGCGTCGCCCTGCGTGACGTCGTACCAGGACTGCAGGCCGACCGCCGAGCCCGCGACGTTCAGCAGGACCGCACCGGCGAGGACGATCCAGCCCAGGGCGAGTGCGTACAGGACGCGCATGCCGGGCCGCGGCCGGACGGGTGCTACCCGCGCCCGCCGCCCTCTCGCACCGGTTCCAGCCAGACGACGTGGGGGCTGAAGACGGTGACGAGCCTGCCGTTGGAGACGACCTCGATGAACGGCTTGCCGGCGAGCTCCGCGCTGAGCTCCTCGCGGTCGGCCTCCACGCGCAGCTCGTCGCCGGTCTGCAGGTGGATGATCAGGGGCTCGGGCATCGTGAAGGGTCGCGTCGGCACTGCGAGGGGTGAGCGACGGGACTCGAACCCGCGACCACCTGGACCACAACCAGGAGCTCTACCAACTGAGCTACGCCCACCGCGCGTCAGGGAGTGTAGGACCCGGACGACCGACGGCCCGCTGATGCGGGCCGCCGGGTCCTGCTGAAGCTGGTCCGGTCTAGATGACCGAGACGTTGACGGCCTTGGGACCCTTGTCCCCGGCCTCGGCGTCGAAGGACACCTTGGCGCCCTCGGCGAGCGACTTGAAGCCCTCGCCGTTGATCGCCTGGTGATGGACGAAGAGGTCCTTGCCCGCCTCATCGGGAGTGATGAAGCCGAAGCCCTTCTCGTCGCTGAACCACTTCACGGTTCCTGTAGCCATTGCGTACTGCCTCCTGTGCGGCGAATCGCTGAGGATGCGGTAAGGCAACGACTGCGGACGCGTGCACTGCATTCGCCGGGCCTTGTGCCCAGCGGTGTACCAGGGACTCTAGCCGTCGGCGATACCATGTGAGGATCGCCGCAAACTCTGATGCATCTCCGACCCGCTCGTTCTTCCTCCCCGGCACCAGCCGGAACCGGCAGGAGGAGGAGTACGTCCGCCTGCGGCAGTGCGCGATGCAGGCGACCGGCTTCGAGCCGACGCCCAGCCGGATCCACCAGATCGCCTGCCGGCTCGGCGGCCGGGACTGCACGATCGAGGTCGGCAAGCCCGGTCCGCTCGACGGCGCGAAGGTCGTGGCGATCCTGGACCTCGGCCGCGAGCTCAACTACGGCGTCTTCACGACGGCCGACCAGGACGCACTCGCGATGGAGATCGGCAAGCGCGTCTACGCCGTCACGCAGTTCCGATGATCGGGGCCGGCCCCGCGCCGGGTCGCGAGCCGTCAATCGCCGAGCTGCGGGCCGAGGCCGGTCACGCACGTGACAAGGTCGCGCTGTACCGCCGCAAGCTCTACGCCGGGCGCGGCGACATGCGCCGCCTGGCCGAGCTGGAGCGCGAGGCCGCAGGTGCGTCCGGGCGCCTGGCCCGAGCCACGGAGCGCGAGGCGTAGGCGTCGACGGTCCGCCCATCGCCTCGACGAGGCGCGCGGAGATCGCGAGCCCCCGGCCGGTCCCGCCGTGGCTGCGGGTCGACGTCGTGTCCAGCCGGATCTGGCGCGGCCGCCGCGCGATGCTGAGCAGTTCGCGCTGGGCCGCGTCGAGCGCCGCGCCCTCCAGCAGGATGTCAACGTCCGCCGCGCGCCGCCCGCCGGCGCCTTGCGAAGGCCGGCCCGGCAGCGACGCGGTGCCCGGGCCGACCCTCTGAACGGCCGCGATCCCTCGACCACGGCGGGCTCGTCTCCGGGAAGCGTTCCCGGTCCGGGGTTGAGACCACGGTGGGGCCGAACGTCACGCCGGAAACGCCCCTCGAGCGAGAGAGGGTGGATGCCCGGGGCCGCACGGCGAGCGGGTGCTGTGCCGAAAGGCACCGCCCCGCGAAGGCGGGTGGGCCCGGGCGCCACGAGATCCGCGAACAACGCCCCCGGCAGGATTCGAACCTGCGACCTGCGGATTAGAAGTCCGCTGCTCTATCCGGCTGAGCTACGGGGGCGTGCGCGGGGGATGGTGGCAGGCCGGGTGGTCAGCCGCGAGCGGCGAGGGCCTTCGCCAGCCCGCTCTCGGCGCCGTTGAGCACGCTGTTGCGCACCTTCTCCTCGACGGGGCCTCTGAGCAGCAGCCCGAGCTTCATTCCGGGGTCGACGAGGAGCCTGTGCGTGACGACGGTGACCTCGTCCCTGACGTCGACGATGAAGCGGCCGTCCAGGTTTCTCATGTCGCCGGACTCGCGCTGCGCGCGGACCTCGGCGCCGGGGTCGTAGGCGAACGTGATCTCGGTCGTGAGCGTCGCGACCGGCGTCGGGTGCGTGCAGCGAGCGCCGGCGACGCGGTCCTCGTGGTCGCGGTCCTCGACGTCGACCGACGCGAAGAACGGGTGCCACTCGGGGTAGCGCTCGACGTCGGCGATGACGGCGTACACCTCCTCGACGGTGGCCTCGACGGTCCAGGTGCGCTCGCCCTTCAGCATGCGGCGGAGCCTACCCGCGCCGCATCAGGCGGCCGCCGCCGGCCATCAGGTCGGTGGCGCGCTCCTCGCGCAGATCCTCGTCGGCACCATCACGCAGTGGCGCGTGTGACCGTCGAGCAGGCCGAGCGCGACCTTGTCGAGCGCCGCCTCGCGTGCTCGTCCCTGCTCGTCGTCGGCAACGCGCTGCGGCTGCGCCGGTTCGCGCCGTCCGCGTGAGCCTCAGAGCAGCCCGCCGAGTTCACGGCCCAGCCAGACGACGAGCAGGCCGAGCGCCAGGCTCGCCCCGAGGTTGAGCCAGAACGCCGGGCGATGGCGGTGCGCGAGCAGCTCGCGGCTGTCGAGCATCCACGTGCTGAAGGTCGTGAACCCGCCGAGCAGCCCGGTCGCGAGCAGCCGCCCGGCGTCGCCGTCCACGGCCGCGCCGGTGAGCACGCCGATGAGCAGCGCGCCGAGCAGGTTCACCGCCAGGATCCCGAGCGGGAAGACGCCGGGCGCGTGCTCGGTCACGAGCTCGTCCAGCAGGTGGCGCGCGGTGGCGCCGACGCCGCCGAGCAGCCCGATCCCGACGAGCACGGCGAGGCTCACGCCCGCGTCTCCAGGCGCCGCACGGCGCCACCCGCGAGCGTGACGGCCGCGAGCCCGGCACCGACGCTGACGAGGACGTAGAGCGCGGCGAGCGCGGCGTCGCCCGCGTCGAGCAGCTCCAGCACCTCGAGCTGCATGGCCGAGAACGTCGTGAGCGCCCCGCAGAAGCCGGTGCCCAGCAGCGGCGGCAGCTGCTCGGGCACGCCCGGCGCCCGCTCGTGCGCCCAGGTGATGAGCGCGCCGAGCAGCGCCGCCCCGGCGACGTTCACGAGCAGCGTGGCCCACGGCCACGCCCCCGGCTCGACCGGCAGCGCCTCGAGCACGCCCGCGCGGGCCAGGGCGCCGGCGACGCCGCCGGCGAAGATCGCGGCGAGCTCTCGCAGGTCGACCGGCACGACGCGCGAGCCTAGCCACCGGCGGTGACGCAGCCACCGGGTCGTGGGAGGATCGGCCGATGACGACCACCTCCCCCATCATCACCGGCGTCGACTTCGTCTCGGTGCCCTCCCGCGACCTCGCGCGGTCCGTCGCGTTCTACGGCGAGACGCTCGGCATCCCGTGTTCGGTCCACATGCCGGACCGCGGATTCGCCGAGTTCGAGACCGGCAACCTCACGCTCAGCGTGATGCTGCCCGAGCAGATGGGCCTCGAGTACCACGTCAGCCGCATCCCGATCGCGCTGCACGTCGACGACATGGCGAGCGCCCGCGCGACGCTCGAGGAGCGCGGCGTCACGTTCATGGGCGACCCGTTCGACACCGGCGTCTGCCACATGTCGTTCTTCACGGACCCGGACGAGAACGCCCTCATGCTCCACCACCGCTATGCGCCGCGCGTGACGACCGGGTAGCCGCGTGCGTCGCCGTGAGACGCTCGCGTTCCGGCTGTGCTGCCTGGCGATCGCGCTCTACCTGCTCGACGACGCGTTCGTCCACCCCGAGCCGGGCACGAGCGCCGGCGACCACCTCATCGGCGGGCTCGTCCCGGTGGCCGTCCTGGCGACTCTCGCGGCTGTGCTGCCACGCGCGCGCGCCGGCGCGGGAGCCGCGCTCGCGCTCGCGCTCGGCCTCGCCACGGTCGCCGTCGGCGTCGCCGTGC
The DNA here is from genome assembly GCA_963700655.1 of uncultured Actinomycetes bacterium. GTDB lineage: Bacteria > Actinomycetota > Thermoleophilia > Solirubrobacterales > Solirubrobacteraceae > F1-60-MAGs163. The sequence continues at coordinate 293,035 of CAVOYJ010000003.1, read as the reverse complement.
CGGTCCGGCACATCGGCCTGCAGGGACCGTCCGGCGATGACCTGACCGGCGTGCTCGCACTCGCGGCGGGGCTCATCCTGGTCGTCCTCGCGGTGGGCATGCTGTGGCGCTCACGACGGCTCGACACCCCGCAGTGGCGGCGGTACGCCCGCCGCGCGGCGATCGGCGTCGCCGGGGTCCTCGTCGCGTTCGAGCTGGTCCTCCCGGTCCCGTTCGCCTTCATCGCCACGCACAGGGCGCGCGCGGACGTCGAGGCCCCGGACCTCGGCCGCACCGGCCGGCAGGTGACGCTGCGCACGAGCGACGGGCTGCGGCTGCGCGGCACCTACGTGCCCTCGCGCAACGGCGCGGCGATCATCGTCTTCCCGGGGCGGGAACAGACCGCATCGCGGGCGCGGATGCTCGTCCGCAACGGCTACGGCGTGCTTGTGCTCGACCGCCGCGGCGAGGGCGCGAGTGACGGCGACTTCAACAGCCTCGGATACGGCGGCGTGCCCGACGTGCTGGCCGCGGCGCGGTACCTGCGCGAGCGGCCCGATGTGCGCGGCGACCGTGTGGGCGGTCTCGGGCTCTCGGTCGGCGGCGAGCTCATGCTGGAGGCCGCGGCGCAGTCGACCGACCTGCGCGCCGTGGTCTCCGAGGGCGCCGGCCTGCGCTCGTACCGCGAGCAGCGCGACACGCCGGGCAACGGGCACTGGACGACCTTCCCGTTCTGGGTCGCCGCGAGCGCCGCGACCGCGGTCTTCGGCAACGCGGCGATCCCGCCGGGCCTCACGAGCCTCACGCCCCGGATCAGCCCGCGGCCGCTGTTCCTCATCTGGGCGACGAACGGCAACGCGGAGGAGGTCAACGCGCGGTACCTGGAGGCGGCGGGCCAGCCGAAGCAGGGATGGGAGATCCCGGAGTCCGCGCACGTCGGCGGGCTCGCGGCCCGCCCGGCCGAGTACGAGCGGCGTGTCGTCGCGTTCTTCGACGAGGCGCTCGGCGTCTGAGAGGGTCCCCGCATGCCCGGGCACCGCATCCTCGTCACGAACGGCCACGTCCTCTCGATGGATCCGGACGCCGGGGAGCTCGACCGGCGGGAGCGTGCTGATCGAGGACGACCGGATCGTCGCCGTCGGGGCGGGGCTCGACGGCGCGGACGCGGAGGTGATCGACGCCGACGGCGGCGTGATCATGCCCGGGCTTCGTCGACACCCATCGCCACACGTGGCAGACGGCACTGCGCGGGATCTGCGCCGACTGGACGCTGTTCGACTACACGATCGGGATGCGTATGACGATCTCGCCGCGGCTGCACCGCGGAGGACGTCTACGTCGGCAACCACGCGGGCGCGCTCGAGGCGCTCGACGCCGGCGTCACGACGATCCTCGACTTCTCGCACTGCAACGTCACGCCCGACCACGCCGACCGCGCGCTCGCAGGGCCTGCTCGACGCCGGCATCCGCGCGGTGTTCGCCTACGGGTACTTCGCGCCGCCCGCGGCGGACCGGCACTTCACGCGCCACGCGATGCGCCTGGAGGACTCGCGCCGCGTCGCCCGGGACCTCGACGCCCTCCCCGGCGATCTCGTGACGATGGGGATCTCCCTCACCGAGCCCGGGCTGGTCCCGTTCGCGGACACGCGCCGCGAGGTCGAGACCGCACGCGATCTCGGCGTGCGGATGGCGACCCACACGGGATGCGTGTGGAGCCTGCCGAGCGGGCTGGACCAGTTCGCCGCGCACGGGCTGCTCGGGCCCGGACATCGTCCACGTGCACTGCACCACGTGCACGGCCCGCGAGTGGGAGCTGCTGCGGGCCTCCGACGCGAAGATCTCCACGAGCCCGGAGACCGAGATCCAGATGGGCATGGGCCACCCGCCGATCGCCCGCGCGCTCGACCTGGGCCTGACGCTCAGCCTGAGCTGCGACGTGGTGTCCGGCAACTCGGGCGACATGTTCAGCCAGATGCGCATGGGCCTGCAGGTCGCCCGCTGCGAGGCGAACGACGTGCTGAACGCCCGGCGCGACGATCCGCGTGCGCTCGCCTACAGCGCCCGCGACGCGCTCGGCTGGGCGACGACCGGCGGTGCGACCGCGCTCGGGATCGAGGACCGGATCGGATCGCTCACGCCCGGCAAGCAGGCCGACGTCATCGTCGTCGGGCCGGGCGGCGACCGCCTGAACATGATCGCCCCGGCGAACCCCGTCGGCGCCGTCGTCGCGCAGGCCAACGCGTCGAACGTGCGCACCGTGCTGGTCGCCGGCCGCGTCGTCAAGCGTGACGGGGCGCTCGTCGACGTGGACGTGCCGCGCGCTGCGCCACATGCTCGAGAGCTCGTGCGAGGGCGTCCTCGGGCGGGTGCTCGCGGCCGGGCCGCTGCTGCCCGAGCCGCGCCCCTCGTTCGGCGACCTCGCCGGCCCGCTGCTGGCGAACTTCAACGTGTGAGATGCCGTGAGCGCCACGTGGCTCAGTGTCGCGCTCGAACGTCGGCGCGTGGCGCGAGCCGGGACAACCACGGATGTGCTCCGATGGCGCCCGCCGTAGATTCGCGAGCATGAGCCACCCGGCTCGAACCTGCGCCGCCCTGGTCGCGGTCACCGTGTCGCTGGCCCTGCCCGCGGGTGCGAGCGCGATCACGTTCGGCGCCGACATCGCGGCCCTGCCGGCCAACGACGCCCCGAACACGACGTGCGCGCAGGCGCCGCCGGGGCTGTTCCTGCCCGTCGGATCCCCCTCGTGCATGTGGTCCTTCATCGGGAGCGGGACGACCACGCTGACCGCGCCCGCGCGCGGCGTCGTGACCGCGGTCCGCGTGAAGGTCGGTGCGACGACCGGGCCGATGCGGGTCAACGTGATCCGCTTCCTGTTCCGGCAGACCGGCGATGCGGCCCACCCGTTCAGCGCGGGGCCGTTCCTCGAGACGTACGGCCCCCGGTTCACCCCCGCGGCGAATGCCGTCACGACCGTTCCGGTGAACCTCCCGATGAAGGTCGATCCGACGCCGGCGCTGACCGACACCGCAACGATCCAGGTGATCGACGCGCTCGCACTGGAGGTGCAGGCGTCGAACATCCCGATCCCCTACTTCGCCGCGCCGGGCGCGCTCACGTACCCCGTGTACCCGGGGCCGACCGCGCAGAATCTGCCCGCTCCCAGCCCGAACGGCCTCCCGAGCTTCGGGACGATCGGCTACGGCGTGCTGATGAGCGCCGACCTGACCCCGGATCCCGGCGCACCGGCGCCCGGTCCGGGGACGACCCCCACCCTGCCGGCACCCGCCCCACGGCCGACCGTGCGCCTGCCCGCGACCGGCACGGTCCGCAACGGCGCCACCCGGCTCCCGGTCGTCTGCCAGGTCGCGGACTGCTCAGGCCTCATCAGCCTGCTGCGCGGCGCGGGCGCCGCCGCGGCGAAGGCGACGACGCTCGGCTCCGCGAAGTTCAGCGCGAAGGCCGGGACGACCAAGCGCGTCACGGTGAAGCTGAACCGGGCCGGGAAGCGCCTGCTGGCGAAGAGCCGGCGCGTGAAGGTGACGGCGCGCGTCACCTTCACGGCCGGTGGAGGGGCACCGGTCTCGGTGCCTCTGACGCTCAGGCGTTGAGGATCTTGGCCTTCTCGGCCGCGAACTCCTCGTCGGTGAGGATGCCCTGCTCGTGGAGCTTGCCGAGCTTCTGCAGCTGCTCGATCGGGTCCTCCTCGGCCGCGGCGGGCGCCGGCGGCGGCGGGGCCGCAGCCTGCTGTGCAGCGGCCTGCTGCTGGTCCTGGGCAGCCCATTTCTCGTTCTGACGGTGCTGGACGCGGCCGCCGACGGCGCTCGCGGTTCCGGCGATGACGGCTGTGCGGGCGACCCCGCGGATAAGTGGCATGTCTGACTGGTCCTTTCGGTTCAGGAGGCGGTGTCGAGGGCTTCGGCGGCGTCGATCAGGTCCTGCGCGGCGACGCGCTCGAACGCGATCAGCTGGCCGCCGTTGCGGCGCACGGCGGTGGCGAACGGCGCCGCCCACGTGTTCTCGAAGCAGATCAGCACGGCCGACGAGCCGGGCTCCATGCCCTCGCCGGCGGTCGCGGCGTCCTCGTCGCCGAGCAGCCCGCTGCGCGCGCCCTCGAACATGATCAGGTCGTTCTCCCCGTCCCCGTCGATGTCGGTGATCTCCAGGCCGGAGACCGTGCCGTCGAGCTCCTTTGTGACGGCGAGGACGTCGAGCACGCGGATGATGCCGCGCTCGACGAGATCCATGAAGAGCGGGATCGCCTCGCCGGTGCGCGGCGCGTCCGGCGGGTAGCCGATGATGACGACGTCGACGGGTCCGAGTTCCAGGTCCTCTGTGCTCACTGCGCTACCTCACTGATCTGAGGGGGGTGGACGGGTGCTCGACGGTACCGGGTCGGCGCGCCGGGCGACAGCCGACAGACCGGGTGATGGTCAGCCGGGCGCGACGGGACTCAGGCGGATCCCCGCGATCAGCACGTCGACGACCGCGTCGATGTAGGCGGCCTGCTCGGCGGGGTCGAATGGGTCCGACGGATCGAGCTCACGCGCGAGCGCCTCGAGCGTGAACGGGGCGGCGGCCCCGTGCGCGACGAGGAAGAGGAACGCCCGGGCGGAGATCGGCCGCACGCGGCCTGCGGCGGCGAGGTGCTCGAGCAGGCGTCCGATCGGCGCCGTCAGCGGCTCGACGTAATGGTCGTAGAGGAAGGTCAGGCGCGCGGAGCGCTCCCGCCCCTCGATGTTCATCAGGCCGACGAGCTCCGGGCGCTCGGCGGAGACCTCCAGGAAGCGGCGCAGGATGATCGCGAGCTGCTCCAGCGGGTCGCTGAGCGTCGGGTCGGCGGCCTTGGCCAGCTCGTCCACCAGACCGCCGAAACCCCAGTCGACCGCCGCATACCAGAGTGCCTCCTTGGAGCCGAAGCGCTGGTGCAGGAGGTTGTGGCTGACGCCCAGATCCCGCGAGAGCGCGCTGACCGACATGCCGTCGTAGCCGTGGGTCGCGAAGGCGCCGAGCGCCGCCTTGAGCATGGCGTCGACGGAGAGCGGCGCGTCCTGCGCACGCGGGCGACCGGGTCTGCGGGCCGTGGCCTTCGGGCTCATGGGCCGCCATCCTACAGATATGGAAGCCCAGCATGAACTAACTTGACACTCATCCATATCCTCGGGTACGGTCCTGCCCCATGACCAACGCAAGCTCCTCCCCGGACCAGACCGTCGACGTCCTCGTCGTCGGCGGCGGCGGCGCCGGCCTCACGGCGTCGATGCTCCTCACGAAGCTCGGCGTCGATCACCTCCTCGTCAGCGCGCTGCCGATCACGTCGATCCTGCCCAAGGCCCACGTCCTCAACCAGCGGACGATGGAGATCCTCGAGGACGCGGGCGTCGCCGCCACGATCGCCGAGCGCAGCACGCCGGCCGCGAACATGGCCGCCAGCGCGTTCTACGCCGGCCTCGCCGGCCCGACCGCGGACCATGGCCGGCTGATCGCGAGGATCGAGTGCTGGGGCGCCGGCGGGGACGACGAGAACTGGCGGGCGGCGAGCGCCTGGCACCAGCTCAACCTCCCCCAGATCCGCCTGGAGCCGATTCTCAAGGACCACGCCGAGGCGCTGGCGCCGGGCCGGATCCGTTTCAGCCACGAGCTGACCGCGCTGGAGCAGGACGCCGACGGCGTGACCGCGACGATCCGCGACCTGGATGCCGGCGGCACCTACACGGTCCGCTGCCGCTACCTCGTCGGCGCCGACGGCGGGCGCACCGTCCCGGGGCTCGTCGGCATCAGGCACGAGGGTCTGGGCCACGTGACCGAAACGGCCACGATGCACCTCTCGGCGGACTTCTCGGAGCTGGCGCAGGACGACGACGTCCTGATCCGCTGGCTGCTTTCGCCGCAGACCGGCGTCGCCGTCGTGATGGTGCCGATGGGTCCCGAGCGCTGGGGCCGCGAGTCGGAGGAGTGGGTCATCCACATCAACTACCCGGTCGACGACCCCCGCGCGCAGTCCGACGAGCAGGTCCAGGCCGACGTCCGGGCGTCACTCGGCATCGCCGACCTCCCGCTCGAGATCCACAAGATCACGCGCTGGTCGGTCGAGGCCGTCATGGCCGACCGCTACTCCGACGGGCGCGTGTTCCTCGTCGGCGACGCGGCGCACCGCCATCCGCCGACCGGCGGGCTGGGTCTCACGAGCGGGATCCAGGACGTGCACAACCTCGCCTGGAAGCTCGCCGCGGTCCTCCAGGGCCATGCGGACGCCGCCCTGCTGGACTCCTACGAGCCCGAGCGGCGCTCGTCGCTGGAGCGCAACGCGCAGCGCTCCCTGGAGAACGCGGTGAACCACTTCGGGGTCATCAACCCCGTGATCGGCGTCTCGCACGAGCAGACCGAGGAGGAGAACCTCGTGCGCCTGCGGCGCATCTGGAGCGGGAGCCCCGAGGACGCCGAGCACCGCTCGGCCGTGCTCCGCGCGATCCGCTCGCAGTCGATGGAGTTCAACGAGCACAACGTGGAGTACGGGTACACGTACGCGTCCGCCGCGATCGTGCCCGATGGAAGCCCCGCCCCGGAGAACCCGGACGAGATCCGCGTCTACCAGCCGTCCACCCGCCCCGGCGCGCCGCTCCCGCACGCCTGGATCGACGACGAGGACGGGGTCCGCCGCCCGATCAAGGACCTCGTCGCCCCCGGGCGCTTCCTGCTCATCGCCGGCGAGGAGGGCGAGGCGTGGTGCGCGGCGGCGCGCGACCTGGCCGCGAGCGGGGGCATCCCCCTCGACGCGGTCCGCATCGGCCACGTCGACGGCGACCTGTTCGATCCGCGCTGCACCTGGCTGCGCCAGCGCGAGATCGGCCCGGACGGGGCGGTCCTCGTGCGCCCCGACCGCTTCGTCGCGTGGCGCAGCCTCGGCGGCGGCGACGATCCGCAGGGCGCGCTCGCCGCGGCGCTCGCACAGGTCCTCGCCCGTCCCGTGACGAGCGCGGTCCCGGCGTGACGCACGACCCGCACGTCGACGTCGACGTCGCGATCGTCGGCTTCGGCCCGGTCGGCCAGGCGCTCGCCGCGCTGCTCGGCGCGGCGGGCCATCGCGTGGCCGCCTTCGAGCGCCACGACGAGATCTACCGGCTGCCGCGCGCGGTGCACCTGGACCACGAGATCATGCGGCTGCTCCAGGGACTCGGCGTCGCCGACGCCGTCGCGGGCGACATGCTCGCCACGAGCGAGTACCACTGGCTCGGCGCCGATGGCGCGCCGCTGATGACGCTCAACGCGCCCGTCCCGGCCGCCTCGGGCTGGGAGTCCGACTACCTGTTCTTCCAGCCGGCGCTCGAGCGCGAGCTGGACGCCTGCGCCCGGCGCCATGCCGGCGTGTCCGTCGAGCGCGGCTGGGTGGCGGAGGCCGTCGAGCAGGACGCGGGCGGCGCGACGCTCACCCTGCTCCGCGATGCCGAGGTCCGGCGGGTCCGCGCGGGCTGGATCGTCGGCGCCGACGGCGCGAACTCGCTGGTGCGCGAGGAACTCGGCATCACGCGCCGCGACCTGGGCTTCCGCGAACGGTGGTTCGTCGTCGACGTCGAGCCGCACGACATGGCGGCGCTGGATCTCCCGGCCGGCTGCCAGTGGTGCGACCCGCGGCGACCCACGACGCACGTGCAGAGCGGCCTGCGCCACCGGCGCTGGGAGTTCATGCTGCTCCCCGGCGAGCAGCCCGAGGACTTCGACGAGGCCCGCGCATGGGAGCTGCTGGCCCCGTGGTTCGCGCCGGCCGACGGCCGCCTCACGAAGCACGCCGTCTACGAGTTCCGCTCGATGCTCGCCGACGACCTGCGCGGCGGCCGCGTGCTGATCGTCGGCGATGCCGCACACCTGACCCCGCCGTTCCTCGGCCAGGGGGCCTGCGCGGGGCTGCGCGACGCGGCGAACCTCGCGTGGAAGCTCGACCTCGTCCTGCGCGACGTCGCCCCGCAGGCGCTGCTGGACACCGTCGCGCCCGAGCGCCAGCCGCAGACGGAGTGGTTCATCGCATTCGCCATCGAGCTCGGCAAGGTCCTCTGCGAGCGCGACCCTGAGCGGGCGGCCGAGCGCGACGCGACGCTGCGTGCCGCGGGCCCTCCCCCGGTGCTCGCTCACCCCCCGCTCGGGACCGCCGGCGCGCTGCACCGGGCCGACGACCCGCTCGCCGGGCGGCTCTCGGTGCAGGGCCGGATCGACCGCGACGGCCGCGAGGGCCTGCTCGACGACCTCACCGGCGGCGGCTTCACGCTCGTCGCGCGCAGCGGCGATCCCGGCGCGGACCTGGAGCCCGCCGACCGGGACCTCCTCGACGCGCTCGGCGCCTCGCTCGTGAGCCTCGACCCCGCCGCGCCGGCCGGTGCGCGCGACGCCGACGGCCGCATGACGGCATGGCTCGAGGAGCACGGCGCCCACGCCGTCCTCGTGCGCCCCGACTTCTACGTCTTCGGCAGCGCCACGGCGCCCGCCGGCATCCCGGCGCTCGTCCGCGACCTGCGCGAGCGCCTGTCCGTCCCGCCAACGACCGCACCCTGACCCGCGAAGGAGCACCCGTCCCATGGCCGACACCGCCGTCATCCACCCGAAGTTCCACCACTTCAACCTCAAGACGACCCGCCTGCAGGAGATGATCGACTGGTACTCCGCGCTCGTCGGGGCCGAGGTGCTGCACCGGGACGATGTGGGCGCCTGGCTCTCCAACGACGCCGCCAACCACCGGATCGCCCTGCTGGCGTTCCCGGGCTTCGTCGACGACCCGGAGAAGGAGACGCGCACCGGGCTGCACCACAGCGCCTTCGAGTACGACGGCTTCGAGGATCTCAACGCAAGCTATCTGCGCCTGCGTGAGGCGGGGATCGAGCCGGTCTTCTGCCTCGACCACGGCATGACGTTCTCCTACTACTACCGGGACCCCGACGGCAATCACGTCGAGCTGCAGGTCGACAACTTCGGCGACTGGGCCAGGTCCAGCGACTGGATGCGCACGAGCCCCGAGTTCCACGCGAACCCGATCGGCGTGTTCGTCGACCCGGCGCAGGTCGCCGACGCGGCGGCCGCGGGCGCCGCGTTCAACGACATCCACGCGCGGGCGACGGCGGGCGAGTTCGCTCCGGCCCAGCCGCCCGTCGACATCCCCACCGAGGGCTGACCATGCGGCTCGTCACGTTCGACGACGGGAGCGGCGCGCAGGGCGGCGTGCTGACCGGCGAGCGGGTCGTCCCGCTCGCGGCGCTCGGCGCGCCGGCGACCACGGTGCGCGGTCTCCTGACGGCGCTCGACGCCGGCGGCCTCACGACGCTCGGCGCGCAGGCGGACGGCGCCGCGGACGGGGGCATCGCGGTCTCCTCGGTGCGGCTCCTCCCCCCTGTCCCCGACCCCGAGAAGATCATCTGCATGGGCCTCAACTACACCGACCACGCGCAGGAGGCCCACCAGGACATCCCGGAGCACCCGCGCTGGTTTGCGAAGTTCGCAAACTCGCTCGTGGGTGACGGTGCGGACGTCGTCCTCCCGGCGGCGCACGCCGACTTCGTCGACTACGAGGCCGAGCTGGCGGTCGTGATCGGCCGTCCGGCGTCCTGCGTGACGGAGGCCGAGGCGCTCGCGCACGTCGCCGGGGCGATGCCGCTCAACGACGTCAGCGCCCGCGACCTGCAGCTGCAGAACCCGCTGTGGACGAGCGGCAAGGCGATCGACACGTTCGCCCCCTGCGGGCCCGCGCTCGTGACGCTCGACGAGGCCGGCGACCTCGGCGACCTCACGCTGCGCACGCGCATCAACGGCGAGGTCGTGCAGGAGGGCAGCACGAAGGACATGATCTTCGACGTGGCCGAGACGGTCGCCTGGCTCTCGCGCACGATGACCCTCGTCCCCGGCGACATCATCGCGACGGGCACCCCCGCGGGCGTCGGCGGCTTCAAGGGCCTCTTTCTGCGCGACGGCGACACCGTCGCGGTCGAGGTCGAGGGCCTGGGCGCCGTCACCAACCCGGTGCGGGCCGCATGAGCGCGCTCGCGCCGGAGCTCGCGGCGTTCCTCGACGCGCAGCGGCTCGGCGTGCTGGCGACCGTGAGCGAGCAGGGCCGCCCGCGCCAGTCCGTCGTCTACTTCGCCCGCGCGGGCGACCGGCTCCTCATCTCCACGGAGGCGGGGCGCTGGAAGGCGCGCGACGCCGAGCGCACCGGCTGGGCGTCGCTCTGCGTGCGCGGCGACGAGCCGCCGTACCCGTCGGCGACGCTCGCGGGGCCGGCGAGCGTGCAGCGCGAGGGCATCGGGGCGCAGACGGCGCGGGTCGCCCAGCAGGTGATGGGGCTCGCCGAGCCGCCGGAGCCGCAGACCGACGCGGCCCTCGCCGAGGCCGGCCGGGTCATCCTCGCGATCGACATCGTGCGCGTCGGTCCGGTTTCCTACATCGGGACGTGACGGATCTCGCCGACTACGCCGCGCCCGGCCCGGCCGAGTTCGCCGCCGCCAAGGCGCTCCTCGCGCCGTGGCGCGCGCTGACCGATCCGCGGATCGACGGTTTCCGCGAGCTGCCCGCCGACGGGCGCTACCTGCTGGTCGGCAACCACACGACGCTCGGGCTGCTCGACGTGCCGTTCCTCGTCCTCGACATCCACGAGCAGACCGGCGTCCTGGTGCGCTCGCTCGGCGAGCGCCAGCACTTCCGCGTCCCGCTGTGGCGCGACGTGCTGCGCCGCTTCGGGACGATCAGCGGCACGCGCGAGGACACTCGCCGCCTCATGCGCGCCGGTGCGCCGGTCCTCGTCTTCCCCGGGGGCGGGCGCGAGGTCTCGCGGCGCCGCGGCGACCACTACCCGCTCGTGTGGCGCGAGCGCATCGGGTTCGCGCGCCTGGCGCTCGAGTTCGGGTACCCGGTCGTCCCGTTCGCGATGATCGGCGTCGACGACATGTGGGACGTCGTCGTCGACGCCGACGACCGGCTCTACGCGCCGGCCCGCGCGCTCGCCTCGCGGCTCGACATCGATCCCGAGCTGCTGTTCCCGCTGGTCCGCGGCCTCGGCCCGACGCCGCTTCCGCGCCCGCAGCGCATCTACGGGCGCATCGGCGCGCCGATCGACGCGCGGGACTTCGGCTCGGCGTGGGAGGACGCGCGCGGAGCCGCGGCGCTGCGCGACGCGGTGCGCACCGCGGTCGCGAACGGCATCGAGGACCTGCGCCGCGAGCGCCGGGAGGACCCCGCGCGCAACCTCGGGCCGCGGCTGCGCGGCGAGGCGGCACGGCTCACCCGCGCCCAGGTGACGGCGCTGCGCCGCATCCTCGCCGTCTGACCCGGCACGCCCTACCCTCCCGCCGACATGACCTACTGCCTGGCCTTCCGCCTCAACGAGGGGCTCATCTTCCTCGCCGACACCCGCACCAACGCCGGCGTCGACAACATCAGCACCTTCCGCAAGCTCCACGTGCTCCAGCCCGCGCCGGACCGCCTGTTCGTCCTGCAGTCCGCGGGCAGCCTCGCGACGACGCACGAGGTCCTCGACCGGATCGCGTCCGATCTGCAGGCCGGCGACGACCGCGAGAGCCTGGCGACCGTCTCCCATCTCTACGAGGCGGCGCTCTACGTCGGGCGGCTCGGTCGCGAGGTCGGCGCCGAGCACGCGCCCGCGCTCGGCGCCGATGCGAGTGCCACGTTCATCCTCGGCGGCCAGATCAGCGGCGGGCGCCCGGACGTGCTGCTCGTCTACCCGGAGGGCAACTACATCCGCGCGTCGGACGAGCGCCCGTTCCTGCAGATCGGCGAGAGCAAGTACGGCAAGTTCATGCTCGAGCTCGCCGTCGAGGCGCACGTCGAGCTGGAGGCCGCCGCGAAGATCGCGCTGACGTCGATGCTCATGACCGCGCGGGCCAACCTGTCCGTCGGCCCGCCCTACGACCTGGCCGTCTACCGCAACGGCTCGCTCGATCTCAACGAGGTGCGGATCGAGGCGGACTCGCCGTACCTGGACAAGCTGGACGCCGTGTGGACGCGGCACCTCTTCGACGCGATCGCCGACCTGCCCCCGGCCCCGCCGCACGTCGCGCGCGACTGACGGCTACCCGGCCCGGACCTCGAAATCGGTCAGCGTCAGCGGTCCGAAGCTCGTCATCAGCGCGACGTCGACGGCGTCGCGACCGCGACCGACGACCACGCGCCCGACACGGCGGCGGTTGTTGCGGGCGTCGAAGGTGTGCCAGGTGCCGTCCAGGCGCACCTCGAACCACGCCGCGAAATCCATCGGCTCGGCGGGCAGCGGCACGTCGATGGCCGGGATGTACCCGACGACGTAGCGCGCCGGGATGTTGAGCGCGCGGCAGAACGTGATCGCGAGGTGGGCGAAGTCCCGGCACACGCCCTGGCCCGCGACGAACGCGTCGGCCGCCGTCGTCCACGGGTTCGACGTCCCGGGGATCCACTCCAGGTGCGCGTGGACGAAGTCGACGATCGCCTGGACCCGCTCCCATCCCGGCTCGAGCGCGCCGAACCGCTGCCACGCCTCGTGGCCGAGCTCGTCCGGCAGGCAGAACCGGCTCGGGAGCAGGTACGCGATGTCGCGATCGGGCAGCGCCATGATCGGCGTCTCCGGCGTGCCGGGGACGACCAGGTCGTGCGGAGCGTCGACCACGACCTGCGCGTCGAAGACGATCCGCGAGCCCCCGGGCGGGATCGTGAAGCGCTCGCAGCGGTTGCCGAACCCGTCCACGTATCCGTGGTGGACGGCGTTCGTGTCCCAGGACTCCGAGAGCAGCGTGTGGTCGGGGCCCGACGGTGCGACCTGCAGGATCGCCGAGACCGGCTGCGGGGTCTCGATGCCGAACGTGCATCCGACGGTCAGGCTCAGGGCTGTGGTGTCAGCGTCGGGAACCCCGTCGACGATAGCCCCCGCCGTCACGCGCCCTGCGCGTGGCACCACGCGAGAGCCTCCTCGCGCGTGCCGAGCTTCGCGCCCGCCGCGACGTCCGCCGCGACGTCCCCCTGCTGGACGACGGCGACCGCGACGCCGTCCTCGATCAGCCCCGCGAGCAGGACGTCGAGCATGCGGTCGGCGATGTGCTGGATGCGGGTGACGCGATGCAGGTCCAGCAGCACGGCGGTCGCCCCGCTCGCGACCTGTGCGAGCACCGCGTCGACCACCTGCTCGGCCGCCGCGAACTCCACGTCGCCCTGCGCGGCGATCACCGCGATCCGCCGCCCGTCCCCCGCCTCGATCGCCTGCGTGTCGTAGACGACGGGCGCCGTCGGACCCGGGTGGTGCATGAGGTGCAGGTCGAACCGCCGCGCCATCTCCTGCGCGACCGCGACCCCGCGGACGGTGTTGCCGCGCTCGTCCAGTCGCGGGCTGAAGACGCCGATCCCGAACTCGGCGGGGCTCGCGGCGATCAGCCCGCCGGCGACGCCGCTCTTGGCCGGCAGGCCCACGCGCAGCAGCCACTCGCCCGAGTAGTCGTACATGCCGCACGTCGCCATCACGCTGAGCGTGCGCACCGCAGCGTCCTCGTCCACCACGCGCACGCCCGTCACCGGGTTCACCCCGCCGCGCGCGAGCGTCGCGGCCATCACCGCGAGGTCGGCCGCCGTGACCGACACCGCGCACTGCCGGCAGTACGTCGCGACGGTCTCCTCGACGTCGCCGCGCAGCGAGCCGGCGCTCGCCATCAGGTAGGCCAGCGCGCGGTTGCGGCTGGCGGTCGCCAGTTCGGAGCGGAAGACCTCCTCGTCCACACCGAGCGGGCGGCCGGCGAACGCCGACAGGCATCCCACGACACGCTCGAAGCGCTCGCCGGCATCCGCCGCCTGCACGAGCGAGGTCGTCAGCAGCGCGCCCGCGTTGATGAGCGGGTTGGCGGGCCTGCCCGGAGTCCGGCTGCAGGCTGATCGCGTTGAACGCCTCGCCGCTCGGCTCGGCGCCCACCCGCGCCAGGATCTCGTCGGCCCCGATGTCGCCCAGCGCGAGCGCGTAGACGAAGGGCTTGGAGACCGACTGGATCGTGAACGGGACGTCGCTGTCACCGGCCCGGTAGACGTGGCCGTCCATGCTGACGAGCGCGATGCCGAAGCGGTCGGGGTCGGCGCCCGACAGCTCCGGGATGTACGCCGCGAGCTCACCCTCGGTGCGGGGCGCGACCTCGTCGAGGACGACCTGCAGTCCCGCGGTCACGGGGTCGGGGCGCGGCATGGGTTGAGCCTAGCCTTGGATCGCTCTTCACCGTCGCTTGCAGATCGGGGGCGTAGGTTCGCGGCCCGGTCCATCATCCCGCCACGACACGGAGGTTCCCCATGTCCCTGACCCGCACGGCCGCCGTCGGCCTCATCACCGCCGCCGCAGCGCTGACCCCGGCGTCGGCGCTCGCCAAGGACGGCGACGTCCGCAAGCGCGGCACCTGCTCGAAGGCCTCGACCGTCGAGCTCAAGCTGAGCCCGGAGAACGGCCGGATCGAGACGGAGCTCGAGCTCGATCAGAACCGCAGCGGCGTCCGCTGGTCGGTCAGCCTGAGGCGCAACGGCACGCTGGTGGCGTCCACACGGGCGACGACGAGGCGCCCGAGCGGGTCGTTCACCGTCCGGCGGCTGCTGAGCGGCACCTCCGGCGCCGACACGGTCACCGCCAGGGCGGTCAGCCCCTCCGGCGAGGTCTGCAGCGCGCGCGCGACGCTCGGCTGAGCCCGGCGCTCACGCCGCCGTCAGGACCCGCTCGTCGAACTCGAACGTCCCTTCGAGTGCGCGGCGCACGGGGCAGGTGTCGGCCACGCGGCGCAGACGGGCGACCTGGTCGTCCGTCAGCCCGCCCGGCAGGTGCACCTCGACCTCGAAGCGCCGCGGCTCGGACTCGTGGTCGTAGTCCACGTCGACGCGCACGTCCCCGATGTCCCAGCCCTTGCGCCGGGCGTAGAGCACGATCATCGTCGAGATGCACGAGGCCAGCGTCGCCGGCAGCAGCTCGTGCGGCGCGGGGCCGGTGTCGGTCCCGCCCAGGCTCTCCGGCTCGTCGGTGATGATCGTGTGCCGGCCGTTCACGTCGACCTCGTGGCGCATCGTTCCGCCGATGCTGCGGGCGCTTGCGGTGAAACTCATGGTGCGTGCTCCGGGTCAGGCCGTCGCGCCCACGGCCAGGTGGGTGTGCAGGTCGATCGGGTTGCGGATGCAGTACGCGCCGGGGCAGTGCTCGTCGGCGAGCCGCTTGATCGCCTCAAGCTGGTCGGGGGACGCGTCGGCGTCGACGTCGAGCCGCCAGTCGATGCGCTCGACGGGCGGGCGCTCGCTGACGCCCAGCGCGCGGCTCATGTCGACCTGCGCCTCGACCCGGGCGCGCAGCCCGCGCAGCTCGATGCCGGCGCGGGCGGCCTCCTGCGCATAGCTCATCGCGTAGCAGGCCAGGCCGCCCCAGAAGCAGTAGGCGAGCGGGTTCGGCGCCGACCCTGTGCCGCCCATCGCCGGCGGGAAGTCCGCCTCGAAGACCACGCTCGCGCCGTTCGGCAGCGGGATCTCGGTGCGGAACTGGGGCGCGCCGGGCGTCGTCTGCCACTCGCCCGTGAAGGCGACCGGCTGCACGACCGCCGCCGGGTCGCCGGCGGCCGCGGTCGCGGTCCGGTCGACCGCTTCGACGTTGACGTTGTGCATCTGGGACTCCTTCGGGAGGGGGTCGGCCGGCGCGCTCATCGTGAGCGCCCGCGGGATCGGGAGGCGGGGCAATCGGCGCTGGGCAGGCCGGCGGCCAGCCAGGCGTTCATCCCGCCACTGATGTTGAGGACGTCGGGTCGCTGCTTGGCGGCGCGCCGCGCGGCGACCTTGCTGCGATGCCCGGAGCGGCACACGAACGCGACCGCGTGATCGGTCCGCAGCTCCGAGAGCCGGCCGCCGATCTCGTGCAGCGGGATGTGCACCGCCCCCGGCACGCGCACCTGCTCGTACTCGTGGTGCGCGCGGACGTCGACCAGCACGAGCTCGCCGGCGAAGAACCGGTCGCAGGCCTCGCGCGCGGTGATCCCCTCGACGGGGCGCCGGCCGAACATCAGGCGTGGCCGAAGCGCACGTCGGGCAGGATGCGGGCCAGCGGCTTCGGCAGCCACCAGGCCCACGGGCCGAGCAGCCGCAGGATCACCGGCATCAGCAGCAGCCGCACCAGGAACGCGTCGAGCAGCACGGCGACGCCGAGGATGATCGCCCATCTCCTTCGGGCGGCAGCGGGCCGGACAGCGCGAACGTGAAGAACACCGCGACCATCACGCCGGCGGCGGCGAAGATCACGCGGCCGCTGTGGGCGACGCCGCCGACCATCGCCTCGCGGGCGTCGTGCGTGCGGTCCCAGTGCTCCTTGGCCGACGAGAGCAGGAACACCGTGTAGTCCATCGAGATCGCGAAGATCATCGCGAAGAAGAACACCGGGCCCCAGGCGTCGAGGAAGCCCTGCGGCTCGAAGCCGAGCAGCCCGCTCCCGTGACCCTCCTGGAAGATCAGCCGCGCGACGCCGAACGCCGCACCGGTCGCCAGCAGGCTCGTCAGCACGCCGAGCGCGGCGATGATCGGCGCCTGCAGCGCGACCAGCAGCAGCAGGAAGCCGAGGATCAGCACGACGCCGACGACGAGCGGGGTCTTGTCGGACAGCAGCGTCTCGAGGTCGTGGTTCTCGGCGACCGAGCCGCCGACGAGCGCGCCCGCCGGCAGCGCGGTCGCGCAGCCGGTCGATCGTCGCGCCGGTGGCCGGGCTCGACGGGATCGCTCGTCGGGACGACCTGCACGAGCGCCTTGCCGCCGTCACCCGGCGCATCGCGGGCATGACCTGGGCGATGCCCGGGTCGGCCTTGGCGACCACGGCCACGCGCGCGGCGTCGCCCTGGGCGCTGACGACCTGCAGCGCACCCGGGGCGCCCTTGCCGAAGGCCTGCTGCACCTGGTTGTAGCCGACGCGCGAACTGTCGCTGCTCGGGCACGACCTTGATCGACGGCATGCCGGTCTTCAGGCCGAACACGGGGACGATCAGCGCGACGAGCACGATCAGGGCGAGCGAGCCGAACGCGTACGGGTGCCGCCACAGCCGCTCGGCCCACGCGGCGAACTTCGGCGAGCGATGCTCGCCCTGGTGGACCCACGGGAGCGCGAGCTTGTCGACCCGCGGCCCGAGCTTGCCGAGCACGGCCGGGAGGCAGCGTCAGCGACGCCGCGAGGATGAAGACGACGGAGATCATGATCCCGAGCGCCATCGAGCGGAACGCCGGGGAGGGCACGAGCATCACGGCCGTCAGCGAGATCAGCACGGTGATGCCGCTGAAGAGCACGGCCTTGCCGGCCGTGTCCATCGTCTCGGCGACGGCGTGCTCGACCGGCTCGTGCGAGCCGAACAGCGCGCCGCGGAAGCGGTAGACGATGAAGAGCGCGTAGTCGATGCCCAGCGCGAGCGCGAACATCAGCGCGAAGTTCATCGCCCAGATCGAGATGTCGAGGACCTGCGTGCCGAGGTAGAGCGACCCGGCGGAGGCCATCAGGCCGATGATCGTGAGCATCAGCGGCAGGCCGGCCGCGACGAGCGAGCCGAACGCGAGCACGAGGATCACCAGCGTGACCGGCCACGAGATCAGCTCGCTCTTCATCATCGCCTCGCGGTTGGCGGTGTTGAAGTCCGACCACATGCCGCTGGCGCCGGTGAGTGAGACCTGCACGCCGTCGCCCTGGAGCTTGTGCAGCTCCTCCTTGAGGTCGTCGGCGGCGCGGACCATCGTGTTGGAGTCCGATGCGGCGCCGGCCTGGATGATCGCGGTGCGCCCGTCGCGCGAGATCGAGGCGCCCGGCTGCGGCGGTACGACGGACTGCACGCGCGCGTCGTCCTTGAGCGTCGCGGTCGCCGAGGCGACCGTCTGCCTGAAGGCCGGGTCGCTGGACGGTCTTGGTGTCGGAGTGCACGACGACCATCAGCGCGCTCGACGAGAGCCCGCCGAAGTTCTGCGTCGACGGCCTTGCGGGCGCGCGACCGACTCCGAGCCGGTCGCCTCCCAGCCGGCGCCCGACAGCGCGTGCTCGACCTTCGGGGCGAAGAAGCCCAGGACGACGGCGACGAGCGCCCAGGCGATCGCGACGGTGCGGAAGTGCGTGGCGGTGTAGTGGCCGAGGCGGCCGATCGGACCGAACTTGGTCATCGCGTCTGCTCCGAGGGGTAGAGGACCGAGCGCAGGCCGAAGACCCGCTTGAGGATCGAGCGAGGCGCCGCAGGCGCCGAAGGCGACGTAGAGCCACTGGTTGACGCCCGACGAACGCCGTCAGGAGCAGGAACCATGGCGAGACGACCGCGGCGAGCAGCGCGCTCAGCAGCGTCATCGTGCCCGCCATCGCGAACAGGACGCGCTCGAGCGGCCAGCCGCGCGACTCCGTCGCGCAGGTCGTGGTCGTGGTCGTGGTCATGTGGTGGTGCCTCCGGTGAGGATCTGGTCGAGTTCGTGGATCTGCGCGCGCAGCCCGCCGCAGACCTGGTCGCAGAGCGCGAACACGCCGTCGTCGGCGATCGCGTAGTGCGCGAACGTGCCGCTGCTTGGTGCGGCTGACGAGGCCGGCCTGGTGCAGCACGCCGAGGTGCTTGGAGACGTTCTGCTGCGAGGCGCCGAGCCGCTCCGTCAGCTCACCGACGGTCATGTCGCCGTCGCGCAGCGCGTCGAGCAGCCTGATGCGGACGGGCTCCCCGAGCACGCGAAAGCGCTGGGCGATCAGGTCGGTGAGGGCATCCGGCAGGGGGTGTGGAACGTCCATGCCGAGCAGTGTACCACTTCACCGTTGTATACGCATATACGGGTGTATTACGGTCCCGTGGGCGTGGAAAGCGCCGATGCTCAGCCCGGCCGTGCACCCGATACTTGATGGTCACCGCTGTCAGAACCCGGAGGGCCGCACCTTGTCCACCAGCCCCGCCACCGCATCGCGCGTCGTCGTCGTCGGGTCGAGCTTCGCCGGCATGACCGCCGCCCTGGAGTTGCGCAAGCGCCTCGACGCCCGGCACGAGGTGGTCGTGCTGGATCCGCGCGCCGACTTCACGTTCATCCCCTCCCTGATCTGGGTGCCGTTCGGCATGCGCGACCCGGAGGACGTGACGTTCCCGCTGGCGCCCATGTACGCCAAACAGGGCATCCGCTTCGTCAACGAGGCGGCGACGCGCCTGGACCTCGATGCCCGCGTCGTCACCACCGGCGCCGGCGAGGAGATCCCCTACGACCGGATCATGCTCGCGACCGGCCCGCGGCTCGCGTTCGAGAAGGTCCCCGGCCTGGGCCCGACACGGCGGCCACACCCAGTCCGTCTGCAACCTGGAGCACACGCTGCTCACGCGCGACGCCTGGAGGCGCTTCCTGGAGAACCCGGGACCGGTCGTCATCGGCACCGCGCAGGGTGGATCGTGCTTCGGCGCGTCCTACGAGTTCCTGCTCAACACCCGGCACCGGATCGCCAAGGCCGGGCTCCAGGACCTCGCGCCGCTGACGTTCATCACGGCGGAGCCGTTCCTCGGCCACTTCGGGCTCGGCGGCGTCTCGGACTCCCAGCAGCGCGTCGAGAAGTTCTTCGCCAAGCTCGGGATCGAGGGCATCCCGAACAACGTCATCCGCGAGGTGCGCGACGGCGAGATCGAACTCGAGGGCGGCCGCGTGCTCCCCTTCGCCTTTTCGATGATCGTGCCGCCGTTCACCGGTGTCGACGTGATCCGGGACACCGAGGGGCTCGGCAATCCGATGGGCTTCATCCCCGTGACCGACGAGTTCCGCCACACCGATCTGGACACCGTCTACGCCGCGGGCGTCGACGTCGCGATCAAGCCCCCGCAGGAGACGCTCGTCCCGGCCGGCGTTCCGAAGACCGGGCAGATGAGCGAGGTCATGGCCAAGGTCGCCGCGCAGAACATCGCCGCCGACATCCAGGGCGGGGAGCGCCGGTCGATGCCGATGACCGACATGGAGGCCATCTGCATCCTGGACGCCGGGAACAACGGCATCATCTTCAAGGCCGACCACGTGCTCGGGGACTCCCAGCATGCGCATGTGATGAGCGGACCACAGGCACACTGGGCGAAGCTCGCCTTCGAGCGCATCTTCATCGAGAGCCGCAAACGCGGGCGACTGGTGCTGTGAGCACGCTCGTGCTCGTCGTCGACGACGAGCGCAAGATCCGCGAGCTGGTCCGCTCCTATCTGGAGCGGGCCGGCATCGACGTCGTGACGACGGGCTCCGGTGCCGAGGCGCTCGACCTCGCGGCTCGCGCGCGTCCCGACCTCGTCGTCCTCGACCTGGGACTGCCGGACGTGCCGGGCGACGAGGTCGCCCGGGAGCTTCGGGATCGCGGCGACACGCCGATCCTCATGCTCACCGCCCGCGCCACCGAGGCCGATCGCGTCCGCGGCCTCGAGCTCGGAGCCGACGACTACATCACGAAGCCGTTCAGCCCGCGCGAACTCGTCCTGCGCGTCCAGGCGGTGCTGCGCCGCGGCCGCAGCGAGGTCGCCGACGGTCCCGGCGCGTACGGCGGCGGCGAGCTGGTGCTCGATGCCGACCGCCACGAGGTGCGCGTCCGCGGGACCGCCGTCGCGGTGACGCCGACCGAGTGGCGCCTGCTCGACGCGCTCGCGCGCAACCCGGGCCGGGTGTACTCGCGCTACGAGCTGATCAACCAGGTGCGCGGCTACGAGTTCGAGGGCTACGAGCGCACGATCGACTCGCACGTGAAGAACCTGCGCCGCAAGATCGAGCTGGATCCGGGACGTCCGCGACTCGTCGAGACCGTCGTCGGCGTCGGCTATCGGCTCGGCATCCCCCGTGACTGAGCGCCCGCCGGTCCCGGCGCGCAGTCGGTCGCTCGCGACGCGCCTGGCGCTCGCCTTCGCCGCCGTCGCGCTCGCCGCCGTCGGGCTGGTCGTCGTCCTCGTGGTCGTCGAGCACGTCGCGGGAGACCACGTCGCTCGCCGCCTCCGAGCGCCAGGCGACCGCCGAAGGCGCGGCACGCGCGGCCGCGACCGCGTACGCGCGGGCCGGCGCCTGGGCGCGGCGCGAACACCGAGGAGGCGCTGCGCGTCGGCCCGAGATGCCGGCGGCGGTCGCACGATCCTGAACGCGCAGGGTGCCGTCGTCAGCTCCGCCGGAGCCGGCCGCGGAGCCGGCGGAGGTCAGGGCGCCGGAGCGGGCGCGGGCGGCGCGGCGAAGACGTCGACCGCGGCCATCGTCAGCGACGGCCGACCGGTCGGCTCGGTCGTCTTCCGCGTCCCCGGCTCCGGGCTCTCCGCGGCCGAGCGACGCCTGCGCGACCGGCTCGTGACCGTCGCGCTCATCGGCGGGCTCGTCGCGGTGCTGTTCGCCCTCGCGGCGGGCTTCGCCGTCGCGCGCCGCCTGACCGCCCCGCTGCGCCGGCTCACGCGTGCCGCGGACGCGCTGGAGCACGGCGACGCCCAGGCGCGCGCGTCGGCCGGCGACGCGCCGGGGGAGATCGGCGAGCTGGCGCGGGCCTTCGACGGGATGGCGCAGACCCTCGACGACCAGGCACGGGCGCGAACCGCGCTGCTCGCGGAGATCGCGCATGAGCTGCGCACGCCGCTGACGATCCTGCGCGGCAACTGCGAGGCGCTCGTCGACGGCGTCCTGGAGCCGACCCCCGAGCGGCTGGGATCGCTGCACGACGAGGTCCTGCGACTCGAGGGCCTGGTCGCCGATCTCGAGACGCTCTCGGCGTCGGAGTCCGCGACGCTGTCGACTCGACCTCGCCCCGGTCGACGTCGCCGTCGTCGCGGCCGATGCGCTCGCGCTGCTGGAGAGCCGGGCGGACGGAGCGGGCATCGCCCTCCGCAGTGAGCTCGCGCCGGCGGTCGTCCAGGCGGACCGCGCCCGCCTCGCGCAGATCGTCGAGAACCTGCTCTCCAACGCGCTGAAGTTCACCCCGCCGGGAGGGACGGTGTCGGTCCGGGTCGCCGAGGCGGGCGGCGGGGCGCTGCTCGAGGTCTGCGACACGGGGCGCGGCATTCCGGCCGACGAGGTCCCGCACGTGTTCGAGCGTCACTGGCGCGGGCGCGGCGCCGCGGACGTCGGCGGGCGCGGCATCGGGCTGGCGGTCGTCCGCGAGCTCGTCCACGCGCACCGGGGATCGATCAGCGTCGCCAGCGAGCCGGGGCACGGCACGGTGTTCACCGTGACCCTGCCGTCCGGCTGAGCCGCGCCGGCGATCTCCACACGATCTCCACCTCGTCTCCACGGAGGTCCCAGACGACTGCCCGATGCTGTCTGCAGCGACACGAAAAGGAGCAGTCATGAGAACCCCGGCACGCATCACCACCATCGTCACCGCAGGGATCCTCGCCACGGCGGGCACCGCCGTCGCGGCCGGACAGGCCGACCCGACCTGCACCGGCGACGGCGCCGGGGCCGGTCAGCGCGCGGCACAGGGCGCAGGCGCCGGTCAGCGGGCGGGTATGCGCAACGGCGAGGGCCAGCGCTCCCAGCGCGCACGCAAGCAGCGCGCACGCAAGCAGCGCGCAGCCCTGCCGGCCAGGACCACGACGGCGCCGCTCAGCGCCGGCGAGGCGGCGGCGTTGACCTACATGCGCGAGGAGGAGAAGCTCGCGCGTGACGTCTATCGCAAGCTCGCTCAGACGTCGGGCAACGCGACGTTCACCCGGATCGCGGCCAGCGAGCAGCGCCACATGGATGCGGTCGGGAAGCTCATCCGGCGCTACAAGCTCACCGACCCGGCGAAGGGCATGGCGGCCGGCGAGTTCCGCAACGCCGGCCTGCAGAAGCTCTACGACGAGCTCGTCGCCAAGGGCTCCGCGTCTGCGTCTGCGGCGCTCGAGGTGGGACGCACCATCGAGCAGGTCGACATCGCCGACCTGCAGCAGCGTCAGGCCGACTCCGGCCACGCCGACGTGCGCTGGGTGTTCGAGCGGCTCGAGCGCGGCTCCGAGAACCACCTGCGCGCGTTCACGTCGCAGATCTCGTGACCCGCTCCGCGGTGTGACGGTTCGGGGCCGGGAGCGATCCCGGCCCCGGCCGTCTCCGGGGACGCTCCCGCGGGCGTCAGCCGAACGCGGCGATCATCGCGTCCGCGATCTGCACGCCGCGGTCCTCCTGGAGGAAGTGCGCCGCGCCCTCGATGCAGAGCTGCTCGCCGGCGGTCGGCAGCAGGTCGACGAACACCTGGCCGGCGTTCGGGTACGGGAACACGGGATCGCTGTCCGAGAACGCGACGAGCGCGGGCTTGTCCCACGAGCGCAGCGCGTCCTGCACGGCGGCCATCTCCGCGGCCCCGGGGTCCTCGGCGCTCGTCGGCACCAGCAGCGGGAACATCTGCGCGCCGGCCTTGCTCTCGGCGGTCGGGAACGGCGCCTCGTAGGCCGCGACGATCTCCGGCGGCAGCTCGGTCGTCGTGGCGCTCTGGACGATCATGCCGATCGGCAGGTCCGGCGTGCGCTCGGCGAAGTCCCGCCACGCCTGGAACCCCTTGCTCACGCGCCCGGTGAAGAGGCCGGTGTTGAGGACGACGAGCCGGCCGACGCGATCCGCGTTCTCGACCGCCCAGCGCAGGCCGATCGGCCCGCCCCAGTCCTGGACCACGACGGTGACGTCCTGCAGGTCGAGCGTCGCGAGCTGCCCGCTGACGCTCGCGACGTGCCGCTCGTACGTGTACCAGCCGGTGTCGGTCGGCTTGTCCGAGCGGCCGAACCCGACGAGGTCGGGACAGACGACCCGGTGGCCGGCGCCGACGAGGCGGCCGAGCATGTGGCGGTAGAGGTATGCCCAGGTCGGCTCACCGTGGAAGCACAGGACGGTCGGTCCCTCGCCCTCGTCGATGTGGTGCAGGCGCAGCCCGTCGACCTCGGTGTAGCGGGGCGCGAAGTCGTACCCGGGCAGATCGGCGAAGCGCTCGTCGGGAGTGCGGAAGACGTCCATGGCTGACCCTTCGATTCGGAGGCGGTGGCGGCGACCGCGGAGCCTAAGGCACCCGCCAAGCGGTGCTCGTGACGTCCACGACGAGCGCGCCGCCGTCCACGGGGACGTCGGCGCCGCTGACGTACGAGGCGGCGTCCGAGAGCAGGAACGCGACGACCGCCGCGACCTCCTCGGGCTCGGCCGGCCGGCGCAGCGGGACGTCGCGGTGCGTCAGCGCGTACGCGCCCTCGCGATCGGTGTCGCGCACCGCGGCGAGGTCGTCCATGTCGGCGTCGCCCATCGGGGTGCGCACCCAGCCCGGGCAGACCGCGTTCGCGCGCACGCCGTGCGGTCCCTCGTCAGCGGCGATGGTCCGGCAGAGCATCACGAGCCCGGCCTTCGACGTGCAGTAGGACGCCCAGCCCGGGCCGGCCCGCAGCGCGTTGACGGACGCCACCCCGACCAGCGCGCCGCGGCGCTCGCGCAGCGACGGGAGCGCCGCGCGGGCGACGAGGAAGCCACCGGTGAGGTTCGTGCGAATCGTGCGGTCCCAGCCCTCGGGCGTGTCGTCCGCGGCGGCCGCGGAGTCGCCGATGCCGGCGTTGAGCACGACGGCGTCCACGCCGCCGAAGGCCTCGCGCGCGCCGCTCACCAGGGCCTCGGCGTGCGCGGGGTCGGTCACGTCGCCCGAGACGACGACCGCGTCCGCAAGCTCCGCCGCCAGCGCCTGGAGCGGGCCGGGGCGCCGGCCGGACAGCACGACGCCGTGGCCGTCGGCGGCCAGCCGGCGCGCGCACGCCAGTCCGATCCCCGTGCCCGCTCCTGTGACGATCGCGCCGCGCATGGACCGAGCCTACGACGCCGCGTAGCGCAGCGAGCCGGGGGTCGTGAGCCGCTCGCCCGTCTCCCACTCCACAGCGCGGTGAAGCTCTGCACGAGGCGCCGCGGCGGGTCGACCTCGAGGTTCTCCCCCTGCCACAGCAGCCCCGGCGCCTGCGGGCTGCTCGCCGCGTAGCCCGAGCCCGGCGTCCAGTCGGACGTGATGCCGACGCCGAAGTTGTGGACCGCGCGCTGCTCGGCGTCGGTGAGCGCCTCCCACAGCCGCTCCGGGGTCGTCCTCATGTAGAGCTCGAACACCTGCTCCATGAGGTTCTCCTCGACGCTGGTCTTGAGCGCGCTGAGCCCTGCGGCCCAGGGCTCGGCGTACTTGCTCACCCACCGGTCGTGGACGAGCCGGATCGGGACGACGTTCAGGAAGTGCAGCTTCTCCCGCCCGCGCCTGCGCGTCACCACGAGCCCCGCGTCCTCGAGCACCTTCAGGTGCTTCATGACGCCGAAGGGATCAGCCCGCGAGGGCGCCGACCCCGTCCACGACGAGCTTCACCGCGATGAGCGCGACGATCACCGCGACGATCGTCGCGCTCTCGCGCACCATCCACTCCCGCACGGTGTCGAGGGCCGTGTCGGCCCGCTCGCCGAGCAGCACCGAGGCGGCGATCGGCAGCAGGACGCCGAGCATCGCGAGCGCCGTGAAGACGGCGAGCGCCGCGGCCTGGTCGGCGGTGCTCCCGGCCCCGGCCGCGATCCCCGCCGCTGCGGCGAGGATGAGGACGAGGTTCTTCGGGTTGACGCCGCAGAGGAGCACGCCCGTCCCCGCTGCACGCAACGGCGTCAGCGCTTCGACCTGCTGCATCCAGCCCGGGAGGTCGGGCGCCGGGTCGCCGGGGCGCGGCCGCCCCCGCCACTTGACGGCGGCGAAGCGCAGCAGCAGCGCGCCGAGCGCGATCCGGCCGATGCTCACCCACGCCGTCGGGTCCTCCCCGTCGCCCTCGCCGGCCCCCGCCGCGCCGAGGACGACGGTCGCGACCGCGGTGATGGCGACGACCGCCGCGAGCCCGCCGGCCGCGAACGCCACGGCGTTTCCCCGGCCGGACGGCGTCGCGAGGATCAGGACCACCGCGATGACCGGCAGGGGGCTGAACGCGACCGCGATGCCGAGCGGGATGACCTGGACGATCGTGTCCCCCATCAGCGCGCGGGACTCCCGGGACGCAGGCGTTCGCGGATCGACATCGCGCCGGAGCCTCGCAGGGTGATGAAGTACCGGCGATGTCCTCAACTGACGCGGGACCTCAGGCCACCTCCCACGCACCCGGCGGGCGGGTCGACGGCGTCGTCGACTTCCTGGGCCTGCGCTTCGAGGAGCCGGGGGTCGTGCGGCTCACGGTCCGGCCCGAGCTCCTCAACCGCGCCGGGCTGCTCTCCGGGGCGGTCGGCTACACGATGGTCGACTACGCGATGGGTTCGGCGCTGTGGGCGCAGCGCAACGACGGGGAGGGCATCGCGACGCTGTCGATCTCCGTCAACTACCTGCAGAGCGCGACCGCGGGCGACCTCGTGTGCCGCGCCCACGTCGACCGGCGCAACCGCACGGCGGCGACGCTGCGCGCGACCGTCACGGCCGACGACGGGCGCCTGCTGCTCACCGCGATCGGCAGCTACTCGATCTTCACGCGCACGGCAGAGGTCCGTGGTACAAAGCCCCAATGAGCGACGAACTGCTGAAGATCAAGGAGAAGGAGCGCGTCACGCGCGAGGAGGCCGCGGCACGGCTGCGCGCGATCGCCGACGAGCTCGCCTCCGGCAACGATGTGGTGTTCGAGCGCGACGGCATGCGCATCGTCGCCAAGGTCCCCGCCGAGGTCGACCTCGAGGTCGAGTTCGAGGTCGGCGAGGACGAGACCGAGCTCGAGATCGAGCTGAAGTGGGGCGGGCTGTCGGGCTGACCGCCCGCCGCGCAGCCGCAGCGGGCGCGTTCGTCGTCGCCGGCTGCGCGGTGTACGCCGCGCGGCTGCGGCAGGTCATCCTGACCTGGGGCGCGGCCCCCGCGGAGGCGGCGTCCGCGCTGCCCGGTGACGAGCTCGTGCCGGACGCCGACGGCGGTGCGACGCGCGCGATCTGGATCGACGCGCCCGCGTCCGCCGTGTGGCCGTGGCTCGCGCAGATGGGACCGTCGCCGCGCGGCGGGGTCTACACGTACGACTGGATCGAGAACCTGCTCGGGCTCGACATCCACAGCGTCGACGTCGTCCTGCCGCAGTTCCAGGACCCGCGCGTCGGCGACGCCATCGCGCTCGGCGCCAACACGATGCGGATCGCCCGGCTTCGAGCCGGAGCGCGTGCTCGCCTGGCACTCGGATGACGGCAACTGGGCGTGGACGTTCGTGCTGCGCGAGGAGAATGGCCGGACGCGGCTGCTGAGCCGCAACCGCTTCCGCCTGCCGACGCTCGCGACGCGCCTGGCGATGCTGCCGATGGAGCCCGGCTCGCTCGTCATGGAGCGGCGGATGCTGCTCGGCATCCGCGAGCGCGCCGAGCGTCTCGCCTCCGGCTAGGGGGCCTGCACGCGCGTCGAGGCGCGCACGTACGCCGTGATCGTCGCGACGCTGGTCACGGCCCCCAGGCGCTGTGGCCAGGTGACGGTCGGGCGCCGCGTCGTCGGGTCGAGGGCGATCGCCGGCTGCCGCAGCGCGCCGGCGCTGACCTGCTCCGGCGCGCCGAACGCGCCGCCGGAGGGCCGCACCGCTGCGACCACGTCCTTGACGAGGTTCTCGGCGTCCAGGCCGGACCACGCGACGGCGGCGGTCCCGTCCGGGAGCGCGGCGAGGTCGCCGAGCACCGCGCCCGAGCCGACCGGAGAGACGCTCTGCGCGGCGCCGAAGCGACCGCGCGGGTCGGTCGCGGCGACGCGCACGCGCCAGTCGCCGTCGTGACCGGTCCAGGCGACGAGGGCGTTGGTGCCCGCGAGCGCGAGCACCGGTCCCAGACGCGGCAGGTAGGCGAGCGGGGTCCTCACCCGCTCGAGGGTCTGCGCTGCGCGGAAGCCCGCGGTGCCGGCGGGCCGCACCGCGACGCGGAAGTCGGCGCGCAGGCCCGTGGACTCGGAGATGGACTGCGATCCCCAGGCGACGTAGGCGCGGCCGTTCTGCGCGACGGCCGTCGTGAGCGGGCCCGCGACGCTGCCGGTGCCCAGGGACGCGACCGGGCCCCAGCCGTGGCCGGCCGGGCGCACGCGCGCCTCGATCGCCGTCCGGCCCTCGCCCAGCCGGCGGGCCCATGCGACGAGGATGTCGCCACCGGCGCCGATCGCGACGCTCGGCGACTGCGGCAGCCCGCGCCCGCGCAGCGTGACCGGCGACCCGAAGGCACTGCCGCCGGGGCGCCGCAGCGCGATGCGCACGCTCGACCGCCGGCAGTCGGCGGCGGTGACGGCCGCCCACGCGGCGACGACCTTTCCGGCGTCGCTCGCCGCCACCGCAGGCCCGCCGTCACCGCCGGGACCGGTCGACGTCGTGATCGTCCTCGGCGTGCCGGCGTCGCCCGCCGAGGTGCCGAACCGCGCACGCAACGTCGTCCGCTGCCCGCACCGCTGCCATCCGAGCGACCGCTGATCCAGCCCGACGCTGCGCGAGACGCCGTAGAGGACCGGGCCCGCGGCGTAGCTCGGGGCGCTGCGCGGCAGCGCGAACGCCGCGGCGCCCGGTGCGCGGGTCGCGGTGTGCCACCCGGCCGAGACGTATCGCCCACGCGGGGTGCCGCTCTGCCAGCGAAACGACGGCCATGCGGCGAACGCGCGGCCCGTGCGGTCGACGGAGACGTCGGATCCGGCGAGGTCGTTCGCGCTCGCGGAGATGTTCTGCGGCGGGGACCAGTCGGCGGCGCGGGCGGAGCCATCGGCGGCCAGCACGAGAAGTGCCGTGGCCGCGAAGGCTGTCGATCGCAGATGCGTCATCGGATGCTGGAACGCGGCCGAGCGCGATTCGGAGCGCACCCGGTGGTGCGCCGTCGCCGTGCGCCGGTCGTCCCGGGACTCAGGTGAGCTGCGCGACGAGGAAGACGATCGCGACGGACATCACGATCGCCATCGTCACCAGCGAGAAGTCCAGGTCGCTGCCGCTTCCCTTGTGATGTGAGGCGTGCTGCATTCACACATGGTCCCGCGCTTGCGACCCCGGCCACAGCGGGGAAATCACGCAGTGCGGACGTGGAGAACGTGCAACTGCGCCAGGCCCGGGGTGGCACGAAGGCGCCGGATCGGTCAGGGTGCACACCGACGTGAACGTGGCACGCCGCCACTCAAGCCCGCCGCCCGAAAGGAGACCTCATGACGACGACCGCCGACCGCTCGACCGAGCCGCAGGTGATCCTCCCCGAGCACCCCGGATACGACGAGGCGCGCGCCTCCTGGAACCTCGCCGTCGACCTGCGCCCTGCGGGCGTCGTGCTGGCGCGCAGCGCCGAGGAGGTCGTCGCAGCCGTCGCCCTCGCGGCCGAGCGCGGCCTGCGGGTCGCGCCGCAGACGACCGGCCATCTCGCAGCCCCGCTGCCCGACCTCGGCGACGCGCTGCTGGTGCGCACGCTGATCGGCGGCGTCGAGGTCGACGCCGGTGCACGCCGCGCCCGCATCGGCGCCGGCGCGATCTGGAAGGAGGTCATCGACGCCGTCGCGCCGCACGGCCTCGCCGCGCTGTCGGGATCGACGCACGACGTCGGCGTCGTCGGCTACCTGCTCGGCGGCGGCCTGTCGTGGCTGGGCCGGGCCAAGGGCCTCGGCGCGAACCACGTCCTGGCCATCGAGGTCGTCACCGCCGACGGGCGCCTCGTGCGCTGCGACGCCGAGACCGAGCCCGAGCTCTTCTGGGCGCTGCGCGGCGGTGCGGGGAACTTCGGCGTCGTGACCGCGATCGAGATCGAGCTGTTCGAGATCGGCGAGGTCTTCGCCGGCATGACGATCTGGCCGGCGTCGGATGCGCGCGCCGTCCTCGAGGCATGGACCGCGTGGTGCGCGACCGCACCCGAGAGCGCGACCACGGCCTTTCGCCTGTTGCGCCTGCCGCCGCTGCCCGAGATCCCCGAGCCGCTGCGCGACACGCCGCTGGTGGTCGTCGACGGCGCCGTGCTCGGCGAGGACCCGGACCGCGCGCGCGAGCTGCTCGCCCCGGTCCTGGGGACCGGGGCGCCGATGATGGACACGTGGGCGCCGATGCCACCGTCCGGGCTCGTGGAGATCCACATGGACCCGCCGCAGCCGGTCCCCGGCATCGGCGACGGCATCCTGCTCGAGGCGCTGGACGCGGCCGCGATCGACGCGCTGCTGGCGGCCGGCCGCCCGGACGAGGTGAGTCCGCTGCTGATGGTCGAGCTGCGGCAGCTGGGCGGCGCGCTGCAGCGCGCGCCCGAGGGCGCCGGTGCGCGCGCGACCCTCGAAGGGGCCTTCCAGGTGTTCTGCGTCGGCGTTCCGATGACGCCCGAACTCGGCGAGCAGATCGAGCGCCGCGTCGAAGCGGTCCTCGGCGCGCTGCGCCCCTGGGCGACGGGGACGGTCTACGTGAATTTCGCCGAGCGCCGCGGGTCCGCCGCACCCGCGTTCCCGCCGGAGTCCTACGAGCGGCTGCGCGACGTGCGCGCGACGTGGGACCCAGGTGAGCGGTTCGTCGCGAGTCATCGGATCGAGCCGCGGTAGGTCGTTCCGCCGCGACGGCCCGCGCGCGGCGCGCGTAGCTCGCCGCGCCCGGGCCGCGGATCCACCCGGATGCGGGCGGCGCACACACGCGCTTCACTGCCGAGGTGGCCAGCACCCGGACACCGCAGACGGCTCGCGCCGGCGACCGCATCGAGGTCCGCCGGCCCGACCGGTCGCTCGCACGCGGGGTCATCGTCGAGGTCCTCGGCCATCCCGGCCACACGCACTTCCAGGTGCGCTGGAGCGCGGCGCACGAGTCGATGGTCTTCCCGGGCGAGGACGTCCGCATCCTCCCGGGCGATCCCGAGTCCCCGGGCTGACGCCGCGCGCGGACCGCCGCGCGTCGCTCAGACGGGCGCGCCCACCGCGGTGACGTCGATCGTCTCGCCCGGCTCCAGGATCCGCACCGCGACGCCGCGCTCGGCGGCCGCGTCCGCGAACCGGTGCGCGGCGTCCGCGACCGGCCGGTACACGCCGTCGATCTCGTAGCCCTCGGCATGGATGGGGATCGCGAGCGCCGCGCGCCGAGGAGCTCCGCAGCGAGCGCAGCCTGCGCGGGGTCGAGCGCGACCGGCAGCGGGCTCGCGGACGTGCGGTGCGGGAAGCCGACGACCGCGCCGTTCACCGGGACCAGGACGACGTCGAACGGCCCGTGCCGCAGCGCCATCCGCCACCAGAACCCGTGGAACATCGTGTCCCCCAGGTGCAGGACGCGCACGCCGGCGGACTCCACGAGCCACGCCACCTGGGGGTCACCGACGCCGTCGACCGCCGGCAGCGCCGTGAGCGTGAACGGCCCCGCCGTCACCGCGTCCAGCGCGCGGTGCTCGCGGCCGCGGTCGCGCGGTTCACGGGCGCGGTCTGGCGTCCCGCCGCCCGGGTCCCGTCCGGCCTCCCGCGACTGGAGGCGATCATCCACGCGTGGATCGCGCACCCGCGCGACGGCGTCTTCCCCGGCGGCTGCTTCGTGACGACCGCGTCGGTGGAGTACGACGCGCGGCCCGGCGCGTTGCACGACGACGTCGCGCTGGCCGTCCGCCGCTGGCTCGACGTGCTGGAGGCGGAGGCGCGTCACGCGCAGGCTTCCGGCGATCTGCCCCCCGACCGCGATCCGGCCGACGTCGCGTTCGAGCTGCACAGCCTCGCCGCGGGCGGCGGCGTCGCCGCACGGCTCCTGGGCGACGACGCCGCGCTCGACCGCACCCGGGCCGCGAGGCGGCGCGCGATCGGCCTACCCGGCGGCTGACGACGCCGGGGTGACGCCGAGGATCGACGCCGCGTAGGCGCGGGCCGCGCGGCGCGCCTCGCGCAGCGCGGCGGGGTCGCCTGCGGCGTCCTCCGCGAACGCGTGCCGCAGGAGCCCGTCGATCAGCGCGACGAGCGTGCGCCACTGCTCGGGCGTGCCGCGGCGCATTCTCGCCTGCTCGCGCAGCAGTGCGCCCAGGCGCGTGGCGATGGCGGCGTCCGTCGCGCGCTCGACGCGCCTCGTCGCGGTGTCGAGGACGCCGGACAACCACAGCCGGCGGATCGCCGGGTGCTCGCGGATCATCGCGGCGTAGGCGTCGACGACCCCGTCGACCGTCGCGGGCCAGTCCCCCCCGGGCCGGCCGACGGCCGCGTCGAGCACGCCGGGCATCGCCGCCAGGAAGCGCACGGCCAGCGCCTGGAGCACGGCGTCCTTGTCGTCGAAGAACTGGTAGAGCGTGCCGGTCGGCACGCCCGCGGCGGCGGCGAGATCACGCACGGTGATCTCCTCCGGTTCCCGGTCGCGCAGCAGGCCGGACGCCGCGTCGAGCAGGCGCTCGACGCGCTGCGCGCTGCGGGCCTGCGCCGGGCGGCGCCTCAGGATGTGGCCGTACGGGACCGGGTCGCTCACTCGGCGGCGGCCGCGGCCTGGCGCGCGACGACGATGCCCAGAGCGGCGAACCCGATCGCTCCGATCGGTCCCAGGATCGCGGCCTGCGCCGAGAGGTTCCCGCGGCGCCACTCGTCGAACCCGGCGATCGAGTCGGCCGCGTCGACCGCCGCGCCGGCGAGCGCCGCGGGCGCCACCAGGGACGGTGGCGCGGCCAGCAGCGCGGCGGCGAGCGCGAACTCACGCGATCCGAACAGGCGCCCGACGAAGCGGTCGGACTGCTCGGGATCCATGCCGAAGACGCGGACGGTGAGGTCGGGCGCCGTCCAGGCGCCGATGCCGATGAGGGCGCGCGTGACGCCGAGGACGGTGCGGGCGGGTGTCATGAACGGGAACGTACACCACGTTCATGTTTCGGGGCATCCCCGCGCCTTCGGCGGACTGCGGATGCCGGCGGCCCTGCCCCGGGTGATACTCGGCGCACATCGCCACCGGACACGACCGACGAGGAGCGCGGAACGATGGAGGAACGCACGAGCACGGCACGGCTGCGGCACGGACCCGAGAACCCGCTCGGCGAGCGGGAGGTCGAGGTCGCCGTCACCGGGGAGGGCGTGGACCTGCGCCCCGTCGTCGAGGTCGACGGGACCAGCCACGAGCTGCGGCTCGTGAGCTTCGCCGACGGCGAGGGAATGCCCGAGTACGTCTACGAACGCCAGGTGCACGGCGAGGGCGACCCCCAGGGCTTCAGCATCCCCGGCGGGGACCTGGACGATCAGGAACCGGGCTAGCGCAGGCGTTCCGCTGAACGGGGTGAGGCGTGCGCGAGCCCGCCGCGGATAGGGTGGGCGCGCCCGAACGCCCCCGAGACTGGACGCCGATGATCGACATCACCCGCGACGAGGACGTGTTCGTCCTGCGCATGGTCGCCGAGGAGAACCGCTTCAACCCGACGATGCTCGACGCCTTCGACGCGGCGCTGAGCGAGGTCGATGCGAGCGAGGGCCCGGCCGCCGTCGTCCTCACCGGGGCGGGCAAGTTCTTCTCGAACGGGCTGGATCTCGAGTGGATGATGGCCAACGCCGAGCAGGGCGGGCCGGCGCTCGTCGCCAACGGGCTTCAGGCGCTGTACCGGCGCCTGGTCACCTTCCCGGTCGCGACCGTCGCGGCCGTGAACGGGCATGCGTTCGCCGGCGGCGGCATGCTCGCGCTCGCCTGTGACCAGCGCGTGATGCGCGCGGGTCGCGGCTTCTTCTGCCTCCCGGAGGTCGACATCAACATCCCGTTCACCAACGGGATGGCGCGCCTCGTGCAGGCCAAGCTCACGCCCGCCGCGGCGTACGAGGCGATGCTCACGGGCCGCCGATTCACGGCCGAGGAGGCGCTCGCCGCAGGGTTCGTCGACGCCGCCGTGCCGGAGGACGAGGTCCTGCCCGCGGCCGTCGCGCGCGCCCAGGCGCTGGCGGGCAAGACGCGCGTCACCGTGCAGACCATCAAGGAGCGCATGTACGGCGAGGTCGCCGCCGCGCTCGCCGAGACCGCGTCGTTCTGACGCCCGAGCCGGAGAGGCCACCGACCATGACCGTCGATCCCACCGGAGACGACATCCGCAGGTTCCGCGACGAGGACGAAGGCGGTCCCGTGGTGATGCTCAACCTCCTGCGCTTCGCCGGCGAGGCCGGCCGCGCGTCGTACGCGCGGTACAGCGGGAAGGTCCAGCCCTTCCTCGATCTCGTCGGGGCGACCGTCCTCTACGCGGGCGCCTGCTCCACGACGCTCGTCGCCCCCGACGAGCACCGCTGGGACGCGATCTTCGTCGTGCGCTACCCCAGCCGGGCGGCGTTTCTGGAGATGGTCGGCAACCCGGACTACCAGGCGATCACCGAGTTGCGCAGTGCGGGCCTGGAGGCCGCCGTGCTCCAGGCGACGACGCCCTGGGCCTGACCGGCGCCGCCTCGGGCTCGGATGCCGGCTCGGGAACCGCGCCGGGCGCCGTCGCTAGGGTTCGCGCATGTTCACGCGAGACGTCCTCCAGCGACTGGCCACCGCCGAGCCCAGCCGGCCGATCGTCAGCGTGTACGCACGCACCGACCCCCGCGACCCGGCGAACACGAGCAGCACGCCCGCATGGCAGATCGCGGTCCGCAACGGCCTGGCGCAGATCGCCGAGCGGCTCGAGGCGGGGGACGATCGCGACGCGCGGCTCGGATTCCGCGAGCTGCGCGAGCGCATCGACGCGGAGCTGACGGGCCTGGAGCCGGCGCAGCGCGGCCGCAGCGTCGCGTGGTTCGTCGATGCTGACGGGGACTGGTCGGAGCGCTTCACGCTCCAGCTCCCGCTGCGCGCCGATCGCGTCGTCTGGGACGCCAAGCCGTTCGTCTCGCCGCTCGTCGACATCGCCGACCGCGGCGCGCCGACCGGCATCGTGCTCGTGAGCGGCGAGGTCGTGCGGCTGCTCGCGATCGAGCAGGCCGAGCCGACCGAGCCCGAGGACTCGACGTTCGAGCTGGAGCTCGGCGACTGGCGCCCGTTCGGCGGGACCGCCGCGGGCAGCCCGGGACGGGGCGTGCAGGGGACCTCTCATCAGGAGAGCTACGAGGCGCGGGTCGAGGCCCAGCGCGACCAGCTGTTCGCCGCCGCGGCCGCGGCGACCGGACAGCGCCTGGAGCAGCTGGGCTGGGAGCGCATCGTGCTCGTCTCCGAGACGCAGGTCGCGGCGCGCTTTCGCGCCGCCCTCCCGCCGCTCGTCAGCGAACGCGTCGTCGCCGAGAGCGACCTCAACCTCGTCGGCGAGGAGCCGCACGCGATCGCCGAAGCGCTGGAGCCGTTGGTCGAGGACGCCTGGCGCACGCGCGCGTCCCGCCTGGCCGACCTCGCCCGCGAGCGCGCCCAGGCCGGCGGGGCCGGCGCGGTCGGCGCGCTCGAGACGCTCACCGCGCTCGCCGAGGGCCGCGTCGAGCACCTCGTCCTGGACCCCGGCGGCGACTTCTCGCATGTGGCCGGGATGGTGCCCGCGAGCATCGGCGGACCCGCGGACCTCCTCGGTGAGCGCGCCGTCGAGGCGGCGGTCGCCACCGGCGCGGAGGTCACCGCCCTCGCCGCGGAGCATTCTCAGGCACTCGCGGAGGCCGGCGGCATCGCCGCGCTGCTGCGCTACTGACCTCAGGCCTTGCCCGGACGGCGCCGAGACCTGCGACACGGCTGGTCCCTGAGCGTCAGCGCGCCTGCCGCGTACGGCAGTCCCCGCTGCACGCGGCATCGCCGGCGCCGAGCCCCGGGGGCGCGCTGACGCAGCACCCTTCCCCCCGCCACGCCTCTCGACCCTCCTTGACGGCGACGAAAGCGATGAGCAGGCCGACGAGGGGATCGAGCCACCAGGCGCCGACGAGCGCGTTGCCGAGCAGCCCGACGAGCAGCGCACCCGCGAGGTACGCGCACAGCATGTTCTGCCGCCCCTCGCCCTTGGTCGCGGGGGACCCGAGCCGGCCGGCGATGCGCTGCTTGGCGATCCCGAGCAGCGGCATCACGATCAGCGAGCTCAGCGCGAGCAGGATGCCGACGAGCGTCTCCTCGGCCCGCTCGCCGGTCAGCAGCGCGCGCACCGACGCCACCGCGACGTACGGCGCGAGGATGAAGAACTGGACGGCGACGAGCTTCTGCGCCCGGTCCTCGGCCGCCTGCGAGTGGATGCGGTGCCCGGTGAACCGCCACACGATGACCGCCGACGCGAAGCCCTCGATGGCGGAGTCCAGCCCGAAGCCGACCAGCGCCACGGACCCCGCGACGAAGCCGGCGGCGATCGCGACGGCGCCCTCGACCGTCATCCAGGCCAGCGAGAGCCACGACAGGAGCCGCGCACGGCGCGCCAGGCGCTCGACCGTCGCGCGGTCCGGCGCCGCGGCACGGGCGGGCCGGGCGACCGGCAGCGGCGTGATGCTCACACGCCGACCTGCTCGGTCAGTGCCAGAAGCCCACGGCCGGACGGGGTGAGCGCGTAGAGGGCCATCTTCCCATCGCGGCGCGAGGTCGCGAGCCCGGCGGCCTTCAGCGTGCGCAGGTGATGGGAGACGAGGTTCTCCGCGCGACCCGTGATCCAGGCCAGGTCACAGACGCACAGCTCGTCCGTCTCGGCCAGCGCGGCGGCGACCTGCACCCGCGTCGGGTCGCTGAGCGCCTTCATCCGGACCGCAGTGGCGGCCAGCGCATCCATCGCCGGCAGGGCGCCGCGGATCCGTTCGGCCTTGGGAAGATCCAGGCACAGGAGGTCACAGCGATCGGCGGACATGACGATCATCCTAACATTCATTGGTATGTTGCTGTGACCGCCCGATGAGCAGCGACCCCCACCCCCACGGCGGCCACGCGCACGGCGTCAGCGCCGGAAGCGACACACGCTGGCTGCGTCGTCGCGCTGCTGATCAACCTCGGCTTCATGGTGGTCGAGGTCGTGGTGGGCGCTGATCGCCAGACTCCCTCGCGCTGCTCTCCGACGCCGCGCACATGCTCACCGACGCGGGCGCCATCGCGCTGGCGATCGTCGCGCTGCGCCTCGCGCGGCGCCCGCCGCAGGGCGCCTTCACGTTCGGCCTCAAGCGCAGCGAGATCATCAGCGCCCAGATCAACGGCGTGCTGCTGCTCGTGCTCGCGGGCGTCATCGGCGTCGAGTCGATCTCGCGGATCGCTCGACCCGCCCGACGTCGAAGGCGCGTTCGTCCTCTACACCGGACTGCTCGGGGCCGCCGTCAACGGAGCCGCCGCCTGGGCGCTCGGCAAGGCCGATCGCGAGAGCCTGAACGTGCACGGCGCGTTCCTGCACAACCTCTTCGACATGCTCTCCTCGCGTCGCCGCCGCGCTCGCGGGGCTCGTGATCGTGCTCACCGGCTGGGGACAGGCCGATGGCATCGCCGCGCTCGCCGTCTCGCTGCTCATGCTCTTCGGCGGCTGGGGCCTCGTCCGCGACTCGGGGCGCATCCTGCTCGAGGGCGCGCCGAAGGGCCTCGACCCGGCGGCGATCGGCCGAGCGATGGCCGCGTCACCCGGCGTCGTCGAGGTCCACGACCTGCACGTGTGGGAGGTCACCTCCGGCTTCCCCGCGCTCGCGGCGCACGTCCGGGTCGCGCCGGGTGACGACTGCCACGCGCGCCGCCGCGCGCTGCAGGCGCTGCTGCGCGACCGCTTCGCGATCACCCACACGACCCTGCAGGTCGACCACGAGCTGCGCTTCAGCGACGAGCTGCTGGAGATCGAGCCCTCGCCGCCCGGCCCGTGACGTGCCCGGCTGCCTGTCAGCCGTGCTCCTCCACCAGCCGGCGCATCTGCCGGTACTCCTCGGCGGTGATCGGACGGCCGCGCAGCGTCGAGAGCGCGGGGTCGCCTTCGAGGTAGGCCTCCTCGTTGCGGCGCCAGACCGCGAGGTAGCGGTAGAACGGAACGACCGGATGCAGGTGATGGACCAGGTGGTAGTTCTGGTACAGCAGGACCGCGGAGGCCCACCACTCGCCGCCGACGCGGTTGCGCGTCGTCTTCAGCCGGTCCTCAGCCGGACGATGGTGCAGCCGGCTGTGCGGCAGGTAGTCGAACGCCCAGGCGAGGTACATGATCGCGAGGCGTTGCGGGATGAGGTACAGGAGCACGAGATCGAGTCCGTGGCCGGCGGCGATGATCCACGCGACCAGCGTGAGGCAGATCGCCAGCTGCACCCCGACCTCCACGAACTCGCGCCGCGGCCGCTGCGCGCGGTGGCCCCAGTAGAACCGCAGGTAGCTCAGGTCGAGCGTGGCGAAGCGCGGCAGGCGCTGCCAGGTCGGGCCCTCCATCGTGTAGTGATCGGGATCGCGGCCGTCGTCGTGGTTCGTGAACCGGTGGTGCTGCATGTGGATGAACCGGAAGGCGCCGAACCCGAAGGCCGGCGAGAGGAACGGGATCGAGCTGCGGCCCATCCAGAGGTTCAGCGTGCTGCCGCTGGAGGCCGAATGGTGCGCGGCGTCGTGGGCGACCGTGAAGAGCACGTAGATCGCCACGGCGTTCAGGAACGTCGACACCGGCCACGGCCACAGCCCGTTCACGGCCGCGGCGGTCGAGCCCGCGAAGAGCGCGACCCCGGCGACCAGGAGCGCAAGCGTCGGCCAGGCGACCTGCGGGACCGGCTCAGCCGGGTCCGGGATGCGCGTGACGGTGACGGGCGCGTCAACGGGACGCGAGCGGGCGGTGTCGGTCATGGGGCGACCGTAGACGCGGGATGCGCTCGCACCGATGTCCGATCTGCACGCGCCAGTGTGCACCGTGCACACTCAGCCGTCGCGCAGCACCGCCGTGCCGAGCGCGTCGGTGAGCGCGAGCGCCGCGCGCAGCTCCGCGCCGTTGCGCGTCACCGGGCGGCCGCGCAGCTCCTCCGCGCGGGCGAGCCGCTGACGAACGGTGTTGCGGTGGACGCCGAGCGCGGCGGCGGTCGCGGTCGCGTCGCCCTCCTTCTCGAGCAGCACCGTCAGGAACCCGCGCAGCGCCTCGCTGCGCTCGTCCCCGCCCGCCAGGCCGCCGAGCTCCGCCGCGACGAACGCCCGCGCGGCGGGGAGGTCGCGGGCGAGCAGGTCGACGTAGCGGATGTCCGCGAAGCTCGTGATGGTCGCTGCCCGCGACCCCGCGAGCCGGGCGCAGCGGGCCGCCCGCCGTGCCTCCTCGTGGCCTGCTCGGAACGCCTCCAGGCCCGACCCCGGCGTGCCGACCGCGACCCGCACGCCCGGCGGGAGCTCAGCCGCGGCAGCGATCGCCTTCCGGACCGCGTCCGGGGCATCGGTGTCCAGCCGCTGCCAGCCGGCGATCTCCGCGCCCCCCTGCGCGACGAGGAGCGGGCGTCCGGTCCCCAGGAGCGCGGCGAACGCCGCGGCGGTGCGCTCCAGGTCGGCCGGATCACCGTCGGCCCAACAGGTGAACGCCAGGTGCGGCGCTGACAGGGTGAGCCCGAGCGTGCGCTCCGCCCGCGCTGCGTCAACGGCCTCGCCCGCGAGGATCCGCAGCACGAGCTCCTCCCGCTGTGCGGTGATCCGGCGTTCGCGGCGGTCGCGCTCGGCGAGCAGCTCCACGCTCACCGCGGTGGAGATCGCATCCAGGTAGACGAAGCTGAAGGCCGAGGTCTCCCGGAGGATCGCCGCCAGGCGCGCGCCGTCGGGAACCTTCTTGCCGAGCGCGTCGACCCACAGGTCCCAGAACCAGGCATGGCCGAGGCGGTAGAAGCGCAGCGTCGCGTTGATGCTCACGCCGTGCGCCGCCATGTGCCGGGCGTGCTCGAGCGCGGCGATCGGCGGCTCTGCGCGGGCCGCGGGGATCCCGTGGCGCAGCATCGACAGCGCCGCCTCGAGGTTCGACGCGCAGCTCGCGAGTGTCAGGGCGCGCGCCTCCGCGTCCATGTCGACCTCGGGGATCCGCGCCGTGAGGTACGCGAACATGCTGTCGGCGAGCCCCGGAACGTCGGTCGCGAGGCGCTCGGCGACGGCGCGGGCCTCGGGCGCCATCACCGGCGGGCCGGCCGCATCGGACGTCGTGCGCATGCGGCGACGCTACCGGCAGGCCCGCGACCTGCGGCGTCACCTGGTCACGGACTCGAACGCCTGGCCCGGCGTCGGGGTGGGCGTCGAGCGCCCGGTCGGCGGGATCCGGCGAGCGATGACCTAGGGTTGCGCGCCCATGACCCGTCCGAATCTGCTCGTCATCGTCACCGACCAGCAGCGCGCGCCGATGCACTGGCCGCGACGAGCCGGGGTGGCTCGACGCCCTGACGCCCGCCGACGCCGAGCTGCGGCGCACGGGCGTCTCGTTCACCAGCGCGTGCACGGCGACCGCGATGTGCTCCCCGAGCCGCGCGAGCTTCCTCACCGGCACCTACCCCTCGCGGCACGGCGTGTCGCTCACGCTGACCGAGGGCGACCTCTACCCGGACCCGCGCGAACCTCGTGCCGACGCTGCGCCAGGTCGCCGGCCTGGCCGTGAGCGGTGAGGCGCCGCGCGCGACGATCGCCCGCTCGTTCGTCCGCGGCGCGCTGCGACTCGGGCCCAAGGGCGGCGGCGAGCCCGAGCTGCCCGCCGACATCCCGACGCTCGGCTCGCGCCTGCGCGAGGCGGGCTACACCGTCGCCTACAAGGGCAAGTGGCACCTGACGATGCCGCTCGCCGGGCACGGCAACTGGGGCCCGGCCGACGCCGAGCGCCTGGAGCGCGACTTCGGCTTCCCGGGCTGGGAGCCGCCGGACGCGGGTGAGAACACCGATCCGGCCGGGTTCGGCGGCGGCAACGCGGGCGCATCGCAGGAGGGCTTCGACGAGGACTACATCCGCCAGGCCGAGCGGTTCCTCGCCGGCTGCCGACCTGCCCGAGCCGTTCTGCCTCATCGTCTCGCTGGTCAACCCGCACGACGTGCTCGGCTACCCGTCGTCCTACGCGACCGGCGGCTACGCGCGCGAGCAGTTCGCGGACCTGGCCGATCGACCTGCCGGAGACCGTCGACGAGGACCTGCGCGACAAGCCGACCGCGCACGCGATGCTGAAGCTCGGGCAGACCTCGTTCCTCGGGCCGCTGCACGGCCGGGCCGAGCAGCTCGACTACGTGCGCTTCTACGCCTACCTGCACAAGCTCGTCGACGCGAAGATCGGCCGGCTCCTGGCGGCGCTCGGCGACGCGGACGACCCGGCCTCGCTGCGCGCGCGCACGGTCATCACCCGCTTCTCCGACCACGGCGAGATGGGGCTCTCGCACGGTGGCCTGCGGCAGAAGATGTTCAACGCCTACGAGGAGACGATTCGCGTGCCCGCTCGTCATCTCCAACCCGCTGCTCTTCCCGCAGGGCGCCGAGTCGGCGACCGCCGCCTCGCTCGTCGACGTCGTCCCGACGCTGCTGGCCCTGGCCGGCGCACCGCTCGACGGCACCCTCGACGGCGCGAGCCTCGGTGGCGTCCTCTCGCGGAACGCCGCGCCCGAGCCCGAGGCGGTGCGCGCCAGCGGAACCGACTTCGGCGGGGTGCTCGACGCCGCGCCGACGGACGGTGTGCGCGAGCACGCGCTCTTCACCTTCGACGACCACCAGGCCGCGACCGCCCAGCAGGACACCGTCCCGCAGCCCAACCGGATCCGCGCCGTGCGCAGCGAGCGCTGGAAGTACGCCGCCTACGTCGACCCGACCGGGCGTCACGCGCCGGAGTACGAGCTGTACGACCTGCAGGCCGACCCTGACGAGGCGCTGACGCTCGTGGAGAAGGCCGGCGGCCGCGGCCGCACGGCGGCTGCGCGCGCCGCGCTGCCCGAGCTGCGCGAGGCGCTCGCCACGGCGTGCCGGGACACCGGGATGGACGCACTGGCGCCGCTGCCGGAGAGTGCCGGCTGACCGGCACCGAATCCGGCCGGCACGCCGCCTCCACTGGAGGTCTTGGCCGCCGGTCCGGCGGTCCTACGCGTCGAGCCCTTCGGCGAGCCGGCTCTTGGCGTCGGCGAGCGAAGGACCGGCGCGGCGCCTATTGCGCGGGCGGTTGCGCGGACGCCAGGTCGGGCGGCGCGACCGGGTTGTACGCGGGCGGGACGACGGAGGTGATCGCGCACGCCGGAGCAGGAGCAGGAGCAGGGACCTCGGTGATCGCCGCATCGGGGCAACTGACGACCTCGTAGAGACGTGTACCGGTGTCGGCGAACCCTGACACGAGGATCGGGCCCGGGGCGCCTCGCTCGTAGCGGCGGGTTGAGATTCGGTAGCGCCACGGTCCGACGAAGGCCCGGCAGCTCCGCTCGGTGACGGTGCAGGCCCGGTACCACGCCAGGCGCCCGCTGAAGAACGACGGCCCGACGAGCGACTGGCCGTTGAGGCCCGCCAGCAGGAAGGCGATCTGCTGGGCGGAGCGATCACTGATGCGGTTGAGCCTCGTCTCGGTCTGCGAGATGCCGCCGAGACCGTCGAAGACGTAGCGGACGATGAGCCCGAGGTTGTCACCCCACAGCTCGAGCGCCTTCACGCTGCGGAAGGTCGTCGGCCCACACGTCGGCTCCACCAGGCCGACCTCCTCCGCGCAGCGCACCGTCGGCACGCCCGGGAGTCGCGTCGAGGGCTGCGAGCGCGGCGCGGTCAGCGTCTTCGTGTACACGACCGGGTTGGCGTCCTTCCCCGTCCCGTACTCGCGCGTCCACGCGATGCGCCCGCGCCACAGCGTCGGGCCGACATCGTTGCGCCCCGGGTCGTTGGCGTTGCGGACCGCACGCTCGCCGGTCGCAACCGCCAGCGAGAACACAAACAGATCGCACCCGACCGGAGCGCTGACAGGGCCCGCGCAGCGCCGATAGACGAGCTGTGGGCGCCCGGCGCTGTCGGTCCCGATGTCGGCGTCGAACGGCACCGGGCTCGGCGCGACCGCAAGCCTGCGCGGCTGAGCGCCCACGTCGCGCACGCTCAGGTACCAGCGGCGCTCGGCCGGCACGTACTCGCTGAAGACGATCGTGCCCGCGTACTCGCGCACAGCGGTCGCAACCCCACCCGGCAGCGCGACCGTCGCCGCCGACGCGGTCGACGCGAACACCGCGGAGGCGATCACGGCCACAGAAAGGGCGCCCAGGCGACGACGGGTCACAGCCACACAGTGTCGACGCTGGTCATCACCCCGCGCATCCGTACTCCACCGGCTGCGCGCGCATCGGCCGTGACCGCAGCGCGGCATCTCGCCGTGCCGCCGGCCTGGTCCTGGATCCGCTGTCACGCGTGCGTCGTTCTCGGTGCAGTTGCCGGGCGAACGCCTCGGCCGTGCCAGGCTGCCCCGTGCCCTACTCTCACGCCACGAGAGATCTTGAGACTCCCGGTCGAGACGCGGCCGGCTTGGAAGGACGGGACATGGCAGACCGCAGACGATCGAAGAACCCGTCCGGGCCCAAAGGCACGTTGCGGGTTCTGCCGCTCGGTGGGCTCGGCGAGATCGGAAAGAACATGGCGGTCGTCGAGTTCGACGGGCGGATCGTCGTCATCGACTGCGGCGTGCGGTTCCCGACCGCGGAGATGCACGGCATCGACCTCGTGCTGCCGGACTTCACGTATCTCAAGGACCGCCGCGACCAGATCGAGGCGATCGTCATCACCCATGGCCACGAGGACCACCTCGGCGGACTTCCGTGGGTGTTGCGCGAACTCGGCGACGCCGTGCCCGTCGTCTACGGACGCCGCCTCACCGTCGCCATGGCCACGTCCAAGCTCGAGGAGCACAAGCTCCACACCAAGGCGACGCAGCTGGATCCCGGGACGGTCGTGAAGGCCGGGCCGTTCGAGATCGAACTCGTGCACCTCACGCACTCGATCCCCGACATGGCCGGCGTGATCCTGACCACGCCGCTGGGCAGGGTGTTCTTCACGGGTGACTACCGCTTCGACCAGACCCCGGTCGACGGCAAGCCCGCCGACATCAGCCGCCTCTCCCGCCTCGGGGACGAGGGACTCCTGCTGCTGTGCGGGGACTCCACGAACGCCGACCGCGCGGGGTTCGCGCTGTCGGAGTCCGAGGTCGGTCCGCAGCTGGAGACGGTCTTCTCGAAGTGCTCGGGACGGATCATCGTCACGTGCTTTGCGTCGAACATCCATCGCGTCCAGCAGGTCATCGACGCCGCCGAGGTGCTCGGCCGCCGCGTCGCGCTGCTCGGCCGCTCGATGGTCAAGAACGTGAACATCGGCCGCGACCTCGGCCACGTGAAGATCCCCAGCGGGATGCTCGTCGAGCCGCGCAGCCTCGGGGGCGTGCCCGACAACGAGCTGGTGATCATCACGACCGGCTCGCAGGGCGAGCCGCTCGCGGCGCTGCGGCGGATGGCCTACGAGGAGCACCGCCAGGTCAAGCTGCACGCCGGCGACACGGTCGTCTTCTCCGCCAACTCGATCCCGGGCAACGAGCGCGCGGTCAACGACACGATCGACCGGCTGTTCCACATCGGCTGCGACGTCGTCACCAACAAGGACGCGCCGATCCACACCTCCGGTCACGGGCACCGCGAAGAACTGAAGCTGATGCTCAACATGACCCGCCCGAAGTACCTGATGCCCGTGCACGGCGACCACATGCGCATCCGCCTGCACGCCCAGCTCGGCGAGGCCGTCGGCATGTCGAGCGACGACATCTTCCGCGGCGACAACGGCCTGCCCTTGGAGATCACCACCAAGGGCGCCGGTTTCGCAGAGCGCGTGCAGTCCGGCATGACGTTCGTCGACGGCATCGAGCTCGGTGA
This sequence comes from uncultured Actinomycetes bacterium, assembly GCA_963700655.1. Taxonomy (GTDB): domain Bacteria; phylum Actinomycetota; class Thermoleophilia; order Solirubrobacterales; family Solirubrobacteraceae; genus F1-60-MAGs163. The sequence continues at coordinate 248,564 of CAVOYJ010000003.1, read as the reverse complement.
CCCGGCCGAGGCCGCGCTGCGCGACCGCCGCGAGCTCTCCGCCGATGGGATCCTGTTCGTCGTCGCCACGGTGTCCGCGGATACCGGCGACACGCTCACCGAGCCCGAGATCGTCCTGCGCGGCATCCCACTGACCGAGGACGAGAAGGCGTTCGTCAAGGCGACCCGCAAGGCGATCGAAGCCGCACTCGACCGCGCCGCCGACAACGACATCCACGAGGTCGAGCTCGTCCAGCAGGCCCTCCACGACGAGCTCGCCGAGTTCGTCTACAAGCGCCTGCGCCGGCGCCCGATGATCCTCCCCGTCGTCATCGAGGTCTGAAGGACCGCAGGACCGCCAGGCGAAACCCCGGCGCCGGCGCGGCCGCATACCGGGCTGCATACCGACATCCGAGGTGCAGGACGGCTCCTCCTTCTCGTCCCACGCGGGGACGTGATGGAGCCTCTTGCAGCTACCGGGTGGGTGCGGGAGCTGCCGAGTAGGAGGGCGGGGTGATCTCGTCGATGCGACAGTTGGTGTCGGACCGCGCGCCGGCTTCCGCGTCCGTGCAGCCGAGGACCTCGCAGAGGCGCGAGCCGGTGTCCGCGATGGGACGATCACCGAACCTGCGTCCGTCGCTCATCACCCCGCGCGCGCTGCGGCGACCGTCGCGCAGGACGCTGACCTCGCCGACGACCATCTCGGCGAGCGCTTCGAGCGCGTTCTCCGCCCGCCCCTCCTGGAGGAAGCCGATCACGGCGTTGACGACGACGACGCCCAGAATGACACTGGCGTCGACCGTCTCGCCGACGGCCGCGGCGACACCCGCAGCGACCAGGAGGATGTAGATCAGCGGGTGGTTGAACTGCGCCGCCAGCCGCCGCAGCGCGCTTCTGCCGTGGGCCTTGGGAAGCGCGTTCGGACCGAAGCGGCGCAGCCGCACGTCGACCGCGCTCGCGGTCAGCCCGTGGCCGCGCTCGCTCTCGAGGAGCACCAGCGCCTCGTGCGCGGGCACATCATGCACGGGCCGCTGGCACTCCCTCCTCACCGACAGTCGCCGCGCGCGTCACAAGGACCGGGCAGGGGGCATGGTTGACGAGCTCACGCGCGGTACTTCCGAGCAACAGTCCGCGGAACCCGCCGACACCACGGCTTGCGGTCACGATGATTGCCGGAGCGTGCTCCTGGCAGGCCTTGATCAGCTCGGCGCGCGGGTCCCCTTCCCGCAGGTCCTCGACGACGTCGTCGAGCGGCGCTTGCACCGTCGCGCGCGCGTCATGAAGCATCTGGCGCGCATGGCCGCGCATGAGGTCCAAGGCCGCGGGCGACTGTTGAGGAGAGAACGGGATGTGCGGATCGAGGACGTGCACGAGCCGCAGCGTCGCGCCGAATCCGGCCGCCAGGGCCTGCGCCAACTCCAGCCCCGCGAGCGAGGCGGCGGACCCGTCGATCGCGGCCAAGATCGTCGGGGGACCCTCGACCTGCTGCTCGCGGACCAGCAGCACCGGGCACGGCGCGTGCTCGACGAGCTGGTGTGACACGCTGCCCAGCAGCGGCCGTATTCCGCCGACGCCGTGCGTACCGGCAACCGCGAGACTTGCGTGCTCGGCCTCCAGCGTCTCAAGCAGCTTGGCCGCAACCTCCCCCCTGGTGACGCTCAGGCGGAATGGTGTCCGCTCTGGCGCGAGAGCCTCGAGGGCTGCCAGCTGCCGCTCCCAGGAGGAGGTCTCCTCTGCGAGCGTCCTCTCGAAGTCCGCCATCGCCTCCGCATGGCTCGGTGTCCCCCATGCCGTCTCCAGGACGTGGGTGGCCAGCACATCGGCCTCACAGGCGCCCGCAATCCGAAAGGCCAGCTGCGCCGCGCCACGCGCCGCGGCAGAGCCGTCGTAGGCCAGGACGATCGCGCGCAAGGCCTCAGACATCAGCGTGACGGCGCCGGATCGCGGGCGAGGAAGGAGGCGCGTATGGCTGAGCAGATCACGACCATGGGCAGACGGTAGAGCCGGGCGTCGGGCCGTGCATCCGCAGAAACCCCAGCTCGCAGCGCGATCAGTTTCTCGGAAGATCGGCGCCGAGCCTGCCGATGAGGTGCTCGACCTGGCGCGAGAGGTCGGCCTCGGATGTCCCGAGGGCGTGTGCGGCGTCGCTCGTGCTGGTGCCGTTGAGGAGCATCCCGAGGATCGGCAGCTCCTCGCGGGTGGCTTCCGACGTCGCGTCGTCGAGGAGCTCGCGGGAAAGCTCGGGGAGCACCTGGTCACCTCGATACACCGCGCGAATGGCCTCGAACAGCTCGTGAGCGGACGCGCTCTTGTTCACGATTCCGTCGGCGCCGGCGAGCAGCGCGGGCACGGCAAGCGACGCGTCCGCGTAAGCCGAGTAGATGAGCACCCTCGGTGCGTCGGGGCGCGACTTCACCCGGTGGCAGAGGACCAGGCCGTCGGTGGAAGGGAGGTGGTAGTCGAGCAGCACGACGTCGGCGTCGGCGGTGCCGAGCCGCGCCCACAAGCCCTCTTCGTCGCCGGCCACGGCGACGGGCACGAATCCCGGCTCCGAACGCAGAACGGTGGTCACCCCCGCGCGCAGTGCGGGATGGTCGTCGACGATCAGAACACGAATCACGGCTTCCCCTCACGGGTCGTCAGTGGAACCTCTAGGTGCACGACCGTTCCGCGGCCCTGGTCACCGGCGGCGATCCTCAGGGTGCCGCCGATCGTCGTCGCCCGGCTGTCCATGGAACGCAGCCCGGCCGACCCCGGACGCAGCGTCGTGGGCATCCCCGCGCCATCGTCGCTGACCGTCACCGAGAGCGCGTCCTCCCCGCCGCCCACGGCGACGCGGATCCTGTTCGCTCGGCTGTGCCTGACCGCGTTGGTGAGCGCCTCGGAGGCGATGCGGTACGCGTGGGCATTGACGAACGGCGCGAGCGCCGGAGCCACGCCGGCGATCTGGATGTCAGCGTCGGTCGTCGACGCGAGCTCGCGCCCTCGCCGCTGGAGGGCCTCAACGAGGTCCCGCTCCTCGAGCGGCGTGTTCAGGTCCCGAACACTCGTCTCCATGTCGGCGCTGGCCGCCCCGAGCTCACGCAGCGCCTGCTCGACCCGCTCATCTCGCCCTCGTCCGTTCAGGGAGCTCAACAGCAGGCTGGCCGCGTGGATCCGCTGCTTGGCGGAATCGTGGAGCTCCCAGCCGATGCGCTGTCGCTCGGCCTCGATGGCCAGTCGCTGGACGCGCCGCTGTTCACCCGCAAGGCGCTCGAGCAGCTCCGAGCCGTAGGCGAGAACGACGGCGACGAGCATCGGGACCATCAGATGCGTGGTCAGGGTCTCCAGCGGGACCGTCTGGTCGAGCGCGCTGAGGCTGAGTCCCGATGCAAATGCGACGCCCAGGTAGCAGCCCGTGTAGATCGCGCCATACGCGACCCCCGCGCCCCGGGTGAGCATCGTGCACGGCAGCACGAGTGAGGACAGCCCGAGCAGATAGAACGGGCTGCGCCACTCCCCGCCGGCAAGGATCAGAGCCAGGGCGATGGCCGAGTCGATCACCCAGAACGCGGGCGACCGCCCAACCGGAGGTGCCGCGAGAACCAGCACGAGACTGAGCACGACGTACGGGAGCGTGACCGCGAACAGCATGGCGTCCTGGTCGGTCACGCGGTGGACCACCAGCAAGGCCAGCGCCACGAACCCGGCCACCACGCGCGTGACGACGAACAACGTCGTCCACCGCTCGCTCGTGCTGACAGTCGCCCGCAGCATCACCGCGGAGACTGGCACAAGGCCCACGCCGACGAGCCGGTCCGTCGCAGCCGGCTCCACGATTAGACTCGTCCGTGTGGAGAGGCGGATCGACCGTGTTTCCATGCACCGCAGGAGGCGGCAAGGTGGGCGACTACGCGAAGGACGTGCTCGTTGAGACGCAGTGGGTGCACGATCACCTCGAAGACCCGAGCATCCGCATCGTCGAGGTTGATGAGCACCCCGCGCTCTACGCCGAGGCGCACATTCCCGGCGCCATCGGCCTCGACTGGAGGAGGGACCTCCAGGACCCGGTGAGGCGCGATGTCCTCGCGCCTGCCGAGTTTGCAGAGCTACTCGGGTCGCGCGGCGTCTCCGACGATCACACCGTCGTGCTCTACGGCGATCGCAACAACTGGTTTGCGGCCTACGCCTACTGGTACCTGAAGTACTACGGCCACGACCACGTGAAGCTCATGAACGGACCGCGCGAAAAGTGGATCGCCGAGCGCAGGCCGACGACCCGGGGCATCCCGGAGTTCGCCGCCGTCGCATTCACCCTTCGAGACGAGGACCCCGCCATCCGGGCTCACCGCGAGGACGTCCTGGAGGCGCTGCAGACCACAACCGTCCTCGTCGACGCTCGCTCACCACGCGAGTACTCCGGCGAGGTTTCGACGATCTCCGGCTACGAGAGCGAGAGCGCTCAGCGCGCGGGCCGCATCCCCGGAGCCACCTCCATCCCCTGGAGCCGGGCGGTCCGCGACGACGGCACCTTCAAGAGCGCCGACGAGCTGCGGCAGATCTACGACGACAAGGGAGCGCTGGGAGAGGCCCCGGTCATCACCTATTGCCGTATCGGCGAGCGCTCCGCTCACACATGGTTCGTCCTTCACGAACTGCTCGGAAAGGACGACGTCAAGAACTACGACGGCTCCTGGACGGAGTGGGGCAACCTCGTCCGCGCCCCGATCGAGAAGGACGTGTAGGCGCGCCGGGGCACTCAGCGCGCGAGCGATCGTGCGGCCGGTTGCAGCCGCTCGGCGAGCGGGGCCGCAAAGCGGGTCAGGGCTGATCCGACGATCGCCACCACCAGGACATACCCCGCCGCAAGCGGACCGAGGCGCGCGTCAACGCCGGCTGCCACGGCGAGCGATGCCACCACGATCGAGAACTCACCGCGCGCGACGAGCACCGTCCCGGCGCGAACGCGTCCGGGGATCCCGGCGCCGGCGCGCCGAGCCGCGTACCACCCGGTCGCCAGCTTGCCGGCGACCCCCAGGATGACGAGCACGGCGATCCATCCGAGCACGCCAGTCAGCCCGCCGAGGTCGATCTGCAGGCCGAAGAAGACGAAGAACCCCGCCGCGAAGAGGTCCCGGATGGGCGCCAGGGTCGTACGTGTCCGAGCCGCGAGCGACCCGGACACGGCGATGCCGACCAGGAACGCGCCGACGGCCGCGGACACCTTGACCTCCTCCGCGAGCCCCCCGATCACCAGCGTCAGGCCGAGGATCGACAACACGAGCGCCTCCTCCCGTTCGGTGTCGAGGAGTCGGCTCGCGTGACGACCGCCGCGGAGCGCCAGGACCAGGACCGCTCCGACCACACCGAGCGCGAGGGCAAGCGATCCGGCGGCCGCGGCGAGACCACCGCCGACGAGCGCCACCGTCAGGATCGGGAGGTACGCGGCCATCGCAAGGTCCTCGATCACCAGGATCGACAGGACGCTCGGCGTCTCGCGGTTCCCCAGCCTGCCGAGGTCGTCGAGCGTCCGCGCGACGATGCCCGACGAGGAGATCCACGTGATCCCCGCCAGCGCCGCCGACGCGGTCCAACCCAGACCGATCAGCAGACCGATGGCAAGCCCCGGGAGGGCGTTCAACACGGCGTCCACGACGCCTGTCGCGCGATGATCACGGAGCGTGGCGAGAAGCTCGCTGCCCGTGTACTCCAAGCCGATGAAGAACAGCAGCAGGACCACGCCGATGGCGGCTCCGAGCTCGATCGTCTCGTCACCCAGTTCCAGCGGGCCGGGCCCCAATCCGAGCAGCACGCCGATCCCGAGGTAGAACGGAACCGGACTCGATCGCAGACGATGCGCGAGCCGTGACACCGCGCCGAGCGCCAGCAGGATCAGACCAAGCTCGATCAGCGCCAGCTCGACATCGCTGCTCGCAGAGACCCCGGCGAGGGGGCCGACAGGCACGCCTCAACCGCCCTGCAGTCGCTGCTCGGCAGCGCGTGTGCCCTCCAGCGTTCCGACGACGAGCAGCGTGTCACCCGCTCGCAGGGATTGTTCCGGGCCGGGCGCCGGTGTGGCGCCGGACTCGTGGAGCACCGCGATCACCGAGACCCCGGTGCGCGTGCGCATCTCGGTGTCGCCGATCGTGCGACCGGCGAACGGGGACCCCTCCTCGACGAGGATCCACTCCACCACCAGCTCGCCGACCATCTCCCGAACAGCACCGAGGCTCTGCGTCAGCTGTGACACGCCGAGCAGCTGCGCAAGCGTCTCAGCCTCGACCTCCTCCAGCCGTATCGACCGCTCGCACGCGTCAGCATCCCTGCGGTCGTACACCAGCAACTCGCGCTCACCGCTCATCTTCTGCAGCACCCCGACGCGCTCACCACGCATCGTCGTGAAGTCGCGGCGCACACCGACTCCGGGAAGCCGCGTCTCGTCGATCGAGCCCATCGCACGCGATCGTAGCCACAAGAACGGCCGTCCGACACCGTCGGCGACGGTCACCGCTAGACCTGCCACCCCGTCTCGTCCGGTGTTGGGAGGTCCGCCCGACATCGGGCGCCGGGACGACGAGCACCGGTCGTCTCGCGTGTTGCAGGAGCCCGCCGGTGACGCTGCCCATCACGAAGCGCCGCAGCGCGCCCGTCCCTCGTGATCCGACCACGATCAGCGCCGCACCCCGCTCATCCGCGATCTCCAGGTGCCCTGCGTGCACGACGATTGCCGGGCGCCCCGGAAACAGCGCCCCCGCCGCCGAGATCGCGTGACGGGAATGAAGGGAACCGTCATAGCCGATCACAAGCGGTTCCCATACGCGGTGCTCGGCCTCGCCTGCTGCGCAACGCACCGCGGGACGCCGCAGCGCGGCGCCGTGCTCCACGGCGGGGCGGACGCCCTCCTGGCCGCGACCGCAGACCAGTGGGAGACCCTGGAAGCCACCATCAGGGAACAGGACATCACGCTCCTGCGAGAACGCCTCGCAGACGACTTCGCGCGCCACTACGAGCAAGGGCTGTCGATGCCCCACGACGAGATCATCAAGCTCGCGCTGTCCGACGACCAACCACCAGAAGCTGATCAGCGAGGAGCCCCGCAGCGGTATGCGACCGGTATGCGCGTTCGCACCACTGCGCACCGTTGCGCACCAGTTCGCACCGCTGCGCACCTCTTGAACCGGCCGCGACGCACGGTCCCAATCGGGGCGGCCGGATTCGAACCGGCGAAACCTCCGCGTCCCAAACGCGGCGCTCTACCAGGCTGAGCTACGCCCCGAGGCGGCGAACTGTACGCAGTGCACGGCAGTCCGCACGTCCGAGCTCGCAGTGCGCACGCTCGCGAGCCTGCGCACGCGCTCGTGCATCGTCCCCTGAAGCGCCGCACCGCGCACCGACCGGCGCTGCTCTAGCGTGCGGGCCATGGCCGACGTCCAGCCCCTGCGCGCGCTCCACTACGACCTCGCCGCCGTCGGCTCGCTCGACGCGGTCTGCTCGCCGCCCTACGACGTGATCGATCCCGCGCAGCGCGCCGAACTCGCCTCGCGCTCGCCGTACAACGTCGTCCGCATCGACCTGCCCGAGCCCGAGCAGCCCGGCGGCGACCCGTACGCGCACGCAGCAACGCAGCTGGCCGCCTGGCGCGAGGCCGGCGCCGTCGTCCGCGACGAGGAGCCCGCGCTCTGGGCGCTCACGCAGACCTACACCGGCCCCGACGGCGCCACCCGCACCCGCAACGGCTTCCTCGCCCGCGTGCGCGTCGAGGACTACGGCCCCGGCCGCATCCGCCCGCACGAGCGCACGCACCCCGGCCCGAAGGAGGACCGCCTGCGCCTGACCCGCGCCACGCAGGCGAACCTCTCCCCCATCTTCTCGCTCTACGGCGACCCGGCCGGCGCCGCCTGGGGCGCGCTCGCACCGCACGTCGCCGCCGACGAGCCCTTCGGTGAGCAGACCGACCCCGAGGGCACCCGCAACCGCCTCTTCCGCATCACCGACCCGGACGCGATCGCCGCCGTCCACGCCGCGCTGGAGCCCGCCGAGCTGCTGATCGCCGACGGTCACCACCGCTACGAGACCGCGCGCGTCTACGCCGAGGAGATCGGCGGCGAGGGCGAGCACTCGCTACGTCCTGATGCACCTCGTCGCGCTCGAGGATCCCGGTCTCATGGTCTTCCCCACGCACCGCCTGATCAGCGGGCTCGCCGGCGACACCGCGCGCCAGGAGGCGCTCGCCGCGACGCTGCGCGAGTGCTTCGACGATCACCGAGCTGGCGAGCACCGACGAGCTGCCGCCGGGCCCCGCCGCCGACCCGCGCGCGCCGCTCCAGCTCGGCTACCTCGACGGGCACCACAAGACGCCGTACCGCCTCACGCTCAAGGACCAGGCGATCGCCGACCGCGCGCTCGCGGACTTCCCCGAGCCCTACCGGCACCTGGACACGGCGATCGTCGAGGGCCTCATCCTCACCGGCCCGCTCGGCCTCACCGAGGACGACATCTCCCACTTCAACGGGCTCGGCTACTCGCGCAGCGACGCCGAGGCGGTCGAGCGGATCCTGTCCGGCGCCTTCGACGCCGCGTTCTTCCTGCCGGGCGCGAGCGTCGAGCAGATCGGCGAGATCGCCGCCGCCGGCGTGAACATGCCGCCGAAGTCCACGTTCTTCGTCCCGAAGGTGCCGACGGGGCTCCTCTTCAACGCGTTGTCATAATCGGAGCGACGATGAAGCAGGCAACCGCAACCCGCCGATCCGGTTTCCGCCACACCGTCACGATGCGCCAGCACGAGACGACCGCGGACGAACCGCCGACAAGGGCGGCACCGACGAGGGCCCGACGCCCGCTGGAGCTGCTCGCCGGCGAGCCTGGCGAGCTGCGTGGCGATCACGTCGAGATGTACGCGACCCGCAAGGGCTGGGACGTCGGGACGCTCGAGGTCGAGTGCTCGTTCACGGCCGCCGAGCGCGGCGCGCCGACGAAGTTCGACGTCGTGCTGCGCCTTCCCGACAGCCTCTCCGACGAGCAGGTCGAGCGCCTGCGCGTGATCGCGGCCAAGTGCCCGGTCCACCGCACGCTCGAGGGTGAGGTCATGTTCGACGAGCGTGTCGAGCGCGTCACGACGCTCGCGAGCTGAGCTCGCGCAGGCGCTGGCGCCCGTCCTCCTCGATCCCGAGGAGGCGGCGGCACTCGACGTCCACGGCCGCATCGACGCCGCCGTGCTCGTCCCGCTCTTCTGGGCGGCGCGGCGGGCTCGGGGTCGTCCTCACCAAGCGGCGCGAGGACCTGCGCCGGCACGCCGGCGAGATCTCGTTCCCCGGCGGCCGGCAGGACCTGGACGAGGACGACCTGCGCGAGACCGCGCTGCGCGAGGCGCGCGAGGAGATCGGCCTGCCCGGCGAGGCCGTCGACCTGATCGGCGCGCTGCAGCCGACGCCGACGATCGCGACGAACTACGCCGTCTACCCGTTCGTCGGGCTGATCGAGGCCGGCCACGAGTGGGCGCCCAGCGCCTTCGAGGTCGAGAGCGTGCTCGAGTTCTCGCTCGCCGACCTGCGAACCGGCTACGAGCGCCGCCGCCTGCTGCGCCGCGGCGTCCCGTTCCGCACCGACACGTACGTCGTCGGCGACCACCTCGTGTGGGGCGCCACGGCACGCATCCTGGCGGACCTGCTGGAGCGCGTGGACGCCGCCGGGCTCACCTGAGCGCGCGCGGACCGGCACGCCCGCCGCGCCGGCCTTCTGGAACACTGCCGCCGATGCGCCCCTTCCTCTGCGCCGCCCTCAGCGCGGCCGTGCTGCTCGCTGCCGCCGGCTGCGGATCCGACGACCCGGCCAGCACGTCCGCCACGACGGCCGTCGCACCGGGGTCGACCGCCGGCGCGACGACCACGTCGAAGACCACCACGACCGCGGTCGATGCCGCCACCGCGCGGAAGGCGTTCATCAAGAAGGTCAACCCGATCTGCGAGGACTACAACGAGGAGGTCCAGGACGTGCAGAAGCGACCTCCAGTCCGTCGGGAAGACCGGGAACGTCGACGTCTACGCCCCGGCGCTCCGGCGCGCCACGAAGGCCGCCGAGCGCGCCAGCAGGCGGTTCGACGCCGTCGACCCGCCCGGCCGGCGACGAGGCGCAGGCCGCGCTCATCGGCCGCGCGCTCAAGGCGCAGGCGACGGGCAACAGGCTCCTCCTGGAAGCGGCCGAGGCCGACGATCCGCAGCAGTTCGGGATCGCCACCGAGGCGCTGCAGCAGATCACGCCGAAGCTCCAGGAGCTGATGCGCGCAGTACGGCATGACGGTCTGCGGCGCCGCCGCCTGAGGGTCCGCTCAGGCCGGCACGCGGCGCGGCCCGGCGAGCAGCTGCTCGGCCACGTCCCGCGCCTGCGCCAGCCACACCGCGCGGTCGCCGCGCGGGTCCGCGTCGATCAGCGCGAACGGGATGAGGTTCGTGCGGCGCGCGTGCTCCATCTCCGCGACGCCGGACGCCAGCAGCTCCGGGCCTGCGGTCCCCGCCGCCTCGTAGACGACGCCCCGCACCGTCGTGTCGGTCGTCTTCTCGAGCATCATCTTCAGGCGTGAGCCGTGCAGCGCGGCGAGCCGCTCGGGGTCGGGACCGCTCGCCGTCCCCAGCAGCCAGAACACGAGCGTCACGTTCTCCAGGGCGTAGCGCAGCGTGCCGATCACGTCGGGGTCGCCGATCCAGCACTCGCCCCCGGCCGACTCGATCGCGGCGCGGCCGGCCTCGGTGCGGGTGACGACGCGCGCCGCGTGCCCTTCGGCGGCGAGCGCGCGCGTGAGGTCCAGCCCGCGGCAGCCGCCGCCGACGATCAGCGCCCTCACGCCGGCTCCCCGTCGCCGGTGCCCAGCAGGTCGCGCTCGAACTCCTCGCGCGTCAGCGGCGCCTGACCCTTCTTCGCACGGCGGCGGTTCTTGACGTCGAGCATCTGCGCGATGTCCTCCTCGGCGAGCTCGTCCTCGCCGCGGGCGACCGTCGCCGCGAGGTCCGCCTGCACCTCCGCGCGCAGGCCGTGCTCGGTCAGCTCCGGCGCGCCGCGCGCGCGCCGGCGGCGGTTCACCGCCTCGGTCATCTGCTCCAGGTCGTCGACCTCGTTCTGGTACTCGACCTCGGCGGACCGCGTCGGGCGCCAGTCCACCTGGTCGGCGCCCGAGCCCGGATAGAAGACCCCGAGCAGGACGACGCCGACGAAGAGGCCTCCGACGAGCACGATCATGACGACGGCGAACGGGTCCATCGCCACCAGCCTACGTGCGGCGGCGATGGTCGGCGCAGCCGCTGCGATAGCGTCGCCCCGCGTGAGCGACCCCGTCTCCCCCGCCGCGATCGTGCAGGCCGCCTGGCGCGAGGGTCGCCTGCTGTACCCCTGCACCGCCGCGGGCGCGCCGGTCTGGCCGCCGCGCAGCGCCGCGCCCGGCACCGGCGCCGCGCTGACCTGGCGCGAGAGCGCGGGCCGGGGCACCGTCTACGCCACGACCGCGCTGCACGCCCGCGACGAGCCGCCGCGCAACGTCGCGCTGATCGACCTGGACGAGGGCCTGCGGATGATGAGCCGCGTCGACGGCCTGCCGGGCGACGGCGTGCCGATCGGCCTGCGCGTCCGCGTCCGGTTCACCGACGCGGACCCCGAGACGGGCGACGCGGCTCCCCGTCTTCGTGCCGGAGAGCGGCGCGTGACGAGCGCCCTGCGCGGGAGCGCCGCGATCGCGGGCGCGGCCGAGTCCGACCTCGGCGCCGCTCCCGACGGCACCCGCCCCGTCGACCTGATGGCGCAGGCGTCGCTGCGCGCCCTGACGGACGCCGGCCTGAAGCCGGCGGACGTCGACGGCGTGTTCGCGGCCACGACGCAGCTGCCGATGGCTCCGCTGAACCTCGCCCTCGAACTGGGGATCGAGGCGCGCTGCACGGACGCGACGAACGTCGGCGGCTCGTCCTTCATGTTCCACGTCGCGCACGCGCGCTCGGCGATCGCCGCCGGCGTCTGCGAGGTCGCCCTCATCGCCTACGGCAGCACGCAGCGGCTCGTCGGCCGGTCCAGCGCGAGCGTCCAGGAACTGGACCCGTGGGAGGCGCCGTTCCGCCCGGCGATGCCGGTCACCGCCTACGCGCTGGCAGCCGCCCGGCACATGCACGAGTACGGCACGACCCGCGAGCAGCTCGCGAGCGTCGCGGTCGCCGCGCGCGGATGGGCGGCGATGAACCCCGGCGCCTGGTCCCGCGACCCGCTGGCGGTCGCCGACGTGCTGGCCGCCCGGATCGTCGCCGACCCGCTGACCGTCCGCGACTGCTGCCTGGTGACCGACGGCGGCGCCGCGGTCGTCGTCACCTCGGCCGAGCGCGCGCGGACGCTGCGCCGCGACCCGGTCCTCGTGCTCGGGGCGGGCGAGGCGCACAGCCACCGGCACATCACGGGCATGCCGTCGCTGACGAGCACCGCCGCCGTGCGCTCCGGCGCGACCGCCTTCGCCGAGGCCGGCCTCTCCCCCGCCGACGTCGACGTCGCCCAGCTGTACGACGCGTTCACGATCACGCCGATCCTCTTCCTCGAGGACCTCGGCTTCTGCGCCAAGGGCGACGGCGGCCCGTTCGCGGCGAGCGGCGCGATCGCCCCGGGCGGGACGCTGCCGGTGAACACCAACGGCGGCGGGCTCTCGTACACCCATCCCGGGATGTACGGGCTGCACGCGATCGTCGAGGCGGTCCGCCAGCTGCGCGGCGAGGGCGGCGAGCGGCAGGTGCCCGGCTGCGAGGTCGCGGTCGCCCACGGCAACGGCGGCGTCCTGTCGAGCCAGGCGACGCTCGTGCTCGGCACGGACGCCACGGCGTGAGGGCGCGCGCCCTCCTCTCCGGCGCCGTCGCCTGCGCCGTCCCGATCGTCCTGGCGGGCAACGCGCTGCTCGTGCTCGCCTGGGGCTGGCTGCCGCGCGCGATCTACGCGCTGCCGGGGTTCCCGGACGATTCCGGCTTCACCGCCGACCAGCGGCTGTCGCTCGCGACGACCGGCGTCGACTCGATCCAGCCGTGGGACGCGAGCGGCATGGAGGGCCTGCGCGCGGCGCGGCTGCCCGACGGCACCGCCGCGTTCAACGCACGCGAGATCACGCACATGCACGACGTGCGCAGCGTGATGACGGGCCTGCTGATCGCCTGGGCCGTCGCGGTCGTCCTCCTCGCGGTCGCCTGGGTGGCCACCCGCGGGCGCGCCGAGGCGCGCGCCGCGCTGCACCGCGGGCTCTGGTGGGGCGCGTTCGCCGCGATCGGCCTGCTCGGGCTCTCGGCGCTCTTCATGCTCGTCGACTTCGACGCGTTCTTCACCGCGTTCCACGGCATCTTCTTCGAGGGCGACTCGTGGCGATTCCCGAGCACCGACACGCTCCGGCTGCTCTACCCGTACGCGTTCTGGGGCATCGCCGGCGGGGCGCTCGCGCTGCTGACGATCGGCCAGGCGCTGCTGCTCGCCGCGCTCGCGCGAGCGCGTAGGCTGTCGCCATGGACTTCGAGCTGACCGACGAGCAGCGGCTGATCAAGCAGACGGCCGCCGAGTTCACCGACAACGAGGTGACGCCGGTCGCCGGTACCAACAGCCGCGAGCACCGGTTCGACACGGACCTCGTCGCGAAGATCGCCGCGCAGGGCTACCTCGGCGCGATCGTCCCGCAGCAGTACGGCGGCGCCGGCCTGGACTACGTCACCTACGCGCTGATCTGCGAGGAGATCGGCCGCGGCTGCTCGGCGATGCGCACGGTCATCTCGCGTCCAGACGTCGCTCGTCTGCTCGACGATCCTGAAGTGGGGCACCGAGGAGCAGAAGCAGCGCTACCTCCCGCTCCTGTGCAGCGGCGAGTGGCTCGGCTGCTTCGGCCTGACCGAGCCCGACACCGGCTCCGGCGCCGGCAACCAGAAGACGCGTGCGGTGAAGACCGACGACGGCTGGACGATCAACGGCGCGAAGATGTGGATCTCGCTCGGCAACCACGCCAGGCTCGCGCTGATCTTCGCCCAGACCGACCCGTCACTCGGCCACAAGGGTCTCGCCTGCTTCCTCGTGGAGACCGACCAGCCGGGCTTCCAGCCCGAGCCGATCAAGGGCAAGATGGGCCTCTGGGCGTCGGACACCGCGGTCATCGCGCTCGACGACGTGCACGCGGGCCCGGACGCGATGCTCGGCGGCGTCGGCGAGGGCTTCAAGGTCGCGATGAGCGCCCTGGACTCCGGCCGCTACAGCGTCGCGGCGGGGTGCGTGGGGATCTGCCAGGCCTCGCTCGACGAGTCGGTCCGCTACGCCCGGGAGCGCACGCAGTTCGACCGGCCGATCGCGGGCTTCCAGCTCGTCCAGGCGATGATCGCCGACATGGTCGTGCGCACGCACGCGGCGCGGCTGCTCGTCTTCCAGGCGGGCGCCACGAAGGACGCGGGCCGCAAGAGCACCGTCGAGACCTCGATCTGCAAGTACTACGCGACCGAGGCCGCGAAGTGGTGCTCGGACGCGGCGATCCAGATCCACGGCGGCGCGGGCTACGTCGACGACCATCCGGTCGAGCGCTTCTACCGCGACGCGCGCGTGACGACGATCTACGAGGGCACGAGCCAGATCCAGCAGCTCATCATCGGCCGTGACGCGACCGGCATCGACGCGCTCAAGCCGATGGTGATCGAGCGCGACGCGGAGCCGGTCTCCGCGTGAGGACGTGAGCGACGCGGGCGGGATGCCCGACGTCATCGGCATCGCCGGCGCCGGGACGATGGGCGCCGGCATCGCGCAGCTCGCCGCCACGGCGGGCGCGCGGACGCTGCTCTACGACCCGATCCCGGGCGCGGCCGAGCGCGGCGCCGCGCGCGTGCTCGAGGGGCTCGAGGGCGCGCAAGGCGCGCGGCAAGCTCACCGCCGACGAGGTCCGCGCCGCGTGGGAGCGCGTGGAGGCCGTCGACGACGTCACCGAGCTGGCGCCGTGCGAGCTCGTGATCGAGGCCGCGCCCGAGGAGCTCGCAGCTCAAGCACGCGCTGTTCGCCGAGCTCGCCGGCGTCGTCGCCGAGGACTGCGTGCTGGCCTCGAACACCTCGTCGATCCCGATCACCGCGATCGCCGGGCCCGTCGCCGCACCCCGAGCGCGTCGTCGGCATGCACTTCTTCAACCCGGCGCCCGTGATGAAGCTCGTCGAGGTCATCGCCGGCGTCGACACCGGCGAGCGCGCGCTCGCGCGTCGCGCGCGCGACCGGCGCCGCGATGGGCCGGCGCGTCATCGACGCCGCCGACGGGCCCGGGCTTCCTCGTCAACCGCTGCGGGCGCCCGTTCGGGCTCGAGGCGCTGCGCTGCGTCGACCGAGGGCCTCGCCGAGCCGCACGCGATCGACCGCATCGCCCGCCTGGGCGGCGGCTTTCGGATGGGTCCGTTCGAGCTGCAGGACCTCGTCGGGATCGACACCGGACTGCGCGGTCTCGCGCAGCTTCTACGAGCTGAGCTTCGGCGAGCCGCGCTGGCGCCCGTCGCCGCTCAGCGTGCGGATGGTCGCGAGCGGGCGTCTCGGCCGCAAGACCGGCCGCGGCTGGTACGCCTACGACGCTGCCGGCGCGATCGCCCGCGAGCAGGACGGCCCCGCGCCGGCCCCGGAGCGGGTGTCCCGGACGGCGGCATGGTCGTGATCGCGGGCGACCTGCAGGTCGCCGACGAGCTGCGCGCGCTCGGCGATCGACGCCGGCTGGGACGTGCGCGACCCCGGCGACGCCGCGGGCGAGGTGCCCGATCTCATCGTCGACTGCGGCGGCGCGCCCGGCGACGATCCGCTCCAGGGCGGGCCGGTCGCGGTGCTGTGCGCCGAGGGGTCGCTCGCCGCGCTCGACGGCGGCGGCGCGGCCGCCGGGTTCCACGCGCTGCCGCCGCTCGCCGCGGGCGGGCTCGTCGAGCTCACCCGCACGCACGCGGCACGAGCGCGCACAGCAGCGAGCGCGCCGAGCGCGTTCTTCACGACGCTCGGGCTGCACACCGCCGACGTCGGCGACGCGCCCGGGCTGGTCCTCGGGCGGATCGTCTGCCAGCTCGTCAACGAGGCGGCGTTCGCGCTCGGCGAGGGCGTCGGGTCCGCCGACGACATCGACGCCGGCATGGTCCTCGGGCTCAACCATCCGCGCGGCCCGCTCGCGTGGGGCGACGCGATCGGGCTCGACCACGTGCTCGCCGTCCTCGACGCGCTGCGCGCCGAGCGCGGCGATCCCGCCTACCGCGCCGCCCCGCTGCTGCGCGAGCTCGTGCTGACCGGGCGCCTCGGCGTGCAGACCGGGCACGGCTTCCACGAGCACCCCGACGCGTAGGCGCGACCTCACGCCCCGGCCCCGCAGCGCGTTGGACGTCCGGTGAGCCCGCCCCCCTTCCAGCGCTTCCTCGACGAGCAGCGCGAGCCGGTCTGGCGCTTTCTCGTCGCGTCCGTCGGCCGCGAGCACGCCGACGACTGCTTCCAGGAGACGTTCCTCGCGGCGATGCGCGCGTACCCGCGGCTGCGGGACGCCGAGAACCTGCGCGGGTGGGCGCTGACGATCGCCCACCGCAAGGCGCTCGACCATCACCGGGCGCGGGCGCGCCGGGCCGGTCCCCGTCGCGGAGCTGCCCGAGCGCGCGGGCCGCGGCGCGACGACCCCGCAGCCGCGCTGGACGCCGACGGCACCTGGGCCGCGGTGCGCGCGCTGCCGCCGCGCCAGCGCGCGGTCCTGACCCTGCGCTTCGCCGGCGACCTGCACCCACGCCCAGGTCGCCGCGGCGCTGGGCTGCTCGGAGGAGGCCTCGCGCCAGGCGCAGCGCGACGGCCTGCGCACCCTGCGCCGCACGATGGAGGACGACCGATGACCCGCAGCCCCGCCATTCCCGCCCCGGCGAGCGACCCGCGCGGCGCCGCCGCCGCGGCCGCCCGCGTTCGCCGCGTCCGCGACGCCCGACGTGCGCTACGCGGTCCTCGACACCCCAGTCGGGCGCCGTCGTCGGCGCGATGACCGACCGCGGCCTCGTCCGGCTCGCCTACGAGGACTGGAACGGCGGCGTCGACGCCGTCGTCGAGGCCCTCGCGCAGCGGCTCTCCCCGCGGATCCTCGAGCAGCCCGCCGCGCTGGACGCCCGTCGCGCGCGAGCTCGACGAGTACTTCGCCGGACGGCGGACCGCGTTCGACCTCCCGATCGACTGGGCGCTCGTCACGCCGTTCGCCCGGCGCGTCCTGCGCGCCACCGCGCGGATCCCCTACGGCGACGTCGCGACGTACGGCGACGTCGCGGCGGGCGCCGGCAGCCCCGGCGGCTCGCGCGCCGCCGGCAACGCGCTCGGGTCGAACCCGTGCCGATCGTCATCCCCTGCCACCGCGTCGTGCGCAGCGGCGGCGCGCTGGGCGGCTACACGGGCGGCGCGGCGCGCAAGGAGCTGCTGCTCGGGGTCGAGCGCGGCGGCGGGTGAGCGGCGTCGCCGGCGGGCCGCGAGCGGCGTGCATTCCGCCCGTCTCGAGCAGCGCGCCTGCCCTCCTGCGGCCTTGTGCACGTCACCCGTGCACGTCGCCTGACCGTCACCCCGCGGCTCCGCTGAATCCGGCGCTCTGCACGCGCGCCGCCGCCACACTCCGGGCGGCTCTAGGGTGCCGCCATGCCCCGCCCGCCCCGCGAGCGCACGGTCGAGATCGACGACCCCGACGACCCCGGCACCGTCTGGCGCTTCGATCTGCGCTTCCTGCTGTCGCACTACCACTGCATCTGGGGCCAGGGCTGCCGCTCGGTCCGCGGCGACGGCTCCTCGCAGGGCTGCTGCAGCCACGGCGTCTACGTCGAGGGCGCCGACTGGGGCGACGAGGACCGCGGCGAGGGCGCCGAGGTCGACGCGCGCGCGGCGATGCTGACGCCCGAGCGAGTGGCAGAACCACGGCGTCGCCGACCACCTCGGCGGCTGGCAGCGCGAGCGCGAGCAGGGCAGCATCCACACGCGCGTCCACCGCGGCGCGTGCATCTTCTTCAACCGCGACGACCACCACGCGGGCCCGGGCTGCGCGCTGCACC
This sequence comes from uncultured Actinomycetes bacterium, assembly GCA_963700655.1. Lineage (GTDB taxonomy): Bacteria > Actinomycetota > Thermoleophilia > Solirubrobacterales > Solirubrobacteraceae > F1-60-MAGs163. Next base: position 230,570 of record CAVOYJ010000003.1, on the reverse strand, counting down.
AGGCGGCGATCGCGCCGCGGCGAGGATCCGCGCGACTGGAAGCCGCGCGCCTGCTGGACGGTGCCGCTGCACGTCGAGCACGACGAGGAGCGCGCGCCGCTGGACCGTCCGCGCGGTGCGGCGCAGCGACTGGGGCTCGCCGGGCGCGATCGACTGGTGGTGCACGTCCGCCGCGATCGCGCAGACCGCCGAGCGGCCGGTCTGGCAGACGATGGAGCCCGAGCTGCGGCGCACCTGCGGCGACGGCGGTCTACGACCGGCTCGCCCGCGCCTGCCGCGCGGCCGCCCGAGCGGCCGGCTCAGTCCTTGCCGGGCTGGTCGAACTGCGTGCGCAGGAACGCGTCCCACATGCCGTCGGTCATCAGCGCGCGCTGCGTGACGAGCATGTGCGCGCTGGGCGTGACGCGGTAGCGGATCTTCGGCCGCCGGGTCGTGATCGCGCGCTCGATCGTCTTGGCGACGTCCTCGGGTCCGCCGCCGAGCCTGGCCATCGGGCCCTTCTCGTAGACGTCGTGCGTCGCCTTGGCGACCTCGCGCGTTGAACGCGTCGTACGGGCCGGCGTCCGCGGCGCCCTCGTCGATCGAGGCGACGGCGGCGTCGCCGAAGCCCGGTCCTGATGATGCCCGGCTGGATCACGACGACGTCGATGCCGAAGCGCCTTCACCTCGAACCGCAGCGCGTCGCTGATCGCCTCCAGCGCGTACTTCGTCGCGTGGTAGAAGCCGCCGCCGGGGAAGGTGAAGTTCGCCCCCATCGAGCTGACGTTCACGACCTTGCCGTACCGCTGCGCGCGCATCCCCGGCAGCACGAGCTGCGTGAGGCGCACGAGGCCGAAGACGTTCGTCTCGAACTGCCGGCGCACGTCGTCCATGCCGACCGACTCGATCGCCCCCGACTGCGAGTAGCCGGCGTTGTTGATGAGGACGCCGACGGCGCCGTGCTCGGCCTCGACGGCGCGCCACGGCGGCCTTCATCGACGTCCTCGTCGGTGACGTCGAGCGCGAGCGTGCGGCAGCCGGCGGCCTCCAGGTCGGCGATCGTCTCGGGGCGCCGGGCCGTCGCGTAGACGGTCCAGCCGCGCTCGGCGAGCCGCTTGGCGGTGGCGTGGCCGATGCCCGAGGAGCATCCGGTGACGAGGACGGCCTTGGACGGGCTGGCGGGATCTGGCGTCATGAATGTGCACTTGAACAAGTTGGACGCCGTTTGTCAAGTCGTCCGATCGCACGATAGGCTCCCGACGTGGCCACGACGAGCGCGCGCACCACCACCGCCCGCGGCGACGCGGCGCGCGAGGCCATCCTCGACGCCGCCTTCGTGCGCTTCGCCGGCTACGGCCTGCGGCGCACGTCGATGGAGGACATCGCGCGCGAGGCGCGCGTCTCGCGCGCCTCGATCTACTTCCACTTCGGCGCCAAGGACCAGGTCTTCCGCGCGCTCGCCGAGCGCCTGCACGAGCAGAACCTCGCGGCGATGCGACGCCGCCGCCGGCGCCGACGCGCCGCTGGAGGACCGCATCCGCGGCGCGCTGGAGGCACGGCTCGTGCGCTTCGTGGAGATCACGCACAGCTCGCCCCACGGCGACGAACTGCTCGACGAGCACAGCCGCGTCTGCGGCGACATCGCCGCGGCGTCCCGCGCGGCGTCGCGTGCGGATCCTGCGCCGCCTCGTCCGCGAGGGCACCGCGTCCGGCGAGCTCGACCCCGCGGCCGTCGGCCTGTCGGAGGCGACCGCGGCCGCCGTCCTGCTCGACTGCGCCGAGGCGGCGAAGACGGGCCCGGCGGTCGGCCCGCGCGCGTTCCGCCGGCGGCTGGCGCAGATCGTCCGCACGCTCGTCGCGGGCATGCGCCCGGTGCGCTGAGCCGCGACGGCCCCGTAGTAGCCTCGTCGCTGCACATGGCCAAGACACAGGATCACCTCGACCCGCTGAGCGCGCTCGACGCCGCGTTCCTCTTCCAGGAGCGCCCGAACGCCCACATGCACATCGGCGGCGTCGCGATCTTCGAGGGTCCGCCGCCGGAGTGGGACGACTTCCTGGAGCACGTCCGCACCCGGCTGGACCGCGTGCCCCGCTACCGGCAGAAGCTCGCCGAGCCGCCGCTGGGGCTCGGCCGCCCGCGCTGGATCGACGATCCGAGCTTCAACCTCGAGTACCACGTCCTCCACAAGGCGCTGCCGAGCCCCGGCGACGAGAGCGCGCTGCGCCGCCTGATCGCGCGGATCTACTCGCAGCGGCTCGACCGCGCCAAGCCGCTCTGGGAGCTGCTGCTCATCGAGGGCCTGGAGGACGACCGCTTCGCGCTGCTGACGAAGACCCACCACAGCGTCGTCGACGGCATCAGCGGCGTCGACATCACCGCCGCCCTGTTCGACATCACGCAGAACACCGCCCGAGCCCGAGCCCGGCTCCGCACCTGGGTCGCGCGCCCGGAGCCGAGCGCCGCCGAGCTCGCCGCGATGTCGGTCAACGGGACGCTGCGCGACGTCGAGCGAGCTGCCGCTGCGCGCCGTCGGCACGCTCGGCGACCGCCTGCGCCTGCGCCGCGCCGCGCAGAGCGTGAACGAGGCCGCGATGACGGTGCTGCGCCCGGCCCCGCCGTCCCCGCTCAACGTCAAGATCGGCCCGCACCGCCGCGTGGCGTTCGTCCGCAGCGACCTCGAGGCGTTCAAGCAGGTCAAGGACGTCTTCGGCGGCACCGTCAACGACGTCGTGCTCGCCGTCACCGCGGGCGCGATCCGCCACTGGATGCACGCGCGCGGGCTCAAGACCGAGGGCACCGACCTGCGCGCCGGCGTCCCCGTCTCCACGCGCGGCGGCGACGACCGAGGGCACGCTCGGCAACCAGCTCACGCAGCTCGATCGCGCCGCTGCCGGTCGACATCGCCGACCCGGTCGCGCGGCTGCGCATCGTGCAGGACGCGATGACGGGGCTGAAGGAGAGCCGCCAGGCGCTCGGCGCCGAGCTCATCGCGGGCGCCCAGGACTTCGCGCCGCCGACGATCCTCGCGCAGACCACGCGCCTGAACTTCTCGACCCGCGCCTACAACGTCCTCGTCACGAACATCCCCGGCCCGCAGATGCCGCTGTACCTGATGGGCCGCCAGCTCGAGGAGATCTACCCGCTGGCGTTCCTCGCCGGCGACCGCGCCGTCGCCGTCGCCGTGATGTCCTACAACGGGTTCGTGGGCTTCGGGCTGATCGGCGACTACGACGCGCTCGAGGACATCGACGTCCTCGCCGACGGGTTCACCGGCTCGCTCGCGGAGTACCTGAAGCTCGCCGAGCGCCGCGCCCGCGCCGGGCGCACGAGCCGCCGCGTGCCGAAGAAGCAGGCACTGGCGAAGAAGGGCCGGTAGCGTCCGGCCGCATGCAGGCCGTCGCCTTCCAGGGTCCCGAGCACGTCGAGCTGGTCGAGAAGCCCGATCCCGAGCTGATCGCGCCGGACGACGCGATCGTCCGCGTCCTCGCCAGCGGGGTCTGCGGGTCCGACCTGCACATCTACCACGGGCGCGTGCGGATCGAGGAGGGCTTCACGATCGGCCACGAGTTCGTCGGCGAGGTCGTCGCCGCCGGCGACGCGGTCACGAGCGTCGCGGTCGGCGACCGCGTCCTCGGCTGCTTCCAGGTCGCGTGCGGCACGTGCTGGTTCTGCCGGCGCTCGCTGTTCCACAAGTGCGAGCACTCGCGCACGTTCGGCCACGGCAGCGGCCTCGGCGACCTGCAGGGCACGCAGGCCGAGCTGGCGCTCGTCCCGTTCGCGAACCTCGCGCTGCGGCGCGTCCCGGAGGGCCTCTCCGACGACGTCGCGCTGTTCGCCGGCGACGTCATGGGCACCGGCTACCACGCGGTCGTCGACAGCGGCGTCACCCCGGGTGACATGGTCGCCGTCCTGGGCCTCGGTCCCGTCGGGCCTGTGCGCGGTGCAGTGCGCGGTGCTCGCCGGCGCGGCGCGCGTGATCGCGATCGACACCGTCGAGGACCGCCTGGCGATGGCGGGCTCGTTCGGCGCGCAGCCCGTGCACCTGACCGAGGAGGACCCGCGCGCGGCCGCGAAGGCGGCGACCGCCGGGCGCGGCGTGGACGTGGCGATCGACTGCGTCGGCGACCCGCGGGCGCTGGAGCTCGCGATCCGCCTCGCGCGCACCTGCGGCACCGTGCAGTGCGTCGGCGTCTACGCCGAGCGCGCCGAGGTCCACATGGGCCTCGCGTGGATCAAGGCGCTGACGATCCGCACCGGCCACGCGAACGTCATCAGGCACCTGGACCCCGTGCTCGAGCTGCTCCAGACCGGGCCGGCTCGACCCGTCCCCGCTCGTGACCGCGCACATGCCGCTGGCGCGAGGCGCCCGAGGCCTACCGCCGCTACGCGGCGCGCGAGGCGCTCAAGATCGTCCTCGTGCCCTGAGCTGCGATATCACATCTGATATCGTCGTCGCCCATGTCCTCGTCCGCCGCCGGCGACCTCCTGCGCGAGGTCCGCACGCGTCACGGCCTCGACCAGCGCACCCTCGCCCGCCGCGCCGGCACGACGCAGGCGCAGATCAGCCGGATCGAGCGCGGGCAGATCTCCCCGGCGGACGGAGACGCTGGCGCGGCTGCTGGCGGCGATGGGCGAGAGCCTCACACGTCGAGCGCGACGGTCGGTCCGCGCGGGAACCAGCCGACGGAGCGCCTGCGCGAGCGACTTCGACGCTCGACACGCCTGCCGAGCGGGTCGCGGAGGTCGTGGCACTCAGCGAGTTCGCTCGGGTGAGCTGCGGCCGCCGGGAAGCGCGCCGTGATCCCGCTCCGAGCCTTCGAGATCCTCGCCGCGCTGCAGCGCCACCGGGTCGAGTTCGTCGTCATCGGCGGGTTCTCCCTGGCCGCCCACGGAGTGCAGCGCGGCACGAAGGACGTCGACATCGTTCCCGACCCGGCCCCCGACAACCTCTCCCGGCTCGGTTCCGCACTCGCCGCGTTGAACGCCCGCGTCGATCTCAAGGACCGTGACGCCGCTGAACTCGGGATCGAGCCGGACGCCGACGGTCTCGCGCTCGGTGGCAACTGGGTGCTCGAGACGGACAGCGGGCTGCTCGACGTGCTCCAGGAGGTCGCCGGCGTGCGCGGCTACGCCCAGCTCCGGCAGGGCGCCGTCGCGCTCGAGCTCCCCCAGCTCGAGCGCCCGCTGCTCTGCGCAGGCGTCGACGACCTGATCGCCATGAAGACCGCGGCGGGGCGCCCGCAGGATCTGATCGACGTCACCGACCTGCTCCGCGCACGCGGCGAGCTCGACTGACTCAGAACGACACCGCGTCGCGGCACGCCTTCAGCTGCGCGCCCCGGCGCCCGGCGGCGCAGCGGCGGTCGGTGCGCAGCCCCGCGAAGACCGCGCTGACCGCCTCGGTGTCGTCGATGACGTAGAAGCGCCCCGCGTAGGTGTAGCGCGCGTCGCGCCAGCTAGGCACGGCAGCGCACGACGATCCGCGAGTCCGCCACGCAGGTCCTGCGCAGCGCCTTCGGGTACCGGTCGGTCCCGGCGGTGATCGCCAGGCGCATCGCGCGATCGGCGACCGACAGCTGCTCGGGCGTCGCCTTCTCCGCCGCGCGGGCCTCCAGGGCCGGCGCGAGCAGGAGCGCGCCGAGCAGCAGCGGGGTGACGAGGAGACAGCGCACGAGACGGGAGTACGGTACCTCGTGCCTGCGGCCGTCGCGGCGCAGCAGCCGTGAAAGACTCCCGCCATGGCCACCACTCCCGCTCTTCCCGACGCCCTGTCCGCCGAGGCCCGCGCGTTCTGCGAGCGCGAGCACGGGCTGCTGATCGGCGGCGAGTGGGTCGCCGCCGCCGACGGCGCGACCTTCGAGACGCTCGATCCGGCGACCGGCAACGTCATCGCCGTGGTCGCACAGGCGGGCGCCGCCGACGTCGACGCCGCCGTCGCGGCCGCGCGCGCGGCGTTCGCGCCGAGCGCGCCGTGGCGCACGATGCCCGCAGCCGGCCGCAGCGCCGCGATCTGGAAGCTCGCCGACCTGGTCGAGCAGCACGCCGACGAGCTCGCGCAGCTCGAGTCGCTGGACAACGGCAAGCCGGTCAAGTTCGCGCGCCACGTCGACGTCGCGAGCAGCGTCGCGCACCTGCGCTACTTCGCCGGCTGGCCGACGAAGATCGAGGGCGCCACGCATCCCGATCTCCGCGCCGGACGTGCACGCCTACACCCGGCACGAGCCGGTCGGCGTCTGCGGCCAGATCATCCCGTGGAACTTCCCGCTGCTGATGGCCGCGTGGAAGATCGCCCCGGCGCTCGCGGCCGGCTGCACGATCGTGCTCAAGCCGGCCGAGCAGACGCCGCTCACCGCGCTGCGGCTCGGCGAGCTGGCGCTCGAGGCCGGCATCCCGCCCGGCGTGCTCAACGTCCTCACCGGCGACGGCCGCACCGGCGCCGCGCTCGTCGAGCATCCCGGCGTCGACAAGATCGCCTTCACCGGCTCCACCGCCGTCGGCCGCGAGATCGGCGCGGTCGCCGGCCGCGGCCTCAAGCGCGTGACGCTCGAGCTCGGCGGCAAGTCGCCGAACATCGTCCTGCCCGACGCCGACGTCGAGGCCGCGGTCGAGGGCTCGTTCGCCGGCCTCTACTTCAACTCCGGCCAGGCCTGCAACGCCGCCTCGCGCCTGATGGTCCCGGCGCCGATGTTCGACGAGGTCGTCAGCGCGCTCGCCGCGGCCGCCGAGGCGACCGTCACCGGGCCGGGCCTCGACCCGACACGTTCGTCGGCCCGCTCGTCAGCGCCGAGCAGCACGAGCGCGTCAGCGGCTACATCGACGCCGGCGCGGCGAGGCGGAGCTCGTCGCCGGCGGCGCCACCGCGCTCGAGGGCCACGACGGCGGGTACTTCGTCGAGCCGACGCTGTTCACGACCACGCGACGACGACGCGCGCATCGTGCGCGAGGAGATCTTCGGCCCCGTCCTCGTCGCGCAGCCCTACGACAGCCTCGAGGAGGTCGCCGAGCGCGCGAACGCCGGCGAGTACGGCCTCGCGGCCGGCGTCTGGACGCGCGACGTCTCGAACGCCCACCGGCTCGCCGCCGCTGCTGCGCGCCGGCAGCGTCTACGTCAACTGCTGGTGCGTCGGCGACCCGGCGCCCCGTTCGGCGGCTTCAAGTCGAGCGGCATCGGCCGCGAGCACGGCCGCGAGGGCCTGTCGGCGTACCTCGAGAACAAGTCGGTGTTCGTGCAGCTGTAGGCCGGGCCGTCCCCGGAACGGGCTCGGGCGGCCCGTGGGCCGCCCGAGGAACGGTCGCGTCGCTGCGCGCGGCTACGGCTGCTCGCCGAGCAGCACGTCGACGTCGACGCGGGTTGACGCTGAGGTCACCGGCGACGGTCACCTGCGTCGCCCTTGTAGTTCACGCCCGCGTACGCCGAGTCGGTCGGCATCGGCAGCCCGCCGACGGTGCCGGTGAGGCCCGCGTTCTCGCACGAGCGTGTACGGGTCGGTGCCGCAACGGCCCGCGAGCCGTACGGCGCCGGGAAGCCCGGCGACGGGTGGTTCGCGTTGAACTGCGTGTAGTAGCCGGATCGTGCCGGGTCGTAGAACTTCTCGTCGTAGAAGACCGGCAGCAGGTTGCGGACCGGCAGGAGGCCGGACCCGAGCTGCGGGTCCCCGCCGGCCGCCGCGATGCCGCCGATCGTCGGGATCTTCGAGACGACGCTGGCGTTCGAGAACCCGAGGCTCGACGGGCCCGGGTGTCGTCGTTGTAATTCGACGTACGCCGAGCCGGCGTCAGGCACGCGGTCAGCGCGACGCGGTCGGGGTTGTTCGACGTCCGAGGAGACGGTCGCCTTGGCGATCCGCACCTTGCCGTCCTTCGTGATCGCCGGCGCGATCCGCAGGATGCCCGTCAGACGCACGCCCGGGATGTAGTTCTGGGCCGCCGACGTCCACACCTGGTGGCAGTTGAAGACGACCGCCGGGTAGGTGTTGCCGGAGACCAGCGGGACCGAGAACACGTCCTGGTCGATGATCCGCGCGATGCCCGTGATCTCGGCGGCGAGGTTCACCGTCACGTCGATGCCGACGTTCTTGCCCGGGATGTTCCCGAACAGGTTCGCCTGGCCACCGGAGTAGCCGAGCGTGACGTCCTGCGAGCCCTGAGCCGTCGGCAGCGCGCCGCTAGGTCACGGGCGTGCCCGTGCTCATGTTCACCGAGACGCCGCCCGGGGCGACCGTCGAGATGCAGCGCGTTCGTCCGCAGCACCGTGTTCGGCGCGTTGTAGTTGAACGGCAGCGGCGCGGCCGGGTTGCCGGAGTTCGTCGGCGCCGAGCCGGTCGGGAACGGGTTCGGGTTCGTCCCGATCCAGTCGTTGTCGCCGACGACAGCCGCCGGTCTGGATGCGGTCGATCGCCTCGACGCCGGGGAAGATCGGCAGGTAGCCGATCGGCGCGCCGCCGATGGTAGCCGGGCCCGGCCGGGTCGTAGTACGGGAAGCCGGGGACGCCGGAACCCGTCGCGAACGGACGGGATGTTCGGGTCGCTCGGCGTGTAGCCGTGGAAGAGCGAGTTGTAGCCGGCGGGCACGATGCCGCCCGTGTACGGCGTCGTGGTCGGTGACGAAGTCGCCGCAGCCCTGCTCGATCGGCCGCTCGGAGAGCCCGGTGAAGATCGACGTCGCCTTCAGGAAGTTCGCGTCGTTGCGCTTGGCCGGGATCGGCGATGTCGTCGTTCCACAGCAGCGGCACCGACGATGTGCGTCAGGAAGCTTCGACGACGACGGCAGGATCTTGATGTTGACGTTGCCCAGCGCGCCGCCGTCGTAGGTGTCGCTGGAACTCGACGACCGCCGGACAGCGAGCCGCCGATGGCGACCTGACGCGTGCCGAGCGACGGGCCGAGGTTGACGTTGGCCGACGGGACGGTGCGCTCGTTGAGCGCGGTGCCCTGCGTCGTTGCAGTTCTGGTTGCTCAGGTTCAGGCCGACCGGGTCGGCGACGACGCCGGGAGCCGGGTTCTGCCCGTTCTCCGTCGTCGCACGGGTTGCGCAGGCGGATCGTCACCGGCAGCTTGAAGTTGACGAGCGCGGCGCGGCGCAGGAACGAGCGCCGGCGCACGACGCCGACGGGTTCTTCTTCACGGCCTTGCGCAGCTCGGCGCGGATCGCGCGCTTGGCCTTCGGGCTCGAGCCCGCGCCGCCGGCGCCTGACGCGGGACGACGGCGAACGACGCGATGACGACCCCGTCAGGACACGGCGCCAGCGGCGCGTGACGCGGGACACGTCTCGGACTCTCCTCCTTGACGCGGCGCAGACAGCGCCGCTCTCCCCTCCGGATGCCGGCGATCACTCCCACATCCGTCCACGTTGGTGCAGCGTGTCGTGCGCCAACTGTCGGCGGCCCGCCCGATCGGCGCCGGAATGCAGGCGCTCTGTGCTTCAATGCGCGCGCCGCGCATCCGGTCGGGAGGCCGTCACGCGTCGCACCACTCTGCAGCACCGACCTCGGAGGACTCCCGGTGAAGCATCACTATCAGCGCTCGGCGCTCGCAATCGCCGCCGTCACCGCCGTCGGCCTGGCGGGCTGCGGCGGCTCGGACCGACGACGGCGTCGACGACGTCGGCGGCAGGCTCGACGCCCGGCGCCACCGCCACCGCGACGGCCGACCGCGACCGACCCAGCCGCGACGACAGACCAGCACGCGACGTCGACCGAGCCCGTCCAGCGCGAGGCCGTCGTCACCGGCGCAAGAGGAGGACGCTCAAGGTCGGCGACAACGGCGCCTCGACCTTCAGGTCGTGAAGGTCGCTCGACCCGGTCGTCGCGTACGGTCGACCGCGCGAAGCCGGGCAACAAGCTCGTCGGGGTGTTCGTCAAGGGTCAGGCGACGGCGTGATCGAGCCGACCAGAACCGCGAGCTTCACGACGCTGCAGACGAGCGACGGCAAGGTGACCGGCATCCGCATCATCGCCGACGGCGACTGCGGCGGCGGCTTCTCGGTCGGCGACCTGCTCCAGGCCGTCGGCAAGCCGATCTCGGGCTGCATCGGCTTCGAGATCCCCAAGAAGGCCACGCCCGAGTCGATCACGGTCACGATCAGCTCGACGACCGAGCAAGGGCTCGGAGTCCGCGACCTGGAAGCTGCCCAAGGCGCAGTAGGCGCCCGCCTGCCCGCGCCTGGCGGGGCGCCAGGCGCCTCGGCGCCGCGGGACGGCTCAGTTGCGACCTGGCCGAGCAGCATGTCGGCCGAGAAGCGCTTGACATCACGAGCGTCGCCGGGAACGGCGCCGGGCTCGACCGGCTCCGCGAGCGGCGCGCCGACGAGCGTGCAGGGCGTGCGCAGCGGCAGCCCGGCGCCGGTGATCGCCGGCTGTCGGCGCGCAGCCCCACAGGTTTCCGCTGACGTCGTGCCCTGGGGCTGGCCGGCACGCGTCGGCGGTGATCTTGCCGAGCGGATCGCGCCGTCGGCGCGATCGCCGGGGCGATCCGGAAGACCCGTCCCAGCGGATGCGGACCGGCGTGTTCCACGGATCGGTGGCGGCGGTCGATACCGGGACGTCGTAGTCGGCGCGACGGACCCGGGCGTCGCGCACGTGGCCGAAGACCCGAGCACCCTCGACCTCACGCTGAACGTGAGGTCGAGATATCCGTCCGACGCGCCCGTGAAGGGGTTCAGGTCGACCCACGTCGGCGTCGCCGCGCTCGCGACGATCGGCGCCCCGCCCGTCGTGCCGGTCGCGGCCTCGACGAACGGCGGCGGCGTGCCGGCGCAGCCGGCCAGGTCGGCGATCACGAGCGGTCCCGCGGCGGTGATGTTGCCGCCCGGGACGCTGCGGGCCTGGATGTTGCCCGGGCCGCCGTAGCCGGGGCCGGCGCCGAAGTCGATGAGCATCGGGAAGCTGCCGGCGAGATCGATCGTCTGCTCGCCGGCGGCCGCCGGGAACAGCGCGCCGTCGAGCGGGAAGCGGCGTCGGCGACCCAGGTGATCCCGAGCTGCCGTGCCCTCGCTCAGGCGCACCGTGACGGGCATCCGCAGCCCGGCGACGGCCGCGCGGCGAAGGAAGCTGCCCCGCTGTGCGCGCTTCGGATGGCCGACGGAGCTCGCGGGCGAGCCGCGCGCGCAGCGCAGCGCGCTTGCGAGCGCGCGCCCTGCGCGCGCGCTGTGCGGCGGCGCGCCTGCGAGCGGCGAGGCGCTTGCGACGGCTGCGCGCTTGCGCGCTGCGGCCGGGTCTGTGGGGAGACGCGCTTGTCCGCGGCACGCTGGGCGTTTGAGACCACGTGGCCTGAGCGGGGCCCGGGAGCCCCGCGAGCAGGATGAGCAGCAGCCCCACGCCGAGACCGGCGGTCCATGCCACCCGAGCTCCGACGTGTCTGTTGCCGTTCCCTCACCGAGTCGCCTCCATGCGCCCCGGCTCCAGCGTCCCCGGCCTCCTGCATCTGCCGAGATCCCCGAACCCAGAGCTTGTGCGTACATCCCACGGTACTCCAAACATCCGCTCGGCGCGAGAGTTGCGCCGCACGCCCCGACGACCGGATCCGCCCATCCCGGACCGCCGGGATCGCAAGTTCATCCGAAAGGATGAGGCGGTTCCCGCCCAGAACCATGTACCCTCTCTGGCGGCAGGGGGGAAAGGTCCATCCATCAAGGAGGAGTAGCGTGTCCCTGAGAAGGCACGTCCTTCAGGTCGTGGCGCTTGTCACGGCCGTTGCGCTGGTCTTCGGCGCGTTCGCGGGTTCCGCGGTCGCCAAGAAGATGTCTAAGTCGCAGAAGGCAAAGGTCCGGGCAGAGCTCCGGAAGCAGGTCAAGAAGAACCCCGGCGTGGTCAAGCGCCGTTCGTTCCTTCGCAAGGCGGCGCTTGTCAACTTCAAGCTGCCGGTCACCATTCGTCTGCGCAACCCGTGCCAGGGAGCCCCGATCAGCAACCCGGGCGTCAGCCCGTCTGCGGTGGCCTGTCGACCTCGACCGATCAGAACTGCGCAGACGCAGGGGACGGCGCTCAACCAGAGCACGATCCCGTCGGCGCAACGTCAACCTCGGTCCGTCGCTCGGTACGCGTTCGGTCGCGCTCGGTGGCGCGCTGTCGGCGGTCGTCGAGTTCAACGACACCTATGACGGCGGTGCCCTGGGCAACGTCAACCTCAAGATCCTCCCGAGCAGCACCAAGACGCTGACGACCTCGTCGGTGCCGCTGCTCTGGAACAACGACATCACCAACCCGGCGACGCGTTCTGACTCGAACTTCTTCAAGTCGGTCGCGCGTCCGGTGGCGCGCTTGCTGCGCTGCAGCTGGTCTACCCCGGCGCGAACCTGCAGAATCAGGGTTGCGGCGACTGGCTGACCGGCGGCTGGTGCGGTCCGAGCTCCGGTCGCCGGCGCTCTACGCGGCGGCGCAGCTGGGTGCTCCGGCACGTACAAGGCGCTGTTCTACGACGTGCCGGCCAACCTTGGCTTCGGCACGGGCAACGGTCTGCCCGGGTACACGGTCTACACCGCCGGCCGGCTCGCCGAACGGCGTGTTCCTGCCGGTGTTCCCCGATGGGGATCCGACCAACATCCAGGCCGGCGCGCGTCATCGGCAACAACGACTGGATCGGTACCAACCCGAATCCGTTCCCGACCGGTTCGGTTCCGGGCACTGTCGGTGGTCCGGCGCTCCGGCGTCCTACGGCAACGCGCGTGGACACCGTGCTGCGCACGAACGCTCTGTCGCTGGGCATCGCGCCGGGCGGCGTGTCGGTGAACATGAGCACGGGCACGCCGACGACCCCGGGTGGTCTGCACGACCGCTCAGGGCTCGCAGGACGTGACGCTCGGCTACTCCGGTGGCCAGGCGAACCTGTTCGGCAACATCCCGGGCAAGAACGTCGGCGATCGACGTGACCGTGAACCTCGCGACGAAGATCAACTCGATCGTGCGGATCATGGACCAGGATGTGTTCAAGCAGCCGTCGCTCATCGAGGGCGAGGACGTACCCTGCCGGCATCTTCAACTGCCGCCAGATCGTCACGGGCGCTGTGCAGAACTACATCCCGGGTGTCCGTCTGACGGGCTCCCTGCGGATCGCTCCGGCGATCACCAAGGACGGCAAGGTCCGGATCGCCAAGGCGACCGTCTCCTCTGACGTCAACAACCCCGACCGCGTTGCGCTCTCGGCCTGCCTGTTCCCGGCGAAGCCGCTACAACGCGTACACGCCGGGTCGACACGACACCTCGGTCGGCGACGATCCCGACGGCAGCGCAGGTCTGCCGGTGGTGGCGTCGTTCTTCGGCGGGCCTCCGTACCTCCTGGGCGACGGCAACACGGCGCTGCCGGTCTCGTCCGCAGAGCGTTACCCGAACCTCGCAGAGGGCAACGCCCCGAGCACGGTTCCGTGTAACGCGGACACCGCGCCGGAGCTGGCGGACATCATCCGTCAGTCCGGCCTGACCGGCACCGTCAGCGGTCTGCCGACCCCGACCGACCCGGCCTACGCCGGCGTCAACTACAACGGGTCCCAGGCCAGCGTCGCGGGTGACATCACCGTCAACCCGCTCGACGTTGACGTGCTCCTCGGCGACCAGCCGATGGGCACCTGAGTCAGTTGACTCATAGCTGATCCCTCGGGATCAGCGCCACGGCATCGCGGGCCCCGGCCGGACATGTTCCGACCGGGGCCCGCCGCCGTTGTCGGGGCCGGTCGCTCCACCCCGCGAACTTTGCGCCCGCGACCGAAACTTTCCGCCTCGCCGATGGTCTTCAACACGTGATGCGTCACCGGTATCCTTCAGCTGTGTCCCGTCGAGCACGGATGTTCCTGGGCCTCGCGCTCTGCGCGACCCTCGCCGGCCTCGCGCCCGGCCGCCGCGCACGCGGGCGACCCCGTGATCGTTCCGCCGCACGACGCCGTCGGCGCAGCGAACGCGACGAGCGCCCCCTGCGGCGACCCCGTGCCGGCGGACAGCTGGAAGGTCTGCCTCCTGCCCGACGCGAACGCCGTCGTCGACTGGCCCGACCAGTCCACGAACGTCTGGGGCAACCCCAAGTCGTTCATCCTGACCAAGCCCGGGCCTCTACGCGACGTTCCTCGGCGAGCAGCGGACCGAGATCGGCCGCCCGCTCATCTGGTACGACGTCGGCAGCGGGATCCCGTTCGCCGTGCCGAGCGTCGGCTACCAGTTCCTGCTGTCCGGCAAGTACGCCTGGGAGTGCCTGGTCTGCTCCGGCGTCGAGCGCCAGAAGCTCCAGGGCACGATGTACGTCATCGGCCCGCGCGCGCTCGTGAAGCCCAAGCTCCTCTCGCCGGACAACTCCGGCACGTCGATCACGCTACGGCTTCGACGCCTCCGGCGTCCTTCGTGACCGACTACACGGCGCACAACATCGTCGAGTACGCCTTCGACTTCCAGGACGACGGCACGTACGACCAGATCAGCCCTGAGCCCGGCGGCACCTCGCAGTTCGCCCCCGGCGCCCACACGATCAAGGTCCGCGTCAAGGACGACATCGGGCCGCTACGGCGAGTACCCGCTGTTCCTCGAGGTGCCCTTCATCCGCCCCGGCAACCCGGAGCCCAACCCGATCGCCGACACGGGCAGGGACACGCTGAGCCCCACGGGCGTGAAGTTCTCCAAGGCGAACGTCAAGCTCAAGGCCGTCAAGAACATCCGCATGTCCGTGCTGCGCAGGAAGGGCCTGAGCGTCAAGATCAGCGGCCTGACCAAGGGCGACGGCATCAAGGCCAAGCTGCTCAACGGGCAAGAAGACGGTCGCGGCGCGCTCCACCGTCACCGCGACGAGCACCAAGACCGTGCGGCTCCGGGTCGGTCGCAAGGGCAAGCGCGCGCTGCGCAAGGGCCGCCTCGTGATCGACGTCGCGGTCGAGGGCACCGACGGCTTCACGATCACCAAGCGCGTCGCCGTCCGGGTCAAGTAGCGCGGCTCAGCCGGCAGGGCGCCGGCCGGAGCGAGGTCCTCTCGGGCAGCCGGATCGGCGCGCGCGTTGGGCGCCTCCCGATCCAGATAGCCCGCGAGGCCCGTCTTCAGCGTCAGGCTCGGCGCGTCGATGAAGTGCCACGACAGCACCGGCGAGCAGGATCGTCGGCGGAACCGCGTAGAGCAGGCCCACCCAGCCGCTCGTCACGTCGTAGAGCTGGAGGCAGCGAGAAGACCGTGCTCGTGCGGTAGGCGAGCACGAGCACCATGTACGGCATGAGCCAGGTGATGAGGATCCGCGAGGCCTGCGGGTCCCAGACCAGGACCGTCACGATCCACGCCACGAGCGCCACCGAGAAGAGCACCCAGGACAGCGGAATCCACGCCCTCAGACGGAAGAGCGTGGCCCCGACGATAAACGCCGCGAACGGCTGGAAGACGATGAAGAGCCGTCCGGCACGCGCCTCCTTGACCCAGGCGTCGCCGATCTGGATGTCCTGGGTGAGGGCGACCACGTTGTTCGCGAGCGGCAGCCCGTTACGGATGGAGTTGACGAGCAGCGCGCCCGAGAGCACCGCGAGGATGAGGATCCACCACGGCCCGCGACGGAAGAAGCCGAGCACGCCGATGATCGCGATCAGGACGTACGCCTTGAACTCGACCGTGCAGGGTCCACAGCGGGGCGTTGACGATCCCCTGATAGGGATCTCGTGGAACACGCCGAGCAGTTGCAGGTCCTGCTGGAACAGAACGTGGAAGAGGACGTAGTACTTCGTCTTGACGTCCTGGAGGTAGTCGGAGACCGGGACGGTCGTGAGCAGCGGGCCCAGGACCAGCGCGGTGAAGAGCAGCGAGACGATGAGCGCCGGGAACAAGCGCAGCGCCCGCCGCATCGCGAACGCGAGCACCTTCGGGTCGTAGGTGCACGCGCGTGACGAGCGCTGATCGAAGAAGATGAGCCGACTGCCGAGTCGCAGGACGCCGGATGCTGCGTCACACGACCGACTGCGAAGCGACGCGCTGCGCGCAGCCGCAGACTCGTGCGTCGCCGCGGCCGTCGCAGCGCGGCGAGCGCTCCGAGGCGCCAGCGGCGCCGCGCCTACTTGCCCTTGGGCACGCAGGTGCGGAACTTGCGGTTGTACGTCAGGGTCCGCCCGTTGGAGTACTTCACCTTGATCTTCACGCGGTAGGTGCCCTTCTTGAGCCCCTTCAGCGTGACGATCGCGGTGATCCGCTTGCCCTTGCGGGTCACGGTCCTCTTGCCGTTGACGAAGACCGTCGCGGACCTGGCGGTCACGCCGCCCTTGAGCTTCTTGACGCGGATGCGGAACTGCCGGCGGCTCGTGCACACCTTGGTGCTCTTCGACTTCGTCGTTGCGGGCGAGGTGCCCGCCGCGACGGTCGTCTTCGCCTTCACGGTGAACGTCACCGACTTCGTCGCCGTGTTGCCCGCGGCGTCCGCGGCGTTGACGGTGAACTTGAACGTCCCGGGCTTGGAGGTGTCCAGCGGACCGGTCGCGCCGCCCTCACGCACGCACGACTTCAGGTCCCCGTCGGGGTCGCTGCACGAATAGCTCGCCGACACGACCTGCCCCTGCGTGAACGATGCGCCATCGGCCGGGATCACGATCGTGATGTCCGGCGGTCCGCCGATCACGGTGTACGTCACGACCTTCGTCGCGACGTTCCCCGCCTGATCGGTGCAGGTCACCGTGAAGGTCTTCGGTCCCAGCGTGCCGGTGTTGATCGGCGTGCCGACCGGCAGCGTCGCGACCTTGCTCTTGACGTCGGAGTCCCCGTCGGGATCGGTGCAGCCCCAGTTCGCCGGCTGGTTGGACCCGCGCGGATAGGTCCCGCCGTCCGCCGGGACGCTGATCGTGACGACCGGCGGGTTCCCGTCGATGTAGTACGTGTGGGTCTTCGTCGTCGTGTTGCCCGCAAGATCGGTGCAGTACGACGGTGAACGTCTTGGCGATCGTCTGCCCCACGACGCCGCTCGTGTCGACCGGCTGCCCGTCCGGCACGGTCCCGAACGTCTTGTTCTCGTCCGGATCGATGTCCTGCGGCCCGTCCGGATCCGAGCAGGCCCAGTCCGCCGTCGACGGCCTTGTCGATCGTGAACCGCGCGCCGTCGAGCGGCGAGGTGATCGTCGCCGACCGGCGGGTTCTGGTCCTCGACCGTGTACGTGACGGTCTTCGTCGCCGTGTTGCCCGCCTTGTCCGTGCAGGTGACGCTGAACGACTTCGCGAGCGGCGCGCCGCCGAGCGGCATCAGCGTGTCGATCGACGCGCCGTTCGCGACCGTCCCGAACGTCTTGTCCGGCGCCGTGTCGATGTCCGTCGGACCGTCGGCATCGAGGCAGCTCCACGACGCCGGCACGATCGAGCTGCGGTTGTACGTCCCGCCGTCGACGGGCGTGTCGATGATCGGCTCGGGTGGGTTGCCGTCCACGACGTAGTTCACGGTCTTCGTCGCGCTGTTCCCGACGTTGTCGGTGCAGCTCACCGTGAACGACTTCGTCGCCGTCGTGCCATCCGGGACGTTCGTGTCGACCGGCTGCCCCACCGGCGGTCGGTGGCCGTCGTCAGCGCGGCGTTGATGTCGCTGTCGGGGTCGGTGCACGTCCACGCCGCGGCGAGGTTCGCGCCCTTGGGGTAGCGCGCCCCGTCCTGCGGCGTCGTGATCGTGATGATCGGCGGGTTGATGTCGCCGCAGATGTTGCGCGCCAGCTTGTCGTTGTCGTTGCCCGCGTAGTACCCGCCGCCGCCGTTGGAGAAGAGGTTCGAGTCGCCGGTGTAGACGAACTTGCCCTGGTTGGACCCGATCTCCCGGATGGCGAGGAACGGGGCCGGATCGGGATCGGTGACCTCGGTCTTGACGGTGTTCAGCAGCGCGACGGCGGGCGCCGTCACCGTCAGCGTCGTCGTCGCCGCGAATCCGACCTGTGACGACGTCCTTGCGGTACTTCGCCGCGATGCCGCCGACGGGCAGCCCGGCGAGCGCCGGGTTCGACGTGACCGTGGGGCCCTGGTTGACGGACGTGTTCAGCGCCTGGATCCCGGTGCCCGAGGCGAGGTTGTTCATCGTGGTGACGGACGCGGGGCCGACGATCTGCTGGCCGTGTCGGCGTTCAGGTGCTCGGCGATCGCGACGACCGTGCCGCCGCGGCCCATGTACGAGTTGAACGCCGTCCGCTGGGTCGGCGTGTACCCGACCGTGCTGACCGGGAGGAGGACGCACGCGTACTGATCCCACTCCGGGGTCCGTGATGGGCAGGACGGGCGACGTCGTGACCGTGCGCCCGGCGGCGTTCGCGAAGTTCGTGTACCCCTCGTTGATCGCCGCCGTTGCCCGTGTAGACGAGCAGCTTGCCCGCCGGCGAACGCCGACGGCACGGCGCTCAGCACCGAGACGAGCACGACGGTGACGACGACCAGCAGCCTCAGGCGACCCTGCCTGCGACGCGCGTCCCTGCGATCAGGATGCATGAATCCCTTCTCCTCCCTCTCCGCCGACCGTACACCGGCCGCCGCCGGGCGACAACCGGCACCTGCACGGCAACCGCCACACGCGGAGGTGCGGATGCGGCATGATCCCCGGATCGCGATTCGTCGCGGAACGACCGAAACTTCTGACCTCCGAGGTTGTCTCCACCAGTGATGCGCCACTCGATCTTCAGCGCGCGCTCCGTCGCCGCCGCTCTCATCACCGTCCTGTCGTTCGCCGTCGCCATGGTCTCGACCGCCGGCGCGGAATCCCCGCTCGGCCTGTCGGCCAAGCAGCGCGTGGCCTCCGACGCGAAGACGCTGTTCGGCAACGCCGCCGGCGCGCCGCAGCAGGACCCGCGCGACGCGGACGCGATCGCCGGCATCGCGGCGACCGAGGGCAACTGCGAGGCGCTCATCCTGAGCCGCGAGGGCAAGCTCGTCACGCTCCGGGTGTCGACCTACAAGTACCGGTTCAAGCGGGTCAAGGGCGGGAAGTTCAAGCGCACGATCGTCAAGGTCAAGGTTCCCAAGAAGATCGCGTGCTCCAAGCAGTGCGTGCAGGTCAAGAAGGTCAAGAAGAAGTACGTCTCGATCTACTCGATCAAGCGCGTGACCGTGAAGGTCAAGAAGCGCGGCAAGATCGTCAACGCCAAGAGGCGGCAGAAGGTGTACCGCTTCGGCAGCTGCAAGAACCTCCCGAGCGCCGAGGAGCTGGGCGTCCCCGTCAAGGTCAGCGTCCTCGCCGGCAGCTACGCGCTGCTCGACTTCGGCTCGTTCACGCGCCAGGCGCCGATCAACGGCACGCTGCGCGGGTTCATCCCGGGCCGCTTCAAGCCCAACACGGACGTCCAGGTGACGCTCACCAAGGCGAGCATCGGCATCGGGACGACGAACGTCTTCATCGACGACGCCTGCAACGGCCAGGTCTCCGCCGCGATCCGCACCGGCAATCCGACGCGCGTGCTGCTCGACAGCGGCAAGACGAGCACCACGACGCTGTTCGCCAGCGGCACCGCCACCGCGATCGTGAACGTGCGGGTGCAGGTGCCGCTCGACCTGCGCAACGAGGACACGGGCTGCAACGACCCGTACGTCACGACCGGCTACGGCGAGTTCACCCACACGTTCTTCTTCCGCGGAAAGGTCGGGCCGAAGGGTCTGCTGGCGCTGCAGGTCAGCTCGCCGCCGGACACCATCAGCGTCATCGCCTGTCTGACGCCCGGGATCCCGACCCAGCCGTGCAACGGCTTCCAGGTTCCGGTTCCGATCCTGATCAGCGTCAAGACGACGGTGAACGTGGACCTCTCGGGCAAGAGCTGATGCGCGCACGTCTGGTCATCTCGGCGCTCACCGCGAGCGTCGCGCTGTCGGCTCCGCTGACGGCAGCCGCCGAGACGCCGCGCGTGCTCGCGACGGCCGCCGGCGCCGCCGCGCTGCCGGGCGAGCCGAAGCTCATCTCCGAGCTCGGGCCCGGACTGCGCGTCTACGCGCTCGAGACGCCCGCGGGAACGACGGCCGACGCGTATGCCGACCGGCTCGGCCGGCGCACCGGCGTGTTCGCCACCCAGGTCGACCGCCGGATGAAGGCGACCGGTCTGGCCCAGGCCTGCGCCGACGTGCCGAACGCCAACCAGTCGCAGGCCCTCGCGACCGCCGTCGCGGCCGCCGCGGTCGTGGCTCCGGGGACGACGAAGCCGATCGCCATCCTCGACACCGGCGTCGACCCCAACGCGAGCGAGCTGCGCGGCCGCGTGCTCCCCGGCTTCAACGCCGCGACCGGGTCCGCCGACACGTCCGACATCGATGCGCACGGCACGCAGGTCGCCTCCGTCGCGGCAGCGCGCGCGGGGCGCTTCCAGGGCGTCTCACCCACCTCGCCGATCCTGCCGATCGAGGTCTACAACCGCTCGTCGGAGACGACGGTCGCCTGGGTCGTGCGCGGCATCGAGGAGGCCGTCGCCCGCGGCGCCGGCGTCATCAACCTCTCGAGCAGCAACCCGGCCGCCGACGTCGACCCCAAGGACGCAGCCGTCCTGGAGCAGGCGATCACCGCCGCGTTCGCCAAGGGCACGATCACGGTCGTCTCGGCCGGCAACGAGGGCAAGGGCGACCCGGCCGTCCCGGGCAATCTCACGCGGGTGCTCACCGTCGGCTCCGCGAGCGCCGACGGCACGCGCGACGCCTTCTCGAACTTCGGGCCGTGGATCGACGTCGTCAGCCCGGGAGGCAACCTCATTCTTCCGTCCCCGCTCGACGTCTGCACGAGCGGGTACGGCGTCGCGCAGGGCACCTCCTTCTCGGCTCCGGCCGTCGCGGGCGCCGCCGCGCTGATCTGGGCGTCACGACCCGGCCTGAACGCGCAGCAGCTCTACGACGTCATGCGCACCAGCGCGGTCAAGGACCTCTACCAGGGCGGCCGCGACGACGACTCCGGCTTCGGCCTGCTCGACGTCGCGACGGGCCTCAGCGCCTCGGCGCCGATCAAGCAGACGACCGAGGTCGACGACGACGTCTACTGGCTCAAGGCCGACCCCAAGAAGCACCCCGCCTACCTCAGGAAGACCTCGAAGGCGACGATCAGGAGCGCCCTGTCCGTCGGCAAGGACCCGGGCGACGTCTTCCCCGTCTACGTCAGGCGCGGGCAGACCCTGACGGTCTCCGGCGAGTCGAAGAACGGCGAGGTCATCTCGGGCATCTGGCGCCCGCAGACGGGATCCTTCGACATCGGCGCGGGCCGCACGACCTACCTGGCAGACGCCAGCGACGGGCTCTCGACGTCACCGCGCTCGAGCCTCAAGGTCACCAGGACCGGCACGTACTACGTCAGCATCGAGGCGCCGGATCTCCCGGATCCCAAGGACGACCTGACCTCACGCAACAAGGTCGACCCGCAGACGACGTACACGCTGAAGCTGCAGCGCAAGAAGACGCCGAAGGCCAAGACGAAGAAGAAGAAGAAGTAGCGCGACCGGGCCGCCGGCGGCCTACGTCGAGAGCGCGTGGTAGCACGCGACCGCCTCGGTGCGGTTCGCGACGCCCAGCTTGCGCAGGACCCCGCGCACGTGGGTCTTCACCGTCGCCTCGCTGACGACGAGC
Source organism: uncultured Actinomycetes bacterium (assembly GCA_963700655.1). GTDB lineage: Bacteria > Actinomycetota > Thermoleophilia > Solirubrobacterales > Solirubrobacteraceae > F1-60-MAGs163. The sequence goes on along the minus strand of CAVOYJ010000003.1, from coordinate 209,106 downwards.
GTCGCCGCGATCGCGTTGTTGCTCGCGCCGCTCGCGAGCAGCACGAGCACCTCGCGCTCCCGCGGCGTGAGCTGCGCGAGACGGTCGTCGAGCACCGGCGGAAGCTCGCCCTCGGCCCAGCCGCCCGGGCCCGTCGCGAGGTCGTGCACGAGGCTCGCCAGGCGTGACTCGACGACGTCGCTCGGGGTGCCGGCGATGCCGGAGGGCGTGTCGTAGTAGTGCGCGACCGCCGCGTCGCGCAGCGCCCATCCGAGGCCGGTCGCGAACAGCCACAGCAGCTCGGCGTCGAACTCGGTGAGCGGCGGGCCGGACCGGTCGCGGTCGGCGTGGATGAGGCCCACGACGCGCCCCGCGTGAACGATCGGCGCGACGATGTACTCGCGCGGCTCGAGCGTCTCGAGCACCGCCTGCATCAACGGCGACTCGTGCCGGGGCAGCTCGCTGACGAGCACCGGAAGCTGGGTCGTGACGGCCTCGAGCTCCGGCGGCGCGTCGACGAGCTCCGCGCGCACCGTCCGCGCCAGCCGGCGGAACCGCTCGGTCTGATCCCGGTCGCGGCGGTTCAGGCTCGTCGCGACGGCGATGTGCCCGTCGCGGACGTGGCTGACCATCGCGCGGTCGAGATCGCATGCCTCGCAGGCGAGCCGCGGCGCGCCGGCGACGATGTCCGCCAGGCCGCCGACCGACGGAAGCCGCAGCACCGTCTGATGGACCTGCCGCAGGCGGGACGCGGGGTCCACCTCGGTGGCCTGGTGAGCTGGTGCTCCGGAAACGGTGGTCATGGAATCGCGCGCCTCCCTGCGCCGGACCTCTTCCGCGAGCCTACCTCACGCCCGGGGCGCTTGCATCATCTGCAACGGAGTGGTGCACCTGCGGCGTGTCGCGCAGGTACCACTCGGCGTCCAGCGCGGCCTGGCAGCCCGACCCCGCGGCCGTGATCGCCTGGCGGTACGTGTGGTCCACGAGGTCGCCTGCCGCGAAGACGCCCGGCAGCCCGGTGCGCGTCGAGCGACCCTCGACGACGACGTAGCCCTCGCCGTCGAGCTGCACGCCCTGCCCGGCGACGAGCTCCGACTGCGGGACGTGCCCGATCGCGACGAACGCGCCCGCGACCGGCAGGTCGCGGGTCTCCCCGGTCTGCGCGTGGCGCAGCACGGCCCGCTCGAGCGCGCCGTTCTCGCCCGCCGCGAACTCGTCGACGACGTACGGGGTGAGCCACTCGATGTTGGCCACCTCGCGAGCACGCTCCTGCATGATCTTCGACGCGCGGAACTCGTCGCGGCGGTTGACGATCGTGACCTTCGCGGCGAACTTCGCCAGGAAGATCGCCTCCTCCATCGCCGAGTCGCCGCCGCCGACGATCATGCAGTCCCTGCCGGCGAAGAACGCGGCGTCACAGGTCGCGCAGTACGAGACGCCGCGGCCGCTCAGCAGGTCCTCGCCGGGGGCGCCGATCTTCTTGTGCTCGGCGCCCATCGCCAGCACGACCGAGCGCGTGAGCAGCTCCTCCCCGCCGACCTGCACGCGGTGCACGCCGCCGGGCTGCGTCGCGAGCTCCACGCCGGTGGCGAGGTCGGTGATGAAGCGCGTGCCGAAGCGCTCGGCCTGGTCGCGCATCTGCTGCATCAGCTCCGGGCCCATGATGCCCTGCGGGAAGCCCGGGAAGTTCTCGACGTCGGTCGTCTGCTGCAGCAGTCCGCCCCAGAGGTAGCCCTCGACGACCACGGGCTTCAGGTTGGCGCGCGACGTGTAGAGCGCGGCCGTGTAGCCGGCCGGGCCGCTGCCGACGATGACGACGTTCTCGATCTCGGTCATGGGGTCCTCTGCGTGGGAAGGGTCACTTCACTTTGTATAGTACCTGCATCCGCTGCGCCGCCGCTCGGTGAGGGCGCCTGCGCCTCGAGCAGCGCGTGCTCGCGCCGCTCGTCCCCCCACACCTGCACCGTCTTGCGCAGCTGCAGGTAGGCGATGGCGCCGGGAATCGTGGGCAGCCAGAACGCGAACGCACGGTAGGTGAGGACGGCGACGATCGCGAGGCTGCTCGGCACGCCGAAGGCGATCAGCGCGCCGATCATCCCGCCGTCGACCCCGCCGATGCCGCCGGGCAGCGGCAGCACGTTCGCGAGCATCCCGACGTAGTAGGCCATCACGAGCGCCGCGAACGGCGGCGGCTCGCCGAACGCGTGGAACGCCGCCCACAGGGTCAGGATGTCGAACAGCCACCAGAGCGGCGCTCCGAGCACGCCCCACTCCTTCGCGCGGATCAGCCGCAGCGCCTCGCGGACGCCGTCCCCGACCGCGGCCGGGACCTTCGACGTCTCCGCGATCGCCTTGGCGATGCGCCCCGAGCCCTGGGCCCAGCGCGCGAGCCGCCGATCGATCTGCCCGGGGATGAGCGTGAATCCCAGCGCGACGGTCAGCACGATCACGCCGAACATCGCCGGCAGGATCGTCAGCGCGAAGTCGTCACTGCCGGCGAAGAGCCCGAAGTACATGCCGAAGCCCGCGACGATCATCGCCAGCATGTAGACGCCGTAGAGCAGCGCGTACTGGGCGACCATCCGCGAGGCGATCGTGCGCGCGCGCATGCCGGAGCGGCGCAGCGCCCACGCCGTCAGCGCCGCGCCGCCGGCACCGGCCGCGGCGAACAGGCGCGTCGCCGCGAGGCCGGCCATCGTGATCTCGTAGCTGGCACGCCAGTCGATCCGCGTGCTGCCGTGGACGAAGACCGCGCGGAACAGCCAGACGTAGCCGCCGAACGAGGCGACCTCGAACAGCACGCAGACGAACAGCCACAGCGGGTCGCCCTCACGGACCCGCTGGAGCGTGTCGTCGAGTCCCGGCCAGCCGCGGCAGCCCGAAGTAGAGGAACGCGACGACCACGACGGTGAAGACGCCGAACAGCACCGCCTGGCGGCGCCCGATCAGCGCGCGCGGCATCTCCCCCTCGTCGGCGTCCTCCTCGGTGAGGTTCGCGACGTCGACGGGGGCGTCGCTCACGTCGGGTGCGCCCGTCGCTCGAGGGTCTGCACGGCCGCGAGAGACGCGCCGGAACAGCGGGTGCGGCGAGCGGCTCGGCCGCGCGCACGCCCTCGGCGAGCGCGAGCCCCGCGAGGAGGTCCACGACGTAGTGCTCGCCCGAGGTACACGAGCGCGAAGCCCAGGGTGCCCGCGTACGCCCAGCCGGCCACGCCCTCGGCGGCGCCCACGTCCGCGAGGACGTGCGCGGCCATCACCGATGTGGCGAAGTGCAGGGAGGGCATGGCGGCGAGCGGATTCCCGGCCAGGCCATCGTAAAGCCCGTCCCAGCGGTCACCCCAGAACTCCTCGCCGTAGTCGAGCATCAGCCGCCGCAGCCGCGGGACCTCCTCGGTCGCCCTCGGGCCCCAGGCGCCCGTGCTCGGCCGCGTACCACGGGGGCGCCGTCGGGATCAGCCAGTAGCAGAGCACGCCGAGGTCGAACGTCGCATAGATCAGCGCCGCCGACGCGCGGAAACCGGTCGCGATCGCGGAACAGCACGTAGAGCGCGGTCCCGTGCGGCACCGTGAACCAGATCCAGTGCGCCCACACCAGGACCTTCTCCGGCGCGCGGATGTTCGGCGGGTCCGCGAAGCGCCGCTGCAGGCGCACCCCCGGCAGCTCGCCCAGCCCGAGGAGCGCGATCGACGGTGACCGGATAGTCGACCTTCACCCGCGCCTCGAGGCGCTCCGGATCGTCGTTGGGCATCTCGTACATCGCGACGTACGCCCACATCTGCAGCACGCAGGCGCCGACGTCGCGCGTGCGTGACCGCGGCATCGCGACGCAGAGCGCGACCGGCGCGGACCAGGCAGCGGCGGCGACCGCGGGACGCGGCAGGCGCAGCCGCCGGCGCACGGCCGGGGCGGCGACTCCGGCGGCGACGAGCGCCCACGCCGAGGCTCGCAGGGCTCTCGACAGGCGCACAGTGCGGCGAGTATAGGTTCGGGTCCGGACCGCAGCGGACCGCAGCACGCGACGGCGCGACAAGGTACGGTCCGCGCCGGGATGGGAGCGAAGGGGAAGCAACCGCCGAAGGCGGCCGCCGTCGCCGCGCCGGCGGAGAGTCCGTGGCGCCGGTTCGTCACGTGGTCGGGCATCGCCGACCCCGAGGCCGACGCGCGGCTCGACGAGGAATCCGCCGAGGGGAGCGCCGCGCGCGGCCCCGCCTGGCTGCCCGTCGCGCTCCTGTTCGCGCTCTACGGCCTGGCCGTCCTGATCTACATCCTGCTCGGACGCGGCCAGGCGCTCCCGCAGGTGGCGCCGGACGAGTACCAGTACTCCGCCCTGGCGCGGTCGGTCGCGGACGGCAACGGCCTGACGTACAACGGCGGGCCGATTTCGGGCGGGCTGCGAGCCGCGCTCTACATCTACGCCATCGCCCCGGCGTGGATCGTCACGGACTCGCTCACGCAGTCCTACGCGATCGCCAAGGCGATGGGCGCCTTCATGATCTGCGCCGTCGTCTTCCCGACGTGGCTGCTGGCACGCCGCTACATGCCGCCGCTCGTCGCGCTCGTGCCGGCGGCCCTGATGCTCGCGGGCTCGTGGATGACGAGCTCGAGCCAGCTGATCATGGAGAACCTCGCGCTCCCGCTGGCCGCGGCCTCGCTCGCAGCGCTCGTCGGCGCCATATCCCGACCGGGATCCCGGTGGCTCTGGGTCGTCCTTCCTCTTCGCGGTGCTCGCCGCCTGGTCCAGGGCGCAGCTGCTCGTCCTCATCCCGATCATCCTGCTCGTCCTCGTCGTCGACATCGCCGCGCAGGGCCGGGCGGGTGGCGCGAGCGGCTGCGGCCGAGCCGCTGGCTCCTCGGGCTGACCGCGGCCGTCACGGTCATCGGCGGGATCGTGATCCTGGCGAAGCCGTCGGTCCTCGGCTCGTACGCCGGGCTGCAGTCCCAGAGCGATCTCGGACGCGCGCTTCCGCTCGTCGGACGGCAGTCCCTCGCCTTCATCGCGATGTCCGCGATCCTCCCGTTCATCCTCGCCCTGGCGATCACGGCGCGCCGCCGCGCCTGGGACGAGCAGCGCCTGCGTCCCCTGCTGATCGTGTTCTGGGTCACGACCGTCGTGCTGGTCGTCGTGACCGGCTCGCTCACGACGGCGTTCGAGTCCGTCGACTGGAGCATCCAGCGCTACGTCGAGTACAGCCTGCCCGTCCTGTACGTCCTCGTCGTGGCGGGCATCTGGCAGGGCCTCATCGCCGCGCGGCTCGTCGCGCTCGTCGACGGCCCTCGTCGCGGCGTTGCTGCTGCTGACGCCGCAGATCCAGAACATCCAGGAGCAGCGCGGCAGCTTCGGGATCATCCGCCGCGCCGACCAGGTGTTCGGGCTGTCCCCGGGGCTCGCGATGGCGCTCACCGCGGCCGATCCTCGGCGGGGTCCTGCTCCTCGTCCTGCGCAGCGGCCGCGCCACGCCGCGTCGGCCTCCTGCACGGCCGTCGTCCTCCTCAGCGGCAGCGTCTTCGCCGTGCAGAACCAGGCCGGCTGGGACTGGCAGCGTCGAGCAGTCGCAGGTCTGGCGCGAGGGCTTCCCCGACGATCTCTCGTGGATCGACGAGGCCACCGACAAGCCGACCTGGCCCGCCTGGTGACGTTCTTCAACTCCTACCGCACGCCGCAGACCGAGATCTTCAACCGCCGCGATCACGCGCACCTACCTCACGCCGGGCACAGCGGCTCGGTGGCGCGCCGGTCAACGGGTTCACGTGCGACTGGGTCATCGGCCCGGACGGCACGCTGAGCTTCGGCCCGCGCCTGCGACCCCCGCCGACGGCGTTCTTCCTCAACGACGACATCGCGAAGCCGACGTTCTACCGGCAGCGCGTCGTCGCCGAGAAGCCCGGGATCGGACGTGGTCGTCGAGGTCGACGGCACAGCCCCGTCTGAAGGCCGTCATCAACCCGCCGTGCCTGACGCCGTTCCCCACCCAGAACCTGACGACCGGCGAGATCAACCCGCCGCAGGCGACCTGCGCCACCGGGCACCAGGGCGTCCTCTACCTCGACGAGCCGGGAAGGTCGTGCTGCGCTTCCAGGGCGGGCCGAACGACCAGGTCGTGCAGGTCCAGGGCAACTGGGAGCAGACGCCGCCGCTCGTCACCCTGCCCGCCGGGAAGGCCACGGACGTCACGCTGCGCGCCCCCAAGGGCACGAGCCAGTGGAGCGCGGCGTTCGACTGGCAGGGCAGCCCTCCGGCGGTCCCGGAGCTGACGTCCGCGACGCTCACCGTCGGGGACGAGCACGCACGGAGCTCCTCGTACTAGTGCAGCTGACCGGAGCGCGCATCGCCGTGACGGGCGCGGGCGGCTTCATCGGCCGGGCGGTCTGCGAGCGGCTCGTCGCCGACGGCGCCGAGGTCGTCGGGCTCGACGTGGCCCCGGCAGGCCGAGCGGATCGTGGCCGCCGTCGGCGCGTCCTTCGCGCGCTGCGACACGACCGACGCCGCGCGGCGTCGCCGCGCGCCCTCGACGGCGCCGACGGCGTCGTCCACACGGCCGCGATCCTCGGTGACCGCGGCGGGATGGACGAGCAGGTGCGCGTGAACGTGCGCGGCACGGTGAACGTGCTCGACGGCGGCGCGAGCGCGGCCGGGTCCCCGCCGCGTCGTGCACCTCTCGTCGGTCGCCACCTGGGGCTACGACTTCGCGCGGGACCTGCCGACCGAGGACGCGCCCGCGCGGGTCTGCGGAGCCCCCTACGTCGATACGAAGACCGCCTCGCAGGAGCTCGCGCTGCGCCGCGGCGCCGCCGTCGTGCGCCCGGGCGACGTCTACGGGCCGCGCTCGGTCCCGTGGACGATCCGGCCCGTCGAGGCGCTGCGCAACGGCACGTTCGTCCTCCCCGGGCGCGGTGAGGGCCTGCTCACGCTCGTGTACATCGACGACCTCGTCGACTGCATCGTCCGCGCACTGACGACCGCGGGCGCAGGCGGTCAGGCCGTGACGGCCTGGGACGGCGTGCCGGTGACGGCGAAGGACTACTTCGACCGCTACGCGCGCATGCTCGGCCGCGGCGAGGTCCGCTGCGCGCCCGCCCCGCTGCTGCGCGGGGCCGCGGCGGTCATGGAGCTGCGTGCCCGGATCACCGGCGAGCCCGCGGACGTCACCCGCGAGGTCATCCGCTACATCACGCGCCGCGCGGTCTACCCGAACGATCGTGCACGAGAGCTGCTCGGGTGGGAGCCGCGCGTCACCCTGGACGAGGGCCTGCGGCGCACCGAGGACTGGCTGCGGGCCGAAGGCCTGATCTAGCTTCCACCCCCGCGCGCCTCCCGGCACGCCGCCACGAACGCCGCGATCACCCGGGAGTCCGGGTCGACCTCCGGGTGCCACTGGACCCCGAGGACGAAGCGCCGCCCCGGGAGCTCGATCGCCTCGGGCAGCTCGTCGAGCGCGGACCAGCCGGTGACGATCAAGTCCCTCGCCCAGCTCGTCGACCGCCTGGTGGTGGTGCTGCTTGGTCAGGTGGACCGTCTCCCCCGCAGCGCGCTCGGCGAGCGAGCCGTCGGCCAGGTGCACGTCCAGGTCGGAGCCGTCGAACGAGCCGGGGTTGGGGCGGTGGCCGTCGTGCCCGTGGCTCTCGGGGAGATGCTGGATCAGCGTCCCGCCGCGCGCGACGTTCAGCAGCTGCATCCCGCGGCAGATGCCCAGCAGCGGCAGGTCGCGCGCGATCGCCTCGCGGGCCAGCGCGATCTCCGAGGCGTCGCGGGCCGGTGTGGTCCCCGTCGTCGCGGGATGCGGCACGGCACCGTAGAACGAGGGGTCGACGTCGGCGCCGCCGGCGAGGATCAGGCCGTCGAGCTGCGCCAGCAGCTGCTCGGGCACCGCGCCGAACGCCGGGTCCGGCGGGACGATCACCACCAGGCCGCCGGCCTCCTGCACCGCGCGCACGTAGTCGAGCGGCGTCAGCACGGCATGCGCGTCCCAGACCGCCCAGCGGGCGGACTCGATCGCACCGCAGATGCCGATGACGGGCCGCATTGGTTCGGCGAGCATACCTCTGGCCGGCGTGCAGAACGCCGGGTTCGGCGGCCCTCCGCGGCCGCGCCCCGGCATTCTGCATGCCAGTGGTGCACAACGCCGGAGCGTGCGAACAGCCTCCGTCGAGACCGGCGTTCGGCACGTCCGCCGCCCCGCCACCCCTCATAGGATCCCGGCCCATGCCCCTCGCCTATGACCTCGACACCGCCTTCGACACGGTCAACCTCCACCGCGCCGGCCCCGCCGCGAAGATCGAGCTGAACCGCCCCGACTCGCTGAACTCCTGGAACGACCGGCTCAGCACGGACCTGTGGGCCGCGTTCGAGCGCGTCCGCGACGACGACGACGTGCGCGCGGTCGTGCTCACCGGCGCCGGCCGGGCGTTCTGCTCGGGCGCCGACCTCAAGGGCATGGGCGACCGCGTGCTGCTGACGGAGGACGGGACGCCCGACCTCGAGCGCGGGCTGCACGAGCGCTACCACCCCGTCCTCACCGGGCTGCGGCGACTCGGGAAGCCGGTGCTGTCGGCCGTCAACGGGCCCGCCGTGGGCGTCGGCCTGAGCCTCGCGCTGACCGCCGACCTCGTCGTCGCCCGGCCGTCGGCGTACTTCCTGCTCGCGTTCGTGAACATCGGGCTCGTGCCGGACGGCGGGTCGTCGGCGTTCGTCCCGGCCCGGATCGGCGTCGCGCGGGCCGCGGAGATGGCGATGCTCGGAGAGCGCGTCGGCGCCGAGAAGGCGCTCGACTGGGGGCTCATCAACCGCGTGATCGCGGACGCCGACTGGGACGCGGAGGTCGATGCCCTGACCGAGCGCCTCGCCGCCGGCCCCACCCGCTCGTACGCCGGATCCAAGCGCCAGCTCAACGCCTGGGCCTACGATCGGCTCGACGAGCAGCTCGCGCTGGAGGCCGCCGTCCAGCAGGAGATGGCGGGGTCCGCCGACTTCGCCGAGGGGGTCGGAGCCTTCCTGGCCAAGCGGCCCGCGGTGTTCACCGGGCGCTGAGCCGCGCTTCATCCCGCCTTCATCCCAGATAGCATCCCGGCCGTCGTGCGAGTCCTCCTGCGCCTCCCCATCCAGCGACGCCTTCCGCTGGCGGCAACCCTGGGCCTCTGCGCCCTGACCGTGTTCGCCCTGAGCGCCGCGCCGGCGTTCGCCGGGCCGATCGCGCCGAGCGACGCCAGCGGCTCGCCGAACGCCGCAGGGGATCAGGCAGCTCTACCTGATCATCTTCGCCCTCGGCGCCATCATCTTCTTCGGGGTCGGCGGGCTGCTCGCGTACACGCTGATCCGCTTCCGCAGCAGGAAGGGCGAGGAGGCCGCGCAGATCCACGGCAGCACGCGGATGGAGGTCTCCTGGACCGTCGGCGCGGCGCTCCTGCTCGTCGTGATCTCCGTCGTGACGTTCGCCAAGCTCGGCCAGATCGACGACCCGCCGAACTCGGGCCCGGACGGCGCCCCGGTCTCCGCGACGATCCGCTACGAGAGCAACGGCGCCAAGCAGCGCGTCCCGAAGGACGGCAAGTCGCTGTCGATCGACGTCAACGGCCAGCAGTACTCCTGGCGGTACACGTACGAGGACGGCGACGGGAACAACCTCAACAACGTGTTCTCCTACGAGGAGATGGTCGTCCCGGTCAACACGACCGTCACGCTGCGGATCCGCTCGCAGGACGTCCAGCACTCCTGGTGGATCCCGGCCCTCGGCGGCAAGTTCGACGCCGTCCCCGGGTACACGAACTTCACCTGGTTCAAGGCCACCAAGCGCGGCACCTACACGGGCCAGTGCGCCGAGCTCTGCGGCCGCAACCACGCGAACATGACCGCCCGGGTGGCCGTCGTGTCGCCCGCCCAGTATCAGGCGTGGTTCGCGCGCCAGAAGCGCAATATCATCTTCGCCGACAAGGCCGCCGCAGCCGGAAGCGCCCGGCGCGCCGCCCAGGAAAAGGCTCTTCTCCGCGGCGCAGAGGCGCCGGCGACTCCGTAACCCCACGCACCGAGCGACCCCGGACCACGCATGGCCACCACGCAGATCGCCCCCACTGAGACCGCGACGCCGATCCCCCAGATCGTCACGCACGAGGTTCCGCGCCCGCAGCGGGGCTGGCTCTCCTGGCTGACGACGACCGACCACAAGCGGCTCGGGATCATGTACCTGGTCGGGTCGTGGATCTTCTTCATGGTCGGCGGCGTCGAGGCGCTGATGATGCGCCTGCAGCTCGCGCAGGCCGACAACACGCTCATCACCCCGCAGACGTACAACGCGCTCGTGACGCTGCACGGGACGACGATGGTCTTCCTGTTCCTGATGCCGATGATCGCGGGCTTCGCCAACTACCTCGTGCCGCTGATGATCGGCGCTCGCGACATGGCATTCCCGCGCCTGAACGCCCTGTCGTTCTGGCTGTTCGTCGCCGGCGGCGTCGTCTTCTGCGGGTCGATCCTCTGGAGCCCGCCGGAGTGCGGCTGGACCTGCTACGCGCCGCTGTCGGAGAAGGCGTACTCACCGACCGCGGGCGTCGACGCGTGGATCTTCATGGTCCACCTGCTCGGCGTCGGCTCGTTCGTCGGCGCGCTGAACTTCTTCGTGACGATCGCCAACATGCGCGCCCCCGGCATGGGCTGGGGCCGGCTCCCGCTGTTCTGCTGGGCGATGCTGACGCAGTCGATCCTGCTGATCATCAGCCTCCCGGTCATCGCTGGCGCCGTCACGCTGCTGCTGACCGACCGCCACTTCGGCACCCACTTCTACGACGCCACGAACGGCGGCTCGCCGATCCTCTGGCAGCACCTGTTCTGGTTCTTCGGGCACCCTGAGGTCTACATCCTCGTCCTGCCCGGCTTCGGCGTCATCTCCGAGGTCCTGCCGGTCTTCGCGCGCAAGCCGATCTTCGGCTACAAGGCGATCGCCGCCGCGACGCTCGGCATCGCGTTCATCGGCTCGCTCGTCTGGGCGCACCACATGTTCACGATCCCGATGCCGTACTTCCTGCTCGTGTTCTTCACGCTCGCGACCTACCTCGTCGCGATCCCGACGGGCGTCAAGATCTTCAACTGGATCTTCACGCTCTGGCGCGGCCAGATCGAGTTCACGGTCCCCATGTACTTCGCCGCCGGCTTCCTCGCGACGTTCCTGCTCGGCGGCGTGACCGGCATCTTCCTGGCGACCTTCCCCGTCGACTGGCAGCTGCACGACACGTACTTCGTCGTCGCGCACTTCCACTACACGATCGTCGGCGGCGCGGTCCTCGCGTTCTTCGCCGGCATCTACTTCTGGTTCCCCAAGATGACCGGCCGCATGCTCAACGAGCGCATGGGCAAGGCGAGCTTCTGGCTCATTCTCGGGGGCTTCTGGATCACGTTCCTGATCCAGCATTCCGCGGGCCTCGAGGGCATGCCGCGGCGCGTCTACGAGTACGCCGACGTCAACAACCTCGAGACCTACAACCTGATCTCCACGATCGGCTCGTTCATCCTCGCCGCCGGCGTGCTCCTCACCGGCTACAACGTCATCCGCAGCCTGAAGAAGGGCGCGGTCGCCGGTGCGGACCCGTGGAAGGCCAACACGCTCGAGTGGTTCACCACCTCGCCCCCGCCGGCGAACAACTTCGACACCGTCCCGCGGGTGCGCTCGGTCGAGCCGATGAAGGACATCCGCCGGCAGATCGACCGCCAGTCGCGCGAGCGCGAGCCCGCGTCGGCCGGCGTCTGACCGAGGAGCAGCGACCTCCGCGATGGCCGCCACCCGCGCACCCGCCCTCGAGCAGGCCGCCCTCGCGGGCACGCGCCAGATCGCGAGCGACTACGTCGCGCTGACGAAGCCCAAGGTCCAGAGCCTGCTGCTCTTCACCACGGTGTGCGCGATGTTCATCGCGGGCACTCCGTCGGCATGGCTCGTGCTCGCGACCGTCATCGGGGGCTACCTGTCCGCGGGCGGCTCGGGGGCGATCAACCACTGGTACGACCGCGACATCGACGTGCGGATGGGCCGCACCGCCGACCGCCCGGTCGCCAGCGGCCGGGTCTCCCCGCGCGCCGCGCTGACCTTCGGCCTCGTCCTCGGCGCGACGTCCGTCGTGTGGCTCGCGGTGCTCGTCAACCCGCTGGCGGCCGGCCTGGCGTTCCTGGGCTTCGTCGGCTATGCCGTCGGCTACACGATGCTGCTCAAGCGCCACACGTGGCAGAACATCATCTGGGGCGGCGCGGCCGGCGCGGTCCCGCCGCTCGTCGGCTGGGCGGCCGTCGACGGTCAGCTGACCGGCCTGGCCCTCTTCCTCTTCTTCATCGTCTTCTTCTGGACGCCGCCGCACTTCTGGGCGCTCAGCCTGCTCATGAAGGACGAGTACGCCAAGGTCGGCGTCCCGATGCTGCCCGTCGTCCGCGGTGAGGACGAGACGCGGCGGCAGATCCTGCTCTACACGGTCCTGCTCTACGCCGTGACGCAGCTGCCCTTCTGCGCCGGCGGGCTCAGCGCGTTCTACCTTGTCGCCTCGCTCGGCCTCGGCGTGGTGTTCATCGTCCTGTCGGTGCAGCTGCGCAGCCGCGCCGACCGCCCCGCCGCCCTGCGCGTGTACCTCTACTCCCTGGCCTACCTCGCGGCGCTGTTCGCCGCTATGGTGGCCGACGTCCAGCTCTTCTGACCCCCGACCCCACGGATCACATGGACCGCAATCTCGCCAGGAAGAACATCCGCGGAGCGCTCGTCATCACGGCGCTGGGCTTCCTCCTGTTCGGCCTGACCTTCGTCGCCGCGGCCCTCTACGTCTCATGAGTCCGGCGGACATCGAACGCGACGTCCCGCCCGTCGGCGAGGAGTTGCACATCCCGGGGCCGAGCGTCCAGCCGGCCATCGCCACGTTCGGCCTCGTGCTGCTGCTCCTGGGCCTCGTGGACATGTGGCCCGTCGCGATCCTCGGGCTGCTGATCCTCCTCGGCGCCAGCGTGTCGTGGATCGCCGCGGCGGCCCGCGAGTTCCGCGAGCTGCCTCCCGGTCACTGACCGGCCCGGCTCAGGTCTCCCAGCTCGCGACCTGCACGCTCGTCACCTCGACCGAGCGCAGGCCGCGACGGCTGTCCCCCGCGGGCGCCGACGGCAGCGCGACCGACGCCGGGAGCTCGCAGCTCGACCCGTCGTCCGTCCAGCACCGGACGACGTCCCGCATCGACAGGACGCCGGCGATCTCGGCGCCGGAGACCACGACGAGATGGCGAAAGCCGTGGCGCACCATCGTCACCGCCGCCTCCTCGAGCGACCAGTCGGGCGCCGCGAAGACCGTGTCCGTCGACATGTGATCGCCGACGAGCGCCGTGTCGGGGTCCAGTGACCCGCCGATCGCACGGACGACGTCACGCTCGGTGAGGATCCCCGGAGCCGGCGCGTCCGGGTCCATGACGACGGCGGCGCCGACCCCGCGCTCCGCCATCAGGCGCGTCGCCTCGCGCAGCGTGTGACCGGGCCCCACCATGAGGACCACCCGGCTCATCCCGTCCCGTACCCGCATCGCTGCTCGGCTCCTCTCCGTCGTCGTCGTGGACTCGCGCCTGATCGTAACGAATCGCACGAGCCGCTGTGACGAACGGCGCGATCTCGCATTCCCTGCGGGTTCGTCATCCGAATCGCCCACTCCCCGCGTACATGGAGCACCATGCAGCGTTCTACGACCGTCAGCCTCCGCACCAGCCTCTTCGAAGACGCCTCGGCGATCGTGCACGCCGAGTACGCCGAGGACCTCTCGCTCGACGACATCGCGCGACGTGTCGCCTCCTCTCGCCGGCAGTTGCAGCGCGCCTTCGCCGAGATCGGCGGCACGACGTTCCGCGAGCACCTGACCGAGGTGCGCATGGACCGCGCCGCGGAGATGCTCACCGAGCGTGACCTCACCGTGCGCGAGGTCGCCCAGCGCGTGGGCTACCGGCAGCCCGCGCAGTTCGCCAAGGCCTTCCGCCGCCGGCACGGGTCGGCCCCGTCGGCCTTCCGCAGCCAGGCCCGGTTCGCGGCTGCGCGCGGCATCGCCGCGGCGCCGGCCTTCCAGGCCGCCTAGACCGGCGCGCGGTCCGCGCGGGCGCCCGACCGCGGCGCGCGCGCCGGGTCCCGTGACGTCGTTGCGCGCCGTCCCCGGGAACCGATAAGTTGCCGGGCAATGGGTGAGGAGACACGGCGAGGACCCGTCACGGGCCGCACGTGGGTGATGCTCGCTGTGGTGGTGCTCGTCGCCAGCGCGGTCGGCATCGTCCTCGGGTTGGCGATCGACTGGTTCCCCGCGCAGGCATCGACGATCGCGAGCGACATCGACACGTTCTGGGACGTGCTCCTGATCGTGTCCGTGCCGATCTTCGTGCTCGTCACGGTGATCGTCCTGTTCAGCATCTGGCGCTGGCACATGCAGCCCGGCGAGGAGGACCTCGACGGCCCCCCGACCCACGGCAACACGCGCCTCGAGGTGATCTGGACGGCCATCCCGACCGTCATCATCGCGGCCCTGTGCGCCTACGCGACGGTGCTGCTCCTCGACATCCAGGAGTCGCCGGCGCGTGGCACGCGGGTGGTGAAGGTCGTCGGGCAGCAGTTCGCCTGGCAGTTCGAGACCCGCGAGGGCGGACGGCCGATCGTCAGCGACCGGCTCGTCCTCCCGGTCGGCGAGCCCGTCGAGTTCAAGGTCTCCTCCAAGGACGTCATCCACGACTTCTGGGTGCCGGAATGGCGGCTCAAGGTCGACGCCGTCCCCGGCATCACGACGGGCTATTCGGTCACGCCCGACCGGGTCGGCCGCTACCAGGTCGTCTGCGCGGAGCTCTGCGGCCTGGGCCATGCCTTCATGCGCCAGTACGTCCGCGTCGTGACGCCCACCGCCTACGCGGCCTGGGTCCGCTCGCAGACGCGGCGGGCGGCCCCCGCGGCCGGCGCGAAGCCGGCGGCGGGCGGCGCGATCGATGCGAAGAAGCTGTTCGTGGCGGGCAACGCGCAGACCGGCGCGGTCGCCTGCGGCAGCTGCCACACGCTCGCCGCCGCCGGCACGTCGGCGCAGACCGGCCCGAGCCTCGACGAGTCCCTGAAGACGGTTGACGCCGCGAAGCTCCGCGAGATGATCGTGGAGCCCGGCAAGGAGATCGCGAAGGGCTACGGGGCGAACATCATGCCGCCGAACTACGGCCAGGCGCTCACGCCGGCGGAGCTCGACGCGCTCGTCACGTACATCGACAAGAGCGTGCCCGGAGGGAACTAGGAATGGCAGCGAAGCTTCGTGCCCCGGGGTGGTACCGGGCCATCCTCTTCATCGCAGTCGGGATCGGGTTCTCGTTCGCCCTGCTCTCCAGCCTGCGCTGGGCGTTCGACGCCACCCCGGTCTATGACGGCGAGGGCATCCTCCAGGTCGCGCTGCTGACGGTCCCGATCTGGTTCCTGGGCGGCATGGGCTGCTTCGACTACTGGATCCGCTGGGCGCGCGGCAAGCACGTCGTCGACGACCACAAGGACCACGGCGCGCACTCCTGGAAGGACTACTTCAAGGTCAACACCGACCACAAGGTCATCGGCGTCCAGTACGTCTGCCTCTCGTTCTTCTTCATGTTCATCGGCGGCCTGCTCGCGATGCTCGTGCGCGCCGAGCTCGCCGCGCCCGGTCGCCAGTTCGTCGACGCGAACACCTACAACGGCCTCTTCTCGGCGCACGCGTCGATCCTCATCTTCCTGTTCATCATCCCCGTGTTCGCGGGCATGGCGAACTACGTCCTGCCGCTGATGATCGGCGCGCCGGACATGGCCTTCCCGCGGCTGAACGCGCTGTCGTTCTGGATGCTCCCCGCGGCCGGCGTGATGCTGATGCTCGGCTTCCTGGCCCCGGGCGGGACGTTCGCCTCCGGCTGGACGGCCTACGCGCCGCTCTCGACCAGCGCACCGATCGGCCAGACGTTCTTCACGATCGGCGTGCAGTTCGCCGGCGCCTCATCGATCGCCACGGCGCTGAACTTCCTGGTGACGATCATCACGATGCGCGCGCCCGGGATGACGTTCTTCCGGATGCCGCTGCTCGTCTGGGCGAACTTCTCGACGTCCCTGCTCGTCGTCATCGCGACCCCGTTCGTGGCGGCCTCGCAGTTCATGGTGCTCCTCGACCGCGCGCTGGGCTTCAACTTCTTCAACGCGGCCAACGGCGGCGACGTGCTGATGTACCAGCACGTCTTCTGGTTCTACTCGCACCCGGCCGTCTACATCATGATGCTGCCGGGCTTCGGGATCATCAGTGAGGTCCTCGCGGTCAAGTCCCGAAAGCCCGTGTTCGGCTACCGGATGATGGCGTTCTCGCTGCTGGCGATCGTCGTCCTCGGGTTCACGGTCTGGGCGCACCACATGTTCGTCAGCGGCATGCAGGACTGGATCCGCATCCCGATGATGATCACGACCGCGCTGATCGCGATCCCCACGGGCATCAAGATCTTCTCCTGGCTCGGGACGATGTGGCAGGGCGTGCTGCACATGGACACGCCGATGCTGTTCGCGGTCGGGTTCCTGACCATGTTCACGCTCGGCGGCATCTCCGGCGTGATGCTCGCGATGGTCCCGCTCGACATCCACGTCAGTGACACGTACTTCATCGTCGCCCACATCCACTACGTGCTGTTCGGCGGGTCGCTGCTGACGATCTTCGCCGGCATCTACTACTGGTTCCCGAAGATGACGGGGCGGATGTACAACGAGCGCCTGGGCCGGATCCACTTCTGGCTGACCTTCGTCGCGTTCAACGTGACCTTCGCGCCGATGCACCTCATCGGCGTCCAGGGGATGCCGCGCCGGGTCTACGACTACGCCGACGAGTTCGCGACCTGGAACATGATCGTCTCGGTCGCCTCGTTCGTCCTCGGCCTGTCGACGCTCATCTTCCTCTACAACGTCGTGACCTCCTGGCGGAGCGGGCCGCGCGCGGTCGCGAACCCCTGGAAGGCCCTCACGATCGAGTGGCAGGTGTCCTCGCCGCCGCCGATCTTCAACTTCGACTCGATCCCGTCGGTGGTCGGCGGGCCGTACGAGTACGGCGTCCCCGGCGCGGTGCACGCCGTGTTCCAGGACGCCGAACCGCACGTCCCGGCGGGCGCGGAGGCGTCCTCCGCCCCCACCGCGACCGCCGTCCTCGACAAGGAGGAGTGACACCGTGCGCACCATTCTCGTCGTCGCCAACGAAACGCTCGCCGGCCCCAAGCTCGTCGCGCGCGCCCGCGAGGAGGCCGCCAGGGGCGACGCGCGCGTCGTCATCTGCGTGCCGCGCAAGAACCCCTCGCACGGCAACATCATCTACGCGGACGCGGTCTACGAGGCCGCGCAGGTGCGCGTCGACCTCGCCCGCAGCGTGCTGCGTGAGCTCGGGGTCAACGCCGTCGGCGAGGTGGGCGACCCGGACCCCTACAGCGCGACGATGGACATGGTCGCGGAGTACCACCCCGATCACATCATCGTGTCGACCCTGCCGAGCACGACGTCCGGCTGGCTGCGCCGCGACCTCATCGAGCGCATCGAGGACGCCACGGGCACGTCCGTGGAGCACCTCGTCACCGACCTCAGCGACGAGACCTCGCCCTTCGACACGACCATCGTCGTCGCGAACCGGACGACGAACAGCGACGCGCTGATCGCCGAGCTGCGCCGCGAGGCCGACGCCGAGCCCGCGGGCCGCGCCCGGCTCTTCGTCTTCGTCGTCCCGCTCGAGGGCGGCGAGGGGATGGCGCAGAAGCGCGCCCGGGCACGCCTTGACCAGGTCGTCGATCGCGCGCGCGGCGCCGACCTGCTGGCCGCGGGCATGACCGGCGATCCGGACCCGTACACGGCGACGATGAACGCGCTGAACTTCTTCGACGTGGACGACATCGTCATCTCGACGTACCCCGAGACCCGCTCCGGATGGCTGCGCGCCGATCTCATCGACCGTGTGCGCAAGGCGTCCGGCAAGCCCGTGACCCACATCGTCTCCCAGCCCGAGGACGCCGGCGTCGCCGCGTAGCGGGCGCTCGCGAGCCGAGAGGAACCCATGGAAGCTGCAGCGATCCCCGCCGCCGTCGCCCACGACGACCACCATCACGGCCCCCCCGCGGCCCATCACAGCTCGACGGTGCACCCCGAGCAGCTCGGGATCCTCCTCTTCATCATCTCCGAGCTCATGCTGTTCGCCGCCTTCTTCGCGGCGATGTTCTTCATCCGCGTCGTCGCCGGCGACACCTGGCCGCCGAACGGCGAGCTGCCCGTGGCCATCGCCGCGACGAACGCCGCGGTCCTGCTCTCATCCTCGGTGACGATGCACTGGACGGACATCTCCGCCAGGCGGGGCAATCAGTTCGCGATGCGTGCGGGCATCGTGACGACGTTCCTGCTCGGCTCGACGTTCCTGTTCATCCAGATCAACGAGTACCTGCATCTGGGCTTCACGCCGAAGACGAACGCCTCGGCATCGTCCTTCTTCGCCCTGACGGGCCTGCACGGGGCCCACGTCGTCATCGGCCTGATCCTGCTCTTCGTCTCGGCCGTGCGGATCTTCAAGGGCCGCGTCGGGCCCGAGAACTGGAAGGGCCTCGAGGTCGCCGGCATCTACTGGCACTTCGTCGACGTCATGTGGGTCGTCGTCTTCACGACGGTCTACATCCTCGGGTGAGCGACGCGCCGGACGCGCCCGGCGCCCCCGAGCGCCCGGACGGACGGGAGCCCGCCGAGCAGGAGCTGATCCCGCGCACGCCCGACGAGCCGGCCTGGATGCGCCTGATCGGGCCCCTGCGCAGCGAGCATGCCGCCTTCCGTGCCGTGCTGTGGGCGGCGGGTGCCGCGCTGGCGCTCGCCGCCGTGGTCGTCGTGGTCCGCGCGGTCAGCTGACGGCGCGGACGGGCCGCAGGGCTACTGGTTCGCCCCGGCGGCGACGAGGTCCGCGATCGTCTTGATGTCCGCCGGGGACAGCTGGCCCTTGAAGGCCGGCATCGCGTTCTTGCCGTTGGTGATCTGCGCGTCGATCGCGGCGGCGTCGAGCTGCGTCGTGTCGAGGCTCGGCCCCGTCTTGCCCGTGGTGCCCACGGGCGTGAACACGTGGCACGAACCGCAGTTCTCGGCGAAGAGCTTGCCGCCGGCGGTGTTCGCCTGCGGTCCGCCGGCGGCCTTCACGGCCTCGGCGAGGATGCCCTCGTCCTTCCCGGGGACACTGGCGGTCGCCGCGACGTACGCCGCGACGTCCTGCGCGTCATCACCGGTCACGAGATCCGCCGGCATGGCGAAGCCCCTGCCGGGGTACTTGATCTGGCCGAGCACGACGCCGCGGATCGCCTCCGAGCCCCAGCCCTCGCCGCGGGACACCGCGAACGCCTCGTCGAGGTTCGGGCCGGTGATGCCCTTGGTGCCCGCCCGGTTCAGGACGTGGCACGAGCCGCACTTCTCTGCGAACTGCTGCTTGCCGTTCACGAGGTCGGCGCTCTCCTGACTGCCCGAATTGGTGCAGCCCGAGACGGCGATGGCGGCGGCCGCGAGCGCGGCGGGGACCGCCGCGCGCGCCACCCTGGTCACAGCGTGGTTCTTCCTCCCCATGAGCGCGACGAACCCTATCCGGAGTTGCGGACCGGATGCCACCTCCCTCGGTATTCCGGGCGTGCCGACAGCCGCCCGCGGCCCCCGCTAGCATCCGCGGCATGGCGTCCAATCAGCGCTACCGCCTGCGCAATCCCTCCACCGGCCGCGACATCATCATGGAGGCCGAGCCCGACCGGATCTACCTCGACGAGGAGACCGGCGAGCGCCTGGAGGTCGTCGGGACCGTGCTGCCACTCGCCCCCAGCGCGTCACGCCTGCCCTGGGCGGTCGAGAACCTGCGCTTCTGCAACTGGTGCGACCAGCCCGCCCAGCGCGATCTCAACGACTGCCCCACCTGCGGCCGTCGGATGGCGCCGCCCCGCGGCTGAACGCCGCCCTGCGCGCACCGGCCACCCGCCGCGGTACCCTGCCCGCGTGATGCGATCTGCACTCGCCGCGACCACCTGCGCTCTCGTCCTGACGGCGAGTCTCGGCCTGTCCGCCTGCGGCGGCGGGGACGAGGCGACCGACAAGATCCCGACGAGCGCCCCCGCCCTGCTGCCCCCCGACGACGCGAACGACCTCGCGTCGGGTGGCACCGGGACGACCACGACGTCCACGACGCCCACCACGACGACCGACACGACGGCCGGCGCGGACACGGGCGGCACCACCGACGGCGGGACGGACACCGGCGCCGGGACGGACACGGGCGCGGGGACGGACACCGGCGGCACGGACACGGGGACCGGCGGCGACACCGACACCGGGGGCGCCACGCCCAACCCGGGCGGCGTCACACCGGACGCGACCGCGGGCGCGGGGTCCTTCCAGGGCTTCTGCGACGCGAATCCCGGCGCCTGCTAGGACGCCGGGCCGCCCGCCCGGCTACTTCCTCGGCTTCACCGGGTCGGTGACCATCGTCGCGCTGTAGTTCAGGCGCGCCGTGCGGTACAGACAGTAGTACTGCGCGAGCTGGTTCTCCTTGGTCTGCGCGACCTGCTGGACGGAGTCCTGGCACGTGCCCTTCTCACGGCTCGCGCGCCACGAGGTGTCGCTGCCCAGGCCGACCGCGAGGATCGGCGCCCAGGTCTTCGAGGTGATCGCGACGATCTGCCCCTTCTTGACCGGGATGCTCTTCGCCAGCGCGAACTGCACGGTCGAGCCGAAGAAGTCGGCGACCTTGAACGCCTCGCTCTGCGCGGCGACGCGTGAGCGCAGCTTGCTGCGCGGGTTGAGCACCGTCACCTGCACCTCGGGCTCCCCGTACTGCGGCGAGTTGGCCGGCGCGCCCTTGCCGCCGGAGAAGAACAGCGACTGCTTGGGGCCGGGCTTGCCCAGCCCGACCGAGAAGGCGACGATGCGCCCGGCCTTCGTCGCGGTCATGAGGCCGCGGTTCGTGCCGACCTTGGCCTGGTAGCCCGTCAGCCGTGCGACGGCGAAGCACTTCGGGACCGGACCGGGGCAGCTCGACTTGACCTGCGGGTCGAGCTTGCCGATCTCGATGATCTCGGCGGAGGCGGCGGCGGGGAGGGTGAGGGCCAGGCCGCAGGAAACCGCGGCCGCCCGGAAGAGGCGTCGTTGCATCACGTCCATTGAACACGGTGGGGCGCCGGAATGTTGCGGTTCCGCCGCTCCGGATTCCGGGCTGTTTGATACCACAGGGCTCCTGGAGGCGTCCGCCCTGCAGCGCGGCGTGCGCCTCAGCGGCCCTCGTACGTCGCCTTCCCCGGCCCCTCGTCGAGGAACGAGCGCACCGCGCGCTGCAGATCCTCGGTGGCGAACAGCGCGCCGCCGACCTCCGGGACGAGCGCGTCCGCCGCGCGGGCGCCGCCCTCCTTCTGGGCCGCGACGAGCCGCTTGGTCGCCGCGTGCGCCCGCGTCGGGCCGTGCGCCAGGCGGGCGGCGAAGGCGCGCGCGGCGGCGTCGAACCCGTCGTCCGGCAGCACCCGGCTGACGACGTTCCAGCGCTCGAGGGTCGCGGCGTCGAACAGCTCACCCGTCATCACGAGCTCCTTCGCCCGTGCAGGACCCGCGCGCTCGGCGAGCCGCTGCGGACCGCCCATCGACGGCGTGAGCCCGACGACGATCTCGACGAGGCCGAAACGGGCGGACTCCGCGGCGAGCAGCAGGTCGCACGCGAGCGCCAGCTCGAACGCGGCCGTCAGGCACAGCGCGTGCGCGGCGAAGACGACGGGGCAGGGCAGCTCCTCGACGGCGTGGACCGTCTCGAGCAGCTCGCGCCACAGCGCCGCGCCCTCCTCCGGCGTCACGCCGACGAACCGGTGGACGTCGACGCCGCCGCTGACGACGCGTCCCTCGCCGCGGATCAGCACGCCGCGCGGCGGCGCGGCCGCCAGCTCGGCCACCGCGGCGCGCAGGGCGTCCATCATCGCCTGGTCGAACAGGTTCAGCGGCGGCGCGTCGAGCGTGAGGATCGCGAGCGGCCCGTCGTGCTCGAGCCGGACCGGCGCAGCGGCGCTCATGCGCGGTCCCCGCGCAGCTCGGCCGCGGCGCGGGTGATCTCGTCCATGTCTCCCGGCCCCGGAACCCACGGCAGGCGCAGCGGATCGTCCGCGTAGCGCGGGATGACGTGGACGTGGAAGTGGAAGACCGACTGCCAGGCGGCGGTGCCGCACGCGTTGAGGAGGTTGACGCCGTCGGCGCCCAGGCGGTCGCGAGCGCGCTCGGCGAGGCGCTGGGCGGCGACCGCCGTGGCGGCGACGTCCTCCGCGGGCGTGTCGTGCAGGTCGACGCTGTGCGCGCGCGGGATCACGAGCGCGTGTCCGCGGGTCGCCGGGTTGATGTCCATGAAGGACACGGTCCGCTCGTCCTCGTCGACGATCTGCGCGGGAAGCTCGCCGGCGAGGATCCGGCAGAAGAGACAGTCGGGATCACGGTCGGCCATGGGGCCAACCCTACCGGCGGGCGGCGGCCCCCCGGATGGTGGCGCCGGCGCGGCTGGCCTACGCTGCGGGCCATGCCGACGACCGCCGTGACCGACGAGGCGCTGCACGCCCAGGCCGAGGAGGCCATCGCCCACCTGGCCTCCTTCGAACGCCCCTCGGCCTCGGACGGCGAGCGCCGCGCGGCGGAGTGGATCGCGGGCCGTCTGGACGCCGAGGGCGCGCGCGACGTCCGCATCGAGGAGGAGCGCGCGCACGGCACCTACTGGTGGCCGCTCGGCCTGCTCGCGCTCGGCGGCGGGCTCGCGTCGCTCAGCAGGCGCCGCTGGGTGCGCCTCATCGGCGGGGGCGTCGCGGCGGCGGGCATCGCCGACGACGTCTCGGGCGGGCGGCTGTGGTTCCGCCGCGCCGCGCTGCCGCAGCACCCGACGTGGAACGTGGTCGCCGAGGCGGGCGACCCAGACGCCGAGCGCACGGTCGTCGTCGTCGCCCACCACGACGCCGCGAACTGGAGCCTGCTGTTCGCGCCGCACATCCCGCGCTTCTTCGCCCGCCGGTTCCCGGGCCTGATCGAGCGGTCGAACACGACGCCCGCCGTGATGTTCCCGGTCGTCGGAGGACCCCTCCTCGTCGCCCTCAGCGGGCTGTTGGGGTCCCGCCTGCTGCGGCGGCTGGGTGGCCTGCTGTCGTTCGGCACGGCGGCGACGATGGTCGAGATCGGCTCGCGTTCGACGGTCCCCGGCGCCAACGACAACCTGACCGGCGTCGCGACCGTCCTGGGGCTCGCGCGCACGCTCGCGCAGGCGCCCGTCGAGGGCGTCCGCGTCCTGCTCGTCTCGACCGGCTCCGAGGAGTCCTTCATGGAGGGCATGCAGGCGTTCGCCGCACGGCACTTCCCCTCGCTGCCGGTCGACCGCACGCACGTCATCTGCGTGGACACGGTGGGCTCCCCGACGCTCATGCAGCTCGAGGGCGAGGGCATGCTCGTCATCCGCGACTACCCCGCCGACTTCAAGGACCTCGTCTCCGACGTGGCGGCCGCGGCGGGCATCGACCTGGTCCGCGGCATCCGGTTCCGCAACGCGACGGACGGTCTGATCGCGATGAAGGCCGGCTACCCGACGGTGATGCTCGGGTCGATGAACGAGTTCAAGGCGCCGTCGAACTACCACTGGCCGACGGACACCGCGGAGAACGTGATCCACGAGACCGTGGTCGGCTGCATCCGGGTGTGCGACGGCACGATCCGGCGGCTGGCGTCCCGCTAGTGTCGTGAGTCGGAGGTTCGGATGCAGGACGGGGGATGCATCGGCGGTCGTGGGCGCGACCGGTGATGCAGCCTGTGCCGGTGGCACAGGCAAGTCGGCGGGCGCGGCCACGAGCGGCGAGGCGACCGCGGGCTGCGTGCGAACCGACGATTCACGACACTAGAGGCCGGCGTCGCCCAGGAGCAGCCGGCGGCCCTCGTCCACGGCCTGCGCGGGCGTCAGCACCTCCCCCGCGTACTGCGCCTCGGCGATCGCCGCGAGCAGCTCACCCAGCCGCGGGCCGGGCTCGATGCCGAGCGCTTCGGCGAGCTCGTCGCCGCGCACCAATGGCGCGGGCGGGCCGTCCGCATGCCACGCGAGGGCGTCGCCGAGCATCGGGAGCGCGACCTCCAGGTGCCGGGCGATCGCCTCCTCGTGCTTGCGGCCGCGCGTGGCGAGCCGGTCGGCGATGCCCAGGAGCGTCACGTCGGCGGCGACGGGCTCGCACGCGACGAGGTAGCGGTGGACCTGGCGGCGCCCCAGCGGTCGCTCGTGGACGAGGAAGCCCAGGCGCAGGTGGTGACGCGCCAGCGCGGCGACGTGGGCGCGCAGCCGCTCGCTGGTGTGCAGGCGCCCGAGGATCACCCGCGACATCGCCGCGCCCTCGCGGTCGTGGTGGGGAAAGCCGATGCGCCCCTCGCCCATGTCCGTGCGGGTCAGCGGCTTGGCGATGTCGTGCAGCAGCGCACCCCAGCGCAGCGCGCCGCCGCGGGTGAGGTCGTCCGCCAGCGGCTCGGCGAGCAGCGCCGCGACGGCGCCCGCGAGCTCGGCGCCGACGGCGCTCTCGGGGTCCCGCTCGAGCGCGAGCGTCGCGGCGAGGACCTCGAGCGTGTGACCGTGGACGTCACGGTGGTGGTAGACGGTCTGCTCGACGCCGCGCAGCGCCTCGAACTCCGGCAGGACGACGGCGGTCGCGCCCAGCTCGTCGAGGAGCGCCAGTCCCGCGAGCGCGTCGTCGGCGCCGACGATGCGCCGCAACTCGGCGAAGACGCGCTCCCCGGCGACGCCCGCCAGGCCGGGCGCCTGCTCGCGCGCCGCGGTCACCGTGCCGTCCTCGACGGTGAACCCGAGGTCGACGGCGAGCCGCGCGACGCGCAGCACCCGCAGCGGGTCGTCGGCGAACGCCCGTGGGCCGGCGCTGCGCAGGCGCCGGGCGGCCAGATCCCGCAAGCCGCCGCAGACGTCGAGCGGATCCCCCCGGCGAAGCGGCTCGGCGAGCGCGTTGACGGTGAGATCGCGCCCGCGCAGGTCGTCCTCGATGCGCTCCCCCTGGAGCGGGCTGAGGTCCACCTGCCAGGCCCCCGCGGGGCCGATGACCCGCCAGCCGCCGAACTCCTCGGACAGCGGGAAGGCCGCCGTCCCGCGCGGGGCCGCGGCGCGCACGGCCGCCGCGGCCGCCGCGACGTCCCCGGCGACGGCGAGATCGAGGTCCAGCCCGGCGCCGGGACGGCCCAGCAGCCGGTCGCGCACGGCGCCGCCGACGAGCCAGGCCTCGCGCCCCGCGAGCGCCCCGCGGAGCAGGTCGAGCGGGGTCTCGCTCGCGCTCACGCCGCCCCGACGTGCTCGCGCGGGACCCGCGCGCCGATGCCGCAGGTCACCTCGTAGTTGATCGTGCCGAGCCGGCGCGCGAGCTCCTCGGTGAGGATGCGCTCCGTCCCGCGCGCGCCGATCAGGACCGCCTCGGTGCCGACGAAGGCCGCCTCGCCCGAGCGCGCCCACGTCGAGCGTCACGTTGTCCATGCTGACGGTCCCCACCAGCGGCACGCGCCGGCCCGCGACGAGCACGTCGGCGTCGTTCGTGAGGCCGCGCCGCCACCCGTCCCCGTAGCCGATCGGCACGGTCGCGATCAGCGTCGGCTCCTGCGCGACGAACCGGCGGCCGTAGCCGGCGCTCTCTCCCGGGGCGATCGGCTTGACGGCGGCGAGATAGGACGTCAGCTCCAGCGCGGGCTCGAGCCCGCGCCCGGACGGGTCGAGCCCGAACGGGTCCAGGCCGTACAGCGCGACGCCCGGGCGGACGAGATCGAAGTGCGACGCGGGGTCACGGAGCGTCGCCGCGCTGTTGGCGGCGTGGAGCAGCACTCCGGGATGACGCTCGGCGAGCGGCCGGGCCCACGCCGCGAACCGGTCGCGCTGCTCGCCGAAGAACGTGTCGCCGGGGTCGTCCGCGGTCGCGAAGTGGGTCATCAGCCCGGCGAGCTCGACGCCCGGCGTCTGGGCCGCAGCGTCCGCCACCGCGGTCGCGAGCGCCGGATCGCGCGTCCCGAGCCGGCCCATCCCGGTGTCGAGCTTCACGTGGACGCGGCCCCCGCCCTGCGCGCCGACGCGGGCCACGGTCTCCTCGTGCCAAGCGACGACGTCGGCCCCGGCGCCCAGCGCGATCGGCAGCTCCTCGTCGCTCAGTGCGCCGAGGACGAGCACGCGGCCGCTGATGCCCGCAGCCCGCAGCTCCGCGGCCTCCATCGCGGTGGCGACCGCGAGCCATGCGGCCCCGCCGGCCAGCGCCGCCCGGGCCGCCGGGACCATGCCGTGCCCGTAGGCGTCGGCCTTGACGACCGCGCAGAGCACGGCGCCCGGCGCGGCGGCGGCCATCCGAGCGGTGTTGCGCTCGATCGCGCCGAGGTCGACCCGCGCCAGTGCCCGGATCATGCGCCGCCCCGCGGCCGCGCGTGCGGCAGCTCGGCGATGACGTCGCGGGCGGTGACGCCGTCGACGCCGAGCGCTCCGGCGGCGCGCAGGCCGGCACGTGCGTGCAGCCGGACCGCGGCCGCCGCCGCGCGCACCGGCTCGATCCCGCGCGCGAGCAGCGCGCCCAGGACGCCGCTCAGCACGTCGCCGGTTCCCGCCGTCGCGAGCGCGGGCGTCGCCCCGGGGCTGACGAGGACGTCGCCGCCGGGCTCGGCGATCAGCGTGTCGTCGCCCTTGAGCACGACGACCGCGCCGGACAGGCGGGCCGCCCGGCGAGCGTGGTGCAGGCGGCGCTCGCGCACCTCGTCGGCCGGCACGCCGAGCAGCCGGCCCAGCTCGCCCTCATGCGGCGTCAGGACCGTCGGCGCCGGGCGCGCGGCGAGCTCCTCGAGCAGCCCGGCATGGGCGTTCAGGCCGTCGGCGTCGAGGACGAGTGCGACCGGCGCCTGCGCGGCCGCCGCGCGCGCGAAGCCCGCCGCCGCGTCGCTGCGCCCCAGCCCGGGGCCGAGGACGAGCGCGCCCCCGCGCCGGTGCGCCTCGGCGAGCACGACGCGCACGCCCGCGGCGACGTGATGGCCGTCCTCCTCGGGGAGCGACAGCTGCATCACCTCGACCAGATGGGCGGCGACGATCGGCTGCTGCGACTCGGGGACGCAGGCGGTGACGTAGCCGGCCCCCGCGCGCGCCGCGGCCTCGCTCGCGAGGATCGCCGCCCCGAGCAGCCCGCGCGATCCACCCGCGACGAGCACGTGGCCGCTGGTGAACTTCGTCCACCCCGGCCCGCGCGGCGTCAGGGTCGCCAGCAGGGCGTCGTCGTCGAGCAGGCCGACGTCCGGCTCGGGCACCGGCGCCCCGGGCGGAATGCCGATGTCGACGACGCGCACGGCGCCCGCGTGGTCCTTTCCGGGGTTCACGCACAGGCCGGGCTTGGCGGCGTGGAACGTCGCGGTGGCGACGGCGCGCACGGCCTCGCCGGCGATCTCGCCGGTCGATGCGTCCACCCCGCTCGGGACGTCGCAGGCGACGACGGGCAGGCCTGAGCGCGCGATGGCGACGATCGCCTCGGCGACGAGCCCGCGCGGCTCGCCGCTGAAGCCGGTGCCGAGCAGCGCGTCGACGACCACGGCGGCGCCGTCGAGCGCCGCGGCGTCGAACCGGCGCGGCGGGTCGCCCGGCAGGCGCTCCAGCTGCGCGGCGGCGTCGCCGTCGAGGCCCGCCGGGTCGCTCGTGCTGAGCACCCGGACCTCACGCCACGCCTCGCGCAGCAGGCGCGCGCATGCGTAGCCGTCGCCGCCGTTGTTCCCGCCGCCGCAGACGACCACGACGTCGCCGTCGGGCGCGGCCTCCTGGACGAGCCGCGCGAGCCCGGCGGACGCCGCCTCCATCAGGCCCGGCGACGGGAGGCCGAGCTCGTCGATCGCCCAGCGGTCCGCCGCGCGCGAGGCCGCGGCGTCCGGCAGCGGGTCGGCCCACGGCGGGAGCGTCACGCCGCCACCGCCACGGCGCCCGCCGTCGTGGCGGTGTGCGTCAGGGTGAGCAGGACCGTCGCGCCGAGCTCGCTCGCCCGTCGCTCCGCCGCTCCGCCGAGGCGCGCGGACGGCCGCCCGGCCGCGTCACGGACGACCTCGATCTCCCGCGGGCGCAGCACCTCGAGCCCGAGCGCCTTCGTGACGGCCTCCTTCGCGCAGAAGCGCGCGGCGAGCTGCTGGGCGGGACGGGCGTGCGTCGCCGCGTACGCGAGCTCGTCCGCGGAGAACAGCCGCGCGGCGAGCGCGGGGCGGCGGTCGAGCGCCCGCTCGAGCCGCGCGATGTCCAGGAGATCGAGGCCGACGCCGTGCATGTGCGCCGAATCTATCGGCCCGCCCAGCCCGCGCGGCCCGTCCCCGGTGTCATGGCGTCAGGTGAAGATGATCTGGCCGCCGTCGGCGAGCTCGTAGAACTCCCCGACGGTGATGATGTCCTCGACCTGCTCGATGAAGTCGTCCTTCGTCAGGTCGAACATGTCGACGGACGCCTTGCAGGCGAAGAGCCGCCCGCCCGAGTCGGCGATCAGCTCGACGAACTCGGGGATCGGCGGGATGTCGAGCTCCTCCATCTTCTTCGCCATCTGGTGCGTGACGATCGCCGACATGCCGGGCACGCCGCCGAGCCAGGTCGCGAGGTGCAGGCCGGGGTTGCCGACCGAGGCGACCTTGACGTGCTCGTGGCGCTCGCGGTGGATCGCGTCCATCCCGAAGAAGGTGAAGAACACGTTCGCCTCGATGCCCTCCATGCGCGCGCCGTTGGCCATGATCAGCCCCGGGTAGACGCCCTCCAGGGAGCCCTTGCTGATGATGATCGAGACCTTGTCCATGTCGTCCGCCTCCTAGATGCAGCCGCGCGGCTTGGGGATCCCGCCGACCTTCGCGGCGAGCTTGGCCGGGCCCTTGGGGAACAGCTGGTAGAGCTCCTTGATCGGCACGCCCGACGCCTTGCCGAGCGTGCGGATCGACGGCGCGGTGCCGTCCCGCAGGTACGTCTCGCGCATGAACTCGACGACCTGCCAGTGGCGGTCGGTCAGCTCCGTGATGCCGTTCTCGCGGGCGATCTCCGCGCCGACCTCGCGCGTCCACTGCTCGGGGTTCTGCAGGAACCCCTCCTCGTCGACGTCGACGGCCTGCCCGGCGATGGTCTCCGTGGCCACGTTGCGCTCCTCTCACTCGTCGGGCCGGCGCTTGCCGGCCATCTGCATCTGGTCGCCGATCCCGGGGATCTCCCGGCCGGGCAGCAGCGCGTGCCAGTAGACCCACTCGAACATGAGCTTGCCCATGTGGTTCAGGCGGGACTCGCGCAGCAGCGGCAGCGGGCCCACGTGGGGCTCGGGGTAGCGCCCGGGAAGCGGCTCGGTGTCGTAGTTGAAGTCGATCAGCAGCGCCTTGCTGAAGCCCGTCTCGATGAAGCAGTTGGCGTGACCGTCGAAGCGCGGCTCCAGCGCCCGCCCGGCGAGCCGGTGCGCGATGTTGCGCACGAGCGTCTCGCCCTCGAAGTGGGTCACCGACCCGGCCTTCGACGTCGGGAGGTTGGCCGCGTCGCCGATCACGAACACGTTCGGGGCGCACGCGGCCTGCAGCGTGTGCTGGTCGGCGCGGATGAACCCCAGGTCGTCCCCCAGGCCGGGCGAGCGCTCGACGTACGCCGCGCCGCCGTGGAGCGGGACCGTCGCGAGCAGGTCGTACGGCCACCTCGCGCTCGTCCCAGCTGCGCAGGACGCGCGCGGCACCGTCGACCTCGCCGGTCGCGAACTCGGTCTCCAGCCGGACCCCCTTCTCCTCCAGCAGCCCGCCGAGGACCTCGGAGGCGACCGGCTTCGTGAACGCCCCGTCGAGCGGCGTGACGAACGTGATGTCGACGTCGTCGCGGATGCCCGCGGTCGGTGAAGTACCAGTCCGCGAGGAACGCGAACTCCAGCGGCGCCACCGGGCACTTGATCGGCATGTCGACGACGTTCACGACGAGGCGCCCGCCGTCGAACCGCCTGCAGCGCATCGCGCAGCGCCGTCGCCCCCTCGACGGTGTAGAAGGTGAAGGCGGTCTCGTTCCAGCCCGCGCCGGTCATGCCCTCGGTCTCCTCGGGCAGGAGCCGCACGCCGGTGGCGACGACGAGCACGTCGTACGGCAGCTCCGTGCCGTCGGCGAGCACGCACGGCGTCGGCCGCCGTCTCGACGCGGTCGATCTCCGCGAGGATCAGGTGGATGCCGGCGTGCAGCTGCGCGGCCCGGGAGCGGACCATGCTCTCGGGAGCGGCGAGCCCGAACGGGAGGAAGATCAGCGCCGGCTGGTAGATGTGCGCGTCGTCCTGGTCGACGACGGTGATCTGCACGGCGTCGCCGAGCTCGCGGCGCAGCCGGTTGGCGGTCAGCGTCCCCCCGGTCCCTCCACCGAGGATGACGATCTTCTGCGGTGCTGCCATCACGGACTCACGCTACTCCGTGGTACGCCGCGACGTCGCGTCAGCGCGGCCACGCGGACTACTCGACCGTGACCGTCTTCGCCAGGTTGCGCGGCTGGTCGACGTTCAGCCCGCGCCTGCGCGCGATGCGGTACGCCAGCAGCTGCAGGGGGATGACCGCGAGCAGCGGCTGGAGCATCCAGTCGGTGCGCGGCACGCGGATCACCGACTCGGCGTGCTCGCCGATGTCGACGTTGCCCTCGGTCGCGACGGCGATGACGTGGGCGCCGCGCGCGCGGACCTCCTGCATGTTCGATACGACCTTCTCGAGCACCGGCGAGTCCGTGGCCACCGTCACGACCGGCGTGGACTCGCTGAGCAGCGCGATCGGGCCGTGCTTCATCTCCCCCGCCGCGTACGCGTCGGTCGAGATGTAGGAGACCTCCTTGAGCTTCAGCGCGCCCTCATGGGCGACGGCGACGCCCGCGTGCCGCCCGAGGTAGAGGAAGAAGCCGTCGCGCCAGTGGCGGTCGGCGATCGCCTTGATCTCCGGCTCGACGTGCGCGAGCAGGTGCTGGATCTGGCTCGGCATGCCCTTCAGCTCGCCGACGAGCTGGGTCAGGCGCTCTGCGTCGAGCGTGCCGTGCAGCTCCGCCAGGCGCAGGGCGAGCAGGTACATCACGGCGACCTGGCAGAGGAACGTCTTCGTCGCGGCGACCGAGACCTCCAGGCCGGCGCGCGTGAAGAGGACGCCGTCGGCGTCACGCGTGGCCTGCGAGCCCATGATGTTCGTGATCGCCAGGACGGTCGCGCCGCGCTCGCGCGCGATGCGCATCGCCGCGAGGGTGTCGGCGGTCTCGCCGGACTGCGTGATCCCGATGACGAGGTCGCCGGGACCGACGATCGGATTGCGGTAGCGGTACTCGCTCGCGATCTCGACCTCGACGGGCACGCGCGCGAACTCCTCGATCGCGTACCGGCCGATGAGGCCTGCGTGGAAGGAGGTGCCGCAGGCCACGACGACGATGCGCGTGGTCGCGCGCAGCTGCTCGTCGTCGAGCATGCCCTCATCGTCGAGGTCCACGCCGTCCTCGCGGACGGTGCGGTCGGCGATCGTCTCGGCGATCGCGTCCGCCTGCTCGTGGATCTCCTTGAGCATGAACGTCTCGTAGCCGCCCTTCTCGGCGGTCTCCTCGTCCCAGTCGACGACCGCCAGCTGCCGCTCCACGACCTCGCCGTCGGGCGTGAGGATCGTCGCGACTCCGGGCTCGACCACGACGATCTCGCCGTTCTCGACGTACATGACGCGCCGGGTCTGGGCCAGGAACGCCGGGACGGCGGACGCCAGGAAGCCCTCACCGTCGCCGACGGCGGCGATCAGCGGGCACTCCTTGCGGGCACCGACCAGCAGTTCCGGCGTGTCGAGGCTCATCGCGACGAACGCGTAGTGGCCCTCGAGCTCGGCGTAGGCGCCGCGGACGGCCGCCGCGAGGTCGGAGCCGCCGCCCAGGTGCGCGGCGATCAGGTGGGCGATGACCTCGGCGTCGGTCTCGCTGGTGAAGACGGCGCCCTCGGACCGCAGACGCTCGCGCAGCGCGAGGTAGTTCTCGACGATGCCGTTGACGACGACGTGGACGCGGTCGCTCGTGTCGAAGTGCGGGTGCGCGTTCTCCTCGTTGACGCGGCCGTGCGTGGCCCAGCGGGTGTGGCCGATGCCGATCGTCGCCTCGCGGGCGATCGTCGCCACGGCGCCGTCCCCGTCCCGCTGCGCGGCCATCGCCTCGCGCAGGTGGTCGAGGTTGCCGACGGACCGCACCGACTCGATGGCGCCGTCCGCCATCACCGAGAGTCCCGCGGAGTCGTACCCGCGGTACTCGAGCTTCGTCAGGCCCTGCAGCAGGAGTTCCTGCGCCGGGCGCCGACCGACGTATCCGACGATGCCGCACATGGCCCATGAGGGTAGTGCGCGGGGTGTCGGGATTGGACGAGGTTCGGTGCCGGCTGCGGCGGGCGGCCGGAGCGCCGCGTCAGCCGGCGGAGTCGACGAGCGCCACGAGCCGGCCGCAGACGGCCTCGCACTCAGCGGCGGTCGGCGCCTCGACCATCACGCGCACGAGCTGCTCGGTCCCGCTGGGGCGCACGAGGACGCGACCGCGGCCGTCGAGCGCCGTCTGCTCGCTGTCCGCCGCGTCCGCGACCGCCGCCATCGCGACGTCCTTGTCCGGGACGCGGCAGTTGACGAGCGTCTGCGGCAGCTTCTCCATGCCGTGACGATCGGCGAGGTCGCCGCCCGCGAGCGCCTCGAGCGTCAGCAGCGCGCTGGCGATGCCGTCGCCGGACGGGACGAAGCCCATGTCGATGATGTGCCCGGACTGCTCGCCGCCGAGCGCCCACGCGCGCTCGCGCAGCGCCTCGAGGACGTAGCGGTCGCCGACGGAGGTGACGGCGACCTCGATGCCGGCGGCGCGCATCGCGGAGTGGAAGCCGTAGTTCGTCATGACCGTCACCGCGACGCCGCCCCCGAGCCGGTCCTCGGACCGCAGGTGCAGCGCCGCCAGCGCGATCAGCTCGTCGCCGTCGACGACCGCGCCGGTCGCGGTCGGCCGCGAGGACGCGGTCGCCGTCCCCGTCGAACGCGAAGCCGACCGCATGGCCACCCGCGGCGACCTGGGCTGCGAGCGCCTCGACGTGCGTGGAGCCGCACCCCGTCGTTGATGTTGCGGCCGTCGGGCTCGGTGCCGATCGTCGTGACGGTGGCCCCGAGCCGGCGGAAGATCTCCGGTGCGACGCGATAGGTCGCCCCGTGCGCGCAGTCCAGCAGGACGTCGAGTCCGCTCAGGTCCAGGCCCTGGAAGCGCACCTCGAGCGCGCGCAGGTAGTCCTCCTGGGTGCCGTGAAGGGCGCGGACGCGGCCGATCGTCGTGCAGGGGCCTGCGGGCGTGCGCAGGCGCTCCTCGATCGCGTCCTCGTGCTCATCGGAGAGCTTGAAGCCGTCGCCCGCGAAGAACTTGATGCCGTTGTCGGCGTACGGGTTGTGCGATGCGGAGACGACGGCCGCCAGGTCGAAGCCGTACTGCCCGAGCAGCAGCGGCGCCGCCGGCGTCGGCAGGACGCCGCCGAGGAACACGTCGCCGCCACCGGCCGTGACGCCCGCCGGCCAGCGCGGCCTCGAGCATCTCGCCGGACTCGCGCGTGTCGCGGATCAGCAGGACCCGCGGACGCTCGAGTCCCGTCTCCTGCGCGGCGGCGCGGCCGAGGCCGAGCGCGAGGTCGGCGGTCAGGCGGTCGCCGGCGACGCCGCGGACGCCGTCGGTGCCGAAGAGCTCACGAGCCATCGAGAAACGCGGGCCGGTGCGGACGCGCCGCGGCTAGCGCTTGCTGAACTGCGGCCGCTTGCGGGCCTTCTTGAGACCGGCCTTCTTGCGCTCCTTGGCGCGCGCGTCGCGCGTCAGGAAGCCGCGGCGCTTGAGCTCGCCGCGAAGGTTCGGATCGGCCTCGAGCAGCGCCTTGGAGATGCCGTGGCGCAGCGCGCCGGACTGGGAGGAGACACCGCCGCCGTGCATGCGCGCGACGACGTCCATCTTCTCCTCATAGCCGACCGTCTCCAGCGGCTGACGGATGATGCGCTGCAGCGCGGGGCGCGGGAAGAACTCGTCGAGCGTCTTGCCGTTGATGAGGTAGACGCCCGTGCCCGGCTTGAGAATCACGCGCGCCACGGCCGTCTTGCGCTTGCCGGTCGCGCGGTAGCGCGCGTCGGCGGCGAGCTCGATGACCGCGGCGATCGGCTCGTCGGCGACGACGTCCTCGTCGCCCTCGCCGGCACCCTCGCCGTCGGCCGTCTCGTCGGCGTACTCGCCGTACTCGTCGCGGGCCGCTGCGCCCTCGCCCTCGCCCTCGAGCACGATGTCGACCTCGAGGTCGGCGCCCGGGATGGCCGGCTTGACGCGCGGAGCGGCATCCTCGGCCGGGGCCTCCTCGGCGACGGGCTCGGCGGCCGGGGCCTCCTCGGCGGCGGGCTCGGCGGCCGGGGCCTCCTCGGCGACGGGCGCCTCCTCCGCCGGCGGCTGCGCCTCGGCGGCGGGCTGCTCGGCGGGGCTCTCCTCCGCGGCGGGCGCCTCCTCCGCCGGCGGCTGCGCCTCGGCGGCGGGCTGCTCGGCGGGGCTCTCCTCCGCGGCGGGCTCCTCGGCCTGCGCGTCGGGGGTGGGCTCGTCGATCGGGGTCGGCTCGTCGGCCATCAGGTGGTGATCTCCATCGGGGTGGGCTTCTGCGCCACGTGCGGATGCTCGGGACCCGCGTAGACCTTGAGCTTCGTGATCTGCCGGCGGGCGAGGCGGTTGCGGGGCAGCATGCCCTTGACCGCGATCCGGATGACCTCCTCGGGACGGCGCTCGAGCATCTCCTCGAGCGTGCGCTCCTTCAGGCCGCCGGGGTAGCCGGAGTGGCGCCGGTAGAGCTTCTCGCGACGCTTGTTGCCCGTGACGGAGATCTTCTCGGCGTTGACGACGACGACGAAGTCCCCGGTGTCCACATGCGGCGTGTACTCGGGCTTGCGCTTGCCGCGCAGCGCGTCCGCGATCTGCGTCGCGAGCCGGCCGAGGGTCTGGCCGGTCGCATCGACGACGAGCCAGTTGCGCTCGCGGTCGTTCGCGTTGGCGACGTAGGTCTTGGGATTGGGCGCGTAGGTCTTCATGGCGTGGGAAAAGCGCCGCGCGGCCGGGAACGGGCGCGGCGCGAGCAGGGAAGGATAGCGGGGTCATTCGCAGCCGGGCTCGCGGGGGTCACGACGCCCACGGCACCGCCCACCCGCGTGCCACCCGCTGCGACTTTCGACCAGTGACTGGTCGTTTTCCGCAACGAACGCCCACGCCCCCACACGTGCTGCGGGTTTCGACCAGTGACTGGTCATTTCTCGCAACGAACGCCGGCCGCACGTCCCACCCTCACGCCCCTCGAGCGAGAGATCGGGGATGCATGAGGCGGCACGGCGAGTGGGTGCTGTACCGCCAGGTACAGCCCCACGAAGGCGGGGCGCCTCAGGCGCCCCGAGATCCGCGAACCCCTACTCCCACTCGATGGTGCCTGGAGGCTTCGAGGTGATGTCGAGCACCACGCGGTTGACCTCGCGCAACTCGTTGATCATGCGGCTGGCGATCTGCTCGAGCAGGTCGTAGGGCAGCCGGGCCCAGTCGGCGGTCATCGCGTCGTCGCTCGTCACGGCGCGGATCACGACGACGTAGCCGTAGGTGCGCTCGTCGCCCTGGACGCCGACGGTGCGCACGTCGGGCAGGACGCAGAACGACTGCCAGAGGTCGCGGTAGAGGCCGGCGCCCCGGATCTCGTCCTGGAGGATGAAGTCGGCGTCGCGCAGCAGATCGAGCCGCTCCTTGGTGGCCTCGCCGCCGACGATGCGGATCGCGAGGCCCGGTCCGGGGAACGGCTGGCGCCAGACCATCCGCTCCGGCAGGCCGAGCTCGGCGCCGACGGCGCGGACCTCGTCCTTGAACAGCGAGCGCAGCGGCTCGACGAGGTCGAACTGCAGGTCGTCGGGCAGGCCGCCGACGTTGTGGTGGGACTTGATCGTGGCAGCGCCCGTGCCGCCGCCGGACTCGATGACGTCGGAGTAGAGCGTGCCCTGGACGAGGAAGCGCACGTCGTCGCCGACTTCGCGGGCCTCCTCCTCGAACACCCGGATGAACTCGGTCCCGATGATCTTGCGCTTGCGCTCGGGCTCGGACACGCCGGCGAGCTTCTCGAGGAAGCGCTCCTCGGCGTCCACGGCGACGAGCGGGACGTGGAAGTGGTCGCGGAACGTCGCGACGACCTGGTCGCCCTCGTTCTTGCGCATCATCCCGTGGTCGACGAAGACGCAGGTGAGCTGGTCGCCGACGGCGCGGTGGACGAGCAGCGCCGCGACGGACGAGTCCACGCCGCCCGACAGGCCGCAGATGACCTTGCCGTCACCGACCTGCTCGCGGATGCGGGCGATCTGCTCCTCGACGATGGAGGCGGCCGACCAGGTCATGTCGCAGCCGCACACGTCGCGCAGGAAGTGGGTGAGCACGTGCTGGCCGTACGGGGTGTGCACGACCTCGGGGTGGAACTGGATGCCGTAGACCGCGCGCTCGGCGGACTCGAACGCCGCGACCGGCGACTGCGTGGACGCGGCGAGCGCGGTGAACCCCGGCGGCGCCTCGTACACGGTGTCGCGGTGCGACATCCAGCACGGCTGCTCGGCCGGGAGGTCCTTGAAGAGCACGCCGGGGTGGTGCACCGTCAGCTGCGAGCGACCGTACTCCCCCACCTCGGCGCCCTCCACGCGGCCCCCGAGGTCCAGGGCGAGCAGCTGCATGCCGTAACAGATGCCGAGGACCGGGATCCCGAGCTCGAGCAGCTCGCGGTCGAGCTTGGGCGCGTGGTCGGAGTACACGGACGCGGGGCCGCCGGAGAGGATCAGCCCCTTGGGCTTGCGGCGGGCCACCTCGACCGCGCCGACGTGGTGCGGGAGCAGCTCGGAGAACACCCCGAGCTCGCGCACCCGGCGGGCGATCAGCTGCGAGTACTGGCCGCCGAAGTCCAGCACGACGACCTCGTCGACCGCGCGCGGGATGTCGATCGGGGCGGACTCGTCCGCGAACTCGGTCGCCGCGAGGTCGGCGGTGACGAGGCCGTGCTCGGGGCCCAGGCGGGGCTCGGTCACGCCGGCGTCGAGCTCAGCGCGGCGGCCTTGTCGGCCGGCGCGCCGTCCGCGGTGGCCGGGTCGCCCGCCGCCGGGGCCGGACGCGAGGCCGCGGCGCCGCGGCTGCCCATGCCGACCCCCTGCGAGGACTGGAGCAGCTTGCCCTCGGTCTGCAGGGACGGCGCGATCATGAGCTCCGCGCGGTTGAACTCGGCGACGTCCTGGTAGCCGCAGGTGGCCATCGACGTGCGCAGCGCGCCCATGAGGTTGAACGTGCCGTCGTTCTCGTGCGCGGGGCCGGCGATGATCTCCTCGAGCGACCCGTTCTGCACGGTCTGGACGCGCGCGCCGCGCGGCAGCGTCGGATGGAACGTCGCCATGCCCCAGTGGTAGCCGCGGCCGGGCGCCTCGTAGGCGCGGGCGAGCGGGGAGCCGATCATGACCGCGTCCGCGCCGCAGGCGATCGCCTTCGCCACGTCGCCGCCGGTGCGCATGCCGCCGTCGGCGATCACCTGGACGTACTCGCCCGTCTCGAGCATGTGCGTCGAGCGGGCGCCCGCGACGTCGGCGATCGCCGTCGCCTGCGGGACGCCGAGGCCCAGGACGCCGCGCGTCGTGCACGCGGCGCCGGGACCGACCCCGACGAGGACGCCGGCCGCGCCGGTGCGCATCAGGTGCAGCCCCGTGTGGTAGCTGGCACAGCCGCCGACGATGACCGGGACGGGCTGTTCGGCGATGAACTCCTTGAGGTTCAGCGGCTCGGTCGTCTTGGAGACGTGCTCCGCGGAGACGACCGTCCCCTGGATGACGAGGATGTCGAGCCCGGCGTCGAGGACGAGGTCGATGTACTGCGTGACGCGCTGCGGCGTGAGCGACGCGGCGGTGACGACGCCGCTGGCCTTGATCTCCTCGATCCGGCGCTTCATCAGCTCCGGCTTGACCGGCTCGCGGTAGATCGCCTGCATCTCGCGCGTCGCCTGGTCCTTCGGCAGGCCCGCGATGCGCTCGAGCTGGTCGTCGGCGTCCTCGTAGCGGCTGAAGATGCCCTCGAGGTTCAGGACCGCGAGGCCGCCGAGCCTTCCGATGATCGTCGCCGTGGTGGGCGAGACGACGCCGTCCATCGCGGACGCGAGCAGCGGGATCTCGAAGCGGTAGGGGCCGAGCTTCCACGACACGTCGACGTCGTCGGGATCCCGCGTGCGCCGGGAGGGCACGATCGCGATGTCGTCGAATCCGTAGGCGCGGCGGGCCTTCTTCCCGCGGCCGATCTCAAGCTCCATCAGTCGATCCTACGTTCGTGGGCGGACGAAACGACCCCGTGCAGGCGGGGTCGGAGAGGGATCTGCGAGGCGTGGCGGGCGGCAGCGGCCACGTCGTCGAGCATAGCACCGGGAGGGCCCTCGACCGCCCCGCGACACGGCCCTCCGCGGGCGCTTCAGACCGTCTCAGCAGGGGTTTCGACGCGCTCGACGTCGACCTCGGAGAGCAGCCGCTCCACGCCCTTGGGGTCGATCAGTCCGGCACCCAGGCGCTGCGTGGACTCAGCCCCGCACGCGACCCCGAAGCGCAGGCATTCCGAGGGGGCCGACCCCGCGTAGCGCGCCGCGACGTACCCGGCGAGGAACGCGTCGCCGGCGCCGACCGTGGCGACCGCCTCGCGCGGCTCGATCCAGACGCGCTGGACCTGCGGCCGCCCGTCGATGACGACCCGCGCCACGCAGCCGTCGGGCAGCGTGATGATCGCCTCGTCGGCGCCCAGCTCGCACAGCTCGGCCACCGCGACCTGGCGATCGGCCTCGTCGCGGAACTCGTGCCCGACCAGCTCCTCGGCCTCGAGGACGTTCGGCGAGACGACCTGCGGCTCGGCGCGCACCGCCAGGCGCATCGGCTCGCCCTCGGCGTCGACGACGGTGGTGACCTTCATCCGGTGCAGCTCGCGGATCAGCTCGGCGTAGATGGCGGGGTCCACGCCGCGCGGGAGCGAGCCGGCGAAGACGACGATCGCGGCGCCGCTGGCGAGGTAGAGCAGCTTGTCGCGGAAGAGCTCGACCTCCTTGGCGGTCACCTCCGGCCCGCGCTCGTTGATCTCGGTCTGCGTCCCGGTGGTGGGGTCGTGGACGGAGGTGTTGGTGCGCGACTCCTCGCGGATGCGCACGAAGTCGTTGAGGATCGACTCCTCGGTCAGCTGCTCGACGATGCGGGTGCCGGTCGCCCCGCCGGCGAAGCCCGTCGCGATGACGGGACGCCCGAGCGTCTTCAGGCTGCGGGCGACGTTGACGCCCTTGCCGCCCGGCATCGTGCGCTGCTCGACCGTGCGGTGGCGGCGCCCGAGGCGAAAGCTCGGCACCGACAGGGACTTGTCGATGGCCGCATTCAGTGTGACGGTGATGATCACGCGGTCTCGCTCCTGGCCCGGCCGCTGCGGCGTCGCGCGCGACGGCGGCCTGCCGTGAGGCTAGCGGCTCCGGCGAGGCCCGCCCCGAGCAGCAGGGCGCCCGCGAGCGGGGCACGCAGGTCGGCGGTCCGCTGCCACAGGGTGGCGCGCGCCACCGCGGTCGCCGTCACCAGCGGGACGCGCTCGACGGCCCGACCGCGGCGCGAGACCACGAGCTGTCCCACGCGCGTCCCGCGGGGGGCCGGGCCCTCGAGCTCCGCCGGCAGGCCGGTGGCCCGCACGCGCGGGCGCTCCCCGCGGCGGACGACGACGCGCACCGTGCGCTGCGGGACGACCGCCACCGTGCGGTCCTGATCAGTCACCGGCAGGCGCGCGACGGGCGTCGTCGGCGTGGCGGCGGTGACGCGGTCGTAGCGCGTGAACCCCCAGCGCAGGAGCGCGAGCGTGTCGGCGTTGCGGGATGCCTCGCTCGGCGTGCCGAGCACGACGCTCACGAGCTCCACGCCGTCCCGGCTGCCCGAGCCGACCAGGCACCAGCCCGCGGAGATCGTGTGGCCGGTCTTGACCCCGCTCACCCACGGCACCGCGCCGACGAGCGTGTTGCGGTTGACGAGCGTGCGCACGCGGTCGCCGCTGCGCAGCACGACGACCGGGCGATCCATGACGGCGCGCGCGAAGGCGCTGCGGCGCACGAGCAGCGCGAGCTTGGCGAGGTCGCGGGCGGTCGACGTGTTCCCCGCCGAGAGCCCGATCGGGTCGTCGAAGCGCGTGCGGGTGAGCCCCGCGCGGCGCGCGCGCTGGTTCATCAGGCGCACGAACCGGCGTGTCGTGCCCCCGATGTCGACGGCGACCGTCGCCGCCGCGTCGTTGCCGCTGGCGACGAGCAGCGCGCGGACGAGATCGGCGGTCGTGACCTGCTCACCGGCGCTGAACCCGGCCAGGCTCTCGGCGGGCGCCGCCGCGTAGCCGACGGTCGTCATCCGGTCCGAGAGCCGGCGGCGCTCGAGCGCGAGCAGCGCCGTCATGAGCTTCGTGATCGACGCGATCGGGCGGCGCCGGTCCGCCCCGCGGGCCAGGACGACGTCGCCGGTCTGCGGCTGCACGAGGATCGCCGAGGGTGCGGAGAGCGCGGGCGCGGGCGCGGCCGCGGCGGGCTGGGCGCCGAGCGCCTGGCCGCTCAGCGCCGCGACGGCGAGCGCCGCGCAGAGGCGCCGGGTCACCGGAGCTTCAGGCGCTGCCCCGGCTGCAGCGCCTGGACGTCGACGTCGGGGTTCAGCGACTGCAGCCTGGCGACCGGAACGCCCGTCGCCAGCGCGATCGACGAGAGCGTGTCCCCGCTGCGCACGACGTACGTCCTGCGCACGGTGACGGTGGTGGTCGTCGTCTTCTCGCCGGAGGCCGCGTCGCCGGAGGTCCGCTGCGATGCCGGGCGGGATGACGTGGCCGATCCGCCGCCGCCCGTGTCGGAGCCCGACTTCAGGATCCCGTAGGCCGCCGCGCCGACCGCGACGATGGCGACCGGGGCGAGCCAGCGTGATGGCGAACGGCGAGCCATGGCCCGAGACTCTAGGCCAGCGCCCAGGCGGCAGCGCGCAGGCGTTCGGCCTCCGCACGGGCCGCCGCCCCCGGATCCCCGCCCGCCTGCTCGTGCGCGGCGACGATCGAGCGGGACGCGGTGACCAGGCCGGCCGCGCGGCCCGGCGCGAACGCCGGCGCCAGGTCCTCGACCCGCCCCCCCTGCGCCCCGACGCCGGGCAGCAGGAAGGGCGCGCGCGGCATCAGCTCACGCAGCCGCCCGATGTGCTCGGGCGCCGTGGCCCCGACGACGGCGCCGACATCGCCGAGCGGCGCGTCGCCGTCGCCCGCCAGTCCCGCCACGAGCCCGGCGACGCGCTCCCAGACGGTGCCGCCGCCGGCGACCGGCAGGTCCTCGACGTCGGCGGCGCCCGGGTTGGAGGTGCGCACGAGGACGAAGACGCCCGCCCCGCCCGCGCGCGCCCCGTCCGCGAGCACGGCGAGCGTGTCGCGCCCCATGTACGGGTTGACGGTGAACGCGTCCGCCCCGAGGCCCGGGGCGTCGCCGAACGGCGTCGGCGTGGTCCCGGCCAGCGCCTGCGCGTATGCGGCCGCGGACACGTCGATGTCCCCGCGCTTGCCGTCGGCGAGGACCAGCAGGCCGGCGGCGCGGGCATGGCCGGCGGTGTCGGCGAGGGCCGTCCAGCCGGCCGCGCCGAGCCGCTCGAAGCAGGCCAGCTGCGGCTTGACCGCCACGCAGGCGGGCCCGGCCGCGTCGATCACCGCCCGGCAGTGCGCCGCGACGGCGGCGGCGGCGCGCTCCGCTGCCGCGCCGGCGGCGGGCGCCGCGGCGAGCGCCGCGGGCCACAGGCGCGCCGGGTCGGGATCCAGACCCAGCACGATCTGCGACTCACGCGCCGCGACGGCGCGGATCAGGCGGGCTGCGAACCCTTCGGGTGCAGCGTTCGTCACGGCGTGGATCCTCCGGCTCTCGGGCTGTCGGTGCGCCGGCCAGTGTTCATGCCCGTGCGGACGTCAGGCGCAGCAGATCCGCCTCGAGCAACCCGGGGAGCGCGGCACCGGGAACGTCGGCGGCGAGGGCCGCTCCGTCGCCGTCGCGCACGACGATCACGTCCTCGTCGCGGATGACCCGTGCGCTCGCGGGCAGGTCGGCGAGCAGGCGCGCGGCCCGGCCGGCGAGGCCGGCGTCACCCGCGCCGGCGCCACCGCCGGGCGCGACGACGGCGAACCGCGCGGGGGCCGGCCAGAGCGAGGCGAGGTGACGGCAGGCGAGGTCCGCGGGGATGGTCGTCATGGGCCGGTGGGACGATACGGGCGATGTCGCTCGAACGCATCGCCTGGATCGTCACGGTCGCCGTCTGCCTGCTGGGCGCGGTGCTGCTGTTCGTCGCCGGGTACCAGGGGTACGGCGCGCTGGCGATCGCGGTCGGCGCGGCCGCCGGGATCAACCTGGTTCGCGTCTGACGTCGTCGGCCGGCTCGGTGTGGACGACGACCTCGGCGACGTCCGCCAGCGTCCCCTCGGCGCGCGCCTCGATGCGGGCGGCGACCTCGTGCGCCCGCGCCAGCGTGTCGCCGCCGGGCAGTTCGACCGTGACGTACGCGACGTTGCCCCG
Source organism: uncultured Actinomycetes bacterium (assembly GCA_963700655.1). GTDB lineage: Bacteria > Actinomycetota > Thermoleophilia > Solirubrobacterales > Solirubrobacteraceae > F1-60-MAGs163. The sequence goes on along the minus strand of CAVOYJ010000003.1, from coordinate 166,525 downwards.
CGGCTCGCGGTGGACGAGCACCTCGCGCGCCGGTCGCCCGGTGACGTCGAGCGCGATGCGCTCGAGCCCGGCCCGCAGGGCGGCGAGCTCGTCGGGCGGCGGGACGGTCACCTCGAGGGCGCGCGCGAGCGGCTCGAGGTGCACGTGGACCCCGGCGATCTCGGGGACCGCCTCGCGGATCGCCCGCTCGACGGCGTCGGAGATCCGGTGTGCGTCGCTGAGCGTCTCGTCGGCGGGGAGCTTGACGTGGAGGCTCAGCTCGGTGCGCCCGCCGTCGACGACGACGGAGCGCACGTTGTGCACCTCGCGCACGCGGCGCACCGACAGCGCCGCGCCGGTCGCGCGCTCGCGCAGGTCGGCGCTCGCGCGCTGCTCGATGTGCACGGTGACGTCGCTCCCCGGCAGCGCCCCGTGGACCGCCTGCTCGACGCTGTCGGCCACCGCGTGCCCCTGGCCGACCGCCGCGTCCGGCGCGACCGCGATCACCGCGTCGACGAACGCGCGCCCACCGGCCTCGCGCACCCGCAGCCGGCGGACCTCGGCGTGCGGCTCGACCCGCGCGATGGCCGCGCGCGCGAGCTCCGCGGTCTCGGGCGGCTCCTGGTCCATCAGCACCTGCACGTTCTGGCGCATGAGCCGCACCGCCGCCACGACCACGAGCGCGGCGACGAAGAGCGCCGCCCAGGCGTCGGCGGCGCCGTACCCCGCCCGCACGAGCAGCAGGCCGACGATCACCGCGAGCGTGCCGGCGAAGTCCGACGCGAAGTGCAGGGCGTTCGCCGCCAGCGCGGCGCTCCCGTGCTCCTTCGCCGCCCGGGCCGAGATGACGGCACGCGAGACGTCGACGACGAGCACGACGCCGAGCACGATGAACGCCCACCAGGCGGCGTCGACCTCGGTGCTGCTGCGGCCCGTCAGCCGGCTGATCGACTCGTAGACGATGACGCCGCTGACGATCAGCAGGAACGCGCCCTCGGCGAGCGCGGCGAGATGCTCGGCCTTGCCGTGGCCGTAGGGGTGGTCGCGGTCGGCGGGGCGGATGGCGACCCGCAGCGCGTAGAAGGTCAGCAGCGCGGCGACGAGGTCGGTGCCGGAGTGCGCCGCCTCGGCGATCATCGCCAGCGAACCCGTGAGCAGACCTGTCACGAGCTTGATCCCGACGAGGAAGACGGCGGCCGCGATCGAGAACAGCGCCGTGCGCTGCTGCGGCGCGAGCTTCCGGGAGGTCGCCCCGGAGGTGGGGGTCAGCGCGTCGCCAGCCATGCGCGGAGCTCGCGGGCGGCCCGGCCGCGGTGGCTGATCGCGTCCTTCTCCGCGACCGACAGCTCGGCCATCGTCCGCCCGGAGGCGTCGTCGACCGGGACGAAGGCCGGGTCGTAGCCGAAGCCGCCCGTCCCGCGCGGTGCCCGGGTCATCACCCCGCGGCAGCGCCCCTCGAACGTGCGCTCATCGCGTGCTCGCCGGGTCGACGAACGCGATCGCGCAGACGTATTCGAGGTCGGCGCCCTCGGGAACCCGCTCCAGCAGCAGGCGCAGGTTGTCCGCGTCGGTCGCATCCTCCCCGGCCCACCGCGCCGACCGCACGCCCGGCTCACCGCCCGAGCACCGCCACGGCGATCCCCGAGTCGTCGGCGAACGCCGCCGTCCCGGTCGCCGCGGCCGCGGCGCGCGCCTTGCCGAGCGCGTTCTCGGCGAAGGTCTCCCCCGTCTCCGGCGGCAGCACGACATCGTCGGGCAGCCCGGCGACCTCGTGCCCGGGCAGGAGCTCGGCGAACTCGCGCGCCTTGTGCGGGTTGCGGGTCGCGAGGACGAGCCGCATCAGCTCGCGGCGCCCTCGGCGATCGCGCGCTCCTGCGCCGCGCGCAGCTCGACGATGCCCTTCGCGGCGAGGGCCAGCAGATCGTCCAGGTGCGCCCGGTCGAGCGGCATGCCCTCGGCCGTCGCCTGCACCTCGACGAGCGACCCCTCGCCGGTCATGACGACGTTCGCGTCGACCTCGGCGCTCGAGTCCTCGGGGTAGTCCAGGTCCAGCAGCGGCGTGTCGCCGACGATGCCGCAGGAGACCGCGGCCACCGAGCCGATCAGCGGGAGCCGCTCGATGCGCTCCTCGGCGACCAGACGCGCGCAGCCCAGGGCGATCGCGACGTACGCCCCGGTGATCGAGGCGCAGCGGGTCCCGCCGTCGGCCTCGAGCACGTCGCAGTCGACGTAGATCGTCCGCTCGCCGAGCGCCGCGGGGTCCACGACGCCGCGCAGCGACCGGCCGATCAGGCGCTGGATCTCGACGCTGCGCCCGTCGAGGCGTCCCTTGGAGATGTCGCGCTGCTTGCGGTCACCGGTGGACGCCGGGAGCATCCCGTACTCGGCCGTCACCCAGCCGAGGCCCGACCCGGTCCGCCAGCGCGGGACGCCCTCCTGGATCGACGCCGTGCAGATCACGCGCGTGCCGCCGCAGGCGATCAGCGCCGACCCCGTCGCGGTGCCGACGAAGCCCGGCTGGATGTCGACGGGCCGCAGCTCGTCGGGCGCGCGGCCGCCGGAACGCCCGGGCGTCATGCCGTCGCCCCGATCGGGAGGGTGACCCGCTCGACGGTGCCGAGCGGGAGTTGCAGGAAACGGGTGCCGAGCATGCGGAAGGCCTCAGGGTCGCCGGTGGACAGGAAGCGGTAGTCGCCCTCACCTTCGCGGGCGCTCGCCAGGCCGCGTGAGCCGAGCGCGTGCTCGACCTGCCGGGCGAGGGCGGCGCCGGAGGTGACGATCGCCACGTCGCGGCCGAGCATGCGCTGGAGCATCGGGCGGATCAGCGGGTAGTGGGTGCAGCCGAGGATGACGGTGTCGACCCCTGCCGCGCGCAGCGGTGCCACTGCGTCGCGCACGACGCCGAGGACCTGCTCGTCGAAGGGGAAGCCGGCCTGGATGATCGGCGCCAGCTCCGGCGTCGCCACGGAGACGAGTTCGACGTGCGGATCGGCGGCGGCGACGGCCGCGGCGTAGGCGCCGCTCGCGACCGTCGCGGGAGTCGCGAGCAGCCCGATCCTGCCGTTGTGGGTGGTCGTCACCGCCTGGACGGCCTCGGGCCGGACCACGCCCAGGACGTCGATGCCGAGCGTGGTCTGGCGCATCCGGGCCTGCAGCGCCGGCAGCGCGGCGGCCGTCGCCGAGTTGCAGGCGACGACGAGCAGCTTCGCGCCACGCGCGAGCAGCTCGTCGGCGACCTCGAGGCTGAAGCGCTCGAGGTCCTCCCGGCTGCGGTCGCCGTACGGGAAGCGCGCCGTGTCGCCCAGGTACACGTAGTCCTCGTGCGGCAGGCTGACGAGCAGCTCGTGCAGCACGGTCAGCCCGCCGACACCGGAGTCGAAGACGGCGATCGGCCGCTCCCGCGGATCGCTCGAGCCGGGCACGCCAGGAGGGTACCCGCGGGAGCGGCTACCCGCCGCCCTTGCCGACCTGCTCGACCGCGGTCTTCATCTTCGCGACGACCGCCTGGGCGATCCCGCCGCCCTTCAGACCGCCGGCGGCGGCGATCACGCCGGCCAGGACGCCGGCGACCAGGAGGATCAGCGCGACGTACTCGACGGTGCCCTGGCCCGCGGGACAGCCGATTCGGGTGCGAAGGTGCTGCAGGTCGGCGCGCGGGCGGCCGCTCGGGATGTGGCTCATGGGGTCCTCCTCGGGATGGTCGACGGTCGCCGGCGATGCTCGGGGAGATCGGGTTACGACTCCAGAGCGCACCTGTGGAGAATCAGCGGCGAATGCGCGCCCTCATCGTCACGAACATGTGGCCGTCCCCGGCGTCTCCGGCCCTGGGCGTCTTCGTGCGCGACCAGGTGGAGGCGCTGCGGGCCGTCGGCGGGCCGGACCTCGATCTCGAGGTCGCCGCGTTCGCGCCCGGCGGCTACCTGCGCGCGGTGCCCGACCTGCGCCGCCGGGCGCCCGCCGACGTCGTCCACGCCCACTTCGGCCTGACGGCATGGCCGGCGCTCGCCGCCCGCGGGCGGGTGCGGCTCGTCACCCTGCACGGCACCGACGTGCGGCACCCGCGCTCGGGACGGATCACCCGCGCGGCACTCCCGTTCCAGGATCTGGTCGCGACCGCGAGTGCCGGCCTCGCCGCGGAGCTGGGTGGGCGCCGCCGCGTCGCCGTGCTCCCCTGCGGCGTCGCGACCGAGCGCTTCCGGCCGCTGCCGCGGGCGCAGGCCCGCGCGCAGCTCGGTCTGGACCCGCACGCGCCGTGCATCCTGTTCCCGGCCGACCCTGCGCGCGCGGGCAAGCGTCACGACCGCGCGGTCGAGGTCGCCGCGGCGACGGGCGCGCGCCTGCTGATTGCCGGGGCGGTCGAGCCCGCGGCGATGCCGCTGTGGATCAACGCGGCGAACGTCGTGCTCGTGCCCTCCGACCATGAGGGGTTCGGCCTCGCCGTGCTCGAGGCGCTCGCCTGCGACGTGCCGGTCGTCGCGACGCCGACCGGCGTCCACGACGTGGTCCTCCCCGGGGTCGACGGCACGCTCTGCGCCCCGTACGAGCGAGAGCGCTGGGTCGCCGCCGTCGCCCCGCACCTCGCCGCCGCCGATCCGCGGGTCGCGGGACGCGCCCGCGCCGAGCTGTACGGCGCGCAGCCGATGGCGCGGCGGGTCCTGCAGGCGTGGCGTGAGCTGCTCGGCGAGGTCCCGCAGACCGCGTGACGACCGGGGCCGGACGGTAGACTCGCCGCCGAGGCGCTCCGCACGGGCGCCGCTCCTGTCCATGGGCATCAAGAACCGGATCCTGCGACGCACGCCCGGCCCGGAGACCCCGGTCCCGGACGACGCCACGACCGAGTTTCCCCTCGCGCCCGCCGAGCACGCGCCGCAGGGCGACCCCGTCGCCGGCGACACCGCGGTGCTCGAGCCGGTCGCCGCGAGCCCCGAGGTCGCCCCGGCCGAGCACGTGCCGCAGGGCGACCCGCTCACGGCCGAGGCGGCCGCCGAGCAGGCCGACGGCGCGCCCCCCGAGGCCGCGCCCGCCCCGCTCCCGCCGCGCCGTCCCGGGTTCCGCGAGCGCGGCCAGCTGCGCCGCCGGCTGCGCTTCCTGCGGGAGGCGCGCGAGCTCGGGTTCCGCGATCTCGGCGGCCTCGTCTTCGACCAGCACCGCTTCCAGCGGCCGAACGACGCGCTCGTGCAGGGGAAGGTCGCCGCGATCGACGGCGTGGACCGGGAGCTGCGCGTGATCGAAGACGTGCTCGGCGCCCGCCGGCCGTACGAGGAGCTCTTCGTCGCCGGGGTCTCCGCCTGCCCGCGCTGCGGCGCCCTGCACGGCAGCGACGGCCGCTTCTGCCCGCACTGCGGACTGGACTTCCGCGGCCCGCGGTCGGTCTCGGGCATGTGGACCGACGGGACGGCCGCCGCCGGGACGCCGGCGCCGCCCGGGCAGTCGGCCCTGTTCGACCCGCACGCCGCGCCGGCCGACGCGCCCGCGCCGCCCGCGTGAGCCTGACGCCGGTCACGCCGCCGACGCCCGAGGCGCCGCCGCCCGGGACGAGCCCGTGCCCGCGCTGCGGCGAGCTGCTCGCCGCCGACCAGGACTGGTGCCTGCGCTGCGGCGACCCGGCGCGCACGGTGATCGCGGCGACCCCGCGCTGGCGCCGTCCGATCGGCGCGATCCTCGCGCTCGCCGCGGTCGCGCTCGGCGTCCTGACCGCCGCCTTCATCGGTCTCACCGACGACGACCCGCCGCCGCCGAAGACGATCATCACCACGACGACGCTGCCGCCCGGCGCGACGCCCCCGCCCGGCGTCAAGACGGTTCCCGAGACGACCGCCCCGGCCACGACAACCGCTGCCACGACGACGACGACCACGACCACCACCACGACCTCGGGCGCGACCACCTCCGCGACCACCGGCGCCACGACGGCCACCACCACCGCCACGGCCGGCGGCGCGCCCGCGAACTGATCGCGCGCGTCAGGCCGCGGCCAGACGCGCCGCCGCCGCCTCGGCGAGCGGATGCGGGGGAGCCGGCTGCGCCGGCAGCGCCGCCGGGTCGCGCGCGAGCATCTCGAGCGTCGCGGCGAGCGAGTCCGCGAGCGCCGTCAGGTCGTAGCCGCCCTCGAGCACGAGGCCGACCGGCACACCGAGCTCTGCCGCCAGGCGCCGCACGCTCGCGGCCATCGCGGCGAAGCCCGCCTCCGTCACGGTGCAGCCCGCCAGCGGATCGGCTGCGTGCGCGTCGAACCCCGCCGACACGAGCACGAGCTGCGGCGTGTAGGCCCGGGCGGCGGGCACGACGACGTGATCCACGAGCGCGCGGTAGACCGCGTCGCCGCTGCCGCCTGGGACCGGCAGGTTCACCGTGAACCCGGTGCCCGGGCCGGAGCCGCGGTCGGTCGCCGCGCCGCTTCCCGGATACAGCGGCGACTGGTGGATCGACACGAACAGGACGCGCGGGTCGGCGTGGAAGATGTCGTTCGTCCCGTTCCCGTGATGCACGTCCCAGTCGAGGATGAGCACCCGCTCGAGCCCGTGGGCGTCGATCGCGTGGCGCGCGGCCACGGCGACGCTGTTGAAGAGGCAGAACCCCATCGCCCGGCCCGCGTCGGCGTGGTGACCCGGCGGCCGGTGCAGCGACGCGGCGACGGGCGCCTCGCCGGCGAGCAGCGCGTCGACGATCTCGGCCGCGCCACCCGCGGCATGGAGCGCGGCCCGCAGCGAACCGGCCGAGACGACGGTGTCGGCGTCGAGCGCACCGCCCCCCGCGGCGCACGCGGCGGCGATCGCCTCCCGGTGGCCGGCCGCGTGAACCGCGTCGATGAGCTCCGCCGTGGCGGGCACCGAGTCGCGCACGGCGTAGCCGAGCCACGCACGCCGCTCGAGCTCGCGCTCGATCGCCTCCATGCGGGCGATCCGCTCCGGGTGCGGACCGGTGTCGTGGTGCAGCGACGCCTCGTGGCGCAGGATGAGCGGGCGCACGGAGGGGTACGGTACCCGCGCATGGGCGCCCCCGAGCGGATCGACGCGGACGTTGCGGTCGTGGGCGCCGGCGTCGCCGGGCTCTACGCCGCGCTGACCGCCGCCGAGGCCGGGGCGCGCGTCGCCGTCATCAGCGCGACGCCGCTCGCCCAGACCGCCAGCTACTGGGCGCAGGGCGGGCTCGCCGCGGCGCTGGCGATGGACGACTCGCCCCAGCTGCACCTCGAGGACACCGAGCGCGCGGGCCGCGGGCTGGTCCGCCGCTCCGCCGCCGAGGTGCTGACGAACGAGGCACCCGAGATGATCCTCGCGCTGCAGCGCAAGGGCGTCGTGTTCGACGCCGACCGCTACGGCAACCTGGCGCTCGGCCTCGAGGGCGGCCACTCGCGCCGGCGGATCGTGCACGCGGGCGGCTCGGCGACCGGGCGGCGCGTGGCGCGGCAGCTCTCGGCCGTCCTCGTCGCGCAGCCCGGCGTGCGGGTGCTGGAGCCGACCCGCGCGGCCGACCTGTGGCTCGAGGACGGGCGGGTCGCGGGCGTCCTCTGCGAAGACGGTCCGGCGGTCCGGGCGCGCGGGACGATCATCGCCGCCGGCGGCGCCGCCGCGCTCTGGCGCCGGACCACCAACCCGCCGGGGTCGCTCGGCACCGGCCTGCTGCTCGCCCAGCGCGCCGGGGCCGCCGTCGCCGACCTCGAGTTCGTCCAGTTCCACCCGACCGCGGTCACCGGCATCGCCGGTCGCGAGGGCTTCCTCGTCACCGAGGCGATCCGCGGCGAGGGCGCCACCCTGCACGGTCCCGACGGCGAGCGGTTCGTCGAGGAGCTCGCCCCGCGGGACGAGGTCTCGCGGGGGATCTGGGAGGTCATGAACCGCAGCGGCGCGCCGGCCGTCGAGCTCGATATGCGCGGGGTCGACCCAGCGCGCTTCCCGAACGTCGTCGAGGCGCTGCGCGAGTCCGGGCTGGACCCGTCGACCCAGCTGATCCCGGTCGCGCCCGCGGCGCATTACGTCATGGGCGGCATCGTCACCGACCTGCACGGCAGCACCGGCGTCCCGGGCCTCTACGCCATCGGCGAGTCCGCGTGCACGGGGCTCCATGGCGCCAACCGCCTCGCCTCCAACTCGCTGTCCGAATGCGCGGTCTTCGGCGCACGCGCCGCGCGGAAGGCCCTCGACGAGCCCGCCACGACGCCGACCGGCGCACCACCCGCCCCGCAGCCGATCACGATCCCCGCCCGCAGCACCCAGGAGGCCATGTGGCGTGACGCCGGCCTCGTCCGCGACCGCGCGGGCCTGGAGCGCCTCCTCGACGACCCCCACCCCCTCGCCCGCCTCGTCGCCCGCTGCGCCCTGCTCCGCGAGGAGACCCGCGGATCCCACATCCGCAGCGACTTCCCCGAGACCAACCCGGGCCTCGACCTGCACCACGCCGTCGTCAGAGACGACAGGCCCGAGTTCCACCTCTGGCGCTAGCGCCCGACACCGCGCGTTAGCGCCCCTTCAGGTCCAGGCACCACGCTCCTCGAGCGGAAGATCGTGGATGTCTGGCGCCGCACGCCAAGGGCGTGCTGTGGCGAAAGCCACCGCCCCCCGCAGGCGGGTGGCGCCAGGCGCCGCGAGCTCCGCGAACCACGCTTAACACGAACTTCATGTTTCGTGTGTTCCAGCCTTCACACGTCAGGCGGATACTCGCTCCCTGGGAGGAGGGTGAGGAACCGCGACAAGGACGAACGCAGGAGGGTCCAGCCCAGATGTATCAAGTGAGCAGAGCCATCTACCGCGAGCTGGCGACGGATATCGCGACGGGGCGGCAGGGGCACGCCGACGTGCTCCGCGCCTGTGAGTGCGCGATCGAGCGCCTGGCGACCGATCGCCATTACTTCGCGCAGCCCGCGCGCACCCTGTTCCGCGACATCCGCGTGAACTTCCCCCTCCAGACGCAGGCGCGCGTCTGGATCGTCGTGCGCGACTACGTCGAGGCGGCCGAGCAGCTGCTCTCCGCGCTCTCGATCCGCGGGCGTGACGCCTTCGGCAATCGCCTGCAGTGCCGGGCGACGACGCGCCGCGGCACCGCCTGCCAGCGCCTGCCGGTGCACGACAACGGCTACTGCCCCTCCCACCAGCACCTCGTGGAGACCGAGGAGCTGGAGCTCGCCGCGGCGCTCGCCGCCGAGGCGGCCGCGCAGCCCCTGGCGCTCGCCGCCTGACCTGCTCCACCTCCCGTACGGACACGGGGCGCGGGGCGCCGGGGTTCCGACCCCCCGGCGCTCGTGCGTCCCGGCGCGGGCGGTAGCGTCCGGAGCATCATGCTCCTGGGCGTCGATGTCGGCGGGACGTTCACCGACGCGGTGCTCGCCGCGCCCGGTCGGGTCGTCACGGCGAAGGCGCCGACGACGCCGGACGACCAGTCGCGCGGCGTGCTCGACGCGGTCGCGGCGGTCCTGCGGGCCGCCGCGGCTGAGCCCGCCGACGTGCGCGCGTTCGCCCACGGGATGACGGTGGCGACGAACGCGCTGCTCGAGGGCGACCACGCCCGCACGGCGTTCGTCGCGACGGCGGGGTTCACGGACGTCGTCGAGCTGGCGCGGCAGAACCGGCCCGAGCTCTACCGCCTGTGCGCCGCTCGCCCCGCACCGATCGCGCCGCCCGAGCTGCGGGTCGCGGCCGCCGAGCGGATGGGCCCCCGGGAGGTGCTGATGCCGCTCACGGACGCCGCCGCGACGCAGGTCGCGGACGCGCTCGCGCGGGCGGCGCCCGACGCGGTCGCGGTCTGCCTGCTGCACGCCTGGCGCGATCCGGCACACGAGCTGGCGATCGGCGCCGCGATCCGCGAGCGGCTGGGCGACGCGGTCCACGTCTCGCTCTCGCACGAGGTCGTCGGGACGTTTCGCGAGTACGAGCGGGCCGCCACGACGGAGGTCGACGCGGCGCTCTCGCCGCTGCTCGGCGCCTACCTGCTGCGCCTCGGCCAGCGCACCGCGGCGGGCGGTCTCCCGGACGCCCAGGTCATGCAGTCCAGCGGCGGCCTGGTCGACGCCGGCACGGCCGCGCGGCACGCGGTCCTGACGGTCCTGTCCGGCCCGGCGGGCGGCGCGGCGGCGGCCGCGCTCGTCGGCGAGGCGTGTGGTGAACCGGACCTGCTCTGCTTCGACATGGGCGGCACGTCATGCGACGTGTGCGTCGTCGAGGGCGGCCGCGTGCGCGAGAGCGCCGGCCGCGAGATCGCCGGCCGCCCGATCGCACTGCCGATGGTCGACATCCACACGGTCGGCGCCGGCGGCGGCTCGATCGCCTGGCGCGACGCCGGGGGCGCCCTGCGCGTCGGCCCGCGGTCGTCGGGCGCGGTGCCGGGCCCCGCGGCCTACGGCGCCGGCGGGACGGAGCCGACCGTGACCGACGCGCACGTCGTCCTCGGCACGCTCGACCCCGCGCGACCGCTGGCCGGCGGCGTGAACCTGGACCGCGGCGCGGCGACCGCCGCGGTCTCCGCGCTCGCCGCCGAGCTGGGCCTGCCGGTCGCCGACTGCGCTGCCGGGATCCTGCGTGTCGCGAACGCCGAGATGGTCCGCGCGCTGCGCGTGATGACGGTCGAGCGCGGCCTGGATCCGCGCGGGTTCGCGCTGCTGGCGTTCGGGGGCGCCGGGCCGCTGCACGCCGCCGCGATCGCCGAGGAGCTCGGCATCACGCGGATCCTCGTCCCGCGCGCGTCGGGCGTGCTCAGCGCCCTCGGCCTGGCGGCGGCCGACCGCCGCGTCACGCGGCAGCGCTCGGTCTTCCTCCCGGCGGCGCAGGACTCCGGCGAGGCGCTCGACGCAGCCTGCGCGGAGCTGCTGCACGAGGCGCGCGCGACGCTCGGCACCGCCGGAACCCGCGTCGAGGTCGCGTTCGACGTGCGCTATCGCGGCCAGTCACACGAGCTGACCGTCCGGGGGACGCGCCATGAGCGCCCGGCCGAGGTCGCCGCCGCGTTCGAGGCCGACCACGAGCGGCGCTACGGCTGGCGTGAACCGCAGACGCCCGTCGAGATCGTGACGGTCCGGCTGAGCGTCATCGAGGCGGGCCCGGACGTCCGGCTCGCCGGCGACGGCGCGGCCGCGGAGGAGCGGGTGACCGGCCCGGCGGTGCTGCACCTGCCGGAGACGACGGTCGCCGTGCCGCAGGGCTGGGCCGGCGCGGTGGACGTGACCGGGACCCTCGTCCTGGAGCGGGGCCCGGCGTGAGCACGCTCGACCCGATCACGCTGCAGGTGATCCTCGGCGCGCTGCGCGCCGCGTGCGAGGAGATGGGCGCCGTCCTGGTGCAGGCGGCGCACTCGGCGAACATCAAGGAGCGCCGCGACTGCTCCACCGCGCTGTTCACGCCGGATGGCGCGATGCTCATGCAGGCCGAGCACATCCCGGTGCACCTCGGCGCGATGCCCGCCGCGGTCGCCGCGGTCGCCGGGCGCGACCAGGCGCCCGGCCGGTCCTGGATCCTCAACGACCCCTATGCGGGCGGCACGCACCTCCCGGACATCACGCTGGTGACGCCGGCGTTCGACGCCCACGGTGAGCTGCTGGGGTTCGCGGCGGGCCGCGCGCATCATGCGGACGTCGGCGGCCCGACGCCGGGGTCCATGCCCGCGGACTCGACGACCCTCGCCGACGAGGGCGTCGTGATCCCGCCGTCGGAGCTGACCGACGCGCTGATCGACGAGCTCGTCGCGCAGATGCGACGCCCCGAGCAGCGCCGCGCCGACCTGCGCGCCCAGCTCGCCGCCAACCGCGTCGGCGTCGCCCGCCTGTCGGAGCTGGCCGACCGCATCGGCGCCGCGGCGCTGCGAGCCGCGGGGGCGGACGTCCTGGCGTACGCGGAGCGGCGCACGCGGGCGTGCCTCGCCGCCCTGCCGGACGGCAGGCGCACGGCCACCGACGTGCTGGAGGCGCTGGAGGGCGACATCGAGCTGCGCGTGGCGGCGACGGTCGCCGGCGACGAGCTCACGCTCGACTTCAGCGGGAGCGCGCCGCAGCACCACGGCAACCTCAACTGCCCGCTCGCCGTGACGGTCTCGGCCTGCCTCTTCGCCGTGCGCGTGCTGACCGACGCGGACATCCCGCCCAACGCGGGAGCGCTGCGTCCGGTGACCGTGATCGCGCCGCGCGGCTCACTGCTGAACGCCGAGCCGCCCGCCGCCGTGGTCGCCGGGAACGTGGAGACCTCCAGCCGCGTCGCCGACCTGGTCCTCGGCGCGTTCGGCCGGGCGCTCGGCCAGGGGACGATGAACAACCTCACGCTCGGCACCGACGCCTTCACGTACTACGAGACCCTCGGCGGCGGTCAGGGGGCCTGCCCGGACGCCGACGGCCCGTCGGGCGTGCACGTGGCGATGTCGAACACCCTCAACACGCCGGTCGAGGCGCTGGAGCTGGAGTTCCCGCTGCGGGTCGTCGAGTACGCGATCCGGCGGGGCTCGGGCGGCGCGGGCGCACACCGCGGCGGCGACGGGATCGTGCGTGAGCTGGAGGCGCTGGCGCCGATGGAGCTGTCGCTGATCACCGAGCGCCGCCGGCACGCCGCCGCGCGGCGCGCGCGGCGGCGCGGACGGCGCCCGCGGCCGCAACCTGCTCAACGGCGAGGACCTGGGACCCAAGGCCCGCGCCGCTCTGCGTCCCGGCGACCGGCTGCGCATCGAGACGCCGGGCGGCGGCGGCGACGGCCCGGCCGCGGGGGCGGCATAGGATCGGCTCATGCGCATCGCCTTCCTGGGACTGGGGATCATGGGATCGCGGATGGCCGCGAACCTCCTGGCCGCCGGCCACGACGTCACCGTCTGGAACCGCACCGCCGCCACCGCGGAGGCCTGGACGGCCGAGCACCCGGGCGCCGCCGTCGCGGCGGTCGCCGGCGGCGGCCGCCCGCACGGCGCGAGCTCGTGATCACGATGGTCGTCGACGGTCCCGACGTCGAGGCCGTGCTGCTCGGGCCCGACGGCGCCGCGAGCACGGCGGCGCCCGGGACGCTCGTCGCGGACATGTCGACGATCGCGCCGTCCGCCGCGGAGGCGCTCGGCGCGCGGCTGGCCGAGCGCGGCCTGCGCGTTCCTCGACGCGCCGGTCACCGGCTCGTCGCCCGCCGCGGAGGCCGGGACGCTCACGATCATGGTCGGCGGCGGCGCGGCCGACGTCGCCCGCGCGATGCCCGCCTTCGAGGCGATGGGCAGCGTTGATCCGTCACGTCGGGCCGTGCGGGCACGGCCAGCGGGTCAAGCTCGTCAACAACGCCGTCGCGATCGCGAACACCATCACCGCCGGCCAGGCGCTGCTGGCCGGCCAGGGCGCTCGGCGTGGATCTCGACGCCCTCGTCGAGGTGCTCTCCGCGGGCGCGGGCGGCAGCGCCGTCCTGGACCTCAAGGCCGGGCCGATGCGCTCCCACGAGTATCCGCTGCTGTTCAAGACCGAGCACATGCTCAAGGACGTCCAGCACTGCCTCGACGCCGTCGGGGCCGAGGGCGTGCCGTTCCCGGCGGCGGCCGACGCCCGCGAGGTGCTCGTCGCGACGGTCGGACGCGGGACTCGGCGACAGGCGGACTACGCGGCCGTCATCGAGACCCTCGAGGGTCTCGCGGGCCTGCGCCTCTGACGCCGTCCGGCGTCGGCGGCCGCCGTTCAGCGCGATCGGGTCGACCGCCCACCCGCCGCAAGCGTCCCTGCGTATGAGCGGCATCTGGACGAACGTGCGCAGTCCGTGCGCAGGTTTCGCCCCACAACGTGCGCAAATGCGCGCGGAACTCCGATGGGCCTCCCAGCGGCCGTAAAACCCCGTGCAGACCATGGCCACCGACCGCCCCGGACACCCCGTCGCTCCCGCATCACCCGCCGCCGGCGGCGCCGTGATCTCCCTCGCCGATCGCATGCGCGCCCGGCAGGAGGCGCGCGCCGGCCGCGACCACCCCGGCTCCCGCAGGCGACGCCGGCGCCGCTCGCGCACGGGTCGCGGCGGTGACCGACACGTGCTGGTGCTGCCGCCAGAAGGTGCGCGCGGTCGTCGGCGTCATCGTCGACGCCCGGCACACGCCGGACGGCAGCGGCTTCATCCCGCTCGAGGCGATCGACGAGACCCTGCGTCCGCGCGCTCGACACCCGGCATCTGGCCCGCCGCGGCATCGGCGAGCTGCGCCACCGCGAGAGCCCCGGCGTCGCCGGCGGCTACATCGCCAACGGCTGCCTGGAGTGCGACGCGCTGATCGGCCGCTTCCACCTCGAGGATCTCCTCACCGAGCACCGCGTCGCGGGCGGCTCCTACGGCCAGCTCGACATCGGCATCGCCGTCGAGCTGGAGCTTGCGCCCGCCGAGCGCCGCACCGGCGTCACCGCACTCGGTTGACCGCGCCGCGAGCCCCTCGCGCTGTGTGCGATCCGGCACACAGCGAGGCGGTCGTCGCCGCGATTGGACGTGACGGCGTGTCAGGCCGCCCGTTTTCGGGCCGAATCACGCCTCAGCGGCACCCGATGAGCGCCTACGCGCCTGTTTTTCATGCGCGAAACCCGCGGATTTCCAGCGCAATTTGGGCCTTTGCCGGTCCTTTTGACAGAATGGACACACCCCGCAGCACCGCCGATCCCCTGATCGGCTCTGGGCGCGGGTCGCTGTCTGTTTCGTCCCTTCTCCAGCTGGAATCCCCTGATGCCAATTGCCCTGAAGGAATGGGCGGTCACCGTCCGCGCGCTCGCCGAGGGCGAGCAGCTTCTCACCCTGCGCAAGGGTGGGATTCGCGAGGAGCACAAGCACTTCGAGCTCGAGCATGACCGCTTCTTCCTGTACCCCACGTTCGACCACCAGCGCAACGACGTCGTGCGCGAGGCGCACGTGCCGGAGCTGCGGCGCGCCCTCGAGGAGGGCGTCTGGCCGGACGGCGATCCGCCCACCCGCGCGCTCACGCGCGACGGCGGGATCCCGCAGCCGGATCGCGTCCGCGTCCGCGCCTGGGCCGAGGTCGCGGGCCACTTCACGGTCACCGACCCGCGCATCGTCAGCGAGCTCTCGCCGTTCTACATCTGGACGACGGACTACGCGCAGAAGCGGCTGAGCTGGAAGCCCAGGCACCCCCTGCACGTCGTGCTCCTGCGCACGTACCGCATCCCCCGTCCGGTGACGGTCCGCGTGCGCGGCGACTATGCGGGCTGTCGCTCGTGGCTGGAGATCGCGCGCGACCTGCCGTTCGAGGGCACGCCCGTGCTCTCCGACGACGAGTTCGGCCGCGTCCGCGACACCATCGAGTCGATCTGCTCCGGCCGCGTGGCCGAACTCGTCTGAGCCGCCGACCGCACCTGCTCCCCGCCGCCCCCGCGCTCCTCGCCGGCGCCGCGCGCGTCCTGTGCGTGGGGATCGGCGGCGGGGGCGACGTCGCCGGCGCGCTCGCCGCGGCCGGGTCGGCCGAGGCCGCCGGGACCCCGGCCGAGCTCGGCGGGCTCACCTGGGAGCGGCGCCCGATCGACCCGATCCCGGGCCCGCAGGACGCTCGACGAGATCGACGGCGCGGTCCGGCTGAACGCCTCGGCTGCGCTTGCCGGCCCCCGGACGACCGGGCCCGGCGGCTTCCACTTCGCCGAGAGCCGCATGGCCGGCGTCCTCGGCCGCCCGGTCGCGCTGATCGACCCCGGCGGCGGGCCGCGGGCGATCGCGGGCGGCCTGCTGGCGGCCGCCGAGCGCCTGGACTGCGACCTGCTCGTGCTGCTCGACGTCGGCGGCGACGTGCTCGCCCACGGCGACGAGCCGGGGCTCGCGAGCCCGCTCGCCGACGCAGTGCTGCTCGCGGCGGCGCCGCACACCACGGCCGCCGGGCTGCCCACGGTCGCGGTCGTCTTCGGTGCCGGCTGCGACGGGGAGCTGACGCCCGCCGAGGTCGGCGCCCGCTTCGACGAACTCGACCACGCGGGCGGCGCCCGCGGCGTGACCGATCCGCCCGCCGCGGCGCTCGACCGCCTGCAGGGCGCCCTGGCGGACGTCCCCACCGAGGCGAGTGCCATGGCGCTGCGCTGCGCGCGCGGCGAGACGGGGTCGGCGACGATCCGCGGCGGCCGCCGCACGGTGGAGCTCACGCCGCTCGGGGGGCGCCTGCTGTGGTTCGACCCCGCCGCGGCCATCGCGGGCCCCGCGCGGGTCGCAGCCGCCGTGGCGGACGCCCCCAGCCTGCAGGCCGCGCACGAGCTGCTCACCGCCCGGGGGATCAGCACCGAGCTCGGGTACGAGCTCGACGCCGCCGCGGCGGGCTGAGGCGCACGTGTCCTGGGTCGAGACGACCTCTCCGAGCTTCGCCGCGCGCCACGATGACGCCGACGCGCAGGACGTCGTCGCGATCCTCGAGCAGCTCGAAGGGACCCGTGAGCGACTCGCGACCGTCCTCCCCGTCGTCCCCGAGGTCCTCGGCGTCGTCGTGCATCCCAGCTCCGCTCAGCTCGACCTCGCGCAGCCGATCGTTCCCGTGCTGCGCCGCCTCACGGCTCCCGCCGCCCGCCGCTACCTCGCGGGGTGGTTCACCCCGCGCGAGATCCACGTCCTCTCCCCGCGCGCTCTCGAGGCGCGTGCGTCGACGGTCCCCGGCTCCCGCGAGATGCTCATGCTCACGCCCGCTGCGCTGTACGCCCAGCTCGCCGCGGGGCTCAGCAACCCGGCGCTGCCGCCGCCGCTGCGCGTGCGATCGGCCGCGGCCTACGCGCGCAACGCCTGGCTGGCGGCGGGCGCGGGTCAGTGGTTCTCCGGCCAGACGGCGCACGCGCGGCCCGCCATCGCGCGGCGCCTGCGCGAGGGCGGCGAGCCGTCGTTCCCGCCCGGGCATCCGGGACGCGCAGCTGCTCGGCGGCTCCGTGCTCGACCTGCTCGCGCGCGAGGAGGGCGAGCAGGCCGCGGCGCGGCTGGCGATCGAGCCGCCCGGCGACGTGCGCCGCACGCTCGAGCGCGCCTTCCGCGGGCGCTCGTTCGTGCACACGCAGGGCGCCTGGCGCGCCCATCTGGCGCGGATGGCCGGCGTCTGAGGGCTCGGGTCAGGCGAGCAGCGAGCCGAGCCAGACGATCAGCGCGACGAGCGTGATGCCGGCGAGCAGGCCGGCGAGGACCCTGCCCGGGGACGGCGCCGCGGCCCGCCCGCGGTCGTGCAGGTCCAGCTGGAGCAGGATCTCGCGCGCGGCCGCCTCGCCCGACTGCGGGACCAGGACGTCGCGCGGGCCCGCCGCCAGCATGTCGGGGACGTCGAAGCCGCGTGAGCGGCGCACGAGGCTCGGGACGCCCTCCTCGAGCAGGAGGTTCGCGACGAAGTCCGCCTCCGCCTGGTTGCGGCCGGTCGCAACGGTCACGAGGTCGCCCTCCGCGTAGCGGCGCTGCACCTTGCGCGCGCGCTCGTGGCGCTCGCCCGTCGCCTCGAGCGCTCCCGCCGCGAACCCGAGCGGCATGTCGCACGCCGGGCACAGGCGTGCGCCGGGGTCCGCCTGCGCCCCGCAGGACGGGCAGACCGCCGGGCCGTCAGCTCATCGGCGCTCGACGGGCACCTCGCGCACGTCCCCGTCCTCGATGAGGTAGCTGCGGACGACCGGCGCGCCCGCGGTGTCCCGCAGGCCGACGATGAGCCACTCCACGCCCGGCCAGTGGGCCGCGAAGTTCACGTCGGTCTGCGACGGGTACGGCTCGGATCGGGTGTGCGAGTGGTAGATCGCGCCGAGCTCGTCGCCGGCGTCCTCGATCTCCGTCATCAGCCGGTGCAGCGTGAGCCCGTCCACCTCGAACCGCAGCGGGCTCGCCGCCGTGTTCTCCAGGAGGTGCACCGCGACCGCCCGCCCCGTCACGCATGACGACGAGGCCGCAGCACTCGTTCGGGTGCTCCGCGCGGGCGTGACCGACGATCGCGTCCAGCTGCTCGCGGGAGATGCGCATGCGGCGAATCCAGCGAGCGGGCGCGCCGCGGCCGGCCGCGGCCGTCAGTCCTGGCGCGGGGCCGTGCCGAGCACGGGACGCTCCTCGTCCGCGCGTCTCGTTCTCGCCGCTGAGCGACTCCTTGAACTCCCGCATGCCCTTGCCCGACGGAGCGCCCGACCTCGGGCAGCTTCTTCGGGCCGAGGACGACGAGCGCGATCACCAGGATGACGACGAGTTCCATGGGGCCGATGCTGGGCATAGCCGGCAGAGTACGGGTTGGGGCACCGGGGCGCGACACGCGGCTGGACGGGTGTCCGTCCCGACGTTGCGCCGCACGCGCTCAGAGAACGATCAGACGCCTTCGGCGTCTGTCCTGCCAGGGGCCGTTCCTACCACCAGACGGTGGACTCGAGGTTCTCGACCTCGTCCACGGGCAGCGTGTAGACCCCGCTGCTGAGGTACTTCCAGCCGTCGTCGCACACGATGAAGACGACGTTGCCCTCGTCCATCTCCCCGGCGATCCGGTGCGCGACGCGGGCGATGGCGCCGGACGAGACGCCGGCGAACAGCCCCTCCTCGTCGAGCAGCCTGCGCGTCCAGATGACGGCGTCGCGGTTGGTGACGAAGATCTTGCGGTCGAGCAGCGAGAGGTCGATGATCGGCGGGATGAACCCGTCGTCGAGCGACCGCAGGCCCTGGACGGGCTCGCCCTGCATCGGCTCGGCGGCGACGATCGTCACGCGGTCGCCGAGCTCCTCCTTGAAGCGGCGCGCGTGGCCCATGAGCGTCCCGCCCGTGCCCAGGCCCGCGACGAACGCGTCGACCCGGCCGTCCAGCTCGTCGAGGATCTCGACGGCCGTGCCGTTGTAGTGGGCGCCCGGGTTCGCCGGGTTCCCGTACTGGTAGGGCATGTGGTACGAGGGGTCGGCGGCGGCCATGTCGACCGCCATCGCCACGGCGCCGTTGGAGCCCTGGTCGCCCGGCGAGTAGACGATCTCCGCGCCGTACATGCGCAGGAGCTGGGTGCGCTCCGGCGTGACGTTCTCCGGCATCACGACCTTCAGCCGGTAGCCCTTGCGCGAGCAGATCATCGCCAGGGCGATGCCCGTGTTGCCCGACGTCGGCTCGAGGATCGTCTGCCCGGGGCTGATCAGCCCCTTGGCCTCGGCATCCTCGATCAGCGCCTTGGCGACGCGGTCCTTCACCGAGCCGGTCGGGTTGCGCGACTCGAGCTTGGCCCAGATCCGCACGCCGGGCTTCGGCGACAGGCGCTGCAGCTCGACCAGGGGCGTGTTGCCGATCGCCTCGACGAGGTCCGTGTAGCGACCCCCGCAGGGGCGCGACTGGAGCGGCGGGACACTCATCGCTTCACGAAAGATAGCGACCCCGGGGCTCGGCGTCACGCAGCGGCGCTCAGGCCCACGCGGTGCGCAGCCGGCGCAGGCCCTCGGCGATCTCCGCGGGCGGATGCGTCGTGAACGACAGGCGCAGCGTCGCGGCGTCCGGCGGGCCCGCGAAGAAGGGGGCGCCGGGCACGAACGCGACGTCCCGCTCGATCGCGGCGGACAGCAGCTCGGCGGCGTCCCAGCCCTCGGGCAGGCGCGCCCAGACGAACATCCCGCCGCCCGGCTCGTTCCACGTGCTCCCGGGCGGCAGCGCGTCTGCGAGCCCGCCGAGCAGCGCGTCGCGGCGCGCGCCGTACACCTCGCACAGGCGCCGGACGTGCGCGGCGAGGTCCACCTCGCCCAGCCAGATCGCGCTCGCCGCCTGGTCGACCGTCGAGGTGTGCAGGTCGGCCGCCTGCTTGGCGATGACGAGCTGGCGGCGCACGCCGGCCGGCGCACGCACCCACCCGATCCGCAGCCCCGGCGCGGCGATCTTCGACAGCGTCGAGAGCGCGAGGACGCGGTCGGCGACCTCGGGCAGGGCGGCGATGTGCCCGGCCGGCTCACCGCTGTAGCGCAGCTCGCCGTAGGGGTCGTCCTCGAGGATCCATAGGCCGCGCTCGGCGGCGATGCGCGCGACCTCGCGGCGGCGCCGATCGGGCAGCGTGCGACCCGTCGGGTTCTGGAACGTCGGCACCGTGTAGAGGAGCACCGGCCGCTCGCGGTCGACGGCCGCCTCGAGCGCTTCGGGCAGCAGCCCCTCCTCGTCGCAGGCGACCGGCATGAGCCGTGCGCCCGCCAGGCGGAAGGCCTGGAGCGCGGCGAGGTACCCCGGCTCCTCGACGAGGACGACCGACCCGGGCTCCAAGAGCAGCGTCGCGACGAGGGTCAGCGCCTGCTGGGAGCCGCTGGTGACGATCAGCTCGTCGGCCGTCGTCGGCAGCCCGCGCCCCGTGAGCAGGCCGGCGATCCGCTCCCGCAGGGCGGGGTCGCCCTCCGTCGTCGAATACTGGAGCGCGCGCCCGGCGACGTCGTCGCCCAGCGCCCGGGCGAACGCGGCCCGCAGCCCGGCGGCGTCGAACAGCCTCGGGTCCGGCAGCCCGCCCGCGAAGGAGATCACGCCAGGCCGCTCGGTCAGCGCGAGGATGTCGCGCACGGGGCTGCCGGCGACCCCACGCAGCCGCGCGGCCGGCCCGGGCGGCGGGGTGCGGGCGGGGCCGGTCCCCGCCATCGCCTCAGGCGCCGCCGGCCATCGCGGGCAGGATCACGATCGCGTCGCTCGGGGCGACGGCGGTGTCCAGCCCGTCCAGCACGCGCACGTCCTCGTCGTTGAGGTACACGTTGACGTAGCGGTTGAGCTCGCCGGCCTCGTCGAAGAGCTGGCCGCGGGTCTCGGGATGCGCGACGGCGAGGCTCGTGAGCACGGCGCCGACGGTGTCGCCGACGGCGCCGACCTCGCGCTCGCCGCCGACGGACGGGCGCAGGACCGGTGGGATGCGAATGGTGGCCATGAGGCGGCGGACCCTATCCGGCGGCGGCGCAGAACGCCTCGTAGTCGGGGAAGACGCCGAGCTCGTCGTCGGCGATGTCCTCGGGGTCGCGCGAGCAGATGGGGCACTCGGGGTCGCGTCGCACCTTCAGCTCGGTGACGGTCGCGCCGAGCGCGTCGTAGATCAGCAGCCGCCCGATCAGCGGATCGCCGACGCCGAGAATGAGCTTCACGACCTCGGTGGCCTGCAGCAGGCCCATCGTCCCGGGCAGGACGCCGAGCACGCCGTTGGCGCCGCACGAGGGCGCGAGCTCGGCCGGCGGCGGCTGACGGAAGAGGCAGCGGTAGCACGGGCCCTCGTGCGGCTTGAAGACGCTGAGCTGACCCTCGAAGCCGAGGATCGCGGCGGAGACGACCGGGATCCCGAGCCGCACGGTGGCGTCGTTGAGGAGGTAGCGCGTCGGGAAGTTGTCGACACCGTCGACGATGACGTCCCACCCGGGGACGATGTCCATGATGTTCGACGCGTCCAGGCGGGTCGCGTACTTCACGACCTCCACGTCCGGGTTGAGGTCGCGGATGGCCTCCTCGGCGGAGTCCACCTTCGGCACGCCGACGCGGCTCGTCGTATGGATGATCTGGCGCTGGAGGTTCGTGACGTCCACGACGTCGTCGTCGACGATGCCGATCGTCCCGACGCCGGCCGCGGCCAGGTACAGCGCGGTCGGCGACCCGAGCCCGCCGGCGCCGAGCAGCAGCACGCGGGCGTCGAGCAGCTTCTGCTGACCGTCGGCGCCCACCTCGGGCAGCAGCAGGTGCCGGCTGTAGCGCTGACGCTGCTCGGGGGTGAGGGTCTTCGGCACCTCGACGGGGTATCCGCGGTCCTTCCACAGCGCGATGCCGCCGTTGAGCGACGCGACGTGCTCGTACCCCATGTCCTCGGTCAGCGTCTTGGCGCCGAACGCCGAGCGGTTGCCCGAGGCGCAGTAGAGGATCACGCGCTTGGCACGGTCCGGGGAGATGCCCTCGATCCGCGTCTCGAGGTAACTGCGCGGCACGTGCACGGCGCCGGGGATGCGGCCCTGCTCGACCTCCTCGGACTCGCGCACGTCGATGATCGCCACGTCGGGGCTGCCGATGAGGTCGAGCACCTCGGTCGGATCGACCTCGCTGATCTGCTCGCGCACGCGGCGCAGCAGCTCCGGTCCGGACACGCTCATCGGGAAACCACCTGATTCGGATCAAGATTCATACTTCAGAAAGGATAGCGACTTGCCGGCGGGTCCGGCAGCGCAACGACGAAGGGCGCCCCCCGGATCGGGGGACGCCCTTCGCTGCGCATCGGAGGTCACATCACTGGCGGCGGGTCAGGGGGAGAGACCCGGCGCCGGTCTTGATGAACTGCATGGGGTATCGGATCGCGGGCGGCCCGCCGATATGGGGTGAAGACCCCAACATGATCGATCCCGTCCTCCCCCGCTCGCGCTCGCTCGTGCAGCGCGTTCCGCGACCGTCGATGCCCGCCCAGGTCATCGCGGTCAACGCGCTGCTCATCAGCGCCGCGGTGCTCGCCGCCGCCGTCGCCGCCCAGCTCGACCTGCAGATCGGCGACGAGCAGCGGCGCTTCTACGTCCTCGTCGCGGCGATCCTCGCAACCGTGCTCGTGAACGCGCTGGTGGTGCGCCGGCGCTTCGAGCCGCTCGAGCGCCTCATCGACACGATGGAGCGCGTGGACGCGACCGACCCCCGGGCCCGGCCGTCCCTCGCGGCGGGCGACTCCGTCGAGGTGACCCGGCTGAACCTGGCCTTCGACCGCATGCTCGACCGGCTCGAGGACGAGCGTGCCCGGACGGCCGGCGCGGTCCTGCGCGCGCAGGAGGACGAGCGGGCGCGCATCGCCCGCGACCTGCACGACGAGGCCAACCAGGCGCTCACCGGCGTCGTGCTGCGCCTGCAGGCCACCGCCCAGGACGCCCCGCCGGAGCTGCGCGAGGAGCTGCGCCAGACGCGCGAGGCGGCCTCGCAGGCGATGGACGAGCTGCTGCGCCTCGCGCGGGAGCTGCGCCCCGCGGCGCTGGACGACCACGGCCTCGCCGCGGCGCTGCGCACGAAGGTCGCCGAGTTCGCCGCCCAGACGAGCCTCGCCGCGGACCTGCGCATCGAGCCGGGCGCCCTCGACGGCCTGACGTCCGAGCAGCAGGTGGTCGTCTACCGGATCGTCCAGGAGAGCCTCTCGAACGTGGCCGGCCATGCCGATGCAGCGACTGGTGCACGTCCTCGTGACCCGTGAAGCCGCCGCGACCATCGTGCGCATCGTCGACGACGGGGCCGGCTTCGCGCCCGAGCGCGTCACCCCGGGGTCACACGGGCTGCTCGGCATGCGCGAGCGCGCCGGCCTGGCCGGCGGGACGCTGCACGTGCGCTCGCGCCCCGGCGCCGGGACCACCATCGAACTCCGCCTCCAGGGAGGCGCCGCGTGAGCACCAGGATCCTGATCGCCGACGACCACGGCGTGGTGCGCGGAGGCCTGCGCCTGCTCCTGGACCGCCAGCCGGGCCTGGAGGTCATCGACGAGGCCGCAGACGGCGTCGAGGCCCTGGAGCGCACGCTCGCCCAGCGCCCCGACGTCGCGATCCTCGACGTCTCGATGCCGCGCCTGACGGGACTGCAGGCCACGCGCGAGATCAAGGCCCACGCGCCCGACGTCAGCGTCCTCGTGCTGTCGATGCACGACGACGAGCGGTACGTCTTCGAGGCGCTGAAGGCCGGGGCCTCCGGGTACGTGCTGAAGCGGGAGGCCGACGTGGACCTCGTGGACGCCGTCCACGCGGTGCGCCGCGGCGAGCCGTTCCTCACGAACGCCGCCACCGAGACGCTCATCCGCGAGTGGATGTCCGACGACACCGCCGGCCCGAGCGAGCCGCTCACCCACCGCGAGCAGGAGGTGCTGAAGCTCATCGCCGAGGCGCACACGAACCGCGAGATCGGCGAGATCCTGCACCTCAGCGAGAAGACCGTCGAGTCCCACCGCGGCAACATCCTGCGCAAGCTCGGCATGCGCGACCGCGTCGAGCTCGTGCGGTACGCGATCCGGCGCGGTCTCGTCGAGGCCTAGCTACGGCCCCCTGGCGGGACAGACCGGCAAAGCCGGTCTGATCGATCTCTCTCGCCACCACCTCCGTCACACGACCGCCGCGCCCGCCGCAGCGTCCCCCTACCCTCCGAGACCCATGCTGCACCCCCGCGTGCGCCTCGCGCTGATGGCCGTCAGCACGATCGCGCTCCTGGCGATCGCCGGGTTCGTCATCTTCTCCGACCCTCGCTCGGGCGCCACGGCGCCCGCGGTCACGGGCGGCTTCGCCGGCTCCATCCGCCCGCAGGCGCCGCCGGCGGACTTCACCTTGACCGACCAGGACGGCGAGCGCGTGCGCGTCGCCGATCTGCGCGGCGGGCCGGTCGTGGTGACGTTCATGTACACGACGTGCGAGGACGACTGCCCGACGATGACCCAGCAGCTGCGCGGCGCGCTCGACGACCTCGGGCGTGACGTGCCGGTGCTCGCGGTGAGCGTGGACCCGGCGAACGACACGCCCGCCCGCGCCCGCACGTTCATCGCCCGCCAGCAGATGACGGGCCGGATGCGGTTCCTCCTGGGCGACGAGGACGCGCTGCAGCGCGTCTGGCGCACGCTTCGGCATCCAGCCCCAGGAGGACGGCCTCGAGCACAGCGCCGCGGTCGTCCTGCTCGACGCGGACGGCGTCGCCCGCGTCTCGTTCCCCGTGGACCAGATCACGCCCGAGGGCGTGGAGCACGACCTGCGGGCGCTTGAGTCAGTCCTGACGGCTCGCGCGGCGGCGGCTCGTCGCTCCGCCTTGCGCCCGCTCCACCACAGGCCGACGGCGATGAGGATCACGGGCGCGACGTAGAGGACCGTGTGGTACCAGTGGCCGGTGTGCGCGAGCGGCACCGTCACTGCGAGGCCGCCGAGAGGAGCCACAGGCCCAGACAGGTGAAGGTGACCATCACGAGGAGCATCCAGTATTGCGAGCGGGTCGCGATCCGCGGGTCGCTCCACAGCTCGAGCGCGCGGTCGTGCGCGAGGATCAGGCCGCCGATGTGGCCGGCGATGAGCGCCGCGACCTGGACGTACCAGATGGCGTTCGCGCCGACGACGCCGTAGTCGATCGTCCACCCGGCGGTGCCGAAGACGTCGGATCCGCGGCCGAGCGGATCGGACGCCAGGTAGCCGATCGCCTGCCCCTGGAAGGCGAGCAGCGAGAAGTAGTGCGCGAGCAGGTACGCGAAGGCGATCGGGATCAGGCTGTGGGCGAAGGCGCGTGACAGCTCGTCCGTCGACCGGCTGCGGCCCGACGGTGTGCATGCCCGCCACGCCGAGGCGGTAGAGCCCGGCGACGAGCAGCACGACGGCGAGCAGCCCGACCGTCCCTGCGGCCTGGATCGCCGCCTCGCGGCCGAGTCCGACGCCGTCGAACATGTCCGTCAGGCGCTGCAGCAGCCCGTCGGTCCCGGTCCACACCCCGCCCTGCGAGAAGCCGTCGTACGTCGTCGTCCCGATCAGCGTGATCACGACGGCGACCCCGCCCGCGACCTGCGGCATCGCGCACCGCGCCGGCGAGCGGCGGGCGCAGCCGCACCCGGCCGTCGGCCCAGCGCAGCGG
This sequence comes from uncultured Actinomycetes bacterium, assembly GCA_963700655.1. Classification (GTDB taxonomy): domain Bacteria; phylum Actinomycetota; class Thermoleophilia; order Solirubrobacterales; family Solirubrobacteraceae; genus F1-60-MAGs163. Next base: position 141,139 of record CAVOYJ010000003.1, on the reverse strand, counting down.
GGCGAGGAGCGCGAGCAGCCCGAACGCGACGGCGAACGCGTCGGCGTTCTGCGTCCACGCGCGCACGCCGTAGACGCTCATCCCGACGAGCATCACGGCGGCGTAGACGAGCATGAGGATCGCCAGGTGCCGGGGCTCGGTGCGGTCGACGTCGACGAGCTCCACCCACGCGAACGCGAGGATGCCGGCGGCGGCCGGCCAGCGGCCGACCCGCTCGGGGTAGGCGAGCGGCGTCGGCAGGTCCGCGCCCGCGACCCGCCGCGCGAGCGCGCCGCACGCGCGACCGACGGCGCGCCACGGGTTGAACGCCGCGAAGACGTCGCCCGAGCAGGACGCTCGCGCACGGCATCCCGACCCAGAAGAGGACGAAGATGACGGTCGGGGCGATGTTCGCGGTCGCGGTCTGGTTGCCGGCGAGCCCGGCGTACGCGACGAAGGCGAACGCGGCGACGCCGAGCGTCCCGGCGAGCACCTCGAGGGCGAACGGCACGCGGGCGAGCACGCGCTCGCGGACGTCCGCGAGCACGGGCCGCGGCCAGAGGACGGCGAGCGCGACGAACGACGCGATCAGGACGAGCGCCGCGCCCCAGGCGAAGAGCCACTCCGGGATCGGCAGGTCGGCGCGCTGCGAGATCCCGTGCGCCGAGGCGGCGGCGGGCAGCGCGAGGACGGTGAGCGCCGCCCAGAGACAGGCGCTCGCGACGCGGCGGGCCCTCACGGCCGCTGGGGGACCGCCGGCCGGAACGGGACGTGCTGCATGGTCACGGAAACGATACGGGGCGGGCCCGAAGGCCCGCCCCGTGATCGGAACGGCGGAGAGTCCTCAGTGCGCTACTTCGTGCACTTCTGGACCATGTCGACGGTCTGCGAGCTGGCGACCGCGCCGTCGAACGTCGTCGTGTAGTCGGCCTGGTAGCGGAACTTCCAGCCACCGGCGGGGCAGAGCGTGCTCGCGATGAGCGGGATCCGCTTCTTGCCCTTCTTCACGAACTGCTTCGGGATCGTGGACTTGAAGCGCATCACCGCGGCGATGACGCCCGGGGCCGGCGACTGCAGGTTGCGCGGCACCGAGAACGAGAGCTTGTAGGAGAAGTCCGGGTCGCTGAGCTTCGTGAGCGACGCGGGGACGACCTCGCGAATGATCAGCGGGCTCTCACCGGTGACGAGCAGGGTCGTGCCCTTGCCGCCGGGCAGGTTGAAGAACTTGCCGACGACTTCCTCGTCGAGGCCGAGGCCCTTGCCGAAGCCCGTGGCGCTGCCGACCTGCGAGCCCTTCGGGCACTGCTTCTCGTCCTGGAAGACGGTGGTGGCCGAGCAGGACTTGAAGTACTTGCCGTTGTAGACGCCGCCCTTGGGGAAGTACACGTTCGCGTTGACCGTCGCGAACTGGACCTCGCGGCCGAGGTCGGGCGAGATGTCGTCGAAGTACGGGTTGGCGAACAGGGAGACCGGGGTCGGCTTCTTCTTCGTGCCGGCCTTGGTCGGGCTGACCTTCGCCTCGAACTTCTGCACGGACTGGACGGTCTCGGCCGTGGCGGGGGACACCGCCACCGCCAGCGCGATCAGCGCCGCCATCGCCGTAAGCGCGATGCGCTTCATGGACTGACTCCTCCTCTGGAGATTGGACCTGGGTACAGGTCCGGCCATCCGCGGCCGGACGCTGGGTAGAACGTACTGTCGCAGAAACCCCGCTGGCGCGAGCTAGTTGCGGTCCGGCTGCAGAGACGAAGCGCACGACGTCCCGCCGGCGACCCCGCAGCGCGATGCCGCCGCGGACGAGGTCGCCCCGCACGAAGCCGGCGCGCAGCGGCGACGCGATGGGACGCGTCGTTGCCCGGCTCGGCGTACAGCTCGAGCCGGCGCAGCGCCAGCCCGGCCGGGCGCGACGGCCCAGCCGCGCGAGCAGCGCCGAGCGCGCGGGTCGCGACCCCGCGGCGGCGCGCCCAGGGCGCCGTCCAGTAGCCGATCTCGGCGCGTGAGCGCTCGAGGTCCACGGCGTGCAGGCCGACCGCGCCGATGACGGCGGCCCCGTCGTCCGCGTCGGCCACCGCGAGCGGCAGGCTCGACGCCGAGCGCCCACCGGCGATGAACAGCCGCGCGTCCTCCGGGGTGTACGGCGTGGGAACCGACGTGTACCGCTGCGTCTGCGGGTCGGCGCACGCGCGCACGAGGGCGGGGACGTCGTCCTCCGCCCACGCGCGCAGCGCCACGACCGTCGTCGCGCAGCGCCGGGTCGGGAAGCGCGATCAGGAGGCGGCGCGGCTCCGGCGTGCGGCCGAGCGCGCGCTCGACGCCGTCGAGCAGCTCCCAGTTGGCCCGCAGCATCGCCTCGGCCTCGGCGAGCAGCGCCTGCTCGTCGGCGCCGTCGAGCCGCGGCTCGATCAGCGCGCGCTCCTGCGCGGCGTGCTCGATGTCGAGCGTGGCGTGCAGGTCGAAGTAGCACCGTCGCGTCGCTGCCCGGCTCCGCGCCGTAGTGGGCGACGAGGCCCTCGCGCTTGGTCTCGGCGATCGCCGGCTGGGCCGACTCGATCGCGTACATCGCGACGAGCGAGTCGAGCAGCGGGCGCTCGCCGTCGCCGGCCCATGCCGCGGCGCACGCCGCGGTCTCGGGCGTCGGCGCGGCGCCGGCGTCGCCGCCGACGGCGGCGGTGAAGCGGTCCCACAGCTCGACGTGCGAGGCCTCCTCGGCGGCGTGGCCCGCGCAGCGCGCGCTGCAGGTCGGCGTCGTCCGCGACGGCGGCGGCGTTGGCCGACGCCTGCGCGAGCGCCGGTGACCGCGTGGCGGTACTGACCCGGCGTACAGCGCCAGCTCGTCGAGCGTCAGCTCGCCGGCCGACCAGCGGGTGTAGAACGGATGCTCGAGCACGTTCCAGCGCTCGCGGACGGCGTCGAGCTCGGCGAAGAAGTCCATGCTGTTCCCCTCTGCGATTCGATGGTTCGGCGGGCGCCGAAGGCCGATGCTAGCGTCCGGCGCCGATGCGTTCGCCCGTGGACACGATCGCGGCGCCGACGCTTCCCGAAGGACGCTCGTCTGGGTGAACGTCGCGCCGCTGCGGATGGAGAAGCAGGCGCGCCATCCGGTGCTCATCGAGTTCTGGGACGTCTGCCGGCCGAGCTGCCTGCGCACGCTGCCCTACCTGCGCGCCTGGCACGAGCGCTACGCCGACGCCGGCCTGCGCGTGATCGGCGTTCACGCCTCCGGGTTCCCCGCCGGCCGCGACGAGGATCGCGTGCGCGAGGCGATCGCGCGGCTGGGCATCGCCCACCCCGTCGCTGCTCGACCCGGACTTCCTGCTGTGGCGGGCCTACGCCGCGCCGGGCTGGCCGTCGCGCTACCTGTTCGCCCCGCGCCTGCGGCTGTTCGAGGTCCACCACGGCGAGGGCGACTACCACGGCACCGAGCGCGCGATCCAGGAGCTGCTCGGGATCGACGAGCCGCTGACCCCGCTCGTCGACCCGACCGACGACGACGACGTGCCGATCGTCGTCCCGACCGCCGACGTCGAAGGGCCCTACGCGGGCGCGTACGCCGCCGGCGAGGTCTGGGTCGTCGGTCGACCGGCCCGGCGACGGTGACCGTCAACGGCGAGGCGCCACGTCCTCGACCGCCTCGGCGCCCACCGCGTGATCCGCCACGACCGGCACACCGCCGGCGAGCTGCGGGTCGCCGGGGACGAGACGGGCGCCGTGCTGGCGACCGCGTTCCTCCCCGGGCTCGCCTGAGCGCGCAGGCCGCCGCCCGGTCTGCGGCGCGACACCGCAGACGCCGACACACGGGCAGCCACGGACCGGTCGGACCGCCACGCGCGGTGCCATCGTCCGCGCCGTGTTCGTGCGGGACCCGCACAACGCCCGATCCATCTCCTCGTCACCGGGACGGAGGCGAAGTCAGCTACGAGTGCTCGGGGCGGCGACCGAGGTCGTCGGCGATCGTCACGAGCCGCGGCGGCCCGGTGTCCTCGATGAGGATGCCGCGCCCGGGCCGGTAGGGGCTGCGCAGCTCATTGGCGTTGATGCGCGGCTCCTCGGTCCAGCACCCGGTGTTGACGAGGTGCCCGCGGTCTCGGCCACGCGCCAGTCGGCCGGGTCCATCCAGTCCAGCGGACCGGCGCAGTGGGTGTGCCCGAACACGATGTGCTCGGCGTCCACGCCGAGCAGCCGCACGACGGCCGAGATCGCCGCGATGTTCGCCACGCGCAGGTCATCCGAGGACAGGCGGTGGCTGACCGGACCGAGGCCGGCGAGGTTCACCCCCGCGATGCCCAGCGGCAGCATCGCCGCGAGCGCGCGCCCCCGCAGCGGCGCGCGCCCGTCCGCGGACAGCAGGCTCCACGCCTTGGCGGTCGCCGCGCCCGTGACCCAGCGCCCGCCGGCGGCCCGGCCGTTGGCGATCTGATCGAGCCACGCGTACATCGGGGCGAGCGCCGCCTCGAAGTCCTCGCTGGGGACGACCGACCCGTCCTCCGGCAGCCGGCCGACGACCCGGGACATGCCGCCCGCCGCCAGGCGCTCGAACGTCGGCACCGTGATGAGCCGGTCGAGGTAGTGGCCGTGTGTCGCCCAGACGTCGTCGCGCAGCCACACGCCCGGGTAGGCGACGCTGAGCTCCCGCTTGCGCCCGAGCCATCCGTCGATCGCACGGGTCGCCGGGGACGCCGCGGCGCTCGTGCGCGTCTCCAGCCCGAGCGGCGCCGGCTGCTCGAGCGCCGCCCGCTCCGCGAGCCAGGGCGCGACGAGCGCGTAGTCGTGGTTGCCGGCGGTGATGACGACCTCCGCGCCCTTCGGGAGCGCGGCGCCCAGCGCCTCGAAGACGGGCTGCGCGGCCCCGAGCGCCTCGCGCAGCGGGCCGTGGCGCAGCTCCAGGACGTCGCCCAGGAGCACGAGCCGGTCGATGTCGCCCAGGTACGCGCAGAGCGCGTCGAGCGGCTCCGGACGGCGCAGGATGTCCACGGGCCGCCGCGAGCCGAGGTGCAGGTCGCTGATGACGAGGGTGCGCATGCGGGGGCGCAGCGTAACCTGCCGCCCCATGCCCGACGGTGCCCTCGACGGCCTGCTCGTCGCCGACTTCTCCCGCGTGCTCGCCGGACCGCTCTGCACGCAGACGCTCGGCGACCTCGGCGCCGACGTCGTGAAGGTCGAGCGGCCGGGGACCGGTGACGACACGCGCCAGTGGGGGCCGCCGTTCGTCGCGCAGGGCTCGACGTACTACCTCGGCCTCAACCGCAGCAAGCGCTCGCTGGCCCTCGACCTGCGCGACCCGGCCGACCAGGCGCTCGCGGCCGAGCTGTGCGCGCGCGCCGACGTCGTGCTGGAATCCTTCCGGCCCGGCGCGATGGACCGGCTCGGGCTCGGGTACGCGGCGGTGCGGGAGCGCAACCCGGGCGTCGTCTACACCTCCATCAGCGCCTTCGGCTCCGGTGAGCCGACGCGGGAGCTGCCGGGATACGACCTGCTGGTGCAGGCGATGAGCGGGTACATGTCGATCACCGGTGACCCGGACGGCCCGCCGCGCAAGCCCGGCACCGCGCTCGCCGACATGCTCACGGGCCTCTACGCGACGATCGGGACGCTCGCTGCGCTGCAGGCGCGCGCGACGACCGGCGCGGGCCAGCACGTGGAGGTCTCGCTGATGGACAGCGCGCTCGCCTCGCTGCTGAACCTCGGGTCGTCGTTCCTCAACGCGGGCTCGGTGCCGACGCGGTCGGGGAACCGGCATCCGTCGATCGCACCGTACGAGACCTTCCGCGCCGCCGACCGGGAGCTGGCGCTGGCGGGCGGCAACGACGCCATCTTCGAGCGCCTCTGCGGCGTCCTGGAGCGGCCCGGGCTCGCGGCCGATCCGCGCTTTCGCACGAACGCCGAGCGCGTCGCCCATCGCGATGAGCTGGCGGCCGAGCTGGAGGCGGCGTTCGCGACGGACACCGCCGACGCGTGGGCCGAGCGACTGAATGGCGCGGGCGTCCCCGCCGGACCGGTCAACGACGTCGCGGAGGCCTTCGCCCTGGCCGAGCGGCTGGGCCTGGAGCCCGTCCTCGAGCTCGACGGGGTGCGCACCACGCGCTCCCCCCTGCGCCTGGACGGCACGCCGGTCCGGCCGGCCCGCAGGCCGCCGCGGCTGGGCGAGCACGACGCCGAGCTGCGCGCGTGGCTGGGAGCGCCGCCGGCCGGCTAGGCGCGGGCTGCGAGCGCCTGGCGGATCGTCTTGGGGAGCATGAAGCGCACGTCCTCCTGGACGACCTCGAACTCCTCCACCTGCGTCGTGCCGCGGTCGCGGAACGACTGCACGAGCCGCTGGACGAGCTCCTCGGGGGCGCTCGCGCCCGACGTGATGCCGATCGTGGTGACACCCTCGAGCCACGCCTCCTCGACCTGCTCCTCGTGGTCGATCAGGTACGAGTCGGCGCCGTGCTCGCGCGCGACCTCGACCAGGCGGTTGGAGTTCGACGAGTTGCGCGAGCCGATCACGAGGACGAGCTCGCACAGCGGGGCGAGCTGCTTGACCGCGGCCTGGCGGTTGGTCGTCGCGTAACAGATGTCGTCGGTGCGCGGCCCGGTGATGTTCGGGAACCGCTCGCGCAGCCGGGTGATGATCGCGCGGGTCTCGTCGACCGAGAGCGTGGTCTGCGAGATGTAGGCGAGCTTGTCGGGATCGGCGACCTGCAGCCGGTCGACGTCGTCGACGGTCTCGACGAGGACGATGGCCTCCGGCGCCTCCCCCATCGTGCCCTCGACCTCCTCGTGGCCGTCATGGCCGATGAGGACGATGGTGTAGCCCTCCCCGGCGAACTTCACGGCCTCGCGGTGCACCTTCGTCACCAGCGGGCAGGTCGCGTCGATCGTCTGAAGGCTGCGGCGCTGCGCCTCGTCGTGGACGGCCGGCGAGACGCCGTGGGCGCTGAAGACCGTGATCGCGCCCTCGGGGATCGAGTCGTCGAGCTCCTCGACGAAGACGGCGCCGCGGTCGCGCAGCTGCTCGACGACGTGCTTGTTGTGGACGATCTCCTTGCGCACGTAGACCGGGGCACCGTAGAGCTCGAGCGCCCGCTCGACGGTCTGCACGGCGCGGTCGACGCCGGCGCAGTAGCCGCGCGGGGCGGCGAGCAGGATCTTCTCGGGTGTGTGTCCCATGCGGTCCACATCGAGTGTACGGGCCGCCGCGACGGGCGGACGAGGGCCGGCGCTCAGGACGCGGCTGCGGGGGCGTCCCCGAGTGAGCCCTCCACGTGGATCTCGGGCAGCAGGCGGTCGAGCCACCCGGGGAGCCACCAGGCGCGGTCCCCGAGCAGGAACATCACCGCGGGCGCGAGCAGCAGCCGGACGATGACCACGTCGACCAGGATCGCGGTCGCCAGGCCGAGGCCGATCATCTTCACGACGACGTCGTCCTCCAGGACGAAGCCGAGGAACACGAGGATCATGATCGCGCCCGCCGCGGTGATGACGCGCCCGGTGGCCGCGAGGCCGTTCACGACGCTCGCGTGGGCCCCCGCGCCGGCGCGGTACTCCTCGTGGATGCGCGACTGCAGGAAGACGTTGTAGTCCATGGACAGCCCGAACAGCAGGGCGAACATGAACAGCGGGACGAACGCGACGATCGGCACCTCCCCGGCAACGCCGATCAGCGAGCCGCCGATGCCGAGCTGGAAGACCGCGACGACGACGCCGTAGGCCGCGAGCACCGACAGCAGGTTGAACACGGCCGAGATCACCGGGACCCAGATGGACCGGAACACCACGATCAGCAGCAGGACCGAGAGCCCGACGACGACCGCGATGAACACGGGGAGGCGGTCGGCGACGCGGTCGGAGGTGTCCTGCAGCACCGCCGTGACCCCGCCGACGTAGGCGCGCACCCCGGTCGCCTGGGCGGCGTCGGGGATGACGGTCGAGCGCAGCCGCTGAACGAGGTCGGCGGTCGCCTCGTCCTGCGGCGAGGACTCGGGCACCACGCCGATGACCGCGGCGTCGCCCGCCGGGCTGCGCTGCGGCCGCCCGACCGCCGCCACCCCCGGCTCGGCCTCGAGGTCCGCGACGATGCGCCGCAGCGCGGCAGCGCCGGCGCGCTCGCCGGGCGGCACCTCGGCGGCGACGAGGATCGTCGCGTTGGTTCCCGCGCCGAAGCCCTCGGCGATCCGGTCGTAGGCCACGCGCTGCGTCAGGTTCGGCGACTGGTTGCCGTCGTCCGGCATCCCGAGGCGCAGCTGCGTCACCGGGACGGCGAGCAGCGCGAGCAGCAGCGCGCCGGTGACCGCGTAGCGCCACGGGTGGCGGCCGACGCGCTCGGCCCAGCGCCCGCTGAGCGGCATCCCGGCCGGCGCGGCGGGCGGACGCAGACGCCGCGCCGCCGCGCCGAGCAGTGCCGGGAGCAGCGTGACGGCGCCGACCGCGACGGTCGCGACGACGACGGCCGTCGCGATGCCCATCCGGCCGACGAACGGAATGCCGGTGGCGAGCAGGCCGGAGATCGCCACGACGACGATCGCGCCCGCGGTGAGCACGGAGACGCCGGCGGTGGCGTTGGCGTGGCCGGCCGCGGTGACCGCGTCCTCGCCCGCGGCGAGGCGCTCGCGGAAGCGGGCGGTCACCAGCAGCGCGTAGTCGACCCCGGCGCCCAGCCCGAGCATGATCCCGAGCGTCGGCGCGACGCTCGGGATGTCGGTCGCCGCGGCGCCGAGCCGCAGCAGCATGAGCCCGGAGACGAGCGCGAGCAGCGAGGCCACGAGCGTGATCGTCATCGCCACGACGGAGCGGAAGACGAGCGTGAGGATCAGGATCGCCGCGGCGACGCCGATCAGCTCGCCGATCGGCAGCGACTGCTGCTGCTGGGCGACATCCACGACCTGACCGCGCATCGAGACCTCGAGCCCGTCCGACCGCGCCGGCCGCGCGGCCTCCTCCAGGCGGTCGTACGCCTCCGCCCCCAGGTCGTCCGCCGGCCGGTCGTACTGCACGGTCGCGAACGCGATGCGCCCGTCCGCGCGAGACCTGCGCGGCGCCCCCGCGCGAAAGCGGCGACACGACGCCGCTGACGTTCGGCAGGCCCTCCATCCGGCGGACGGCGGCCGTGATGACGCCGGCCCGCGCAGGATCGCGCACGGTGCCCGACGCCGCGGCGAACACGACCGTCGCCGGGTCGCCGGCGGCGGCGGGGAAGCGTTCCTCGAGCAGGTCGCGGGCCTGCTGGGACGGCGTCCCGGGGACCGAGAAGTCGTCCACGAACTCCCCGCCCACGAGCGACGCGAGCACCGCGGTGAGCACGACACCGGCGATCGCGAGCGCGAGCGCGCGCTTCCAGTGGGCCGCCGCGGCGCGGCCGAGGCGGTTCAGGAGGACGGCCATCGACGCGCCAGTCTAAGAAGCCGCTCCGGCACGCCGCCGGTCAGCGGCGCGCCCGCTCGCGCAGCACCAGGTCGGTGACGGTCTCCCCCGTCACGTCCAGGCTGCGGGCGGACACGCGGCTGAGGTCGTCCTGCAGCGTGTCGCGCCAGGGGTAGGCGAAGTCGATGAGATCGATCGCCGGGACGCCCGCCTCCAGGAACGGCGTGTGGTCGTCGATGATCCCGCCCTGCGCGCCGGGTGGGAACGACGCGCTCGTGCCGGCGCGGCGGGCCGCCGCGCGCAGCCGCGCCCACAGCGCGGTGTCCGACGTCTCCTCGCGCGGGAGCCGCAGCCCGCGGTTCGCGACGTAGTCGAGCAGCACGACGGCGCCGATCTCGCGCGCATGCGCACGGGCGTAGGCGCTGGAGCCGCGCAGCGCGTCGCGGCGGAAGTTCGTCGAGCCCGGCGGCTCCTCCTCCCCGTCGAACAGGACGAACCGCACCTCGCGCGCGCCGGCGGGCCGTGGCGTGCGGCGCAGCGCCGCGGCGACGCCGACGACCGCCGCGGTGCCGGCGGCCCCGTCGTTGGCGCCCACGAACCCCTCGGGCTCGGCCTCGACGTCGTAGTGCGCCGCGACGAGAACCGCGGGCCGGCGCCCGGGGATCGTGCCGACGACGTTCTGCAGCCCGGGATGGCCGGGGACCGGCTCGAGGCGACCGCCGGGAAGCCGCGCCCGCAGGTCGGTCGCCAGGCGCCGCAGCGCGGGCGAGCCCGCCGGGCGCCACCCGTAGGTGCGCACCTGCCGGCGCAGCAGCGCGAAGGCGGCCGTCTCGTCGAAGCGGTCCACGCGCGGTGTGGGGACGCCGTCCCCGGCCGCGGGCGTGAAGCGCCCGGGCACGGCCGCGGTGGTCGTCGCGCCCACCGGATCGGCATCACGGCCGCCACCGATGAACGGCCAGCCGTTGAGGCTGAACCAGATGATCACCGCGGCCAGCAGCAGCTGGGCGACGAGGACGATGACGAGCACGCGGACGGGAAGCCGGCCGCGTCCGTCCTCGTCGGGATCCGCCGCCATCGCCGCCGCCCGCACGCGTCGCCTCAGTCGTTCGCCGTCACGGCTTCGAGGACGTCGGCGAACTTCCGGCGCGAGGCCTCGCGCCGCGTCGGCACGTGCTCGGTCGGCACCCCGCCCTCGGGCGCCCGGTAACCGCGCAGGATGCGCCGCGCGACGCTCTCGCGGTGCACCTCGTCGGGCCCGTCGTAGAAGCGGGCCGCACGCGCGTAGCGGTACATCGCCTCGATCGGCATGTCGGTCGAGTAGCCGAGCGAGCCGTGGATCTGCAGCGCGCGGTCGATGACGTCGTGCATCACGCCCGCGCCGTAGACCTTGATGAGCGAGACGTCCTGCCGTGCCGCGGATGCGCCCTGCGTGTCCATCTTCCACGCGGCGTGGAGCGTCATCAGCCGCGCTGCCTGCATCTGCGCGGCCGAGTCGGCGACCCAGTTCTGCACGGTCTGCTTGTCGGCGAGGATCGAGCCGAACGCGTACCGGTGCGTCGCGTACTCGCAGAGCATGTCGAAGGCGCGCGCGGTGACGCCGAGCCACCGCATGCAGTGGTGGATGCGCCCGGGCACGAGCCGGTGCTGGGCGATCAGGAACCCCGTTCCCTCCTCGCCGAGCAGCGCGTCCGCGGGGACGCGCACGTCCTCGTAGCGGATCTCGGCGTGGTTGCCGAGCTTGCCGAAGCTCGCCTCGGGGTGCTCCATCGTCGGGACGTCGCGCACGATCGTGACCCCTGCCGTGTCGACCGGCACGAGGAACATCGACGCGCGCTGGTGGGGCCGCGCGTCGGGGTCGGTCACGGCCATGACGATGAGGAAGTCCGCGATCGAGCCGTTGCTGGAGAACCACTTGTGGCCGTTGATGACGTACTCGTCGCCCGCGCGGACCGCCCGGGTGCGCAGGAGCGTCGGGTCCGAGCCGGCGTTCGGCTCGGTCATGCTGAAGGCCGACTTCAGGTCGCCGTTCAGCAGCGGGTGCAGGTAGCGCTCCTTCTGCTCCGGCGTGCCGGCGAGCGCGAGGATCTCACTGTTGCCGGAGTCCGGAGCCTGGTTGCCGAACGCGTTCGGGGCGAGCGGCGAGCTGCCGAGGATCTCGTGCATGAGGCCGAGCTTCACCTGCCCGAAGCCCTGCCCGCCGAGCTCCGGGTCCAGGTGGGCGGCCCACAGCCCGCGCTCCTTGACCCGCGCCTGCAGCGGCGCGTAGATCCGGTCGAGCTGCTCCTGGCCGATGTCGTGCACGATCGGCTCGATCGGCCAGATCTCCTCGCGGACGAACGCCCGCATCCACTCCAGCTGCTCCTCGAACTGCGGGTCCGTGGAGAAGTCCCACGCCATCGTCGCCTCCGTCGTCGTGTGCCGCGGATCTTCGCAGCAGCGGTGGTAGCGTCGCGACGATGGCCGTGACGCTCGCGCTCGACGTGCTCCCCGGTGAGGTCGCGGTCGCGCGCCTGGACCCGGCGTCACCGGTCCCGACGTGGGCCCACGACCGCACGTTCTGCGCGCTTGTGCTCACCGCCGACGAGCTCACCGTGGTCTGCCCGGCGGCGGCGGTGCCGGACGGCGTGCGCTGCGAGGGGCCGTTTCGCGTCCTCGCCGTCCGCGGGCCGCTCGACTTCGCGCTGACCGGCATCCTCGCCTCGCTCACGCAACCGCTGGCCGAGGCCCGCATCTCGATCTTCGCGCTGTCGACGTTCGACACGGACGTGCTGCTCGTGCGGACGGCCGACCTGCCCGCCGCGACGGCGGCGCTGGTCGCCGCCGGCCACCCGGTCGGCCCGTGATCTCGCGGTAGGGTTGGTCCGTGGCCCAGGAGCACTTCGACCGGCTGACCGCGATCGACGCGTCCTTCCTCGCCCAGGAGGGTTCCTCGTCGCACATGCACATCGGCGCGCTGACCGTGCTCGAGGGACCGCCGCCGCCGTTCACCGAGTTCCTGGACATCATCCGGGGCCGGCTGCACCTCGTCCCGCGGTACCGGCAGAAGCTGAGCTTCCCGCCGATCGAGTCGGGCCGCCCGGTCTGGGTGGACGACCCGAACTTCAACGTCGAATACCACGTCCGGCAGACCGCGCTGCCGCGCCCGGGCACCGAGGCGCAGCTGTTCAAGCTCGTCTCGCGGATCTTCTCGCAGCAACTCGACCGCTCCAAGCCGCTCTGGGAGATGTGGGTGGTCGAGGGGCTCGAGGGCGGGCGCTGGGCGCTCATCTCCAAGACGCACCACTCGGTCATCGACGGGATCTCCGGCGTGGACCTCGCGACCGTCATGTTCGACCTCACGCCCGAGCCGCGCGAGGTCGAGCACCCCGACGAGGCGTGGCAGCCGGCCGGCGAGCCGACGCCCGCCGCCCTCATCGCCTCGGGCGCCGTCGGCATCGCGCGGACGGCCGTGGGGGCGGCGGGCCGCATCGCGCGCCTGGCGACGCGGCCGCAGGAGGCGGTCGCGGAGGTCCGCGACGGGCTCGAAGGGATCGGCGAGATCCTCTGGGCGGGCCTGAACCCGGCGCCCGACACGCCGCTGAACGTCGAGATCGGCCCGCACCGGCGCTACCGCGTCGTGAAGACCGACCTCGCCGACTTCAAGCTCATCAAGGACGAGCTCGGCGGCACCGTCAACGACGTCGTCCTCGCCGTCGTCAGCGGCGCGCTGCGCCAGTGGCTGCGCTCGCGCGGCGTCCGCACGGAGGGCCTGGAGCTGCGGGCGCTCGTCCCGGTGTCGGTGCGCGCCGCGGGGGCCGGCGGGGAGCTCGGCAACCAGATCGTCGCGATGCGCGGCCCGCTCCCCGTCTACGTGGACGATCCGGTGGCGCGGCTGAAGGTCGTGCGCCAGGGCATGGGCGAGCTCAAGGAGAGCAAGCAGGCCGTCGGCGCCGCCGTCCTCGCCGGAGCGCAGGGCTTCGCCCCGCCGACCGTGCTCGCACAGGCCTCGCGGCTGAACTTCTCCACGCGCCTCTTCAACCTGATCGTGACGAACGTCCCGGGCCCGCAGTTCCCGCTCTACGTCGCGGGCCGCCGGATGGAGGACCTCTACCCGATCGCGTTCCTGCCGAAGGACCACGCGCTCGCGCTCGCGATCATGAGCTACGACGGCCGGCTGAACTTCGGCCTGCTCGGCGACTACGACGCGCTTCCGGACATCGACGCGTTCGCCGACGGCCTGCGCGGCGCGGTCGACGAGCTGCTCGAGATCGCGCGCGAGCGACGCGGCTCACCCAACGGCCGCGCCGCCGTCCCGGCCGGCGCGCCGTCGGGCGGCTCGTCCTAGCTCAGGCGGGAACCGCGCCGCGCACGCGCACGCGGACCTCGCGCTGCTGGTTGAGGAACAGCGAGCGCACGTAGTCGGGCTTCTCGTCGACGAGCTCCAGGTCCGGGAAGCGCGTCGCGACACCCTCGAGCAGGATCTTCAGCTCCAGGCGGGCGAGGGCGGTCCCCAGGCAGAAGTGGCGTCCGCCGGCGCCGAACGCCTGGTGCTCGGCGTTGCGCTCGACGTCGAACTTGTGCGGGCACTCGAAGACCGCCTCGTCGCGGTTGGACGACGGGTACCAGAGGACGACCTTGTCGCCCTCGCGGATCAGCTTGCCCTGGAACTCCACGTCGCGCGTGGCGGTGCGGCGGAAGTGCGAGAACGCCGGCGCCCAGCGCAGCAGCTCCTCGACGGCGACCTCGGACTTCGAGGGGTCGTCGACGAGCTTCTGCCACTCGTCACGGTTCTGCAGCAGCGCGACCATGCCGTTGGAGAACGTCGCCTTGGTGCTGTCGTTGCCCGCCAGCTGCAGCAGGGCGAAGCCCATGATGATCTCCTCGTTGCTGAGGCCCTCGCCGTCGACCTCGGCGGTGACCAGCACGCTGGTGAGGTCGTCGGTCGGGTTGGCGCGGCGCTCCTCCACGAGCTTGCCGCCCTCCTCGAAGACCTTGTGGATCTGCTGCATGACCGTCTCGAGACCGCCGGGCTGCAGCTCCTCGTCGCCGAACGCCATCGCCTTCAGCGCGAAGTCCGACCAGCCCGCGTCCTCCGCCTCGGCGGTCCCGACGAAGCTCCCGATGACGCGGCTCACGACCGGCGTGGCGACGTCCGCGACGATGTCGAACTCCTCGCGGCCCTCCAGCCGGTCCAGGACGCGGTCGACGATCACGCGGATCTCCTCCTCGTGCTGGGCGATCCGCTTCGGCGTGAACCCGCGCTGGAAGAGCGCCTTGATGCGGTCGTGCCGCGGCGGGTCCATCGCGATGAACATCTGCGTCTGGAGCTCCAGCGGGGTCCCGGTGTCGCTGACCACGATCCCGCCGCGCTGCGAGGAGAAGTCCTCCCACCGCCGGCTGATCTCGTGGATGTCCTCGGCGCACGTGATCGACCAGAAGCCGGGCTCGTTCTCCCACGTGGCCATCGGGCTCCAGTGCACCGGGTCCTCACGCCGCAGGCGCTCGAACACCGCATGCGGGAAGCCGTCCGCCCACAACGACATGTCGCCGACGTCGATCTGCTCAACGGGAACGGCCGTCACATCACTCATCGTCTCTCCTCCGGTAGCCGGGAACCTCCTCACCGAGGACCATACCGGAAAACGAAACACCCCGCACCAGTTGTCCCAGATGCGTCACACGACACGTTTCGTCACATTCGTCCCCCGGTCCGGAGCACGCGCCGGACGACCGCACGCGCCGAGGACGGGGCCGGTGACGATGCGGTCGAGGAGGGAACGGGTGGCCCGGCCCCCGCAGGCCGGGTCGTCACCGGCCCCGGACCACCGACACCTGAGCGCCCGTCAATCAGTACCCCAGCGCAAACTTCGCATCCTCGCTCATCTGCTCCGGCGTCCACGGCGGCGTGAAGATGAGCTCGGACCCGACGGCGTCGACCCCGTCCAGCTCCGACACGAACTCCTCGATCTGCTCCGCGACCATCGGGCCGATCGGGCAGCCCGGCGAGGTGAGCGTGTACGTCACGTGCACGTCACCCCCGGTGACGGTGACGCCGTAGATCAGGCCGAGCTCCACGAAATCGAGTCCGAGCTCCGGATCGATGACGTTCGTGAGGGCCTCTTCGACTTCTTCGACGGTGGGCATGAACGGATTCTACGACGGCTGCACGCCCGTCCTGATCTGCGCTACGGTGACGTCGATCGTCTCGTTGACGGAACACCCGCCGGTCCTGCGGTGCAGCGGGGACGAGGATCGCTCGACGCAGAGCCTGCGCCGGCCCGCGCTCTCGCGCGCTCTCGCCGTGGAGGACGACCTGCTCGTCGACCTGACCGGGCTGTCGTTCGCCGACGCCTCGCTGATGGTCGACCTGGCGATGGTCGCGCGCCGGCTGCGCAAGGCCGGGCCGGGGGATGCGGATGAGCGGCGCCGCCCCGCAGATCCACACGCTGATCGAGCTCGTCGGCCTGCACCGGCTGCCGGGCGTCCAGGTCGACGGGCCCGCGCCCGCCGCCGCCTGGTAACGAACGCCCGTCCGGGGCGTACTCTCAGACGACCATGCCGCTCCTCATCGCGCTCTTCATCGTCGTCCCGATCGTCGAGCTGTGGGCGATCATCCAGGTCGGTGGGCTCATCGGCGTCGGGCCGACGATCGCCCTCCTGCTGCTCGACTCGCTGCTCGGCGCGTTCCTGCTGCGTCATCAGGGCCGCCTCTCCTGGGCGCGCTTTCGCCAGACGCTGTCGGCGGGCCGCGTGCCCGCGAAGGAGACCGCGGACGGCGGCCTCATCATCTTCGGCGGCGCGCTGCTGCTGACCCCGGGGTTCGTCACCGACATCGTCGGCCTGCTGCTGCTGATCCCCGGCACCCGGGCGATCATCCGGCGCGTCGTGCTGCGCAAGGCCGTCACGGCCGGCGCCGCGAGCGTCGGCGGCCCGGCGGTGTGGACGGTCCGCGGCGCGGACTGGGGCGTGCGCGGGGCCCGCGTCTATCGCAACCGCCCGCGCCCGGCATCCGGCGACGAGCCCGCGCCGCGCCGCGACTACGACGTCGAGGGCACCGCCGTCGACGCCGACCGCCCGGCCCTGCGCGGCCAGCCGCAGACCGGCACGTGACGGCGACCGTCACCGCCGCGCTCGACGCGCCCCGCGCGGCGCGCGAGGAGGACTTCACGGACGCCGTGACGCTCGCGTTCGCCGACGAGCGCGCCGGCGTGTGCGGAACGGTGCGGCTCGGGCTCGCCGGGCGGAGCGTCGGCGAGCGGGCTCGTCGTCCTGTTCCACGGCACGGACATCGCCGCGGTCGCGGCCGAGGGCGGCGTGCCGGTCGAGGACGCGTCGGCCTGGGAGCACGTCCAGGCCGCCGGCATCGACATCGAGACCCTCGAGCCGTTGTGCCGCTGGCGCCTGTCGTTCGCCGGGCAGGACGCGAGCCTGGACCTGGAGCTCGAGGCATGCGGCCCGGCCTGCGCGCTGGACGAGCGACGACGCGGTCGCCCGCGCCGGCGGCATGCTCGGGTTCGAGCAGCCGCGTGACCGTGCGCGGCTCGGCCGAGGTGGGCGGGCGAGCGCCTGGCGATCGACGGGCTCGGCCAGCGCGGACGGTCCTGGGGCAACCCGGACTGGTCGCGCATCGGCCGCACGCGCACCGTCAGCGCGTGGTTCGGCGACACCGCGCTGTCGGTGGCGGCGATCGCCGTGGCCGGCGCGGTCGACCACGGCCGCGAGGCGATCAGCGCCACGATCTTCGACCCCGGTGACGACGGGTGCGTCCGCGTCGGCGACCCGCGCCTGTCGACGACCTTCGACGCGGACGGCCGTCAGCGGCGCGCGTCGCTCGAGCTGTGGATCACCGACGACGGCCCGCCGCGCCGCGCCACCGGCGACGTCGCTGTGCGGGACGACGCTCGACCTCGGCCGCATGCGCCTGGACACCGCATTCCTCACCTGGCGGATGGACGGCCGCACCGGCGTCGGCCGCTACGACATCCTGCGCCGCATCGAGGACTGACGCCGCCAGGCGCCGCGAGGCTCAGTTGTCGGAGCCGAGGCGGTCCCAGAGATAGAGGTCCAGGCACTCCTGCGCGAGGTCCGAGCAGATCTCGCGGCTGAGGTGCGGCAGCACCGTCTCGAGCGCCTGCTCCTCGGAGATGCCCGCGTCGAACGCCTCCTCGCCGCGGAACCCCGCGGCGATCTTCAGCGCCTCGCGCCGGTTCTCGCCGAGCGAGGCGAAGACGCCCGAGCAGGAAGTCGCGGTTGGCGATCGGCTGGCCGACCTCGAGCGAGGCGTGCCAGGCCGCGAGCATCGACAGGTCGTGCTCGTCGAGGTCGGCGACCGCCTTGACGTAGTGGCCTTCGAGCTCGGGCTCCGGGATCGCATCGACCCAGGCGCGGACGAGCTCGCCGAGCAGCTGCCGGCGCGCCTCGCGGCCGACCGATTCGGCGATCACGCGGATCGCGTCCTGGGGTTCGATGAAGCAGAGGGGAAGCATGAAGCGGCTCCGGGCGACGGACGTGGGAACGACAGTCGCGCGGGACGCTACGACCCCGCCCGGACGGCATGGCACGGCGGTTCCCGCGGCCGGATCACTCCAGGCCGAGCTCGGCGGCCGGGCGCGCCGGCGGCCGGTGCGGGCGTCGCGGCCTGCGGCGCCGGCGGCGGCGCCGCGGGCGACCGCCGCGGGACTCGTCGCGGCGGTCGCCGCGGGTGCTGTGGCGGCTCGTCCGCGGACCGCCGCCGGGCGGCTGCGCGCCCGCGTCGCACGACGCTCCAGGCGCCGCCGTGCGGCCGCCACCCGGCGCTCGACCTGCTCCTCGATCGTCAGGCGCCGCTGGCTGCCCGCGGCGTCCGCCGGCTCGGCCGCGCGCCCGAGCGGTGCCGCTGCGACGGACGCGACGGGAGCCGGCCGCGCGGCCTGGTCGAGCGCCACCGCGCCGCCGCCCGCGACGGCCGCCGACGCCGCCGCCACGGCCGTGACCTTGCCGGCCGACGCCGACACCGCCTCGACCGCGAGCTGGGCGCGGACGAAGCGACGAGGCGGCGCGCTCGCCGAGCCACGCACTCGCGGTGTCGAAGACCTTCACGAAGAGGTGTCCCGCCGGCTCGAGCGACCCTTGGGCATCCGCGACGACACCGACCGGAAGCACGATCGCCAGCGGCGCCGACGCGCGATGCAGCTCGCGTACGACACCCCGGCACGCCGGGCACGCACGCAGGTGCGGCCGCAGCTCGACCAGCTCCTCGCGGGTCGCCTCCCCGTCGACCAGCCGCGAGAGCAGCGGCTGCCAGCGATCACACTCGGCGCCGGAGGCGATGCCGGCATAGCGCTCCAGGAAGCTGCGCCGTCCCTCGTACAGGCAGCGATTGACCTTCGTCCGGCTCCACCCCGTCAGCTCGCCGATCTCCTCGTACGAGTTGCCCTGCGCCCGCAGCCAGAGCGCTCGGACCTCCTGCGGCTTGAGCCGCTGCAACGCCTCGGCCGATCGGGCGACGGTCTCGAACGATGCCGCCTGCTCGTCGGGCGAGGGCGTCGTGCGCGACTCGAGCCGGTCGAAGTCCAGGTCGCCGGGCGCCAACTCGCGCTGGCGCGTGCGGCGCACCGCCATCGCCTCGTGCTTGACCACGGTCCGCAGCCATGACGGCGCGCGCGCGGGATCCAGGCGGTGGGCATGGCGCAGCATGATCTCCAGGCCGCGCTGATAGGCGTCCTGTGCGTCCTCTGCGCACATGCTGTGCCGGCGCGCCAGGCGCAGCAGGCCGTCGGCGTGCAGCCGCACCATCTCCACGACGAGCGCATCACGCTCGTCGTCCGTCAGCCGCCGACCCTGCGGAGGGTCGGCGACGATATCCCCCATCGCCCCCATGCCAGTCCGTTCGTCGTCCTGCCGTATCCGCTTGGCGTAGCCCGAGCATGGCGAAGGCGCACCCCTCATGCGCGGGGAATTGACGCACGGAGCGCGAATTCCCTACGCGGATGGCCACTGCGCGCGCGAAGAGGCTGCGCGCCAGGCTGAAGTCGCTAGCCTGAAATACCCCTGACCGGATCAACAATGAGAGGATTTCGCCCCATGGCACTGCAGCTCGGCGATACCGCACCGGACTTCCAGGCCGAGTCGACCGAGGGACCGATCAGCTTCCACGACTGGATCGGCGACTCGTGGGCCGTGCTGTTCTCCCACCCCAAGGACTTCACCCCCGTCTGCACGACGGAGCTCGGGTACATGGCCAGCGCCAAGCCGGAGTTCGACAAGCGCGGCGTGAAGATCATCGGGCTCTCCGTCGACGCCACCGGCGACCACGAGCGCTGGGCGAAGGACATCGAGGAGACGCAGGGCACGGCCCCCAACTACCCGATCATCGGCGACGCCGACTTCAATGTCTCCAAGCTCTACGGGATGCTCCCCGGCGGCGTGTCGGGCGACCCGAAGGAGCGCACCCCCGCCGACAACCAGACGGTCCGCAACGTCTTCGTGATCGGGCCCGACAAGAAGATCAAGCTCATCCTCATCTACCCGATGACGACGGGCCGCAACTTCGACGAGGTCCTGCGCGTCATCGACTCCCTCCAGCTCACGGCCCGGCACAAGGTCGCGACCCCGGTCAACTGGCAGCAGGGCGACGACGTGATCATCGCCGGCTCGGTCTCCAACGACGAGGCCCGCGAGACCTACCCGGACGGGTGGGAGGAGCCGCGCCCCTACATCCGCATCGTGCCGCAGCCGAGCTGATCGGCCGACGCACCGACGGACCGCCGGCCCGGCCCGAGGTTCCGGCCGGGCCGGCGTCGTCTACGGTCCCGCCTGGTCGTCATCGGGCGGCTCGTCGTGGCCGCCGACCTCGAGCGCCGCACGCGCCAGCTCGAGCGCATCGGAGTCCGCGTCGAGCGCGGACCCGCAGGCGATACGCGCGGCCTGGGGATCGTCCGTCAGCCGCCCCCAGTTGACGAGCGCCAGGTCGAGTACCGCGGCGGGCAGCGCGCACGCGGTGGCGAGGTCCGCGGCGCGGCGCGCGACGAGCAGCAGGTCCCCGATGCCGAAGACCCGCTTGGCGGCGACGACGGCCGGGTCGCGATCGGCGCCGAGCAGGTGCAGCGCCGCGGCCCGCAGGTCGGCGAGGCCCAGCGCGCCCGCGGTGAGGAGAAACTCGAAGCGCTGGCCGCGCGCCACGCCGGGGAGTGCGAGTCGCTCGAACGCACGGTCGAAGCGACGCTCCGGGGTCCATGCCGGCTCCCCCGCGAGCGCCTGCGCCTGGCCGCCCGAGCGCTCGGCCCAGGCGCGGTAGGCGGCCACGGCACGGTCGGCGCCGGCGGCGTCCGCCATGCCGCGCGGGCCGAACCGGACGTCCGCGAAGTCGGGAGCCTCCCCCGTCGCCCAGGGCACGCGCACCCGGGCGATCTCGGCGAACGCGTCGTCCGCTCCCGCGAGCGGGCCGACGAGCGCGACGAGGAACGCGAGCCACACGGCCTCCTCGGTCTCACCGGCTCGGGCGAGACGGGCTGCGTCCCCGTAGAGCCCGGGAGCCGCGCCGCCCTGCAGCTCGGCCAGGCGCGCCGCGGCGAACGCCAGCTCCCGGGCGAGCAGCTCGGCGTCCGCGGTCGCGCGCAGGCCGGGGACCAGGACGCTCGCGTAGCCGTCGTCGGCCGCGCGCGCCAGCCGACGCACCCGCACGTTGCCGGCGGGAGCGCGCCGCCGGCCCGGCGCGGTCCGGCGCACGCCGGCGGGCGCCGCCGGACCGGAGCTCGCCTTGCGGCGCGGCAGGCCCTTTGTGCGCTCCTCCTGCTCGCGCTTGCGCGAGCAGATCGGGCACGTGGACTCCAGGCGCCGGTGGCGGCAGAACGACGTCACGGGTGCGAGTCCAGGCCCGGGCGGCGGGCCGCCGTGGCTTGCAGAGCGCCCGGTTCGTCACCGATCTCGGCGCGGGCCCGGCGGCCTGCACGCTGGACGTGCACCACGCCGGAGCGCGCCGCCGCAGCGTCCGTGAACGGGTCGATCTGCACGGCGTTCCGCGGTGCCGGCGGCTCAGGCACGGCTCAGCACCGGAGCGAAGGCCCGGGTGAGCAGCTCCACCGGCCCGTCCACGTCCAGCGGCTCGCGGTCGACGAGCCGGATCCCGACCTCGACGCCGGCGCCGACCATCGCGGCGGCGAGCAGCTCGCAGTCGTGGGGGGCGAGCATGCCGTCGGCGACACCGCGCTCGAGGTCCGCGCGCAGCTCCTCCACCCCGGCGCCGACGGCCGGCTCGTCGAACATCGCGCGGATCGTGCCCGCGTTGCGGCTCATGAGCTCGAGCGTCTCGCGATCGCCGGCGAGGTACTCCAGGTACGCGCGAAAGCCGTTCGCGACGAACTCCTCGACGCTCGTCGCGCTGCGGCGCGCCTCGCGCACGCGCACGCGGATCTCACCCGTCGTCTCGTCGAGGATCTCGCGGAGCACCGACTCCTTGTCCGGGAAGTAGTTGTAGAACGTCCCGCTCGCGAGGTCCGTGCGCCGGATGATGTCGCGGACGCTCGCCGCGCCGAACCCGATGTCGGCGAACACCACGCGCGCGGCCGCGAGGATCGCGGCGCGGTTGGCGGCCTTGGTCGCCTCGCGCTTGCCCGCCGCGGGCGGGTCGATGGCGGGCGCCTCGCTCACGCGGCGGCCGGCTCGGCGTCGGCGCTCGCCAGGGGCGCGACGGGCAGGGCGAAGCCGCGCTCGCGGGCGCGCCGCTCCCCGGCGTGGATCTCCTTCGCCAGGTCCGCGAGGTAGTCGTCGAAGTCCACCTGGATCGTGTGCCGCTTCGATGCGACGTAGCGCCGCTGCATCGCGGCGAGGTCCGCGGCGATGAACCGGCGCACGTCGGGCGCGCTCGGCAGCGCGTACTCGCCCTTGAGGTACTCGGTGACCCAGCGGCCCTGCGCCTCGGCGAGCGGCATCACCGCGCCCAGCGGCTGCAGCAGGCCGATGAAGAAGAGGTTCGGGATCTCGGGATGGAAGACGCGGCGGTAGAGCTCGATGCGGTTGTCCTTCGCCGCGATGAAGTCCTCGTCGAAGAACGGGAACGTGATCTTGTAGCCCGTGCAGTACACGACGACGTCGGCGTGGACGCGCGTGCCGTCCTCGAACTCGACCGCGTCCGCGTCGAGGCGCCGGATGTTCGGCTTGACCTGGACCGCCCCGTGGGTGATGCGGTCGAGGATGCGGCCGGAGATCGTGGGATGCGCCTCGCCGAAGGCGTGGTCGGGCTTCGGCAGACCGAACTTCACCGGGTCGCCTGCGTACAGCTTCACGAGGTGGTGGATCGCCTTCTGGCGGATCTTGAACGGGATGCGCGGGTCGTTCTTCAGCTGGTCCGTCGGCCTGCCGAAGAGGTACTTCGGGATGATCCACGCGCCGCGGCGGGCGGCGAGGTAGGTGTTCCGGGCCACGTACGAGGACTCGACCGCGATGTCCATCGCGCTGTTGCCCATGCCCAGGACGACGACGTCCTTGTCGTGCAGGCCGTCGGGGTTCATGTACTCGTGCGCGTGCAGCTGCTCGCCCTGGAAGTCCTCGCTCCCGGGGAAGGCCGGCTCGGGCCGGCGCGGGTCCCAGTGATGCCCGTTGGCGACGAGCAGCGCGTCGTAGCGCTCCGTGGTCCCGTCCGAGGCGCGGATGACCCACGTCCCGTCGGCCTCGCGCCCCGCGTGCTCGACCTTCGTCTCGAAGCGGATCCGGTCGCGGATCCCGAAGTGGTCGACGTAGTCGTCGAAGTACGCGGCGATCTGGTCGTGCCGCGGGTAGTCCGGGTAGGACGTCGGCATCGGGTAGTCGGAGTACTCCATCTTCAGCCGCGAGGTGTTGATGTGCAGGTCGCGGTAGCACGCCGACATCCCGTTGGAGTTCTCGTAGACCCAGTTGCCGCCGATCCGGTCCGACGCCTCGTAGCAGGTGACGTCGAAGCCCTGCTCGGCAAGGGTCTTCAGTGCGGTGATGCCGGAGGAGCCCGCGCCGATCACGGCGACGCGGGGCAGCGAGGAACTCATGCGGGCGATGTTATCGCGAAAGTGACGCAGGCGTCAGTTTTGCGTCGCCCTGTTGCGCGAGATGGCGCTCGACCATCCGCGCGCACTGGCGGCCCTCGTTGATCGCCCACACGATCAGCGACTGGCCGCGCCGCGCGTCGCCCGCGGCGAACACGCCGGGGACCGACGTCCCATAGGTCGACGCGCGGACGTTCCCGCGCTGGTCGAGGTCGCAGCCGAGCTGCTCGACGACGCCGTCCCGCTGCGGGTGGACGAAGCCCATCGCCAGCAGCACCAGGTCGGCACGCAGCTCGCGCTCGGTGCCCGGCGACCGGGCCGAACGGCGGCAGCCGGCTCGGCCCGGGCGATGTGCTGCGCGCGGACGCGGCCGTCCTCGCCGCTGAAGTGCGTGGTGACGACGGAGAAGTCCTGCTCGCCCTTGCCGACGCCGTGGGCCTCCTCCATCGCGTAGGAGAGGCGGAACTTCTGCGGCCACAGCGGCCACGGCGTGCGGTCGTCGGGCCGGCGCTCGGGCGGCTCGGGCAGCAGCTCGAGCTGCGTGACCGACAGGGCGCCCTCGCGGACCGAGTTGCCGACGCAGTCCGCGCCGGTGTCGCCGCCGCCGACCACGACGACGTGCTTGCCGGCTGCGGTGATCGACCGGGTGCTCGGGGACGTCCGCGCGTCGGCTCGGGGCCCTCCTGCGTCGCGACCCAGCGGTTGCGCACGTACAGGTAGTCCATCGCGAAGTGGATGCCGTCGAGCTCGCGTCCCGGCGACCGGCAGGTCGCGCGGAACGCGCGAGCCGATCGTCAGGACGACGGCGTCGAACTCGGCTCGCGCAGCTCGTCGCCGGTGACGTCGACGCCGACGTCCACGCCGCAGCGCAGCTCGACGCCCTCGTCGACGAGCTGCTGCACGCGGCGCTCGACGACGCGCTTCTCGATCTTGAAGTCCGGCACGCCGAACCGCACCAGGCCGCCCGCCGACTCGTCGCGCTCGAACAGGACGACGCGATGTCCCGGTGCGCCGCAGCTGCTGGGCCGCGGCCATGCCGGCCGGCCCGGAGCCGACGACCGCGACGCTGCGGCCGGTCTCGGTGCGCGGCGGCTGCGCCGTCACCCAGCCCTCCTCCCAGGCGCGGTCGATGATCGCGTTCTCGATCTGCTTGATCGAGACGGCGTCGCCCTCGTTGATCTCGAGCACGCAGGCGGCCTCGCACGGCGCGGGGCACAGCCGGCCGGTGAACTCCGGGAAGTTGTTCGTCGCGTGCAGCTGGGCGATCGCCCGCTGCCACTCGCCGCGGATAGACGAGGTCGTTCCAGTCCGGGATGAGGTTGCCCGAGCGGGCAGCCGTCGTGGCAGAACGGCACGCCGCACTCCATGCAGCGGGCGCCCTGCGCGCCAGCTCCTCGTCGGTGCGCCGCACGAGGAACTCGCGGAAGGGCTCGACCTCGAGCCGCTCGACCGGGTCCTTGTAGACGAGCCCGGCGCGGTGGATCTTCAGGAAGCCGCCGATCTCCCCCATCATGCGCCCTCCTCCTCGCCGACGAAGCCCTCGCCGCCGGTCGAGACGACGCTCGTCTCCGGGCCGCGGCCGGGATCCCCGGTGTGCTCGGCCTCCTGCGCGGCCAGCTCGGCCAGCACGCGCTTGTAGTCGGTCGGGAAGATCTTCACGAAGCGCGGCAGCAGCGCGTCCCAGTCCTCCAGGACCCGCCGGGCGACCTCCGAGCCGGTCCGCTCCAGGTGCTCGCCGACGAGGTCGCGGACCTCGATCGCGTCGGCCTCGTCGAGCGCCTCGAGCTGGTCGGCCATCATCGGGTTGACGCGGCTGCGGAAGGTTCCGTCCTCGTCGAAGCACGAAGGCCAGGCCGCCGCTCATGCCGGCGGCGAAGTTGCGGCCCGTGCGGCCGAGGACGACCACGCGCCCGCCGGTCATGTACTCGCAGCCGTGGTCGCCGACGCCCTCGACGACGGCGCTCGCCCCCGAGTTGCGCACCGCGAAGCGCTCGCCGGCGATGCCGCGGAAGAAGGCGCGCCCGCTCGTCGCGCCGTACAGGACCGTGTTGCCGATGATGACGTTCTCCTCGGCCAGGTAGCTCACGCCGTCGGGCGGCATGACGGCGAGCACGCCGCCGGAAAGGCCCTTGCCGGTGTAGTCGTTGGCGTCGCCGTGCAGCGTGAACGTGACGCCCGGGGCGAGCCACCCGCCGAAGCTCTGCCCGGCCGAGCCGGTCAGCTCGACGCGGATCGTGCTCTCGGGCAGGCCCTCGGCGCCGCGAAGCTCGGCGATCCGGCTCGACAGCAGGCCGCCGACGCAGCGGTTGACGTTGCGCACCGGCGTGATGATCGAGACCGGCTCGCCGTGCGCGATGGCCGGCTGCGCCTGGCGGATCAGCTCCCAGTCGAGCGCGTCGTCCAGGACCGCGGGCGGCGGCTCCAGCCGCCGCAGCGGCGTGTCCGCCGGCAGCGTCGGGACGGTGCAGGACGTGCGTGAGGTCCACCCCGCGCGCCTTCCAGTGCTCGATCGCGGTCGTCCGCCTCCAGCAGGTCGGTGCGGCCGATCAGCTCGTCCACCGTGCGGACGCCCAGCGAGGCCATGATCCCGCGCAGCTCCTCCGCGACGAAGAAGAAGAAGTTGACGACGTGCTCGGGCCTGCCCTCGAAGCGCCTGCGCAGCTCCGGATCCTGCGTCGCGATGCCCGACCGGGCAGGTGTTGAGGTGGCAGGCGCGCATCATGATGCAGCCCGTCGCGATCAGCGGCGCGGTCGAGAAGCCGTACTCGTCGGCGCCGAGGATCGCGGCGATCGCGACGTCGCGGCCCGTCTTCAGCTGCCCGTCGGTCTGCACGATGATGCGGCGGCGCAGGTCGTTCTTCAGCAGCGTCTGCTGGGTCTCGGCGAGGCCGATCTCCCACGGCACGCCCGCCGACTGGATCGAGCTGAGCGGCGAGGCGCCGGTGCCGCCGTCGTGGCCGGCGATCAGGACGTGGTCGGCGTTGGCCTTCGCGACGCCGGCGGCGACGGTGCCGACGCCGACCTCGCTCACGAGCTTCACCGAGACCTGTGCGCGCGGGTTCGAGCAGCGCAGGTCGTAGATCAGCTGCTTGAGGTCCTCGATCGAGTAGATGTCGTGGTGCGGCGGCGGCGAGATCAGGCCGACGCCGGGCGTCGTGTGCCGGACCCAGCCGATGTACTTGTCGACCTTGTGCCCGGGCAGCTGGCCGCCCTCGCCGGGCTTGGCGCCCTGAGCCATCTTGATCTGGAGCTGGTCGGCGTTGACGAGGTAGTGGATCGTCACGCCGAAGCGGCCGGAGGCGACCTGCTTGATCGACGAGCGCCGCAGGTCCCCGTTGGCGTCCGGCGTGAAGCGGCGCGGATCCTCGCCGCCCTCGCCGGTGTTCGAGCGCCCGCCGAGACGGTTCATCGCGATGGCCAGGGTCTCGTGCGACTCCGTCGAGATCGAGCCGAGCGACATCGCGCCCGTCGCGAACCGGCGCACGATCTCGGTCGCGGGCTCGACGTCGTCGAGCGGGATCGGGTCCGGGCCGTCAGCGGAAGCGCAGCAGGCCGCGCAGCGTCGCGCGGCGGGCGGCGTCCTCGTTGATGAGGCGCGCGTACTCCTCGTACTTCGACCAGGCCTCGCCCCACGTCGCAGCGGGGCCCGCGCCGTTGGATGCCGCGTCGCTGGGGCCGCCCGGGACGCGCACGGCGTGCTGGACGAGCGCGATCGTGTCCGGGTTCCACATGTGGTGCTCGCCCTCGCGGCGCCACGCGTAGATGCCGCCGACCGGCAGCAGGTCGCCCGCCGTCTCGGTGGGCGTGCCCCAGGCGCGCCCGTGGCGCGCGAGCGCCTCGGCGGCCAGCACGTCGGCGCCGATGCCGCCGATGCGCGACGCCGTGCCGGTGAAGTGGCGGTCGACGAGGTCGCGCTCCAGGCCGACGGCCTCGAAGATCTGCGCGCCGCAGTAGGACTGGATCGTCGAGATCCCCATCTTGGAGATCGTCTTCAGCAGCCCCTTGCCGATCGCCTTGACGACGTGCGCGTTCGCCGTCGCCGCGTCCTCGACGCCGGCGATGCGGCCTTCGATCACCAGCTCGTCGACGGTGTCGAGCAGCAGGTAGGGATTGATCGCGCTGACGCCGTACCCGATGAGCGTCGCGAAGTGGTGGACCTCGCGCGGCTCGCCGGACTCCAGCACCAGGCCCGCGCTGAGCCGGTTGCCGAGGCGGACGAGGTGATGGTGGACGGCGGCGACCGCGAGCAGCGAGGGGATCGGCGCGCGGTCGGGACCCGTGCGGCGGTCGGAGAGGATGAGGACGTTCACGCCCGCGGTCGACCGCGTCGTGTGCCTCGTCGCAGACGTTGGCCAGCCGGGCCGACATGCCCTCCGGCCCGTCCTCGGCCGGCCAGGTGATGTCGATCGTGTGCGCACGGAAGATGTCGCCGGAGACGTGCCGCAGCGTCTCGAGCTCGTCGTTGCGCAGGATCGGCTGGTCCATGAGCAGCTGGTGCGCGTGCTCGGGCGTCTCGTCGAGCAGGTTGCGCTCGGTGCCCACGCCGGTCGCGAGCGACATGACGATGGACTCGCGGATCGGGTCGATCGGCGGGTTCGTGACCTGGGCGAAGAGCTGCTTGAAGTAGCTGAAGAGCGGGGGCTGGCGGTCCGAGAGCACGGCGAGCGCGGTGTCGTTGCCCATCGAGCCGATCGGCTCCTCCCCCGTGCGCGCCATCGGCGCGATCAGGACGCGCAGGTCCTCCTGCGAGTACCCGAACGCCAGGCGCCGCTGATGGCCCGGGAGCAGGCCCGTCATCGTGACGTGCGCGGGCTCGAGGTCGGAGAAGGCGACGCTCGCCTCGCGCACCCACTCGGCGTAGGGCTGCTGCGTGGCGACCTGGCGCTTGACCTCCTCGTCCTCGACGATCCGGCCCTGCTCGAGGTCGACGAGGAAGATCTTGCCCGGCTGCAGGCGGCCGAGCCGCACGACGTTCGCGGGGTCGATGGAGAGCATCCCCGCCTCGGATCCGAGGATGACGTAGCCGTCGCGTGGTCTCCACCCAGCGGCCCGGGCGCAGCCCGTTGCGGTCGAGCGTCGCGCCGACGATCCGCCCGTTGGTGAAGCAGACGCCCGCCGGGCCGTCCCACGGCTCCATCAGGCAGGAGTGGAACGCGTAGAAGCCCTTGAGCTCGTCGGAGAGGTCGTCCCGGTCGCGGTAGGCCTCGGGGATCATCATCATCGCCGCGTGCGGCAGCGAGCGGCCCGCGAGCATCAGCAGCTCGAGGACGTTGTCGAACGACGCCGAGTCCGAGCCGCCGGGGCGGACGATCGGCAGGATCTTCTGGAGGTCGCGGCCGAAGAGGTCGCTCGCGAGCTGGCTCTCGCGGGCGCGCATCCAGTTCGCGTTGCCCATCAGCGTGTTGATCTCGCCGTTGTGGGCGATCACGCGGAACGGGTGGGCCAGCTCCCAGCTGGGGAAGGTGTTCGTGCTGAACCGCGAGTGCACGAGCGCCAGGGAGCTCGCGAACCGCTGGTCCATGAGATCCGGGTAGAAGCCCGCGACCTGCCGGGAGATCAGCATCCCCTTGTAGACGCAGGTCTTCGAGGAGAAGCTCGGGGCGTAGAAGTCGGGTCCCGCGGCCAGCTCGACGATGCGGCGGATCACGTAGAGCTTGCGCTCGAAGGCGTCCTGGTCCTCGGCCCACGGGCCCGTCTCACCGGCGCCGATGAAGATCTGGCGGATGAACGGCCGCGAGCGGTTGGCCGTCGCGCCGACGTGCGCCTCATCGATCGGCACGTCGCGCCAGCCGAGCACGCGCTGGCCCTCGACCCGGACGTTGAGCTCGATGAGCTCCTCGATCTTGCGGCGCAGCGCCTCGTCCCGCGGGAGGAAGCAGACGCCGACCCCGTAGCGCCCGGGCTCGGGCAGCTCGAACGGGCAGACGCCCCGGAAGAACGCGTCGGGGATCTGGGTCAGGATCCCGGCGCCGTCGCCCGTGAGGACGTCGGCGCCCTCGGCGCCGCGGTGCTCCAGGTTGTCGAGCGCCTCGAGCGCCCGGACGATGACGTCGTGCGCGGGCACGTCGTCGAGCTTGGCGACCATCGCGACGCCACAGGCGTCGTGCTCGAATCGAGGGTCGTACAGGCCGTCAGCCTGGGGCGGCTTGATCATCGTCATCGCGAAGTTCCTGCTTTTGGGGGCGCCGTGGCGGCGGATGCCCCGGGAGGCGGAACGCGGAATCTTAACGCGCGAGCGCCGCGGTCAGCGCGAGGGCTTGCGCGCGGCGCCCGCCCGCTTGCCGGCAGGCTTCTTCGCGGCCGGCCTGCGTGCCTTCCGCGGCCCCGCGGCCGGCTTCTTCGCGGGGGGCCGGGGCTCACGCTCGCGGACCGCGTCGAGGCTCGCCTTGAGGGCGCTCATGAGGTCCGGGACGGGGCTCGGGGCATCGGCCTTGGCGGCCACGATCTCGATCTGCTCGCCCTGGGCCTTGCGGTCGATCAGGTCCAGCACGCGGGCCCGGTACTCGTCCTGGTACTTCTCCGGCTCGAACGCGGCGGCCAGCGAGCCGATGAGCTGCTCCGCGATCCCGAGCTCCCGCTCCGTCGCCTGCGCCTCGGCGACCGCCTCGAGCTCCTCGACGCCGGACGGGTCGACGACCTCGTCGGCGAACAGCAGGGTCGAGAGCTGCAGCGCCCCGTCGGTGGGGCGCAGTGCGACGAGGTACTCCTTCGTCCGCAGCACGACGCGGGCGATCGCGACCCGGCCGCTCTCGCGCATCGCGTCGAGCAGCAGCCGGTAGGGCTTGGCCCCGCCGGCCCCCGGCGCCACGTAGTAGGTCGCGTCGTAGAGGATCGGGTCGATCTCCGCGCCGTCGACGAAGTCCTCGATCTCGATCGTGCGGCCGCGCACCGGATCCAGGCTGTCGAGCTCCTCCTGGGTGATGACGACGTAGCGATCGGGTGAGATCTCGTAGCCCTTGACGAGCCGGTCGTAGGGGACCTCCTCCCCCGTGGAGCTGTTGACGCGGCGCTGCTGGATGCGCGAGTTGTCCTCGCCGTCGAGCTGGTTGAAGCGCACGGCCTTGCGCTGCACGGCCGGGTAGAGCTTCACCGGGATCGTGACGAGGCCGAAGGTGAGCGTTCCGCTCCAGATCGCGCGGGCCATGCGGGGAGTCTGCCCGATCGCGCGCGACCCGATGCACGGGTCCTTGCGGCGACGGCCCGTCCGGCCCGCGGTCCATCGTCCCGGGCGATGTCGGGCATGAAGGACCGCATGCGCACATGGTGGGATCGCACCGTCGGCCCGACCGCGGCCTGGTCCGCCGCGGGCCGTTTCCAGTCCGACAACATGGGCGACCACGCCGCGGCGCTGAGCTACTACGGGGCGCTCGCGATCTTCCCGGCGCTGCTGGTCGGCCTGACGATCCTCGGCCTCGTCGGCGAGGAGCGGCTCGTCGCGGACGTCGTGGACTTCGCAAAGGACGAGGGCGCGAGCGCCGCGACCGGCGAGGTCGTCGAGTCGGTCGCGCGCAACGCGACCGAGCGCTCCTCGGAGGAACTGGGCATCGCCCTCGTCGTGTCGCTGCTGTTCGCGGTCAACGCGGCGTCCGGCATCTGGGGCGGGGCCGGGCGTGCGATCAACGTCGCCTACGGGGCGGAGGAGCAGCGGGGCTTCCTGCGCCGGCGACTGGTCACCATCGCGCTGACGTGCGTGGCGATCACGTTCTTCCTGCTGTCGGTGGCCGCCGTGTTCCTCGGCGAGGACTGGGCCGGCAGCCTCCTCGGTCAGATCGGCCTGGGGACCGTCGCCGAGAGCGTCTGGGCGTACGTGCGCTGGCCGGTCGCGATCCTGTTCGCCTTCGCGGCGCTGTCGACCGTCTACCGGTACGCGCCCGATCCCCAGGCCCGCCGGCGCAGGTTCGTGACGACCGGCGCGCTGGTGACGGTCGCGCTGTGGGCGGCGGCGACGATCGGGTTCTCGTACTACGTGGAGAATTTCGGGCGCTACGGCGCCCTCTACGGGGCGGCCGCGTCGATCGTCGTCCTGCTGCTGTGGCTCTACCTGATCTCGCTGGGCTTCCTGTTCGGCGCGGAGCTGGACGCCGAGCTGCGCCGCCGGCGGCTGGCCGCGGGCGATCAGCCCGCCGCGGGCTCCGGCAGCTGACGATCGGTCAGCTCCGGCGGGTGCGAGCACAGGCCGTGGCGCCCGGGGCAGCCGCGGCAGAGGCCGATGTGCGGCTCGGCCGCGACCGGGTGGGATCCGGCGAGGACGGGTGCCGCCGCCGCGCGGACGAGGCCCTCCAGCTGCGGGACGTCCGCGGCGGTGGAGGTCGCCGACGCACGACGCGCCGTGCTCGAGGTACAGATGCACCACCTCGACCGCCGGCGCGCCGGCCCGCAGCACGGCGAGCGCGTAGATCGCCCGCTGGATGGCGTAGTCGCGGGCGACCAGCGCCTCGAGGTCGGCGTCCTCCCCGACCCGGTCGGTCTTGTGGTCGACGACGAGCACCCGGCCGTCGGCCTCGCGCGCCAGCAGGTCGATCACGCCGTTCAGCAGCGGCGCGTCGTCGGCGGCGGGGTCGAGCGGCAGCGCGAAGCCGACCTCGCGGCGCACGTCCCGGGCGGCCGCGACGCGGTCGCGCCACGGCCCGTCCAGGAAGCTCGCGGCGAGCCGCAGCTGGTCGGGAACCTCGGCGTCGGCGACCGGCTCGCCGATCGCCGCGGCCGCGGCGCGCACCGCCTCGGCGTCCGGGGCCGGCGCGCCCGGCGCGAGGTCGGCGCGCTCGAGCACGGCGTGGGCGATCGACCCGCGCCGGCGCGCGGCGTCGCCGGGGCGCGCGCCGTCCGCCGGGCCGCCGTCACGCTCCGGCAGCCCCAGCACGCGGCGCAGGTACCAGGAGTAGCCGCAGCGGGCATGCGCCGCCAGCGAGGAGTAGCTCAGCGTCGCCGGCGCCGTGCCCGCGGCGCCCGGAACCGGCGGCACCTCGACGTCGCCCGTCCCGGTGAGCACCGCGGCCGTCTGCGCCGGCTCGGCGGCCGAGGCCTGCGGGAGCCGCAGGGGCCCGCCGGGGGCGCTCACGGTGACCTGCGCGGTGGCCGTCCCGATGCGCAGCGTCCCGTCGGCGGGCGGGAAGCCGCCGTGCCCGGCGAACAGGCCCGGTCCCATCCAGGTCAGGGCCGGGCGCCTGTGCCCGGGCTCCCCCCACCCGTCCTCGGAGCTGAAGGTCCCGGAGAGGACGAGGAGCTGCTCGGCGCGCGTCACCGCGACGTGCATCACCCGCCGCTCCTCCTCGATCTCGGCCTTCTTGCGGGCCTCGTCGAGCCGTGGGTAGTCGAATGCCGCCTCCGCCGGGTCGTCTCCCAGCGCGGGCAGTCGCAGGCCGACGTGGTCGCCGTCGACGAGGACCGCGGGGCTCTCGCCTCCGCCGCGGCGGCCGAGGTCGGCGACGATCACGACCGGGAACTCGAGGCCCTTGGCGCCGTGGATCGTCATCAGCCGGACCGCCTGGTCGGCGCCGACCTCCAGCGGAGCGTCCGGCGTCTGCGCGCCCGCGGCCAGCTCCGCGGTGGCATGGTCGGCGAACCCGCGCAGGTCGGGACCCGAGCGCGCGGCGTACCCGTCGGCGAGGGCGATGAGCTTGCGGACGTTCGCCATCCGCCGCAGCCCACCGGGACCCTGGAGGGCGTGGACGTCGTAGCCGGTCTCGGCGACCGCCCGCCCGAGCAGCTCGGCGGGACCCCCGGCGGCGCCCGTGCGCCGCTCGCGCTCGACCAGCGCGACGTAGGCCGCCAGCGATGCGCGCGCCGCGGGGTCCAGGCGCCCGAGGTGCCCGTCGTCGTCCCCGGCGGCGGCGGACGCGACGACGTCCCACAGCCCCGCGCCGGGGTGCGCGCGCCGGGTGAGCGCCAGCCGCGCGAGATCGTCGGTCCCCAGGCCGGCGAGCGGCGCCGCGAGCGCCCCGAGCAGGGCCGGCTCGTCGAGCGGGTTGACGACGACGCGCAGGTGGTTGATGAGGTCCTGCACCTCGCGGCGCGACCACCAGCCGCGCCCCTGCGTCGCGACCGCGGGGACGCCGGCGAGTTCCAGCGCCCGTTCGTAGGCGGCCATGTGGGTCCCGGCGCGCAGGAGGATCACGACGTCGCCGGCGCGCCGCCCGCCTGCGAGCAGCTCCCCGGCGCGCTGGGCGACGAGCCGGGCCTCGGCCAGCACCGGCACCGTCGCCGATGCCGGCATCCCTGCCGCCAGGGCAGCGGCGAGCGGGTCCTCCCCCGGCAGCGCGCGCCAGGCGTCCGCGTCGGTCATCAGCAGCTCGACCGCCGGATCCTGACCGGCCGGGGCGGGCAGCCCGGCCTCCAGCGGCGCATAGTCCCGCTGGCCGGGCCCGAGCGCCGTGTTGATCGCCTCGAGGATCGCGGGCACCGAGCGGAAGTTCCGCGCGAGGCTCCGGGTGGTGCCGGCGCGCTCGCACGCCTCCCACTGGCGGTCGAAGCCGCGGACGTCCGCGTGGCGGAAGCCGTAGATCGCCTGCAGGCGGTCGCCGACGAGGAAGCGGTGCTCCTGGCCGAGCGCCTCGAGCAGCTGGACCTGCAGGGCGTTGGTGTCCTGGAACTCGTCGACCATCACGCGCTGCAGGCGCTCCGCGTACCCGGCGGCGATCTCGGGGCGACCGCGCAGCAGGTCGCGCGTCGCGACGGCGAGATCGGCGTAGTCCAGCCCGCGCTGCCGGCGTTTGGCCGCGGTGAACGCGTCCCCGTAGGCCGTCAGCAGGTCCTCGAGCGCCGCGAGCGCGGGCAGGTGCCGAGCGTCGTCCAGCGACGGCGCCACGGGCACGGGCAGCGACGGGCGCGTCATCCCCCGGCTGCGCAGCTCGTCATAGAGGCCGCAGACCAGGCCCCGCAGCGTCCCGTAGCCGAAGCGGTCGACGATCTCCAGCGCCCCGGCCGACGGTGGCGTCCCGGGCGTGCCGAGCAGCGCGCCGAGCGCCTCCTCCCACGCCTGCTCGCGCAGTGGCCGCAGGTCCGCCGGGTCGAGCACCGTGAGCGCCGGGTCCAGGCCGGCGACGACCGCGTGCGAGCTGAGCACGCGCAGGCAGAACCCGTCGATCGTGGAGATCCACGCGGCCTCCATCGCCTGGGCCTCGGCGGCACAGCCGATCTGCAGCAGGCGGGCGCGGATGCGCTCGCGCAGCTGCCCCGCGGCGCGCCGCGTGAAGGTGATCGCCAGGATCGCCCGCGGGTCGATCCCGTCGTCGACGACGTGGCGGACGAACCGCTCGACGAGCACGGTGGTCTTCCCCGAGCCGGCGTTCGCCGCGACCATCAGCGGCCCGTCGCGGTGCAGCACGACGTCGGCCTGCTCGGGCGTCAGCGGCCCGCCGCCGGGGCCGATCGGCCGCCCGGACGGATCCTCGAGCAGCGTGCGGTCGGGACCGCCGCTCACGGCGCGCACCGGCAGATCGACGGGTGCGCGCAGACCTCGTTCCCGTAGGCGCAGTCCCCCGGCTGCGGGCGGATCTCGCCGCGCCGCAGCTCCGCGACCGCGGTGACGGCCCGGTCGCGAACGGCGCCGAGCAGCGCGTCGGCCGCCTCGGGCTCCAGGCGGTCGGTGCGCACGATGTCGGTGCGGTCCTCGTCGTCGCCCCTGCGGACATATCCGCGCGGTCTGCAGGTCCGTGCCGTTGATCGGCTGGTAGAGCCCGCCCGCCACGCGCAGCTCGGGCAGCAGCTCGCCGAGCGCGAGCGCGTAGAGCCCCACCTGGAGGTGGCCGCCGGGGCCCCACTTGGCCTGCGGCGCCGCGCCGGACTTGCCCTTGTAGTCGACGACGATCGCCGCGGTGCCGTCCGGGGAGACGTCGACGCGGTCGATGCGGCCGCTGAGGTGCAGTCCGTCGCCGAGTGCGACCGGCGCGATGTCGTCGCGGCGCGTCCCGAACGACAGCTCGAAGTGGGCGGGCCGGAAGACGGTGCCGCTGCGGGCGGCGAACGCCAGGTAGCGCAGGACGTCCGTCTCGAGCGCGCGCACGAGCGCCGCATGCTCCTGCTCGCGCCCCGCGAGCCGCTCGGCGGCGCACGCGGCGCGCAGCTCGCCCAGGGCGATCGAGCGCGCGTTCGGCAGCTGGGACTCGGTCAGGCGGCCGCGCAGCTCCTCGAAGGTCCGCTGGAGCACGCGGTGGTAGATGCCGCCGCGGATCATCGGGGCAGGGCTCGGGTCCAGCTGCTCGGGCCCCAGCAGCCACTCGACGAACCAGCGCGCCGGGCAGGTGACCCACTGCTCGATCGATCGCGCGGCCCAGGCGTCGCGCTCGCGGAGCTCCGCGAGCGCCTCGGGGTCGGTGAGGGGGCCCGAGCCCGGGCTCGGGGGCCGTGACGGGCACGGCCGCCGCCGCCGCCAGGCGCCGCTGGCGCGGGCCCCCCGCGGATCCGGCGAAGCCGACCTCTCCGAGCCGGCGGTCGGTGACGCCGTCGGCCGGCGCCTCGTCGAAGCACGCGAGCACGTCGTCGACGAAGAGCGAGCGCACGCGCGGCTCCCCGTCGTCGTCGCCCCGATGCCACGAGAGGACGAGCCGCTCGGTCGGCCGTGAGACCGCCGAATAGAGGAGCCAGCGCTCGGCGTCCAGGCGGTCCTCGCGCAGGCGCAGGCGCAGGCCGCCGGCGGCGTTGATCGCCAGGCGCTCGGCGTCGCCCAGGAACGGGTCACCGCCCGCAGGCAGTGGGAACACTCCCTCCTGCAGGCGCCCGAGGACGAGCATGCGCACGCGCCGGGCGCGCAGCCGCAGCGGGTCGGCGATCGTCACGCGGCCGGGGCCGGGCGGGTCGCCGACCGTGACGCGCTCGGCGCCGAGCAGCGCTCCGAGCGTTCGCAGGTCGGGCGCGAGCGCCGGATCGGCGCGGGCGAGCCGGATGAGCTGCTCCAGGGCGCCGCGCACCCGGCGCAGGGCGGCGGCGTCCTGCGCGCCGTCCGGCGGGAGCACGGCCCCGCTCCCGCGCCAGGGACGGACGAGCAGATCCTCGGCCCGCGTGAGCAACAGCTCGCAGAAGGCGACAGGGTCGCCGGCGAGCCCCTTGAGGTCGTCGACCTCGTCGAAGCGAAACCCCGCCAGGCGCTCCCAGGCGGCATGCGCCGTCGCGGCGTCCCGGGCGCTCGCGCGCCGCAGCTCGCGCTCCAGCAGGTCGGCCGTCTGCGGCTTGTCGAGCCGGCCCGGGATGCGCAGCCAGGCCAGCAGGTCCTCCGCCGTCCCGCCCGGGAGCGCGGCGGCGAGCAGCGCGAGCAGCCCCCGGCCGAGCGCCGTGTGGGCGACGGGAACCGATCGCTCGAGCGCGACGGGCACGCCGGCCTCGGCGAAGACCCGCACCGCCAGCGGGGCGGCGCTGTCGCTGTCGCGCAGCGCGACCGCGATGTCCTCGGGCGCCATGCCCTGCGCGATCGCCGCGCGCGCCGTCTCGGCGATCAGCTCGAGCTCCGCCCGCTCGCCGCCCCCGGCGAGCAGCCGGACGGCGTCGCCGGGATCGGCGCGCAGCGGGTCCAGCGTCAGCAGCGCGCGCTCGAGGTGCGCGAGCGCGGGCATCCTCCTCGGCCCCCGGCGGGAGCTGCGACGTGCCGGTCGCCGGCCAGCGCGAGCAGCTCGGCGAGGGTCCGGCTGCGGGCGCGGTAGACGTGCTCGCGGCCGTCCTCGTAGGGCAGGGAGACGACCACGGGCGCGTCGACGAGCGCGAGCGTGCGGATCGCGTCGAGCTCGGGGTCCGTGAAGTCGTCGAACCCGTAGAAGAGGACCGGCACGCCGCCCCAGGCGGCCGGGTCCAGCCGCAGCGCGTCGTGCAGCTCATAGGCGCGCGTGGCGGGATCGCCGCCTGCACGCTCGATCCGGTCGCGGTAGGCGCCGTAGAGCGCGCCCAGCTCCTCGGCGTACTGCGCGCGGGCCGGCTCCTCCTCGCCCCAGGCGCGGACGGCGGTGTACCAGAGCCCCGGGCCGATCCGCGAATCCGTCAGCTCGGCGCAGAGGCCGGCGAACGCCGCAGTGAACCCGGGCGTCGCGGCCGAGGCCGCGAGCGCCTCGAGGCGGGTCGCCGCGACCGCCGCCTCGGCGACGCGCAGCCGGACGATCGCGGCGGCGCCCCCGGGCGCGCGCCCGGTGCGCGCGGCGATCTCCCGGGACAGCCCGCTGAAGGTCTCGACGCGCACGCCGAAGACGAGCCCGTCCGCCGCCAGCTCGCGGCGGAACGCCAGCGACGTCCGGGCGGGTCGGCACGACGAGAATGCGGGTCCGTGCCGGCGGATGCCAGCTGACGGGTGCGGTCGAGGACCACACCCGCCTTCTCGGCGTTCGCCGGGCCGGTGACGAGCTCCACGGACATCGGTGTCCCCAGGGTCGCGCACGCGGCGGCGGATCTGACGGTGTGCCGGGATCCGGGGTCAGGCGACCGCCGCGTCACCCGCGGGCGTGCCGTCCGCAGCCGCCGCGGGCGCCTCGCGCTCGGCGTCGTCGACCTCGGGCGCCTTGGCGCCCTCCTTCGCCCACGCCTCGTCGAACTCGACGCGCCAGCGGCCCTCGTCGTTCTGCTGAAGGGCGAGGCGGGCGCGGAACGACTTGCCGCTGCGCGCGCGGAAGCCCGGTGACCGGGCGCTCGGTGCGGCCCGTGGCGATCAGCTCCTTGGCGACGGCCGGCGGCAGCTGCTTGCCGACCTTCGACTTCCAGATGACGAAGCCGCATCCGGGATCCTCGCGCGACCAGCAGGAGAAGCCCTTGCGGTTCTCGATGATGTCCTGGCCGCAGACCGGGCACGGGCCCAGGTTCGCGCGCGGGATGCGCACGTCCTTGAGCGTCGTGTCGAGCATGCCGATCGTCTCGCCCGCGAACGCGGCGATGTCCTTCATGAACGTCCTTGCGCGTCTCGGTCCCCGCCTCGATCGCGCCGAGCCGCTGCTCCCAGTCGCCGGTGAGATCCGGCCGCGTGAGCGGGTGGTCGGCGAGCAGGCGGATGACGTTCATCCCCTTCTCGGTCGGGCACGAGCGCGCGGCCGTCGCGATCGACGTAGCCGACGTCGATCAGGCGCTCGATGATCGCCGCGCGGGTCGCCGGCGTGCCGATGCCGGAGTCGGTCATCGCCTCGCGCAGCTCCTCGTCGTCGACGAGCTTGCCGGCGCCCTCCATCACGCCCAGCAGCGAGGCGTCGGAGTAGCGCCGCGGCGGCTTGGTCTCCTTCTCGAGCGACCTCGACGTCCGTCGTGCTGACCCGCTCGCCGCGCTCGAGCTTCGGCAGCTGCTGGTCGCGGCCCTCGTCCTCGTCGCCCTCGCCCTCGGGCGAGCTCGCCGTAGACGCCGCGCCAGCCCGGGACGATCAGCACCTTGCCGCGCGTGCGGAAGACGTGGTCGGCGACGGTCGTCTCGATCCGGGTGTTCTCGAACTCGGCGTCCGGGTGGAAGACCGCCAGGAAACGGCGCGCGACCAGGTCGTAGATGCTTGCGGTCGTCCTCCCCCATCTTCGCCGAGGCGGTGCTCGGCGTTCGTGGGGATGATCGCGTGGTGGTCGCCGACCTTCTCGTCGTTGACGACGCGGCCGAGCGGCAGCAGGTCCAGCCCGGTCACGTAGGCGGCGGCCGCCGCGTACTCCGGGTTGCGCGCCGACCTTGCCGGCGGTCTCCTTCAGCTCCGGCACCTGGTCGCCCGGGCAGGAAGCGCGACTCGGTGCGCGGGTAGGTGAGCGCCTTGTGCTCCTCGTAGCAGCGCTGCGCGGCGCCCGAGCGTGCGCCGCGCCGAGAAGCCGAAGCGCGTGTTCGCCTCGCGCTGCAGCGCGGTCAGGTTGTAGAGCAGCGGCGCCTTCTCGGTGCGGCGGGTCTTCTCGAGCTTCGTGATCTCGCCGGCGCCGGCCGCGCACGGCGGCGGCGATCGCCTCGGCCTCCTCGGCGCGGGGCAGGCGCGGCTTTGCGCCGGCGTGGTAGCGGCCCTCGTAGGCGCGGGCGTCGTCGGTCCGGAAGGCGGCGTCGACGAGCCAGTACTTCTCGGGCGTGAAGGCGCGGATCTCCTCCTCGCGGCGCGTGAGGATCGCGAGCGTCGGCGTCTGGACGCGGCCGAGCGACACGGCGCCGTCGAACGAGGACCGCAGCCGGATCGTCGCGGCGCGCGTCGCGTTCATCCCGACGATCCAGTCGGCCTCCGAGCGGGAGCGCGCCGCCTCCTCGAGCTGGTGCGAACTCGTCGCCGGGCCGCAGCTGGGCGAGCGCGTCGCGCATCGCGACTTCGGTCATCGAGTTGAGCCACAGGCGCTCGACCGGCTTCGTCGAGCCCGACTTCTCGTACACGTAGGCGAAGATCAGCTCGCCCTCGCGACCGGCGTCGCAGGCGTTGATGACGCGGTCCACCTCGTCGGACCGCAGCAGGCGGCGCACGACCGTCATCTGCTTCTGCGAGCGCTCGTCCCGGACGACGAGCTTGAAACGGCTCGGGCACGATCGGCAGATCGGCCATCTTCCACTTCGCGAACTTCTCGTCGTACTCGTCCGGATCGGCCAGGC
The DNA here is from genome assembly GCA_963700655.1 of uncultured Actinomycetes bacterium. Taxonomy (GTDB): domain Bacteria; phylum Actinomycetota; class Thermoleophilia; order Solirubrobacterales; family Solirubrobacteraceae; genus F1-60-MAGs163. The sequence continues at coordinate 101,356 of CAVOYJ010000003.1, read as the reverse complement.
CGCACCAGGTGTCCGACGGCCCAGGTGATGATGTGCTCGGGCCCTTCGAGCCAGCGCGTCGTGCGCTCACCGGTCCCGGTGTGCTTCTGGAAGGGGCCGGGAAGGACTCGTGCGAGGTCCTGTCCGACCGACGGCTTCTCGGCGATCACGAGCGTCTTGCCCATCGCGGCGCACCATAGCGCCAGGTCGGCCCGGCCCCCGCGGCGTGGCCCGGCGCGCGCGGGTCTTGTGCAGGGACGCAGCAGTGCTGCGCCGAATCGCGACACCAGGCGTTTACGCTGCGTCCACAGGAGCGAGACGAACGGTGACCGAGACGACCAACGGGACGCGGCAGGCGTCCAGCCGCCTGCGGCGCCGCGCGCTGCCGCTCGCGCTGCTCGCCGCGCTCGCGTTCGGCGTCGGGATCGTCGTCGCGAGCGGTGGCGACGACGGCACCGACGCCGTCCGGGCCTACGCCGAGGCGTGGTCGTCGGGGGACTGGGCCACCATGCGCGCCCAGCTGACCGACGCCGCCCGGCAGCGGATCGGCCTGCTCCCGTTCGCCGAGGCGCAGCGCTCCGCGCTCGTGACGGCGACGGCCGGCGAGCGCTCGGTGACGACCGGGACGCCCGAGCGGGCCGGCGACGATCGCTGGCGCGTCCCCGTCGCCGTGCGCACCCGGATCTTCGGCACGGTCAGGGGGGCGGTCCTCATCCCGGTCGCCGAGGACGGCGAGGTCAAGCGGATCGACTGGCAGCCGCGCCTGGTCTTCCCGGGCCTGCGCGACGACGAGCGCCTCACCCGCCGCACGGAGCTGCCCGAGCGCGGAACCATCACCGCGCGCGACGGGACGACCCTGGCCGAAGGCGCCGCGCGGACCTCCGGCACCCCCGACGTGGCGAGCCAGGTCGTCGGGCGCCTGGGGCCGATCGAGGGCGAGGACGCCGCGCGGGCCGACGCGCTCGGCGTCCCGGCCGACGCGCAGGTCGGCACCACCGGGCTCGAGCGCATCTTCGACGACCGGCTCAGCGGAAACCCGTCGGGCGTCCTGCTCGCCGGCCGCGCGGGTGATCGCCCGTGCGACCGGCCGCCCGGGCGAGCGGGTGCGAACGACGATCGACCCGGACCTCGAGCGCGCGGCCGTCGCCGCGCTCGCCGGCCGCTACGGCGGGGCGGTCGCCTTCGATCCACGCAACGGGGCGGTCCTGGCCTTCGCCGGCGCCCCCTTCTCCCTGCTCCAGCCCCCCGGGTCCACCTTCAAGGTCATCACGACGGCCGGCGCGCTCGACGCGGGGATCACCAAGCCGACGGAGACCTTCCCGTTCGAGAGCCGGGCCGTCCTGTCCGGCGTCCCCCTGTCGAATGCCGGCGGCGAGGTCTGCGGCGGCACGCTTGTGGAGGCATTCGCGGTGTCGTGCAACTCGGTGTTCGCCCCGCTCGGGGTGCGCCTGGGCCCCGACCGCCTCGTCGCGACCGCCGAGCGCTTCGGCTTCAACCAGCCGGCTGCGTTCCCGATCGTCGCCCAGAGCACGATCCCCCGGGGCGATGCGATCGGCGACGACCTCGCGGTGGGCTCCACCGCGATCGGGCAGGGAGAGGTCCAGGCCACGACGGTGCAGATGGCCGAGGCCGCCGGCATCGTCGCCAACGCGGGGCTGCGGCGGCCGCTCACCCTGGACCTCGCCGCGGCACGCGCAGCGAAGCCGCGCGCGGGCACCCGCGTCGTCAGCGCCCGGACGGCCCGTCAGCTCCAGCGCATGATGCTCGCGGTGGTCGCCGGCGGAACCGGCACCGCGGCGCAGATCCCCGGGGCGCCGGTGGCCGGGAAGACCGGGACGGCTGAGCTGAAGTCGCGGGAGCCCGGGGACACCAGCACGAACCCGCAGGACACCGACGCGTGGTTCATCGCCTACGCGCCGGCCGGAGCGGGCCGGACGCCGCGAATCGCGGTCGGCGTCCTGCTCGTCGGCGCCGGGGCCGGCGGAGACACCGCCGCCCCGGCCGCGCGCGAGATCCTCGCGGCCGGCCTGCAGCGCGGCTGACCGCGCTGCGGCTCAGACGTCCAGGCGGATCGCGGAGACCTTGCCCGGGATCTCGGAGCTCGCGAACTCGAACTCGAGCGGGCGGAAGTCCAGCGCCGAGACGGGCATCCGGAAGAGCAGGAAGGCGCCCGTCGTCGGCGGCCTGCCCCGACGCGCTGTTGGGCAGCGGGTACACGGCGCGGTCGCCCGCGAGCTCCACGGAGCGGTAGGCGAACGGGCTGGTGGCGTCCAGCCGGACCGGCGCGAACTCGCGCCCGGTCGTGTCCTTGATGCGGAACTCGTCGGCCGTCTGCTGCGGATCCTCGGTGCCGTTCTGGACCCGCACCCACACCCCGAACCAGATCTCGTCGGCCTTCAGGCCGCGCTGCGCGGCGGGCACGCCCTTGAGGAGGTCGCGGTCGCCCGGCGCGAACGGGTCGAGCTGGCGCGAGAGCTGCACCTGGTACTGCAGCTCGCCGAGCGTCACGTAGACGGCCTCGGACTCTCCGACGCGTGACGGTCTCCTCCGTGTCGCCGCCGCACGCGGCGAATCCGAAGGCGGCGCAGGCGAGGACGATCAGCAGCAGCAGGCGGCTCATGACGGTGCGGCAGTCTACGTGATGGGCTCGCGGACCCGCAGCCCGGTGGCGGGCTTCCGCGGGCCGCCCGCGATCGTCGCCCGTGCTCCGCGGTCGCGGTCCTCCTCGAGGATCGGTCCGCATCCGCCGCAGCGCCTTGCGCCATCCGCGGCGCAGCGCGCGCCGCTGGCCCGAGCGCCTCGAGAACGCGGTCCGTCGGGTACTTCGGCTGCGTCTCGACGGTCACCGCGATGCGCGTCCCGCCACCCGGCGCCTCGCGCAACTCGAACACCGTCAGCGTGCGGATCCGGTTGTACTTGCCGATCCGGCCCTGGAGGACGACGACCTGCGGGCGCCTCGGCGTCGACGATCGTCCACGTCGCCCCAGGAGAAGCGCGTGAACGGGATGTCCGCGCGAAAGCGCCCGCCGGCGCCCGAGGCCGTAGGTCTCCTCGCGCGTCATCCGCCACTCCTTGAGGAAATGGTCGGTGAACTCGGAGTGGTTCGCGACGTCGAGCGAGGTACTCGAAGACCTCCCGGCGGGCCGCGCGATCTGCGTCTCGACGGTGAAGGGGTGCATCCGGCGCGGAGTCTATGCGTCGCGCCCCGGGGCGCGGGATCGCGGGTCGGCTTCGCCGACCCGTGCTCAGGCCGACCTAGCCGCCGACCGCACGCTGAGATGCCGTGCTCGCAGGTGCAGCACGAGCCGGTGGTCGGACGGCTGCTCGGGGCGGCCCGCCGCGGCACAGCTCGCAGACCTCCTCGCGCCCGTAGCGGTACATCGTCTCGCCGATCAGCGGCCGGCGGCCGCAGTCGCCGCACGTGGGCTCGCGCACGTCGCGCGCCGTGCACGCCCTTGCGCAGCAGGGCGCGCTCGAGATCGGGCTCGGAGAGGGTCGTGACGGAGCGGAGCATGTCCCTGGGGTTCGCCGTCTTCGAATCCCGTCCTTCCGGCGGCGTGAAATCGTGCAAATTGCGGGAAGTTCGGCCAATTTCACATTGACACCGGGAGTATGATCCTCGCTGAGCGGTCGTCTTGGAGGAGGCGCTTTGCGGGTCGGACCGATGAGGGAGAGCGCGCTCATGGAATCGCTGAAATCGCAGGCACGATGGCCGGCAAGGGGTCGTTCCGCTGCGAGCAGTGCGGGTACGTCCTCGCACTGACGCACGAGGATCGCGGTGCCCAGCTGCCCCAGCTGCGGCGGTGAGCGGTTCGGCCGCGCGTCGCTGTTCGCGGCGGCGGCGTGGTCGTCCGTGCGGGCGGTGCGGGCGCCGCGGACGAGGACGACGTGCGCGGCCTGATCGCATCCGCCGGCGAACGCCTCGATGACGCCGGCCAGTACCTCGTCTACCGCGACGGCGACCGCACCCAGGTCGTCGCCGATCGCGCGCGAGTGGACCCGCATCGGCCGCAGCCTGGCGGCCGACGTGCGCTTCGACGACCCGACCGTCTCCCGCCGGCACGCGCTGATCGTCCGCCAGGCCGACGGCGTGCGCGTCCTCGACGACCGCAGCCTCAACGGCGTGTTCGTCAACGGCGAGCGCGTCGAATGGCGCGCCCTGCACGACGGCGACGAGATCGTCGTCGGCCGCTACCGCCTGCACTTCGTCGAGATCGCCGCGGGGCGGCCACCGGCGCGTCGCCGCGTCACTCGCCCGACGCTCGAGGCCGAGGCCTGAGCCGCGCGCCCGCGGCACCCGGCCGCGGGCTCGGGCGCGTCGACGTAGACTGGCGCACCGATGGCCCTGACGATCGCGGTGCTCTCCCAGAAGGGCGGAACCGGCAAGACGACCGCCGTACGCCACCTGACCGAGGCGTTTCGCGACGCCGGGCTCCGCGTGCTCGCGGTCGACCTCGACCCCCAGGGCAACCTGTCGGACTACTTCGACGTCGACCCGGAGGCCGACCCGACGATCGGCGACGTCCTGAGCGGGCGCGCGACCGCCGCCGACGCGATCCACGACGACGTCATCCCGGCGAACCTCTCGCTCGCCGAGGCCGAGCTGACGCTCGCCGGCAAGCTCGGGCCGCGAGCTGACACTGCGCAAGGCGCTCGCCGGCGTCGGCGACGACTACGACGTCATCTTCGTGGACTGCCCACCCGCACTCGGGCCTGCTGACGGTCAACGCGCTCGTCGCCGCCGACCACGCCCTGCTCAGCAGCGAGGCGCAGTACTTCGCGCTCCAGGGCGTCGAGCAGGCGCTGGAGGTCATCGAGCTCGCGCGCGACAGCCTCAACCCCGACCTCAACTGGCTCGGCGTGCTCCTCAACATCGCCGACATGCGCACCGTGCACTCCCGCGAGGCCTTCGAGTCGCTGCAGGAGCACGTCGGCGACAGGCTGCTCGTCGCACACCGTCCGCCAGTCGATCGCCTACGCCGAATCCGCCGAGCGCGCGATCTCGATCTACGACCACCGCCCCGACCTCGGCACCGACTACCTGCGCGTCGCCGAGGAGCTGCTCCGCCGCCTCGGCCTCGACGACCGCCCGCAGCAACGTCGCCGCACTGCTCGCCGACGCGGCGTAACGCCCGGGATCCCGGCAGCGCGCCTCACCGAGGCGTCGGCCACAGACCGGAGCGAGAGATCGCGGATGCATGGCGCCGCACGGCAAGGGGGTGCTGTGGCGCAAGCCACCGCCCCCCGCAGCCGGGTGGCGCCAGGCGCCGCGAGATCCGCGACCGACCCTAGAGCGAGCGGACGTCGGCGCCGCGCGGACTCAAACGGCACGCGCATGACGGTCGCCCACCCCTCCGCGAGCTCGCCGAGCGCCTCGACGACGGCGCCGGTCTGCTCGTAGCGGGTCCAGACGAGGACGGTCGGGCCGGCGCCGGAGATCGTGGCGCCGAGCGCGCCGAGCTCGCGGTCGCCCGCTGCACGATCTCCATCGACCGCGGGAAGAGGTGCGCGCGGCGGTCCTGGTGGAGGCGGTCGCGCAGGCCGCGGGCGACGAGGTCGAAGTCGCCCGCGGGCCAGCCCGAGCATCAGCAGCGCGCCGTGCGCGACGTTGGCGACGGCGTCGAAGAGCGGCACCTCGGCGGGCAGCGCCTCGCGCGCGACCTTCGTGCGCACCGCCTCGTCGGGCACGACGAGCACGGCCTCGAGGCCGTCCGGCGCGTCGAGCCGCACCGCCTCGCCGTCTGCGCAGACGACGAACCCCCCGAGCAGCGACGCGGCGACGTTGTCGGGGTGCCCTTCGAGCTCGGTCGCGATGTGCAGCAGGTCGGCGTCCAGCTCGAACAGGTGGTCGGCGGCGACGAGCCCGGCGACGTAGGCCGCCGCGCTGGTGCCCAGGCCGCCGCTGAGCGGGATCCCGGAGCGTGATGCGGAAGGTGAAGCCGTCGGCGGGGTGCAGGCGCTCGAAGCCGCGGACCGCGAGGTTGCGCCGGTCGGCGGCGATCGGCAGGTCGGTCTCGACGGCGAAGGTGCCGGGCGTCTCGACGACCTCGAGCTCCATGTGCAGCGCGAGCGCGGCGGCGAAGGTGTCGAATCCGGGGCCGAGGTTGGCCGAGGAGGCCGGGACGCGGACGAGGCGGCGCCGCTGCATCAGCCGTAGATCGCGCGTTCGACGGCGGAGAGCTCCGCGTCGCACGGGACGACGGAGCCCGCCTGCTCGAGCGCCGTCTGCGGATCCTTGAGGCCGTGGCCGGTGAGCACGCACACGATCCGCTCCGCGCCTTCGGGGGCGCCGTGGGTGAGCAGCCCGGCGACCGACGCGGCGCTCGCCGGCTCGCAGAAGACGCCCTCGCTTGCGGCGAGCAGCCGGTAGGCGTCGAGGATCTGCGCGTCGGTGACGGCCTGGACCCCGCCGCGCGAGTCGCGCATCGCGGTCATCGCCTCCTCCCAGCGCGCGGGATTGCCGATGCGGATGGCGCTCGCGACCGTCTCCGGGTGCTCGACGCGCTCGCCGGTGACGAGCGGCGCCGCTCCGGCGGCCTGGAAGCCGTGCATGCGGATCGCCGGCACAGGCTCCTCGGGATCCCACTCGGTGAAGCCCTTCCAGTACGCGGTGATGTTGCCCGCGTTGCCGACCGGGATGCACAGCGCGTCGATCGGCCCGATCTCCTCGAGGATCTCGAAGGCCGCGGTCTTCTGCCCTTCGAGCCGGAACGGGTTGACGCTGTTGACGAGCGCGATCGGGTGCTTGGCCGCCAGTTCGCGCACGAGCTCGAGCGCCCGGTCGAAGTTGCCGCGCAGGGCGATGACCTTGGCGCCGTGCATCAGTGCCTGGGCGAGCTTGCCCGTCGCGATCTTCCCCTCGGGCACGATGACGGCACCCGTCAGGTGTGCGCGCGCGGCATACGCGGCCGCGCTCGCCGCGGTGTTTCCCGTCGACGCGCAGATGACGGCCGACGCCCCCTCGCGCACGGCGGCGGACACGGCGCAGGTCATGCCGCGGTCCTTGAACGACCCCGTCGGGTTGGCGCCTTCGATCTTCAGCCAGACCTGCGCGCCCACCCGCTCGCTGATCTCGCACGCATAGACGAGCGGCGTCGACCCCTCCTGGAGGCTCACGACCGGGTCGTCCGCCGCGAACGGCAGGTGGTCGCGGTAGCGCTCGATCAGTCCCGGCATGGCCGTCCTAGCCCCCGAAGGTCTCGTCGATCACGCGGATCGCCCGCGGGGCGGCGCGCACGAAGTCGAGCGCGGAGATGAGCTCGAGCGCCGCGAAGAAGCGCGACTCGGCGACGGGGTGCGTGACGATGACCAGCCGCGCGGTGTCCCCCAGCCCCTCCTGCACCACGGAGCGCACCGAGACGCCCTGGAGCCCGAGGCGCTCGGCGACCTGCGCCAGCACGCCGGGGCGGTCGGCCACCTCCAGACGCAGGTAGAACGCGGACTCGACGTCGTCGACGATCGTCGCCGCCATCGCCTCCCCGCCGCTGGGCGACCGGTCGCCGGTCATCGCGCTGACGACGTCCCCGAGGATCGCGCTCGCGGTCTGCGGGCCGCCGGCTCCCGGCCCGGAGAGCGTCACCTCGGTGATCGCGGGCGACTCGATCGTGACGGCGTTGAAGGGGCCGCTGACGCTCGCGAGCGGATGCCCCGCGTAGAGGAAGGCCGGATGGACGCGCACGGCGATTCCCGCCCCCACCCGCTCGGCGGTGCCCAGCAGCTTGATGCCGAGGCCGAACTGCTCGGCGTAGGCCATGTCGTCGGCCGTGAGGTGCTCGATGCCCTCATAGGTGACGTCGTCGAGGTGCACCCAGGCGCCGAACGCGAGCCGCGCGAGGACCGCCATCTTCGCGGCGGCGTCGCCGCCGGTGACGTCCTCGGTCGGGTCGGCCTCGGCGTACCCGAGCTCCTGTGCCTCCTTCAGCGCCGCCTCGTACGTGGCGCCGGTGGCGGCCATCTGCGTGAGGATGAAGTTCGTCGTCCCGTTGACGATCCCGCGCACCCGGTCCACGTGCGCGCCCGCGAGCGACTCCGAGAGGACCCGGACGACGGGGACGACGCCGGCCACCGCGGCCTCGAACCGCAGCTCGGTGCCCCCCTCGCGGGCGGCCTCCCACAGCTCGGGGCCGTGGCGGCTGAGCAGCTGCTTGTTGGCGGTGACGACCGGCGTTCCGCTGCGCAGCGCCGCGACGACGTGCTCGCGGGTGGGGTCGACGCCGCCCATCACCTCGACGATGAGGTCGGCGCCCGCGAGGATCTGCGCGGCGTCGCCGCGGCTGCGCGTGAGGACGCCGCTCACCAGCGGGCGGCGGCCGGTGAGCCGCTCGACCTCCGAGGCGCGCTCGTCGACGAGCTCGGCGAACGCCGAGCCGACGGTCCCGCAGCCGAGCAGGCCGATGTGGAAAGGGGTGGTGTCAGACGTCACGGGCGACCAGATCCTCGTAGGTGTCGCGGCGGACGACGAGCCGCGCGCTCCCATCCTTCACGAAGACGACCGGCGGGCGCAGCGCGCCGTTGTACTGGCTGACCATCGCATGCCCGTAGGCCCCGGTGGCCGGCGTGACGAGGATGTCCCCGGGGCGCGGGTCGGCGAGGTCGGCGTCGCGGACCAGGATGTCGCCCGACTCGCAGTGCTTGCCGACGATGTGACAGCGCGTCCCGCCCCCCATCCGGCTCGCGACCTGCGCCTCGTAGCGGGCGCCGTAGAGCATCGGCCGCAGGTTGTCGGACATGCCCCCGTCGACGGCGACGTAGGTCTCGACGTTGCGCTTGATCGTCTGCACCTCGTACAGCGTCACGCACGCGTTGGCGACGAGCGCGCGCCCCGGCTCGTCGAGGATCCGCCGTCCGGGGCCGATCAGCTCCTCGACGGCGTCGACCTTGGCGTTCACGTAGTCCTCGATCGACGGCGGCTCGTCGTGGTGGCCGTAGGCGACCCCCAGGCCGCCGCCGAGGTTGTACGAGGCGAACTCCCCGAGCGGTGCGAGCGCGCGCAGCGCGCTGCGGAACGGCGCGAGGTCGAGGATCTGCGACCCGATGTGCATGTGCAGGCCGTGCAGGTCGACGGCGGCGCTCGCCTGCGCCCGCTCGATCGCAGCGGGCGCGTGGGCGAGGTCGAAGCCGAACTTGGTGTTCGGCCCGCCGGTCGAGATGGCCGGATGGGTGTCGGGGCTGACCCCGGGCGCGACGCGCAGCGCCACCGGCTGCGGGCGCCCGCCGCGCAGCGCCGGCACGAGCTCCTCCAGCAGGTCCAGGTCGCGCTGGTTGTCGACGATCACCTCGCCGACGCCGGCCTCCAGCGCGCAGCGCAGCTCGGCGGCGGACTTCGCGTTGCCGTGCATGTGGATGCGCCCGGGGTCGACGCCGGCCGCCAGCGCGAGCGCCAGCTCGCCGGCCCCCGCGACGTCGCAGCCGATCCCCTCCTCCCACAGCAGGCGGTAGACGGCCGTGCACGGGAACGCCTTGGAGGCGAAGACGACCTCGAAGTCATCGGTGCGGGCCGCGAACGCCTGCACGAAGGCGCGCGCCCGTGCGCGGATGTCGTCCTCGGCGACGACGAAGCACGGCGTGCCGAACTCGCGCGCGAGCTCGACCGTGTCGCAGCCGCCGACCTCCAGGCGGCCGGACGCGCTCACGCGGCTGCCCATCGGGTACACGTGCGAGAGCTGTTGCGCTGCGGCCATCGGCGGCGGATCATGGCATGACGTGCGCACCGTGAACGTCGACCCACCGGCCGCGATCGGCGTGCACGACGGCCTCTCCTATGCCCTGTTCACGCCCGCCCGCGAGACGCTCGGCGGCGTCGTGATCCTGCACGGGGCGGGCTCGCGCAAGGAATCGCACTACGACTACGCCCGGCGCCTGCGCGGGCACGGGCTCGCGGCGATCGCCTTCGACCAGCGCGGGCACGGCGACAGCACCGGCGCGATGGACGGCCGGATGGCCGCCGACGTCGCGAGCGTCGCCGCGCTGCTCCCGGCCGGCGTCCCGCGAGCGCTGCGGGGGTCGAGCATGGGCGGCTATCTGGCGCTCGTCGCCGCCGAGCAGGCGCAGGCGCGCGCCGTCGTCGCGATCTGCCCGGCGAGCGCGAGCGGCCTGCGGTCGGGGCTGCGCTCCGGGCGCTTCACCTTCACCGCCGACACGCCGGCGCTCGACGCCTTCCTCGCCGAGCACGACGAGGTCGCGGCCGCCGCCGGCCTCGACCGCCCGCTGCTGCTGCTGCACGCCGAGGGCGACGAGCAGGTCCCGGTCGCGCACTCCGCGGCGCTCGCCGCGCGCGCGCGAGGAGGCGGGGCGCGCGACCCGGTTCGTGCGGGTGCCGGGCGGCGACCACCGCTCGATCCAGCACGACGACGAGCTGCAGGACCTCAGCGTCCGGTTCCTGCTGCGAGCGCTGCGCTGAGGCTCAGGCGGGCGCGTACACGCCGGGGTAGGCCTCGCCCTTCGGCAGGAAGGCCGAGCCGTGGCGCCGGCGCACGAGCGCCATCCAGACCAGCCCGCCGATGATCATCGCGACGCTCTGCAGCTGCGGGAGCGTCAGCCCCAGCAGCTCCTCGGGGTTGCGCCGCAGGAACTCGACGAGGAACCGCTCGAGGCCCGCGAGGATCAGCCACAGCGCGAGCAGGACGCCGGGGCGCACGCGATCACGGAGCGTCCACAGGACCCAGGCGATGAGCCCCATCGCGAGCGTCTCGTAGATCGGGGTCGGGTGGACCGTCTCTCCCGGGTCGGTCGGGACCGTGCCGTCCGGATAGCCCATCGCCCACGGCCCGTCCCACGGCTTGCCGTAGTCGCCGTCGCCGGCGAGCTGGCAGCCGACGCGCCCGATCGCGTTGCCGAGTGCGAGCGGGACGGCGGCGACGTCGAACGTCGTCGCGTTCAGCCACCCGCGCCACCGCGCCCAGGCGACGACGAACAGCGCGCCGCCGATGACGCCGCCGTACCAGACCAGGCCCGTGCCGCCGATCAGGTCGCCGACCCCGTCCACCCGGTCGGGGTTCTCGATGACCCAGAAGAGCCGCGAGCCGACCAGCCCGCCGAGCAGCGCGGCGAAGATCATCTCGTAGGCCCAGTCGGCGGGCACCTGCAGCTCCTTCATCCGGCGGTGGATGACCGCGCCCGCGGCGATGAAGCCGAGCGCGAACATCATGCCGAAGGTCTTGAGCGGCAGGCCCAGGACGTCGATCTCGGGCTGCACAACTGAGAAGGTATCGGGCCGGCTTCGCCGGCACGTCCCCCCAGGGGGCCGTACCTAGAGGTAATTCATGGGATTCGTCACCGCGCCGTTGATGCGCACCTCGAAGTGGAGGTGCGGGCCGGTGGAGAACCCGGTGGAACCGACGGCTCCGATGACCTGGCCCTGCGTGACGTTCTGCCCGACGCTGACGCCGATGCTCGACTGGTGGCCGTAGCACGAGGACAGCGACGCGGTGTGCTGGATGCACGTGTAGTTGCCGTAGCCGCCGGTCGGGCCGGCGATGCGCACCTGCCCGCCGAGCGCGGCGCGGATCGGCGTGCCGGTCGGCGCCGCGATGTCGATGCCCGGGTGGCACGACTCCCAGGAGCGCACCTCGCAGAAGGGGGACGTCAGGACGCCCTGGATCGGCCAGATCATGCGTCCCCCGCCCTTGATCGGCTGCGCGGGGAGCGCGGTGCCGCCAGGCGTGGAGAGGACCCCCTGGATCCTGGCCTGCGTCTTCTTCATCGCCGACAGCGAGCCCTCGAGCTCGTGCCGGTCGTCGCGCACGCTCTTCAGCGCGTTGGTCTTGCCCTCCCGGGTGCGGTCGAAGCCGACGCGCGTGTCGATCAGCTCCTGCTTGACCGAGGCGACCTCGTTGCGGCGGCGGGCGATCCGCGCCGCGAGCTCCGCCTGACGCTCGGCGAGCGTGCCCAGGCGCTCGGCGTTCGCCTTGGCGTCGATGCGGGCGGAGCCGACCAGCCGGATGATCCGTTGGTCCTGCTCGTTGATGCGCTGGAGGAACTCGCCGCGCTCGAGCAGCTCCGCGAAGCCCTTCGAGCTGAGCACGACCGTCACGAGGTCGGGCGTGTCCTCCTGGTAGCGCTCGACGAGACGGGTCGCGAGGATCCGGCGACCCTGGGCCAGGCGCGCCTTGAGCCGGACCTGCCGGGCGCGCTCGAAGCGCAGGTCGGCGCGCGTGCGGTCGAGCTTGCCCTGGGCGCCGTCGAGGTCGGCCTGGATCGCGCTCTGACGCGCCTGGAGCGTGCCGATGCGCCCTTCGAGCCGGCGGATCCTGCTGGTCCAGCGGGCGATGTCGCCCGTGAGGACGCGCTCGGTCCCCTTCTTGCGGCCGATCTTGCCCTGTGTGGCCTCGATCTTCTCCTGCAGTTCGCTGAGCCGCTCCTGGTTGGTGACGGCGCCCGAGCCCACGGGCAGCGCCGCCCAGAGGGCGAAGACGAGCGCGACCAGCGCGCAGGGCAGCAGGAGCAGGCGCCGGGGCATGCGGCGGCGGACGGTATGGGTGCGGTGTCGCATCGGCAACGGCTGCAATCGGGCCTGCGGGGTGAGCTGACGGGCTCGCGCCGTGGCGCTACCGGGGCGTCGGTGCCCCGGATTCGCCCCGGGAGGCGCGGCGCGCCTCCGAATGGGTCCCCCGCTCTCCCCGCCTGTGCAGGGAGATTCGGCCATGTGCGAGGCTACCAGTGTCAGGCTCCTTCAGCACCCGTTAAGGCGAATCCGCAACAGTTCTCTCATGTCACGCTCAACTTCCGTCATCGGCCGCGACCGTGGCCTCCAGGCCCGCATGGTCCTCACCATGTTCCTGCTGGGCGCGCTCTACGTCGTGTTCATGGGCGTCCTGTTCGCCGCGGGCGCCGGCATGGGGCTCATCGTGGCCCTCGCCGCCGGGATGCTGCTCGTGCAGTACTTCGGCTCGGACAAGATCGCGCTGGCGTCGATGGGCGCCCGCGAGGTCACGCCGCAGGAGGCCCCCGAGCTCCACGGCATGATCGACCGCCTCTGCGTCCAGGCCGACCTCCCCAAGCCGCGCGTGGCGATGGTCGAGTCCTCGATGCCGAACGCGTTCGCCCTCGGCCGCTCGCCCGAAGCACGCGACGGTCTGCGCGACGACGGCGATCGTGGACCTGCTGACGCCCGCCGAGCTCGAGGGCGTCATGGCCCACGAGCTCTCCCACGTCGCCAACCGCGACGTGGCGATCATGACCCTCGCGAGCTTCTTCGCCTCGCTGGCGTCGATGATCGTCCAGTTCTCGTTCTTCTTCGGCGGCGACGACGACGAGAACCCCGGCATCTTCGCCGTGATCGTCGTCGTCGATGATGGTCTACGCGATCTCGTTCTTCCTCATGCAGGCGCTGTCGCGCTACCGCGAGTTCGCGGCCGACCGCGGCGCGGCGATCCTCACCGGCCGGCCCGTCGGCGCTCGCCTCGGCGCTGATGAAGCTCGGCGACGAGATGCAGCACGTGCCCAAGCAGGACCTGCGCCACGCGGAGATGAACGCGTTCTACATCTTCCCCGCGACCGCGAAGGCATCGGTCTTCAACCTGTTCTCGACGCACCCGCCGATGGACAAGCGGATCGCGGCGCTGGCGCGGATGGAGAGCGAGCTGCAGGGCACGGCGGGCCGCGCGATCCCGGTCACCGTCTAGTGGGGCTGCTGGACTCGATCCTCGGCCGCCGGAAGGTCGCCGCGACGGCGCCGGACCGGCTGTTCGCGATCGCGACGGCCTACATCACGCTGCGAGACCGAGCACCGGATCGCCTCCCGCGGCGACGGCCGCGATCGTCTTCCAGCCGCTCGGGACCGGCGACTTCGAGCGCATCGCCGGCGAGATGGAGGAGGTGCTGCGCGGCACGGGCGCCGAGACGGGCTCGACGATCGAGACGAGCGAGGACAGCTTCGGCTACCGCTGGATGATCGTCCGCGACCCCGACGTGGAGGATCTCGCCGTCGGCATCAACGCGGTCAGCGACCAGCTTCAGATCGACGGATATGCCGAGCGCGTGCTGTGCGCGGTGTTCGCGTTCCAGGACGCCGACGGGACGCCGCTGTACTTCATCTACAACTACAAGCGCGGCACCTGGTACCCGTTCGCGCCGGCGGGCGACGCCGCGGCCCAGGAGCGTGCGACCGAGCGCGAGCTGCGCCTGCGCGCCGTCATCGGGGCGGACCTGCCGATCGAGCCCGAGTTGGACCGCTGGTTCCCGCTCTGGGGCATCCCGATCTGACGGCGGCGGCCCGATAGGCTGGCGTCGGACCGATCACGACGAGCGAAGGAGCAGCACCGATGGCCGGACTCGGAGGGCGCATGTCCACCGTCATCAAGGCGAAGGTCTCGAAGATCCTCGACAAGGCCGAGGATCCGGCCGAGACCCTCGACTACAGCTACCAGAAGCAGCTCGAGGCGCTGCAGAACGTCAAGAAGGGCATCGCCGACGTCGTGACCTCGAAGAAGCGCCTGCAGATGCAGTCGCAGAAGCTCGAGCAGCAGGTCGTCAAGCTCGACACGCAGGCGCGGCAGGCGCTCGCGCAGGGCAACGAGGAACTCGCCCGCGTGGCGCTCGAGCGCAAGAACGGCCTCCAGACCGAGCTGCAGACGCTCGACGCCCAGGTGAAGGAGCTCGAGGCCCAGCAGGAGCGGCTCACCGAGTCCGAGAAGAAGCTGCGCACGAAGATCGAGGCCTTCCGCACCAAGAAGGAGGTCATCAAGGCGCAGTACTCCGCCGCGGAGGCCCAGGTGCGGATCAGCGAGGCGGCGACGGGCGTCGGCGAGGAGATGGCCGACGTCGGGCTCGCGATGCAGCGCGCCGAGGACAAGGTCGAGACCATGAAGGCACGTGCCGACGCGGTGTCGGAGCTCGAGGCCGCCGGGACGTTCGAGGACCTCACCCAGCTCGGCCCCGGCGAGGACGACATCGACCGTCAGCTGCGCGAGCTGTCCAGCACGAGCGTCGTCGACGACGAGCTGGCGAAGATGAAGTCCGATCTGGGCTCCGGAGCCCCGGCGGGCGGCGAGCTCGAGGCGGGGGACGACGCGCCCGAGACCGTCGACGGCGAGGCCACCGAGGAGGACCGGGCATGATCATCCGCATCTCGGGTGAGGGTCAGTGGAAGCTGGCCGACAGCGTGCGCGAGCGCGTCAACGAGGAGGACAACGCCGCCGTCGCCGCCGTCGAGGCCGGCGACGAGGCGGCCTTCCACGCCGCGTTCGACGGGCTCCTGGAGATGGTGCGCGCCGACGGCGAGCGCCTGCCGGCCGACGACCTGCATCCGTCCGACGTGATCCTCCCGCCCGCCGACCTCTCGTTCGCGGAGGCGGGCGAGGAGTTCACCGGCGACGGGCTGATCCCGGACTAGGACCGGCCCCCTGGCAGGACGGCCCCGCGCCGCAGGCGCGGGCCGATCGATCTCCGAGGTGCCGCTCAGGCCTCGGTGCTCGTGCCCTTGCCGTAGAACTCGTCCTCCCACGCGGACGGCACGAACGCCTCGCCGGCCGGCCCGCCGACGGCGAACACGACCGTCTGGTCCTCCAGCGCGACGGCCTGGCGGTGGAGCGCCGGGTCCTCGAGGAAGACGATCCCGCCCTTGGGGACGTCGAAGCTCTCGCCGTCGACGGTGAAGCGGGCGGCGCCGTCGAGCACGAGGTAGATCTCCTGGTGGCTCTGCTCGCCCGCGCGCGGCAGCTCGTCGTGCGGCTCGATCACGAGATCCCCCGCGTTCGGCGCGACGTAGGCGTTCGTCCCGAAGGCCTGGACCCCGAGTTCCCGGCGCACGGGCTTCCAATCCGGGGTCTTCGCGTCGTCCGGGAAGCGGATCGTCGCGATGTCGTCGAGGTGCAGGGTGCGGTAGCCGGCGCTCATGCGGCGGACCCTACCCGCCCGGCGGACCCACGACCGCCGCGGGACGGGCGGCCCCGGCGGGACGACGTGAGATTGATCAGGACGGCTTTGCCGCGCTGGGGGCGGGACGACCTGAGATTGATCAGGACGGCTTCGCCGTCCTGTCCTGCCAGGGGGCCGTGCCTAGAGCCCGTCGGCGTGGCGTGCCCGGAACCCGCGGTTCGACCGCAGGTTGGGGCGCCAGCGGGGGCCCTTGCCGCCGCGCGGGTCGCCGGCGGCGCTCGTGTCGAGCCGCAGGCCCGCGATCACGACGTACGCGTGACCGGGGTTCGTGTAGACCGTGATCCAGTCGCCCTTGCCCGCGAGACCCCACCTCATGAAGGTGCCGGAGTCCATGGGCGTGTCGAGGACGCCGGCGCCCCTCAGCGCGTACGAGACGGTGCCGGAGCAGTCGTAGCCGCGATCCTCGAAGCGCTGGTGCCCGCCGCCGTAGATGTACGGCTTGCCGATGATGCGATTGGCGTCCCAGATGGCCTTCTGCACCTCGGCGGGAGCGTCGGCCGGCGCGGCCGCCGAGCCGTCGGCGAGCAGCTTCGCGCGGGTGCCGGGGACGGTCTGGACGTCGGCGGCGTTGGGTGCGCCGAACGCCTGGCCGCCGACGATGACCTGCTGGGAGACCGCCGACGAATGGCTCGGCTTGGACGCGGCGCTCGCGGACGCGGGCACGGCGGCGCCGACCATGGCGGCAAGGATGCAGAGGCTCGTTGCGCGGAATCGCACTCGGATCAGGTCTCGTTCGTCCGCCTCCGGAGTTAGCTGACGGGCTGGCGCTGTGCGCCTCACGCGGAATCACCGCGCGACTCGCCCCGAACTCTGGGTCCCCCGGTCCCCGCTCGTGCGGAGATTCGGCGTCGTTGATCGCGGGACTGTAGCGCAGCCCGTCGGACGGAACGCCCGCGGGCGGCTCAGCGGGCCGCCGGAACCCGCACAGAGCGGGGATCCGCGACCGGCGACCACAGACCCCGCCCCCGCTACGCTCGCCCCCGATGGTCCTGCCGCATCGCATTCCGGCCGTGCTCGCCGCCGCCGTCCTGACGTGCGCGCTCGGCGCATGCGGGCGCGACGGTGGCGGTGACGTGACCACCAGGACCGTCACGGTGGACGGTCAGCAGGCGGGCGCCCCGGTGGTTCCGGCCACCGGCGGGTATCCGGCGACGGCGACGAAGAACACGACGCGGGTGTCCACCGCGAATCCGATCGACACCGCCGCGGCCGTCGCGCGCATCGTCTTCCCCGGGGGCGGCGAGGGACAGCTCCCGGACGCCGTCGTCCTCGCCGACGCGGGCGACTGGCGCGCGGCGCTCGCGGGCGCGGTGCTGATGGCGCCCCCGCTGCGCGCCCCGCTCCTCTACACCGAGAACGGCGAGATCCCCGAGGCCACCGCCGACGCCCTGAAGGCGCTGCGTCCGCAGGGCGCTGCGCGCGCCAACGGCGCACAGGCGATCCGGCTCGGCCCCGCCGCCGGCCCGTCCGGCCTGCGGGTGACCTCGCTCCCGGGGGCCGACCCCTACACCCTGGCCCGCACCATCGACGACTACCGCTCGCGCGTGGCCGGGCGGCCGAGCGCGTCCGTCGTGGTCGTGCCCGCGGACGCGCAGCAGTACGCGATGCCCGCCGCGGCGTGGGCGGCGAAGTCCGGGGATCCGGTGCTGTTCACCGCCCGTGACCGTCTCCCCGAGGCGACGACTGCAGCGATCCGCGCCCACGGCCGGCCGCGCATCTACCTGCTGGGCCCCGCGAGCGTCGCCTCCCCCGCCGTCGAGGGCGCGCTCTCCAGGCTCGGGACCGTGACGCGGATCGCGGAGGCCGACGCACCGAGCACCGCAGTGGCGTTCGCGCGGTTCCGGGACGGGGCCTTCGGCTGGGGCATCGTCGACCCGGGGCACGGGTTCGTGTTCGCGAACCCCGGGCGGCCCGGCGACGCAGGTGCCGCAGCGCCGCTGTCGGCGAGCGGGATGTACGGGCCGCTGCTCATCACCGCCCCCGGCGGCGCGCTGCCGCGCTCGGTCGCGGAGTACCTGCTCGATGTGCGGCCCGGCTACTCCAGCGACCCGGTTCGCGGGGTCTACAATCACGGCTGGATCGTCGGCGACCCGCGGGCGGTGGGCGTCGCGGCGCAGGCCACGATCGACGGCCTGCTGGAGATCGCCCCCGTCAACGCCAGGAAGCCGTGAGCGAAGCCGAGAACCCCACCCGCAGCAGCGCCCCGCAGGTCACGGTCGCGGACGTCCGCGAGCTCTGCGGCGCGTCGACGCCGCACTTCGCGCTCCAGATCCGCAACCGGATCGCCCGCCTGATCGCGGACCTCCCCGTCGACAGCCCGGCGCGGCTGCTCGGCGAGCAGGAGATGGAGCGGCTCCGGACGCTCGGCATGGACGGCGAGCAGCGCGGACACCGCGCCGAGGCGGGCCTCACGCCGCTCGCCTCCGTGAACGACCGGCCGGACGCCTGAGCGCCGATCGCCCGATCGATGACTGACGCGGCCGCTGAGCGCCCCGACGGCATCGACGGCAGCGCCCTGCCCGGGCCCTACCCCGTCGGCGTGTGGGCGAAGGGCTTCCAGGAGTTCCTGCGCGGCCGGCCGCGGGTGCAGCTCTTCGGCGAGGTCTGGAACCTGCGCCGGTCGCGCGCAAAGGCGTACTTCGAGCTGCGCGACGGCGAGGGCGCCGCACAGTGCTCGATCTGGGGCAACCGGCTCGACGCGCTCGGCCTCCCCGACGGCGCGCTGGCCGACGGCGCGCAGGTCGTCGTCGCGGGCGGCCCCGACTACTACCCGGGCAGCCGCACCGCCTCGCCGGGATTCTCGTTCGACGTCACAGGCCTGCGCATCGCCGGCGAGGGCGATCTGCTGGCACAGCTCGCCGAGCTGCGGCGGCGGCTGGAGGCCGAGGGCCTGTTCCTCCCCCAGAGGGCGCTCCCGCGCCCCTCGCTGCCGCGCACGATCGGCGTGGTCACGGGCGAGGGCGGCAAGGCGCGCGACGACGTGCTGGCCGGCCTGCGACGCCGCGGCTGGGCCGGGCGGCTGGTCTGGGCGTTCGCACCCGTCCAGGATCGCCGTGCCGCGGGCGCGGTGACGCGCGCGCTGCAGGACCTCGCCGCGATCGACGCCGTGGACGTGATCGTCGTGGCGCGCGGCGGCGGCTCGCTCGCCGACCTGTTCGCGTTCAGCGACGAGACGCTCTGCCGGACCGTCGCGATGCTGCGCGTCCCGGTGATCGCGAGCGTCGGCCACCACACCGACCGCATGCTCATCGACGACGTCGCCGCGGTCAGCTGCTCCACCCCCACCCACGCCGCCGAGGCGGCCGTCCCGCTCGAGCTGCGCGCAGAGCGCGCGCGCGTCCTCGCCGGCGCCCGCGCGCTGGACCGCCATGCGTCGCGGGCCGTGCTCGACCGTGCACGCGTCCTGGCCCGGCACGCCCGGGTTCCCTCCGACCACCTCGCCCGGCAGCGCCGCGACCTGCACCAGACCCTGCGCGAGCTGCGCGCCGCCGCCCACCGGCGGATCGGTGACCGGCGCGGTGCGACGACCACGCGGGCGCTCGTGCTCCACCGCAAGGCGACGGCCGGCGCCGGAGCGGACGCCGCGGCCCGCCGCCGGTCGCTCGAGGGCCTCGGGCTGGCCCTGGCCGCGCACGACCCGCGCCGCGTGCTGGAGCGCGGATACGCGATGGTGGACGACACCGGCGGCGACGTGATCACGACCGCCGCACGGGCCCGCGAGGCTGGCGAGGTGCGGATCACCTTCGCCGACGGCTCGCTCGGAGCGACGATCGAGGACGACCCGACATGACCGACGAGCAGCGCACGTACGAGACCGCCACGGCCCGCCTGGAGGAGATCATCCGGCGCCTGGACACCGGCGAGGCCGGGCTGCGCGAGACCCTCGACCTCGTCAAGGAGGGCCGCGGCCTGGTCGAGTACTGCGCCGGCGAGCTCGACGCGGTCAGCCGGGGACTCGAGGAACTGCGCCTGGACGAGCTGGTCGCCCGGCTCGAGGCCCAGGGCACATCACCACCCGCCGACGAGGAGCCCCGATCATGAGCACCTACGACCTGCTCGCCGACCTGCCGCTGCAGATCGACGACTACCACCTCGATGCCCGGGAGGCGCACGTCTCCAGCGGCTTCCTGCGCCGCGCCACCACCTACCGGCTGCGCGGCGCCGGGCACGAGGGGCTGGGCGAGGACGTCGGCTACGACGGCGACGATCAGCTCGCGCTCCAGGCGGCGGGCCCCGTCCAGCCGCTCGCGGGCAGCTGGACGCTGGGCTCGTTCTGCGACCACCTCGAGACCCTCGACCTCTGGCCCGAGCCGGCCCGGCACCCGGCCTCCCGCGACTACCGCGTGTGGGGCTACGAGTCGGCGGCGCTGGATCTCGCCCTGCGCCAGGCCGGCACGTCGCTGCACGCGCACCTCGGGCGCGAACCGCGGCCCGTGACGTTCGTCTGCTCGCTGCGCCTGAACGATCCCGACGAGGCCCCGGACGCCGGCCGCGTCACGCGCCTGCTCGCGCGCTACCCGACCCTGCGTTTCAAGCTCGACCCGACCCCGGAGTGGGACGACGCGATCATCGCGGCGCTCCAGGCGACGGGCGCGGTCGACTCCGTCGACCTCAAGGGCCTCTACGAGGGGACGGTCGTCGACACGGTGCCGGACCCCGCGTTCTACGCGCGAATCGCCGAGGCTTTCCCGGAGGCGTGGATCGAGGATCCCAAGCTCACCCCCGAGACCGACGCGGCGCTGCTGCCCCACCGCGCCCGCATCACCTGGGACGCCAACATCCACAGCGTCGAGGACGTGGACGCGCTCCCGTTCGCGCCGCAGATCGTCAACGTCAAGCCGAGCCGCTTCGGGCCGCTGCGCCGTCTCTTCCGCATGTACGACACGTGCGCCGAGCGCGGGATCGGCATGTACGGCGGCGGCCAGTTCGAGCTGGGCGTCGGCCGCGGGCACATCCAGTACCTCGCCTCCGTGTTCCATCCCGACGGTCCCAACGACGTGGCGCCGACCGGCTACAACGAGCCCGAGCCGCCGGACGGCCTGCCCGCCAGCCCGCTCCCCGTCGCCGCGCACGACACGGGGCTGCGCTGGGGATGACCGACGTCCCTGACGGCTGGGCGTTCACCCACGCAGACCAGGTGCGCTTCGGCGACCTCGACGCCATGCGCCACCTCAACAACGTGGCGTTCCTGCAGTTCTTCGAGAGCGCCCGGATCGCCTACATCACCACCGTGATCCCCTCCCACCGGCCGACCGACCCGGAGGACGACTGGGGCCTCATCTTCGCCGAGTGCCACATCAGCTACCGCGCGCCGGCGTTCTTCGACGAGGAGATCCGCACGCACGTGCGCCCGTCGCAGCTGCGCCGCTCGAGCGTGCGCATCGAGTTCCTGATGACGAGCGGCGGCGACGGGCGTGTGCTCGCCGAGGGCTGGGGCGCGCTCGTCGGCTACGACTACACCGCGGGCGCGGCCTGCCCGCTGCCGGATGTGCTCGTCAGCGCGCTCGAGGACGACGGCGCCCGGCGCGAGGGCTGACCGCCCTCAGCCGAGCTCGGCCAGCTCGTCCTGCAGCCAGTCGATCAGGCGGCGGGCGTCCGGCATCTGCTCGCGGTCGGCGACGATGCCGAAGTCCACGCTCCCGCAGTAGCTCATCAGCGTGATGTTCAGGCCCATCCCGTCGGTGATCACCGACACCGGGTAGTTGGCGACGAGCCGCGCCCCCGCCATGTAGAGCGGCACCTGCGGGCCCGGGACGTTCGAGATCACGAGGTTCCACGCCGGGCGGCCCGGCCGGCTGGTCGAGAGCCGGAACGTCAGCTGCGCCGCCTGCGCGAAGACCGCCGGCGGGATGAAGTTGTTGGCATCCTGCAGCAGTTCGGCGGGGAGCGCGCGGTAGCGCTCCTTCATCTCCGCAAGGCCGTCGTGCGTGCGCTGCAGGCGCAGCACGGGGTCGGCGATGTCGGTGAAGAGCGGCGCGCTCATCAGCAGGATGCGGTTGCCGTAGGTCCCGACCTGGTCGCCGGTGCGCACCGACACCGGGATCTGCGCCACCAGCGGCTCGTTCGGCAGCTCGTCGTGCTCGAGCAGCCAGCGCCGGACCGCACCCGCGCAGATCGACACCGCGACGTCGTTGACCGTGACGCCGTGCGCGTTCTTGACCGCCTTCACGTCGTCGAGCGACATCCGGCCGAAGACGAACCGCCGGTGCGCCGACACCCGCCCGTTGAAGCTCGTCTTCGGGGCCACGAGCTTGGCGCGGCCCGGGCCGCCGTTCTCCCGCAGGACGACGTGCTGGACCTCGCCCGCCAGGCGCCCGATGAGACCCGCTCCCGGCAGCGTCGCGAACGGCGTGCTCTCGATGTTCGGCATCGCGTGCGGCAGCGCCCGCAGCGCCCGCAGCGGGTAGCGCGGCACGGCCATCAGCCCGCGGGCGAGCATCTCGAGCTCGCTCGGCGCCCGCTCGCCGCGGTGGTCGTCGTCCGTCTCGGGGACCTCGCGGCCGTCGGGGCTGAGGTCGAGCAGGAGCCCCATGATCTCCGCCCCGGACATGCCGTCGATGACCGCGTGGTGGATCTTCGTGAGCATCGCGACGTTCCCGTCCGCCAGCCCGTGGATGAGGTAGATCTCCCACAGCGGCCGGGAGCGGTCGAGCGGGCGGGCGCAGATCCGCGCCACCTGCTCGGCCAGCTGCTCCTCATCGCCGGGCGGCGGCAGCGCCGTCTCGCGCACGTGGTACTCGAGGTCGAAGTCGGCGTCGTCGATCCAATACGGATGGTCGAGGCCGAGCGGCACCTGCGCCAGGCGCCAGCGCAGCGGCGGCAGCAGTGGGAGCCGGCCCGCGATCAGCTCCTGGATCCCGGCCGCCGAGATCTCGCCGCCCGGTGCGGTGGAGGGATCGAGGATCGCGACGCCGCCCACATGTCCGGTCTGGCGGGCGCTCTCGAGCGCGAGGAACTGGGCGTCGAGGCTCGTGAGCTGGCGCATCGGGCGATCCTCGCCGATCCTCGGCGATCGTGCGCGCGGTGCACGCGCGTGTGCGCGTCAGCCCTGGCCGGAGATGAGCTCCCAGGCGCGGTGCAGCTTGCGCTGGAGCGGCCCGGGGGGCGGCGTGTCGCCGGTCGCGGTGAGCCCGCCCGGGGCGGGCTGGGGCGCCGGCAGGAACTCGCACTCCGCGCCGTCCAGGCGCAGGACGACGGCGCCCTCAAAGAACTCGTCCACGTCCTCGGCGTCGACGAACCGCATGTCGCCGCCGCGCGCCTCGATCACCAGCCCGTCGAAGATGTCCTCCTCCGGGACGCCCAGGACGTGGCGGACGGACCCGACGTCCAGTCCGTCGGACGAGACGACCTCGAGCCCGGGATGGGCGACGAGCCAGCTCGACGGGGCTCCGTGATCCATGGCTCCGAGCATACTCACGCAGCTTCCGGCTAAGGTGCCGCGCCCATGTCCGATGAACGTCTCGCAATCGCCGGCAGCGGCGCCATCGCGACCGGCCTCGCCGTCGTCGCCGCCAAGCTCGCCGACGTCCACCTCTACGCCCGCTCCGACGCCTCGGCCGAACGCGCGACCGCCGCGATCGCCAAGCAGCGCGACCGCCTCGGGGATGACGCCGGCCCCGGCACGGTCACCGTCACCACCGACTGGAACGGGCTCGCCGGCGCCACGTTCTTCGTCGAGGCAGTCGCGGAGGAGCCCGCCGTGAAGGGCGGGGTGCTCGGGCACCTCGACAGCATCGCGGACGCCGACGCGATCATCGCGACCACCACGTCGTCGCTCTCGATCACCGAGCTTGCGCTCGCCGCCGGGCGACCGGACCGGTTCGTCGGGCTGCACGTCTTCAACCCGGTGCCGCGGATGCAGCTGATCGAGCTGGCGTTCCCCGCGCATGCCTCGGAGACGACGGTCGAGCGCGCGACCGCGCTGTGCGAGGCGCTCGGGAAGACGGCGGTCGTGGTGCCGGACTCCCCGGGCTTCGTCGTCAACAAGCTGCTCTTCCCGTACCTCTTCTCCGCGGTGGACTTCATGGAGCAGCACGGGATGCGGCCCGAGGACGTCGACGAGTGCATGAAGCTCGGCGCCGGCCACCCGATGGGCCCGCTGGCGCTGATCGACTTCGTCGGGCTCGACGTGTCGGCGGCGATCGGCCGCGAGATCGGCGCGACGATCCCGCCGAAGGTGCAGTCGCTGATCGCCGAGGGCGCGCTCGGGCGCAAGAGCGGGCGCGGCTTCTACAACTACGGCTGACGCCGTCCGCCATGGAGCTGCGCGTCCATCGCGTCCCGCACTCGACGAACGTCGAGCGGGTCGCGCTGGCGCTGGCGCTCAAGGGCCTGGAGGCGACCTGGGTCGACGTCGACCCGGCCGACCGCTCACCGCTCGTCGCGCTCAGCGGGCAGGACCTCGTGCCGGTGCTGGAGGCCGGCGACGCGGTGATCTCCGACTCGGCGGCGATTCTCTCGTGGCTGGACGCGCGGTTCCCGGAGCCTCCGTTGTGGCCCTCGAGCCCTCGGGACCATGCGACGACGGACATCGCGATCGCCTGGTTCAACCGGGTCTGGAAGCGTGCGCCGAACGCGATCGACGCCGAGCTCGGCACTGCACGGCCCGATCCGGCCGTCATCACGGCGCTGTCGGCTGAGATGGCCGCGACGCTGCCATGGTTCGAGGCGCTGCTCGCGCGCCGTGACTTCCTGCTCGGCGACGCCCCCGGGGCGCTCGACGTCGTCGCCTTCCCGTTCCTGAAGTACGGGGTCCTGGCCCCCGCCGCCGGAGACACCGACCGGTTCCATGCCGTCCTGCACGAGCACCTGCCGATCGGCGGGCGCCTGCCGCGCCTGGAGGCCTGGGTGGCGCGTGTCGACGCGCTCCCGCGAGCCTGAATGGTTACGGACCTTTTCGCGCGTCTTGAGCGCGCGTTGAGGACCGCGGCGACAGGATGCTCTCAGCTCAGGGATCACTCCTCCCAAGCCTCGGGGCCGGCGACTGGACACCGCCATCACAGGCCCCCAAGCTGCTCCTCATGACCGGCCCGCAAGCTTCCCCCCTTGCGGGCCGGTCCTCTTTCCGGGGTCATGCACCGGAGCAGGGACATCGTGCGGTCTTAGGAACTTCGTACTGCCGCTTTAGGGAGCGTTGAGCGCCGCACGCGACAGTTGCTTCCTGCGAACGCACCTCGCACACACATACAGAGTGCACCTCCTCCCAGAAGCACCGGACCGGCCCGCGCAAGCGGGCCGGTTTCGTTCCGGGATCAGTCGCCCTGCGGCGGCTCGCGGCGCCGGATGCGCACCGCCTCGACCCGGTTCTCGCGCACCGACTCGACGCGGATCGCATAGCCGTCGACGTGGACCACGTCGCCGCGCTTGGGAAGGCGGCCCAGCTCGCCGAACACGAGGCCGCCGACCGAGTTGTAGGCGTCGCTGTCCACCGGCAGTCGGATGTCGTCGTCCAGGAGGTCGGCGATCGCGACGTGGCCGCGGACGAACCAGTCCCCGTTCGCCAGCTGCCGCACGGCACCACCGGCGGGGTCGGTCTCGTCGTCGATCTCCCCGACCACCTCCTCGACGATGTCCTCGACGGTCACGATGCCCGCGGTGCGGCCGTACTCGTCCACGACGACGGCCAGCGACGAGCGCTCGCGCTGCAGATCGGCGAGGAGGTCGTCCAGCGGCTTCGTCTCCGGGACGATGAGCGCGGGCTTGACGAGCCCGTCGATCGACGCCTGCGGCCCGTCGGCCATGTACAGGCGGGCCAGCGAGTTGGAGTGCACGGTGCCGCGCACGCGGTCGGCGTTCTCGTCCTCGGTCACGACGAGCCGCGTGTGGCCGGAACTGACGCAGCGGCGCAGGGCGGTCTCGACGTCGTCGGAGACGTCGGCGGTGACGACGGCCGGGATCGGGGTCATCACCTGGCGCGCCTCCTGCTCGTGCAGCTCGAAGACGCCGACCAGCATCCCCGCCTCGCCCGGGTCGAGCTTGCCGCCCATGCGGCCCTGGGCGATCAGCAGCTTGAGGTCCTCGGCCGAGCCGCCCTCGTCGAGCTGGGCGGTGGGGTCGATCCGCATCAGGCGCAGGATCGCGTTCGCCGCGCCGTTGAGCGCCAGGATGAACGGGCGCATCCCGAGCTCGAACCAGCCGAGCGGGCGGGCGACGCGCGCGGCGACGCTCTCGGCGTTGACGATCGCGAAGATCTTCGGCACCTGCTCGCCGGCGATGACGTGGATCGCGGTGACGACGACGTAGGCGATCGCCACGGACACGGCGACGGAGGCGCCTTCCGGGAGCGGTCCGCCGAGCAGCGGCTCGAACAGGGTCGCGACGGCCGGCTCGCCGAGGAAGCCGATGCCGAGCGAGGCCAGCGTGATCCCGAACTGGCAGGCGGACAGGTACTGGCTGAGGTCATCCTGCTGGGCGACGGCGCGGGCCGCGCCGCGCCGGCCCGCACGTCCCTGCTCCTCCATCCGGCCGCGGTTCGCGCGCACGAGCGCGAACTCCGCCGCAACGAAGAACCCGTTCACGAGGACGAGCACGAGGACCGCGGCGATCAGCAGCGCGGTCATGGGCTGGCGGCCCGGGGGCCGCTACTTCGAGGGAGGTCTTCCGGCACGCTCGTTCGCCGCGCGCAGTGTACCCCGGCCGCGGACCGCTCAGGCCCCGACGAGGCCGTCGATCGCCGCCGCGAGCGCGATGTCGGCCTCGGTGATGCCGCCGGCGCTGTGCGTCGAGAGCGTCAGCCGCACGCGGTTCCAGCCGTGGACGAGGATGTCCGGGTGATGGGCGGCGGCCTCGGAGGCCTCGGCGACCGCGTTCACGACGGTCATCGCCGCGGCGAAGTCGGAGAGCTCCAGATCACGCACGAGGGCGCCGTCCTCCAGCCGCCACGGGCCACCCGCGATCCTGGATGCGACGTCCTGCGGCGAGAGCGTGCTCATACCCGCGAGTCTACGATCCCGGGGTGCGCATCGTGAGCCTCGTCCCCCACGCCACTGAGCTGCTGTTCGCGCTCGGGCTCGGCGACCAGGTCGTCGGCGTGACACACGAGTGCGACCACCCGCATGAGGCGCTCGACCTCCCCCACGTCACGCGCGACGAGCTGCCGCCGGGGCTCTCCTCGAAGGAGATCGACGCGGCCGTCCGCGAGCGGACCGCACGCGGCGAGGCGATCTACGCCCTGGATGAGCAGCTCGTCCGCGAGCTGGAACCGGACCTCATCGTCACCCAGGAGCTGTGCCCGGTCTGCGCCGTCAGCTACGACGAGGTCAAGGCGCTCGCCGAGCGCCTCCCCGAGTGCCCGCAGGTCGTCGCGCTGGATCCGCGGACGTTCGGCGAGACCATGGGCGACGTGCGGACGATCGCCCAGGTCACCGGGTCCGAGCGGGCGGCGCTCGACCTGATCGCGCGTCAGCGCGCCCGCGTGGACGCGGTCGTCGAGGCGGTCGCGGACGAGCCGCCGGTCACGGTCGCCGCGCTCGAGTGGCTCGATCCGGTCTTCGTCGCGGGCCACTGGACGCCGCAGCTCATCGAGCTCGCGGGCGGCGTCGACGTGCTCGGGCTGCCGGGCGAGGGGTCGGTGCAGACGACGTGGGAGGCCGTCGGCGCAATGCGGCCCGACGTCGTCGTCGTGATGCCGTGCGGCTACGATGCGGCCCGCTCGCTCGAGGAGGCCGAGACGCACGCCGCGCAGCTCGCCGCGCTGGGCGCGCAGCGGGTGGTGGCGATCGACGCGTCGGCGACGTTCTCGCGCCCGGGCCCGCGGCTCGTGGACGGGGTGGAGATCCTCGCCCACATCCTGCACCCGCGGGCCGTCCCGCAGGCGCCGGGACCGGCGCTCGACGTCGACCTGCGCTAACCCAGCCCGGAGGTGCGCGCCGCGAACTCGGCGCCGACGACCGCGACGACGGCCACGCCGGCGATGCCCGCCCAGCCGACCCAGGAGCGCCCGCGGCGCTCGCCGGCGGCGACCGCCAGCCCGCCGAGGACGCCGCCGACGAGCCCGCCGATGTGCCCGCCGATCGACACGTTCGAGATGAAGAACCCGAGCCCGAGGTTGAACAGGATCAGCATCCCGATGTCGGTCTGGAGCGGGTTGACCCCGCGCGCGTAGAGGATCGCTGCGGCCGCGCCCATCAATCCGAAGACCGCCCCGGAGGCCCCGACCGTCGCGGCGTTCGGGGAGAAGAGCAGCGCGCCGAACGCGCCGGCGAGCAGCGACGAGAAGTAGATGCCCAGGAAGCGCGGCGTCCCGAGCTGCGGCTCCAGCTCCCGTCCGAGCAGCCAGAGCAGGAACATGTTGAAGCCGATGTGCAGCAGCCCGGCGTGCAGGAAGCCGTACGTGACCAGGCGCCACCACTCGCCGTCCGCCACCAGCGGCCCGAACAGCGCGCCGTCGCGGAACAGCGCGCCGCTCCCCCCGCTCACCCCGAAGTTGCCCTCGGCGAGGTAGGCGAGCACGCAGATGACGATGAGGGCGATCGTGGCGCGCGGCTCGCCGCCGGTGGTCGCCAGGGTGCGGACCTTCGTGGTCTGCGAGGAGCACTCCGGACAGCGCATGCCGACGGGGCTCGGCGTCATGCAGTCCGGGCAGATCGGCCTCCCGCAGCTCGAGCACGAGACGCGCGTGGCGCGCCCCGGGTGGCGGTAGCAGGTGGTCTCGGTCTGCGTGCTCATCGGTCGGCGGGGCGGCGCGGCCCACCCTAGCGGCCGGGACGCTCCGCCACGCCGGGCGGGATGAGCACGCGCAGATCGGGCCGCCCCCGCGGTGCGCCCGCGGCGCTCTCCGGCGCCACGACGAGCTCGCGGGCCGTGCCGAGCGCGCCGAGGTCCGCTTCGGCGCCGCCGTGCGCGTCGAGGTCCAGGGTCGGGCCCGGCCACGGAACCCACGGCGTCGGGCCCTCGAGCAGCCAGACCCGATGGACGCAGGCGACCGACGGCCGCAGCCCCCAGACACGCAGCGACGCGCGCCCCTGGGCGATCGTGACGACCCCGCCCGCCCCGGGCGCGGCGACCGACGAGGCGCTCGCATGCAGCACGACGGCCTCCGCTCCGGCCTGCCGAGCGCGCACCTCGGCGTGTACGACGGCCATGATGCGCTCCTTCAGCGCGGGCGGCGGCTCGACCGGCGGCGCGTCGTCGCCGGGGAGCTTCAGGCCGGGCTCGTGCAGATACGGGAACAGATGTGAGGCGGAGTCCGTGATGCGGTGGGTACGCCGCTCGCGGGGCCCGCCGATCACCCCGGCGTCCGGCGTCAGCGCCGCAGCCGGCGCTCGACCTCGTCGGCGATCGTGCGCACGGCGCCGGTCGCGAAGTCGACCGGATGTGCGTCCCCCGGCTTCGGGCGACCGCGGCGGCGGCGCGCCTGCAGGACCGCCAGGCCGCCCGCCGCGACCGTGCCGATCGCCGCGGCCGCCGCCGGGCGCACCCAGGTGCGCGGGTCGTGCAGCGATCGCAGCTCCCACGCCTCGAGCTCGTCGGCCGCGAGCGCGTGTGATCGTCGTCAGCGTGTCCTCGAGCCGGACGCTGAGATGCTCCGGCGGGTCGACCGGAGCCAGGGCGCGGCTCAGCAGCGCTTCGAGGTCGCTCTCGCGGGAATGCGCGCTCATCCCCTCACACCTCCTGCGGCTCGCCGCACGATCCCCTCGAGCTGCTTGATGGCGCGATGGATCAGGACCTTGGTCGCGCCGTCCGTGCGGCCGAGCGCGCGCGCGATCTCCTTGTTGTCCATCCCCAGCGCGAAGCGCATGATCAGCGCCTCGCGGCGATCGTCCGGCAGCTGCTGCACGCCCTCGAGAATCTCGCGCAGCTCCTCGCGGCCCTCGACGAGGTCCTCGGTCGTGTGCAGTCCCTCGGGCTCGGCGACCGAGTCCAGGGCGGTCTGCGGTTTGCGCGAGCGATCGCGGTAGAGGTTCGCGGCGAGGTTGTGCGCGATCCGGATGAGCCACGGCCGCAGCGGGCGGCCCGCCGACTCGTGCAGCGCCCGCTCGAAGTGCCGGTAGGCCTGCAGGAACGTCTGCTCGGTCAGGTCCTCGGCGTCGTGGTGGTTGCCGACCCGGTAGTAGCTGTACGAGTAGACGTCGCGCAGGTGCGCCTTGTAGAGCTCCGTGAAGCGGCGGTCGAGCTCTGCCTTGTCCACGCACTGCCAGCCTACCCCGGTCCCCGTCAGACGACCCTCGCGCCGACGATGCGGCGCGGCTTGGTGACCTCGTCGGCGAAGGCGGTCGCGCTGCCCTCGCCCGGTGACGACCGCCGCGAGCGCCCGGGTCGCGGGCGCGCGGATCCTGCTCCGTCTCGAGCGCGGTGACGAGCAGCGGCAGCGCGTCGAGCGCCTCGGCGACCTGGCCGATGCGCGGGACGGATCTCACGCTGGGGCACGCCGCGGGCCAGCAGCTCGCCGGCGCGGCGGTTGCGGCCGCCCGCCGGCGACGACCGAGGCGACGAGGTCGCCGGCGCCCGCGAGCCCGATCCAGGTCTCGGGCCGCGCGCCGAGCGTGCCGGCGTACGCGGCGATCTCCGAGAAGACCTTGCCCGCGGCGGCGCCGGAGGCGTTGGGCCCGCCGACCGCGGCGGTGGTGGCGGCGAGCACCGCGGCGTTCTTCGCGACGCCGGCGAGGTCCACGCCGACGACGTCGGTGGTGGTCTCGACGTCGAAGCCCGCGTCGGCGAACAGGCGCCGCAGCTGTGCGAGCACCTCGGGGTCGTCGCAGGCCAGCACGATCGACGCGCCGTGCTCGAGCGCGTCGCCGGCGTGCGCGGGCCCGCCGAGGCACGCGACGGCGCGACCGACCGGCGCGGCCGGCGCAGAACGCCGTCGGCAGCTCGCCGGTCGGCGGGACGAGGCCCTTCGAGGAGACGAGCAGGCTCGTCCGGCCGGCCGAGCCGGTCGCCGATCTCGCCCATCGCGACGGGCAGGTCGCGCGTCGGGACGGCGAGGCAGACGAGGTCGGCCTCAGCTGCAGGTCGAGCGACGCCGGCGCGGGCGACGTGGACGGCGTCCGGCAGATCCGATGGCCGGGCAGGTAGTGGCGGTTCTCGCGGTCGCCGACGCAGCGTCGCGCGCCTGCTCCTCGGTGCGGCAGCCGAGCTGCACCTGGGCGCCGGCGCGCGCGAGCGTGATCGCCAGGCCGGTCCCCCACGAGCCCGCGCCGATGATCGCGACGCGGCGCAGCGGCGGGGTGCCGCCGAGCGCCTCCCACTGCAGCTCGACGCATCGGCCAGATGCGGTCGGTCACCGCCTTGGCGAGCGCGGGGGACGGGCGGCTCGACCTGTCGGGAAGCGCATCGGGGCGCCGCAGCGCACGCGGACCTTGCGCGAGCGGATCCGCCAGCCGCGGCGCACGTCCTCCGAGCCGATGATGGCGACGGGGATCGACGGTCGCCCCGGTCTCGAGCGCGAGGCGCCCGACGCCGCGGCGCGGATGGCCGATCGGGCCGGGGCGCACGCGCGTGCCCTCCGGGAAGATCATCACGCCGTCGCCGCGGTCGAGGATGCCCCGGGCGGTCGCCATCGAGTCCTCGTCGCTCGCCCCGCGGTCGATCGGGAAGGCGCCGAGCGAGCTGATGAACCAGGTCTGCAGCCGGTTCTTCTGGAACAGCTCCTTCTTGGCGACGAAGTACAGCGGGCGCTTCGATGACCCGGAGATCGCGAACGGGTCCAGGAACGAGCGGTGGTTGGCCGCGAAGATCACGGGGCCCTCGGTCGGGACGTGCTCGCTCCCGATCCGCTCCTGCCGGAACCAGATCAGGAAGAACGGCAGGAAGAAGAAGCGCACGAGCCGGTAGAACGGGCGGTTGACGCCGCGCTCCGTCGCCCGCTCGAGCAGCTGCTCCCGATCCATGTCTGCGATACCGCGAGTTGGCGTTTCGGTTACACCTGCCGGCCGGTAGCATCGCCGCGATGGCCATCGATCGCACGCGCACCGCCCGCGGCGCACTCGCCGGGCTCACCGCCGCCGGCATCTGGGCCGCCCAGCAGCGCCTGGACCAGCGCGTCTTCGGCGTGCCCTACGACGACACCGAGCTGCTCGGCAAGGCGGTGACGCGCGGCGCCGCCTGGCCGCTCGTCGGCGCGGCGATCCATCTGGCCAACGGCGCCGCGTTCGGTGCCGTGTACGCGAACCTCGCGCCGCGGATGCCGCTGCCCGGCGTGGGCGAAGGGCCCCGTCGCCGCGCTCGTCGAGAACACGGTGCTGTGGCCGCTCGTCGCGGTGACCGACCGCGTGCACCCCGCGCGCGACGAGCTGCCGAAGCTCGGCGGCAGCGCCGCCGCGTTCGCCCAGGCGACCTGGCGCCACCTCCTGTTCGGCGTCGTGCTCGGCGAGCTCGAGCGCGCGCTCAACCCGCCGCAGGACGAGGAGGTCCCGAGCTTCGAGCACGTGGCCTCCCAGAACGGCCACGGCGACATCGCCTACGCGGTCGGCGTGACGCCGACCGGCTGACGCACCGGCCGACCCCGCTCCGACATGAGGGTTTCGCCGGATGTGCGCGGCGTCGGAACCGGTGAGACTGGGGACATGTCGAGCGCCGTCCACACCAGCTTCAGCGACAGGCCCGGGACGAAGGTCGCCCGGTGGTCGATGGGCCTCGGACTCGGCGCCGTGCTGCTCCTCCTGTCGTCGATGGTCCTGCCGGACGCGGATCTGACGCTGGGAGAGCTCAACGTCGTGCCGGCGCTGGTGCTGGCCCTGGGTCTCTCGGCGCTGGTGACGGGGATCGTCGCCTACCGGCGAGGCGAGCGCTCCTTCGCCGTCTGGCTCGGACTCGTCCCCGGCGTGCTGTTCGGCGTCCTGCTGATCGCCGAGCTGGCGTTCATGGAGTAGGGACCGGCGCGTGACGTGGCAGTCGGCGCTGTGGATCATCGCTTCGGGGCTCGGAACCGCGGCCGGCGCGGCGGTGCTGCTGGTCTTCCGGCGCCGCCCGTCGCGGCGGCTGCTCGACGGGCTGCTCGGTTTCACCGCCGGCGTGATGGCCGCCGCGGTGTCGTTCAGCCTCATCGTCCCGGGACTTGATCTCGGCGGCTGGGCCCAGGTGGTCGGCGGGTTCCTGCTCGGGGTGTGCTTCCTGCTGCTCCTCGACCTGCTGGTGCCGCACGCCCACGCCGAGTTCGCCGAGCATGGCCACCTCCCGCTCGAGCAGGTCGCGGCCGGCCGTCGTGCGGTGATGCTGCTGAGTGCCCTGACGATCCACAACATCCCTGAGGGCATGGCCGTCGGCGCCGCCTTCGCCGCCGGCGGACCGGACGTCGGCATTCCGCTGGCCCTGGCGATCGGCATCCAGAACATTCCCGAAGGCTTCGCGGCGGGCGCTCCGCTGATCGACCTCGGGATGTCGCGGTGGCGCGCGAGCGCCGTCGCGGGTTCGACGGGCCTGGTCGAGCCGCCGGCCGCCTTCCTGACGTTCTTCGCGGTCGAAGCCGTCGGCCCGCTGGTGCCCTGGGCCCTGGGATTCGCGGCCGGGGCGATGCTCTACGTCGTCATCGACGAACTGATCCCCGAGGCCGAAGGACACGGCAACGAGCGCGTCGCGACCCTCGCGGCCATGGCCGGCTTCGCGCTGCTGCTGGCACTCGACAACGCGCTCGGATGAGTGTGAGCGCCGGCGCGGGGACGACGCTCTACGCTCACGCCGAGCGGACGCGGGAGACCCGTGACGTCGCAGGCAC
Source organism: uncultured Actinomycetes bacterium (assembly GCA_963700655.1). GTDB lineage: Bacteria > Actinomycetota > Thermoleophilia > Solirubrobacterales > Solirubrobacteraceae > F1-60-MAGs163. The sequence continues at coordinate 67,848 of CAVOYJ010000003.1, read as the reverse complement.
GCCGGAGTAGCTCAGCTGGTAGAGCAACCGCCTTGTAAGCGGTAGGTCAGGGGTTCGAGTCCCCTCTCCGGCTCTCACTCTCGCGAAAGCCCTGTGGGAACAAGCAGTCCCTCGTGGCCCCAGGCAAGGTGGGTCGCCACGGGTGGCTCCCCCCGGAAGGTCGGTCCCGGTCGGCCACCCGTGGCGTACGGTCAGCGTCGGCGGGCACGACACGCGCCTTGACTGATGAGACCGGCCACCCGGCCGGTCGTGGTCGTGATCATCGAGGGCCACCTGGGGCCGCCGCAGAAGCCGCCGGGGAACGTCTCGCCCCACAGCGCACCCGCCTCCGGGTCCAACGTCCCGCGCGCTGCGGACGGAGCGCCTGCTTGTCGTCCAGTCCGTGGGTCGGCGTCGTCATGCTTTGTGCGTGCGTGAGTTCTTCTTCCGGTTCGACGTTCCCGACGACGAGCATCGTGACGCGCTGGCGACGCGTCTCGAGGACCGGTTGTGGGGGGACGGGGTGAGTTTCGACCGGTGGACGATGCGGCTGACGGTGACCGGTGACCTCGAGCGCGATGCGCTGAAGACGGCGCGCGCAGCCGTGCGCGCGGCGACCTCGGGCACCGACCTGTACGTCGAGCCGCTCGGCGAGTAACCCCTGCTCAGGCGGCTTGGGTCAGGCGCAGTAGAAACCCGTCCCGGAACACCACATGCGGGGCAGATCAGGGCGCGGTCAGATCGTTCGCTCGAACCTAACGCCGGCGCCGGCCTCGCGCATCCGTGAAGGTCCGCGCGTTCAGCGTCACCCCGATCTGACTACCGCTCGCCCGGCCAGCGCCGGTTCAGCGCAGGTGCGACCACACCGGCAGCGCCGCGCAGCGCGCTGACCGTGAAGTCGAGCCAGTCGAACGAGTCACGCCAGATCGTGATCCTGCCGTCACGCACCTCGAAGCGCCCCCACACCCAGAACCGCTGCTCGAAGCGCCCCAGCCGGATCGCGTCCGTGCGCTCGGTCAGCACGACGTCGCCGTCGGCCGCGACGTTGAAGAAGTGCACGCGGAACCCGGCGCGCCCTTCCAGGCCGCGCAGCACGCGCGCGACGTTGCCGCCCTTGATCGCCGGCAGCGACACGTTGATCCACTGCACGTCATCGGCGAGCAGCGCGACGGCGCCGTCGACGTCCTCCGCCTGCAGCGCCAGCAGGAACGACTGCACGACCCCCGCCGGAGTCGTGTCGACGGTGGGCTGCGAGTCGGTCGTGGTCATGTGGTCATCATCTCAGCAACCACGCTCCGTCGGGCACCTTGGAAGCGGTAGGTCAGGGGTTCGAGTCCCCGCTCCGGCTTCCCGCGCTTCGGCCCTTGGGCAGTTTCGCCGTGACGTCGCGTGAGGTGTTGCCGCGCTTGTCCTGGGCCGTGATGCGCAGTCGCCGGACCTGCGCCGCGGTCAGCAGCAGCGGCTTCCTGTAGCGCCTGGGCTTGCCGCGCTTGCCGAAGCGGAAGCTGATCTGCTTGATTCCCGACGCATCCTTCGCCGTGATGGTGACGCGGAAGCGTCTGCCGACGCGCTTGACCGTGACGCGCACCGTCGGCGCCCTGGTGTCACCGGCGGCAGCTCGTGACGGTCCCGCGGGGTTCGCCGGTGCAGGCGCCGCGGGAGGGGGCGCAGCGCCGGGAGCCGCAGGCGGCACGATCCGGCCGGCGCCACCTTCGACGCTCACCGTCACCGGCGTGCCGCTGGTGATCTCGGGCGTGGTGACGGTGGTGACGTCGCCGTCAACGTCGAGGATCCTCAACCGCAGCGCGGCGCCCGCCCGTGGCTCGATCGTCAGCTGCAGCGGCGTGGCCGGATCGGCCAGGATCAGCGTCTGGCGGCCCAGCCGCACGACCTCGACCAGGCCGGCGGCCTCGGCGTCCGCGACCGACAGCGCCGCCCGAGCGGCGTTGCGCCGCGACGAGGTCGGCCCGCGGGTCCGCACGCCGAACTCCAGCTCACCGTCGATCGCCTCGAAGACCACGCGGCGCTGTGCGCGGCACGCGCGCTCTGCGGCCGGGTCGATCGTCCCACCACCCACGATGAACGGTGTGATGAGCGTGTAGAGGTCCGGGTCGCCCATCTGCCCGCCGTGCGGCGACGCGCACAGCTCGGCCCGCGTCAGATCCGAATAAACGCCCGGGATCGCCGGCCCCTCCGAGGCGAGCAGGGTCTGCGATCGCAGCGGCACCGTCCCATCGCCGGGGGCGAGCGTGATGCCTGCGCGGTCCGGCTCGTCGCCGGCGGCGGGGTAGAACTGGATGCGCCGGATCGTCGGCACACCGCCGGAGACGATCATCCGCCACGGCAGTGCGCCGATGTCGAAGGAGTCATACGTCGAGACGTGCCGCGCCTGCGAGTCCAGCCAGATGCTCGCGAACCCGCCTGAGCCGGACACCACACCCTGCATGCCGACACCGTCGAGCGGTGTCGGCGTGCGGCCTTCGACCGACAGAAATGAGCCGTACAGCTCTGACGGCCACAGGTTGTAGAGGCCGCGCATCGTCGTTGCCGCGGTGCGCAGGTCGTCCTGCCCGCCGAACGGCACGGCGAGCCCGGACTCGAACGGGAGCTCCGTCCCCGTCAGCAGCGGGAAGACGGACTTCGGGGACCCCAGGTAGGGCGACCCGACCGAGGTGACACGCGAGAGCTTGGCCCGGCGCGCCGGGTCTCGGGCGTAATGCAGCGTGAGGAGACCTCCGTACGAGTGGGCGACGATCTGGACCTTCGACCTGCCGGTCTCCGCGATCACCTGGTCCACCAGGGCGTCCAGCCTGCTGATCGATGGCGCGGTGTCACGCCGCCAATCCCATGGCAGGACGTAGAAGTTCTCAGCGCCGACGATCTCGCTCATCCGGTCAAGCGCCTTCGCATAGATGTCAAGACCCAAGAGCGACTCGGCGATGCCCGAGTCGCCCGGACCGAGCAGATGACCGGGGTCGGTGTACTCCGGCTGGGCCGGGCCCGCATTCGGGCAGTCGGGCGACGCGTTGGTGTCACCGTCCCCGTTGAGCAGCAGTTTCTGCTCGTCGACCCCCAGCGCCGGCCACAGCCGTCCTGCGCGCGTCGCGGGGTCACACCAGATCTCCGAGCCGAGAATCCCCGGGATGAAGATGACGGGCGCAGCATCGACGACCTCGAAGCTGCCGATGTCACAACCTGCGCCCGGGGGCCGCGGGATGCCGCGCTGGTCGGTCGCCGGGCAGGTCGCGGAGTCGCCCGCGTCGATCGCCGGACTCGCAGGCGGCAGCGCGTGCGTGAGCGACGGTCCGCCGTTGTTCTGCAGCGGGCCCAGCAGCGGGTCCGTCGTGACGAGGTCGCCGGAGGCGCCGAACCCGCACTGATCGGCGCTCTCGAGGTTGTGGCCCCCGGAGGTGAGTGGGGCCGAGCAGTTCTCCGTGCCGACCCCCGCGACGCCACCGGTGATGATCGAGTTCGTGACCGTCTCGGTCTCGCCGCCGCTCGCGATGTTGCCCGCACGCTGGATCCCGGTCTGCGCGGCTCCGGGAGCGACCGCACGGTTGCCGCTCACCGTGGTGCTGAGGATCGTCGTATCGCCGAACAGCTGGAGGCCGCCGCCACGAGCGGTGCCGCCGCGCCCACCGGCTGCGGCGGCGCTCGCGTCGGCCACGTTCTCGCTGATCGTGACGTTCGTCAGCGACAGGGGGCCGCCGGCGTACACCCCACCCCCCGAGACGCTGCCGCCACCCGCGGCGCCGGTGTTCTGCGCGATCGCCGTCGACCGCGTCACGGCCGTGCGCGACAGCGTCGCGGGCGCGAACGACACGTAGACGCCACCGCCGCTGGCGACGCCGGCCGGCGCCCCCGTGCCGGCGGTCACGTCAAGCGTGTTGGCATCCACTGCGGAGTCCGTCAGCGTGAGCGATCCGCCCCCGAGAACCGCGATCCCGCCGCCCTTGACGACCCCGCCGGGCGCGCCGCGCGCCTTCACCGTGTTCGAAGCGACGGTGCTGTCGATCAGGGTCAGGCTGGAGTTGGTGTCGCTGCCGACGCCTCCACCGCTGCCGACGCCGCCGGCGCCCGACGTTCCGCTGACGTCGACCTCGTTGCCGATCACCCGGACCCCGCGCAGCGTCAGCGGGCTGATCCCCTCGACGCGGATTCCCCCACCCATGGCCACGCCGCCCGGCGCGACGACGCGCCCGCCCGTGACCGTCAGGCCCGACAGCTCGGTGGCGCCGCCGCCCTGAAGTGAGAAGACGCGGCCGGCGTTGCCGCCGCTGACCGTGGTGGCCGCCGAGCCGGCGCCGGTGATCGTCAGGCTCTTGGCGATCGTGAGCTCGCCGCCGGCAAGGATGTAGGTGCCCGCGGGTACGACGATCGTGCTCCCCGGATCGGCGGAGGCGATCGCCTGCCGCAGTGACACGGTCCCGCCGGGCCCCGGGTCGCCGGTGGTCGTCACGTCGACGGTCGCGGCTGACGCCGGGCCGGTGACCATGGTGAGCGCCGCCGCAACCACCGCCCCGCTCAGCGCGGTCCGGCGTGCCCAGCGGGTGTTGCGGCTCATGGCGCCACCCTGCCCGCGGACCGGGCGCAAGTCAAGCGCCGTCAGATGGCGTCCTCGCTCCGGCGGACGCGACGAGATGACGGCGGCTCTGCGCACGGTGGATCGGTGAACGTCGCGTGCCGCCCCTCCCGGGTTGCTGTTCATGCGGTGCGTTCGCGCCATCACGTACACGCGGGCGGACGACCGGGTGACGCGGCCGCGCGACGCGGGTAGTCTCCGGCCATGACGGAGCGCATGGAGCGGGCCGCGGAGGCCGCGCAGCGCCGGGCGAGCGCCGCGCAGGACGCGGTCAGCCAGCGGGTCGACGCCGCGCAGGACGCGGCCGCCCGCGGCGTCGAGAACGTCCGCGTCCAGGCGGCGGACATGCGTGAGCAGGCCGCCGACGTCGTCGCGAAGGTCAAGCCGCGCCTGCGCGGCGTGATCCACGAGTACGCCTTCTTCGTCGCGATCGCGCTGGGAGCGCTGCTGGTGTGGCGCGCGAACGGCGGCCGCGAGGTGGCGGCCACCGCGGTCTACGCGGCCGGGATCTGCGGCCTCTTCGGCATCAGCGCGCTCTACCACCGGGTGACCTGGCGCCCGCGCGCGCGGGCGTGGATGCGGCGCCTGGACCACTCGATGATCTTCGTCTTCATCGCCGCGTCGATCACGCCGTTCGCCCTCCTGGTGGCGGACGGCGCGCTCGCGACGATCATGCTCTGCGTCGCCTGGGGCGGCGCGCTCGCCGGCATCGTCCTGTCGCTCGCCTGGGTCGGCGCGCCGCGCTGGCTGACCGCCACCGTCTACATCGGCCTCGGCGGACTCGGCGCGATCATGGCGCCCGAGATCTGGAGCAACCTCGGCTGGCTGGCCTTCGCCGGCATCGCCCTCGGCGGCGCCCTCTACGCCATCGGCGGCGTGATCTACGCCACCGAGCGGCCGAACCCGGCGCCGTCGATCTTCGGCTACCACGAGATCTTCCACACACTCGTCGCCGGCGCCGCCGCATCGCACTACGCCGTCATCGCCTTCGCCGTCCTGCCGTTCGCCGCGGCGTAGAGCCGGGGCGGCGCGGGTCCCCGTCGCGTCCACGGAGTGCCCCCGGGAGAAGCCTCTCCGGTGCGGCGTGGGTCGTCTACCGCGGCGTCGGTTTCCCCATCGGTTTGAGCTTCTCCGGGGTCCCGTCCCGGTCGCGACCGACGTCCCGCCCGTCTGGGCGCACACAACCGCGCGCTGGCGCGTCGCGGACGCGCCCGACGGCACTTGTGCGGACCGGGGGCAGCGCAACCGCTCGCGGTCGCTGATGACGCCTGTCGGTGCGCAGTTCTGCGCGCTCGCCGAGGTGAACGGGCGCTTACACGCGCCCTCGAGCGGGGTTCGGGGCGCGGCCCCGGGAAAGCTCAAACCGATGGGGACGCAGACGCAGGCGGACGAGAGCGGGCGCACCCCGGAGAGGCTTTCCCGGGGACGCGCCCCGAACCCCGCCCACGCCGACGGACGACTACAAGACGACGTTCCGAGCAGCCAGATGCACCCCGACCTTGCGCTTGACCCGCTGCAGCGCGTTGTCCACCGTCTTCGTGTCGCAGCCGACGATCTCGCCGATGCCCTCGTACGAGCGGCCGTCGAGGTAGAGCGACAGGACGCGCGACTCGAGCTCCGACAGCGTCGACGACAGACAGTCCACGAGCGAGCGCAGCTCCTCGGAGGAGATCACCTGGTTGACCGGGTCGTGGACGGTCGAGCCCGGGATGACCTCGTCCAGCGTCGGCTCGCCGTCGCCGGCGCCGGCCGGGGTCGACGCGAACGACACGTACTGGTTGAGCGGCACGTGCTTGTTGCGCGTCGAGGTCTTCACGGCCGTGATGATCTGGCGCGTGATGCAGAGCTCGGCGAAGTTGCGGAAGCTCGACTCGCGATCGGTGCGGTAGTCGCGGATCGCCTTGTACAGGCCGACGAGGCCCTCCTGGATGAGGTCGTCGCTGTCGCCGCCGATGAGGAAGTACGACGACGCCTTCAGGCGGACGAAGCCGTAGTACCGGCGGACGAGTCGGTCGTAGGCGGTGGGGTCCCCCGTCTTCGCGAGCGCGATGAGGTACCCGTCGTCTACCTGGACCTGACCTTGAGAGGATGCGGACAGTCTTGCCACGAGGTCGTTCCTCCTCCCCATTTGCAGGGGAATAGATGGACGATCTCAGTGACGCGCTCCTCCCCTGGCGTCAGCTGCGAACGTGAAGCTGATGATTTCTCGACCTGAGGTTGACCCCCAGGTCGAGCGGTTTATCCCACAGTTATGGAGTGCTGTCAACCCGTCGATGCAAGATTCCGTACAGCAGCGCGGCGGCGGCGGCGCTGACGTTCAGCGAGTCGAGGTTTCCGCGCAGCGGGAGCCGCACGAGCTGGTCGCAGCACGCGGCCACGCGCGGGTCGCAGGCCCTTCCCCTCCGCGCCGAGCACGAGGACCACCCCGCCGGTCCAGTCCGGCTCCAGGTAGTGGACCGCCTCGGGCACCGCGGCGGCCCCGTAGCACCAGGAGCCGGCCTTCTGCGCGTCACCGAGGAAGTCGGCGAGGTTGCGCACGCGCGCGACGTGCAGCCACTCCAGCGCGCCCGCCGACGCCTTGCACGCGGACGGCGTCACCTCGGCCGCGCGCCGCTCGGGGATCACGACGCCGGTCGCCCCGACGCCCTTCGGCCGTCCGGCAGATCGCGCCGAGGTTCTGCGGGTCCTGGACCTCGTCGAGCGCGACGATCAGCGGATCCGGGCCGCGCGAGCAGGTCGGCGGCGTTCACGTACGGGTAGCCGTCGGCCTGCGCGCAGACGCCCTGGTGCTCCTCGCTGTCGGAGCGGTGGGAGACGTCGGCGGTCGTCACGATGTGGACCGGAACGCCCGGCCTCGCGCACCCAGGGCTCGTGCTCCAGCGACCGAGGCGGTCGCCCAGATCTCGTGGACGCGCCGGCGCCGGGCCCGCAGCGCCTCGTGGACGGCGTTGCGGCCGTAGAGGATCACGGGCGCACGAGCCCGGGGCCGCCGGCGGAGTCGCGCACCTGCCAGCCGCGCGCGGCCAGCTCGTCGCGCAGGCGGTCGGCCTCGGCCCAGTCGCGGGCCGCGCGCGCCGCCTCGCGGGCCGCCAGCAGCGCCTGGGCCTCCGTGGTCCGGAGCGTCGTCGTCCCCCGCGTCCAGCAGGGTCTCGAGCCCCAGGACGGTCAGCATCTCGCGCAGCGCGGCGTCGCCGACGTCCTCGCGCTTGTTCGCCTCGCGCACCCACTCCCAGAGCGCCTCGAGCGCCCGCGGCGTGTTGAAGTCGTCGGCCAGCGCGTCGAAGAACCGGTCGACGAGCGGCTGCAGATCCGCCGGCGACGGCGCTCCGGGCGCCAGCCGGCGCGCGGCCTCGCGGATCCGCCGCACGCTGCCCTGCGCGGCGCCGAGCGTCTCCTCGCTGAACCGCAGCGGCTGGCGGTAGTGCCCGGTGGAGAAGAAGAGGACGACGGCGTCGCGCCCCCAGCGCTCGAGCACGTCGCCGAGCAGCGCGATGTTGCCGACGCTCTTGGCCATCTTCTCCTCGCCCATCTGGAGCATGCCGTTGTGCATCCAGATCTGCGCGAGGTCGGCGCCGCCGTGCGCCATGCGCGTCTGCGCGGCCTCGTTCTCGTGATGGGGGAAGATCAGGTCGTTGCCGCCGCCGTGGATGTCGAAGCCGACGCCGAGCAGCTCCTCGGCCATCGCCGAGCACTCGATGTGCCAGCCGGGGCGCCCGCGGCCCCACGGCGCGTCCCAGGCGGTGTCCTCACCGGGCTTCTGGGCCTTCCAGAGCGCGAAGTCGAGCGGATCCTCCTTGAGGTCGGCCCCCTCGACGCCCTCGCCCTGGTCCATGTCGTCGACCACCCGGTGCGAGAGCTCGCCGTAGCGGGGGTCGCTGCGCACGCGGAAGTAGACGTCGCCGTCGACCGCGTAGGCGCTGCCCTTGTCGATCAGCGCGGCGATCATCGCGATGATCGGGCCCATCGTCTCGCCCGCGAGCGGCTCGTGGTCCGGCCGTCCGAGGCCCAGGCCGTCGGTGTCGGCGATGTAGGCGGCCGTCATCTCGCTGCGCCAGCTGCGCGCTGGGCACCGGCGGGTCCGCCGCGCGGGCGGCGTCGTAGATCTTGTCGTTGACGTCGGTGACGTTCGCGACGAACGTGACGTCGTAGCCCTCGTGCTCGAGGAAGCGCTTCAGCAGCGAGTAGACGACGAACGGCCGGCCGTTGCCGATGTGGATGCGGTTGTAGACGGTCGGGCCGCACGCGTAGATCCCCACGTGCCCGGGGTCGCGCGGGCGCAGCTCGGTCAGCTCGCCACTGCGGGTGTCGTGGAGGCGGATCGTGCGCATCGCGCTCCAATGTATGGGAGCCGGCCGTCAGTCCTCGCGCAGCGTGGCGACGGCCTGGGCCGCGACGCCCTCCTCGCGGCCGACGAAGCCCATGCCCTCGCCCGTCGTCGCCTTGACGTTGACGTGGCCGTGGGCGATCTCGAGCGCGGCCGCCAGGTTGTCGCGCATCTCGTGCTTGCGCGGGCCGGCCTTCGGGCGCTCCATGACGATCGTCGCGTCGACGTGCTCGACCGTCAGCCCGCGCTCGGCCAGCAGCGCCGCGACGGCGCGCAGCAGCGCCAGCGAGTCGGCGCCGCGCCAGCGCTCGTCGGTGTCCGGGAAGTGCGTCCCGATGTCGTCGAGCCCGGCCGCGCCCAGCAGCGCGTCGATGACCGCGTGGGTCAGGACGTCCGCGTCGGAGTGACCGGCGAGGCCGAGCAGCTCCGGATGCTCCAGCCGCACGCCGCCGAGGATCAGCGGGCGCCCCGGCTCGAGCCGGTGTGAGTCCCATCCGATGCCCGTGCGCACGCGCGTCACGCCGCCATCATCCCTGCCCGCGCGGTCAGGTCGGCCCGATCGGCTCGCAGCTGCCGCTCGCGCCCCTCGAACACGGCGAGCTCGGTGACGCCCGCCGTCGGCGAGCAGCGCGAGCGCCGTGTCGTACCCGTAGCCGAGGTGCTCGGCGTGATGGGCGTCGCTCGACAGCGCGACCGGGCAGCCCGCGTCGAGGCACATCTCCAGGAACGCGCGGTCGGGGTAGAGCTCGCCGACCGGCTTGCGCAGGCCGGCCGTCGAGACCTCGATCGCGATCCCCGACTCGGCGATGCCGTCCATCGCCAGCTCGTAGTAGCGGCGCAGGTCGCCCTCGGGCGCCGGCCGCTGCCGGCCCCAGTGCTTGACGAGGTCGGGGTGGGCGAGGATGTCGTACATCCCGGTGCGGGCCAGCTCGCCGAGCCAGGTGAAGTACGTCGTCCAGACCCTGTCGACGCCGACCCCCATCCCCCAGATGTCGTAGTCCTCGTGGTCGAGGGCGCCGTCGCCGACGAAGTGGATCGAGCCGACGACGTAGTCCCAGTCACGCGCGTCGAGGAAGGCGGCGACGCGGTCCTCGCGGCCCGGGATGTAGTCGGCCTCGATGCCCAGGCGCAGGTCGGTCTCCTCGCGCACGAATGCGCAGTAGGCGTCGACGTCGTCGTGGGCGAACTCGCGCCAGAGGCCGTTGTCCCAGATCTTCAGCGCCTCGGTGAAGCGGTAGATGTGCTCGCTGACCCCCAGCTCGGCGATCCCCTGCTCGGCGGCGACGGCGCGGTAGGCCTCGGCGTTGGCGGGCGTGAAGTAGTCGGCGGGTGACGTGTCCGGGCCGTCAGGCCGCAGGTGCACGTGGTAGTCGGTCAGCACGCAGTGAGTGTAGAAATGGCCGATGCCCCATCTCGTGGACCACGTCTCCATCACCGTCAGCGACCTCGACCGGTCGGGGGCGTTCTACGACGCGGTGCTGGGCGCGCTGGGCATCGCGCGCGAGTGGCGCAGGGACGATCGGATCCGGTACGGCGAGCGCGGGGCGCCCGGGGAGACCTTCGTGTCGATCGTGCAGGTGGCCGGCGGCGCCGGCGGCGGCGCGTCACACTGGGCGTTCCGGGCGCCGGACCGGGCCGCCGTGGACGCCTTCCACGCCGCGGGACTCGCACACGGCGGCACCGACGACGGCCCTCCGGGCGTCCGGCCGCAGTACCACGAGGCCTACTACGGGGCGTTCCTGCGCGACCGGGACGGCAACCGCGTGGAGGCCGTCTGCCACGAGCCGTAGGCACGGCGCCCTGGCAGGACCGGTCTGATCACTCACCGCGGGTTTCGATCACTCCCTGGTCATTTCCCGCAGCGAACGTGGGACCACCGTCACTCGCTGCGGGTTTCGACCAGTTCCTGGTCGTTTCTCGCAACGACCGTCGAGGCTCACCACGCTGCCAGCAGCAGCTCCGCCAGGCGCAGGTCGACCGGCGTCGTCACCTTCAGGTTCTCCGCGGGCGCGGGCACCACCCGGACGCGTCCCCCGTCCCGCTCGACGAGCATCGCGTCGTCGGTCGCACCGGCGAGTTCCTCGTCGCTCCGCGCCAGCGCACGCTCGAGCGCCGCCCGGCGGAACACCTGCGGCGTCTGGACGGCCCACAGCTCCGACCGCACGAGCGTCTCGCTGACGCGCACGCCGTCCGCCGCGCGCTTGACCGTGTCCGTGACGGGTGCGGCCGCGATCGCCGCATCCCACGGGCCGTCGTCCTCGTCGAGCGCCGCCAGGCAGCGCGCGACGAGCTCGGGCGTCACGCAGCGGCCGCGCGGCGTCGTGCACCAGCACGACGTCCGCCTCGGCCGGCGCCGCCGCAAGCGCGGCGCGCACCGACTGCGAGCGCTCGGCGCCGCCCGCGACGGCCACGCAGCCCGCAGGCGCCGCGTCCAGCGCCTCGGCCGGCAGCGCCACGACGATCGTCCCGATCGCGGGCGCGCTCCGGAGCGCCGCGACGCTCCATTCGAGCATCGGGCGCCCCGAAAGCGCGACGAGCGCCTTGGGGCCCGAGGACCCCAGACGCTCGCCACGCCCGGCGGCCACGATCAGCGCGACCGCCGTCAAGATGCTGCTCCCTGCTCCCGGATCAGACCTTCGCGCCGGCCGACTCGGCAAGCAGGTCGTCGAGGTACTGCTCCGCCTCGTCCTCGTCCTTCTCGAGCGCGTACATCAGCTCGGACGCGAGGATCTTCTTCGCCCGGGTGAACATCTGCTTCTCGCCGGTCGAGAGCCCCTTCTCGTGCTCGCGGATGGCGAGGTTGCGCACGACCTCGGCCAGCTCGTAGATGTCGCCGGTCTTGATCTTGTCGCGGTTGTGCTTGAAGCGGCGATTCCAGTTCTTGGGCATCTCCGAGATGTCGTCCCGAAGCACCGCGAGCACCTTCTCGACCGTCTCCTCGTCGATGACGCGCCGGAGGCCGACCTGGGTCGCCTTCTCCGACGGCACCATCACCGTCATGTCGTTGTGCAGGATCTTGATGGTCAGGTAGATGCGCTCCTGACCGAGCAGAACCTTCGCTTCCTTCTTGAGAACCTTGCCGGCCCCGTGGTGTGGGTACACCACGCTGTCGCCGCACTCGAACTCGATGTGCTCGACGACAACGGCCTCGAGATCCTCCGTCATGAGGTCGTCCTTCTCCTCCGAAATGGTGTCCTCCCCGATCATGTCTGCAGATACCGGTCCACGAGGTTGATCTCCTGCAGGCGCCGAAGCCCCTCGCGGATGTCCTTGGCGCGGATCTCTCCGACGCCCTCGATGCCCTCGAGCTCCCCCTCGCCGGCGCCGAGGAGCTCGTCGAGCCCCCCGGTCACCTGGACGATGTTCGCCACCACGAGCTTCGGCAGGCGCGGGATGCGCCCGAGAATCCGATAGCCGCGCGGCGAGACGGGGTAGTCGAGGGTGTTGAGCTTGCGGTCGTACCCGAGCAGCTCTGCGAGCCGCCCGAAGTCGAGCAGGTCCTGGTGCGGCAGGCGGCCGAGCTGGTCCAGCGCCTGCGCGAAGCCTTCGTCGGTGTCCTCGACCAGGTAGTCGTGGACGAGCGCGGCCTTGTCGGCGGCGGTGCCGACCATGCGTCTCCTCGAGCTGCATCTCGATCAGCCGGCCCTCGGTGCCGAGCTCGACGATGTAGCGCTCGATCTCGACCGCCATGCGCGTCACGAGCTCGGAGCGCTGGAGAACGGTGAGGACGTCGTGGAGCGTCGCGCCGCCCTCGAACTCCAGGGCGGTGAGGCGCGTGGACACCTGGTCCAGGCGCACGCGGTACTTGTCGAGCGTGGCGAGCGCCTGGTTGGCCTTGGCGAGGACGGTCGGGATGTCCTCGAGGATGTACTTCGCGCCGTCGACGTAGAGCGAGACGACGTCGCGCCGCGCGGAGATCGCGATGACGAGCGCCTCGGTCTGCTTGCTGACGCGCTCGGCGGTGCGGTGGCGCGTGCCGGTCTCCAGCGACAGGATCGTCGGATCCGGCATCAGCTGGACGTTGGCGGCGGTGATCTTCGTCGCGTTCGTGTTGAGCACGATCGCGCCGTCCATCTTCGCCACCTGGTAGAGGAACGCGGGCGAGTAGTCGATGTCGAGCTTGATCCCGCCCGAGAAGAGGAAGCTCAGCTCCTCGGGATCGCCGCTGAGGAGGAGCGCGCCGGTCTTCGCGTGGACGATGTTGTCGATCCCCTCGCGCAGCGCCGTTCCCGGCGCGACCATCTCGAGAGACTTGACGAGCCGAGGCTCCTGGCGACTCTCCAGATCGGTCAACTCATCCCCGCTCCGGTGCGCCACAGGCAGGATTCTACCAGAGCTTGAGGGTTTGACGGTGTGTCAGGCGGCGCGGCGCGTGGACGCACCCGCGCTCCCGAACGCGAGTCGCACCGCGTCGCGCAGCGTCGGCGCGGTCTCCGGCGTGACGAGCGTCGTCAGACCGAACTTCGCGGCCTCCTCGGAGCGGCGGTCGTGGTGGGCGACGGAGCGCAGCTCACCGGTCAGGCCGATCTCTCCGAACGCGGCGACGGGGACGCGGGCGTCCGCGCCGCCGGCGACGACGCCGCGGGCGGCGCCGGCCACCGCCAGGGCGACCGCCAGATCCGCGCCGGGCTCGTCCACGCGCACGCCGCCGACGACGTTCACGAAGACGTCCGCGGTGCCCGTGCCGACGCCGGCGTGACGCGCCAGCACGGCGAGGACGAGTGCGAGGCGGTTGCGGTCGATCCCGCTGACCACACGGCGCGGCGGCACGAGCTCGCTCGGGGAGACGAGCGCCTGCACCTCGACGAGCAGCGGGCGCGAGCCCTCCATCGCCGCGAGGACGACGCTCCCCGGCGCACGGGTCGCCTCCGCGACGAAGCGCGCGCTGGCATCCAGGACCTCCACGAGGCCGCCGTCGCGCATCTCGAAGACGCCGACGTCGTTCGTGGAGCCGAAGCGGTTCTTGAGCGCGCGGAGCGTGCGGTAGGTCCGCTCCCGCTCGCCCTCGAACTGCAGGACGCAGTCCACGAGGTGCTCGAGCACGCGCGGGCCGGCGAGCGCGCCCTCCTTCGTCACGTGGCCGACGAGCAGCACGGCGGTGCCGTTGCGCTTGGCCACGTCCATGATGCGCGTGGCGACCTCGCGCACCTGGCCGACCGTCCCGGCCGCGCCGGTGAGGTCGCCGGCGGCGAGCGTCTGCACGGAGTCCACGACGCAGACGTCGGGACGCTCGGCCGCGATGACGTCGACGACCGTGTCGAGGTCGGTCTCCGCGAGCACCGGCACGTCGAGCGCCCCGGGTGCGGCACCGGCCTCCAAGCGCTCGGCGCGCAGCCGGATCTGTGCGGCGGACTCCTCACCGGAGACGTAGAGCGTGGTGTGGCCCGCGCCCTGCACGAGCCCGAGCGCCATCGACGTCAACGTCGACTTGCCGATGCCCGGCGAGCCGCCGAGCAGGACGAGCGAGCCCGGAACGAGCCCGCCGCCGAGCAGGCGATCCAGCTCGCCGATGCCCGTCGGCAGCCGCGGCGCGCGGTCGGCGGCGACCTCGCGCAACGGGACCGGCCGCGCCGCGGCGCCGCCCCGGCCGCGACGTGCGCGGCCCGGCCCGCCGGTGGTCGCCCGCGGCGCCGGCGCACGCTCCTCGGCGAGCGTGTTCCACTCCTCGCAGCCGGGGCACTGCCCGTGCCACTTCGCGGCCACGTGGCCGCAGGAGGAGCAGACGAAGACGGTCGAGGAGCGGACCATGGGGTCGACGGACCTTAGGGCGCGATGCCGACGGCTTCGCCCCGAGCGTCAGCGCGCCACGAGCGCCGGGCTCGGCAACCGAGCGGCCACGGCGCCGCGTACGACGCTCCATTCCACGACCAACCCCCTTGGAGGACCTCATCCCATGAAGCGCATCGCACTCCTCGCCACCGCCGCCGTCGCGTCGGTCGCCATCGCCGTCCCGGCCGCCTCGGCCGGCGGCCCGTCCGCGTCGGCCGGTGCCGACAAGAACATCGTCCAGGTGGCGGCGGGCGACAAGCAGTTCTCGACGCTGGTCAGCCTCGTCAAGAAGGCCGGCCTCGTGAAGACCCTGTCCGGCGGTGAGTGGACCGTGTTCGCGCCGACGAACAAGGCGTTCGCCAAGCTCCCGAAGGCGACGCTGAAGAAGGTCCAGAGCGACAAGAAGCTCCTGACGTCGATCCTCACCTACCACGTCGTCAAGGGCGAGGTCCCGGCCTCGACGGTCGTCACGCTCAACGGCAAGAAGGTCAAGACCGTCAACGGCAAGTCCGTCAAGGTCAGCGTCAAGGGCGCCAAGGTGAAGGTCAACAAGTCGAACGTCACGAAGACCGACGTGATGGCCTCCAACGGCGTCATCCACGTCATCGACACCGTCCTGATCCCGTAGGTACGAGTGCGTTTTGCCGGGGCGGCTGACCCGCCCCGGCGCCGCCCGAGGCCGGCCCCCAGGGGCCGGCCTCGGCCGTTCTCACCCCGATGCGGCATCCAGCGCCTGGGCGACGTCCGCGAGCAGGTCACGCGGATCCTCGAGCCCGACGCTGAGGCGCACAAGGCCCGGTGACACGTCGTCGCCGCCCCAGCGCGCCCGGCGTTCCGCGCTGCTGTGCACGCCCCCGAAGCTCGTCGCCTCCGCGATGAGCGCCGACGCCGCAAGGAACCTCCGCGCGCACTCCGCCGTCGCGAGGTCGAGTGCGATGACGCACCCGAGCCCCGGCCAGCGCGACGCGGCGACGTCGGAGCGCGCGGCGAGCATCGCCGCGAGTTCGCCCGCGGTCGCCTCCTGGCGATCGACGCGGACGGCCAGCGTCGCGAGCGACCGGTGCGCGAGCCACGTCTCGAACGGCCCGGGGATCGCTCCGGTCTCGGTCCGCCAGGCGCGAAGGTCCGCGAGGCGCGCGGGTTCGCTGGTCGCGACGTAGCCGAGCAGCACGTCGCTGTGACCGCTGAGCTGCTTCGTCGCACTGGCGACGGCGAGGTCGGCGCCGAGCTCGAGCGGGCGCTGGCGCAGCGGCGTGGCCAGCGTGTTGTCGACGGCGACGAGCGTCCCGGCGGCGCGGGCCTCCGCCGCGAGCGCGCGGATGTCGACGACATCCAGCCCCGGATTGGACGGGGACTCGATCCAGAGCATCGAGGCACCGGGCAGCGCTTCGCGGATCGCCCGGTCGGCGGTGGGCACGAGCCGCACCTCGACCCCGTGCGGCTCCAGCTGACGCTTTGCGAGCGTGCGAACGGTGTAGTACGCGTCGCTGGGGGCGACGAGCACGTCCCCGGCGCGCAGGCTCGTCAGCAGGACCGCGGCGATCGCGCCCATCCCGGACGCGAACGCGACCGCCTCGCCGCCCTCGAGCGCGCCGATCGCCTGCTCCCACAGCGCCGCCGTCGGGTGCCCGTAGCGCCCGTACGAGGGCTCCGGGCGCTCGGCGGGGTCGCCGGAGAAGTGGAACGGGGCGGCGAAGACGGGGCTCGGCAGGAACGGCTCTCCATCGCGGGCGGGCGGGAGCCCGGCGTGCACGCACAAGGTGCCCCCGGGCCGGGCGTGGGACCGGTCGCAGTAGGGCTTGGTCCGTGAGCGCCCGCAGCGGCAGAGCACCAGCGCACGGTCCTGCGGGAACCGGCAGCGGGCGGTTCTGGGCGTCCGTGAGCCGCACCGGACCGGTGACCTTGTACGGCCCGTGGTCACGGACCTTGATGACGACCTCTTCGGGCTTCTCGGGCAACGGGCGCTCCATCGGGCCTCCGGCGGTGTTGGGAGCCTATGTCAACCCGTCGTGCTGCTCCTGAGGAGGAGTCCCCATGAAGCTGAAGCTCCCATCCCCCGCCATGGTGGTCGCGCTCGTCGCGCTCACCGTCGCCATGACCGGCACGGCCTTCGCGGCCGTCAACTACGCCACCAACGCCGGCGCCGTCGACGGCAAGAGCGCCGTCGCCGACGGCGCATCGTCGCGCGCGGCGGCCGGCCGGCTCGTCGCCACGCAGCGCAAGGGCGCCGCGAAGGGCCGGATCGCCCGGCGGTACCTCGATGTCGGCGGCCTGGCCCGCGGGACGACGTCGACGTTCGGCAAGGCCATCCAGCTGATCGACAACCAGTCGCTCGCGCCGGCCGCGATCGGCAGCGTCGCCGGCCTCGGCTCGCTGACCGCGACCTGCAGCGACGAGAGCGCGACCGTCGGCCGGCTCGACCCGGCGACGACGATCACGTTCGCGAACACGTCGGGCGACGCGGTGAACTTCGCCCGCACGGTGAACTACACGTCGTCGGCCGTCCTGCCGCTCCCGAACACCGCGACCCAGGCGTTCAAGATCTCAGGCTCACAGCCGTTCACGATGCACATCGAGCGCGCCGGCACGAACTACGTCGTCAACGGCGTGGTGCGCCAGGACGGGCGCAACGCCGCATCCGCGCAGTGCGTGGTCTACGGCGTGGCGCTGACGATTCCGTCGTCGTCCTGACGGCGCCCGGCTACGGCGCGGCGGGCTCCTCGCCCGTCGGGTCGTCCTCCGGCGCCTCCGCGGGAGCGTCGTCGGCCGGTTCGCCGCCGCCGACCGCGGCCGGCACCTTCTCCGCCGGCGCGACGACCGACAGCGTGATCTCGCGGTCGTCGCCCTCGGGGGCGACGTCCACGACGACCGTGGCGCCGGGCGGCAGCTCGGAGCGCAGGACGAAGTCCGCGAGCGGATCCTCGATGTAGCGCTGGATCGCACGGCGCAGCGGCCGCGCGCCCATCGACGGGTCCCAGCCCTTGTCGACGAGGAAGTCCTTCGCCTCCTCCGTGAGGTCGAGCTGGAGCTCACGCTCGGCCATCGACTCGCGGATGCGGCGCAGCAGCAGTTCGACGATCGTCTTGATCTCGTCCTTCTGCAGCTTGTGGAAGACGATGACGTCGTCGATGCGGTTGAGGAACTCCGGGCGGAAGACCTTCTTCAGCTCGCCCATGATCCGCGTCTTCATGTCCTCGTACGTGATGCCCGTCTCGTCCTCGGAGACCGCGAAGCCGAGCGGGGTGTTCCGCGCGATCTCCTGGGCGCCGATGTTCGAGGTCATGATCACGATCGCGTGGCGGAAGTCGACGGTGCGGCCCTGCGAGTCGGTCAGGCGGCCGTCCTCGAGGATCTGCAGCAGGATGTTGAAGACGTCCGGGTGGGCCTTCTCGATCTCGTCGAGCAGGAGCACGCAGTACGGCTTGCGGCGCACGGCCTCGGTGAGCTGGCCGCCCTCGTCGTAGCCGATGTAGCCGGGGGGCGAGCCGACGAGCCGCGACACGGCGTGCTTCTCCATGTACTCGGACATGTCGATGCGCACCATCGAGTCCTCGTCGCCGAACAGGAACTCGGCGAGCGTGCGGGCGAGCTCGGTCTTGCCGACGCCGGACGGGCCGAGGAAGACGAACGAGCCGGTCGGCCGCTTGGGGTCCTTGAGCCCGGCGCGCGAGCGGCGGATCGCCTTGGAGATGACCTCGACCGCGGCGTGCTGGCCGATGACGCGCTTGTGCAGCTCGTCCTCCATGCGCATGAGCTTCGCCGTCTCGGCCTCGGTGAGCTTGAAGACGGGGATGCCGGTCCACATCGAGACGATGTCGGCGATCTCCTCCTCGCCGATGGCCGGGCGCGGGACCGTCGCCCTCGCCGTTGCGCCACTGGTCCTCGAGGTCGCGCTTCTCCTGGGTGAGCGTGCGCTCGTCGTCGCGCAGGGCGGCGGCCTTCTCGAACTCCTGGTTCTCGATCGCCGCCTCCTTCTCGCGCCGCGCGGTCTCGATCTTCTCCTCGAGGTCGCGGTAGACGGGCGGGGCGGTCATCGACTTGATGCGCATCCGCGAGGCGGCCTCGTCGATGAGGTCGATCGCCTTGTCCGGGAGCTGGCGGTCGGCGATGTAGCGGTCGGCGAGCTCGGACGCGGCGCGCAGCGCCTCGTCGGTGATCTCGATCTTGTGGTGCTGCTCGTAGCGGTCGCGCAGGCCCTCGAGGATCTGCACGGTCTCCTCGATCGACGGCTGGTCGACGCGGATCTGCTGGAAGCGGCGCTCCAGGGCGCTGTCGCGCTCGAGGTACTTGCGGTACTCGTCGAGCGTGGTGGCGCCGATCGTCTGCAGCTCGCCGCGGGCGAGCGCGGGCTTGAGGATGGAGGCCGCGTCGATCGCGCCCTCGGCGGCGCCGGCGCCGACGAGGTTGTGCAGCTCGTCGATGAACAGGATGATGTCGCCGCGCTGGGTGATCTCCTTCATCACCTTCTTGAGGCGCTCCTCGAACTCGCCGCGGTACTTCGAGCCGGCGACGAGGGCCGCGAGGTCCAGCGTGTAGATCTGCTTGCCCTTGAGCAGCTCGGGCACGTCCGCATTGGTGATCCGCTGGGCGAGGCCCTCGACGACGGCGGTCTTGCCGACGCCCGGCTCGCCGATGAGCACCGGGTTGTTCTTCGTGCGCCGCGAGAGGATCTGCATGATCCGCTCGATCTCCGTCTCGCGCCCGACGACGGGGTCGAGCTTGCCGTCGGCGGCGAGCTTCGTGAGGTTGCGGCCGAACTGGTCGAGCAGCTTGGAGGACTTCTTGCCCTCGCCGGAGCCCGCGGCGGCCTGCGCTCCGCCGGAGCCCGACCCGGAGCCCTGGCGCCGGCCGCCGGGGCCGGACAGCATGCGGATGACCTCGTTGCGGATCTTCTCGGAGTCTGCGTCGAAGTCGAGCAGGATGCGTGCGGCGACGCCCTCGTTCTCGCGCACGAGCCCGAGCAGGATGTGCTCGGTGCCGATGTAGTTGTGCCCGAGGCTGAGCGCCTCGCGCAGCGCCAGCTCGAGGACCTTCTTGGCGCGCGGCGTGAACGGGATCTGCCCGGACGTGACCTCCTCACCGGAGCCGACGATGCGCACGACCTGCGCGCGCACGCGCTCGACGGTGATGTCGAGGGACTCGAGGACGCGGGCGGCCAGGCCCTCCTCCTCGCGCAGCAGCCCGAGCAGGATGTGCTCGGTGCCGATGTAGTTGTGCTTCAGCGTCCGGGCCTCTTCCTGCGCGAGGACGACCACCTGGCGGGCGCGTTCGGTGAATCGCTCGAACATTGTCTGGTCCTTCCTGCTCTGAAGGTGGTCCGGAGAAGGGTCGGTGACGACCCGATCGCTCACCCTAGATTTCGGCCCTGACGGCCTCTCGGATGAGCGCTCGGTTCTGTGACGACGGCATGGGCCAGTCTACCAGTGGCCGGACGGGACTCTTTCGCCCCTCGTGGCCTGATGATCCTCGGGGTTCCCGCTGCCTGCGAGGTTTCCTGCGAGCGGGCGCGTGCGCGCTCAGTCGCGCATCGCCGGGAAGAGCACGATCTCGCGGATCGAGCGCTTGCCGGTCATCAGCATGACGAGCCGGTCGATGCCCATCCCGACGCCCCCGGTGGGCGGCATCCCCTGCTCGAGCGCCTCGACGAAGACCTCGTCGTAGGGCTGCGCCTCGTCGTCGCCCTCGGCCTCGAGGCGCGCCTGCTGCTCGAACCGCAGGCGCTGCTCGTCGGGGTCGTTGAGCTCGCTGTAGGCGTTGGCGATCTCCATGCCCGAGCAGAACGCCTCGAAGCGCTCGACCAGTCCGCCGCCGTCGCGGTGGTCCTTGGCGAACGGCGAAAGCTCCTTCGGATAGTCGATCACGAACAGCGGGTCGGTGACGTTCGGCTCGACCGCCCTGGAGACGAGGTCGTCAACGAGCTGCGCCCAGGTCCGGCCGTCGGTGTCGTAGCCCTCCAGGCCGGCGGCGTCGATCGCGGCCGCCAGCGACGGTCTGTCGGGGTGCGCGTAGACGTCCAGGCCGCCCGTGTGCTCGGCGATCGCGTCGCGCAACGTGACGCGCCGCCAGGGCGGGCTGAAGTCGAGGTCGCCCTGGTACCCACAGGCCTGCGCGACCTCGGCGACGACCTGCTCCACGCGCGTCATCGCGACGGTGTAGTCCGCGTATGCCTCGTACCACTCGACCATCGTGAACTCGGGGTTGTGCTTGTACGAGACGCCCTCGTTGCGGAAGTCCTTGCCGAGCTCGTAGACGCGCTCCAGCCCGCCGACGATGCATCGCTTGAGGTACAGCTCGGTCGCGATGCGCAGGTAGAAATCGCGGTCCAGCTGGTTGTGGTGCGTCACGAACGGCCGCGCGAGCGCACCGCCGTAGAGCGGCTGCAGGACCGGCGTCTCGACCTCGATGAAGCCGGCGTCGTCGAGGTGCCGGCGGATCGTGGAGATGACCGTCGCGCGGGTCACGAACGTTGCGCGCGTCTCCTCGTTGGCCATGAGGTCCAGCTCGCGGCGGCGCAGGCGGGTCTCGACGTCGGTCAGGCCGTGGTGCTTGTCCGGCGGCGGGCGCAGGCTCTTCGCGAGGAGGGTGAAGGCGTCGACGCGCAGCGTCAGCTGGCCGCGGCGCGAGCGGAAGATCGTGCCGTCGACGCCGACCAGGTCACCGAGGTCGAGGTCGAGCAGGGTCGCCATCGGCTCCTCGCCCAGGACGTCGGCGCGCGCCTGGAGCTGGATGCGGCCGGATCGGTCGACGAGGTCGAGGAACGCCATCTTGCCCTGGCCGCGGCGGGCTGCAAGGCGGCCCGCCACCCGGAACGCCCTGTCGGTCTCCTCGCCCGGCTCGAGCTCGTCCCACCCGCTGAGCGCCTCGGCCGCCGGTGTGACGCCGGCGAATGCGTGCGGGAACGGGTCGATCCCCTGCTCGCGCAGCCGCTCCAGCTTGGCGCGGCGCACGCCGAGCAGGTCGGAAACCCGCTCCTCCTCGCCCATCCTCAGAGCCCGACGTCGATCTTCGTGATCTTGAGCTTGCGGGCGGGGCCGCGCGGCACCTGCACGGAGACGACCTCACCGCGCTTGTGGCCCATCAGGGCACGGCCGACGGGGGACTCGTTGGACAGCCGGTTCTCGGCCGGGTTGGCCTCGGCGGAGCCCACGATCGTGTACTTGACCGACTTGCCGGTCTTCTCGTCCTTGACGTGCACGAGCGTCCCGACCTGGACCGAGTCCGTCGGGATGTCCTTCTTGTCGATGACCTGCGCGGCGCGCACGCGCTCCTCGAGCTGCGCGATCCGCGACTCGACCATCGCCTGCTCGTTCTTGGCGTCGTCGTACTCGGAGTTCTCGGCGATGTCGCCGAACTCGCGGGCCTCCTTGATGCGTTCGGCGACCTCGCGGCGACGCGTGGTCTGCAGCATCTCGAGCTCCTCCTGGAGCTTCTCGAGGCCTTCCGGGGTGAGGATGACGTCCTTGGTCATGGCGCGTCCTACGGGCTGGAAGAGTGCGAAAAACCCCGCTGGGAGCGGGGCGGGCCGGGCAGTATAGCGACCGGCCCCCGCGGCTCAGGCCGGTACTGCGATCGCCTGCAGGGCACGCACGAGCGACCGCGCCTCGTCGATCGACGCGGTCGTCTGGAAGGCCTCCTGCTGCTCGCGGCCCGCGCCCAGGCGGTCGAGGTACCACGGGTAGAACTTGCGCAGGTAGCGCGCGGCGCGCTCGGCGCCCAGATGCTCGACCGCGCGGTCCATGACCCAGTCGAGCTCCGCGAGGACCTCGTCGACGGTCGGGCTCGTCCTCCCGCGATGCCCGAGCACGCGGCTGAAGAGCCACGGGTTGCCGAGCGCGCCGCGGGCGAGCATGACCGCGGCGGCGCCCGGTCTGCGCGTAGGCGGCGAGGACCCGCTCGTCGTCCTGCAGACCGCCGGACAGGATCACCGGCACCGGGCAGCTCCGCGACGAGCCGCGCCGCGAGCGTCGTAGTCGGGCGCGCCCTTGTGGTGCACCTGCGCGCTGCGCGGATGGAAGGCGATCGCGCTGACGCCGGCCTCCTCGACGAGCCGGACCGCGAGCCCGTACCCGTCGCGTCTCGCCGGTGCGGGCGCCCGAGCGCAGCTTCACCGTCACCGGCAGCCCGCTGCCCTCGCGGGCCGCGCGCGCGACCTGCGACGGCGGTGTCGGGGTCGCGGATCAGCGCCGCGCCCGCGCCGGTCTTGCAGACCTTCGGCACCGGGCAGCCCATGTTGAGGTCGATGAGGTCGGCGCCGCGCTCGGCGACGGTCGCCGCCGCCGATCGCATGATCTCGGGGTCCGGGCCGAAGAGCTGGATCGAGACGGGTCCGGCCACGCCGTCCACCGTGCGCTCCTGCGGGTCGATCCGCAGCAGCTCGTCCATGGTCTTCTCGTTGCGGTAGTGGATCGCGTGGCTGGAGACCATCTCGCTGACCGCCATGCCCGGCCCCGTAGCGACGCGCCTGCAGGCGCACGAACCAGTTGCCGATGCCCGCCAGCGGCGCGAGCAGCACGCGGTTCGGGACGCGGATCCCGCCGATCTCGAACGGCTCGGTGAGGGCGGGCTGCGGCACGCCTGGAAGGGTAGCCGCGGGATGCGACTCAACGACGTCCCGGACGTCGTGGGCGTGTGCCTGCACATGTGCGGGTTTCAGCCGAATCGGCGCAGTCCCGCGGAAACGTGTGCCGTATCCGCATGTGATCCGGCACGAAGACGCCCATGTGCCGGCACACGCCCACTGCGACGATGAGCACCGTGCCCCCGCCGCCCCCCGACGCAAGGCTCAGCCACCGGATGCACCTGCTCCTGAGCACGGCCCAGCACCGGCGCCTCACCGACCGAGCGCGCGCATCCGGGCGATCGGTGTCGTCGCTGATCCGCGAGGCGATCGACCGCGATCTCGGCCGCGATCTCGCCCGCGTTCCGACGACGGCCGTGACGAACGGTGCGGCGACCGCGGCGCTGCGATTCATGTCGGCCGGCTCGATCGGCGAGGGCGACCAGTGACCGCTGCGGGCTTCGACGCCTCGGTCGTCATCGCCGCGCTCGCTCGGGATCACCCTGAGCATGAGCCGGCCCGTGCACTCGTCCGGTTCCTTGCTACCGGACTCGCCGACGTCGGGATGATCTGCTCGGCACCGACGACCGTGACCGTGGAACTGCTTCGACGCGGCGCCGATCCGGACTGGTCGCGCGAGCGGGCACGGGACGTGGCCGCCATGGTCCGGCTGCTCGAGCTGAACGACCAGGACGCGACGCAGGCGCTTGCGCACGGAAGCGCGTCCGATGCGGAGCCGCTGCTGGCGGCCGCGTCGTTCCGGCGCCATGGCGTCGCGCTGGTCGTGACCGCGGCCGACCGGCGCCGGGGCTTTGTGGACTGCGGGATCGAGGAGGTGTTCTCGATCGCGGAGGCGACTGCGAACGTCGAGGTGCTGATCCCCGGCGGGTGAGACGTCAGCCGCTGCGCTCGTGCAGCAGCCGCAGGCCGGTCAGCGTGAGCAGCTCGTCGACTTCGTCGATGGTCTGCGTGGACGGGACGACGGTCGCGGCGAGCCCGCCGGTCGCGATCGTGGGTGCGTCGCGTCCGAGCTCCGTCGCGGATCCGGGTGACGATGCCGTCGACCTGGGCGGCGAAGCCGAACACGATGCCCGCGCGGATCGCGTCCACGGTGCCCTTGCCGATGACCGATCGCGGCGGAACCAGGTCGACGCGCGGGAGCTTGGCGCCGCGCGCGGTCAGGGCGTCGAGCGAGATCTCGACGCCCGGCGCGATCACCCCGCCGAGGTACTCCCCGTCGGCGGAGACGACGTCGTAGTTCACGGCCGTCCCGAAGTCCACGCTGATGCAGGGCCCGCCGAGGCGCGCGTGGGCGGCGACCGCGTTGACGAGCCGGTCGGCGCCGAGCTCGCGGGGATTGTCGATCCGGATCGGCATGCCGGTCTTCAGTCCCGGACCGACGGCGAGCATACGGTGGCCGAGATACCGCTCGGCCATCGAGAGCCACTCGGGCTCGAGCTGCGGGACGGTCGAGGAGACGATCGAGGCCGACAGGTCGGCGAGCCCGACGCCGCGCAGCTCGAGCAGGTTGCGCAGCGCCGCGCCGAGCTGGTCGGCCGTCGACTCGCGCACCGTGGCGAAGCGCCAGTGCTCGACGAGCTCCTCGCCCCGGAACGATGCCGAAGTGCGTCTGGGTGTTGCCGACGTCGACGACGAGCAGCATGCGCGCCAGCCTATGCGGCGGGCGGCTGCTGCGGCGGCGCGGGATACGGCGGAACCGGCGGGACGGCGCCGGCCTGCTGCTGCATCAGCGCGAGCTGCTGGCGCTGGAGGAACGCGATCTCGCGGTTGGACTCCAGCAGCCGGAAGATCGCGAGGATCACCTCGAGGATCACGCGCGCGTAGATCACGTAGAGCAGGGCGACGAGCGGCCCGATGATCAGCGCGACGACGATCGACGTGGCGGACCCGCTCGCGATCGCGGCGACGACGAAGCCGAGCAGGCCGAGGCCGAAGAGGACCAGCAGCAGGATGTACAGGTACTTGATGACCCGCGTCGTCACGAGCGTGCTGAACGAGGGGTCGAGGAGGCTCGCGAGGAAGCCCTTGCGGGCGGCCGGGAGCGGTGTGGGTGTCGTGCTCACGTCCGGAACGGTACGCCCCGCATAGGATGGCGGATGACCGCCACCCTCTACGTCGTCCACGGATCCCACCCCTGCGCCACCGTCGAGCGTGCGCTGCAGCTCAAGGGGATCCCGTACAAGATCGTCGAGTTCCCGCCGCCGATGCACATGGCGGCGATGAAGGTGCTGTTCGGCGAGCGCACCGTCCCCGGCCTGAAGGTCAACGGCGAGAAGATCACCGGATCGCGCGCGATCCTGCGGCGCCTGGACGAGCTGCGGCCCGAGCCGGCGCTGCTCCCGGAGGATCCCGCCGAGCGCGCGCGGGTCGAGGAGGCCGAGGCCTGGGGCGACGACGTCCTCCAGGGCCTGGTGCGCCGCGTCCTGTGGCCGATGTTCAAGGCGCACCCGGAGGCGATGGCGTCGTTCTCCGACGGGTCGAAGCTCCCGGCGATCCCGGTGCCGGTCCTGAAGCTCGATCGCCCCGGTGGCGACGCGCATCGAGATGAAGGCCAACGAGGCGACCGCCGGCGACCTACCCGGTCGACCTGCGCAGCCTGCCCGAGATGCTCGACCGGATCGACGCACTGGATCGCCGATGGGACGATGGGCGGCGAGCAGCCGAACGCCGCCGACCTGCAGATCGCGCCGAGCCTGCGCCTGCTGATGGCGTTCGCCGATCTGCGCCCGCTCATCGAGGCGCGGCCCGCCGGACAGCTCGCGCTGCGACTCTTCCCCGACTTCCCCGGCGACGTCCCCGCGGGCGCGTTCCCGGCGGACTTCCTGCCGGCGGCGCCCGCGGCCGCCTGACCGCCGTCAGCCCGCCGGCGGCACCGTGCAGCGGGTCGCCGGCGCGGCGCACGCCCTCGTCGAGCGGCAGCCGGGCGAGCGCGTCGCTGAGCCGGGCCCCGTCCGGCGTCGCCAGCTCGAAGTCGAGCTCGAGCAGCGGGATCAGCACGAACCGGCGCGAGGTCACCTGCTCGTGCGGCAGCGTCAGCCGGTCGCGTGCGCAACTCGACGTCGCCGAGCAGCAGCAGGTCGACGTCGATCGGCCGCGGGCCCTTGAGGACGTACCCCGGATCCTGCGGCTCGACGCGCCCCAGCTCACGCTCGACGGCCTTGCACGCCGCGAGCAGCGCATCGGGGCCGAGATCGGTCTCGATCGCGCACGCACGCGTTGAGAAACGGCGGCTGGTCCGCGCACCGGGCCGACCGGATCGGTGTCGTACGTCGAGGACGACGCCGTGACGCGCACACCGCGACGGGGCAGCGCGTCGACGGCCGCCTGCAGCAGCGCGCGCCGGTCGCCGACGTTCGAGCCCAGGCCGAGGTACCCGGTCACGACGGCGTCCACGGGAGCAGCAGCATGAGCTGACGCGAGTGCGCGAGCAGCACGCCGTCCGGTGACCAGAGCTCGCCGTCGGACTCCGCCAGGCCGTCGGCGGCGTAGTCGGAGCGGAAGACGCCGAGGATCGGCTCGTCGGCTGCGACGCGCGCGGCCGCGGAGGGGTCGCGGAAGTGGATCGTCAGGTCGATCGTCGGCGCGGCGAGCGGCACCGCGAGCCGGCTGAAGACGGGCGGCAGCCAGGCGTCCGCGTAGAACGCGAGCGTCGCGGCGTCGAGGGGCTGCGGCTCGTGCAGGGAGATCCAGCCGCCCGTGAGGGCCTCCGCGCCGCCGCTGAAGGGCTCGGGGCCGACGGCGTGGCGCATGACGAAGCGGTGGCGGATCGGCGGCGCGGCCTCGTGGGCCGGAAGCACCTCCACCGCCGAGGCGGGCGGGACCTCCGGCATCGGCGCGCTGAACCGGGCGCCGTCCGCCTCGGGGAAGGCGCCGGCGAACGCCCCGACGGCGATCACGCAGAGGCGGTCCTCCTGCGTCAGGCGCGCCGACAGCGTCGAGAGCGTGCGCCCCGCCCGCTCGACGACGACGTCGATCTGCAGCGGTCCGGCGGTCGGCGGACGCAGGTAGTGGAGGGTGATCGAGCGGGCCGGGCGTGCGGGATCGTCCAGCCGCGCCGCCATCGCGCGCAGGACGATCGCCGCGAGGTAGCCGCCGTTGGGCCCGCGCGGCGCGTCCCAGGCGGGATCGCAGACGGCGGAGAACGCGCCGTCCCCGGTCGCCGTGACCGCGACCGCGTCGTCGAACGCGCTCACGTCAGTCGAGGGCGCCGGTGCGCCAGACCTCGACCGACACGGACTCCACCGGCAGCGCGATCGGCGGTTCGGGCTTCGTCGCCTTCACCCACACCTCCGAGGCCTCGAAGTCGCCGAGCATGCGGTCGGCGATCGCGGTGCACAGCGCCTCGAGCGTCTTGTACGACCGCTGCTGGGCGACGAGCGCGACGATCTCGCAGACGCGCCCGTAGTCGACGGTGTCCTCGACCCGGTCGGTGACCGTCGCGTCGCAGGCGCCGGCGTCGAAGCGCAGGTCGAGGATCAGCCGCTGGCCGATCTCGCGCTCGGCCTCGGTCACGCCGTGATGGGTGTAGAGCGACAGCCCCGTCACCTCGACGGTGACGGCCGTGCGCTCGAGCCCCTCGTCGAAGCCCTCGTCGTCGTCCTCGTCGAGCTCGTCGTCCTCGTAGTCCTCGTCCGGCTCGAGATCGTCGTCAGGCGTCATCGCAGGGCAACGTACCAGCCGCGACCTTCAGGGCATCGACCGTCGGTGGGACGTCGTGGACGCGGAAGACCCGCGCACCCCGCTCGTACGCCAGCACGTTCGCGGCGACCGTCGCCGCCACCCGGTCGGCGGCGATCTCGCGGCCGGTCAGCGCGCCGAGGAACGACTTGCGCGAGACGCCGACGACGACGGGGAAGCCGAGCGCGGTGATCTCGTCCAGGCGCCGCAGCAGCGTCACGTTGTGCTCGAGCGTCTTGCCGAACCCGATCCCGGGGTCGAGCTGGACGCGCTCGGGGGCGACGCCCTCGGCGATCGCGAACGCCGCACGCTCCTCCAGGAACGCGCGGACGTCGTCGACGACGTCGTCGTAGCGCGGGTCCGCCTGCATCGTGCGCGGCTCCCCCTGCATGTGCATGAGGCAGCAGTCCACGCCCGCCTCGGCCACGAGCGCCGCGATCGCCGGATCGTGGCGCAGCGCCGTGACGTCGTTGACGTAGGTGGCGCCGGCCTCCAGCGCCGCGCGCGCGACCGCGAGCTTCGAGGTGTCGATGCTGAGCACCGCAGCGGCCGCATGCTCGCGCAGTCCCTCGAGGACCGGGATGACGCGCCGCAGCTCCTCCTCGGCGCCGACCGGCTCGGCGCCGGGCCGCGTGGACTCACCGCCCACGTCGAGGATCGCGGCGCCCTCCTCGTGCAGCCGCGCCCCGTGCGCGATCGCCGTGCCGGCGTCGAGCCACAGCCCGCCGTCGGAGAACGAGTCGGGCGTCACGTTGACGACGCCCATGACGGTCCAGCCGCGACGCATGGCCGCCGGACCGCGCCTACGCGAGGTTCGGCTTCTCGGGCGAGTCCAGGCCGCGGGCCTCGAGCCCGCCGCCGGCCAGCCCGGGACGCGGCAGCGGCCGCGGGGCCTCGCGACGACCCTCGTCGGTCGGCTGCGCCTGGCCGGGGATCTCGGGCGGCGTCGTCGGCTCGTCGTCGCCGAAGATCTCCTCGTACGACTTGCCGTCGAGGAGCGCCGCGAACTCCTCCTTCTCGATCGTCTCGCGCCGCATCAGCGTCTTCGAGGTGACCTCGAGGGACTCGCGGTACTCGTTGAGGATGTCCTTCGCGCGCTGGTGCGCAGACTCCACGATGCGGCGGATCTCGTCGTCGATCTCGCGGGCGATCTCGTCCGAGTAGTCCGGCTCGGAGGAGAACTCGCGGCCGAGGAACGGCTGGCCGTGATCGTGGCCGAAGACGCGAGGCCCGAGCCGCTCGCTCATGCCGAAGCGCATGACCATCCGCTTGGCCGTCTGCGTGACCTTCTCGAGGTCGTTCGAGGCGCCGGTCGTGATCTCACCGAAGACGATCTCCTCGGCGGCGCGACCGCCGAGCGTCATCGCCATGCTGTCGAGCAGCTCCGCGCGCGTGGTGAGGAACTTGTCCTCCTGCGGCATCGAGATCGTGTAGCCGAGTGCCTGGCCGCGGCCGACGATGGAGATCTTGTGCACCGGGTCGGCGTGCTCGAGGTAGTGGCCGACGATCGCGTGCCCCATCTCGTGGTACGCCGTGATCAGCCGCTCCTTCTCGCCCATGACGCGGGTCTTCTTCTCCGGCCCGGCGATCACGCGCATGATGCCCTCTTCGAGCTCGTGCTGGGTGATCTCGCGCTTGCCGCTGCGGGCGGCGAGCAGCGCCGACTCGTTGATGAGGTTCGCCAGGTCGGCGCCCGTGAAGCCGGGTGTCTGCCCGGCGAGGGCGTCGATGTCGATCTCCTTGCCCAGCGGCTTGCCGCGGGTGTGGACCTCGAGGATCTTCGCGCGGCCCTTGCGGTCGGGACGGTCGACGACGATCTGCCGGTCGAAGCGGCCCGGGCGCAGCAGCGCGGGGTCGAGGATGTCGGGACGGTTCGTCGCGGCGATGAGGATGATGTTGTCCGTCATCGTGAAGCCGTCCATCTCCACGAGGAGCTGGTTGAGCGTCTGCTCGCGCTCGTCGTGACCGCCGCCCATCCCGGCGCCGCGATGGCGCCCGACGGCGTCGATCTCGTCCATGAAGATGATGCACGGCGAGTTCTGCTTGGCCTGCTCGAAGAGGTCGCGCACGCGGCTCGCGCCGACGCCGACGAACATCTCGACGAAGTCCGAGCCCGAGATCGAGAAGAACGGCACGCCCGCCTCGCCGGCGACGGCGCGCGCGAGCAGCGTCTTGCCGGTGCCGGGCGGGCCGAAGAGCAGCACGCCCTTCGGGATCCGCGCCCCGAGCGCCTGGAACTTCTTGGGGTTCTCCAGGAACTCCTTGATCTCGTGGAGCTCCTCGACCGCCTCGTCGGCGCCCGCGACGTCGCGGAAGGTGATCTTCGGCGCGTCCACGCTCATGCGCTTGGCGCGCGACTTGCCGAACGACATCACCTTCGATCCGCCGCCCTGCATCTGGTTCATGAGGAAGATCCAGAACCCGATGAAGATGAGGAACGGCAGGACGTAGGTCAGCAGGCTGAGCCAGCCGTTCGTCTTGCGCCCCTCGATGTTGTACCCGCCGGCCGGCAGCTTGTTCTCCTGCACGGCCGTCTGCAGCTGGGCGTCGAGCCGGTCCGCGCCGCCGTCCGTGTAACCGGTCTCGTAGACCTTGCCCTCACGCGGCGTGACGACGATCGTGTTGTTCTTCGTCTTCAGCTGGACGGACTTGAGCTGGCCGCGATCGAGCTGCGCGATGAAGTCGCTGTACGTCGGCGGCTTCTCCTCGGTGCCCGTGTTGATGAGGCGCTGGGCGAAGAACGCCAGCACCACCACGATGAGGATCGGGAACGCCGCGCTCTTGAAGAACCTGCTCATGCCAGGGCCGTGACGCGTCCTGCGCCGGGATCGGTGCGATGGGACAAGGAGCTGAGACTACCAGCAGAACCGCGCAGATCTGCCGGTCTGGACGCCCCGGCGCGCCGCCGTCAGGCGTCGCCGGGCGCGGCGGCGAGGGCCGCGACGTACGGGAGGTTGCGCCAGCGCTCGACGTGGTCGAGGCCGTAGCCGATCGCGAAACGGTTGGGGATCTCGAACCCGACGTAGCGGATCGGCACGTCCGCCTTGCGGCGCTCGGGCTTGGTGAGCAGCGCGCAGACCTCCAGCGACGCGGGCTCGCGGGCTCCGAGGTTGCGCAGCAGGTACTGCAGCGTCAGGCCGGAATCCACGATGTCCTCGACGATCAGGACGTCGCGCCCCTCGATCGGCGTGTCGAGGTCCTTGATGATCCGCACGACGCCGCTCGAGTCGGTCGCCGAGCCGTACGAGGCGACCGCCATGAAGTCCACCTCGCAGGTGCCCTCGATGTTGCGCATGAGGTCGGCCAGGAAGAACATCGCCCCCTTGAGCACGCCGACGAGCAGCACGTCGCGCCCCCGGTAGTCGTCGGAGATCTGGCGCCCCAGCGCCCGCACCCGCTCCTTGAGCTGATCCGGCTGGACGAGGATCTCGCCGATCGGCGGGGCTTCGGTCATCGCCCGCGGCAGGTTATTGGCACGGCCCCCCGGCAGGCCGCGACGGCTCCCCGGGCCGGCCCGCCCGCGGCGGCGTGCGCTCGAAGCGCAGCACCCCGTCCTCGACCACGGCACGCGCGCCGTCGCCGACGTCCAGGTGCGCGGCGCCGCCGCACCGCTCGAGCGCCAGGATGTCCGGCACGCGGCCCGCGGCCCGCGCGCACAGCCCGCCGGCGGACGCCTCCGCCAGCCGGCGGACGACGAGGCGGGCGAGCGCCGGCGGCAGCGCCGCGAGGTGCGCGAGCGCGAGGCGGTCGCCGCCGGCCAGCACGGTGTCGACGACCTCGTCCAGGACCGCCGCCTCGTCATTCAGCAGCTCCGCGGTGCGCAGCAGGTTCGCCTCGGCGGCGGGATGCACCGCGCGCAGCGCCGGAACGACGCCGGTGCGGATCCGTGTGCGGGCGAAGACGTCGGAGTCGTTGCCGGCGTCCTCGGCCCACGCCAGGCCGCGCCCGGCGCACCACGCGGCGGTCTCCTCACGGTCGGCTCGGGCGGCCAGCAGCGGCCGCACGAGCAGCCCGCGCCGCGCCGGCATGCCCAGCAGCGCGCGGCGGCCCGGCGAGGCGGCGAGCCGGTAGAGGATCGTCTCGACCTGGTCGGTGACCGTGTGCCCCGCGGCGAGCCGCGCCCCGCGCGCGGCGGCAAGGCGCAGGCCCGCCCCGTAGCGCACGTCGCGCGCCCACGCATGGAGGTTGCCGGCGCCCGCCGGGGCCGCGGTGACCTCGACGGTCAACGGCACCTCCAGGCGGCGGCAGAGCTCCTCGCAGAGCGCCTGGTCGGCTGCCGACTCCTCGCGGAGGCCGTAGTTCACGTGCAGCGCCGTCACGCTCCCGGGCTCGCCGCTGAGCACGGCCAGGTCGAGCAGGCAGACCGAGTCGCGTCCGCCCGAGAGCAGCACCACCACCGGGTCGCCGGCCGGCAGGAGGCCCGTGTCCCGCACCCGTCCGGCGAGCCCCTCGGCGACCGTGGACATGGAGGCGAGTCTACGCCCGGATCACGCTTGGCCCGGACCGATGGCGAGGTACAGCTCGGTCGGTTCGGAGAAGCCCTTGAGCTTCACCTCGCCGATGCGGTCGAACTCCTGATGGCTCTCCGCGAGGTCCACGATCGGCCGGGTCACGAGCACCTCACCGGCCGCCGCCCGGGCGGCGACGCGCGCCGCGAGGTTCACCTCACGGCCGTAGTAGTCGCCGTCGCGGTAGAGGACCTCGCCGGCGTGGATGCCGATCCGCGGCACCGGACGCCCGGCCACCAGCGCCTGGAAGCCGACCGCCCAGTCGGCAAGTGCGGCCGGGTCGCTGGAGACGAGCATGACCTCGTCACCGATCGTCTTCACGATGCGCGCCTCGTCCGGCAGCGTGTGCGTGACGTCGGCGACGAACCGCTCGACGATGCTCGCCGCCTCCTCGTCCCCCTGCTGCTCGGTGAGCTGGGTGTACCCCGCCAGGTCGGCGAAGGCGATCGCCGTGCGCATGCGGCCGAGCTCGTCGCCGGCGGCGGCGCCGAGGTCGCTCTCCATGTGGCCGATGATGTCCTGCTCGACGAAGTGATGCAGCAGACGGCGGTGCAGGTGGTCCATCACCGGTGAGGAG
The DNA here is from genome assembly GCA_963700655.1 of uncultured Actinomycetes bacterium. Classification (GTDB taxonomy): domain Bacteria; phylum Actinomycetota; class Thermoleophilia; order Solirubrobacterales; family Solirubrobacteraceae; genus F1-60-MAGs163. Next base: position 34,854 of record CAVOYJ010000003.1, on the reverse strand, counting down.
AACGGCAGCAGGCTCGAGGCCAGCTCCCCCATCTGCTCGGCGACCGCCAGGCCCGTGGCGCCGTCGCGCATCAGCGGTTCGTGCACGTACAGGTGGAACAGCCGGACCTCCGCGTCGGAGATCTGGGCGATCGCCTGCCCGTAGACGCGCATGAGCTGCAGGAACGCGGCGAGCGGGAAGCCGGCCTCGAGCACGCTCGCCATGTGCTCGAGCATGTCGACGTCCTCCGGGGCGAGGTGATCGGGTTGGGCGAACCCGAGCATCCCGAAGATCCGCTCGATCAGCGCGGGTTCCAGGCCGGTCCGGCGCGAGGCCTGGCGCATGGTGATCGTCGCCTCGTTGGCGGGAAGCAACTCCTCGATGTAGCCGAAGGCCAGGCGACCCTCCTTGGTCGCGCGGCGGATCTCCTGCAGCGAATGGCCGCGCACGCGCAGCCGCGCGACGATCCGTGCGTGGGCGATCGCGACCGGAGGCCACGCGGCGCCGGGCTTGCGCGGCGCTCCCGGGACCAGGCCGTCGGAGACCCACCGGCGCAGCGTCGCGGGCGTCACGCCGGCGCGGCGCGCCACTTCGGCGGCCGTCACCCGCTCGGGCGGGTCAGGCGGGTCTCCCGCGGACACGGGACTGGATCGGGTGTCGACCGCCGGGCGGGCTGCTACGCCAGCAGGTGCGGGTAACGGTCCTCGAGGACCGCCCGGAACTGGGCGTAGACCGGCTTCGTGATCGGGATGAGCGCGAGCGCGGCCTTCACGTCGCCGCCGGTCTTGATCCGCCGGCGGGCGATCGCGACCGGGATGTTCTCCTTGCCCTGGAAGTAGCGGACCGCGACCTCGGCGCTCATCTTCATCTGCACCTTGGGCTCCCAGTCCACGTCGTCGCTCCACTCCCAGTGGAGGTTGCCGTCCTCGCCGTCGCGTCCGGCACGCACGTTGCAGACCATGTCCACGTCGTCGAACTCGAAGCGCTGCGGAACGTCGGCATCCTTGAGCTTCGGGCCCATGTCCGGGTCCTCGCTCATCAGCGAGAACACGATGTCCATGACCGCCCGGAACTCCTTCGGGGACTCCAGATCGACTCCCATCGCCGCGCGGCCTAGCCGGCCCGCCGCGGAGCGGGCTTCTTCGCCGGCTTGCGTGCCGTGGACTTCTTGGCGGCCGACTTCTTGGCGGCCGGCTTCTTGGCGGCGGACCTCTTCGCCGCCGGCTTCTTCTTCGCGGCGGGCTTTCTGGCCGCCGGCTTCTTGGCGGCCGGCTTGGCGCGCCCCGGGATCTCGAGTGCGGCGACCCGCTGCTCGAGCGACCCGAGCCGATCCAGCATCCGGCGCACGTCATCGCTCGTCGGGGGTCGAAGCTGCTCCAGCGCCTCACGGACGCGGTCGGCCGCCGAGCTGAGCTCGTCGGCGATCTCCTGCGCGCGCTCCTTGGTCAGCTGGGAGCTGGCGCTCTGAAATGCCTCCTCGACGGCGGAGCGGACCTGATCGGCGCGCTCGGCGGCCTGTTGGCGTGTGCTTGGACTCTGCTGCTGCTTGGCCATGCGCGCAGACTATCCTCGCCGGCCGATGCAGGGGCAACCGCGCCACGTCCACCCGACCGCCCAGCTCGCGCCGCGGGCGCTGCTGCCCGGCGATCCGGGGCGTGCGCTGCTGCTCGCTCAGGAGCTCACGGAGGAGCCGCGGATGTTCAACCACAACCGCGGGCTCTGGGGGTACACGGGCGTGGCGGCCGACGGCGAGCCGGTCACGATCATGAGCCACGGGATGGGCGGCCCGAGCGCGGCGATCGTCCTCGAGGAGCTGTGCGACCTGGGGCTCGAGATCGCTGTGCGGGTGGGGACCTGCGGCGCGATGGACGATCGCCTGGGCCTCGGCGACCTGATCGCGGTGACCGAGGCGATCCCCGGGGACGGCACGAGCGCCGCGCTCGGCCACCGCACGCCGCTGCCGGCCGATCCGCGGCTGACGGCCAGGCTGGCGGGCGTCGCGGACCATGCCGGCCCGGTCGCGTCCACCGATCTCTTCTACGACCCGGACCCGGCGCGCGCCGAGGGGTGGCGTGCCGCCGGGGCGCTCGCGGTGGAGATGGAGGCGGCGACGATCCTCGCAGTCGCCGCGCGCCGCGGCGTGCGCGCCGCATGTCTGCTCGCCGTGAGCGACGCTCGCCCGGGCGCGGGCGTGCGCATCACCACCGAGGACCTCGAGGCCGCCTCGCTGCGCGTCGGCCGCGAGGCGCTCGCCGCGCTCCTGGCCGAGACCGCCTGACGGTCAGTCCGCGGCGGGCTTCCTCGCCGCCGGCTTCGCCGCGCGCTTGCGGGTCGCCGGCTTCTTCGCCGCCGCGGGCTTGGCCCCGCGCAGCGCCGAGAGCGACGCGACGACCTCGTTCAGCGTCTGGTCCATCGCGGCGAGACGGCGTTCGATCTCAGCGGTGTGGTCCGCATCGCCGATCGGGCGGGCGAGCTTCTCGTCGAGCCGGTCGACGGCGTCCTCGATGCCCTCGAGCCGCTGGCTGACCGACCGCAGGCGCCGGGTGAGGCGCTCCAGGTCCGCGGCCGACGGAAGGTTCAATGCGCCCATGGCGGCCTCCTGCGCCTGGCCGGCGCGCTCGCGCGCTTCGAAGGCGCGCGACAGGGCGCCGGTGACCAGCGGGTTCCCGAGCAGATCCTCGGCGATCTTGCCGAGCGTCTCCTCGCTCTGGCGGGCGAGCTTGTCGCGCAGGCCGTCGGCACTCGTCTCGTCGGTCATCGTCGTCCTTCCGGCTGGGGTCGGGGCGGGAACGGTACCGCAGCCTCGCGCCGGCCCGGGGCCTCGTGCGCCGAGGGCAATATCTCACCCTTGACTTGAGCTTGATATATATCGATCCTCCGGTGTTGGGGGTGCGTCGGCGCACAATCACGCCCACGAGGGTCAAGCCCGAGCCCCGATCGGCCGAAGGGGAGTACAGGACGGGCCGCCCAGACGTCCGCGACCTCCAGAACCGTGCACCGCCACCCCCCATCCCCCTTCGCCGCCCACCGGCGCGCCCTTCGCGCACGCATGGCGGACCGCCTGGATCGGTCCGCCACCGCTGCTACGTTCGCGCTGCTCCGGTGGCTCCCGCTGCAGTCCTCCCCTACGGGACAGTCTCCGAGCGTCGACGACGTGATCTACGCCCGCGCGCTCCTCACGAGGCTCATCGCCACCGCCTTCGCCCTGGCGGTGCTCTCGATCGCCCCGGCCTTCGCCACGGCGGACGGCGAGGAGGGCGCGGGGGCGAACGCCGCCCCGGTCCAGTGCGTCGCCGTCGACGGCTCGCTCGTGCCGGCCCCCGCGGGCACGCCCGGCGGGGCACCGGCGCCCTGCCCGTCGAGCGACCCGGAGACCCCGCCGCCCCCGCCGCCCCCGCCGGCGCCCGAGCCGGAGCCCCAGCCGCAGCCCCCGGCGCAGACCCCGCTGGACCAGCCGGCCCCCTCGGCGGATCCCGCGCCGCCCGCGGCGGGCGAGACCCCGGTCACCGGCCCGACGACCGGCGGCACCCCGACCACGCAGAAGCCGAAGACCCCGAAGAACACAAAGTCTCGACCTGAGCCTAAGGTTGAGAAGAAGCGCCCGACCAAGCGGCGCGAGCGCGGCACCGGTCCCGACGACAGCGCGCCGCCCGCGCCGCCGAGCTCGCTCCTGCAGGAGCCCGTGCCCGACACCGGCCCTTCGAGCGCGAGCCCGCTCGGGCCCTACGTCCTCCCGGCGCCCACGACCCGCGGGGTGCCGAACATCCTGCTCGACGGCTTCCGCGTCCCGCCGTTCCTGCTCCCGATCTACCAGGCCGCAGGTGTGCAGTACGGCGTCAGCTGGGAGATCCTGGCCGCGATCAACTCGATCGAGACCGACTACGGCCGCAACCTGAACGTGTCCACCGCCGGCGCGCTCGGCTGGATGCAGTTCATGCCCGCGACCTGGGCGAGCTACGGCGTCGACGCCAACAACGACGGCCGACGGGACCCGTACAACCCGGTCGACGCGATCTTCGCCGCCGCCCGCTACCTGCGCGCCGCCGGCGCCCAGCAGGACCTGCGCAAGGCGATCTGGGCCTACAACCACGCCGACTGGTACGTCAACGACGTGCTGCGCCGCGCCCAGCGCGCTCAGCGCGCTCCCGCCCGAGGTCGTCGCCTCCCTGTCCGGCATGACGCTCGGCCGCTTCCCGGTCGCCGCGCCCGCGACGTACGCCGGGCGTCTGAGCACCAGCGCCGCCCGCGCGAGGGTCAGGCGGCAACGCCTCGATCGCCGTCGAGGGCGGCACGCAGCGCGGCCGCCGCATCTTCGCCGAGCCCGGCGCCCCCGTCGTGGCCGTCCAGGACTCGCGCGTCCTCTCGCTCGGCACCTCGCCGCGCCTGGGCACGTACATCCGCCTGCGCGACTCCTACGGGAACACGTACACCTACGGGCACCTCGCGAAGCTCGCGACGCGTCTACCCGGTGGCGCGCCCGCGCAAGCAGAGCGCGGCCTCGATCCGCCGCGAGCTCGGCGTGGTCGCCAGTGACCCCGCACCCCGAGCACGCCGCCAGCGCCGGCACGCAGCGGCCCGTGAGCGACAAGCCCGCCGCCGCGCCCAAGCCGCCCGCACCGCGGCTGCGCGCCCTGCGCCCGGACAGCGCCCCCGCCGCCGCCAGCCCGGCGACCGCGCCGGCCCCCGCACCGTTCACCGCGCCGGACGCCGACGACGCCGGTCCGTCGGTCGCCGCCGCCCCGCTGCTCTCGCGCTACATGGACGCCGTCACCGGCGTCGGCGGCCTCCCGGAGTTCGCCGCCGTCAAGCCCGAGCCCACGATCACCCCGCGGCGAGATCCCCGCGGGCGTCAGCGCCTTCCGCGCCGTCTTCGCCGAGCCTGAGGCGATCGACCGCCGCGACGTCGTGCTCAAGCCGCTGCGCCGCGGCGCCAAGGTCATCGGCGGGACGGTGCTCGGCCGCGTCGGCGCCGCGTCGCTCGAGCTTCGAGGCGCCGCAGGGCTCCGACGCCGCCGCCGAGCGCCGCGCCGAGGCCGCGACGGCCGCGCGCCTGCAGCGCACGCAGGCCCCCCACCTGTACTTCGAGGTGCGCCCCGCGGGACGCAAGACGCCGCGGATCGACCCCAAGCCGCTGCTCGACGGCTGGCGGCTCCTGGACTCCACGGCCATCTACCGCGCACGCAACCCGGTGCTCGGCGCCGACCGCGCCGTCCGCCGGCTGTCCACCGGCCAGATCATGCTGATGAGCAAGGAGCAGCTCATCCGGCACGTGCTCGACAACCCGGACATCGAGATCTACTCCTGCGGCCGCGCCGACATCCGCGCGGGGATCATCGACCGCCGGGTGCTCGTCTCGATGGCGTTCCTCGCCGCGCGCGGCATGAAGCCGACGGTGACGTCGCTGCGCTGCGGTCACGGCTACTTCACCGCCGGCGGCAACGTCTCGCACCACTCCTCCGGCGACGCGCTCGACATCGCCGCGATCAACGGCGTGCCGATCGCCGGCAACCAGGGGCCCGGGTCGATCACCGACCGCGCCGTCCGCGCGCTGCTGACGCTCCAGGGCACGCTGAAGCCCGCGCAGGTCATCACCCTCATGCAGTACGCCGGGACCGACAACACGCTACGCGATGGCCGACCACTGGGACCACATCCACGTCGGGTTCCGGCCCGACGGCGGCGACGCCGTCAGCATGCTGCGCCCCGAGCAGTGGGACCGCCTCGTGTCGGGCCTGGGGCGCATCCGCAACCCGGTCGTCCCGATCCGGCCCAGCCGCTGGTCGATCAGCGTCACCAAGCGCGCCCCGAAGGCGGCCGCCAAGCGGACCCCGCGGGCCGCCGCCGAGCGGCCGCGGAAGGCCGCGCCCTCGCGCGCGAAGCGGACGGTCGCGCAGGCCCGCCGGCTGGACGCCGCCGACCGCCCGCGCGTGGGCTGACGACCGGCGTGGGCGCCCCGGCGCTGTTCGCCTTCGTCCAGGTCGAGGTCCCGTGGATCCTGGGGCCGGCCGACGGCCGCTACATCGTGCGCGGCCACGCCGGTGAGCCGGAGTACGTGCTGGTCGATCGGGACGCTCGGCGCGCCCGTCAGGCTGCGGACGCTCGGCCGCCGCCGCGCCGCGCGCCCGCGTCCCGCCCCGCCGTCCGCGACGCCCGCCACCGCGATCGCCACGCGCGCCACGCTGATCGGCGCGCGTCCGCTCGCCGAGAGCCGGGCGAGCGCTGGCTGCGCGACGCCGACCTGCAGGCCGAGGCCGACCGCGGCATCGCCGTCCTCAACCGGGTGCTGCACGCGCAGCGGATCGCCACCGCCGATCCCGGCGTCGCCCCGCTCACCCGCGCCCGCGCCCTCGCGGTGCGCGTGGGCGTCGGTGCCGGCGAGCAGGTGGCGGACGGACGCTGGACGAGTGCCGCGCTCGTCCCGCCTCCCGCCCCCGGACGCGGATCACGCTCGGCGGGCCTGCGCCCCACCGAGCGCCTCGCGGCGATGCTCGCCAATCGGGACGTCGCGCTCGCCTGCGAGGAGCTCACGCTGCGCGCGCGCTCCGACGCCGACGCCGACCGCTGGCGCGACTGCGCGTTCCAGCTGCGCGCCGCCTACGACGCCGCGCTCACCGAGCTGCTGCCGTGGAGCGGCCAGGCGGACATCGACGAGCGCCTCGCCGAGCTCGCCGAGCTGCAGCCCGGCGTGGCGGCCGCCGCCGACACAGCGCGCCAGGGCGGGATCGACGACGACCGGATCGCCGCGGTCACGCACGCGCTGGCGCGCCTGGAGGCGGCGCTGCGCGCCCGCACCAACGCCCAGCTCGGCGCCTGAGGCTCAGGCCCGCGCGTCGAGCGCGGCGAGCAGCCCCTCGAGCTCGTCGACGACGTCGCCGCCGAGCCGCACCTCGGCCCGGGCGTCGAACGGCGTCGGGCCCTGGGTGATGATCGCGACCGCGCCGCCCGCGGCGCGCGTGACGCCCGGGAGCTGGGCGACGGGATGGACCTCGAGCGAGCTCCCGATGCACAGCAGGACGTCCGCGCGCGAGGCGAGCTCGTGGGCGCGCTCCAGCGCCCCCGGTGGCAGGAACTCGCCGAACAGCACCACGTCGGGCTTCAGCGGCGCCTCGCAGGCGCAGCGCGGGACGCCGTGAGCGTCGGCGACGAGGCGCCGGCGCGTCTCCGCGAGCGGGTACTGATCGCCGCACACCAGGCACGAGCTGTGCTCGATCGTCCCGTGCACCTCGACGATCTCCCGCGTCCCCGCCTTGCGGTGCAGCATGTCGATGTTCTGCGTGATGACCGCGTCGAGCCGTCCGCGCCGCTCGAGCTCCGCGAGCACCCGGTGCGCCCCGTTGGGCTCCTTGTCCTCGAGCGTCTGGAAGCGCGTCCCGTAGAAGCGCCAGAAGCGCTCCGGGTCGGCCCGCCACGCGTCGATGTGGGCGACCTCCATCGGATCGACGTCGGCCCAGAGGCCCGTCCCCGGGGTCCGGAAGTCCGGGATGCCGGACGGCACCGAGATGCCGGCGCCGGTCAGCGCGACGACCGAGCCCGCGGCCGCGATCAGGTCCGCGAGGTACTCCAGCGCCGCCTGCTCGGCCGGCGCGACGCTCATGTCCCCGTCCACGTCGGCCTGCGCTTGCCGAGGAACGCGCTGATGCCCTCGCGGCCGTCGGCGGACGCGAACACGCGCGCGAACGCCGCCTGCTCGGCCTCGATGCCCTCGTCGAGATCGCCCTTGGCCGAGGCGTCCTTGATCGCCTCGACGGCCAGCGGGGCCTGCTCGGCGAGCCGCCGCGCCCACGCCAGCGCCGCGTCGAGCAGCTCGTGATCGGTCAGCACGCGATTGACGAGCCCGTAGTCGAACGCCGCCTCCGCGCTGATCGGATCGCCGACGAGGTTCAGCTCGAGCGCCTTGTTCTCCCCGACCAGGCGCGGGAGCCGCTGGGTCCCGCCGAAGCCGGGGATGATCCCGAGCTTGATCTCCGGCTGGCCGAAGGTCGCCGAGCGCGCCGCGAGCCGCACGTCGCAGGCCATCGCCAGCTCGCAGCCGCCGCCGAACGCCAGGCCGTTGACCGCCGCGATCGTCACGACGCTCGACCGCCCGAACTCGCGCAGCAGCCCGTGGGCGCCCGCCGCGAGCGCGCGGCCGCCGGCCTCGTCGAGCTGGGTGAAGGCCTTGATGTCGGCGCCGGCGCAGAACAGCATCGGATTCGACGAAGCGATGATCAGCGCGCGCACGCCGCCGTCGCGGGCGGCGGCCCAGACCCTGCCGAGGTCCTCGATGACCTGCGGCGAGAGCGAGTTCATCTGCCCGTTCGCCAGCCAGGCGATCGCCACCTCGCCGCGCGACTCGAGCTTCACGACCGCCGACTCCCCCGCCGGCTGCTCGGCGTCCGGCTGCGGATAGGCGTAGAAGCCCTGCCCGGTCTTCGGGCCCAGCCGTCCCTGCGCGACCAGCCGCCGCAGGATCGTCGGCGGCTCGAAGCGCTCGCCGTGGCGCTCCGCCGCCGCCTCCAGGCGCTCGAGCATCACGTCGAGCCCGGCGACGTCGGCCCCCATGAACGGCGGGAGGAGCCCGCGGCGGGGGTCCAATCCGGCGCCGGCCATCATCCCGAAGTCGATGTCGCGGTGGGTCGCGACGCCCTCCTCGAGCACGAGGCACGCCTCGACGAAGGTCTTGAGCGTCAGCAGCTCGACGAGCTCGGGGACGTCGGGCTCGCCCGCGCCCGTGAGGTTCGCGGTGCCGTCGGGCGCGTAGAAGCCGTCCCCGCCCGTCTTGGCGCCCAGCCTGCCCTCGGCGACGAGCCGCTGCATCCCCGCCGGGACGTGGAAGCGCTCGTCCCCGTAGGACTCGGCGAGGTGCTCGGCGACGTGCAGGACCGTGTCGAGACCGAGCAGGTTCACGAGGTGGTACGGGCCGACCGGGACGACGCCTGCCGAGCCGACGCCCTCGTCGATCGCCGCGATCGAGAGGTCGCCCTCCTCCTGCGCGCGCCAGACCTCGCTGATGCCCGCGTTGAGGATCCGGTTGACGACGAAGCCCGGCACCTCCAGGCACGTGATCGGCTGCTTCTTGATCGCCTGCGCGAAGGTGACGGTGGCCTGCAGCGTCTCCGCCGACGTCTCGTCACCCTCGACGATCTCGATCAGCGGCATGATCGACGCCGGGTAGAAGTAGTGGAACCCGACGACCTTGTCGGGGCGCAGGGTCGCGTCGCCGATCTCGGTGATCGAGAGCGACGACGTGTTCGAAGCGAGGATCGGCGTGGCCGGGCGTGCACGCGTCGAGCTCGGCGAACACGGCCTGCTTGATCTCCATCCGCTCCGGGCACCGCCTCGACCACGAAGTCCACGTCCCCGAACCCCTCGTAGGTCGTCGCGCCCGTGATCAGCGCGAGCGTCGCGGCGACCTGGGCCGCGCCCTGCTCCTCGCTGAGCTTGCCCTTCTCGACGAGCTTGGCGGTGTGCTGCTCGGTCACCCGGCGCGCCTCCGCGATCCCCGCATCGACCAGCTCCTGGCGGATGTCCTTGAGCACGACGGGCAGGCCGGCGGCCGCGATCGTCTGGGCGATCTGGCCGCCCATGGTGCCGGCGCCGACGACGGCGGCCTTGAACACGAACATCAGTCGGGTCTCCTTGACGCGGGGCGGGCGGATGAACGGTAACGCGCGTCGGTCAGAGCTCGCGTTCCGCCCGCAGCTCGCGCGCGAAGCGCAGCAGTGTGCGCCGCAGCGCGTCGGACTGGGCGCGGCGGATGAAGAGGAGGTCGGTGACGGGGCTCAGCAGCCCGCCGTCGCGCAGCTCGTAGTCCAGCGTCAGGCTCATCCGGACCGCGGGGGCGTCCACCGTCCCGGCGGCGGCGAACGCGACCGACTGGCGCCCGACGATCCGCGGGTCCTCGACGTCGGCGACCTGCCCCTCACGCTGCGCGTGGGTGCGCACCGCCTCCGTCACCCGCCCGCGCCCGTCGGGGACGGAGTCCCAGACGAGCACCGAGCCGGCGGCCGGCCAGTCGCCCTCGACGCTGACGACGTGCTTGAAGCCCTCGACGAACGACGGCCAGCGCGTCGAGGTCGTACCAGAGCGCCTCGGCGTCGGCGATGCGCGACCTGCGGCAGGGTGATCGCGGCGCCCGACCGTCCCATCAGGCCAGCTCGTCCCGCAGCCGCACGACGGCCAGCGCCACGGCGTCCAGGCGCGGCGCGACCGCGGTGCGCAGCCGCTCGCGCTCGGCCGCCCCCGCGTCGGTCAGCGCGTAGAACCGCCGCGACCGGCGCTCCGGATGCTCCCACTCACCCGCGACGAGCCCGCGGGCCTCGAGGTCGCGCAGCAGCGGGTACATCGTGTTCGGGTTGACGACGAGCAGCCCGTCGCTGACCTCGGTGATCCGCTCGATCAGCCGGTTGCCGTACGAGCGGCCCTCGCCGAGCAGGTGCAGGACCAGCAGCTGGAGGACGCCGGCGCGCCGCAGCTCGCCCGCGATCGGGTCGGCCGACCCGGCGCCGGTGGCGGCGGGAGCACCGGTCGCGGCACGGGCCGTCTCCAGCGAGGCGGCCTCGGCGACCGCCCGCTCGGTCTCGCGGTTGGGCATCGGCGCAAGTATCCCCGGTCGCTCAGCGGTCGAGCAGGTCGTCGAGCGAGCGCTGCTCCGGGTTGACCGCACGGTCGGCCTCGGCCCGCGGGCGGCCGCGGCGCGCCCAGTGCTCCACGACGTCGCGCGCCTTGACCTGCCGGTAGGTGATGTTGCGCTCGACCGGCTCGACCGTCAGGCCGCCGGGCGTCGTCCCGCGCACGAGCGCGTGGAAGACCCGCCCCCGCACCGAGACGCGGATCATGTCGCCGGGGTCGATGCCGTCGAGGCGCATCCGGCCGCGGATGATGGCAGCGCGGTCAGCCGGTGAAGGGCGGCGGGACGACCGACCGGCGGGGGCAGCGGCTCCACGCGAGGGCCAGGAGCTTCGGCTGGACGCCGGTTGCCGCGTCGAACCGGACGAAGGCCGTCACCCGGCTCGCGCCGCGCGGGAGGCCCGAGGCCGGTACCCGCAGCCGGTACATGCCCGCGACGTTGGCCGCGGTGAGCTGCTTGCGGCGCTTGCCGTTGATCCGGAAGGTGACGCTCGCGATGCCGCGACCGCGGACGTCGGCGGTCGCGTAGCGCGAGGTGATGCAGCCGCTGGTGCCGGTGGCGCGCGCGCTCGCGCGGGCGGTCGGCGTGGGCGACGGCGTCGTGCCGGGGGTCGAGCCGGCGCTCGGCGGCGGGGTCCCGGTCGCGACGCCGCCGGCGGGGATGCGGCCGGTGTTCGTGAATCGGCACTCGTAGTCGCGCCCGGGCTGCACGGCGCTGAGCGTCCCGCTCGTCCCGCCCGGGACGACGCTCCAGTCGCCGTAGGTCCCGCCGGTGCCCGAACGGCACTCCAGCGTGGCGTCGTAGTCGGTGATGACCGTTCCGGCCGCGCCCTGCTCGGCGAGCGTGACGTCCGACCCGCCGTCGACCGCGATCCAGTCGCTCGCGTCGCCGTCGGCGAACGACTCGCCCCCGGCGCTCGTGTCGACGTCCGCCCCGTTCACGGTGATGTCCACGCGCTGGGCATCGTTGACCGGCGAGACGAAGTCCTTGAGGACCCGCACCCGCGAGCGGTACGTGTTGGTGAAGGTGCAGGTGACCGTCCACGGCCCGCGATCGGCCGCAGGGACGCTGTCGGGCAGGAAGCGCAGCGTCGTCTCCACACCCTCGCCGCCCCCGGCGGTCGTCGGCGTGGCCGTCCATGCGCCCCAGTACTCGTCCTGAGACGCCGGCCAGGCGGCGCCGGAGGCCGTGTTGCGCGCCGTGCAGGCAACGCTCGTGCGGTAGCCCTCGGGCCTGGTCGTCTCCGTGACGCGGACGGACCGCCAGTCGCGCATCGCCGGCGGGGGAGCGGCGTTCTCCCCGCCCGTCTGGATCGCCGCGAACAGCGCCTCGGTGGGCGCGGCGCCCGTGCGGGTGAACGGGCCGTCCGGGCCCGGGGCGCCGGTCAGGCTGAAGGGGTTGTCCGGCTCGGGCTTCGCCGCCCAGGGTGCTCCCGTGTAGTCCGAGGCGGGCAGCAGCGTCCACGTCTGCTGACCGTGGGCGTGCGTCTCGACCTTGAAGCCGAACGTGTCGGCCTGCGGGCCGCCGAGGTTGACCTTGCGGACCTGCAGGTTCCCGTCCCACGCGCGTGCGGCCGGCGCGGCGCCCAGCACGGCGCAGGCGGCGAGCGCACAGACGACGACGGCACTCCGGCGTGAGATCCTGCAGATCAGGCGATGCGTTGTCATGGGTTCCTCCCCCGCAGCGAGCATCGTGCTCGATACGACCGCACGGCGCGGCCGTTCCTCCGCTCACCGTAGCGGGAACGCCGCTCGGCGTGCGTCGGCGCTCAGCCCTGCGGATCGGCGAGCCGGAACCGCACGGCGCTCAGGTCGAAGCGCTTCCCGGCCGCGAGCGTGAATCCCTGCAGCGCGACCTCGCCGTTGTCGCCGACGCGCACGTGCCCGACCTGGTCGGGGTCATCGAACGCGACCACGGGGAACCGGAGCGTCCCGCTCGGCCTCCGCCCCGGCGGCAGGTAGAAGATCAGGCCGCTGCCGAACCCGGTTCCGACCTGCTGCACCGCGCCCTGGAACTGGACGAACCCGCCCGGCTCCACGACGTACGAGAATTGCCCGAAGCTCGCGCCGCCGGCCTGCGTCCAGTAGTTCCCGGCGCCGGCGTCACCACAGAGGATGTCGAACGTCGTGATGCAGCTCGGCCCCGGCTGCTGGCGGACGACGACGGGAATCGGCCGGCGGATCGTCGGGTCGGGGTAGGAGCCCGCCAGATCGCCGCCGGCGGCGCCGGTCGCGGGCCCGGGGATGCCCTGCGGCCCCCGCGGGCCCGCGGCGGCCGTCCTGGCCAGCTGCTTGCGGACGCCCTTGGACAGGTCACGCGAGGTCACCGACCCGTCCCTGATCTGCTTGCCCGTGATGAGCCGCGCCGCCGTCGCCGTACCCGCCGTCGCGATCACCAGGCCGAGGAGGAAGGCCAGCGCCATCCCGGCCCGGCCGCCCATCGCGCCTCGCATCCGTCACTCCTCCGCATCGATGGCGCCAACGGTAACCGGAATCCAGGGCGGGGGTCGCACTACCGGCGCAGCGCCACGTGGCCGAGGCCGCCCCCCAGATCGGCCTCGACCTGCGTGCTCGAGGGCCGGAGGTCCAGCAGCGTCGTGAGCAGCAGCAGCGGCGCCCCGGCCGCCCAGGCCTGCGGACGTGAGGCGGTGGGGAAGGCGACCGGGACGGTCGTCGCGCGGGCTGGATACCCGGCGAACACCTCGGGGAGCCGGTGACCGAAATGCGGGGCGGCGGCGACGATCGCCGCCGCGAGCCGGGCCGCGGCGTCGCGGTGGCCGTAGCGCGCGAGACCGGCGGCGATCAGCGAGTTCTCGTGCGGCCAGACGGTGCCGGTGTGGTACCCGAGCGGGTTGTACCCCGCCTCGCGTGCCGCGAGCGTGCGGATCCCCCAGCCGGAGAACAGCTCCTCTCCCAGCAGCCGCTCCGCGGTGTCCGCCGCCTGATCGTCGTCAAGGATGCCCGACCAGAGCAGGTGGCCGATGTTCGACGTCAGGCCGTCCACGCGGCGCTTGTCGCCGTCGAGCGCGAGCGCGTGACACCCCCGCTCGGGCATCCAGAAGTCGCGGCGGAACGCCGCGCGCAGGTCCGCCGCCTGCCGGTCGAGCCGATCCGCCAGTCCGCAGTCGCCCCACACCTCACGCGCAAGCCGCGCCGCGCGCCGCCGCGCGTCGTAGACGTAGCCCTGGATCTCGCAGGTCGCGATCGGCCCGCGCGCGAGGGTGCCGTCGGCGAACTGGATCGCGTCCCAGCTGTCCTTCCAGCACTGGTTCGCCAGTCCGGACGAGTGGTTGCGACGGGCGTACTCGACGTAGCCGTCCCCGTCGGCGTCGCCGCTCTCGTCGATCCAGGTGAGCGCCGCCCGCGCGTTGGCCTCGAGCGCGAGGACGAGCGCGTCGTCGCCCGACCAGCGGTGGTACTCGTCGAGCAGGACGAGGAACAGCGGCGTGGCGTCCGCGGTCCCGAAGTAGGGCGAGTGCGGACGCAGTCCCCGTGCGGTGAGCTCGCCGAAGCGGAGCTCGTGCAGGATCTTCCCCGGCTCCTGCTCGTGGACGTCGTCGCGGACGGTGGCCTGGCGTTCGGCCAGGACGCGCAGCGTGGTGGCCGCAAGCCCCGGGAGGTACGGCAGGGCCTGCAAGCTCGTGAGCAGGCTGTCGCGACCGAAGAGGGCCATGAACCATGGGAGACCTGCGGCCGGAAGGGCCCCGTCGGATGTGAGATCCGGGTGCAGGCGCAGCGCCCCGAGATCGCGCAGGCTGGCTCGATAGGTGCGGGCGATGTCCGGCTGTGCCGCATCGATCCGCGGCGCCCTCGCCTGCCAGGCATCGAGCTCCGCCGCCTTCGCCCGCCGGAGTTCGCCGATGGTGCCGCGCGATCGGCGGGACACGAACGATCCTCCGGGCTGCGAGGAGTGCGGGATGACCGTGAACGTGACCGACGCCGCCTCCCCGGGCCCGAGCTCCAGGGGCAGGACGAACCCGGTGCGGGTCACCGTCCCCGGTCGATCGGCGGCGACCGTCACCGACCGCTCGAACGAGCCGGCGCGGTACGAGAAGGCGAGTGTGCGGTCATCCCACCGTGCCTGGACCTCCCGGTCGATCATGTGCCCGTCCTTGACCTCGAACAGGTCGGCGAAGTCGGCGTCGACCTCGAGCGTCACCTCGACGACGCCGCGCTCGTGCCGATGGCTCGTGACCGTGACCTCCTCGAGCCAGACGTGGTCGACGAGCCGCTGCCGGGTCACCGAGAACGGCGCCGATTCGTCCGGCCCGACGTCGGGCGTCGAGAAGAGCTGCGCGGCGAAGTGCCACTCGTGGTCGATGCCCAGCAGCACCAGGCGCTGCTGTCCGACGCGCAGGAGCCACCGTGAGATGAACCGCGTGTCATCGGAGAAGAACCCGTGCTCGCGGCCCTCGTCGGCCAGCACGTCACCGGAGCGGTTCCCCACCACGAAGGTGCTGCCGTCGAGGACGCTCAGGCGACCCTCATCCATGCGCGACCGTCGCTGCAGGTCTGACGGCCGACCGGTATGCGCGAGCGTACGCCGACGCGACCACGTCCACGTCGCAGTGCCCGGCGACCCAGGCCCGGCACTCGCGCGGGTCGATCAGGCCCAGGCGCGCGACGGCTGCGGCCATGCCGCCCACGTCGTCGACCAGGAAGCCCGTGCTCCCGTCCACGACGAGCTCCCGCGCGGCGCCCTCGCCGAACGCGATCACGGGCGTGCCCGTGGCGAGCGCCTCGATCATCACCATCCCGAACGGCTCCTGCCAGCGGATCGGCATGAGCAGTCCCATCGCGCCGGCGAACAGCGCGCGCTTGGCGGCCCCGCCGACCTCGCCGATGTAGCGGACGCGATCGCCGTCCAGATGCGGGGCCACCTGGGTCTCGAAGTACGCCTCCTGTCCCGGCTGGATCACGCCCGCCAGGATGAGCCGGACGCCCGCGGCACGGGCGGCGGCGATCGCGCGGTGCGGGCCCTTCTCGGTCGTCATCCGCCCCACCCAGAGCAGGTAGTCGTCCTTGATCTCGCGCAGCGGCCAGGCCCCGACGTCGATCGGGTTGGGGATCGTGCAGATCGCCTGCACGCCCGTCGGGGCCGACGCCAGCTGGGCGTCGCTGATCGCGACGAGAGCCGCCTTGTGCCCGTGCCGGCGGTAGAAGCCGGTGGTGGCGTCATCGAACGCCCCGTGGAGCGTGTGGACGACCGGCGTCGTGAGGCGGTCGGCCATCGCGAGGGCGGTGAAGCCGCAGTGGTCGTGCACGACATCGAACGCGTCCTCACCGACGCGCCGCTCGATGCTGTCGAAGGCGCCGGCGACGTGGTCGGCCTCATGGATCGACCGCTCGATCTCGTCCGGGTGGGCCCTGCCGAGGACCGGGACGACCTCCGCGAGCGAGACCGACCCGGGCGCGCAGAAGAGCGTGACCGCGTGCCCCTGACGCACCAGGGCCTCGGTCAGCGCGCTCACGACCCACTCGACGCCGCCGTACCCGGGCGGCGGCACGGCGATCCAGGGGGGAGCGAGCATCGCGATGGACAACGGCCGGCCGCCCGGCACGGGGGTACCCCGCGACAGGTCGTCGCCGACGACCCGAACTGCGGGCGTCATGCGTCGCCGGCCGGGCGCGCGGAGGCGAGCGCGCCCGGCGGGAACACGAAGCGTCGTGGGGCGGGCGCGATCGCCGCGGTGACGCGAGCGCCGTGGAGTCCGTTGCCCGAGCGGGCGACGACCGTCGTCGCCTCGGGCACCCCGCCGTGTGCGGTGATCCAGGCAAGGACGGCCGCGACGTCGCCACCTTCGGCGAGGATCGCGGCGCACGCCACGGCGTCGCCCCCGGTCGCAATCGGGCGAGCGAGACGGAGCACGAGGGCGCCGATCTCAACGTCGTCGCGGTCCCGCGCGTGCGCGGAGGCCGTCACAGCTGCGTCGATCGGCGTGCTGCCGGAGCCTGAGCCGGGAGCCGGCGGCAGGATGGGCGGTGGAGCTGGGTCACGGTGAACCCTTTCGCTAGAAGCCCGAGCGACTGACAGTAGCCGCACCGCGCCGGCGCCGCGTGCGTGAACGGCCGCCCGGTGCCGCCCGAGGGTGTCCCGGAACGGCGAAGGGCCGCCTGGTGGCGGCCCTTCGGCGGGGGTACGGCCCCCTGGCAGGACAGCCCGCGCCGAAGGCGCGGGCTGATGGATCTCCTAGACCGCAGCCGGCTCCTCGACCCGCCGCGGCAGCAGCGTCTCGCGGGCGATGACGAGGCGCTGGATCTGCGACGTGCCTTCGTACAGCTGCATGATCTTCGCGTCGCGCATGAACTTCTCGACCTTGTACTCCTTGATGAAGCCGTAGCCGCCGAAGACCTGGACGGCCTCGGTGGTGACCTCCATCGCGGTGTCCGCGGCGAAGCGCTTGGCGTGCGAGGACTCGATCGTGTTGCGCGCGCCCTGGTCGAGCAGCACGGCGGAGTTCCACGTCGCCAGGCGCGACAGGTGGATCTTCGTCGACATGTCGGCGATGAGGAACTGGATCGCCTGGTGCATCGCGATCGGCACGCCGAACTGCACGCGCTCCTTGGAGTACTCGGTCGCCATCTCGAACGCCGAGCGCGCGATGCCCGTCGCCATGGCGGCGACGCCCGGGCGCGTGCGGTCGAGCGTCATCATGGCGAGCTTGAAGCCCTTGTTCTCCTCGCCGAGCAGGTTCTCGGCCGGGACCTCGGTGTCGTTGAAGGTGATGGTCGCGGTGTTCGACGCCCGCTGACCCATCTTGTCCTCCTTCTTGTCCACCGTGATCGTGTCGTCCTTTTCGACGACGAAGGCGGAGATCCCGCGGTGGCCGGCGTCCTTGTCCGTCTTCGCGTAGACCGTGAAGAGGTCCGCGTAGCCGCCGTTGGTGATGAAGCACTTCGACCCGTTGAGGACGTACTTGTCGCCCTTCCGGATGGCCGTCGTGCGCATTCCGGAGACGTCGGAGCCCGCGTTCGGCTCCGTCAGGCAGAACGAGGCGAGCTTCGGCGACTCGGTCAGCATGCCCATGTACTTCTTCTTCGTCTCCTCGCTGCCGCCGACGAGGATCGGGGCGGCGGCGAGACCGTTGGCGCCGATCGAGGTGGCGATGCCCGAGCAGCCCCAGGCCAGCTCCTCCTCGATCAGGCAGCCCTCGAGGTAGGAGGCGCCGGGGCCGCCGTACTCCTCGGGGATGTGGTTGTTCATCAGCCCGAGCTCCCAGGCCTTCTCGATGATCTCCTGAGGCCAGGTCCCGTGCTCGTCGAACTCCCAGGCGACGGGGCGAATCTCCTTCTCGGCGAAGTCGTGCGCCATGTCGCGCAGCGCCTTCTGCTCATCGGTCAGCGTGAAGTCGACCACAGCGAATAGCTCCTTGTTCCGCGGAAGAGATCGGCGCGGGCGGGGACGGAACGAGTGGCCCGGGCGCCGTAGATTGACTCGTCAGTCAATAGTACCCCGAAACACCGCCGAAAGCACACCCTGCCGATGTGCCACGCTTTGCGGACCCCATGCAGGCCGCCTTCGGAACCGTCCTCTTCGCCGTCGTCGGCATCTCGGCGCTCGTCGCCGTGGTGACGTTCGCCGGCGCCCGGCGCGCCTACGACGAGATCGGCAAGGGCCTGCTGTCGCTGCGGGACGGCACGGATCGGCCGCTGCGCGAGCCGGCGCCGCTCAGCAGGCCCGCCGCGCGGGCCGAGCAGGAGGCCGAGCTGCGCCAGCTGCTGGCCGCCCGCAACGCCGTCCGCGAGCGCGCCGGCAGGCCGCTGCTGGACGTCGAGACCGAGCTCGCCGCGCGACTCGCGCAGGTGACGTTCCGCGACCCGGCGCTCGAGGCCGAGGTCCGGGACCTCGTGATCGCGCGCAACGCCCGCCGCGCGCGGTCCGGACGCGCCGCGCTCGACGTCGAGGCCGAGGTCGCCCGTCAGCTCGCCGAGCTGGGCTGAGGGGCCGGCGGCGCCCCGCCCCCGCCCTCGCGCTTCTCCGCGCGGATCGACAGCCAGATCCCCACGGCGAAGAGGCCGACCACGAGCGACAGGCTGATCAGCGCCGGCATCTTCCACAGATCCTGGATCAAGAGCTTGACGGCGACCACCCCGAGGACGATCGCGACCGTCTGGTTGAGGTAGCGGAAGCGCTTGACGAGCTCCTCGACGAGCGCGAACAGCGCGCGCAGGCCGAGCAGGGCGAAGCCGTTCGCCGTCCAGATGACGAGCGGGTTGTCGGTGATCGCGAAGGCCGCGGGGATCGAGTCGATCGCGAAGGCGATGTCCGCCGCGACGATTGCCACGAGCGCGAGCGCCATCGGCGTGATGAATCGCTTCCCGTCGCGCTTGAGCGTGAACTTCGTCCCCTCGTAGCCGCTGACCGGATACATGCGCGAGACGAGCTTCACGAACGGGTTGTTGTGCGGATCGGTGTGCTCGGCGCTCCCCTTCCACATCTTCCAGGCGAGGATCAGCAGGCCGATCCCGAGCAGGTAGATGACGAAGTGGAAGCGCTCGATGAGGCCCACGCCGACGACGATCGCCAGGCCGCGCATGACGAGCGCCATGACGATGCCCCAGAACAGCAGCTTGCCCCGCTGCGCGGGCGGGACGGCGAACGACGCGAAGATCAGCAGGAAGACGACGAGGTTGTCGAGCGACAGCGTGCGCTCGATCAGGTAGACGGTCAGGTAGCTGACGCCGTCGTCGCCGCCGGCGTAGAGCGCCATCGGGATCGCGACGAGCATGCCGAGGACCAGCCAGCAGATGCTCCAGATGACGCTCTCGCGGAACGTCGGCTCGCGGTCGCGCGCGAACAGGAAGAAGTCGACGAGCAGCAGCGCGACGACGACCGCGATGACGACGAAGACGGCCGCCGGATCGTCGCCGAGGGCGGCCAGGGGCGGGGGGACGAGCGGCGGGAGACTCACGGGCACCACCTGAAGATACGAACCCTGTGTCGTGCCTGGTCAGCCCCCGGCCGTCAGGCGAAGAAGAACGCGACGCCGATGATCAGGTAGACGGCCAGCAATTGCAGGCCTTCGAACCACGTCGATTCGCCGTCCTGGGTCACCTGACTGGCGATCAGCGCGGCGATCACGAGCGCGGCGACCTCGAAGCCGTTGAAGACGAGCGGCATCGGCCCGGGGCCGATCACGTAGCTCGCGAGCACCAGGACCGGGGCGACGAACAACGCGACCTGGGCGCTCGAGCCGATCGAGATGTTGACCGCGAGGTCCATCTTGTCCTTGCGCGCGACGAGCACCGCGACCCAGTGCTCGGCGGCGTTGCCGACGATCGCGACGACGATCGCGCCGATGAAGAACTCGCTGACGCCCGCCTTCTCTGCCGTCTCGGAGATCGAGCCGACGAGGATCTCGGACATGACCGCGACGGCGACGCCTGCGAGCGCGAGCATCGCGACGGCCCTGCGCACGCTCCAGGGCTCCGCGTCGTGCTCGGCCTCCGCCCGCGGGTTGAACAGGTCGCGGTGGGTGCGCAGCGAGAAGATCAGCCCGGCGCCGTACGCCCCGATGAGGACGACGGCGGTGATGAGCGAGAGCTGCTCGACGGTGGAGCCGTAGTTCACGATCTCGTCACTCGGTGACGGCAGCCCCTGCCCCTCGACCAGCTCGAAGACCGCCGGCATGACCACCGCGGCGATCGCGAGCAGCAGCATCGTGGACTGGGCGGAGGCCGCGGTCGCGTTGAACCGCTGGCGGTCGCGCCCGAGCCCGCCGAAGTACATCGAGGCGCCCAGGACCAGCAGGACGTTGCCGATGATCGAGCCGACGATCGACGCCTTCACGACCTCCTGCAGCCCCTGACCGAGGGCGAACAGCGCGATGATGAGCTCCGGCGCGTTCCCGAACGTCACGTTCAGCAGGCCGCCGATGCCCGGGCCGCTGCGCGCCGCGAGCTCCTCCGTCGCCCGCCCCATGAGCGCCGCCGTCGGGATCACCCCCAGCGCGCTCGTCGCGAACAGGATGACCGGGCCGGCGTGCAGGACCTCGAGCACGATCGCCGCCGGGATGAACGGCACGAGGAGGTATGGCCATCCGGCGGAGGTCAGCAGGAACGCGAGCGGGCCACGCGATGTGGAGGCATCGGCGGGCACGGACGCGGGAGGATATGCGCCGCAGAGGTGGGCGGAGCCGCCGCGCCCTCAGCCGAGCAGCGAGGCGCAGGCCTGCGCCTCGGCGAGATCGTCGGCGGCGGCCTGCACGCACTCGTCGTACGTCCGGCCTGACGCGCCGCCGCTCGGCGCCGCCGGCGCCGCGCCCCCGGACGTGCCCTGCTGCGCGCGCTGCTGGCCGAGCACGGCGAGTGCGGTGGTCAGCTCCGACAGCGGCCGCGGGTCGGCCGGCGGCGAGATCTGCTGCGGCCTGTTCAGCCCGGTGACCGCGAGGTCCAGCGCGACCGTCCCGTCCTTCTGCGTGGGCGTGTCGACGTCGAGCTTGATCGTGATCCGGCGCAGCTGGTGGTCCTGCTCGCCCGTCCAGATGTCGACGCCGGCGCTCTGCACCGCCTTGGCGACCGCGCCCTGGGCGTCCCCGCCGATGCCGGCGGGCAGGCCCGCGATCGCGTTCAGGCCGGTCCCGCCGGTGCTGGAGAGGAGCTTGTCGAGGTCCTTGACGAGGCCGTTGAGGTCCACGTCCGCGCTCAGGTGAATGACCTTGTCGCCGTCGAGCGTCTCGACGCCCTCGTCCTGGACGTTGCGGATCCAGCCGCGCGGGTCGACCCCGAGCGTGCCGAGGTCCCCGGGCAGGCCGCCCTTGGAGCCCGCGCCCTTGGGGCCGAGCTCCTTGAACTGGTCCGGCGGCAGCGTGAACGCCTGCGTCCCGAGCTTGACCCAGCCGGACTGGCCGGTCGAGACGATCCCGATCGTGAAGCGGCCGTCCCGCGTGGCGAGCGTCACGTCGAAGTCGAACTTCGGCGTGCCCTTGCCCTCCGTGCGCTCGAATGGCCCGCCGAGACGCACCGTCAACGGCGAGGGCAGCCCGGCGATACCGGCCGCGCGGACGTCGATGCCGAGCTTGAGCCGCCCGCTGTCCACCGGCTTCGGCCTTGCCGAAGGTGTCGTTCAGCAGCTTCTCGGTGCCCGCGTCCGAGCCCCCGCCGCCCGAGCCGCAGGCCGTCAGGAGGGCCACGGCGAGGACCGTCAGCGCGAGGAGCGGAATTCGGAGCATGCGGCGCATCGGCGACTGCAAGCCGGACTGCGACCGGCGAGCGGACCGGACCGTAGCATCGGGATCGTGCCCCGGCACCCGGTTGCCCTGCCGGTGCTGATGCTCGCCCTGCTCGCCCTGCCGGGGGCCGCGCACGCATCGGCGCCCGACGTCCTCGTGCTCGACGCGCGGGGCCAGGTCCGCGTGCAGCAGGACGCGTTCCTGCCGCCCGCGCCCGCGAGCGAGCTGCCGCCGCCCGGCCTCGTCACGCCGCCGGCGCCGGCCGCCGCGCCCGCGAGCGCGTCGCTCGTCCGCGCCACCGTGCCGAGCCGCCTGCGTGCGCTCGAGCGCTCGGGGCAGCTCAGCGCCGACGACGCCCGCGACTACACGGCCGCCTACGCCCGCGCGCGGCGCGTCGTGAAGCGCCTCAAGGGCAGCCCGCGCGCCGAACTGGCGGCCGTGCTGCGCAACGCCGAGGCGCAGGCCTCCGGCGGGCTGCTCACGGCCTCCCGCGTCAAGGTCGTCCTGATGACCGTCAAGCGCAACGCGCAGTGGTGGGGCGAGAACGGGCCGCTCGCCTACGGGCGGCGGATCCGCTTCGACGGCAGCCGCCTGGTGTGGCAGTCCTACCCCGGGCAGGGCGTGCAGATCCAGTGGCTGGGCACGTTCGGGCGCATGAACCAGCTGTTCCTCGCCAAGGGTTACGACACCGAGGTCGGCGCGATGGCGCGCGAGATCGAGTCCTATGCCGTGAGCCGCGCGGGCGGGAAGGCGTGGGAGTACCAGTTCGTCTTCGGCGGCGGGCGTCCCCCGTGGGTCAGCGGGCTCGCCCAGGCGACCGGCATCCAGGCGCTGTCACGGGCGGCCGTGCGGCTGAAGGATCCGCACTGGTTCGACGTCGCCCGCAGCGGCCTGGGCGTCTTCCGCAACCCGCCGCCCTCGGGCGTGCGCGTGAAGGCCAAGGAGGGCGCGCACTACCTCGCCTACTCGTACGCGCCGGGGCAGCGCATCTACAACGCCTTCCTGCAGTCGGTCATCGGCCTGCACGACTTCGCGGTCTTCGCCAACGACCCGCTGGGCCGCCGCCTGTACCTCGACGGCGTACGCCGCGCACGCGTGGAGATCCGCTCCGCGGACACCGGCTCGTGGTCGCTCTACCAGCCGGGCGTCGCGTCCGACCTCGGCTACCACAAGGTCCTGCGCGACTTCACGCGCGGTCTGTGCTCGCGGCTGAACGTCGACCGCCAGCGTGCGGCGATCGCACTGCGCGAGCGGCGCCGGAACGCCGGAGCCGTCCTGGGCGCCTTCGACCGCTACCCCGACTCGGCCCCGTTCTGCGTCGCCCAGCAGCGCTTCAACCGCTACCTCTACGCGCGCCTGAAGGCGCTCGGGCTCCCCGGCCCCTGGGGCTGAGCCGGGCGAGCGGCGTATCCTCGCCGCCGTGGCCCCGAGGACCATCCTCTACACCGGCAAGGGCGGCGTCGGGAAGACGTCGGTCGCCGCCGCCACCGCGCGGCGCCTGGCCGCCGAGGGTCGGCGCACCCTGCTCGTCTCGACCGATCCGGCGCACAGCCTCGCGGGCGTCCTCGGCGTCGCGGCCGGGTCGCGCCCGACGCCGGTCTCCCCGGACCTCCACGTCCAGCAGGTGAGCGCGCAGGACGAGCTGGACCGCCACTGGTCGGAGGTCCAGGACTGGCTCGGCGACCTGCTCGTGCGCAAGGGCGTCGACCGGATCGCCGCCGAGGAGCTGACGGTCCTGCCCGGCATGGACGAGCTGTTCGGCCTGCTGGAGATCGGCCGCCACTACGACGACGGCTTCTACGACGTCATCGTCGTCGATTGCGCGCCGACCGGCGAGACGCTGCGGCTGCTCTCGTTCCCGGACGCGGCCCGCTGGTGGCTCGACAAGGCGTTTGCGCAGCAGAGCCGCATGGTCGCCGCGGCCCGGCCCTTCTCGCGCGGCCTGCCGTCGGAGGGCGCCATGGACGACGTGCAGCGCGTCGCGCGCGGGCTGATCGCGATGAACGAGGTGCTGCGCGACCACGAGCGCGTGAGCATCCGCCTGGTCCTCACGCCCGAGCGGCTCGTCGTCGACGAGACTCGCCGCACGTTCACCTACCTCGGCCTCTACGGGTTCCTGACGGACGCGGTGATCGCCAACCGCGTCCTCCCCGCGGAGTCCGGCGACTGGCTCGCGGGCTGGCGCGCCCATCAGGGCGCGCTCCTCGGCGAGGCGCGCGACGCCTTCTCACCGGTCCCGCTGCTGACCGCCCCGCACTTCGCGCAGGAGGTCCTGGGCCCGGAGATGCTCGACCGGCTCGGCGAGGAGATCTTCGCGGGCGTCGACGCCGGCGCCGTCCTGCACGACCGGGTCACGCAGGAGCTGACGGTGGGGGCGCGCGAAGCCGAGCTGCGGCTCGACCTGCCGTTCGCCCACAAGGGCGACGTCGACGTCAAGCGCATCGGGAACGACCTCGTCGTGCGCGTCAACGGCTCCCGCCGCACGCTCGCCCTCCCGCCCGCCCTGGGCGACTATCGTCCGACCGGCGCCGCCCTCACCGACGGCGTCCTCCACGTGACCTTCGACCGCCCGGAGTCCGACGATGCCTGAGGAGACGCGCTCCGTCCGCGACCCGCTCGCCGACCTGCGCGAGCGCCTCGAGGCCACGCGCCAGGCGGCCGAGGAGCTGGCCGGCGAGGCCGCCGAGGCGATCCGCACCGATCGCGACGGCGAGGATCCCGGCCCCGGCTGGCGCACGACGCAGGAGCGGGAGGCGCTGCGCGACGACGTCGCCTCGCTCGCCGCGACGCTCGGCACGCTCGCCGAGCTCGTCCCCGAGGAGCTGCGCGCGCAGCTCGCCGAGGTCCTGCGCCAGGTCCTGCTGCTCGTCCGCGCGCTGATCGACTGGCTCGTGGAGCGGCTCCCGCACCCGCGCGGAGCCGAGCCGGTCGTGCAGGACATCCCTGTGCGGTGACATCGCCCCCGAAACGCCCGGCGGCGCGCAGCGACGCCGGAGCGATCTCCGGGCCCGCCCCTACACTGCGATTCATGCCCGCAGCGGCCCCGACGACCTGGATTCTCACCGGCTCGCCCGAGAACTTCGAGGCCACGCGCGAGCACGGCTTCACCGTCATCGGGATGAAGGAGCGGCGCCGCAACCAGGCGCTCGAGATGGAGCCGGGCGACCGCATCGTCTTCTACCTGACGAAGGTCGGGCAGTTCGCCGGCGCGGTGCGCATCACCTCCGAGCTGTTCGAGGACCGCGAGCCGCTGTGGCCGGGCAAGCCGGGCAGCCCCGACCCCTACCCGTGGCGCTTCCACACCGAGCCCGAGCTGATCCTCGACGACGAGGACCGGCTGCCGGCCGAGGACGTCAAGGACGATCTCGAGCACATCCGCAAGTGGCCCGCCGAGCACTGGAAGCTCGCCTTTCAGGGCCAGCTGCGGACCGTCTCCCCCGCGGACGCCGACGTGCTCCTGGATCGCATGCGCGCGGCGGCCGGCACCACGGCATGAGCACGGCGCCCGGCGAGGGCGACACCGTCCGTGTCCCGCGCCCGGCCCCGCCGCCGCACGGCGTCGTCGGCCGGGTCCGCGCCGCGTGGCGCGAGCTGTTCGGCGAGCAGCGCCTGGCGGCGATCGCCGCCTTCGGCCTGATCGGCTCGATGTTCCTGCCGTGGTACCAGCAGACCGTCTTCGGGGTCGGTGCGCGCGGGCCCGAGAAGGTCGAGGACTCGCTGATCGCCTTCGAGTCCTGGGGCTTCATCGAGGCATCGATCCTGCTCGTCGCGCTCGCCGTGCTGCTGCTGCTGTTCCTGCGCGGGGAGCGCCGCGCATTCCACCTGCCGTTCGGCGACGGGATCGTGATCGCGGCCGGCGGGCTGTGGGTGATGTTCCTCGTCTTCTACCGGCAGGTCGACAAGCCCGGCGGCGACGACGGAGGTGTGCTGAAGACGACCGTCGGGGTCAGCTGGGGCATCTTCGTGGCGTTCCTCTTCGGGGCACTGCTCACCTACGCCGGGTGGCGAATCCACTCCCGCCGCCGACCGGAGCCGCTGCTCGACGGTGACAACCCGCGCACCCCGGGGGTCGAGGGCGACCCCACGTCGGTCGCGGGCGGTGAGGCCCTGACGACGGTCGCCGAGCCGGTCGCGGTGGACGAGCGCCCGACGCAGGCGATCCCGCCGGACGAGCGGCCGACGCGGGTCGTGCGGCGTGGCGGTGGGTCCGGTGCGACGCCGCGCGGTGACGGACAGTTCGAGGGGCAGCTGAGCTTCGACGACCCGGACAACCAGGAGCGGCTGACGTAGGCACGGTCTCGGGGGCGGATCCGATCCCTCCACGGGACCCGCCACCGGGCCTTCCCGGATGGAAAGCAGGTGCAAGCGTCCGGCGAGCACTCGCAAGCACCCCACCGATCTCGGGACGGAGTCGGCGTGCCCGTCGTCGGTGGGCGAGGGCTACGATCGGTCGTCATGTCGCAGCAGACCGAGCCGCAGACGGACGATGAGATCCGGATCGTCATCGCTGACGATCACGAGATCGTCCGGTCCGGCCTGCGCCTGCTGCTGGAGGCCGAGCCCGGCTTTGCGGTCGTCGCGGAGGCCGGCGATGTCGATGGCGCTGTCCGTTACACCCTCGGCCACAAGCCGCAGGTGCTGGTCCTGGACCTGAACATGCCGGGCACGCTCACGGCGTTCGAGGCGATCCCGAAGGCTCGCGAGGTGTCCCCGGGAACCCAGGTCGTGGTGCTCACGATGCAGGACGACCCCGCGTTCGCGCGCAGCGCGCTGCAGGCCGGTGCGCTGGGCTATGTGCTCAAGGAGGCCGCGGACGAGGAGCTGATCGAGGCGGTCCACCGCGCCGCCGACGGTGACTCCTACCTCAACCCACGCCTGGGTGCGGCGCTCGCCTCGATGGGCCCCAACGCTCCGCCCGACGACCTCACCGAGCGCGAAGTCGAAGTCCTGCGGCTGATCGCGCTCGGCCACACCAACGCCGAGATCGCCGGACAGCTGCAGCTCTCCGTGCGAACCGTCGAGTCTCACCGCTCCCACATCCAACAGAAGCTGCGCCGCACCACCCGCGCCGAACTCGTGCGCTACGCGCTCGACCGCGGCCTCATGACCTGACCGCCGCGGTGAGTGGGGCCGCCCGGCACGGCCGACGCCACGCGCCTCCCCGCTGAAGCGGTGTCGCAGGGATGGTGGCCGAAGCGGGGAGAACCCTGATGCGCGGGGTGCCTCGCCCTTCGATCGCCACCACGGAGCGGATCGGGTCCTTGACGCGGTAGTACGCGACCGCGGCGATGTCGACGCTCACGATCGTGTTCCCGTCGCCGCTGATGAGCACGATCGAGGTACTCGGATCGTTCCTCGCGCGCGAGCAGCAGGCCGCAGAGCGCGGCTCGCCGCCGGAACGCTCGTGAGTCGCTCCCGTTGGGGCCACTCCTGCGAACGAGGGCGGGCCCGGCGCCGGCCGCGTCGTACGGGAGCGCTACCCCCCGCCCCAGACGAGCCACGGAAGCGTCGCCGCCACGCCGGCGATGAGGATGCCGGCGATCACGAGGTCCTTGGACTCGACGAGGTGGCCGACGATGCCGACCCCGAAGCCGAAGACGAAGACGATGAGGTATGGCCAGATGTTGCCCTGGGTCTGGAACTCCAGGACGTCCGCCGCGAGCGGCGCGAGGAGGGCGAGCACGAGAGGTACATATCATCACGTGCCTGATGCCCGCATCTCCCGAATCGGCCGCCGAGTTCAAGCAGGGCCTGCGCGACGTCGGCTACCTGCCGGACGACTCGACCGCGCTCGTCTCGTTCCTGGCGTCCAAGCTCGACAAGCCGATCCTCGTCGAGGGGCCCGCGGGCGTGGGCAAGACGCAACTGGCCAAGTCGCTCGCCGAACTGCTCGGCCGCACGCTCGTGCGCCTGCAGTGCTACGAGGGCCTCGACGAGGCCAAGGCGCTCTACGAGTGGAACTACCGCAAGCAGCTCCTGCGCATCCAGGCCGAGGCCGAGGGCGCCGGCTGGCAGGAGGTGCAGGACGACATCTTCGGTGCGGAGTTCCTGCTCGAGCGGCCGCTGATGACGGCGATCGCCAGCGAGGAGCCCGTCGTCCTGCTGATCGACGAGATCGACAAGACCGACCAGGAGTTCGAGGCGATGCTGCTCGAACTGCTGTCGGACTTCCAGATCACGATCCCCGAGCTGGGCCGCGTCGAGGCCACGACGATGCCGATCGTCCTCCTGACCTCGAACAACACGCGCGAGCTGACCGAGGCGCTCAAGCGCCGCTGCCTCTACCTGTGGATCGACTACCCGGAGCTGGAGCACGAGCTGGAGATCGTCCGCCTGCACGCGCCCGAGCTGGACGAGCGCGTCGCGCGCCGGCTCGTGGAGGTCGTCGGGCTCATCCGCGACCTCGACCTCAAGAAGCCGCCGTCGATCGCGGAGTCGATCGACTGGGCGCGCGCGCTGCTGCTGCTCGGGGCGCAGGATCTCGACGCCAAGACGTTCACCGACACGATGTCGATCATCGTCAAGCACCGCACCGATCTGGACGTCGTCACCGAACGGGTCGGCGTGAAGCTCGGTCTGCCTCAGGACAGCCTCGGTGCCGCCTCTGCGGGCTAGCTCCACGGGCGGCCCGTCGCACCCGCGCGGCACCTCGCGCCGCGCCGCGCTGTTCGGCGGAACGCCCCAGGGCGAGCTGCCCGGCGGGCTGGCAGCACACATCCTGGAGTTCGGCGAGGAGCTGCGCGGCGAGGGCGTCGCCGTCGGCACGAGCGAGCTGCTCGACGCGTTCAGCGCGCTCCCCGAGGTCGAGTGGACCGAGCCGAAGGCCTTCCGCGAGGTGCTCGCCGCGACGCTCGCCAAGTCGCCCGACGACCAGCGGATCTTCAACCTCGTCTTCGACCGCTTCTTCTTCCGCGCCGCCGAGCTCGCCGCCGTCCAGGAGGGCGTGCGCGAGACCGGGACGGGCGGCAGCATGGACGAGGCGGGCGAGGAGCTGAACCTCGATGCGCTGCGCCGGCAGATCGCGCAGATGATCGCCGAGGGCAACGAGAGCGCGATGCGCGACCTCGCGCGCCTGGCGATCGCCGCCTTCGGCCAGCAGGGCGAGGGCTCCGGCGTCATCGGCGTCGACGTGCAGCGCATCCGCCGCCAGCTCGGCCTGCGCGGCGAGGCGCAGCCCGAGCTGCCGCAGGACGACCCGCGCCGCGACGGCCTCCCGCGCGACGGCATCCGCCGCTTCGAGCAGCTCCTGCGCCAGGAGCTGGAGCGCCGGCAGATCGAGCGCACCGAGACACTGCCGCCCGCCCGCCCGCTGAACGAGCTTGACCGCGCGCTGCCGAGCGGCCCGCTGGCCGACCTGGCGAGCGTGCACCGCGTCGTCGCGCAGCTCAAACGCCGGCTCAAGACCCAGGGCAACGAGAACAAGGGCGCACAGCGGCACGCCCACGTCGACGTGCGCCGCACGATGCGCGCGTCGCTGGAGACCGGCGGGGTCCCGGTCGTCCTGAAGTACCGGCCCGTGCGGCCGCGGCGGCCCGAGCTGTTCGTCGTCTGCGACGTGTCGACGAGCGTCACGAGCGCGTCGGTGTTCTTCCTCTCGGTCATGCACGCGCTGCACGACTCGTTTCGCAAGATGCGCTCGTTCGTCTTCATCGAGCGGGTCAGCGAGGTCACCGACGTCTTCCACAAGGAGCGCGACTTCAAGGCCGTGAGCGAGGCGATCGGCAAGGACGCGGGCGTCGCCGACATCTCCGGCTACACCGACTACGGGCGCGTGTGGCGCGAGCTGCGCGACCAGATCGAGGACGAGCTGCACCCCCGCGCGACGCTCATCGTCCTCGGCGATGCGCGCACCAACGGCCGCGATCCGGCCGCCGACGTCTTCGCCCAGATCGCCGCGAAGGCCGGCCGCGCCTACTGGCTCAACCCCGAGCCGCGCCTCTACTGGAACTACGGCGACTCGGTCATCAAGGCGTACGAGCAGCACTGCGAGGCGTACGAGTGCTGGACGGCGGATCAGCTCGAGGAGTTCGTGAAGGCGCTGACCGCGCCGGACGCGGCGCGGCGCTGACGAGACCGTCGCTTCTCGTCCCAGGTGGGAGCGTGGTCAGGGTGAGCGGGTCGTCACCGCGGTGGGACGTACGACGGTCGCAGCGCCTCGAGGACGCACTGATCCGTGATGCTCGTGAATGGGCTGTCCCGGCAGCTGGTGCGCTCCGGGGAGTCGCGGAGCACCCAGGTGAGGCCGGCGGACCGCTCGTGTGCGGTGACCCAGCTCGGTGAGGGCGCTGTGCTTCGCACGATCTTGCCGGTGTATGAGCTCTGCGCCAGGAACACGCGCTGCGGCGTACACCCGCTCGGATCGCCATCGCACCGGCGCACCCAGAACACCCGCCCGTTCTCGAACGCCGGCCATCCGGCGGCCAGCACCGTCAGGCCGCTGCTCGTCCGGTCGAGAACAACCCGGTCGCTCGTTCCGAGGGTGTCGACGCGCAGCTCGTAGCCATCCCCCTCGTCGGGAATGCGCCATGCGAATGCAAGGCGCGAGCCATAGAGCTCGAGCTGCAGCGGACGCGACTGGGCGATGCATCCGTCCGGGTCGTTGCACGACGGCGGACCGCCGGGCAGACGCTCGGAGGGACGTGAGCTCGCCACGTCCTTCACGTAGACGGCCGAACTCCCGTTGCCGTTGTCATAGGCGCGCGCGAACCCCAGACGTCCCTTCCAGTACGTGGGCCAGTACTCGGTCGCGGACGTCGCGTGGATCGTCGTGTAGCGCGCCTCCTGCCCCCGCCCCACATCGAGCCTGTAGACGGAGCAGCCTCGCCCTGTGTGGTACTCCGGAATGCCCCCGCCCGTCGGCTCGGTCCTGCAGCGCGTGTAGACGGCGAGCACGCGACCACCGCTCGTCGGTCCCAGATCCACGTCGAAGGGCACACCGCGCGAGGGGACCGGCAGCCGCGTCACCGGTCCGGCGCCGACGCGCTGCACCAACTCAAAGCGACCGGCACGGTCCGGCCGACTGAAGACCAGGCGCTCCCCATACGCGGCGATCGGCGTCGGGGCGCTCACCGACACGGGCTCCGGCACCACCGCCGCCGCGGACGACGCCAGAGGCCCTGCCGCGGCCGCTGCGACGACCACCGTCAACGCCGCCTCGGCGAATCTCCGCACGACCCCACCTTCCTCATCGACTGGGCCCAGGGTACGCCCGCCCACCTGCGGCGACATCCGTCGACGATACGCACCGATCCGCGCGGAAACCACGCCTGCCCGCACCCGCTTCGCATGGAGGCCGTCGAACGCTCTCCTGAGCGCGTGTGGATGCTCGCGCACGCGCAGGCGCGGCGCGGGGCCGCCACCCGACCGGGCGGCCCCGCGTGGCGTGCGTGTGTCAGCCGTTCAGCTTCACCGTGGCGACCACGCCGGCGTGGTCAGCGGGGTAGAGCGGCGGGACGCCCTGGAATGGATTCGCCCCGACGACGACCGCGTCGCCGGTCGCGCGCGCCGAAGCCCTCGAGAGGATCAGATCGATGCGCGAGTTCAGCGCCGACGGGAAGTTCGTCAGCGTCGAGTTCTGGCAGCACGTGAACCCGTTCCCGAGCGCGGACTCATCCCACGCGTCCCGGAACCGGCCGGGCGCGGTGAGCTGCGCGTAGGACGTGGTCGTCGAGCCGTCGGCAGCCGAGTTGAAGTCGCCGGTGGCGATGACGTTGCCGCCCTTGGCGGGACCACTGAGGAACTCCGCGGCCTGCGCCTGCTGGGTCGGCGGGTCTGCCTCGGTCTCCAGGTGCGTGTTCACGAAGGTGAACGGCTTGTTCTTCAGCCGCGCCTCGATGCTCGCCCAGCCGCGGTCGAACGACAGCGGACCTGCCGGGGAGTTGAACACCGTCTGCGCTGTGAAGCGGCCGCTCTTGGGCTGGCTCCACGTGAGGCCGGGCGTGTCGTCGTTGACCAGGATCACGTCACGGTCCTGCAGCCGCACGGAGCACGTGAACGTCGGCCCCGCAAGCACCGGGCAACCCGCTCCGAGCGCAAGCGGCGCCGGGCCGATGTCGGCGTTGTCCGCGGTGGCGGCAGCCGTGTAGTTCAGTCCGCGGTCTTCGAGTTCGTCCTGGAGGATCTCCAGGAAGTCGTAGCCTGCCGGTGCACCGGGTCCGGCGGTCGTCCACTTCGTGACCTCCTGCAGGCCGATCAGGTCGGGCTGCTGCGCGGCGATTTCATCGGCGATCGCCTCGGCGCGTGCCGGGAAGTTCGTGAACTGGACGGTCCCGTAGATCGTCGCCACGGCGGTCACGAACTCGGTGAGGTCGTCGGCAGCGAGCGCTGGGTCCAGGCTTGAGCCCAGGTACAGATTCTGGGTCATCACCTTGACCTCGCGCGTGTTCTTGGCCGACGCCGCGGCCGGGATGATGGCGAGCGTGGCGGCGAGCGCGGCGATCAGGGCGAGTGCCGCACGGTGTGCGACGGGTCGGGTTTGAGACACGGTTCTTCTCCTCCTGCGTCAGTAGCGCACCGCAGTTCGTACCACGGCGCTTCAGAGCGAGGCCGGCATGGACCGCGGTGTGGCCCCGCACGGCCGACCTCCGGCGCGATCTTCCCACCAAGCGATTGAAACGACAAGTCACCGGGCCTCAGCGACACGGCAACCGAGGGGCTGCCGCAAGCTCCTGGACCCTGGGATGCTGAACGAGCCCGAAGGACCGACGATGATGGTGGGCGCGTGATGACGAAGATGAGCTCCCCGGCCGGAGAACCTGACGCACCCCCCTCACTCGCGGGGGCCGTCGGCGGCCCGCTCGGCATGCTCGAGTCGGCGCTGCCCGCGGTCGTCTTCGTCGCCGTCTACAGCCTCTCCGGGTCGAACACGAACCTGTCGGCGATCGTCGCCGTCGGACTCGCGCTCGTCCTGACCGTGGCCCGCCTGGCGCGCCGCGAGTCGCCGCGGCACGCCCTGTCCGGACTCGTCGGCGTCGCGTTCGCCGCGTTCGTCGCGACGCGCAGCGGGCGCGCGGAGGACTTCTTCCTTCCCGGCCTGCTCGCCAACGCGGCCTACGCGTCGGCCTTCGTCATCTCGATCGCGGTGCGCCGGCCGCTCGTCGGCGTCATCGTGGGCACACTCGACGGCGAGGGCCAGGGCTGGCGCGACGAGCCCGACCGCATGCGGGCGTTCACGCGGGCCAGCTGGCTGTGGGCCGGGATCTTCCTCACGCGCCTTGCGGTCCAGCTGCCGCTGTATCTGGCGGGTGCGGTCGTCGCGCTCGGAATCGCGAAGACGGCGCTGGGCATCCCGCTCTTCGCTCTCGGCCTGTGGTTGACGTGGCGCCTCGTGCATCGTCACCGTGTGCCCGCGCCCGCGACCTGACCGCCTGAAACCGCCCCGGTGCTGCGCGACGTTCGACGCTTTCCGGCGGCGACCGCAGCAGCTCGGGTCTTCGCAACTTCGGCGGTGGCGGCCCGTTGCGCCGGTATTCGCACGGTGCCTGAATCGTCGCCCCCCGTCTACGCGACCTCCCGCTCAGGCGCGCGTTCTCGGCTGGCCTCACGGCTGGCAGCCGACGCACGGCGACGACGTCACGAGCGGTTCTTCCCGCTGACCGGCGCCGGGTCCGGGAGCCGGATCCTCGATGTGGGCTGTGGGTCACGCGGCTTGCGTGCCGTCGAGCCGAGGCTCGACATCACGGGGCTCGACATCGCACCACGACCCGACTACCCCGGGCCGTTCGTCAGGGCCGACGCGAGGAAACCGCTTCCGTTCAACGACGACGCGTTCGATCTCGTGTACTGCAACAGCGTCGTCGAGCACATCACGCGCACGGACCGCCAACGCTTCGCGGCGGAGATCCGCCGGGTCGCCCGCGGGTGGCTGGTGCAGACCCCGGCATGGAGCTTCCCGGTCGAGCCGCACGCGCTGCTCCCCTTCGCGCAGTGGCTTCCGTCACGGATCCGGAGGTCCTACTGGGGGATCGGCGTGGCTGACGGCTGGGAGGAGATCGCGTTGCTGCGCCGCTCGGAGTTCGAGGACCTCTTCGGACCCGCGTCGCCCGAGCGCGCAGGACCGCTGGTCAAGAGCTGGGTCAGCGTCCGCACGGTCGAGGGCCGCACCGTGACCGGGCTCGCCTGACGCGCCAGGTGCGCCAGGTGCGGCGCCGCGACCGCACCCCCGGGCTACCCTGAGACGCGTGCTCAGGACGTCGCTGCTCGCCGTGGTGCTGGTCTTCTGCTGCGCCGCAACGGCTGCCGCGGACCCCGTCCAGCAGTTCGACGTCCAGCTGAGGAACGTCACGCCGCAGGGCCGGTTCGGCGTCGTCTTCTCATCGAACTCGTTCGATACGACCGGCGGCCCGCTGCCGGCGATGACCGAGTCGTCGGTCCGCATCGCGAAGGGCATCCGGATCAAGCCCCGCTTCCTGCGCCGCGAGCGGCTCTGCCAGACCGGCAAGCTGCGGCTGATCCTGCTCGACAACCAGCCGCGCGGGGTGACCTACGAGCAGATGCTCGGCGACCTCACGAAGATCCGCAACCGCATCGCGCGCAGGCTGAAGCCCAAGAGCCTCGCGATCGTCGACGCCTGCCGCAGGTCGTACGTCGGGAAGGGCAGGTTCATCGTCGACGCGCGCCCCTCGTTCCCGGAGGTCCTCCCCGGCACGCTGTACGTCTTCCTCTCCCCCGCCACCGCCAAGGGTGCGATCGGCGGCTTCGGCGTCATGACGTACTACGACCGGCGCGCGCCGATCATCCGCGACACCGCGCTGCTGCGCGACCAGCAGCCGGTCTTCACGGTCAACCTCTTCGACGACCCGACGCCCGACGGCGTCTACGGCTACCGGCTGCAGCTGCTGCCCGACAACTTCGGCCGCCTGCCGTTCAGCGTCGCCGAGCTGCGCGTGGAGAGCAAGGGCATCGTCGAGACGACGCGCACGCGCGGCGGACGCACCGAGAACCGACTTCTGGGCGTCGCTGCCCGTCGTGCCCGGTGTCCGGAAGCCTCCCGTTCAAGGCGAGACTACCGCTACCGAACCGGCCTGCAGACGAGCACCATCGTCCAGGTGCCCTGCCCGCGCTACACGCGCTGAGCAGCTAGCTGCTCGAGACTCCT
>CAVOYJ010000002.1:0-252612 GCA_963700655.1 uncultured Actinomycetes bacterium | reverse complement strand
GAGGTCTTGGCGCGGTTCGAGCGTCCCGGTCGCGAGGACGTACGGGCCGCTGATCCCGTGGCCTGCCAGCATCGCCGCGTCGTCGCCGGCGGCCGGGGTGAACGCCGCGTCGGCGGCGAGCGGCGTGACGAGCGTCTTCAAGTTCGCGCCGGGAAAGCGCGCGACGAGGTCGGTGCGCGTCGCCTCCGAGATGGCGAGCAGGCGGGCCGCCCGCCGGATCGCGGGACGGATCGTCGCCCGCTCGATGACCGAGGCGCGGCGCTGGGGCTGCAGGCTGCGGTCGAACGCGACGAGGTCGTAGACGACCACCACCGACGGCACGCGCAGGAACCACGCCGTGAGGTAGCTGTTCGTCGAGAGGTAGACGTCGCAGTCCCTGCTCGCCGCGCGAGCGACCCCCAGGTGCCAGCGCGGGTCCGGGGTCCCGACGTGCCTCCAGGCGAACCGGCCGTCCAGCGGCTCGTCCCATGTCTCGCGCGCGTACAGGACGAACCGCACCTCATCGTCCAGCTCGCGCAGCGCGCGCAGCAGCTCCCTGACGTAACGCCCACGGCCCGCGGGCACCTCGGTCGCGGCGCGCGCGTCGATCCCGATCGTCCATGGCCGCGGCATTGCAGGCTGACCGTAGCTGGCGCGCATCCGCCATACTTCCCCGGCCCGCCGCACGGATGGTGCCGGCGGGCCCCAGCACCATGAACCAGCCCGCACGCCAGCCGCGCACCATGCGCATCGAGGATCGTGCGATCACGGACGACGCCCCGTGCTACGTCATCGCCGAGATCGGCCACAACCACCAGGGGTCGGTGGAGAAGGCGCAGCAGCTGTTCGCCGAGGCCACCGCTGCGGGGCCGCAGCGGTGAAGCTGCAGAAGCGCGACAACCGCTCGCTCTACACGCGCGAGGTCTTCAGCAGGCCGTACGACAACGAGAACAGCTTCGGCGCGACCTACGGCGAGCACCGCGAGGCGCTCGAGTTCGGCAGCGCGCAGTACCGGGAGCTGCAGGCGTACGCCGCGGACCTCGGCGTACGTTCTTCGCGACGGCGTTCGACGTGCCCAGCGCCGACTTCCTGGCGGAGCTCGACATGCCGGCCTACAAGGTCGCGTCGGCGGACCTCACGCAACACGCCGCTGCTGCGTCACGTGGCGCAGATCGGGAAGCCGATGATCCTGTCGACCGGCGGCGCGACCATCGACGACGTGCGGCGCGGCTTCGACACCTTCGCCGAGATCAACCCCGACGTCGCCATCCTCCAGTGCACCGCCGGCTATCCGGCGGAGTGGGACGAGCTCGACCTCCGGGTCATCGCGACCTACCGCGAGATGTTCCCCGAGGCGGTCGTCGGGCTCTCGAGCCACGACAACGGCATCGCGATGGCGGTCGCCGGCTACGTCCTCGGCGCCCGCATCGTCGAGAAGCACTTCACGCTCAACCGCACGATGAGCGGCACCGACCACCGCTTCTCGCTCGAGCCTCAGGGGCTGCGGAAGCTGGTGCGCGACCTCGACCGCGCCCGCTCGCGCTCGGCGACGGGCTCAAGAAGATCTACCCGAGCGAAGCCGCGCCGGCGATGAAGATGGGCAAGAAGCTCGTCGCCGCCCGAGACCTGCCGACCGGGCACGTGCTGACCGCGGCGGACGTCGCGTCGCTCGCCCGGCGACGGGCTGCCGCCCGTACGAGCTCGACCGTCTCGTCGGCCGCACACTCCGCCATCCCGTGCCGGAGGAGGGCGAGCTGCAGTTCGAGCTGCTGGAGCCCGATCCGGCCGGCGGCGCGGAGCCGCTGGAGCCCGCCGGCGCGCATGGCGACTGACCGGCCACTCGCCGGGCAGGTGGCCGTCGTCACCGGAGCGCTCGGCAAGCTCGGCCGACCTGGGTGGCGGCGCTGGCCGACGCGGGCGCCACGGTCGTCGGACTGGACGTCGCCGGCGGAGCCGGATGCGCCGTCGAGCAGGCCGACGTCACCGACCGCCCGTCGGTCGAGGCCGCGCGCGAGCGCATCACCGGCCGGCTCGGCGCGCCGTCCCTGCTCGTCAACAACGCGGGCATCGACCAGCCGCCCGATGCGGCCGCGACGACCTGGCTCGTCGAGGACGTGCCCGCCGACGACTTCCGCCGGCACCGTGGACGTCAATCTCATCGGCGCGTTCATCGCCATGCAGGTCTTCGGTCCCGGCGATGGCGCCGCGGGCGGCGGGTCGATCGTGAACATCGGCTCGCTGTACGCCGTCGATCGCGCCGGACCCGCAGTTCTACGACCACCTCGACGCCGACCCGCCGTTCCTCAAGCCGCCCGCGTACGGCGCGTCGAAGGCCGGCGCTGCTCGCGCTCACCGCGCTACTTCGCCACGGCTCTGGGGCCCGCGGGCGTGCGCGTCAACGCGCTGTCGCCGGGCGGCGTCGCGGCGGCCAGGACGAGCGAGTTCCGCCGCAAGTACGCGGGCCGCGTGCCGCTGCGGCCGGATGGCGGAGCCGGACGACCTCACGGGCCGCTCGTGTTCCTCGCGTCGCGACGCGTCGTCGCTACGTCACCGGCCACGAGCTGCGGGTCGACGGCGGCTTCACGGCGTGGTGAGGAGAGACGAGCTCGAGCTCTCCAACCCGAGTGCTGAACTCGATCGGGCGCGAGGGCGCCGCCGAGTCGGCGCGGAAGCCGTCGACAAGTTCGCGCCCGCGACCGGCGCGCTGCTCTCCGCGCCGCGCGCTCGCGGGCGGCCGACGTGGACGCCGCGGTCGCGGCGGCGACGGCCGCCCAGCCCGCCTGGGCGGCCGGACGCCGGTCGCTCGCGCGCGGGCTCGTCCTGCGCCGGATCGCGCAGGCGCTCGAGCGCGAGGCGGACGCCGTCGCGGCGATCGTCGCGGCGGAGACCGGCAAGGCGCACGGCGAGGCGCTCGGCGAGGTCGGCGCGGCGATCGAGATGGGGTACTTCGTCGCCGGCGAGGGCCGCCGGTTCTACGCGAAGACCACGACGTCGGGCTGTGCCCAACCGCCAGGCGATGACGGTGCGCCAGCCGCTCGGCGTGGCCGGTCTCATCATCGCCGCGAACACGCCGATCGCGAACGTCGCCTGGAAGGTCTTCCCGGCACTGCTCTGCGGCAACGCGGTGGTGCTCAAGGCGTCGGAGGACACGCCGGCGACGGCGCTGGCGTTCGCCCGCATCGCGCAGGCCGCCGGGCTGCGCGCCCGGGCCTGCTCAACGTCGTCCAGGGTCTCGGGGAGGAGGCGGGCGCGCCGCTCGGTCGAGCATCCCGGACGTCGACCGTCGTGAGCTTCACCGGCTCGACGCGCGGTGGGCCGCTGGATCGCGAAGGTCGCGCGGCGAGCGGCTGGCGAAGGTCTGCCTCGAACTCGGCGGCAAGAACCCGCTCGATCGTCTGCGACGACGCCGACCTCGAGGCCGCCGCGGAGGCGGCCGCGCTGTCGGCGTTCAGCAACGCGGGCCAGCGCTGCGCCGCCGGCAGCCGCATCATCGTCTTCGACGCGGTCTACGACGAGCTTCCGCGACCTGCTGGTGAAGCGTGCCCGCGCGCCGCGGGTCGGCCCGGGGACGAGCGACGACCTCGGTCCCGTGATCAACGAGCGCCAGCTGGAGCAGCATGGTCGACCGCCGTCGCGGCGCGCCCGGGCCGCGGTGCGCACGTGTGCTCGTCGGCGGCGAGCGCCTGACCGGCGCCGAGCACGCGGACGGGTACTTCATGGCGCCGACGCGTCGTCGAGGGCGCGTCGCCGGAGCAGCGAGATCTCGCGCACCGAGCTGTTCGGGCCGATCGCGACGCCTCTACCGCGTGCGCGGGCTTCGACGAGGCGCTCGCCGCTGGCGAACGACTCGCCCGTACGGCCTGACCGCCGCGATCCACACGCGCAGCGTGCGACCGGGCGCTGGCAGTTCGCCGACGCGCATCTCCAGCGGCGTCGCGTCCGTGAACGGGCCGACCTACGGCAGCGAGCCGCACATGCCGTTCGG
Source organism: uncultured Actinomycetes bacterium (assembly GCA_963700655.1). Classification (GTDB taxonomy): domain Bacteria; phylum Actinomycetota; class Thermoleophilia; order Solirubrobacterales; family Solirubrobacteraceae; genus F1-60-MAGs163. The sequence goes on along the minus strand of CAVOYJ010000002.1, from coordinate 248,648 downwards.
CGGCGAGCGCGCGTCAGGCAACGGCAGGCGCGAGGCGGGGACCGAGGCGCTCGACGTCTACTCGGACCTGAAGACCGTCTACGTCAACCACGACCCCTCGCGCGTGTGAGGCCGCCGGCCGTCGCGCTGATCCCCGCCCGCGCGGGGTCGATCCGGGTTCCCGGGAAGAACGTCCGCCTGCTCGCCGGTCATCCGCTGATCGCGTACTCGATCGCCGCGGCACGTGAGAGCGGCGTCTTCGACGCGGTCGTCTGCTCCACCGACGACGTCGGACACGGCCGCGATCGCCGAGCGCTACGGCGCACGAGGTGCCGGGGCTGCGGCCCGCGGAGCTGGCGACGTCGACGTCGCCCGACGTCGAGTGGATCCGCCACGTCCGCGACGTCCTCGCCGCGGACGGGCGCACGTTCGAGCTGTTCTCGATCCTGCGGCCGACGAGCCCGTTCCGCACGGCGCGCGACGATCCGGCGCGCGCTCGACCTGCTGCTCGGAGCACAGCCCGCCGGCGGACTCGGTGCGCGCGGTGGAGCTCTGCCGCCAGCACCCGGGGAAGATGTGGGTGATGGAGGAGCCGTTCATGCGCCCGCTGCTCGAGCAGCCGGCGGACCGGAGTGCCCCGATGCACTCGCAGCCAGTACCAGGCGCTGCCGCCCGTGTACGTGCAGAACGCCTCGCTGGAGATCGCCTGGACCCGCGTCCTCGACGACCCGGGCGACATCGCCGGCCGGCGTGTCCTGCCGTTCCTCACCGAGGGCGAGGAGGGCTTCACCGTCGACTACCCGGACGACTGGGAGCGGGCCGAGGCGCTCGTCGCGCGCGGCGAGGCGCAGCTCCCCGCGATCGCGCAGCCCGAGGAGGCCGCATGACCCTGACCTTCGTCCCCTACGGCGAGCTCGAGCGCATCCGCGCGCTCGACGGCGACCCGGTCGAGCGGGCCGCGGCGTTCGCCGACGCGTGCCGCATCAACGTCCTGCACATGGTCCAGCGTCGCGGGCTCGGGCCACCTCGGATCGAGCTTCAGCTGCATCGACATGCTCGCCTGGCTGCACCTCGAGGTGCTCGGCGACGAGGACCGCTGACTCTACTCGTCCAAGGGGCACGACGCGCCCGCGCTGTACTGCGGTGCTGATCGGGCTGGGCGTGCTGCCGTTCGACAAGCTCGGCGGCCTGCGGCGGCTCGGCGGGCTGCCGGGCACCCGGACGTGCTCACCGTCCCCGAGATGCACACGAACACCGGCTCGCTGGGCATGGGGATCTCGAAGGCGCGCGGGATCGTGCAGGCCGACCGGCTCGCCGGCCGCGAGGGGCGCGTCGTCGTCCTGACGGGCGACGGGGAGCTGCAGGAGGGCCAGTTCTGGGAGTCGCTGCAGCCGGCCGTGAACGCGCGCGCCGGGGCGATCACCGCGATCGTCGACCACAACAAGGTGCAGTCCGACACGCTGGGTCGAGGCGGTCAGCGACCTGGGTGACCTGGAGGCGCAAGCTCGCGCGCGTTCGGCTGGGCGGTCGAGCGCTGCGACGGCAACGACGTCGCGGCGCTTTGCGGCCGCGCTCGGCCGGCTCGACGGCGCGCCGGGCGCACCAGCCGCGCGTGCTGATCGCCGACACGGTCAAGGGCTCGGGCGTGTCGTTCATGGAGCCCCGCGACCTGCCGCCCGGCGACGAGGGGCTCTACGCCTTCCACTCCGGTGCGCCGGCGCCCGACGTGCACGAGCGGGCGGTCGCGGAGGTGCGCGCGCGGCTCGACGAGCGGCTCGGCGCGGCTCGGGCGCGCGGCATCCGGCTCGAGGACGTAGCAGGCGCCGCCGAGCGCGCCCGCGCTCGGCCTCCTCGCGCGTGCAGCGGATCGTGCCCGCCTACGGCCGTGCGCTCCTCGAGCCGCGCGCAGCGCGACACGCGCGTCGTCGCGCTCGACGCCGACCTGCGCCTGGACACGGGCCTCGTCGAGTTCCGCTCCAAGCTGCCCGACCGCTTCTTCGAGTGCGGCATCGCCGAGCAGGACATGGTGTCGTCGGCGGGGGCGATGGCCCTGCAGCGGGCTCGTGCCCGTCTGCCACTCGTTCGCCTGCTTCCTCTCCACGCGCCCGAACGAGCAGATCTTCAACAACGCGACCGAGGGGACGAAGGTCATCTACGTCGGCTCGCTGGCCGGCCTGGTGCCGGGCGGGCCGGGGCACTCCCACCAGTCGGTGCGCGACATCTCGGCGCTCGCGGCCATTCCCGGCATGGCGCTCGCCGGAGCCGTCGACCGAGCACGAGGCGGCGCTGCTCATCGACTGGGCCGTGCAGGACGCGACCGGCCCGGTCTATCTGCGGCTCGGATCCGTCCCGTGGGAGCTGCCGTTCGACCCGCCGACGCCGGACGCGGTGACGCCCGGGCGCGGCGAGGTGCTCCGCGAGGGCACCGACGCCGTCATCGTCACGACCGGTCCCGTGATGCTCGCGCAGGCGTGGCTCGCGGCCGACGCGCTGGCGGGCGAGGGCATCGCGTGCGGCGTCGTGGCGCTGCCGTGGCTGAAGGACATCGACGACGCCTGGCTCGGCGAGGTCGCCGGTGACGCGGCCGTGTTCTGCCTGGACAACCACTGGGTCGTCGGCGGCCAGGGCGACGCGGTCCGCGCGGCGCTCGGCGGCCGTGAGGTGACGGTGTTCGGCATCGACCGCGTGCCGGACTGCGGGCGGAATGATGAGGTGCTCCGCTCGCATGGGCTGGACGGGGCGAGCGTGGCGGAGCGGGTGCGGGCTGTGGTGGGGGACCGCTGATGCAGGGGTTCTCCCCGCCGCATCCCGGCAGGGTGCCGACCGACGAGGAGATCGATGACGCCGCGGCCCGCAGCCCACTGCACGAGCGGGCACTGACCGAGCATGCTGACCTCGACGAGCTCGCCTACCGCGAGGAGATCGAGGAGATCCGCGATCCGCGCCACGCGCTGGTCGAGGGCCTCGCGAAGCGCGAGCTGCTGCGGAAGCTGACGGATGCGCTTCGGCTGTCGGGCGTGCGCCCGCGCGGCGTCGTGGTCGAGTTCGGCGCCGGGAGCGCCTGGCTGAGCGCCGCGCTGGCGGCGCAGGACGAGGTCGACCGCGCAATCGCCGTCGAGTTCTCGCGACGCAGGCTGGTGGACATCGCCCCGGTCGCGATCGCCTATCTGGGGACGCCTCCCGAGAAGGTGGAACGCGTGGTCGCCGACTTCTACGACCCGGGGATCGCGGAGGGGTCGGTCGACCTGCTCGTCATGGACGCCGCGTTCCACCACGCGTCCGAGCCGCAGTTGCTCGCGGACCAGATCGCGGCGCTCCTACGCTCCGGCGGGCACGTGATGCTGTTCAGGGAACCCACGCTCTCCTGGCTGGTTCGCGACCGCGGCACGACCGTCGAGGACGAGCACGGCGACTTCGAGCACGGCTACACGTGGAAGGGGTACACAGGGTTCCTGGAGCGAGCCGGTCTCGTCGCGTCGAAGGTGCCCGCGACGCACAGCTACACGGCGCTCCGAGACCGCGTGCGACTCCACCCGCCGCTCTCGTGGCTGAACGGGACGCTCTACAGCACGTTCACCTACGTCGGGCGGAAGCCGTGAGCGCCCCGATCGTCCTGTTCTGGGACATCGACGGGACGCTCCTGAGCACCGCCCGGGCAGGGATCCATGCATGGGAGCAGGCCGTGGTCGACGTCCTGGGCACGCAGTTCGACTTCGAGGACTTCCCGACCGCGGGGCGGACCGACTCGCAGATCGCTGCGGCGGTCGCTGAAGCGTGTGGCGTCGAACCGTCTCGCGAACGGGTCAGTCGCATGCTGCGGAGCTACGAGGAGCACCTGCCCGACCGACTCGGGTGGCGGCAGGGTCGCGTCCTGCCGAACGTCCGCGCCATCCTCGACGACCTGGTCAACGATCCAAATGTCGTCAGCTTGCTGCTGACGGGGAACACGGCGGCGGGTGCGCGGGCGAAGCTGACGCACTACGACCTGATCGACGACTTCCGGCTCGAGGACGGCGCTCCCAGTGGCGCCTTCTGTGCCGACGGCGACGATCGGGATGCCGATCGCGCGGCGCGCCCTCGCCGTGGCGTCGGACGTGACCGGCTCCCCGGTCCCTGGCGACGGGACAGTCGTGATCGGCGACACGCCCCACGACGTGAGCTGCGGTCGCACGATCGGGGCTCGCACACTTGCGGTCGCAACCGGCGGGTATGACGCCGAGGCTCTGCGCGCTTGCGACCCATGGCGCGTGATCGAGGAGCTGCCGGACCCGGCGGCCTTCCGCGCTCTGCTGGGGCTGGCGTGATGTCAGACTCCGCCTCCGTGAGCGCCCAGCAGACAGCCGCCGAGCAGCTCGCCGCGCGCATTGCGGCACTGCGAGAGGCCCCGGCCTTCGGTCACTACCTGCGGGCGCGCGAGCAGGTGCTCGGCTACCTCGACCAAGCGCGCGCGGCGGGTGCCGCGCCGAGCGCCTACTGGAGCGAGGAACTCGAGAATTTCGACTACCTGCTCGATGCGTCGCCGCTCGTCATTGACAAGCTGCGCCATCACTGCTTCCACGTGACGGGCGTCCGGCAGTACGAGTACCGATCCGGTCAGCCGCAGCAGGAGGCGCGGTTTCGCGAGAAGGTCCGCGCACTCCAGGCGCTCGGCCATCCGGAGCTTGTCGTGGCCGAGGCTCCCGACCTCGGCGGCTTCGGGTTCGAGATCGACGGGGCGCTCCACAACCTGGACACCACGAAGTTCTCGGAGGTCCTGATCGCGATGGAGCGCGGGGGTGTGCTCCAGGAACTGCGTCGGCCGGGCGACCGCCGGCTGGTATGCGAGATCGGCGCGGGCTGGGGGGGCTTCGGCTATCAGGTCAAGCGCCTGTGCCCCGATGTCACGTACGTCATCGTCGACCTGCCCGAGCTGTTCCTGTACTCGGGGACCTATCTCCCGACGGTGCTTCCCGGTGCGAAGGTGGGCTATTGGGGCACGGACCCCGTGCTCGAAGCGTGGGAGGAGTTCGACGTCGTCCTGGTGCCGCACACCGCGCTGCAGGACTTCCGTCCCGAGCGCATGGATCTCATGCTCAACATGGTCAGCTTCCAGGAGATGACGACCGCGCAGGTGACCGCTTACGTTCGCCACGCAGCGGACGTCGGGTGTCCGGTGCTCTATTCGCTGAATCGTGACCGTTCCGTCTACAACACGGAACTGACGAGCGTCCGGACGATCATCGGGCAGGACTTCGAGATGCAGGAGGTCGAGGTCCTACCGATGCCCTACAACCGGATCGAGGTCGCGCCGTCCGCGCGGGATCGGATAGGCCGGGTGCTGCGTCGCGGGGGCGGCGAGGATCTCGAGTACAAGCACGTCATCGGCCGGCGGACACCGCCCGCCGCGTGAACCCGCGCGCCGTCATCGGCGTGCCGTCGTTCAACGGCGAGGCGCATATCCGGCCGACGCTCCAGTCGCTGCTCGACCAGACCGAGCCTCGTTTCGCTGTCGTCGTCGTCGACGACGCGTCCGAGGACGCGACGCTCGCGATCGCGTCTGACCTCGCTTCGCGCGACCCGCGGCTGACGGTCGAACGGAATCCCGTGCGCCTTGGCATGGTCGGCAACTGGCGGCATGCATTCGCTCGGGCGACAAAGCGCTATCCCGGCGCCGAGTTCTTCGCTTGGGGAAGCGACCATGACCTCTGGGAGCCGGGCTGGCTGGCGGCCGTGATGGGCGCGCTCGACGAGCATCCAGAGGCGGTGCTCGCGTATCCGCTGACGCAGCGCGAAACGCCCACGGGAGTTCCTATCCAGGAGCCATGGCACTTTCAGACCGTCGGCATGACGGATCGCGACGCGCGACTGCATGCGGCCTTCCGCGGCGTAGTCGCGGGCGACATGGTCTACGGGCTGTACCGGCGAGACGCGCTGCGGGAGGCGGGGGTGTTCCCGCGGGCGCTGATGCCCGACCGGCTCCTGCTCGCGCGACTCGCCGACCTCGGTGAGTTCGCCCAGGTCGATGAGGTGCTCTGGAGGCGCCGGATGACGGCGCCGTCGACGCCCAGCGCGCAGCGGCGGACGCTGTTTGCGGGCACGGCGCCGGCACGCACGCGCTGGCCGTGGTGGCTGGCACACGCCGTCGCGCTGCGACGCCCGTTGGGCATCCGGGCGGCCATCGACTACCTGCGCGCATCGTGGTGGATCGCTGCACGCACCCGTGCGGTGCGCGCAGCCCGGCGCTGCGCGAGCATCGACGAGGGTCGGGTACCCAGGCGTCAACGGGGCTGTAGCGTTTCTCGCATGGATTCCCTTGAAGCGCTCCCGGGCGCCCAGGCCGCCGAGCTGCGCAACGCCTACGTCGACCTGCTGCAGGCGACGCTGACGATGACGCTGTGGGACGCAGGCGACGGCGAGCAGGCGCGTCCGCTGCCGGCCAAGGTCAAGGTCCGGAGGATGATCGAGGGAGTCGTCGCGAAGCCGGAGGACGTCCCGCCGGAGGTCTTGCGCAGCGAGGGGCGGGATTGGCCCAACCTCGCCCACTCGATGATCGGGACGAAGCGGATGGACAATCTGCGGCACTGCGTCGAGACGGTCGCTGAAGAAGGACGTGCCCGGCGACTTCATCGAGACCGGGGTCTGGCGTGGCGGGGCGTGCATCCTTATGCGAGGGATCCTCAAGGCGTACGGCGTCACGGACCGCACCGTGTGGGTCGCCGACTCGTTCGAAGGCCTTCCCGCCCCCGACCCGCGCTACCCGGCCGACGCGGGCGACCGTCACCACATCGCGGAGGCGCTCGCGGTCTCGCTCGAGGGAGGTCCAGGCGAACTTCGCGCGGTACGACCTGCTCGACGACCAGGTGCAGGTTCCTCAAGGGTTGGTTCAAGGACACGCTGCCGGGCGCGCCGCTCGGACAACTGGCCGTCGTGCGACTCGACGGCGACATGTACGAGTCGACGATGGACGGGCTGACGAACCTGTACCCGAAGCTCGCCCCCGGGCGGCTTCCTCATCGTCGACGACTACAAGCTCTCCGAACTGCCGTCAAGCGATCGACGACTACCGAGACGCGGAAGGGATCACGGACCCCATCGAAGAGATCGACTGGACCGGCGTGTACTGGCGCCGCGCCCGATGAGACCCCGCTAGCTCGTTCGGCGGAGGAATCCCCTCGGGTTGAACGTCAGGAAGAACTTCTCGCGCTCGAGGTCGATGGTGAACGGCGAGCCGCCGGCGAGGAACTCGTCGAGCGCCTCCATCGGACCTGGACCGTGCTCTGGGAACACCGGGTGGCCGTTGACGTTCGTGTCTTCGACGACCATGTAGCTGCCCGGCGTCACGAGCTCGCCGTAGAGCCGGACCTCCTCCAGCACGTGGGCGTATGCGTGATCAGAGTCCAGCATGACGAGGACCGTCGCCGCATCACCGATTTCGGCGCGCACTCGTTCGAGGATCTCGGGCGCGGTGGACGAGCCGAGCAGGTAGGTGATGCGCTCGTGCGTCGGCCTCGTCTCGTCCTCCTCGATGTCGACCGTGAACTCGCCCCTTCCCGAGGAGATCGCACACCGACGCGAAGAACAGGGCGCTCCCGCCGTAGCGAGTGCCGGTCTCGACGATCACGTCAGGTCGTAGCTCGCTGATGATCTCCTGATAGACCCAGAGGTCGAACGGGTTCTTCTTGACGGACGTCCCGAGCCAATGGGTATCGCGGAACGTGCGCTCGGGCGAGTAGTAGTAGAGGCGATGGAACTGCCGAACGACCCGATCGGCAACGGACGGGGTGTGCGCCAAGCGACGGCTGACCATCGCCGAGAAGGACTTCGGGTCGTCCTTGAGAAGGCGGGCTGCGGCGACGGGATCCATGGCCGGGCAGGCTAGTGGACGTGACTAGCTGGCACCCGCTGAAGCGTGGGCTGCCGGGATGCCCGGGTACCCTTTCGCTTCCTCGCCCGCAGACACCGCGGTGCGGCGGTGATCACGATGCGCTTCCTCTTCACCACCCTCCACTACAACGAGGCCGAGTTCTACGGCCGCGTCGGCGCGCTGCTGCAGGAGATGGGCCACGAGGTCGGGCAGCTCTCGTACTCGCGCCGCGGCGCCCGCCTGGCGGCCGAGCACGGCGTCCGCACATGGGTGCTCCCCGACCTCCTGCGCGAGGTCCCCACGGCGATCTCGACTGGGAGCGCGAGGGGGCAGGCGATCGTCGAGCGCTACGACACCCCGACGCTGCGCGACATCTACAAGACCGACCTGCCGTGCATCGGGCAGCCGGACGCCTGGTGCATCGAGCGCACCGTGCGCCACTTCAAGGCGATCGACCGACTCTTCGAGGACTTCCAGCCGGATGTCGTGGTGCCGGAGGTCGGCAGCGAGATGATGCGCACGGTCACGCATCTCGTGGGCCTGGACCGCGGCGTCACGCGTGCCTCTTCCTCTTCTACACGATCTTTCCGAACCCGCTGCGCCTCTACGCGAACACGATGCATGCGCCGATCGTCTCCGCCGAGGACCTGCGCCCGCTGACGGACGCCAGCGGCAGGAGGTCGAGGACTTCATCGCGCGCTTCACCGCGAAGAACAAGCCGATCCGCCCCTATCGCCGCGCGCGCCTGGGGACCGAGAACCTCAAGACCTGGCGCAACCTCATCCAGCTCAGCCGCGGCGAGGACCACGACAACGAGTACGTCGCGATCAACGTCGGTCCGCAAGGGGACCAAGGCGCGCCTGCGGGACGCGGCGCGCGCCTCGGCCGTCCGCCGGCTCTACAGCCCCGTCGATCGCAGCCGGCCGTTCGTCTACTTCCCGCTGCACGTCGTCGACGACTACAAGATCAAGCGGGTCATCCCGCACTGCTACGACCAGGCGTCGCTGATCGAGCAGGTCGCCGACTCGCTGCCGCACGGCTACGACATCGTGCTCAAGGAGCACCCGATGTCGATCGGGCGCAACAGCGTCAAGCTGCTGCAGCGGCTGAGGCGCATCCCGAACGCGCAGCTCGTCGAGCCGCACACCAGCTCGCACGAGCTGATGCAGGAGGCGGAGGCGATCATCGTGATCAGCTCGACTGTCGGGCTCGAGGCGCTCATGTACGGCAAGCCGGTCCTGACGATGGGGCAGCCGTTCTACGGTGGCTACGGCGTGACGGTGGACGTCGACAGCTTCCGCGAGATCCGCGAGAAGGTGCCCGGCGTTCTGCGGTTCCAGCCGGATCGCGAGCGCATCCTCGAGTTCCTCCACGCGTCGATGCGGCGCTGCTACCCGGGTGCCCCGTTCCTCGTGGACGGCTCGGACGAGAACGCGCGCAAGCTCGCGAGCTCGCTCGACACGGCTGCGACCGACGGCGTGTCGCCCAGGCCGCTGGCCGAGTCCTCGCCGGCCTGACGGTCACGTCGCGCGCGGCCGCGCGTCGCTCGCGCGCAGCCCGGCACCCAGCGCCATGCCGATCTCCTCGGCATCGCCCGCAGCGGCGAACAGGCCGCCCGACATAGATCGCCGTGCCGAGGAGCAGATCGACGATCGACGGCAGGTCGAGTGCCCAGGGGATGGCCAGCGCGACCGCGGCGGCGACCACGACGCGAACGACATGGAAGGGGTCGATCGCCGTCAGTTCGGGCTGCCGCGCTACGGCGATGCCGTAACCCGAGCGCGAGCGAGAACTCCGCGGCCACCAGCGCGATGGCACCGCCACGTGCGCCGTCGGCTGCGACGAGTGCCGCGCCCCCGCCGATCGCGATGACGAACGCGACCGCGTTCGCGTACAGCATGCGCCCGGTGTGCCCGGACGGCCAGTAGTCCGGCAGCCCACGTCACCACCATGCAGGTCGCGGCAGCGCGACCCCGAGGTACTGCAGGATCTCGATCGAGGGCGCGAACGCCCTCGCCGGCGACGACGTCGATCGCGAGCGGCGCGCCGAGCACGACCGAGATCGCCATCCACAGTCCGACGACCAGCATCGCGCGCAGGAGCCGGTCGAGCGCGTACCCGAGGCGTTCCCGGTCGTCCCGTGCTGCGCGCGTGAGCACTGGGAACGCGGTCGCGACGAGGAGCGGCGGAACCTGCGCGAGGACCTCGACGACACGGAACGCCGCGCCGTAGTAGCCGGTCTGCTCCGGGTGTGAGATCAGCGAGAGGAGGATCGTGATCACCCGGAAGTAGACGACGGCCAGGGCGAGAATCACCGAGTAGACGGCCAGATCTCGGAAGCAGTCGCGCCACTGGCTGAACTGGAAGCCCGGGACGAGCGGGATCGATCCCGCGGACGAGCACGGCCGTGAGCACGATCAACAGGAGCATCACCGGCAGTTGTGCGGCGAGGAACGGAACGAGACCGGCGCCGGCCGACGCACAAGGACGGCGATGACGACGCGCGGCGAGCACCTGCGGCCAGCAGCTGCAGGCTGGAGACCCAGCCGAGCCGAAGCGATGCGCCGAGTGGGGATCGCCAGCGACTGCTGGAGCATGAACAGCAGGAACGCGAAGCCCGCAAGCGCCGTGCCGATGACCATCTCGGAGCCGTACCCGGCGACCGACGGCGAACAGCGTCGCGCCGATCACGCCGAGCCCCGTGAAGGCGATGCGCATGCCCAGGAGGTTCCGCATCACGGTGTCGCGGCGCGCGCCGTCGTGGGTCGTGTACTCGCGAACGCCGATGGCCGTCAGACCGCCGTCGCTGGCGCCGCCCGCGATCGCGACGAGCGACAGCACCGTGACGTACCGACCGGTGTCATCGACGCCCGAGGTGCCGGAAGAGCAGTCGCCGCCGCGGCGAGGCTCGCGAGCGTTCCGAGCGGCGTAGCTGCCGATGCGCATGACGTTCCCGCGGATCACCCGCGGGCCCGCCTCCGTCGTGTCGAGCACGTCCACGGTGGGACGCGCCGTTTCGGGCTCGCGCCCGGTCTCGGCCTCCTGCGCCATCCAGGCAAGCCTACGAGCGGCTCCGCGGGAACGCGGGCGCTAGGCTCGCGCCCCCGTCATGCACGTCGCCCTCAACCTCGTCTATCTCGTCCCCGGCGAGACCGGCGGCATGGAGACCTACGCGCGCGAGCTGATCCCGCGGCTCGCCGGCGCTGGACGACCTGCGCGTGACGTGCCTGGTCAACCGCGAGGCCGCGTCGGCCGGCGGGCGGGCCGTGGGGCGAGGCCTGCCCGATGGAGGTCGTGCCCGTCAACGCGAGCAGCCGCGTCGAGTGGGTGCGCGGCGAGCAGCAGCACGTGCCGCGGATCGCCGCGCGGCTGGGAGCGGACCTCGTCCACTCGCTCGCGAGCACGGCGCCGCTGTGGGGGCGCGTCCCGCGGGTCACGACGATCCACGACCTGAACTACCTGCTCGTGCCCGAGGCGCACTTCGGCCTGCGCGCGCTCGGGCATGCGCGTGCTGGTCCCGGCGTCCGCGCGGCGGTCGCGGCGCGTGATCGTGGACGCCGCGTCCACGCGCGACGACCTGCGTCCGGCACCTGCGCACGCCGGCGTCGAAGATCGACGTCGTCCCGCTGGCCGCCGGGCCGCCGTGCGGCCGCCGCGACGCCCGAGGCGGAGCTGCGCGCGCGGCTCGGGCTCGGCGACCGCCCGATCGTCGCTCAGCCCCGGCGCCAAGCGCCCGCACAAGAACCTGACGGGCGTCCTCGACGCGCCGTCGCGCGGCTCGCGCCGCGCCGAGCGCCCGGTGCTCGTCGCCACCGGCTACCCGACGCCGTACGACGACGAGCTGCGCGGCCCACGCGGCGCGCGCTGGGGTCGCGGGCGACCTCGTCATGCCCGCGTGGCTCGACGCGGCCGACCTGGAGGGGCTCTACGGCGCTGGCGAGCGCGTCGTGGTGTTCGTCTCGCGAGCGAGGGCTTCGGCCTGCCCGTGCTGGAGGCGATGGCGCGCGGGGTGCCCGTCGTCACGTCCGACCGCTCGTCGATGCCCGAGGTCGCCGGCGACGCGGCGGTGCTCGTCGACCCGGGCGATGCCGGCGCGATCGCCGGCGGCCGTGCGCGTGATCCTCGCCGACCCGGCGCGGCGTGAGGCGATGGCCCGCGCCGGGCGCGGCCGGGCCGCCGGCTTCTCCTGGGAGCGCACGGCCGAGCTCACCGCCGACAGCTACCGGCGCGCGCTCGGCGGCTAGCATCGCGCCGGTGGGGCTCCTGGGAGATCGCTCACTCGGGTTCGTCCTCGAGAACGCGCGCGCGGCCGGCCAACTACCGCGCGCTCGCGGCGGCGCCGCTGCGCTACCCGCCGCCCGGTCGACGCGCTGTCGCGCTACTTCCTCGGGCGCGGCGACTACCCCGCGCAGATCGCCGTGCGCACGCCCGTCGGGGTGCTGCATCCGACGCGTGTACTCCGCCCACGACGCCATCACGGTCCACGAGATGTTCTGCCGCCAGGACTACGCGGCCGGCCCGCGACCTGCGCGTCGTCGTGGACATCGGCTCGAACATCGGCCTGTCCGCGCTCTACTTCCTGAGCCGCAACGGCTCCTCGCGCTGCAACCTGTTCGAGCCCGTCCCGACCAACGTCGAGCGGCTGCGCGCGAACCTGGCGCCGTTCGAGGGACGCTGGGACGCTCCAGCAGGTCGCCGTCGCCGACCGCAGCGGCACCCTCCCGTTCACCACCGAGCCGACCGGGCGGTACGGCGGCCTCGGATCGTGCCGGAGCGGACGCCGACCAGATCGAGGTCGAGGTGCGGCACGTCAACGACGTCCTGCGCGAGGTGCTCGAGACCGAGCCGTTCGATCGACCTCCTCAAGCTCGACACCGAGGGCAGCGAGGCGGCGACCGTCGCGGCGATCGACCCGGACGTCCTCGCGCGGATCGGCCGCATCGTACTGCGAGGACGCCGACGACGAGATCGCGATCCCGGCTGGCGGCGGCGCGTTCAGCTGCCTGACGACGACGCTGACGAACCCGGTCGCGCCCGCGCCACCAGCTCCACGTTCGTCGCCAGCCGGTTGACGCCCGGAACGCGCGCGAGCCCGTTGCTCGTGTGCCAGATGGTGCCCGCGCAGCACGTCGGTGGCCCGCCCGGGGATCGCCGAGCGGGCAGCATGTTCGCGAGCCGCGCCTCGAGCACGTCGAAGCCCGTGCGCGGCGACGAGGTCGCCGCGCGGACCGGCACGTCGTAGAGCAGGTCGAACTCGGCGCCCGGCCGTGGAGGTACATCCCCGGCCGGCGGCGCGATCGCCTCGAGGTACGACTGCCGGTTCGGGAGCTTGTAGCAGTAGAACGTGCCGCCCGGGACGAGCACCCGGCGGATCTCGTCGAGGCTCGCGTCCGGGATCCTCGACGTGCTCGAGCACGCCCATCGACAGCACGGCGTCGAACGCGTCATCCGGGAACGGGAGCGCCGAGCGGGTCGTCGGACACGGGCCGTGATGCCGGCGAACCGCTCGGGAAGGTCGCGCTCCTGGACGGCCTCGGCACTCGACGCGAGGTCGAACGCCGTCATCGAGGCCCGCGGTCTGTCAGCAGCTCGGGTAGCTGCCCCAGCCCGCAGCCCCAGTCGAGACCGCGCCGGTGACCGTCTGCGGCGATGCGATCAGCGGCGGCCTCGTACTCGAGCATCTGCGGCGCGCCGTCGAGATCTTGCGCGTCGCTCGCTCGACGGCGCCACGGCGGCGATCATCGACCTGCGTGTCGGCTCGTCCGGCGCGTAGCCCGCCGCCACCACATCCAGCGACCGCCCCAGCGACAGCCGCTCCGCGTTCTCCCCGAACCACGCACACGTCCGCTCCCGCAGCGGGAAGCCCCGCCTCGCTGACCGCGAGCAGCGCATCCGCCAGATCGTCCGCGCTCGCCGACGGCGCCACGACCCCGTTCACGCCCGGCTCGATCAACTCCACCGCCGCGTTGTCGGGCCCTTCGACGACGATCGCCGGCGTCCCGTGCGCCGACGCCTCCACCACGACCAGGCCATACCCCTCCCGCGACGACGGATGCAGCAGGCACAGCGCCCGCCGCAGCGCGTCGTCCACGACGTCGCCCGCCACGAACCCCGGCGCCTCGACGACGTCCTGCAGCCGGTGCGCGGCGATCGCCTCCAGCACCGCCGGGCGCTCCGGCCCGTCGCCGAAGATCAGCCCGCGCACGTCCAGCCCGCGCGCCCGCGCCCGGGCGATCCCGGCGACGACCGCCGGCACGCGCTTCTCCGGGATGTGCCGGCCGGCGAACACGACGAGCGCCTCGGCCTCGCGCGGCTGCGGCGGCTCGAGCGACCCGGCGTACTCGCCCTCCAGCACGGTCGCCTCCTCGCGCAGGCCCTCCTCGCGCAGCCGCGCCTGGAAGAGCCGCGAGAAGCAGAACGCGGTGTGCCGCACGCGCACGCAGCGGCGCTGCACGGCGTAGCCGATCCGCCCGCCGACGGGGCCGAGGTACTGCGCGCCAGTACTCGCGGCTCCACACCTCGTGCCAGTCGATGACGAGGCGGTAGCCGCCCGCGCCGCCGGGCGCGCGCCGCCGCGAGCACCGAGAAGTACGGGAAGGACGCCATGTGCACGACGTCGTACTCCGTCCCATGGCGCCGCAGATGCTTCAGCACGCCGCGGCCGAAGCGCAGCGGCGGCCCGATCAGCCGGTTGCCGTCCGGCCCGTAGAGGTCGTCCGCGCGCGAGACGGCGACGACCTTGAGGCCCCGGATGTGAGGCTCGTCGCCGATGCCCCACTGCAGCCGCGTCAGGTACGTCACCTCGTGGCCGTCGGCGGCCAGGCGCTCGGCGAGGTTGCGGTACCAGCGCTCGGCCCCGCCGACGGTCCACGGGAACAGGCAGTCGTAGGCGATGCAGATGCGCATGTGGGCGCCAAGTATCACCTGCCACGGGGCGGCACGTTCCCCGGTATCCTGCCTGCCGTAGGGGGACGAGAGGGACGATGAGCACCATCGAGCAGACGACGCAGGACGCGGTCACGGCCGCACCGGTTGACGAGTGTCTCGTCAGCGTCGTCATCCCGTGCCTCAACGAGGAGGAGAACATCGAGGCCTGCGTGCGCTCCGCCATCGAGGCGATGGCCGCCGCGGGCATCGACGGGGAGGTCGTCGTCGCCGACAACGCCTCCGAGGACCGCAGCGCCGAGCTGGCGACCGCCGCCGGCGCGCGGGTCGTGCGCGAGGAGCGCCGCGGCTACGGCAGCGCCTACCTGGCCGGGTTCGCCGCCGCGCGCGGGACGTACATCGTCATGGGGGACGCCGACCTGACGTACGACTTCGGCGAGATCCCGCGCTTCCTGGAGCACCTCGAGGGCGGCGCCGACCTCGTCATGGGCAACCGGATGGACAACATCCAGCCCGGCGCGATGCCGTGGCTGCACCGGTACGTCGGCAACCCCGTCCTCTCCGGCTTTCTCAACGTCCTCTACCGCACGGGCGTCCGCGACGCGCACTGCGGGATGCGGGCGATCCGGCGCGACAAGCTGCCCGTGCTCGACCTGCGCACGCCGGGGATGGAGTTCGCCAGCGAGATGGTGATCCGCGCGGCCCGGCGCGGCCTCGTCATCGAGCAGTTCCCGATCGTCTACAGCCCCCGCGGCGGCGAGTCGAAGCTCGACACCTGGAGCGACGGCTGGCGCCACCTGCGGTTCCTGCTCGTCCACAGCCCGACGCACCTCTTCATCATCCCCGGGCTCGTGATGACGGCCCTCGGCGCGGTGGCGATGCTCATCGTGCTCGCGCAGATCGACCTCTTCGGCCGCACCTGGTTCTTCCACGCCGAGATCGCGGGCGCCCTGCTCGTCATCATCGGCACGCAGGTCGTCGGGCTCGGCCTGTGCGGTCACGCCTACGGCATGTACTTCATGGGCGAGCGCGACCCGTGGTTCGAGCGCATGCGCGAGCGCTTCCGGCTCGAGAGCGGGCTGCTGCTCGGGCTTCGGGCTGCTGCTCTGCGGGCTGGTCGCCGCGGGGTACATCGTCTGGCAGTGGGCCGACCGCGGCTTCGGCGAACTCGGCGAGGAGCGCCTGGCGGTGCTCGCCGCGACCCTGATGGTCGTCGGCGTGCAGGTCGTCTTCACGTCGTTCCTGCTCAGCATCCTGGGCCTGCGCCGCGAGCGCTGACCCGGCGCCGCCCACCCCGCCGGGTACCCTTGGAGCGCAACCCCGGGCCTTGTGCGCCGTTCTCCGGGGTGACCGTCATGAGCAAGCTTCTCGCCATCGTCCCGGCATACAACGAGAGCGGCGCCATCGCCGGCACCGTGACCGACGTGCTGGAGAACGCGCCCGGCTTCGACGTCGTCGTCGTGAACGACGGCTCGACGGACGACACGGCAGCGATCGCCCGGCAGGCCGGAGCGGCGGTCATCCAGCACCCCTTCAACATCGGCATCGGCGGGGCGGTCCAGTCCGGCTACCAGTACGCGCTGGACAAGGGCTACGACGTGGCCGTGCAGGTGGACGGCGACGGGCAGCACGACGCGCGCTACATCCCGGAGCTGCTCCAGGTGCTGCGCTCGGACCCGCGCCTGAACATGGTCAGCGGGTCCCGTTTCACCGGCGACGGTGAGGCCGGGTATCAGTCGTCCGCCACGCGCCGCATGGGCATCCGCGTCTTCTCGCGCGTGCTCTCGGGCATCACGGGGCGCGCCGTGACCGACCCGACGTCGGGCTTCCGGATGACCGACCGGCGCGGCATCGAGCTGTTCGCCCGCGACTACCCGCACGACTACCCGGAGGTCGAGGCGGTGCTCATGCTGCACCACCACCGCCTGGTCGCCGCGGAGGTCCCGGTGCGGATGCGCGAGCGGCAGTCGGGCGAGTCGTCGATCAACTCCGGCCGCTCGATCTACTACATGATCAAGGTGCTGCTCGCGATCCTGCTCGGGCTCCTGCGCGCCCGCCCGAACATCGAGGCCGGCGACGCCGCCGCGGTGAGCGCGGAGCAGTCGATCTGATGGACAACACGATCCAGATCATCGCGATCCTGGGCTTCCTCGCCCTGTTCCTGATCGTCTTCGAGCTCGTCCGGCGACGCCGCCTGCAGGAGCGCTACGCGCTGCTCTGGCTGTTCGCCGTCGCCGCGCTGCTCGGCCTGTCGATCTGGCGCAACCTGCTGGAGGAGTCGGCGAGCGCCCTCGGGATCGCCTACGCACCGTCGGCGCTCTTCGCGATCGCCTTCGGCTTCGTCCTGCTGCTGCTCCTGCACTTCAGCCTCGTCATCTCGCGGCTGGCGGACCAGAACAAGGTGCTGGCTCAGAAGCTCGGGCAGCTCCAGCAGCGCGTGGACGACCTGGAGCAGGCCGCCGGGACGACCGCCGACCCCGCGGAGCCCGCCGATCAGGCCGAGAGCCGCGCCGGGGCGATCGCCCGGCCGTAGACGTCCAGCACGCCGGCCGCGCACGCATCCCACGTGAACAGCGCCGCCCGCTCGCGGCCGCGCTCGCGCAGGTCGCGAGCCAGCGCGCGGTCCCCGAGCACGCGCGACAGGGCCGCGGTGATCGCCGCGGTGTCATGCGGGTCGAACAGCAGCGCCGCGTCGCCCGCGACCTCGGGCAGCGACGTCGCGTCGGCGCAGACCAGCGGCACCCCGCGGGCCATCGCCTCGAGCACGGGCATCCCGAAGCCCTCGTACAGCGACGGGTAGGCGCAGCAGTCCGCGAGCGCGTAGAGCCCCTCGAGGTCCGCGGCGCCGATCCAGCCGGTGAAGACGACGCGGCCGGCCACGCCGAGCGCGTCCGCGCGCGAGCGCAGCTCGCCCAGGTCGCGCCCCGCGTGCCCGACGAGCACGAGCCGCGTGTCGGCGGCATCGTCGCCGAGCGCGGCGAACGCCTCCAGCAGGCGCGGCAGGTTCTTGTGGACGAGCGCGGCCGACACGCACAGCACGACGCGCCCCTCGCCGAGGCCGAGCCGCTCGCGCAGCTCGGCCGCCGGCGTGGCGACCGGCTCCGCGCGCATCCCGCGCCCGAGCAGCACGGCGTCGACGCGCTCGGCCGGCACGCGCAGGATCCGCACGACGTCGCGCTTGACCGCCTCGGAGATCGTGATGACGCGGGTCGCGCGGCGGGCTGCCGGTCCGACGATCGCGCGCAGGCCGTACCGCGCCGGCCGCGGGAACGTCTCCGGGTGCGCCTCGTAGATCAGGTCGAGGATCGTCACGACGCTCGGCATCCCCGCGACGAGCGGCGCGGTGGTGCCGAGCGAGTGCAGCAGCTCGCAGCCCGCGCGGCGCGCGGCGAGGGGCAGCAGCGTCTGCTCGGCGAGGATCCGCAGCGGCTTGGCCGCGCAGCGGACGGGCAGCTCGTGGACCCTGACGTTCGCGGGCCATCCGGCCTCGCGCAGCGCCGGCGCCGCCTCCCGTCCGCAGAAGACGACGAACTCCACGTCGGGCCGCGCCGCGCCGAGCGCGCCGATCAGCTGACGGGCGTAGATCTCGCTTCCGCCCACGGCACCGGGGACGAGGTACAGGACGTTCAGGGCCACACGGCGCATCGGACCCTGACGTTACCCTTGTGCGCTCCGTGCCCGCGCCCGAGACAGTCCCGGCGATCGCCGTCGTCGTGGTCTGCCACAACAGCGCCGACGCGCTGCGCGAGACGCTCCCGGCGCTCGCCGCACAGCTCGGCTCCGGCGACGAGGTCGTCGTCGTGGACAACGCCTCGGGCGACGACGGCGCCGCGGTCGCCCGCGCGCTCCTGCCCCGCGCGACCGTCATCGCCTCGCCCGGGAACGTCGGCTTCGCCGCGGGGTGTCACATCGGGGCCCGCGCCTCCGGCGCCCCGCTGATCCTGCTGCTGAACCCCGACGCCGTCCCGCAGCCGGGCTTCCTCGAGGCGCTCCGCGGCGCGGCCGCGACGCACCCGGGGTGGGGCGCCTGGCAGGCGCTCGTCACGATGGACGGCGGCCGCGCCGTCAACACCGCGGGCAACCTCGTGCACTGGCTCGGGTTCGGCTGGGCGGGCGGCCTGGGCGACCCCGTCGAGACGACGCCGCCGGGCGACCGCGAGGTCGGCTTCCCGTCGGGTGCGGCGCTCGTGGTCCGGCGCTCCAGCTGGGACGCCGCCGGCGGCTTCGACGAGCGCTACTTCATGTACGGGGAGGACCTGGACCTCGGCCTGCGCCTGCGCCTGGCGGGGCAGGGCGTGGGGATCGTCCCGGCCGCGCGGGCCGACCACGACTACACGTTCGTCAAGGGCGACTACAAGTGGTTCCACCTGGAGCGCAACCGCTGGTGGACGATCCTCGGCGTCTACCCCGCGCCGCTGCTGGCGCTCGTGCTGCCCGCGCTGCTCGCCTTCGAGGTCGCGCTGCTCCTCGCGGCGCGGCGGGGCGGCTGGCTGGGACCCAAGCGCAGCGCGCAGCGCGCCGTCGTGCGCGAGCTGCCGGCGATCCTGCGGCGCCGCCGCGCGATCCAGGCCTCCCGCGCGATCAGCGCACGGCGGTTCGCCGACGGGCTGACCGCGTCGCTCGACTCGCCCGTCATCGGCGCGGCCTCCTCGTCGCGCTCGCTCGCGGCGCTGCAGCGGGCCTACTGGCGCGCGGCGCTGGCGGTGCTGCGGTGAGGATCCTGTGGCTGACGCCGGAACTGCCCTTCGCCCCGGGCGGGACGGGCGGCTCCACGCGCCAGTTCCACCTCGTCCGCGTCCTCGTCGAGCGCGGCCACGACGTCGACGTCGTCGCGCCGGTGCACCCCGCGCAGGAGGCCGGGGCGGACCTGCTGCGCGCCACGGGGGCGACGCTGCTGGGCGTCCGCCGGCCCGCGTCGCGCGTGCGGGAGACGCTCGCGGCGCTCGGGCGCCGCCCGGCGCTCGCGGCCGACCTGCTGCGCATGCCCGTCGTCGCCTGGCAGGTGGAGGTGTTCCGCACGGCGCTGTGGCCGCAGGTGCTGCGCGCGCTGGGCCGCGCGCCCGACGTCATCGTCGTCGAGCACGACTGGGCCGCGCGCTGGGTGGAGCGGCTGCCGCGGGACGTCCCGTGCGCGGTGGGCCTGCAGAACCTCTCGTGGCGTTACTACGAGAGCCGCGCCGCGGCCTCCGGCGGGCGCCCGGCCGCCGCCGCGCTGCGGCTCGAGGCCCGGCGCTTTCAGGCGTTCGACCGGCGCCTGCTGGCGCGGTTCGCGGCGCGGATGACGATGTCGCCGCAGGACTCCGCGGTGCTGCGCGACGTCCTGGGCCTGGACGCGACCGTCATCCCCAACGGCGTCGACACGACGGCGCTCACCGCGGGACCGCTGCCCGGCGCGCCGGTCGCGCTCTTCACCGGGACCTTCGGCTACGCGCCCAACGCCGAGGCGCTCGACTGGCTGCTGTCGGACATCTGGCCGCGCGTGCGCGCCGGCCGCGCGGATGCGCGCCTGCTCGTCGTGGGGCGCGACGTCCCGCCGCGGCTGCAGGCGCTCGCCGGCCCGGGCGTGACGATCGCCGGCTGGGTGCCGGAGATGCAGCCGTGGCTGGACCGCGCGCAGGCGGTGCTCGTCCCGATGCGCTCCGGCGGCGGGACGCGCCTGAAGGTCCTCGACGGGCTCGCGTCCGGGCGCCCGCTGATCACGACCACGATGGGCGCCGAGGGCGTCGCGATCACCCCCGGCCACGACGCGCTCGTCGCGGACGGCGCCGAGGACTTCGCCGCGGCCGTGCTCGGCACGCTCGCCGACGACGAGCTCGCGCGCCGGGTCGGCGCCGCCGGGCGGGCGCTGGCCGAGCGGGACTACGACTGGCGCGCGATCGGCGCGCGCTGCGCCGCGCTGCTGGAGGCGCTGGCCACGGGCGATCGGGCGCCGGCGTGACGGAGTCCGGCGCCGACCCGGGCCGCCTGGCCCGCGACATCACCTCGCGCACCGCGTCCGCGACGATCATCGCCCAGACGATCGGCCGCGCGGTGTCGCTGCTCGCGGTGATCGGCAGCACCGCGATCGTCGCGCGCCACCTCGACCTGGACACGTACGCGGACTGGGCGACCGTGCTGTCGATCACCGCGCTCGCGGGCGTGCTGCTGGACCCGGGGATCTCCCCGGTGGTCGTGCGCCGCCTCGCGCAGGACCCCGCGGACGCGCCGAGCGCGGCCGCGCTCGTGCGGGTGCGCCTGGGGCTCGGGGCCGCGGCGCTCGCGCTCATCGTCGCGGCCACGATCGTGCTGCGCGGCGCCGACGTCGCCGCGCTCGCGATCGTGCTCGGCGCGCAGGTCGTGCCGCGGGCGCTGGTGCTGAACGCGACGCCCTGGCTGCAGCTCGACCACCGCCTCCACCGCCAGACCGCGTGGGAGGCGGGGGCCGCCGGGCTCGGGCTCGCCTGCCTGGCCGTCGCGGCGGCCGCGGGGGCGTCCGCCCCGCTGCTGGCGCTCGCCGGATTCACCGGGCCCGCGCTGCTGCTGACCTTCGCGATCGCCCGCGAGCTGCGGCTCACGCCGTCACGGCAGCTCGACGTCCCCGGCCCGCAGGGGGAGCGCGTGCGCTCCGTCCTGCGCGAGGTCGCGCCGCTGGCGCTCGCGCTGCTGCTGCTGGCGACCTACACGCGCTCGTTCGTGGTGTTCCTCAACGTCGACGAGGACTCCGAGGTCGTCGCGCAGTTCCTGTTCGCGTTCCAGTTCGTCGAGCAGCTGATCGTCGTCGCCGCGATCGTCGCGGGCGCCGCCCTCCCGCTGCTCGCGGTCCGGCACCGCACGGCGCCGCTGCTGCGCGACGGGCTCAGCCACGACCTGCTCGTCGCGATCAGCGTCGTCGGCGGCCTCATCACCGCCGTCATCGTGCTCGTCGCGGCGCCGCTGACGCGCGTGATCGGCGGTCCCGACCTCGCCCCCGCCGGGGAGTACCTCACGCTGCTGGCGCCGATGGGCGCCCTGATCATCCCGGCGTTCGTGCTCGGCTACCTGTACGTCGCCGCCGGCCGCGGGCGGGACTACCTGGCGTTCAACGTCGTCGCGCTCGCCCTGAACCTCGCCGCCGGCGCGATCTTCACGCTGCGCTACGGCGCCGAGGCCAGCGCGCGGATCAGCTGGGCGACGGAGGCGGTCGTCGTCGCGCTGGCGCTCGCGACCGTCGCGCGGCACAGCGCGACGGGCCGCCGCGCCGCGGCGCACATCGCCGCGGTGACGGCGCTCGCCGTCGTGGGCGCCGAGCTCGCGGCCGCCGACGTCCTGCCGGCGGCGGCGGCCGCCGCCGCGATCGCGGCCGCCGTGACGCTGTCCGGACGGCGGCAGCTGCGCTGGCTCACCGGCGCGCTGCTGGGCCGCCCGCGCTGAGCTCGGGGGCTCCCATACACTCGCCGCCGATGCCGGCCGCTCCCGACCGCCGCGTGACACGCGTCCCCGCGCCGCTCCTGGCGCTCCTGGCGGTCGCGTTCCTCCTCGGGACGGCGTGGTCGCTCGTCACGCCGCCGTTCCAGACGCCCGACGAGGGGGCGCACGTCGCCTACGCGCAGTCGCTCGCCGAGCGCCAGACGCTGCCCGGCGACGCGAAGCGCCGCGGCGTCTCTCGACCGAGCAGAGCGACCGCGATGGCCGCGATGAACGCCGACCAGACCGCCGGCGATCCTCGCCACGCGGCCCGAGTGGTCGCGCGCGGCGGCCGACCGCTGGGCCGCGACGCGAGTCGGGCCTGCCGGCGGCGCGCGCGCGGACGGCGGCGGGCCGAACCCGCGTCGACGAACCCGCCGCTGAGCTACGTCGTCGACGCCGCCGCCTACAAGGTCGCCGGCGGCGTCGCTTCTTCACGCGGCTGTGGGCGATGCGGATGACGTCCGTCCTCGCGTTCCTGCTGACCGTCCTGGGCACCTGGCTGCTCTGCGGCGAGGTGTTCGCGCGCAACCGGCTGCTCCAGACGACGGCGGCCGGGTGCGTCGCGCTCGCGCCGATGCTCGGGTTCCTCGCGGGCGCAGTGATGCCCGACTCGCTCGTGATCGGCCTGTCGACGATCGCGCTGTGGCTCGGCGCGCGGATCGTGCGGCGCGGCGTGAGCACGCGCGACGCGCTCGCGCTCGGCCTCGTCGTCGGCCTCGCCGCGGTCACGAAGTCGGCGAGCCTCGTGCTGCTGCCGCCGGCGCTGCTCGCGCTCGCGGTCGGCGGGCTGCGCACGCGTGCGCGGGCAGGGTCGCTGCGCGCCGCGCTCGTCCCGATCGCCGCCTGGGGCGCCGGCATCGCCGCGACGCTCGGCGTCTGGGTGATCGCGGCGCGGATCACCGGGCGCGCCGCCTCCGGCCAGGTCGCCGGCACCGCGGCCGGGTGCGCTGAACCCGCGCGAGCTGGCTCAGCTACCTCTGGCAGTTCTACCTCCCGAAGCTCGGCTTCATGCAGACCTACCGCCGCCAGGACGGGGACATCCCGCTCTTCGAGTACTGGGTGAAGGGCACGCTGGCGAACTTCGGCTGGCTCGACGCGCACTTCTCCAACACCGTCTACTTCGTGCTCGCCGCCGCGATCGTGCTCGTCGCGCTGCTGGCGGTGACCGCGCTCGTGCGGCTGCGCTCCCGCGTGGACCTGTGGCTGCTGGCGTTCTTCGCGGTCGCGGTGCTCACCCTCCTGGCCGGCGTCCACTGGACCGACTACCGCCAGCTCGAGGGCGGGGCCGTCGCGTTCGTCCAGGGCCGCTACGTCCTCCCGCTCGCGGGGCTCGCCGGCCTGCTCGTCGCGCTCGCGCTGCGCGGCCTGCCGCAACGCGGGCGCGCGATCGGCGCGGCGCTCGCGCTGTCGGGGCTCTTCACGCTGACGCTGTTCTCGCTCGCGCTCACACTGGACCGGTTCTATGCGTAGGCCGGTGCTCGTGCTGCTGGGGCTCTGCCTGGCCGCGGTGCTCGCGCTGGTCGTCGTCGCGGGCGCGCGCGAGACGCGGATGGCGTTCACGCTCGGCGTCACGCCCGCGGGGCCCCAGCGCGCGATCCAGCCGGGCCAGACCGGCTGCCAGGGGGTGATCGACGTGCCGGAGGGCGGGGCGTTCGACGCGGTCGAGATCCCGCTCGGGACCGACGGTCGGCCCGGCCCGGCGCTCGCGGTGACGATCCGCGGGTATCCGGACGGCGCGGTGCTCGCGCGCGGGCGGCTCGCCGGCGGCTACCCGGACGTGGCCGACGGGCCTGCAGCGCATCGCGCTGGACCGCGAGATCCCCGCGGGGCAGCCGGATCGCGGTCTGCCTGCGCAACGCCGGTCGCGCGCCGGTCGCCCCGTTCGGCAACGGCGACGTGGCCGCCGGGCTCTCGACCTACACCGTCGACGGCGAGCCGCACGAGCACGGACATCGCGATCCGCTTCCAGCAGCCCGCGCAGTCCATGCTCAGCCGCTTCGGCCAGGTCGCCGACCGCGCCGCCCTGTTCCGTCCCGGCTGGGTCGGCGCGTGGACGTACTGGCTGCTCGCCGCGGTCCTCGCGCTCGGCATCCCCGCGCTGCTGGCGTTCGCGCTGCGCGGGGCTCTGCGGGCCGACGACTCAGGCTGACTCGCGCAGCCGCAGCGCGTCGCGCAGCCCGGCCTCGACCTCGCGGGCCGCGGCCTCCCACGTGTGCGCCGCGACGAACGCGCGCCCGGCGTCCGAGCGCCGCCGCCAGAGCGCCTCGTCGTCCATCAGCCGCTCGAGATGGTCGGCCAGCTCGACGATCGAGAACCCGCTGAGCTCCGCCGGGCCGTCGGCGCCGAAGACGCTCTCCGACGAGTAGCCCGCCAGGTCGACGCACGGCAGGCCGCAGGCCATCATCTCCTGCGGCACGCGCGAGTAGTTCGTCATCGAGAGGCACAGGCCGGCCGTCGCCTCCGAGTAGAGCCACGCGAGCTGCTCCTGCGAGGCGACGCCCGCGTGCTCGTAGGGGAACGAGGTGTCGTTCGGCTTCGGGTCGCCGTAGATGACGATGCGCGCGCCGGGGCGACGCCGGTGCAGCTCGGCGAGCGCGAGCAGCCCGAGCGGGACGGCGCGCCGCGCGGTGACCGAGCGCCCGTAGAAGACGACCATGTCGCGCCGGCGCGCGATGTCGCGCGGGTGGTAGACGGACGGGTCCTGGCCGAGCTGGAAGACGGACGCCGTCCCGCCGTAGCGCTCGCGCACGACGTCGGCGAGCCACGGGCTCGCGCAGATCGCGTGCAGCCCCTGCGTGTACGTCTCCGCGGCCCAGCGCTGCTCGGCGGCGGTGGCGTAGAACTCGGGCTCGTGGTCCTGCACGAAGTAGGCCCGCGCGCGCGTCGCGGGCAGCCGCAGGACGGGGAAGACGGTCTGCCAGCCGGTCGCCAGCGCCACGTCGGCGCCGTACCAGGCGTCGAAGCCGACGAAGACGGGCGCCGCCAGCTCGGCGAACTCCGTGCGGATGCGCTCGCGGATGACCGCGGGCGCCTCGTGCATCTCGCCGCGCGGGTCGTCGATCCAGACCGAGCAGGTGTGGCCGAGGCGCTCGATCTCGCGGAAGATCCGGAAGATCGTGTCGTGCCCGCCGCTGCCCTTGCGGAACGGCGGGATGACGATCGCCACGTGCAGCGGCGTGCGCTCGGCGATGCCGGGGAGGGGCGGCAGCAGCGGCGCGGGCCCGTGCACCTCGTGGTCGAGGATCTCGGCGAACAGCTCGCGCGGGCGGCGCGGCGCGACGTGCGTGAGCGGCTCGGGTCCCGCCGGCGCCCCGCCCGCCGCGTCGTCGCGGCCCTCCAGCGACAGCGCGCGCCGCGCCGGCGGCGGCAGGCGGTCGGCGCGCGAGCCCAGCGCGGAGAAGACGCGGCGGCCGCCGTGGTGGGCGGCCGAGCGCGCCGTCCACAGCGCCCGCTCGCCGCCGCCGGCGCCCTCGGCCCGCACGAAGGCGCGGTCGCGGGCGACCTGATCGCGCACGTCGCGCGCCGTCGAGCGCACGCCGATCGGCTCGACGTGCCCGGTCGTCTCGTGCAGGCCGCGGTACTCGTCGAAGTAGCGCCGCATGAAGCCGCTCCACGGGTAGTCGTGCGCGTGCAGGACGGCCGCGCCGGGGTGGTGGGCCTTGAGCCATCCGGCCTGGAAGAGATCGCGCGCGAACGCCTGGTCCTCGGCGTAGGGCACGTCGCGAAAGCCGATCTCCTCCAGCGCGGCGCGGCGGTAGGCGGCGTTCGCGTTCGAGAGGAACCCCGGGTTCCAGGACCCGTCGTCCAGCCCGCGCTGGATCGCGGGGCCGCCGTCGGGGCTGAACCCGGCGAAGAACTCCGTCAGCTCGCGGGCGATCATCGGGCTCGTGTCCGGGCGCGGGAGGTGCGGGCCGAACGCCGCCGCGATCCGCTCGTCGAGCGCAAAGGCCTCGCGGTAGGCCGCGAGCCAGCCGGGGACGGGCGTCGCGTCCTGGGTGAGGAACGCGACGAGGTCACCGCCGGTGTGCTCCACCGCGAGGTTGCGCGTGCGGCCGTGGCCGAACTCGGCGGGCGGGATCTCGAGCACCGTGGCGCCCGCCTCGCGCGCGATCGCGACCGACCCGTCGGTGGAGCCCGAGTCGATGACGAGCACCTCGTCCGGCTGCTCGCGCGCGACGGCGGCGAGCACCTCGGCAAGCCAGCGCGCCCCGTCCTTGACGGGGATGACGACCGCGGTCGTCGCCATCAGCCGAGCAGGCGCCGCTTCAGCCGCTTGGCCTGGCGCAGCGGCCAGCGGACCGCGCGCAGCAGCGCCCGGAACTGGGCGGCGCCGGGGCGCTCCATCAGGGCGTTGAGGTCCAGGCCCCAGCGATCCAGCCAGTAGGTGCGCTCCTGGGAGGCGGCGACGAGCGCGTTCGTGTGCGCGGCCTGCTCGGCGAGCTCGCCCTCGAGCCGGGCGACCCGCTCGCGCAGCTGCGCGTTCTCGGCCGCGAGGGCCTCGGTGGCGGTGTCCACGTCCACGGCGAACAGGGTAGTCGGCCGGTCACGCCCCGGGGGATGACGCAGCGGCCTCGCGCTGCGTCGCGGCGTCACGCTCCAGCGCCACCTCGCGCATCAGCTCCCACGCGGGACGCAGCGGATCGCCGGCATCCAGGCGGGCGAGGACGAGCTCGGCGTTCAGCGGGGTCGTGGGCGTGCCCTCGTAGGCGACGGCGAGCACCGCCTCGGGCGAGAGCTCGCCGTCGAACCGGTCCCGCACGGCGTCCAGGTGGCCCGCGATCCGGAAGTTCGTCAGCGTCAGCAGGCACTTGCAGCAGCGTCCGCAGTTGCGCGCTCCCGGGACCTCCCAGCAGACGCTCAGCCACTGCACGCCGAACGGGTCGGGGCCGACGACCGCCGCCTTCTCGTTGCGCCCGCCGCCGCCGTCCTCGGTGACGAACCGCAGCGCGGACGAGGACCAGTGGTGGTCGAGGTCGGGGTGCGTGCCCGTGGGCGTCGCGCGGCCGGTCGGGAACGCCCCGGCGATCAGCGCCTCGCCGACGTCCGCGCAGAGCAGCAGGCCGGCTCCTGCGAGGACCGCGCCGTGGCTGAAGTCCCAGGCGATGACGGGTTCCAGCACGGTGCGCGCGTCGGTGCTGAGCTGCAGCAGCGGCAGGCCGGCCGCGGCCGTCGCGGCGACCGTGCCCGCCCAGACGGCGTCGGTGCCCGCGTCGCGGTAGGGCGGGTCCTGCCAGGAGAGGCCGATGAGCGCGTCGAGGTCCGCGCGGCGGCGCACGAACGAGGCCATCGAGTCCAGCCCGCGCGAGAAGAACAGCCCGCGGCCCGGGGACCGCGGACGGGTCGCCGCCGCCTCGGTGGCCGTGATCGCCGGCACGCGCCACCCGAACCAGCGCGCGAGCTGCGCGCCGCCGGCCTCGGCGCCCGCCCGCGCGGTCTCGTCGACCGGTCCGTCGATGCGGGCGTCGTGGCCCTGGGCGACGGTGAGGACCGCGGCGATCGGCGCGAACGGCGTGGCCGATCGGTCGATGTCCGCGACGCTCGCGCCGTGCCGGCGCAGGTGGATCCGGCCGGACGGCCCGGTCCCGCCCTCGACGAGCATCGACGCGACGGCGACGTCCCCGGCCTGCTCGTGGCGCAGGTCGCTGAAGCGGACGACCGGCGCGCCCGTCGCGGAGCCGGGTCGACGACGGCGGCGGCGCCATGCGGGCGGCGCCCGCGCCTCGTCGAGGGCGGCGCGCAGCGACAGCGCGTAGCGCTCGGCCTCGCGGAAGGACCGCTCGAGCGCCCGGGCATGACGCTCGAGGTCCAGGCGCCGCTCCTCGGCGCGGCCGGCCACGTCGTCCACGACGCGCGCCGCGGTCGCCCACGTCCCCGCGGGTTGGGGGCCGGGCGCCGCCGGCCGGGCGTCCGTGCCGCCGGCCGACTCGCCTGCGAGGACCGCGCGCACCTGCGCCGCATGCGCCGCCGCCGCGGCACGCCATGCGGGCAGCGCCCCCGTCAGATGCTCGCGGACGTCCGCGCGCCGCTCCCACAGCTCCAGTCCCGCCGCGGCGAGCAGCTCCGGCGCGGCGTCCATCGGCAGGCTCCAGTCCTCCAGCCCGGCGAAGCCGAGGGCGCCGCGCGCCTTGATCCGGGTGTAGCGCCCGAAGTGGATCCCGAGGCACGGCACGCCGCCCGCAAGGCCGAAGACGAGCGGGTGATAGCGCGCCGAGACCACCAGGTCCGCGCGGCGCGCGAGCGCGGCGGCCTGCGCCGGAGGCAGAAGCGGCAGCGCCACGACGGGCGCGCCGAGCCGCGTGATGGAGCGCGCGAGGATGTCGCCGGCCCGCACGTCGCGCACGAGCGCCCCGTCGAGCGAGCCCTCGTGGGGGACCAGGCCGATCTGCGCGCCGGTCGCGCGCGCCAGCTCGGCGAGCTGCCGGGCCAGCGCGTCGAACAGCGGGAGCGCCTGGGCCGGCGCGTCGTAGCTCGGGATCGTCACGGCGATCCACGGACCGTCCGGGGCGCCGGACGCCGCCCCGTCGTCGCCGATCAGCAGCGCGTCGTCGAGCTGGAGCGTCAGGCGGGCGGCGGGCACGCCGAGCGCCGCCGCGAGCGCCCGCGAGTGCGGCTCGCGCACCCCGACGAGCGCGGCGTGCGCCAGCGCGCCGGCGAGCAGCTCGCGCTCGCGCTCGCGCAGCTCCGGGCCGATCGTCTGCCCGGTCACGACGACCGGCAGTCCGCGGCGGCCGGCCAGCTCGATCAGCGCGACGCGCTCGTAGATCTGGTCCGGCCAGCGCGAGCTGAGGTTCCCGCCCCCGGTGACGAGCAGCCCGCCGGCCCGGTCGAGCGCGGACAGGACGGCGGCCGCGGGGTCGCCGTCCGCCACCGCGCCCGGCCCCGCGAAGCCCAGGACCTCCGCGAGGCGCGCCTCGCGCGCGGCCGCATCGCCGGCGGCGGCGGAGAAGCCCAGTCGCGGGACTGCCGGGACACCCGTGCGCTGCGTCGTGTGCGCCGGGTCCGCGGAGACCGCGATCCAGTCCTGCGGAGCGCGCGGGCCCGGGACGAGCGCGTCGAACATCGCCTCGTCGCCGACGTGGAAGGCCGTCCGGTGGCCGATGTCGCCGATCGCGACGACCGGCCGGGTCTCAGGGTGGTCGGGGGCGGGCACAGCCGCACCCTACGATCGCACGGCGTAGGCTCCCGCCGCATGCCGATCGAGGCCACCGCCACCACGCTGCCCGGCGTCCTGCTGCTCCAGCCGCGCGTCTTCCCCGACGACCGCGGGTTCTTCTGCGAGACCTACCGCGCGAACGACCTCGCCGCCGCCGGGCATCACCGAGGCCTTCGTCCAGGACAACCACTCGCGCTCCACCCGCGGCGTGCTGCGCGGGCTGCACTTCGCGATCGGCGAGGGCTCCTCGAAGCTCGTGCGCTGCGGCCGCGGGCGGATCTGGGACGTCGTCGTCGACCTGCGCGCCGGCTCGCCGACGTACGGGCGCTGGGAGGGCTTCGAGCTGACCGACGAGACGATGCAGGTGCTGTACGTGCCGGCCGGCTTCGGCCACGGCTTCTGCGTGCTCAGCGACGTGGCCGACGTCCTCTACAAGCAGTCGCACTACTACGACCCCGCCGTCGAGCGCGGGATCGCGTGGAACGACCCGCAGGTCGCCGTCGCCTGGCCGCTGCCCGCCGAGGAGATCGTCGTCTCCGAGCGCGACACGACCGCGCCGTCGCTGGCGGACGTCGCCGCCGGCCTGCCGTTCACCTACGCCGGCTGATCCTCGCGGCGCAGCACGACGACGTCCTGGATGTCGTCCACGCGGCCGGGGAGGAAGGCCCGGATCGACCACTGCGGGCACACGCGCTCCGCGAGCCAGTCGAGCGTCATGAACGCGTTGCCCCACTCCTCCTGCGGCACGCCGCCGTCGCCCTCCGGGCCGAAGACGTCGCGATAGGCGAAGCCCTCGCGGTACAGCTCCAGGCGGATCGCGTGGATGTCCCGCGCGTTCCACACGTCGCGGCGGTGCCACTCGGCGAGCGTCGCCATGCCGTGCGTCGTCAGGACCAGGTGCCCGCCGGGGCGCAGCAGCCGGTGCATCTCCCCGAGCCACGCGAGTCCGGGCTCGCGGCCGAAGTGCGTCCAGATCGACCAGCCGAACGCGACGTCGAACGAGGCGTCGGGGTGCGGGAGCGGCGGTCGCAGCGGCGAGACCTCGAACGCGATCCGGTCGAGATGATCCTGCGCCCAGGTGATCGCCCCGGGGATCGGGTCGCACCCGCTCCACGCCGTCTGCGGGTGGGCCGCGGCGAGCACCCGCACGACGCGCCCCGACGAGCAGCCGAAGTCCAGGCCGCGGTCGCCCGGCTGCAGCGGGGCGCCGGCGACGCGCAGCGCCTCGGCGACGTTGTCGGCGGAGTAGTAGTCGCCGCCCGCGGCGAGCGGCCCGCGCCCGAGCGCGTGGACCTCCTCCGGCGGGGTCGCGCGTGACAGCCCGAGCTTGGCGACCACCGCGTCGGGCCCCTCGTGGACCGCGAACGCGAGCGTCAGCCGGCGGTGCGTGCCGGGGTCGCTCGTCGCGGTGGCCTCGTACAGCGCGCGGCGGTCGGGCGCCATCGCCGCCTCGATCGCCGCCACGTCGGCGGCGTCGATGCGCTCCAGCAGCCGGTCGGTGGCCGGCGTGGCCTCCAGGCGCCGAACGGCGGCCGTGCGCTCCAGATCGGCCCGCACGGCGGGGGCGTGCGGCGGGGGCGCGGGCGCCCCGTTCAGCAGCACCCCCAGGCGCCACCCCCGCGGCCGGCGGATCAGGCTGCTGAGCATCACGCGATCGTACGGCCCTGCGCGCACGCGGCGTCGCCTCGCACTACCCTCGCTCGCCATGCGGGTCCTCGTCACCGGCGGCGCCGGCTTCATCGGCTCCTCGATCGCGCTGGAGCTCGCCGCGCGCCACCCGGACATGGAGGTGCTCGCCGCCGACAACCTGTACCGCCGCGGCTCGGAGCTGAACCTCCCGCGGCTGAAGGCGGCGGGCGTCGCGTTCCACCACGCCGACGTGCGCCACCTGGCGGACCTCGAGGCGATCGGGCCGTTCGACGCGATGGTCGAGTGCTCGGCCGAGCCGTCGGTGATGGCGTCCGTGGACGGCGGCGGGGACTACGTCGTGCAGGCGAACCTGATCGGCGCCTACAACTGCCTGGAGGCCGCGGCGCGCCGCGGCGCGCAGGTCGTCTTCCTCTCGACGAGCCGCGTCTACCCGGTCGCCGCGCAGGAGGCGCTGGTCATCGAGGAGGCCGAGACCCGGCTGGAGCTCGCCGGCCGACCAGCCGCTCCCGGCGCCTCCGCCGCCGGGATCGCCGAGGGCTTCCCGCTCGCCGGCGCGCGCACGCTCTACGGCGCGACGAAGCTCGCGGCCGAGCTGCTGATCGAGGAGTACCGCGCCGAGCGCGGCATCAGCGCCGTCGTCAACCGCTGCGGCGTCGTCGCCGGGCCGTGGCAGATGGGGAAGGTCGACCAGGGCGTCTTCACCCACTGGATGCTGAGCTTCGTCCTCGGCCGCCCGCTGAGCTACATCGGCTACGGCGGGACCGGCAAGCAGGTGCGCGACCTGCTGCACGTCGCCGACCTCGTCGACCTCGTCGACGAGCAGCTCGCCGATCCCGGCCGCTGGGACGGGCGCACGTTCAACGTCGGCGGCGGGCGCGACGTCAGCCTGTCGCTGCTGGAGACGACCGCGATCTGCCGCGAGCTGACGGCCGCGACCTGGAGATCGGCAGCGTCCCGCAGACCCGCCAGGGCGACGTGCCGGTCTACCTCAGCGACTGCCGCGCGCTGTTCTCACACACGGCCTGGCGACCCCGCCGGGGGGCGCGGGAGATCCTCGCCGACATCCACGGCTGGATCCTCGCCGACGAGGCCCTCGTCCGCGGTGCGCTCGGCTGACCGGAGCATCGCGATCCCGCCGTAGCGGGTCAGCAGCAGGATCAGCCCGACGATCGTGATCGGGACGAACGCGACGAAGCGGTACATGAGCAGGACGCTGAGCGCCGCGGACCCCGTCACGTCCGCGGCCTTCAGCCCGAAGATGACCGCGGCGTCGAACGTGCCGACGAAGCCCGGCGCCGCCGGGATCAGCGAGAAGAAGCTCGCCAGGACGACCGTCGCGAACGCCTCGGCCCAGCTCAGCGAGATGTCGAGCGCCTGGGCGCAGAGCGAGCGTCGCGCCCTCCGCGATCCAGATCGCGGCACGTCAGCAGCAGCAGGCCGGCGCCCCACGGCGTCACGAGCAGGCGCGAGCCGCGGGCGACCGGCCGGATGCGCGCGGCGAACGCCTCGAAGTGCCCGGCGCCGCGCAGCCGGTGGTAGGCGTACAGCGCCATCGCGCCGACCGCGGTCGCCGCGGCCGCGGCGATCGCTACCGCCGGGCCGATCGACGTCTTCTGGGCGCCGAGGAGCGTGATCACCGCGAACAGCAGCGCCAGCGCCGCGGCGTCGAGCACGCGCTCCGGCACGATCGTCCCGAGTACCTCACGCCGCCGCGCCCCCGTCCGCTCGCCCATGACCAGGATGCGCAGTACCTCGCCCCCGCGCGCCGGGAGCACCGTGTTTCCCATGTATCCGACCGCCGTGACGCCGAGCGCGTCGCGCCCTGGTGCGCGATCTCGGCGTGCCGCAGGATCACGTGCCAGCGCCAGCCGCGGGCGAGCGTCTCGGCAGCGTAGACGACGACGGCGGCGCCGATCAGCGCCCAGCCGCCGGTGTCCCCGGGGAAGGTCGGCGCCTGCTGCTTGAGCGCCCAGTACACGACGCCGGCCAGGGCGACGAGGGAGATGATGATGCCGACCGCACGCTCGGCGTGCCGTCGCTGGCGCGCTGACGGGGCCACTCCCCGGAGAGTCTAGGCGCGTGGCGGCCAGTGAGGCTCTACCCTTGCGCCCGTCATGGGCATCGCCATCGTCACCGGCTCGGGCGGCCTCATCGGCTCCGAGACCGTCCGCCACTTCAGCGCCGACGGGACTCGACGTCATCGGCCTCGACAACGACATGCGCGCGAGCTTCTTCGGCCCGGAGGCGTCGACGCCGCCACATGAGCGAGCAGCTCACGCGCGAGTTCGACACGTTCCGCCCGCTGGACCTCGACATCCGCGACCGCGAGGGCGTCGAGCGGCTGTTCGCCGAACACGCCAGGGACGTCGAGCTGATCGTCCACACCGCCGCGCAGCCCTCGCACGACTGGGCGGCGTCGGACCCGCACACGGACTTCACCGTGAACGCGAACGGCACGCTGAACCTGCTGCGAGGCCGCGCGCGCAGCACGCCCCGGACGCCACCTTCATCTTCACCTCGACGAACAAGGTCTACGGCGACCGCGCCGAACGTCCTGCCGCTCGTCGAGCTGGAGACGCGCTGGGAGCTGCCCGAGGACCACCGGTGGTACGAGCGGCATCGACGAGACTGTCGATCGACCAGTCGCAGCACAGCCTGTTCGGCGTCTCGAAGGTCGCGGCCGACGTCCTGGTCCAGGAGTACGGGCGCTACTTCGACATGCCGACCGGTCTGCTTCCGCGGCGGCTGCCTGACCGGCCCGCAGCCACGCCGGCGCGCAGCTGCACGGCTTCCTGGCCTACCTGCATGCGCTGCACCGTGACCGGCGACGCCGTACACGGTCTTCGGCTACGACGGCAAGCAGGTCCGCGACAACATCCACAGCGGTCGACGTCGTCGCGGCGCGTTCGGGGCCTTCCACGAGAACCCGCGCCCGGCAGAGGTCTACAACCTCGGCGGCGGCCGCGCAGAGCAACTGCTCGATGCTCGAGGCGATCGAGATCTGCGAGGAGATCGCCGGCCGCGAGCTCGACTGGACGCTCTCCGACGAGGCCCGCATCGGCGACCACCTCTGGTGGATCAGCGACCTGACGGACTTCAAGCGCGACCACCCGGGCTGGGACATCACGTTCGGGATCGAGGACGTCCTGCGCGAGATCCACGATCACAACGTCGAGCAGTGGCTGGCGACGGCGCGCTGAACGGCCGGGAGTCGCTGCGCCTGTCGGTCGTCAGCTGGCCGCGCCGGTGCGATACCAGTCGACGTAGCGCCCGCAGGCTTCGCGCACCGGGACGAGGCGCCCTGTGCCGCGCCGGGTCGCGATGACCTCTGTCGGGTTCGCGACGGCGGCGCGCGGCGTCAGCCAGTTCTGTGTCGCGGTGACGCGCACCGCGACCGGACCGCTGCGCGTCACGCTGATCGCTCCCGCGGGCAGGCGTACCCCGGGGCGGTCCGCCGAAGCCGGCAGCTCGAACCGCCTGCCGGCGGCACGCACCGCGAGCGGCCGGGGGGAGATGTACGGGAGCTGGAGGTCCCAGGTCCCGCGACTCAGCGGCAGCGTGACGGTCGCCGTCGCCCCCGGTGCGACGGCCGGTACCGGGACGACGACCGGAGGCTCTCGGACGAACGCGACTCCGCCGCGGCGCAGCAGCGCGCGGCCGGCCCGCGTCGCGCAGCGCAGCAGCGCTCCCGAACCGGCGCCCTCGGCCAGGACATCGCGGCGCGGCACGGTGCCCACGCGCCGGTACAGGTCGAAGGTCCTGGTGCGCCGGACGAGCCGTAGCCCCTCGGGCGGGGCGCTGCCGGCCGCGTCGCGCGGGGTGACGACCCAGTCGTAGTCGTTGTAGCGCTCCGTGGGAAGCGAGTCGAAGTCGAGCGGCAGTCCGTAGGCCCACGGCTTCTCGGGCCTCGTTGGCTGGGTCTGGACGCCGAGCACGACGGTGCTCACGTCGACGCCCGCAAGCTCGAAGACCACGGAGTCGTCGTTGCCCAGGAACAGGACCTTCCGGCCCTCCAACCCGGGGCGCAGCTCACGCAGCTCATCGAGGTGCGCCGTGGGCCCGACGCTGGCGATGCGGAGCCCATGCCAGCTCGTCACCCCCACCTTGGCGACGAGCACGACCGCGAGGAGCGGCGCGAGGATCCGCCACCACCGTGGCGAGGGCAGGCCTGGGGGATCGGCGTCCATGACCGGCAGCGCAGCTAGCAGCAGCAGCATCGGCGCGAGGATCGCGAGGGCCTTCGCGGCGACGTACGGCGCCTCCGTGCGATCGGTGTAGGCCCAGATCAGCAGGAAGATCAGGGTGCCGAGCGGGACGATCCACTGCCGTCCCCTGATGCACCACACGGCGCCGACCAGGGCCAGGCCCAACACGAACGCCGTCCACATGCCGGTGGCGAAGGGGTCGATCGCCGGCAGCCGGTAGTCGGGCTGGTCCCACGTGCCGAACGCGAGCCAGACCGGCAGCCGCGCGACGAGGTTCCCGAGCCCCTGCGCGTCGAAGCGCCCGGCTCCCGTGTCGAGAAACCGCGCCAGCCGCGGAATCTGCGGCACGAGCGCCACGACCACCACCGCGCTCGCCGCGAGAACGGGCGCGACGTCCGCCCGCGCGACGGTCCACGCATGCCGCACGGACCCGCGCTCGCGCACGTCGATGACCAGGGTCACCACGAGCCAGGCGCCGATAACGCCGACGGGCCACACGAGGCCCGGCCAGGAGTAGACCGACACGGAGCCGGCGAGGAGCAGCCCCAGCGGCACCCAGCGCCACAGGGATGCGGTGAGCGGCCGGCCGAGGTGCAGCACGACGGCGAGCGAGAACAGCGCCTGCAGGAGCTCCTTGAATGACCCCTGGGCGTAGTAGCTCGCCACGAGGAACGAGATGCCGACGACGAGCGCGAGCGGCGCCCTTCGAAGCAGCCCGGTGCCGCGCAGCGCACCGAGCGCGGTCCAGCCGAGGAGTACCGGGATCGCGACGCTCAGCCCGGCGAAGGTGAAGTCCACGCGTGCGCCGAGGCCCTCGGCGAGGGCGGCGGCCAGCGTGTGCGGGCCGATCGGGTAGTCGTCGGCCCCGGACAGCCCGTCGATGCTGCCGAACTGGAACCCGTCGGCCAGCGCGAGGTGCGCGCCCATGTCGTTGTTGAAGCCAACGCCGAGCGTGCCGGCGCGCCAGCTGCTGAGGAACGGCACGAGTGCGAGCAGCAGCACGGGGATCCCTGCCAGCAGACCGGTGACGGGCAGGCGGTGTGCGGGCTCACGCGCTGCGAGGACCGCTCCGGCCACGAGCAGCGCGAGCAGGACCAGGGCGGTCGTGACGGGTCCTCCGGGGACGTGGAGGACCGGCGTGCTGACCAGCAGCATGACCGCCATGCCGACGGCGGGCGACGACCAGCTCCACGCAGGCACGCCGAAGAGGCGCAGCGTGAGCTGGCCGATCAGCACGGCGCCGACGCAGACGAGCGCCGTGCTCACGAGCATCGCGAGCATCCGCGCGCACTATAGGGAGCACGCGTCACCGGAATGCCCCCCGTTATGCTCGTCGCTCGTGACCTACAGCGCGGACTTCATGCAGGAGACGACCGAGATCGCCATCGGGCTCCCATGCGGCGACCTGGAGGCGATGGCGCTCGGCCTGGCGGCCGTTCGGGACGCCGGGGGACGCCTCTTCATCCTCGGGGTCGGGGGCGGGGCCGCCCACGCCTCCCACGCCGTCAACGATTTCCGCAAGATCTGTCACTTCGAGGCGTACACGCCCGTCGACAACGTCGCCGAGCTCACGGCGCGCACCAACGACGAAGGGTGGGAGACGACGTTCGAGGCCTGGTTGCGCACCTCGCGCCTGGGCGCGGCCGACGCGGTCCTGGTCTTCTCGGTCGGCGGCGGGTCGCGCGAGCACGCCGTGTCAATGAACCTCGTTCACGCCGTCGAGCTCGCAGCGGAGGTGGGCGCCCCGGTCTACGGGATCGTGGGGTCGGCGGAGGGCACGACGGCGCGGCTCGCCGAGGTGTGCATCGTCATCGACGCCCCACCCGAGCGGCGCACCCCGCACGTCGAGGCCTTCCAGGCCGTCGTGTGGCACCTGCTCGTCTCGCACCCGGCGCTCGCAGCCCAGCCCGGCAAGTGGGAGTCCATCACCGCCGCATGACCGGGGTCGACGTCGTCACCGGGCCAGGCGTGTTCCTCGACCGCGACGGCGTCATCAACGAGCCCGCCTGGGACTCCGCGGATGGCCGGTTCGAGTCGCCGCTGGACCCCGGTGACGTGGTGCTGGTCGACGGTGCGGCCGCAGCGGTGGCTGCGCTCCAGGCGGCCGGATGGCGGACCGTCATCGTCTCCAACCAGCCGGCCGCCGCAAAGGGCAAGGCGACGCGCGCACAGCTGCGCGCGGTGCACGAGCGGATCGTGACCCTGCTGGCCGAGCGCGGCGTGAGAATCGACGACTGGCGCTACTGCCTGCACCATCCGCAGGCGACGGTCGCCGACCTCGGCGGTGCGTGTCCGTGCCGCAAGCCGCAGCCGGGGATGCTGCTCGACGCGGCGGCCGAGCGCGGCATCGACCTCCGCGGGTCCTGGATGGTCGGCGACTCGGATGCGGACGTCGGAGCCGGAGCGGCGGCAGGGTGCCGGACGATCCTCGTCGAGGCCGAGCGCTCGGCGCACCGCCGCGGCGCCGGGCCTGAGCCCGATGCGCGGGTCCGCGACCTTCGGGCGGCTGCTGCGTTCATCGGTCAGGCACCCGGTTCGCCAGTTAGCCTGTGACACGCATGATCGATCAGATCACGACCAAGATCTTCGCCGACGGCGCTGATCTCGACGGCATCCTCAAGTTGTCCGCCGAACCCGTCATCAAGGGGTTCACCACGAACCCGACGCTGATGTGGAAGGCGGGGCTGACCGACTACGCAGAGTTCGCCCACCGCCTCCTGGAGCAGATCACCGAGCTCCCGATCTCGTTCGAGGTGTTCGCCGACGACGAGGTGGAGATGCGCCGCCAGGCGCGCCTGATCGCGACCTGGGGGCCGAACGTCTACGTGAAGATCCCGATCACGACGACGACCGGGCAGTCGATGGCGCCGCTCATCCGCGAGCTCAGCGAGGACGGCGTGCAGGTGAACGTGACGGCGCTGTTCACCACAGCGCAGGTGGAGCTCACGACCGAGGCGGTCCGTGATGGCGCCGCGAGCTGCATCTCGGTGTTCGCCGGCCGCATCGCGGACGCCGGTGTCGACCCGTTGCCGATCATGGCGCGCTCCGTCGACATCATGACGGCGGCTCCGCGGTCCGAGCTCATCTGGGCGAGCCCGCGCGAGGTGCTCAACCTCGTGCAGGCCGACTCGATCGGGTGCCACATCATCACGATGACCCACGATCTGCTGCCGAAGGTGGCGAGCCTCGGGAAAGACCTCGAGCAGTTCTCGCTGGAGACCGTCCAGATGTTCCACCGCGACGCTGCCGCAGCGGGCTTCAGTCTCTAGCCCGTGCGACGCGCGCTCGTCACCGGCGGTGCCGGCTTCATCGGCAGCACCCTCGCCGACCGCCTGCTGGCGGAGGGCGTCGAGGTTGCGATCCTCGACGACTTCCGGACCGGTCGTCGCGAGTTCATCGAGGCTGCGCTGGCCGGCGGGCGGGCGGAGTTGTTCGAAGGGGACATCCTCGACGGCGTGACGCTGGATCGCGCGGTGCGCGGCTGCGATGCCGTGTTCCACCTGCAGGCGAACGCCGACGTTCGTCACGGGCTGGACCACCCGCAGCGCGATCTGGAACAGAACACGATCGCCACCGCCCGGGTGCTGGAGGCGATGCGCGCCCACGGGGTCTCCCTGATCGGCTTCTCGTCGACCGGTTCGGTGTACGGCGAGCCAGAGGTGTTCCCCACCCCGGAGGATGCGCCGTTCCCCGTCCAGACGTCGCTCGTACGCAGCCTCCAAGCTCGCGGGCGAGGGGATGATCGCCGCCTATGCCACCGGATACGGCATCACCGGGATCGTCTTCCGCTTCGTGTCCGTGCTCGGGGAGCGGTACACGCACGGACACGTGATCGACTTC
Source organism: uncultured Actinomycetes bacterium (assembly GCA_963700655.1). Classification (GTDB taxonomy): domain Bacteria; phylum Actinomycetota; class Thermoleophilia; order Solirubrobacterales; family Solirubrobacteraceae; genus F1-60-MAGs163. The sequence goes on along the minus strand of CAVOYJ010000002.1, from coordinate 209,668 downwards.
TACCGTGCGCTGTGTCGCGACCCGGACCCGCTGCGGGTGCTCGGCGACGGGCGCCAGGAGAAGTCGTACCTGTACTCCCAGGACTGTGTCTCCGCGATCCTGACCGCGGTCGCCGCGCACGAGGGCACGCCCGGGTTCGCCGTGTACAACCTCGGGACGGACGAGACCGTCGTGGTCGACGACTCGGTCGCCACGATCGCCGGGTACCTGGGCGCGGACCCCGAGATCGAGCGGACGGGCGGCCGGCGGGGCTGGGTTGGCGGACTCACCCCTCATCCGTCTGGACACGCAGCGCATCCGCGCACTCGGGGTGGGCCCCAGAACTGACGATCAGGGAGGCGACGCTGCGGACGCTGGAGTGGTTCGAGCGCACGCCCTCCATCCTCGAAGACGACACCGACGAGGTCACCGCGAGATGAGCATGCTCTTCACCCGTGCGCCGCTGCGCATCTCCCTCGGAGGCGGGGGGACCGACCTGCCGTCGTACTCGGACGAGCATGGCGGGTTCCTGATCAGCGGCGCGATCGACAAGTACATCTACATGCTCACCCACACGGTCTTCCAGAAGCGGTACCGGATGAAGTACTCCGAGACCGAGGAGGTGGATCGGCCCGAGGACATCCGGCACCCCATCCTGCGCGAGACCATCCTGCGGCACTGGTCGGGCAACCCGCTCGAGATCGCCTCGGTGGCGGATGTGCCGGCCGGGACGGGCATGGGGTCCTCCGGGGCCTACACGGTGTGCGTCCTGAAGGCGCTGACGATGGCCCGCCGGATGTCGATCACGCCCTGGGCGAGCTGGCACGGCGAGCCTGCGAGATCGAGATCGACGTCCTGGGTGAGCCGGTCGGCAAGCAGGACCAGTACGTCTCGGCGCACGGCGGGATCTGCGCCTACACCTTCGAGCGCGACGGCCTCGGTCGTCGTCGACCCGCTGGAGCTGAGCGACGCGACCCTGGCGGGTCGCGAACAACTTCCTGCTCTTCTACACCGGCGAGTCGCGGAGCGCCTCGAGCGTCCTCTCGCATCAGGTCGAGCAGACCCGGGCATCCGACTCAGAGATGGTCGAGAACCTCCACCGCACGAAGGAGATGGGGCACGAAAGCCGGCGGCTGCTCGAGACGGGCGATCTCGAGGGGTACGCGCGGCTGATGCACCGCCACTGGGAGAACAAGCGCGAGCGGTCGCCGGGCATGGCGAACGAGCGGATCGACACGCTGTATACGCTCGCGCTGCGGTCGGGCTGCCTGGGCGGCAAGCTCGTCGGCGCCGGGGGCGGTGGCTTCCTGCTCGTGTACGCCGAGCGCCCCGACGACACGCGGCTGGCGATGGCCGCGGCCAACGCCCCCGAGCTCGTGTTCGACTTCGAGTTCCAGGGCTGTACCGGAACCGAATACGCCTGATGCGGATCGCGATAGCCGGGTGCGGCCTGATCGGCCGCAAGCGCGCCGAGGCGCTGCGCAAGGAGGACGAGCTCGCCGGCTGCTTCGACATCGCCCGGAAGGCCGCCGAGGACCTCGCGGCCACCCGGGACGCCGTCCCCTGCGCATCGATGGAGGAGCTCCTCGCGCTGGAGCCCGACGCCGTGGTGATCGCCGCGACGCACGACCGGCTCACCGAGCTCGCCGTGCAGGCGCTCGAGGCCGGCGCCGACGTGCTGGTCGAGAAGCCCGCCGGCGTGAGCGTCGCGCAGATCGATGCGCTGACAGCTGCGAGCGAGCGCACGGGCCGTCGCGTGAAGGTCGGCTTCAACCACCGATTCCATCCGGGGATCCACCGCGCGATCGACGAGGCGCGGTCCGGTGCCCACGGCGAGGTGCTGCACCTGCGGGCGCGCTACGGGCACGGCGGCCGCCTTGGGTACGACCGCGAGTGGCGCGCCCAGCCCGCCCGGTCCGGCGGGGGCGAGATCGTCGACCAGGGGTTTCACCTGCTCGACCTTTCGCACTGGCTGCTCGGGCCGCTCCCGTTCAACGCGGCGCTCCTGCGGACGCAGTTCTGGGACACGCCGGTCGACGACAACGCGGTCCTGATCCTTGGCGACAACCGGTCGCGGGTGGCGCCATGGGCGCTCATGCATGTCAGCTGGACCGAGTGGAAGAACACGTTCTCGCTCGAGATCTACTGCCGGACGGCAAAGCTGCAGGTCGACGGCCTGGTGCGCTCGTACGGTCCCCAGACCCTGCGCATCCACCGGATGAGCCCCGCACTCGGGCCGCCCGAGACCGAGGTCGTCGAGTATCCCGACCGCGACGATTCCTGGCGGCTCGAGTGGGAACACTTCTGCGACCGTCTCGAGGACGGCGAGCCGATGCTCGGCGGCCTGCAGGACGCCCGCTACGCGTGGGACATCGCCGAGCGTGCGTACGCCGAGGCCGGCTACGGCGCCGTCCGCGAGGGCGTCGGATGAGCCGACGGGTATTGGTCACCGGAGGGTCCCGCGGCATCGGTAGAGCGTGCGCCGAGCGCCTGGCGTGTGACGGGTGGCAGGTCGTGGTCGCGGCGCGCGGGGCGCAGGCCTCGCGTGAGGTCGTCGCTGGGCTCCCCGGTGCCGGGCACACATGGCTGGAGCTCGACGTCGGCGACGCGGGCGCCTGGGAGCGGGCGTCGGGCCGACTGGTCGCGCTGGATGGCGTCGTGCACGCGGCCGGCGTGCTCGGCCCGATCGGGCCGGCGGCCGACGTGGATCCCGAGGCCTTTGCCGACACGCTGCGGGTCAACGTGCTGGGGACGTTCCTGGCCGCACGCGCGACGCTCTCCGCGTTGGACCGGTCCGGTGGGGCGTTTGTGGCGTTCTCGGGCGGCGGCGCGACCGGGCCGCTTCCGCGCTACGACGCCTACGCGGCGTCGAAGGCGGCGGTCGTCCGACTCATCGAGAACCTGGCCGCCGACGGGCTGCGCGCCAACGCCGTCGCCCCGGGTTTCGTGGCGACCGCGATGCACGACGCGACGCTGCGGGCCGGTGCCGAGCGCGCCGGCGCTGCGTACTTCGAGCGCACCCAGCGCGACCTGGAGGGCGGGGGAACATCCCCCGACGTCGCGACCGAGATGGTCGCCTGGCTCCTCTCGGACGACTCCGACGGCATCAGCGGGCGCCTGCTGTCGGCGCCCTGGGACCCGTGGCGCGACCAGGGCTTCCAGGCCCGCCTGCGAGCGGAACCGAACCTCGCGACGCTCCGGCGCATCGACGACCAGTTCTTCACCGAGGTGCCCCGATGATGCTCTCCGTGGTCATCCCCGTGTTCAACGAGGAGGACAACGTCCCGCTCGTCTGCCGGCGGCTGACGGCCGTGCTCGAGCCGCTCGGGCTGGACTGGGAGCTCATCTTCGCGCTCGACCCGTGCACCGACGGGACGGAGGAGGCGGTCCTCGCCGAGCGTGCACGCGACGAGCGCGTGAAGATGCTGCGGTTCTCCCGGCGCTTCGGGCAGCCCGCAGCGACCCTGGCCGGCCTCGCGGCGTCCGCGGGCGATGCGGCGGTCGTGATCGACTGCGACCTGCAGGACCCGCCCGAGGTCATTGCCGAACTCGTTGCACGGTGGCGCGAAGGGTTCGACGTCGTGTACGCGCAGCGCCGGACACGCGAGGGCGAGACGCTGCCGAAGCGCATCGTCGCCGCCGTTGGCTACCGCGTGATCAGCCGCGTCGCCGAGGTCGAGATCCCGCCGAACACCGGGGACTTCCGCCTGATGAGCCGTCGCGTGATCGACCACGTCGTCGCGCTGAACGAAGCCCACGGCTTCCTGCGCGGTCTCGTCGGCATCGTCGGGTTCCGTCAGACGGCCGTCCTGTACGACCGCGATCCGCGGGCGGCCGGGGACAGCAAGTACAACCGGTTCTTCGGCTCGCTGGTCATCGGGATGAACGGGATCGTGAGCTTCTCCCGGTACCCGCTGCAGCTGATCTCGGTCGCCGGGCTGCTGGCCTCGGTCTTCGCGTTCGTGTTCGCGCTCGGCTACCTCGTCGCGAAGCTTGCGGGAGCCCCGTTCCCGGTCGGCAACCCGACGATCATCGTCATCGTCTCCCTCTTCAGCGGCATCCAGCTGCTGAGCCTGGGGATCATGGGCGAGTACGTCGGCCGGATCTACGACGAGGTCAAGCGCAGGCCCAGCTTCATCGTGGAGAGCGCCTTCGGGATCGATCCGGGCGCTCCGCAGCGGCGGATCTCGCCGTCCAGGACCACGGGGTCGAGCCGGGGTCCGGATGATGGCCGGCGCCGTCCTCAGCCCTGTCTGCATCCTGGCCGGAGGTCTCGGCAGCCGGCTCGGCGACGCCGTAGCCGACACGCCGAAGCCGCTGGTGGACGTCGCCGGGGAGCCGTTCCTGTTCCACCAGCTGCGCCTGCTGCGGCACCACGGTGCGGGCCGGATCGTGCTGTGCGTCGGGTATCTGGGCGAGCAGATCGAGGCCACCGTCGGACACCGCCGGTTCGGGCTCGAGATCGAGTACGTCTACGACGGGCCCGGCCTCGACGGCACCGCCGGGGCGGTCCGCGCCGCGGTCCCGCTGCTCGGCGAGACGTTCCACGTCCTGTACGGCGACACGTACCTGCGCATCGACTACGCGGCCGTTGAGCGCGCCTATCGCGCGCAGGATCTCCCCGCTCTGATGACGGTGCTGCGCAATCACGGCCGCTGGGACGCGAGCAACGCCGTGTTCGACGGGGAGCACGTCCGCATCTACGACAAGCGCCATCCGGTACCCGAGATGCACTGGATCGACTACGGCCTCGCCGTGATGCGCCCGGAGGCGCTCGACGCAGCCGGGCCGCAGGAGCCGACCTCTCGGGCGTCTACCATGCCCTCGCCGCGAGTGGGAGGCTCGCCGGCTACGAGGCCACCGAACGCTTCTACGAGATCGGAACGCCCGATGCACGCGCGGAGACGTCGGCGTTCCTCTCGAGCGAACGGGCGGCGGAGGCCCGGAAGTGACCGCGCCGCCCCGCTCCGTCTGGCCCAAACGGCTCCCGCCGCTGACGGCCGAGCAGCAGCGGATCAGCGACGACTTCATGCAGCACTGGCACGAGGTCCTGCCACAGCGGTACGGGCTCATCGAGCGGTTCAACCACCAGTTCCCGGTCAAGCACTCGCCGCCCGGATTCCGCACGACGCTCGAGATCGGCGCCGGCCTCGGCGAGCACCTGCACTACGAGTGCCTGACCCCCGACCAGGAGCGCAGCTACTACGCGAATGAGGTCCGGGAGAACATGGCTGCGGGGATCCGCGCGGCCTTTCCTGATGTCAACGTCGTGGTCGGCGACTGCCAGGAGCGTTTCGACTTCGAGGACGGGTTCTTCGACCGCGTCCTCGCGATCCACGTCCTCGAGCACCTCCCGAACCTCCCGGCGACGATCCGCGAGGCCCATCGGCTGCTCGACAAGCAGCGGGGGCGGCTGCTCGTCGTCATCCCGTGCGAGGAAGCCCGGCGTACACCCTGGCGCGGAAGATCTCGGCGGAGCGGGTCTACAAGCGACGCTACGGCGGCTCGTACCGGTGGTTCTACACGCGCGAGCACATCAATCTCCCCCGCGAGATCCTCGCGGAGCTCGACCCCTACTTCACGATCGAGGCGCGCCGGTACTTCCCGCTGCCGATGCTGCCGTTCGTCTTCAACAACCTGGTCGTCGGACTCAGCCTCGTGCCGCGCAACGACCGATCGGATGCGCCGACACCTGGTGCCGGCGGTCCAGCGCCCGGGAGACCGTCCGCCACGGAATGAGCCGCTCCGCCGGCGAGATGTCCTTGCGCCCCAGGTTCTTCAGCGTCTTGAACCGGATGATCTGGTCCCATCCCGGGACATAGCCGGCGAACTCCGCCACGAGCCCCGCCCGTTCCATGGCAAGGGCCAGGCTCGCCGGCTCGAAGAAGGAGACGTGGATCTCGGGCACCAGGTAGCGCCACGCCAGCAGGTCGTCGCGGTGCGGGCGTGGCGTTCCCGGTCGTGACGAACAGCACACCGCCGGGCCGCAGCAGCCGCGCCATGCGGCGCAGCTCCGCCACCGGGTCCGGGATGTGCTCGAGGACCTCGATGGCTGTGATGACGTCGAAGCTCTCCGGTGCGGCGTCGAGCTGCTCGCGGTCCAGGACGGGGACGCCGTGGTCGATGAGCCGGGGCAGGCCTCCAGCCCTCCTCGAATCCGACCGCGTCGACCTCTGTCGTGCCGCGCAGGTGCAGCACGAGGCCCCCGGTGCCGCACCCGTAGTCGAGCCATCGAGTCTCCGCCCCGACCGGCGTGAGGCTCCGGACGACGTGGTGACGCCCGCCCATTCGTGGTTGCGGATCGTGGTGCCCGATGCTCCAGCTCGTAGCGGTAGTCCACCAGCGGGTCGGCTCCGCGGCCCGCGTAGTAGTCGTCGTCGTAGATGGGGCGAACTCCGTCCCACGGTCGCCACGAACGCGAACCCGCAGCTCCCCGCAGCGCGCACGTCGAAGCCTCCTGCCGCTCCAGCGGCCGGTCGCCATCGCTCCGACCGGCGCGGTCGACGCCCACGGATATCGGGCATGTCGGCATCGGCCAACGTAGCGGGACCTGCCCCGTCAGCGGCGAGTACAGTCCACACCGTGCCGTCCGGCGTCGAGGCAAAGAGGCGGTGGGAGCAACTCCGTGTGGGCCAGCCGGCGAGGTTCGCGGCGGTCGGCGCCTTCACCGCGCTCACGTATTTCGGCGGCACGCTTGTGTTGTCCGGGCCCGTCGGCCTCCCGATCCAGGTGGCGATCCTCGTGGCGTACGCGACGTCGCTCGCGGTCCATTTCGCGCTGCAGCGGCTCTTCGTCTTCCGCGATCACGACGCGTTCGAGCTGGCGGTCCATCAGCAGGCCGGCCGCTACCTGTCGCTCGCGGCGGTGCAGTACGCGTTCACCGCGACCGCGCACAGCCGTCCTCCCGTCAGCTCTGGGCGTCGACGAGCAGGTCGTGTACGTCCTCAGTGCGGGAACCGCGGCATGCATCACGTTCCTCGTGCTGCGCCGGCACGTCTTCCACGCCGAGGAGTCCTAGAGGTCCTCGGCGACGTGCGGCGCGGCGCGCACGAAGACGATCGTCCCCACGACGAACGTCGCCACGGCGAAGCCGATCGGGATCAGGGCGCCGGCCGGGGTGGCGAAGATCTGCCCGGCGCTCTCGTACGACGGGTCGATCAGCGCATGGCGCGCCTGCTGGATCGCGGTCGCGATCGGGTTGACGAGCATGCAGCCGGGCGGCCTCGATGCCGGCCTTGTCGATCACGATCGTCAGCGAGTAGAGGATCGGCGTCGCGTAGAAGAGCGCCTGCAGCACGACGTCCCAGATCGGCTCGACGTCGCGGTAGCGCACGAACAGCGCCGCCAGGAGCAGCGAGGCGCCGGTCGTGAACACGACCAGCAGCAGCAGGATCAGCGGCAGCTCGAGCCAGGTCAGGCTCACCGAGCCGCCGGAGGCGAACAGGAAGATCGCCACCGGGATGAGGTTGAGCCCCAGGTTCAGCGACGCCTGCAGCACGCACGCCAGCGGGACCGCGATGCGCGGGAACTCGATCTTGCGCACGAGGTTCTCGCGCACGATCAGCGAGCGCACGGCGGCGGCGGTCGAGTCGGTGAAGAACTGGAAGAGGACGATGCCGAGCAGCAGCGCGGCGCCGAAGAACGGCTGGTCGCCGCCGACCTTCAGCATCTCGGCGAAGACGATGTAGATGACGCCGAAGAGCATCAGCGGCCGCATGAACTGCCACAGGTAGCCCAGGACCGAGCCGAAGAACTTCAGCTTGAAGTCGGTGATCGCGAGCGTCCACGCGCAGGCGCCACATGCGCCGGCGGTCGTCGCCGAACGCGGTCGGGCCCTTGATCTGGCGCCCCAGGTCGACGGTCTCGCCCGTCATCGCGCGACCTCGCTGCGCGAGCCGCCGGGCACGCGCTCGAGCGTCTGGGTGAACGGGATGTCGACGAGCCCGCCGTAGTTCGCGGTGCGCGTCACGACGATGCGCGAGCATGCGCTCGCGCAGCGCCAGCATCGCCCCGCCGCCGAGCATCACGGAGAGCGACGCGTGGTAGCGGTCGGGCCCGAGCGAGACGTCGAACGTCACGCGCCAGACGATCGTCTCGCCCGCCGCGAAGCGTGCCCAGGTGCTCGTCCTGCCACGCCGAGGACACGGTGAAGAGCGGCACGCGCGAACTGCTCTGCAGGACCGCGTTGAGCACGGGGTCGGTGACGGCCTCGTTGAAGCGCACGCGCACGCAGAGGGTCGCGCGCTCCCCGTTGCGCAGCATCTCGGTGCGGTCCTCGGTCGGGGTCTCGAACCACGGCGTCCTCGATCACCGCGTCGCCGTCGCCGAAGCGGACGTCCTCCTCGCCGGTCGTCGTGCTCGACGGGCGACGGCGCGTCACCCGCCGCGCCGCGACCGAGGCGCGCGCGGACGGGGAGAAGTTCATCTCCAGGTAGCGGTTGCCGACGGTCTCCGGATCGCCGATCGAGATCAGCCGGCCGTGCTCGAGCAGCATCGCCCGGTCGCAGAAGCGCTGGACGGCCGTCATGTCGTGGGTGACGAGCAGGACGGTCTTCCCGCTCTCGCGGATCGTCTCGAACTCGTCGAAGCACTTCTGCTGGAACGCGGCGTCGCCGACGGCGAGCACCTCGTCGATGAGCATGATCTCCGCGTCCACCTGGATCATCACGGCGAACGCGAGGCGGACGAGCATGCCCGACGAGTAGTTCTTGAGCTTCAGGTCGGTGAACTCGCGCAGCTCGGCGAAGTCGATGATCGTGTCGAAGCGCCGCCGCGCCTCGCGGCGGCTGAGGCCGAGCATCGCCGCGTTGATGTCGACGTTGTCGCGCGCCGCCAGGTCGGGGTTGAAGCCGACGCCGAGCTCGATGAACGTCGAGGTCCGGCCGTTGACGAAGATGTCGCCGGAGCCGACGGTGTAGATGCCCGCCAGGCACTTCAGCAGCGTGGACTTGCCGGACCCGTTGCGGCCGACGATGCCGAAGAACTCGCCCCGCGAGACGCTGAACGAGACGTCCCGCAGCGCCTGGAACTCGTTGAAGCCGCTGCGCCGCAGCGGGTGCAGCGCCCGCTCCTTGAGGGTGTGCACCTGCTCCCGGGGGATGCGGAACGCCTTGGAGACACCGTCCACATGGACGGCGGGCGTTGAGGTCACATCGTCCATCGCGCTGTAGCACTCTACGATGGCGCGGCCCCCGGAGCCGCCGGGCGGCGCTCCAATGGCCCTGCACATCTGCACCATCGTCGCGCGGAACTACCTGGCGCACGCGCGCGTCCTCGCCCGCTCCTTCCAGGAGCACCAGCCCGGCGGGCGCTGCCACGTGCTGGTGATCGACGACCACGACGGGTCGGTCCGCGCCGAGGACGAGCCGTTCGACCTCGTCCCCGTCGAGGCGCTCGAGCTGCCCGAGTGGGACGAGATGCGGGCCGCCTACGACGTGCTGGAGTTCTCCACCGCCGTCAAGCCGTGGCTGCTGCGGCACATGCTGCGCGCCCACGACGAGGGCGACGGCATCGCCTACTTCGATCCCGACATCCGCGTGGTCTCGCGGATGACCGAGCTGGAGGAGGCCCTCCGTGAGCATCACCTCGTGCTCACGCCGCATCTGACCGAGGCGATGCCGCGCGACGGGCGCAAGCCGGCCGAGACGGACATCCTCATCGCCGGCGTCTTCAACCTGGGCTTCATCGGCCTGCGCTCCGCGCAGGAGGCGCACGACCTGCTCGACTGGTGGGCCGAGCGCCTGCTGAAGGACTGCCGCGTGGCGCCGCACAAGGGCCTCTTCGTCGACCAGCGCTGGGTGGACTTCGTGCCCGGGCTCGTCGCGGACTTCCAGATCCTGCGCCACCCCGGGTACAACCTGGCCTACTGGAACCTGCCCACACGCGCGGTGGCCCGGTCCGCCGACGGCGAGCTGACCGTCAACGGCGAGCCGCTGCGCTTCTTCCACTTCAGCGGCTACGACCCGCGCAGGCCCGAGGAGCTCAGCAAGCACCAGAACCGCGTCAGCCTCGCGGCGCTGCCGGTGGTCGCCGAGATCTGCGAGGCGTACGGCGCGGCGCTGGCGGAGGCGGGGATCGAGCAGCAGCGCACGATCCCCTACGCGAACGACGTGCTCCCGTCGGGCGTCAGGCTCACGGCGATGCTCCGCGGGATGTACCGCGAGGGCGTCGAGGCGGGCGAGCTGCCGGACTCGATCTGGACCCCCGGCGGGGACGCCGAGCTCCGCGCCTGGCTGGGCGAGGACTCCGCGGAGGTCCCGGGGCTCACCCGCTACCTCGCCGAGGCCTGGCTGCTGCGTGAGGACGTGCAGGCCGCCTACCCGGACCCGGCGGGCGCCGACCGCGACGGGTTCCTCGGCTGGTGCCACGTCTACGGGACGGAGCAGAACGGCCTCTCGGCCGAGCTCATCCCGCCGGCCACCGGGGAGGACGGGGCGCCGCTCACCGCCGTCGTCGAGCGCCCGCCGCGCCCGTTCGGCGTGAACGTGGCGGGGTACCTGCGCGCCGAGCTGGGCGTGGGCGAGGTCGCCCGCCAGATGCTCACCGCGCTGGACGCCGCGGGCGTGCCGGCGATCCCGGTCACCGCGCTCGCCCCGAACAGCCGCCAGGGGCACGACTTCGCCGGCTCCGGGCACGGCCAGAACCCGTTTCCCGTGAACCTCGTGTGCGTCAACGCCGACGGCCTGGAGCAGTTCGCAGAGGACGCCGGCGAGGCGTTCTTCGAGGACCGGTACACGATCGGCGTGTGGTGGTGGGAGCTCGGCGACTTCCCCGAGCGCTTCGACGACGCCTTCGAGCTCGTCGACGAGCTGTGGGTCGGGTCGCGCTTCGTGGCGGAGGCGCTCGCGCCCCGCACCACCGTGCCCGTCGTCCCGATCCGCGTCCCCGTCGACTTCCCGGCCCCGCCCCCGCTGGCTCCGGGCGAGCTGGGCTGGCCGCAGGACGGCTTCACCTTCCTCTACTCGTTCGACTACAACAGCGTCTACCGGCGCAAGAACCCGGATGCCGCGGTCGCGGCGTACATGCGCGCGTTCGGTCCCGACGACGGAGCCCGCCTCGTCCTGAAGTCCATCAACGGCGACCGCGACCCGCAGAATCGCGACCGGCTGCTCGCGCTCGTCTCCACGCGGCCCGACATCCTCGTGATCGACGAGTACGTCTCCGCGCGCGATCGTCACCGGATCACCGCGTCGTGCGACGCCTACGTCTCGTTGCACCGGTCCGAGGGCTTCGGGCTCACCCTCGCCGAGGCGATGTACCTCGGCAAGCCGGTCATCGCGACCGGGTACTCCGGGAACGCCGACTTCCTCGACGAGCACACGGGATACCCGGTGCGGTACGAGCTGGTGCCCGTCGGCGGCGGCGCGGATCCCTATCCGCCGACGGCGACCTGGGCCGAGCCGGACATCGAGCACGCCGCCGAGCTGATGCGTCACGTCTTCGAGCACCGCGACGAGGCGCGCCGCCGCGGCGCGCTGGCGGCGGAGACGATGCGCGCCGACTACTCGCCGCAGGCGGCCGGGCAGATCATGAGGACGCGGCTGGAGCGGGTGCGCGCACGCGTCGCGGCGGCCGACTCGCGCGAGCTCGTCCCGGCATCCGCCGCGCGGAACTCGCGCTCGTACGCGGTGGACCTCGTCCAGCGCGCGCCGCGGGCCGACGCGCAGGGCGTGCGCGGACTCGTGCGGCGGGTCGTGCTGCGGGCGATGCGGCCCTACACCGCCTATCAGCACACGGTCAACCTGGCCCAGACCGAGGCCCGCGAGGAGTCCGAACGCGAGCTCGAGCGCCGGCTGCAGGCGCACGTGCTCCAGACCGCCGAGGTCGAGGCGGCGACGCTCGCCGAGCTGCGCCGTCAGCGCCGGCAGCTCGAGCAGGCGGTCGAGCGCGCGAACACCGCGGCCGACCGGCTCGACCAGGTCCTCACGGAGCTGCGCGGCCGGGATTGAGCGCGCCGCGCTCGTCGTCCTGCGCGTCGGGGCGCGTCGGCGCGACGAGGATCGGTGTCTGCGCCTCCGCGCCGAACCAGCGAACGCCCTCGCGAACGAGGTCGAACTCGACGAGGTACCAGCCGGGCGCGTGCGGCGCGATGACCCGGATGGGCAGGACCGTCGAGGCGCCCGCGGCCACGTCGGCGGGGAACGGCGTCCGCACGCCCTCCTCGACGACGGCCGAGCCATCGGGACGCCGGATCCGGTACGCGGCCCGGACGGGATGCTCGGTGCCCTCGACGTGCTCCCAGCGCTCGTCGCCCAGGTTCGCGACGCGGACCGCGAGCGGGCGCGTCTCTCCGGGGCGAAACCACGGGTCGCCCTCGAGCACCGTGAGCTCGGCCCGGAACCCCGCGGGGCCGAAGTCGCGGCCGGCCCAGCGGCGCTCGACCTCGGCGCGGGGCACGAACTCCAGGGCGGCGGGCTCAGGGGCCGGCGCACCCGTGGGCCGCGCGCCGATGACCCGGTCGATCAGCGCGCGGTCCTCGGGTGACACGGCGACCACCGGCCGCCGGGCGAAGCGCTCGGGGAGGTAGTAGCGCTCGTTCAGCGCCCCGCCGCCCGGCGCCTGCAGGCCGGGGCGCGCCGCCTCGTAGGCGTCGACCTTGCGCTCGCGCGCCGCCTGCGTGGTGACGGCGCAGTCCAGGTGGTAGAGCGGTGCCTCGAGGTACCGGGCGGGCAGCACCGGCTCGCCGTAGGTGTGCTTGCGCCCGGAGAAGGCGAGGGTCGCGTCGTTGCGCACCAGGCGGTTCTGGAAGTCCGGCGCCCAGGGACGCTCGTCGAGCCAGTGGTGGGGGTCGGGGAACGACCAGCGCCGCGGGATCCAGTACTGCTGGACGTCGGTCGCGCGCAGCAGCCGCGGCAGCGCCTGGAGCAGCGCGGCGCTCGGCACCTCGTCGTTGTCCAGCAGCAGGATCCAGTCGCCGGTCGCGAGTCCGTGCAGCCAGGCGTTGGCGTGCGCGGGGAAGACGAACTCGAAGCGGACGATCCGATCGGCGACGGCCGCGACCTCCCCCAGCTCGGCCACGTCCATGCGCGAGTCGGCGGCCACGATGATCTCGCCGGCGACCGGCCGCAGCAGGCCGAGGATCGCAGCGAGCCGCGGACCCTGCTCGTGCGTCATGCAGACCACTGAGAGCGTCGCGGGCATCGGCGGTGAGGATGCCAGCTTGACGCCGCGCGGGCGCGCGATCCGCCATCCTCCCCCCTGATGCGCCGCCTCCTGACCACGTCGCCCCGCACCTACCACCACGTCGCGACCGCCGCGCTCGTCCTCCTGGTGCTGATCGTGTTCAGCGGCTCGGCCGTGCGCCTGACGGGCTCCGGGCTGGGCTGCGAGGGCTGGCCCGCCTGCGAGGAGGGCAAGCTCGTCGCGCCGCTGCAGACGCACGCGATCATCGAGTTCACCAACCGCGTGTTCTCCGGCATCGTCGCGATCGGGACGATCGCCGCGGGCCTGCTGGCCTTCTTCCGGGTCCCGCCGCGGCGGGACCTGAAGATCCTCGGGATGCTGCTGCCGCTCGGCGTCGTCGCGCAGGCGATCCTCGGCGGGCTGAGCGTCGTGTACGACCTCAAGCCCGGGTTCGTGATGGGGCACTACGCGCTCTCGCTCGTGCTGCTGATCGCCGCGTGGGCGCTCTACTGGCGCTCCAAGCCCGAGTACGAGCAGGGACTGATCGATCCGGGTGCCCCCGACCGGCTCACGATGTGGGCCACGCGCCTGCTGGTCCCGCTCGGCGCGCTGATGGTCGTCGCGGGCACGGCCGCCACCGCCGCCGGCCCGCACGCGGGCGGGTCGGGCACCGGCGACCTCGTCGAGCGGCTCTACATCAAGGGCAGTGACACGCTCAGCTGGGCCGTCGGCAAGCACACGACGATCGGGATCCTCTTCGGGATCGCCGCCGTCGCGGCGCTCGGCATCGCCTGGTACCGCGGGGCGTCGCCCAAGCTGCTGCGCGTCCTGACGACCGTCGTGGTCCTGCTCGGCGTGCAGGGCGTGATCGGGGCGATCCAGTACCAGTCCAAGCTGCCCGCCGAGCTCGTCTGGGTTCACGTCTGCCTGGCGACGGTCACCTGGGTGGCGCTGCTGTGGGCGTGGAGCGTCGCGGGGACGCCGGTCCGTGAGGAGTCCGGCGTGGTCGCGGCCGCGCCGGGCGGCGCAGCCTCCGCCGCGTGATGCCCCGCTGGGGCGTGGCGACCATCTGCGACCGCTCGCGGTTGCCGATGGCACGCGTGATCGCCTCCTCGCTGCGGCGCCACAACCCGGACGTCCCGTGCGTCGTCCTGCTGGCCGACGCGCCCGCGGACGGCGCCGCGGAGGCGGCGTTCGATCTGCTCCTCGCCGAGGACCTCGGCGTCCCGGGGTTCCAGCGGATCGCGTTCCGCTGCGAGCGCGAGGAGCTGAGCTACGCGCTGACCCCGCATCTCCTGCGTCACCTGCTGGGCCGGGGCGACCTGGACGCGGTGCTGTTCCTCAAGCAGGAGTCGCTCGTCGTCGGCGACCTGGAGCCGCTCGTCGCCCCGCTGCGCGACGCGGGCGTCGTGCTGACACCCCACCTGCTGCAGCCGCTCCAGGGCCCGGCGGGCGCGGAGCGCGAGCGGCTCGTGTCCTGCGCCGGGGTCTTCAACGCCGGGGTGGTGGGCGTCGCGCGCCGCGAACCGGGCCCGGCCTTCCTGGACTGGTGGGCGGAGCGCATCGGGGATGTGTGCGTCCACGACATCCCGGCGGGCCTGCACTACGAGCAGCGCTGGCTGGACCTCGCCCCGGCGCTGTTCGACGGCGTGCGGATCCTGCGCGACCCGGCGGCGAACGTCGGGCACTGGAGCATGCCCGAGCACGCCGTCACGGTGGACGGCGAGGCGGTCCTCGTCGACGGGCGGCCCGGGCGGGTGGTGCGCTTCAGCGGCTATGAGCCCGAGCACCCGGACCGCGTGACGCGGTACCTCGAGCACCCGACCCGCGCCGAGATCGGCGGCGCAGCAGCGGTGCTCGACGCCTACCGCGAGGCGCTGCTCGCCGCCGGGCACGCCGAGGCCGCCGGCGCCGAGTACGCCTACGCCCGCTTCGCCGACGGCGTGCAGGTCCCGCGCATCGCCCGGGAGCTGCACCGTGACCTCGGCGACGAGGCCGAGCGCTTCGGCGACCCGTTCGCGACCGGGCCCGGATCGTTCCGGGAGTGGCTGCGCGAGCCGCTCGGCGAGGGCCCGCCGGTGACGCGGCTGTGGGACGCGGTCTGGCGCCGGCGCGCCGATCTGCAGGCGTCGATGCCCGACCACCTGGGCGCCGACCGCAGGGCGTTCGCCGCCTGGCCGCGCACGTCCGGGATGGCGGAGTACGGGGTGCAGGATGGGTTCTGAGCGCGCGGTGCCCGAGCTCGTCGTCTCGACGACGGTGAACGCGGCGCACCTGCCGCGGGCGCGCGTCCTGGCGGCGTCACTGCGGCGCGTGCACCCGGAGGTGCCGTTCGTCCTGCTGCTGCTGGAGGAGGCCGGCGCCGGCGGCGAGCCGTTCGAGGTGCTGTCGCCCGGGGACGTGGGCGGCTCGGAGCTGCGGGACATCCTGTTCCGCTACGAGGGCCGGGCCGCCGGCGCCGCCGCCAAGCCGTACGCGCTGCGCCACCTGCTCGACCGGGGGCACCGCCGCGTCGTCCACCTCGACGCCGACACGGTCGTCACCGACGACCTCGGCCCGCTGCTGGACGCGGTCGGCCGTGCGCCGATCGTCCTCACGCCGCACCTGCTCGAGCCCGCGACCGGCCCGCACGCGCGCGCCCGCGAACTCATGCTCGTCCGCGCGGGGGTGGTGAACACGGGCGTCCTCGGCGTGCGCGCCGGCCCGACGACCGACGCGTTCCTCGCCTGGTGGATGGAGCGCACGCTGACGCACGCCGTCGCCGACCTCGACAACGGCCTGCACCTGGACCAGCGCTGGGTCGACCTCGCGCCGGGCATGTTCGACGGCGTCCACGTCCTGCGCGACCCGGGGGTGAACGTCGCCTACTGGAACCTCGCCGAGCGCCCGCTGCAGATCGAGGGCGGGCGGCTCACGGCGGGCGGGCACCCGTGCCGCCTGCTGCATGCGAGCGGCTACGACGTCCGGCGGCCCGAGCGCCTGAGCTCCTACGCGCCGCAGCTGCCCGCGGGCGGCGTCGCGGCGCGCCTGCTCGAGCGCTACCGCCGCGAGCTGCTGGAGGCGGGGGAGGCCGCCGCGCTGGACCGCCCGTGGACGTTCGACCACTGGGCCGACGGGACGCCGATCCCGCCCGAGGCGCGCGAGGCGCACCGGCGCCTGGGTGCGGACGCGGGCCGCTTCGGCGACCCGTTCGCCGCCGGGCCGGGCAGCTTCCGCGCCGCGTTCGACGCGTCCTGAGCGCCCGTGAACGCGGTTCCGTCCGCAAACAGCGGGATGGTTCGCCCTGCAGCGTTGCGGGCCCCGGCCCGTCGCTGTTCGATCAGGGAGAGGAACGGATGGATCGTCCGATCATCTATGCCAGCAGCGTCACCCGGCGGCAGGCCCGCTGGCGTCGCGCACGCCGCCGCGGCTCGCTGCTCGGGCCGCGGCTGGCCATGGTCGTCCTCGGCGCCTCCGTCTGCGCCTTCGCGGTCACCGTGCTCGAGCGTCTGACGTAGCCGGCGCGGGAGCGGGCTCGAGCGCGAGCTCGAGCACCTCGGCGATCGTCATGACCGGGTGGAAGGCCATGACGTCGCGGACCTCCTGCGGGACGTCGTCCAGGTCGCCGCGATTGCGCTCGGGCAGGATCACGTCCGTGAGGCCCGCCGCGTGCGCGGCGAGCACCTTCTGCTTGAGCCCGCCGATCGGCAGCACGCGGCCCTGCAGCGTCACCTCGCCGGTCATGCCGACGGTGTGCCGCACCGCGCGCCCCGACAGCAGCGAGGCGAGCGCCGTGGTCATCGTGATGCCGGCGCTCGGCCCGTCCTTCGGGATCGCCCCGGCCGGGACGTGCACGTGGAACTCGCGGTCCTCGAACGCCGACGCCGGGATGCCCAGGTCGTCGTGGTGGGCGCGCACGTACGTCAGCGCGATCCGCGCGGACTCCTTCATGACGTCGCCGAGCTGGCCGGTGAGCGTGAGCCCGCCGGAGCCCTTGCCCGGCATCGCGTTGGCCTCGACGAACAGCACGTCGCCGCCCGTGCCGGTGACGGCCAGGCCGGTCGCCACGCCGGGGACGGCGGTGCGGGCCGCGGACTCCTGGAAGACCTTCTGGCGGCCCAGCGCGTCGCGCACCAGCTCGGTGTCCACGACGATCGGGGCCTCGACCTCGCCACCGGCGACCCGGGTCGCCGACTTGCGCAGCAGCGTCCCGAGCTCGCGCTCGAGGTTGCGCACGCCCGCCTCGCGGGTGTACTCGCTGACGATCGTGCGCAGCATGTCGTCGCCGATCGTCACCTCGTCGGGACGCAGGCCGTTGTGCTCGAGCTGGCGCTTCCACAGGTAGTCGCGGCCGATCGCGACCTTCTCCTCGACGGTGTAGCCGTCGAAGCGGATGACCTCCATGCGGTCCAGCAGCGGCCCGGGGATCGTCTCGGCCTGGTTGGCGGTCGCGATGAAGACGACCTCGCTCAGGTCGATCTCCAGGTCCAGGTAGTGGTCGCGGAAGGTCGAGTTCTGCGCCGGGTCGAGCACCTCCAGCAGCGCGCTGGAGGGATCGCCGCGCCAGTCGGCGCCGACCTTGTCGACCTCGTCGAGCAGGATCACCGGGTTCATCGTCCCGGCGTCGCGCAGCGCGCGGACCAGGCGGCCCGGGAGCGCGCCGATGTACGTGCGGCGGTGACCGCGGATCTCGGCCTCGTCGCGCACGCCGCCGAGCGACATGCGCACGAACTCGCGGCCCATCGCGCGGGCGATCGACTCGCCGATCGAGGTCTTGCCGGTGCCGGGCGGGCCGATCAGCGTGAGGATCGCTCCCGCGCGAGCGGCGTCCCGCGCCCGCGTCTCGTCGCCGGAGGCCTCGCCCATGTGGCGCTCGGTGCGCAGCTTCTTGACGGCCACGTACTCCACGATGCGGTCCTTGACGTCGTCCAGGCCGGCGTGGTCCTCGTCGAGGATCTCGCGCGTGTGGACGGGGTCGAGCTTCTCCTCGGAGCGCTCGCCCCACGGCACGGCGATCAGCCAGTCGAGGTAGTTGCGAATCATCTGGCCCTCGCCGGAGCCGCCCTCGCCCATGCGCTCCAGGCGCGCGAGCTCCTTCTCGGCCTGCTCGCGGACGTGGTCCGGCATCCCGGCCGCGTCGATCTTCGTGCGGTACTCGTCGGCGACGGTGCCGTCGTCCTCGCCGAGCTCGCGGCGGATCGACTCCATCTGCTTGCGCAGGACGTACTCGCGCTGCTGCTTGGCGGTGCCGTCCTCGACGTCGTCGCGGATCTTGCGCCGCACCTGCAGCTCGGCGAGCCGCTCGCGCTGCATGCCGAGCGCGAGCTCCAGGCGCTCGGTGACGTCGGTCGCCTCGAGGATCTCGACCTTCTGGCGGAAGGTCAGGTCGGGGGCGTAGCCGGAGGTGTCGGCGAGCGCGCCCGGCTCGACGATCGCGCG
Organism: uncultured Actinomycetes bacterium; assembly: GCA_963700655.1. Classification (GTDB taxonomy): domain Bacteria; phylum Actinomycetota; class Thermoleophilia; order Solirubrobacterales; family Solirubrobacteraceae; genus F1-60-MAGs163. Next base: position 191,149 of record CAVOYJ010000002.1, on the reverse strand, counting down.
CACCCAGGCGGCGACGCGGCCGTCGTCGCCGCGCAGCTCGAGGATCTCCTCGACGGTCGCGCGGTAGTCGCGGACGAGGTCGCGGGTGCGGCCGTCGACGGGGGAGGCGTCGGCCGACTCGGTGACCTCGACGCGCAGGCGGCCCATCGGGTCGGTGTGGGCCGCGCCGGCGATGCCGCGGCTGACGCCCTCGAGCGTCGCGCCGTGCGCGCCGCCGGGGAGCCGCACGCGCTCGGCGACGCGGGCGATGGTGCCGACGGCGGCGTACTCGCCCTCGTGGCGGGGGACGAGGAGGACCTGCTCCTCGTCGCCGACCTCGATCGGCAGGGTCACGTCCATCGTCGGGAAGACGACGGTGTCGTCGAGGGGGATCAGGAGGAGGTTCAGGGTGTCGGGCACGGGGATCTCCGAGGGGCGACGGGAAGTTGCTCGCGCAACTGTAGCAGGGATCTCAGTCGTTCTCGCTGAGATCTTCTATTGCGACGATACGAGGGCCGGGGCACGGCGGATCACGCTCCGCGCGGCGCTCGCGGCTTGTACGATCCGCCGTGTGAACGATGGAGTGCAGGGGGCGCCGCTCGTCGCCACGATCCGCCGCCCCGACGTCATCGACGAGGTGTTCGAGGGGGAGGCGGTCCTCGTCAACCTCGCGACCGGCTTCTACTTCGCCCTGAACGCCGACGCCACCCGCGTCTGGCGCGCGCTCGCGGGCGGCACGGCGTGGGCGGCGGTGGCCGACGCGGCCGCCGCCGAGGCCGGGGCCGACCCGGCGGTGGTGCGGTCGGTCGTGACCGCGTTCCTCGCCGAGCTCGCCGGCCACGCGCTCGTCACGCTCGACGGCGAGGTGCCGGCCGCGGAGCCGGCACCGGCGGACCTCGCGTTCGCCCCCGCGCTCCAGGCGTTCAGCGACATGGAGGACCTGCTCCTCCTCGATCCCATCCACGACATCGACGTCGACGGGACCGGATGGCCGCAGGCGCCCGCGCCGACCGCCCCCTGACCGAGGACCGGGCGGGCGCAGCGCTCGCGCCGTTCGCCGAGCGGGCGTTCGCCGCCGCGGACGCGTGCAGCGGCGAGCCCGCGGCGACGCTGCATCTCGCGCCCGGGGGCGTGGTGACCCGCATCCGCGTCGCGGGGGCCGAGCTCGCGCGCAGGCTCACGCCCTCGCTGCGGCCCTTCGCCGCGCCGCCCGGCGCACCGCAGGTCGACCTGCTCGCGCTCGACACTGCAACGGCCGGCGCCGCGCCGCCGCCGCCGCCGTGGCCGCGCGACGCCTACCGCCCGCGTGACGAGATCGCAGGCTTCGGCTCCGAGCGCGTGGAGGTCGCCTACTCGCTCCATCCGGGGACGCTGCACCTCTGGGACGAGGACCGCGCCCGGGGTCTGCTGTGGACCCACGATGCCGCGACCCAGCCCGCCTGGGACGTCGCGGCGCCGCTGCGGACGCTGCTGCGGTGGAGCCTGCGCGGCCACGGGCTCGCGGTCGTCCACGGCGCCGTCGTCGGCGACGAGCGCGGCGGCCTGCTGCTCGTCGGCGCGGGCGGCTCGGGCAAGTCGACGACCGCGCTCACCGCGGCGCTCCGGGGCATGCGCTACGTCGGCGACGACCATTGCGCCGTCACGCTCGGCGACCCGCCGGTCGCCCACGGGCTCTACGCGATCGGCAAGGCCGACGCCGCGACGATGCGGCTCCTGCCCGCGCTCGAGCCGCTCGCCGAGGGCCTGCCGCTGACCTACGAGGGCAAGCGCCTGCTCGACCTCTCGCGCACCGGCGCGCTCGCGCGGCAGCTCCCGCTGCGCGCCATCGTGCTGCCGCACGTGGCCGCCGCGACCGGCCGGCCCGTCCCGGTGACGCCCGGCGCGGCGCTTGCGGCACTCGCCCCGACGACGCTCGTGCAGCTGCCGGGCAGCCGCCCCGCGGACGGCGCCGCGATGGCGCGGCTCGCGGCGACCCTCCCGGCCCGGCGCCTGGCGGTCGGTCCCGGCCCGGAGACGGTCGCAGCGGCACTCACGGCGATCCTCGACGAGGTGACGTGATGAGCGCGGACCTCAGCGTCGTCGTCCCGGTGCGCGACGGCGCCGCGACGCTCGAGGCGGCGCTGTGCAGCATCCTCGCGCGCGCCGAGGGCCTGGCCGAGATCGTCGTCGTCGACGACGGCTCGAGCGACGGGAGCGGCGCGCTGGCCGCGGCGCTCGGCGATCCGGTCCGCGTGGTGCGCCTGGAGGGGCGCGGCGCGGGCGCGGCGCGCAACGCCGGGGTCGCGGCCGCACGGGGGAGCCTGATCGGGTTCCTGGACGCCGACGACGAGTGGCTGGCGGGCGCCCCCGACCCGCGCCGGGCGGTGCTTGCGAGCGCGCCCGACGCGATCGCGCTCGGGGGTGTGCGGGTGCAGCGCGGTGAGCGCGAGCAGGACGGGCCGCTGTGGGTGTTCGGGGCGGCGCTGATGCGCCCCGCGACCTTCGCCCGCGTGGGCCCGATCGACGAGACGCTGCTCGGCGGAGACGAGGACCTCGACTGGTTCCTGCGCGCCCGCGAGGCGGGGGTCGCGCTTCCGCACGTCCCGGAGGCCGTCGTGCGGTACGTGCGCCGCGAGGGCTCGCTGTCGGCCGACCCGGACCACGGGCTGCTGCAGAGCCTGCACCGCTCGATCCGCCGCCGCGCGGAGGCGGAGGCGTGAGCGCTGTGCGGGTCAGCGTGGTGATGGCCGTGCTGAACGGCGCCGAGCGCCTGCCGCAGGCGCTGGCGAGCATCCGCGAGCAGACCGTCCCGGTGGACGAGATCGTGCTCGTCGACGGCGGCTCGCACGACGGGACGCGCGAGATCGCCTCCGGCGCCGCGGACGTGCGCCTCGTCGACCAGGACGGTCCCGCGATCGCCAGCGCCTACAACACCGGGATCCGCGAGGCGGCGGGCACGCACATCGCGTTCCTCGCGCACGACGACCTCTGGCTGCCGCGCAAGCTCGAGCTCCAGCTCGCGCGGCTCGCCGCGCAGCCGCCCGCCGGCGCCGTCGTCGGCCACGCGCAATTCGTCCTGGAGGCCGGCGACGAGCCGCCGCCCGGCTTCCGCCCCGAGCTGCTGGACGCCCCGCGGCCGGCGCGGATCATGGAGACGCTGCTCGCGCCGCGCGCGGTGTTCGAACGGGTCGGGCCCTTCCGGCCGGAGGTCTCGCCGGCGGACGACGCGGACTGGTTCGCGCGGGCCCAGGACGTCGGCGTGCACATCGCCGTGGTGCCGCAGGTGATCCTGCGCAAGCGGGTCCACGCCGGCTCGACCGCGCACACCGACGCGGGCACGCACGCGGGACTCCTGAGCGCGATGCGCGAGTCGATCGCACGCAAGCGGGCGCAGGACGCGGCGTGAACGTCTCGGCCGTCGTCCCGGTCCGCGACGGGCGCGCGTACCTCGCGCAGGCGCTGGAGAGCCTGCGCGCGCAGAGCGCGCCGCCGCTGGAGATCCTCGTCGTCGACGACGGGTCGAGGGACGACAGCGCCGACGTCGCCGCCGCGATCGCGGGCGTGCAGGTCGTGCGCCGCCCGGCCGAGGGCCCCGCCGCCGCGCGCAACGCGGGCGCGCGGCTCGCCCGCGGGGAGGCGATCGCGTTCCTCGACGCCGACGACCTCGCCGACCCGTCCCGCCTGGAGGTGCAGGGGCGGCTCCTGGCCGCCGCGCCGGAGGCGATCGGGGCGGCCGGGATGATGCGCGACTTCCTCACGCCCGAGCGGGAGGCCGAGCTGCGCGACAGCCATGCGTGCTCGCCCGACCCCGTCCGCTCGTTCACGCCGGGGACGCTGCTGCTGCGGCGCGCGGCGTTCCTCGCGACGGGCGGCCTGGACACGACGCTGCCGGGCGGCGAGGTCGTCGACTGGGTCAGCCGCTGCCGCGCGGACGGCCTGCGGTTCGCCGAGCACGACGACGTCGTGCTGCACCGGCGGATCCACGGGGACAACCTGTCGCTGCGCCGCGAGCAGCTGCACGCCGGATACCTCGAGGCGGCCCGCGCGGCGATCGCGCGCCGCGGCGCGGCTTCGTGACCCGCGCCGCCTGGAGCGCCGACCAGGCGCTGCTGCTGCACGGCGCGGTCGGCGTGGGCCCCGAGGCCGACCGCGCGGCCGCGGACTGGCTCGCGCGCTGCACGATCGAGGATCTCGGCCCGGCCGAGTACCGCGTCCTCCCGCTGATCGCCGCGCGCCTGCCCGCCGGCGCCGACGACCCGGTGGCCGCGCAGGTGCACCGCGTCGTGCGCTTCACCTGGCTGCGCACCCAGCTGCTCGTGACCCGCAGCGCCGCGGCCCTGCGGGCGCTCACGGATGCCGGAGTGCCGGTGATGCTCGCCAAGGGCGCCGCCGTCCTCGCGCACACGGGCTGGGCGATCCAGCTGCGGCCGATGGACGACCTCGACGTCGTCGTCCCGCGCCACCGGGCCGAGGAGGCCGTCGCGCTGCTGCGCGCCGCCGGGCTCACCCAGCCCTCGATCCCCGCCGACCCGCACGACACCGCGATCTACGACGAGCTGCACGGGCTGGGCTTCGAGGACCCGGCCGGGGCGGTCATCGACGTGCACTGGCACGTGCTGCACGGCGCGCTCCATCACGGGGCGGACGCGGAGTTCTGGGAGCGTGCGGAGCCCGCGCTGCTGCGCGACCTCCCGGTCCAGGTGCTCTCGCGCGAGGACACGCTCCTGCAGGTCGCCGCGCACGGCATGGAGCTGAACGTCCAGCACCCGCTGCGCTGGGCGGCCGACGCGGTCCTGCTGCTCCGCGGCGCGCCGCGGTTCGACTGGGACCGGCTCGCGCACGCCGCGCGCCGCCACCGCCTCGCACGGCAGGTCGCCGCAGCGCTCGCCGCGCTGGGCGATGTCGCACCGGACGTCCTCCCGGCCGAGCTGCCGCCGGCCCTGCGCCGCCCGGCGCGGCGGATCGCGCCGACCGCCCGCGCCGCCGCGGCCGGGGCCGAGGCGGAGGAGTTCGTGCGGCGCGCCGTCGCGCCCGGCGAGCGCCCGCGCCCCGGTCACGCGGCGGCCTACCTCAAGGAGCTGTGGGCGCTGCAGAGCGCCCGCCAGATCCCCCGACACGTGGCCTGGGTGGCGACGGGCAGGCGTCCGCGCCTGACGCCGTCGTGCGCGCCCGTCCCGGCGGGCGCGGAGCCGATCTGGGTGCCGGGCGAGGCGGGGTTCGCGACCGGCGAGCCGGGCACCCGGATGCTGGGCCCCGGCTGGTGGTCCCCCGACGCTCACGGCGTGTGGTCGCGCGGCCGCGAGGCGCAGCTGCTGATCGGGCTCGCGTTCGCCGTGGACGGGCCGCTGCGGCTCGACCTCCAGCTCGTCCCGTTCCTCAGCGCGGCGCGTCCCCGGCTGGCCGTCGACGTCGTGGCCGACGGCCGCCGTGCCGCGCGCTGGGAGTTCGCCGGCACGGCGCTGCACGAGCACGCGCGCACGCTGCGGCTGGACGGCCCGCGGCGCGACATCCGGCTGCGCCTGATCCTCGACGGCCGCCTCTCACCCGAGCGCGCGGGCGAACTCGCCGACCCGCGCCCGATCGGCCTGCAGCTGCTGCGGGTCGGCGTGGCGCCCGTCTGACCGGCGCTACCAGCCCCGCCACTGCGGCCCGAGGCGAACCGGCAGCTCGTCGGTGTCGAGCGGGAGCCGGTACTTGTCCGGGCTGGCGTGGTCGTAGCGGATGGTGGGGAAGTTCACGACGACCGCGTCGCCGGATCCGATGTTCCGCTCGGCGTGCCAGACGCCGCGCGGAATGACGACGAGTGACCGGTCGTGGGCGCTCAGCACGAGCCGGAACTCGCGTCCGGCGGTGGGGGTGTCCTCGCGGGCGTCGAAGAACGCGAGCTCGAGCTCGCCGTCGAGGAACGCGTAGCGATCCTCGTGCTCGCGGTGGATGCCCCAGCCCTTCGCCATCCCGGGGCGGATCGTGAACGTGTAGGCGAAGACGAGCGGGTCCGGGTTCACGCCCCAGCGGTCGTCGTAGAGCTCGCAGACCGAGCCGCGCTCGTCGACATGGGTCACGAGGTGCCGGACGGTCATGCCCTCGGGCAGTTCCCCGATCCGCGAGCCGTCAGGGTTGACCATCTGCGGATCGCGCTTGGGAGGCATCCGCGCAGGCTAGCTTTCCTCCGTGGCCACGTCGTTCACGATCGCGATCCCCACACACGACCGGCGCGAGACGGTCGTCCTTGCGACGCGCAGCGCGCTCGCGCAGACGCGGCCGCCGGCTCGCGTGATCGTGCTCTGCGACGGCTGCACGGATGGGAGCGTCGCCGCGCTGCGCGCGCTGCGCGACGCCCGGCTCGAGGTCCGCGACCTGCCGAAGCTCCCGGGCTACGGCTACGCGCACCGCAACACGGTCCTCGACGACGCGCGCGGCGGGGTCGTGCTGTGGCTGGGCGACGACGATCTCCTGCTGCCCGACCATCTCGAGCGGCTCGGCGAGTACTGGGACCTGGGCGGCGCGGACGTCGTGAGCTCGCCGGCGGTGGCCGTCGATCCCGGCGACGCGCTGGAGTGGACGGGCGCCGACTGGGGCGTCCCTGCGGCGCGCGCGAGCCTTGCCGAGGCGAACACGAACGCCATGTCCACGGTCAGCGTCCGCGCCGACCTCGTCCGTGCGGTCGGTGGCTGGGACCCGGGGCTCGCACGCGCCGCCGACTGGGATCTGTGGCGCCGCTGCCTGGCGGCCGGCGCCGTCGCGTGGACGACGGACGAGCCCACGGTCCTGCACTTCCGCGCCACGGGCCGTGAGCAGGCATGGGCGGACCGCGTGCGCCAGAACACCACCTGGGCGCAGCGCATCGCCGATCCCGACGCGCTCCGTGCGCTGCTCCCGCTGCTGCGGCGCGTGCGCTGGGAGCACGATGCGGCGCAGCGCGCGCAGCTCGCGGCGGCCAACGCCGGCTGGGCCGCCGCGATCGCCGGGCGTGACGCCGCGGTCGCCTACGCGCAGACGCTCGAGGACGAGCGCGAGCGCCGTCGCTCCGGTGGCTGAGCGGCGCCGTCGCCCTCAGGTCCGCCCGCGCAGGGCCCGGTCCGGCACGTCGGCGAGCAGGTCCACGACGCGCGGGTTGCGGCCGGGCTCGAGCAGGACCGCGCCGCCGGGCCGGTAGGGGCGCTCGGCGCTCGGCCGGGCGGTGGCGCCGGCGAGCGCGCTGTCGAAGACCCAGCTGCCGCTGTTGACCAGGTGCGGGCCGTCCGCGCCGCGCGGGCGCCACAGGTCCGCGGGATCGCCGGGGAGCGGCCCGCGGCGGTGGATGTGCCCGAAGACGACCCAGCGCGCGCGCAGGCGCAGCCGGCGCGCGACCTCGTCCATCGCCGGGATCGCCGCGCGGCGGTGGATCCCCTGTTCCATCGCGAGCGCCGCGAGCGAGGCCGCCTCGCGCATCCCGGGGATCGTGGCGAGCGCGGGCAGCCCGGAGAGCAGCGTGCGGCGCGCCTGGCCGACCGCCGCCTCGACGCTCTCGCCCATGCCGTCGGGCAGGATCGACGCGAGCACGTCGGAGACCGCGCCGGCGTCGGAGCCCGGCGCGCGCTCGAAGTCGTCGACGGCCGAGCGCGGGGCGCCCTCCAGCGCCCGCAGGCGCCCGCGCAGCGCCGCGGGCAGCAGCCGGTCCAGGTAGTGGCCGTGCGTCGCGTAGACGTCGTCCGCGAGCCACACGCCGGGGTAGCGGACCTCCACGCGCGCCGGGCGCAGCCACGAGCACAGCTCGCCCAGCAGGTCGCTCGCGCCCTTGGGCACCTGCGTCGCGGGGCGCAGCGGCCGGCCCGCCTCGATCCGCCGCGCGAGCCACGCGCGGATGAGCGTGTGATCGTGGTTGCCGGGGACGACGACGACCTCGGCGCCCGCCGGGAGCGCCGCACCGAGTTCGCGCAGGACCGGCTCGGCGATCCGCGCCGCCTCCTGCGGGCGGCCTTCGAGCAGTTCGATGGTGTCGCCGAGCAGGATCAGCCGGTCGGTGCCCGCGACGGCGGCGGTCAGCGCGTCGAGCGCGACGGGGCGCCGCAGCACGTCGCGCTGGACGACCGAGCCGAGGTGCAGGTCGGAGATGACGAGGGTGCGCACGCGATGCGTCACCATAGGGGCCATGGACTCGCTCAGGGGCAAGCTGCTGATCGCCACCCCCGCCATCGTGGACCCGCACTTCCGCCAGACCGTCGTGCTGCTCGCCGAGCACACCGAGGAGGGCGCGATGGGCGTCGTCCTCAACCGTGAGGCCGACGTGACCGTCGGCGAGGCCGTCCCCGGGCTCGCCTACCTGGCCGGCGGCGACGACGCGATCGTCCACGTCGGCGGCCCCGTCTCGGCCAACGCGGTGACCGTGCTGGCGCAGTTCGCCGACCCGGAGCGCGCCGCGCTGCTCATCGACGAGGACGTCGGCTTCGTTCCCGCCGAGGCGGCCGACGGCGAGGACCTGTCCGGCGCCGTCGTGCGCTCACGCGTGTTCGCGGGGCACGCCGGCTGGGGCGCGGGGCAGCTCGAGGCCGAGATGGAGGAGGAGTCCTGGATCGTCGAGGAGCTCCACCGCGAGGACCTCTTCACCCAGGATCCCGACGCGCTGTGGGCGACGATCCTGCGGCGCAAGGGCGGGACGTATGCGCTGATCGCGACGATGCCCGCGGATCCGAGCCTGAACTAGGTGCGGCCCCCTGGCAGGGCCGGTCGGCGGAGCCGACCGGGATCAGTCGTAGACGGTCTGAAGCGTCGGCCACACCTCGGCGTCGTGCCCCGGGATGATCACCGTCTCCGGGTGCAGGTCGCCGTAGCGGCGCAGCGCGTCGAGCGAGGCGATGAAGTCGCGACGGTCCCACATCACGGACGTCGGCACCGGGTGCTCGACCATGCTGCGCAGGTCCGCGGCGTCGCCGGTGAGCAGCACCTCGCCGCCGCCGCCCAGCCGCACCAGCACCGACTGGTGCCCCGGCGCGTGGCCCGGCGTCGAGCAGAGGATGACGCTGCCGTCCCCCAGCAGGTCGATCGTCCGGTTGAACGGGCCCAGCGGCCGGGCGCCGGGCCCGTCGAAGTCCAGGACCTCGCGGCGGCGGATCGTGCGGATCACGCCGGGCACGTACCCGCCCTTGCGGATCCCCAGCCCGCCGCGGTCCCCGATGTCCCACTCGCGCCGATCGGCGACGAACGTCGCGTGGCCCGCGAACCGCTCGGCGCCGCCGGCATGGTCGGAGTGCAGGTGGGTCATCACGACGAGCCCGATGTCGGCGGCGCGGACGCCGGCGCGCTCGAGCAGCACGTCGAGGTCGTAGACCGTGTGGGGGAAGATGCGGGCGGTGCCCGGGCCGAGCGTGCGCGCCGGCCGCGCCTGTGCGTCGGCGGCATACCCCGTGTCCACGAGGATCGGGCCGTGCCGCGGGTGCTCGAGCAGGAACACGGGCACGGGGGCCGTGTGCAGGTCGTGCCCGCGCAGCTGGTCCAGCATGCCGCGCAGCGGACCCAGCCGGCCCGCGGGGCACGCGGGGAAGGAGGACGACAGCCGGATCTCACCGGCGAGCAGCGGGCGCACGCGCATCGTGCGTCGCACGCTACCGGGCGGCGCCGGCCGCGCGGCGTCAGGAGCAGGTGGGGCGCACCGACGCGGTGACGGCGCGGAACGTCGGCGCCCAGCGCAGCAGCTCGCTCGGCTTCGTCGCCGCGTAGACGGCGATGCTCGTCCCGCACGGGTTGAGGTACCAGGTCGCGCGGGCCTGCCCGTCGACCCCGTACACCCAGCGCCACGCCTCGTCCCCGTTCAGGTCGATCGCGCCGAACGCGACCTCGCTGTAGGTGCGGTCGGTCGCGAGCGCCGCGCGCGCCGCCTCGGCGATCGCCTCCGGGGAGGCGCGCGAGTCCGGGCGGTAGGTGATGACGAGCAGCGCGCGGTCGGGCGCGGGGGCGCGCCAGCGGCTCTCGAAGAACTCGCCGCGGTCGGCGTCGCTGATGAGGCGCGTCCACCCCCTGGGGACCTGCGCCTCGTAGGCGCTCGTCGCGTAGGGCTCCAGCGCCACCGGCGCCGGCGTGCGCGGGATCGTGCGCTGCACGCCGCCGGACGAGGAGGTCTCCGGGTTCAGGGCGCGGTCCGCGGCGACGCCCAGCGTGACGCCGGCGACGAGCGCGAGTGCCGCGAGCAGGACCGTGCGCGAGCGCCGCGGGCGCGGGCGCGGGGCAGGCTCGGGTGCGGGCTCCGGCTCCCGCGCGGGGCGCTCGGGCATCACGCGCGTGCGGTCGGCGGCGATCGCCGTCGCCGCGCCGTCCGCGCGCGAGGCGCCCACGCTCCAGAGGGCGTCGGAGGCGCGCGGCGGCGCCGGGACGGACGCCGCCGTCCCCGCCCCCGTGAGCGCGGCGCGCGCGTCGGCGGCGAGCGCGCCGGCGGTCGGATACCGGCCCGCCGGATCCTTCGCCAGCGCGCGGGCGACGACCGCGTCGAAGCCGGGGGCCACGCCGCCGGTCGCGGACGGCGCGGGGGGCGCGTCGTGGAGGTGCGCGGTGATCGTCGCGGCGTCGCTCTCACGGTCGAACGGGACGCGTCCCGTCAGCATCCGGTGCAGCACGCAGCCGAGCGCGTAGACGTCGGAACGCCCGTCCACGGCGTCGTCGCGCAGCGCCTCCGGCGCGACGAACGCGAGCGTGCCGAGCCACGCGCCGCTGCGCGTCTCGCCCGCCGTGTCGAGGTGCTTGACGAGCCCGAAGTCCGTCAGCGCCGCCTGCTCCGCCGGGCCCGCGCCGCTGAGCAGGATGTTCGACGGGGTGACGTCGCGATGGATGAGCCCCGCGGCGTGGGCGGCGTCGAGCGCGGCGGCCACCTGCTCGGTGATCGCCACAGCCCGCGCGGGCTCGAGGACGGTCCCGCCGCGCAGGACGGTGCGCAGGTCGGTCCCGTCGACGTAGCGCATGACGAGATAGAGGACCTCGTCCTGCTCGCCCGTGTCGTAGACGTCGACGATGTTCGGGTGGTGCACCGACGCGGCCACGCGCGCCTCGCGGATGAAGCGCTCACGGAACTCGGGGTCGTCGGCGAGCTGCGGCGAGATGACCTTGACGGCGACGCGGCGCCCGAGCGCCAGCTGCGTCGCCTCGTACACGACGCCCATGCCGCCATGCGCGGCGAGCCGCTCCAGGCGGCAGCCACCGAGCGTGTCGCCGACTCCGGGCACCCGCCAGAAGATAGGGCGGTCAGGCGGAGGGGAACGCCGACTGCAGCCGGGCGGCGAGGCGCAGCACCTGCGCGTGGCCGAGCGACCCGGGCCGTGAGGCGACGAACGCGACCGTCTGCGGGCCGTCGATCAGGACGTCGTGCAGGCGCAGCTCCGTGAAGGCGCTGAGCGACAGCCCCTCGGGAACGCAGAGCGCGCCGCGGACCGGCGGGAGCGCGTGTGCGCGGCCGTGGCCGGACAGCGCGCGGGTGACCGCGAGGACCTGACGCTCGACCGCGCGGACCGCGCCGGTGTGGTCACGGCCTCCGGCCAGGAGCCGGTCGCCGGCCGGCTCGGCGAAGCCGCCGGGCATCCGCGCCAGACGCGGCGCGTGGTTCAGCAGCACCGCGTCCACGACCGTCACGCCCGCGGCGCCGACGAGCAGCACGTCGATGCAGCCGCGTCCCTGCGGCATCAGCCGCGCCTCGAGCGCGATCGCCCCGGCCTCGCGTGCCAGTCCGGCGACGCGCTCGGCGAGCAGCGTGCGGCTGCCCGGGCGCGTGCGCCAGCGGCGGGCACCGCCCGCGAGGCCGCGCGTGCGGCCCGGGGCGGGCCGCGTCTGCGGGGTGGCACGTGCCGGAAGGCTCATGGCGCGCGCATCGGACCGGGGCGCGACCCGCTTGAGCGGCGCAGGCCGGCACCCGAACCCGCACGCCTCACGGCGCGTGGCGGATCTGTATCGCTGACCGTGACACATCCGCCACGCCTTGCCGTGGTCCGCCAGCCGGCACGCATGCGTGGCGGGTCTGTTTCGGCTATCGGCACAGATCCGCCACGCAGCGCCGGGCGCTGCTCGTCGGCCGGGGTCGGCCCTGGCGTCGCGCCGCAAGCGGGCCGGTGCCTAGATCGCCGGCGCGAGCGGCGACTCGGGGCCGACCAGCGGCCCCGGGGGCGGGCCCGGTCTGCGCGCGCGCCACATCGTCCACGCCAGTGCGCCGAGGCCGAACATCGCGGTGACCGCGAAGACGAGCGCGCCCAGGAAGGGCACGAGGCCGACGACGCGCAGGATCGCCCAGCCGGCGAGGAACGCCACGGCGGCGCGGCCCGGCGGGCCGACGAGCGCGCGGCCGAGGACCCAGCAGCCCGTCACGTAGCCGAGCGCGCCGAGCGGCAGCAGGGCGAGCAGCAGCCCGAGCCCGAACGGGATCCCGACGAGCGTCACCAGCGCGATGAACGCCAGCACGGGCAGGCCGATCACGACGACGAAGCCGATGCCGATCGACGGCCCCCAGCCGCCCTCGCGCATCCGGTCGAAGGTCGCCTCCGCGGCGCGGGGGGCGAGCCAGAGCAGCAGCAGGCCGAGGACGAGCGTCGAGACGCTCACCGCGATCCACCACGCGACCGCCGAGACGAACGGCGCGCCGTCGCCGATGTCGAAGTCCATCTGGCTGACGCCGCCGTCGACCGTCGCCCCGGGGGCGACGCGCGGCTTCTCCGACGCCCAGCGGATGCCGTCGCCGACGACGCCCGTGGCGGTGACGGTCGCCGGGTCTCCGAACGTCACGACGCGGCCGCGCACCGTCCCCGCGATCAGCACGCGGCCGTCGACGGTCACGAGATCCTCGGTCACCGTGGCGCCGCGGGCGATCGTCACCGGCCCGTCCACGACGACCACCGTGCGCGCGGTCTCGCCGGCCTTCAGCGTCACCGGCCCCTTGACGACGAAGCGGTCGCCCGCCTGGCCGATGTCCACGTTGACGTCGACGTCGGTCTCGGCGTGGGCCGCGGGCGGGGCGCAGAGCACGAGGAGCGCGACGAGCGGGAGCAGTCGGCGAACCATGCCCGAAAGGTACCCTGCGGACATGCGTTCTCCCTCCCACGTCGCCCTCGGATCGTGGTCCGGCGGGCGCTTCATGCACTTCGGCGAGCCCCTCGACGACGACCGGCTCGCGACCCTCCTGCGGCCCGGCGGCGGCATCGACACGATCATCACGGCCGACGTCTACGGCAAGGGCGCCGCGGACCTCGCCGTCGGGCGCGCGCTCGCCGGCGTCCCGCGCGAGGACTACTGCCTCGTCGGCGCGATCGGCCACGACTTCTACGAGGGCGAGCGGCGGGGCGCGAAGGGCTTCCCGCGGCTGACCGACCCGTCCCTGCGCGGTCCGGAGGCCTACGGCGACTACATCCGGATGGCCACCGAGCGCAGCCTCGAGCGCTGCGGCGTGGACCGCTTCGACATCCTGCTGCTGCACAACCCGGACCGCATCGGCTTCACCAGCGAGGCCGTCTGGGCGGGCATGGCGGCCGTCCGCGACGAGGGCCTCACCGGCGCGGTCGGCGTCGCGCCCGGGCCGGCGAACGGCTACATCCTCGACGTCATCGGCTGCATGGAGCGCTTCTCCGACGTCATCGACTGGGGGATGGTCATCCTCAACCCGTTCGAGCCCTGGCCGGTCGAGATGGTCCTCCCGGCGGCCGAGCGCCACGGCGTGCAGCTCATCACGCGCGTCGCGGACTTCGGCGGCATCTTCCACGACGACGTCAAGCCCGGGCACACGTTCGCGGACTACGACCACCGCAGCTTCCGCCCGGAGGGCTGGGTCGAGCAGGGCGCGGCGAAGCTCGAGCAGGTCCGGCCGATCGCCGAGCGCCACGGTCTGACGATGCTCCAGCTCGCCTGCCAATGGATGCTCGCGCAGCCGGCCGTCGCGTGCGCGGCGCCGACGCTCATCCAGGAACTCGGCGCCGACGCGCGGCCGATCGAGGAGAAGCGCGCCGAGCTGGCGGCCACGCCCACCGAGATCCTCCTGACCGCCGAGGACCTCGCCGAGATCCGGCGCATCGGGGACAACACCGGCTGCATGCCGCTCAAGGGCGGGACGCCCGACCACGAGGGCGACGAGCTGCCCGACAGCTGGCCGCTCAACCCGGAGCTCGAGGAGATCGCCGGCCGCTGGGCGATCGATCCCGCGGCCAAGCTGCAGATGACCACGGCCTGACCCGTAGTTTCCCGCCGCGGCACCGTGGGGGCTGCGCTGGCGGGTGCGGCGCCCACGGCCGACGATAGGCGGATGACGGATGTCCCGCCGGCAGCCCCTCGCGTAGGACTGGTCCTCGGAGCCGGCGGCATCCTGGGCGGCGCCTGGCTCGTCGGCGCGCTCGACGCGATCGCGTCCGAGACCGGCTGGGACCCCGGCAGCGCCGACCGCATCGTCGGCACCTCCGCCGGATCCATGATCGGCGGGCTCCTCGCCTCCGGCGTGCCGCCGTGGTTCATGGTCGCCCACTCCGCCGGCGACGACCTCGAAGGGCTGATGGACGCCGGCGGCGCGGAGCCGACGGCCGCCGACCGCTCCGCGGGCGGCGTCTTCCGCCTCGGCGCGGCCCCCTCGCTCGGCCCCGGCTCGTGGAAGCTCGCGCTCGGCTCGATCGCCCGGCCCTACCGCCACTCGCCGGTCTCCTTCGTCTCCGCCTGGCTCCCGCGCGGGTTCATCTCCACCCAGCCGCTGAAGGACACCGTCCACCGGGCGCTCGGCGAGGACGAGACCTGGGCGCCGCACCCGGGCTTCCGCCCGATCGCCTGCGACTACGACACCCTCGAGCCCGTGGCGTTCGGCGCTCCCGGCGCCCCCGAGGCGCACATGGCCGACGCCGTCGCCGCGTCGTGCGCGATCCCGGGCTTCTACCACCCCGTCGAGATCGACGGCCGGCGCTACGTCGACGGCGGCATGCGCTCGACCTCCAACCTCGACCTGGTGATCGCCGACGACCTCGACATCGTGATCTGCCTGAACCCGATGTCCTCGCTGCACTCCGCCTCCCCGCGGACGCTCGGCGAGCGTCTGGCGTTCGGCATGCGCGGCACGGCGGGCAAGCAGCTCGGCATCGAGTCGCGCCGCCTGCGCGCCAGCGGGGCCGACGTCGTGATCATCCAGCCGACGGTCCACGACCTCGACATCATGGGCACGAACCTCATGAGCTCCGCCCGCCGGCACGACGTGATCGAGCGCGGCTCCCAGAGCGTCACCGACCACCTGCGCGAGTCGGGCATCGGCGAACGGCTCGCCGGCGCGCTCCCGCCCGGCGCTCCGGCGCTCGTGCGCCGTCCGCCCGGCAAGCGCGCCGCCCCGGACTTCCGCGAGCTCGCCCGCAAGCGGTTCGCCCCGGCGCCGCGCCGTCGCGCCCGCGCCCGCGCCCGCGTCGCCGCGTAGCATCGGACCGTGCCCGAGCCGCTCCCGCCCGACCCCTCCGCGCTGCCCCCCGACCCGCTCGACCTGATGGGGCGGTGGCTGGACGAGGCGACCGCGACCGGGATGACGGACGCGAACGCCATGACGCTCGCGACCGCCGGCGCCGACGGCCGGCCGAGCGCGCGCACGGTCCTCCTGCGCGGCGTCGACGCCGACGGGCTGCGCTGGTACACGAACCGCGAGAGCCTCAAGGGCCGCCAGCTCGCCGGGAACCCGCGCGCCCAGCTGCTGTTCTACTGGCGCGAGCTGGGGCGTCAGATCCTCGTCCACGGTCCGGTGCGCGAGACGGGTGACGAGGACTCCGACGCGTACTTCGCGGGTCGGCCGCGCGACTCCCGCATCGGCGCCTGGGCGTCGCGGCAGGGGACCGTCATCGCGAGCCGTGACGAGCTGCTGGACCGCGTGCGCGCGGCCGGCGCCGAGCACCCCGGCGACGACGTCCCGCGGCCGCCGTACTGGGGCGGCTACGCGCTGGAGCCCGAGGCGATCGAGTTCTGGCAGGCCGGCGAGTTCCGGCTGCACGACCGCCTCGTGTACGTGCGCGACGGCGGCGCGTGGCGCGTCGATCGGCTCTCGCCGTAGCTGCGGTCATCCCGCAGCGTGACCGGGGTTGCCACCGTCGTGGCCGGGCCCGGGACGTGCGATCCACTGGTCATGAACCTGCGGCCCGCACTGCCCCTGCTCGTCTCCGCCCTGCTCGTCCTGCCCGGATGCGGCTCGGACGGCGGGACGACCACCACGACCGCCGCGCCGAAGGCGCCCGTCGCCCTCTCCGCGGCAGGGTATGCCGCGCTGACCGACTTCAACGCGCTGGCGGATGGCGACGTGAGCCCGGCCACGATGGCGCGCCGCTGTGAGCGGATCGGGCCGTCCGGCGGGTACGACGAGCAGGTCGACGCCGTCCGCGAGTTCTGCCTGACGATCGCCGACATCGGCCGGGCGTCGAAGGACGCCGAGGCGTGCGCGAAGGGGGACGGCGACCCGCTCGCCGTCCGGCGCTGCATCGCGGGCGCGCTCGACGAGATGGCCGCGTACGCCCGTGACGCGGTCGCGGGCGCGAAGGCCGTGGTGGCCGCGGCGGACCTGGACCCCGGCGCCTGCCGGGACTACCTGCTCGACGAGCGCGAGCTGTCGACGTTCCGCTCCTTCGGCCGCACGGCCGAGCAGGTCGCGCGCGTGCTGCGCGACGAGGACGCCTCGCAGACCCGGCTCGAGGCGGCGACCGGCAGGCTCGAGATCAGCCTGCGGCGCTTCGAGCGCGCGGCGGGCGGCGACGACGCGGCGCGCGCCAAGGCGTGCGCGCCGACGGCCTGACCCTCATGGCGGCGGGCGGCGCTCCGTCAGCCGTCCCGCGAGCCACGCCGGGAGGCTCGACACGTACCAGCGGGAGAACCGCCGATCGCTGGGCCCGCCGGCGAGCGCGGTGTGCAGGGTGTCGGCCGCGAAGTCGGTCACGATCCGCAGCGAGGGTGCAAAGCTCGTCTCACGGCCGCCGGAGCGGTAGACGGTGCCCTGGCGGGGCGTACCGCGCGATCCGGGCAGCGGGTACGGGCCGCGGTCGAAGCCCAGCGCCGCCGGGAACCGGCCGCCGAACAGCAGGTGGCGCATCGTGACGTGCTGGTGCTCGCCCCACGGCCCGGCCGGCGCGGCGAGGGCCGCGAGGGCGACCGTCGCGTAGATCTGCTCGCGCGTGCGGTCGCCGAACCACGCCGAGCGCTCGCTGAGGAGGATGGCGTCGAGGTTCGCGTAGAAGTCGGCGACGATCCCCGTCTCCTCGAGCAGGTGGTGCGCGACCTCGCGCCCGAGCACGCCGCCGAACACCTCGACGATCAGCGCGCGGTACCAGCGCTCGAACAGCGTCGCGGCGAGCGACTGCGGGCCGAACCGCGCGTCCCACGCGCGCAGGAGGTCGCCGTTGCGCCCCTGCGGCAGCAGCGGACGCAGGAGCTCCAGGTAGCGCGCGGCCTGCGGCGAGCGCTCGTCGAGCTGGACCGCGGCGACGCCGGGGACGTCCCAGTCCTCGCGGGCGCGCAGGAGCTCCTCGATCCGGCGCACGCGGCTGTCGCCCATCGGCAGGTTCTGCGGGCGCACGCGTCCCAGGTGGCCGAGGTCGTGGTTCGCGGTGACGATGAACCCCTCGGGCGGGTCCTGCACGCGCGGCAGATCCTCCGGCGGGGCCCAGCCGCTCCACGCCGTCGCAGGATCCCATGCGGGCAACGGCACCAGGCCGCTCGCGCCTGAGGGGCGGACCGGCGCCAGCCCCGACATCTGCAGCCCGATCGACCCGTGGCGGTCGGCCATCACCCAGTTGAACGCGGACTCGATCCCGCCCGCCGCGGCCATCCCCTCGGCGACGTCGCCCGCGCGGAACATCGCGATGGCGGCCGCGATCGACCGCGCCCCCGCGCCGCGCCCCGCCGACCAGCGCGTCGCGCGCAGCAGTCCCGGCTCGTGGGGGTCGCCGTCGAGGACGCCGCGGTCGGTCTCGAACACGCGCAGCGTCAGCGGCTCGCCACCGCGCCGGTGGATCGTCTCGGTGCGCCCGGCGACCGGCGTCCAGGTCTCCTCGCCGTCGACGTGCCGCAGGCAGCGTCCGTCGCGGCAGTCCTCGATCCACGAGTCGGTCGCGTCCATGAACGCGTAGGTGGCGCCCCACGCGAGGTCGTTCGTGCGGCCGACCAGCAGGCCCGGCAGGCCGGGCATCGTCGCGCCGAGGAACCAGCGGTCGCCGGCGCGCGCCCCGATCTCCTGCCACACGGCGGGCAGCCGGCCGACCTCCAGGTGCGGGTCGTTGGCCAGCAGCGCGCGCCCGCTGCGGGTGCGCGAGGGTGCGAGCGCCCAGTTGTTCGAGGCGACCGGGCGCGGCAGCGCGGTGCTCCAGCGCACGCCGTCCGGGACCAGGGGCGCGCCGGGCCGCAGGCGGCGCACGAGGTCCTCGTCGAGCCCGTCGAGGGATCCCGGGAACAGCTCCTCGAGCAGGTCGCGCCCGACGCCCGCGCGGACGAGGTCGACGAGCAGGTCCTCCATCTCGCCCTGGCTCTGCGCGAGCGCCACCCAGCCGGCGAGCCGCGACACGAGCACGCAGTCCTCAGCCGTCCACGGGTCGACGGAGCGGATGCCCGCCAGCCGCAGCTCCCACGGCGGCCGGCCGCCGAGCGCCGTGGTGACGCCGGCGCAATAGGCGCCCACGAGCGCCGCGTCGCCGGGGGCGAGCTTCGCGACCTCCTCGGGGAGGTCGACGTGGAAGCCCAGGCGGCGGAACGCCCGGTCGATCTCGACGAGGTCCTCGCCGCCGCGCAGGTGCTCGGCCATGCGGCCGCGGCCCGCCAGGCGCGTCAGCACGAGCTGGATCGCGCGGTCGTGGCCGTGGCACCACCCGAGCCCGCGGTAGAGGTCGGCCTCGGTCGCGGCGCGCACCTGCGGGATCCCGGCGGCGTCGCGGGTGATCGTGATCGCGGCCTCGCCGGCGAGCGTGACGGTGGCGTTGCGTCGGAGCACGACGGCGACGCTACCCCACCCGTAGGGTCTGGCCATGCCCGACACCAACCGCCGCCTCGTCCTGCGCGAGCGTCCCACCGGCCGCATCGACGAGTCCACCTTCCAGCTCGACCCGCAGCCCGTCCCCGAGATCGGCGACGGCGAGGCGCTCGTGCGCATCGAGTACGTCTCCGTGGATCCGACGAATCGCATGTGGATCGGGGAGGAGCCGACCTACCTGCCGCCGGTCGCGATCGGCGAGGTGATGCGCGCCGGCGCCATCGGGCGCGTCGTCGCGTCGCGGCATCCCGGCTACCCGGAGGGCGCACTCGTCCAGGGGCTGTTCGGCTGGCAGGACTACGCGGTGCTGTCCGACGCGGCCGGGGCGTTCGTGATGCCTGAGATCCCGGGCGTGACGACGAGCTCGTTCCTCGGTGTCCTCGGCATGACGGGCCTCACCGCGTACGTCGGCATGCACGACATCGGCCGCCCCCAGGAGGGGGAGACCGTCGTGGTGTCCGCCGCTGCCGGCGCCGTCGGCTCGGTCGCGGCGCAGATCGCGAAGATCGCGGGCGCCCGCGTCGTCGGCATCGCGGGCGGCCCGGAGAAGTGCGCGATGCTCACGGGCGACCTCGGGCTCGACGCGGCCGTCGACTACAAAGCGCCCGACTGGCGCGCCCAGCTGAAGGCCGCGACCCCCGACGGGATCGACGTCGACTTCGAGAACGTCGGCGGCGAGATCATGGACGCCGTCTTCGCGCGGCTGAACCTGCGGCGCGCGGGTCGCGCTCTGCGGCCTGATCTCCGGGTACAACGACGGCGAGCCGCAGGCGCTGCGGGCGTTCGGCCGGATCCTCACGAACCGCGTGCGCATCCAGGGCTTCATCGTGCTGGACCACTTCGGCCAGGCCGCGGAGGTCGCGCAGATCCTCGGCGGCTGGATGGCGGAGGGGCGCCTGAAGGCGGAGGAGACCGTCGTCGAGGGCTTCGAGCGCCTGCCCGAGGCCGTGAACATGCTGTTCGACGGGAAGAACGTGGGGAAGCTGGTCGTGAAGATCTGAGTTCCTCAGACCGCTCACAGACATCGCCCCGATCCTCCTCCACGTGACCATTCCCCATCCCCTCACAGGAGGCCCCATCCGATGAAGCGCAGCACTCGTTGCCGCGATGCTCTCGGCCCTGGCGACCGGCGCGGTTCTCGCGACGGTCGGCTTCGGCGCCGACAGCACCGCCACGACGTCGAAGAAGCAGTCCTCGACGTCGGCGCAGACCACGCAGTCCGGCCCGCCGAAGACCATGAAGCAGGTCTACGACGAGATGCAGAAGCGGCGTGCTGCGCAGGAGAAGAAGCTCGCCGACGCCCTCGGCGTCAGCACCGCGGACCTCACGGCCGCGAAGGAGAAGCTGAAGCAGGACAGGCTCGCAGCCGAGGTCAAGGCGAACCGCCTGACCGAGGCCCAGGCCGACGCGATCACGGCGTGTGACGCCGCGCCGCTGACGTGCGATCGCTCCAACCTCCCGGCGGGCGGCCCCGGCGGCCGGCACGGCGGCGGCATGAAGGGCGACCGCGGCACGATGGCGGCCGACCTCGCCAAGGCACTCGGCCTCGAGACCGCGAAGGTCGAGCAGGCGCTGCAGGACGCGCGTCCCGAGCGCCCGGCCCACGATGGCATGCCCGGCCGCGGCCGTCACGGCGGCCACGGCGGCGGGCCCGGTGGTCCTCCCGGCGGCGGCGGCTTCGGCGGCGGCTTCGGCGGCTGACCGACAGGGGGACGGGCGATGATGTGGCCGCAGTGACCGACGCATCCCCGCTCGTCCTGGTCGTCGACGACGACGACGCGATCCGTGAGGCCCTCGAGCGCGCGCTGCGCCTCGAGGGCTTCGCCGTGGACACGGCGCCCGGCGGGCGCGCGGCGCTCGAATCGGTCGCCCGCCGCACGCCCGCCGCCGTCGTCCTCGACGTGACGATGCCCGACCTCAATGGTCGTACGGTGTGCGCCCGTCTGCGGGCCGACGGCATCCGCACCCCGATCCTCATCCTCTCTGCGCGGGATGAGGTGGAGGACCGGATCGCCGGCCTCCAGGCGGGCGCCGACGACTACCTGGTGAAGCCGTTCGCGGTCGAGGAGCTGATCGCCCGGCTGTGGGCGCTGCTGCGCCGCGCCGGCGAGGACGCGCCCGTCGGCGCCCCCGCCGACGTCATCGAGGTGGGCGATCTCACCGTCGATCCCGCCGCGCGCGCCGTGACCCGCGCGGGCCGCGAGGTGGCGCTCACGCGGCGCGAGTTCGAGCTGCTCGAGGTCTTCGCGCGCAACCCCGGGATCGTGCTCAGCCGCGACCGGCTGCTCGAGCTCGTCTGGGGGTACGACTGGGCGGCGGACGGCAACGTCGTGGACGTGTTCGTCAGCTATCTGCGGCGCAAGCTCGAGGCCGACGGCGAGCCGCGGATGCTCCGGACGGTCCGCGGCGTCGGCTTCGTCCTGCGGCCGCCCGGGGACCAGGCGTGAGGGGCCCGCGGTCGCTCGCCGGGCGCGTCACGCTTGCGGCGGTGGCGGCCGTCGGCGGAGCGCTGCTCGTCGCGAGCGTCGCCGTCGTGCTGGTCAGCCAGCGCGCCGACCGCCGCGCGCTCGACCGCGACCTGCGCCAGCTCGCCGGGCGGGCGGCCGGCCCCGCCGGGCGGATCGGCCCGCCCCCGGGCGGCGCGGACTTCGACCGCGACGGCCGCCGCGGTGACCGCGGCCCGCTGGGGCCCGGCGACGAGCGCTTCACGCGCCTCGTCTTCCCGGGCGGCGTCGTGGCGAGCGGCGGCGCGACCGTCCCGGAGGACTTCCCGCTGCCCGCGGCGACGGAGGATCCCGTGACCGTGAAGGCCGACGGGGAGTCGTGGCGGACGATCGTGCGCCGGCTCCCCGACGGCGCCCAGCTCCAGGTCGCCGCGCGGCTCGAGCCGCTGGAGGACCGCGAGCGCCGGCTGCGGCTCGTCGTGCTCGCGGCGCTCATCGGCGCGCTGCTGGCGACCGCGTTCGTCACGCGCGCGCTCGCCCGGCTCGCGCTGGCGCCGCTCGAACGCCTGCGCCGGACCGCCGGGGACGTCGCCGAGACCGCCGACCTCTCCCGGCGCGTGCCCGCCGGCGAGGGGCCCGAAGAGGTCGACGCGCTCGCGGGCGACCTCAACGCGATGCTCGAGCGACTGGAGGAGACGGCCGAGGGCCGCGAGGCGGCGCTGGCGAGCGCGCGGCGGTTCGCCGCGGACGCCGGGCACGAGCTGCGCACGCCGCTGACGAGCCTGGAGACGAACCTCGCGACCGGCTCGGTCGATGCCGCGCGCCGCGACGCCGACCGTCTGACGGCGCTCGTCGAGCAGCTGCAGGCGCTCGCGCGCGGTGAGGCGGGCCCGCCGGCGCGGGTCGAGGACGTCGACCTCGGCGAGCTCGCCGATCAGGTCGTGCTCGGCGCTCGCTCGCGCCACCCGGCCCTGCAGGTCCGCATGGAGGCGCCCGAGGTGGGGCCGTCCGTTCGCGGTGAGGCCGAGAGCCTGCGGATGCTGCTCGACAACCTCGTCGAGAACGCCGCGCTGCACGGGCGGCCGGACGGCGAGATCGTCGTGACGGCGGCGCCGCTGCCGGCGGGAGGCGCGGAGCTGCTGGTGGACGACGACGGCCCGGGCATCCCGCAGGCCGAGCGCGAGCACGTGCTCGAGCGCTTCGCGCGCGGCGACGGCGTCAGCGGACCGGGGACGGGGCTCGGCCTGTCGATCGCCGCGGCGCAGGCCGCCCGTCACGGGGGCGCGCTGGCGCTCGAGGACGCCCCGCTCGGCGGGCTGCGGGTGCGCGTCACCCTGCCGGGCCTTCCGGGCTGAGCGCGGTCGCGCCAGCTCACGCGCATCGGCGCATCCGGGCAACCGGTCACGCACGTGACCGCGTAGTGCGCGGCAACGCAAACCCGACCCCCTGGAGGATCACCGTGACCACTGCCGTTCAACTTCCCCGCCGCCTGCTGCTCGCGGCCGTCGCGCTCATCGCGGCCGCCGCCTTCTCCGCGGCGACGCTCGCCCCGGCCGCCGAGGCCACCTGGAGCAAGAACCGCAACGCCAGCCTGACCCTCGTCCACGGCATCCCGGGCGACTCGCTCGGCGCCAGCCGCGAGCTGCCCGTCCAGGTCCGCGTCTACCGTCTGTTCGACCGCACGCAGGTCTTCAACGACGTCACCTACGGGACGGTCGCCGGCCCGCTGAGCGTGCGCCCCGGCCTGTACCGGATCCAGGTCCGCGTCAACGGCACGTCGATCCAGCTCACCCAGTGGACGTACCTGTCGCCCGGCGAGAACGCGTCGGCCGTCGCCTACCTGACCGACTCCGGCCGGCTGAGCAACCCGAACGGCAAGCCGGCTCCGAAGCTCGGCGTGTTCACGAACGACGTGTCCAACCCCGGCGCCGGCAAGGCCCGCGTGATCGTGCGGCATCTCGCCGACGCACCCGCGGTCGACGTGCTCGCCAACGGCGGAACGCTGATCAACGGGCTCACCAACCCGAACGCGGCATCCGCGGTGGTCCCCGCCGACACCTACTCGATCAAGGTCGTCGCGGACGCGGACAACAGCATCGTCGCGTTCGGCCCCGCCGACCTGACGTTCAACGCCGGGACGACGACCGTCGTCTACGCGCTCGGCAGCTTCTTCGACGGCTCCTTCGCGCCGAAGCTGCAGACGTTCCCCAGCTCCTGACCCCCGGAGCGGGACGCTGGAACGACCGGACGGGGCGGCCCTTGGGCCGCCCCGTCGCGGTTCCTAGCCCAGCACCGCGCGGGCCAGCGGCAGGTACCCGCTGGAGTGCCCGGTGCGGTTGGGGTGATAGCTCTCCCCGGTCGGGTTGGAGAGGCCGTTGAGCCACTCCGTGCTCGAGCACACCGCGTGACCGGTGAACGACGGGATCGCGTCCTTGAACGTCAGCCCGTACGCCGCGGCGCGCGTCCTGATCGTGTCGCGCATCAGGTCGGCCGTCGCGTTCAGCCGCGTCATGTCGTCGCCGCTGAAGAACGTCCCGGCGTTGCAGTCGACGTTCGAGAAGATCCGCGGGTAGCCGAGCACGACGACCTTGGCGGCGGCAGCGGCCCGCGACCTGATCGCCGAGTAGACGGTGTTCAGCCGTCCCGGCAGGGTGTTGCGGATGAAGTTCTGCGCGGTCGTGACCCGGCCGGCGCAGTCGCTGAGCCACGACGGCTTCGCGCACTCGACGATGACGTCGCTGAACCCGGCGTCGTTCCCGCCGATCGTCACGGAGACGAGCGACGTGGTGGACGTGACGGACGCGATCTGCGTGTTCATGAGCGTCGTGGTCGTCGCGCCGCCGCAGGCGACGAACACGAGGCTCGTGTTCGGGCGCTGCTGCGAGACGAGATACGGGTAGGCGTAGACGCCGCGCTCGCAGCCGGAGTTGAGGGTGTAGCTGCGCGTCCCGGTGCCGGACGAGTAGCTGTCACCGAGCGCGACATAGCGATCGGCGGCGGTGGCGGGCGCGGCGGCGGCGAGCAGTGCGACGAGGCACGCGAGCGCCAGCGCCGGGGCCGCACGCAGCGGCCGGCGAGTGATCCTGGACATGGGTGAGCGTCTCCTCCCAGAAACGTTCGGTTCCCGGCGGGGACGCCGGGCTGGACCCGAGCGAACCTATCCCGCGGTCCGGAGAGGTCGCAATGGCGGACCTGGCGCGACGTTCGGCGGGCGGGTCTCCCCGGAGCTGTGGTGCTCCGGGGAGATCGATCAGGTCAGCTCCGCTGACCGTCCTGCCAGGGGGCCGTACCCTAGCCGATGACCGACCGCACGAGCGGCAGGTAGCCGGCGCTGTTGCCGTTGCGGTTGGGGTGGTAGCTCTCGGTCGAGTTGAACAGGTTCAGGCCGTTGAGCCAGGCGCTGCTGGAGCAGACCGCGTGTCCGGTCCACGAGGCGATCGCGCTCTTGTACGTGAAGCCGTAGGCGGCCGCGCGTGCGGCGATCGTCTGGTCGAGCTTGTCGGCCAGCGCGTTCCCCGCGATGCGCTCGGACGAGCTGATGCCCGTCGTGCCGAGGCAGCCCGAGCTGGAGAACACCCGCGGGTAGCCGAGGACGACGACCTTCGCGCCCGGTGCGGCCTGGTTCCTGATCGCGGTGTAGACCGTGTCGAGCTTGCTGTTCAGCGAGCCCGGGAGCGCGTTGTTCGTGTTGGCCAGCGCCGTGTTGCAGCTGCCCAGCGTGCACTGCGTCAGCAGGCTCGCGAAGCCGATGTCGTTGCCGCCGATCGTGACCGTGACGACGTTCGTCGAGCTGTTGACGGCCTGGATCTGGCTGGCCATCAGGCTCGTGGTCGTCGCGCCCGAGCAGGCGACGAAATTCAGCGACGTGTTCGGCCGCTGCTGCGAGACGAGGTACGGGTAGGCGTACACGCCGCGCAGGCAGGACGAGCTGAGCGTGTAGCTGTTGGTGCCGACGCCGGACGAGTAGCTGTCGCCGAGCGCGACGTAGTTGTCGGCCAGGGCCGACGCCGGCGCGGCGAGTGCGAAGACCGCGCACAGGGTCATGACCGCGCGGAGCGGCCTGCGGGTGATGCGGGACATGGAGAGCGTCTCCTCCCAGAGAGCGTTCTTGGACCCCGGCGACGTGCCGGGACGGACGCGAGCGAACCTAACCGACCGCGCGGTCAGTCTGCAAGCCCGGATGCGCGCCCCATGGACGAGGGGTCGAGGCGCGGTCGGTTTCTGCCGATGAGCGGGAGCAGGACCGTCCCCGACACCGCCACGGAGCACCATGTCCAGTTCCCTGATCACCGACCTGCCCAAGGGCATCGTCCCGTCGGGGCGCCGCAACGGCGCCTCGCGCCTCATCGGCGAGATCGTCGTCGACCTCGGGCTCGCGACGCGCGAGGACGTCGAGGCGGCGGTGCAGCAGGCGCGCACCGAGGGGCGCTCGACCGGCGACATGCTCGTCGCCCGCGGGACGCTCACCAGCGACGAGCTGGCCCGCGTCCTGGCCGAGCGCTTCAACGTCGACTACGTCGACCTCGGGGTGTTCTCCGTCGACATGAACGCGGCCCACCTCATCGCCTCCGACGCGGCGCGCCGCTACGAGGCCGTCCCGATCGGCTACCTCGACGAGCGCACGCTGCTGCTGGCGACCGCGGACCCGGGCAACATCGTCGCGTTCGACGACATCACGATGAAGACCGGCCTCGACGTGCGGCCCGTGGTCGCCTCCCGCGAGGACCTCGCGGTCCTGATCGCGAAGCTCACGCGGCTGGACGACGTCGCGGAGGCCGCGGCCGAGACCGAGGAGGAGGAGGTCACCGCCGTCGACCTGCGCGAGGCCGACGACCAGGCGCCGATCATCAAGCTCGTCCACTCGATCATCGCCGACGCGATCGACCTGGGCTGCAGCGACATCCACTTCGCCCCCGAGGGCGACGGGATGCAGATCTACTACCGCGTCGACGGCGTGCTCTCACGGTCGGGCACGGTCCCCAAGCAGATGGTCCGCGGTGTCGTCTCGCGGGTGAAGATCATGGCGAACCTCGACATCTCCGAGAAGCGGATCCCGCAGGACGGGCGCCTCTCGCTGACGGTCACGGGCCGGCCCGTCGACGTGCGCGTCGTCACGCTGCCGCTGGTCTCCGGGGAGTCCGTCGTGATGCGCATCCTCGACCACGGCGGCGGTGTGATCGAGCTCGACGAGCTCGGCATGCGCGACACCGAGATCGGCCGCCTGCGCCACGCGATCGCCCAGCCCTACGGCGCGATCCTCGTGACCGGCCCGACCGGGTCCGGCAAGACCACGACGCTCTACGGCGCGCTCACCGAGCTCAACCAGGGCACCCGCTCGATCATCACGATCGAGGACCCGGTCGAGTACCGCATCGAGGGCATCAAGCAGCTCCAGGTCAACCCGAAGGCCGGCATGCTCTTCGCCAGCGGCCTGCGGTCGATGATGCGCGCCGACCCCGACGTGATCATGGTCGGCGAGATCCGCGACCGCGAGACCGCGCAGATCGCGGTCGAGGCCGCGCTGACCGGCCACCTCGTCCTCTCCACGCTGCACACCCGCGACGCTCCGACGGCGCTCGTGCGCCTGGACGACATGGGCATCGAGCCGTTCCTCGTGGCCTCCGCCATCGACTGCGTCGTCGCCCAGCGGCTCGCACGCACGCTCTGCACGCAGTGCAAGGAGGAGACGCTGCTGCAGGCCGACGTGCTCGCCGCGTCGGGCTACACGGTCACCGACGACGTCCCCGCCTTCAAGGCGGTCGGCTGCGGCCGCTGCGGCGGCACCGGCTACAAGGGCCGTCTCGGGCTCTACGAGGTCATGGTCGTCAACGAGGAGATCCGCTCGCTCGTCATGCGCGAGGGCGCCGGCGACGCGATCGCGGCCGCCGCCATCGCCGCGGGCATGCAGACGCTGAAGGACGACGGCCTGGCGAAGGTCCGCGCCGGCGTCACGTCGCTGGCCGAAGTGGCCCGCGTCGCCGGGTCGTAGGCGCGGCCCCCCGGGCACGGCCCCCTGAGCAGGACAGCCCGCCGAAGGCACGGCCCCCTGGCGGGACAGCCCGCCGAAGGTACGGCCCCCTGGCGGGACAGCCCGCCGAAGGCGGGCTGATCAACCTCCACGTCCCGCCGGGACACGGCTCACGGCATCGTTGCGGGAAACGACCAGTGACTGATCATTTCCCGCACTGAGATGATGCGCGCTCGCGCTTACCGCGGGAAGTGACCAGCGACTGATCATTTCTCGCAACGACGTGTGGGATGCCGCGGCCCGTGGAGCGAGCAGCGCGTCCCCGGCGGGACCGGTCCCGCGGCGGGCCGGACCCGCGCTACGGTCCCCCGGTGACCCTCCTCGCCTCCTACCGCGCGACCGGCGCCGACCTGCCGTGGGGTGACCCGCTGCCCGCGCACACGGGCGTGCGGATGGAGGGCTACTTCTGGCGGTTCACCGACCCGGCGAGCGGCCGTGTCCTGATCGCGCTCTGCGGGGTCAACCGGGCGCGCGACGGGTTCTGGTCGACGCTCGGCGTCGCCGCGCATCCCACGGGCTTCCTGCGGACGGTCGCCCATCCCGAGGGATGGGCCGATCCGGCCGCGCTCGGGGCGCGCGCGGGGACGGCGTTCGACGGGCGCGCCGACCGGCTGACCGTGGACCTCGGCGCGGACGCGCGGATCGACGTCCGCGTCGGCGATCCCGTGCCGTGGTCGCGACGCTCGCTCGGCGGATCGAGCGTCTTCCAGGCCGTGCCGGCGCTCAACCAGTACTGGCATCCCTGGCTGCTCGGCGGTCGCGCGAGCGGCGTGGCGACGGTCGGCGGGGAGCGCTGGGAGCTCGACGGCTGGCAGGTCTACGCCGAGAAGAACTGGGGGGCGGGCGGCTTCCCGGAGGCCTGGTGGTGGGGGCAGGCCCAGGGCTTCGAGGACCCCGCCGCGTGCGTCGCGTTCGCGGGGGGAAGATCCACGCCGGCCGGCTGCGCACCGAGGTGACGGCCGTCGTCGTGCGCCTGCCGGACGGGCGGCTGCTGCGGCTCGGGGATCCACTGGTCTCGCCCACGCGCGCGCTGGTCACCGACGAGTCGTGGTCGCTGCGCGCCCGCAGCGCGCGCTGGACCGTCACCGTCGAGGGCGAGTCCCCGCTCGCGAGCGCGCACGTCCTGCCGGTTCCGCTCCCGCTCGAGCGCCGCAACGTGCCAGGGGCGATCGAGCATCTCGGCGGGCGCATGGCCGTCGTCGTCGCCGAGCGCGGGCGGGAGGTGTGGCGCGGCAGGTCGCGGCTCGCCGCGCTCGAGCACGGCGGGATCGAGCGCGCCGTCGCGGAGGCGCGCCGTCGCGGCGCCCGGGCGCGCGACGCGCAGGCCGCGCCGGCCTGACCGCGCCCGGCGCGGACGGTCCTGGACATCCGTCCGAGGGTCTGCGCCGAACGGTGGCCGGGGCGCGATGGGCGGGCCGTCCGGCGCGCGGCGGGTGCCGCACGGCTCAAGCGCCGGCGCGCCTTGGACGACACGACGATCATGGCCGAAGCGCCCAGCACGCCGGTGTCCGGCACGCTCCCGGACGACCGCTTCCGAGCGCTGGTGGAGGACCTTCCCGCCATCAGCTACATCGCCGACTTCACCGGCGCGTTCACGCTGCGCTACGTGAGCCCGCAGATCGAGTCCGTCCTCGGGTTCACGCCGGATGACTGGCTCGCGGACGAGGAGGCGTGGGTGCTCGCGCTGCATCCCGAGGACCGCGAGCGGATCGTCGCGGAGGCCGAGGCGTGCATCGCCGCCGAGCGGCCGTTCGACTTCGAGTACCGGATGAACGCGCTGGACGGCCGCGTCGTCTGGATCTGGGAGAAGACCTCGATCCAGCACGACGCCGAGGGCCGCCCGCACGCGGTCAACGGGGTCATGCTCGATGTGACGGAGCTGCGGCGCACGCAGGAGGCGCTGCTCCACGAGGCCGAGCGGCGCGCGGGCGAGCGCGCCCGGTTCGAGGCGGCGCTCAAGCGCCAGGCGGACGAGCACCGCCATCACGCACTGCACGATGAGCTGACCGGCCTGCCGAACCGTCGCAGCCTGTACGAGCGTCTGAACGAGAAGATGGAGACGACGCACCTGGCCGACGGGTTCGCCCTGCTGCTCGTCGACCTCGACCGCTTCAAGGAGGTCAACGACGTCCTCGGGCACCAGAGCGGCGACGACCTGCTGTGCCAGGTCGCGGGGCGCTTCGGCCGCGAGGTTCGCGACGAGGACCTGCTCGCCCGTCTGGGCGGCGACGAGTTCGCCGTCCTGGTCAGCGGCCGCAACGGCGCGGAGGCGGGCCTGGAGATCGCACGCCGGCTGTCGGACGCGCTCGACCGCGAGTTCGTCCTCAGCGGCGTGCCCGTGCACGTCGAGGCGTCGATCGGGATCGCCCGCTTCCCGCACGACGGCCGCGACGCGACGTCGCTGCTGCGCTGCGCGGACTCCGCGATGTACGCGGCCAAGGACCTCAGCACGGAGCTGGAGCTCTTCGACGGCGATCGCGACAACCACAGCCCCACACGGCTCAAGCGTCTGGGCGAGCTGCGGCAGGCGCTCACCCGCGGTGAGCTCGTCCTGCACTACCAGCCGAAGCTGCGCCTGGGGACCGGAAGCGTCGTCGGCGTCGAGGCGCTGGTGCGCTGGCTGCATCCCGAGCAGGGCCTGCTGCCGCCCGGCGAGTTCGTCCCGCTGGCCGAGCAGACCGGGCTCATCAAGCCGCTCACGAGCTTCATGCTGCGCGAGTCGCTCGAGCAGCTGGCCACGTGGCGTCGCGCCGGTCACGACCTCACCATCGCGGTGAACGTCTCCGAGCGCAGCCTGCTGGACCCGCAGTTCCCGGCCGAGGTCGCGCGCGCGCTGCGCGGCACCGGCATCCCGGCGGAGCGGCTCGAGCTGGAGATCACCGAGGGCACGATCATGGCCGACCCGGAGCGCGCCGCCGGCGTGCTGCGGCGCCTGGACGCGCTCGGCGTCTCGCTGTCGCTCGACGACTTCGGGACGGGCTACTCGTCGCTGAGCCGGCTGCGCGAGCTGCCGATCGACGAGATCAAGATCGACCGCTCGTTCGCCGCGCGCATCGAGGCCGACGAGCGCGACGTGGCGATCATGCGCTCCGCCATCGAGCTGGGGCACAACCTCGGCTGCTCGGTCGTCGCCGAGGGCCTGGAGACCGCGGAGGCGCTGGACTGCGTCACGGCCCTGGGCTGCGACACCGGCCAGGGCTTCCACATCGCCCGTCCGCTCGACGCCGTCTCACTCACCGAGTGGCTGACGGCGCGCGCCGCGGGCTGAGCCGCGCCGCCGCCGCGCCGCCGCGAACGCCGCGGCGTGGCGGATCTGTGCCGACAGTCGAAACAGATCCGCCACGCGGGCGGTCGTGGCGGGGTCAGCGCCCGCGGCGACCGGACGGGCGCGCGGAGGCGACCGTCTTGGCGCTGCCGCCGCCGCGCTTGGCGCCGCTGGAGGCCGAGCCCTTGGTGCGACCGGAGCCGCCGTTGCCCTTCGGGCCGCCGGAGCCGCCGGCGCGACCGGAGCCGCGCCCGCGGGGCCCCTGCTGCTGCTGACGACCGCCGCCACCGCTCTGGCGGCGGGCGGGGGACGCGCCGCTGCTGACGACGTGGCCCGAGGCCGCGAACTCGCGCTCCAGTTCCAGGTCGCGGGCGATCTTCGAGACGTCCGGCGCGTGCTCGCTGCCGACGTACGTGATGCCCACGCCGGTGCTGCCGGCGCGGCCCGTGCGGCCGATCCGGTGCACGTAGCCCTCGCGATCCTCCGGCGGGTCGAAGTTGATGACGTGCGAGATGCCGTCGACGTGGATGCCGCGCGCGGCGACGTCCGTGGCGACGAGCGTGTCGACGTGGCCGGACTCGAACTGGGCGAGCGCCTTCTCGCGCTGGCGCTGGCTCTTGTCGCCGTGCATCGCAAGCGCGGCGTGACCCTCCTTGCCCAGGCGCTTGACGAGCCGGTCGGCCCCGCGCTTGGTGCGGACGAACACGAGCGCCAGCTCGTGCTCGGCGCTGCGCAGCTGGTGCAGCAGCGTGTCGATGCGGTCGCCGCCCTCGACGCGGACGAAGCGGTGCTCGATGTCGGCCGTCTTCTCGACCGGCGGCAGGTGCTCGTGGGTGACCGGGTCGCGCGTGTACTCGCGGGCGATCTCGCCGGCCTCGCCGTCGAGTGTGGCGGAGAAGAACAGCGTCTGGCGGTCTGCGGGGCACTGCGCGACGATGCGGTCGACCGGCGGGCGGAAGCCCATGTCGAGCATGCGGTCGGCCTCGTCGAGGACGAGGATCTTCACGTGGGCGAGCGAGATGTCGCCGCGCTGGATGAGGTCCTCCAGGCGGCCGGGGGTCGCGACGATGATGTGGGCGGTGCGCGCCTCGCGGGCCTGCTTCTGGATGCCGACGCCGCCGTAGACGGCGCGGACCTTGAGGGCGCGGGCGTGGGCGAGCGGGTAGCCGGCCTCGACGATCTGGGAGGCGAGCTCACGCGTGGGGGCCAGGATGAGCGCCGCGGGACGGCGGTCGGTGGCCTCGATGCGATCGACGATCGGCACCATGAAGGCGAGCGTCTTGCCGGAGCCGGTCGGGGACTTGGCGAGCACGTCGCGACCGGCGAGCACGTCGCCGATCACCTTGCTCTGGATCGCGAACGGCGCGGTGAACCCGCGCTCGTTCAGGGCCGTGCACACGGCATTGGACACGCCGAGGCCGGCGAAGGTCTTCTGTGACATTGGAAACTCCTGAGCTGCGGCGTCGATGCCGCGCTGGTTCGGGTGAGACTGCTGACCCGAACCGTCTCAGTGAGCGGGACCCAAGCGAGCTGTCTCGCGAGCGACCGGTTGTCGCTGCGCAGCCTCGAGGGTAGCGGTCGCGCCCCGCGGTTCCCGCAGGACCACGTGCGCCGAGGGGGCGAGACCCCGGGGGCGGTGTGCTGCGGCCCCCGGGAATCGCCTCCGGTCGGTCAGCTCTTGACGGCTGCCTTCAGCTTTGCGCCGGCGCTGAACTTCGGCGCCTTGCTCGCTGCGATCTGGATCTTCTGGCCGGTGGCCGGGTTGACACCCTGACGGGCACCACGGTGGGCCACGGAGAACTTCCCGAACCCCGTGATGGCGACCTCGCCGCCACCGGACAGTTCCTTCTCGATGCTTTCCAGGACTGCGTCGAGAGCGTCGGAAGCGGCGCTCTGCGACATCCCGGTCTTTTCGGCGACGGAGCGCGCGAGATCTGCCTTGTTCACCTGCGAAACCCTCCTCGTGGGATCAGGGAAAGCGCGAGGGTATGGGGTGTCTCGGTCGGAAAGCCCGATGAAATCGGGAAAAGGCCCGAAATTGCGGCCGGGATGGCGCTCGCGGCGCCCCGTGGGAGCGCCTGGAGAACCGCGATCCGCGCGGCGATCCCCCCGGGTGTGCGGCGCGCTACTGCTGCGGAGGGATCACGACGACCGGGCAGGGCGCCCGGTGCAGCAGCTCGTGCGACGTGCTGCCCAGCGCGCCCCGCAGGGGGCTGAACCCGCGTGATCCGACGACGATCTCGTCGGCGCCCCGCGTCTGCGCGACCGTCGCGATCGCCTCGCCGGCGTGCCCGCCGATCAGCTCGGTCTCGACCGTCACGCCCGGCAGATCCGGCAGCGAGGCGAGAACGGTGCGGCCGTGCTCCTTGTGCTCGGCAGCGGCGTGCTGGTACGTGGAGCCGCCGAGCATGTCCGGCGGCAGGTCGAACGCGTAGACGACGAACAACGAGCCGCCGTCACCTGCGCGCTCCGCGGCCCAGGCGAGGGCGGCTCGGGAGGTCGGCGATCCGTCATAGCCGACCACGACGGTGCGCGCACGATCACTCATGCGCGCACCATAACGGGGATCTAGACCGTGGAGACGTTGACGGCCTTGGGGCCCTTGTCGCCGGCCTGGGACTCGAAGGTGACCTTCGCGCCCTCGGCGAGCGTCTTGAAGCCGTCGCCGTTGATCTCGCTGTGGTGGACGAACAGGTCCTTGCCGCCGTCGTCCGGCGTGATGAAGCCGAAGCCCTTCTCGTCGCTGAACCACTTGACGGTTCCGGTTGCCATGCTGGTGCTTCCTCCTACGTCACGAGTGCTGCGTACGCGGAGGTGCATGAAGCGACGACTGCGGGCGCTGACTCTGCTTGACCGGGCTCGGTGCCCGACGTTGAATCGAGAACGGTAGCGTCGACGGCGATGCCGCGCCAGCACCCGTCACGAGACCGCCGGGGCACGCGCCGCGCACCAAAGGCGCGCGACCCGGTGGAGAGCGTCGAGCGCCGGCTCGCCGCCGAGCAGCGCCACCGCGAGAACTGCGCGCGCAAGGACCGCTTCGAGACCGAGGCCGAGGCCCGGTCCTTCGCGATCATGCACAACCCCGGGCGCGGCCCGCGGGCCAAGCCCTACCTGTGCGACGTCTGCGGCGGCTGGCACCTCACGTCGCGGCCCGACTGAGCGTCCGGGCCGCCTAGGCCCGGACGTGGCGGCCGGTGAACGCGCCGTGACGCGGGGCGTGATGCGTGGCGGCGGCGCGCAGGCGCTGCTCCCCGAACACCAGGGCGCCGACCGCGGCGAACACGGCGACGGCGAAGAGGGGGGTGTCCATCCCGACGACGAGCGCGACAGCGAGGACGGCGGCGGCGATCGCGGCGAGGCCGGCGATGTCGTTCATGCGGCGGCGGGCGAAGCCCGCGTCCCGGCCGTCGGCGTCGCCGGCGAGCGGCTGGTATGTGCTGTTGGGCGTCATGGAACTACCTTTCGGCGCAGCGCCCGGCGGGGTTGAGCGGTCTGGACGATCGGCCGAGCGGTCCGCGGGCGCCGCCGGACGGCCCAGCGGCCGCGCCCGGCGGCGCGGATCCGTTCGGAGCGTCACATAGCGTTCGGCGCATGCCGATCCGACGGACCCCGCGGCCCGCCCCCGCGGGCGAGACCGCCGGCGCCACGCCGCCCGTGCGTCCCGAGGAGCTGACGGGGCTCTTCGCCGCCCCGGCGTGGCTGCGCGATCTCGGCGTCATGTCGTGGCTCGTCGTCGGCGCCGTCGCGGTGATCGTCGGCGTCGTCTGGCTCATCGACCTGACCGCGCAGATCACGATCCCGGTCATCCTGGGCTGCGTCGTCGGCGCGGTCGCCGGGCCGCTCGTCGACAAGCTCGCGGCGCGCGGCGTGCCGCGCGGGCTCGGGGCGGCGATCGTGATGCTGCTGGTCGTCATCGCCGGGATCGGCGTGCTGTTGCTGACGCTCGGGGGGCTCGCGACGCAGGCCGCGAGCATCAGCGACGCGATGACCAAGGCCCTGGACGAGGTCGACGGCTGGCTCAAGGAGCTGGGCATCAAGGACGGCAGCTTCAGGAAGGAGCTGCAGGAGTCCGTCCCGCAGGTCGGGGGCGCCCTGATCTCCGGGGTCGTGACCGGCATCAAGCAGCTCTCGTCGGTCGTCATGCTCCTGACCTTCGCCGTCTTCACGACGTTCTTCGTCCTCAAGGACGGCCCCGACATGCGCCAGTGGGTCAGCCGCAACATGGGTGTGCCGACGTCGGTCGGGCTCATCGTCACCGGGGACACCGTCCAGGCGCTGCGCAAGTACTTCCTCGGGGTCACGATCGTCGCGCTCTTCAACGCGGTGCTGATCGGCGGCGTCGCGTTCATCATCGGGGTCCCGCTCGCGGGGACGATCGCGGTCGTGACGTTCATCGGCGCCTACGTCCCGTTCGTCGGGGCGTGGGTCGCGGGGGCGTTCGCCGTCGCCATCGCGCTCGCGGACGGCGGGTCGAGCGACGCCGCGATCATGACCGTCACCGCGCTCCTTGCGAACGGCATCCTCCAGCAGATCGTGCAGCCGATCGCCTTCGGCGCGACGCTGAGCCTGAACCCGCTCGTCGTGCTGATCGCGACCATCGGCGGCGGCGCCCTGTTCGGGATGGTCGGGCTGATCCTGACGGCGCCGCTCGTCTCGGCGGCCGTGCAGATCGTCAAGGACCTCGGCCTCAGCGACGAGGCCGAGGAGCAGGCGCCCGTCCCCGCCGACCCGGCGCCGTCCTGACCAGGTTCTCCGAACAGCGCTGGGAGGCCCGGCTCTTCGCCGTCGGCTCGCTGTGCTTCGCCATCGCCGCGGTCCCGGGGTTCGCGTCGCTCGTCGGCAGCACGGCGGACAACGCGACGTACTTCGTGGGATCGCTGTGCTTCACGGCGGCCTCGTTCACGCAGTGGCTCCTCACCGGTCGGCGCAAGGGCCGCGCGTGGCGCAGCCCCGCCTGGAGCGACTGGTGGTCGGCCGCGATCCAGTTCCCCGGCACGCTCTTGTTCAACGTCAGCACCTTCGCCGCGCTGACCGGAGGGTCGGACGTGTGGCGCCCGGACGCGCTCGGCTCGGTCTGCTTCCTCGTGTCGAGCCTCATGGCGATGCGTGCGACGGTCGTGCGCGACGAGATTCTCTGGGACCCGACCTCGCGCACGTGGGAGACCGCCTGGCTGAACCTCATCGGTTCGGTCGCCTTCGGGGTCTCGGCGATCGCCGCCTACACGGTCCCGGAGTCCGGGGAGGTCGTGAACGCGATGCTCGTGAACCTCGGCACCTTGGTCGGGGCGCTCTGCTTCTTCGGCGGAGCGCTGCTGATGACGCCCGACCCTGCGCGCGCCGGTCCCGCGGTCAGCAGCCCACCTGCCTGAACGCCTGCCGCGCGTCGCCCGCGAGCGCCGCGATCGCCGGTTGGAGCGCCCCGCGGACGTCGCCCGCCAGGCCGCCGGACAGCGTCGCGCGCGTGACCTGCTGCGCCCGGCGCTGCAGCCGGGCCGCGTCCGTCTCCACGGTCGCCGCGTCGGCCGCGCCCAGGTCCTCGCGCGCCGCGCGGATGCGCGCGATGCCGGCAGTGATCGCCGTGACCGCGCGCTTCACCTGCGGCACGCTCGCCAGGTCGGGCGTCAGGCGGCGCAGCGCCGCGACCTCGCGCGCGATGTCGGCGCGTGCGGTGCAGACCGTCGCCCGGGCCCGTGCGGCGTCCGCGGCCGTGGGCGCGTCGTCGCCGCCACACCCGGTGGGCAGCAGTGCGAGCGCGACGAGGGCGGCGACGCCTGCGCGCCTCATCGGCGCTCCTGCGCGTAGAGGCGCGCGGCGAAACGCCCGGCGGGATGCTCGCGCAGCCGCCGCACCTCGCGCGCGACCGCGTCCGGGAGGGCGCCCGGCGGCGGGAGCGGCGAGCCGTACGCCTCCGGCATGAGCACCGCGCCGCTGAGCGCGCCGAAGGTCAGGTCCGCGGCCGTGAAGCGGTTGCCGCAGAGGAACGGCCGGCCGTCGGCCAGGCGCGCGGCCACCTCGTCGAACACCGCGTCGACGTGCTCCAGCGCCGCGGCCGCGCGCGCGTCGTCGACGCCGAGATAGCGGCGGATCAGCGGGTCCAGCAGGCCGCCGGCGACGCCGAACGCCCGCCGCTCCCATGCCGGCGTGCCCGCGAGCGCCCAGGGGGCCATGTCGCGCACGACGGGCAGCGTGCCGTGGTACATCCACAGACGCCCGTCGGGGCCCAGCCCCGCGTCGAAGCGGGCCTCGAGCTCGGCCGCGGCGACGCCCGCCGCCCCCGCCGGGTAGAGGCGGCGCTCTGCGGGCGAGCGCGCGTCCGCCCAGCGCAGGATCGCCCACGACTGCGCCAGGACGGGCCCCGCGTCCGGGACCAGGACCGGCACGGTGCGCCCGCCGCCGGCGCGGCGCGCCATCGCGATGTGCGCGAACTGGACGTGCGGCTCCTCGCGGTAGGGGATCGCGGCGCGGTCGAGTGCCCACCGCGCCTTCTCGCAGTAGTGGCTGATCGGGATCGTGACGAGGCGCGCGGTCATGGAGCAGGGCGTGAGCCGCCGCGGCCCGTCGTCAGCCGGCGACCGGCGCGGGCGCGCGAGCCGCGAGTGCCGCGTCGATCGCGGCGACGAGCGCCGCCGGGTCCTTGTCGCACGCGGTCAGCTCGGGCGGCCCGAGCAGCACCTCGACCCCGTCGTCGGTGTGCGCCAGGACGCACGGCGTGCGCCCCTCGCTCGCCGCGGCCTCCGCGGGGCTGCGCTCGTCCAGGTGGACCGCGGTGAAGGGCACGGGCAGGCGCTCGCGCTCGGTGCGCCACTGCGCCTTCTCGCGCACGCGCCCGTGCGTGATGTCGCAGAGCGAGCAGTGCGCGCCGCCGAAGATCGTCCCGGCGACGTACCGCAGCTCGCCCAGGAGCGAGCCGTCGGCGTGGTAGACCCCGGTCAGCCGGGTCACGGGCGGGGCGGGCGAGCTCATCGCCGCAGTATGCCGTTCAGCGGTCGATTCGCCCGGGCAGGAGGAAGGGGTACTCGCGCCGGCGCACGCGGCGCTGCCAGGCGCGGTCCAGCCGGCGCAGGCGCAGGAGCACCTCCCAGAGCCGCGCGTCGGACGCATACACCCGCCGCACCTCGGCCTCGCCGACCGCGGGGGACAGGCGCCCGCCGACGCGCTCGAGGGCGACCGGGACCCAGGCGTCGAGCCGCTCCTTGAGCAGGTTTCCCAGCAGGTCCAGCACGACCGAGCGGGGGTCGCGGTAGCGGCGCAGGAGGTCCGGCACCACCCAGCGGCGGACCGCCGGGCGCAGGACCGCGGGGAGCGCGCGCAGCAGCAGGCCCATGTCCATGCGCAGCCGCCCGGCCGCGTCGAACAGCAGCGGGGTGGTGACGTCGAGGTACTGCAGCCGCCCGCCGACGAAGGCGAAGTTCGACAGCTGGCCGTCGAGCGCGAGCCGCGGCCCCGGGATCGTCAGGTCGGCGTCGAGGACCGCGTCGAGCGCCGGATGCCCGTCCGCCGGGTCACCCGCCCGCAGCAGCGCCGGGCACAGCGTCTCCGCGGGCAGCAGCGGCTGCACGATCCAGCCGATCACGCCGGGGTCGCCCGGCACGCGGCGCATCGCGGTGGGGGCGCACGCCAGGCCGTGCCCGGCGAGCGCCGCGACGTAGTCGTCCAGGGTGGCGGCGAACGCGTCCGCCGCCGCGGCGCCGTCGAACGGCGGCAGGCGCTTGAGCGCGTACGCCGGGGCGGCCGCCGGCCAGCCGAGCACCGGGCCGATCTCCCCCCAGGCGAGCATCCGCAGCTCGTCCTCGCCGCCCCCGCGCAGCGCGGTGCGGACGAGCCCCTCGACCTCCGCGAGCTCGCGGGCCGACGGGCCGTCGGCCGTCATGGCGCGAAGACGCCGCGGACGATCGCGATGATCTCGTCGGCACCCGCGTCGTCGAGCACGAGCGGCGGCTTGAACTGCACGACCCGCGTGTCGTTGCCGGCCCAGACGACGAACACGCCCGCGTCGATCAGCGCACGCGCGGCGCTGATGCCGCCGCCGTCCTCGGTGAACGCCAGGCCCATCGTCAGGCCACGGCGGCGCAGCGTGAACGGCAGGCCGGCGAGCCCGCGCTCGAACCGCTCGCCGAGCGCGCGGACGCGCTCCAGGAAGCCGGGCTCCTCGATGACGTCGAGCACGGCGAGCGCGGCGACGCAGCCGGGCTCGGCGCCGCTGAACGTCCCGCTGTGGGCGAACGGGTGCGCGTCGATCACCTCGTGCATCGCCGCGCTCGTCAGCAGCGCGGCGATCGGGTAGACGCCGCCCGACAGGCCCTTGCCGGCGACGAGGGCGTCGGGCTCGACGCCCTCCTGCTCGTGTGACCACAGGGTTCCGGTGCGTCCCAGACCGGTCTGCACCTCGTCGAGGACGAGCAGCGCGCCGCGCTCGCGCGCGAGGCCGGCAACGGTCGCCAGGTAGCCGGGCTCCGGTGGCGGGAACCCGAGCGTCGCGGGGATCGCCTCCAGCAGGACCGCCGCCGTGTCGGGCCCGATCGCGGCGTCCATCGCCTCGAGGTCGTTCCACGGCACCTGGCGGAAGCCGCCGGCGCCGGCGCCGAACGGCTCGCGGAACGGCGCGTCCCCGGCGGCCATCGCGTAGCCGGTCACGCCGTGGTATCCGCCCGCCGCCGAGACGATGCCCTCGCGCCCGGTCGTCCCGCGTGCGAGCTTGACGGCCGTGTCCACGACCTCGCTGCCGGACACGCCGAGCACCACGCCCGGCAGGCGGCCGCCGGTGGTCGCCACCAGGCGCTCGGCCAGCGCGCCGCGCCACGGCGACATCAGGTGGTGGTTGCCGATGTCGATGTCGCGCAGCGCGTCCCGCACGGCGCCGACGACGCGGGGATGGCGGTGCCCGAGGTTGAAGACCCCGCCGTTGCAGTGGCAGTTCCAGTACCAGCGGCCGCTGTAGGCGTCCTGGAAGCGCGCGCCCTCGCGGCGGCCCAGCACGAGCGGCATGCCGAGCGCCGTGAAGGCCTCCACCTTGCCGCGGTTGACGTGCGCGAAGGCGCGCTGCGTGTCGGCGAGTGTGGCGAGGGGGAGGACTGCCGGGTGCGCCTCGGTGCTCACGCGGCAAGTATCCCGCGACGGCCCGTGCGACGGGCGGCGCGCGCGCCGCGCTGAGCGGCGGGCCGACCGGTACGTCCGTCCGCCCACCCTCGCGGACAGCGCGCGCGCCGTCACCCTTGGCGCAGTCCATGACGCAGCCCGCGACCACGCACCACCTGCCGGTGGATCGCCGGATCTCCCTGATGGGGACCGACGTGCGCATCGTCGTGGGTCCGCCCGCGCGGCCCGGCCTCGACCCCCCCGGGGCCGCGGCCGACGCGGTCGAGTCGTTCCTGCGCCGCTACGACGCGACGCTCTCACGCTTCCGGCCCGGCTCCGAGCTGTCGCTGCTGAACGCCGACCCGCGCGAGGTCGTCCCGGCGTCGCCGCTCCTGCGCTCGGCGCTGGTCGCGGCGCTCGAGGCGGCCGAGCTGACCGGCGGGCTGGTCGATCCCGCGCTGCTCGACGGCATCGAGGCCGCGGGCTACCGCGCGAGCTTCGAGCCGCGCCGCCGGCTGAGCCTGCGCGCAGCGCTCGGCGAGGCCGGCGCGACGCGGCGCGCCGCCCGGCCCGACCCGCGCTTTCGCTGGCGCCTGATCGTCGTCGACGAGGAGGCGGGCACGATCCGCCGGCCGCCGGGGCTGCGCATCGACACGGGCGGGACGGGCTGCGGGCACGCCGCCGACCTCGCCGCCGACCTGCTCGACGGCTACGACCACTGGGTGGTCGACTGCGGCGGCGACCTGCGCGTCGGCGGCGCCGCCCAGGCCGTCCGGTCGATCGAGATCGAGAACCCGTTCACCGGACTGGCCGGCGACGTGCTGCACCTCGCGAGCGGCGCGTCGGCGACGTCGGGCCTCCGCGCACGGATCTGGCGCGGCCCGACCGGCGAGGTCGCGCACCACCTGCTGGACCCCTCGATCGGGCGTCCCGTCTTCACGGGCCTGGTCTCGGTCACCGCGCTCGCGCCGCGTGCGCTGCGGGCCGAGGCGCTGGCCACGGCGGCGCTGCTCTCCGGGCCGGACGCCGCGGCGCGCGTGCTCGCGCGCCACGGCGGGATCGCGTTCGACGACGCGGGCGTGGAGCACCGTTTCGGCACGCTGGCCGTGCCGGTGCGCCGCCGCATGCGCATCGCCTGAGGGGCCTGCGAAGATCCCCGCGTGGATCGTGACCGCTCGCGAGCGCTCTGGGACCGTGCCCAGCGCGGCTGGCCCCCGGACTTCCCGCTCGTTCAGTTCCCGAACGCGCCGCTGATCGTCGCGATCGTGGCGTGGGTCGCGGCGAAGCTCACGGACGGGACGGCGCACGACGTCTCGCGCGCGGTCTTCACCGCGGCGCTCGCGACGTGGGCCCTGCTCGAGCTGGTGCGCGGGTCCAACTGGGTGCGGCGCCTGCTCGGCGCCGTCGTCCTGGGCTCGATCGTCATCGGGCTCGCGCGCTCGCTCGGCTGACCCCCGCTCGCGTAGGCTGCGCCCATGACCCAGACGCCCGCACTGACCGGATCCTCGGTCGCCGGATCGACGGCGCCCACCGCGCTCTTCAACCCGGCGACGTTCGACGGCGCCGGATTCGACGAGGAGACCCGCCGCGTCCTGCTCGCGACGATCGCGTGGTTCGAGGAACGCGGCAAGGTCGCGCTCAAGCGCCACCACCACGACCGCACGTGGTACGCCGACTTCCTCGACTTCATCGCGCGCGAGCGCGTGTTCGCGACGCTGCTGACGCCCGCCGCCGAGGCCGGCGGGGACCCGGACAAGCGCTGGGACACCGCGCGCATCTGCGCGTTCAACGAGATCACCGCCTTCTACGGGCTGGCCTACTGGTACACGTGGCAGGTCTCGATCCTGGGCCTGGGCCCGATCTGGCTGAGCGACAACGCCGCCGCGCGGCGGCGCGCGGCCGGGCTGCTCGACGACGGCGCGATCTTCGCGTTCGGCCTCTCCGAGCAGGCCCACGGCGCCGACATCTACTCGACCGACATGATCCTCACGCCCGACGGCGCGGGCGGCTTCGCGGCCGACGGCGGCAAGTACTACATCGGCAACGGCAACCTCGCGGGCATGGTCTCCGTCTTCGGGCGCCGGGCCGACGTCGAGGGCCCCGAGGGCTACGTCTTCTTCGCCGCCGACAGCCGGGCGCCGACCTACGAGCTCGTCAAGAACGTCGTCAGCTCGCAGATGTACGTCAGCGCGTTCCGCCTGCACGACCATCCGGTCTCCCCGGACGACGTGCTCCACACCGGGCCGGCCGCCTTCGACGCCGCGCTGAACACCGTCAACGTCGGGAAGTTCAACCTCGGCTTCGCGTCGATCGGCATCTGCGAGCACGCGTTCTACGAGGCGATCACCCACGCCCACAACCGCGTGCTCTACGGCCGCAAGGTGACCGACTTCCCGCACGTCGCGCAGATGCTCACGGACGCCTATGCGCGCCTGCTCGGGATGAAGCTCTTCGGCGAGCGCTCGATCGACTACTTCCGCTCGGCGAGCGCCGAGGACCGGCGCTACCTGCTCTACAACCCGATCACGAAGATGAAGGTGACGACCGAGGGCGAGCGCGTCATCGACCTGCTCTGGGACGTCATCGCCGCGCGCGGGTTCGAGGAGGACACGTACTTCGAGATGGCGGCGTCGGACATCCGCGCGCTGCCGAAGCTCGAGGGGACCGTGCACGTGAACATGGCGCTCGTCCTGAAGTTCATGGCGGCGTACTTCTTCATGCCCGAGGAGCAGGCGCCGGTGCCCCAGCGCCGCGAGGCGGCGGACGACCCCTACCTGTTCGCGCAGGGGCCGGCGCGCGGGCTCTCGAAGATCCGCTTCCACGACTGGCGCCCCGTGTACGACCGCTTCGCCGACCTGCCGAACGTCGCCCGCTTCATCGAGCAGGCCGCCGGCGTCCCGGCGCTGCTCCAGACGGCGCCCCCGGACGAGGACCAGCAGCGCGACCTGGGCTTCATGCTCACGCTCGGCGAGCTGTTCACGCTCGTCGTGTACGGCCAGCTGATCCTCGAGCAGGCCGAGCTCACCGGGCAGGACCGCGACCTGATCGACCAGCTGTTCGACGTCCTCGTGCGCGATTTCTCGACGTTCGCGATCGACCTGCACGGCAAGCCGTCCACGACGGCGGCCCAGCAGGCGTGGGCGCTGGAGCACGTGCGCGGGCCCGTCACGGACCCCGAGCGGTTCGGCCGCGTCTTCGCGCAGGTGACGGCCCTCTCCGGGGCCTACGCGATGCGCGCCTGAACCGCGGAGCGCCTGCGCGCCGTATCCCCGTCATCGTCACCTCGCTGATCGACACCCTGCTGGACCGCACCGTCGTCCCGGGCTACACCCGCGTGGGCTACGCCGTGCGCAGCCGAGGCTGGGAGGCGCTGCCGCGGCTGGACGGGAAGGTGGTGCTGGTCACCGGCGCGACCGCGGGCCTGGGGCGCGCCGCCGCCGAGGGCTTCGCGCGGCTCGGCGCGTCGGTGCGGCTGCTGGCGCGCGACGCGGGGCGCGGCGAGAGCGCCCGCGCCGCGATCGCGCAGGCGTCCGGCAACGACGACGTGCGCGTCGGCATCGGCGACATGAGCGACCTCGCGAGCGTGCGGAGCTTCGCCGAGGAGTTCAGCGCGGGCGAGGAGCGCCTCGACGTGCTCGTGAACAACGCGGGCATCCTGCCGCAGGAGCGCACGCTGTCGGCCGACGGCTACGAGCTGGCGTTCGCGACGAACGTGCTCGGGCCGTTCCTGCTGACCGAGCTGCTGCTGCCGCTGCTGCGCGACAGCGCCCCGTCGCGGATCGTCAACGTGTCCTCCGGCGGCATGTACACCGAGCGCATCCGCGTCGACGACCTGCAGACCGAGCGCCTGACGTTCGACGGCCCGGCCGTCTACGCGCGCACCAAGCGCGCCCAGGTCATCCTCACCGAGATGCTCGGTGAGCGGCTCGCCGGGACGGGCGTCGTCGTCCACGCGATGCATCCCGGCTGGGCGGACACGCCCGGCGTGCAGACGTCGCTCCCGCGCTTCCACACCGTCACCGGGCCGTTCCTGCGCAGCGCCGAGCAGGGCGCGGACACGATCGTCTGGCTCGGCGCCGCCGACGAGCCCGCCCACAGCACCGGCGGCTTCTGGCACGACCGCCGCATTCGCCCGACCCACCGGATGCCCTCCACGCACGAGACCCCCGAGGATCGCCGCGCGCTGTGGGACGCCTGCGAGCGCCTCAGCGGCCTGACCGCAGCCGACCACGACCGAGGAGCCGCCTGACATGGCCCGCTACGTGACCACGATCGACAGCCCGCGCCCGCGCGAGGAGGTGTTCGCCTACCTCAGCGACTTCTCCACGACGCAGGAGTGGGACCCCGGCGTCGCCGAGGCCGAGCGCCTCGACGAGGGGGAGATCGTCGTCGGGAGCAGGGTCCGTGTCGTCGCGGACTTCATGGGCCGCAAGACCCCGCTGGTCTACGAGGTCACCGCCATCGACCCGCCCGGCTCGATCACGCTGCGCGGCGAGAACGCCTCCGTCGTCTCGCTCGACACGATGACGTTCGAGCCGACGGCGTCCGGCGGGACGCGG
Source organism: uncultured Actinomycetes bacterium (assembly GCA_963700655.1). Taxonomy (GTDB): domain Bacteria; phylum Actinomycetota; class Thermoleophilia; order Solirubrobacterales; family Solirubrobacteraceae; genus F1-60-MAGs163. Next base: position 146,865 of record CAVOYJ010000002.1, on the reverse strand, counting down.
GTCGTCTACGACGCCGACCTGACGCTGAAGGGCCCCATGCGCCTGGCGGACCCGCTGCTGAAGCTCGTCTTCAACCGCATCGGCGACAAGGCGGACGCGGGGCTGCGCAAGGCCGTCGGCGCCGCGTAGGCGCCGAATCACCCCCTGTGGCGACGGTGCCGCGCCCGGAGTGTGGAGAATGCGCGGCGTGACCCGTCCAGACGCCTCCGCCCGCCGCCGCACACCGGTCTACATCGGCCGTGCGCTGCTGACCCTCGCCGCGACGATCATCTCGCTGCTCCTGGCGGCGTGGATCCTCCCGGGCGTCACGATGACCGACGGCGCTCTCGGGGTCGTGAGCACCGCGATCATGGTCGCGGTCCTCAACGCCCTGCTGTGGCCGCTCGTGATCCGCTTCGCGCTGCCCTTCACGGTGCTGACGTTCGGCCTCGGCGCGCTGCTGCTCAACGGCCTGATCGTCCTGCTCGCGTCGACCCTCGACAGCGGGCTCACCATCGAGGGCTTCTGGGGCGCCTTCTTCACGGCGCTCATCCTCAGCGTGGTGACGACCGGACTCACGGCGCTCCTCTCGATCGACGACGACGGCCCGTGGGAGCGCAACGTCGTGGCGCGGCAGGCGCGCCGCTCCGCCGGCGTCGAGCCGACCGACGTGCCGGGGCTCTTCTTCCTGGAGATCGACGGCCTGGCCCACGGGGTCGTGCAGCGCGCCATCCGCGACGGTGACATGCCGACGATCGCGCGCTGGCTGCGCGAGGGCTCGCACCGCCTGACGTGGTGGGAGACCGACTGGTCCTCGCAGACGGGCGCCTGCCAGGCGGGCCTGCTGCACGGGTACAACCACGACATGCCGGCGTTCCGCTGGTGGGAGAAGGACACGCAGAAGGCGATCGTCACGAACAAGGTCCACGACGCCGCCGAGCTGGAGCGCCGCGTGTCCAACGGCCACGGCCTCCTGCACGAGGACGGCGCGAGCCGCGCGAACATCGTCTCCGGCGACGCGCCGCACTCGCTGCTGACGATGAGCACGGTGCTGGACCGCAACCGCACCGGGCGCATCGGCCAGGACTACTACGGGTACTTCGCACGCCCGTACGCGACGCTGCACACGCTCTTCATGTCGATCGCGGAGATCGCGATCGAGCGCCGCTACGCGACCCAGCAGGTGCGCCGCGGCGTGGAGCCGCGGATCCACCGCAGCCGGTTCTACGCGCTCGCGCGCGCGTGGGCGACGGTCATCCAGCTCGACCTCCAGGTCGCGGCGGTCATCGCCGACCTCTACGCCGGGCGGCCGGTCGCCTACACGACGTTCCTCGCCTACGACGAGGTCGCCCACCATTCCGGCGTCGAGCGCCGCGACACGCTCGCGGTCCTGCGCAAGGTCGACCGGCAGCTCAGCCGGATCGAGCGCGCGGCCGCCGGCGCGCCGCGGCCCTACCGGTTCGTCGTCCTGTCCGATCACGGCCAGTCGCAGGGCGCGACGTTCCTGCAGCGCTACGGCGAGTCGCTCGAGCAGTACGTCACGCGGCTGTGCGAGCCGGGCTCGACGCTCTCCCTCACCGAGGCCGCGGACACCGGCGGGGACTTCCTCGACGCCGAGCTGACGGGCCTGGCACGCAAGGACAGCGCCGCCGGGCGGGCCGTCGCGCGCCTCACCCGCAAGCGGCGCGCCGACGGCGAGGTCGCGCTCACGGAGGGCCGCCGCGACGAGGAGGCCGAGACGCAGCAGGCCCAGGGCGACGTCCCGGAGATCGTCGTCATGGCGTCCGGCAACCTCGGCCACGTGACGTTCCCGCGCGAGCCGGGGCGCGTGACGCTCGAGCGGATCGAGGAGCTGCACCCCGCGCTGCTCGACGGCCTGCGCACGCACCCGGGGATCGCGTTCGCGCTCGTGCGCTCCGAGGCCCGCGGTGCGGTCGCGCTCGGCCCCGACGGCGCCAACTGGCTCGACGAGGGCGTCGTCGAGGGCGTCGACCCGCTGCTCCCGTTCGGCCCGCGCGCCGCCGACCACGTCCGGCGCACGGACCGGTTCAGCACCTGTCCGGACATCGTCGTGAACTCGACGTACTGGGCGGAGACCGACGAGGTCGCCGCCTTCGAGGAGCTCGTCGGGTCGCACGGGGGGATGGGCGGCGAGCAGTCGCATCCGTTCGTCTGCGCGCCCGCCGACCTCCCGCTGCCCGACGAGCCGCTGATCGGCGCCGAGCACGTGCACCGCGTCTTCCGCGAGTGGCTCACCCGGCTCGGCCATCCCGGGTACTCCGGCGACGGCGGGCCGCGCGGGCTCCCGCGCGGCTGACCGCTCGCCGCAGCGCCCGGCGGCGGTCCTCGCGAGCCGGCCGGAGCACCCCGGAAACCCCTTTGTTCATCGGCGATTTCGCCGATCGCCGGAAACTCGGCGGATGACCGATGCTCCGCGTCGCGGGCGTGCAGCGAATCGCGGCGCGAACGTGAACAAACCGCGGGGCCGGCGGCACGGCCCGCCGGCGCGGTCCCAGGGTGCCCGGCGCCGGACGGGAGGCCCTCGGCGCAGGGACTCCCACGACCACCGCTCAGCGACGAACGGCGGGTCCGGCACCCCAGTCCATCACGACCTGCCAGGTGACCATGACACCGGACGTCCTCACCGCTTCGCCGGCCGCCCTCCCGCCGGCTCCCGCCTCCGCACCATCGCCGCTGCATCTCGTCCCGGCCACGTCCGAGCCGCGGGTCGCGATCGTCGGCCTCGGCTACGTGGGCCTGCCGACCGGCCTGGCCGCGACCGCGGCGGGCCTGCCGGTCATCGGCATCGACACGAGCCGCGCGCGGCTGCGGCGCATCCGCGCCGGCACCGTCGACCTGCTCGAGCGCGACCACGAGCGCCTGCGCGACGCGCTCGACCAGGGATCCCTGAGGATGACCGACAACGCCCGCGCCCTGCGCCTGGCCGACGTCGTGCTGATCTGCGTGCCGACGCCCGTCCACGAGGACCACAGCCCCGACCTGCGCGCGCTGCGGGGAGCCTGCGCCACCGCGGTGGCCCACGCCCGCGCGGGGCAGACGCTGATCCTCACCTCCACGAGCTACGTCGGCACGACCGCCGACCTGCTGACCGCCCCGCTCGCCGAGCGCGGCCTCACCGTCGGCGAGGACGTCCACGTCGCGTTCAGCCCCGAGCGGATCGACCCCGGGAACACGTCGACGATGCAGGAGGACACGCCGCGCGTCGTCGGCGGCGCGACGGACGCGTGCACCGAGCGCGCGGCCGCCTTCCTGGAGCGGCTCACGAGCCGGGTCCACCGCGTCACGAGCATGGAGGCGGCCGAGCTGACGAAGCTCTACGAGAACACCTTCCGGGCGGTGAACATCGCGTTCGCCTACGAGATGGCCGACGCGGCCGCCCACTACGGCCTGGACCCGATCGAGGTCACCGAGGCCGCCGCGACCAAGCCGTACGGATTCATGGCGTTCTATCCCGGCCCGGGCGTCGGCGGCCACTGCATCCCGTGCGACCCGCACTACCTGCTCGACCCGCTGCAGACCGCGGGCCGGGCCGCGCCGATCATCCGCCAGGCGATGGGCGCGATCGCCGACCGCCCGCGCCGCGTCGTGCGCCGCGCGGTCGAGCTGCTCGGCGCGCCGCGCGGCAAGCGCGTGCTGATGGTCGGCGTCGCCTACAAGCCCGGGGTCCAGGACGTGCGCGAGTCGCCGTCGCTGGACATCCTCGCCGCGCTGGAGCAGGCCGGCTGCACCGTCGGCTACCACGACCCGCTGATCGGGACGCTCACGCTCGGCGACCGCCTGCTCCACGGCGAGCCGTCGCCGCGCGGCGGCGACTGGGACCTGGCGATCGTCGGCACGGTCCATGCCGGCAGCGACTACGCGTTCCTCGACGACTGCCCGCTGCTGCTCGACGGGACCTACCGGGTCGGCGCGGGCGACCGCCGCCACACGGTCTGACGTGATGGGCACCCCGGAGCGACAGCCACGGCTGGTGGACCACCTCGCGCGGGTCGGCGCGGGGGTCTACCTCGTGCTCCTGCTCGTCGCCGTCGTCGGCTTCAAGGCGATCTTCGCGGACATCGTCCTCGTCGACCCCGTCTTCGGCGTCTACGGGCTCGTCGTGTGCGCGTACATCGTCTCGCGGTTCGCGTTCTCGACGCTGTACCGGCCGAGCGCCGACCACGGCCTGCGGCCGCGCGTGGCGATCGTGATGCCGGCGTTCAACGAGCAGGAGGCGATCGCGGCCTCGCTGACCTCGCTGCTGAACCTCGACTACGCGCCCGAGCTCCTGGAGATCGTCGCCGTCAACGACGGCTCGACCGACGAGACCCTGCCGCGGATGCACGCGGTCGCCGCCCGCGCGGGCGGCCGGGTGCGCGTGATCGACCTCGGCCGCAACCGCGGCAAGCGCGCGGCGATGGCGGCCGGCATCCGCGCCACCGACGCCCAGATCATCGCGTTCGTCGACTCCGACAGCGTGCTGGAGCCCGACGCCATGACGAAGCTCGTCCAGGGCTTCCACGACCCGGGGGTCGGGGCGATCTGCGGGCACGCGGACGTCCTCAACCTGCACGACACCTGGCTGACGAAGATGCAGGCCGTCCGCTACTTCGTCGCGTTCAAGGTCGTGAAGGCCGCGGAGTCGCTGTTCAACGCCGTGACCTGCTGCTCGGGCTGCTTCTCGGCCTACCGCCGTGAGGCCGTGATGCCGCACCTGGAGTGGTGGGAGAACCAGACGTTCCTCGGCGCCGAGTCGACCTTCGGGGACGACCGCTCGCTGACGAACTGCGTCCTGCGCGACTGGAAGGTCCGCTACGAGTCGGAGGCGGTCTCGCACACGATCGTGCCCGACGGCTTCCGCCAGTTCATGACGCAGCAGGTGCGCTGGAAGCGCTCGTGGACCCGCGAGAGCCTGATCCTCGCCTCGTTCATCTACCGCAAGCACCCGGTCGCGGCGGCCTCGGCGTACGTCGGGATGCTGCTGCCGCTGATCGCGCCGATCGTCGCGGTGCGCGCGATCTTCGTGATGCCCGTGATCGAGGGCGCGCCCGCGCCGCTGATCTACGCGCTCGGCGTCTACGCGATGGCCGTCGCCTACGGCCTCTACTACGTCGTTCGCCGCCCGACGTACTCGTCGACCTGGATCTACGGGATCGTCTTCTGCTTCTTCTACCTCGTCTTCCTGCTCTGGCAGACGTACTACGCGATCCTCACGGCGCGGACGTCGTCGTGGGGCACGCGCCCGGCGACGGCGGGGCAGGCGCAGCCCGTGCCGGCGGAGCCCGTCCTCTCATGATCGCCCGGCTGCGCTCCATCCTGGGTGGCGCGGGCGCCCTCGCCCTGCTGCCGCTGTCGGCCGTGCCGATGCTGCTCGTCGGGCCGTCGCTCGTGCATTCGCACTCGCGCTTCCAACGCGCCTACGACTCGGCGCCGCACGCCGCGCCGCCCGTCCTGTTCACGGACGCCACGCTCGCCCGCTACACCCCGGTCGCGCCGTTCCGCGGCGCGGTGCCGGTGCTCGTCTACCACGGGATCAACGACCGGAACGACCGGTACTCGGTCAGCCGCGAGGAGTTCGCCCGGCAGATCGCGATGCTCGACCTGTCGGGCTACCGCACGATCACGGTCGACCAGTACCTGCGCTTCCGCAGCGGTGACGGCGCCGGGATGCCGGAGCGCCCGATCCTGATCACCTTCGACGACGGCCGGCTCGACTCCTATCGGGGCGCCGACCGCATCCTCGAGCGCCACGGCATGTCGGCGGTGATGTACGCCATCACCGGACCGGTCGAGAAGGGCAACCCGTTCTACCTCACGTGGAAGGAGCTGCTCGGGATGCGGTCCTCCGGCCGCTGGGACATCCAGCCGCACGCCGCGGGCGGCCACGTGGAGGTCGTGACGGACCCGTCGGGGACGACCGCGCCGTTCTACGCGGCCCGCCGCTACACGCGCAGCGAGGGGTTCGAGACGTTCCCCGAGTACACCCGGCGCGTCGCGACGGACATCTACGACCTCAAGGACGACTTCGGCCGGCAGGACATCCCGTCGGAGACCTTCGCCGTGCCGTTCGGCGATCACGGCCAGAACGCGGAGGACCCGCGGGTCCCGCGCTTCCTCGACGACCTGCTGGCGACGCAGTTCCGCGTCGTCTTCGTGCAGTCGCCCGGCAACGACCCGCGCTACACCCGGCCCGATGGGACGGCGCTGCGCTACGAGGTCCACACGGACACCACGACCGACGCGCTGCGGTCCTGGCTCGTGCGGCACAACCCCGGGGAGCGGCGCCGATGAGACGGCTCGCGCTCCTGCTCACGCTGACCCTCGTCGCGGCCCTTCCCGGTGCGGCGGCGGCCGCGTCCAAGCCGCGGCGCTGCGCCGCGCAGACCCCGCGCGCGCTCGTGTTCGAGCGCCCGGCCGGGGCCACGTCGGGCCTCCTGCGCTGGAAGCCGTCACTGCGCGCCTCGCGCCGGGCGAAGACGCGCTTTCGCGTCTACCGGGGCGCCGCCGTCATCGGCCAGACGCCGCGGCGCACGATGCGCATCCGCGTGCGGGTCGGGCGAACGCACACGCTGACGGTCACCGCGGTGAACGCGGCCGGCCGCGCGACGCGCTGCCGCGCGCGGATCGTCTCCGGGGACAGCTATCGCGTCGCGTCGGCGCCCCGCATGGTGACCGTCGGGGCAACCGACGGCGCCGGCACCACGATCTCCTGGGAGCCCTCGCAGGCCGGGAGCAGTCCCGTCGCCGCGTATCGCGTGCGGCGCGACGGCGCGACGTACCGGCAGACGCGCGGGATGTCCATCCCGGTGCCGCTCTCGTCCAACCGCTCGGCGGCGTTCACCGTCACGGCGGTCGATCGCCGCGGGGTCGAGTCGGCGCCGTCGGAGGCCGTGCGGATCACGACCGGCCACACGCCGCCGCCCACGCCCGCGAACGTCCGCGTGAGCGAGGTGACCGACACCGCGGTCGCGCTGGAGTGGTCGCCGTCGGTCCCGGCGCGCGGGCGGCTGTCGGGCTACCGGATCATCCGCGACGGTGACCCGCTGTTCCAGGTGCGGGGGACCTCGGCCCGGGCGACGAACCTCTGGGCCAGCCGCGGCTACACGTTCCGCGTGCAGGCGGTCGACTCGCTCGGCGGCGCCTCGGCGCCCTCGGCCCCGGTCACGGTGCGCACGCAGGATCCCGAGCCGACACAGGGGCGGCTGCACGCGTTCCTCCTGGCGAGCACCGACCAGAGCTTCCGTGACTTCCAGGCCCATTACCGCCAGATCGCGACCGTCCACCCGACGTACTACGACTGCACGACGGGCGCGGTCATGATCGGGAACGACGATCCGCTGATCACGGGCTGGGCGCAGGCGCGGCGCGTCGAGGTGCTGCCGCGCTTCAACTGCCAGCGCACGAGCGTCCTGAACCGGATCCTCAACGACCCGGTGCTGCGTCAGTCCTGGATCGACGGGATCGTGCAGCGCGTGACCGACAGCGGCGCGGACGGCGCGTCGCTCGACTTCGAGGCCGGCCTCTACACCGACCGCGCGGCGTACTCGTCCTTCGTCGCCGATCTCGCCGCGCGGCTGCACGCGCAGGGACAGCGGCTGACGATCGCCGTCTCGGCGAAGACCGCCGACGTCCCGCGCCACCCGCGGTCGACGTTCTTCGACTACAGGGCGCTGTCGGCGTCGGCCGACCAGATCTTCGTCATGGCGTGGGGCATCAAGTGGGCGACGTCGGGGCCGGGGGCCCAGGACGACATCCGCTGGGTGACGAGCGTCGCCGACTACGTCAAGACGATGCCCGACCCGTCGAAGTTCGTCATGGGCACCCAGCTCTACGCGATGGACTGGCCGGCCGGCGGCGGGCCGGCGCGCCCCGCGACCGCCTACGAGCACGCCGACGCCATGGCGATGGCGCAGCGGATGGGCGCAACGCCGCGCCTGGACGCGCCGACGGACGCGCTGACGTTCCGCTACACCGACGCCGGCGGGACGCTGCACGACGTCTGGTACGCCGACGCGACGACGGTCGAGCGCCGCTTCGCGCTGGCCACGGCGCGCGGGCTCGGCATCGGTGTCTGGCGCCTGGGGCAGGAGGACCAGCGCCTCTGGGACAGTCCGCTCCTGGCGCGGGTGCCCACGCCGTAGGCTCGACGGATGGCCGACGCCGCGGCTCGCGCGCCGCGACCTCACGTCCGCCGCGGCTCCGGCGTTCACCCGGTATGAGCACGCCCGCCGCAGCCACGTTGTCCACGCCGATCGGGGAGGTGCTCCTCCTGAGCGACGACGACGCGCTCGTCGCGCTGCGGTTCGACGACGAGCGGCGCGGCGCACCCACCGCAGGGGGCGAGCGGGACCCGGTGCTCCGCAGCGCCTCCGCGCAGCTGCGCGAGTACTTCGCGGGCGAGCGGACGGCGTTCGACCTGTCGCTGCGGCCGCAGGGAACGCCGTTCGAGCGACGGGTGTGGGACGCGCTGCGGGGGATCCCGTACGGGGAGACGACGAGCTACGGCGCGCTCGCCGCGGCGCTCGGGGAGCCGGGTGCCGCGCGGGCGGTCGGCCGCGCGAACGGCCGCAACCCGATCCCGGTGATCGTCCCGTGCCACCGCGTCATCGGCGCGGACGGCTCGCTGACCGGGTTCGGCGGCGGGCTCGCGTGCAAGCGCGCGCTGCTGGACCTCGAGCGCGGGGCGCTCCCGCTCGGCGTCGCCTGACGGCGATCAGGCGGTCGTGCCGAGATCGCCGGCGGCGATCCGGGCGACCATGTCCTTGGACTCCGCGCGGTAGGCGGTGCCGTCCTCGAACTCGATGACCGGGAGGAGGTGCTGGCCGGACAGGCGCTTGACGTCCTCGCGGCGGCTCTTGGGCAGCAGCGGCTCCTTGACGATCTCGTACGCGATGCCCTGCTCGTCGAGCTCCCGCTGCACGCGCCAGCAGGCGTCGAGGTCGGTGTGCAGGAACGTCAGCGGGCAGCGGTGGAGTCGGATGGCCATGCGGCGACCCTAGCGTGCGGCGCGGGTGTTACACCGTATGAAACGCTGACGCCGAGCGGAGTGTCCACAGATCCCGTGCGCGACTGTGGTTTCCCCGCGGCCCGGCCGATGGGAAGGTGATGTCGACACGGCTCGGTGCGCTCGTCACGGCGCTTGCGCTCACCTGGACCTGCGCCCCCGCGGCGCAGGCCGCGGTCCGCCATGCCGTCCCGTCGGGGGGAGCCGCGGCCGGCGCCTGCGACGCGGGCGCGCCATGCACCCTCGCGGCCGCCTTCGCCGCGGCCGCGGAGGCGGACGAGGTCCGGCTCGCGTCCGGGACGTACTCCGCGCCCGCCACCCTCACGCTCACGGCGAACCAGGTCGTCGTCGCCCCCGAGCCGGGCGCGCCGACACGGCCCGTGATCGCCGACGCCAACCCCACGAGCGCCAAGGTCCTGCACATCGACGCCGACGACGTGACGCTCCGGGGCCTGCGCGTCGAGGGCACGTCGACCGCCGCGGCCGACGACCTCGTCGCCTTCGCGGGCACGCGCAGCGGCGGTCAGGTGGAGGCCATGGAGGTCGTCCAGTCGGGCACCGCGCCCGCGCTCACCGGGATCGGCATGACCGTGCGCGACTCGCTCGTCGTCAACGCGAGCACGACCGGTGTCGCCGGCCTCATGACGGGCTTCGTGATCGGCAGCACCTTCATCGCCGACCTCAGCAGCGGGATCGCGCTGGAGGTGAGCACCGCGCGCTTCCCCTCCTACGGCCAGCTGGTCGTGCGGAACGCCATCCTGCGCGGCGGCGCCGGCACCGGCGGACGCGACCTGCGGGTCACCGACGACGACGGGTTCGGCCCCAAGGCCGCCGCCGGCGACCTCGACTTCTCGAGCTTCCGGTCCGGGCGCACCCAGGGCCCGTTCGGCGGCGGGCTGACCCTCGGCGCCAACAACGTGACCGCCTCGCCGCCGCTCCTGGTGAACCTCTCGGGCGGCCTCGACGTGCACCAGCAGGACGGCTCGCCGACGATCGGCATGGGGTCGCTCGCGGACGCGTCGACGAGCGTCACGGACTGGGAGGGCGACCCGCGCGTCCTCGGCGACCTGCCCGACATGGGCGCCGACGAGGCGGCGCTGCCACCGCTGCTGAGCGGCTCCGCGGTCGGCACGATCACCGCGACCGGCGCGACGGTGTCCGGTGACGTGACGCCGAACGGCCTGGCGACGCAGTACCGCGTCGAGTACGGGCCGACGACCGCCTACGGCTCGGCCACGGCGTGGACGGCAGCGGGCTCCGGCGGCCTCGCGGTCCCCGTCGCGATCCCGCTGACCGGCCTGCCGTCCTCGACCACCCACCACGCCCGGATCGTCGTCCAGAGCGCGAAGGGGACGGTGCAGGGGCCCGACCTGACGTTCACGACCGCGGCGCCGACGACGCAGCCGACGGTCACGGGGTCGGTCGCGGGGTCGGTGACCACCGCGGGCGCGACGGTGTCCGCGAGCGTCGGCCCCGGCGGCGCCGCGACCGAGTACCGCGTCGAGTACGGCACCAGCGTGAGCTACGGCTCGGCGACCGCGTGGACGGCCGCGGGGTCGGGCGTGACGCCCGTGCCGGTCGGCGTCCCGCTGACCGGTCTCACCTCGTCGACGACCCACCACGCGCGGCTCGTCGCGCGCAACGCCGGGGGCACGACGAACGGGCCGGACCTGACCTTCACGACCGCCGACCTGCCGCCCACGATCCTCGGGTCGGGTGCCGGGACCGTGACCGCGACCGGCGCCACGGTGTCGGCGACCGTGAACCCCAACCGCGTCGCGACGACGTACACGGTGCAGTGGGGGACGACGCTCGCGTACGGCTCCTCCACGTCCGTGACCTCCGCCGGCTCAGGCGCGCTCAGCGTCTTCGTGAGCGTCCCGCTGACCGGCCTGACCTCTTCGACCGCGTATCACGCGCGGGTCGTCGCGACGAGCGCGGGCGGCACCACCTACGGCGCGGACGTGACCTTCACGACGAGCGACCTGCCGCCGTCGGTGAGCGGCACGTCCGCCGGGTCGGTGACGACGTCCGGCGCGACGATCGCGGGCAGCGTGAACCCGAACCGCGTCGCGACGACCTACCGGGTCGAGTACGGGACGACGGCGGCGTACGGGTCGCAGACGACGGCGGTCTCGGCCGGTGCGGGCGCGTCGGCCGTGGCGGCGACCGTCCCGCTGACCGGTCTGACGTCGTCGACGACCCACCACGCCCGCCTGGTCGCCGACAGTGCTGCGGGCACGACCTACGGGCCGGATCTGACCTTCACCACCGGCGATCTCCCGCCGTCGGTGAGCGGCACGTCCGCCGGCTCCGTGACAGCCTCGGGCGCGACCATCTCCGGCAGCGTGAACCCCAACCGCGTCGCGACGACCTACCGGGTCGAGTACGGCACGACGACCGCGTACGGCGCGCAGACGACCGCGGTCGCCGCCGGCGCGGGCGCGTCGGCGGTCGCCGCGAGCGTGCCGCTGAGCGGCCTCACGTCGTCGACGACCTACCACGCGCGCCTGGTCGCGGTCAGCGCCGGCGGCACGACGAACGGGCCGGACCTGACCTTCACGACGAGCGCCGTCCCGCCGTCGGTCAGCGGCACGTCCGCCGGGTCGGTGACGACGTCGGGCGCGACGATCGCGGGCAGCGTCAACCCGAACGGCACGGCGACGACCTATCGCGTGGAGTACGGGCCGACGGCGGCGTACGGGTCGCAGACGACGGCGGTGTCGGCGGGGTCGGGTTCGTCGGCGGTGGCCGTGAGCGTGCCGCTCTCCGGGCTCACCTCGTCGACGACGTACCACGCGCGGCTCGTGGCCGTCAGCGCGGGCGGGACGACGAACGGTCCCGACCTGACCTTCACCACCGGCGACCTCCCGCCGTCGGTGAGCGGCACCTCCGCCGGCTCGGTCACGGCGTCCGGCGCGACGATCGCCGGCACGGTCAACCCGAACCGGGTTGCGACCACCTACCGGGTCGAATACGGCACGACGATCCTCTACGGGTCGCAGACGACGGTGGCCGCGGCCGGCTCCGGGTCCGCCGGCATCGCGGTGAGCGTGCCGCTGAGCGGCCTCACGTCGTCGACCACCTACCACGCACGCCTCGTCGCGGTCAGCGCCGGCGGGACGACGAACGGGCCCGATCTCACCTTCACGACGGGCGATCTCCCGCCGTCGGTGAGCGGCACGTCCGCCGGGTCGGTGACGACGTCGGACGCGACCATCAGCGGCGACGTGAACCCGAACCGCGTCGCGACGACCTACCGCGTCGAGTACGGGCCGACGACGTCCTACGGGTCGCAGACGTCGCCGGTTCCGGCCGGGCTGGGGTCGGGGGCGGTCGCCGTCGGCGTCCCGCTGAGTGGCCTGACGTCGTCGACGACCTACCACGCGCGCCTGGTGGCGACGAGCGCCGGCGGCACGACGAACGGCCCCGATCTGACCTTCACCACGGGCGATCTCCCGCCGTCGGTCGCGAACACCGCCGCCGGCTCGCTGACGACGTCGGGCGCGGCGATCTCCGGCGACGTGAACCCCAGCCGCCTCGCGACGACCTATCGCGTGGAGTACGGGCCGACGACCTCCTACGGGTCCCAGACGACGGTGGTCTCCGCCGGCTCCGGGTCCGCGGCGGTCGCCGTGAGCGTGCCGCTCACGGGCCTGACGTCGTCGACGACCTACCACGCGCGCCTGGTGGCGACGAGCGCCGGCGGCACGACGAACGGCCCCGATCTGACGTTCACGACCGGCGATCTCCCTCCATCCGTCAGCGGCACGGCCGCCGGCTCGGTGACGGCGTCCGGCGCGGCGATCTCCGGCGACGTGAACCCCAATCGCGTCGCGACGACCTACCGCGTCGAGTACGGGCCGACGGCGTCCTACGGGTCGCAGACGACGGCGGTGTCGGCGGGGTCGGGTTCGTCGGCGGTGGCCGTGAGCGTGCCGCTCTCCGGGCTCACCTCGTCGACGACGTACCACGCGCGGCTCGTGGCCGTCAGCGCCGGCGGGACGACGAACGGTCCCGACCTGACCTTCACCACCGGTGACCTTCCGCCGTCCGTCTCGGGCACGCTCGGCCGGCTCGGTCACGGCGTCCGGCGCGACGATCTCCGGCGACGTGAACCCCAACCGCGTCGCGACGACCTACCGCGTCGAGTACGGCACGACCACCGCGTACGGGTCGCAGACGACCGTGACCGCGGCCGGCTCCGGGTCGGCGGGCGTGGCGGTGGGCGTGCCGCTGACCGGGCTCACCTCCTCGACGACCTACCACGCGCGCCTGGTCGCGGTCAGCGCCGGCGGGACGACGAACGGGCCGGACCTGACGTTCACGACGGGCGATCTTCCGCCGTCGGTCAGCGGCACGTCCGCCGGATCGCTGACGACGTCCGGAGCGACGATCGCGGGCAGCGTGAACCCCAACCGCGTCGCGACGACCTACCGCGTCGAGTATGGGACGACCACCGCGTACGGGTCGCAGACGACCGTGACCGCGGCCGGCTCCGGGTCGGCGGGCGTGGCGGTGGGCGTGCCGCTGACCGGGCTCACCTCCTCGACGACCTACCACGCGCGCCTGGTCGCGGTCAGCGCCGGCGGGACGACGAACGGGCCGGACCTGACGTTCACGACGGGCGATCTTCCGCCGTCGGTCAGCGGCACCTCCACCGGCTCGGTCACGGCCTCGGGTGCGACGATCTCCGGGAGCGTGAACCCCAACCGCGTCGCGACGACCTACCGCGTCGAGTACGGGCCCACGGCGTCCTACGGGTCGCAGACCGCCGGTGTCTCCGCGGGCGCGGGCTCGTCCGCCGTCGCCGCGAGCGTGCCGGTCACCGGCCTCGCGTCGTCGACGACGTACCACGCGCGCCTGGTCGCGGTCAGCGCCGGCGGCACGACCACCGGGCCCGACCTCACCTTCACGACCGGGGGCGGACCGCCGCCGCCGGCCCCGTCCGTCGCGAACTCCGCGGCCGGCTCGGCCGGCGTCGCGGGCGCGACGATCACGGGCGACGTCAACCCGAACGGCAGCGGGACCGACTACCGGGTCGAGTACGGGACGACGACGTCGTATGGCGCGCAGACGACCGCAGTGTCGGCGGGCTCCGGGTCGGCGGGCGTGGCGGTGGGCGTGCCGCTGACGGGTCTGACGTCGTCGACCACGTATCACGCGCGCCTGGTCGCGGTCAGCGCCGGCGGGACGACGAACGGGCCGGACCTGACGTTCACGACGGGCGATCTCCCGCCGTCGGTCGCGAACACCGCCGCCGGCTCGCTGACGACGTCGGGCGCGGCGATCTCCGGCGACGTGAACCCCAACCGGGTGGCGACGACCTACCGGGTCGAGTACGGGACCACGACGGCGTACGGGTCGCAGACGACGGCGGTGTCGGCCGGGCTGGGGTCGAGCGCGGTCCCCGTCAGCGTCCCGCTGAGCGGCCTGACGTCGTCGACGACCTACCACGCGCGGCTCGTCGCGGTCAGTGCGGGCGGGACGACGAACGGGCCGGACCTGACGTTCACGACGGGTGATCTCCCGCCGTCGGTCGCGAACACCGCCGCCGGCTCGCTGACGGCGTCCGGCGCGGCGATCTCCGGCGACGTGAACCCCAACCGGGTGGCGACGACCTACCGCGTCGAGTACGGGACGACGGCGTCCTACGGGTCGCAGACGACGGCCGTGTCAGCCGGCTCCGGCGCGTCCGCGGTCGCGGTGAGCGTGCCGCTGAGCGGCCTGTCGCCCTCGACGACCTACCACGCCCGCCTCGTCGCCACGAGTGCGGGCGGGACCACGAACGGCCCGGACCTGGCCTTCACGACCGGCGACTCCCCGCCCACGACGCCCCCGGCGATCGGCGCGTCGGCCGCCCTGCAGCCCACGCCGGCCGGCGCGACGGTGACCGGGGAGGTGACGCCCAATGGGAGCGCCACGACCTATCGCGTGGAGTTCGGGACGACCATCGCCTACGGGTCGGCGACCGCGTGGACCGCCGCGGGCGCCGGTCTCGCCCCCGTCTCCGTGACCGTGCCGCTGACGGGCCTCGCGTCGTCGACCACCTACCACGCGCGGCTCATCGCCCAGAACGCGGGCGGCCCGACGGCCGGCCCGGACCTGACCTTCACGACGACCTCCGCCGAGCAGCCGCCCGGTGGCGGAACGCCGCCGCTGACCGGCGGCGGGCTCCCGACGCCGCCGACCGTGCCGGACGTCGCCGGGAACGACCTCGGCGCCCGGCGGCGTCACCACGACCGCCGCGGGCGATCGCACCGCGCCCGGCCTGGCCGCGGCCTTCACGCGCCGCGCGATCCGCCGCGGCGCCCGGGCGCGCCTGCGCGTCCTGGTCTCCGAGAACGCGACGGTCGCGGTGCGGATGGTCGACCGCCGCGAGCGCGTGGTGCTGGAACTGCCCGGCAAGCGCGTGTCCGGCGGACGCCGGACCGTGCTCAAGGTGTCGACCCGTGCCCGCCGCGGTGCGCTGCGGCGCGGGACCTACCGTGTGCTCGTGACCGCGCGGGATGCCGCGGGCAACGCCACGACGCGCTCGGTCCGGCTGCGGCTGCGCTGATCTAGCGGGGCTCAGGCTCGTCGCCCGAGCGTGTCGGGCCGAGACGATCGACGGCGAGTCCGATGCCCACGAAGACGGCGATGACTGCTGCGATGAATGCCATGTCATAGGTGGTAGGACCGGTGCCCGGTTTCTTCTGTGAGGAGGGTCACGCCCGCAACCGCACGTTCACAACCACCGCTGCTGTAGCGTCGGCGGCCGCATGGCGTCGCTCTCGCTCCAGGCCCATCGCCGCCGCGCGCGGCGCCTCGCCATCGGCGGCCTGGCCGCGTGTCTCCTGCTGCCGGCCGGCTGTGGCGGGGACGACGAGCCCGCCGCGCCGCCGCCGAGTCCCGAGCAGCAGGTCCGCGAGGTCTGGCGCGCCGCGGCGAACGCGGCGGCCGCCGGGGACGGGGCGGCGTTCTGCGACCGCGTCGCTCCGGCCGGCAAGGACAAGCTGCTCGCGCAGACGCAGCTTCCCTGCGAGGACACCATCCGGCTGCTGTCCTCACGCCTCACGGACGCGGACCGCCGGGCCGTGCGCGGGGCGCAGATCACGGCGGTGACCGTCACGGGCGAGCGCGCGCTGGTCCGGTACACGACGACGCCCGCGCTGTCCGAGCTCGGCTTCACGGGCCGCACGTCGCTCACGAGGTCCGGTGGGCAGTGGCTGCTGCTGGGGATCTGAGCGGCGTCGACGTCGTCGTCGACGAGGTCTCCAAGCGCTTCGGCGACCGGGTCCAGGCGCTCGCCGACGTCTCGCTCACCCTCGCGCCCGGGGAGGTCGTCCTGCTCACCGGTCCGTCGGGCTCGGGGAAGAGCACGCTGCTGAACCTCGTCGCCGGCTTCGACACCCCGGACGCGGGCCGGATCTCGGTGGGCGGGCAGGTCCGTCGCCGAGCTCGACGACCCCGCCGCCTTCCGGCGGGACGTCGTCGGCGTCGTCTTCCAGCTGCACCACCTCATCGCGGGGCTCACGGCCGAGGAGAACGTCGAGGTCCCGCTCATCCCCGACGTCCGTCGCCGACCCGAGCGGCTCAGGCGCGCCCGCGCGGCGCTCGACGACGTCGGCCTCGGCGAGCGCCGCACGCACCTGCCGGGCGAGCTCTCGGGCGGCGAGCGCCAGCGCGTGGCGATCGCCCGCGCGATCGTGCGCCGCCCGCCGCTGCTGCTGGCGGACGAGCCGACGGGGGCGCTGGACTCGGCCGCCAGCGAGGACGTCCTGACGCTGCTGCACGAGCTCTCCCTCCGTCACGGCACGACGATCCTGCTCGTCAGCCACGAGGTCGATGCCGAGCGCCACGTCGATCGCGTGCTGCGCATGCGCGACGGCCGGATCGTGGCGCAGGAGGCCGTCAGCCCAGGGCCCGCGCCGGCGTGAGCCGCGTGACCCACCACGCCGGGTAGAGGCTGCCGAGCGTCCCCATCCCGGCGGCGACGAGCAGCGCCCGCGCGAGGCCCCACGCCTCGAAGCGCGGGCTCACGAGCGCGGAGGCGTCGAACACGCGGACGAGCAGCTCGCCGCCGGCGATGCCCAGGGCGATCCCGGCGAGCGCCCCGGCGAGGCTGAGGAGCAGGCCCTCACCGAGCACGAGCTGCGCGAGCAGGCGCCGCGGCCAGCCCACGGCGAGCAGGAGCGCGAACTCCGACGCGCGGCTGAAGACGGCCATGAGCATCGTGTTCATCACGGCGATCCCGCCGATGACGAGCGCGAGCGCGACGAAGAGCGTCGCCGTCTTGCGGATCAGCAGGCTGTTCGTGTCGACCCGTGAGACCTGCCCGGGCTGGCTGATCGAGATGGTGCCCGGGAACGCCTCGCCGAGCGCCTCGCCGACGTCGCTCGCGCGGGCCCCCGGCTCGAGCTTCACAGCGATCGTCGTCGCATCACCGGGGCGTCCCCGGATGCGCTCGACGACCTCCGGCGGGAGGGCGGCGCCCTGGTCCTCGAACGGCACGCCCGCGTGGTAGATGCCCACGACGCGGAAGGTGCCCTCCGACAGTCGCAGCGCGTCGCCGACGTCCAGGCCGAGCGCGTCCGCGGCGGCGTCGCCGAGCACGGCCTCGCCCGGGCCGCGCGCGCCGCGCCCGGCGACGAACACGAGGTTGCGGTAGACGAAGCTGTCGGGCTCGACGCCGAAGACGAGGAACGACGGGCGCCCGCGCAGCTCGCCGGTGGCGACCGCGATCGGCGTCGCGGCCGCCACGCCCGGCTGCCGCTCCACGCGCGGCGCGAGCGTGTTCGGCAGCGAGGAGGCCGTCAGCTCGCCGACGCCGGACTGGAACATCCCGAGCTCGGCGCCGCCGAGGTTGATGAGGCCGGCCGCGCTGCGGTCGATCCCCGAGCTCAGCGCGAGCAGCACGACGATCGTCGCGACGCCGATCGCGATGCCCAGCGCGGTGAGGACCGTCCGGGCCGCGTGACGGCGCAGGTCCACGAGGATCAGGTGCCACATCGGCCGGTGGGACCGTACGCCACCCGCGCCGGCCGGGCATCCGCAATCGCCCGCGACAGGATCCGCGTGCACGCGGACGACGGCCGGGTCGACGGGGCGCACACTGTCTCGGGGTGGCCGAACGTGGTCTCGCGTCTGCACACGATCGAAGGTCCTGAGCAGGTCTCCGAGGGAGCCGCGGCCCTGCGTGCGCGGGCGCACCCGCTGACCGGCGCGCCGGCCGACCATGACGCGCTCCTGCGCCGCATCGGCGACGCGCGCGTCGTGCTCCTCGGCGAGGCGTCGCACGGGTCGCACGAGTTCTACGCCGAACGGGCCCGGATCACGCGCCGGCTCGTCGAGGAACTGGGCTTCACGGCGGTCGCCATCGAAGGGGACTGGCCGGACGCCTACCGCGTCAACCGCTACGTGCGGGGCGCCGGAACCGACCGTGATGCCGAGGAGGCGCTGCGCGGGTTCCGCCGGTTCCCCACCTGGATGTGGCGCAACGCCGACGTCCTCGACCTCGTCGGGTGGCTGCGCGCGCGGAACGACCGGATCGAGCACGCGAGCCATCGCGTGGGCTTCTACGGCCTGGACCTCTACAGCCTCTACGAGTCGATCGACGCCGTCATCGCCCACCTCGACCGCGTCGATCCCGAGGCCGCCGAGCGCGCACGCGAGCGCTACGCCTGCTTCGGCGCGTACGGCGCCGAGAGCCAGGCATACGGCCGTGCCGTCACGCTCGGCGTGAGCGAGCCGTGCCGGCGGGACGCGGTCGCCCAGCTCGTGGACCTGCGGCGGCGGGCCGCGCGGGAGCTCGAGCGTGACGGGTTCGCGGCGGAGGACGAGGTCCTCTTCGCCGAGGAGAACGCCCGCGCGGTCGTCGATGCCGAGGAGTACTACCGCTCGATGTTCAGCGATCCGGGCGCCTCCTGGAACCTTCGCGACCGCCACATGGCGGACACGCTGGACCACCTGTTGGCGCACCTGGATCGCCATGTCGGGGACGGGCGCATCGTCGTCTGGGCGCACAACTCCCACGTCGGCGACGCGCGTGCGACGGAGATGGGTGATCGCGGCGACCTCACGCTCGGACGCCTCGCGCGGGAGCGCCACGGCCGGGACGCCGTCCTGGTCGGCTTCACGACGCATGAGGGCACGGTGACCGCGGCCACGCACTGGGGCGGCCCGGCGCTGCGCCGGACCGTCCGCCCGGCGCTCACCGGGAGCATCGAGACGCTGCTCCACGCGGTCGGCGTTCCGGCGTACACGCTCGTCGTCGAGCCGGGAGGGCCTGTCGAGCGGGTCCTCGAGCGCGTGCGCACGTCCCGCGCCATCGGCGTCATCTACCGCCCCGAGACCGAGCGCCAGAGCCATTACTTCGCCGCACGCGCGGCCGCCCAGTTCGACGCGATCGTGCACGTCGACCGCACGCGCGCGGTCGAGCCGCTCGAGCGGGGGGCCGAGTGGCTCGGCGGCGAACCGCCCGCGACCTATCCCACAGCCCTGTAGGAGTTCCCCATGCGCGCGCCTCCCGAGCCCCACGTCTTCCGCGACCGCCGCGAGGCCGGCACGGCACTCGCCGCGCTGCTCGGCGACCTCGCGCCGGAGCGGCCGCTCGTCCTCGCGCTGCCGCGGGGCGGCGTGCCCGTGGGCTACGAGGTCGCCCGGGCGCTCGCCGCGCCGCTCGACGTCCTGCTCGTGCGCAAGATCGGCAGCCCGGGCAATCCCGAGCTCGGCATGGGCGCGGTCGCGGAGGGCGGCGTGCGGGTGCTCGACCCGGCGATGGTGCGCGACCTGCTGGTGAGCGCCGAGGAGCTCGAGACCTCGATCGCGCGCGCCGAGGCCGAGCTCGCGGACGCCTCCGAGCGCTACCGCCGCCGCGCCGAGCCGCCACCCGTCGCCGCGCGGACGGTGATCGTCGTGGACGATGGGCTGGCGACAGGCGGCACCGCCGCCGCCGCCGTGCGGGCGCTGCGCGACCGCGGCGCCGGCCGCATCGTCGTCGCCGTCCCGGTGGCCGCGCCCGAGAGCGCAGCGCGCCTGCGGGAGCTCGCCGACGCGGTCGTCTGCGTGCAGGAGCCCCAGCAGCTGCGGGGCGTGGGGGCCTGGTACCGCGACTTCAGCCCGACGAAGGACGACGAGGTGCGGGAGCTGCTGGCGCGGGCCCGGGCCGAGACGGACGGAGCGCGCGCGCACCCGCCCGCGGACTCGGCGGCGATCGGCGGGCCGGTGCGAATCGCGATCGGCGACGCAGCCGCCATCGAGGCGGACCTCGTCGTCCCGCCCGGCGCCGCGGGCCTCGTCGTCTTCGCCCACGGCAGCGGCAGCAGCCGACACAGCTCTCGCAACCGCCACGTCGCCGGGGTGCTCCAGCGCAGCGGGCTCGCCACCCTCCTGCTCGACCTGCTCACGCCGGAGGAGGAGCTCGACCGGCGCAACGTCTTCGACATCGCCCTGCTCGCCGACCGCCTCGTGGCGGCGACGGGATGGGCCGCCGAGCATCCGGCGACGCGGGCGCTCCCCGTCGGGTACTTCGGTGCCAGCACCGGTGGGGGCGCCGCGCTCGTCGCGGCGGCGCAGCCCGGCGGCACCGTCCGCGCCGTGGTCTCGCGCGGCGGGCGCCCCGATCTCGCCGCACCGCAGCTGGGCGCGGTCCGCGCCCCGGTGCTGCTGATCGTCGGCGGGAACGACCGGACCGTCCTCGACCTGAACCGCGAGGCGGCCGCCCAGCTGCGCGCCCCGTGCGAGCTGGCGGTCGTCCCGGGCGCCACGCACCTGTTCGAGGAACCGGGGGCCCTGGACGAGGTCGCGCGCCTGGCGGCCGCGTGGTTCACCCGGCACCTCGCCGGCGTGCAGTGAGGTGACGCGCTCCCCTATCGTCCGCGCATGGCGGTGAACGAGACGCGGGAGGCCGATGTCGTCGTCGTCGGAGCGGGCTTCAGCGGGCTCGCGGCGGCGCGCGCGGTCGCGGCCGCCGGGGCGAGCGTCCTGGTGCTCGAGGCGCGCGACCGCGTCGGCGGGCGGGTGGACGTCGCACACCCGCTCGACGGCGTGACGCTCGACCTGGGCGGCACCTGGATCGGCCCGAGCCAGGACCGGATCGGCGCGCTCGCGCGCGAGCTCGGCGTCGCGACGATTCCCCAGCACGCCGCCGGCGAGAACCTCGTCGACCTCGACGGCCGCCTGCGCCGTTACCGGGGCACGATTCCGCGGGTCGGCCTCGGTGCGCTCCTCGACCTGGCCCGGATGCAGTTCGGCGTCGGGCGGGCGGCGCGGCGCGTGACCTCGCAGGCGCCGTGGGACGCGCGCGACGCGGCGCGCCTGGACGCGCTGACGCTGGAGGACTGGCTGCGCAAGCGTCATCACGGCCGGCGCGCCCGGACGCTGCTGACGATCGCGGGCCGCACGATCTGGGGGGCCGAGCCGCGCGAGCTCTCGCTGCTCTACACGCTGCAGTACGTCAGCGGGGCGGGCGGCCTCGACGCCCTGCTGGACACCGACGGGGGCGCGCAGCACGAGCGCTTCGACGGCGGCGCGCACGAGATCGCGGCGCGCATGGCCGCCGGGCTGGGGGTCCGCGTGGCGCTCGGCGCCGCGGTCGAGCGGATCGCCGCCGACGCCGCCGGCGTCACCGTCCACGCAACCGGCATGACGGCGCGCAGCGCGCACGTGATCGTCGCCCTGCCACCGCCCCTGTGCGGGGCGATCAGGTTCGAGCCCGAGCTTCCGGCCGCACGACGGGCCGCGCAGTCGCGGATGCGGATGGGCGCGCTGACGAAGTGCTTCGCCGTCTACGACGAGCCGTTCTGGCGGGCGGACGGCCTGACGGGTGAGGCGCTGAGCGACCGTTCGCCCGCGAGCCTGACGTTCGACGTCTCGCCGACGGACGGCTCCCGCGGGGTGCTGCTCGGGTTCGTGGGCGGTGACGACGCGCGTGCGCTCGCCGCGCAGGGCGAGGCCGACGCGCGCGCGGCCGTCCTCGCGGGCTTCGCCCGCCTCTTCGGGCCGCGCGCGCTGACGCCCGAGGTCTGGGCCCAGCGGGCCTGGGCCGCGGAGCGCTGGAGCGGCGGCGGGCCGGTCGCGATCGCGCCTCCCGGGGCGCTCACCGCTGCGGGGCCGGCGCTCCGCGCCCCGGCCGGCCGCGTGCTGTGGGCGGGGACCGAGGCCGCCGAGCGCTGGGGCGGCTACCTCGAGGGCGCGGTGGTCGCGGGGGAACGGGCCGCCGGGCGGGCACTCGCAGCCTGAGGCGATCGGGGCGCCGCAGGGGCCGGTCCCGGTACCGTCGGCCCGGATGTCCGCCCGTCGTCGTCGCGCAGCACCGGTGATCGCCGTCGTGATCGCGGCGGCCGCGTGTGTGCCCGCAACCGCGCAGAGCTACGAGCTCGACGGCATTCCGTGGCCCGGCCGCCCGGCGACGATCACCTACTGGAACGGCACGGCGTACGGGCCGCAGGTCGCGCAGGCCGCGCGCGCGTGGAACGAGAGCGGCGCGCGGGTGCGCTTCCGCCGCGCCCCACGCGCCCGTGCCCAGCTGCAGATCGTGAACGACCCGCGCAGCGCGGCCGAGGAGAACGGGCTCGCCCACGGGTTCGCGTCCGTTGGCTATCAGCCGCGCAATCGCATCGCGGTCGGCCGGGGCGCGCGCGGCGTGGGCGTCGCCGGCCTGATCGCGCACGAACTGGGGCACGTCCTGGGACTCGTCCACGACGACCGGCGCTGCGCGCTCATGAACACGGGCTTCTGGTCGCGTTGCCTGCCCGCGCCGACCTGCTCGATCCTCCAGCGCGACGACGTGCGCGGGGCGATCCGCCGCTACGGCGGCCGGGCCCGGCCGCTGCGGGCCGAGCTGTGCCCGCCGGCGCCGGTCGGGCTGAGCGTCGCTCGCAACGCGGAGAACGGCCGGCTGGAGGCGGCCGTGACGCTCCCGCAGGCGGATGTCGCGGGCGTGGTGACGCGGCGCGCCGTGGGCCGCTGCCCGGAGCGCCCGACCCTGGTCTTCGACGGCCGCGAGGGGTCCGCCGGGAGCGTCGTCCAGGTGGACGTCAACCCGCGCGGGACGTTCGTCGGGCTGCAGAGCCAGACGCTCTGCGTGCGCGCCTGGACGTATGACGCGACGGGCCGGATCAGCGCGCAGCCGGCGACGCAGCAGATCGGCCTGGCGCCCGCCGGGCCGTAGCTGCTCGGCGGATCCTGAAGCGCCGACGCCTTCCTATGACGAGCGTCATAGTGTAGGTTCGCGCGATGAGCGACACCGCCGCCGCGCCCACCGCCGACTGGCAGCCGACGGCCTGCATCCTCTGCAGCCTCAACTGCGGGATCGAGGTCCGCGTGGACGACCGGCGGATCGCGAGCGTCCGCGGCGACCGGTGCAACCCGCGCTCGCACGGCTACGCGTGCGAGAAGGCCCAGCGGCTCGACCACTACCAGAACGGCCGTGACCGGCTGACGGGACCGCTGCGCCGCGCACCCGACGGGACGCTCGAGCCGGTGGACTGGGACACCGCCGTCACGGAGATCGCCCGGCGCCTGGGCGCGATCCGCGACGAGCACGGCGGCGCGTCGATCTTCTACTACGGCGGCGGCGGGCAGGCCAATCACCTCGGCGGCGCGTTCGGCTCCGCCACCCGGGCCGCCTTCGGCGTGCGCTACATGTCGAACGCCCTCGCCCAGGAGAAGACCGGCGAGTTCTGGGTCGACGGGCGCCTCTTCGGCCGCTCGCGCTGCCACACGACGCCTGACGTCGAGCGCGCCGAGGTCGCGATGTTCGTCGGCAAGAACCCCTGGGAGTCCCACGGGTTCCCGCGCTCGCGCGTCGTCCTGAAGGAGATCGCCAAGGACCCGGGGCGCTCGCTCGTCGTGATCGATCCGCGCCGGACCAAGACGGCGCAGCTCGCCGACTTCCACCTGCAGGTGCGCCCCGGCACGGACGCCCACTGCCTCTCGGCGCTGCTCGCCGTGCTCGTGCAGGAGGAGCTGCTCGACGAGGAGTTCCTCGCCGGCCGCGCCACCGAGGGCGAGCGGGTGCTCGGCGTGCTTCGCGACGTGCCCGTCCAGGCGTACGCGGCGCGCTGCGGCGTCGACGAGGAGCTGATTCGCGCCACCGCGCGCCGGCTCGCGGAGGCCGCCAGCGTCGCCGTGCTCGAGGACCTCGGCATCCAGCAGGCGCCGCACTCGACCCTCAACTCCTACCTGGAGAAGCTGCTGTTCCTGCTCACCGGGAACTTCGGCCGCCCGGGCACGATGAACATCCACACCGGGATCGCGAGTCTCGGCGGGGACTTCCGCAAGGACACGGCGACCCCGGTCAGCGGCGCGCGCATCATCACCGGCCTGATCCCGTCGAACACGATCGCCGACGAGATCCTCACCGACGACCCCGCGCGGCTGCGCGCGATGATCGTCGAGAGCTCCAACCCCGTGCACTCCGTCGCCGACTCGCCGCGGATGCGCGAGGCGCTTCAGCGGCTCGACCTCCTCGTCGTGTTCGACGTCGCGCTGACGGAGACCGCGCGCCTGGCGGACTACGTCCTGCCGTCGCCCTCGCAGTTCGAGAAGTGGGAGGCGAGCTTCTTCTGCCTCGAGTTCCCGAAGAACGCGTTCCAGCTGCGGCGCCCGATCATGGACCCGCCGCCCGGGAGCGACCTGCTCCCCGAGCCGGAGATCCACCGCCGCCTCGTCCACGCCGCCGGGGCGCTCGAGGGCGTCGACCTGGATGGGCTGCGGGAGGTCGCCGGGCGCTCACGCGAGGAGTTCGGCGCCGCCGTCTTCGGCCTGCTCGGGGAGCGGCCCGAGCTGCGCGCGCACCTGCCGGTGATCCTCTACGAGACGCTCGGCGCGACCCTGCCGGACGGTGCGGCCGCCGCGGCCGCGCTCTGGCCCAACGCGCATGCGGTCGCGCAGATGTTCGGCGACTCCGTGCGCCGCGCCGGGATCGAGGGCGAGGGCTTCGCGCTCGGAGAGGCGCTCTTCGAGCGGATCCTGTCGTCGGCCTCGGGGCTCGTGTTCACCGAGGACGTGTACGAGGACACGTTCGCGCGCCTCGCGTATCCCGACAAGCTGATCCGCCTCACGATCCCCGAGCTCGTCGACGAGCTGGAGGGCCTGCGCGACGAGCTCGACGCGCCCGCCGACCCGGACTTCCCGCTCGTCCTCTCCGCCGGCGAGCGGCGCTCGGGCACGGCGAACACGATCTTCCGCGATCCCTCCTGGCGCAAGCAGGATCGCGAGGGCGCGCTGCGCGTCCATCCGCAGGACGCCGGGCGGATCGGCCTGACGGACGGCGGGCGTGCGCGGCTGACGACGCGCCGAGGCAGCACCGAGGTCATCGTCGAGATCAACGACGGGCTCCAGCCGGGCTACGTCTCGCTGCCGAACGGGCTGGGCCTCTCCTACCCGACGGCGGACGGCGGCGAGACCGTCGCCGGCGTGGCGCCGAACGACCTGACGTCGACCGAGGACCGCGACTGGCTCGCGGGGACCCCGCACCACAAGCACGTGCCCGCGCGCGGCTCGAGGCGGCGTAGCGCCCGGCCGTCAGCGGCCCACTAGGGTCTGGGCCGATGACCGAGGTCCAGGAGCAGGCCGCCGGGCCGGCGGCGCTCAGCCGGGACGAGACCGAGCGCGTGCGCACGCGCGTGCGCCTGATGGTCGAGATCACCGCGCGGACCGGCAAGTGGCGCTCGGGCCTGGCGCTCGCTGCGCGGCGGCTGACCCCGTCCGAGGCCGCGATCATCGCCGACCTGGAGCGGCACGGCCTCGACGTGCAGCAGCTGCGCGAGGTGCTGCGCGGGGCGCACGTGCTCGTCGACCGGCCGGAGCTCTACGACGCATGGCGCTTTCCCAAGAGTCGCGAGCGGCTCTCCAGCCACCACAAGACGGTCGACAAGGCGCAGTACCCGGACATCGGCCTGAAGGGGCCGCTGGTGCGGGAGAAGCTGCACGGGCGCACCGCGTCGGGGACGTGGATCCAGCTCGAGAAGACGCCGGCGTCGATGGGCAAGGGCTTCCACATGCCCGGCATCAACGACCTCAAGCACCTCGCCGACTACATCGTCTACCGCATCACGAAGAGCAACGTGGGCCCGTGGGGGCTCTCGGGGATGACCGAGAGGCGCCCCATGTACCTCTCTCCCGACCTGGGCGTGACGATGCCGCTGCCCGCGGCCGCCGAGGCGGAGCTGACCGGCGCGCTCGAGCGGATCGAGGACGACGACGACACCACCGCGGCCTCCGCCGACCTCGCGGTGCGGTTCCCGCCCCCCGACCGCGCGAACACGCTCGCCGAGATCGTGTTCGACGCCGGGGGACGCGCGGGCAGAGGACTGTTCGGCGCGTCCGACGTGTGGGTCACCGAGACGCCGTCCCGCCCGGCGCGCGAGTTGCTCACGCGCGAGCACGAGGCGCCGCAGTGGACGCTCCCGCCGGCGCCGCGCACGGTGGAGCGCACCCTGAAGGCGGGCGACCGCGAGATCCGATGTGCGGTGCGGCAGGTCCGCCCCGGCGAGGAGGACGAGGCATGACCGATGGACCGACCGCCGCGGACGCGGACATCCCGAAGGGCCTGATCGACTCGGTGGTGCACCTGGTGAGCACGGGCGCCGTGCCACTCGGCGCGTACACGCTCGCCGAGATCGACGCGGTCAACGGCGTCATCGACTTCATCGAGCGCGAGCCGGCGCCGGAGCTCGTGGCCGAGGCCGTCCGCTCGCTCGCCGCGCGCAGCCTCATCATCACGGCGCCCGGCGCCGAGGAGGTCCAGGTCCGCGGCGACCTGGGCATCGCGCTCGCCTTCCAGGAGCGCGCGCGGATCGTCGTCGACGCGCGCGTGACGGGCAGCGAGCCCGACCGCCCATGGCGCTTTCTGCTCATGCCGCAGCCCGAGGACGTGACGCTCGAGGTGCTGATCGACGCGCTCGGCATCCACTTCTACGCGCTGCGCACCACCGACGAGGCACTCGAGCGCCTGTGGGAGCGTCTGCCGCACGGCGACCGCGGGCCCGCGGATGCGAGCGCCGACGCCGTCCTGGCGGCCAGCCCGCGCACCGCGCTGGTCAGCGTCAGTCACTGGGAGGGCGACGGGACGCGCGACACGCACGACCTCGTGCTCGCGCAGGACGGCGATGCGTGCCACACGTTCGTGCGCGATCCGGCCGACCCGCAGCGGCTCGTCGCCCAGGGCCTGGACGACGACGAGTGGCGCGGCCTGGTGCGCGGGCTCGCCAAGGCCGGGTAGGAGCCGCCGGCCGTGTGCGGCGCCCGCCCCGCAGCCGCCGGGGGGATGGCGGCACGCGGGACGGCACGCGGCACTGCGAAGCGTTCCCGATCCGTCGGGCGACGCCACGGTGGCCGTCAGAACGTCGGCGGCTGCGCCACTATCGACCCTCCGGTGGTACCTGCGCAAGTCTCAACGCGCGCATGAGTGTTCGTTTCGGCTCGCTGTCATGCCGGAAATCGAAGTCACGAGGCCCCGATGCGCGCGCCGGCCTGCCACTTCATCACCGGCAGCAGGACCGTCCGCGGCGTGTACCGGCCGAGCAGGCCGGTGACCTTGTTGCCGGCGCCGGGGATGACCGACCGCCGGCCCGCGACCATCGCGTCGACGGCCTGGCGCGCGACGGCGTCGGCCTCGACGACGAGGAAGCCGGGCATCTCCTGCTCGGGCGCGAAGCCGGCGCGGTCGCCGAACTCCGTGGGGACCGGCCCGGGGTAGAGGGTCGTGACCGAGACGCCCGTGCCCGCCAGCTCGGAGTGCAGGGCCTCGGAGAACGCGTGGACGAACGCCTTCGTCGCCGCGTACGTCGCCATGCCGGGCATCGGCTGGAACGCCGCGCCGGAGGCGACGTTCAGCACCGCGCCGCGGCCGCGCTCGACCATGCCGGGCAGGACGAGCAGCGTCAGGTCGTGGAGCGCGACGACGTTCAGCTCGATCTGCCCGCGGTCGTCCGCGAGGTCGAGCTCCCAGGCGCGCCCGGAGAGCCCGTAGCCGGCGTTGTTGCACAGGCCCGCGATCGTCCGCCCGGCGTCGGCGACGAAGCCGAGCAGGCCCTCGCGCGCGGTGGTCGTCGTGAGGTCCGCGGCGTGCACGAGCACGTCGCCGGCGTGCGCGGCGCGCAGCTCCTCGGCCAGCTCCTGGAGCCGGTCGGCGCGGCGCGCGACCAAGACGAGGTCGTGGCCCGTGCGGGCCAGGGAGCGGGCGAGCTCGGCGCCGATGCCCGACGAGGCGCCGGTGACGACGACGACGCTGTCTGCGGAGGGTGCGGGAAGGCTCATGCGCAGATCCTGTCACGCCCGTCCCCGCGTAGCATCGGCTCATGCCCGACCTGCGCATCCCGCTTCCCGGTCTCCCCGTCGGCCCGGTCGTCGTCTCGACCGGGGAGGTCGCCCGCTCCGTCGGACGCGTCGCGCGGGCGACGGCGTCGCCGCTGCTGCCGCGCCGCTCGCTCGAGGCGGCGGTGGGCGGCCGCACCGTCCTCGTCACCGGGTCCTCGTACGGGATCGGCCACGCGGCGGCGGCGCAGGTCGCCGGCGCGGGCGCGACGACCCTCGTCGTCGCGCGGGACGAGCGGCGCCTGGGCGAGCTCGTCACCGAGATCACCGAGGCCGGCGGCGTCGCGCACGCCTACGCGGCGGACCTCGCCGACATGGACGCGATCGCCGACCTCGCCGCGCGGCTGACCGCCGACGGGCACGAGGTCGACGTGCTCGTCAACAACGCGGCGCGCTCGATCCGCCGATCGCTGGCCGACACCTACGACCGCCCGCACGACTTCGAGCGCACGATGCGCCTGAACTACTTCGGCGCCGTGCACCTCACGATGGCGCTGCTGCCGGGGATGCGCGAGCGCCGCCGCGGCCACGTGGTCAACGTCAGCACGATGGGGACGCAGACGAGCACGCCCAGGTTCGCCGCCTACCTGGCCTCGAAGGCCGCGCTGGAGGCGTTCACCCGCGTCGCCGCCGCTGAGTGCCTGGGCGACGACGTGCGCTTCAGCGTCGTCCACATGCCGCTCGTGCGCACGCCGATGATCGAGCCGACCGCCGCCTACGAGGGGCTGCCGGCCCTGTCACCCGAGCAGGCGGGCGGGCTGATCGGCGAGGCGCTGCGCACCCGCGCCGAGTACGTCGGCCCGCGGATCGGGACGGCGTCCGAGGTGCTCGCTGCGCTCTTCCCGACCGGCGCCAACGAGGTGCTGCACGCCCTCTACAAGGGCGTGCCGGACCACTGAGGCTCAGGTGGACTCCGCGGCCTCGGCGAGCACGTCGGCGGCCGTCCGACAGGCGGCCTCGTCCACGTCCAGGTGGGTCACCGCGCGCACCGTGCGCTCGGCGAACGCGAGCACGCGCACGCCCTGGGCCTCGGCGAGCCGCACCACCTCTGCGGCGTCCGGCGCGCCGTCGGCGAGGTGGAACACGACGATGTTCGTCTCCATTCGGTCCAGGTCGATCTCGATCGCCGGGGACTGCGCGAGGCGCTCGCCGATGAGCCGCGCGTTCACGTGGTCGCCGGCGAGGCGCTCGACGTGGTGCTCGAGCGCGTGGATGCCGGCGGCGGCGAGGATGCCCGCCTGGCGCATCGCGCCGCCGAGCATCCGCCGGTAGCGCACGAGCGCGTCGACGTCCTGGGCGCGACCCGCCATGACCGACCCGGCGGGACCGCCGAGCCCCTTCGACATCGCGATCGTCACGAGGTCGAACGGCTCGGCGAGGGCGGCCGGGTCGTCCCCGCGCGCGACCGCGGCGTTCAGCAGCCGTGCGCCGTCCAGGTAGGAGGCGATGCCGAACTCGCGCGCCGCTGCGCCGATGCGCCGCAGCTCCGCGGGTTCCCAGACCACGCCGCCGGCGCGGTTGTGCGTGTCCTCGACCTCGACGAGCGTCGTCGGCGGGAAGATCGGATGGCCGCGCGGCTTGATCGCGGCGATCAGCTCGGCGGCGGTGAACGGCCCGCCCGTGCCGATCTCGGCGAACTGCACGCCCGCATTCGCCGCGCCCGCACCGGTCTCGTGCCAGACGGCGTGCGTCTCACGCCCGACGATGACCTCGTCGCCGGGGTGGGTCAGGAGCTTCAGCGCGAGCTGGTTGGCCATGTGCCCGGAGGGCACCCAGAGCGCGGCCTCCTTGCCGAGCAGCGCGGCGACGATGTCCTGGAGGCGGTTGACCGTCGGGTCCTCGCCGAACTGGTCGTCGCCGACCGGCGCGGCGGCCATCGCGGCGCGCATCGCGTCGGTGGGCTGGGTGACGGTGTCCGAGCGCAGGTCGATGGCCATGCCGCGAGCCTATGGTGCGCGCCCGGCGTAGGGTGCCCGGGCATGACCTCGCCCGGCGGCTACTGGCCGCGCCCCTGGACCTGCGAGGACGGCGGGCCGCGCCGGCTCGGCGCGCCGCAGGGCCAGCGGGGCCTCGCGATCGCGCCGGGAGAGCGCCTGGAGCTGACGGCCGTCCGCGACGCGGCCGCCACCGGGATGCTGATCCGCCGCGAGCCGGGCGAGCTGTTCGCGCTGCGCCACGAGCTGCCGGGCCGGCCGCAGGGGCCGCCGGTGCGCTCGTGGATCGAGCGGCTCGACCCGCTGACGCTCGCGACGCTGGACGCGAGCCCGCGGTTGCCGGGCGGCCCGTTCTGGCCCGGCGGGATGGCCGCGCACGCGTGCGGCGACCTGCACCTCGTCCTGGGGCACTGGGCGCACCGGCTGTCGCCGGCGCTCGAGGTGCTCGCCTCGCACCGGCTGCCCGTCGAGCGGCCGCACAACTCGTTCGTCGTGCTCGACGGCGGCGAGCTCGTGATGAAGGACTGCGACGCGCCGGCGGGTCTCGCGCCGTCCACGCTCTCGGTCCTGGACCCGCTGACCCTGCTGCCGGTCGCGCCGCCGCTGGTCCTGCCCGAGCCGAGCATCGCGCGGCTCTCGAGCGACGGCGAGCACGTGATCGCGGTCGGCACGACGCAGGTGTTCCGGATCACGCTCGACCGCTCCGCCGCGCGGCTCGTCCTCGACGTGGACTGGCGCCCGCGCTACGGGCCCGCGCCGGGGCGCAGCTACGGCTGGGACCCGGTCCTGAGCGACGACCACGTCTTCTGGATGGACAACGGGCGCAACGCGACCGACTCCACGATGCTCGGGTCGGCCGCCACGCCCGCGCCGGTGCGGCTGTGGTGGGCGCGGCACGACGACGACACCGCGCGCAGCGTCGAGGTCAGCGGCCTGCCCTACGGGACGCAGTCCAACCCGCCGGGCTGGGATCCGGTCGGACGCGTGGTGGTGGGGTATGACGCGGCGCACGCCGTGCTGGCGGCCTGGCGGATGACGGGCGAGGAGCTCGAGCCGCTGTGGCGCCGTGAGGGCTTCGCGCACGCCGGCCATCTGATTCTGTACCCGGACACGCGGGAGCTGGTCGTCCAGGACTGGCAGGACCGCCCGCTGCCGCCGCGCCTGCGGCGCGCGACGCGTCCGCTGCTGGGCGCGCTGGCCCGCGTGCCGGCGGCCCGCCGCGCGGCCGTGCGCGCCGGTCGCGGCGACCGCCTCGTCGTCCTCGACCTCGACACGGGCATGGAGCGCGCGGCGTGCGCCGTGCCGTCCGCGACGCAGGCCTACCTGTTCCCGGCCCCCGGCTTCGGACGCGACGTCTACTACCAGTCGCTCACGAGCATCGCGCGGGTGCACGTGCGCTGACGAGCCTCACCCCGCGGGCAGCACCCAGCCCGCCATCGCGACGACGTGCGCGGTCGCCGCGATGACGACGAACGCGTGGAAGACCTCGTGGAAGCCGAACGTGTGCGGCCACGGGTCCGGCCGCTGCGTCGCGTAGACGACGGCGCCGAGCGAGTAGAGGACGCCGCCGGCGCCGAGCAGGACGAGCGGCCAGAGCGGCAGGCCGGTCACGAGCTGCGGCAGCGCGAGCAGGGCGACCCAGCCGAGCCCGACGTAGGTGGCCGCCGCCAGCCACCGCGGTGCGTCGATCCACAGGACGCTGAGCGCGACGCCGGCGAGCGCGCCGATCCAGACCCCGGCGAGCACGACGGCCTGCGTCGCGCCGTCCAGGACGAGCAGCGCGACCGGGGTGTAGCTCGCGGCGATGAAGACGAAGATCGTGCTGTGGTCGATGCGGCGCAGCAGCGGGCGCCAGCGCGGATCCCAGCGCCAGCGGTGGTAGAGGGCGCTGCCGCCGAAGAGCGCGCAGAGCCCGGCCCCGTAGATGAGCGCGCCGGTCCGCGCGAGGCCCGCGGGCGCGATCGCGACCAGGCCGACGGCGGTGGCGGCGGCGACCCAGAACGCGTACGCGTGCGAGACGCCGCGCAGCCGCGGCTGCCCGAGCCGTTCGTGGAGCGTCGCGAGGCTCATGCCGCCGCCCGGCCCGTGAGCGCCCGTGCCCCCGCTTCGCGCAGCGCAGGTTCGGTCTGCGCCATGAAGTCGTTCAGCACGGCGACGAAGCGCGCGGGCTCGTCGCGGAACGGGAAGTGGCCGGCGCGCTCGAACACCTCGAGCCGGCTGTGCGGCAGCAGCGCGTGCGCGTGGTGGGCGTGAGCGACGGGGATCAGCGGGTCGCGCGCGCCCCAGAGGATCAGCACCGGCAGGTCGGCCGCGAGGTAGAGCTTGTCGCTGGCGTCCACGCGCTGCCCGCCGAGATCGATGATCGAGCGCGCGGTGTGCAGGAACGCCCGGCAGGTGTCGGGGTCCTCCAGCGTCGCCCAGCCGTCGGCGATCCCCTGCGCATCGGCGGTCGCGTGCAGGCCGGCGCGGCCCGCGAGCC
This sequence comes from uncultured Actinomycetes bacterium, assembly GCA_963700655.1. GTDB lineage: Bacteria > Actinomycetota > Thermoleophilia > Solirubrobacterales > Solirubrobacteraceae > F1-60-MAGs163. Next base: position 114,167 of record CAVOYJ010000002.1, on the reverse strand, counting down.
GGCACACCCCCGCGCCCGCGCGCAAGACGCCGGTCTTCGCGACGGCCGGCAGCACCCAGTCGGCGCCCGGCAGCGCCGCCGCGCGCAGCATCAGGTGGACCTCGCGCCCGAGGCCGCCGCTGGAGATGAGCGCCAGGCGCTCGGCGCGCTCGGGGAACTGGTAGGAGAACTGCATCGCCACGCCGCCCCCGAGCGAGTGCCCCACGACGGTCGCGCGCTCGTGCCCGAGCCCGACGAGCAGGTCCCGCATGGCGCTGGCGAACGACCCGAGCGAGTAGTCGGCGCGCGGCTTGGCGGACGCGCCGTGGCCGATCAGGTCGGGCGCGATCACCGTGTGGCGCTCGGCGAGCCCGCCCAGGACGGGCTCCCACGTCTCCGAGCTCGACGTGATCCCGTGGAGCAGCAGGAGCGGCGGGCCCTCGCCGAGCATCCGGTAGGTGACGGGGTGCCCGTGGAGATCCATCACGAAGGTGGAATCGTGCATTACATGATGATACACCGATTGACGTCACATGGAACGGCGTAGGATGTGCGCGTGCCCGACGCCGACATGACGATCGACGAGCTTGCCCGCGCGAGCGGGATGACGGTGCGCAACATCCGCGCCCACCAGTCGCGCGGGCTGCTGCCCCCGCCGGAGGTCCGCGCGCGCACCGGGTACTACGGGCCCGAGCATGTCGCGCGGCTGCGGCTGATCCAGGAGCTGCAGGGCGAGGGGTACAACCTCGCGGCGATCAAGCACCTGCTCGAGCGCTCGGACACCTCGGCGCAGGACATCCTGCGGTTCACCGACACGCTGCTCTCACCGGTCGCCGCCGAGCAGCCGGAGGTCGTCGAGCTGCAGGAGCTGCGCGAGCGCTTTCCCGGCGGTGACCGCAAGCTCCTCGCGCGCGCCGAGCGGCTCGGGATCGTCGTCCCGCTCGGCGAGGACCGCTACGAGCTGCCGAGCCCGACGCTGCTGCGGGCCGGCGAGGCCGTGATGGCGCTCGGCGTCACGTTGCCGCACGCGCTGGACATCGTCGAGCGCCTGCGCAAGCACGCCGACGAGGTGAGCCGGACGTTCGTGAGGCTCTTCCTCGACCAGGTGTGGCAACCGTTCGACCAGGCGGGCCGCCCGGAGGAGGAGTGGCCGCAGGTCCGCGACACGCTCGGCGAGCTGCGCCCGCTCATGAGCGACGCGTTCGTCGCGATCTTCCAGCAGCGGATGAGCCGCGGCGTCTCGAAGGCGTTCGGCCGCGAGCTCGAGAAGCGCGCGAAGGGCTGAGGCGGGGCTGCGGTCACGTGCGGCCGCGCGCGTCGCGGCGGCGGCTCCCTCGAGCGCCGGGTTGACCACGCCCGGCATGACGCAACTCGAATCTCGACCGACGTCCCGCGCCGAACGTCGAATTCGCCACCGCCGGCGTGAGACAACTCCGATCTCGCGGCGCGCCGCGGGGTCAGAGCCCGGGGACGTGCCGGACCGCGAACCGGTCGCGCCGGCCGATCGCCGGACGCCAGCGCACGCCCGAGCGCCCGGTCGGATCGCCGACGGAGCTCGTGTCCAGCCGCAGGCCCGCGACCTCCATGTACACGTGGCCGCGGTTTGCGTAGATCGTCACGTGGGAGCCCGCGCCGCGCGCGCCCCAGCGGGCGAACGATCCGCTCACGAGCGGAGAGCCCAGCAGGCCCGCGCGGATCAGCGCGTAGCTCACCGTGCCGGAGCAGTCGTATCCGGTGTCATGCAGCCGCGCGTGGCCGCCGCCCCACTTGTAGCGCCGGCCGATGATCCTGTTGGCGGCGGCGATGATCGCTCGCACGCGCAGCGGCGCGCCGCGCGGGATCGCAGCCTTCCCGTTGGTCCGCAGCTGGGCGACGCGGCCCGGGACGGTGCCGGTCGTGACGAGCGGCGGGAAGATCGGCGCCGGCGGTGCCTGGGGACCGTGCTCGAACGGGACGTTCGGGATCGGCGGCGGCCCGGCCGGCTGCTGGGTCTCGGGGGCGGGTGCGGCGTCCGGGTCGTCCTCGGTGACGGGGGCCGGCTCCCCGTCCTCGTAGTCCGGCTGGTCGCCGTAGTCGGCGGCCGACGCGACGGGCGCGCGCGGCGGCGTCGACGCGGCGACGGGCGCCGCGGTGACGGCGAGCATGAGGAGCGCCACGAGGGCGATGAGCGACGGCAGCCTGCGCATCTCCGTCCGCATCGGGTGCTGCGCGGCGCACCGCGAGGCCGGGCAGCCGAATGTTCGGGCCGGCGCGGCGGGACGACGGGGCGACTACGCGTCCAGGTACAGCACGCCGTCGCGCTCGACGACGGGGTGGGTCTTCAGGCGCATCCGCCCGAGCGTGCCCTTGACGACGCCGGCCAGCGGCTTGAAGGCGCCCTGCGGCCCGCGGGTCATCTCGCCGGTGCGCACGTCGAACCGCGCGGCGTGCAGCGGGCACTCCAGGCAGTCGTCGCCGGCGATATGGCCCTTCGCGAGGTCACCGCGCAGGTGGCGGCAGACGGGGGACACGGCGAACGGCTCACCGCCGGCGATCCCCACGGCGAGGCGGCCGGCGGAGGTCTCGACCGAGGCCACCCCCGAGTCGGGCAGGTCGGCGACGGCGATCAGGGATTCGGGCATGCCGCAGACCTTAGTACGAGCAGTTCCGCGCGCCGCGAACCCACTGCAGCGGCCCGATCGACTGCGCCGGCGGGTCGCTCTGCGGGCTGGAGCCCGGTCCCCAGTACAGGCCCGTCGCGACGCCGGTCGTGCCGACCGTCCACGTGTAGTACACGGCCTGGTTGTCGTAGGAGGCCACCTGCAGGCTGACCGCCCAGGACCCGTCGGCCTTCTGGTCGGCCCCGATGATCTGGAACGAGCGGCCCTGGTTGATGATGTCCGAGCCGGAGCTGGACGTGAGCCGGCAGTAGAACATCGTGGCGTCGGCGAAGTGGCCGTAGCGCTCCTCGACGGCGCACGCCGGCCAGCCGGTGACGCAGTCGGTGAACGTCGAGTTGGCGAGGAACGGCAGGATCGCATTCGCCGCCGGGGAGCCGGTGAGGTTCTGCCCCGGCGGGGCGAACGGGGGTCCGTCCACCGGTCCGGGGGTGGTCGGGGCTCCCGGCGTGGGCGCTCCGGCGGTGGGCGCGGGTACGGGCGCGGTCTGCTTCTTCGGTCTGGTCACGCACTTCGCACCGCGTCGCACCTTCCCCTTCGGGCAGACGCAGCGTCCCTTCTTGCGCACGAAGCCCTTCTTGCACTTCTTGGCCTTCGCGGCGGGGGCGGCGACGGGCGGCTCGGCGGCCGCGCTCGCGGGCGCTGCGAGGACGGCCGCGAGGACTGCCGGCAGGGTGAGCAGGGCGACGCGGCGGCGCATGGGCGGAACGCTATCGCGTGGCGCTGCTCGCGTCGGCCGTTTCATCCCGGGGATCGGACGCCCGGCGCCCTGACCGCGCCGCGGGGCCCGGCGGCGTGCCGGACCCCGACGCCGCCGGCCGGTCAGCCGATGCGCTTGATGTCGAGCTTGGCGACGGGGGCCAGGCCCCAGCCGTAGTCGTCGGGATCCAGGTCGCCGACGCCGGCGATGCCGGGGTGCATCGTCACCACGCCGCCCTCGGGCGTGCCCTCGCGGTCGCCGTCGCCGCAGCACGGGCCGGGGATGGTGCCGGCCAGCTCGTCGTTGAGCTCCGTGCCGGCGTCGTAGGCGTACAGGTAGTGCGTCTGCGGCCGGTGGCGCAGCTTGATCGAGTCGGCCGCCCAGAAGCCGTCGTTCGTGTTCACGATCATCGAGAGGACCGAGAGACGGTTGAAGCCCGGCTTGGCGCTGAAGCTGAACGTGCGTGTGGCCGCGGACGGGATCGGCCCGCCGGCGACGGTGAACGCGGTGTCCACCGGCTTCAACCCGTTCAGCGTGTCCTGGAGTGGGGCGTTGATCGCGTCCTCGGCGAGCGCCTCGACGCCCGCGCCGGCGGGGGTGCCGGGCTCGACGACGTCGGCGCTGCGCCGGTGCACGGCGACGAGCGGCGGCGAGAACGGCTGGCTGCCGGGGGTCGCGGACAGCGTCGGCGTCAGGTTGGTGATCGTGACCTCGTACTTGGGCTCGTACGGGCCGGTGGCCGACGCGGTGGCCGGCACGGCGGCCACGGCGGCGGCGGTCACCGCGGAGAGGATGAGGGGACGGAGGTGTCGCATGGCGTCCTTTCGGGTCGATGGGTGAGGCGACCCCGGCGATGCTCACGCGCAGGTGTGACCAAAGCCTTGCGCGGATCTGACGATTCGGTGACGGACCCTGACCTTCCCGTCCGGAATGCGCCTCCTGCGCGTGTAGCCTCCCCGGCCGTGCCGCCCACCGTGCCCGATGCCGCGCTCAACCTGGCGCGGAGGCTTCGCCGGCGTCAGCGGCTGCTGCAGCGGCGCGCATTCCGCTCCCCCAGCACCCCGATCAGCCGGGTGTGGGGCTCCGACCGCGGCAAGCCGGTCGACCGTCACTACATCGAGCACTTCCTCCGCCGCCAGGCCGGCGCCGACGTGTACCACACCGGTGACATCCGCGGACGGGTCCTCGAGATCGCCGACGACACCTACGCGCGGCGCTTCGGCCGCACGACCAGCCCGACCGGTACCGGCATCGTCGAGCAGATCGACGTGCTCGACATCAGCACACGGAACCCGAAGGCCACGATCCTCGGCGACCTCACCGACCCGGCCACCCTGCCGGCCGATGCGTTCGACTGCGTGATCTGCACCCAGACGCTGATGCTGATCTACGACATGCACGCGGTCGTGGCCAACCTGCACCGCGCGCTCAAGCCCGGCGGGGTGCTGCTCGTCACCGTCGCCGGCATCGCCGGCAGCATCCGGCCCGATGTCGATCACCACGGCGATCACTGGCGATTCACGTCGTCGTCCGTGCGCCGTCTGCTCGAGGAGCGGTTCCCCCCGGAGGCGATCCGCGTGGAGGCGTACGGCAACGTGCGGACCGCGACGGCGTTCCTCTACGGGCTCGCGACCGAGGAGCTGTCGACCCGCGAGCTCGACCTGCGCGATCCGGACTACGAGGTGATCGTGGCCGCGCGCGCCGTGAAGCCCGCGGGGAACGCCTAGAGGCGCCCGCGGAACCGCACGCTCGCGCCGGCCGCCAGCAGCAGCAGCGCGAACCCGGCGGCGGCGAACCCGGCGGTCATCTCGCGCTGCACCGGCTTCGTGCCGATCTGGCTGCCGAGCTTGTCGTAGATGCCGCGGACCGCGTCCGCGTCCTCGGCGGTGTACGCCTTGCCGCCCGAGATGCGGGCGATGCGCCGCAGCGTCTCCGGGTCCGGCGGGACGGGCGTGAAGCCGCCGGGGCCGCCCGGCACGACGCCGTCCGGCGTGCCGAGCGCGACGGTGTAGATCGGGATCTTCAGGCGCTCGGCCTCGCGGGCGACGTCGACCGGGTCACGGCCGTCGGTCGTCGCGCCGTCGGAGAGCAGGAGGATCGCGGCGGGCGGGCGCTTGGCCTTCGGGTTCTCGGGCTCGAGCGACGTCAGCGCCTCGGCCAGCGCGTCGCCGGTGGCGGTCCCCCCGTCGGCGACCAGGCCGTTGAGGGTCGAGCGCACCGTGTCGCGGTCCTGCGTCGGGCGCAGGACGGTGTGCGGGATCGTCGAGTAGCCGACGAGGCCCACGCGCAGCGAGTCCGGCACCTTGTCGAGGAAGCTCTTGGCGGCGCCGCGGGCGGCGTCCAGGCGCGTCGGCTTGACGTCGGTCGCGGCCATCGAGCCCGACGCGTCGGAGACCAGGACGACCGACGCCTGCTCGACGGGGACCGCGACGGTGCGCTCGGGCTTGGCGAGCGACACGGCGAGCGTCGCGGCGGCGAGGCCGAGCAGCGCGGTCGGCAGCCAGCGGCGCCAGGCGGGTGTCCGCGGGAGGACGCCGGCGAGCGTCGCGGCCGCCGGGAAGCGCAGCGCGTCGCGGCGCCGCCGGGCCTGCGTCGCGCGCAGCGCAAGCGCGCCGAGCGGGACGACGAGGAGCGCGAGGAGCCAGACGGGATCGGCGAAGCTCACGCGAGGTGGCTCCCGAGGTCGCGCAGCCAGTCGCGGTCGGTGCGCACCACGGCGTGGCGCGCACCGATGCGGCGCAGGTCGGCGGAGAGTTGCGCACGGCGGCGGGCCTCTGCGCCGGCGAACTCCTGGCGCAGGCGGTTGGATCGCGTGTCGACCTCGACGAGCTCGCCCGTCTCCGGGTCGACGAGCGAGAGCACGCCGCCGTCGGGCAGCTCCAGCTCGCGCGGGTCGAGGATCTCGACGGCGACGACCTGCTGGCCGGAGGCGACGAGCATGCGCATCGCGCGCAGCCAGGGCCGCTCGTCGCGCAGGTCCGAGGCGACGACGACCAGGCCGGGCTGGCGGGCGAGCCCGCGCACGCGGATCAGCGCCTCGCCCAGACACTCGCTGGGCGCGCCGTCGGGCGTGACGCCCTCGGCGAGCATCCGGTCGATCGCGCCGAGCGCACGCCGCCCGCCGGCGGCCGGGAGCACGATCGGGTGCGGCGCGCCGGCGGCGACGACGCCGACGCGCCCGCCGCGTCGCGCGCTCAGGCGCGCGACGACCTTCGTGACGCCCTCGGCGACGTCGCTCTTCAGGCGCCCGGTCGTCCCGAACGCCATCGACGGGGAGAGGTCCACGACGACCCAGGTGGTCAGCGCGCGCTCGGGCACGTGCTGGCGCACATGCGGGATCCCGGTGCGCGCGCTCGCGGCCGGGTCGATCATCCGCACGTCGTCGCCCACCTGGTAGGGGCGCAGCTGCGCGAGCTCCGTCCCCACGCCGACGCCGATCCCGCGATGGGACCCGGGCAGCCGGCCGCCGGTCCGCCGCACGAGCGCGAGGTCGAGCGCGGCGACCGCGGCCGCCGGCATCGGCCCGGGGCCCTGACGGCCCGGAGGGCTGACGAGCGCGGTGCTCACGCGGCGCTCTCGCGGCGCATCGCCGGGGCCTCCACGGCCTCCAGCACGCGGGTGACGATCTGGTCCGGCGTGACGCCGTCGGCGTGGGCCTCGTAGCTCAGGACGAGCCGGTGGCGCAGCACGTCCGGTGCGACGTCGCGGATGTCGCGCGAGGTGACGTAGCCGCGGCCGCGCAGGAGCGCGAGCGCCTGGGCGGACTGCACGAGGCCGATCGGCCCGCGCGGGCTGGCGCCGACCTCGATCCGGCTCTCGAGGTCGCGCGAGGCCGTAGGCGGCCGGGTGGCGCGTCGCGTCGGCGAGCGCGACGGCGTAGGCGGTGTCGCGACGCTCGACCGCGACCGCGCGGACCGTCTCGCGGTGGCGCATGAGGGTGTCGGTCTCCAGGACCCGGCGCACCTCCGGCTCGCCGGCCAGCACGCGCGAGACGACGGCGGACTCGTCCTCGACGCTCGGGTAGTCGACGAGGATCTTCAGGAGGAAGCGGTCGACCTGCGCCTCGGGCAGCGGGTAGGTGCCCTCGGACTCGATCGGGTTCTGCGTGGCGAGCACGAGGAACGGGGAGGGGACGGGGAACGTCTGGCCGCCGATCGTCACCTGCTGCTCCTGCATGACCTCCAGCAGCGCCGACTGGACCTTGGCGGGGGCGCGGTTGATCTCGTCCGCGAGCAGCAGGTTCCCGAACACCGGGCCGAGCTCGGTGTCGAACGAGCCGGTGTCGGGCCGCCACACGCGCGTGCCGACGAGGTCCGCCGGGACGAGGTCGGGGGTGAACTGCACGCGGCTGAACGTCCCGCCCATCACCTGCGCGAGCGTCTTGACGGTCAGGGTCTTCGCGAGGCCGGGGACGCCCTCGAGCAGGACGTGGCCGTCGGCGAGCAGTGCGACGAGCACGCGCTCGAGCATCGCGTCCTGGCCGACGATGACGCGCTTGGTCTCGTGCAGAACCTCCTCCAGGGCGGCGGCGGCCTCCAGCGCGGCGTTGCGGTCGGGCGCCGTCGCGGGAAGGGCGACGGGCGCGGGCCGCGGGGCCTCGATCGGCGGGAGGAAGGGGGTGGGCTCGTGATCGGTCATGTGATGGGTCCTGTGGTCGGAGTGGGTGGGCTCAGGGCAGGCGCCCGAAGCTGAAGAGGGAGAAGCCCGCGCCGGCGAGCAGCAGCAGGAACCCGGCGCCCACGGCGGTCTGGGTCACCTGGCGGCGCTCGTCCCTGGTGCTGAGCCGCGAGCCGAGTTCGTCGTAGACGGCGTTCAGCTCGTCGGCGTCGGCGGCGGTGCGGAACTGCCCGCCGGAGGTCTCGGCGACCTGGCGCAGGCCGTCGATGTCCGTGGTCGCGGTGCCGCCGCCGGGAAGGTTGCCGGACGCGGTCCCGAGCGCGACGACGTGGACCGGGATGCCGGCCTCCTTCGCCTGGCGGGCGACCTCGAGCACGTCACGGCCGTTGGAGGCCTTGCCGTCCGTCAGCAGGACGAGCGCGGCGGGGGCGGGCTTGGTGCCGGGCAGCGCCGGCGGCCGCACGGACGCCAGGCCGAGGAAGACGCCCTCGCCGGTGGCGGTGCCGCCCTGCGCGGTGAGCCCGGCGAGCGCGTCCCGCACGGCCCCGCGGTCGGTCGTCGGGGCCTGCAGGAGGCGCGCGCGCTGGTTGAAGCCGACGGCGCCGACCTTCACGCCCTTGGGCACCTGGTCGAGCAGCTTGTCGGCGGCGGCGCGCGCGGCCGACAGCCGGTCCGGTGCGATGTCCGTCGCGGTCATCGAGCGGGAGTGGTCGGTGACGAGCATGATCGACGCCTGCTCGACCGGGACGGCGACCGTCTGCTCCGGCTTTGCCACCGCGACGGCGAGCGCCGCGGCGGCGGCCAGGTAGAGCGCGATCGGCACGTGCCGGCGCCAGCGCGGGCGCCGCGGTGCGACCGCGGGGACCAGCGCGGGGCTCGCGAACGCCTGCTGGCGGGCGCTGCGGCGGCGCTGGGAGAGCACGTAGAGCACCGCGCACGCGGCGACCACGAGCAGGCCCAGCACCAGCAGGAGCGGGTCGACGAACGTCATCCGCGGGTTACGGGGTGCTCGGCCTGGTGCCCAGGACGACGTCGATGGAGGTGCGCTTGCCGTCGCGCAGCACGACGACGGTGACGGAGTCGCCGGGCTTCTTGGCGGTCACGGCGTTGATGACGTCGTCCGGACCGGCGATCGGCGTGCCGCCGATCGCGACGATCAGGTCGCCGCCCTCGCCGGACGAGGACGCGGCCTGCACGCCCGCCTTCGCCGCCGGGCTGCCCGGTGCGACGCGGCGCACGAGCGCCCCGCTGCCGGTGACGGCCTCGGAGGTCGAGACGCCCATGTACGGGTGGGCGATGGTCTGGCCGGACTCGAGCTTGGGCACGACCTCACGGACCGTGTTCGACGGGACCGCGAAGCCGATGCCGACGTTGCCCTGGCTGGCGCCGTCGGTGGCGATCTGCGAGTTCACGCCGATCACGCGCCCCTTGGCGTCGAGCAGCGGACCGCCCGAGTTGCCCGGGTTGATCGGGGCGTCGGTCTGGATGACCTTGTCGATGCTGAAGCCGTTGGGCGCCTGGATCTCGCGCCCGAGGCCGCTGATGATGCCCGCCGTGACCGTGCGGTCCAGGCCGAGCGGGTAGCCGATCGCGATCGCCGCGTCGCCGACCTGCACGGTGTCCGAGTCGGCCAGGACGAGCGGGCGCAGCTTCGGGGCCGAGGCGGGGTCGACCCGCAGGACGGCGAGGTCGGTGGACTCGTCGCGGCCGAGGATCTTCGCCTGGACCGCCTTGTCGGAGTCGTCGAAGATGACCCGGGCGCTCGTCGCGTCGTCGACGACGTGGGCGTTGGTGACGATCGTGCCGTCGTCCTCGATGACGAACCCGGTGCCGGAGCCGTCGGTCGTCCGGACCTGGACGACGCCGCTGCCGACGGCCGCGTAGATCGAGCCCGCGCGGGTCTGGGCGATCGAGCCGGAGACGGCGGGCAGGGTGCCGGCGGAGCGCTGCGTGTCGTCCTCGCCGCGCGAGGCGAGCAGGGCGCCGCCGAGGCCGGCGCTGAGCATGGCGAGCGCGGCGACCCCGGCGATCAGCCAGCGGCTGGTGCGCCGCTCGGGAGCGGGAGGCTCGGGCGGTGCGGCGGGCGGCTGCTGGGGGCGGGGGGACTCGAGCCAGGCGCGCTCGGGCTCACGCGCGGAGGGGTCGGCCCACAGGGGCGGGGTCTCGGGCATGGTCCAAGAGGATGGCCCCTCATGCTTAAGGGAACTTGTGTGGTTCGTGAGCGCCGCGTGAGGGTTTCAGGTGCGCTGCGGGACCCATCCCGCCGGGAACGCGCCCGCGGGCACGTCGCCCGCGTAGTCGGGGAACCAGCGGCGCGCGACCTGCTCGGCGGGGCGCCCCTCGATGAGCGGGCGCACGTCGCCGAGCGTCAGCAGGACGCGCAGGCCGGCACCGATCTGCAGGTCGGCGGCCGTCGGCTGCTCGCCGTTCACGATCCCCGCGGCGGCGAGCCCGTCGACGCGGTCGAGCAGGGCGGGGAGGCCGGCGAGGTCCTCGGCGAGGCGCACGGCGGTGATTCCGAGGTACTTCCAGGAGGCGCGGGCGTAGCCGATCGCGAAGTCGGTTCCCGGCGGGTCGAGCGGCCCGCTCCCGGCGAACGTGCCCATCGCCTCCGGCCGGAAGTGCATGGCGCCGAACGGCAGCCGGCGGCCCAGATCCTGCAGGTGCCCCTCACCCCACCGCTCCGCCTCGCGCACGGCGTCGGCGATGTCCTCGGGATAGAACGACGGCTCGGGCGCGAGCGCGTCGAGGCGCTCGAGGATCGCGCTCGACCCGTGCACCGGCTCGCCGTCGACGACCATGCCGGGCACCGTCGTGTGCCCCTCGCCGTAGATCGCCGCCATCTCCGCGTCGTGGGCGGGGCCGGACTGCAGCATCACGATCTCCGCGTCCAGGCCCTTGACGGCGACGGCGGTCTGCACCGTCAGGCACGGGTGGGAGAGCGGCACGACGTGGAGGGTGACGGCGGCGGGCATCCCGGGAGCGTAGGGGCCGGTAGCCTCGCCCGTCGTGTCCCCCGCACGCCGCACCCGGACCCTTCCCGTGCTGCTGGCGGCGCTCGCGCTCGTGGCGACGCTGGGCGCGTGCGGGAGCGACGCGGGCGAGGACCGCGAGGACATCGCCCGCACGCTCCGCGTCGGCCTCTCGGCCACCGACCCCGCGGTGCTCTGCGACGCGACGCTCAGCACGGGGCTGCAGACGCGCGTCTACGGGTCCGCCGAGCGCTGCACGGCCGTCGAGACGCGGTCGGCGCCGACGCGCGTCCCGCCGACGGGCGTCGTCGTGAGCGACGTGCGCGTCGACGGGGACCGGGCGACCGCGACGGTCGGCCTGCGCGGCAACGCCCAGGACAGCGTGCGCGGCGGGGTGAGCCTCGTGCGCGAGGACGGCGGCTGGCGCCTGGACGACCTCTCGACGCAGTTCCTGCGCACGAGCTTCAACGCGGGCCTCGACAGCGGCGGGACGCTGGAGGGCGCGCTCGTCGTCTGCATCGGCACGAAGATCCGCCAGCTCGACGACGCCGCGATGCGCACGCTCGCGTTCGGCGCGATGGGCGGACGGCCGCAGGCGCGGGCGCAGCTGCGCGCGTTCGCCGCCCAATGCGTGGACGCGCTCGACGCTCCCGCCGCGGGGGACACCGCGTGAGCGCCGGCGACGTGCTCGAGCGGGTCGCCGAGCACGCCGGCGGCGCCGCGCGCTGGGAGGCGCTCGACGCGCTCGAACTGCGGGTGCGCGTCGGGGGACTGGCGTTCCGCATGGTCGGCCAGGCCGCGCCGGTCTCGGACTTCGACGCCGTGGTCTCCGTGCACGAGCCGCGGCTGGAGTTCGCCTCGCGGGTCGTGCCCGCGTGGCGTGGCGAGTTCGACGCCGGCACGGTGCGCCTGCGCGACGCGGCGCGGGCGGTCGTGGCGGAGCGCGCGCACGCGTCGTTCGTGCGGCGGGCGCCGTGGCCCAAGCCGCGCTGGGACGCCATTGACGCGATGGCGTTCTCCGGCCACGCGCTGTGGCACTACGTGACGTTCCCGGCGCTGCTGCGCCGCCCGGACGTCACCGTCACCGGTCTCGGCGAGCGCACGATCGACGGCGTTCCCGCGCACGGGCTGGAGCTGCGCTGCCCGCCCGGCATCCCCGCCCACGCGCCCGTGCAGCAGCTCTGGATCGGCGGCGACGGGACGATGCTGCGCTGCGACTACGTGGCGCGGATGATCGCCCCGTGGGCGAGGGCGGCCAACCGCTGCCTGGCCGGCACCACCGCGTTCGGCGTCACGGTCCCCGGGCGGCGGCGCGTCACGCCGCTGGTGCCCGGCCGGCGCTCGGCCCGCGGTCCGCTGCTCGTGTCGATCGATCTCGAGCTGACCGGGGTGCGCGAGCGCTCGACGTAGTGCGCGGGTGCAGGGCGGCCCCGTCAGCCGAGCAGCCGGCCGCCGTCGACCACCACCTGCGACCCCGTCATGTACCCCGCGAGGTCCGAGGCGAGCACGAGCGCGACGCGACCGATGTCGTCCGGCTCACCCATCCGGCCCATCGGGATCAGTGCCTCGAACGCTGAGAGCGTCGCATCGTCGACCGCTCCGACGCCGGGCGTGCGGATGCCGCCCGGCGCGATGGCGTTCACCCAGATGCGGTGGGGCGCGAGCTCGAGCGCCACGTTCTTCGTGAAGCCCCACGCTCCGTGCTTGGATGCGTCATACGCGGCGAGCCCGACCGAGGACGGGTGGAGCGCGTCGATCGAGGTGATGTTGACGATGCGTCCGCCGTCCCCCTGCTCCACCATGCGGCGCGCGACCGCCCGGGTGCAGAGGACGAGCCCGACGAGGTTCACGTCGATCACGCGCCGCAGCAGCGCGGTGTCGAGATCCAGGACGGGCGCCATCGGGAAGATCCCGGCGTTGTTCACGAGGATGTCGATCCGACCGAACCGCTCGGTCGCCGAGGCCGCCATCGCCTCGACGGCCGCCTCGTCGCTGACGTCCGCGGTCACGGCGAGGGCGCTGCCCGCGCGCAGCTCCTCGAAGGCGCCTGCGGCGGACTCCACGTCCGGGTCTGCGTCCGCGAGCACGACGCTCGCTCCCGCCTCGTGGAACCGCCGTGCGATGGCGAGCCCGATGCCCTTCGCCCCGCCGGTGACGATCGCGACCTTCGCGGACAGGTCGATCAGTCGGCTCAGGGGGACGTCGGTGGCGGTCATCGTCGGGACGGTCGCAGACCGGGCGTCCGCGATCAACGCGCGAACTCCCGATCGCCGACCGTGGTTTCCGCCCACGCATCAGCAGCGCGCTCGCGCCGGAAGTGCTCGAGGATCAGCAGGCGGGCGAGGGCCGCACAGGGCACCAGATCGACGCGAACTCGGCCCGGTGCACCCCGACGGCGGCGGCCGCCGGGAAGTCGCCCTCGGGCGACAAGCACGTCGCCGGGATCCTCGCGCACCCGGCGGCTCGGCGCAGTCCCGCCCGCTACGCGCGCGGGACCGTAGAGACGGCGGATTGCACGGCGCCGCGCCGGGCGTAGCGTCGAGCGTGTCAGGAGGTGACGAAAATGAGCACGATGGAGGGATTCGATCTCTGGCTGCAGCGCTTCGCGGACGCGTGGCGAAGCGGTGATCCCGACGCGGTCGCAGGGCTCTTCGCGGCCGGCGCGCTGTACCAGGACGCGCCGTTCTCCGACCCGCTGGAGGGCATCGATGCGATCCGCGACTACTGGGCACAGGGCGTGCGGCACAGCCGCGGCGACGCCGAGTTCCAGGCCGACGTGCTCGCGGTCGGAGACGGCGCCGGCATCGCGCACTGGCGCGCGGAGTTCACCTCGGAGCCGGCCGAGCACCGCGTCCAGCTCGACGGGATCCTCGTCGCGCGGCTGGACGACGCGGGCCGCTGCACCGAGTTCCGCGAGTGGTGGCACCGCCTCGAGGGCCACGGCTGACGCAGCCGTGGCCTACGCGCCGTAGGGATCCTTCGGCGAGCGGTCGCCGGAGAGCGAGTCGGTCGTGCGCGTCGCGAGCACCTCGATCGCGTCCGCGACGTGGATCCGGTCGATGTGGCGGTCGCCGCGCGCGACGCGCAGGCGGTGGGCCTCGAGCAGCACCGCCGCGTGTGTGGTGCCGTGCGGCGGCTCGAAGCGGTAGGACGCCAGCTCGATCAGGAGCCCGAGCGGGTCGGTGAAGTAGATCGAGTCCATGAACCCGCGGTCCTTGACGCCGCTGTGCGCGATGCCGCGCTCGTCGAGGCGCTCGACGGTCTGCGCGAACATCGCCTGCGAGATCGCGACGGCGATGTGGTGCACGCAGCCGGGGTCCATCGGCGTGCGCTCCGGGGTCCCCGTGCGCTCCTCGTTCGTGAACACGGTGATCAGCCGCCCGTCGCCCGGGTCGAAATACAGGTGGCTCTCGTTCGGGTCGTCGAGATTCGGCTGCTCGAACACGAACGGCATCCCGAGCACGCCCTCCCAGAAGTCGATCGAGAGCTGCCGGCCGGCGCCGGTCAGCGTGATGTGGTGGATGCCCTGTGACTGGATCTTGCGCATCCGAACGAACTTATCGCGGTTGACCGCGCGCGTGTGGCCCCGGGCGCTCAAGGCCCCCCGCGCGCCTGCCGAAACCTCTCGTGGAACCTCACCCCACGACCCACGAGACGCACATCATGCTCGTCCTCACTCCCACCGGCCACCTGGCATACGTCGTCGCCCGGACTCCCGGTCTCTCACGCGTGCTCCTCTTCGAGACCTACTCCGAGGACCTCCTGCGCACGGCCGACCTGCGCCCTGCTCTGCCGAACGCCCCCGGCCTGCGGTTCGCGGCCTAGAACGCTGCGGGGATCGCCGCCGCGGCGGCGACCGAGCGCACCCGCGCGCAGAAGCCGTCGAGCGCCTCGAGCGTGATCGCCTGCGGCCCGTCGCAGCGGGCGTGCGTCGGATCGGGATGGCACTCGACGATGAGCCCGTCCGCGCCGCACGCGGCGGACGCCAGCGCCAGCGGCTCGACGAGCGCGCGGCGGCCCGCGGCGTGCGAGGGGTCGACGATCACCGGCAGGTGGGTGTGCTCCTTGAGCACCGTGACCGCCGCGAGGTCCAGGCACGAGCGGGCCGGGGTCGCGGCGGCGTGGATGCCGCGCTCGCAGAGGATCACCTGCGAGTTGCCCTCGGTGAGGATGTACTCGGCGGCGAGCAGGAGGTCGTCGACCGACGCGCCCAGCCCGCGCTTGAGCAGCACCGGCATGTCCGCCCTGCCGAGCGCGGTCAGCAGCGGGAAGTGCTGCATGTTGCGCGCGCCGACCTGGACGCAGTCGGCGTACTCCAGCACCGCGTCGATGTCGCGCAGATCGGTCAGCTCGGTGACGACGGGGAGGCCCGTCTCCTCGCGCGCCGCGGCGAGGATCCTCAGCCCCGCGACGCCCAGGCCCTGGAACGCGTACGGGCTCGTGCGCGGCTTGAAGGCGCCGCCGCGCAGCACGTCGGCGCCGGCCGCGCGCGCATGCGCGCGCCGCGGCCAGCATCTGCTCCGGCGACTCGACGGCGCACGGCCCGACGATCAGCCGGAAGCAGGCGTCCGGGCCGCCGAACGTCACGCCCGCGATCGCGACCGCGTTCGGCTCGTCGCCATGGAGGTTCTTGTGCGCGAGCTTGTATGGCGCGGAGACGGCGACGACGCGGTCGACGCCGGGATCGGCGTCGAGCTCGAGGCTCGTCAGGTGGTCGCGGTCGCCGTCAATGACGCCGATGACGGTCTGCTCGGCGCCCACGACGCGCTGGGCACCTGCGCCGGTGGCGACGATCCGCGCGGTGACGGCGTCGATCTGCGCCTCGGTGGCGTCGGGGTGGAAGATGACGAGCATGCGCGAACGGTCGCAGATCCTGGCGCGTCCGGGCGCTGGGACGGTGACCGCGCCATAGCCTGACGGGGTGCCCGCCCGCCGCATCTCCGTCCACGCGCGCCTGCGCTCGGCGGCGTTCCTCTCGAGCTTCGACCGCTTCACGATCCCGCCGCTGCTCGTCCCGATCCACGACGCGCTCGGCATCTCGCTCGGCACGGCGGCCGTCGTGGCGAGCGTCTACTTCGTCACCTACGGCGTGAGCCAGCCGCTGTGGGGCGGGCTGTCGGACCGCTTCGGGCGCACGCCCGTCCTGCGCCTGGCGATCGCCGGCGGCGGCCTCGCGGCGCTCGTCTCCGCGGTCGCGCCGAACGTCGCCGTGCTGCTGCTCGGCCGCGGCCTTGCGGGGCTCTTCTTCGCGGCGGCGATGCCCACCGCGATGACGTACGTCGGGGACACCGTCGCCGAGCGCGAGCGCCAGCCGAAGCTCGCCGTGCTCATGGCGTTCGCGACCGCCGGGGTCGCGGCGGGGACGATCATCGGCGGGGCGCTGGCGCAGTTCTGGAGCTGGCGCGTGGCGTTCCTGGCGAGCGCCGTGCTCGCCGCCGGCGTCTCCGTCCTGCTCGTTCATCTGCCCGAGCCGGCGGTGCCGCGGCCGGCCGCGGGCTTCCTGCGGCAGGTCCGGGAGATCGCGCGCGACCGCTGGGTGCGCGTGGTGGTCGCGCTCGCGCTGGTCGAGGGCGCCGTGGTGTTCGGGGCGCTGACGTTCGTCGCCGCGTCGCTGCAGGACCAGGGGGTCGGTGCGGCGCTGGCCGGATCGGCGGCGGCCGGCTTCGGGATCGCGAACTCGCTCTGCACGCCGCTGGTGACGCGCGCGATCGGGCGGCGGTCCTCGCCGGCGCTGATCGCGTTCGGGGCCTCGCTGGCCTCCGCCGGCCTGCTGCTGGCCGCGCTCGACGCGACCGTCCTGACCGCGGTGCTCGCGACGCTCGCGCTCGGCGCGGGCTTCGGGTTCCTGCACTCCACGCTGCAGATGTGGGCCACGCAGGTGCACCCCGGCGCGCGCGCGGTGACGATCTCGTTCTTCGCGGGGGCGGTCTTCACCGGCGGCGCGCTCGCGAGCGCGGCGGCGGCGCCGCTCGTGGACGCCGGGCGCTTCTCGGCCGTGTTCCTCGCGGCGGCGATCGGCGCGGCGGTGCTGGCGGTCGTCGGATCGCTGACCCGCGGGCGCTACCTCGCCGAGCGCCCGGCCGGCGCCGCGGGCGCCGAGGCGGCCGTCGTGACGCCCTGAGAAGGCGAGCGACCGTCTCAGACGCTTGTCCGCACGGGGCGCCGAGCGCCTGGGCGTGTGGTGGAATGGGAAGGTGCGGCTCAGCGTCCTGCTGGTGAGCGCCGTGGCGATCATCATCGGCGCGCTGGCCCTCGGGGGGTCCGCGCCGCCGCGGGCGCCGGCGGCCCCGCAGTCCGCGGCGAAGCTCCTTCCGCGCGGCTCGGTGTCCGTCTTCAACGCGCAGGGCCGCCGCGCGCCGCTGCGCGTCCCGGTGGCCGCCGGCCCGGCGACGCCCACGCGCGTCGCGCGCACCTATCTCGAGCGCTCGAGGCCTGCCACGGCGCGCGATCTCGTCCTGGCGCGCACGCAGCGGCTCGGCTCGGGGCACACGGTCGTGCGCTTCGACGAGCGGCACGAGGGCGTGCCCGTCATCGGCGGTGAGGCGGTCGTCGTCGTCGACGACCGCGCGCGCGTCGTCGCCGCGAGCAGCGAGGTGCTGCCGGACGCCCCGCTCAGCACGACGCCGCGGCTGACGGCCGCGCAGGCGCGCGAGCGCGCGCTGCAGTCCGTCGCCCGCGAGGCCGGCCGGACCGCGCTCGTCGCCGGCGGCGGCTCGCTCGCGCTGTTCGATCCGCGGCTCGTCTCGGCGCGCGGCATCGGCCGTCCCGCGCTGGTCTGGGACGTGCTCGTGCGGCGAACGGCGCCCGACCCGCTCGCGCGGCGTGTGCTGGTGGACGCGCGTGACGGGACCGTCGCGCTGGAGCTGGAGGCCCACAAGGCCGCCCGCGACCGCCGGGTCTGCGACGCGGCCGCGACCGCGGCGCAGGTGCCGTGCACCAGCCCGGTCCGCGTCGAGGACGGGCCGGCGAGCCCGGTGGCGGACGTCAACGCCGCCCACGACTACGCCGGCGACACGTACGACTTCTTCGCGGGTCTGGGTCGTGACGGGATCGACGGGGCCGGCATGCCGATCGTCTCGACGGTCCGCTACTGCCCGTCCGTGCAGGACTGCCCGTACGAGAACGCATACTGGGACGGCGAGCAGATGGTCTACGGCGCGGGCTTCGCGGCGGACGACGTCGTCGGGCACGAGCTGACGCACGGGGTGACCGACTACAGCTCGCGGCTCTTCTACTACGCGCAGTCCGGCGCGATCAACGAGTCGCTGTCGGACGTCTTCGGGGAGCTCATCGACCTCGGCAACGGCGCCGGGACGGACACCCCGGGCGTGCGGTGGGAGATCGGGGAGGACATCCCCGTCATCGGGACGCTGCGCGACATGGCCGACCCGACCGCCTTCGGCGACCCCGACGCGACGTCGAGCCCGAACTACAGCGCCGACCCGAACGAGACCGACTCCGGCGGCGTCCACACGAACTCGGGCGTCAGCAACAAGGCGGCCTACCTGCTGACCGACGGCGACACGTTCAACGGGGTCACGGTCGGCGGCATCGGGACCGCGAAGTCCGCGCAGGTGTACTACGCCGCCTCGCAGATCCTGCGCTCGGGCAGCGACTTCCGTGACCTGGCGGACGCACTCGACCAGGCGTGCGCGACGCTCGAGGCGGGTGCGCAGGTCACGGCCTCCGACTGCGAGCAGGTGAGCGCGGCGAGCGCGGCGACCGCGTTGCGCGAGGTGCCGGTGAACGCCCCGACGTCGACCGCACCGGTGTGCGCTCCCGGCGAGGTCGACCAGGACGTCTACGCGGACACGTTCGCCGCCGGGCCGTCGGCGGGGTGGACGCGCACGACCGTCACCGGCGCGAACGTCTGGTACTGGGCGAGCGAGTCCAACCCGTTCGGCTTCGACGCGCACTACTCCCCGTCGGGCGACGACAACCTCTGGGGCGACGATCCCTCGGTGACGAGCGACACGGCGATCGCGATGACGACGTCCGTGACCGTCCCGGCCCAGGGCGCGCACCTGCGGATGCGCCACGCGTTCGGGTTCGACGACACGCCGACGCGGCGCTACGACGGCGGCGTGATCGAGTACTCCACCGACGGCGGCGCGACGTGGACCGATGCCGGGTCGCTGATGACCGAGGGCGGGTACAACGGCTCGATCTCCGGCAACAACGGCGTCAACAACCCGCTGGGCGCGCGTCCGGCGTTCGTCCGCGAGAGCAACGGCTACGGCGTCACCCGCATGGACCTGTCGAGCCTCGCCGGGCAGCAGGTGCGCCTGCGCCTGCGCATCGGCACGGGGCCGAGCGTCGGCGACTACGGCTGGTTCGTCGACGACCTGCGGATCTACCGCTGCCGCGTCCCCGACCTGACGCCGCCGGAGACGACGATCGACAGCGGCCCGGACGGCCCCGTCGCGGACGCGACCCCGACGTTCACCTTCTCGTCCTCGGAGCCGGACTCGACGTTCGCGTGCCGGGTCGACGACGCCGCGTTCGCGCCGTGCGCCTCGCCGCTGACGACGGCGGCGCTCGCCGACGGCCCGCACACCCTTGAGGTGCGCGCGACCGACGACTCGTCGAACACCGACGCCTCGCCGGCGTCGCGCGCGTTCACGGTCGACACGACGCCGCCCGACACGGCGCTGGACGCCGCGCCGCCCCCGCTCGGGAACGACCCGTCCCCGGCGCTGGTGTTCTCCTCGCCCGAGGTGGGCGCGACGTTCGAGTGCCGCTTCGACGCGGGCGCGTGGGCCGCGTGCGCGTCGCCGTTCAGCCCGCCCCCGCTGGCGGACGGCGAGCACACGGTGCTCGTGCGGGCGCTCGACGCGCTCGGCAACGGCGACGCAACGCCGGCGTCCGCGACGTTCACCGTCGACGTGACCGCGCCGCAGACGACGATCGCCCAGGGGCCGGACCCCGTGACGACGGACACGACGCCGGCGTTCGGGTTCAGCGCGTCCGAGCCGGGGTCCGCGCTGGAGTGCCGCATCGACGACGGCGCGTGGACGCCGTGCGCCTCGCCGCTGACCTCCGCCGCCCTGGCGGACGGCCCGCACACCTTCGAGGTGCGCGCGACCGATCCCGCCGGCAACACCGATCCCACGCCGGCCCTGCGGGCGTTCACCGTCGACACGGCGACCCCCGACACGACCGCTCCCGACACGAGCATCGGCGCCGCGCCGCCAGCGCTCGCGGCCGACGCGACGCCGGCGTTCGCGTTCACCGCATCCGAGGTCGACGCGACGCTCGAGTGCCGCGTGGACGGCGGGGACTGGGCGGCGTGTGCGTCGCCGCTGACCCTCGCCGCGCTCGCCGACGGCGCCCACGTCTTCGAGGTGCGGGCGAGCGATGAGGCCGGGAACGCCGACGCCACGCCCGCCGCCGCGGCGTTCACGATCGACACGACCGCGCCCGAGACGGTCATCGACGTCGCGCCGCCCGCGGTCAGCGCCGCGAGCACGCCGTCGTTCGCGTTCTCCTCGCCGGACGCGGGAGCGACGTTCGCGTGCCGCATCGACGACAACGCCTGGTCGGGCTGCGCCAGCCCGTTCACGACGCCCGCGCTCGGCGACGGCGACCACGTGTTCGCGGTTCGCGGGACCGACGCCGTCGGCAACACGGACGCCACGCCGGCGACGTCGTCCTTCCGGATCGAGACGCCCGCCCCGCCGGCCCCGACCGGCGGCGGGACGCCGCCCCCGGCAGCGGCCGGGCCCGCGCTCGCCGGACCTCCGGCGCCGGCGTCGCAGGCCCCGCCTGGACCGGCCGCGCGCCGCGCCCCGTTCACCCTCACCGCGGGGCTGCCGCGGATCGCCCGTTCGCGAACGGGCGTGCGCGTCGCGGTGCTCCTGCGCTGCTCGGAGCCCTGCCGCAGCCGCGTCCGCGTGCGGATCCCGGCGGCGCTCGCGCGCACCCTGGGCCTGCGCGGCCCGCGCGTCGGGCGGCAGGTGATCGTGGCCGCGTCCCGCGCGCCCACGCGGGCCGGCACGTCGCGGCGGGTCACCGTGCTGCTGCCGCGCGCGCTCGTCCGCCGGCCGTCGGCGACGCTGCTGACGGTCACGGCGACGGCGACGACGCCCGCCGGCCGCGGTCTCACGCGGGCGATCGGGCGCGTGAGATTGGCGCCGCGCCGCTGACCGCGCGCCGAACCTGCGCGCTACCCGTGGCGCGCGACGCCCGCGCGTGCGACGTCGATGAGGTCGGCGCGCCGGGCCAGCTCGTCGAGGCGCTCGGCATGCACCGCCTCCAGGGTGGCGCGCTTGACCGCGGCCTCCTCGTAGGGGCGCTCCGGGATCGCGACGGCGAGTCGCTCGGCGGTGCGCATCTCCTGGAGGAGGACGGACAGCGGGAGGTTCTTCAGCAGGTTCATGGACGTGCTGGTTACGCGGTGATCACGGGCCCTCCTGCTCGGTGCAACGCGCCGGTCAGATCCGTCGCTTGCGGGCGGGGCTGGACGGTGCCACTCTGGCCTGGGCAGGGTCGGCTGTCGATGTGCGGAGGGCGAGGACGATCATCGAGCTGGACGAGGTCTGGACGAGCGGCGGGCGCAGCGTGCGCGTCGTCGGTCGGGAACGCTCGCGCGTGGTGATCCGCGACACGTACGGATGGCTGCGGCGGCTGCCCGAGGAGGAGCTGCGCAACGGGTTCCGGCCGGCGCACGGGCGCGGGCCCGTGGACGGTGCACGCGCGGCGCGCGGGGTGATGGCACGGCGCTCGCTCGCCGACGTCGATCCGGCCTGACGCGGTGGGGTACGGTGGCCGGCATGGCCACCGTCGTGCCGCTCGCCGACCTGCGCCGGAGCGCCACCGCCGCGCTGTTCGAGGGCGGCGAGATCCCGGTCTCGATCTTCGTGACGCGCTACGAGCGCGGCCAGGGCCCGGACCTGCACCTGCATCCCTATCCGGAGGTCTTCCTCGTCGAGACCGGGACGGCGGCGTTCACGGTCGGCGACGAGGAACTGACCGTGGCGGCCGGCAACGTCGTGGTCGTCCCGGCGCAGACCCCGCATGGCTTCAAGGGTGCCGGCGACGACGTCCTGCGCGTCGTGAGCGTCCACCCGAGCGGTACGGTCGAGCAGGTGGACCTGACGGCGTGACGCGTTCGGGAATGCCGACCTGACGCCGGCGCCGCAGCCGTCAGTCGTCCAGGTAGACGCAGGCCTCGTCGGCCCGGCGGTCCTCGCAGCGCTCGGGCCCGAGCGGGACGCGTCGCGCCGTCGCGCCGCCCCCGAGCGGCTCGACGCTCACCATGTCGACCGTCCGGGCGGCCGCGCCCTCGAAGTTCAGCCGGGCGATGCCGATCGCCTCGCGGCCCAGGCCGAAGACGCCGCCCGCTCCCGCCGTCCCGCCGTCGACGACGACCACCGAGCCGTAGCGCACGATCCGCTGGCGATGGTCGTGCCCCGCGAGCAGCAGCAGCGGCCGCCCACGGCCGCCGAGCCGCTGCGCGACGGCGGTGGCCAGCGAGGACTGGTGGATGAGGACGACGTCGGGGGCCGGGCTCAGGCCGTCGATCCAGGCCGTCAGCCGGTCGATCACGGCCGCGCGCCGCGCGTCGCCGTCCGGGACGGCGTCGAACCCCAGCGGGCGGCCCGCGCGGGACGTCCGGCCCTCGAACGGGTCGGCGGCGCCGGCGACGAGCAGGTCGCCCACGCGCCGCACGGGCGGGCCGCTGACGCGCCCATCGCCCTGCAGGCGCCCGCGCTCGGTCAGCACGAGGACGCCGCGGCGCGCGAGTGCGCGCATGAGCGCCCGGGAGTCGTGGTTGCCGGACACGGCGATCATGCGGCCGCCGACGGCGGCGACACGGTCGGCGAGCAGGGCGATCTCGCCTGGACCGCCCTCCTGGCCGAAGTCGCCCGGGGCGAACACCGTGTCGCGTCCGGCGAAGCGCTCGATCGTCGGCAGTGCCAGCAGGTTCGCGTGCAGGTCGGAGAACAGCATGGCGCGGCCGTCCGGCGGCGCGGGCGCGTCGCCGGACTCGACCGCGCTGACGACGCCGGCGAACTCGCGCAGCCCGCGCTCCACCTCGCTGCGGTACGCGGCGCCGAGGCGGTCGGCCGATTCGGCGTAGCGCAGGATCTGCGGCAGCTCGCCCCCGTAGGCGAAGTACACGGGTGCGCGAAACGCGGCGGCGTCGAACGTCGAGCGCATCGTCACGACGAGCGCCAGCGAGCCGGCGCACGCGAGCGCGAGCGCGACGACCGGGATCAGGGCCAGCGCGCGGCGCGGGCGCGTCCCCGCGAGCAGGGCCAGCCACGCGAGGGCGCCGAGGACGACCGCGCACCCGATCCACCACAGCAGCGCTCGTGCGACGGCGTCGCGGACCGCGTCCTCGCCTTCCGCACGTGCGCGCGCCAGGACGTCGGCCTTGCCCGAGGCGACGCGCAGGATCTCCTGGCGGTCGAGGCTGCGCGGCTCCACGCGGACGGTCACGGGAGCGGTGAACGCATCCACGCGCACGCCCCAGTCGGCGATCGGGATGTAGCCGACGAGGTCGCCGTGGACCGACGGGCGCACGTCGACCGCCACGCGCCCGAGCCAGAGCTGCTGGTCCGACGCGCCGGCGAGCCGCAGGCCGATCGGGAACGCGAGTGCCGCGGCGAGCAGCCCGGCGAGGACGATGGTCACCCAGCGCCAGAGGCGTGTGCGGCGGTGATGGATGCTGCCGTTCATGGCGATGCGGTCCCGGGTCGTGTTTCCTGCACGGTAGGTCAGGGGATACCTCGCCGGCGCAGGTGTGAAAGCGCCGTTCCGCGCGCACCCGCGTCCGTTCGGCGCACGAGGTCGCACAGATGTCCAGTCGGACCGCGACCTTCGGCCCCGGCCGTTGTTCCCGCACGTGACCCCCATCCAGGAGCGTCCTCTCGTATGTCTCGACTCAGTGTCCGTACCCTGCTCGCCATCGTCGCCGTCGCCCTCGTGGCCGCCGTCCCGGCGATCGCCGTCGCCCACAAGGGCGGCGGCAAGTCGCACTCGTCCCATCCGTCGTCGGCCAAGACCGTCGGGACGGTGGCCTCGTTCACCGACGGCGTGCTCGTCGTCTCCAGCGGCGGACTGCCCGTCAGCGGTCGCGTCACCTACCGCACAAAGCTCAAGTGGGCGGACCGCGGCCACCACCGCGGCCGGTTCAAGCGCGGCCACATGTCCGGCCGCTACCGCGACCACGGCACCGGCGGCGGAATGCCGACCGGTGGCGGTCTGCCGCCGATGACGTACATGCCGCGTCCGACGCTTGCGGACCTCAAGCCCGGCGCGGTCCTGCGTGAGGCACACCTGAAGCTCACGCCCAAGGGCCCGGTCTGGACCGAGCTGAAGCTCGTCCGCCCGGCGGTGACCCCCGCCTCGTAGACCGGGCTTGGACAACCTGGCCGTCATTCCCCCCGCGGCCGGTACGACGTCCACTGAGGCGCCCCTTCGGGGGCGCCTCAGACGTTCCGGCGCCCGGTCAGCGGACCTTGAGCGCCGCGACGATGGCGCGAGCCGGCCGTGGTTTCGGGCAGCGGCCCTGTGGTGAACTGCGCTTGCCGGGCGGGCGCCCGCGCGCAACGGTGTGCGGATGGTCGAGACGACGCCAATGCTCTACGACGTGACCCTCACGGCGAACGCCGAGGGTCCCGAGGTCGCCGAGGTCATGCGCGCGGCGTTCGCCGTCGGCGGCCGGTTCCTGGCGAGCCCGCTCACGATCGCCGCCGAGGACGGGTACCTGACGATCCGCTTCCCCGGGGTCAGCGACGACCCCGCGGCGGGTCCGACGTCCGTGGGCTGCGCGACGCCGGGCGCCGAGATCGTCAGCGCGCTGGCCGGCTTCAGCCGCCAGCACTCGCTCGCGGTCTGCGTCATCAAGGCGCTGCTCACCTTCTCGGCGATCCGCGAGGGCGCCGGGCTGCCGCCGCCCGCGGAGCTGCGGATCGACGTCGTCCCGTCGGCGCCGCTGTCGCAGGACCGGCTTTCGCCGCAGCGCTCGGACGGGATTCCCGACGACTTCCCCACCTTCCACGGGCCGAAGAACCCGGCCCCCTGACGTGTCGCTGTGACAGGGTTCCGGCCGTGTCCGCGGCCGCCTTCCACCGCTACGTCGCGCTCGGGGACTCGACGACCGAGGGGCTCGAGGACCCGTACCCCGGCGGCGGATACCGCGGCTGGGCCGACCGCCTCGCGGAGCGCCTGGCCGTCCTGAACCCGGACGTGCGCTACGCGAACCTCGCGGTGCGCGGTCGCAAGCTCGGGCGGATCCGCGCAGAGCAGCTCGCGCCGGCGCTCGCGATGGAGCCGGACCTGGCGAGCGTCGTCGGCGGGATCAACGACGTGCTGCGCCCGCGCGCGGACCTGGGCGCGCTCGCCGCGGACCTGGAGGCCATGGTCGCGGCGCTCACCGGGCGCGGCGCCACGGTGCTCGTGCTCACCTACCCGGACGTCGGCCGGATCATGGCGGTCGCCCGGCGCGTGAGCCCGCGGCTGCTCGACTACAACGAGCGGGTGCGCCGGATCGCCGCCCGCCAGGGAGCGCGGGTCATCGACATCGAGCGCGGGGGGTTCCCGGACGCGCGCCTCTTCCACCCCGACCGCCTGCACGCCAACGACCTGGGCCACGAGCGGATCGAGCTCGCGGCGGTGGAGGCGCTCGGGCTGCCGGGGGCGAGCGGCGCGTGGCGCGAGCCGCTGCCGCCCGTGCCGGTGCCGTCGCGCCCGCAGGCGCTGGGCGCGGACGCCCGGTGGGCGCGCGCGCACCTGGCCCCGTGGGTCAGCCGCCGGGTGCGCGGGGTCTCCTCCGGGGACGGTGTGCAGCCCAAGCGGCCCGAGCTTGCGCCGGTCCTGCCGCAGTCGGCGGCCGCCGGCTCCTAGTCGTCTGGGCCGCCCGCGGCCACGAACGCGCGCAGCGCAGCCTTCCCGCCGCCGACCACCGGCTCGCCGTGCGCGAGCAGGAGCAGGTCGAAGTCGAGCGCGAGGAGCCTCCCGTAGGCGTCGCGCAGTCCGGCCTTCGTCCGCTCCGGGTCGTCCATGAACGCGTCCGGGACGAACGCGAGCCCGTCCTGCCCCGGCCAGCGCACGACGCCGTCGGCGCAGGCCAGCGCGCGGTGTCCCGGAATGTGCAGCGCGGTCTCGTCCGGGCAGATCGCGTCGACCTTCAGTGCGATCGCGCCGCCGGGCAGTTCGTCACCGATGTCGAACGCCTCGACGGGGCCGCGGCCCTCGAGCTCGTGGAGCCCGCTGCGGACGCAGTGCACCACGCACCCGAACGCCTCGCGCAGGCGCCAGGCGTCGCGGTCGTGGTGGCGGTTGGTGAGCAGGACGTGCTCCGGCGCCCCGAGTGCCTCCAGGGCGCCGAGGCCTTCCGGCGGGATCATCGGGTCGATGATCACCCGCTCCGCGGCAAGCAGGTACGAGCTCACGTCCATCCCGATCTGCCCGTGCGGCGCGGTCCAGTGCCAGAGCCGGTCTGCGATCTCCCTCATGAGCCGATCCTAGGGATGCGACGATGTGCCGATGCCCGCCGCCCGTGACCATGACCTCGTCGTCTTCGGCGCCAGCGGCTTCGTCGGCCGGCTGACCGCGGAGTACCTCGCGCGGGCCGCGCCCGAGGGCGTGCGGATCGCCCTCGGCGGGCGCTCGCGCGCGAAGCTCGAATCCACGCGTGCGGAGCTCGGCGAGCGCGCGGCGCGCTGGCCGATCATCGTCGCCGACAGCGGTGACGAGGCGGCGATGGCGGAGCTGGCGGGCTGCACCCGCGTCGTCGCGACGACCGTCGGCCCGTACCTGCGCCACGGCCTGCCGCTCGTGGCGGCGTGCGCCGCGGCCGGCACGCACTACGCCGACCTCACCGGCGAGGTGCTGTTCATGCGCCGCTCGATCGATGACTACGACGCGGCGGCGCAGGCGAGCGGCGCGCGGATCGTGCACACGTGCGGCTTCGACTCGATCCCGTCCGACCTCGGCGTCCACATGCTCCACCGCCACGCGAGCGCGCTACGACCTCGGCGACCTGGGCGACACGACGCTGGTCGTCACCGCCACCCGCGGCGGGGTGAGCGGCGGCACGGTCGACTCGCTGCGCGGGCAGCTCGACATCGCGCGCCGCGACCCTGACGCGCGCAGGCTCATGGGCGATCCGTACGCGCTCAGCCCGGACCGCGCGGCCGAACCGCAGCTCGGCCCCGAGCGTGACCCGATGTCGGTCGTGCACGACGCGGAGCTCGGCGGGTTCCTCGCGCCGTTCGTGATGGGGACCGTCAACACACGGGTCGTGCGGCGCAGCAATGCCCTGCTCGGGCACGCCTACGGGCGCGAGCTGCGCTACCGCGAGCTGATGCTCGGCGGCGGGCTGCCGCTCGGCCCGGTGAAGGCGGCCGCGATCGCGGGCGGGCTCGGCGCGCTCGTCGCCGGCCTGTCGATCCCGCCCACGCGCAGGCTCCTGGACCACCTGCTCCCCGACCCCGGCGAAGGGCCGGACGAGCGCGCGCGCGAGCGGGGCTTCTTCCACATGGACATCCACACGCGCACGAGCGGCGGCGCGCACCTGATCGGCGAGATCCGCGCCACCGGTGACCCCGGGTACAAGGCGACGGGCGTGATGCTCGGCGAGAGCGCACTGGCGCTCGCGCTCGACGAGGCGCAGCTGCCGGACGTCGCGGGCGTGCTGACGCCGGCGACCGCGATGGGCGACGTGCTCACGGAGCGGCTGCGGGCCGCCGGGCACGCCTACCGCGTGCGCCGCACCGAGCCCGCTCCGGGCGGCTGAGCTACGCCGCGACGGGCTCGGACCGTCGCGCCGGGGCGGGCGCCCAGTCCAGTTCGTAGTCCGACGGGTCGAGCTGCCGCAGCGCGGCGGTGAACGCCCACGTCGTCCCGGGCCACAGGACGGATGTCCCCCCGTGCTCGTTGAGGTACCACGAGTTGCAGCCGCCGACGAGCCAGATCGTCCCCTGGAGCTGCTCGCGGATGTGCTCGGAGAACGCGTGCTGGGGCTCCCGGCGGACCTCGATCGAGCGCGCGTCGTTGCGCTCGACGTGGGCGATGCACTGCAGGATGTAGTCGATCTGCGCCTCGGCGTAGAGGAGGATCGACGTGTGGCCCGTCGCGGTGTTCGGCCCGACGAGCATGAAGTAGTTCGGGTAGCCCGCGACCGTCGTGCCGAGGTAGGCCTCGCGGTGCACGGCCCAGCGCTCGGCGAGCGCGACGCCGCCGCGACCGCGCAGCGGGTCGGCCACGGGCATGATCTCGTAGCCGGTGCCGAGGATCAGCGTGTCGACCTCGTGCACCGTCCCGTCGGCGGTGACGACGCCCTCGGGGCGCACCTGCGTGATCGCGTCGGTGACGAGGTCCACGTCCGGCCGCGCGAGCGCCGGGTACCAGTCGTCGGAGATGATCAGCCGCTTGCAGCCGGCGCGGAAGGTCGGCGTGAGCTTCGCGCGCAGCACCGGATCCTTGACCTGGTGCTGCAGGTGCGTGCGGCAGATCCGCTCGATGACCGCCGTGCTGCGCGGGCTGCGCAGCAGGATGCCGAGCAGCTCGTGGCGCAGCATCTGCTTCTCGCGCACCGCGCGCTGCAGCGCCGGGAAGCGCCGGTAGAGCGCGCGCTCCAGCGCGGTGATGTGCCGGTTCATGCGCGGCAGGACCCAGCCCGGGGTGCGCTGGAAGACGAGCAGGCGCCCCGTGACCGGGGCGATCTCGGGGACGAACTGCGCGGCGGAGGACCCGGTGCCGATGACGGCGACCCGCTCGCCGGTCAGGTCGTGCTCGTGGTTCCAGCTGCCGGAGTGGAACGTCGCGCCGGCGAAGGTCTCCAGGCCCGGGATGTCCGGCGCGACCGGGTTGGTCAGCGGGCCCATGCCGGAGATCAGGAACCGCGCGTCGACGGGGCCGGCCGACGTCTGCACGTGCCACAGGCCGGCGTCCTCGTCCCAGTCGGCGCCGAGGACCTCGTGCCCCAGGCGCAGGAAGCGGTCCAGGCCGTGCTCGTCCGCCAGGCGCAGCTGGTAGTCCCAGATCTCCTGCTGGGGGGAGTAGACCTCCGTCCAGTCCGGGTTCGGCGCGAACGAGAACGAGTAGAGGTGGGACTCGACGTCGACCGCGCACCCGGGGTAGGTGTTGGCCCGCCAGGTGCCGCCGACGGCCTCGGAGCGCTCGAGGATGACGAAGTCCTCCTCGTCCTTGCCCAGCAACCCGATCGCCATCCCGATCCCGGCGAATCCCGCGCCGATGATCGCGATCTTCACCTGCGGGACGGAGCTCATCGCGCGAGCCTACCCGGCGTGCGCCATCGGGGCGCGGGACGCCAGCCCGCGGGCGAGCGCCGCGCAGGTCGCGGCCGTCGCGCGCTCGGCCTCCGGCTCGATCAGCAGCAGGTCGAAGCCGTGGGGCATGTTCGCGAAGCGGTCGCACCGGACGGCGACGCCGGCCTCGCGCAGCCGGTCCGCGAACGCCTCGCCCTGGTCGCGGATCGGGTCCATGCCCGCGGTGGCGATGTAGGTCGGCGGCATGCGGTCGAGGTCCTCGGCGAAGAGCACCGAGAGCCGCGGGTCGTGCCGGTCGCGCGGGTCGGGCGCGTAGTGATCCATCATGTCCTGCGAGTTGGCGCGCGTGAGCAGCGGCCCGCGGGCGAAGAGCCGCGCCGAGGGCCACGCCGTGATGTCGGCGTCCACGAGCGGGTAGATGAGCCAGGCGAAGCTCGGCCCGGGCTCGTCCGGGACGAGCGCGAGCGCGACGCCGGCGGCGAGGGTGCCGCCGGCGCTGTCGCCGCCGACGGCGATGCGCGAGGCGTCCACGCCGAGCTCGCCGGCGTGTGCGGCCGCCCAGCGGAAGGCGCCGACGCAGTCCTCGAGCGCGGTCGGGAACCGGTGCTCGGGCGCCTTGCGGTAGCCGACGGCGAGCACCTTGCAGCCGGCCTGCGCGGCCGTGAAGCGGCAGGTGTTGGCGTGCGTGGTGAGCGAGCCGAGGATGAAGCCGCCGCCGTGGAAGAAGACCAGCAGCGGCGCGTCGTCCCCGGCGCCGGGCGCCTCGTAGAGGCGTGCGGGGATCCGCGCGCCGTCCGGCAGGTCGATCGTCAGCTCGCGCATCGCGGCGTCGCCCGCGTGGTTGGCCGACATCATCGGGAACGTCACGTCGAGTGAACGGCGGATCAGCGGCGTCGGCCAGCGCGAGGCGAGGTTCAGGGTGACGGTCGAGACGCCGCAGATCGCCCCGAGCATGGGGTTCACCCGCTGGCCGTCCGCCTGCTTGAGGCCGGTCATGGAACTCATGGCGGTGGATGCTCGCACGACCCGGCGGCGCGCGGCTGCGCGCCGGGCTGCATCTCGGTAGTCCGCGCGGATGCCGGGCTCCGCGTCCGCCGCGAAGCTGGCGGTGAATCAGCACCCGCCACAGGAGAGGGACGATGACCGGGACGACGACCGAGACGACGGCCGACGCCGTTGAGACGCCGACGCTCGACGCCGAGCAGATCACGCGCATGGACGACTACGTCGCGCGGGCGCAGACCGCCGCGGACGCGCTGCGCGCGATGGACCAGGAGGCGATCGACCGAATCGTCTGGGCCATGGTCGTGGCCGGCTTGGAGGCCGCCGTCGAGCTCGCCGAGATGGCGATGGAGGAGACCGGCTTCGGCGTGTTCGAGGACAAGGTCGTCAAGAACTACATCGCCACCGAGTTCCTCTACGACTACCTCAAGGACAAGCGCACCGTCGGCGTCATCGCGACCGATCCCGAGCGCGGCATCGAGGAGGTCGCCGAGCCGATCGGCGTCGTGCTCGCGCTGCTGCCGATCACCAATCCGACGTCGACGGCGCTCTTCAAGGCGATCGTCGGCATCAAGACGCGCAACGCGATGCTCTTCCGCCCGTCGGCGCGCGCCGCGCGCTGCGCGCTGCGGTCGATCGAGATCCTGCAGCAGGCCGGTGAGGCGGCGGGCCTGCCGCCGGACGCGCTCCAGGTGATCCCGGACCCGACGCTCGACATCTCGCAGTACCTGTTCCATCACGACGGCGTCGACTTCATCTGGACGACCGGCGGCCCGAAGGCGGTCGCCGCCACGAACGCCGCCGGCAAGCCGTGCATGGGCGTCGGCTCGGGCAACGCCCCGGTGTACGTCCACGGGTCGGCCGACGTGCCGATGGCCGTCGTGGACATCCTCGTCTCCAAGACGTTCGACGCGTCGCTGATCTGCCCCGCCGAGCAGACCTGCGTCGCCGACGAGGCGATCTACGATGACCTGGTCGCCGAGTTCCAGCGGATGGGTGCGCGCCTGCTCTCCGAGGAGGAGACCGCGCGGCTGGCGGCGGTCGCGATGACGCCGGAGGGTTCGATGCAGATGGACGCGCTCGGGCGCTCGTGCGTGGACCTCGCCGCGCTCGCGGGCATCCGCGCGGACCCGGCCGACAAGGTGCTGCTCGCGGCGCTGCCGTCGGATCTGGACGAGCTCGCGACCCACCCGTTCATCGCCGAGAAGCTGATGCCGGTGCTCGGGCTCGTGCGCTCGCCGTCGGTGCAGCACGGCATCGACGCCTGCGTCCTGGTGACCGAGCACGACGGCCTCGGCCACACGTCCGCCGTGTACGCCCGCGAGGAGGACGTCATCCGGCGCTTCTCGCTGACCGTGCGGACCGGGCGGATCCTCGTCAACGCGCCGACGGCCGTCGGCGCCCTCGGCGGCGTCTACAACTCGATGACGCCGACGTTCTCGCTGGGCTGCGGCACGTGGGGCGGCTCGACGACGACCGACAATGTCAACTACCGCAATCTCATGAACATCAAGACGGTCTCGCGCCGGCAGGCTCCGCCGCAGTGGTTCCGCGTGCCGTCGGACACGTACTTCAACCCCGGGTCGCTCGACAGCCTGCGCGAGCTGCAGACCGAGCGCGTCCTGCTCGTGACCGACCCCGACACCGAGCGGCGCGGCACGGCGGACGAGGTGCGTGCGCATCTGCCGGAGGGCGCGTCGGTGCACGTCTTCTCGGGGATCTCGCCCGAGCCGCCGGAGGAGGAGATCCGCGCGGGCGTTCGCGCGATGACCGAGCTGCGGCCGGACGTGATCGTCGCGGTCGGCGGTGGATCGGTGCTCGACGCCGCAAAGGCGATCCGCCTGTTCCACGAGAGCCCGGACCTCAACCTCCGTGAGCTGTCGCTGCCGTTCCTGGACGCGCGCAAGCGCGTCGCGCAGTACCCGCAGGTCGAGCACCAGGCCCAGCTCGTCGCCGTGCCGACGACGGCGGGCACCGGGTCCGAGGTCTCGCCGGCCGCCGTGCTGACGGTCGACGGGCGCAAGGTGACGCTCGTCGACTACTCGCTCGTGCCGGACATGGCGGTCGTCGACCCGAAGCTCACGGTCACGATGCCGCCGCACATGACCGCGGACACCGGGATCGACGCGCTCACCCACGCGCTGGAGGCGGCGGTGTCGATCTTCGCCTCGCCGTTCACCGACGCCTTCTGCATGCAGGCGATGAATCTCATCTTCGACGCGCTGCCGAAGGCCTACGCCAACGGCGACGACCTCGAGGCGCGCACGGCGATGTCCAACGCGGCGACGATCGCCGGGCTCGCGTTCTCGAACGCGTTCGTCGGCGTCAACCACGCGCTTGCGCACGCGGTCGGCGCCCGGTTCGGGATCGCGCACGGCCGCGCGAACGCGATCTTCCTGCCGCACGTGCTGCGCTACAACGCCTCGCTGCCGAGCAAGTTCATGCCGGCGCCGGGCTACTCGCACTACGTCGCGCCCGAGAAGTACGCGCAGGCGGCATGGATCCTCGGGGTCGGCGGCCGCGACGAGGCCGCCCGGCGCGAGACGCTGTTCAGCCGCGTGGACGAGCTGCTCGTGACGGTCGGGATGCCCGGGTCGCTGGCGGAGCTCGGCATCTCCCGCGAGGAGTTCGACGCCGCGCTGCCGGACCTGGCGCGGGCGGCGTTCATGGACCCGAGCATGCGCACCAACCCGCGGATCCCGCTCCTGGCCGAGCTCGTCGGGCTGCTCAACGCGGGGTACGAGGGGCGCCCGCCGGCCGAGTAGGTGAGCACGTGAGTGCGACGCGACATTCCATGAGCAACGCGGATGCGGCCTGGCTGCAGATGGACCGCCCGCAGAACCTCATGGTCATCAACGGGGTGCTCTCCTTCGATGAGCCGGTCGACTGGGAGCGCCTGCGCGAGGTGCTGCGCGACCGCCTCGTCGCGCCGTTCCCGCGCTTTCGCCAGCGCGTGTGCGAGCCGCGGCTGGGGATCGGGTCGCCGCAGTGGGAGGACGATCCGGCGTTCGACCTGGACCTGCACCTGCACCGGGTCGCGCTGCCGGCGCCCGGGGACCGCGCCGCGCTGCAGGCGTTCGTCGCCGACCGGATGGCGGTGCCGCTCGACCGCGCCCGCCCGCTCTGGGAGTTCTACCTCGTCGACGGCTACGGCCCGGGCTGCGCGGTCGTCGCGCGGATGCACCACGCGATCGCCGACGGGATGGCGCTCGCGCGGGTCCTCTTCTCCCTCACCGATGCGGGCCCGGAGCCGGACGCCCCTGAGATCGCGGTCGCCGAGCACGAGGGCGGCGGCCCGCTGGGGGCCATCACGCGCCCGCTCGGCGCGGCGGTGTCGTTCGGCCGCGGGGCCGCCGGCGCGGTGCTGCACGAGAGCCTGGAGACGCTCGCCCACCCTGGGCACGCGGCCGAGCTGGCGCGCACCGCCGGGGACGACATGCTGACGCTCGCGAAGGTCCTCGCGGCGCGCCCGGACACCGACACGGTCCTGCGCGGGAAGGCGGGGATCGCCGAGCGCGTGGCGTGGTCGGAGCCGTTCGCGCTCGATCCGGTGCGCGACCTCGCCCACGCGCACGGCGCGACGGTGAACGACGTCCTCGTCGCAGCGACGGCGGGCGCGCTGCGCGAGTACCTGCTGGCGCGCGACAGCCTCGTCGACGAGATCCACGCGATCGTGCCGTTCAACCTGCGCCCGCCGGACGAGCCGCTCCCCCGCGACCTGGGCAACCGCTTCGGGCTCGTGACGCTGCCGCTGCCGGTCGGGGTCCCGCAGCGCGAGGGGCGGCTGCGCGCGGTGATGCAGGCGATGGGGCGCATCAAGACCTCGCCCGAGGGGCCGATCTCCTACGCGCTGCTCGGCGCGATCGGCGCGGCGCCCGCGCAGGTCGAGGCGGCGCTCGTGAACGTCTTCAGCGGCGTGGGCTCCACCGTGCTGACGAACGTCCCGGGCCCGCGGACGACGATCTTCCTGGCCGGCTCGCCGATCCGCGGGGTCCTCGTCTGGGCCCCGGTGTCCGGCAACGTCGCGATGAGCGTGGCGATCTTCAGCTACGCGGGTGCGGTGACGATCGGCGTGATGACCGACGCCGGGCTCGTCCCGGACCCCGCGTCGATCGTCGAGGGGTTCGCCGCGGAGCTCGCGGCGCTGCAGGACATGGCGGTCCCCTGAGCACGGGGCACGTCGCGGTCGCCGAGCGCGGCGGATCTCTCACGACCGTCGAGACATGTCCGCCACGCCGGGCGCGGCCGGCGTCCAGCACCTGCGTGACCGAGGCCACACGCGGCGTCAACCGGCCGCATTAGGATCTCCCTGCGGGCCGCACGACGCCCGGCCGTGGACGAGCAAGGGAGACGTGATGCGGGACGCCGGACGGTGGGGACGGACGACGACGGCCGGACGCGCGGCGGCGCTCGCAGTCCTCCTCGGCGTGCTGGCGGCGCCCGGCGCGCAGGCCGCGCTCCCGCAGCAGTCCGGTCTCGTCGACCTCGCCACGGGCGCGAACGTGCGCTTCGACTCGCCCGCAGCGGACGCGGGCGCCGGCGGCTCGCTCGACGGCGCCGGCGACGTCAACGGCGACGGCTTCGACGACGTGATCATCGGCGCGCAGACCGCGGACCCGTCGGGGCGGTCCGACGCGGGCTCGGCCTTCGTGATCTTCGGCGGCCCGAGCCCGCCGACCGCCGCGCTCGGGGCGCTGGGTGACCGCGGCTTCCGGATCGACGGCGCCGTCGCGGGCGACCGGCTCGGCGCCGACGTCTCCGCGGCGGGCGACGTCAACGGCGACGGGCGCGACGACCTGCTGGTCGGCGCGTACGCGGCCGACGGCTTCCGCGGACGCGCCTACGTCGTGTTCGGGAAGGCCGACGCCGCACCGGTGGACACGGGCGCCCTGGGCTCGGGCGGCTTTCGGATCGACGGGCAGGCGACCGAGGACTGGCTCGGGCTGGCCCTCGCCGGCGGCCGGGACGTCAACGGCGACGGCCGCGACGACATCGTCGTCGGTGCGCGCCGCGCCGACAACAACGGGCGGGCGTCGTCCGGCTCGGCGTACGTGATCTTCGGGCGCAGCGCGACGACGACGATCGACGCCGCGGCCCTCGGGTCGGCGGGCTTCCGGATCGACGGGCCCGCCCCGAGCGCCAACGGCGCGGCGGCCAGCGCCGTGGCGCTCCCGGGTGACATGAACGGCGACGGCCGGTCGGAGGTCGCGGTCGGCGTGCCGTTCCTCTCCGCGGCCGGCTCGGCGTACGTCGTGTTCGGCAAGGCATCGACCGCCGTCGTCGACCTCGCGGCGGTCGGCGCCGCCGGCTACCGGATCAGCGGCGCCACCGGGGACAACCTCGGGATCGGGCTCGCGAGCCCGGGCGACGTGAACGGCGACGGCCGCGCGGACCTGGCGCTCAACGCCATTCTCGCCGACAACAACGGGCGCACGGACTCCGGGTCGGTGTACGTCCTGCACGGCAAGGCCGACGCGAGCACCGTCACGCTCAGCACCTTCGTCGCCGACGAAGCCGGCCTGCGGATCGACGGCGGGGTGGGCGACCCCCAGGCGGGGCGCACCATCGCGGCCCCCGGTGACGTGAACGGGGACGGCCGCGGCGACCTGGTGCTCGGCACCTTCCAGGCCGATCTGCCGGGACGTGCGAACGCCGGCCTGGCGTACGTCGTCCACGGCACCGGCGCGACGGGCACGCAGGACCTCGCGACGCTGGGCGCGGGCGGCTACGTCGTCCATGGCGCCGTCGCCGACGGCTACCTGGAGCCGGTCGCGGGCGCCGGCGACCTCAACGGCGACAGCCGCCCCGACATCCTGCTGGCCGCGCCGTCGGCCGGGAATCGGCGGGACCGCCTACGCCCTCTTCGGCTTCGGGCCCGCGGCCCTCGCCTACGACCCGGGCTCGCGCTCCGGCGCCGGTCGGCGCGCCGCTCACCCCGCTGGTGCCGAGCCTCGTGCGCCGCACCGGGCCGCCGGCGTTCAGCGTGCAGCCGGCGCTCCCCGCCGGCCTCACGCTCGACCCGGCGACCGGCGCGATCTCCGGCACGGCCACTGCCGCGCTCCCCGCGACACCGTTCACGGTCACGATGACCGACCTCGCCGGCAGCGCGAGCGCCGTCGTCACGCTCGACGTGCAGGGGGCACCCGTCGTCCCGGCGCCGGCCGCCGCGGGCCCGCCGCAGCTGACGGGCCTGCGTGTCAGGTGCGTCAAGCCGAGGACCGGCCGCCTGTGCCGCATCCGGATCTCGTTCAAGCTCTCCGAGAGGGCCACGGTCAAGGTCTCGCTGAGGCGCGTCGGTGCGCGCAAGAGCCTCGGGACGGTCACGATCCGCGGGCGCACGGGGACCAACGCGGTGCTGCTTCCCGCCAAGGTCCGGCGCAAGGCCCTGAAGGCCGGACGCGTGCGGCTGAGCATCACGGCGACCGCGGGGACGCGGACGTCGACGGCGGTCGCGCGGACGGTGAAGGTGAAAGCGGTGCGCAAGGCGCGCCGCTAGGCGCGCCAGCCGGGGGTTCGGGGTCCCGGTGCACGACCCGCGGGCGCGAGGACCCGCGTGGGTGACGCTCGAGGGTCGGCGGGCGCGGACGGGGTAGGGTCGGCGGGCCGTCATGCCCATGGTGATCGAGACCGACCGACTGACCAAGCGCTACGGACCGGCGCGCGGGATCGACGACCTGACCCTGGGCGTCGAGGCCGGCGAGGTGTTCGGCTTCCTGGGTCCCAACGGCGCCGGGAAGACGACGACGATCCGCACGCTGCTCGACCTGTTGCACCCGACGAGCGGCGCGGCCCGCATCTTCGGCCTGGACAGC
Organism: uncultured Actinomycetes bacterium; assembly: GCA_963700655.1. Lineage (GTDB taxonomy): Bacteria > Actinomycetota > Thermoleophilia > Solirubrobacterales > Solirubrobacteraceae > F1-60-MAGs163. The sequence continues at coordinate 77,186 of CAVOYJ010000002.1, read as the reverse complement.
CGTGCGGGGAGCCGCGCGATCCGGGCGCGCCTGGGGAACCTGCCGGGGGAGTTCTCCTACGAGGACCACATGACCGGAGGCGAGCTGCTGCGGCTGTTCGCCGACCTGCGGGGGATGCGGGGCCTGGGTGCCGCGGGGCTGCTCGCCGAACGGTTCGAGGCGGATCTGTCGCGGCCGCTGCGCCAGCTCTCGCGCGGCAACAGACAGAAGGTCGGTCTGATCCAGGCGCTCTTCCACGAGCCCGAGCTGCTGATCCTCGACGAGCCGACCGTCGGGCCTGGACCCGCTGATGCAGGAGGAGTTCCTGACCGTGGTCGCCGAGCAGCGCGAGCGCGGCGCGACCGTGTTCCTGTCCTCGCACGAGCTGGACGAGGTGGAACGGGTGTGCGACCGCGTCGGCATCATCCGCGAGGGGCGGCTCGTCGCCATCGAGGACGTGGAGGAGATGCGCGGGCGGGCGTACCGCAACGTCACCGTCCGCTTCGCGCGCCCGGTCGACGTCCACGACATCGAGCGCCTGGCGGCGGTCAGTGACGTCGAGCCCGACGGCACGACGCTGCGCTTCCGCGTGCTCGGCGACATCGACGCGACGATCAAGGCGCTCGCGCGCCTTCCGGTGGAGGACGTCGAGATCACGCGCCCGACGCTCGAGGAGCTGTTCCTCGCCTACTACGACCGCGGGGGCGGCGCATGATCGCCGAAGACCCCCGACGCCGCCGGCGCGAGCTCCGTCCCGCCGCTCCGCCCTCGGCCCGACGGTCGCTCGCGGTCGTCGTCCGCAACGGCCTTCGCCTGCACCGGCGTGACCCGCTCGTCTGGGGCGGCATGCTGGGGGCGTTGTCCGCGCTGATCGCGGCGATGTGGCCGTCGATCGAGGACTCGATCGGGAAGGCCGTCGAGAGCTATCCCGAGGGCCTCAAGCAGGCCTTCGGGATCCAGGAGCTCGACAGCGTCGAGGCGTACGTCGACGTGGAGATGCTGAGCCTCATCATCCCGCTCGCGCTCGCGTTCTTCGCCGTCCGCTGCGCCACGCGCGCGATCGTCGGCGCGGAGGAGCGCGGACACCTCGACGCGCTGCTCTCCCTGCCGCTCCCGCGGCGGCTGCTGGTTGCGGGCGCCTTCATCGTCACGGGGCTGATCCTCGCGGCGATCCTCGTCGTCGTCTGGGCGCTGACCTGGAGTGTCGGGACGCTCGCGGGCACGGACATCTCGGCGGCGACCCTGGCGGCGGGGCTCGCGAACGTCTGGCCGCTGTCGATGGCGTTCGCCGGGCTGGCGGTCCTCGCAGCGGGCGTCCTCCATCGGCAGGCGACAACGATCGCGATCGTCACCGCGACGCTCGTCGCCATGTACATCGTCGACCTGCTCGGCCGGCTCTCGCCGGACATCGAGCCGCTCCGCGCGGTGTCCGCCTTCCGCTACTACGGCTCGGCGGTGCAGGACGGGCTCGACATCAGCCACATGCTCGCCCTGACCCTGATCGCGATCGCGACGACCGCGGTCGGAGCGGCGCTGTTCGAGCGCCGAGACGTGCTGTGAGCGCACGGCAGGGTCTGCCGGCCGTCACCCGGTCACGCCGAGCGCCCGCCGACACCCCGTGGTGTCCGGCGGCATGCCTCCCGGCGCGACGGGGAGGGTTGGCGCGCCCTGTCCGGCGGCCCGGGGCCTAGAAGGCACGGGCACGCGGCCGCCGCGCCGGCGCGCCGGCGACGAGCGCCGCCATCAGCGCGATCGCGTCCGCGTCGTCCAGGCTCTGCTCGCGGACGAGCGAGCGCCAGGTTCCGAAGGCCAGCGCATGGCCGATGGCGCCGCGCGTGCGGCGGGCGGCGGCTCCGCGCACCCGGCGGCCGGCGACGAGGATGTCCGTGACGGCGCCCAGGTAGGGCTGGAATCCGTCCTCCAGCAGGCGCTCGATGCTCGGGACCAGCGGGGCGTCGCGGATGAGGCTCGTGAGCATGCCCTCGGTGCGGCCGTAGTACGCGTAGAGCTCGCCCAACGCGGCGGCCAGTCGCTCGTCGGGGTCGCCGATCGCGGGCCAGGGACTCGGATCGGGGGGAGGGTTGGCTGCGGCCCAGTGCGAGGAGCAGGCGTCGAACAGCGCCTCCTCGTCGGGGAAGTGGCGGTAGACGGTCGAGCGTCGTACGCCGGCGTGGTCGGCGATCGCGCTGATCGATGTGTGCGCCGGGCCGAGCTCTTCGTGCAGGGCGACCGCGCTCTCGGTGATGCGCAGCCGCGTGCGTTCCTCGAGCTCGGCCCGCTTCTGCATCCGGTAGGGTCGCCTTTGATCGGACATGACTGTCTGGTCAATATTGACAGGTGCCGCGGACGTCCGCTAGTTTTCGCGCGACAGCACTGTCTAGCGAAAAGGGGACCACGATGGAGACGACGACGACGGCCGGCCCGCGGATCGTCGCGCCGGGCGACGGCGGGGACGGCTTCCTGGGAAGCATCGGTGCGCGCTTCATGATCGACGGGCGTGAGAGCGGCGAGCACTTCTCGCTCGTCGAGCACCCGATGTCGCCGCGCGCGCTCGCAGCGCCACTGCATCTGCACACGCGCGAGGACGAGTACAGCTACGTCCTGCAGGGGCGCATGGGCGCGCTGCTGGGCGACGACGTCGTCGAGGCCGGCCCGGGCGATCTCGTCTTCAAGCCGCGCAACCAGTGGCACACGTTCTGGAACGCCGGCGACGAGCCGTGCCGGATCCTCGAGATCATCGCCCCCGCCGGGTTCGAGCGCTTCTTTCAGGAGGTCGTCGCGATGGGGGGCGTCCTGAAGGCCGACCCAGAGGCCGTCGCGGCGCTCAGCACCCGCTACGGCCTCGAGATGCGGCCCGAGACCGTGCCCGAGCTGCTCGAGCGCTTCGGGCTGCAGCTCGGCGAGCCGCTCGGCGGCGGGTGGACGCCGGAGGGCGCGTAGGCGGTCGCCGGGCCGGCGGGCGCGGCGGCACCCGAGCGTGGCGGATCTGTCACGACTGTCGACACATATCCGCCACGCCCGGCGGGCGGGGCCCGCCGGAGCCCGCGTGATCGCCGTCGCCGTGCCGTCGCCGTCGCCTGGGATCCTCGTGGCGTGCCCGAAGCACCCGTCCCGTCCGCCGTGCTCGCCACGCATGTCACCGGTCCGCTCGCACGCCTCACGCTGACGCGGCCCGAGAAGCGCAACGCGCTCAGCCCCGAACTGCTCGGTGAGCTGATCGGCGCTCGCGCGCGCCCTCGACGCGCTGCCGGACGTCAAGGTCGTGATCCTGGCGGGCGCCGGGCCCTCGTTCTGCGCCGGGTTCGACCTCGGCGCGTTCGCAGCCCAGGAGACGGAGGGACGCGCGCGGGAGACGGCCGACCTCGGGCGGCGGATGGCGGAGGCGGTCACGGCGATGCGCGCGGTCACCGTGGCGCAGGTGCACGGGCACTGCGTCGGCGGCGGCCTGGTGCTCGCCGCGGCGTGCGACCTGCGGGTGGCCGCGCAGGACACGCTGTTCTCGATCCCCGAGGTCGAGCTCGGCATTCCGCTCGCGTGGGGCGGGATCCCGCGGCTGGTGCGCGAGATCGGCCCGGCGATGACCAAGGAGCTGGTCCTGACCTGCAGGCCGTTCACCGCGGACGAGGCGCGCGGGCTGGGCTTCCTGAACCGGGTCGTCCCGGGCGACGCGCTCGAGCGCGAGGTCGACGCGCTCGCGGCGCAGCTCGCCGAGCGCTCGTCGCTGACGCTCACCGCGACCAAGGCGCACGTCAACGCGGTCGCCGAGGAGCTGGCGTCCACCGCGGGCGCGGTGCGCGACGCCGACGTCCTCGCGGCCGCGATCGCCGACCCGGAGTCACGGGCGGCGGCAGCGCGCTACCTGACCGCGCGCGGCAGCCCGGCCCGATCGCGGCCCTGACCTCGACGAACGGTCGCCGCGGACCAGACCGGGGAGTAGGCTCGGCGGGACGTCACACCATCATGCCGAGCGCATACCGACACACCCGTCCGCTCGCGGTGATCACCGCAGCCGCCGCGATCATCGCGGTCGCGCCCGGCGCCGCCCTCGCGACGCCTGCGACGCCCGGCGTCCACACGGCCAAGAAGAAGAAGAAGAAGCCGAAGCCGCTGACCGCCACCGTGAGCGGCACGTTCACGATCCGGCAGGACCTCGAGGGCGGGTTCGGCAACGACAACGGCCCGAACTGGCAGCGGCTGAAGATCGAGCTCAAGAGCACCGAGGTCCCGTTCACCGGGCCGTCGCGGTTCAGCGCGTTCGCCAAGGGCAAGGCGACGTTCACCTACCACGCCGAGGCCAGCACGAGCGACCGCTCCTGGCACGCGGGCTGCGACAGCGAGTCCCGCACGACGGACGGCACGTGGACGGGCAAGGCCGACGTCGTCATCCGCGAGTCGACCTGGCTGCAGACGAAGGGCAAGTCCAAGCGCTACCCCGGCTGGCAGGTCACCGTCCAGCCGCCCGACGAGATCCCGCTGACGAGCAAGGGCTTCTACCAGGACTGGGAGTCCATCCTGATGACCACCTGCCAGAACTTCGCGGCGAACACGCCGCTCGGCGGCTGGAGCACCGGCTTCGCCAAGCCCGACGGCGTCGGCAGGCTCGCCGACGACAACCGCTCGGCCCCGCTGCTCTCGATCAACACCGAGGCCGGGCAGACCGGGTCGGCGGCGGGCAGGCTGAAGTTCAACAAGGCCCCGCGCTGATTCGGGCCGTGCCGGGCGCGCAGGCCACGGGCTTCATCGACCTGCACTGTCATCTGCTCCCGGGCGTGGACGACGGCGCGCTGGACCTTGCGGACAGCCTCGCGATGGCCCGCGTCGCCGTGAACGAGGGCGTTCGAGGCGATCTGCGCGACACCGCACATCCGCCACGACCACGACGTGCGCATCGGCGAGATCGCGGGTCGCGTGGCGGCGCTCGGCGAGGAGCTGGAGCGCCGCGAGATCCCGCTGCGCGTGCTGACCGGCGGGGAGGTCGCCGAGCCGGCGGTCGCCGGGCTGACGGACGACGAGCTCCACGCCGTCGCGCTCGCCGGCGGGCGCTGGATCCTGCTCGAGCCGCGCGCCGGGCCGCTCTCCGACACGCTCGACGACGCCGTCGCGCACCTCGCCGCCCGCGGCTTCCACGCGCTCATCGCCCACCCCGAGCGCCACCTCGGCGAGGACCTCTTCGACCGTCTGGAGCGGCTGATCGCCGCGGGCGCGCTCGTGCAGGCGACGGCCGCGTACTTCGAGCGGCCGCCGACGGCGGACGGGATGCTCGAGCTCGCGCGGCGCGGGCTCGTGCACGTGCTCGCCACCGACGCGCACTCCTCGCACGGCGGCCGGCGGGTGGCGCTGCGCGGCGCGCTCGACGTGCTCGCGGGCGTCGAGCTCGCTGGCGCCGCACCTGGACTGGATCGCGCACACCGCGCCCGCGGCGATCGTCGCCGGCGCGGTCCCGCGCCCGCCCTACGTGCCGGAGTAGGGCTCGATCGCGCACGTGGCGGGCGAGGTCCTCGACCGTCGCGCGGCTCGCCCGTGCCCGAGCCCGGCGTGCAGGAAGTTCGCCGCGCCCGCGCCGGCACCCATCACGATCGCGTCCTCCAGCGGCCGTCCGGCGGCGAGCTGTGCGGCGATCGCGCCCATCATCGTGTCGCCGCAGCCCTCGCGCATCCCGCGCTCCAGCCGCGGCGGCACGACGAGCCGCGGCGGCGCGTCGCCGTCGAGCCAGAGGGCGGGCTCGCCGCCGCGCGTGACGAGGACCGACCGCGCGCCGGCCTCGCGCAGCCGCCGCGCGGCGGCGAGCAGCAGGTCGGGCGGGTCGACCGGCCCCTGGACGTACTCGGCGAGCTCCCAGTCGTTGAGCTTCACGAGGTCCGGCCCGGCCGGGAGGACGGTGTCCAGGCGCGGGCGAGGAGAGGTCGGCGATGACCGGGCGTCCGTTGGCGCGCACGTCGGCGGCCAGCTCGCCGTAGATCGCGTCCGGGCAGCAGTCGCCGGGGAACGCGTTGCAGATCGCCAGGACGTCGGACTCGAGCGCCGCGGCGACCGTCCCGGCGACGAGGTCGTCGAGCTCGTGGCGCGAGGGCGCCGGCGCCGTGCTCTGCGCGACCAGGTGGCGGCTGCCGTCGCGGCGATCGACGACGTAGCAGCCGCTGGCGCCCGCGGCGGGCGTCGCGCGCAGCGTGATCGGCAGCGCGTGCAGCAGTCCCGTCAGCACGGCGCCGGTCTCGCCGCCGACGAGGCTGCACAGCACCGGCTCGGCGCCCAGCTCCGCGGTCATCCTGCTCAGCCAGACGCCCTGCCCGCCCGCGTGCAGGTGGACGTCGTCGTCGCTCGCCGCGCGCCTCGATCGTCACCGAGAGCATCGGGTTCGGGCCGAAGACGGCGACGCGCGGCATCCCGGCGCACGCTACCGCGCCGCCGGCGCCGCGACCCTCGGTGTCTCACGGATGCGCGGGGCGCGCACGCGGTCTAGCGTGGACTCAGGCACATCCCGAGGAGCCCCATGCCCGGCCGCACGATCCACATCGGCACCTTCGCCGGCATCCCGTTCGGTGTCCAGCCGCTCTGGCCGGTCATCGTCGCGGTGATCACGCTCGTGCTCGCGACGGGCTGGTATCCGGAGCAGGTCGACGGCATCGCGCCGGCGGCCGCCTGGGCGCTCGGGGCGCTGAGCGCGCTGCTGCTGTTCGCCAGCGTCGTCGCCCACGAGTACGGGCACGCGATCGTGGCGCGCCGCCACGACGTCGAGGTCGAGGGCATCGACCTGTGGCTGCTCGGGGGCGTGGCGAAGATCCGCGGCACGGCGCGGCGGCCGCAGGACGAGCTGGCGTACGCGATCGCCGGGCCCGCGGTCACGGCGGTGATCGCCGCGGTCAGCGGCGGCGTGCTGCTGCTGCTCCCGACCGGGACGGCGCTGTACGCGCTCGTGGCCTACCAGGCGCTCGTCAACGTCGTGCTGCTGGTGTTCAACCTGCTGCCGGCCTTTCCGCTGGACGGCGGGCGCGTGCTGCACGCCGTGCTCTGGAGGTGGAGGGACGACCGCGTCGCGGCGACGGTGCAGGCGGCGGCCGTGGGCCGCGCGTTCGGCATCGGCTTCATCGCGCTCGGCGTCCTTCAGGCGGTGGCGGGCTACCCCGGCGGGCTCTGGCTCGCCGTCATCGGCTGGTTCGTCGTGATGGCCGGTGGCGCCGAGGCGCTGCACGCGGAGGTCGAGGAGGTCTTCACCGGCGTGCGCGCGCAGGACCTCATGAGCACGCCGGCGGTGTGCCTGCCGCTGACGGCGACCGCCGCCGATGCGGTGGATCTCGTCCTGCACGAGCCGCATCCTGCGTTCCCGGCGCTCGACGGCGACCGCGTCGCGGGACTCGTCCCCGTCAGCGCGCTCGAGCACGTCCCGGCGCCCGAGCGCAGCAGCGTGCTGGTCGCCGCGCTCGTCGACCGTGACCCGGCGCTGCTGGTCGCTCCGGACGCCGATGTCGCCGCGCTCCTGGACGAGCCGGCATTCGCCCGGCTGCAGCGCGCCGCCGTCGTCGACGGCGAGGGCCGGCCGCTCGGCGTCCTGTCGATCACCGACGTGCAGCGCGCGTTCGACATCCGCCGCCGGCTCGCGGCGGCCGCGTGACGATGCCGGACGCACGGCCCGGCGGGCTGGTTCAATACGCGAGATGAGCGCGAAGGACACACCCCCGGCGCGAGCCGGTGACTGGCTCGAGGCGCGGGGAATCCACGGCGAGCCCGCTCGCCGCGGTCAGATCGTCGAGATCCTCGGTGAGCCGGGGCATGAGCACTACAAGGTGCGCTGGGACGAACAGCACGAGTCGATCGTGTTTCCCGCCGACGGCGTGCACATCGTCCGCAAGCGGCATCGCTGACGGCACATGCGCCGTCGATCCATGGCCCGTCTCTGCTCCCTGCTGATGCTGCTCGCGTTGGTCGCCGCGCTCCTCCCGGCCGCGGCGCCGGCCAAGCGCAAGCTCGTCCAGCCGAAGGCGGGGGCGATCTACACCGGCGGGGCCGCGAACGGCGGCCAGGTCCGGATGGAGCTCAAGCGCATCTGGTTCCCGTCGCAGGAGCGCACGTATCTCTTCGCGTACATCACGTGGACGCGCGTGCGCGCGACGTGCGACATCTTCAACGGCGCGGCGTTCGTGCCGACGACCAAGCGCATCACGGCACGGTTCGCGGCGACGACGCCGCCGGGGGCGATCCGCAGGGGGCGCTTCGACGAGACCGTCCTCTACGGCGGGGTCGTCCAGTCGCGCTTCAAGGGCTCGTTCACCCGCACCGACGTGCAGGGCACGATCGAGAAGGCCACGACCCGCGGCGTCGACAACGCGCTGGGCTTCGGCTGCCGCTGGGGGCCGCTGACGTTCGACCTCGCGCTGCAGTAGCGGCCCGCCTGACCGCGGCTTTCGGCTGACGCATCGTGAGGAAAACCCGCGTTGCGGGGAGCGCCCGCGCGGGGGATCCTTGGTGGGTTCCCCGGTGAAGGAGGTCCGATGCCGCGCCCGTCGTCCCGCATCCTCGTCTGTGCGGCGGTGCTCCTCTCGGCACTGCTCAGCGGCTGCGGCGGGAGCGAGGAGTTCTCCGAGGAGCAGCTCATCGCCGACGTTCGCCCGAGCATCGTGCAGATCACGGGCCGCGTGGGCGACAGCGGCTCATCGGGGACGGGTGTCGTGATCGACGCCGAGCGGGGGCTCGTGCTCACGAACGCGCACGTGATCGCCGGTGCGTCCGCGCTGCGCGCGAAGGCCGGGGATCGCGCCGCGACCGAGGGCCCGGCGCGCATCGTCGCCCAGGCGCCGTGCGAGGACCTCGCGGTCATCGCGTTCAGCGAGCGGACCCCCGGGCTCAAGGAGCTTGCGCTCGGCGACTCGTCGACGGTCGAGCTCGGACAGCACGTGACCGCGCTGGGCTATCCCGTGTCGTTCGAGAACCCTGCCGAGCAGCGCGTCGTCGCCACCGACGGGACCGTCTCCTCGACCGACGTGGCGGCCGAGCCCGACCCGTCGCTGCCGCGCTATGCGTCGACGATCCAGCACCAGGCGCCGGTGAACCCCGGCAACTCGGGTGGCGCGCTCGTGGACGACGACGGAAAGCTCGTCGGCATCAACACGCTCGCGAACACCGAGCAGAACGACCGCGCCGTGCAGGGCCAGTACTACGCGATCTCGATCAACCACGCCAAGCGGTTCATCTCGTCGCTGACGGCCGGGAAGGACACCGCCTACGTCGGCTGGAGCCTCGCGCCGCTCGCGAGCGTGCCGGTCGCCGAGGTGTTCGCAGGTGACGCGGACTGGGCGGCCGACGACCGCGTGCGGCTCGGCGCCCGGACGCAGGCGACGCTCGAGCGCTCCGGGATCGACGGGATGTTCGTCCTCGGGAGCGACACCGGATCCACGGCGCAGAAGGCGAACATCATCTTCGGCGACCTGGTGACGAGCGTCGAGGGCGCGAGCGTCACGTCGATGCAGGACGTCTGCGAGGTCCTCGAGTCAAAGGCCTCAGGTGACCAGGTGAAGGTCCGCGGGCGCTACCTCAACAGCGCCAAGGACGGCGACCAGGTGCTGAACCGCTGGTCCGCCGAGATCAGCGTCCGCTGAGGGCGGGACCGGCGCGAGCGCGAGCGACCTACCCGGCTCAGCTCTCCTTGACGATCGCGTACATGACGCGGTCCGCGACCTGCATGATGCTGTCCGAGATGCGCGCGAGCCGGCGGTAGAGCTCCTGGCGGCCGATGACCTCGCGCATGTCCTCCTTCTCGGCGAGCTTCGCCATCGCGCGGCGGTAGCTGCGCTCGAGGTTGCGCTGGGTCTTGACGGCGGCGGCCGCCTGCGCGTTGGCGGTCTCCGGGTCGTCGCCGAGCACCGCGAACGCGGCACCCAGGTGCCGGACGCCTTCGGCGAGCAGGTCGCACATCTGGCCGATCGCGCTGTTCGGGGCCATCGCGAGCGCCTCGGCTTCGCGGACGGTGTTCTTCGCGCCGTTGATGACCTCGTCGAGCCCGCGCGAGAGCTCGAACAGATCCTCCGGGTCCAGCGGGGTCGTGAACGAGTCGCGCACGAGCGCGAGCAGGTCGCGCTTGCGGTCGTCGGCCTCGTGCTCGGCGGCGCGCACGACCTCACCGAGCTGTGCGTCGCCGCCGCCCCACCGGGCGAACGCGTCCATGCCGCGGATCGTCACCTCGACCTGCCGGCCGAGCATCCCGAGCACGTCGCCGTTCTCCGGCAGGAACCACCGGGCATGTCCACGTCTCACAGTGCAGCAACTCCCTTCCAGATGTAGAGCATGACGATCGCGAGCACCCCGGCCGCCGGAATCGTCGTCAGCCAGGCGATGCCGATGTCGCGGACGGTGCCCCAGCGCACGTGACGCCAGCGGCGCCGCCCGCCGCCGACACCGACGACCGACGAGGCGACCACCTGCGTGGTGCTGACCGGCGCGCCGATCAGCGAGGCGCCGAAGATCACCGCCGTCGACGAGGATTGGCTCGCGAGCGAGTCGAGCGGCTTGAGGGTGAAGATCCGCCGGCCGATCGTCTTGACGATCCGCCAGCCGCCGAGCGCCGTGCCGAGCGTCACCGCGACGCCCGTCGAGAGCTTGACCCAGAGCGGAACCTCGAAGGTGGACGTCTCACCGGTCGCCAGCAGCAGCGCCGCGATGACGCCCATCGACTTCTGCGCGTCGTTGGAGCCGTGGCTGTAGCTCAGCGCGGCCGCCGTCAGCCATTCGCCGCTGACGAGCGACGCCGACCACTGCCGCGTGAACCGGCGCGAGGCCCGACGCAGGAGGCGCAGCAGGACGAACCCGAACGCGAACCCGATGACGGGAGAGACGAGCAGGGCGACGAGCGTGCCGACCAGGCCGACGGGGTGCCGGCCGTCGAAGCCGCCGATGTTCACCGCGTCCCACCCGCCCTCCGCGAGCGCCGCGCCGACGAGCCCGCCGACCAGCGCGTGCCCTGAACTGGATGGCAACCCGCGCCACCACGTGAGGAGGTTCCACGCGGTCGCGCCGGCGAGCCCGGCCCCGATCGTCTCGACCGCGGCGTCGGGGCTGACCTGCACGATCTTCCCGATCGTGTCGGCGACGGCCGTGCCGAGGGCGACCGCGCCGAGCAGGTTGAACGCGGACGAGAGCGCGATCGCCTGTCCCGGGGTGGCCCCGCGGGTCGCGACGAGCGTCGCGATCGCGTTCGCCGCGTCATGGAAGCCGTTCGTGAGCGAGAACGCGAGCGCGAGGGCGATCGCGATGATGAGGCCGGCGTCCACTGCGACATTCAACCCGTCATGTCAACACCGTGTGAACGGTGGTTCGCCGCAGACCCGGCCGTGGGGCGATGACCTCCGGCGTAGTTGCACGACCGCGCGGACGGGTGCGATGGTGCGTGCAGATGCCCGGCCTCCAGGCGACCCCCCAGTTCCCGCTGTTCGACACCGGCGACGGCGGCTACGAGTCGTTCTACCTGCGCGCCGTCGACCCGCACCACCCGCGCGGCGCGTGGCTGCGCCACACCGTCCTGAAGTCGCCGGGGGAGCCGGCGGTCGGCTCGATCTGGGCGGTCGTGTTCGACGCCGATGCATCCCAGCCCGCCGTCCACAAGCTGTCGCTCCCGGGCCCGCAGGTCGACGGCTGGATCGCCGTCGGCGACAGCGCGTTCGGGCCGGGCGGCGTCCGCGGCGACGCCGGCCCCGCCTCGTGGGACCTGACGTGGCACGGCGACGAGGCGGGCCTGCGCCACCTGCCGAAGGCGTGGATGTACCGCGCCCCGCTCCCGCGCACGAAGCTCGAGAGCCCGCTGCCGGCGGGGACGTTCGACGGCCGCATGGCCGTCGGCGACCGTGCGGTGCAGCTGGACGGCTGGGCCGGGATGGTCGGTCACAACTGGGGCGCCCAGCACGCCGAGCGCTGGATCTGGCTCCACGGCGTCTGCTTCGAGGACCGTCCCGACGCGTGGCTGGACCTGTCGATCGGCCGCGTGCGGATCGGCCCGGTGACGACGCCGTGGATCGCGGCGGGCGTCGTCTCGATCGACGGGCGGCGGATCGCGCTGGGCGGTCCGGCGCACCGCCCGCGCGTCGACGAGAGCCCGCTCGCGCTCGACCTCGCCGTCGGCGCGAAGGGCGCGCGCCTGGAGCTCACCGCGCGCTCACCGCGCGAGCAGACGGTCGTCTGGCGCTACGCCGACCCGGACGGGCACGAGCACCACGTCGCCAACTGCTCGATCGCGGCGCTCGACGCCGTGCTGCACCTCGACGGCGAGGAGTCGCTGCGGCTGCGCACGGCGCACGGCGGCGCGTACGAGCTGGGGATGCGCGAGACGACGCACGGGCTGCCCGTGCAGCCGTTCGGTGATCCGTAGTCCGGGCGCGGGAGCGCGGCCTACAGCGCGCCGCAGGCCGCGGCGTCCGCCGTCAGCGTCACGGGGCCCTGCGAGGTGACGTCGGCGCCACGCGCGATGCCGACGAAGTATTGGGCGCCGGTGCGCGCCACGCCGATGTTCAGGCCGCCTGCGCGGAGGTCCGCGGTCTCACGGAGGACCGCCGTCCAGCGCGTCGCGGAGCCCTGGGCCTGGGTCACGACCCAGCGCGAGCCGTTCTTGATGCCGCGCCCGCTGCTGCCGCTCGTCTCCAGCCGGTACTTCCCGTTCGCGCAGAACAGCCAGTTCACCGCCTCACCGTCGCCGCGCCGCCCGACGAGGCGCCGGTCGGCGAGCTGGCCTCGGATCGCACTCGCCAGCACCCGCTCCCGGCACGCCCGGTAGCGCTTGCGCGCCTGCGGCTTGCGGCTCGAGGGAGCGCGCTGCAGGGCCTTCTTCTGGGCCGTGCACGTGGCCTTGGCGGACGCCCCGGCGGACGCGTCGGCCTGCGCCGTCATCGCCGCGGCGGGCAGCAGGGCTGCGATGAGCGCGGCGAGCAGGACGAGGCGAGCAGGGGTCGCGGTCCGCATGGCGGCGACGATAACTGACGTCGAGGATCTCCGCGAAGGCGGGGGCAGCGTCGTCGGCGGGCCGTCGGTGAATCGCGGGTCAGTTGCGCCGGGCGACCATCTGGAGGACGATCGCCGCGTGCCCCGGCGCCCGCCGAGCCTGCTGCGCACCGGGATCACGTCCGTGCTTCTGGCGCTCACGCTGGCCGCGCCCGCGGCGGCCGAGACGGGATTGGCCCTGCGCTGGCCGCTGGACCAGGTGATCCCGGGTGATCCGCCGACGACGCCGGACCTCTCGGGCAACGGCCTGAGCGGTACCTCGGAGACCCCGTTCACCCAGGTCCCGGGGCGGTTCGGCAGCGGACTGGACGTGACCGGCTCCCGGCGCGTCACCGGTCCGCCGCCCGCGACGACGAACTTCGCCGCGCTCGAGCCGCAGACGCTGACGGTCGCGCTGTGGGTCAAGCGCGCCGGCTACCCGGGCCCGCTGCAGTACCTCGTCACGAAGGGCGCCAACGACTGCTCGACGGCGGGTTCGTACGCGATCTACACGGGCTACGCGCCCGGGAACCTCGGGCTGCAGTTCTACGTCTGGAACAGCACGAACGGGGTCTCGGCCTCACCGAACGCCGGCACCGCGCTCTACGACGGCAACTGGCACGCGGTCGCCGGGACCTTCGACGGGACGACCGCGCGGCTGTACGTCGACGGGGTCGAGGTGCCCGGCGCCGCCCCCGGGCCGGGCGGGCCGATCAGCTACGCCCTGCCCGGCTCGCGCAAGTTCGTCGTCGGCGGGTACGCCGACGACTTCGTCTGCCCGTATCGGTTCAGCGGATCGCTGGACGAGGTGCGCGTGTACGGCCGCGCGCTGAGCGCGGCGGAGATCGGGCGCCTGCACGACCCCGCGGCGACGAGCCCGCCCGAGGTGGACGCGGTGCCGGCGCCCCCGGGTGGCGGCGGCGGCGCGGGAACGACGCCGCTGAAGGTGTCGGTCAGCGCGCCGGCGGGTGCGCTGAAGGCCGGGGTCCCGGTCGCGCTCACCGCGAGCGCCGCCGGCGGCGCGGCGATCGACCGGTACCTCTGGGACCTCGACGGCAACGGCTCGACCGACGCGGAGTGCAACGGCGCGGCGCCCGTGCTCGAACAGCGCTTCACCAAGGCGTACACCGGAGCCGTGTCGGTGACCGCGGTCGACACGAGCGGCGTGTCCGCGACCGGCGCGACGAGCCTGGGCGTGGCGCGCGGCACCGCGCCGGCCGGGCTCTCCGCGCTCGCCCGGCGGGTCGGCGGCGGCAAGCTCATCAGCGCGGCGCAGACGGCGAACGTGCCGGTGGGCCTGTGCCGGCCCCCGCCCGGGCAGCAGCCCGGCGACGCGACGCCCGGGGGCGGCCCGCCCGCGGGCTGCGTCAGCGAACTGATCGCCGGCCTGGTCAGCGTGATCGGCTGCCTGAAGGAGACCGCGCAGGCCGACCTGCCGAAGGCCGAGCGCGACGTGCTCAACCCGTACTTCCTCAAGGCGGCCTCGGTCGCCCTGAACCGCAACGTGACGATCGGCCGCGGCGCGGCGGCACGGACGAGCGCCGTCTCGAAGGCGCTGCAGGTCAGCCAGTCCGTCTTCCCGAGCCTCTTCGGCACGACGTACGCCTCGACGCAGCCGGTGCGGATCAACGGGGTCGACTACCAGCCGGCCAGGGGCGCGTCGATCGTCGTCGTCGTCGGCGGCGTGATCGCCAACCCCGCGAGCTACGTCCTCAGCTCCGACGCGATCGTCTCGGTCAACGGCGTGACGCTGCGGCGCGGGCCGCTGAAGCTGCAGGTGGACCTGTCCCAGAAGCAGGTGCGCGTCACCGACTTCGTGCTCACGCGCGACGTGCCGTTCACCGCCGGGCTCGACATGGCGCAGGGCCGCACGTCGCTCGACATCGTGCGGCGCGGGTCGCTGCTCGCCACGCACCTCGAGCTGCCGGGGATCTTCGGCGGCGTGACCGGTGAGGCGACGATCCGCCTGTCGAACCCGGCCGGCGCGAAGCTCGACGCGCTGAACGTGAACGTCGGGCAGTTCAAGCTCGCGGGCGTCGGCGTCGATCGCGCGGATCTCGTCTACAGCGACAACCCGCTGCGGCTGGCCGGCAGCGCGAAGGTGCAGGTCGCCCCCGACGGGGCCGGGCCGACGCTCGAGGCCGCGCTCGTGCTGGCGGCGCCGCCGGGCAAGCGCACGCTGCAGTTCCAGAGCTTCGCGGGCGCGTACACCGGGCCGCCGTTCATCCCGCTCGCGCCGGGGGTCGACCTGTTCGGGATCAACGGGTCCTTCGCGCTGTTCCCGCCGGTGACCGAGCTGGGAGCGGGCGCGACCGTGACCGTCGGCGCGCCGGTGGAGTGCGCGCCCTACAAGGTCGACGGACAGGCGCTGCTGCACTTCTACCCCTCCCCGGTGACGTTCGACTTCAAGGGCACCGGCAGCCTGTTCTGCCTGCCGATCGCCGAGGAGTACCTGCGCGTGGAGGACACCGGGTACGTCGCGTTCGGCGGGAGGTTCGACTTCGACGCGAAGGTCTTCAGCCTCAGCGGCAGTCTCGATGCGCAGTTCCGCTACCCGCACTTCCAGGCCGAGGGCGCGCAGCGCGGGTGCATCGCCGGGTACTTCTGCGCGGGCGGCCGCGGGATCGTGTCCGATCGCGGCGCGGCATTCTGCCTGTCCGTCGACCTGCTGGTGGACACCGTCGAGGTGGGCGCCGGGTTCGACTGGCCGCCGCCCGCGTCGCTCGTGAACCCGCTCGCGGCGGCGATCGCGATCGCCACGCGCGCGAGCGTGTTCACCGGGTGCGGGTTCGGGAAGTGGCGGACGGTGGCGGCGGCCGGTGCCGCGGGCGGCTCGGCGGCGCAGGCCGGCGAGCGGGCGTTCGCGGTGCCCGCGGGGCTGCCGGCGTTCTCGCTCGCGGTCGCGGGCACGGGCGGCGTGGCGCCGGACGTGGAGCTGCGCGGGCCCAAGGGCGAGTCGTTCGTCCTGCCGGCGACCGGGCGGCTGCTCGCGCGCGGGGTGACGGGGTTCCGCTCTCCGGTCGACGGGACGGCGTACTTCGCGGTCGCAAAGCCGTCGGCGGGGACATGGCGGGTGGTGCCGCGGGCGGGGTCGAGCGCCGTGACGTCGCTGCGGCGCGCGGCGGGGCTGGCGGATCCGTCGGTGACGGTGAGGCGGGTGGCGCCGGGTGCGGGCGGCGGGTTGGCCTACCGATACGCGATCCGGCCGATCGCCGGGCAGCGCGTGACGTTCGTGGAGCGGGCGCCCGGCGGGGAGCGCACGCTCGCGGTCGCGCGCGGGACGAGCGGCGTGCTGCGGTTCCGCCCGTCGGACGCGCGCGGGACCAGGCGGTCGATCGTGGCCGTCGTCGAGCAGGACGGGCTCCCGCGGGCGAACCTCGTGGTGGCGCGGTTCAGCGCGGCACAGGCGCGGCCGGGCCGGGTCGCGCGCGTGCGGGTCGTCCGCGCAGGGCGCGGCGCGGTGCGGGTGCAGTGGGGCCGGGCGGCCGGTGCGTCGCGCTACGAGGCGACGGTGCGGCTGAGCGACGGGCGCTCACTGCTGTTCACCCCGCGCCGCGGCGGGCGGGTCGTGACCGTGCGCGGGGTGCGCGCCGGGACGCGGGTGCGGGTGCGGGTCGTCGGCGTGCGCGGCGCGACGCGACGCGGGCCGGCGACGGTCGCGGCGCTGCGCGGGTAGGGGAGCAGATCCGTCCGGGCGGCGGTGCACTACGGATGCCGTGGGCGGCTCGGCGCGAGATCGTTGCGGGTATGCCCATCAGCATGCAGCAGCACCGTCCCCACCCCGACACCCTCGACGCCAGTCGGTCGTTCGCAGCCGCGCTGGCTCCGGGCCGGCACGAGCTCTCGTCGAGCCGGCTCGAGCAGGCCTACGGCGACGCTCCGCTGACGCCGAGCGCGCGCACCCGGATCGCGGCCGAACTGGACCACGCCGGCCTGGTCATCCTGAGCGACCCGTGCAACGAGCCGCTGGTCGTCGTCAAGCGCTCCGCGCAGCCGTCGTCCGACGCACCCGTGAGCGCGAGCCACCTGGCCAGGCGCGCGAAGGTCGCGGCCGACAGTGCCTCGGACGAGGCCGTGCGGTCGGGCGTGCCGGTCGCGCTCCCCGCGATGACCGACGCCGAGCGCAACATCGTGCGCGCGCACCTGCGCTGGCGTGTCGACCTGGTGACACGCTCCGAGGGGGAGGGACCCGAGCGGCACCTCGTGGTCATCCCGATCTGACGGGGCGCCGTGACCGCGAAGCGCCGCATGCGACCGCATCACGCAGCGTGGGTCTCGGTGCTGCTGGTCCTCGCCACCCTCGCGCTGTTCGTCGGTGGCCTGTTCGAGTCGACGGCGCTCATCGTCCTGCTGTTGATCGCGTTCATGCCGTTCGTCTGGTCGCTCGGGGCCAGATCGTCCCGTGGAAGGCGGTGAGGCGGGCGCTGGGAGCTCTCCGACCTGCGGTGGTCCGCGGAGGCCCGTTCAGACGACGAGCCCGTGGCGCACCGTGTTCTCGGTGACGACCTGCGGCTCGGTGAAGTGCAGGAGGTAGTCGGGCCCGCCCGCCTTGGAGCCGGTCCCGCTCAGGCGGTTGCCGCCGAACGGCTGGCGGCCGACCATCGCGCCGGTGATCGGGCGGTTGACGTAGAGGTTCCCCACCGGGGAGCGCGCCACGACGTGCTCGACGGTGTGCGGGTTGCGGCAGTAGAGCCCGCCTGTCAGCGCGAACGCCAGTGCGTCGACCCGGTCGCACGCCTCGTCGACGCCGGCGACGCGCTCGACCGCCAGCACGGGGCCGAAGATCTCCTCGTGCAGCAGCGGCGAGTCGGCCGGCAGGTCGGTCGCGACGACCGGTGCGCAGAACCAGCCGCCGGCGGGAACGGCGACCTCGCCGCCGGTGACGACGCGTCCGGTCGCGGCGGCGAGCTGTGCGTACCGGGCGACGCGCTCCTGCGCGCTGCGCTCGATGACCGGGGAAACGGTCGTGCCGAATGCGTCGGCCTGTCCGACGACGAGCGCCTCGGCGGCGCCCGCCAGGCGTTCGAGCAGCGCGTCCGCGATCGCCTCGTGCACGAGCACCCGCGAGGCGGCCGAGCATTTCTGGCCCGCGTAGGCGAACGCGGACCCGACGATCCCCGGCACCGCGTCGTCGAGGTCCGCGTCGGCGTCGACGATCACGCAGTTCTTCCCGCCGAGCTCGGCGACGACGCGCGGCAGGTGCCTGGCGCCCCGCGCGGGCGCGCTCGCCGCGGTCGCGATGATGTCCAGGCCGACCGGCACCGAGCCGGTGAACGCCAGCGTCTGCACGTCCGGGTGCCGGGCCAGCGCCGCCCCGGTCTCGCCCGCGCCGGGAAGCAGCGCGACCGCGCCCGCGGGGACGCCGCCCTCGCGCAGCGCGCGGACGAGCTCCAGCGCGCAGCCGGGCGCCTGCTCGGCGGGCTTGAGCAGCGCGCAGTTGCCGGTCGCAAGCGCCGCCGCGGTCATGCCGAGCGGGATCGCGAGCGGGAAGTTCCACGGCGCGATGACGCCGCAGACGCCGCGCGGCCGGTGGGTCATCGCGTTGCGCTCTCCCGGTGGCTGCAGCAGCTCGCCGCCGGCGTCGCGCTCCGCGAGGGTGACGGCAGCGCGCGCGTAGTACTCGAGGAAGTCGATCGCCTCGCAGACGTCGCCGTCCGCCTGGTCCCACGGCTTGGCGCACTCGCGCACGGCGAGCGCGGTGAGGCGCGGGCGGCGCTCGCGCAGCAGCGCCGCGGCGCGGAGGAGCGCGCCGGCGCGGTCGGTGGCCGGGGTGGCCGCCCAGTCCGCGAACGCCGCGCGCGCGGTCGCGACGGCGGCCTCGACCTCCGCAGCGCTCGCGCACGGCGCCGTGGCGACGACTCGCCCGGGGTCGCCGGGGTCGGTCGAGACGAGCGCGTCGTCCAGGCGCTGCTCCTCGCCGATCCAGACCGCGGCGCGCAGCGGCGGCTCGGCGTCGAGCGCACGCAGCGCCGCGAGCAGCCGTTCGCGCTCGGGTGCGCGGCGCAGCTCGGCGAGCGGCTCGTTGGCGAACGCGCCGAGGGTCACGGCGCCGCCAGCAGGTCGTCGAGCGGCACGCCCGCCGCCTGATCGTGCAGGAAGCTCTCGTTGCTCGTGTTCTCCAGCAGGCGGCGCACGAGGTAGGCCATCCCGGCGACGAGGTCGCCGACGGGGCAGTAGGTCCGCACGCGACGGCCGGTCGCCGCGAGGGCGGCCTGCAGGTCGTCGCCCAGGCCGCGCAGCACCTGGACCTCCAGATCGGCCGGCCCGCCCCGCCAGCTCGTTCGCGGCGACGGCGTGCGCGACCGACCGCAGGTTGTGCGAGGCGATCGCCACGCGCACCGGCGCTCCCGCGGCGCGCGCCTCCAGCAGCCGTCGCGTGAGCGCCTCGAAGTTGCGGTCGCTGTCGGCCTTGACCTCGAAGACCGGGGGCGACCAGCCGTGCTGCACGGCCTCAACGACCTCGTGGTCCCAGTAGGCGCCCTTGACGAGCCGCACCGTCAGCGGGCCGGACCGCCGGCGCTCGCCGGTCCAGGCCAGCAGGCGCTCGAGCTGCTCGGGCGACTCGCGCAGGTAGGCCTGCAGCACGACGCCCGCGGACGGCCCGTCGGCGAACTCGTCCTCGGCGAGCAGCCCCAGGACGAGGTCGGTGACCGCCTCGCGCGAGTCGAAGGACTCCATGTCGATGTGCAGGTGGGCGCCGTGATCACGGGCGCTGCGCAGCAGCGGGCGCAGTCGCGCCGCCGCGTCCTCGACGCCCAGCTGCGGCGCGTCCGGCCGCAGCAGCGGCGTGAGCGCCGATGTCTTCACCGAGAGGTTCACGCGCGGCGTCGCTCCGGCGCCGTCGTGCTCCAGGAGCGGCCGGGGATCGAGCCCGCGGTAGACGCCGGCGAGCTCGTCGAGCGCCGCTGCGCAGCGGGCGCCGTACCGGTCGGCCTCGGCGGCGGTGACGGTCGCTTCGCCGAGCAGGTCGACGGACGCTGCGGCGCCCCCGTCCCACAACTCGCGCAGCACGCGCCGCGCGTCGGCGGGCGTCTCGCCGACGATGAAGCGGTGCGCCATCCGCCGGACCCCGACGGCGGCGGCGCCGCCGAGCGCCTTGCGGCCCGCCGCCGAGCCGCCCATGAGCAGCGCCGCGTCGATCGAGGGCGGCGGCTCGTGCACGTCGTCCAGGAACGCCGTCAGGTGCCGGGCGAGGTCGTCGAGGCTGCGGCAGGCGGGGACGACGTCGACGAAGCGAAAGAGCGCGGCGCGCAGCTCGTCGTCCTGCGCGGCGAAGTCCATCGCCCGGTCGTCGAGCGCCCGCAGCGGGCTCCGGCTCCCGCGCGGCAGGGCCGCCGCGAGGTCGCGGCCGACGGCCTGCACCCGGGGCTCGAGCGTGGCGGGGTCCACACGCCGACGATACCCCCGCGGTGGCGGCCGGGCCGCCGTACCTCCTACGGATGGCGAGCACGCCCGTCGCGCACACGATCATCGTCGCGGGTGAACGTCGGCCGACGGCAGCCTAGAAGCCCGACAGCGTGCCGGTGAACGGGCCCGGCGCGATCGTGCTCCCGAACAGGTCGGCGATCGCGGGGTCGGGCAGGTACTCGGGGACGGCGGGCGCGACGCCGTTCCTGCGCCCGCCGCTGCGCCGGGAGCCGAGCACGAGCGTCACGGTCCGGGCGGCGGGGTCCCAGATGAACTCCGAGGCCCGCCTGCCCGCACCGAAGTAGGTCGCGGTCGACGAGACGTAGTCGGCGTTCGCGTCGATCGTCCCGAGGCGGATCGTGCAGCCGAACGCCGTCGCGACGCTGATCGTGTCGCTGGCGCCCGCCTCGGCGATCGTGATGACGACCTGGTTGTCCGCGGTCAGGCGCTGCGTCGAGCCGTTCGTCCAGGTCGAGCAGAGCGTGGTGGCGTCGACGACGTCGCTGTAGGTGATCGTGACCGTGTCGTCCGTGCCGGTGCGCCCGGGCCGCGTCGCGTTCGCGAGCACGACGTTCGTGGCCACGAGCCGCGAGACGAGGACGGTCGTGCGCAGGCTCACGGCGTTGCCGACGTTGTCGGTGCCGGTGAGCGTGTAGCGGTAACAGGTGCCGGCGAGGATCCCGCTCGCGGCGTTCTGGACCGGCGTGCCGACGATCGTCGTCGCGTTCGTCCAGACGGCGCCGCAGGTCGCGCCGCTCAGCGGCGCCTGGTCACGGACGAGCGTGCTGGCGGCCAGGCCCGAGGCCGCCGCGGTCTGCGCCTCGGCAGGGTCGGTGCGCAGACCGATCGTGAATGACGGGGGCACCGTCGACGATCTCGTGCCGGCGGCGCTGGCCGCCAGGCCGTTGACGGTCAGCGCGCCGCCCGTCGGGGCGGTCACGTCGCGCACGAGCGTGAACGGCGCGCTCGCGGTGAGCCCGGCCGTGTTCGCCGCCGTCACGGTCTGCGCGCCGGCGCCGGTGGCTGACGCCCAGGTGTAGGTCGCCGAGTAGGGAGCGCTCGCGTCCGCGCCGCCGCCGGTGAAGCCGGCGGGCGTGGGGAAGGTGACCTGGGTGAGCCCGGAGTCGGGGTCGCCGACGGTCGGCGCGCTCACGGTGATGCTCGACCCGGCGCCGGCGGCGCCGTTGTAGTAGGCGGTCGTGCCGCTGGTGAACGCGAACGGCCCGCTCGCGCCGAGGACGAGCGCCGGCGCGCCGAAGACCGGCGCGGTCGTGTCCACCTTCACGGTCGTGCTGATGCTCGCGCTGTTGCCGACGTTGTCGGTGCCGGTCAGCGTGTAGCGCCAGCAGCCGGTCGTCAGGCCGGACTGCGCCGGGGTGCCTGCGAGCGTGACCGGGGAGCCGAAGCTGCCGCACGCGTTGCCGGCGAGCGGCGCCTGCTCGCGCACGAGCAGGCTCGCGGCAAGGCCGGCGGCGGCCGGTCCGAGCGCCTCGGTGTAGTCGCTGCGCGCGGTGATCGCGAAGGCGCCGGTCGTGTTGGTCGACGTCGATCCGGGGCCGCTCGCGCCGGTCCCGTTGACGGTCAGCGCGCCGCCGGCCGGGGCGGTCACGTCGCGCACGAGCGTGAAGGCGGCGGCTGCGGTCAGACCCGTGCCGTTGGTCGCGACGACGCTCTGCGCGCCCGCGGCGCTCGCCGCGCTCCACGTGTAGGTGGCGGTGAACGGGCTCGTCAGGTCGGCACCCCCGCCGCTGAAGCCGGCCAGGGCCGGGAAGGTGACGCGTGCGATCCCCGACTGCGGGTCGGCGGCGTTCGGGGTGCTCACGGTGATGCTCGATCCGGCACCGCCGGCGCCGTTGTAGTACGCGGTCGTGCCGCTGGCGAACGCGAACGGCCCGCTCGCCGCGAGCGTCACGGCGGGCGCGCCGAGCGTCGGCGCGCTCGTGTCCACCTGGACGATCGTGCTGACCGACCGCACGTTCCCGACGCGGTCGGTGCCGCTGAGCGTGTAGCGGTAGCACCAGCCGCTCGCGATCCCGCCGGCGGCGGTCTGCGCCGGCGTGCCGACGAGCGTCGCGGGGCTGGTCCAGGTCGTGCCGCAGGCGCCGTTCACGAGCGGCGACTGGTCGCGGATCAGCAGGCTCGAGAGGAGGCCGGAGGCCGTCGCCCCGGGCGCTTCGGTGAAGTCGGTGCGGGCGTTGATCGGGAAGCTCGTGGAGCTGACGGTCGTGACGGCACCGCGGTTCGGTCGCAGGCGCGCCGCCGACCGTGAGCGCGCCGCCCGCGGGGGCGGTCGTGTCCGGCACGACGGTGAAGGCCGCCGGCGCGCTCGTCGACGCCGGCGTTGCTGGTCGCCGTGACGGTCTGCGGGCCGGACGCGGTCGCGGCCGGCCCCCAGCTGTAGCTCGTCAGGTAGGGCGAGGTGAGGTCGTCGCCGCCCCCGCCGGTGAAGCCGGCGAGTGCGGGGAAGCTCACGCGCTGCACGCCGGAGTCCAGGTCGGTGGCCGTCGCCTGCAGCTGGAAGCCGCCGCTGCGGCCGGCCTGCGGGTTGATGTACACGACCGAGCCCAGGATCGCGGTGTCGCCGGTCGGGGCGCCGAGCGTCAGCGCGGGCGTGCTCGGCGCCGTCGTGTCCACCTTGATGTCGGGGCTCGTGTACGTCGTCGTGTTGCCGACGTTGTCGGGGGCGACGTACTGGTAGCGGTAGCAGGCGCGGTCGGGGACGGTGTCGGCCGCCGGCGATGACCGGGTCGCTCGCGCCGACCTGGGCGAACGCGCCGAACGCGCCGCAGGTGCCGTTCACGGTCCCGGCCGAGGTGAGCGTCGCGCGTCGCGCGCAGCAGCCGCGCGCCGGTGGGCGCCAGGCCGGACTGCGCGTCGGCGCCCTTGGCGAGCCCGATGCTGAGCGTCGTCGACGTGGAGTGGCGCGCGCCCGTGCCGCCCAGGCCGATCGCATCGACCGAGCCGCCCGCGGGGCCGGCGGGATCGTTGGCGAACGTGAGGGTCGTCGGCGCGGCGTTGCCGGCGAGGTCGGTGGCGGTGACCGTCGCGGTCGGCGCGCTCGCCGTCCCGGCGGTCCAGCTGAACGGCGCGGAGGTGAACGGCCCGCCCGCGGGCGTCGAGACGCTGCCGGGCGCGTGCGACCAGCCGGTCGCGGCGCCGGTGAGCGCGGCGGTCGCGCTCGACCGCGGGCCCTGACCCGGCGTCGGTGACCGCGTTTCTGAGCGTGAACGACCCGGCGGCTGCGCCGCGGTACCAGATCGTCGCGCCGGCGCGGAAGACACCGCCGGTGACGTCGGAGAGCGAGAGCGCGCTCAGCGGGGCGATCGTGTCGATGCGGACGGTCTGCGAGCCGACCGCGCTCGTGTTGCCGAGCGCGTCGGAGGCGGCGAAGCGCACGGTCGTCGTCACGTTCAGCGACAGCGGCGCGGTGTACGTCAGCGCGGTGCCGGAGGTCGTCGGGTCGCTGCCGTCGGTCGTGTAGCGGATCTGCCCGCCACCGACGCCGGCACCGTCGTTGGCGCTCAGCGTCACAGTCACCGGCGCCGGACGTGTTCCAGCCCGCCGCCGTTGGGTGCGGGGCGACGCGAATGCGCTGACGGTCGGGGCGGTGCGGTCGACGAAGATGGCGGCCGAGGCCTGCGAGGGCACGGCGTGCGTTGCCGATCGCCCAGACGGTGTGCGGCCCGTCGGCGACGGCGGGAATCGAGAGCGACGTGATCGTCGCGCTGCCGGCCGGGCCGACGCGACGTGGGCGAGCCGGTCAGCGGGGTCGCAGCGTCGAGGCGGTAGGTGACGCCCTCGTTCGCCGCGAAGCCGGTGAGCGTGCCGGTGGTGATCCGCGGGAACGCCGCGGGTCCGCCGAACTGCGTCGTGGCGAGGGTCAGCGTCGCGGCGCCGATCGTCACGATGCCGCTGCGCGGGCTCTCGGTCGCCCCGCCAGTTGACCCCGATCAGCGGCGTCACGGTGTACCGCCACGTGCCGGGCGGGACCGCCGCCTCGACGCACGACGTGGCCGCGATCGTCCCCGTGCAGCCTAGGCCGACGGCTCGCGAGGACGTGCCGGTCGCCGCGTCGTAGCGGCGCACCAGATAGCCGTCGACGGGCTGGCCGTCCGACAGCGTGCCGCGCTCCACGCGACCGTGACCGCGCGGCCGGGCGAGACGAGTCGCCGTCGGGGTCGAGCCGGCGCCGACGGTCGCCGCCGAGGCCGCCGCCCGGGCCGCTGGTCGGCCCCGGCGTCCAGATCGGCGTGCGCGACCACGGCGAGCGCAGAGCGAGCACGAAAAGCCCCGCGAGGACCGCGACGAGTGGCGCGCCCCAGCGCGGTCCATCAGGGACCGACCTGCACGAAGACCGTGAACGCGGCGCCCTGACAGGCGTCCGCGGCGGACGAGGCTCATCGCGACGGCGCACGACGTCAGGTTCAGGCTGAGCCGTGCCGTTAGTCGCCCCGACCCGGGCCGGAACGGTCCAGCCGCTGCCGCCGTTGGTCTGCGTCGTGAAGCTCAGCGCGCCGAGCCCGCAGCCGCTGTGCGCCGCGTCGACGGCGAATCCGCCGCTGCCCTGGGTCGTATCGAGAGTGAGCGAGGGCACGCGGGCGGCGAACGTGTTGGGGTTCTGAGAGCGTGAGCGCGACGTCGCCCTGGCCGCCGGGGTGCAGCCGCGCCGACGGCGTCCCCGCGCTGATGGTGAGCGGTAGGGCGTTGGCCGGTGGCCGCGCCGCCGGCGCCGGCGCCGGAGCAGTCCAGAACGCGAAAGCGACCCCGCCCGGAAGGGCGAGGCCGAGGACGACGGCCGCAACGGCGACGCGTGTGGGCAGCCTGCGGCGGGTCACCCGGATGCCGCCGGCCTGGACGTCGAAGCGCAGCGACACCGATCGCGCCCTTGCAGCCGTCCTGGCTCACCGGGTCGGTCGATCATCAGCACCGCCGGCCAGGCGCTGCGCGGGAGGCCGAGCGTCGGCGAGCGTACACGCTCGTCTCGGCCGCCACGCGCAGCGGGACGGTCAGGCTCGCCGGGCATCGTCGTGAAGTCGGCCGCCGTGCACGCACCGCCCGGCGCCGGCGTCACGCCGGTGACGGTCGCGGTCAGCGCCGTCACCTCGACCGGCGAGCTGAGGCGCGTTCGTGAGCACGAGGTTCACCGGTCGCGCGACACCGGGCGCGAGCGGCTCGTGACGTCGCCGGCGGCGTAGACCTTGCCGGGAGGACGCGGTCGGGGCCTGCGGCACCGCCGGCGCGGGGAGCGCGACGACGAGCGTCATGCTGCGCGCGCAGCACCTTCGGGCTGGCGTCGTGGTGCCGCGGCGCCGTCGCGGCCAGGCGCTGAGCGCAGCGTGTAGCGCCCGAGTGCGGATGCCCGGCCGCGGTGCGCACGGTCAGCGTGGCCGTGCGCCGCGTCCGCTTGCGATTGAGGCGCAGCGTCACGTCCTTCGGCGCGCGCCAGAGCTTGCAGCCGGTAGCTGCGCACGGTGCGGGTCGGCTGCACGCGGATCGTGAAGGTCGTCGTCGCGCCCGGGCGGATCGTCCGCGTTGCGGGCGAGGCCGAGATCGGCCGAGCGGCGGCGGATGATCGGCTCGCGACCCGCGGGTCGGCGACGGGCGTGCCGCCGACCGTCCTCGGCGCCGGTGTCGCGGCGCCTGGGCTGGCGGCCGCAGCGCTGCCGGGCAGCGGCGCCAGCGCACGCCCGTGGCGTCCGCGAGCCCAGCGCAGAGCAGCAGGACGGCGAGGACCGCGGCGGAGCGGCCGGCGAGTCAGTGATGAGGGTTCGCGAGCGCATTCGCGGAGGTGCTCCCGGAACGGGTGTGGAGGGGGCGGCCGAATCGCCGGGCGCCCCCTCCACGGTCCCGGATCCGGGTGCGTGCTCGGCTAGGCGGCCTTCAGGTGCAGGACCGGGGACGCGTTCTTGCAGGCGTCCTGGTTGACGGCCGTGTTGGCGAACGGAGCGTGCCGGACTGGGTCGTGCTGCCGCTCGCGGGGATCGCCTGGTTGACCGTTAGGTCCGGGAACGTGAAGTCGGCTGCGAGGCAGCCGACCGGCAGACCCGTGATGCCGGTGCCGCCGTCGGTCGACGTGTCCGGCGACGACCTTGTCGACCGGACCGCGCGCGCTCGCGGAGCGTTCGTGATCGTGAAGCTGACTGCGGTCGAGCCGCCCGGGTACAGGGTGGCCGCGAACGTGACGGCGCTGAACGTGACGCCGCGTCGGTGCCGACCGAGGCGGTGCCCGGCCGGTGCCGGACGTGGTCCAGAATGCGATCGCGGCGCCGGCGAGCGCACGAGGGCGCCGATGACGCCGACGATGACGGTGCGCTGCGCTTGCTGCGGATGATGCTCATTGCGAGACTCCTTGGGGAGAGGAGTCCCGCGAGCGGAACTCCGATGGGGTGGTGATCGCTCCCGTGGCCGGCCTCGGTCGTGTCACGCACCGTGTCCGTCCGGGGCGCGGGAGTGGTCCCGAGCCCCGGGGGACGCCTTCCGGGGAACGCTCCGCCCATCGGTGCCGGGTCGTCGTGGCCGGATGACCGATGCGGGTTTGCGCAGCTTTGCGCGCCCGAACTGCGGTTTCCCGTGCAGGATCGCGCAGGGATGAGCACTTTTTGGGCGCTTTGGCCCGGCCGGCGTTGCGCGGCGTGCGCAACCTCATCATCGTCGGTCCGGGTGGCGAACTCGCAGGGCGAGGCGGCTGAAATCCGGCCGGGTCACGGACGTGACCGCGGGTGGCGTAGCGTTCATCGCCGTGACCATGGAGTGCGAGCGGTGTGGGCGGACGGCTCCGGCGGCGGGCTCCGAGGGCCACGTCCCGTGGGAGAGCGCGCCGTGAGCGGCGAGGCGATCAACCGCACGCTCGCGCTCTGCACCCGCGAAGCCCGCACCCGCGCCGCCGTCGCCGCCGGGTACGTCGATGTGCTCGGCGACCGGGATCCGACCGGTGTCCATCCCGGTCAGCGGCTGATGGTCGGTCGCGCGCTGCCGCTGGTCTACGAACGGCTCTGGCGTCCGGTGCTCGGCCGCGCGCTGATGGGCGTGGGAGGTCCCGGCATGCGCGGTGAGCACGCGATCGCGGTGGACATGCTGGGCCTGCTCGGCGGCGAGCGCGTGCTCGACGTCGCCTGCGGGACGGGGGCGTTCACCCGCGGGTTCGGCGAGGCCATCGGCCCGGACGGCCTCGCGGTCGGCCTCGATGCATCCGCGACGATGCTCGAGCGCGCGGTCGCCGCGCAGCCCGCCGCCAACGTCGCCTACGTCCGCGGCGACGCGTGCGCGCTGCCGTTCGGCGCGGGCTCGTTCGATGCCGTCTGCTGCTTCGCGGCGCTCTACCTGATTGAGGATCCGCTCGCTGCGATCGACGAGATCGTCCGCGTCCTCGTTCCCGGTGGGCGTCTGGCGCTGCTCACGTCCGTGCACCGCGGGCCGCTGCCGGTGCGGCCGTCGGCGACCGTCGTGCGAGCGCTGAGCGGGGTGCGCATCTTCGGCCGCGACGAGCTGACGGCAGCACTGAGCGAGCGCGGCGCGACCGCGGTGCGCCGGCGCGTCAGCGGTCTTGCGCAGTTCGTCGCCGGACGTGCGCCCGAGAGCGGCTGACCTCCATCCTGCGGCCAACCACGGATGCGCGCGACGGCTGCGAGCGACGAGGCTCGGAGACGAGCCGGAGGAGACGACCATGGAGCGCCTGAGCCCGCTGGACACCTCGTTCCTGCACGTCGAGGACGACGTCAGTCACATGCATCTGGGCCTGATCGGGGTGTTCGAGGGTCCGCCGCCGCCGCACGACGAGCTGCTCGCCGCGCTCGCGCCCAAGCTGCACAGCGCGCCGCGCTACCACCAGCGCGTGCGCTTCGTGCCGCTGGAGGCCGGGCGCCCGGTCTGGCACGACGACCCGCACTTCGCGCTCGGCTACCACGTGCGCCGCACCGCGCTGCCCGCGCCGGGCGGGCACGCCGAGCTGCGCGCGCTCATCGGCCGCGTCATGTCGCAGCAGCTCGACCGCGCGCGGCCGCTGTGGGAGCTGTGGGTCGTCGAGGGGCTGTCCGGCCGCCGCTGGGCGCTGATCGCGAAGCTCCATCACGCGATGGTGGACGGGATCTCCGGCTCGTCGCTGCTGGGCGTCCTGCTCGACGAGGAGCGCGATCCGCCGGCGCCCGAGCCGGTCACGTGGGCGCCTGAGCCCGAACCCGGCGCCGTGAGCCTCGTGAGCGCCGCGCTCGCCGACCGCGCCCGCCGGCCCTGGGGCGATCTGCGCAGCGTCGCGACGGCGTTCGGCGCTCCCGGTCTGCTGGCCGCGCGGGCCGCGGCCACCGCGCGCGGGCTGGCCGCGTTCAGCGGGCTCGCGCGGGCCCCGGCGCCGTCGGCGCTCAACGGCCCGCTCGGCCCGCACCGCAGCTGGGGCTGGGCCCGCGGCGACCTGAACGACGTTCGCCGCATCCGCCGCGCGCACGGCGACGCGCTCAGCGTCAACGACGTCGTCCTCGCCGCGATCACCGGCGGTCTGCGCACGCTGCTCGCCGAGGCCGGGGAGCCGGTGGACCGCACCGTGCGCACGCTCGTGCCGGTCTCCGTGCGCACCCGCGACGCAGCGGGCGTCCCGGACAACCGCGTCTCGGCGATGTTCGCCGACCTGCCGCTGGGCATCGAGGATCCCGTCGCCCGCCTGCGGGCGGTGAGTGCGCACATGCGGATGCTGAAGGCCTCGCACGAGGCGGACGCCGGCCAGGTCCTGACGTCGATGGGCGTGTTCGCGCCCGAGCTGGCGCTCGGGCTGGGCCTGCGGATCGCCACGCGGCTGCCGCAGCGCAGCGTGAACACCGTCACCACGAACGTCCCGGGCCCGCAGCACCCGCTGTACCTCGCCGGTCGCCGGATGCTCGAGGCCTACCCGTACGTGCCGCTCGCCGGGCACGTGCGCATGGGCGTCGCGATCTACTCCTACGACGGCGCGCTGGGGTTCGGCGTCACCGGTGACGCAGACGGCCCGCTCGACGTGCTCGCCCTCGGCGACGGGATCGAAGCGGCGCTGCGGGAGCTCGCGGCGACCGCCGGCGCGACGCCGCGCGCGCCCACCGGCGCGCGCCGTCTCAGCGTGAGGCTCAGGCGGCGGTCGCGAGTGCGCGCAGCTCGGCGAGCGCGTCCTCGAGGCCGCCGACGAGCACGTCGAGGTCGCCCATGGCGGTCGCATCCGCGTTGATGCCGAAGGCCAGTCGTCCCTCGTAGCTGACGATCGCGATGCCGACGGCGTGGTCGGCGAACAGCGGGACGAGCGGGAGGATCTCGCGCAGGTGCGAGCCGAGTGCGTAGAGCGGCAGCTGCGGGCCCGGGACGTTCGTGATCGTGACGTTGAAGAGCCGCGGGGAGAACAGCGCGCGCGCGGCGACCGCGTGCAGGACGGGCGGCGCGAGCGAGACGACGTCCATGATCGTGCTGCCGCCCTTCCCGGCGCTGCCGGACTTCAGCGCGGCGCTGGAGGCGACGACCGCCGCGTAGCGCTCGGCGGGGTCCGCGACACCGACCGGCAGCTGCAGGAACAGCGAGGTGATCCGGTTGCCCAGCGCGAGCTGTTCGCCGGCGCTGCGCACGTTCACCGGCACCATCGCGCGGAACCCCTCGGGCGGCTGCTCGCCGCGCGCGAGCAGCAGCGTGCGCAGCGCGCCGGTGCACGCCGCGAGCACCACGTCGTTCACGGTCCCGCCGAGCGCGTCCTTCACGCCCTTGACGTCCGCGAGCGACGCGCGCACGACCGCGAACCGGCGGGTCGCCGCGAGCGGGGCGTTCAGCGATGTCGAGGGTGCCGGCAGCAGCTCGTCGCGCACCAGCACCTCGACGGCCGCCCGCGAGCGCTCGGCGACGTCCAGCACGCGCCGCGGGTGCACCGCCAGGTCGGCGCCGCCGCGCGCGCCGCGCAGCAGCAGCGACGGCGGGACCTTCAGCATCCGCACGAGCGCGGGGTCGCCGTGCTCGGCCGCGTCGGGCGCAGGCGCGGGCTCCGGCTCGGGTGTCGGCGGCGCGGGCGGCGGCTCGGGGTCGGTGTCGAGCAGGACGTGCCCGACGTCCACCGACCCCACACCGTCCACGAGCGCGTGGTGGGTCTTGTTCACGAGCGCCCAGCACCCGTCCTGCAGGCCGTCGAGCAGCACCATCTCCCACAGCGGCCGGCGGCGGTCGAGCCGGTGCGACCAGAAGTCGCCGAGCCACTCGAGCAGCTCCGTCTCACCGCCGGGAGCGGGCAGCGTCGCGTGGCGCACATGCTCGCGCAGCGCCTCATCGCCGGGACCCTCCTCCCACGTCGGCCAGGACAGGCCGCCCGTGTGGGGTGCGGACAGGACCTGCCGGAAGCGCGCCATGTGCGCGGGCCGGCGCTCGTCGACCAGCCCCCGGAGATCCTCGAGCGTCGGCGTCCCGCGGCCCGGGAGCGGGTCGAAGATCAGCGCCGCACCGATGTGCATGTGCGAGCCCTCGTCGGCCTCCTCGAGCTCGAGGAAGATCGCGTCGAGCGGTGTCACGTGGTCGCTCACGTCATCACCGTATGCCGCGCGAGCGGCGAGGGCCACCGCGCCTTCTACGGACGAGGAGCCGCGCCCCGCGGCGGTCTGGCGTAGCGTTCGCGCATGCCCCCAGCGAAGAAGTCCTCCGCCCGCGCCGCGTCACCGAGGAAGGGTGCGTCGAAGCGGGCGGCCCGCCGAACGTCGGCGCGCGGCCTGGTCGTGGCGGTGACGGGGCCGACGGGCGAGATCGGGCGGTCGTTCGTCTCGCTGCTGGATCGCAGCCCGCAGGTCGCCTCGATCCGGGGCATGGCGCGGTCCCCGTTCGACACCGCCGGCGCACGGCTGGACGAAGGTGGACTACCACCAGGGCGACATCCTCGACCGCGCGGCGGTGGAGCACCTCGTCGCGGGCGCGGACGTCGTCGTGCACCTGGCGTTCATCGTCCTGGGGGCCGGCGAGTCCAGCCGTGACATCAACCTCGAGGGGTCGCGCAACGTGTTCGAGGCCGCCGCGGCCGCGAACGCGCGGCGGCTGGTCTACACCTCGTCCGTCGCCGCGTACGGGTTCTCCGACGAGCTGCCCGAGCTGCTCACCGAGGACACCCCGGCGCTCGGGTTCGAGCGTCACCCCTACTCCGCGCAGAAGGCGGAGGTCGAGCGCGAGCTGCGCGACGCGCTGGCCGGGTCGTCCACCGCGGCCTACGTCTTTCGTCCGTGCATCGTCGCCGGGCCGGACGCCCCGGTGCTCGTCAATGCGATCCCGTTCGTCCATCTCGGGGAGCGCCTGCCGGGTGCGGTGCGCGAGCTGTTCGACCAGGTGAGCGTGCTGAAGCCGGTGCTCCCGGACCCGGGCACGCCGTTCCAGCTCGTCCATCACGACGACGTCGCCGCCGCTCTCTGCGCAGGCGTTCACGGCACCGGAGCGCCCGGCGTCTACAACCTCGCCGCGGAGGGAACGTTCACGTTCGCCGACCTTGCGCACGAGCTCGGCTGGTACAGCATCCCGGTGCCCGACCTGACCGTCGACGCGACCGCCGAGATCGTCGCCCGCCTGCCGTTCCTCCCGGACGAGGCGACGTGGATCCAGGCGCTGCGTCACCCGGTGCTCATGGACACCACGCGCGCCCGCGAGGAGCTGCGCTGGAGTCCGCAGCACGACACCCGCCAGACGCTGCACCAGACCGTCACCGCGTGGCGCGCCGGCCTCGACGCGACGGACCTCGCCGGCGGCGCGACGCGCTGACGCGGCAGGCGCTCCCCGGGGATCCGGGCACTCAGGTGGATCGCATCCGCAGTGGCACGATGTCCTGAAGGGGTCTGCCGTTCGGAACGGCCCATCAGCACCGCGCCCTCTCGGCGGCTGCTCGCCCCGCGGCAACGGTGTGGGAACCGGCGCGGCTCAAGGCGGCCTCGGGTGTTCGTGTCCCGCATGACGGCTTTCGTACAGGTGATGAGAACGCCCGGCGCGTCCATGCACATGGGTGCCAACGCCACCGCGCCGAGCGCCGGGACGCGTGACGGATCGCCGGCGCGGGCTGGGTTCGGCGGTCTGCCGGCCTGGAAGGACGAGGGTCCCGGCGGCGTCTGACGCGCTGAAGTCCCCCCAACCTTCGAGTGGCAGGCCACCGAGACCCTCACGTCGTGCTTCAGCGCGACGGTGTCGCTCGGGCAGCTACGGTCGGCGGGTGGCCGCGCACCGCCTGATGGGCCCCCACCGCGTTCTCCGGCCGGCGCCGGGCTGATGTTCCTGGCGCTGCACGAGATGCGCCGCGCGAAGGTGCGGTTTGGTCTGTTGGTCGTCGCGGTCGGCTTGTTGGTGTTCCTGATCCTCGCGCAGCAGGCGATCCAGAACGGCCTGCTGACGTCGTTTGTCGGGGCGATCGAGCGGCAGTCGGCGCCGGTCCTGGTGTACAGCGTCGATGGGCAGCGCACGCTGCAGGGGAGCGTCATCCCGCCGCCGCTGGAGCAGCGGATCCGCGCGGTCGACGGTGTCGCGGGCGCCGGGCGCATCGGTCAGGGCACCTTCACGGTCCGGGTCGACGGCAGCACGAAGGATTCCGACGCGGCGGTCATCGGCTACGAGCGGGCCGACCTCGGCGCCCCGGACAGTCTGAGTGCCGGCCGGCTCCCGCGGGCGGCCGGCGAGGCGGTCGGGAGCGCCGCGGATTTCGCGGTCGGCGACCGGGTGCGGGTGCTGCCCGGGGGACCGGGCGGCGGTACGGGGCCGCAGCTGACGGTCGTCGGCCTGGCGCAGGACGCCCAGCTGCAGGTGACGCCGACGCTGTTCGTCGGCTGGGACGACTACGTGGCGGCGGTCAGGGCCGCCAACCCCGACGCGCGGACGGTGCTGCCGAGTGCGCTGGGCGTGCGCCCGGTCGACGGCCTCTCGCCGGCGGCGCTCGCGGCCCGGATCAACGACGCGAGCGACGACGCCGACGCGCTGACGCGCGAGCGCGCGGCGCAGGAGTCCCCGGGCGTGGCGCAGGTGCGCCAGTCCTTTCAGGTGATCTTCCTGCTGTACGCGCTCGTCGTGCCGCTCGTGACGGGTCTGTTCTTCCTGATCATCACGTTCCAGAAGGCCGGATCGCTGACGCTGCTGCGAGCGATCGGTGCCCGCTCCGGGGTGCTGGTGCGCTCGCTGCTCGTGCAGGTCGTCCTGGTGATCGGTGGCGGCCTGGTGCTGGGCGTCGCGCTGTACGCACCGCTGACACTGGTCAGGCTCGGCGACATCGTGCTGCGCTTCGACGCCGCGGCGGTCGTGTTCTGGGCGGTCCTGCTGCTCGTGCTCGGGTTGCTCAGCGCGGTCGTGGCCGCGCGCCGGGTGCTCGCGATCGATCCGATCGAGGCGACGACCGGGGGTGGGGGACGGTGAGGCTCGCGCTGCGTGAGCTGGTGCGCAGGCCGGGACGCTTCGCGGTGGCGACGGCGATCCTCACGTTGATCGCGGCGCTGCTCATGTTCCTCGGCGGGCTGCTCGACGGGCTGACCGCGGGCAGCACGGGCGCCCTGCGTGCGCAGCGCGCCGACCTGATCGTGTTCTCGGCGTCCGCGCAGGACTCGCTGGTCCGCAGCCGCATCGACCCGTCCGTGCGCCGGCAGGTCGAGTCGGCTCCCGGCGTGCGGCGGGTCGGCGGGCTGGGCAGCGTGCAGCTCGGGGGCCGCATCGCGGGCCGCGGCCCGCGCGATCTCGTGCCGGTCGTGCTGCTCGGCTACGAGCTGGCGCCCAAGGGGCTGCCCGCCGCGCCGCCCGGACCCGGCGAGGCCTACGCGGACGACGCGCTGCGCGCGGAGGGCATCCGCCAGGGGACGGTCGTGCGGCTGGGTCCCGAGCGCACGCCGATCAGGGTCGTCGGGTTCGTCAAGGACACGCAGTACTCCGGCCAGGGCACGCTCTGGGGGTCGCTGGACTCCTGGCGCGCGGTGCTCAATGCCAACCGTCCCGCCGGCCGGGTGGACCCCGGCGTCACGCAGGCGCTCGTCGTCAGCGGCGGCGGCGACGGTCTCGCAGCCGCCATCGACCGGAGCACCGGAGGTGCGACCACGAGCCTGACGATCCCCGAAGCGATCGACGCGCTGCCCGGCGTCTCACAGCAACAGCGCGTCTTCAACCAGATCATCGCCGTCACGATCGTCATCGCGATCATCGTCGTCGCCCTGTTCTTCGCGCTCATCACGATCGAACGGACCGCCCTGTACGGCGTGCTCAAGGCGATCGGCGCCAGCTCGGGCACCCTGTTCGCGGGAGTGCTGGTGCAGGCGTTCGCCGTCACGCTCGTCGCCAGCCTGATCGGCGCGCTCGCCGCACTCGCGCTCGACGCCGTGATCCCCGCCGGCGGCATTCCGTTCGTCGCCACGCTCGCCGGCATCCTCAGCAGCGTCGCGTTCCTGCTGCTGGCCGCCTTCATCGGCTGCGCATTCTCACTGCGGCGCGTCCTGCGGATCGACCCGGCGACCGCGATCGGCGGCGCCCAGTGACCCCTCCCGACCCCGACACCACGGAGCACCCGATGACCGACCCGACGAGCACGCCGGGGCTGCAGATGGAGAGCGTTCGCAAGACCTACCCGGCCGGTGACGACGAGGTCATCGCGCTCGACGACGCCGACCTCACCGTCGCAGCCGACGAGATCGTGGCACTCGTCGGGCCCTCCGGGTCCGGCAAGACCACGCTCTGCTCGATCGCCGGCGGCATCCTCGCCCCCACCGACGGAAAGGTCGTGGTCGGCGGCCGGGACATCACCGGCTACTCACCCAGACAGCTCACCGACTTTCGCCGCGAGATGGTCGGGTTCGTCTTCCAGACCGTGAACCTGATCCCCTTCCTCACCGCCCGCGAGAACCTGCTCATCGTCGACGAGATCGGCCCCCGAACCGGGCGCCCGGCACGCGAGCGCGCCGACCAGCTGCTCGAGGAACTCGGACTGACCGACCGCGCCGGCAACCTGCCCGCGCAGCTGTCCGGCGGTCAGAAACAGCGCGTCGCGATCGGCCGCGCACTGATGAACGACCCCGCGCTCGTGCTCTTCGACGAACCGACCTCCGCCCTGGACACCAAGCTCGGCGACCAGGTCGTCCGGCTCATCCGCGACGAGATGAAGAGCCGCGGCACGGCCGCGATCATCGTCACCCACGACGACCGCATCACCCACTACGCCGACCGGACCGTCCACATCGTCGACGGCAGGATCGCCGCGCCGGCTTGATCGCCGCGTCGCGCCGCCCTTCATCTGACACGCAGCGCACGTGAGGGTGCGTCACCATCCACCCGTGGCCGGCAAGGACACCAACATCGGCGCCAAGCGCGCGCGTGAATGCCGTGAAGCGCTCGGCATCGACCCCACCGCCCCGCTCGACTGCGTGCTCGCCACGGTCGAGACGTCGGCAGGCATCCCCGTCGTCATCGCCGACATGCCCGAGCACATCGACGGCGTCTGCTGGCGCGGCGGCGACGCGACCGTCCTGTGGGTGAACGGCACGCGGCCCGCCGTCCGCCGGCGCTTCACCCTCGCGCACGAGCTCGGGCACGTCCGCTGCGGTCACGATCACGACCTTCCCATCGAGACGTTCAAGACCCTCGGCGGGCAGGACACCGATTCGCGCGAGGTGCAGGCGAACGCGTTCGCGGCGCAGTTCCTCATGCCCGCCGACGCGATCTGCGATCAGGTCACGCGGAAGCCGACGCTCGAGGACGTCGTCACGATCGCCGCCCGCTTCGGCGTCTCCACGATCGCCGCGCTCTACCGCCTGAACACGCTGAAGCTCGTCAGCGAGAAGCGCTTCACGCGCCTCAAGCGCGAGATCGACGAGGGCCTGGCCGACGAGGTCTGGGCCCACCTCGATCCGCCGCCGCTCGAGGACGGCCTGGCGACGATCTGCGAGGACGACCTGCCGCGGATCTCACCCCAGCTCGCGGGGGGCGGCCTCGACGCGGCGATCCTGCGCAGAGCGTCGCTGCCGGCGATCGCGCGCGCCGCCGCCTGCGACCCGTCCGCCCTCGCCCAAGGCGCCGAGGCGATCGGGCTCTGACCCGACCACACCACCACCAAGCGAGAGACTGCGCACCATGACGATGCTCTGGTTCCTCATCTGGCTCATCGCGAACCTGATCGGCGGTGACGAGCCGCTCCTCTTCGATCCGGTGAACGCGTGGACCGCGACGCTGATCCTCTCGATCGCGGTGGACCTCGGGGCGGCCCACGCCACGCGCCGCTGAGCGCCGCCTACGCCTCCGGCCCGCCGACGAACAGCAGGTCGAGCTCGTCGAGCGGCCCGCTCTCCGGCGCGGGCGCAAGCGCCGCGCGGCTGAGCGCGTCGACGCCCTGCGCGAACCACTCGTCCGCTTCGCCTTCGGATCTGAAGAACGTCTGCCCGGAGCTCATGGCCGGCTGGAATGTCAGCTCGTCGCGGTCGGCGCCGAGGATCGCCGCGAGCCCGGCGAGCAGTCTCCGTGACAGCCCGCCCGGGTCCAGTTCGCCGCGCTCGAGTTCCTCCAGGTAGGCGGTCGCGCGCGGCTCGTCGCGCAGCCCGAACAGCCGTGCGAGCCGGCGCGCGACCTCGCTCACGCCCAGCCCGGCGCGCTCGCGCAACGCCAGCACCTGCTCGCCGACCGACAGCGGCCCGGTGGCCGCGGCCTCCAGCGCGGCGCGCAGTGCGGGGGTCGCTGAGATCTCGTCGAGCGTCGCCTCATCCCACGCGGGCGTCGGCGCGAGCTCGAGCCAGGCCGACAGCAGCGTCGACAGGTCGTCTCGCTCGTCCGCGCTCGCGCGGGCAAGGTAGTCGCGCACGTCCGGGCGTTCGCCGGCATTCCATGCCTCGATGAACTGCCCGAGCAACTGGTGGGTGGTCCTCATGCCTCGTACTCCTCGCGAAGCTTCATGAGTGCCTTCATCGCCCGCTCGCGCAGCTTGTACACGGCGTCGCGCTTGCGGTTCAGCCTGTCCATGATCTCCTCGATCGGCAGGCCCTGCAGGTCACACTCGATCATCATCCGGTAACTCTCGCGGAGCCTGGGGAGCGCCCATGCGAGGAACTTCTCGCTGAGCGCCTGCAACTCCTCGCGTGTCTGCTCTTCGTCCTCGCGCTCCTCCTCCTGACGCAGGAGCGCCTGGTAGGCGTCCTGCGTCAGCTGCGCGCCGCCGTCGTCGTCGGCGGTGTGGAGCGGGGCCTTCCTGGAGGAGTGGCGGGCCTCCTTGCGCTGCGTGTCGATGCACGCGGCGCGGACGATCGCCTTGACGAGGTTGATCCACTCGCCCTTGGAGGTGCCCTCGAACCCGCGCTTGCGCTGCGGGATCATCGCGATCCGCCACGCGGCGAGCTGGAGCGCGTCCTGCTGCTCCTGCGGGCTCAGGTCGTGGCGGCTCTCCAGGTACACCAGCTGCTCGACGCGCGGGAAGTTGATCGTCAGCATTTCCGCCCACAGACGGGTGACGGCCGGCCCGTCGCCGGCCTTTCGGGCAGCGACCAGCAGCCGCAGGATGCGCTCATCTCCATCTCTCACATCAGTGGGGTCGTGCGCCGCTTCCACGATCTGACAGTCTCACATCTCCGGGCGCCGGCGCCCACGCTTGCGGCTCTTGTAGTGGGCGTCCATGCGGGCGGACTTCGCCGACCACATGGCCTCCTTGCGCGCGCGGTGCTGCAGCTGACCAAGCACGCCGATCTCCTCCTGGAGCTCCGGGTCCGGGCTCTGCTCCATCTGCGCGGCGAGGCGGGTCCGGGCCTCCTCGTAGCTGATGACCGCCTTGTCGATGTCGCCCTCGCGCAGCGCCTCGGCGGCGCGCCGCTTGTCGCTCTGCGCCTGCTGGTAGACGAGCTCGGTGCGGACCTTCGTGTCCGGGATCCGCCCGGCCGCCTGGTCGCCCGGCACGACGTTCACGTGCACGGGGATGGTGATCGTCTGCTCGACGAAGGCGGGGACGGTGACGTACCGCAGCTCGAGCTGGGCGATCTCGGCGAGGCCGAGCGCCGTCATCGCCGGCACCTTGAACGTCAGGACGAGCTTGCGCTGCTCGGAGGCCCACAGATCCCCGAGCTCGACCATGATGCCGCCGGAGACCGGGTTGCCGGGCAGGTCGTTCCACACGGTCACGGACGCGACGGAGCCCGCGGGACGGATCAGCAGGCTCGCTGCCTGCACGGTCTTCGAGAGCAGGCCCTCGACCTCGCCGGCGACCGCGGCCGCCGCGGCGTCGCCCTCCTCGGCGAAGACGTGGTTGCCCTGGCCGCCACCGGCCACCTCGGAGAGCAGCAGCTCGTCGTACCCGAGGCCGATGCCGACCGTCGTCGTGGTGATGCCGTGCTCGCGGCCGCCGGCGGCCACGCGCGCGAGCATCGCGGGGTCGGTCTCGCCCTGGTTGGCGCGGCCGTCGGAGAGCAGGAGCAGCGTCGCGCCGCCCCCGCCGTCGCCGGCCGCGCGGCGCGCCTCCTGCAGGCCGCGCAGCAGCCCGGCGGAGAGGTTCGTGCTGCCGCCCGAGTGCAGGTGGGCGACGGCGCTCTTCGCCGCCGCGCGGTTCGGGCCGTCCAGCGTGCGCGTGGGGAGCACCATCTGCACCTCGTCGTCGAACGCGACGACGCCGAGGCTGTCGGCGGGGTCCAGCCGGTCGACGAGCGCGGTGATCGCATCCTTGGCGGCCTCCAGGCGTCCATGACCCATCGAGCCGCTGCGGTCGAGCACGATCTGCACGGCCGCCGGCGGGCGCGGGCTCGGAGTCGGCGCGGGCGGGGCGTCGAGCTCGAGCATGAGGGTGACCTCGTCGGCCTGTTCGATGGCGACGACGTCGAGGTCGAGATGGGCGTTCACGTGCATGCCGGGCTCCTTGCGCTGGGGATGCGCTGGAGTCGCGGGGTGTGGCGGGGATCTGACAGGTGGCGGCGCGCTCAGCGCGCGACCACCCGGAACCCGATCGCGCGCGCGGCCCCGGGCAGACCCGTCGGCCCGGTCGGCAGCAGCACGAGCGAGTACCTCCCAGGCCGCAGCGCGCGCCGCCCGATCCGCCCGCTGAACGCAAGCGTCCGCGCGCCGGCGGCGAGCCCGGAGCGCCTGAGCGTCCCGACCGTCACCGTCCGCGTGCAACGCCGCCGCGCGCTGGGCCGAGTGCGCCCGACCGCCACGCAGCGGTTCCCCGATCGGCGCCCAGGCAGCCGGCGCGTCACCGTGAACCGCACGCTCGCCGGGCCCGACAGCACGAAGCGCGCGGTCGTCCCGCGGGCGGTCGCGCTCACCGCCGTCGGGCCGCGCCCGACCGCGAACGTCCGCCGCGACAGCGAGAGCGCAGTCAGCTGCGGCGCGCTCGTCCCGGTCGCCACGGGTTCGGCGACGCCGGTCACGGTCGCGCTCGCCTGGTCGTCCTCGGTCGCCACCCCGTTGCCGGGTGTCGAGTCCGCGTCGGTGAAGCTCGCGGCGGTCGCCGTCAGCTCGGCAGCGGCGGTCTGCGGGCCGGGCGCACCGACCCGTGCGATGACGGTCAGCGTCGCGTCCGTCCCCGTGGGGACGCTCGGCAGGGTCCACGTCCCGCCCGCGAAGGTCCCGGCGGACGGGGCGGCGGTGACGAGCGCCAGCCCCGCCGGCAGCGACAGCTGCACCGCGGGCGCGCCGACCGCGTCGAGCCCGCTGGATCGCAGCGTCGCGGTCAGGCGGACATCCTGGCCGACGGTGCGCTGCGCCGCGTCGATGGCGAGCGTCAGCGACGCGTCGCCCAGTCCGCCCGTCAGCGCGCCGCCAAGGCGCACCGGCGGGACGCTGCCCGGAAGCTCGTCGTCGCCGACCGACGCGATCGACGCGATGCCGAGCTGGCCGGAGCTGTTCAGTCCCCAGCAGCGAAGCGTCCCGTCGTCGAGCAGCGCGCAGCTCGACGTGCCGCCGGCGGCGGTCGCGACCGCGGTGCGGCCGGCGCCGATGTCGACCGGCCCGCCGGAGGCTGCGGTCTCGCCGGCGGTGTCCCCGATGTCGGTGAGGTTCCCGTAGCCGAGCTGGCCGCTCGGGTTGCGGCCCCAGCAGCGCAGCGACCCGTCGCCGAGGATCACGCAGGCATGGGCGTAGCCGGTCATGACGCCACCGGCGGCGATTGCCTGCACGCGCGCGCCGACGCCGAGGTCCAGCGGCGGCACGAGAGCGGGGTTCGGGACCGAGTTCTCGTCGCCGCGGCCCTGGCGCCCGTACTGGCCGTAGCCCCAGCAGGTCGCGCTCGCGTCGTCGAGGATCGCGCAGGAGTCGTAGCCCCCCGTGCTGATCGCGGTCGCCGTGCGGCCGGTGCCGAGGTTCACGTAGCCGGCGTCCTGCGGGTCTTCGTCGTCGCCGATCGTGTCCGCGTTGCCGTACCCGAGCGCGTTGAACGAGCCCTGGCCCCAGCAGCCGACGCGCCCGCCCTGCAGCAGCGCGCAGGCGTGGGTCGTGCTCATCGCGATCGTCTGCACCGGCAGGTCGACGCCGAGCTTCAGGCCCTGGGCCGGCGTCTCGTCGTCGCCGATCGTCGTCAGGGCGTCGCCCGCGGTGCCGAGCTGGCCGTAGGTGTCCGGCCCCCAGCAGCGTGCCGTGCCGCCATCGAGCACGGCGCACGTGTTGTCGCCACCTGCGCTGATCGCGACGGCGCGGCCGCCGAGGCTGACCGGCGGGACCGCGTCGGGCGTCTCGTCGTCGCCGACGGGCGCGGTGTTCGCCTGCCCGAGTTGGCCGACGGTGTTGAGGCCCCAGCAGCGCACGGTCCCATCGTCCAGGAGTGCACACGTGTGGCTGGAGCCGAGCGCGATCTGCACCGCGCGGCGGCCCGCGCCGAGCCGAACCGCCGCCGCCGCGTCTGGGTGCTCGTTGTCCCCGATCGGCGCGGTGTCTCCCTGCCCGAGCTGGCCGGCGGTGTTGAGGCCCCAGCAGCGCACCTCGCCGGCCGTGAGGATCGCGCACGCATGCGACAGGCCGACGTCGATGAGGCCGGCCTGCTGCGCGCGGACCGCCGATCCCGAGATCTCCGCGTTCGCCGGCGCGGGCGCGAGCACGGCCACCACCGCGAGCAGCACGGTGATCAGCACGGCGGCGCGGTCAGGCGCCCCGGCAGCGGCACGGTCCATCAGATCCTCCCCGGTCGGGGACCGACCGTAGATCCGGGAGGCAGGGACGTCAAGGCGCCCGCGTGACTCCGGGCCGGCATCGACGGTGTATCACGCGTGATACAGTCTCCGCATGGCTGAGGCGAGCATCCGCGACCTGCGCAACCACGGAGGGGACATCGTCGAGCGGGCCGCACGCGGCGAAGTGGTGACGATCACGCGCGCGGGGACGCCGGTCGCGCAGCTCAGCGCGCTTCCTGACCGCCCGCTGCCCGCGGAGCTGCTG
The DNA here is from genome assembly GCA_963700655.1 of uncultured Actinomycetes bacterium. Taxonomy (GTDB): domain Bacteria; phylum Actinomycetota; class Thermoleophilia; order Solirubrobacterales; family Solirubrobacteraceae; genus F1-60-MAGs163. The sequence continues at coordinate 35,543 of CAVOYJ010000002.1, read as the reverse complement.
CTCGAGCGGTGGGCTCGCCTCCCGCACGTCGACGCCGGCGCCCTGCGCGCTGACATCGACGCAACGCTCGACCCGCGGCTGTGAGCGTCGCACCTTCACGCGGCGTGCTCGACACATCGACCGTGATCCTGCTCAGCCGCCTGACCGAACCTTCAGTGCTGCCGGCCGAGCCGCTGATCACGACGGTCACGCTCGCCGAGCTCTCGGTCGGTCCACTTGTCGCCGCCGATGAGCGCGAGCGCTCGGCCCGCCAGGCACATCTGCAACAGGCGGAGGCGGACTTCGACCCGCTGCCGTTCGACGCCGCCGCAGCCCGCGCGTTCGGTCAGGTCGCCGCCTCGCTGCGGCGAGCCGGCCGCAAGCCCGCCGCTCGCGCCTACGACGCGATGATCGCCGCGACGGCGATCGCGCGCGACGTTCCGATCTACACGTGCAACCCCGCGGACTTCGCGGGCATCGAGGGGCTCGAGGTGGTGACTGTCCAGGCGGAGTGACGGGCTGGGTGTGACAGCCGCTGTCAGACCTTCTGCAGCGGGGGCGACCCACCGGGCATGGACACCCTCACCACCCAGCTCACCCTCGGCGAGCCGCAGGTCGTCGGCCCGCTCGCCGTCTTCCCGGTCTTCGGACCACCGCCGGTCCTGCCGTACCGCGCCTACTCCACCGCCATCCAGCACGGCGCGTTCGTCAAGGAGCTCGACCAGGGCGCGTCCGTCAACCGCCTGCTCGTCGGCAACCCGACCGACCAGGCGCTGCTCCTGTACGAGGGCGAGCAGGTCATCGGCGCCCAGCAGGACCGCGCGATGGACACCAGCGTCCTCGTCGGCGCCGGCGCCCAGATCGAGGTGCCCGTCAGCTGCGTCGAGCAGGGCCGCTGGGACGGCCGCCGCCGCGACGAGCACTTCGCACCCGCACCGCACGCCGACGACCCGTCGCTGCGGCGCATCAAGCGTGAGTCGGCCCTGCGCAGTGAAGAGCAGGGGCTCGCCGGGCGACCCGCCCAGGGCGAGGTCTGGCAGGAGGTCGGCTCGCGGCTCCAGCGCTTCGGCGTCGACTCGGAGAGCTCCAAGTTCGGAGACCTCTTCGAGCAGCGTCGGGGGGAGATCGGCGCGCTCGCCGACGACATCGAGCCCGTGACCGATCAGGTCGGGGCGCTCGCATGCGTCGGCGGCGCGCCGATCGCGCTGGACGTCGTCGGGCGCGCCGAGGTGTTCGCGGCGCTGCATGACCGCCTCGTGCGCGGCTATGCGCTGGATGGGCTGTCGGCCCGGCCGGTGCAGGGGCGTGACCCGGCCGACCCGACGCGGGCCGGTGCGTTCCTCGCGCGGGTCCTCGACGCGTCGCGCCGGCCCGTCCCGACTCCGGGCATCGGTGAGGCGCACACGCTGGTCGGTGATCGGCTCGTCGGCGGCAGCCTGTCCTTCGAGGACGAGGTGGTCGCGCTCTGCGCGTTCCCGAGCTCGACCTCACGGGAGGACATCGTCGGTGGGGTCGCCAGGCCGTCGCGCAGGCGCCTGCGGTGAGCGACGGGCCTGAGCCCGTGGTCTACACGGCGACGCTGTCGTGTGGGGGGTGCGGCGCGCTGCTCGAGGCGCAGTCCGCCGCGCCCGACCACGGGCTCGCGTGCTGTCCGATCTGCGGCGGCTCGCTCATGGAGCTCGCGGCCTCCTGGGGCGGGGGTGAGGCGCCGGTCGAGGACGGTCGCGAAACGCGCATCGTCGTGATCAGCCCACCGGCGGGGCCGGAGGGACATCCCTGGCGGACGGACGAGGCGCCGCCGCTCGTCGTCCGCGCGACCCGACACCACCGTCCCGACACGTGGACCTACGCGCTGGATGGCCTCGCCGTCGCCGAGCACGGCTTCACCGACGCCGAGGCGATGACCAAGCTCGTCGCGGCGGTCCGCGCGAGCGTGCGGGACATCCTCACCCCGGCCCGCGGACCGAACCCGCGACGCGACCTCGCGCTGCGACTGTCGCTCGCCGACGCGCAGGGCCGGCTCGAGGCGGTCCTGACGACGGCACTCGTCCTCGACGACGAGCGGGTCGAGCGGCTGCTCCGCGAGCGCGGCGACCTCAGCTGAGCACGACCGTCAGCCACACCCCGGCGACGAGCAGCACGGCGGTCAGCTCGATGAGGATCGAGAGCCCGAGGGCCTTCAGCGCGTGTTTCGTCGACTCCCACGCGTGGTGGTGGGGTCCCAGGCGGCGGCGCTCGGCCAGGTAGACCCCGGCGGGGAAGCCGAGGAAGAGCCCGACGACGGGGATGACGAAGAAGCCGACGATGCCCACGACGACGCCCGCGACGATCGTGCTGTTGGGCACGCCGGCGTCGCGCATCCGCCGCCCGGGGACGAGGTACTTCACGATCTGCGCGGCGCCGATCAGCACGATGGCGGCCGCCAGCACCGCCCAGCCCGTCGCCGAGGACACGATCAGCGCCCACACCAGGATCGCCCCGACCACGAGCAGCGCGCCGGGGAGAACGGGCACGATGATGCCGACGATCCCGGCGAGGATCGCCAGGCCGATGAGCACGAGGCCGGCGTCGGACACGAGGTGAAGGATGCCCGCCGGCGCGGTCGCGGCGTCAGATCCGCGCCGCGCGAGACGACCCGTGGGTGTGAGCGACATCCGTCTCTATCTCAACCACCTGCCCGACTACGACTGGCTGGTCGCGCTCGAGTTCGGGCGCATCGACGACGGCCAGCCGAGCGAGCTGTGGCGCGGCGTGCACCACCACATCGGGTTCCTGCTCGACGCCCCGGGCGGCCGCGAGGTCGGCTTCAAGATCGTGAGCCTCTCGACCTTCGACGAGGACGCCCGCGACCTGGACGAGGTCTGGGACGGCCCGCGCTTCCACGTCCCGCAGCTCGGCCTGACCGAGGCGACGGTGGGTGAGACCGTGCTCGCGGCCCGCGCGCTGTTCGGCAGCGAGCCGACCATCAACCGCGTCTATTTCAGCGCCGGCGTGAACACGCAGGGCGAGGCCGCGCTCGCCGACTGGCTCGACTGCCTGGAGGCCGGCGACTGCATGGCGCACTTCGCGCTCGGCTACACGCTCTACGAGCTGGGCCGCTTCCACGAGGCCTACCGCCACCTGCGCTACTACGCCGAGCTCGCGCCCGCCGGCGCGTGGAACTGGTGCTGGTACGGGAAGGCCGCCGAGGCGATCGGCGAGGACGGCGAGGCGCAGACGGCCTACCGGCGCGCGATCGAGCTCGAGCCCGACGACGACCCGACCGACGCCGCCGACCTGCTGCACGCCCTGATGATCCGACTCGAGGAGGCCGCCTGATGTGGCTCATGACGACCCGCGGCTTCTACTCGGTGGTCGCCGATCACCACGAGGACGGAAACGTGCTCGTGCGCGCGCGCGTACGCGAAGACCTCGAGTCGCTCGCGGACCTGATCCCCGGGCTCGAGCTGGAGGAGACGCCGGAGCGCGACTACCGCTTCCGGGCGTCGGTCCCGCGGGAGGTGTGGGCGAGGGCGTGGCCGCCGCCCTCGCGAAGGAGATCGACTACCCGAACTTCAAGAACGCGGTGGCGGAGCGGCAGGGGACCGGCCGCGCCCACGTGTATTCCGACGTCTGGGTCACGCTGCTCGGACTCCAGGAAGGCGGGCGCTACGGGTGACCGGACGGACCACGCTGTCAGATCGGCACGTCGCCCGACGACCCGTCTGCGTGAGCCCTTCCACCCCGCTGCGTCTCGCCCTTCACCCGCTCCTGCCGACCCGGACCACCGGCCACAACAGCTGGTTCGAGTACGGGTTCCAGCTCCGGCTTCCGGGCGGCCCGCTGATCGACCGCACCGACCCGCTGCTCAGCGCCTACGGCGCTCGGATCACAACCATGGCCGTCCACACGCACGACGACGAGCAGCTCCAGGAGGACGCGTTCGACCCCGGCTCCGTCGTCCGGCTCGTGCCCGACGCCGGTGACGACGGAGAGCCCGAGATCGGCGTCTGGGATCGCGACGAGCTGCGCCGCGCCGGCAGCCTGCTCGACCGGCCGGCCGCGATCACCGAGGTCGCGATCGAGTTCGGGCTCGAGCAGACCGCCATCGTCCTGACCGAGGACCGTGAAGCGGACGGCGACCGGCGCAGCAGCCTGGACCTGCTCGTCTTCCACCCCGCATTCGTCGAGGTCGACACCGAGGCGGCGCTGCGAGTTCACGCGGCCGTCGCGCGCGAAGCGCCCGCGCCTCGTGCTCGTGGCGGATGGGAAGGGCGACGTGCGCTGGTGGGATCCGTCGGCGTCCACCGGGCCCATCGCGGCGGATGCGCTGCCGATGTCCGCTGAGCTGCGGCGTGACCTGCAGGGTCTGCGCGCGTCGTACGAGGAGCTGGCCGACGGTGCGAGCGAGGCGCGCGGCTTCGACCGGATCGACGTGTCGATCGAGCGCGGCGTGCTCAACGAGCGGGCGCAGGCGATCTGGAAGCGCGCGCGGACCGAGCTGGGCCGGCGGTTCTCGGTCGGGTTCCTGGGGGCGGGGATGGAGCGGCCGGTGTGGTCGCCGGCGGAACTGGATGACGACGACGATGACGACGAATCGCTGTACTGAGGGTTCGTGGCGTCACGAGGACACGCTCGATCGCCGCGGGCATGTCGCCAGACGGAGCGCCGGCGTTCTGGGATGGTCTGCGTTCGGCAGACACTCAATTCGAAGGAGGCAGGTTCATGGCCGACAGCGTGTACAGGGTCACTGAAGTGATCGGGGTGAGCAGCGAGTCGTGGGAGTCCGCCGCGAGGAGCGCGGTGGAGACCGCGGCGAAGTCGGTTCGCGACCTGCGAGTGGCGGAGGTCGTGCGTGAGGATGTGACGATCGAGGACGGGAAGATCAGCAGCTTCCGCGTGCGCCTGAACATCTCGTTCAAGTACGACGGCGGCGACTGACCGTCTGGCGCAGCCATGTCCGCAGCGAAGAAGTCCTTCGCCCGGGCCGCCCGCCGAACGTCGGCGCGCGGCCCGGTCATGGCGGTGCCGGGGCCGACGGGCGCACCTGGTACGGCATCCCGGTGTCCGACCTGACGGTCAGCTCACTGCCCGGCCGGCCGGGCCCCCACCTGCACTGACGTGCCGTCGGCGCTGAACAGGCCCTCGACCGAGAAGTACCGCTCGCCCGTGTCGTAACAGAACGTGAGCACGCGTGCTCCCGTCCGGGATCTCGGGCAGCTTCTGCGCGACGGCGGCCAGCGAGGCGCCGGACGAGGGACCGACGAAGATGCCCTCCTCGCGCGCCGTGCGAACGGTGTACGCGTAGGCATCCTCCTCGGAGACCTGGATCACGCCGTCGAGCGTCGCGACGTGCAGGTTCGCGGGAACGAAGCCGGCGCCGATGCCCTGCAGGCGGTGCGGGCTGGGATCGCCGCCGCTGATGACCGGCGACTTCGCGGGCTCCACCGCGAACGTCTTGAGCGCCGGGAAGTGCTCCTTGAGGACCTCGCTCACCCCGGTGATGTGCCCGCCGGTGCCGACGCCGGTGATGAGGTAGTCGATGCCGCCCGGGAAGTCGGCCAGGATCTCCTGCGCGGTGCTCTCGCGGTGGACCGCGATGTTCGCCGGGTTCTCGAACTGCTGCGGGATCCACGCGCCGGGGATCTGCTCGACCAGCTCGTTCGCGCGTGCGATCGCCGCCGTCATCCCGCCCTCGCGGGGCGTCAGCTCGACCTGCGCGCCGTAGGCCGCCATCAGGCGCCGGCGCTCGAGCGACATCGACTCGGGCATGACGAGGATCAGCTTGTAGCCGCGCACGGCGGCCGCGATCGCCAGGCCGACGCCGGTGTTGCCGGAGGTCGGCTCGACGATCGTGCTGCTCGGGCCCGAGCACGCCGCGACGCTCGGCGTCCTCGACCATCGCGAGGCCGATCCGGTCCTTGATCGAGCCGCCCGGGTTGGCGCGCTCGGCCTTCATCCACACGTCGACGTCGCGGTCGGCGTAGAGACGGTTGATCCGAATGTGGGGGGTGTCCCCGATGGTGTCCAGAATGCTCGTTGCCTTCACGGCGTCTCCGATCTCGCTGCCTAGATGTTGAAGTCGAGGACCTCGTCGCCGGGTGCGCCGTCCTGGCGCTCGACGCGCGCGGTGGGGGTGACGACCGAGTGGGCCGCGACGCTCTCCGTCAGCCACACGTTGCCGCCGATCCGGCTCCCGTCCCCGATCATCGTGTCGCCGCCGAGGATCGTCGCGTTCGCGTAGATCACGACGTCGTCACCGATGGTCGGGTGGCGTTTGGTGCGCGCCATGCGCTTCTCGACGCTGAGGGCGCCGAGGGTGACGCCCTGGTAGAGCTTCACGCGCGCGCCGAGGACGGCCGTCTCGCCGATGACGATGCCCGTGCCGTGGTCGATCGCGAAGGACTCCGCCGATGTGCGCGCCGGGGTGGATGTCGATACCCGTGTCGCGGTGGGCGATCTCCGTCAGGACGCGCGGGACGAGCGGCACGCCTGACCCGTGGAGCTCATATGCGATCCGGTACACCGCGGTCGCGAAGAACCCGGGGTAGGCGAGGATCACCTCATCGACGGACTGTGCGGCGGGATCGCCGTCGAAGATCGCTCTGGCGTCGAGCAGCAGCGACGCGCGGATCGCCGGCAACTCGGCGAGCAGGTGGTCGACGACCGTGTCGGGGTCCGCGCAGTGCGCGGCGGGGAGACGCAGGGTGTCGACGAGCAGCCCGCGCAGCGCGGCGAGCTCCTCGGAGACGTCGCCCGTGCTTCGCCCCACCTCAGCCGCGAAATGCGGGAACAGCAGCTCGAGCACGCGATGCACCAGGGACTCGGCGAGCTGGTGCAGCCGTGGGGGCAGGGCGTAGTCCTGCCGCTCGCGAGCGAGCAGGTCCGGAAACGAGCCGGCTGCGTTGCGCTCGCGGGCGAAGGACATCGTGCGTGAGCGTACCTGCCGGGGGAATGCGCGCCGGTACCCCGCGGCTGTTCTCGCAGGCAGCATCGGGTGGCGTCGCCCTGGTTCGAGACCCGCAGGACCGAGTACCAGGACGCGCCGGTCGTCCGCGCGGTCGGCTCGTCGGCTGGGGAATCGGTTCCGCGGTGCGGATCGCCTCCTCCGCTGCGGTGTCGAGCTGCCGGGGCGACGGGCACGTAGGATCCGCTCATGCGAGGACGGTCTCCGAGGGGTTCCAGGCCACGTCTGACGTACTCGGGGGTGATGTCGACGATCGCCGTCTTCATCGCCCTCGGCGGTACGTCGGTCGCGGCCGTCCAGTTGCGCAAGAACCAGGTCCGCGCGTCGAACGTCGCGTCCGGGCAGATCCAGGCCAGGCATCACGCGGTCGGCGGCGTCACGTCGACGGCGATCCGCGACGGATCGGTCCGCCGGGCGGACCTGGCGCCGGACATCACCGGTGGAGCGGGCGCGCAGGGTCAGTCGGGGCTGGCGGGGCTCCAGGGACCGGCGGGACCGCCCGGTCCGGTGGGCGCTCCGGGCGCTCCGGGTGCGCCCGGCGCCGCCGGGGCTGCGGGAGCGGCGCTCGTCGTGAACCAGTCGATCGGCGCCACCACGCTGGGCACCGGCGGGACCGGCACGATCATGACCGTCGCCTGGACGCAGCCGCCCGGTGTCCTCGACGAGCTCTCGGGCGTCATGAGCATCACCTGGCCCGGCGGCTGCACGTACGACCAGAGCAGCGCCATCGACCTCAAGATCGTCCGCGAGGACGACGTGGTCATCTCGGCCGACGCTCCCACGACCGCGCGCAACGGAAACGCAGCGCTGGACGCCAATCCCGGGCTTCGGCTCACGCCGCCGTACCTCACGAGCGGGGCGGCGAGGACCGACTGGGTCGTGCTGCCGATCGAGCTGTACCAGTTCCGACCGACCGCCTCGACCACCGCGCGGTCGATCACGATCCGCGCGAAGTACATCGACTGTGTCGGGAGCGGCACCACCACGGTTCCGGCGGGCGCCCCGTCGGTCGCGGTGCGCGCCTTCGTGAAGCGCTACGCGACGTAGTCGCCCGAGGGTCCGCCGCGCCGCAGGCGGACGGGGAGCGTCTTGAGCTGGTTGGCGAACGGGGACTCGACGTACTGCGGGGGCTCGGTGATCTCGATGTCGGGGAATCTGGCGAGCGTCTCCTCGATGAGGATCGTCAGTTCCAGGCGCGCGAGCGCGGTGCCCAGGCAGAAGTGCCGGCCGCCCGCACCGAAGGCTTGGTGCTCCGGGTTGCGGGTGACGTCGAAGCGGTCGGGATTCTCGTAGCGCGTCTCGTCGCGGTTGGATGAGGGGTACCACATGACGACCTTGTCGCCCTCGCGGATCGGTTGTCCGTGCAGCTCGGTGTCGTGGGTCGCGGTGCGGGCGAAGTGGCCGAAGGCGGGGAACATGCGCAGCGACTCCTCGACGGCCGCCGGGACGAGCGACGGGTCATCCAGGACGAGGCGGCGCTGGTCGGGGTGTTCCATCAGCGCTCGCATTCCGCTGCAGTACGTCGCCTTGGTGCTGTCGTTCCCGGCGGCCATGAGCAGGAAGAACCCCATGACGATCTCGTGCTCCTCGAGCCGCTCACCGTCGATCTCGGCGTGCACGAGCACGCTGGTGAGGTCATCCGTCGGGTTGACGCGGCGTTCGGCGATCAGCTCACCGCAGCGCCGGAAGACCTCGGGCACGTCGCGTTCCATGACGACCTGCGTGCCCTCGGGCGTCGCGTCCGGGTCACCGGCCCCGAGGATCGTGTTCATGAGGTTCGCCCAGACCTCGTCGTCCTCGGGCGTGAGCCCCATGAAGCTGCCGATCACCCGCGCCACGACCGGTTGGGCAACGTCGGTGACGAGGTCACACGTCGCTCGTCCCTCGAGCCGGTCGAGCACGTCGGTCGTGATCGCGCGGATCTCGCTCTCGTGCTCGGCGATCCGCTTCGGCGTGAACCCGCGCTGGAAGAGCGCCTTGATGCGGTCGTGCTTCGGCGGGTCCATCCCGATGAACATCGCCTGCTGCAGCTCGAGCGGCAGGATCGCGTTCTTCAGCGCCGTGAACCCGCCGACCTCCGAGGAGTAGGTCTGCCAGTCACGGCTGACCTCCAGCACATCGTCGGCCGTCGTCACCGACCAGAAGCCATCCTCACCAGGGAATTCGGAGATGCCGTCAGACCAGTGCACCGGGCACTCCGAGCGCAACTGCCGGAACAACTCATGCGGCGGCCCGTCCTGGAAGTGCTCGCGATCTGCGACCCGCACCTCATCGAGCGCCGCTCTATCGCGACCGGTTGTGCTCATCACGAGTCCTCCTCGATAGCGACGCCATGACCCTCCGCGCAACGTACTCCACCAGCCGACCCCGCGCCACGAGACCGCTCCGTGCTCGCGACCAGCGAGTGCTCCCGACCCGGCTGAGCGCAGCTGGGCTGACCTACGGGTTGCAGGTGGAGGCCGTGTTCCTGGCGATCTGTCACGCCGTGCGGCGGTGGCGTGTAGGGGCGTGGTTGCCCTCGCGAGCCTGGTTCTCAGCGCCTGCGGCGGCAGCGATTCGTCGTCGAGCTCAACCGGTGAGCCGAACGGCACCGACCGAGCGTTCGCGACGGAGATGGTCGATCACCACAAAATGGCGATTGACATGGCTACGGTCGCGCGGGACCGCGCGACCCGCCCGCAGATCAAGGCGCTCGCCGACAACATCATCACTGCCCAGAAGCAGGAGATCGCTCAGCTGAACGCGGCTGATCAGAAGCTTGCCGCGAAGGATGTCCAGGCCGGCGACTTGGGGCTGTCGGACGCGATGATGGGCATGGACATGGACAACACGATGCTCATGACGGCCACGCCATTGGAGCGCATGCTCATTGACATGATGGTCCCGCATCATCAGGGCGCGATCCGCATGGCGCGCGCGGAGCTCGCCGACGGGCGCGACCCGCAGCTGCGCAAGCTGGCGCAGGCTGTCATCGCGGCGCAATCCAAGGAGATCGAGCAGATGAACTCCTGGCGCGTGAGCTGGTACGGGGCTGAGTCCCCATCTGGCGGCGTGCCGGCAGCCGATGAGGACATGGACCCGCAGATGGAAAGCCACGGCACCGATCACGGCATGTGAGCGTCGGGAGGGCGGGCGGCTGCGCGTCACCGCAGGGAGGACGCCGGCTCGGGCATCTCGCCAACTGGCACAGCGGTGGCGGCGGGACCGCTGCCGCTGCGTGTTGAGCGAAAGCGCCGCAGCCGCAGTGCGTTGAAGACGACCGACACGCTGGAGAACGCCATCGCCGCTCCGGCGATGATCGGGTTGAGCAGTCCCATCGCCGCCAATGGCAGCGCGGCGATGTTGTAGCCGAAGGCCCAGCCGAGGTTCTGCTTGATCGTGCGCAGCGTCGCCCTGGAGAGACGGATCGCGTCGCCGGCGGCGCGCAGGTCGCCGCTGACGAGCGTCAGGTCGCTCGCTTCGATCGCGACGTCGGTGCCGGTTCCGATCGCCAGGCCGAGGTCGGCCTGCGCCAGGGCGGGCGCGTCGTTGACGCCGTCGCCGACCATGGCGACGACGCGGCCCTGGGCCTGAAGGCGTTTGACGACATCGACCTTGTCGGCGGGCAGCACGTCGGCGATGACCTCGTCGATGCCGACGTCGGCTGCGACGGCGCGGGCGGTCATCTCGTTGTCGCCGGTGAGCAGCACCGGACGCAGTCCGAGTTCCTTGAGTTCGGCGATCGCCGCAGCGGAGGTCGGCTTGACGGTGTCAGCGACGATGAAGATCGCGCGGGCCTCACCGTCCCACGCCGCCGCGATCGCTGTCTGACCCTTGGCCTGCGCGGCCAGCCGCGCGGCGTCGAGCTGCGGCGTGAGGGCCATCGCCCAGTCAGCGAGCAGCGACGGGCGGCCGACGACCAGCGCATGTCCGTCGACGACGCCTTCAACGCCGAGGCCCTCGCGGTTGGCGAAGCCGTCCACCGCGGGCAGCGGTCCGGTCTCGCTCTCGCCGGCGCGAGCGATCGCCTGCGCGATCGGGTGCTCGGAGGCGTGCTCGACCGCCCCGACGAGCCTGAGGGCGTCCTCGCGGCTGGTGCCCGGGGTGAGCGCGACGTCGAGGAGGCTCATCTTGCCGGTGGTGACGGTGCCGGTCTTGTCGAGGACGATCGTGTCGACCTTGCGTGTCGATTCCAGGACCTCGGGCCCCTTGATCAGCAGGCCGAGCTGCGCGCCGCGGCCGGTGCCGACCATCAGCGCGGTCGGCGTGGCGAGGCCCAGGGCGCAGGGGCAGGCGATGATGAGCACCGAGACCGCAGCGGTGAACGCGAAGGCGGTGCCCTCGCCCGCGGCCAGCCAGTAGGCGAGCGTCGCGACTGCGAGGCCGAGAACGATCGGGACGAAGATGCCCGACACGCGATCGGCGAGTCGCTGAACGGGTGCCTTTCCGGTCTGAGCGTCCTCGACGAGCTTGGCGATCTGGGCGAGCGCGGTGTCCGCGCCGACCCGGGTCGCGCGCACGATCAGGCGCCCGCCGGCGTTCACCGTCGCTCCGGCGACCTCCGATCCGGGGGAGACCTCGACGGGGACCGACTCGCCGGTGAGCATGCTCATGTCGATGGCGGAGGCGCCCTCCTCGACGACGCCGTCCGTGGCGACCTTCTCGCCCGGGCGCACGACGAAGAGCTGCCCGACGGCGAGCTGCTCGACGGGGATACGGTGCTCGCGGCCGTCGTCGTCGACGACGCTGACGTCTTTGGCGCCGAGCTCCAGGAGCGCCTTCAGTGCGGCTCCGGCGTTGCGCTTGGCACGAGCCTCGAAGTAGCGCCCGAGCAGGATCAGCGTCGTGACGACGGACGCGACCTCGAAGTAGATGGCGTCCATCCCCGCGCCGCGCTCGGGGATCAGCTCGAACGGCATCCGCATGCCGGGCATGCCGGCCTCGCCGAGGAACAGCGCGTAGAGCGACCACAGCCAGGCGGCGAGCACGCCGACGGAGATCAGGGTGTCCATCGTCGCCGCGCCGTGCCGGGCGTTCTCGAAGGCGGCCTTGTGGAACGGCCACGCGCCCCACACCACGACCGGGCTGGCGAGCGTGAGGCTCAGCCACTGCCAGTTGTCGAACTGGAGCGCCGGGACCATCGCCATCAGCAGCACCGGCAGCGACAGCACGGCGGAGATGATCAGCCGCCGGCGCAGCGCCGCGGTCTCGTCGGCTGAGAGGTCGTGATGCTCGTGAGCGCCATGGTCCTCACCCGGCGCCGGCGGCATCCTGGCCTGGTACCCGGCGGCCTGCACGGCGCCGAGCAGGTCCTCGGGCGCCGCGGTCTGCCGGTCGAAATCGACCGCGGCCTTCTCCGTTGCGAAGTTCACCGTCGCCGTGACGCCCTCCAGCTTGTTCAGCCTGCGCTCGATCCGGTTCGCGCATGAGGCGCACGTCATCCCGGTGATCGGGAGGTCGACGTGCTCGGTGTGGCCGGTGGTGGTCATGATGGATCCGGGGCGGTCAGATGGGGCGGAGAATCGGGTCTAGGCGACGTCGTATCCGGCTTCATCGATCGCATCCACGATCGCCGCGCCGTCAAGGCCGTCGCCGGAGACGGTGACGCGCTTGGCGTCCAGATCGACCTCAACGGCCGTGACGCCGGCGAGCTTCTCGACTTCGGCGGCGATGGCGGTGCGGCAATGGCCACAGCTGACGCCGGGAACGGAAAACGTGAGCTGGGAGGTGGTCGGTTGGTTCGGCATCGGTGTTCCTTTCGCGATCAAACGTAGCATACCCTTAGGGGGTATTAGAGCAATCTGAGTTTCCCCGCAGACCCGCGGAGGAGACCACGGATGTTCCGATACCGGGAGGGGGTACACTTCGCGCATGGCCACTCAGACCAGCGCCCCGCGGGGCTACACCGCCAGCAAGGACCAGATCGGCACGCGCCTGCGGCGCATCGAAGGCCAGGTCCGAGGCATCGAGAAGATGGTCGAAGAGGACCGCTACTGCGTCGACATCCTCACGCAGATCTCCGCGATCCAGGCGGCACTCGACAAGGTCGCCCTGGGTCTGCTCGACGGGCACGTGCGCCACTGCGTGATCGACGGGCACGGGGAAGGCACTCCGGTGGAGATGACCGATGAGGTCATGGCTGCCGTCGGCCGGCTCATGCGCCGCGGCTGAGCAGACCTGATGCTCACGCTCCTCATCCTCGGCCTGCTGATCGTCGTGGTCCTCGTCCTCAGCCACGTCACGCGAGACAGGGACCTGCCCGTGAAGTGCTGCGATCCACGCCCCTGGCCGCCATCGGACATTGACGCTCGTCACGCAGCTGGTGACGCACGGCCGGCACCAGACGGTCCCCAGCAGCGGTAGGACGTCGGCGGTCTTGTCGAAGCCCGCAGATGCCGCGCTGCCGCCTCGTCCGTTGCGGGTGGGGCGGAGCGAGCGGGTCGTCGGGGTCTGGTGGGCGACGGCGCGCTCGGGTAGCGTCACGCCATGGTGAAGCGCGTGCTGGTGCTCGGCGCGGGGTTCGGCGGCATGGAGCTTGCCACCGTTCTCTCCGAGGAGGTCCCGGACGAGGTCGAGGTGACGGTGATCGATCGCGGCGACGCGTTCGTCTTCGGCTACGCGAAGCTCGACGTGCTGTTCGGGCGCACCACGCTCGATGCGGTGCGGCTCCCGTATGCCTCGTTCGCGCATCCGAGTGTGCGATTGCTGCGTGAGACGATCACCTCGATCGATCCCGAGCGGCGTCGTGTCGTCACCGATGCGGGCACGCACGAGGGAGACGTGCTGGTGATCGCGCTCGGCGCGGACTATGTCCTCGACGCGACGCCCGGGCTGGCCGAGCACGGCGGGGAATTCTACTCGGTCGACGGTGCGGCGCGGCTGGCCTCCGTGCTCGCCGACGCGCAGTCCGGGAACTACATCGTCGGTGTGTGCGACGCGCCGTTCAAGTGCCCGCCGGCGCCGAGCGAATGCGCGCTCATGCTGCACGAACTGCTCGTCGATCGCGGGGTCCGCGAGCGGAGCACGATCACGTTCACGATCCCGTTGCCGAGCCCGGTGCCTCCGTCGCCGGACGCCTCTGCCGCGCTGCTCGAGGCGTTCGCCGAGCGCGACATCCGGTTCGTCCCGGGGGTGCGACCCACCGGGCTCGACGGCGCTCGCGTGACCTATGACGACGGGAGCGTGCTGCCGTACGACGTCTTCCTCGGGGTCCCGAGGCACCGCGCGCCCCAGGTCGTGCTCGAGAGCGGCCTGGCCGAGGACGGGTACGTCCCGGTCGAGTCGGCCACCCTGCGGACGGGGATCGGTGGCGTGTACGCGATCGGCGACGTCGCCACGGTCGGCGTTCCCAAAGCGGGTGTCTTCGCCGAGGGCGCGGGCCGCGTCGTGGCGCGCGAGATCGTTGCAGGCATCCGCGGCGAGACGGACCCCGAGCCCTACGACGGCATCGGCCAGTGCTACCTCGAGTTCGGCGACGGGCGCGTGGGCATCGTCAACGTCGACTTCCTGTCGGGCCCGACGCCGACGGGGTCGCTGACCCCGCCCTCCGTCGACCTCGTGGCCGAGAAGCAGCGGTTCGGCTCCAGCCGCCGCGCGCGCTGGTTCGGGCTCTGATCCCGCCCGCCCGGCAACTGAGCAACAGAGCAGAAGCCGACTGCGTAGGGTTCGAGCGATGACCACGCCGGGAACGACCTTCGCAATTGTCGCGGCTTACCGTGACCTGGATGCTGCGCGCGAGGACTTCGCGGCTGTCGAGGATCTCGCGACGGCACACGAGCTGCATCTCGACGACGCTGCGCTGGTCCAGCACAAGGGCAACGGTCAGATCGACGTGGTGCGACACGACGCGCGCGCGCTCTCGCGTGGCGCGGAGGGCGGAATCATCATCGGAGCGCTCGTCGGGCTGATGTTCCCGCCGGCGCTCATCGGGATGCTGGTCGGCGCCACGGCAGCGGGCCTCATAGGAGCAGCTGCCGCAAACCTCTGGCACGGGCTGTCGCGACCGGAGCTGACAGCGCTCGGCGCCGCAGTCGAAGAGGGCGAGGCGGCGATCGTCGCCATCGGGTCGGAGGCGTTCGCCGGCGAGGTCGAGCAGGCCGTCGCGAACGCCACGCGGATCGTCCGCCGAAGCGTGGACATCGACCGCAACAAGCTCCGCGAGGCTGCGGTCGGTCCAGACTGAACTGCCGTTACGGACCATCCGCAAGAAGCGATGGGGGCGCCGACCCAGGGCCAGGATGGAAGCGCCCGCGATGCGCGCCCCGCCGTTGAGCTGGTGTCCCATGACGGCGGGGTTCAGGGCTCTGAAGCCTGAGTGGCTCTGTTGCCTCAACAGGCCTGCGGCCTGCGGCCCATGTGGCGCACTTATGCTCCGCTGAACCAATGATGACATGGTGCCGTCTCGTGCGGAAGGCAAGGAGCGGAATCATGATTGAGACCGGACAGGTATGGGCCAGCGGTGGTCGCGCCGTTCGCGTCGTGGACCGCGAGGACTCGCGCGTCGTTGTCCGCGATTCCTACGGCTGGCGCCGGTCGCTGACCGAGGACGAACTCGCGCACGGCTTCAGCAACGTCACGGAGCACGTGGAGCAGGTTCAGGGTGTGATGGCCCGCCGCGCACTCGCGGATCTCGAGCCCGCGTAGGCGGGAACCGCGTCCCGGGTCGTCCTTTGAGGCTGACCGACCAGTCCACGGTCGTGCCGCGGAAGGCCGGTCGAGGGCGGCCCGCTGGTGTGGCGGGCGGGCTACCAGTGACGCTTGATCGCGTACTGATCGAGTTGCGCGTCGTTGCTGATGATGCCGAGCCCTTCGACGCGGGCCTGGGCGACCAGGAGACGGTCGAAGGGGTCCCGGTGTTCGGTGAGCGGAAGTCCGGCGACAGCCCATGCGTGCTCAGCGGTCACGTCGAACGGGGCGAAGCCCTGCTCGACGAGAATGCTCGGCAGATCGGTCGGGACTTTGAGCTTTCCGAGGCTCGCCTTGATCGCCATCTCCCAGACGCAGGCCGAACTCGCAAGGAGCACGTTCTCGCCGGACTCCATCGCCTCTTTGGCGTTCGTCGAGAGCTGGGCGTCGTCGCTCAGGAACCAGAGCAGCGCATGGGTGTCGACGAGCCATGCCGTCAACGCACGTACTCCTGAAATTCGGCGGGAATCGCGTCGAAGTCCGCAGCGATCTCGATCCGTCCCTTCAGCGCGCCGGCCTTGCGGGCGTGCCGGCTGGTCTCGTACGGGACGATCTTCGCGACGGGGATGTCACCGCGCTGGACGACGACCTCCTCGCCGGCCTCGACGCGGCCGATGAGCTTGGAGAAGTTCGTCTTTGCCTCGTGGATCTTGACCGGCTTCATGGCCGCAGACTAGCATCACCTAGTCCGGTTAGTCGAGTTGAGCGGAACGCCGTCAGTTGAGCCCGCGGACCTCAGCTGTGTCGATCCAGCCAGTCGAGGAACTCGGCAGCGATTTGACCTGACGAGTTAGATCGCGCAAGGCTGGTCAACTTGCCTGTTTTGACCAGCAAGTCGCTGTCGGCGTTAGCATGGTCAAATATGGCTCGCCCGACCCGACAAGCCGTCTACGCCCGTCTGGACCGGGCCGTCGCCGACCTCGACGGGGCCGGGGGGCTCCCGCTGCCCCAAGAAGCCTCAGCGATCTGGCGAGACATCTGGTTTGAAGAAGCCCATCACTCAACCGCGCTCGAAGGCAACACGCTGATCCTCAAGCAGGTGCAGCTGCTGCTGTTCGAAGGAAAGGCAGTCGGGAGCAAGGAGCTCCGCGAGTACCTCGAGGTGCAGGACTACGCGGAGGCCGCGGACTGGGTCTACGCGCAGGCGGTGCGCGATCCCGGCCAAACCGGACACCGGCGCCGCGTCGCGGTGACTGAGGTCCGAGAGATCCACCGCCGCTCCGTCGCCACCGTATGGGCGCACTTCCCTCCGGACCAGCTCGACGCGCGCGAAGGCCCCGGATCGTTCCGCCGTCACGACATCGAGCCGTTCCCCAACGGGATGCGCCCGCCACCATTTGTCGATGTCCAGCCCCAGCTCGGCGACTGGCTCGAGCAGGTCAACGATCGCAAGCTGCTCAAGGGTCAGGTTCCGGCCATGGAGGTGTTCGCGCAGCTCCACGCGGAGTTCGAACGGATCCATCCGTTCCGTGACGGCAACGGCCGTGTCGGTCGCCTGCTCCTCAACCTCATGCTCGTCCGGTCGGGATACCCGCCGGCTGTCATCCACAAGCGTGACCGCGGCACCTACCTGCGCGGCCTGAGCCGAGCGGACACGGGCGACGTCGGGCTGCTCGCTGAGCTCCTCGCGCGGGCCGTCACCGACAGCGTGGAGCGCTTCATCCTCCCCGGTCTCGCCGGCCCCCTGCAGCTTGTCCCGCTCGCGTCACTCGCCGACAAGAGTCTGTCGCGCAACGCCCTGGTGCTGGCCGCCCAGCGAGGTCGTCTCCGCGCCACGCAGCGCGGTGGCCACTGGTACTCGAGCAAGCAGGCGGTCGACGACTACCGGCGCAACCGGTACCGCCGGGGGAGTGCCGCGGATCAGTCGGGGCGGTCCTGAAGGGGTCGCCCACGGACCCTGTCAGCCGATCCCTCTTGCCAAGCTGGGGTGGGCTGAGGTCGGGGCGAGCCGCTGCGCGACGAGCTCGGTGCGACGCCATACGAAACCTCCGGCCTTGAAGGGGAGAAGGGCTTTCGATTCGAGGTCGCGGGGCAGGTCGTCGACGTCCTGGCACCCGACGGGATCGGCCGCCCCGCGATGACCGCACGCGGCACGCAGACCATCCAGATCCCCGGCGGCAGCCAGGCGCTGAGGCGCAGCGAGCGCGTGGCGATCGTCGTCGACGACGACCGCGTCGGGCTTCGGCGGCCGACGCTGCTGGGGGCCATCCTGCTGAAGGCCCGCAGCCTCGCCGTTCACAGCCGCCCAGAGGACCAACGCCAGGACCTCATCCTCCTGCTCGGCCTCATGACCGATCCCAGATCGGCAGCCGAGACGCTTCAGGACAGCGAGCGGCGATGGCTGCGCGATGTCCGGCCCGCGCTGAACCTCGAGGACCGCGACCTCGACGCGACGATCGACCCGACGCGGCTGCGCATCGCGCGCGCCGCGTATCGCCTGCTCGCCGGGGCGTGAGCGCCCTCGTGTCCGAACCGGGGTGCTCGCGCGCCCGATCGCCGTAGAATCCGATGCGACGGGGGGTTCGGACTCATGGCACAGGAGGTGCCGGGCAGTGCTCGCAGGGCTGTACGGAAGGCTTTCGGGCGTCCGTTCCGGTCGCCGGAGCGCGGCTTGTCTCGTCGCGCGCGTCGGGCTGCTCGCCCTCGTGCTGCTCGCCGGCGCCTGGCACCCACCGTCTGCCGGTGCCGCCAAGGCCAAGCGTCCTGATCTCGCGGTCGGCTCTGCGGCGGCGCGGGTCGCCGACGGGCGGCTGAGCGTCGCAATCACCGCACGCAACCTCGGGCGCCGGTCGGCCGGTGCCTCCACCGGTGCCGTGTCCTGGAAGCCGGTCGCCGGCAAGGGCAAGGTCGTCCTGCTCAAGCGCTTCCCGCTGCTCGCCATCTCGAACGGGGGCAGGCGCAAGCTCACCGTCACCGTCGACGTTCCCGCCGGCGCCTCGGCCGGCCGCTACGCCGTTTCGATCTGCCTCGACATCCGCGCGCGCGTGCGTGAGTCGACCGGGAAGAACAACTGCCGCTCGGCAGGGACCGTCATCTTGCCGGCCGCGAACGTGAGCCCGGTCACGGTGGTCTCGCCGGCCCCGGTGCCCACGCCCTCGCTCCCGGGGGCGGTTCCGCAGTCCACCACGCCGCCGATTGGCGGCGCCACGACGCCGCCCGGCGGAACCACCCCTCCCGCCGACACGACGCCGCCTGACACTCGTATCACCCGGGGTCCGGTGGACATCCTCACCAACGACCGGACGGCATCGATCTGGTTCGAGTCCACAGAATCCGGCTCGACATTCAGCTGCCGTCTCGATGATGCTCAGTGGTCGGCTTGCCCGCCGATCGTGAACCTGAGTGGTCTGACCGACGGCCGCCACACGTTCGAAGTTCGCGCAGTCGATCCCGCCGGCAACGTCGACCCCACTCCGGACCTGCGCACCTGGAGCGTCGACGGCACGGCGCCGCAGACGACGATCTCGGGCCTGCCGCCGGGCCCGATCAATACGACGTCGGGGCTCGCGACGTTCGGTTCCTCTGAGGACCCTGCGTTCTTCCAGTGCCGCATGGGCAACCAGGGCGTCTGGACTCCCTGTACCTCTCCCCACCAGGTCACGTTCCCCGGTGAGGGAAGCAACACGTTCTACGTGCGCGCGTACGACAGTTCGGGGAACATCGACGCGACGCCCGCCTCGCGGACCTGGACCGTCGACCTGACGGCGCCGGACACGACGCTCACCGGCGGTCCGTCCGGCTCGGTCGCGACACCGAACGCGACCTTCACGCTCTCGTCCACGGCCTCCGACAAGGCCGGCTTCGAATGCAGGCTCGACGGCGGTGCGTGGGCGGCGTGCACGTCGCCGCACCAGGTCACCGGTCTCGCAGACGGCCAGCACACCTTCGAAACCCGCACGGTCGACACCGCGGGCAACCGCGACCCGACCCCCGGGTCGCGCAGCTGGACGGTCGACGCGACCGCGCCCGACACGTCGATCCTCACCGGACCGAGTGGAACCCTCGCGGCGACAAGTGCGACGTTCACCTTCACGAGCCCCGAGCCGGGCGCGACTTTCGAGTGCCGCCTCGACGGTGGCTCATGGAGTTCCTGCACATCGCCGCGTCTGCTCACCGGTCTCGCCGACGGCTCGCACACGTTCGAGGTGCGCGCGCTCGACGCGCTCGGCAACCTCGACGCCACACCGGCCTCCCGCAGCTGGACGGTCGACACCACGGCCCCGGACACGTCGATCACGAGCGGCCCGACCGGCGTCATCTCCAGCGCGAGCGTGACCTTCGAGTTCTCGTCCGGCGACGCCACCGCGACCTTCGAGTGCCGCGTCGATGGCGGGACCTGGAGCGCCTGCACCTCACCGCGTCAGATCACGGGCCTCGCGGACGGGTCGCATACGTTCGATCTACGCGCGATCGACCCGGTCGGCAACACCGACGCGACCCCGGCGTCCCGAACCTGGACGGTCGATACGACCCCGCCCGACACGTCGCTCTCGACAGGCCCGAACGGCACCGTCAACAGCGCGAGCGCGACGTTCACGTTCACGAGCCCGGAGCAGGGTGCGACGTTCGAGTGCCGTGTGGACGCGGGCGCCTGGAATGCCTGCACGTCGCCGCGCCAGCTCGCGGGGCTGGCCGACGGCACGCACACCTTCGAGGTACGCGCGCTTGACGCGTTGGGCAACGTTGATGTGTCGCCGGCGTCCCGGACCTGGACCGTCGACACGACGCAACCCGACACGACCATCACGAGCGGCCCGCAGGGCACGGCCGCCAGTTCCAGCGCGACGTTCGCCTTCTCCTCGACCGCCACCGATGTCGTGACGTTCGAGTGCCGCATCGACGGAGGCGCGTGGGTCACGTGCACCTCGCCGCGGCAGCTCGCCGGCCTGGCCGACGGCTCCCGCACGTTCGACGTGCGCGCGATCGACGCGGCCGGCAACATCGAGAACTCGCCCGCGACGAGGACCTGGATGGTTGACACGACGCCGCCGGACACCACGATCACCAGCGGCCCCACGGGCGCGGTCTCGACCACGAGCACGACGTTCGCGTTCTCCTCGCCCGACCCGACCGCGACGTTCCAGTGCCGTCTCGACGCCGGCAGCTGGGGGGCGTGCGTGTCGCCACAACAGCTCACCGGGCTGAGCCAGGGGTCGCACACGTTCAGCGTCCGTGCTCTCGACCCCGCAGGCAACATCGACGCGAGCCCCGCGTCCCGCACCTGGACGGTCGACACGGTCGCGCCGGACACCTCGATCACCGCGGGCCCGAGCGGCACCGTCGTCAGCGCGACTGCGAACTTCAGCTTCACGAGCCCCGAAGGCGGCGTCACGTTCGAGTGCCGCCTCGACGGCGGCGCCTGGGCGGCCTGCACCTCGCCCCGTCAACTGACGGGACAAGCGGACGGCTCGCACACGTTCGACGTGCGTGCGGTCGATGCGGCAGGCAATGCCGACGCCTCTCCTGCGACCAGGACCTGGACGGTTGACGCGACTCCGCCGGACACCTCGCTCACGTCCGGACCCGCCGTCACGGTCAACAGCACAAGCGCCACGTTCACGTTCTCGAGCACCGATCCAGGTGCGACGTTCCAATGCCGGCTCGACGGCGCCGCCTTCGCCCCCTGCACGTCGCCCCGGCAGCTGGCGGGCCTGACGGAGGGGTCGCACACGTTCGAGGTGCGCGCCTCCGACGCGGCGGGCAACATTGACGCGAGCCCGGCTTCGCGCACCTGGACGGTCGATACGACGGCCGCGGACACTTCGATCACGGGCGGTCCGACGGGTGCGGTCTCGAGCACGAGCGCGACGTTCACGTTCTCGTCGCCGGATTCGACCGCGACGTTCCAGTGCCGTCTCGACGGCGGCGCCTTCGCTGCCTGCACCTCACCGGGCCAGCTGACCGGTCTCACGGAGGGGTCGCACACGTTCGAGGTGCGCGCGGTCGATGCGGCCGGCAACATCGACGCGAGCCCGGCTTCGCGCACCTGGACGGTCGACACGACTGCGCCGGACACGACGATCACGAGCGGTCCTGCGCCGACGTCGTCGAGCCCGGACGCCACGTTCGAGTTCTCGTCTGCGGACGCCGACGTCGCCTCGTTTGATTGCAGCCTGGACGGCGGCGCCTTCACCACCTGCAGCTCACCGCACAATGTCACCGGCCTCGCGGACGGCGAGCACACCCTTGACGTGCGGGCCAGGGACGCGGCCGGCAACCTGGATTCATCGCCGGCGAGGCGGACCTGGACGATCGCGGTCGTGCCGCAGGCCTAGTCGACACCGGCTCGGCCGGCTTCGAGTTCAGCTCGCCGGACGTGTCCAGAAGGGGTCCAGCGTTCGCTACATGCTACGAAGCGGGGGATTTCGGGCCACTGCTGCGGCGGTGGTAACGCGGTGGCAGCCGGGCGCCCGAGACCGGGGAACTGGTGGGCACGAAGGGCTCGGGGGCACGATTCTGGGCGGTGTCGCTCTTCGGGCTGGGCGACTGTGCCCGGTGCCCGCCTTTGGTCAGCCGTCGGGCAGGCGCTGAAGGGCCGGGTGGGTCAGGCGGCGGCCGCCGCCGGGCAGAGCAACTCGAGCAGCTCATCGAGTGACTGGGGGTTCGCACGTCGTCCCGGTCTCTCCGCTGCTCGCCCCGGAATGGGCTATTTGCGGCTCTGCGAAGGGGAAATCGAGCGCCAGCCGTGGACGGCGTGTTTGGGCGTTGTGCGAACCCCCGCACCAGTGGCGTCCACTTGCGCCGCTTCTGCTTTGCGTCAGGTCGTCGGCGATGACGAGCTCCGGGCGTGGCGTGCCTGCGCGGTCGCCGCGTCGAGGTCGTCGTCGGTCTCGTGCCGTCGCCGGGGCCCGGGGAAGAACCGGTTCACGGTCGCCTGGTAGTCGGCGTAGGCGGGGCGCTTGAGCGCGCTGTAGTGCTCGGCCGGGACGGCGCCCGTGTAGTGGACGAGCGTGTAGTACATCGCCCCCGCGGCCATCAACAGGAACACGAGCAGTCCGACCCATTGGGACCGCGTCGGTGGCGTCGTGCAGGCCGGCCAGCGATGGCAGCGCGAGGCCGACGAGGGCGACCCACTGAACCCACTGGCCGAAGTAGTTGGGGTGACGGCTGTAGCGCCATAGCCCGACGTCGCAGATGCCCGTGCCGGTGTTCTCGTAGCCACCGGTGAAGCGGCTCTTCTGCAGGTCGGCCAACGACTCGAAAGCGTACGCGGCCAGGGCGACGACGACGCAGGCGATCTCCCACGGGCTGAGCGACGACGAGCTGTTCGTCGCGATGAGGTAGGCGGGCATCGCGAGCACGCTGGCGTTGGCCAGCATCTGCACCGTGATCTCGAACTGGATCGAGAAGCGCTCGCTGCGAAATCCCTCGTGCGCCCAGCGGATCCGCTGGTAGCGGTAGCGCGGCAGCTCCTCGACGAGGCCCCCGGCACGGTAGATCCGCGTCGCCCAGGTCGCCATGCGGGCGCCGACCATGACGTAGAAGGCCGCCGTCAGCACGGTGAGCGGCGTGATGCGATCCGCGAAGATCGCCAGCTGGATGCCGATCGCCACCAGGCCGGTCGGCCAGGCGATGTCCACGAAGCTGATCTGGCGGCGCCGCCAGCCCGGCATGCTCGCGATCGGGACGAAGATCGCCAGCTGGACGCCGAGGTTGACGAGCGCGAACGTGCGGAGCTCCGGGAGGACGAGCACCAGCGCCCAGAAGACGACGATCGCCGCGCAGTTCATGAGTCGGAGTGCCCATGTACGGACCTCTCGCTCGCAGGCCGTCAGCCGCCGACGACGAGGCCCATCAGGACTGCACCGATCACGCGCGCATCCTCGCACGCCCGGCGGGTGCCGTGAACCGCCCACCCCGATTCACTCAGAACGTGCACCAGCCCTGACACCCCCAATGGACGAAGAGCGAGCGTCCGGATGCTGCGGCACGAACCACCGAGAACACCCGTGCGTCAATGCACCGGGGCGCCAAGGTCGCCGCCGCGCCGAGCACCGGGACACGTGGAGGATCGCGAGCGCGAGGTGCGCTGAGAGCTTCGCGTGGATCGCTACGGTCAGCCGGTGGCGGCGCACACCCTGATGGGCCCTCGCCGGGTTCCACCACTGGAGCTGAACTGATGTTCCTGGCCCTCCAGGAGATGCGCCGCGCCGTGGTGCGGTTCGGGCTGCTGGTCTTCGCCGTCGGCCTGCTGGTCTTTCTGATCCTCACCCAGCAGGCCCTCCAGGACGGGCTCCTCACCTCGTTCGTCGGGGGGATCGCAACCAGACGGCGCCGGTGCTCGTCTACAGCGTCGACGGCCAGAAGGCCCTCCAGGGCAGCGTCATCCCGCCGCCGCTGGAGGAGGCGGTGCGCAGCACCGAGGGGGTCGGCGAGGCGGCCCGCCTCGGCCAGAGCACCTTCACCGTGGAGGGCGTGGGCGACGGCCGTTCCGACGCGGCGATCGTCGGCACCGACGTCACCCGGGCCTGGGCGCCCCGACCACCCTGTCGTCGGGGGAGCGGCCGGCCGCGGCCGGCGAGGCGGTCGGCAGCGACGTCGACTTCTCGATCGGTGACCGAGGTCACCGTCCCGGCCGCCGGGCCCGGTGCCGAGCCGGTGACCCTGACCGTGGTGGGCCTGGCGCCGCGACGTCCAGCTGAAGTCACCCCCACCCTCTTCACCGACTTCGCCACCTACGAGGCGGCGGTGCGGGCCGCCAACCCCGACGCCGCCGACGTCCTTGCCCAACGCCATCGCCGTCGAGCCGGCCGACGGGGTCGACGGCGACCAGCTGGTCGAGCGCATCGACGCCGCGCTCGCCCGAGGCCGACGCCCTGACCCGCGAGCAGGCGGCCGACGAGTCGCCGGGCGTGGCCCAGGTCCGCCAGTCGTTCCAGGTGATCTTCCTGCTGTACGGGCTCGTCGTCCCCCTCGTCACCGGCCTCTTCTTCCTGATCATCACCCTGCAGAAGTCGGGGTCGCTGACCCTGCTGCGGGCCGTGGGTGCCCAGGGCGGGGTGCTGGTGCGATCGCTGCTGATCCAGGTCGTCCTGGTGATCGTGGGGCTGGGGCTGGTGGCTGGGCGTCGCGCTCTACGCCCCGCTGACCCAGCTGCGGCCTGGGCTCCCTGACGCTCCGCTTCGACCCGACCGCCGTCCTGGTCTGGTCGGTGCTGCTCCTGGTGCTGGGGGTGCTCAGCGCCCTGGTGGCCGTGCGGCGGGTGCTGCAGATCGATCCGATCGAGGCCACGACCGGGGGTGGGGGACGATGAGGCTCGCCCTGCGCGAGATGCGTCGTCGGCCCGGGCCGCTTCGCGGTGGCGACCGCGATCCTCACCCTCATCGCCCTCCTGCTGATGTTCCTCGGAGGCCTGCTCGACGGGCTCATCGGCTCGGCGACCGGGGCCTACCGGGCCCAGCAGGCCGACCTGGTGGTCTACTCCACCGCCGCGCAGGACTCCCTCGTCCGCAGCCGCATCACCGGCGATCAGCGGCGCCAGGTCGAGGCGGTCGACGGGGTGACGGAGGTCGGTGGCCTCGGCAGCGTGCAGCTCGGTGGCCGCTTCGAGGACGAGCCCGACAGCAAGGACCTGGTCGCCACCGTGCTGTTCGGCTACGAGCTGGCGCCCCGGGGGCTAGCCCGAGGCGCCCCCGCAGCAGGGTCAGGTCGTGGCCGACTCCTCGCTCGAGGCCGACGGCGTCGAGGAGGGACCGCCCTGCTGCTGGGCCCGGCCCGGACCCCGGTGGAGGTGGTCGGCTTCGTCGACGACACCCGCTACTCCGGCCAGGGCACGCTGTGGGGGTCGCTGGAGACCTGGCGAGAGGTGGCTCGGGCCAACCGGCCGGGGAGGCCGTCGGCGACGACGTCGTCCAGGCCCTCGTGGTGCGCACCGACGGGGAGCAGGCGATCCCGGACCGCGATCGACGAGGCCACCGGGGCGCACCGAGACCCTCACCCTCGAGGCCGCGACGAAGCCCTGCCCGGCGTCAGCCAGCAGCGGGCCACCTTCAACCAGATCATCGGCGTCACGGTCGTCATCGCCCTGGTGGTGGTGGCCCTGTTCTTCGCCCTCATCACCGTGGAGCGGACCGCGCTGTACGGCATCCTCAAGGCCGTCGGCGCCTCCGCGGGCCACACTGTTCGCCGGAGTCGTGACCCAGGCCGCCTGGTGGTGACGCTGGTGGCCTCGGCCATCGGCGCGCTCGCCGCCCTGGCCCTCGACGCCGTCGATCCCGCCGGGGTCGATCCCCTTCGACGCCACCGTCGGGCGCCTGGTGTCGAGCGTCGTGCCTTCCTGCTCGTCGCCTCCGTGCTCGGCTGCGCCTTCTCGCTGCGCCGGGTCCTGCGCATCGACCCCGCCTCGGCCATCGGGTGATGGCCCCTCCCCCCTCGACCCCGACCCCCGTACGACAAGGACCGATGACCGACCCGACCCCCGCCGCTGGAGATGGAGGCCGTCCGCAAGACCTACCAGGTCGGGCGACCAGGAGGTCGTCGGCCCTGACCACGCCGACCTCACCATCGGCCGGACGAGATCGTGGCCCTGGTCGGGCCCTCCGGGTCCGGAAGACCACGCTGTGCTCGATCGCCGGCGGCCTGCTGACGCCGACCGAGGGCAAGGTGCTGCTCGGGGGCGACGACATCTCCGGGTACTCGAGCAAGGAGTCTCCCGACGTGCGCCGCACCGGGTCGGCTTCGTGTTCCAGAGCGTGAACCTGGTCCCCTTCCTCACCGCCCGGAGAACCTGCTGGTGGTCGACGAGCTGGCGGCCGGCCCGGCCGGAGCGACACCGGCGGCCGGGCCAGACCAGCTCCTCGAGGAGCTCGGGCCTCGCCGATCGTGCCGGCAACACGCCCGCCCAGCTGTCCGGCGGCCAGAAGCAGCGCGGTGGCCATCGGCCGGGCGCTGATGAACGATCCCCCCCTGGTGCTGTTCGACGAGCCGACCTCGGCCCTCGACACCAAGCTGGGCGAGCAGGTGGTGGAGCTGATCCAGCAGGAGATGAAGTCCCGCGGCACCGCCGCCATCATCGTCACCCACGACGAGCGCATCACCCACATCGCCGACCGGACTCGTCAAGATCGAGGACGGCCACATCGCCGCACCAGCCTGACCAACACGGCGCCGCGCGTCTTCTCCCAGGAGGCATCGCGTATCACCACCGCGGAACCAGGGGCCCGAGGCTTGCTCAGCTTGGACCAGAGAGCCGGGCCGCCAGAAGAGCCGGCCGCGGCGGTGTAGTCCTGAAGGGGTCAGGGCTCGCTGCCGCAAGACGCAGCCGGGATTCCCGGCCGGCGCACGGCGGTTGGCAACGGTTAGGCAACAGGCACCGAGATCGGGGCCGGTGTCCATGAAGGGGTCAGGGCCGAGACAGCCTGATGCTGTTTGCGGTCCCGCGACGACCGGACAGTCGTTGGCAACCGGTTGGCGACCCTCGCCGAGGGAAACGACGAGCGGGCCGGCGAGCCCGGGCGCACATGCCCGTCCGAGGCGCCGGCTTCACCAGCGATGAAGCGGCCGCGCAGATGCGGACCTGAGGCGCGCGCCGGTCGACAAGACTTACGTGGCCGCGAGGGTCGCATTAGCGTGCATTGAGCCCCGCGCTGGATAGTCGTCGCAGTAAGTGCACCTCCTCCCAGCACCGAAGCCGGCCCGCTCAGGCGGGCCGGCTCTCGTTGTGGGGGAGGTCACGTCGCGGCGCGCAGGTCCCGTGTCCTTCCCCGTCGCGCGGTGATCGGTGCGGCCGGGGTCAAGCGGGCGACCGTTGCCGCGCTGGGGAGGGGGACCGACCGAGCCTCGAGTTCAGGTCGGTCCCGCCTCACCGTGGCCCGTGTGCCTCCCCGCACCGGGCCGGGCGCGCCCGCTCAGAGGGGCGCGGAAGACTTGCGTCATCGGGTCCTGGGGGAATGGACGATCGACGACGCACCGCGAACGGTACGCAGACGTGAACAAACCTGCGCTGGTTCCTACCGAGGTCGGTGCCTTACGCGCGCCTTGGAGGTTGCGGGCGCCGGGTCGCCGACAACTCGTGCAAAGCGAACCTCCTGACCCCAGTCATCACGACGGCTGCGTAAGTTCGACCGTCCAGGAGCTCGGACGTCCGAGGGCCCCGGCAGCAACTACGCGCTCTGAAGTTTCCCCCAACCTTCGAGCGCAGGCCACCGGGGCCCTCACGTTCTTCATTCGGCGCGACGCGCACCGAGCATGAGGATCTGGCCGCCACGCACGCTCCTGCTTTGCCGTGGAGGCGGTAGCGGGGAGCGCCTACGGCTCGACGGCGAAGACGCGCCAGGGTCCGGGAACGCCCTTGAGGTCGTGCTCGCCGCCTGCGGCCGGCGCGCTCCGGCGTCGTGCAGCGCAGGCGTCCGGACCGAAGCTCAGCGGACGCTCGCAAGTCGCGCAAGGGAGCAACGCGGCGGTGACATAGGATTCGAGTCGCGCTCGCTTGGTCGTGCTCGCGATGCTTGGCCGCGTCACGCAGGCATAGCGACAACAGAAAGCGAGGAGATCCACGGTGGCGATCGTGCAGCGCAATGTCCAGATCAAGGCCTCGCCGCAGGGGACTATGGCGCTCCTGAGCGATGCCAGTCGCTGGCCGGACTGGTATCCGGGCATGACGGAGATCGACATTGCCGCTCCCTTCCCCGAGGAAGGTGGCAAGGTCGTGTTCAAGGTGAAGTCGGCGGGCGTGTCCATGCCGATCACCGAGACGGTTCTCGACTACCAGCCGGAGAAGCTGCACCTCTTCCAGATGGACGGCATGTTGTCGGGGCGCGCTCGCTGGGAGCTCACCCCGGAAGGCGATGGAACACGCCTGACCACGACGTTCGACTACGCGCTGCCGGGCGGCGTGTTCGGCAAGATCGCTGATGCGCTCATGGTCAAGCGCATGAATGCCAACAGTCTCGAAGAAGCTCTCAGCAACTTCAAAGCGCTCGTCGAGCGGGGTTAGTCCTTGAGTGGGCTGCCAGCGGGGAGCCCGTGCCCAGCGCGAGGCCGAGCCGGCGGGCCACGGTTAGGATCCCGGCGAAGTGATCACGCAAGTCCGTCGTCTTGCGGTTCGACCCAAAGGAAGCTGATGAGCGCCGACTCCGCCCCGTCCGTAGCGCCGATCGCATTACAGCCCGGGGAGGGCGATGCACGCTGGTTTCTCGACTTCCTGGTCACGATCAAGTCCTCGGCACAGACAACCGACGGCCGCGTCGCCGTGGTCGAGCATCTGGCGCCGCAGGGCGCAGGATCGCCACTGCATGTCCACCACCGCGAGGACGAGTGGTTTTACGTCATCGACGGCGAGTTGACCTTCTGGGTCGGCGGCCAGGTGATCAACGCTCCAGCCGGGTCGTTCGTGTATGGGCCGCGGGAGATCCCGCATACCTTCATCGTCAACTCGGCCGAGGCTCGTTTTCTGCTCGTCACTGAGCCCGCGGGCTTCGAGAACTTCCTCCGCGCTCTGTCCGAGCCGGCACAAACACTGACCCTGCCGCCCCCATCCGCTGCGCCACCAGACCCGCAGCGGATGATGGCCACCGCCGCCGAATACGGGATAGAGATCCTCGGCCCTCCCGGCATCCCCTCCTGAACCCGCCCGCCTCCGGACTCGTGCTCTGGTGCAAGAGGAGGCGTCGTCGTGACAGCAGGTCGCGCTCTCGGATCGGACGAAAAGCAGGAGCGAGGGCGGACGTGTCGCTGTCATCTTCGTGGCCAGCCCGCAGACACGAACATGACCACGGCTGCTGACAGTTCCGTGGCCGTTCTCAGTTGATTGATCGGGTGCCCTGTCGTAGAGAGCCCCGCGCAAGCGGGCTCTCTCATCGCCGCAAGGCAATCGCGGGAGTCCAGATCCGCCCTTCGATTCGGTAGTCGAGGTCGCCGTGGCGCGAAGGCCGGCGATCGCTGCAGCGTGGTCGCTCATGACAAGCGCCGCGATCGTCGCGTCGAAGGCATCCTCCGATCCGGCGGCACGCTCAAGCAGGTCGGCCGGCTGATCCGGGAACTCCCGGAAGAGGTGTGCACGCCGTTCAGACCACCGGCTCTTTCGGACCGACAGGCCGCCGAGCAGCGCTCGCGGGTAGATCTCGACCACTCGGAGCTCATGCGCTGGGTGGAACGGCCAGACCGAGTACCCCGCCTCCCGCCAGTGCGAGAAGCATCGGCATCCCGCGGATCGATCCAGTGCCGACGGCCCCCGCGCCGCCGATCTGGAAGACCGACTTCGCCGGACCCGCGACCTCCTGCTCCGTGCGGCGCAGGCGGCGCTCGGTCTCGAGGTTGCGAGCAACGCCGGGGCGTCCCCAGAACGGGGCGCCCGGGCTCTCGAGCCACGGCTCGGCGTGCGCCGCGGCGGCGCGCCAGACCGCTTCAGGGGTCTTCCAGTTCGACTGCTCACACCACCAGCGCGGGAACGAGAACCCGAAGTCAAGGCCGACCACGGTCGGGCCGCGGTCTGCAAGGCCCGTGAGCCAGTCGGAGACCTGCTCGCGCGTGCGCCCGTTGCGGAGGTCGTCCTGCAGCCGGCCGTCGACGACGCTCGCGGCCCAGATGTACTCGGCCTCGCCTGAGGCGCGGCCTGACCAGTCGACCGCGACGACCCTCACGCACGCGAGCGTATACCGCTGCCCCTACCGCGTCACCGGTCTGCCTCCACGAGGTCAGCGCCGCCGGCCTTCACGCGAACGTTCTCGGCCGCCGTCTTGGCGTTCGCATGGGACGAGAACGACTCGCCGGAGATCGCGTTGAATTCCAAGTTCCGTCGGGACAGCACTTTATCAGCGTCCCGTTCCAGGAGATGCTCGGTCCCTCGGAGCGAGTTGTGGGATTCCATGCGGAAGCCGGCAAGAAATACTACTTCCACTTTAGCGCAGCCATGGGGGGGACTGGATTACCCTGAAACAGCTTTCCCAGGAAGAGGGTGAAGGCGAGATAGCGAGCAATAAATACCGCCTCATCACCTTGTAAGCGTGACCAACCACGGGAATATGATGAAAAGAAAAACTCTCAGGAAGTTGGCCACGATGGCAGGCTGCGGACTCACCATGCTTGGCATATCAAGCTGCGGCACATCCTATTCGGTCATCCAGCCGCTATCCGGGCCACCCATGAATGGACCGGTCTATGTAATGGGTTCATGCCAGTCCAAGGACGACAGCGGGGCGACTGCGGAAACCTGCCGGGCGCTCCGGGAACGAGTCCATTATGGTCTCATGAAGAGAGGGATGTATGCAGGGAGCCCGAGTTCCGCCCGCAGGAAAGTGAACCTTACAATCACCTACTTCCGGGACGTTGGAGGCTGGGCGCGTGGAGCGGTCGGACCGATGGCCGGCAAAGACGGTCTGGATGCCAGGGTGGATGTCATTGACAACCACAGCGGGAAGATTCTTGGCAGTGCAAGTGCATCGGTATTCAATGCATCCGCCGCAGACAGCACGAAACCATGGATGATCAACCAAGTCAGTGAACAACTCGTGGAGTTTCTGATATCCGGGAACTGACGCCGCCCTGACCATCGGCACAACAAATCCAGTCGGACCTAACGTCTCCGCTCAAAATCTGCCTCCACTACCGGGACCACCTCTACCCTCCGGCGGTCCGGTCGCGGCCAGCCCCGAAAAGCAATTACCTTTCGATTGCTAGGGCGACGCTTCTGGAATCCAGCTGTAATCGTCTTTCACCCATTTATGGGGAGTTCCAACTCTTGCCGTGCTCTTCTGCGTTGCGAGAGCGAGCAAGGGGCTTACAAGGACTGTTGCCGCTTTGGAGCAATTGGTAGTGACCTCCACGGGCACCACCTTGTTGCCGGGCACGTTAACCGTTAGCTGCTCGTACTTCGGGGTTGCCCCATACTTGAACGTGTGATTCCCGGCGGCGCCACGATTCGGAGTCTCTCAACTCCCATTGCGCCAACTATGCCTATCTTCTCCTGATTGCCTGCCTTATCGTTCAAAAAAATCATCGTCCCAAAATCGTTCGACATTCTCCCTGTGTAGGGATGATTCGTGTAAAAATCCACGCAGCCCTGCGAGGCGGCCCCGTTGCTTCGGTCATGGATTGAATATGGTCCTGGTGATGTGGGTGCGCAGGACGTGCCCGCCAAGCACATCGCACCTGCGATTGTTGCAAAGACGATTCTGCATAGCCAAATTGAGGATTCCTTCATCCTCCGAGTGTTGGGTCGTCCAGAACTGGTCTTCAACGGAATTGTTGGAGCATATTCTCCAATATGGCAGCAAACGTGTGCGATTGCTTGTGTTTCCTTACATGATGCTGCTTCTCTCGCCGGTTCCTAACGACGACTCCGACGGCGACGGCAACGAGAACTTCCTCTCCGTTCCGCTGGTGCCCCGGATTGAATTGGCGAAGCTCGCCGACCACATCGAGCGGCACGACACCGACCACCGGCTCTTCAAGTTTCTCTACGACCAGTCGCTCGAGCAGAACCGGCATTTCCTCGACCGCTACCGGGGCGGCGACCGGCGCGGGGTGCCGAGTCGAGGAACACCTTCAACTCGGTCAGCTTCGCCTCCGCCTCCTTCAGCGCCTTGCGCTCCCCGCCGCACTGCTTGTCGGAGAAGTAGCGCATGAAGGTCTTGCCTCCCCGGGCGATGCACAGCCGCCAGCCCTGGAAGGCGGTGGTCTCGTAGGTGAAGCGGGTCAGGTTGCGTCTTGGATTTCATGGGTTCTCCCTCTGTTGGATCGTTAGGAAGGATGCACCCATGAGGGCCGGAGGTCAAGGCGCCGGAGCGGGCCGGCCGGCCGGGGTGAGTGGGGGTCTGACAGTCATGCGACGCGGGGCGGTTTCATCGTTCGATTCGCAGGAAGTATCGAAATGCCGGGTAGCCGGTGAGATCTGTGACAGATTGATAGATCCCGGGTGAGACTTCGCTGAAAGTCGTCACAGCGGTCAGGTCATCCGAAAAGCTCTCCAAGGTCGCAGAGCCCTTGATTCGCCAGCCGCTCAGTCCCGGGTCACTTGTGAAATCGATCGTGAACGTCTGGCCGTTCTTATTGCTGCCCGTGATCATGATGCCGGGTGCCGCTGAGACGCCCACTCCACTGAAGACGTAGGCCGCGCCGGACCAGTTGGCACTGTTGTCCCCCTGGTTGCCATCGACCCCGGTGGCGTTGCTGTCCTCGCGGTTGGCCCCGACCACCACGGTGTCACCCGACACGGCCACCGAGCCGCCGAATCGGTCATCGGCCCCGGTGTTGCTGGCCTTCAGATAGGCCTGCTGGGTCCAGATGCCCCCGCTGCGGATGAAGACGTAGGCCGCGCCGGAATTGCTGGCACTGTTGTCCCCCTGGTTGCCATCGACCCCGGTGGCGTTGCTGTCCTCGCCGTAGGCCCCGACCACCACGGTGTCACCCGACACGGCCACCGAGTAGCCGAAGTAGTCATCGGCCCCGGTGTTGCTGGCCTTCAGATAGGCCTGCTGGGTCCAGATGCCCCCGCTGCGGCTGAAGACGTAGGCCGCGCCGGAATTGCTGGCACTGTTGTCCCCCTGGTTGCCATCGACCCCGGTGGCGTTGCTGTCCTCGCCGTGGGCCCCGACCACCACGGTGTCACCCGACACGGCCACCGAGCTGCCGAAGTCGGTCATCGGCCCCGGTGTTGCTGGCCTTCAGATAGGCCTGCTGGGTCCAGATGCCCCCGCTGCGGGTGAAGACGTAGGCCGCGCCGGATGCGCTGGCACTGTTGTCCCCCTGGTTGCCATCGACCCCGGTGGCGTTGCTGTCCTCGCTGTAGGCCCCGACCACCACGGTGTCACCCGACACGGCCACCGAGTTGCCGAAGTCGTCATCGGCCCCGGTGTTGCTGGCCTTCAGATAGGCCTGCTGGGTCCAGATGCCCCCGCTGCGGATGAAGACGTAGGCCGCGCCGGAATGACTGGCACTGTTGTCCCCCTGGTTGCCATCGACCCCGGTGGCGTTGCTGTCCTCGCCGCTGGCCCCGACCACCACGGTGTCACCCGACACGGCCACCGAGTCGCCGAAGCCGTCACCGGCCCCGGTGTTGCTGGCCTTCAGATAGGCCTGCTGGGTCCAGATGCCCCCGCTGCGGACGAAGACGTAGGCCGCGCCGGAATCTGCCGGCACTGTTGTCCCCCTGGTTGCCATCGACCCCGGTGGCGTTGCTGTCCTCGCCGCTGGCCCCGACCACCACGGTGTCACCCGACACGGCCACCGAGCCGCCGAAGCCGTCATCGGCCCCGGTGTTGCTGGCCTTCAGATAGGCCTGCTGGGCGATCGGATCGATGGTGATCGGGTAGCTTGCATCCCCGTCATCCACCTCCACCTTGAACCCGGAGGAGTCCGGTTCACCATCAACGAAGCGGGCTTGAACGATCTTCCCGTCGGCATCCCATGCTTTCAATCCGCCGTAGGTCAGGGCCGTGGCTCCCGATTCGTTGACGAAGGCAACGCTGGCACCCCCTTCCGCAACCCGCGGATCGAGGCCTCCGCGGACCCGGAGGTGGAGCCGCAACGGCTCGCCCGGATTCATGCGATCAGGACGCTTTTCAAGAGTCCAGCCCTGCTCCAAGCCACGCGAATCATTGACGAACCACTCGGTCAGGCCACCACCCCGCAGGCAGGACAGTTTCCCTCCCTCGTGCCGGACATCCGTGACCTCGCCGAAGCCCGCCAACTCCAGACCCCATTCCCAGCCACCGGCATCGGGTCTCACCGTGAATCCCCGCCCATCGAACGTGGTCTTCCACTGCTGCCCGGGGTTGCGGGCCGTGAAGGTGCCATCCGCCTGCTCGACCATGGCATGCCTGCCGGCCTCATAGGCCTCCCGGATGCCCTGCCAGTCGGAAGGAGCCAGTCCCTCCGGGACTTGGTCATCGGCAACGCCATGCCGGGCTTCCTGGCTCCGACCGAGGCGCCGCAGACAGGGAAGCAGCGGTCCAAGGCAACGCAGGCGAGTGCGAGAAACGTGGTCTTCATTGGTAAGCGGATGTCTGGGGGGTGGTTGGCCATCGACGGCACGGGCGGTGGGACAAAGACGGGGGCAGGCGGGAACAAGGCACCAGGGCACCCGATTCCTAACCACCTCCACACTGGGCATCCCGGCCCCAGGCCACCACCCGGCCCCAAGCACGAACTCCGCATATCCTGCTTATACTTTGGCATACCCCCTGCTCTTCCCGCGCATGCCGGTTTGACCTCCGCCCACCTCGGCAATCCCCATCCGGGCACCAGTGAGCTTGCTCTCCTCAGCCCTTCCCGAACTGGCCCTCCCCCGGAAGAACGCCTCCTCAAGCACCCGCACGACCCACCCGTGGATCCCCGGCTCCTTGCTCTCCCGGGAGCCCGCCACGTTGAGGACCTTGATCCCGTTCTGTTCCACGAACTCCGCAGCAGGCGACCTGCCCCGCGCCCCTCCAGGTCCCGGGAGACGATGCAGGACCGGCTTGCCGTGCTTCCCGGCGAACTGGATCGTCCGCAGTGATCCGCCCGTCACCTCGGCGGCCAGCGTGAACACCACCGTGCCGTCGCGTGTCCCGCACGTTCCACTCGGTGCGCTGGAGGTAGCCGAGCCGAGGGTGTCTCGGTCAGCTTGTAGCAGTCGGGGATCGGCCCCAGCCTCGCTCTGCCGCCCCTTCGGGCACCAGCCGCCGTGGGGAAAGCCGTGCCGACGCGCCACGTCGAGCGCGGCGATGTCCGCGCCGGTCTGCCCTCCGCTTACCAGTTTCTCGATCATGTCGTCTGCGATGGTCGCTGCCGGGGTGGCCCATCAACGGGGTCACCCCACATCCCTGACCTCCCCGAAGATCGGGTCCAGGTCCGGGTCGTCGAGCGCCGTCTTCTTGAGTTCCGGGTCCATGCCGAAGGCCCGCAGCAGCAGCGTCTTGGCCTCCTCGACATCCCCCAGCACGCACGAGTAGCAGGCCAGGTTGTAGGGGATCAGGGGCACGTCGGCATGGCGGTCGGACGCCTCGCGGAGCACCTCCCGGGCGGCCTCGACCCCT
Source organism: uncultured Actinomycetes bacterium (assembly GCA_963700655.1). GTDB lineage: Bacteria > Actinomycetota > Thermoleophilia > Solirubrobacterales > Solirubrobacteraceae > F1-60-MAGs163. Next base: position 2 of record CAVOYJ010000002.1, on the reverse strand, counting down.
CC
>CAVOYJ010000001.1:0-1054841 GCA_963700655.1 uncultured Actinomycetes bacterium | reverse complement strand
CGCGTAGCCGCTCATCCCGACCCCGCCGATGCCGACGAGGTGCAGGCGCCTGCCGGCCCAGGGCTGGGGATCGCTCATCGGCGGGACGCTACGCGACGGGTGGGCGCCAGCGCAGGCCGGGGAAGCGGGCGAAGTCGCGGTCGAACGACAGCAGCTCGCAGCCGTGCTCGATCGCGAGCGCTGCGAGGTAGGCGTCGGTGACCAGCGGGCCGCGTGCATCCCCGGCGCGGCACGTCTCGGCGAACAGCCCCCAGAACCGCGGGCCGGGACTGATCCGCCGGTGGGTCGGGAGGGCCACGATCGACGATGCCACGTCGAGGGCTTCGACGAGCGGGGTCGGCGGCGAGAAGATGCGGGCATCGGTCGTGATCCGCAGGAATGCCGCGAGGACGACGTCGGGGACGCTGAAGGCGACGGGCGCAGCGAACAGCTGATCGAGGAACCCGCGCACGGCTTCATGCCGCGGGTCGGACGGACGGTGGCCCGCGACCAGGACGTTGACGTCGAGCAGGATCACACGCCGTGCCGGTCCCCCTGGATCTCGTCCAGGCGGGCATTGCTGTGGAGATCCTCCGGCGTGACACCCGGGGCCAGCCCGCACTCCCCCTGAAACACCGGCATCCGGAACGGCGCCGTTCCGGGGTCCGGCGCCGCCGCGTCGAGCGAGCGCCGCAGCGCCTGCTCGATCACCTGGGTGAGCGTCGTCCCCGTCTCGGCTGCATGCTTCTTCGCCTCGCGCATGAGCGCATCGTCCAGGTTCAGGGTCGTTCGCATGCAGAAAAGCATACGTCTGATGCAGATCTGTGTCTATGGGGCCGCGAACCGCCGCAGCTCCGCCGCGATCTCCCGCGCGGCTCCGGGCCGGGCGAGCCCCGTGGAGGCCCGCGCCATGTTCTCCAGGAGCACGGGATCGCCGAGCAACGCCCCGACCTCCGCCGCGAGCCGGCCGGCCGTCAGCTCGCCGTCACCGACGACGACGGCCGCGCCCGCCTGCTCCATCCAGCGGGCGTTCTCGGCCTGATGGTCCCCGGCCGCGTGCGGGTAGGGCACGAGGATCGCGGGCCGGCCCGCCGCCGCGACCTCGAAGATCGAGCCGCCGGAGCGCGCCACGACGAGGTCGCAGGCCAGCAGCGCCTCGCCGAACCCGTCGATGAAGCCGCGCAGGTCGTACCAGGCGGGAGCGGGATCGCCGAGGCGCGCCCGCAGATCGGCGAGGTCCCGCTCACCCGCCGCGTGCAGGACGCGAAAGCCCGGGTCCGCCGCACCCCACGCGCCGACCGCCGCGTCGTTCACCGAGCGGGCGCCGAGCGAGCCGCCGAAGACCAGGACCACCGTGTCACCGTCGCCCAGGCCGAAGCGCGCGCGAGCGGCGGCCCGGTCGGTCGCGGGCGGCGGGACCGGGCGCCCCGTCACCAGGTAGGGGTTCCCGGCGCGGCCCGCGATCGGGAACGCCAGGCACACGCGCCGCGCGCGCCGGGCGAGCAGGCGGTTCGTCAGGCCCAGGTGGCTGTCGGCCTCGGTCAGCACGAGCGGGATGCCGCGCCGCACCGCGGCCAGGCCCACGGGGCCCGCCACGTAGCCGCCGCCCCCGAGCACGGCCGCTGGCCGCAGCTCGTCGAGGATCGCGCCGGCGGCCCGCACGGCACCCGCCGCCTTCACGGCGGCGCGGGCGGCCTTCAGCGGATTGGACCGGCTCAGCCCCTCGACGGTGACCGTGCGCAGCTCAAAGCCCGCGGCGGGCACGAGGTCGCGCTCGGCGCGCTCGCCCCCGATGAAGACGATCCGCGGCGGGGCGGGCGCCTCAGCCCGCAGCGCGTCGGCGATCGCCAGGGCCGGCACGACGTGCCCGGCCGTCCCTCCCGCTGCGATCACGAACGTCTGCGGCTCCATCGGCGGTGGATCGTGGCGCATCGCGGCCCCCGTTGATGGCCCGCAGGTGCACGGAGCCGCCGCGGGCGACGTTCACGAGCAGCCCGCAGGCGACGAGCAGGACGACGAGGTTCGTCGACCCGTAGGAGATGAACGGCAGCGGGACGCCCGTCAGCGGAGCGATCCCCAGGACCGTCCAGAGGTTCAGGATCGCCTGGCAGAGCACGAGCGACGTCACGCCCGCGGCCAGCAGCGCCGCGTACCGGCCCTTGGCCTGCTGCGCGATCCGCAGGCCCGCCCAGGCGAACGCCCCGTAGAGGAGGATCAGCCCGCAGATCCCGGCGAGCCCGACCTCCTCGCCGATGATCGCGAGGATGAAGTCGGTGTGGGCCTCGGGCAGGTAGAAGATCTTCTGGACCGACTCGCCCAGGCCGCGGCCGAAGAGCCCGCCGGAGCCGATCGCGATCTGGCCCTGCACCGCCTGGAAGCCCGCGTCGCCCGCATGGTTCCACGGATCCAGGAACGAGGTCAGGCGCGCGCGCCGGTAGGGCGCGGTCATCGCGTAGAGCAGCACGAGCACCGCGCCCGCGCCGGCGAACCCGGCGAGCCAGCGCATCGGCACGCCCGCGGCGATCATCATCGCGGCCATCGTGAAGGAGACGACGAGCGCCGTCCCGAGGTCCGGCTGGGTGGCGACGAGCAGGACCGTGGTCCCGGCGACCAGCGCCAGCGGCATCAGGTCCTTCGGCGAGCGCAGCGCGCGCGGGCGCTCAGCGAGGAAGCGCGCGGCGTAGAGGATCATGGCGAGCTTCGCGACCTCCGAGGGCTGGAACGTCAGCGGCCCGGCGCCGAGCCAGCGCGTCGCGCCGTTGACCGTCACGCCCATCCCGGGGACCTCGACCAGGATGAGCAGCCCGAACGAGAGTGCCAGGAACGGCCCGGTCATCGCCAGCACCTTCTGCAGCGGCCAGCGCGAGGCGACCCGCAGCAGCACGAAGCCGGCGGCGCCGTAGACGAGGTACTTGATGAGGAAGGCGGTGCCGTCACCGCCGCCCTTGACGACGGTGGTGGCGGACGAGGCGCTGTAGACCATCACCGCACCGAACGCGACGAGGCACAGGACCGCGGTGAGGAGCACGTCCTCCTCGATCTTCCGGCCGCTCAGGGCACGGGAACGTGCCGCCGCAGGGGCGGGGGTGCTGGCGCGGGCGGCAACGCGGGCCATCGAACCGCGATTCGGCGCCCGGCCCGCGATTCCTCCCCGGTCAGAGCGCGGCGACGAGCGCCTTGAAGGCGCGCCCGCGGGCCTCGTAGTCCGCGAACTGGTCGAAGCTCGCACAGGCGGGCGACAGGAGGACGACCTCCCGGGCGCGAGCGGCCCCGCGGGCGGCCCGCACCGCACGCTCCAGGTCGCCGCTCGCGTACAGCGGCACGGTGCCGTCGAGGTCGTCGGCGATCCGCTGCGCGTCCTCCCCGATGAGGTAGACGGCCGCGGCGCGGGCGCAGATCGCGCCGCGCAGCGTCGTGAAGTCCTGGTCCTTGGCCTGGCCGCCCAGGATCAGGTGGACCGGCGCGGTGATCGCGTCCAGCGCGACGGTCGTCGAGGCGATGTTCGTGGATTTCGAGTCGTTGACCCACGTCACGCCGTCGAGCGTGCGCACGTCCTCGAGGCGATGCTCGACCCCGGCGAAGCTGCGCAGCGCGTCGAGCAGCGGCTCGGCGGCAACGCCGCAGGCCAGCGCGGCCGCGCTCGCCGCCGCGGCGTTCCACGCGTTGTGGACGCCGCGCAGCCGCAGGTCCTCCAGAGCGAGCAGCCGCTCCCCCTGCCACCACAGGAAGCCGTCGCGGAGCGCGAGGTCGTCTCGCGGATCCCGCCCGACGCTGACCCGCCGCGCCTCCCCGCCGGCGGCCCCAAGGAGGTCGCGCGGACCGACGGCCGCATCGCCGGGGCCCTGGTGCTCGAACAGGCGCAGCTTCGCGGCGCGGTAGGCCGCGTCGGTGCCGTGCCAGGGCAGGTGGTCGGGCGTGATGTTGAGGATGACGGCGACCTCCGGGGCGAAGGCCACGGCGTCGTGCAGCTGGTAGGAGCTCGCCTCGCAGATGACGGTGGCGCCGGGGTCGACGGTGTCGGCCAGCGCGGTGACCGGGGTCCCGACGTTCCCGGCGAGCGCCACGGGCCGCCCCGCCGCGCGCCAGATCTCCCCGAGCAGCTCGACGGTGGTCGTCTTCCCGTTCGTGCCCGTGACGGCGACGAACGGGCGGTCGAGCAGCCGCCAGCCCAGCTCCAGCTCGCCGCAGACCGGCACGCCGGTCGCGACCGCGCGCGCGATCACCGCGCGCCGACGGCGGCACGCCCGGGCTCTTCACGACCGCGCGGGCGCGCTCCAGCTCCCGCAGCCCGTCGACGCCGGTCCAGACCTCGATGCCCTCGGCCCGCAGCGCCTCGGCCTCCTCTGGGTCACCGGCGTCCACGCAGATGACCGGCTCGCCGCGCGCCCACAGCGCCCGGGCCGCGGCGGCGCCCGAGCGCGCGAGGCCCACGACGAGCCACGGGCCGGGAGGCAGCGGCGGGCGGTGCGGCGTCACGGCGTCACCACTGCGACCGGTCCGCCGTCCGGATGCGGTCGATGCCGTCGCGCACACCCTCCAGGACCTCCGCCCGCACGCGCAGCTTCGTCGCAGCGTGCGCCGCCTGGTCCAGCCCGCAGAGGCCGCGTGCGGCGGACGCCGCCGCGTCCGCCAGCTCGTCCGGGGCGACGAGGCGGTCGAGGAATCCCGCCGCCAGCGCCTCGTCCGGCGCGAGCAGCGCGCCGGTGATCGTGCAGCGGTCCAGCGCGGGGCGCGTCAGGCGGTGACGCGCCAGCGCGATGCCGAACCACGGCATCGTCAGCCCGATCGCCACCTCGTTGAGGCCGATCGCGAACTCCCCGGCGACGCCGATCCGCAGGTCGCCGGCCAGCAGGAGGAACGCCCCCATCGCGACCGCGTTGCCGTTGCAGGCGACGACGACCGGGTGCGGAAAGGCGAGCATCCGCTCCGCCAGGGACGCCCCGTCGATGAGCATCTGCGGCCACCCCTCGGCGGCCGTTCGCAGGTCGAAGCCCGCGCAGAGCGTCGTCGCGCGCCCGGTCAGGACGACGGCGGCGCCGTCCGCCGCGGCGCGGTCCAGACCGCCGACGACCGCCGCGGCCATGGCGGACGAGAGCGCGTTGACCTTGCCGTCGTCCATCGTGATCGTCGCGACGCCGTCGTCGAGGGCGTACGTGATGATGCCGGCCATCGCGCGACCCTAGACGGCGTGACGCCGTGACGTCCTGCCGGTAGGGTCTCCCCGAACTCGAGCTCAGGAGATCCGATGCTGCAGGAGTTCCGCGCCTTTCTGATGCGCGGCAACATCGTCGAACTGGCTGTCGCCGTCGTGATCGGCGCGGCCTTCGGCGCGCTCGTGACGTCGTTCGTCGAGAACCTCATCACGCCGATCATCGCCGCCATCATCGGCAAGCCCGACTTCTCCGACCTCACCTTCGCGATCAACGACTCGGTCTTCCGCTACGGCTCGTTCCTCAACGCGCTGATCTCGTTCGTGTCGATCGCCGCCGCCGTGTTCTTCTTCGTCGTCAAGCCGATCGACGCGATGCAGAAGGCACGCGGCATCGAGAAGCCCGACGACGGGCGCAGCGACGAGGCGGTGCTGCTGGAGGAGATCCGCGACGTGCTGAAGGCCGGCGGCGCGCAGCGTTAGCCGCCGGCATCCGCGGGCGGGTCGGGCTCGCTCGGCCGCCCGCCGATCGCGTTGAAGAACGCGTCGCGCATGCGGTGCCCGCGTGAGTCGGGAGGGAAGCGCTCGTGCGCGCGCTCGAGCTTGGATCCCGTGTAGCGGCGCCGGCCCCACGGGGAGCCGGGCTTCCCGAGCCGCGACGCACCCCACAGGCCGAAGACGGGGATGAAGACCGACAGCGCGCCGAGCGCGATGCGGCCCTTCATGAACGTGACGACGCAGAGCACCAGCACGATCGCGACGCCGACGACGGCGATGCCCGGCGACTCCCCGCCCTCGAGCCCGAACGGCTTCGTCCCGAGGACCACGAGGAGCATGAACGTGCTGACCATCACGACGGCGTCGAGCGAGACGCGCCCCTGCTCGCTCCAGTAGACGTCCTGCAGGTGCACCCAGAGCGCGAACTCGTCGAAGGTCAGGCCGGCGCCGATCCCGAACGCGATCGCCGCGATCTGGTACCAGGGGTCCGACGGCGGCGCGAGCGCGAACGCCAGGAAGCCCGCGATCGTCATCAGCGAGATGCCCCAGACCAGGTGGTGCAGATGCAGACCGGAGCTCGTCTCGACGTTCCCCGGCCACCACGAGACCTGCGCGCGGATCATCCGCGCGCTCGTGCGGATGAAGAGGAACGAGACCAGGAACGTGAGCAGGACGAGGAACGCCGCGTCGCGCCCCGGCTCCGAGGAGCCGGTGAACGGGTCGACGGAGAAGAACGCCGGGGTCGCCGCGGTCACCGCGTGAGCGTAGTCCGCAGGCCGGACCCGCCTGGCGCCGTGACGCCCGCCCGCTGTGGCAGGGTTTCGGCCCCATGAGCACCGCCGAGGCACAGCAGCCCACCCCGACGGCGACCCGCGTCCCGATCACGCTTGGGCGCGGCATCGCCGTCGCCGTCCTCTACGCGGTGGTGTTCATGGCCGCCGGGCTCGTGTCCGGCGTGGACTACGACGAGCTGAGCCAGTCGACGTCGAACGTCCTGGGCTTCGTCGTGATCCCCGTCGGTCTCGGCATCATCGCCACGCTCGCCCTGACCGCGCGCTGGGGCTGGTGGCACCAGCTCTTCCACGAGGAGCACCGGCTGACGCATCCGCGCTGGCGCTGGCTGATCCCGGCGCTCGTCAGCGGGACGATCCTCGTCACGCTGATCGTGGCGCCGTGGGACGAGTGGCCGGTGGGGCTCGTCCTCCTGATCTTCGTGGGCACGCTGATGGTCGGGTTCGCCGAGGAGATCATCTTCCGCGGGTACGTCCTGCTGGGCGCACGGGCGCACTACGGCGAGGTCGGCGCGTGGTTCTTCTCGTCCGCGGCGTTCGGCCTCCTGCACGGCCTGAACATCTTCACGGGACAGGCGATCGGCGCGACGGTGCAGCAGATCGTCGCGGCGTTCCTGCTCGGCAGCGGTTTCTACCTGATCCGGCGCATGACGGGCCTGCTCGTCGTCTGCATGGTCCTGCACGGGCTCTGGGACTTCGCGACGTTCATGGGCCAGGGCCGCGGCGACACCGCGGACGACGTTCCCGCGAGCGCCTTCGCCGCCCCGTTCACGTACGGCGCGATCATCGTGATCATCGCCGTGCTCGTCATCACGTTCCGCCGGCACGGCGGGACGGGCGAGCCGGCGCCGGCGGGCGCCTGAGTTCGGGCGCCGGTGGTGCTCGGCGTACGATGCGCTCGTGAGCGTCCAGGAGGTCCCCGGCGGGGTCGTGCATGAGTTGCCCGCGGACCTGCGCACGGCGCTGCTCGCCAACGCCACGGCACTGGATGCCTGGAACGACATCACGCCCCTGGCCCGCAACGAGTTCATCTGCTGGGTGGAGGACGCCAAGCGGGAGACGACCCGCGAGCGTCGCATCCGGCGCACCCGGGAGGAACTTGAGGAGGGCAAGCGCCGGCCCTGCTGCTGGCCGGGGTGCGCACACCGCGAACGCACGGGCCGGTAGCCGCCGACGGGACGATGCGGGGCTCAGTGTCGCGCTGGGCAGGGCACGAGCCCGAGCGGGCGTAGAGTGCGCCGGGGCATGCAGGAAGAGCTTGCGCAGCTGGGCTGGAATGAGCGGTGCCAGGGGCTCTTCGAGCCGTATGCCCTGCAGGGGTTGACGGCGGCGCGCGTGATCCGTGGTGACCGCGGCAGCGCGTTGGTGGTGACGCCCGCCGGCGTCACGCGGGCGGCGCCCGCCGCTCCTCTTCTGAAGAGCGCCCGTGGCGCGGCGGACCTGCCGGCGGTCGGCGACTGGGTGGCCGTGATGACCGCGGAGTCGATCGACGTCCCGCTGATCGAGGCGGTGCTGCCGCGCGCCGGCGCCATCACGCGAGGGGATCCCGGCGAAGGCTCCGACGTTCAGGTGCTCGCCGCCAACGTCGACACGGTCTTCGTCGTTCACCCGATCGCCCAGCCGCCCAACCTGCGCCGTGTCGAGCGCGAGCTGGCGCTGGCATGGGACTCGGGAGCCGTCCCCGTGGTCGTCCTCACGAAGGCCGACCGCTCCGCCGACCCGGACGCTGCCCGCGTGGCCGTCGAGTCGATCGCGCTGGGAGTCGACGTCCTGTCGATGAACGCGCTCGCGGACGAGAACGTCGCGCCCCTGCTCGCCTACACGTCGGGGGACCGCACGGCCGTCCTGCTCGGCCCCTCCGGCGCGGGGAAGTCCACGATCGTGAACGCCCTGCTGGGTCGTCGGCGTCAGGAGACGCACGCGGTGCGCGTCAGCGATCAGCGCGGGCGTCACACCACGGTCGCGCGCGAGCTGATCGTGTTGCCGGGCGGCGGCATGCTCATCGACACGCCCGGCCTTCGCGCGCTCGGCCTGACGGGGTCCGGGGAGGGCATCGCCCGCACGTTCTCGGACATCGAGCAGCTGTCCCTCGCGTGCCGGTTTCGGGACTGCACACACCGGGAGGAACCGGCCTGCGCCGTCCGGGCGGCCGTCGACTCCGGAGCACTTCCGGCAGCGCGCCTGGCCGGCTACCAAAAGCTCATGCGCGAAGCCGACGTCGCCGCCGCCCGGACGGACACGCGCCTGCGCGCCGAGCGGGACCAGGCGGCGAAGACCATCAGCAAAGCGGCCAGGGACTACTTCCGAACCCACCCGCGCTGAGGTACCGGAAGGTCGCTTGAGGGGGCGCTGCGGCTCGTCGGCGCCACCGCGATCCTGCGCCTTCCGAGCCCCCTCTCCTGCGCGGCATCGAGGTCCTGGCGGGCGTCCGCGCGGCGTTGCGCGGATTGCGTTCGGCGACCTCGCATCGAGAGCCTGACCAGCAGCACGTGGTCGGGTCGGGGAGCGCCGACAACGCCGGCCCGACCCGGACCGTGCCACATCGGTACCTCTCCGGATCGGTGCGCCGCCAGCGATCCATGACCGGAAAAACCCGGTGGCCGGTCCCGTGGAGGGATCGGATGTGCCGCCGGGCGGCGGCGCCTAGAGTCGGCTGGTGATCCGCCATACCGTCATCCCGGTCGCCGCCGCGCTCGCCGCCACGCTGCTCGTCACCAGTCCCGCGGGTGCCGACATCTCCTCGCCCAAGCGGATCTCGTCGTCGAATCTGCGCATTCAGAGCATCGCGGTCGCCGCGGGTGGCGGACGGACCGCGGTCGTCATGGACGGGTACGACCCGAAGCCCAACCCCGACGCGTTCCAGGTGCTCGCGCGGCTCGGCACCGCGACGAGTCTCGGGCCGGCGCAGCGACTCGCCGCAGGCGGGTTCCTGGCCGGTCTCGCGGTGGGCGCCGACGGAACCGCGATCGCAGGATGGGAGCAGACGATCAACGGCAAGCGAACCTGGCGGGTCGCGATCGCCCGACCCGGGAAGTCCTTCGGCTCACCGCGGACGCTCGGCGACGCCGGCGTCTTCGGCGGCGATCTCGCGGTGACGCCGAAGGGCCGCATCGTGGCGATCTGGCGCACCCGCTCGAGCGATCACCGCGTCCGGGTCGCGATCGCGCCGCCCCGCGGCTGGTTCGGCGCCGCGAAGACGATCGGCGTCGCCCGGCAGGATCAGCCGCTCGTCACCTCCGGCCCAGACGGGACCGTCGTCGCGATGTGGCTCGACACGCCGCCGGCGCCGCAGCCCCCACCCGCGCCGGCGCCGGCCGACCGCACCGCGGAGATCCAGGCGACGACCCTCTCGCCGAGCGCCGCCGCGTTCGCGGCGCCGGCAACGCTCGCCTCATTCACGTTCTGGGGCGGCAGCGGCCCCGCGCTCGCCACCGGGCCGGGTGGCGTCGTCACCTCCTGGTCGCAGCCGCTGACGGCCGTGCGCAAGCTGGTGCGCCTCGTGCCCCGGGGCGCCTTCGAGTCCGCGATCGACCTCACCACCAGCGCGCCGATCGCGGGCATCGGCCTCGAGAACAAGCTGGCCCTCGGCCTCCCGTCCGACCGCACGATCAGCGCGCTGTGGCAGGACGCCGCGACGAAGGACGGGGAGAGCTCTCAGCTCACCTCCTCCGTGGTGAAGACGAGCACGCGCCCGGCGGCCGGCGGCCGGTTCAGCACGGCGAGGACGCTGTCGACGTCGGGCTGGCTCGCCGGCGGCCCCGAGGCCGGTGCGCTCACCGACCGCACGATCGCCGCCTGGGGCGAGACCGCGAAGACCAGGCCGTCGCGCCTGCGGATCGCGATCCGCAGCAACGGGAATTGGACGATCGCCTCCCCGCTGAAGGCACCCGACCTCGACACCAACTCCGTCACGCTTGACGCGGGCGGCAGGCACGTCCCCGTCGCCTGGATCCAGCACCCGGACCCCAGGCAGCCGGGCGGGCAGGCGTACCTCGCGACGTACCGGCCGAGCGCGCGTCCGTGACGGCTCCTCCGCAGGGCTTCGTCATTCCTGCGCGCTGACAGCCGCCGGAAGCGGCGTCTGCTGGGGGAGCAACGGCTCTGGGGAGCGGACCGTTCCGTCGGGCCGCTACAAGCAGATATCTGCCGGGGGCTCGCACACATGCGCGTTGAGGACGTCTCGCCAGCTGTGTGCTGGGGGAGCGACGACTCCGGGGAGAGCCAGGTTCCGTCGGGCACCTACACCGAGGGGATGCAGGTGCTACCCGAGCCCGAGCGGGGGTCGGGAGGGCGCAAAGGCGGGCGGGGCGACCGAGTCGATCCGGCAGTCCGCCGGCTGCGGGCCGTAATCCGGCAGCCCGACCGTGGTGGCGGGGTAGCAGCCCACGGCTTCGTACAGCCGTGTCCCGGTGTCGGCGAAGCCGAGCACGAAGATCGGTCCGGGTGCTCCGCGCTCGTAGCGGCGTGTGGACAGCCGGTAACGCCAAGGGCCGACCGCCGTTCGACAGGTCGGCTGAGACGAATCGCCGCACGCCTTGTACCACGCCAGGCGTCCACTGAAGAACGACGGGCCCACCAGGAACGGGGCGGATTCGCCCGACGTGAGGGAGGCGACCTGTCGGGCTGAGCGCCCGCTGATCCGGTCGAGCCGCACCTCGAACTGCGCGCTGCCACCCAGATTCTCATAGACATAGCCAACGATCAGGGCGAGGTTGTCGCCCCACAACTCCAGCGCGTCGACCCGGCGGCTCGTCGTCGGGCCGCAGAGGGGCTCCACCGAAACCAGCGTGCTGCAGCGCCGTTGCGGCACTCCGGGCAGACGCGTCGAAGGCTGCGAGCGCGGCGCGGTGAGCGCCTTCGTGTAGACGACGGGGTTCGCGGTCGTGCCCGAGCCGTATTCGCGGACCCACACGATCCGCCCGCGCCACAGCGTCGGGGACACGTCGTTGCGCTCGGGATCGTTGGCATTGCGCACGGGCCGCTCGCCGCTCCCGTTCACCAACGAGAAGACGAACAGCTCGCACCCGGTCGATGTGCGCACCGTGCCCCTGCAGCGCTGATAGATCAGCTGTGGCCGCCCCTTGCTGTCGGTGCCGATGTCGGCGTCGAAGGGCACCGGACTCGGCGCGAGCGCGAGCCGCCGCTGCCGCCCGCCCACCTCACGCACAGCCAGGTACCACGTCGCCCCAGCCTGGTCGTACTCGCTGAAGACGATCGTGCCCTGATGCTCGCGCACCGCGCCGCCCACGACGGGCCTTGCGACGGTCGCCGCAGGTGCAACAGACGGCACAGCGCCACCGGCGACGACGACCACAGCTACGGCCCATAGACGGACGGAACGCACGCTGCAAGCGTCCCACCGAACCGAACCGAACGCATCCGTGCAACTGACAGCGCAGCTGCGGATCAGCCGCAGCAGCCCGTGGCGAGGGGGCGACAGGCCGCTCCCGCCCTCCCACGACCGGCCAGCCGAGCGACACCCCGCCCGCCTGGGCGAGCGTTCGGGAATGTCCCCAGAGGAGCTCGCGACACCAACCCGCCTGCTTCTCGCCCGTGACGGGAGCGGCAGGGGGCGGGGTGACGCTCTATGTGCCTGGCTGGTGAGCGACGATCGTGCTCAGCGTTGCCACGGTGTCCGTCCGGGCCACAGTGGAAGTGCAGAGGACGCGGTAGTTGATCGTGCGCGGTGCCGCGTTGTTGAACGAGCCGTCCGGGAGTGTGAACCGCAGGTTGGCACTTGTCGTCGACTCGCTCGGCGCCAGATCGAAGTACGCGCCACCGTTCACCGACAGCTGGACGGTGCAGGTCAGCGTCCCCGCCGCTGCGCTCGTCTTGACCTCGACGGCGGTGATCCGCGTGTAGCGTCCGCCGCCGGGAATCGTGATCGGCCCGCCGATCGCACCCGAGGAGCCACCGGGCGGCTGGCCGGCGGTGTCGGTCACCACGGCCGGGGAACTCGTGAGCGTCACGCCGCCGGTGTTCGCGAACGTCGCCAGCGTCGGTCCCGGGTCGCCCTTGGTCCCGGTGTCGCCCTTCGCACCTCCCGGACCCTGCGGGCCAGCAGGCCCGCTTGCCCCGGGCCTCGCGATCTGCGCTCGCACGGCCTTCGAGAGGTCCTTCGCGCCGATCGATCCGTCCTTGATCTGCCTGCCGGTGATCAGCTTCGCTGCCGTCGCCGTTCCTGCCGTGGCGACCAGCAGCCCCAGCAGAAACGCGAGTCCCAGACCGGCGCGTCCCTGCAACATGCCGCGCATCTAATCGTCTCCCAGATCGGTTGCGCCAACCGTACTCCCACCGGACTGGCACGGGCACGATCGCGCCTGCTCCTCCTGCAGAGGAGGAGCCCGAGGAACACCCCGCCCGCCTGGGCGAGCGTTCGGGAATGTCCCCAGAGCCGTCGCTCCCGACGCGATCCGTCAGAGGGCGTAGAGCACGAGCACGGCCGCCGTAGCGCCGATCGCCGCGAACGCGAACGCAATCGACGATTTCCGGTCGCGGAGCCCGGTCACCAGATACGCGATGTAGACCCAGAGCGCCACGAACTGCGAGAAGAAGTCGAGCTCGACCTCCAGGACGTTCTTGGCGACGACCGCCGCGACCAGCAGACACGCTGCCACGACCAGGCTCAGCAGCACCTCAGGACTGACCCGCGGCGATGCGCCCCCACCCGTCGGCATCTGATCCTCAGCCCTGTCACTCATGACTGCTCCTTTACACAGGTGTCGGGCAGCGACGATGGCCGCATCGGCAGTCTCCGCGAGCACTTCTCGGTCGCAGGTGACGTCGATGCTACGAGCAGGAAGGAGTGCGGTCATCCGCAGAGCGGCCGGTTCCCGTTCCGTAGTCGCCCAAGCCCGCGCGCTCCCACAACCCGCCACGCATAGCAGCAGCCCGGAGAGACCCCACCCGCCTGGGCCAGCGTCCTCTCCCCCGGCGCCCGACCCGCACGCCCGGGCCGTGGGGCCGGGGACGATGCGGTCGAGGAGGGAACGGGTGGCCCGGCCCCCGCAGGCCGTGTCGTCCCCGGCCCCGACCACACACGACAGCGCTACCGGATCGACGCCCGATACAGCGTGAACCCGATCGCCGCGCAGACGATCGCGATGATCCAGAAGCGCAGGATGATCTTCGTCTCCGACCACCCGCGCATCTCGAAGTGGTGGTGGATCGGCGCCATCAGGAACACCCGCTTGCGGAACGTGCGGAAGGCGAAGACCTGGATCATCACGCTGAGCGCCTCGATGACGAAGATCCCGCCGAGCAGCAGCAGCAGGATCTCGGTGTTCGTCATGACCGCGATCGCGCCGACGGCGCCGCCGAGCGCCAGGGAGCCCGTGTCCCCCATGAAGATCGTCGCCGGGAACGCGTTGAACCACAGGAAGCCGATGCAGCCACCCACGACGCACGCGCTCAGCAGCGCGAGGTCGCTCGCGCCCGCGGTGATGTAGGTGATGCCGACGTACGCGAGCATCACGATCCCCGCGCATCCGGCGGCGAGGCCGTCGAGGCCGTCGGTGAGGTTCACCGCGTTCGCGGTGCCCGCGATGACGAGGTAGATGAGGATCGGGAAGGCGAAGCCGAGATCGACGCTCGCGTCCACGAGCCGCAGGCGGACGGACGTCGTGATCCCGGCCTGCTCGGTGGCGACCCACCACAGCGCGAGCGAGATGACGACCGTGAGGATGAGCTTCGTGCGCCCGCGCAGCCCGAGCGACCGGCGCTTGACGATCTTCACGTAGTCGTCGGCGAAGCCGAGCGCGCCGCAGGCGATCATCACGCCGAACACGCCGACGGCCCGCCAGTCCCAGTCCGTGAGGATGAGGAACGGGACCGATATCGCGAGCAGGATGACGACGCCGCCCATCGTCGGCGTCCCCGCCTTGGCGTGGTGTCCGGCCGGCCCCTCCTCGCGGATGTGCTGCCCGAACTGGCGGTCGTGCATGAACGCGATGAAGTTCGGCGACAGGAAGACGCAGAGCAGCAGCGCGGTCGTCCCGCCGATGAGGACCTCCCCCACGTCAGGCCTCCCGCGCCTCGAGGGCGAGCGCGACGACCTCCAGGCCGACGCCGCGTGAGCCCTTGACGAGGACGGTGTCGCCGGGCTGCAGCAGGCCGGGGAGCAGGCCGGCGGCATCATCCGCCGTGGCGACGGCGTGCACCGTGACGCCGGATGCCGGTCCCGCGTGCGCCGCGAGGTCGCCGACGGTGACGAGCAGGTCGACGCCCGCATCCCGGGCGCGCTCGCCGAGCTCCCGATGGAAGCGGCGCTCGTCGGGCCCCAGCTCGCGCATGTCGCCGAGCACCGCGACGCGCCGCCCTGGGGCCGTCTCGGCGAGGTCGTCGAGGGCGGCCCGCATCGACATGGGGTTCGCGTTGTAGCAGTCGTTGATGACGACCACACCGCCGGAAAGCGCGATCCGCTCACCGCGCAGCCGCGACAGCGCGACGCGCACGGCACCCGCGGGCTCGACGCCGATCGCCCGCGCCGCGGCGAGCGCAGCGAGCGCGTTGCGGCGCATGTGCGCCGAGTCGAACGGCACGCTCAGGCCCTCGGGCAGGGCGTCGACCTCGCCGCCGGGCCCGAAGGTCACGATCCGGATATCGGCGCGAAGGTGAGGGTCGAGCAGCGGCTCTCCCGCGGGCACGACCGCGGTGCCGTGCGGCGGCAGGTCGCGGATCAGCTCCGCCTTCGTCGCGGCCACGGCCTCGATCGAGCCGAGCAGCTCCAGGTGCACGGGCCCGACGTTCACCACCACGCCGACGTCCGGCTCGGCGATCGCGACCAGCTCGGCGATCTGCCCGGCGCCGCGCATCGCCATCTCCAGGACGAGCACCTGCGTCCCGGCGGACGCGCCGAGGATCGTGAGCGGCAGCCCGATCTCGGTGTTGAGATTCTGCTCGGTGGCGACGACGCGCCGGTGCGGCTCGAGCATCCCGCGCAGCAGATCCTTCGTGGACGTCTTGCCGGTCGAGCCGGTGACGGCGACGACCTGCGCGCCGAGCGCGCGCCGCCAGGCGGTCGCCAGGCGCTGCAGCGCCGCGAGCGGCTCGTCGGACGCCACCTGTGCGCCGGGTCCGGCGGCCGTCAGGCTCGCCAGGTGCTCCGGGCGCGCCAGGCACGCCCCACGCGCCGGCGGCGAGCGCCTGCGCGGCGAACGCGCCGCCGTCGTGGTGCTCGCCGGGCAGGCCGACGAACAGGTCGCCCGGGGCCGGCTGCGCGCGAGTCGATGACGACCCGGACCGGCCCGCCGGCGCCGGGCTGCCCGGGCGCGAACAGCCGCGCACCCGCGGCCTGCGCGACGCGCGCCGCGTCCCACTCACGCATCGCGACCGCCGGCGGCGCTCAGCGCCTCGCGCGCGACGGTGACGTCGTCGAACGGCATCTTGCGGCCGCCGGCGAACTCCTGACCCTGCTCGTGCCCCTTGCCCGCGATGACGACCACGTCGCCGGCGCCGGCGCGCGCGATGGCGGCGGTGATCGCCTCGCGACGGTCCTCGATGACGTCCACGTGCGCCGCGCTCGCCGGCGGGCACCCCGGCCAGGATCGCGTCGATGATCGCGCGCGGGTCCTCCGACCGCGGGTTGTCGGAGGTGACGAACGCCACGTCGGCCAGCCGCGCGCCGATCGCGCCCATCTGCGGGCGCTTGCCGCGGTCGCGGTCGCCGCCGCAGCCGAAGACCGCGATGACGTGCCCGCGCGCGAGCGACCGCGCCGCCGTCAGCACGTTCTCGAGCGAGTCGGGCGTGTGCGCGTAGTCGACGAGGACGGCGAAGTCCTGGCCCGCGTCGACCGGCTCGAAGCGGCCGGGAACGCGCGCGGCGGACGGCAGCGCCGTCTCGATCACGTCGTCCTCGACGCCGAGTGCGCGGACGCACGCGATCGCGCACAGCGCGTTCAGCACGTTGAAGCGCCCCGGGAAGCGTCGTGTGCCACTGGCGCCCGCCGGCGTCGAAGCGCGACCCGCGCAGCCCGGTCCGCAGCCCGGTCGCGCGCAGGGACGCGTCCTCGCTGTCGATCCCGACCGTGATCGTCTGCGGGAACTCCTGCGCCAGCCTCCGCCCATACGGGTCGTCGACGTTCGCGACGCGCACGCGCGGCGCGGCCGCGAACAGCCGCCGCTTGGCGGAGTAGTAGTCCGCCATCGTGGGGTGGAAGTCGAGGTGGTCCTGCGTGAGATTCGTGAAGATGGCGACCGCCCAGTGGATCGCGTCGGCGCGGTGCAGCTGGAGCGCGTGCGAGGAGACCTCCATCACGCACGCCCCGTCACCGCCGTCGGCCATCCGGCCGAACATCGCCTGCAGGTCGATCGCCTCGGGGGTCGTGCGGACGGCGGGGACGGCGACGCCGGCGACCACCTGCTCGACCGTCCCCAGCAGCCCGGTGCGCGTTCCCGCCGCCTCCAGCAGCGACCGCGTGAGGAAGGCGGTCGTCGTCTTGCCGTTCGTCCCGGTGATCCCGACCATCTCCAGGCGGCCGGTCGGGTCGCCGTGGAACCGGGCCGCGACGGGGGCCATCGCGGCGCGCACCCCGGGGACGAGGACCTCCGGCACGCCGAGTCCCAGCGGCCGCTGGACCACGAGCGCCACGGCGCCGCGCGCGATCGCGTCGGGCGCGAAGTCGTGCCCGTCGGCCGTGAAGCCGGGAACGCAGAAGAACAGGGCGCCGGGCTGCACCGTCCGCGCGTCGTAGGCGAGCTGGGTCACCTGCACCGGCGGTGGAGCCACTGCCGGGGCGCCGTCGCCGAAGAGGTCCCGCAGCAGCATCGACCGAGGAGGGTACCCGTGGGCTACGACGGCGGGATCCGCAGATACGGGAGCGCGAACGAGGCGATCTTCCCGAACGCCGGCGCGGCGACCTCGCCGCCGTAGATCGCGCCCTGCGGCTCGTCGACGATGACCGAGACGAGCAGCCGCGGATCATCCGCGGGCGCCATGCCGACGAACGAGGCCACGTACTTCTCCTCGGAGTAGGCGCCCGTCGCCGGGTCGATCTTGTTCGACGTGCCCGTCTTGCCGGCGAGCTGGTATCCGGGGATCTTGACCTCGCTCGCGGTGCCGCCGGGGGCCAGGACGCCCTTGAGCATCTTGCGGACCTCGTGGGCGGTGCCGGACGAGATGACCCGCTTGCCGCGGGAGACCGGGACGGGCCGGCCGTCGAGCGCCTGGACGACGCGCGGCCGGCGCAGGATGCCGCCGTTGGCGACGGCGGCGTACGCGGACATCATCTGCATCGGGGTGACGAGCTCGCCCTGGCCGATCGGCAGGTTGCCCATCGAGGAGCCCGAGTAGTCCTCGTACTTCAGGACCAGGCCGCGCTCCTCGCCGGGCAGGTCCACTCCGGTCCGGCTTCCCGAAGCCGAACCTGCGCACCCACTGGTCGAAGCGCTTGCCGCCGAGCTTCTGGCCGATCATGATCGCGCCGACGTTGCTCGACTGGGCGAGGATGCCGGAGGTGTCGAGGGTGACCCAGCCGCGCCCGTGCGACTCACCGATCACGCGGTCGGCGACCTGGATCTGCGGCGGCAGGTTGAAGGACGTTCCCGGCGTGACCTCGCCGTCCTCCAGCGCGGCCGCGACGGTGAAGGCCTTGAAGGTCGATCCCGGCTCGTAGGTGAGTCCGACGGCCTGGTTCTGGATCGCCCACGACGGCGACTTGCCGGGAGCGTTGGCGTCCACGCGCGGCCAGTTGGCGACGGCGAGCAGCGAGCCGCTGCGCGGGTCCATCACGATCGCGGTGGCGCGCTTGGGCTGGTAGGTCTCGCCGACGCCCTTGAGGATCTCCTCGGTGCGCGACTGCACCTCGGCGTCGAGCGTCAGCTTGATGCGGCGCCCGGGACGCGTGCGCTGGACGTCCTGGACCTTCACCGCCTGGCGGCCGCCGTCGAAGACCGTCCGCTGGAGCCCGTCACGGCCGCGCAGCAGGCGGTTGCGGGCGTATTCGAGGCCGAACAGGCCAGCACCGTCCATCCCGACGGCGCCGATGACCTGCGCGGCGAGCATCCCGCGCGGGTAGCTGCGCAGCGATCCCGGCGTCAGGTCGATGCCCTCGATGCCCAGCTGCTTGACGCGGTCGGCGGTGGCCGCCGGGAGCCGGCGCGCGAGGTAGACGAAGCCGGTGTCGCGCCGCGCGAGCTGCTTGGCGAGCGCGTTCTCGTCCGTGCCGAGGATCGGCGCGAGCCGTCCGGCGGTGCGCACCGGGTCCTTGATCAGGTACGGGGTCGCCGAGATGTCGTCGGCGGGCTCGGAGGTCGCCAGCGGCGTGCCGAGCCGGTCCACGATCGCGCCGCGGCGCGCGGGCACCTTCTGCTCGGCCACCTGCTGTGAGGAGGCGGCGGAGGCGAGCCCGGAGCCCTTGACGACGGCCATGTAGCCGGCGCGGCCGGCTGCGACGGTGAGCAGGACGAGAAAGCCTGCGAACAGCAGCCCGACGCGGCGCTCGACCGGCGGCATGGTTAGGGCGTGCCTCCCGCGGCGATCCCGCCGGCGGCGGTCGTCTGCTCGGCCGGAGCCTGGGTCACGGGAGCGGTCTCGGCCGCGGGCGCGGGCTCCTGGGCGACCGGGGCCGGCTCCTCGACCACGGGAGCCGGCTCCTCCACGACGGGGGCGGCCTCCGCCGTGGGCGCGGGAGCGGCCTCGGCCTCGGGGGCCGCGGCGGCCTCCTCGGTCACCGGCGCGGTCGCGGCGACGGGATCCACGGCGCTCGCGGCGGCCGCCGGATCACCGCCCGAGCACGCGCCCGAGCGCCCGGCGTCGAGGTAGCAGACCGATCCTGCGCCCGGCATCACCATGCCGAGCTGCCCGGCGACGTCATGGATGCGCCGCCCCGCGTCGAGCTGGGAGATGACGGTGCGCTTGGCGGCGTTGTCACGCTCCAGCGTCTGCGCGCGCTCGACGTTCTGCGTGATCTGGGTGTTGAGCTTCAGCAGCGAGACCTGGAGGAAGACGAGGCCGAGCAGCATGCCCGCGAGGATGACGATGAGCCCGCGTCCGCGGAACAGGCCGCGGGCGCGGCTGAGCGCGTCGCCCGCCGCACGCGCGGACGGCCTGGGGAGATGGACGTCGATGGGCCGCGGCAGCGCGAGCACGCCCGCGGCGGCGCGCAGCGACCGGGGGCGTGCGGGGCCGGACACGCGGCGAGGGATCCGCGCGCCGGGACGGCCGCCGAGGCGGCGCGCTCCCGTGACGCGCGGGGCGGCGCCGGCGGCGGGCGGCGGGGGCGTCATGCGGGGACTCCTTCGCTGGGCAGCTTGCGCGCGACGCGCATGCGCGCGGAGCGCGCGCGGGGGTTCTCGGCGGCCTCGCGCTCGGTCGGGACGACGCCGCCGCGCGGGAGCAGCTCGGCGAGCGGCGTGCGCCCGCAGCGGCAGACCGGCATCCCGGGCGGGCAGATGCAGCCCCGTGCGAGCTCGGCCAGGAAGCGCTTCACGCGCCGGTCTTCCAGGGACTGGAAGGAAATCCCTGCAAACCGACCGTTCTCCCGGAGCATGTCCCACGCCAGCGGGAGCGCGTCGTCGATCTCCCGCAGCTCGTCGTTGACGACGATCCGGATCGCCTGGAAGGTCCGCTTGGCGGGGTGCCCGCCGGCGAAGCGCGCCGGTGCGGGGATCGCCCCGGTGACGACGTCGACGAGGTCGGTGGTCGTCTCGATGGGGCGCCGGTCGCGCTCACGGACGATCGCGCGGGCGATCGGGCCGGCGTAGCGCTCCTCCCCGTACTCGCGCAGCGCGCGCGCGAGGCGCCGCTCGTCCCAGCCGGCGATGATCTCTGCGGCGCTGAGCTCCTGGCGCGGGTCCATGCGCATGTCCAGCGGGGCCTCGGCGACGTAGGAGAAGCCGCGCCCGGCCACGTCGATCTGCATCGAGGAGATCCCGAGGTCGAGGTACACGACGTCGGCGCGCTGCCCCTCGTCGTGCAGCGCCTCCAGCGCGTCGGCGAACGACGAGCCGATGAAACGGGTGCGGCAGGGCGCGTCGGACGCGAAGTCCTCGAAGCGCTCGGCCGCGTGCGGGTCGCGGTCGATGGCGATCAGCAGGCCGTCGGGGCCCAGGCGCTCGGCGACGAGCGCGGCGTGGCCGCCCGCGCCGAAGGTGCAGTCCACGGCGACCTCCCCGGGCCGGGGGTCGGTGAGGTCCAGCAGCTCGGCGGCGAGGACGGGGACGTGCTCGGTCGCCATCAGCAGCACGTCATGCCCCGAGGGCTTCGCTGAGCGAGTGCACCTCGACGGACAGCTCGTCGTCGATCGCGCTCCAGGTCTCGCGGTCCCAGAGCTCCAGGCACCGGCGCGAGCCGATGACCACGACGTCCTTGCGGAGCTTCGCGTGCTCCATGATCTTCGCGGGGATCATGATGCGCCCGGCCGCATCGAGCTCAGTCTCGAACGACCCCGCGCCGAAGAAGCGCTCGAGCTTGCGCGCCTGCTCGGTCATCGGGTTGATGTTCGCGAGCGCCGTCTCGACGTACTCCTCATGGGCGGCGGGCAGCCAGATCTGGGCGCACCCCTCGATCCCCTTCGCGATGACCACGCCGTCGGAGAGCGCGGCCCGGAACTTCGACGGAACCGTGAGGCGGTTCTTCGCGTCGAGCGTGTGGTCGAAGGTGCCGCGGAAGGCCATGGTGGGAGCCGGCTGGCCGGCGGAGAAGAAGGACTGCGGGCCGGGGTGGAGGAGTGGGAGGAACCCCTCCACCCCGGTCCGCGTGGCGGGAGTTCTATCCCACTTCCTCCCACAACACAACCC
Organism: uncultured Actinomycetes bacterium; assembly: GCA_963700655.1. Taxonomy (GTDB): domain Bacteria; phylum Actinomycetota; class Thermoleophilia; order Solirubrobacterales; family Solirubrobacteraceae; genus F1-60-MAGs163. The sequence goes on along the minus strand of CAVOYJ010000001.1, from coordinate 1,033,688 downwards.
TCGCTGCACATTTTTTCCCACTTGGGTCCTTCCGGGGCCTCAAAGCGGGACTGATTGAGGTCGAAGTCCCTGTAAACCGGGCGGTTCCCAGAGTGGGAGAGCGAGGGCCGCCGCATGCAGGACGACGTGCGAACGGCCGCTCCGCAAGCGATCGTGCGGTCCCGGCGGCACTCCGTCCGCCCCGTGTGCGTCGCCGCGGGAGCGGTGGGAGGCGGTGGATCAGCGCAGGCCGACGAGCAGCCCCGCCGCGACGAGCAGCAGCGCGGCCGGCACGAGCAGCAGGGCGACGACGAGCTGGATCTTCGGCGCGGCGCGCTGGGCGCGGTCCCGCACGCGGCGCGCGCGGCCCGCACGGGCGTCGGCCGCCAGCGCGGCGACCGCCGGCCCGAGCGGCGTCCCGTGACGCTCGGTCCGGCGCACGGCGGCGGCGAGCGCGTGGACCTCGGGAACCGGCAGCCGCTCCGTCAGGCGCCGCAGCCCCTCCTCGCGCGGCGCCCCGAGTGCGCCGAGCACCGCGAGCGCGCGCAGCTCGGCGGCGAGCGGCCCGTCCCCGTCGCGCGCGGCGCGCGCGAGCGCCGCCGCCGGGGGCAGGCCCGCGTCGGCGACCAGGCGCACGCGGTCCAGCAGGTCGGCGGCCTCGGCCCGAGCCGCGCGCGCCCGCAGGCGTGCCCGGCGCACCAGCAGCAGGTCCGGCGCGGTGAAGCCGCACGCCGGTCCGGCCGCGAGCGCCACGATGCCCAAGCGGCCGGGCAGCGCCGGTCCGCCGACGAGCGCGAGGCACCCGCCGGCCGACCCCCAGCGCGCACTTCAGGGCCATCAGCTCCGCCGGCCTCAGCCACGCGGGGACGCCGGCCGCGGCCATGCGCGCGGCGAGGTCTCGTGGCGGGCCGACACTCCCGAGCGGGCGCACGACACGCCGCAGCAGGCCGGCGGGCGCCCGCAATGCGCCCCGGCGCCGTGGCGCGCGTGCGCGCTCCGCGAACCGCCGGCGCGCTTGCAGCCCCAGCTCGCCCGCCGCGATGCCCGCGCAGCCGGCGGCGAGCGCCGCCAGCACCGCCACGCCGCTCATCCCTCCCCCACGCGCGCGATCCGCACGACCGCCGCGAGCGCCAGCAGCTCCAGCGCCGCGGCGGTCAGGACGAGCAGCCGCGCAGCCGGATCCCCCAGCACGGCGCCGAGCGCGCCGGGCGCTCCGGCTTCGATGAGCGCCGCGCCGAGCAGCGGGAGCGCGATGACGATCCGCGCGGTCAGCCGCGCCTGGGCGCTCGCCGCCCGTGCGTCGGCCGCCGTGTGCGCGACGGTGTCGAGGTCGTCGGCGAGATCCTCGAGCAGCCGCTGCAGGTCGCCGCCGGTCTCGCGCTGGACGAGCAGGGCGGCCACGAGCGCGGGCCAGGGCCCCGGGCCCGCGCGGCGCGCGAGCGCCTGGAGCACCGCCTCGGTAGGTGCGCCGAGCTCGATCGCCGCGACCGCCGACCCCAGCAGATCGCGCCCGCGGCGTCCCAGCGCGCCGTCCCGCGCCGCGAGCGCCAGCGACCGGCCCAGGCCGTTGCCCGAGGCGAGCGCGGCGGCGAGCGCCCGCGCCGCGGGACCGGCGTCCCCGGCCACGGCCGCGCGCCATCGCCGTCGCCGGACCGCGACGAGCGCCAGCGCGCCCGGCGGGCCCGCGACCGCGCACAGCACCGCTCCGGGCCCGCCGGCGACGAGCCAGCCCACGGCGCAGAGCACCGCCGCCGCCGTGAGCGCGAGGCGGCGGCGATCCGCCGGTCCGGGTGGCCGTCCGTCACGCCCGGCGCTGCGCGGCGTGACGAGCACTCGCTCGATCACGCCGAGCGCGCGCGGGCCGTCGATCGCCGTGAGGGCCTCGAAGAGCGCGAGGACGCCGAGCGCACCGGCCGCCGCGGTGAGCAGTGCGGTCATCAGGGCGTGCCGCCGGGGCGCACCACCGGACGCCCGTCACGCAGTGCGTAGACCTCGCGGGTCGCGGGCGTGCCCGCCACCCGGACGACCTCGGCCACCGACGTCACGCGACGCACCCCGTCGGCCCCGCGGGCCTGGTGAACGACGAGGTCGAGCGCGTCGGCGACCTGCGCGCGCACGGCCGCGTGCGGCAGCCCGGCACCCGCCATCAGCGCGAGGGTCTCCACGCGACGCAGCGCCTCGGCGGGCGAGCCAGCATGCACGGTGCACAGCGACCCGTCGTGTCCGGTGGCCATCGCCGCGAGCATGTCCAGCGCCTCCGGTCCGCGAACCTCCCCCACGACGATCCGGTCCGGCCGCATGCGCAGCGCGTTGCGCACGAGGTCGCGGATCGTCACCTCGCCGCGTCCGCCGTGGCCGGGTGGCCGGGCCTCGAGCCGGACGACGTGCGCCCCGGCGAGCCGCAGCTCAGCGGTGTCCTCGATCGTGACCACGCGTTCGCCGTCGCGCAGGAACGCCGCGAGCGCCCCCAGCGTCGTCGTCTTGCCCGAGCCCGTCGCCCCGCAGACGAGGATGGTCCGCCGCCGGGCGACCGCCTCGCGCAGCAGGTCGTGGAGCACGGGGGTCCAGGAGCCCAGCTCGACGAGCCGCTCCGGCGTGAGCGGACGCGGGCGGAAGCGGCGGAGCGTCAGCGCCGGGCCGTCGACCGCGAGCGGCGGGAGGACGACGTTGACGCGCGAGCCGTCGGGCAGCCGCGCGTCGCACAGCGGCTCGGCCTCGTCGGCGCGGCGCCCCGCGGGCGACAGCAGCCGCTCGATCGTGTGGCGCAGCTCGGCCTCGCTCGCAAACGCGGCCGACGTCGGCTCCAGGCGCCCCGCGCGCTCGACCCAGATCGGGCGGGTGCCGCTGACGAGGATCTCGTCGACCTCGGGATCGCGCAGCAGCGGCTCGAGCGGGCCCAGCCCGAGCGAGCGCTCGGCGATGCGGGCGACGAGTGCCTCACGGGCAGCCGCCGGCAGCGCACCCGTCTCGGCCTCGACGAGGGCCCGGACACCGGCGTCGATGCCCGGCACGGGGGCGGGTGATCCGGCCGCCGCCGCGTCGAGCAGCCGCCGGTGCAGCGCGTCGGCGACCGCGTCCAGGCGCTCGGAACGCTCGGCGGCATCCATGCACCTCCTAGCGCCGGCGGCACGGAACGCACCCCGGAAGAACGCCCGGCCGCCCCAAGGGGCGGCCGGTGAAGATCCGGGGGGATCGCGTCCCTGAGAAGTCTGGTGCTACGGGGCCGGGGCGACGACCGGCACCGTCAGCGGCGAGGGGCCGAGCGGGCCGAGGCCGAAGGGCGCCCACGGGCTGCTGAAGGGCGGGTGCAGCGTGCAGGCCCGGGACAGGTAGTCCGGCAGGCACGGGTTGAACGGGTGGACCCAGTAGTAGGTGCCCGAGCCGAAGTCGCGCAGGCGGCTGACCTCGTCCACGTTCGTCCAGCCGTCGTGATCCTGGTCGTCGGCGCCGTCGGGCTGCCCGTCGCCGTCGCTGTCGGGGTCGATCGGCGAGGTGTCGAAGAGCGGGGATGCGCCCTCCCCGCCGACGTACTGGATCTCGCTCGAGTAGGCGCCCGCCCACCACGGCGGCTGCATGCGGCCGTTGGTCTCGTCCCAGTTCGTGAGCCCGTCGCCGTCGACGTCCTTCTCATCGTCGGTGAGGACGCCGTTGCCGTTCATGTCGAGGGCGGCCGTCTCGGGCGTCACGGGCGTGTCATTGCCGTTGACGTTCGTGTCCTGGTCGCCGTCGGAGTAGTTGAGGGGGAAGCGCCCGCCGGCCGAGAACATCCACTGGGCGTACTCGGCGGCCATCGACAGGCCGTCCTGGTCGAAGTCGAAGCCGGGGTCGCTGGGGTCGAGGGGGTTCGGCCACTGGCGCTTGCCCGGGTAGGGCAGCGCGCGGGAGTTGAGGTCCAGCGCCGACTCGTACTCGAAGCCGTCCGAGACGCCGTCGGCGTCGCTGTCGAGCAGGCACGGGTCCGTCTTCACACGGGTCTCGAGCGCGTCGGACATGCCGTCCTTGTCGGTGTCGGTCGTCTCCGACGTCAGCACGGCCTTGCAGGTCGGCGTCGGGCCGGCGGGCGGCGGGCCGCCGTTGCTGCCGGGCGGGCCGACGCGCGGCGAGAGCTTGGCGGACGTGAAGGCCTTGCCGAAGCGCTTGGCCAGGACGCGCAGGCGGAACTGCCGAACGGTCGCCTTGCCCTTCGAGTCCTGGAGGAACGGGAGCAGCTTCTCGGGGACCGGGACGGTCAGCTGCGTCGTGGTCGCGGTCGGGACCTTGATGAAGACGGCAGGCTTGCGGCTGCGCTTGAAGGCGACGGTGTTCTTGAAGGCGCCGGCCCGGAACCCACGGCCCTTGATCGTCAGGGTCTGGCCGATCTCGACCTTCATCGGCGTGACCTTCGTGATCACGGGGGCGCTCGCCGCATGCGCGGCCCCGGCCGGGATGAGGGCCAGGGCGAAGGCCAGCGCGGTGATCGGGGCACGCCGGGTGCGGACATTGGGGAATCCGGGCATCGCTCGGCATATCGGCTGCGCGCGCCATTCCTTGAGTCCCTCGGCGGAGAACTCGACGCAGGACGGATCACCCGGGCCGCGGGAGCGCCCGCAGCTCCCGCGCGCCGTTCTGCGCCTCGACCAGCGCGATCGCCTGCGCGAGCGTCACCCGCAGCGCCAGCGCGACCCGCGGGAGCGCGGACTGGTCGCCCTCCCCCGCGCGCGGCGCGGGCGCGGAGCTGAGCACCTCCGCTCCGCGCAGCGCCAGCCGTGTGCGCGCCACGCCGCCCGGCCCGTCGCGGGTGATCAGCACGTCCGTGAGCGTCCCGGGCGCCAGCTCGCGCGCGGCGCCGACCGCGACGATCCGCGCGACCCGCTCCCCGGCGCGCGCCGGAGCGGGGCCGCCGGCCTGCCCGGCGCCGGCCAGCAGGGCGGGCTGGAGGTCCGTCCCGGCCGGGATCGCCACGCCCGCGCGCGCACCGAGCACCTCGGAGGGGTCGCGGAACGCCGCCGCGGGGGCGTAGCGTCCGGGCAGGCGCCGCACGGCGAGCGCCCGCCGCGTGATCGGAGCGCCGACCGGGATGTCGGCGCGCGCGACCACCACCGGCACGGGCGGGCCCAGCGCACGGCGCAGCGCGGCCTCGCGGCCGGCCACGTCGGTCGCCGCGAGGGACCCCAGCACGACGGCCAGCCCGCCGAGCAGGAGCGCGCGGCGCGCCCGCGTCATGCAGCGGCGGCGAGCGCCACGGCGGGCGCCGGGACGTCGACGAGCCGGTACCCGACCCCCCACACGTTGACAACGAAGCGCTCTCCGCCGACGCCGAGCTTGCGCCGCAGCCGGCAGGCGTGCGAGTCGAGGGTCCGCGTGGACCCGACCGTCCGCTGGCCCCAGATCGCCCGCAGGAGCTCGGCCTTGGAGAAGACGCGCGTGGGATCGGCGGCGAGCGTGCGCAGCAGCGCGAACTCCTTCGCGCTCAGGTCCAGCGGCTCGCCGCGCAGATGGACGGCGCGCGAGGCCGCGTCGATCTCCAGCTCGCCGACGCGCATCCGGCCGGAGCGCGTCCGGCGCTCGCTGCGGCGCAGGAGGGCCTCCAGGCGGCAGCACAGCTCCCGGTAACTCAGCGGCTTGGCGAGCACGTCGTCGGCGCCGCGCTCCAGCGCGCGCACCCGCTCGAGCTCCCCGTCGCGGGGAAGCAGCACGAGGATCGGGACGCCCGGGTCGATGCGGGTGGCGACCCCGTCGGCCGCGCGCGCGTGGGCGACGAGGTCCAGGCCGGAGGCGTCCGGCAGGCCGGCGTCCACGATCGCGACGTCCGGGAAGGCCGTCCCCAGGAGCTTCAGGCCGTCGTGGGCCGTCTCGGCCGTGACGATCTCGTACCCGTCGGCGTGGAGGTTGTCGCCGAGGAACCCGCGCGTGGCGGCGTCGTCCTCGACCAGGAGCAGGGTGGGTCGGTCACGGTTGGTCATGCGTTCCGTAGGGAACAGCGGCACCATCGTCCCCCCGGCACGGCGCACCGGCGCTCGCCCCGACTACGATCCGCGCCGTGCGCCAGCGTCCGCAGACCGGCCCGCTCATCGTGCTGGCCGCCGCCGCCGGCCTGCTGGTCGTGTCGGTGCTCACCTGGTACACGATCGACGTCGGGAAGATCGAGGGCGGCCGCGCGGTGGTGCAGCGGTTCGTCGACCAGAACGACTTCGCGACGAGCGCCAACGCCTGGGAGCCCTGGGGCCTGCCGTCCGACCTGCTGCTGCTCGTCGTGATCGTCGCGGGCGTCGCGCTCCCGGCCGCGACCCTCGCGGGCGCGCTGCGCGGACTGGGGCCGGCGCTGGCGGCGATCATCACGGGCGCGCTCGGGACCGCGCTCGTCCTGATCCATGTCGTGAGCCCACCGGAGCCCGCCGAGATCGTGCAGGTGGAGCCCGCAGCCTGGCTGGGCCTCGCGTGCTGCCTGGCGATGCTGATCGGCGCGTTCCTCTGGTGGGACCGCACCGCCCACCCGCCGGCGCAGGGCGACGGCTAGGTCTGCTGGCCGGTCGGCCGCACGAGCACCTCATTGATGCTCACGTGCGGCGGCGCGGCGAGCGCGTGCACGATGGCGTCGGCGATGTCCTCGCTGCGCAGGATCTCCCCGGTCTTCGCCTTGATCTTCTCGGCCGCGTCGACGACGTACTGCTGGTTATGGCTCAAGAGCTCGGTCTCGACGAATCCGGGCTCGACGATCGTCACGCGGATGTTCGCGTGCAGCGCCTCCTGGCGCAGCGCCTCGCTGAAGCCGTTGACGCCGAACTTCGTGAGGTTGTAGACGCCCGCGCCGAGCGAGGCGCGACGGCCCGCGACCGAGCTGACGTTGACGATGTGCCCGCCGCCCTGCTCGCGCATCAGCGGCAGCGCCGCGTGCGTGCAGTAGAGGAGCCCGAGGACGTTGACGTCGATCATCCGGCGCCAGTCCTCCGTGTCGGCGCCCTCGACCGGGCCCAGCAGCATCACGCCCGCGTTGTTGACGAGCGCGTCGATCCGGCCGAGGCGGTGCCTGGCGGCATCGACGAAGCCGCGGGCCTGCTCCTCGGCGGCGACGTCGACCGCGATCGCGGCCGCCACTCCCCCCTCGGCCTCGATGCGCTGCGCGAGCGCGTCGATGCGGTCCGAGCGCCGAGCGCCGAGCGCGACGGCCGCGCCGGAGGCCGCGCACAGCAGCGCCGTCGCCTCGCCGATCCCGGACGAGGCGCCCGTGATCGCCACCACCTTCCCCGACAGGTCATAGGCCATGGCGGCCACCCTACCGGCGCGCTCCCGAGTCCCTCCGGAATGCCGCAAACAGCGTGTTTCCGTGCAACATCTCGTTCAGCCCTGTGGGGCGGGGAGGGAACCGCCGTAGGATCCCGACGGGCTCGGGTGTGCCGCTGGTGGCTGCCGGAGCCGACTGCTTTCTGGGAACTCATGGACGCTTCCGTACGCGGCAATTACGACTCCGGTGAGGACTTCGTCCTCGAATACGGGGAACTCCGGTTCACGTTCAACGAACGTGACTTCAGCGAGCGCTGCGAGCAGGCCTCGCGCAAGCTGGGCTTCGTCGGCGGCACGCTCGAGGAGCACGAGCTGGAGGATCTCGTGAACCTCGCCGTCAACGGCGAGATCCAGGAGCCCGCATCCGCCTTGGGAGAGCACGTCAACGACTGCTGGCCCGAGCTCGTCGGCCCCGCCGACCGCTCACTCGTGCACTGGCTGCGCCGCCTGGTGTTCCGGTCCGCGTGGCTGGACCAGCGGGTGAAGGAGGGCGAGCTGGACGTCCGCTTCGACGACCAGCGCCAGACCTTCAGCTATGTCCAGCCCGACCGCGGCGGCGAGCCCGTCGAGCTGGCCCCCGAGCCCTCCTGGGGCCGGGTCGCGTACATCCCGCGGTCTGCCGCGTAGGGCACGGCCCCCTCGGTACGGCCCCCTGGGTACGGCCCCCCTGGCAGGACAGGTCGGCAAAGCCGACCTGATCAGTCTCCACCGTCCCAGCAGCCCGCCGAGCCCTACTCCGCGGCCAGCGCCTTCGCCCGGTTCTTCGCGATCGTCGTCGCCTTCCGCGCGCCGACGAGCACCTCGACGCGCAGGGTCCCGCTCACGCTCGCGTCGAGCACCGGGCGGCGCTCGACCGGCGCGGCGGCACTGTCGAGGCCGATGATGGTGGTCTCGCCGCCGACCGGGCCGCGGGCCGCCGCGACGATCGTCAGCGACCCGCCGTCCGGCACGTTGCGGGCGGCCGCGAGGACGCGGCGCGCGACGTGCGGCGGCACGTTGTCGAGCGCGTCGATCACGACGGCGGCGTGTCCGCCGCGGGCGACGGCGCGCTTGGCCGCGTCGACGACGTGCTCGATCGACTGCGCCTGCAGCTCGCCGCTGACGGCGAGCGTCGTGGACACGGCGAGCGGCAGCTCGGCGGCCGCCCACTCCGGCAGCTCCTCGGGACGGGCGCCCGCGAGCACGATGTGCAGCTCGACGCCCTCCAGGGCGGCGAGCTCGATCGCGAGCGCGCGCAGCGTCGTCGTCCGGCCCGACCCCGGGCCGCCGAGGACCGTGACGCGGGAGCCGCGGCCGAACGGGGCGAGGTCGCTGATCTCCTTGAGCGTCGGATCCTTCGCGGTGAACGCGACGACCTCGGTCGGGAAGACCGCCGGGAGGTCGTCGTACGGGGTGCCGGCGGAGACCTCCTCGGCGGGCGCGCCGTTGATCGTCCCCACGCGGACGAGCGAGGCGAAGCGCTCGGAGCGCCGGGGGCGGCGGACGGGGCCGGCGATGCGATCCCCGCTCACGAGGTCGCAGCGGCGCACCTGCGCGGCGGAGACGTAGACGTCGCCGTCGCTCTCCCCCTCGCCGACGCGGATGAAGCCGGAGCCGTTGGCGAGGATCTCGACGGCGCCCTCGACGACGGCGTCCTCGGTGTCCTCGTCGCGGTCGCGGTCGCCGGAGCGCCCACGACTGCGGGAGCGTGCGGGCGCATCGCCCTCGTCCGACGCGCCGCGGCGGCGGCTGCGCGAGCGCGCCGGGCGCTCCTCGGCGGGCTCCGCGTCGGCGTCGGCGTCGGTCGTCGGGCTCGGCGTCGGTGTCGGCGTCGGCCTCGGTGTCGGCCTCGGCGTCGGTGTCGGCCTCGGCCGCATCGCGGCGAGTCCCGCGGCCGCGGCCGCCGCGACGGCTGCGCGAGCGCGCCGGGCGCTCCTCGGCGGGCGCCTCACCGGCGTCGCCGTCGGCGCTGCCGGCGTCGCCGCCCTGGCGCTCGAGGATGGTGTCGACGAGGTCGTCCTTGCGCAGCCGGCGGTAGCCGTCGATGCCGAGCGCGGACGCGATCTCGTGAAGGTCGGCGAGCGGGCTGTCCTGCAGCGCGTCGCGAGAGAGAACGGACATGGGGTCTCCTTGGGATGGGTGAGTCGGTCGGCGTCCTGCCGCGTTGGGACAGCGGCAGGTCGACCCGTGCGGCGCAGACGGTAGCGCCTCGCGCGGCGGGCGCGGCGTCCGCTAACCGCCGCCGTCGACGGCGCGAATCCACTTCAGGGCGTCGTCGCCGGTGTCGACCTCGGGCACAGGAGCGTGCCCCTCGAGCACCCGCCACACCGCGATCGCGTCGACGGCCGCGGCGACGTCGTGGACGCGGACGACGGCCGCGCCCGCGGCCACGCCGTGCAGCAGCGCCGCGAGCGTCCCGGCCAGGCGCTCGCCCGGCGGGCGGCCGGTGATCGCCCCGATCACGTACTTGCGCGAGACGGGCAGCAGGATCGGCCGTCCGAGCGCATGCAGGCGCGGCAGGGCGCGCAGCACCTCGGCGCTCTCGGCGGGCGTCTTGGCGAAGTCGGGCCCGGGATCGACGAGCAGCTGCTCGGCGGCCACGCCGCGGGCCATCGCCAGGTCGAGCCGCTCGCGCAGGAAGCGCTCGACGTCGTCGACGACGGCGCCCCCGTAGTCGGCGAAGTGCTGCTCCTTGGGGCGTGCGCGGGTGTGCATGACCACGAGCGCTGCGCCGGATTCGGCGGCGACGTCCGCGAGCCGCGGGTCGGCGAGCCCGCTGACGTCATTGATGATCGCGGCGCCCGCGTCGACCACCGCCTGCGCGACCTCGGGCTTCCACGTGTCGACCGAGACCGTGACGCCGGCGGCGACGAGCCGCTCGACGAGCGGGACGACGCGGCCCGCCTCGGTCTCGGCGGTCGTGACGTCCGTGTACGTGACCCCGGACTCGCCGCCCACGTCGATGATGTCGGCGCCCGCCGCGACGAGCGACAGCGCATGCTCGACCTGGCGCTCCAGCGTGTCGAGCCGCACACTGTCGGAGAACGAGTCGGGGCCCGCGTTGACGATGCCCATGACGAGCGGGCTGCCCGTCTCGACCACGATGGTGCGCCCGGGAACCGCGAGCGGCGGAAGGGTGCTCATGCCCGGGATACGGCCGGGACGTAGTGCAGGAACAGGTGGTCCTCCCCGCGCAGCACCTCGCGCAGCTCCAGCGCGATCGGCGGGTCGAAGACCGGACCGTGCACCACGGTGCGCCCGCCGCCCGCCACGAGCGCGGGCGCGATCGTCAGCACCAGGTCGTCCACGAGCCCGTCGGCGAGCAGCTCGCGCAGGAGCGTCGGGCCGCCTTCGCTGACCACCACGCGCGCGCCGTCCTCTCGCAGCAGGCGCAGGCAGGCGGCCGGCGTGAGCGTGCCCGGGTCCATGCGCGCGAGCCGGACGTCGGCCTGCAGCGGCGGGGGATCCTCAGGCGACTCGGTGCAGACGAGCAGCCGTTGGCCCTCCTCGGCGAACAGCGGGACCTCGAACAGGCGGGAGTCCAGGCCGCGGGAAACCGTGGCCATCAGCGGCGTGGCGGGCAGGCCGCGCGCCAGCCGCGCCTCCTGCTGCGGCGGGTCCAGCAGCGTCGCGTAGCCCTCGGCGATGAGCGTCGACGAGCCGACGAGCAGCGCGTCGGCCGCGGTGCGCAGCTCGCGCAGGACGGAGCGGTCGGCGGGGCTGCCGAGCCCGCCCGCGCGCCCGTCGACGGTCGCGCGGCCGTCCGCGGCCCCGATCATCGCGGCGACGACCCGCGGGCGATCCCCCCGGCCGGGGTCGTCCCAGAGGCCCATCCGCTCGGCGAGCGCGGCGGCGCCGGAGGGGCCCCCGACGGGGCCGAGCTGCTGGAGCGCGGTGCGCATCGCCCGCTGATCGTACGCGAGCGCCGGGCGCGTCCCGGGCTCGCCGCTACGGCGCGACGGGGGCGCCGCCCGCCGTGGGCGACGGCGTCGACGCGGGCTTGCGCGTCGCGGGCGTGCGCTGCGTCTTCTTCTTCTTACCCTTCGCGCCCTTCTTCTTCTTCTTGGGCTTCTTGACGACGATCTTCCGCGTGACGACCGTCGCGTTGCCCGCGCCGTCCGTGGCGCTGACGCGCACGAAGAACGTGCCGGCGCGGCGGAAGACCTTGCCGAAGCTCGGGCGCTCGGTCTTGCGCTCCAGGACGCGTGTGCGGTCACGGAAGTCGATGCGCACGCGCTTGATGCCGGAGCCCGCGGGGGAGCGCAGGTCCACGGCGCGGACCGCGAACACGAGCTTGCGGCCCGTGACCCGGGTGCCCGTCACCCGCAGCAGCAGGCGCGGCGGCGTGCTGTCGATGCGCAGGTTCCGGGTCGCCGACCGGGCGCTCTGCCCGCGCACGTCGGTCGCGACCACCTGCCAGCGATGCAGGCCGTCGGCGACGGGCGCCGCGGCCGTGAAGCGGGTGCCCTGCGTGGTCCCGATCGGCTGGCCGTCGACGAGCACCTGGTAGCTGATGCTGTTCCAGAGGTCCAGCGACGCCGACCAGGCGAAGTCCGGCAGGCTCGCGCGGCGCCAGTTCGTCGTGGTGGTGCCGGCGGGCGCGCCCGGCCCGCGGTCGTACACGCCGACCGCGATGCGCCGGCCGGCGGCCTCCGACCCCTGGACGTAGGCGATGACCGTGTCGCCGACGCGGTCGGTGGACACGTCGAAGCCGGCGTCGGGATCGACCGGCCCGAACGCGGGGTCGGACAGCGTCACGGCCCCGCTGAAGGGCGGGGCGACGGGCAGCCCCGGGTCGTCTTCGAGCAGTCGCGCGCCGGCGGTCGGCGGCGCGCCCGGTGAGGGCGCGGTGGCCCATGCCGCCACGCCGTCGGCGTTCTCACCGAACCCGGAGTCCGGGACGGCCGGAATGCCGCCCGCGAGTCCGAGCACGCCCGGGGCGGTGACCGCGTCGTCGCGAATGACCGAGGCGAGAGTCGCGCCGCCGGGCGCCTCGACGACCGCGATGCCCGCACCGCGCCCGTTGACGCCGACCCGGGGGACGCCGACCGCGCCGCTGGCGGGCGCGCCGTCGATCGCGGCGGGCGCGTCGAACGCCGAGCCGCGCAGACGCCGGGCGACTGCGCGGACGACCGTGCCGCCCGCTCCGTCGTCGATGGTCTGGCGGAACACGACCCAGGCGTAGGACGAGTCGTCCTCCACGCCGATGTCGGGCGTGTCGGCGGACCCCGCGACCCGTCCGTCGAGGCTCCCGAGCGTGGCATCGGCCGCCACCGTCGACGGCGCGCCGCGCACCAGGCGCCGTGCTACGACGCGCGTCGCACCGGAGCCGTCGCGCTCGCCCCAGACGGCGATGCCGATGCCGTCGGATGAGGCGCCGACCGCCGGGCGCAGCGTCGCCCCGGTGCCGGCGTCGCGGGCGGGATCAGCATCGAGCGGCGTGGCGTACACGCCGAAGGCGCTCTGCCGCCGGGCGAGCGCGGCGGCGCGTACGTCACCGTTCTCGGCCCAGACCGCGTAGGCGGTGCCGGACCCCGCCATGTCGACGGCCGGGACGCTTGCGCCGGGGCCGCCGAGCTGCTGCGGCGGCGAGAAGGGCTGGTCGCCGGCGGCGCGCACGACCGCCCACACGCCGGCCGTGTTGGCGTAGACGACGGCGAGGCGCCCGCCGTCGCCCGCGGCGATCGCCGGCCGGCCGACCAGCGGCGGCTGCCCGCCGTCGACCCGCTGCGGCGGCTGCGGGACGCCCGCGCCCATCACCGAAACGAACGCGTGGTCCTCACCGCCGTCGCGCCGCACGTAGGCGAGCGCGCCGCTCCCGTCACGGGCCAGGTCGATGCCGCCGAGCGCGCGGACGTCCGGGGAGGGTCCGTCGACCGGCTGTCCCGGGTAGAAGGCGCCAGGCGTCCGCTGCGCCATCGCCGGAGCGACGGGCGCGAGCGCTGCGAGGGCGCAAGCCGCGGCGATGCCGCGGCGAAGCGTCGTCCATGCCGCTGTGACCACTACCCGACAGGGTAGGCGGCGGTGGAGTCGTGCGCGACGATTCCCTCCGCGGCGGCCTCGTCGAGGAACGCCCGCGCCTCGCGCTCGGTCCGCTCCACGTCCCATCCGAGCTCCGGCGCCATCGCCCGCGCGACGCGCAGGGCGACCTCCGCGGCGGGGTCGCTGACCTCGCGGGCGGCCTGCAGACCCAGGCGCGTGCGCCGCAGCAGCGCGTCGCCGACCGATCGGGCCTGCTCGGTCCGCGCGGCGTGGACGGTCTCGGCGAGCAGGTCCGCGGGCCCGGGGACGGACCCGAGGATCGGCTGGGCGAGTTCGCCGCGCTCGGCGGCGACCGCGAGCACGTCGTGGGCGGCGTGGCCGTAGCGGCCGGCGAGCCGCTCGTAGGCCTCGGGCGGGACGCCCTCCACGCGCGGCAGGTCGCCGGCCTCGACGGCCTGGCCGAGCGGGATCTCGTGCGTGCGGCACGGCGCCTCGCGCGCCTCGCGCTCGACCAGCCGGTCGACGGCCATCTTCGCCATGCGCCGCCACGTGGTGAGCTTGCCGCCGGTGATCGTCACCATCCCGCTGCTCGTCTCGTACAGCTCGGCCTTGCGCGAGATGTCGACCGACTTCTTGGGGTCGCCGGTCGAGATCAGCGGCCGCACGCCCGCGAACGCGCCGCTCAGGTCCGCGGCCGCCAGCTCGGTGCCGAAGAAGGCGTTCGTCGCCTCGAGCAGGTAGTCGATGTCGGACTCGGCCGGGCGGATGTGGTCCAGCTCGCCCTCGCCGTAGTCGTTGTCGGTCGTGCCGATGAGCGTCGAGCCGAGCCACGGAAGCGCGAAGATCGACCGCCCCTCCCCCGCCGGGACGATCGCGCCGTCGATCAGCGGGAGCCGGTCGTGCGCCACGGTGATGTGCGTGCCGCGGCTGGGTGCGATGCGCGGCACCTCGGCCTCGTCGTGCAGCTCCTCCGGCCGGATGCGGTCCGCCCACACGCCGGTCGCGTTCACGACGTTCGTGGCGCGCACGTCGAACTCCTCGCCCGTCTCGCCGTCGCGCACGTGGACGCCCATCGCCCGCCCGCCCTCCTGGACCAGGCGCGTGACGGTCAGGCGGTTGGCGCAGACGGCGCCGAAGCGCTCGGCCTCGGCGAGCACGGTCAGGACGAGCCGCGAGTCGTCGGTCTGGCAGTCGTAGAAGAGGTAGCCGGAGGTGGGGTTGCGGGCGGCCAGCGCCGGAAGGCGCTCGACGACCTCCTCGCCGGGGATCACGCGGTGGCGCTCCGGCGCCCACTCGCGGAACTCGTCGGGCTCGGCGGGCTCGTCCTTGCGGCGCCGCCGGCCGCGCAGCTTGTCGACGGCCATGACGTCGTAGAGGTTCAGGCCCATGCCGACGAGCCGGTCGGGACGGGCGCCGTCGAATGCCGGGACGACGAGCGGGAGCGGCCGCACGAGGTGCGGGGCGAGTCGTACCATCAGCTGGCGTTCGAGCAGCGCCTCGCGCACGAGCCCCAGGTCGAAGTTCTGCAGGTAGCGCAGCCCTCCGTGGACGAGCTTCGAGGACCGGCTCGACGTGCCGGAGGCGAAGTCGGCCTGCTCGACGAGCGCGACGGCGTAGCCGCGGCTCGCCGCGTCCAGCGCGACGCCGGCGCCGGTGATGCCGCCGCCGATGACGACGACGTCGAAGGCCTCGGAGGCCAGTGCCGGCAGCGCCTGCTCGCGGGAGATCATGGGCGCGGGAGGCTACCCTGCGCGGCCGCCGTCGCTCAGCGCGTGCCCGCGGGCATGCGGGGGCGTGTCCAGCCCTCGCGCTCGCGGTCGAACGCGTCCCAGTCCAGGCCGGGGCCCCCGGGCGCGTCCGGGGGCGGTCCCGGTCCGCCGGGGCCGCCGCCACCGCCCTCGTCCTCCCCGTCGTCCGGCCGGTGCTCGGGCGCTCGCAGCAGGCGGGCGGCGCAGGAGAACAGCAGGACGCCCATCCAGACCATGAGCGTCCCGGTCCGCGGCTCCCCGATGACGACCGCGCCGAGC
Organism: uncultured Actinomycetes bacterium; assembly: GCA_963700655.1. Taxonomy (GTDB): domain Bacteria; phylum Actinomycetota; class Thermoleophilia; order Solirubrobacterales; family Solirubrobacteraceae; genus F1-60-MAGs163. Next base: position 1,018,461 of record CAVOYJ010000001.1, on the reverse strand, counting down.
CCGAGCGGGAACAGGACCAGGCCGACGCCGAGCAGCATGATCGTCAGCAGCGGGCGCATGCGGCTCCCGGGCGGCCCGGTGAAGCCCATCACCAGGGCGCCGACCAGCACGACCAGCAGCAGCACGAGGATCGGAAGCGGCAACGCCATCGTGTTCCGGACGATACGGCGCGGGGGGCCTGCGGTCTATGCCTGCGATGCGCCGGGACGTGAGAATGTTCAGGCCGGCGGAGCCGGTCTGTCCTGCCAGGGGGCCCTGCCCGGGAGCCGTGGCTACAGCGCCGCGAGCTCGCTGGTGATCTCGGAGACCGAGCCCTTGGCGTCGCCGAACAGCATCGAGGTCATCGGCTCGAAGTAGAGCTCGTTCTCGATGCCGGCGAAGCCGGGGTTCATCGAGCGCTTGAGCACGATGACGGAGCTCGCCTCGTTGACGTTGAGGATCGGCATGCCGTAGATCGGCGAGTCCGGGTTCGTGTGCGCCGCGGGGTTGGTCACGTCGTTCGCCCCGATCACGAGCGCGACGTCGGTGCGGCTGAACTCCGGGTTGATCTCGTCCATCTCCTTGAGCTGGTCGTACGGCACGTCGGCCTCGGCCAGCAGGACGTTCATGTGGCCGGGCATGCGGCCGGCGACCGGATGGATCGCGTACTTGACCTCGACGCCGCGCTTCTCCAGCTCGGAGGCCATCTCGCGGACGGCGTGCTGGGCCTGCGCGACGGCCATGCCGTAGCCGGGGACGATCACGACCTGCGAGGCGTAGGCCATCTGGATCGCGGCGTCTGCGGCGCTCGTGGACGCGCACCGTGCCGGCGTGCTCGCCCGGCACCCGACGCGCCGGTGATCGCGCCGCCGCCGCCGAACCCGCCGGCGATGATCGACGGGATCGAGCGGTTCATGGCCTCGGCCATCAGCCGCGTGAGGATCGTGCCGGATGCGCCGACGATCATGCCCGCGACGATCAGCGCCGTGTTCTCGAGCGCGAGGCCGGTCGCGGCTGCCGAAAGGCCGGTGAACGCGTTCAGCAGCGAGATCACGACCGGCATGTCCGCGCCGCCGATCGGCAGCACCACGAACAGTCCCAGGATGGCCGCCGTGAGGAGCAGCACGATCATCAGCCAGTCGGCCGTGCCGCCCGCGGCGATCGCCACGGCGCACCCGACGGTGACGAGCAGCAGCGCGCCGTTCAGCACCTGCTGGCCAGAGCCCTTGAGGCCGATCGGGCGGCCCGGCAGGATCTCCTGGAGCTTGCCGAAGGCGACGAGCGAGCCCCAGAAGCTGATCGATCCGACGATCGCGGCGAACAGCGACGGGATGACGAACGTCAGCTCGTACCCCTCGAAGCCGCTGGACTCGATGAACTCCGCCCAGGCGATCAGCGCGACCGCGCCGCCGCCGACGCCGTTGAACAGCGCCACCATCTGCGGCATCGCGGTCATCTTGACCTGGCGCGCCGAGGGGATGCCGACGGCGGTGCCGATGACGAGGCCGAGGATGATCAGGCCCCAGTTGTTGCCCATGCCGGGCAGCAGGAAGGTCGCGAAGACCGCGAGCGCCATGCCGACCGCGGCGATCCGGTTGCCGCGGACCGCGGTGCGCGGGCCCGTCAGCCCCATCAGCCCGTAGATGAACAGGCTGAACGAGATGATGTACAGGACGTTGACGAAGTCCAGCTCGCGGTAGAACGCGGTGGCCAGGGTGGTGCTCACGTGGCCTCCTCCCCGTCCTTCTTGGGTGCAGGCTTCGTCTTGAACATCTCGAGCATGCGGTCGGTGACGAGGAAGCCGCCGATCACGTTGATGGCGCCGAACGCGACCGCGATCACGAGGATCAGCTGCGTGAAGACGCCGAGGTCCTCACCGATGCCGAGCACGATGATGCCGCCGAGGATCACGATGCCGTGGATGGCGTTCGTGCCCGACATGAGCGGCGTGTGCAGCGTGTTCGGGACCTTGGAGATGACGGCGTATCCGACGAACCCGGAGACGACGAGGATGGCGAGATTCGTGACGAACATGGTGGTCTCCTAGCCCGCCTCGGCGGCGGCCTTGGCGCCGGCGTGGACGATCTCGCCGTCGCGCGCGACGCAGGCGCCGGCGACGACCTCGTCCTCGAAGTCGAGGGTGAGCGTCGCGGGTGCGCCGTCCTCACCGTCGGTGACGATCAGGCCGAGCAGCTCCTGGACGTTGCGGGCGAACAGCTGGCTGGCGTGCTGGGGCAGGTCGGACGGCAGGTCGAGCGGCGAGCAGATCGTCACGTCGTGCTTGACGACGGTCTGGCCGGGCTCGGTCAGCTCGCAGTTGCCGCCGGTCTCGCCGGCGAGGTCGACGACGACGCTGCCGGGCTTCATGCCCTCGACCGCCTCGGCGGTGACGAGCTTCGGCGCGGGCCGCCCCGGGACGAGCGCCGTGGTGATGACGACGTCGAAGCCCTTGATCGCGTCGGTGAGCGCCTGCTGCTGCGCGGCGCGCTCCGCTTCGGTGAGCTCGCGGGCGTAGCCGCCCTCGCCCGCCGCCTCGATGCCGAGATCCAGGAACTGGGCGCCGAGCGACTTGACCTGCTCGGCGACCTCGGGGCGCACGTCGTACCCGGTCGTGCGGGCGCCGAGCCGCTTGGCCGTCGCGAGCGCCTGCAGGCCCGCGACGCCCGCGCCGAGCACGAGCACGAGGGCGGGCGGGATCGCGCCGGCGGCGGTGGTGAGGTTCGGGAAGTAGCGCGGCAACTCGCGGGCGGCGATGAGGACGGCCTCGTAGCCGGCGATGCTCGCCTGGCTGGACAGCGCGTCCATCGCCTGCGCGCGGGAGATGCGCGGAATCGCCTCCATCGCCAGAGCCGTGACCTTCGCGTCGCGGACCGCGCGGGCGGTCGCGCCGCTCGTCAGCGGCTGCAGGAAGCCGATCAGCAGCGCGCCCTCGTGCATCCGGGCGACGTCAGCGGGGTCCGGCGGCGCGATCGTCACGACGCCGTCGGCGCCCCAGAGGGCGTCGCGGTCGGCCATGGTGGCGCCGGCCTCCTCGAAGGCGGCATCGGGGATCTGGGCGCCGGCACCCGCGCCACGCTCGACCACGACCTCGACTCCGCGCGCCTTGAGCTTGCGCACGACATCGGGAACGAGGGCGACGCGGCGCTCGCTCGGCGCGGTCTCCTTCGGGACAGCGAGTCGCATCGGGCGCGGACCCTAACGGAACGGCCCCCCGGCAGGACGGGACGTGCCGTGGAACGGCCCCCTGGCAGGACAGGTCGGCGAAGCCGACCTGATCAATCTCCCCATCCACCATCCCGCCCCACCCCCACCCGAACGTCCCTTGCACCCCGCTCCGCGGTGGGCTGCGGGACGTTCGGCCCCTACCGCCGCCGCAGCACCACCGGCAGCGGCCGCCGCGCGAGCGCCGCCAGCGCCTGCGCCGTCACCCACACGGGCGTCTGGGCGCTGGTGCGGCTGTAACGGACGAGGCCGCCGGGCACCTGGAGGGTGCCGATGAAGGTGACGGGCGAGCGCGCGCCCGAGCGCCGCTGGCGGTCGGGGCTGCGGCCCGCGGCGACGAGGCCCTGGACGGCGAGGGCGGCGGACTGTGCGTTGGAGCGCCCGGGCGGCTGGAGCGCGTAGCCGCCGTCGACGTTCTGACGGCGCGCGAGCCACGCGGCGGCGCGCCGCACGCGCAGGTCGCGCCGGCCGCGCACGACCGCGAGAGCCATGAGCGCGCCTGCGGTGTCGTCGGTCCCGCTCGCACCCGCGCCCGAGAAGCTGAAGCCGCCGTCGCGGTTCTGCCGCCGGGCGATCCAGCCGGCGGCGCGCCGCATGCCGCCCGAGCGCGGCGAGACGCCCTGGGCGCGCAGTGCGAGGACGCCGTACGAGGTCAGATTCACGAGGCGGCCGAACGAGCCGTCGCGGCGCTGGGCGCGGCGCAGCCGGACATTCACCCCGCCGGTGCGCGGGGACATCCCGGCCGCGGCGAGCGCGAGTGCGCTGCGCTGCACGTCGCCGATCGCCCGCGAGCGCGCGGCCGTGATCCGCAGGACGCGCAGCGGTGTGCGCCCGCGGCGGCGCACGCGCAGCGGGTCGTATCCGGCGGCCGCCAGGCCGATCACCGACCACGCGGTGTGCACCCCGGTCGTCCGCGCGCCGGGGGCCGGCCCCCAGCCGCCGTCGGCGTTCTGCGCGCGCACGAGCCAGGCCGCGGCCGCCGCGCGCCGCGAGGCCGCCTCCGCGGTCACGGGCACCGCGAGCACGCTCGCGGCGACGACGACGGCGAGCAGCAGCGACAGCGGCGGGAGCACGGCCGTGACCGCCGCCGGCGCAGGCGCCGCGTCGGACCAGCGCACGTCCAGCCGGTCGCGGTAGCGCATCAACGCCCGCACGAGCACCGGGCCGAACGCCAGGCAGAAGGCGACGTTCCCGATCGCGTGCGCGAGGTTGAACGGCAGCGAGGTCGCGGAGATCGCCGCGTACTGGGCGAGCGTCTGCTGCCCGGCGCCGTAGGTGACCCAGATCGACGCGTCCATGATCGCGCCGAAGAGGAGCCCCGCGCCGCCGCAGGCGAGCGCGAGCGGCACGCGGCCGATCCGTCGGGCGGTCATCCGTCCCAGCAGCGCGCCCAGGACGCCGCACAGGCCCCAGGCGACCATCTGCCACGGGGTCCACGGGCCCTGGCCGAAGACGAGGTTCGACGCCAGCGCGGCGACGGCCCCGACGACGAAGCCGGGCGCGGCGCCGAGCGCGAACCCGGCGATCAGCACGATGTCGGTGGTCGGCTTGACGTTCGGGATCGGCGCGAACGCGATCCGCCCGAGCGCCGCCAGCGCCGCCAGCGTCGCGACGAGCGCGAGCATCCGCGAGGTCGGCTGCGTCCGCTCGTACCAGGTGAAGCCGACCACGAGGGCGGCGCCGAGGACGAGCAGCGCGGCGAGCTCCCACGTCACTAGGGCGCCACCTCGATCGTCATCCGCGCCCGCAGCAGGTCGCCGCCATCCTCCGGGGTCAGGACGCCTGCCGCCGGGGCGTCCTCGGCGAGGACGCGCGCAGTCTCGGTGGCGAAGTGCCAGCCGCCCGCGAGGACCTCGCCGGCGGGCGCGTCGGCGATCGGCCGCCCGTCGGCGAGCAGCACGACCCGCTCGGCCAGGCCGGCGGCGAATTCGGCGTCGTGCGTCGCGACGAGCACGGCCACGCCTGCGCCGGACAGCTCGCGCAGCCGGCTGACGAGCGCGCCCTTCGCGGCGCGATCCATCCCGCGGGTCGGCTCGTCGAGCAGCAGCGCCGCGGGCGGCGGCCCGTCGCCCAGGACGATCGCGAGCGCGAGCCGCTGGCGCTCGCCGCCCGACAGGTCGCGTGGGTGGCGCGCGCCCAGGTCGCCGAGGCCGACGCGCTCCAGCGCCGCCGCCGGCGCCTCCTCGTCGACCCGCTCGTGCAGCAGGTAGTCGCCGGGGTTCTGCAGCAGCAGCGCGACCCGTCCGGCGGCGGTGCACCGTCCCGCGCGTCGGCTCCTGAAGGCCCGCGAGGTGCCGCAGCAGCGTCGACTTGCCCGCACCGTTGCGGCCCATCAGGGCGACCCGCTCGCCGGGCGCGACCGCGACGTCGACGGCCCGCAGGATCGCGCGCCCGCCGTCCAGCTCGTGCCACAGGCCCTGCGCGCGCATGGCCGCCGCGGGCCCTGCGCCGCGGCGCCGCGGGAGCGCGAGCCGCCGGCGCTCGAGCGCGGGCTGCGGGGCGCGGCTCGCCGCGAGCGCCGCCGCCGCGGGGTCCGGCAGCAGCCCGTGGGCGCGCAGCGTCGCCCGCGCCTCCTTGACGCCCGACGGAGCCGGGCGCAGGCCGGCGCGGGTCAGCAGGCGCGCCGAGGGGGTCAGCAGCGCGGGCTCGTGCTCGGCGGCCCACTCGAGCATCGCGCGGGGCGGCGCGTCGCAGGCGACCGCGCCGTCGCGCAGCACGACCACGCGGTCGGCGTGGGCAAGACACCGCTCCAGGCGGTGCTCGGCGAGGACGACCGCGGTCCCCTGCTCCTCGTTGAGGCGCCGCAGCAGCCAGATCAGCTCGTCTCCCGCGACGGGGTCGAGCTGCGAGGTCGGCTCGTCGAGCAGCACGAGCGGCGGGCGCCCCGCGAGCGCGGCGCCGAGCGCGACGCGCTGCAGCTCACCGCCGGACAGCTCGTGCGTGGAGCGCTCGAGCAGGTCGGCGATGCCGAGCGCCAGCGCCGCCTCCTCCACCCCGCGCGCGACGGCCGCCGGAGCGAGGCTGCGGTTCTCCAGGCCGAAGGCGAGCTCCGCCCGCACGGTGCCCATGACGATCTGCGTCTCGGGGTCCTGCAGCAGCGTGCCCGAGACGACCGCCAGGTCGCCGGGACCGTGCTCGCGCGTGTCCAGGCCGCCGACGACGACGCTCCCGGAGACCTCGCCGCCGTGGTGGTGCGGGACCAGACCGCAGGCGGCGCGCACGAGCGTCGACTTCCCGGATGCGGAGAGACCGGCGAGCACGACGAACTCGCCGGGGTCGACGCTCAGCGAGACGTCGCGCAGCGCGGGCGCGCCGGCGCCCGGGTAGGTGTACGTCAGACGCTCGACGCTGAGGGTGCTCACGGCGCGCCGACCCCCCGGCGGCTCGCGAACGGCAGCAGGGCGACGAGTACGACGGCCGCCGCGAGCACGAGCGTGGTTGCGGTCGTCGTGACGGTGAGGCGCGGGTACGGGTCCACGGCGGCCACGCCCGCGATCGCGGTCCACAGGGCGAGGGCGGACAGCGCGAGCGCCGCCGCCAGCACCGAGGCGTCGTGGCGTGACCACGGCACGGGCGCAGCGCGCACCGCGCGCCGGCGGGTCGTGTACCCGCGCAGCTCGAGCGTCGCCGCGACGTCGACGGCGCGATCCAGCGCCCCCGACGTGACAGCCCGCACGACGGCGACGCGCTCGGCGGTGCGCGCGCGGTCGGCGTCGGGCCGCGAGCGCAGCGCGAGGTCCATCCGCTGCGCGTCGCGTGTGAGCACCGGGACCATGCGCGTCGCCAGGACGGCCGTCAGCGCGGAGCGAAACGAGACGCGCCGCAGGCCGCGCAGGACGGCGTCCGGGTCGACGGTCGCCGCGAGCAGCGCGAACGCGAGCACGACGACGACCACCCGCGCGCCGATCAGCAGCCCGGCGACGAGCGCCTCGAGCGTCAGGTCGAGAAAGCCGAACGGCGGGACCTCGCCGAGCTGGAGCACGACCGTCAGGCCCTCACGGACGACGAGCGCGTTGACGAGCGCGAGCAGCACCGCAAGCGGCAGCGCGAAGCGCGCCGCGCGGGCCAGGTCGGGGCCGACGCCCGCCAGGATCCCCGCGCCGACCACCGCGACCGCGACCGCGCCGAGCAGCAGCGGGTGCGTCGACACGAGCGCGAGCGCGACGAGCGCGAGCCCGTAGCACGCGGTGACGCCGGCGCGCGCGGCATGCAGCGGGCTGGCCCTGCGGCGGTACATCAGCGCGAGCCCTCCTGGACCGGCAGGGCGACGGCCGCGCCGCCCTCGACGGCGACCGCGAAGCGGTTGCGCAGCGTGCGCTCGGTGAACGCCCCGACGGCCGCGGCGACGCCGGCCGCGTCCGTCCCGGTGAGCGCCCACACCGGCTGCTCCTCGCCGACGCGCGTCGCGGCCACCAGGCCGCCGCCGGCCCGCAGCGTGCGCACGATCCGCCCGCGCGGGTCGAGCAGCGCGATGCTGCGCCCGTCGGCGCGCGGCTCGGCATAGACGCCGCTGGCGGCCGGGCCGTCCTCCAGCGCCCGGAGCGCCCCGTCCTCGCGCAGGACGTTCCACGTCCCGACGACGACGCGCAGCGTCTCCTGCGCGATCGAGCTGCGCAGGGTCGTCTTCGACGCGGAGATGCCGAAGTCCACGAGCGCCTGCCGCGCGTCGCGGCAGACATCGTCCTGCGGGCGCAGGCACTCGACGCGCACCGGCAGGCGCTTGTCGCCGGGGCCGTGCAGGAACGGCTCCGGGAACGAGCCGACGACGGCCGGCACGCGCTCGGCGGCGTCCCACGCCCGCCGGTCCCACCAGATGTGATCGCCGGGGCGCACGCGCGTGGCGGCCGCGCCCTTCGGTGCCTCGATGCCGTTGACGAAGTAGAACCAGTCCTCGCGACGCCCCGACGTCTCACCGCCGCAGAGGTCGTTCACGCACTGCACGAACCCCCCGCCGTAGCGCGTGGAGACGTCCGCGTTGCGCTGGATCAGGCGCATCGCGGTCTCGGACGCCGGGACCGCGTCCGCGGACTTCTCCAGGACGACGCGCGCCCCGAAGTCGCTCGAGACCGTGAGCTTCACCGGGTCGTCCCCCTTGACCGCGTTCGCGCACCCGGCCAGGACGGCCGCCGCCGCAAGGGCGGCGGCGGTGATCGGCACGAGCGGACGCGGGCGCGGCATGCCGGGCCTCAGCGAACCGTGAACACGACGCGCGTGCGCGGCGTCGAGGGGTCGGTCGAGCGATCGGCGCCGCGGGTGACGTTGCCCGCCCCGTCGACGGTCCGCACGTCCAGGACGTAGCGGCCCGCCGTCAGCGCGGCCGGCAGCAGATACGACCACGAGGCGCGCGCGCCGACGGAGAACCAGCGGCCGCCCTCCGTCCCGCAGCGCGCGGCGCGGACCCAGCGCTCGCGCGCCGCGTCATACGCCTGGCAGCGCGCGCCGGAGCGGCGGGTCACGCGCAGCAGCACGTCCTTGAGTCCCGACGCGCCGGTCTGCGCGCTGCCCGAGAGCGTCCGCGGCGCGGTCCGGCGCGTGAAGCGCGCGCCCTCCCGCAGCCCGCTGATGCGCGCGGCCGCCGGGGTCGCGTTCGCGGCGGCGAGCGTCGCCGCTCCGGGCGCCGGCGTCAGCGACCCGCAGAGGCCGTCCGATCCCGTGGTGATGCAGACCGGCTCGGCGGCGGAGCGCACCTCGCCGTCCTTCGTCGCGCGCAGCGTCGCCGGGCCGGTGCCTGCGAGCGTGACCGCGGCGGTCCCGTCCGCGCCCGTGGTCGCGGTCCCGCCGCCCGGGAGCGCGATGGCGGCGCCGGGGAGCGGAAGCGTCTCGACGACCGGCAGGTAGTCGGGCGGCGGGCCGTAGCCGGTGGCGGTGCGCCTGACCGTCACCGTGAACGGCGCGCCCGGCGCCGCCGTGGCCGGCACGCCCTCCAGGGTCAGGACGCCGATCGGATCGAAGTTCGACGGCGCCGGCGCGAAGAGGAGGCGGTCGCCGGCCTGGAGCCGCTGCCCGCAGATGCCGAGGTTCGCGACCGCCTCGCCGAGGAAGAACCCCCAGTAGGCGGGCGCGGCGAAGCTGTGGGACTCGCCCCTGATCTGCGTCAGCTCCCAGTCGGAGAAGCCGGCGTTCCAGGTGCCGCCCCAGGCCCCGCCGGCGGCGCGGTCGAGCGCGGCGGCGGCGCTGTCACCGGGACAGCTGTTGCCGTCGCGGACGACGGGCGCGCCGGCGAGCGGGACCGCGGTCCGGGCGAGCAGCGTGTCGGCGGTCCCCTCCACCCGGACGGTGACCGACGGGTCGGCCGCGCCGACGGCGGACGGAAGCGCGAGGGCGAGGACGAGCAGGGCTGCGCCTGCGACGAGAGAACGGGAACGACGGGCCATGGGCCACCCCTTTCCACGAGGGCGTATGTGCGTGGCGGTCGGAGGCAGGTCTCCTGGCTCCCGGGCACCCTGCCCGCGCCTTCCCAGCGCCTGGGCGCCAGTGGCTGCTCTCGCATGCGGGGGGGCTGTGTCGCCCGGTCACAGTGGCGGGTCCGCGCCGGATTCACACCGGACTTCCCTTCACCACCGACCTTGAACGCGCCAAGCATACCCCGGCGCCGCTACGCTCGGATCGTGACCGTCAACCTCACCAGGATCTACACGCGCCTCGGCGACGACGGCGAGACGCACCTGGGCGACATGAGCCGCGTCGCGAAGACCGATCCGCGCATCGAGGCGTACGGGACGGTGGACGAGCTGAACGCCCAGATCGGCGTGACGCTGACCGTCGACGGCCTTCCCGAGGTGTACGCGGACTGGCTGCGGCACATCCAGAACGACCTGTTCGACGTCGGCGCCGACCTCTCCGTCCCCCAGGCGGCGGAGCCCGCCGAGCGCGAGCGCCTGCGCGTCCTGCCCGAGCAGGTGACGTGGCTCGAGCAGCGCTGCGACGAGGTCAACGCGACGCTCAGCCCGCTGAAGTCGTTCGTCCTGCCCGGCGGCACGGGTGCCGCGGCGCACCTGCACGTCTGCCGGACCGTCTGCCGCCGCGCCGAGCGCCGCGCGCTCCTGGTGGACGGCGCCAACCCGGAGACGCTCCGCTACCTGAACCGGCTCTCGGACCTGCTGTTCATCCTCAGCCGCGGGGCGAACGCCGGCGACGAGCCGCTGTGGGAGCCCGGGCGCTTCCGCTAGGGAACGACGAACGCCCGCCGGCCGGACGCGAGGGGGGAGTCGCTTGAAGTCCTGGCCGGGCGGGCGTCGTGGGCGATCGGAAAGATCGACACGGACGTCCTGTCCGATGGGTCCCTCTTCGGCGTCCGGTTCTCGACTCCTTCAACCGGATGCACATCGAGTCAGCTGCGCTGACTCGTCCTGCCAAGGGGCCGTGCCCTAGTCCTCGACGCGCACGAGGCTCTCGATGTTCCCGCGCGTGGCGCGGGAGTACGGGCAGACCTCGTGTGCGCGCGCGACCAGCTTCTCCGCCAGCTCGTGCTCGACGCCGGGCATCCGCACCACCAGCTCGGCGCTGATCTCGATGAAGCCCTTCTCCGTCGGACCGAGACCGATGTTGGCGGTGACGGTCGCCTCGGTCGTGTCGATCTCGCGCTTGGCCGCGAGCAGGCCGAGCGCGCTCAGGAAGCAGGACGCGTAGCCGGCCGCGAACAGCTGCTCGGGGTTGGTCGCCGCGCCGGGCCCCCCGAGCTCCTCCGGGATGTTCACGTCGAGGTCGATGAAGCCGTCGGCGGAGCGCACGTGGCCCATCCGGCCGCCTTTGGAGGTCGCCGAGGCGACATACGTGGGATCCATCGGCAGAACCTACAGCGGACGTGCGAGCATCCGGTGATGGCCGACACCCCCTTCGTTCTCCCAGGCAAGGTCGCGCTCGTCACCGGCGGCGCGCGCGGCATCGGACTGGCGACCGCGCAGCTGCTCGCCCGGCGCGGCGCGTCCGTCGTGGTCGTGGATCTCGACGAGGAGGCCGCGCGCAGCGCGGCGAGCCAGATCGGCGACAACGCGCTCGGGATCGCCGCCGACGTGACCGACCGGGCGGCGATGCAGCGCGCCGTCGCGACGACCGTCGAGCGGTTCGGCGGCCTCGACGTGGTGATGGCCAACGCCGGGCTCGCCTCGCGCGCGGCGACGCTGCGAGCGATGTCACCCGAGAGCTTCGACCGCGTGTTCGACGTGAACACGCACGGCGTCGTCGAGACCGTCCACGCGGCGCTGCCGGAGATCGTCCGCCGCCGGGGCCACGTCGTCGTGGTCGCGTCGGTGTACGCGTTCGTGAACGGGATCGGCGCGATCCCCTACGCGATGAGCAAGGCCGCGGTCGAGCAGCTCGGGCGCGCGCTGCGCGTCGAGCTCGCCCAGCACGGCGCGAGTGCGAGCGTGGCCTACTTCGGCTTCATCGACACCGAGATGGTCCACCGCGCGATCGACGAGGACCCGCTCACGAACGAGATGCTCGGCACGCTGCCGTCACCGCTGCGCAAACGGCTGACGCCGCCGCAGGCGGCGGCCGCCGTCGTCGAGGGGATCGAGCGCCGGAAGGCTCAGATCATCGTGCCCCGGCGCTGGATCGCGATGTCGGCGCTGCGCGGCGTCCTCGGCCCGCTGCTCGACGCGCGGCAGGAGCGGGACGCCGTCACGCAGGCCGTCCTCGCCCGCCTGGACGAGCGCGGGGACGAGGAACAGCCGACGACGGAGTGAGCGGTCACGGACCGGTGGAGCGGCAGTCCGCGGTGGTGCGGTAGTTCTCCGGCAGCTGGTCGTCGGCGACCGAGAACTGCCAGTCGGCGATGTACGCCGCAGCCTGTCGTGTGGCGCCCAGCGCCTGCGCGACCCCGGCGGAGCGCTTGACCGCCTCGCACTCGGTGGCGGCCTCGTCCATGACGCCGCGCATGTGGACCGCCTCGTGTGTGAGAACGGCGACGCCGTAGGCGACGGAGGTGTCGTCCTTCGAGCACGCGTCGAGCTGCAGGCAGGAGAGGTCGAGCGCGGCGCCGCCGTCGATCAGCCGGTCCAGCCCGTCGCAGATCCGGCCGGTCAGCTTCGTCTCGTCGGCGGGCACACCGTCGAAGAACCGCACCTCGCCGTCGTGGATCTCGGTCGCCAGGCGGCGGCGGAGCTGGCCCGGGCAGTGCACCTGCACCGGACGCCCGGTGACCTGCGCGGCCGCGGCCGCCGCGCGCCGCTCCACGGTGAGCCGCTCGGAGCGCAGGTGCCAGCCCCAGACCGCGAGCGGCAGGATGATCAGCGCGGCGATCGCCAGGGTGCGGGGCTCGGGGCGCTCCACCCTGCAGACATCGGCAGCCGGCGCGGACGCCTGCAGCCGTCATCGCACCCACGCCCTTGGGCCGCTGCGCGTCGCCGAGCGTCGCCCCGCCAAGTGGTCATCCTGAACGACGATCCTCAGGTTCTGCCGCTAGGGTCAGCACTGTGGAGAGACAGGCGATCGCTGCCTCGCTTTCGGACACGGCGGCGCGGAGCCTCGCCAGTTGGAGCGAGGAAGGCCGGGACGAGATGCGGGCGTTCTACGCCTTCGCGGAGCTCGACTACGAGCTGCTTGCCGGCGTCGCGGACTGGGGCTCGGCTCTGGGGCGCGCGAATGCGGGCCGAGGCGATGCTGAGCCGCTCAGGCTGCTCGACGTCGCGTGCGGATCGGGCCGTTTTCCCTCAGCGGTGCTCGCGCGCGTCGATCTCTCGGCGCTCGACGAGCGCGGGGTGGCATACGACCTGCTCGATCCGTCGCCATTCTCGCTCGCGGAGGCGGCGGGTCAGCTGCGCGCGCCGTTGGCGGCGGCGGCACGCTTCGAGACGACCCTCGAAGACCTCGATCCCGCGGCAGGGCCTTGGGATGTCGTCTGGGCGACACACGCGCTCTACGCCCTTCGTCCCGAGGCCCTCAGCGCGGCGGCGGACCGATTCGTCTCCGGGCTGGCGCCCGGGGGCCTGGGCTTCATGGCCCAGGGCGCCGAGGATGGTCATTACCTGACCGTCTACCGCGCGTTCCTCGACGGGATGAACGGCGGCGCCGGGACGCCGTACCTCAGCGGCGAGGTGATCGCGAGCGCCCTGCGGGCCGCGGCCGAGCCGCTCGGCTGGAAAGCCTCTGAGCACAGGCTGACCTACGAGCACGTCGTCGGCTGCGACGAGACCGAACTGCTCGAGGGCTACCTGCGGCGATGCCTCTTCGACGACCGGCCGACGCTCGACGAGATGCTCGCCGCGCCCGTGCTGGGGCCCTACCTTTCCGGGTGCCGCGACGATGGCGCCGGCGTCTACCGTTTCAGCCAGTCCGCCGTCTGTCTGGCCCTGACCTCCCAAGCAGAGGATTTCCCGTGGACAGCCGCATCCTGAGTTCCGAGCACGCGCAGGAGTCCGGCGTCGCCAAGCCGTGGGAGCAGAGCAACGAGGACTGGTGGGACTGGTACCTGTCGCTTGCAGACGCATCCGAGGAAGCGCCGACGGACCTCGTCGAGCTGGCTCCGCCCGAGCCCGTTGCGGCACCATCCGCGAACGAGCTGCGCGCGGAGCTGGCCGAGCCGTACCCACTGAGCGACGACGCGCGGGAGCGGTTCGCTGCGGAGGGGTTCGTGAAGCTTCCGGGCGCCGTCTCCCCGGGTGCGCTGGCCGCCGCCCGGGCCGAGGTGGCTCGCCTGGCGGCCACCGGCGATGGTCCGGGGCGTTCGGGCTTTCTGAGCATGGACCTGATGTGGCAACAGGGATCGGAGGTGCTCGAGGCGTTCGCGCTGTCTCCGCGGCTCGGGAGCCTGGCGGCCGAACTGCTCGGGGTCGCCGACGTGCGGCTCTACCACGACAACGTGCTGGCCAAGGAACCCGGTTGCGGTCGCACGCCGTGGCACTTTGACGCGCACCACTTCCCGATCGCCTCGCGCGACATCGTCACGAGCTGGCTGCCGTTGCAGGCGATCCCGCCGGCGATGGGACCGCTCGCCTTCGCCGCAGACGCCGAGGCGTGGCGACTGGCCGAGGACACGGACTTCTCGGCGACCGACTCCTCCTACGATCGCGGCGTTTCGGAGAGCTTTCGTGCCGCCGGGGTGCGGATCGATGACACGCCGTACGCGCTGGGGGAGATCAGCTTCCATCACTCATGGTGCTTTCACTGCGCCCGGGCCAACGCAACGACGCAACCGCGAACGGTGCTCGCCTCGACCTACTTCGCGGACGGGGCACGGGTCGTTGAGGAGCCGACGATGGTCTCGGGCGACTGGCGGCGGTTCATGCCGGGCGCCGGCCCCGGCTCCGTCATCGACACGCCGCTCAACCCGGTCGTCTCGCGTTGACCGGGGCACCGGCCGCAGGTGGCGGCGTGGAGTACTGGGCGCGACGCACCGAAGAGCTCGGCGCACGCGCGGTGGTCAACGTCGATCACCCGGCCGACCGCGACCTCGAGACCCTGACGGCAGAGCACCGGCAGGTTCTGCTTCCCGCGCTTGCGGCGCTGCTCGACGGGACCGAGCGCGTGGTCTGTGACCTCGGCTGCGGGGCCGGCCGCTTGACCGCGGACTTCGCGGCGGTCATCGGCGGACGGGCGATAGGGGTCGAGCCCGTCCCTGCGCTGCGGGCACTCGCCCCCCCGGCCGCCGGGGTCTCCTACCGGGGGCTGCGGCAGGACGGGCGCCTACCGCTGTCCGATGCCGAGGCCGACGTCGTCGTCACGGTGACCGTGCTCGGGGGGCTCGTCGCGGAGGGCGAGTTGGCTGAGACCGCGGCGGAGGTCCGGCGGATTCTGCGCCCCGGCGGGCTCCTCTACCTGGCGGAGTCCGTGTCCCGATCCTCGCGGTACGAGCATTGGGAGGTGCGGACCGTCGCCGCCTACCGTTCGGCGTTCCCCTGGGCCGATCTGGTCGAGGTCGCGCAGTTCGACGACGCCGGCGACGCGATCTCCGTCTTGGCGGGACGGGCGAGAGCCTGATCAGGCTCCGGTCCCCGGCACGCGTCGACGCACGCCGGCGGCGCCCTGACGGGGCTCAGCCCGGCTTCTTGATCGCGTCAGCGGCCTGCTTGGCCTTGTCCGTCAGCTTGCCCTTGCCCTTGAGCGCCTCGCTGACCTGCTGGGCGTCGCGCTTGAGCGCGTCCTGACCGCCGCGCTGCTCGATCAGCTTGTCGGCGTGCTTCTTGGCCTGATCGGTGAACTTCTTGAGGTTCATAAGAAGGACCGTAGGCGCGATTCCTGAGCGCCACGTGAAGGCGCGGCGACGAATCCGGGTTCGGCCGGCGGCGACCGGCTCGCCGACGACGCGCGTCTCGTGGTCCGCGACGTTCCGCGTCGCAGTCCGCCGCACCCCAAGAACGACGAAAGCCCCGAGAACGGGGCCTTCCGAAGTACCGCCACGGGGATTCGAACCCCGGTTTCCGCCGTGAGAGGGCGGCGTCCTAGTCCCCTAGACGATGGCGGCTCGGGGGCGACCAAGATAGCAACCGCGGTTCGGCGCGAACGGGCCTGCGGGGCGTCCCGCCGGCCGCCGTGCCGCTGCTACCCTCACGCCTCCCTGCCGGCGGATGTGGCGGAATTGGTAGACGCGCAGGCTTCAGGTGCCTGTGTCCCTCGGGACGTGGAGGTTCGAGTCCTCTCATCCGCATCGGGACGAACGGCCCGCTGTGCGCGGGCCGTCGTCGTTCCGGATGCTGCGGTGGGGCGCGCTTCAGCCGTCAGAGGACGGCGAAGATGATGACCAGGCCGATGACGACCCAGCCGGCGAGCAGGAAGATCCAGTCGATCGGCTGCATCGGGGCGTCGGTCGCCTGCCCGCCGGTGGCGACCTCCCAGCCGGCGTTGAGCCGGCTCTGCACGATGATGTAGGTGAAGATCGCGGCGAACGGGATGAAGATCGACAGCAGCAGGAAGAGCACGACGTGAAAGTCCTTGGCGCCGTGCTTCTTGAGGAAGTTGTCGATGTCCCGCCAGGACAGGAACAGCACGAAGATGTTCACGAGCGGGATGAGGAACCCGACCATGCGCAGCGGCGGCGAGGCTTCCTGGCCGGCGGCGGGCGAGACCTCGTCGGCCGTGTGGTAGATCCAGGCGAACGCCCAGAGCCCGAAGCTCACGAGCGTCAGGATGATGCACTTCCCCACGCTGCGGATCACGGCCGGGGACCCGCCGACGGTCGCGGGCGCGGGCAGCGCTGCTTCAGTGGTCATGGGCGGGAGGCTCGCAGACGCAGCGGCCGGATGCCACGGTCTTCCGGTCAGGCGGCCGGCCCGAGCCCGAGCGCGTCCCACCAGCCCTGCGGCATGACCGCGAGCAGCCGCGCATCCGGCTCCTCGTGCACGTCGAGCCCCTGCTCGAGAGCCATGACCTCGCCCGCCCAGACGTCCCAAGGCTTGCGGTCGCAGGTGTAGGCGAAGGCATCCAGGCGCCCCGCGGCCGTCCACGCGAGGTCGAGCGCCAGGCTCCCCATGATGCGGACGGGCCCGACGCGTGCCACGGCGTCCTGCCAGCGCGGCTCGCGGAAGGCGCGGCCGAGCGCCGCCGCCCACGTCGAGTCGCCGATCTCGCGCACGGGCCGCGGCGCCGCGTCCGCCCCGTTCAGTCGCAGCCCCCCGCCGCCGCGGACCGCCCCCCACAGCTCGCCGCGGACCGGGTCGCAGATCGCGCCGGCGAGCGGGCCGTCGGCGTCTGCGCAGGCGACCACGACGCACCAGTGCGGGATGCCGGAGGCGAAGTTCCAGGTCCCGTCCACGGGGTCCACGGTCCACGTCACGCCGGTGTGTGACGCGCGGTCGCTCGTCGCCTCCTCGCCGATCAGCCCGTCGCCCGGATGGGCCTCGAAGAGGCGCGCGGCGACGAGCCGCTCGACGCGCTCGTCCGTGTCGGTGACGACGTCGTGGCTGCGCCCGCGCTTGCTGCGGACCGCCCCGATGTCCGTGCGGAACGCCCGCAGAGCCTCCTCCCCGGCCATCGCCGCGGCGGCCTCGGCGGTCCTCAGGCGCCCCCCGTCCACCCGAGGCACCCTACGCTGCGCGGCCGCGCCCCGGTCTACCCTCGGTGGCGATGACCGCGCTGGACTGGATCATCCTCGTCGTCGCGGTCGCCGCCGCGATGCACGGCGCGCTGCGGGGGTTCCTCGCCGGCTCGCTCGCGCTCGCCGGGTTCCTCGCGGGAGCATGGGCCGGCGCGCGCCTGGGGCCGATGATCCTGCCGGACGGCGAGACCTCGCCGTGGTCGCCGCTGTTCGCGCTCGGCGGCGCGGTGATCGTCGGCGGCACGCTCGCCGTGGTGATGGAGACGCTCGGCCTGCGCGCGGGTCGCGGTCTGCGGGCGACGCCGCTGGCCGCCGCGGACGCGCTGCTCGGCGCGCTGCTCGGCGGCGCCGTCGCGCTCGCGCTGATCTGGATCGCCGGCGCCGTCGCGCTCCAGACGCCGGGCATGCGCAACCTGCGGGCGGAGGTCCAGCGGTCGGAGATCCTGCAGGCGCTCAACGACACGCTGCCGCCGTCCGGTCCGGTCCTGCGGGCGCTCGCGCGGTTCGATCCGCTGCCGGCGATCGACGGGCCCTCGACCGCGGGGCTGACGCGCCCCGACCGCGCGGTGCTGCGCGAGCCGGGCGTCGCCGCGGCGGCCGACGGCGTCGTGCGCATCCTCGGCTCGGCGTGCGGGCTCGGCGTGGAGGGGTCGGGCTGGGTCGCGGCGCCGAACGTCGTCGTCACGAACGCGCACGTCGTCGCCGGCACCGAGGGCGACCTGATCGTCCGCCGCCGCTCGGGCGACGCCCCGCTCGAGGCCCGGGCGCTGGCGTTCGACCCGACGCAGGACATCGCCGTGCTCGCCGTGCCGGGCCTGAGCGGGCCGGTCCTGCGAATGCTCCAAAGCCCGCAGGCGGGGACGCGGGGAGCGATCCTGGGATACCCCCGCAACGGCCCGTTCGACGCCCGCGCGGCAAGCGTCGGCGCCACGCGCAGCGTCATCTCGCAGGACGCCTACGGACAGGGCCCGGTGCAGCGGCAGATGACGCCGATCCGCGGCCTGCTGCGCCCCGGCAACTCAGGCGGTCCCGTCGTCGACGCGCGCGGGAACGTCCTGACCACGGTCTTCGCCTCCTCGCGCAACACCGCGACGCCCGGCGGCTACGGCGTGCCGAACAGCGTCGTCGAGCGGGTGCTGGAGCGCGCGGTCGCGGGCCGCGGCGCGACGGTCGGCACGGGGCCCTGCACGTCCTGAGGTCCGTGGTCTGCACGGACGCGCGGCCACCGGCGATCCGGCACCTTGCGGGCATGACGACCCTCCGTGACGCCGCCGAGGAGTTCCTCGCCCAGCAGCGCATCGCCGTCGCCGGTGTCTCCCGCGACGAGCAGCAGCCGGCCAACCTGATCTACCGGCGCCTGCGCGACACCGGCCACGAGGTCTACGCCGTCAACCCCAACGCCGACGAGGTCGAGGGCGACGCCTGTTACGCGCGCGTCGCCGACGTGCCCGTCCCGCTCGACGGCATCGTCGTGGTGACGACGCCCGACGTCGCCGAGCAGGTGGTCGCCGAGGCGCACGACGCCGGCGTCCCCCGCGTCTGGCTGCATCGCGGCATCGGCGCGGGCAGCAGTTCGCGGACGGCGGTGGACTTCTGCACCGAGCACGGGATGGCGGTCATCCCCGGCGGCTGCCCGAACATGTTCGGCGCGACCTCCGACCCGGGTCACCGGTGCATGCGGGTGCTGCTCCAGCTGACCGGGAAGGTCCCGCGCGAGGTGTAGCCGCCACGGGTCGATGGGCGCCGGGCTCGACTCAGTCGTCGCCGCGGCGCTTCGCCGGCCGCACGAGCACGATGCCCACGACGACGAAGACGAGCCAGCCGATGACTGCCGGCCACGGGTCGTTCAGCCCGGCGTCGACCAGGAGCGCGGCGGTGATCCCGCCGCCGGCCAACGCACCGAGGAAGCCGACCGTCGATCTCAGCACGGGTGACATCGGAGACAGAATCTCACGTCGCCGTGAGACACCCGATACCGGGCAGGAAGCGGCCGACGGCTGCCGCGTAGCGGCGGTACTCCTCACCGTGGGCCGCAAGGAGGTAGGGCTCCTCGACGAGCCGGACCTGGACCTCGACCGCGGCGAAGAGCGTCACCAGGCCGGTCAGCGCCAGCACGTTCGGCACGATCAGGGCCAGGCCGATCGACGTCGGGAGCAGGGCGCCGAAGAACGGGTTGCGCACGATCGCGAACGGGCCGCGCGTCACGAGCCGGGTGCGCTCGTCGGGATCCACGCCGATGCGCCAGGAGCGGCCCATCGCATGCTGTGCGGCGAGCGTCAGCACGATCCCGGCGACGGCAAGCGCGGTCCCGACGACGTCCCCGGCCGCGCCGTCGAGCACAGCGACGGGCTCGACGACACCCGCGAGGTCGGCGACCGGTGCCGCGAAGCCGAGCACCAGCGCGACCACGAACAGCACCCCACCCCACCACTCGGTGCTGCCGGGCCGTCCGCTGATGCCGTGAAAGCCGGCGGACCCCGTCGCGCGCCGCTGGAGCCAGGAGCGCAGCCCGAACGCGGAGCCGACGAAGACGACGTAGAGGAGGAGTGCGAGCCATGCCATGAATCCAGGCAGGGTACGCTCGCGCGCATGCGCCGCTCCGTGTCGTTGTTCGTCGTCGCCGTCGTGGCGGCCCTGGCGTTGACGCCGGCGGCGTCCGCCGGCGGCTCGCTCTCGTTGAAGCTCCAGAAGACGAAGCCGATGACGACGTCCGCCGCGAGGTCGATCGCCAGCTTCGCGATGTCGAGGTCGGCGATCTCGGGTGCCAGCGACAGCAAGACAACATCCTTCGGCGTGAAGGCATGCAGGATCGTGTCGGGCCAGGGCAGGTGCGAGGTCGACCTGAGCGTGGTGTCGCAGCGCCTGCAGGGCACCCTGACCGTCACGCCGGGCTACGGCAGGGTCGGCGGCAAGATGGCGATCCGCTCATTCGTGACGAAGTTCGAGATCGTCACCACCTGCAGCGGTGGCTCCTGCGGTTCGCCGAAGGTGCTCGACGTCACGGGCTCCGTCTGGCATCGCTGGACCGCCAAGGACGGCGAGTACGACGAGACCAGGCGGACGTTGCGCCAGAAGGCCCGCCCGTCCCCGTAGCCGCCGGACGGGATCGCGCCTGATGCGCGCCCACCTGTCGCCGTGCCTCGCCGTCAGCGTGCAGGTGAACCTGCCGCCGGCCACGTGCGTCGCCGCGCGATCCACTTGTCCGCCTCGACGGCGACGAGGTAGGCGAGCGCGATGCCGGTCACGAGCAGCCAATGACCGGCCGTGAGCGGCTCGAGTCCCAGCACGTCGCGGGCGACGGGCACCACGACGAGCAGCACCTGCAGGACCACGGTTGCGGCGACGGCCATGACGAGCGGGCGATTCGTGAACGGCCCCAGGCGCCACAGGGAGACCCGCTCTGAGCGCATCGCGAATCCGCCCGCGAGCTCGGCGAACGCGATTGCGGTGAAGAGCACGGTCTGCCAGGCGGCGTCGCCGGCATCCCAGAGGACGTAGACCGGCACGAACGTCAGGACCGTCAGGATGACGCCGCGCCGGGCGATGCGCGCACCGCGGTCCGCGCCGAGCAGGCTCTCCCCGAGCGGCGTCGGCCGGCGCCGCATGACGCCCGGCTCGGCGGGCTCGACCGCGAACGCCATCGCGGGAAGTCCGTCGGTCACCAGGTTGAGCCAGAGGATCTGCAGCGGGAGGAGCGGGATCGGCATCCCGGCGAGCGGGCCGAGGACCATGATGGCCACCTCTGCGAGATTTCCGCTGAGGATGTTGCGGATGAACTTCCGGATGTTGTCGAACACCACGCGGCCCTCGCCGACCGCGCCGACGATCGTCGCGAAGTTGTCATCCAGCAGGATCATGTCCGCGGCGTCCTTGGTGACGTCGGTCCCGGTGATCCCCATCGCGACACCGATGTCAGCCTGCTTGAGCGCCGGCGCATCGTTGACGCCGTCGCCGGTCATCGCGACGACCTCTCCGTCGCGCTGCAGCGCGTCCACGATTCGCAGTTTGTCCGCCGGCGAGACGCGGGCGTAGACGGACGTGCGGCGCACGGTCTCGGCGAGCTCGTCGTCGTCCTGTGCAGCGAGGTCCGCACCCGTGACGGCACCACCCACACTGACGTCGAGGTCGCGCGCGATGGCCGTCGCCGTCAGTGGGTGGTCGCCGGTGATCATCGCGACCCGAACCCCCGCCCGGCGGCAGGTGGCGACTGCCTCGCGGACCTCGGGGCGCGCGGGGTCGATCATTCCCTCCAGCCCCAGCAGCGTGAGCCCGGACTCGAGTGCCGCGCCGCCGGGCACCCGCTCCGGATCGGGCCAGATGCGCATCGCAACGCCGAGTACGCGCACGCCGTCGCGGGCGAGGCGCTCGCCGGCGGCGACCGCCCGCAGGCGCAGCTCGTCGTCGATCGCGACCGTCTCGCCGGCGACGTCGACCGTGTCACAGCAGTCGAGCAGCCCGTCGAGCGCCCCCTTGGTGAACGAGAGACGGCCGCCCGGCGCCCCGAGTCGCTCGAGCTCGAAGGCGACGTGCGCCCATGGAGGAACCGCGGAGACGTCGTGCGGGAGCGCGTGCACCGTCGTCATCCGCTTGCGCTCCGCGTCGAACGGCAGCTCGTCGACACGTGGGGTCACGGCCTCCATCGCGCGCTTGTCCAGCCCGTGTCTCCGGGCGACGGTGACGAGCGCGGTCTCGGTGGGATCGCCGATGAGCTGCCCGTCCGCCGCGATCGCCGCGTCGTTGCACAGCGCCCCGCCCGCGAGCAGCAGCCGCAGCGTCGGTTCACCGCGCAGCGCCTCGGGGCCGACGTCAGCGGGGTCCACCTCGTCGGTGAGGACGCGCTCGTCGCCCGCCATGTCGAGCACCACGACGGTCATCCGGTTCTGCGTCAGCGTTCCCGTCTTGTCTGAGCAGATCGTCGTGACCGACCCGAGCGTCTCGACCGCGTAGAGGCGCCGGATCAGCGCGTTGCGGCGCAGCATGCGCTGAGCGCCCAGTGCGAGCGTGATCGTCACGACCGCCGGCAGGCTCTCCGGGATCGCCGCCACCGCGAGGCTGACCGCGGTGAGCAGCACCGTGTCGAGATCCTCGCCGCGCCCGGCCTCGAGCAGGACGACGAGCAGCACGATCGCGCCCGCGACGAGCGCGAGCCGGCGCACGAGAACGTCGAGGCGCTGCTGCAGGGGCGTGCGGCCTTCGTCGGCACCCTGCAGCAGGCGTGCGA
This sequence comes from uncultured Actinomycetes bacterium, assembly GCA_963700655.1. Taxonomy (GTDB): domain Bacteria; phylum Actinomycetota; class Thermoleophilia; order Solirubrobacterales; family Solirubrobacteraceae; genus F1-60-MAGs163. The sequence goes on along the minus strand of CAVOYJ010000001.1, from coordinate 996,067 downwards.
CCCGCCCGATCTCGGCGACCATTCCCGTTGCGGTGACCAGCATCGTGCCGCGCCCCGCCGCTGCGCTCGTCCCGGCGTAGACCATCGACGTGCGCTCGGCGAGCGGCGCCTCGGGCGGTACCGGCGCCGGGTCCTTGTGGACCGGCACCGATTCGCCGGTGAGCGCCGCCTCCTCCATGCGCAGCGCATGCGCCTCGACGAGCCGCCCATCGGCGGGCACGCGCGTGCCGGCGTTGAGCTGCACGAGATCCCCCGGCACGACCTCCCGTGCAGGCACCTCGAGCGTGCGACCGTCGCGGATGAGGCTCACCGTCGGCGTCTGCATCTCCTGCAGCGCGGCCATCGCCAGCTCCGCGCGGTACTCCTGACGGAAGCCGATCCAGACGTTGAGGATGACGACGACGAAGATGACGACCGCTTCGGTCAGGTCGCCGAGCGCGGCGGAAAGGACACCCGCCGCGGCGAGCAGGAGGATCATCGGCGCGGTCGCCTGCGCGAGCAGCACCCGCGCAGCGCTCACACCCTCGCCGCGCTCGAGCTCGTTGGGTCCATGCTCGACGAGTCGCGCGGCCGCGTCCCCCGCGCTGAGACCCCGCTCCGGGTCCGCGGCGATCCGGTCGGCGACATCGGCCACGGGTGCCGCGTGGAGCGGCCGGGGATCCTCGTGGACCACACCGGCAGCGTAGCCGCGAGCCTCGGCGTCGCTTCGGGACCACGATCGATCAATGCTCTTGGACCCCGAGCATATGTTCGTATGCGCGTGGTCCGCTCGGCAGAGTCGACCTCGGCGGAAGGTACGTTCACGCCACCCCTCCGGCCAGACAAACCCCCGCGAGGCGCGTCCGGCCTCCTACCGCCAGCTGTCAACCCGCGACAGGTCAGCGGCCATAGGGTCTAGGCGGCCGGTCAGCCCGTGAACACGGGGCGCGGGGCCGTGCCGGGCGGGAACAGCACCGTGCCGGTCGAGACCGACGGCGTGAGCGGCACGGGACTGCTCGTCTGGGCCTTCTTGGCGGCGGTCGGGACGAACCGGGCCCTGACCGTCGCGGAGCGGACCGACGGCGACGAGCGCAGGACGGTCACCGTCGCAGCGCTCGCGGCCTTGCTGAAGGTGCGCACGGTCGTCCGCAGTCCCTTCCCGGACAGCGTGAGCTTCCCGGCGGAGGGGATCCGCAGCGTCACGCGCGCTCTGCCGCCGCGCAGGCCGCGGACCGCCCTGATCTTCACGGGGCAGTTCACCGCGGTGAGCCGCGCCGTGCGGCTCAGCTTCCGGCCGTCCCAGCCGACGAACGTCGTGGGCATCGACAGCGGGCGCGAGCAGATGTCCGCGCCCGTCCACGCGAGCGACGAACTCGGGCCCTGAGGCTGGTCGAGCTGGAAGGTCGTCACCGGGACGTCGGGGAGGTTCTGGAACGTCGAGATGTATCGCTTGTCGAAGGCGATCAATGAGCTGAGGTGGAGGTTCACGAGGTCCTTCGACAGGAGCACCTCGAGCGTCGGCAGCGCGGCGTTGCGCGCCACCAGGTAGGCGGTGCCCGGCAGCTGGAACGGCAGCGTCGGCGTCGCCGCGTTGGCGGTCCCCACCCGGGACGCTGCGGGACACTTCGACGGATCGGCGTCGAACGTGGTCCTCAGGCAGGCCTGCTGGACCGTGGTCCCGCGCGCCGAATACCCCTTCGGCAGCTGGACGCTGACCTGACGGATGTTCACCTGCCCGGCCGGCTGGGCCACGGTGACGAAGAGGCTGGCGCCACGCTTGCTCGTCGGCCGCCCGCCGGTGGTCGCCGAGATCGTCGGCGTGAACGAGAGGCGGTCGCAGGCGGTCACCTGGACGGTGGCCGTCGCCGCGCTCGTCGTGCCCGTCGTCGACGTGGATGACCCGCCGGCCGTCTGGGGCCCGCACGCGGTGCCGTTGATCAGGAAGCCCTGACGGTCCACGGTGACCTTCACCTCACGCAGGCGCAGCGGGATTCCGCCCAGGATCGTGGGCAGCGCGTCGCTGTCGACGGTGATCGCCGCCGTCAGCGGGTTGATCGTGATTCCGGCGCGCACGATGACGGTCCCGAGGTCGTACGGCCCGGCGAGCGCGCGGATCACCATCGCCAGGCCGAACGGCGCCCCCTTGTACGGGCCGGTCAGGTACGCCGGCCCCGACAGGGGGAACGGGTCGCTGCCGGCACCTGCCAGCACCGATGCCGTTCCCACGCGCGAGGCGTCGCCGCAGGTGCCCGCCGACGCGGCCGCGTCCGAGCACTGCGGGACGAGCGGGATGCGGCCGACGAGCCCGGCGGGCTGGGTGACGGAGAGCCGGCTCAGGAACTGCTGTCCGTCCGGGCGGGTGACTCCCGCCGTGAACGACGTGTCCCCCGCGGCCAGCGTCGAGCTGGTGGACGCGGCGAACCCCGGCGCGAACGGTGTCCCGGCGCACGCGCCGCCGGCGCCGTCGGCGTCGAACGGGGCGGTGGTCGCCGACGGCGTCCCGTTCGCCTGTCCGCTCCAGGGGGTGAGGGTGCTCGTGCCCTGGCCGGGGCCGCAGGCGAGCGGTGTCGCGAAGACCGCCCGTGGGCCGGCCGTCATGCTGATCGTGAACTCGGTGAAGGGCGTCTGGGGCGTGTCCGCGAAGGTCGTGGTGAGGCGGCCGGTCTGCGGGTCGGCCGTCGCCGAGCCGATCAGGCGGGTGTCCACGCCGGCGCCCGTCGCCTGCAGGAAGAGGCGGTACTGGTTGCCGGGCTGGGGCTCACCGAGCCACACCGACCCCGTCAGCGGCAGCGGAACCGCGGCCGAGACGATCCTCGAGGTCCCGACCTTCGCCGCGCCCGGGCAGGCGACCGGGTTCGTGGTCCCCTTGCCGAACTGCGCGTCCGTGCACGTCTGCAGGCCGTTGGCCACGGACGGGTTGATGGTCATGCCGTCGGGAAGCGTCACTGCGGTGTCGCGCACGTGCGACTGCCCGATCTGGGCCGGGTCGCTCACGTCCGGGAGGTTCAGGGTGATGTTCGCGCCGGCCGAACTGTCGCGCTGCGTGGTCGACGGCGTGACCGACAGCGAGGGGCTGAACGGGACCTGGTCACAGCCGGTGGCACCGGATGGGGTCGTGTCGGTCGCCGTGGCGACGGCACCGTTCCACGCCTCGGCGGTGACCTTGGTCGTGTACGGCGGGCCGCAGTACGTCGGGAGGCGCACGAACGGCGCATTCGTCCCGCCGACGACGTGATCGGCCGGGTTGCCATAGAACGTCAGGGTGGTCGACAGGATGATGGGATTGCCGCCGCCCGGCGCCGGGATGTCGTTGAGCTCGAAATACGTCCCGTAGTCCTCGCTCCAGCGGACGCCGCCCAGGATCTCCACGCGCGGGTTGGTCGGGAGCGAGAAGGCGAACTCGGAGATCCGGTCCGGCGGCGGCGTCATGTTGTAGAGCGGGAGCGGCCCGACGGTGAACGGCGGGTTGACGCCATCGCTCACGAAGAGCGTGGTCTCCCCGATCCGCGAGGCGGTCGGGCATGTGGCGGCGATCGCGCTATCGCACGTCGGCACGGACGCGATGCTCGTGATGACGCCCGGGGGCACGTCGACCCGCAGGTTGCGGACCACCTCGCCGGCGAGCGGATTCCCGCTGAAGGTCGTCGTGGTGATTCCGCGGTCGGGTACGCCGCCGGCCTGGGTGTAGATCGAGCCGTCGGCCTTCACCGTCGTCGCGCTGAAGCCGCCGATGCTGAACGCCGCGCTCGCGGCGGACGGGACCAGGAAGCTCGCCAGGACCGCGAGACCGGTCGCCATCAGCAGCCCTCGAACGTCACCGCGCATGGTCGTCTCCTCTCAACGCGACCCGGGGATGCCCGGCTTCGCCACGTACATTGTGGCGGTTGCCGGGCATCGCCACAAGGGCACTGCGTTCGGCCTAGGCGTAGGTCCCGAGCGGGGTTGGTCCGCTCGTTGAGGCGAGCGATGGGTGGCTTTGGAGTTCCCCCGCTTTCGTGGACAGGGGTGATCTACCCCGGCTTTTTCGGAGTCGGGTTGCTGGGGTCAGGCGGCGTTGTCGGTCTTGAAGTAGTTGATCTCGTAATCGGTCGGGGAGAGCATTCCGAGGGCTGAGTGACGCCTGCGGGTGTTGTGGAAGAGCTCGATGTAGTCGTGGATGGCGGTGGCCAGTTCGATGCGTGTCGTCCAGCGCTTGCGGTTCAGGAGCTCGACCTGCATGCGGCCCCAGAACGACTCGACCATCGCACTGTCGTAGGCCGAGCCGAGGGCCCCACGAGCGTCCAGCGCCAAGAACGTCGCGGCCAACCCAGAACGTGACAGAACGTGCGTTGGTGTATCACGCCGAGAGCCTGCGATCGATGAGCGGAGGGGCGCTCAGCGTTCGGTCCGAGATCGTCGCGAGCCATCCAACGGAGGTCAACAACCCCGACGACAAACCCTGGCAGCGCAGTCCTCCGTGCGGGGGACGAGGTGGTGGAGGACGCACGCCGTCCGACTTTGATGCAATGCCGCGCGTGACGAGCACCGCAACCGAGCCGCCCCGTCGCCGCATCCCGATTCTGTCTGGCGTCCTGCCGCTCGATCGTGCGCGCCTGCCGACGGAGGTTCTCGCGGGCGCCACGCTGGCGGCGCTCGCGATCCCGGAGGTCATGGGGTACACGAAGATCGCCGGGATGCCGGTGATCACCGGCCTCTACACGATCCTGGTGCCGCTGCTGGCGTTTGCGCTGCTCGGCTCCTCGCGGCATCTCGTCGTCGGCGCGGACTCCGCGACCGCCGCGATCCTCGCGGCGGGGCTCGCGGGCATGGCGGCCCAGGGGTCGTCGGAGTACGTCGCGCTCGCGGGAATGCTCGCGATTCTCGCCGCGGGGATGCTGCTGCTCGCCCGGCTCGCACGGCTCGGGTTCCTCGCCGACTTTCTCTCGCGGACCGTTCTGATCGGGTTCCTCACGGGTGTCGGCATCCAGGTCGCATGCGGTCAGGTCGCCGGGATGCTCGGCGTGACCGGAGAGAAGGGCGGCCCGCTCACGCAGCTCTGGGGTGCGCTGAGCGAGATCGGCTCGGCGAACACCGACACGGTGCTCGTCTCCGCCGGCGTGCTCGCGTTCCTCGTCCTCGGCCCACGGATCGCCAAGGCCGTGCCGTGGGCGCTGCTCGCCGTCGTCGGCGCGATCGCGGCGAGCTACGCCTTCGACCTCGAGGCCCACGGCGTCGCGGTGCTCGGCACCGTCCCGAGCGGCCTGCCGAGCATCTCGTGGCCGAGCGTGCCGACCAGCGACCTGCCCTCGCTGATGGCCACTGCCGCCTCGATCTTCATCGTGATCCTCGCGCAGAGTGCCGCGACCTCGCGCGCGTACGCGGCGAAATTCGGCGACCGCTTCGACGAGAACGTCGATCTCGTCGGGCTGAGCGCGGCGAGCCTGTCGGCCGGCGTGTCGGGCACGTTCGTCGTGAACGGCAGCCCGACGAAGACCGCGATGGTCGATACCGCCGGCGGCCGGAGCCAGGTCGCCCAGATCACGACTGCTCTGTGCGTGGCGATCGTCCTGCTGTTCCTCACGAAGCCGCTGTCGTACATGCCGAGCGCCGTCCTCTCGTCGGTCGTCTTCGTGATCGCCGTGAAGCTCATCGACGTCGCCGGGATGCGCGACGTGCTGCGCCGCCGATCGGCGGAGTTCGTCATCGCGGCGTTGACCGCGGCGATCGTCGTCTTCGTCGGCGTCGAAGAGGGGATCATCGCGGCGATCGTGCTCTCGGTGCTGTTCCACCTGCGCCACAGCTACCAACCGCACGACCGGCTCGTCGTGGGCGGCCCCGAGCCCGGGAGTATTCGCTTGAAGGACCTCGAGAGCGGAGCTCAGGCGCTGCCGGGACTCGCGCTCTACGCATTCGGTTCGAGCATGTACTACGCAAACGCTGATCGCCTGCAGCAGGAGGCGCTGGCCGTCGTCGATCGCGCCGACCCGGCGCTGCGCTGGTTCTGCGTCGTAGCGACGTCGGTCGGCGACCTCGACTACTCGGCATCCGAAACGCTGCGTGCGCTCCACGAGGAGCTCGCCGACCGCGGCGTGACGCTCGTCCTCTGTGGCGTGACACCCGAGGTCCGCGCCGAGCTGGAGCGGGACGGCCTGGTCGAGTTGCTCGGTGAGGACCACGTCTTCGACTGGGTGGATCAGGCGCTTGACGCATACCGCGCCAAGGCGCCAGCGTCGGCGTAGGCCACCGGGTTACCGATCCCCCGGGGGGCCACCGCTCCCGCGTCCACGTACGAGGGACTCCCGATGGCCACACCGATCCCTGGCCGACGGCGCCACAGCCCTCCCTCCCCCCATGGAGGCTGTTGCGAAAACCTTGGTGTCGTCCGGGGTGGTCTAGACAATTTTCGGATTGCGCAGAGCTTGATGAGTGGCTTCCGGAGGATCACTTTGCGCGGTTTGTGATCGCGGCGGTCGAGGCGATGGATCTGTCGGGGTTCTATGCCCACTACCGCCTCGACGGGCATGGTCGGCCGGCGCATGATCCGGCGATGTCGGTCGGGCTGCTGGTCTACGCCTATGCGCGCGGGCAGCGCTCCTCGCGGGGCATTGAGCGGGGTTGCATCGAGGACATCGCCTACCGCGTGATTGCCGCGAACCGTCAGCCTGATCACACGACGATCGCGCGGTTTCGTCAGCGACATGAGACGGGGATCGCGGCGTTGTTCGGGCAGGTCCTGGCGCTCTGCGCGCAGGCCGGCTTGGCCGGGGTCGAGGTGCTCGCCGTCGATGGAACGAAGGTTCACGCCAACGCGTCCGAGCGCGCGACGCGCGATTACACGCAGCTGGCCGAGGAGGTTCCGCAGGACGCCGCCGAGGTTGACGCGGCGGAGGACGCGCAGTTGGGTGACCGTCGCGGCGACGAGCTGCCGGGCGAGCTGGCAAGCGCGCAGGGGCGACGCAAGGTGGCTTGAGGCTGCGAAGCGCAGACTCGATGCCGAGCGCGAGATCGAGGCGCGGCCGATCCCGCGAGCACGCCCGTTGCGGGTCGGTGAAGCCAAGCGCCGGCTCGACAAAGAGCTGCTGACAGAGGTTCGCGCCAACGCGGCCTACGTGGACTACCGCAAGCGCGGGTGATGAAGAACGGCTGCAGGTTCGGCGCGCCGCCCAAGCCCTACACGCCACCCGAGCAGCCCGCCGGAAAGATGAACGTCACCGACCCGGACTCGCGGACGCTGAAGACACCGGGCGGCTACCTGCAGGGCTACAACGCCCAGGCGGTCTGCAACGAGCACCAGATCATCGTCGCCGCCGACGTCTCGGTCAGCTCCGCAGACTCCGGGCAACTCGGCCCGATGATCGCCAAAGCCCGAGCCGAACTGGATGCCGTTGGCATCGCCGACCAGCCGGGCCTGGTCTTGGCCGACGCCGGCTACTGGCACGGCGAACAGATCGACGAGTTCATGGGGCAAGGTGTTCAGCTGCTCGTCCCGCCCGACGCTGACCGGCGCCGCGGCACACGCCCCGGCTGGAACGGCGGCCGCTGCGCATTCACGCGCCGAACCCTGCAAACCGAGACCGGCAGCGCGCTCTACAGCCGCCGACAGCACATGCTCGAACCCGTCTTCGCCGACACGAGGTTCAACCGCCGCGCCGACCGCTTCTTACGCCGCGGGCGAGCCGCCGTCCGCAGCGAATGGCGCCTGATCACCGCCACCGGCAACCCCCTCAAACTCCGGCGCCACACCACCACACCCGCCACCGCCTGACCGCAGGCCGCGGCCACCCCGCACGAACCTCATCGCCGCGCCGGCACCTCGAGCCCGCGACCCTTTGCGCAACAGCCTCCATGCAAAGCAGAAGCGCCCGGGACGCGGGACGCGGCCGGACGGGTTCTCAGAGCTTCACGGAGGTATCTCGGAGGTTCTCTCGGCACTTCGCCGGGATACCAGATAGCGGCCACGTGATCGAGGGGCCTAGGGAGGCCCCGAACGCTTCGCCCCGTCCGTCCCTCGCCGTCCCGCGCCCCGTCAGGCTGAGGGCGTCGGCTTGAGAAGCCATATCCACCCAGACACAGCGAGGGCCCCGGTCTCACGGGGCCCTCGTCGCATCGGGGAGACAGGATTTGAACCTGCGACCGCCCGGCCCCCAGCCGGGTGCGCTACCAGACTGCGCCACTCCCCGTGGTGCCCGGCCAGTCTAGTGCGCGCCGGTATCCTTGGCCGCGGCGCGCGAGTAGCTCAGGTGGTAGAGCGTCAGCCTTCCAAGCTGAATGTCGCGGGTTCGAGCCCCGTCTCGCGCTTCGCCGGAACGGCCCGACGGCAGCGTCGGGCCCACGACACCCGGACGCGACACACGCGTTAACGTGTCGCAGATGCGCGGCGCACCCGACCTCAGCATCGTCATCGTCGGCGCCGGGATCGGTGGGATGGCGGCGGCGATCGAGCTGCAGTCCCACGGGTTCCGCGACATCACGATGCTCGAGCGCGCCGCGGGCGTCGGCGGGACGTGGCGGCAGAACACCTACCCGGGCTGCGCGTGCGATGTGCCGAGCCACCTGTACTCGTTCTCCTACGCGCAGCGGCGCGACTGGTCGCGGCTGTGCTCCCCGCAGGAAGAGATCCTCGAGTACCTCGAGGGCGTCGCGTGCGACCACGGCGTCGACCGGCTCGTGCAGGCCGGCGTCGAGGTCAGCTCGTGCGCCTGGGACGAGGACGAGCGGCGCTGGACCGTCAGCGCCTCGGATGGGCGCACCTGGACGGCGAGCGCGGTGATCGTGGCGACAGGGCAGCTGCACCAGCCCTCCTGGCCGTCCATCCCGGGCGGCGACGCGTTCCGCGGCCACAGCTTCCATTCCGCCGAGTGGGACCACGACTACGACCTGCACGGCAAGCGCGTCGCCGTGATCGGGACGGGCGCCAGCGCGGCGCAACTGGTGCCGACGGTCGTCGACGAGGCGGCGCGCGTTTCGGTCTTCCAGCGCACGGGCAACTGGTACCTCCCGCGCCGCAATCGCCCCTACCCGGCGTTCGCGAGGGCCCTCTTCGAGCGGGTGCCGGGACTCCAGGCGCTGCGGCGGCGCTACATCTTCAACTACACGGAGACGGTCACGCTCCTGATCCGTCATCCGCGGACGTTCGGCCGGCTCGGACATCTGGCCTCGACGCTGTTCATGCGCCACCAGATCAAGGATCAGAACCTGCGGCGACGGATGTGGCCGGACTACACGTTCGGGTGCAAGCGGATCCTCTTCACGTCGTACTTCCTGCCGGCCATCCAGCAGCCGAACGCCGAGCTCGTGACCGAGCCGATCACGGCGATCGACGCCACGGGGATCCTCACGGCCGACGGCGAGCACCGCGACCTCGACTGCATCATCTACGGAACGGGGTTCAAGACGTCGGCGTTCATGTTCCCGATGGAGATCACCGGAGCGGGCGACATGTCGCTGCGCGAGGTCTGGGCCGACGGGGCGCACGCGCACATGGGAATCGCCGTCCCGGACTTCCCGTCGCTCTTCTTCATGTACGGGCCGAACACCAACACCTCCGGCGGGTCGATCATCGCCTACGAGGAGGCGCAGGCGGGGTACATCCGCCAGGCGCTGCAGCTCGTGCGCGAGCGCGGCGCCGCGGCGATCGAGGTGCGGCCCGAGGTCGAGGCCGCCAGCGACCGCGAGGTGCAGGCGCGCTTCGCCGGCACCGCGTGGCTGGAGTGCGACTCGTGGTACCGCGACGAGCACGGCCGGATCGTCACGAACTGGCCGGGCTACATGCGCGAGTACTTCGCGAAGGCGGCCACGCTGGACCCCGCGGAGTACGCGCTGCTTGCGCAGCCGGACCGCGACGAGGTGACGGCGTAGAGCCGGCGCCATGACCCGGGAATCCGAGGGCCCTCGCGCCCCCCGTGCGGACGCGCAGCGCAGCGTCGACGCGATCCTCGTCGCCGCGCGTGAGGTGTTCGCCGAGAACTCCGCGGCAGGGCTCGACGTCATCGCCGCGCGGGCGGGCGTGCATCGCGCGACGCTCTACCGCCACTTCGCCACGCGCGAGGCGCTCGTCGCCAGCCTCTACGAGGCCTACCTCGACGATGCCCAGGCCGTCATCTTCGAGGCGGACCCCGAGACGGACGACCTGCGCGCCGAGATCGAGCGCCTGACGCGCCGGGTCTATGCCGTCAACCTCGACTGGAAGGCGTTCGCCTGGGCCCCGGCCTACACGCGCGAGACCCAGGTGCGCCGCGAGGAGATGACGGCCATGACCGTCCGGCTCTTCCAGGCCGCCGAGGCCCGCGGCGTTCTGCGCGGCGACCTGGCGATCCACCAGCTGCTCGTCGCCTGGGGCGCTCCGATCCTCTTCCTCGCTGCCCGGGTCAGCGAGGGCGCCTGGACACTCGACGAGGTCGTCGAGCACACGATGCTGATGATCACGGCGCCGCGGACGACCTGACGATCGCCTTCCAGACGAGCTGCGTCTCGTTCGCCGCGCTCGGCGGCGTCCTGCGCGAGCTCGCGCCGCCGGTCGGTGGCTCGGCCGATCCAGACGCGGGCCGCGGGCGGCATCCCGGCGTTCGGCGTCCTGCTCGACGCGTGGGAGCGGCAGGCGCCGCTCGCCTGGGACGCACGCGACACCGAGCCGGTCGCCGACGCCGCCTGCTTCCTCTTCTCTGACCTGGCGCGCGCGATCACCGGCGAGATCCTGCACGTCGACGGCGGCTACCACGCGATGGCCGCGCCGCTGCGCGGCGTCTGAGCGGGGGAGCCGGGATTCGAACCCGGATTCACGGTTTTGGAGACCGCGCGCATAGCCGTTAACTCACTCCCCCGTGGAGCGCGGGCCATGGTACCGCCGCGTGCCGCGGGGACCGCGTTCTAGCCTGAGGGCGGTGTCCCGCCCGCATCACGCTCGCGCGCTGCCCGCGCTCCCCCTCGTCCTCGTCCTCGCGGCGCTCGGTGCACTCGGCCTCGGCGCCTGCGGCTCCGACGACCCGACCACCGCCGCCGTCCCGGCCGGGACGGTCGTGACCGGGCCCGGCGTGCGCGCCGCCGCCCCGCCGTTCGCCCCGGAGTACGCGAAGCTCCCGCAGCGCATCAGGCTGCTCGGTCTGCCGCCGACCGGCAAGGAGACGTTCCACCGCCACGCGCTGCTGCGCATCTACCAGGACGGCCTGCTCGTGCCGGTCCCCAAGAACGTCGGGGTCGACGAGCAGCGCGAGGTCATCTCCGCCATCCACACACACGACGCGACGGGCGTCCTGCACTTCGAGTCCGACACGCCGTTCCGCAGCACCCTCGGCGACGTCTTCCGGATCTGGGGCGTGACGCTCGGGCCGGGGCAGCTCGGGACGCTGAAGGACGGCGACGGGCGGACGCTGCGCGTCTACGCCAACGGGAGGCGCATCGCCGACCCGGCCGCCCACGTCATGCGCAGGAACGACGTGATCGTCATCCGCTACGACGACGGCTCGCAGAACGTGCCGCTGAACCCGGACACCACGGCCCTCAAGGACGCCAATGCCGGCAAGGGTCTCTGCGGCAGCGCCCAGCAGGGCGAGAAGCCCAAGAGCTGCACGCTCATGAAGCGGGAGACGTAGAGTCCGCGACGTGTCCCCCGTCCGGTGGCTCTGGCGCGTCCCGCATCGCTGGTTCATCGCGGTCGCCCTCGCCATCCCGCTCGGCTGCGCGATCGACACCCAGCTCGAGCTGACGCAGGCGCAGCAGTGGCTGCTCGCCATTCCGGTCTGGCTCGTCGTGCTGGGCGTCCTGCCGGACCTCCCCCGCACGCGGCAGCTGATGCTGCTGTGCTTTCTGCCGATGATCTTCGTCGCGGAGGTGCTGCTGAGCCACGGACTCGGCTGGTACGTCTACCGGCTGGACAACATCCCGCCGTGGATCATCCCCGCACACGGCATCGTCTTCCTGACCGCGATGCGGGCCGTGGACACGACCGCCATCTCCACGCGCGCGCTGGCGTGGGGCGCCGGCGGCGCGCAGGCGCTGTACGGACTGGGGAATCTCGTGCTGCGCGAGGACGAGGTCGGCGCCGTGCTGAGCCTCGTGTACGTCATCGGGATGGTCGTGCTGCCCGCCGACGGCAAGCGCTTCTACGCGGCGATCGGGCTTGTCGTCGCCTACCTCGAGGTCATCGGCTCGGCGCTGGGTGTCTGGGCCTGGACGCCGGAGCTGTTCGGGCTCACGGAGGCCAACCCGCCGTCCGGCGCCGTCGGCGGGTACGCCTTCGTGGACGGCGCGGCGTACCTGCTGGCGACGTACGGGGCGGCGCGGGTGTCAGCGGCGCTCGCGCCGACGCGGTCGACGGCGTAGGCGGCGACCCGGCCGGTCGGCGGCTCGCATCCCGTCGACCCCGGGTGTACGGTCGGCCGATGACCGGACACCCACCGCGCGCGGGGACCGTGGCGGACGCGAACCAGGAGGCGGTGCGCGCGTGGGACACCGTGCTGTACGAGCGGTGGAAGTCCAACCGCAAGGTGTTCGTCGGCGCGCTGGCCGAGGTCACCGAGGAGGTCTTCGAGCGCTTCCCGCCGCCCCGGGGCGGGCGCTGCATCGACGTCGGATGCGGCTTCGGTGAGACGACCCAGCGCCTCGCCGCGCTCGTCGGACCGGAGGGCTTCGTGCTCGGCACCGACTCGTCACCACGCTTCATCGAGGACGCCCGCAGCGAGGCCGCCGAGGCCGGCGTCGCGAACCTCGCGTTCGAGACGGCCGACGCGCAGACCGCGGTCTGGGATCCCATCCACGACTACGCCTTCTCGCGCATGGGGACGCAGTTCTTCGCCGCACCGGTCCCGGCGATGCGAGCGATCCGCGGCGCGCTCAGGCCCGGCGGCAGGCTCGCGAAGATCTGCTGGCGCGGCAAGGCGGAAAGCCCGTTCTGGGCGGAGACCGAGCAGGTCGTGGAGCGCTTCCTCTCCCGCCCCGAGGAGTCCGACGCGGACACGTGCGGTCCGGGGCCGTTCTCGCTCGGGAACCCCGAGACGTGCCGCGGGATCCTCGAGGCCGCCGGGTTCGGCGAGATCGACCTGCATCAGCGCGACTTCGACTACTTCATGGGCGTTGACATGGACGAGGCGGTCGACTCGCTGCTCGCCATCGGGCCGGGCGCCGAGCTGATCCGGCTCAACGGCGAGGACGGCGAGCGCCGCCGTGAGGAGATCGCCGAGGCCCTGCGCGAGCACTACGCCGGCTGGCAGCAGCCCGACGGGTCGATCGTCGGCCGCGGCGCGATCTGGATCGTCGCGGCGGTGAATCCCGACGCTGGATGAGCCTCGCCCTGGGACCAGGACAATCGAACCATGATCATCATCGCTGGATCGCTGTACGTCGACCCCGCCGAGCGGGATGCCTATCTGACCGAGCGCATCGGCGTGATGGGACCTCATGCGCTTCCGTGCCGGTGAGAACGTCCCGGTTCGGAGCCCGGCCCCTCGCCGACACTGCGTGACGCGGCGGCGTCGAAGTACCGCATCTCCGCAGTCGAGGCCCCATGATGCGGGCGGAGGGACTCGAACCCCCACGGCCAAGGCCACCGGCACCTAAAGCCGGCGCGTCTGCCAATTCCGCCACGCCCGCAGCGGGGTCAGCGTACCCCCCGGGTCGCGCGCGACCGCCGGGCGGGGTAGCATCGCGGCGCGATGACGAAGCAGGTGCACAAGGGCGACGTGATCATCGAGCACCCGAACCGGGCGAAGTCCTCGAGCAAGGTCTCGCGGGCGGTCATGGTGATCCTGCTCCTGCTCTCGGCCGCGCTGATGACGGTGATCGTGATCGGGGGCTGGGATGCGCTGATGGGCATGCAGCTCATCGCGATCGCCTGGATCGCCCTCTACGTGATGTTCGCCTACTTCATCGCGCGCTGGCGCCGCGGCGTGCTGCCGGTCATCGCGGCGCTCGCGCTCATCATGCTGATCTTCGCCGTGATCGCCGTGCCGACGTGGGTGGATCGCGACGCCGTGGGCTTCGAGCCCTCGGCCCTCAGCGCGAGCGTCCTCGCCACGCTCTCCGCGGTCCTCGTCGCCCTGCAGGCGGTCGTCTGCGTCGCGGCCGCCCAGGCGTTCAACCAGGAGTGGAACGTCGAGGTCGAGCACTGGCCCGAGGAAGAGCCGGACTTCGTCCCGCTCGGCGTCTGACCCGCCCTCGCCTGATCGCCGCGTAGCATCACCACACCCTGCCCGGGTGGCGGAACGGTAGACGCGGCGGACTCAAAATCCGCTGTCCTTCGGGACGTGTGGGTTCGATTCCCACCCCGGGTACTCGCGCTGCAGCAGCGCATACGTCCGCACCGTCGTCCACTCGCCCTTGAACCAGTCCGCCTCGACCAGGCGCGCCTCGCAGCGGAAGCCCAGGCGCTCGAGCAGGCGGTGGGCGGACGTGTTGCGATCGTCCGTCTCGGCAAAGACCCGGTGCATGCCGTGGTCGGCGAACAGCGTCGCGATGACGGCTGCCAGCGCCTCGCCGGCAAGGCCGCGTCCCCGGTGCCGGCTCGCCAGCGTCACGCCGATCTCCGCCGTGGCCGGCCGGCCCGTCACCACCCGCACGGCGCAGTCGCCGCACAGCTCGCCGCTCGCACGGTCGACGGCGGCCAGTTGCACCCATGCACCGGGATCTCCGAGGACGACGTCCCGCTGCTCGGCGAGGAACTCCTGCGCGTCCGCCATCGAATAGGTCGTCTCCCAGGCCTGGTGGCGCGCCGTCTCTGGCGTGGCGCGGTAGGCGACGAACGCGGGCAGATCCTCATCGCGGAAGCGCCGCAACGTCAGCCGCTCGGTGACGATCTCGAGGTCGGCCGGGCCGCTCAGCGCAGCACCCGCTCCTCGTACGCGCGCCGCGCCTCGTGATCGGTCTCGCCCGCCTGGTCAGGGACGAGCCGGTCGTAGAGGAGGTCTCGGCCGCGCTGGGGCAGCAGCCCGAGCAGCCGCGTGAGCGCGCCCACGCGCGCGGGGACGAAGACCTCGAAGCGGGGGCGCTCGATCGCGCCGAGGACCGCGTCGGCGACGTCCTGCGCCTGCAGCGCGGGCATGCCGCCCGGGCTCGTGCCGGCCGCGAGCTCGGTGTCGACGACGATCGGCATCACGACGCTCAGCTGCACCGCCGTCCCGCGAAGCTCCTGCCGCACGGCGGTGAGGTACCCCAGGACCGCGTGCTTGCTCGCGGCATAGGTCGCCTCGCCGGCCGGCGCGACGTGGCTGGCCACCGACGCGACGGTGACGATCTGCCCCGACCCTCGGGCGCGCATGCGCGGCGCCGCGGCGCGCACGCCGCGTGCGACGCCGTGGAAGTTCACGTCGAGCATCCGCTCGGCCGCGGTCTCCGGCTCCTCGTCGAACGGACCGACCCACATCACCCCGGCGTTGTTCACGAGCACGTCGACGGGACCGACCGTCGCCTCCGCCTGGTCCAGGAACGCCTCGACGGACGCGGTGCTGCGCACGTCGAGCGCCCGGCCGACGGCCCCGCGGCCGATCGACGCGGCGGTGGCGCGCACGGCCGCCTCGTCGATGTCACCGAGCACCACGCGCGCGCCGCGCGCCGCGAGCGTGCGCCCGATCGCCGCGCCGATGCCGCGAGCGCCGCCGGTGACGGCGACCACGCGACCCGCGATCGGTGCGGCGCGGCGGGCCATCAGCGCGGAAGGTTCATCCCGAGCAGGTGCGGCAGCTTCGCGATGCCGCGCGTGAGCGCACCGACATCCTCACCGCGCTCCTCGGCCGCGTCCTTGCGGATCAGCGCCTCGCGGATCAGCGAGCCGCCGAGGTGGCGCGCCGGCTCCGGCGGGAACAGCTTCACCGGCGGGCCGACGAGCGGGAGCGTCGTGACCTCGTCGCGGACGCCGAGGGCCAGGCCCGAGAGGATCCGGCCGCCGAGGTGCGAGGGGCCGACGCCGTGGCCGGTGAAGCCCCAGCCGGCGTGCAGGTCCCCGCGCGAGCGGTAGATCGGCAGGCGATTGGGCGCGACGTCGATCGGGCCGCCCCAGGCGTGCGTGATCTCGCGACGCTCCAGCGCGGGGAAGAACCGCCGCAGCGTCGCGGCGGCGGCGGTGACGACCTCGGTGTCCATGTCCAGGCGCGAGTCGTGCCGGACGCCGCGCGTCATCCGGCCGCCGCCCCACCCGAACGCGATCCGCCCGTCCTTCGTCGTGCGGAAGTAGTGGAGCATCCGCCGGCAGTCCGACAGCGCCTCGCCGCCCGACCAGCCGACCTCCGCCAGCACGTCGGGCACCGGCTCGGTGAGGACGATGTGGCTCGACGCGGCGCTCAGCTCACGGGAGAACGGCGCCCAGGCGAGTGTGCGCCAGTTCACGGCGAGGACGGCGGCGCGGGCGGTCACGCGCGCCAGGCCACCGGCCGTGACGACGACCCCGCCGCCGCGCCGCTGCTCGACGGCGGCGACATGCGTGTCCTCGTGGATCGTGACGCCCCGCTTCAGCAGCGCCTCGCGCAGGCCGAACGCCAGACGCGCCGGCTGCACCGTGGCGGCGGTCCGCTGCATGGCGGCTCCGCGGAATGCCGGCGAGCGGCAGATCGCCTGCACCTGCGACGGCGCCAGCTCGATCAGCTCCTCGCCGTGGCCCAGGCGCCGCAGGCCGTGGATCTCCTCACGCCACGAGCCGTCCTGTGCGGCGGCCGTCGCGATCTCGACCTGCGGCGCGGCGCGGTACCAGGCGTCGACCTTGCGCGCCCTGCAGAACGCGCCGATCGCGTGGATCGAGGCGTCGGCCTGCTCGGCGAGCCGGATCGCCGCGGCGGAGCCGAAGCGCTCGGCCACGGCGCCCGCGTGTCCCCAATAGCCGTTCACGAAGCCGCCGTTGCGCCCGCTGGGACCGTGGCCGCAGCGCTCGCGCTCCAGCAGCACGACGCGGGTGTCCGGATCGCGCTCGAGCAGGTGCCACGCGGTCCACATGCCGAGGTACCCGCCGCCGATCACGACGACGTCCGCCTCCGCGGGAGCGGTGAGCGGCGGCAGCGGAGCCGGGGCTCCGGCCTCCTCGATCCACCAGCCGGTCGCGGTGTGCAGCATGCCCAGAACCTACTGCGTGCCGGGGCTCAGCCGATGAGCTCCAGCAGGTCGTCCACGAGTCCGGCGGGCGCGACCAGCACGCCGTCCGGAAGATCGCCGCGACGGGTCGAGCGGGCGGACCTGCAGGCCGGCCGTGTGGCAGAGCATGAGACCCGCGGCGACGTCCCATGGCTGGACGCCGCGCTCGAAGTACGCATCGAAGCGCCCCGCCGCCGTCCACGCCAGATCGAGCGCCGCACTGCCCAGGCGCCGGATGTCGCGCACCCGCGGCAGCAGCTCGGCGACCTGCGCGGCCTGCGCGCTGCGGACCGCGGCGTCGTAGCCGAACCCGGTCGCCACGAGCGCGGTCCCGAGGTCCGTGCGCGCGCTCGCGACGAGCGGCGCGCCGTCGAGCGTCGCCGCCTGGTCCTGGATGACGCGGAAGCACTCCCCGCGGACCGGGTCGAGGATCACGCCCGCGCGCCCCTCACACGCGACCGAGACGCACCACTGCGGGATGTCGAAGAGGTAGTTGACGGTGCCGTCGAGCGGGTCGACGACCCAGCGCAGCCCCGTCTCCCCCTCCTTCGCGAGCCCCTCCTCGCCGAGGATGCCGTCGCCGGGGCGCTCGTGCAGCAGCACGTCGCGGATCGCGCGCTCGGCCTCCACGTCGGCCGCGCTCACGAGGTCGGTCGGCGTGCTCTTCGTCTGCACCGCGTCGGGCGTGCGCAGCCCGCGATGTTCGAGCAGGACGGCCGCCGCCGCGCGCGCCGCCCGCTCGGCGATGGCCAGCAGCGTCTCCGCGTCCGGATGGCCGGTCACGCGGGCACGCCCGCCGGCGCGTCGAGCGGCGGGCGGTGCTGCGCCCACGGCCGCGCCGCCTCGATCTGCGCGGCGAGCCGCAGCAGCGTGACCTCGTCGCCGGGCCGCCCGCCGAACTGCACGGCGGTCGGCGCGCCGAGCTCGTCGAAGCCCGCGGGCACCGACGTCGCCGGCTGCCCGATGGCGTTCCAGATCCCGTACCACGGCACCCGCAGCACGGACGCGTTGAGCGCCCACAGCGCCCCACGGTCCTGCATCTCGCCGACACGGAACGGCGGGCCGGACGGGCCGGGCATGAGGACGACGTCGAACTGCTCGTAGACGGCGTTGATGCGCGCCGCCAGCGCCGGCTCGGCGGTGCGCGCGCGGGCAAGCTGCCCGTCGGGGATCAGCCCGCCGTAGCGCGCCATCGCCCTCGTACGGCGCTCCAGGCGGTCGGGGTGCGCCATTCCGGCGGCGTCGTCGTGGATGCCGCGCAGGTAGCGCGCGGTGACGTTGAGGAAGCCGGCGGCCCCGTAGTCGACCTCGTGCTCGCGCACCTCGTGACCGAGCCCGCGCAGGAGCTCGACGGTCTCGTCGATCGCGCGGCGCTGGGCGGCGTGGATGCGGACACCCGCGATCGGCGGCGGCGCCTTCGTGGAGATCGCGATCCGCAGCCGGCCCGGCTCCGCGGCGAGCGCGCCGGTGAATCCGCCGGCCGGCGCGCCGTCGGCGGTCGCGTCGAGGAACAGCGCCGCGTCGGCGACGCTGCGCGCGAGTGGGCCGTACACCGACAGCCCGTGCCAGGCGTCGTGGTGATCGGGGCCCAGCGAGATGCGGTCGCGCTGGGGCTTGATGCCGAACAGCCCGTTGAACGCCGCGGGGATGCGGATCGAGCCCGCGCCGTCGGAGCCGAGCGCGACGCCGCAGAGGCCGGCCGCCGCGGCGGCGCCCGAGCCGCCGCTGGAGCCGCCGGGCGTGAGCTGCGTGTTCCACGGGTTGCGGGCGGCGCCGAACGCCACCGTCTCGGTGAACGGCCAGATCGTCAGCTCCGGCACGTTGGTCTTGCCGATGATGATCGCGCCGGCCCGGCGCAGGCGGGCGACCACGTCGGAGTCGACCGGCCGCGGGCCGCCGTGGGCCGACCCGCCCCAGCACGTCAGCTCGCCGGCGACGTCGGCGTCGTCCTTGATCGCCACCGGCACCCCGAGCAGCGGGCGCTCCTGGCCGGCGCCGCTGCGCGCGTCGGCCTGGTCGGCCTCGGCGAGCGCGCGGTCGGCGAAGACGACGCGGTAGGCGTTGAGCTGCGGATCGACGCGTGCGATGCGCTCGAGCGTGGCCTCGACGACCTCTCGGGCCGACACCTCGCCCTCGCGCACCAGTCGCGCCTGCTCCGCCGCGCCGGCATAGGCGAGATCGGTGGCGTCCATGGTGCAGCGGAACACTAGTGTCCCGCCGCGTGAGCGACACGGCCACCCGCGAACCGAGCGGCACCGCCTGCACCGACGCCGAGCGCCGCGCCGCGCTCGCCCTCGCGGGCGAGCTGCGTGACGCGGGGCGTGCGGTGCGGGTGCAGACCGTCTGGGTCCATACCGCCTGGTGGGTGCCGCAGGCGCTCGCCGTCGCGCTCGGCGTGGCGGCGAGCGTACTCGCCGTCGGCGATCCCGTCGCCGGCATCGTCCTGGCGGCCCTCGCGCTCGGCGGTCGCGCTCGCCGACCTCTCCGCGCTGGCCCCGATCCGCCGGCTGACGCCGGCGCGCGCGACGCAGAACGTCGTCTCGGCGCCCGCCGACGTCCCGCCGGGCGCCATCACCCTCATCGTCACGGCCGCGGTCGACCGCGCGCGGTCGGGTCTGAGCCGCCGGTTCCCCGGCGGCGTTCTGCGCTGGTCCCTGGCAGCACTCACGCTCATGCTGGCCTGCTGCGCCGCGCGCGCGGCCGGCATCGAGGAGACGTGGGTCGGGGCGGTCCAGCTGCTCCCGACGGTCGTCCTGCTCGCCTGCCTGCTCGCGTTCCTCGACGAGGCCGTCGCCGACCCGCTCGAGGAGGACCGCGGCGCCGTCGCGGCGGCGCTCGCGCTGACGGCCGAGCTCGACGCCGCCCCGCCCGAGCAGCTCGCCGTCGCGGTCGTCCTGGCGGGCGCGGGCGGCGCGCAGTCCGCGGGCCTGCGGGCGTGGCTGCGCGGACGCCGCGCCCGCGGTCTCGCCCCGACCGACGTCGCGCTGCTCCACCTGCGAGCCCGTCCGGGAGCCGGAGCCCGGCTGGTGGGCGCGCGACGGCCTCGTCGTCACGAGCGCGCTGCACCCCCAGCTGCTGCGGGCGGCGAGCGCCGCGGCCGCCGCCGAGCCGGACCTCGGGGCGCAGGTGCGGCGCCGCCCGCGCGGCACCGCCGCGGCCGTCGCACGCGCCGGCGGCTGGCCGGCGATCGCCGTGGGCATCGGCGACCCCGAGGCGGGAACGCGGTTCGCCGCGGCCCTCGTCCGGGAGCTCGACGGCGAGTTTGCGGGCATCCGGCCGCAGGACACGGTTCAATCCACGGATCCCGCCTGATCCGACGAGGAGCGCCGATGTCCGACGTGTCGCTGAGCAGACAGCCGCAGTTCGAGATGGTCTACCAGCAGGAGCAGAGCCGTCTGACGACGTTCTTCCGCCTGTTCACGGCGCTCCCCGGGCTGCTGCTGCTGAGCCTGTGGTCGCTGGCACTGTGGATCACCGTTCCGGTCTCGTGGTTCGCCCTCGTGTTCACCGGGCGCTATCCCGGTGGCCTGTACGACTTCCACGCCTCGTTCGCGCGCTACGCGACCTACGTCTACTCCTACTTCTACCTCGCGACCGATCGCTGGCCGGGTTTCTCCGGAGACCCCGGTTTCGACTACCCGGTCCACCTGCGGCTCGGTGATCGCCTGCCCGAGTACAGCCGGATGAAGGCCCTCTTCCGGATCATCATCGGCATCCCGGTCTTCCTCATCGCCTACGCGATGAACATCGTCGCGCAGATCGCCGCGGTCATCGCCTGGTTTGCGATCGTCATCACCGGCAAGGAGCCGGAGGGCATCTACCAGATGCTGCGCCTGGGACTCAGCTACCAGCACCGCGCGATGCCGTACGGCCTGCTCCTGACCGAGGACTGGCCCGAGTTCACCCAGGAGGCCGACCGCGCCGCGCTGCAGCCGGGCGGTGCCGGGGACGGCGCGCTCACGCCGCTGACGGCCGCGCCACAGGCCGCGGAGGCGGAGATCGCACCTCCGGCCGCTGCGGACACGCCGGACCTCGGCGACTTCGACCCGCCCGCGCCCCCGCCCGGCGCGCCGAGCTGACGCGCCGCGCGTCAGTCGTCGTCATCCTCGTCGCGGTCGCGGTCGCGGTCGCCGCCATGGTCGTCGCCGCTCTCAGATGACGACGAGGTCGTCGTCGTGCCCGTTGCCGGTGGCGGCACGGGCGTGGTGACGGTGGTGGTCACGGTCCGCGGCTTCGTGGTGGTGGTCGTCGTGGTCGTCGTCTGCGTCGACGACGCGGGCGCCAGCGTGTCGCCGGCGGTGAGCGGCTCGGAGGTCAGCCCGATCGGCTGGGAGACGAGCGTGCTCGCCGCGTAGGTGACGCCGGCCGCGAGCACCAGGCCGATGAGCGCCAGCGCGACGACGCCGACGGGCCGGCGGCGGCGCGGCGGCCCGGGCGAGGCGGGGTCCGGCGGCGTCTCGGGGGGCATGGCGTGCACACTAGACCGGCTCCGGTGAAGGTTCGGCAAAGCCCGAGGGCGACAGGCGGACCTCGGCGACGGCGCCGCCGTCCGCGGCGGCGCGCAGCGTGACGTCACCGCCCCAGCGCCGCGCCAGGTCGCGGGCGATCGGGAGCCCCAGCCCCGTCCCCTGGACCGCGGAGGCCCGCGCGGCCGCCCCGCGGTGGAAGCGCTCGAACGCGGTCTCCTGCTCGCCCTCGGCAGGGCCCGGCCCGCGGTCGCGCACGACGATCAGCGGCCCGTCGGCCCGGATCTCGATCGGCGCGCCCGGCGCGTAGGCGATGGCGTTCTCGAGCAGCACGTCGAGGATGCGGTCCAGGTCGCTGTGATGACCGGCCACCTCCGTGCCCGGCTCGGCGCCCGGATCGACCCGCAGCTCGCACCCGGCGGCCTGTGCGGGAGCCGCGAACCGCGCTCCCGCGCGGCGCACGGCGGCGGCGGCATCGGTCGTGGCGGCGACGCGGCCGCCCTCGCCGGCGCGGCTGAGCTCGAGCAGATCCGTGACGATCCGCGCCAGCCGGTCGACCTCGCCCAGCGCGGCGTCGAGATCCTCCTTCTGCTGGAGCGTCGCCGGCTCGCTGCGCGCCTCCTCGATCCGCAGCCGCAACCCCGCGAGCGGCGTCCGCAACTGGTGCGAGGCGTCCGCGACGAATTGCCGCTGGACGGCGAGCAGCGTCTGCAGCCGGGCCGTCATGGCGTTGAACGACGTCGCCAGCGCCTGCTGCTCGGTGCTGCCCTCGACCTGCGCCCGGACGCTCAGGTCTCCCCCCGCGACGCGCCGGGCGGCCTCGTCGAGCCGCAGGATCGGGCTCGAGATGCGCCGGGCGATGATGACGCCCGCGACGAGTCCGAGCGCGAGCACGAGCAGCCCGATGAGGCCCAGCGCGAGCCACGTGCGCAGCACCGTCCGGTTGACGGCGGCGACGCTCTGCGTCACGCGCACCGCACCGGCGGGACGGGCGGCGCCCGAGAGGATCGGCACCGCCGTCGCCAGGATGTCCTCGCCGAGCGTCAGCGAGGTGCGGCGGCGCTGCGCGACGTCGCCGCCCAGCGCCGTCGCGATCTCCGGCCGCGCGGCGTAGGACGTCCCGACCGCGTCGGCCCCCGCCGAGTCCGCGAGCACGCGGCCCGACGCCCCGACGATGATCACGCGGCCGCGCACGTCCAGCGCCGCGCGCCGCGCCAGGTCCGACAGCGGGCGCGGCCGCGGCGGGGAGATCAGCGGCGAGGCGCGCGCCGCGACCACCTCGGCCTGCGAGCGGGCCTGCAGCCGGACCTCGGCGTCCACGCGATCGCGCAGGCTCAGCCCGAGCGGCACGAGCAGCGCCACGATCGCGAGCACCAGCACGTACGCCAGCGCGAGCAGCAGGCCGCGGCGGAGGGTTACGGCGACCCGTCCCCGTCCGGCGCCGCGAACCGGAAGCCGACGCCGCGCACGGTCTCGATCCAGCGCGGATCGGCCGCGTCGTCCCCGAGCTTGCGGCGCAGCCACCCGATGTGGACGTCGAGCGTCTTCGTCGAGCCGAACCAGTTCTCGTCCCAGACCCGCGACATCAGGTCCTCGCGGGTGACGACGGCGCCGGCGTGCTCGGCGAGATCCAGCAGCAGCTCGTACTCCTTGCGGCTCAGCTCGACCTCGGTCCCGTCCAGTGTCACGCGCCGCGCCGCGCGGTCGATGTGCAGCCCGCGGACGTCGAGCGGCTCACCGGAGGCCTCCGGCCGGCTCGCGTCGGCGGTGCGGCGCAGCACCGCGCGGATGCGCGCGACGACCTCGGCGGACGAGAACGGCTTGACGACGTAGTCGTCGGCCCCGATCTCCAGGCCGACGACGCGATCGGTCTCCGTCCCGCGGGCGGTCAGCATGATGATCGGCACGCGCGAGCGGGTCCGCAGCTCGCGCGCGACGTCCCGCCCGTCGCCGTCGGGGAGGTTCAGATCCAGCAGCACGAGGTCGGGCTCGTGCGCGGCGAACAGCTCGAGCGCGCGAGCGACGGTCCCGGCGACCTGCGCGTCGAACCCCTCGCGCGCCAGCAGGCGGGCGAACGGCTCGGCGATCGAGGGCTCGTCCTCGACGAGCAGGATGCGCGGCTGGGCCACCCGGCGGACTGTATCCGGCGTTCCGACCCCCGATTGCGGGTTTTGCCGAGGCTTTCCCTTGCGTTGCCGGGGGGTTTCGGGCGCGAGGAGCACGATGCCGTCCATGAAGCCCACCCGAACCCACATCGCAGCCGGCGGCACCGTCGCCGCACTCGGCGTCCTGGCGGCCGTCGCCATCGCCGCCGGCCGGCCCGAGACCCCCACCAGCACGCCCGTCAAGCAGGCGGCGCCCGTCGAGGTCCGGACCGTCGTGGAGCACCGCACCGTGAAGGTCGTGCGGCGCCAGAAGCCCAAGCCGGCGACGCCGGCCGGCCGGCGTGCCGCAGCGCGTCCCGGTGGCGCAGGCCGCGTCGGCCCCCGCGCCCGCCCCCGCGTCCGAGCCCGTGCGCACCAGCACCAGCGGATCCGGTGACGACGAGTACGAGGAGCGCGAGGACGAGCGCGGCGACGACGACCACGGCGACGAGAACGAGCGCGAGGCGGCGAAGATGACTGACCGGCGCGACACAGATGCAGCGCTCCAAGCGCAGGACCGCGCTCGCGGTCTACGCGATCACCGCGCTCCTCTTCGCGCTCGTCGCCGGCGTCCCTCGGCACGCGCCTGGCGCAGGGGCAGGACCCCGCGATCGGCGCGGGCCCGGCGAAGGTCGCCCAGGCCCAGCCGCGCAAGGTCCTCGTGCGCAAGATCGTCGTGACGAAGCGGATCGTCGTGGTCAAGCCCGCCGCGACCGGCGCGGCAACCCCCGCATCCGGCCAGGCCTCGGCTCCGGCCCCCGCCGCCCAGTCCTACGTCGCGCCGGCGCAGAGCGCCCCGGCTCCGGCCCCCGCGCCGGCTCCGGCCCCGCGCCCGTCGCCACGGCGACCTCCTGAGCGCCGTCTCTCAGAGAACTCACAGGATCTCCAAAGCACCCACTCAGAACCTGCAGGTAGACCAGAGACCATGATCCAGCAGACCCCCACGCCCGTCGACCGCGCCTTCCGGCTGATGGGCACGCACATGCGGCTCGTCATCGGAGCGCCCTCGCGGCCGGGCGTCGCCTCCCCCGAGGCCGCGGCCGACCGGGTCGTCGCCCTGCTCGAGGACTACGAGGCGCGCCTCTCGCGCTTCCGGCCCGATTCCGAGCTGAGCGCGCTCAACGCCGACCCGCGGACGACCGTCCCCGCCTCGCGGCTGCTGCGGGACGCGATCCGCGTCGCGCTCTGGACCGCCGAGCGCACGGGCGGCCTCGTCGACCCGACGGTGCTCGACGCCCTCGAGGCCGCGGGGTACACCGAGAGCTGGAAGCCCGAACGCCGCCTGGACCTGCGCAGCGCGCTCGGCGGCGAGCGTCCCGCGAAGCGTCCCGCCGGCCCGCGCGCCGGCGCGCGCTGGCGCGCCGTGTCGATCGACGACGACGCCGGCACGATCACCCGGCCCCCCGGCCTGCGCCTCGACACCGGCGGCAGCGGCAAGGGCCACGCGGCCGAGCTGGCCGCCGAGCTGCTCGACGGCTACGACGCCTGGGCCGTGGACTGCGGCGGCGACCTGCGCATCGGCGGCGCCGCCGGCCTGCTGCGCGACGTCGAGGTCGAGCACCCCTTCACCGGCGCGACGCTCGACACGATCCAGGTCCGCGACGGCGCGGTCGCCACGTCCGGCCTGCGCTCGCGCATCTGGCGCGCCGCGGACGGCGACATCCGTCACCACCTGCTCGACCCGTCGACCGGCGCGCCCGCCTTCACCGGCCTGGTCGCAGTCACGGCGCTCGCGCCGAACACCGTCGAGGCCGAGGCGCTCGCGAAGGCCGCGTTGCTGCGCGGCCCCGCCGGCGCGCGGTCCGCGCTCGCCCGCCACGGCGGCATCACGGTCGCCGAGGACGGCGCCGTGGAGCGCATCGGCCGCCTGGAGCCCGCCCCGCGCGTGCGCCTGCGTCTTCCCGTATCCCCGACCGATCCCGTGAGGAGCGCCGCATGACCGGCCCCAACCCCCTCGACTACGGCTGGTGGCTGGCGTCCCGCTCGGCGGGCGTCGTCTCCATCATCGCCGTCTCCGTGTCCGTGATCATCGGCCTGATGATGGCCAACGGCCTGCCCCGCAAGGGCTGGGGCGGGATGACCAAGCGCCGCCTGGTCTCCATCCACGAGGCGACCGCCCTGGCGGGGATCGTCGCCATCGCCGTCCACGGGCTCACGCTGCTCGGCGACGCCTTCATCCATCCGACGCTCGCGCAGATCGCCGTCCCGTTCACACTCGACTACCGGCCGGGCTTCACCGGTCTGGGCATCATCGCCGGCTGGCTGGCCGTGTTCCTGGGCCTCTCGTTCTACGTCCGCCGCTGGGTCGGCACCAAGCGCTGGCGCTCGGTGCACCGGGCGACGATCGCGGTCTGGGCGCTCGGCGTGATCCACACGCTCGGAGCGGGCACCGACGCCTCGCAGCCGTGGCTCCAGGCGATCCTGCTCGTCACGGGCGTCCCGATCGTCTTCCTGTTCCTCCTGCGCGTCCTCCCCTCGCAGGAGCGTCGCTCGCCGGCCGAGCGCCCCGTCCCCGCACAGCGACGGGCGCCCGCGCCCCCGCCCATCGCCGCCTCGGGCGTGCTGTGGGAGGGCGAAGCGACCACGATCCCCGCGCGCCGGCGCGAGGTCGTCCGATGAGCGCCGGTGTGCTGATCGCCGGCGGCGGCCTCGCCGCACAGCGCTGTGCCGAGGCGCTGCGCCACGGGCGGCTACGACGGGCCGGTGCGCCTCGTGAGCGCGGAGACCACCGCGCCGTACGACCGTCCCGCCGCTCTCGAAGGCGTTCCTGGCGGGCGAGCAGGAGCCCGGCGAGCTGGCGCTGCGCCCCGGCGGCTGGCACGCCGAGCAGGACGTCGAGCTCGTCCTCGGCGAGGCCGCGACCGGGCTGGACCCGGACGCGCGCCGGCTCACGACCGCCTCCGGGGCCACGTTCGCCTACGACCACCTCGTCATCGCGACGGGCAGCCGCGCCCGCATGCTTCCCGGCGCGCACGAGCACGCCAACGTGCATCGCCTGCGCACCCTGGACGACGCGGGCCGCCTGCGGGCCGCGCTGCGCCCCGGCACCCGGCTCGCCGTCCTCGGCGCCGGGCTGATCGGCCAGGAGGTCGCGGCCACCGCCGCGCGCTCGGGCGCCGCCGTCGTGCTCGTCGAGGCCGAGCGGCTCCCGCTCGGGCGCGCCCTGCACCCCGAGCTGGCCTCCTGGCTCGTCGACCTGCAGCGCGCCGAGGGGATCGAGGTCCGGCTGGCCGCGCGCGTGACGGCGCTCGCCGCGACCGGCGACCGACTCGAGGCGCTGCGACTTGCCGACGGCACCTCCGTCGAGCTCGACCAGCTGCTCGTGGCGATCGGCGTCCAGCCCAACGACGACTGGTTCCCCGCGCCGCTCGCGGCGCTCACCGCCCGGCCGGAGATCCATGCCGCGGGCGACGTCGCCGGTGGCGACCACTGGGAGCTCGCCGCCCACCAGGGACGCGCCGCGGCATACGCGATCCTCGGCCGCGAGCCGCGCCCCGCGCCGCTCACCAGCTGGTGGAGCGACGTCCACGGTGTGCGCCTGCAGGGGCTGGGAAGCCCCGCCGGCGCCGACGCCCTGGAGATCGACGGCGACCCGCCACGCCCGGTCGTTCACCGCCGTCGCGCGCCGCGCGGGCGTTCCGGTTGCGGCGCTCGCCGTCGCACGACCACGCGAGCTTCCGCGTCTGCGCGGCCTGTTCGAATCCCCCGACACCCCGGCCAAGGAGGCAGCAGCATGACCCTCGTCCCCACGATCGACGCCGGCGCCTGCGCCGCGCACGGCGACTGCGTCGACGTCGCACCGTCCGTGTTCGCGCTCACCGGCGACGTCGCCGAGGTGATCGGCAGCGGGTCCGACGACCTGCTGCTCACCGCCGCGGAGGCGTGCCCGTCCGTCGCGATCGTCCTCACCGACGACGCGGGGACGCAGGTGTACCCGTGACCGAGCGACAGCGGGCGCGGATCGTCGCGCTCAAGCGGGCGCTGATCGCGAGCGGGGCCGTGTTCGCCGCGGTCTTCACGCTGCTCGCCGGGCAGCTGTGGCTGGGCAACGACCCGGCGCTGGGCGAGAACGGCGGGCAGCAGTCCGCCGCCGAGGAGCAGGAGCTGCACGCGTCGGTCCTCGACACGGTGCTGGGCGTCGCGACCGGCCTGCTCGACGAGGAGCACGACCAGGACGCCGGCCAGGGCCCGGCCGTGCGCTCGGGCACCTCGTAGCTCAGCGCGTCAGACCGGCGTCACCGCGTTGCGCTTGGCGGGCCACGCGCGGGTCTTCGTGGCCGCGTGCGCCAGCCGCCGCACGACCTCCCCGCGCAGCGCCGCCGGCTCGACGACCGCGTCGACGACCAGCTCACTCGCGAGGTGCAGGATGTCGATGTCCTCTGCGTACTCGCGCCGCAGCTCCTCGGTCTTCGCGGCGCGCTGCGCCTCGTCGTCGATCGCCTGCAGCTGGTTGAAGAAGACGGCGTTGATCGCCGCCTGTGGGCCCATCACCGCGATCGAGGCCGACGGCAGCGCGATCGTCGCGTCGGGGTCGAACGCCGGCCCCGCCATCGCGTAGAGCCCGGCGCCGTAGGCCTTGCGGATGATCACGCAGAGCTTGGGCACGGTCGCCTCGCTGACGGCGCTGATCATCTTCGCGCCGTGGCGGATGATGCCCTGGCGCTCGACCTGCGTGCCGATCATGAAGCCGGGGACGTCGGACAGGAAGACGAGCGGGATGCCGAACGCGTTGCAGGTCCAGATGAAGCGCGCCGCCTTGTCGGCGGAGTCGCCGAAGAGGACGCCGCCCTTCTGGCGCGGCTGATTGGCGACGATCCCCACGACGCGCCCGTCCAGGCGCGCGTAGGCGACGATCAGCTCCTTGGCCCAGCGCGGGTGGATCTCCAGCAGCGACCCCTCGTCGACGAGCGTGTCGATGAGGAACTTCATGTCGAACGGCTTGTTCTCGTCGACGGGGACGATCTCCTCGATCGGCGTCGTGGACGCCGGGGCGACGGCGCCGGCGACCGGCGGCGGCAGCTCCCAGTTCGTGGGGAAGTACGAGAGGTAGCGCCGCGCCGTCTCGATGCCCTCGGCGTCGGTCTTCACGAGCAGGTGCCCGCAGCCGGAGACGCTCGTGTGCATCCGGGCGCCGCCCATCTCCTCGAGCGTCACCTGCTCGCCGATCACCATCTCCGCCATCCGCGGCGAGCCGAGGTACATCGACGCGTTGCCGTCGCGCATGATCACGACGTCGCAGAAGGCCGGGATGTACGCGCCGCCGGCGGCGCTCGGGCCGAAGAGCACGCACACCTGCGGCACGAGCCCGGAGAGCTTGACCTCGTTGTGGAAGATCCGCCCGGCCCCGCGACGCCCCGGGAACATCAGCACCTGGTCGGTGATGCGCGCGCCGGCGGAGTCCACGAGGTAGACCATCGGGATCCGCAGCTCGAGCGCGCGCTCCTGGATGCGGATGATCTTCTCGACCGTCTTCGGGCCCCACGAGCCGGCCTTCACCGTCGGGTCGTTCGCCATCACCGCGACCGGCCGGCCGTCGACCTCGCCGACGCCGGTGACGACGCCGTCGGCGCCGAGCCCGTCCTGGTCCCAGTTGGCCAGCAGCGCCTCCTCGGCGAACGAGCCGTCGTCCAGCAGCAGCGCGAGGCGCTCGCGCACCGGCAGCTTGCCCTGCTCGGCGGACTTCTCGTGATGGCGCGCCGGACCGCCGGCCAGGCCGCGGCGGGTCGCCTCGTGGAGGTGACCGGGGTCGGTCATCGCGAGGACCTCCGCTGGGGGACACCGTGCACGACCGTCGAGCAATGACGCGCTGTCATCAGACGGTCCGCAGCAGGTCGATCTTCGGGTTGGGCACCGGCTCGGCGCCCGACCAGTCGTAGAAGCCCAGGCCGGTCTTCTTGCCGTACCAGCCGGCCGTGATCATCTTGCGCAGCAGCGGCGGCGTCGCGAAGCGCGCGTCGCGGTACTCCTCGTACATGCCCTCCGCCGCGCGCGAGAGCGTCTCCAGGCCGACGAAGTCGTTGAGCGTCAGCGGGCCCATCGGATGCCCGGCGCCGAGCCGGAAGCCGGCGTCGATCGCCTCGATCGTCCCGACGCCCTCCTCGAACGCGCGGATCGCGTCGAGCATGAACGGGACGAGGATCCGGTTGACGAGGAAGCCCGCGCGGTCGCGCGTCTCGACCGGCAGCTTGCCGATCCGCGTCGACGTAGCGCGGCGCCGGCGGCGACCGCCTCGTCGGACGCGGCGATCGTCCGCACGACCTCGACGAGCCCCATCACCTGGACGGGGTTGAAGAAGTGCAGGCCGATCACGCGGTCGGGCCGCTGCGTCGCGGCCGCCTGCTCGATGATCGACAGCGACGAGGTGTTCGACGCGAAGACCGCGGAGGGCTGCACGATCGCGTCGAGCGTCCGCCAGAGCCCGAGCTTGGCGCTCGAGCTGCTCGATGATCGCCTCGATGACCATGTCGCAGGACGCGAGGTCCTGCGCGTCGGTCGTGCCCCGGATGCGAGCCCGGACCGCGTCCGCCTCGCTCGGCGGTCCGTCTTCTCCTTGGCGACGGCACGGTCCAGCAGCGCGCCGACGGCCGCCAGGCCGCGGTCGAGCGCGCCCTGATCGGCGTCGAGCAGCACGACGTCGTACCCGGCCTCCGCGGAGACCTGGGCGATGCCGTGCCCCATGAGCCCGGCGCCCACGACGCCGACCTTCGTGATGTCCGTCACCTGCGCGCTCCCTCCGATGCGATCACCTGCGAGCAGAGCGACGAACCCTAGGAGGGTTCGCGCCCGGGTGCGTTCACGCGGGGTGTGCGGCTAGGCCACGCGCGCCGTCAGCGCCGCGGCGACGGCGGTCGCGCGCTCGCGGTCGTACGTCAGCACGTAGTCGTAGACATGCTCGCCGTCGGAACCCGTGGCGCGGCGTTCGTGCGCGACGAGCGCGGCCGCGAAGTGCGGGCCGACGACGGCGATCGTCCACTCGTGGCCGACGGGATCGCCCGTGTGGACCTCGGCGCCGTGGACGCCCGGTGCGGGCTCGCCGCCCAGACCGCGCCCGACCACGCCGCAGAACGCGAGGTCCCGCCCGAGCTGGGCGTAGCGCTCCCGCGCGCGGGGGCAGAAGTGGCGGTCCTCGTCGAACGCGGCGACGAGCAGCGCGGTCCCGCCGAGGCTGGCCGCCTGGTCCTCGAGGTGCTGGGTCATCGCCAGCAGCAGCGGCTGGGTCGTGATCCGGGGTGCGCGGTGCTCGGCGACGAGCGCGAACGGCGCGAGGTCGCGAGGGTCGGCGTGGCGACCGGGCAGGACGATCGGGATGGCCGGCAGCTCGGGCAGCTCGATCTCGACCTCGCGGCGGCCGTAGAGCCAGCCCTGGGCGAGGCTCGCGCCGAGCGCGTCGCCGGCGCGCGCCTGCTCGAGCGTCTCGACGCCCTCGACGAGAATCGTCGCGCCCGACCGCTCGGCCTGCGCGGCGACCGCGTGGACGACCTCCGCGATGTCGGCGTCCGGGCTGCTCTGCACGAGCGCGAGGTCGAGCTTGATGACCTCGGGCGCGAGCAGGCTCATCATCGCGAGCGTGTCCGCGTCGGTGCCGACATCGTCGAGCGCGACCGCGACGCCCATGGCGCGCATGTCGGCGATGTGCCCCAGCAGCGCGCCGGGCCGCGTGGTCAGCGCGCGCTCGGTGACCTCGACGCACACGGTCATCTGCGCGCTGGCGCGCGCGTAGAGGTCGCGCAGCTCGAGCGGGAGGAAGCCGGAGGTGTCGGGCTCGATGTTCAGGAAGAGGATGCAGGGCGCCTGCACGCCCGCGGCGAGCGCGGCGCGCAGCGCGTTGCGCTGGCAGAGCCAGTCGAGCTCCTCGAGCCGGCCGGCGGCACGGGCGGCGGCGAACAGGCGGTCGGGGCTCTCGAGCGCGCTGCCGCGCGGGCCGCGGGCGAGCGCCTCCCAGCCGACGACGCGCCCGGTCGCGAGTTCGACGACGGGCTGGAAGCCGGCCTCGACCGCACCCTCGGCGAGGATGTCGGCAAGCTCGGTGCGCGCCGAGCGCGAGAGCGCGCGCGGGCGGGTGGCGGGTCCTGCTCCGGTGACGAGCATCTCGGTTCCGATCGGCGCGAGCATGGAGGACCGTCCTTCGCCGCCGAGCGCCCGGTTCCTTGCATGGAGGTTTTCCCGCCCGCAGCGCAGAAAGCGCGCAGATTCTGGCGCAGGAACGCTCGCAGAGGCTCGGAAACCGCCCAAAGTGCGGAGTTGGGTCTGCACCGGGCCGCGCCCTCCCCGAGGAGTTCGCTGCGGGAATTGACCAGTGACTGGCCGAAACCCGCAATCGAGCGCGGCGGCGGCGCGCGGCCACCATGGTCCGCGCGTGCGCCGTCAGGAGTCGTGCCAGACGACGGGGCCGGCGACGAGCGTATGCGAGCCGAGCGCGCGGCCGAGCACGTCGCGGGCGGCGCGGGCCGCGGCGATCAGCGCGTCGAGGTCCACCCCCGTGGCGATCCCCATCTCGTGGAGCATCGAGACCAGGTCCTCGGTCGCGATGTTGCCGGTCGCGCCCGCCGGGACCGGGCATCCGCCGAGCTCGCCGAACGATGACTCGAAGCTCGCGCAGCCGGCCTCCAGTGCCGCCAGGACGTTCGCCAGTCCCTGCCCGCGGGTGTTGTGGAAGTGCGCGGTCAGCTCGACGTCGCCGCCCAGGCGCTCGCGCGCGGCGGCGAAGAACGCTCGCACCTGGAGCGGGTTGGCCATGCCGGTCGTGTCACCGAACCCGATCTCCTGCGCCCCGGCGGCGATCAGCCGCTCGGCGACCCGAAAACGCGCTCGGGGTCGACGTGCCCCTCGTACGGGCAGCCGAACGACACCGAGATCACGCCCTCGCAGCGCAGCCCGGCCGCGCGGGCGCGCGGCAGCACGCGTTCCATGCCGGCCAGCGACTCCTCGACGGACCGGTTGACGTTCGCACGGTTGTGCGACTCGCTCGCGGACAGGAAGACGTTGACCTCGTCGAACGCGCGCCGCTCGCCCGGGTGCACGTCCAGCAGCGCCAGCGCGGTCTCCAGGCCCTTCTCGTTCGGGACCAGGACGCTGATCGCGACGTCGGGCGGCACGTCGACCGCGCCGAGCACCGCGGCCGCGTCGGCGAGCTGCGGGATCACGTCGGGCCGCACGAAGCTCGTGACCTCCAGCCGCCGCAGCCCTGTCCGCGCCAGCAGGTCCACGAGGCGGACCTTCTCGGCCGTCGCGATCACCTCCGGCTCGTTCTGGAAGCCGTCGCGCGGCCCGACCTCGCGGATCCTGACGGCCTGGGGAAGCGCGGTCACGGCGCCGCTCACCACATCGAGAGGCCGCCGCTGACGTTCAGCGTCTGCCCGGTCACGTAGGAGGCGTCGCCGGAGGCGAGGAAGGCGATCGCCGCGGCGACCTCGTCGGGCTCCCCCGCGCGGCGCATCGCGGTGCTGTCGACCATCCCCTGCTTGAGCCGCGCGCCGATCTCGCCGTAGACGACCTCCGCCGCATTCAGCAGCGGCGTCTCGATCGGGCCCGGCGCGACGGCGTTGCAGCGCACCCCGTAGCGCGCGGACTCCAGGGCGATCGCCTTCGTGAAGCCGATGACGCCCGCCTTCGCCGCCGAATAGGTCACCGAGCCGGGCGAGCCGACGCGGCCCGCCTCGCTCGCGACGTTGACGATCACGCCGCCGCCGCGCTCGTGCATCGACGGCAGGACCGCGTGCGTGCAGTTCAGGACGCCCTTGAGGTTCACGCCGAGCACGAAGTCCCAGAGCGCCTCGTCGGTGTTGACGAAGAACGCGAAGCGGTCGGTGCCCGCGTTGTTGACGAGGATGTCGATCGGCGCGACCCGCTCGGCGATGGCCGCGATCGCGGCGTGGGCCCCGTCGACGTCCGTGACGTCCAGCTCGATCGCGGTCGCGTCGATCTCCGCGGCCACCTCGTTCGCGCCGTCGAGGTTGACGTCGCCGATGACGACCCGAGCCCCCTCGGCGGCCAGCCGCCGCGCGGTCGCCGCCCCGATCCCGCTGCCGCCGCCGGTGACGAGCGCCGTCCGTCCCTCGAGTCGCATCCGGAGAAACCTATACTCCGCCGCCGCATGACCGACCCCGTCTCGATCCTCGGCGCCACCGGCGACCTCGGCTACGGCCTCGCGGTGCGCTGGGTGCGCGCCGGCGTGCCGGTGACCATCGGCTCCCGCGACGCGGGCCGCGCCGCGGAGGCCGCCGAGCGCGTCCGCGCCGCCGTCCCGGACGCGGTCGTCGAGGGCCTGGAGAACGCCGCCGCCGCGGCCGCCGCGCCCGTCGTCGTGATGTCCGTGCCGTTCGCCGGCGCCGCCGCGACCTACAAGGCGATCGCCGAGAGCCTGCAGCCGGGCACGCTCGTCATCGACGCGACGGTGCCGCTGGCCCCCGCCGTCGGCGGCAAGCCGACGCGGATGCTCGGCGTCTGGCAGGGCTCCGCCGCGCAGCAGGCGGCCGAGCTCGTGCCCGACGGCGTGGACGTCGTCAGCGCGCTGCACACGGTCAGCGCGTCGTCGCTGGCCGACCTGGACCGCGAGCTCGGTGAGGACGTCCTGGTCTGCGGCGACCGCAGGGACCCCAAGCAGGCGGCGATCGCCCTGATCGCCCTGATCGACGGGCTGCGCCCGATCGACGCGGGGCGCCTGGAGCACTCGCGGATCACGGAGTCGCTCACCGCGCTCCTGATCTCGGTCAACATCAAGCACAAGACGCACGCCGGCATCCGCATCACCGGCGTCTGATGGCCGCGCCGGTCGTCGTCCTCGCCGGCGGGACCGGCGGCGCCAAGCTGGCCCGCGGGATGCTCGACCTCGTCGGCGACGACCTCGTCGTCGTCGTCAACACCGGGGACGACGCCGAGGTGCACGGCGCGGCGGTCTCCCCCGACCCCGACCTCGTGAGCTTTCACCTGGCCGGCGCGATCGACGAGCGCGGCTGGGGACTTGCCGGCGACACGTTCCACGTGATGGACGCGCTGCGCGCGCTCGGCGCCCCCGACACGTGGTTCGCACTCGGGGACCGCGACCTCGCGTGGTGCCTGGAGCGCGCGCGGCGCCTGGCGGGTGGCGAGAGCCCCACGCAGGCGCAGGCGGCGCTGACGGCGACGCTCGGCGTCAGCGCGCGCGTCCTGCCGATGTCCGACGAGCCGGTCCGCACCCGCGTACTGACCCGCGGCGGGTGGCACGGGCTCCAGGAGTTCCTGATCCGCGAGCGGGCCGAGGGGCCCGTGGACGGCGTGGCCTTCGACGGGATCGACGCGGCGGCGCCCACGCCCGAGGTGCTCGAGGCGCTGGCCGCGGCCCGCGCGATCGTCATCGGGCCCTCCAACCCCGTGATCTCGATCGGGCCGATCCTGGCGCTGCCCGGGATGCGCGCTGCGCTGCGCGCGGCGACAGCGCCGGTCGTCGCCGTCTCCCCGATCGTCGGGGGCGCCGTGCTCAAGGGGCCGACCGCCGCGTTCCTGGCCCACGCCGGGCTGCCCGTCAGCACCGCAGGCCTCGCCCGGGCCTACGCCGGCGTCATCGACGGGCTGCTCGCCGACGAGGGCGCAGGCGTGGACGGCGTCTGCGTCGCGATCGCCGACACCCGCATGGACGACGCCGCCGCCCGCAGGCGCGTGGCGCAGGCGGCGCTCGATCTCGCCGCCGCCGTCCAGCAGGCATGATGCGGGCATGTCGGTCGTCGTCGTCCTCCCC
Organism: uncultured Actinomycetes bacterium; assembly: GCA_963700655.1. Lineage (GTDB taxonomy): Bacteria > Actinomycetota > Thermoleophilia > Solirubrobacterales > Solirubrobacteraceae > F1-60-MAGs163. The sequence goes on along the minus strand of CAVOYJ010000001.1, from coordinate 960,740 downwards.
GTCAAGCGGTTCGATCTGGCCAAGCGCCGCCTCGGCGACGGCGGGCTGCGCCCCTCCGACCGCGTCGCGCTCGCGACGGGGATGCTCACCGACGTCCTGGAGACGCTGAAGCTCACCGCCAACGTCGACGACGTGGTCGTCGTCACGCGCGAGCAGAACGCCGAGGTCCTCGCCCGCACCTACGGCGCGCAGGTCATCCCGGACGACGCCTCAGGGCGGCCACAGCGAGGCCGCGGCGCTCGGCGTCGCGTGGGCGCTCGACGAGGGCGCGTTCCACGTCCTGGTCCTCGCCGGGGACATCCCGACCGTCACCGCCGCCGAGATCGACGAACTCGTGCGCGAGCTGTCCGACGACCCCGAGGTGATCGTCGTCCCCGACCGGCACGGCACGGGGACGAACGCCCTGCTGCTGACGCCGCCGGACGTGATCGAGCCGAGCTTCGGCGACGACAGTCGCGCGCGCCACGAGCGGCTCGCGCGAGTCGGCGGGGCGCCCGCCTGCGCGTCGAGGAGATCGCGTCGTTCATGCTCGACGTCGACACGCCCGAGGACCTGGACGCGCTCGCCGAAGCGCTCGCCGACTCGCCGCGCAGCACGGCCGTCTACACCCGCGACGCGCTCAGCCGCGTGCAGCGGGGATGACGGAGCTGCGCGCGCTCCCGCTGCGCGGGATCCCCGAGGTCGTCCCGGGCGACGACCTCGCCGGCGCGCTCGCCGCGGCCGCCGAGCGCGCCGGGGGCCTGAAGCCCGGGGACGTCGTCGTCGTCGCGCACAAGGTCGTGTCCAAGGCCGAGGGCGCGGTCGTCGAGCTCGCGGACGTGACGCCGACCGCGCGCGCCCGCTTCATCGCCCAGGAGCACGGCAAGGACCCGCGGGCCGTGCAGGTGGTGCTCGACCAGACCGCGGAGATCGTGCGCGTGGGGCCCGGCGTCCTGATCTGCCGCACGCACCACGGGTTCGTCTGCGCCAACGCCGGCGTCGACGCGTCGAACGCCGGCGCCGCGGACCGGCTCGTCACGCTGCCGCGCGATCCCGACGCGAGCGCCCGCGCCCTGCGCGCCGCGATCCCGGGCCGCCCCGCCGTCGTGATCTCCGACTCGTTCGGTCGCGCGTGGCGCCACGGGCAGACGGAGGCCGCGATCGGCGTCGCCGGGCCTCGCACCGCTCGAGGACTGGCGCGGACGCGCCGACGCCGAGGGCCGCGAGCTGCGCGCGACCTGGATCGCCGTCGCCGACCAGGCGGCCGGCGCCGCGGATCTCGTGCGCGGCAAGGACGAGCGCGTGCCCGCCGTGCTGCTGCGCGGTCTCGGCCGCCTCGTCACCGACGACGACGGCCCCGGCGCGCGGGCGCTGCTGCGCCCGCGCGAGGAGGACCTGTTCGCCTGACCGTCGTCAGCCGGCCGCAGCCGGGTCGGGCTGCCCGACCTCGGTGAACTCGAGCACCTCGTACGCCGCGCCCGGCACGCCGCCGATGACGAGCACGCGCAGGCCCTCGGGGCCCGCGTAGACCTTGCGCATCGTCCCGGCCTTCACGCTGACGAGGTGGTCGGCGTCGAGCGGATGGCGACCGCCGTCGATCTCGATCTCGCCGCTGCCCGCGAGCGCGACGTAGACCTCCTCCTGGCCGTCGGAGCTGTGGTCGTGCTCGGGGTACTGGTCGGCGTTCGGCGGCAGGTCGACGACCTGCATCCCGAACGAGGTGATCCCGAGGGCCGAGCGGGCGCGCTTGAACGCCCCGCCCCAGATCCCTTCGATGTCGTCGATGCGCGCGACGGTGTACTCGGCCATTGGTGCTCCTCCGGGGGGTTGGGGCCGCGATGCTACCCGCGCGGCGCCGTCATCAGCCGCCGATCGCGTCGACGCGCCACTTGCGGGCGCCCCGCGGGCGACTCGACCTCGACGACGTCGCCGGGGGCCGCGCCCATGAGCGCGCGGGCGACGGGCGACTCCGCGGACAGCTTGCCCGCCTTGAGGTCCGCCTCGGTCGGCCCGACGAGCGTGAACGTCTGCTCGCGGCCGCCCTCGATGTCGGTCACGCGCACCGTGCTGCCGAACGTGACGACCGCTCGAGTCCGCGGCTGGCCTCGACGACGACGGCGTTGCGCAGGCGCTCGGTGAGCCGCAGGATCTTCGTCTCGAGGTGCCCCTGCTCCTCCTTGAGCGCGTGGTACTCGGCGTTCTCGCTGAGATCGCCCTCCTCGCGCGCGGCCTTGATCTTCTTCGCCAGGGCGCGCGCGAACAGGGCCCTCGAGCTCGCGCGATCTCGGCCTTCAGCGACGCGAGCCCGTCAGCGGTGATCGCCTCCCCGGGGGTCACGCCGCCACCTCGAGCGCGACGTCGCCGGTGGCGACGTGGTCCAGCGGCGACTCCGGCAGCACCCCGACCGGGTAGCGCTCGCGGATGCCGTAGAGCGTCGAGCGCTCGGCGGCCGGACGGCCCGCGCGATGCGCGGCGGCCGCGAGGTCCGGCGGATCCAGTCGCACGCCGTGATGGCTCCCGGCGAGCCGGCTGATGCTCTCCTCCATGAGGGTTCCTCCCAGGTCGTTGACGCCCCAGCGCAGGGCCTCGGTCGCGGCGTCGAGGCCCATCTTGACCCAGCTCGCCTGCAGATTCGTCGATCGAGCGTCCCAGCGCGAGCCGGAACACCGCCGTGTGCTTGAGGTTCTCCGCCGCGCGAGATCTCCTCGATCCCGTGCGTGCGCCCGAGCAGCGTGTGGAACGGGATGAACGACAGCGGCACGAACTCCGTGATCCCGCCGGTCCGTTCCTGCAGGTCGCGGATGACGCGCAGGTGCTCGGCCAGCTCCCACGGCTCCTCGATGTGCCCGAACATCACCGTCGACGTGGACGCGCAGGCCCGCGCCGTGGCTCGCCTCGATGATCTCGACCCAGCGCGCGACCGGCAGCTTGTTCGGGCTGATGCGCTCGCGCACGCCGTCGTGAAGCACCTCGGCGGCGGTGCCCGGCGTCGAGCCCAGGCCGGCGTCGGCCAGCCGCGCGAACACCTCGGCCGGCGGCAGGCCGGAGATGTCGCACATGTGCGCGATCTCCATCGGCGAGTAGGCGTGCAGGTGCAGGTCGGCGCCGTGACGCGCGCCCTCCTCGCGCGCGACCCGCAGCCAGTGCAGGTAGTCCTCGAGCGCCCAATCCGGATGGATGCCGGACTGGATGCACAGCTCGCTCGCACCGTAGGCGACGGCCTCCGCGACACGGGCGCGGAACTCGCGCCTCGGAGTGCTCGTAGGCGTCCGGGCGACCTGCGGCCCTGGCCGAAGCCGCAGAACGCGCAGCCGACGGTGCAGATGTTCGAGACGTTGATGTTGCGGTTGACGACGAAGGTCACCGTCTCCCCCGCAAGCTCGGCGCGCAGCTCGTCGGCCGCGCACGCGCAGCGCCTCGATCGCCTCCGGACGCGTCTCGGCGAACATCGCCGTCAGCTCCTGCGCGGTGAGGCGCTCGCCGTGGCGCGCCTTCTCCGTCGCCGGCCCGACGAGGTCCGCGTTGATCGCGAACGGCGCCTCACGACGCCCGGAGCCGCCGCGCGGGATGAAGCTCCAGTAGCGCCGGCGGACGGTGTCGAGCACGCCCTGCGCGACCCACTCGGCGTCGAGGTACTGCGGGTACACGCACAGCCGCTCGGTCAGCGCGACGCCGTCGGCGTGCAGGCGCTTGCGCACCTGCGTGGGCGACGGGAACGGGTGCTCGGGCGAGATGTGGTCGCCGTTGGCCGACAGGCCCCCGAGGTCGGTCGCGCCCGCGGCGACGAGCTCGGGCCACCACTGCGCAAGGTTCGGCGGAACCTGGATCGCCGACGTCCGGCATCAGCCGGCGCGTGTGCTGCGATCAGGCCCTTCATATCGTCGATCGTCACCTCGCACGCCCAGTCGGGCAGCGGAACGTCAGGCCGGTCGCCGATGCCGGTCTCCCAGTAGCCGGCGCGCGCTCGCGTCGGCGATCTCCGCGGGCTCGCGGCCGTAGTAGCGCTCGTGCGGGACGAAGTTCTGCAGGATCACCTCCTGGAGGTGCCCGTGCTCGGCGTGGACGGCGGCGAGCGCCTCGAGCGAGGCGATCGCGCTCGTCCGCGGTCTCGCCGATGCCGACGAGGATCCCGCTCGTGAACGGGATGCGCAGCTCGCCCGCGGCGCGGATCGTCTCCAGGCGCCGCGCCGGGTGCTTCGTCGGCGATCCGGCGTGGACCGTCTGCATCAGGCGCTCGCTGACCGACTCGAGCATCAGGCCCTGCGAGGCGGTGACCTCCCGCAGCCGCGCCAGGTCTTCGCGGGTCAGGACGCCGAGGTTCGTGTGCGGGAGCAGCCCGCGCTCCAGCGCGCGCTCGCACGTCCAGACGACGTACGAGGTGAAGTCCTCGTGGCCGTAGGCGCGCAGGCGCTCCGCGACGACCGGGTCGACCTCCGGCTTCTCGCCGGTGAGGACGAGCAGCTCCTTCGCGCGGCGCCGGACCGCCAGGTCGAGCTGCTGCTCGACCTCATCCGGCGCGTAGAGGTGCGCCTTGTGCGTCGCGAACGCGCAGTACTTGCAGTAGCACTGGCACCGCCGCGACAGCGACAGCGTGAAGTTCCGCGAGAACGTGACACGGCGGCGCATCGGTCGACCGGAGCCTACCGGTGCGCCGCCGGGCACAGGCCCCCGGCGGGTGCCGGGGGCCGGGAGTCATCCGAGGTCAGCTCGGCCCGGCGAGGCCCTCGTCGTCGACCGTGATCAGCAGGTCGTCCTCGCGGGCCGGCGTCATGCCGGTCTCCTCGAGCTCGTCCGGGTAGAACCACTGGACGAGGAAGGTGGCGATCAGGGCGCCGACGATCGGGCCGGCCGTGTAGACGAACAGGAACGTCCCGAAGTTGTCGAACAGCGTGTCGGACACGAGCAGCGGGCCGAACGCGCGGGCGGGGTTGAAGCCGCCGCCCGTCATCGGTGCGATGCACATCACCGCGACGCCGAGCGCGCCGCCGATGAGCCACGGCGTGATGTCGCTCTTGTTCTTCGCGATGACGGCGGTGCCGGTGATCGTCGCCATCAGGAGGAACGTGCCGAGCATCTCGGCCACGAAGCCCGTCGAATCGCTCTGGAAGAACGACTTGGCGATGAGCGTCGCGCCGTAGTTCACGGGCTTGCCCTCATCGAGCAGGATCCACTTGCAGACGAGCGCCGCGAGCGTCGCGCCGGCGAGCTGCATGAGGATGTACACGCCGGCGTCGCCGCCCCGGATGCGCTTGGTGGCGAGCATCGAGATGGTGACGGCGGGGTTGAAGTGCGCGCCGCACACGCCGGCGAGCGATGCGACCAGCAGCGCGAGCGTGAAGGCGTGGACGAGGCCGATGACGGCCCAGTCGGTGAAGCCCAGCGCCGCGCGCGAGGACAGCGACACGACGAGGCAGATGAAGAGGACGAGCACGAAGGTGCCGACCAGCTCCGCGACGTATGCGCGGGCGCCCTTTGGTTCCACGGGGTCCTTCCTTTCCTTGGGGACGTGGTGTCGGGGCTCGCGGCGCGTGTTCCTATGCTCCGGCCCCGGATGACGCGCATTCCTTCGCTCCCGGCGGTGCTGATCCTGCTTGCGAGCGCATGGGGGCTTGCGGGCTGCAGCGGCGCGGACGAGCCCGCGGGCGCCCCGCCTGCGCCCGCGACGCTCGTCCTGGACTTCGCGCCGAACGCGATCCACGCCGGCACCTACCTCGCCGCCGGCCGCGGCTACGACCGCGACGCCGGGGTCCGGCTGGCGGTGCAGGCGCCGTCCAGCTCGACCGACGCCGTCAAGCTGCTGCGCGCCGGGCGGGCCGACCTCGCGTACCTGGACATCCATGACCTCGCGATCGCCGACGCGCGCAGCCCGGGCTCCCTGGTCGGCGTCATGGCGCTCGTCCAGCGGCCGCTGGCCGCGCTGCTGGCGGACCCCGGCGTCGCGCGCCCCCGCGACCTCGAGGGCCGGCGGGCCGGCGTCAGCGGGCTGCCCAGCGACCGCGCGGTGCTCGAGTCGATCGTCCGCGGCGACGGCGGCGCCCCGGACCGCGTGCGCCGGGTGACGATCGGCTTCCAGGCGGTTCCCGCGCTGCTCGCCGGCCGCGTGGCCGCCGCAACGGGCTTCTGGAACGCCGAGGGCGTGGCGCTGCGCAGCCGGCGCCCCGCGACGCGGATCTTCAAGGTCGACGAGTTCGGAGCCCCCGCCTACCCGGAGCTCGTGCTCGTCACGACACCCGAGCGCCTGCGTCAGCGGCGCGCGCTGGTCACGGGCACGGTCGCGGCGTTGCGGCGCGGTTACGAGGCGACGCTCGAGCAGCCCGGCGCCGCGCTGGACGCGTTGGTCGCGGGCGCGCCGGGCGTCGACCGCGCGGGCGCCGCACGCGAGCTGCGGGCGGTGTCGCCGGCGTTCACCACGCCCCGCGGCGCGTTCGGCGTCCTGCAGCCGCGCGTCCTGCGGGCGTGGGCGACCTGGGAGCAGCGCTTCGGGATCGTCCGCGAGCGGCCCGACGTGGCGCGGCTGTTCGCGCCCGCGATCGCCGGCTCAGGAACCGGCTGAGCCCGGCGCGTCGCCGTTGCGCCGCCAGTAGGTCGTCACGCCGACGGCCGTCGCCGAGGCGCTGACGCCGGCGAGGTTCGCGACGATCAGCGCGGCGTTCCCGAGCGCCAGCCCGTAGGCGAGCCAGGCCATCCCGCCGATCATGAGGATCAGCAGGAACGTCAGGCTGACGTCGGCGGAGCTCCGGCGCCGATGTGCACGGATCGCCTGCAGCAGCGGGCTGGCGCCCATGACCACGCCGAACGACCCGGCGAGCACGCCGAGCGCCGACGTCACCGTCATCCCGGCGCGCCCCCGGCGAGCGCGGTGACGAGGTCCGCGCCCTCGCGGTTCATGCGCGAGCGCGGCACGACCTGGTCGAAGCCGGCCTCCAGCGCGCGCGTACGCGTGTCCACGTCCACATGGCTGTAGAAGCCGAGTGTGCGCGTGGTCGCAAGCGAGCCGGCGGCACGCATCGCCGCGACGAGCGCCGCGCCGTCGATCACGTCGGTCGCGAGGTCGACGACGAGGACGTCGGCGGCCGGGGCGCCGGCGATCGCCATGTCCGCGTCCCCCGTCAGCTCGACCGCGTGGCCCGCGGCCGTGAGCGCCGCGTGGACCTTGGAGCCGAAGAGCAGGTCCGGCACGAGGGCGATCACCCGGGCCATGCGCTCACTGGTGGTGCAGCGTGCGGAACTCCTCGCGCACCGACTCCGGCCGGCCCCACTCGTGGAAGACGGGCGCCCGGCCGGAGCGGACCTCGCGGACCGCGAGCTCCCCGGCGATGGCCGCCTCGTCGAGGAACAGGAGCGACCGGTGCACCGCCGGCGCCGCGGCGGCGTTGCCGAAGCGGTGGGCGCAGAGGAGCCGCCAGTGCCAGTCGTGGTGGGAGTAGGGCTGGGCGTTGCAGGTGACGAGGAACGTCGCAGCCTCGACGTAGCGCTGCTCGTCGAAGATCCGCAGGTCGAGCTCGATGTCCGTCCAGTCGTCGGGCAGCGAGTCGAGGACCTCTTGGAAGGTGGTGGCGAGGAGCACGCCCGGAGGGTACCCGTCGTCAGCCCAGGATGATCTGGCCGACGAGGAACAGGTTGAGCGAGATGATCAGCCCGGCCACGACCCAGGCCAGCGTGGTCGTGCGTCGCTGGTTGACCAGCGCGCCCATCACGTCGGGACGCCTGGTCAGCAGGATCAGCGGCACGAGCGCGAACGGGATGCCGAACGAGAGCACGACCTGGCTGAGCACGAGCGCATCCGTCGGGTTCACGCCGAGGGCGAGCACCACCAGGGCGGGCGCCATCGTGATCAGCCGCCGCAGCGTCAGCGGGATCTGCCGGCCGATGAAGCCCTGCATCACCACCTGCCCGGCGTAGGTCCCGACGCTCGAGGACGCGAGGCCCGACGCCAGCAGCGCGAGCCCGAATGCGAGCGCCGCCTCCGGGCCGACGAGATCCTCGAAGCCCTCGTAGGCGCCCTCGATCGTGTCGAGCCCGGCCAGCGGCGAGTCGAAGAAGAGCGACGCCGCGATGATCAGCATCGACATGTTCACGAGGCCCGCGATGCCCATCGCGATCGTCACGTCGTAGCGCTGGAAGCGCAGCAGCGCGCGCTTCTCGTCGTCGTCGCGCGGCCTGATGCGGTCCTGCGTGAGCGCCGAGTGCAGGTAGATGACGTGCGGCATCACCGTCGCGCCGAGGATGCCCGCCGCGAGCAGCACGCTCTCGGTCCCGTCGAACGACGGGACGAAGCCGCCGGCGGCCTCGCCGGGTTCGAACCCGATCCGCAGCGTGTCGTACAGGAAGCCCAGCAGGATGATGCCGAGGAAGAAGGCGATGACGACCTCGAAGCGCCGGTAGCCGCGCCGCTGCAGGCCGAGAACCCCGAAGGAGACGACCGCCGTGATCAGGCCCGCCGGGAACAGCGGGATGCCGAACAGGAGGTTCAGTGCGATCGCGGCGCCGACGAACTCGGCGAGGTCGGTCGCCATCGCGACGATCTCCGCCTGGACCCACAGGCCGCGGGAGACGCGGCGGGGGAAGTGCTCGCGGCAGAGCTCCGGCAGGTTGCGGCCGGTCGCGATGCCGATCTTCGCCGACAGGTTCTGGATCAGCATCGCCATGAGGTTGGCGGTGAGGAGCACCCAGAGCAGCATGTACCCGTACGTCGCGCCGCCGGCGATGTTCGTCGCGAAGTTGCCGGGATCGACGTAGGCGATGCAGGCGACGAACGCGGGGCCGAGGATCGCGAGCGTCGTGCGTGAGCGCCCGCGCTCGCGGATGCGCTGCAGGTCGCTCGGGCCGGAGTGGGCCGCGGTCTCGGGGTCGAGCCCCGCCGGAACCGCGGGGCTCGCGGGCGGCTCCGGGGGAACCACGGTCGCCGTGTCGGGCGGGCCGGGGCTCATGTGGCGACCTCGACCCGCATCGCCCGCGCCAGCGCGCCGCCGAGCACGTGGGTCTCGGCGCCGAAGCGGGCGAAGACCGGGCCGCCGAACGGCTGGCGCTCGACGACCTCCAGCGTGGCGCCGGGCGCGATCCCGCGCTCGCCGAGGTACCGCAGCATCTCGGGGTCGGCGTCGGAGACGCGGACGAAGCGCCCGCGCGCGCCGACCTCGAGCGCGTCGAGCGCGATGCTCTCCCCCTCGTCGATCACGAGATCGGCGGTGGGGATCGGGTCGCCGTGCGGGTCGTGCGTGGGATCGCCGAGCCGCGCGGCGATCAGCGCCTCGAGCTCCTCGGAGATGTGGTGCTCGAGCACCTCGGCTTCGTCGTGGACGCGGTCCCACGGCAGCCCGAGATCGGCGAGCAGGAGCTCGAGCAGGCGGTGATGGCGCAGGACCTCGAGCGCGACGCGGCGCCCCTGGTCGGTCAGCGCGACGCCATGGTAGGGCTCGTGCGTGGCGAGGCCGAGCTCGGCGAGCTTGCGCACCATCCCGGACGCCGACGCGGGCGTGACGCCCAGGCGCTCGGCGAGCGCAGTCGTCGTCACGGGCTCGCCGCCGGACCGTCGCTCGAGCGAGTAGATCGCCTTCGCGTAGTCCTCGACAGCGGCCGACGGGCGCTGAGTCAGCTGCTCCATGACCAATATTATGGCATACCTAAACCCAAGTGACTGCGTCCCGAAGTTCGTAGGGTGTGCGCGAGTATCCTCGGGGTCATGCCCGTTCCCCTCGGCATCGTCGACCGCAGCGACCGCGGCAAGCTCGCGGTCAGCGGCGAGGAGGCGCGGGCGGCGCTCAACGGCGTCGTCACGAATGAGGTCGAGGGGCTCGAGCCCGGGACCGGCGTCCTCGCGGCGGCCCTGACGCCGAAGGGCAAGATGCTCGGGGACCTGCGCGTCCTCGAGACGGGCGACGACCTGCTTCTCGACATGGAGCGCGCGGCGCTCCAGCCGGTCTTCGACGCCGTGCGCCACGGCCTGGTCGGCTACCGCGCGGAGCTGCACAAGCGCACGCTCCAGCGCGGCCTGCTGTCACTCGTCGGCGACGGCGCCCGGGCGGCGGCCGGCGCGACGGACCTGCCCCGCACCGAGCATGCACACGCGCCGGCGAGGATCGCGGACGCACCGGTGCGCGTGATCGCCACCGACCTCGGGGTCGACGTCCTCTGCGATGCGCAGGACACCCGGCGCGTCCACGAGGCGCTCGTGGCCGGGGGTGCCGCGGAGCTCTCCCCGGTGCCGCCGATGTCCTGCGCGTCGAGTCGGGTCGCCCGCGGTACGGCATCGACCTCGACGACAGCGTCATCCCCCAGGAGGCCGGCCTCAACGATCGCGCGGTGAGCTTCACGAAGGGCTGCTACGTCGGGCAGGAGACGGTCGCGCGGCTCTTCTACAAGGGCAGGCCCAACCGGCACCTGCGCGGTCTGCTCCTCTCGGCCCCCGCGTCGGCGGGCGCGCCGCTCCTGCTCGGCGAGCGCGAGGTCGGGACGCTCACGAGCAGCGTCGTCTCCCCCTCCCTGGGGCCGATCGGGCTCGCGCTCGTCCGCCGCGAGGCCGAGCCGGGCGTCGAACTGCGCGTCGGCGGTGACGGCGTCGGCGCGACCGTCGTCGAGCTCCCGTTCACCTGAGCCGGCCGCAGCCGCCGGCCCCGCCCCGCGCCGCAGCGTGGCGGATCCGTGTCGCATGCCGTGACAGATCCGCCATGCAGCGCGGTCAGGCCGCCGCGGCGCCTGCGGAGACCGGGGCGCCGCTCTCGACGTCGACGCCCGCCCCGCGCAGGAACCGGCGCAGGCGGGCGCCGCTGACACCGCCCTCCAGCTCGAGGACGGGCGCGTCGTTGGCGGCGGCCCACGCGGTCACCATCCGCGCCTCGTCCAGGTCGTCCGCCCCGTCCGGCCCGGGCGAGCGCAGCGCGGCGGCCGTGCGCTCGCGCACCTCCTCGAGGTCCGTCGGGAGCGGCCCCCAGTCGGCGACGGCGCCGCGGACCACCCAGAACGCCTCGAACGCCCCGCCCTCCGGCGACTCATCGAGCACGAGCCGCGGGCGGTCGGCGTCCCCCAGACCGCGGCCGGCGCGCTTCAGCAGGACGACCAGCCGCTCGCGCCGGCGGCGCAGCCAGGCGGCGCGCTCGTAGCGTTGCGCGGCGGAGGCCTCGGCGATGAGGCCGTCGACATGGCGCGAGCAGCCGGCGACCCGCCGTCGCCCCGCCCGGTCAGCACGCCGAGCGCCGCGTCCAGCCGCACGCGGTAGAGGTTGGGATCCAGGTCGCCCAGACACGGCGACAGACAACGGCCCATCTCGCCGTACGCGGACGGATGCACGCGACGCGGCAGCCGCCGGCCGCAGTGCCGCAGGCCGAACAGCGAGACGAGCTGCTCGACGAGCTCGAGCGCGGTCGCCCGTCCGCGCAGCGGCCCGACGTTGACCGCCGGGGGCGCCGCGGGTGCCGGGCCGACCTCGAGGATCGGGAAGCCGATGTCCAGGCGGCAGCGCACCCAGACCCACTCGTCGACGTGCTTGAGCTTTGCGTTGCCGGGCGGGCGCAGACGACGGACGGTGCGGTGCTCGAGCAGCAGCGCGCCGAGGTCGGTCATCGTCGGCTGATGCTCGACGGTCTCCGCGCGCGCCGTCCACGCGGTCGATGGCGAGGACGGCGCGAAGTGCGCCCGCACGCGCGTGCGCACACGGACCGACTTGCCGACGTAGAGCACCTGCCCCGCGTCATTGCGCACGATGTAGACGCCGGGCGTGTCGCCGACGCCGGTCATGTCGGGGAGCCGGCGCCGCGCGCCGCGGGGCAGCGCGCCGCCGTCGGTCGCCGCGGAGTGCCGCCGCCGCGCCGCGCGCCGCGGGCCGAGCAGCGCGACCGCGTCCCCGACGCTCGTGGGCGCTCGCGCAGAGCCGCGGGAACAGCGCGCAGAACACGCGGGCGCACGTCTCGGCGTCGGCGAGCGCGCGGTGCGCCGTCTCCACCTCGATGCCCAGCGAGCCGGCGAGCGGGACGAGCTTGCGCTGGCGGGCCAGCGGATGCAGGCGCCGCGCGAGCGCGACCGTGCAGACGAAGATGCGGGTCCGGCCACTCCAGGCCCGCCCGCGCGAACGCCTGCGCGAGGACGCGCCGGTCGAACGCGGCGCTGTGGGCGACGAGCACGCGTCCGCGCAGGAGGTCCGCGAGCTCGGGCAGGCTCGCCTCCGCCGGCGGCGCGTCGTCGACCATCGCCTGCGTGATCCCGGTGAACCGCTGGATGCCCTTCGACAGCGGGCGGCGCGTCGCCACGAGCGTCTCCCAGCGGTCGTGCAGCTCGCCGCCGCCGACCAGGACGGCCCCGACCTCGGTCAGCTCGCACGCCTCGCCGGCGAGCCCGTTCGTCTCGGTGTCGACGACGAGGAACTCGGCGGTGCGCAGCGGGGTGGCGGGGTCCATCGCCGCACGGTCTACGAGCGCCCGCGGACGGCGTGCACGCCGCGTTGCGCGCTGACGGCGCCCACCCGCCGACGGGCGGAGTACAGTGCGCGCACCAGAGAGGGAGGCACGCATGAGCACCATCGCACCGCAGGATCCCGTCATCGTCGAGCGCACGCGCGACGCCTGGCAGCGGTATGCCGACGAGCTGCGCGACCTTTCCGGCGCCGAGTACGAGGCCGCCGAGCGGGATGCCTGGGAGCGGTTGCAGGAGGCGCTGGCCGACGCCCATGCGGAGGCGGCGCTGGGCCTCTAGCCGACGGCGGGAGCCCCGCCCGGTCGGCCTGCCCTTTCCCTGGCGCCGTGCCCTGGGGTAGGGTCCGCAGCGCGGCGCCGGATGCGCCGCACGGAGGAGCAATGCAGAACTCACGGCGCACGACTCTCGCGATCGCGCTCACCGGCGCGCTCGCGACCGGTGTCCTCGGCTGCGGCAACGAGAAGCACGAGAACCGCCTGCGCCCGCCGGCACCGGTCCTGCTCGGGCGCCTCGATCACGCCCGAGCGGATCACGATCTCCCCGAGGGCCGTCGGCGCCGGCCCGATCACGCTCGTCTTCACGAACCTCACCGGCGCCTCGCAGCAGGTGACGTTCGAGTCGGCCGGCGCGCCCGGGTCGACGAACAGGCCCGGCATCCGTCAGCAGACCGGGCCGATCAACCCGAACGGCACCGCCCAACTGAAGGCGAAGGTTCAGCCCGGGCTGTACCGGGTCCGCGTGCGCGGCGACGCCGTCGCCCCCGCGACCCTCGCGATCGGGCGCGTGCGCCCGTCGTCGCAGAACGACCTGATGCTGCCGTAGGCGCGGGGCCCTGGCACGACCCCCCGGGCACGGCCCCCCTGGCAGGACAGACCGGCAGAGCCGGTCTGATCGCTCTCCACGTCCCGGCACCCCGCCTCGCGGCGCCACATCCGAGCGCCCGGCCCCGTTCGGTGCGGGAAATGACCAGTGACTGGTCGAGATCCGCAGCGAGCGGGATCGGGCTCGCGGTCGTTGCGAGAAACGACCAGTCACTGGTCGAAACCCGCAGCGAGCGGGTGGGCTCGCGCGCACCGGCCCAGCCCGTGTGACGAAAGTCACACTCACACAACCGCTGCATCGTGCTAATACTTACGCCGATGCAAGGATCACAGTCGACGTCGGCCTCCACCACCGTCCTCGCCGAGCACCTGCTCGCGCTCTGGAAGTACGTCGCCCGCGAAGCCGGCGGCCAGGTCGCCGACCTGCTCGAGGAGCTCGACCTCTCGCTGACCCAGCTCAAGACGCTCGAGACGCTCGACGCGCACGGCGCCGCGCCGTCCGTGAAGGAGCTGTCGGAGTCGCTCGGCTGCTCCCTGGCCAACTCCAGCCGCGGCGTCGACGCCCTCGTGCGCCGCGGGCTCCTGGAGCGCCGCGAGGACGAGGAGGACCGCCGGGTCAAGCGCCTCACCATCACCGCCGCGGGCCGCGAGGCGATCGCCCGCATCGACGCCCTGCGCCTGCGCGGGCTCGAGCAGTACGCCACGACCCTCTCCGGCGAGCAGCGCGAGCGGCTCGCCGACGCGCTGAGCGGCCTGCCCGCCGCCTGAACGACCGGGACGCCCCCATCTCCCTCTCACTGCCCGACATCAACGACGCCGACCGCCGCTGGTGGACGCTCGGCGCGATGTGCTTCGCGCTGTTCATGGTGATGCTCGACAACACCGTCGTGAACGTCGCGCTCCCCTCGATCCAGCGCGACCTCGGCGTCTCGACGGCGAACCTCGAGTGGACGGTCAACGCCTACACGCTCACGTTCGCCGTTCTGCTCGTCACCGGCGGGCGGACGGGCGACATCTTCGGCCGCCGGCGCTGGTTCCTCGTCGGCGTCGCGGTGTTCGGCGCGTCCAGCCTCTTCATCGCCTTCTCCCAGACCGCCGCCTGGCTCGTCATCGGTCGCGCCGCCCAGGGCGTCGGCGCCGCGTTCATGATGCCCGCGACGCTGTCGATCATCACCAACGCCTTCCCGCCGCAGGAGCGCGGCAAGGCGATCGGCACCTGGGCGGGCATGAGCGCCGTCGCGCTCGCGATCGGGCCCGTGGTCGGCGGGTTCCTCGTCGAGCACGTCTCGTGGCAGTCGATCTTCCTCATCAACGTCCCGATCGCGGTCGTCGCCGTCGCCGTCACGCTGTGGGCGACGCGCGAGTCACGCGATCCCACCGCCGCCCGCACCATCGACGTCGCCGGCGTCAGCGCCCTCAGCATCGGGATGGGCTCGCTGATCCTCGGCCTCGTCGAGGGCAACGCCTGGGGCTGGGGATCGCCGCAGATCATCGGGCTGTTCGCGCTCGCGCTGGTCGGCCTGTCCGCGTTCTTCGTCGATCGAACACCGTGTGCGCGCTCCGATGCTCGACTTCTCGTACTTCCGCTCGCGCTCGTTCCTGGGCGCGAACCTCGTCGCGTTCATCGTGAGCTTCGCGATGCTCGCGATGTTCTTCTTCATCGCCCTCTACATGCAGAACGTCCGCGGCTACAGCCCGCTCGAGGCGGGCGTGCGCTTCCTCCCCTCGACCGTCGTGATCATCTTCATGGGCCCGATCGCGGGCCGCCTGGCCGACAGGGTGGGCCCGCGCCCGCTGATGTCGCTCGGGCTGGTCTTCGTCTCGATCTCCTTGTTCGCGCAGAGCTTTCTGGCGCCCGACACCCCGTACTCGACGCTCGCGCTCGCGTTCGTCCTCATGGGCGTGGGCATGGGCCTCGTGATGTCGCCGATGAGCACCGCCGCCATGAACGCCGTCGATCAGACGAAGGCCGGCGCCGCCTCGGGTGTGCTCTCGATGAGCCGCATGGTCGGCGGCACGTTCGGCGTCGCGGTCACCGGGGCGCTCGTCTCCACCCTTGGCCGCACCCGGCTGACGGAGCTGCTGCCGGGCACCCCGGGCGGCCGGATCGACCAGCTCGTCGACGCGCTGGCGACGGGCGGCTCCGGGATCCCGGGCGAGGCCGGCCTCGCGGTGCAGACCGCGTTCCTGGACGCCGTCAACACGAGCATGAAGATCGGGGCCGTCGTCGCGTTCGTCGGCGCGGTGGTCGCCTGGCTGCTGATCGAGAAGATCCCGCCGCGTGACCAGGTCCGCGAGAGCCTCGAGGAGCGCATCGAGCACGACCTCGTCGAGGCGGGCGACACCGGCGGCGCACCCCAGGGCGAGGCCGCGCTGCGCCAGCCCGCGCGCGCCTGAGCGGGCGCGTCTGAGCCGACCGCCGCGACCGCTAGCGTCGCGCGGCGTGCAGGTGCTCGAGGCGTTCGACCGGTCGCACGTGAACGCGCTGCTCGCGCGCGATGAGCGCTTCTGGCTGCGCCTGCACGCGCCGAAGCCGGAGGTCCTGCAGGAGGTCGGCGACCTGCTCGGCTTCGACCACCTCGCGATCGAGGACTCGCTCGAGTTCGGCCAGCGCCCGAAGATCGACGACTACCCCGAGTCGGCGCTGCTCGTCTTCTACGGCGCGCGGACGACTCACGGCGCGCACACGTCCGAGATGCTCATCGTCCCCGTGGAGTTCCACTTCCACGTGACGCGCCACGGGATCGTCAGCATCCGCCACCACAACGCTGACGCGGCCCAGGACGTGCGCCGGCGCGTCTCCCTCAGCGACATCGACACGGCCGAGGAGGTGCTCTACCGCGTCCTCGACGCGCTCGTGTCCACCTGGAACCCGGCGCTGCAGTCGATCGACGACGAGGTCGACCGCATCGAGGACCAGATCCTCGACGACGCCGACACCGACCAGCGCCTGCGGCTGCTGCAGATCAAGCACTCGCTCGTCGCCATCCGGCAGACCGTGAGCGCGCAGCGCGACGTGCTCGCCGGGCGCCGCGAGGCGCTGGAGGCGCTCCCGGGCTTCCGCGACCGCGAGGGGCGCGAGTCCCTGCGCGACATCTTCGACCGCATGTCGATGGTCGCCCAGCAGGTCGACAACGTCCGCGAGTCGGTCTCCAACGCGCTCGATCTCTACGTCTCGGCGGTCGCGAACGAGCTCAACCAGATCATCAAGGTCCTCACGATCGTCGCGACGTTCTTCCTCCCGATGACGTTCGTCACGGGGTTCTTCGGGCAGAACTTCGGGTGGCTCGTGGAGAACGTCAGCTCGCCCTGGGCCTTCCTGGTCCTCGGCCTCGGCGTCAACGCGGCGATCGTCGTCGCGCTGTGGACGTGGTTCACGCGCGCCGGGTACATCGACATCCGCGAGTTCCTGGTGCGCAAGCGGCCGCCGCGCCCGCCCCGGGCGCCGTAGTATTCGCGGCCGCCACCGTCCGCCCCACAGGAGGAACCGCACCCATCATGGCCGTCGACCTGTCGCAGATCGCGCACGTCTCCACCGAACTCGGCGAGCTGCCGGACACGATGGCCGCCTGGGTCATCCGCCAGGAGCGCGAGGGCGAGCCGCTGGAGGCCTTCCAGCTCGAGGAGATCGAGGTCCCCGAGCCGCAGGCGTTCGAGGTGATCGTCCGCGTGATGGCCGCCGGCGTGAACTTCAACAACGTCTGGGCATCGCTTCGGGAAGCCGTCTCGGTGTTCGGATACGGCGATCATCCCGAGTACGGGCACCACATCGGCGGCTCGGACGCCTCGGGCGTCGTCTGGAAGGTCGGCCCCGGGGTGACCCGCTGGAAGCCCGGCGACGAGGTCGTCATCCACTGCAACATGACCTCGTACGAGGATCCGGAGGTCCACGGGCTCGACCCGATGGCCGCGCCCTCGCAGCTGATCTGGGGCTACGAGACGACCTGGGGCTCGTTCGCGCAATTCACGAAGGTCCAGGCCCAGCAGCTGCTGCCCAAGCCGAAGGCGCTCAGCTGGGAGGAGTCCGCGTCCTACGGGCTGACGTATTTCACCGCCTACCGCATGCTCTTGGACCGCGCAAAGCTGCAGGCCGGCGACCGCGTGCTGATCTGGGGCGCCGCCGGCGGGCTGGGCGTGTTCGCGACGCAGCTCGTCAAGGCCGCGGGCGCCGAGAGCATCGGCGTCGTCTCCTCGCCGGAGAAGGGCGAGCTGATCAAGCAGCTCGGCGCCGTGGACTACATCGACCGCAGCGAGTTCTCCGGGATGATGCGCACCGGCACGGAGACGCCCGAGGAGGAGAAGGCCCGCTTCGCCGTCTCGCGCGCGTTCTCCAAGCGCGTCAGGGAACTGCTCGGTGACGCGCCGAACATCGTCTTCGAGCATGTCGGCAAGGCGACGTTCCCGACCTCCGTCTTCACCGTGAAGACGTTCGGCAAGGTCGTCATCTGCGGCGCGACGTCCGGCCACATCCTCGACTTCGACGTGCGCTACCTCTGGATGCGCCAGAAGGAGATCATCGGCTCGCACTTCGCGAACGCCTGGCAGTGCACGAAGGCCAACCAGCTCATCGACGACGGGCTGATCCGGCCGGTGCTGTGGAAGACGCTGGGCTTCGAGCAGGTCGCGGAGGCCCACCAGCTCATGCACGAGAACAAGCACCTCGGCAAGATCGCGATCCTCGTGGGCGCGACCGAGGAGGGCCAGGGCGCGACCGCCGAGGGCCCTGGCGCGATCCACGCGGAGGTGGGTGCCTGATGGCCCAGACGATTCACGTTCCCTGGTACGCGACCGGCCTGCGCGGCGACCGCCTGCAGTCGGCGCTGCTGGATGTGACGCCGACCGCCCTGCGCTACGGGGCGACCGGGTGGTCCCTGCACCGCTCCAAGGACGACCGCTACAAGTTCCTCCAGATCCTCCACTTCGAGAGCAAGCTCGACTTCGAGCGCTGGTGGGAGGGGCACGAGATGGTCGAGATGCGGACCATCACCTCCGGCTGGTGGCAGGTTCCGCTGCTCTACTCACCGCACGACACGCTCGGCGAGGGCCGGATCGAGGCGCCCGTGGAGGCCGCCGAGACGGCGCCCGCGCCGGACCCCGAACCCGCCGCGACGACCTGACCCCCGGCCGATGCCGGACCCCTCGACGCTCGCGGTGTTCGCCGCGGCGTCGCTCGCGCTCGTCGCGGTCCCCGGCCCGTCGGTGCTCTACATCGTCGGGACGAGCATCGCACAGGGCCGGCGCGCGGGCGTGGCGTCGATGCTCGGCGTGCAGGCCGGCGCGCTCATCCACGTCTTCGCGGCCGCGATCGGGGTGTCGGCGCTGCTCGCCTCCTCCGCGGAGGCGTTCAACATCGTGAAGTTCGCGGGCGCCGCGTACCTCGTCTGGCTCGGGATCCAGAAGCTGCGCCACGCCGGCGAGGAGGACCCCGCAGCACGACCGCCGCGCACGCACGCCCACCTGTTCCGCCAGGGCGTCGTCGTCAACCTCCTGAACCCGAAGGTCGCGATGTTCTTCGTCGCGTTCCTCCCCCAGTTCATCGACCCCGGCGCCGCGAGCCCCGGGCTGCAGATCATCGGGCTCGGCCTCATCTTCATCGCCATCGCGATGGTCAGCGACACCGTCTACGCACTCGCCGCCGGCACCGCCGCCGACCACCTCAGCGGCACCATCACCGCCCGCCGCCGCCTCGACCGCGTCAGCGGCGGAATCATGATCGGGCTGGGAGCAGCAGCGGCCCTCACGGGCCACCGCAGAGCCTGAATCACCACACAGACGCAGGCGCCGAGACCCCCGGCACCATGATCGTCAGCCCCAGACCGGAGCGAGGAATCGGCGATGCATGGCGCCGCACGGCAAGGGGGTGCTGTGGCGCAAGCCACCGCCCCCCGAAGGCGGGTGGCGCCAGGCGCGCCGAGGCCCGCGACCGACCCGGCGTCAGCCCTGTTCCAGCGGCGCCATGGTGAGCCCGTGGTCGCGCAGCTGCTCCCAGTAGTGCTCCGCCAATTCGCGGTGCCCGCTCCACACGATCGCCAGGCCGGTGTTGTGGATGCGGTCCGCGATCGAATAGCCCATGTCGAGCGTGATGCCCGGGATGGTTCGGGCGAGCGCGCCGGCGACGCCGTCGAACGTGTTGTGATCGTCGTTGCGGACGATCACGTGCCAGGACCCTCCGAGGCCTGAGCCGGGTCCCTGGACCCGGGGGAGCTCCACCGTCTGAGACATCGGCCCTGCAGGGTAACGCAGGCACGGCCCCCTGGCGGGACAGGTCAGCGACGCTGACCTGATCGATCTCCGTCCCGCCCGGGCGCCCCCACGGTCGCCCAGTAGCGCTCGAGCCCGGGGTAGAGCGCGTCGGGCGGCATGCCCTGGAAGTACGCGGCGGCACGCTCCGGGCCGACGCGGTCGGTGATCCAGTCGCGGACGCGACGCTCGAACTCGGCCGCGTCGTGGTCGCGCGCCCACGCCCCGAGCCGGTCGAGCGCCCCGCGCAGCTCGGCGAGATGGGCGGCCGGGTCGTCGTACGTGCCGAAGTGCGTGATCGCGAGCCGCCGCGGAGCCCAGGCCGCGATCGTGTCCAGGGAGGCGCGCCAGAGATCGAGCTCGATGTCGGGCGGCGGGGTCGGCGGCATGATCGGGCCGTCGCCGATCCGCACGCCGGCGACGTCCCCGGCATAGACCGTGCCGCTCGGCTCGTGGAGGTAGCTGACGTGGTGCTGCGCGTGGCCGGGCGTGTA
The DNA here is from genome assembly GCA_963700655.1 of uncultured Actinomycetes bacterium. Taxonomy (GTDB): domain Bacteria; phylum Actinomycetota; class Thermoleophilia; order Solirubrobacterales; family Solirubrobacteraceae; genus F1-60-MAGs163. The sequence goes on along the minus strand of CAVOYJ010000001.1, from coordinate 940,801 downwards.
GGCGACCTGCCAGGGGCCGTCGCCGCCCCAGCCGTCGAGGCGCTCGCCGCCCTGCAGCACGATCAGCCGGTCCTGCGGCACCGGCACGATCTCGCCCCAGAGGCGCTGCATGTCGTCGCCGTAGAGGCGGGTGGCGCTCGCGACGAGCTTTGCGGGGTCGGCGAGGTGCCGCGCGCCGCGCTCGTGCACGGCGACGACGAGGTGCGGCCAGCGCCGCACGAGCGCCCCGGTCGCGCCGGCGTGGTCGAGGTGGATGTGCGTGAGCAGGATCGCCTGCGGCACGCGGCCTGCGAGGGCGGCGACGAGCGTCTCCTCGCACGACTGCGGCCCGGGGTCGATGAGGACGTCGCCGACGCGGTGGCAGCAGATGACGTTCCGGCGCCCGAGGTGCAGGACGTCGAGCTGCTCGTCGTGCGCAGCCGTCACAGGCGCGCGACGAGGATGTCGGGGAACGCCTTGGTGTCCTCGTGGCGGCGTCCATGAGCCGTGGCGGATGCCGACGGTCTTGAACCCGGCCTCCGCGACCCGGTCGAGGAGCCATTCCTCGTCGATGGCGAACACCGGATCCCCGCCGTGCTCGCCTTCGCCCCCGGGCGCGTCGTCCTCGGCCTCGAAGGCGATCGCGGCGGTGCCCTGCGCGAGCGCCGCGCGCGCGTCGCCGTCGAGCAGGTAGGCGGTCGCGAACAGCCGGCCTTCGTCGATCATCACGCGGCGCGCCTCGCGCAAGCGGGCGCGCGACGGCCTCGGGCGGCAGGTGCGTGAGGACGTCGTGCATGACGACGACGTCGAAGGTCTCCTCCTGGAACGGGAGGACGAGGTCGGTGACGGACAGGTCCTCGGCCAGCTCGAACGAGAAGTCGGGCCGGTCGCGATAGGCGGTCTGGCACCACTCGATCGCGACCGCGTCGTCGTCGCAGCCGACGTAGCGGGCGCCCGGGCCGAGGTGGCGGTGCAGCGGTCGCGCGAGCACGCCGGCACCGCAGCCGACCTCGAGCACCCGCTCGTCGGGACGCACGAGCGCGAGGCTGCGCAGCAGGCCGAGCCAGGTCTCACCGACTTCGGTGTAGTCCCCGTCGCCGACGTAGCGCAGGCGGCGCGGCGGCGTGTAGGGGTCGCCGCGGCGCAGGACGACGTCGAGGCCGTCGGCCAGCCGGTGGCGCACGTCGGTGACGAGACTCGGGCTCACGGCGCCGGACCATACAATCCGGGCATGAGCCATCGTCTGCCTGAGCGTGACAAGCCCTGGATGATGCGGACCTACGCGGGCCACTCCACCGCCGAGAAGTCCAACGAGCTGTACCGGTCGAACCTCGCGAAGGGCCAGACGGGCCTGTCGATCGCTTTCGACCTGCCGACGCAGACGGGGTACGACCCGGACGACGACCTCGCGCGCGGCGAGGTCGGGAAGGTCGGCGTCCCGGTGACCCACCGCGGCGACATGGCCGCGCTGCTCGACGGGATCCCGCTTGACCGGATGAACACGTCGATGACGATCAACGCGACGGCGGCGTGGCTGCTGGCGCTGTACGTCGTCACGGCGGAGGACCAGGGCGTGAGCCAGGACCTGCTGTCCGGCACGACGCAGAACGACATCATCAAGGAGTTCCTGGCCCGCGGGACGTACGCCTTTCCGCCCGGCCCGTCGATGCGGCTGATCGCGGACATGATCGCCTACACGGTCGAGAGCGTCCCGCGGTGGAACCCGATCAACATCTGCAGCTACCACCTGCAGGAGGCGGGGGCGACGCCGGTGCAGGAGATCGCGTACGCGATGAGCAACGCGATCGCGGTCCTCGACGCGGCGCGCGAGCGGGTGCCGGCAGACCGCATGCCGGCCGTGTTCGGGCGCATCTCGTTCTTCGTCAACGCGGGCGTGCGCTTCGTCGAGGAGCACGCGAAGCTCCGCGCGATGGTGATCCTCTGGGAGGAGCTGGGTCGTGAGCGCTACGGCGTCACGGACGCGAAGGCGCTGCGCCTGCGCTACGGCGTCCAGGTCAACTCGCTCGGCCTGACCGAGAGCCAGCCGGAGAACAACGTGCAGCGGATCGTCCTCGAGGCGCTGGCGGTGACGCTCGGCCGCGACGCGCGCGCCCGCGCCATCCAGCTGCCGGCGTGGAACGAGGCGCTGGGCCTGCCGCGCCCGTGGGACCAGCAGTGGTCGCTGCGCATCCAGCAGGTCCTGGCGATGGAGACCGACCTGCTCGAGTACCCGGACATCTTCGAGGGCTCCGTCGTGATGGACGGCCTGGTCGCCGAACTGCTGGAGGGTGCGCGCGCCGAGATGGCGGTCGTCGCCGAGCACGGCGGCGCCGTCAAGGCCGTCGACTACATGAAGGCCGCGCTCGTCGACAGCCACCGCGAGCGGCTGCGCCGCATCGAGACCGGCGAGCAGGTCGTCGTCGGACTCAACCGCTTCACCGAGGGCGAGCCCTCCCCGCTGATGCAGGGCGCCGACGGCGGGATCCTCACCGTCGACCCGGAGGTCGAGGTCCAGCAGCGCGAGGCGGTCGCCGCCTGGCGCGCGAGTCGCGACCAGGCCGCGGTGGACGCCGCGCTGGCGGAGGTCGCCCGCGTCGCACGCGCCGAGGACGAGAACATCATGCCGGCCACCATCGCCGCCGCCCGCGCGGGCGCGACGACCGGCGAGTGGTCACGGACGCTGCGCGACGCCTTCGGCGAGTACCGGGCGCCGACCGGCGTCGGCGAGGCCGCCGCCCCCGTCGGACCGGGCGAGGACGAGCTCGCGGCCCTGCGCGACGAGGTGGAGCGCGTCAGCGAGGCGCTTGGGCGCCGCATCAAGATCCTCGTCGGCAAGCCGGGCCTGGACGGGCATTCCAACGGCGCCGAGCAGATCGCGGTGCGCGCGCGGGACGCGGGGATGGACGTCGTCTACGAGGGGATCCGCCTGACGCCCCAGCAGATCGCGGCGAGCGCGCTGCAGGAGGGCGTCCACGTCGTCGGGCTGTCGATCCTCTCGGGCTCGCACCGGGAGCTGATCCCGTCGGTCGTGGACGCGCTGCGTGAGCGCGGCGTCGACGTGCCGGTCGTCGTCGGCGGGATCATCCCCGACGCGGACGTCGAGCCGCTGAAGGCCGCGGGCGTCGCGGCGGTCTACACGCCGAAGGACTTCGACATCACGCAGATCATGGGCGACATCGTGCGCCTGGTCGCCGAGCGCGGCGGCGTCGGCGCCGCCGCGTAGGGACGCGATGGCCGGGCCGGTTGTGGATGCTGGCCGAGCTTCTTGATGTCGATGTGAGATCAGTTCGCCGGGCGCTTTGCGCTCGTAACGGTTGACCGGCTCGGGCGGGTTCCAGTCGGCTGCGCTTGCCGACCCCCTCGCGCAACAGGACCCGCTGAGACCGTCGAGAGCGGCATCGACAAGCGCTCGGCGATCTCCGCGCCCGTCAGCCGGTGCTGGCGCAGCTGGCAGATCGCGCTGACCCTGTCCGCTGGCGTCTTGCGCGGGATCCGCCTCGCGCGCCGAGGACCGGTCCAGTAGGCCGACCGGACCTTCGGCCCGCCAGCGCGCCAGCCACCGCCGCGCGTGCGGTCGGTGATTCCGGCGGCCTCGGCCGCCTCCATCACCGACTCACCCCGCCCCAACACGATCAACGAGTAGTCGCCTGCTGTTCGGACAGGTCCTGGCGTTAGCGTGCAACTTCATCCGGGTTCTCCTTGGTGCTGATGGCTTTGACACCTCCAGCCTCCAAGGCCGCCCGGATGAACTACGCCGGACGAACGTGCTCAGGAACTACACCTAGGCGGCGACCGTGCCGATCACGCCGCGGGCGTTCGGCGAGCGCGGACGGCGCCGTGCGGAGAAGCTCGGGATCGACCCGGTGCGCCTGCCGCCCGGGCAGTCGCCGACGGAGAAGTTCCCGGTCCTCACGATCGGGGCGACCCCGCGCCTCGACACCGCCACCTGGTCGTTCTCGGTCCACGGGCTCGTCGCCGCGCCGTTCGCGCTGCGCTGGGAGGAGCTGCTCGCGCTCCCCCGGACCGCGCTGACGACCGACCTGCACTGCGTGACGCGCTGGTCGAAGTTCGACACCTCGTGGGTCGGCGTGCGGGTCCGCGACCTCCTGGAGCGCGCGGCGCCACTCCCGTCCGCGAGCCACGTCCTCGTGCACGCCCACGGCGGGTACACGACGAACCTGCCGCTCGAGGCGCTCATGGGCGACGACGTCCTCGTCGCGCACACGTTCGACGGCCGCCCGCTGGAGCGCGACCACGGCGGCCCGGCGCGGCTGCTGGTCCCCCGGCGGTACCTGTGGAAGTCCGCGAAGTGGGTGAGCGCCCTGGAACTGCTCGACCACGACGAGCCGGGCCTGTGGGAGCGCAACGGGTACCACAACGACGGCGACCCGTGGGCGGAGGAGCGCCACACGGCTGACCAGTGGTCGGTCCGGCAGGTGCAGCGGCGCCTGCGCGGCGCGGGCCCGGCGTGACCGCACCCCGGCGCGCTAGCGTCCACCCCGATGTCGCTGCCCGACGGCACAGCACTCGGCGAGCGCCTGGCGGCGGGTGACCTGTCCGCAGCGCCCGCGGTGCTGAACCTCGTCGAGAACCGCACGCCCGCGGCGCGCCCGCAGATCGCCGCGCTGCTGCGCCGCCTCTCCCCCGCGTCGCTCGGTCGCGAGGCCACGGGTCACATCGTCGGGGTCACCGGCCCGCCCGGCGCCGGCAAGTCCTCGCTGCTGTCGGAGCTGATTGGCGAGTGGCGCGGCGCGGGGCTCAGCGTGGCGGTCCTCGCCGTCGACCCGTCCTCCAAGCGCAGCGGCGGCTCGCTGCTCGGGGACCGCGCGCGCATCGCCTTCGACCCCGCCGACGAGCACGTCTTCATCCGCTCGACGGCGGCCGCGGGGCGTCTCGGCGGCCTGGCGCCTGCGACGCGCGAGGCCGCGGCGGTCCTGGCTGTCGCATTCGACGTCGTCGTCGTCGAGACTGTCGGCGTCGGGCAGAGCGAGACGGACGTCGCGGAGGTCGCCGACAGCGTGGCGGTCGTCGTGCAGCCCGCCTCCGGCGACACCCTCCAGTTCCTCAAGAGCGGGATCATGGAGATCCCGGACGTGCTCGTCGTCACGAAGTCCGATCTCGGCGAGGTCGCGCTGCGCGCCCGGCGCGACCTCAGCGCGGCGCTGCGATCCGTCGGGGACCGGGATACTCAGGTCGTGGCCGTCTCCTCACTCCCGCCGGCGCAGGGCATCGCCGAGCTCGTCGCGGCCCTCGCCGAGCACCGCGAGCGCCTGGACCTGCCCACGCGGCGGCTGCACGCGCGCCGCGCGACGGCGCTCGCCGACTTCACCGCCGAGCACGGCGACCGCGGCCTGCGCGCGCTCGGCGGGCCCCGGGCCGCGCAGCGGCTCCTGCACGCCGCCGACCCGGGCGCCGACGTCCCGGCGCTGGTCGACGCCCTCGCCGCCGAGGCGGCCGCCGCATGACCCGCGCGCGGGTCATCGATCTGGCGCTGATGCTCGGCGCCTTCATCGGCGGCACGCTGCTGGCGGAACTGCTCGGCGCGTCCAACACCGGCACGGCGATGACGTTCGGGCAGATCGCCTTCGCCGCGACGCTCGTGTACGTGCTGCTGCGCCGGTGACGTAGGTTTCCCACATGCCCGTCGGCTCGTTCCTGTCCACCGGCCGCTCGCTCCCCGAGGCCATCGAGCGGGTGCAGCTCGCCGAGGAGCTCGGGTACGCGTCGGCCTACGTGACCCATCTCGCCGGTCGTGACGCGCTGCAGGTCGCGATGGCCTACGCGCAGCGGACCGAGCGGATCCGCGTCGGGACGGGCGTCGTCCCGATCTACTCGCGCACCCCCGCGACGATGGCCCAGGAGGCGGCGACCATCCACGACGCATCGGGCGGGCGGATGCTGCTCGGCATCGGCGTCTCACACCGCCCGGTCGTCGAGTTCTGGCACGGGCAGACGATCGACAAGCCGGTCACGGAGATGCGCGAGTACACGGCGATCGTGCGGGCGATCCTGCGCGGAGAGGATCCGCCGGCCGGCGCGAAGTGGACCTCGCAGTTCCGGCTGTCCGGCATCGGCCCGTTCCCCGACCTCCCGATCGGGATCGCGGCGCTGTCCCCCAACATGCTGCGCCTGGCGGGCGAGATCGGCGACGCGGTCGTTCTGTGGCTCTGCAACCCGAACTACATCCGCGACGTCGTCGTCCCGTGCGTGCGCGAAGGGCGGGAGCGCGCCGGGAAGACACTCGACGGCTTCGATGTCATCGCCGCCGTCCCGTCCGCACTGACCGACGACGTGCCCGCCGTCGACGCGGTGATGCGCCGCGACCTGCTGCCCTACTTCGGCCTCCCGTTCTACCGCGCGATGCTGGAGCGCTCGGGCTTTGCCGCCGACATCGCCGGCTACGACGCCGCCGCCGGGGATCCGGCGGCGATGGGCGCGGCGATCTCAGACGACTTCCTGCGCACGCTCACGGCCGTGGGCGACGAGGCCGCCGTGCGCGCCGGCATCCGGCGCTACCTCGACGCGGGCGCGACGTCGCCGTGCGTCGGCCCGATCACGAAGTCCGACATCGCCGCGACGCTCCGCGCGGGCGCCCCGGAGGCATGACGATGGCTGACATCGACCGCGGCCGCCTGGCCTCGCTGCTGCAGCGCGAACTTGCCCACTTCGCCGGCGCGCATCCCCGCTCGCGAGAGCTGTTCGAGCGCGCCGGCGCGTCGCTGATCGGCGGCGTGCCGATGCCGTGGATGATGCGCTGGGCCGGCGGGCACCCCGTTTTCGCCGCCCACGGGCAGGGCGCGCGGATCGTCGACGTCGACGGTCACGAGTACATCGACTTCGCGCTCGGCGACACGGGCGCGATGGCCGGGCACTCGCCGCCGTCGACCGCGAACGCGACGGCCCATCAGGCAGGCCACGGCATCACGATGATGCTCCCGACCGAGGAGGCGATCTGGGTCGGCGAGGAGCTGACCCGCCGCTTCGGCGTTCCGCGCTGGCTGTTCACGCTCAGCGCCACGGACGCCAACCGCACCGCGCTGCGGCTCGCCCGGCAGCTGACCCGGCGGCCGAAGGTCCTCGTCTACAGCTACTGCTACCACGGCTCCGTCGACGAGGCGTTCGCCGTCGAGGAGCACGGTGTGACGGTCGCCCGCGAGGGCAACGTCGGCGCCCCCGTCGACGTCGGCGACACCACGATCGCGATCGAGTTCAACGACGTCGACGCGCTCGAGCGGGCGCTCGCGACCGGCGAGGTCGCCGTCGTCCTCGCCGAGCCGGCGATGACGAACATGGGGATCATCCTGCCCGACGACGGGTACATGACCGCGCTGCGCGACCTGACGCGCACGCACGGCGCGCTGCTGATCATCGACGAGACCCACACGTTCTCCGCCGGCCCCGGCGGGTGCACGCAGGCCTGGGACCTGGATCCCGACATCCTCGTCATCGGCAAGGCGATCGGCGGCGGCGTGCCGTCCGGCGCGCTCGGCCTGACCGAGGAGCTCGTCGAGCGGCTGTTCGCCGACGAGGACGCCGACTACGAGGACACCGGGGGCGTCGGCGGCACGCTGGCCGGCAACGCGCTCTCCAGCGCGGCGATGCGGGCGACGCTCGAGCACGCGCTGCACGCCGACGCGTTCTCGCAGATGATCCCGCTCGCGACCCGGTTCGCGGCGGGGGTCCAGGGCGTCATCGACGCCCACGAGGTCCCCTGGAACGTCACGCAGCTCGGCTGCCGCGCGGAGTACCAGTTCCTGCCCGAGCCGGCGCGCAACGGCACCGTCGCAGCCGCCTCGCACGACGAGGATCTCGAGCACTACCTGCATCTCCACGCGCTCAACCGCGGCGTGATGCTCACGCCGTTCCACAACATGGCGCTGATGTGCCCGCACAGCACGGAGGCCGACGTGGACCGGCACACGGAGGTCTTCGACGAGGCCGTGCGAGAATTGGCCACGTGAGCCGCGAGCCCCTCATCGACGGTCACGGCCGGGCCATCGGCGACGTGCGCGTGTCCGTCACCGACCGCTGCAACTTCCGCTGTCAGTACTGCATGCCCGCGGAGGGCCTGCCCTGGCTGGAGCGCGAGGCGGTCCTGACGTTCGAGGAGATCACGCGGGTCGTCGGCCTGCTCGCCGAGATGGGTGTCCACGACCTGCGGCTGACCGGCGGCGAGCCGCTCGTGCGGCGCGACTTCCCGCGCCTGGCGGCGATGCTCGCGCAGGTCCCGGGCGTCGAGGATCTCGCCGTCACGACCAACGGGTTCCTGCTCGACCGCGACGCCGCCGCGCTCGTCGACGCCGGGGTGCACCGCTTCAACGTGTCGATCGACTCGCTGCAGCGCGACCGCTTCTTCGAGATGGCCCGGCGCGACGCCCTCCCCCGCGTCCTGCGGGGCCTCCAGGCGCTGGCGGCGTTCCCGCAGGCACACCCGATCAAGGTCAACGCCGTCGCGATGCGCGGCTTCACCGAGGACGAGGTGCTCCCGTTCGCGCGGTTCGCGCGCGAACACCCGTACGAGGTCCGGTTCATCGAGTTCATGCCGCTCGACGCCGATCACGCCTGGACGCCGGACAGCGTCCTGCGCGGCGAGGAGATCCGGGCGATCATCGAGACCGAGTTCCCGCTCGAGCCCGAGCCGCGCGAGCCCAGCGCGACCGCGCGGGTGTACCGCTTCGCCGACGGCCAAGGGCGGATCGGATTCATCAACCCGGTCAGCGAGCCGTTCTGCGGCGACTGCAACCGCATCCGGATCACCGCCGAGGGCCGGCTGCGCACGTGCCTCTTCTCCCTCGGCGAGACCGACCTGCGCACGCCGCTGCGCTCCGGCGCAAGCGATGACGACCTCGAAGAGCTGATCCGCGCGGCCGTCTGGCGCAAGGAGCTCAAGCACCACGTCAGCGAGCCGGGGTTCATCCAGCCCCCGCGCACGATGAGCGCGATCGGCGGCTGACCCCGGCGCGGCTGTCAAACGCGTCGGAAACCGACGTGAACGGCAGCCGCGGCAGCTCAGGTGAGGGCCGCTTCGGCCTCGGCGAGGTCGTCGCGAGTGTTGACGTTGCGCAGCAGGGCGTCGGGGACGCTCAGGGTGGCGGGCTGCAGGGCCTGGATCTGGGCGATCGTGCGACCGCCGGCGTCGAACCCGGTGAGCGCCGCGAGCGCAGCACGCTCGTAGCGGGCGCAGAGCGGCTGCAGTCCGCGGTCCGCCGTCGTCGCGACGACGGCCGGTGCGCCGCCGGCGTCCGCGGTGGCGAGCGTGCGGACGAGGTCCGCGGTCACGAACGGCAGGTCGCAGGCGAGCACGACCACGGCCCGGCCCTCGGCGCGGCGCAGCGCCTCGACCACGCCCGCCAGCGGATGTCGCGGCGCGTCCGGCTCGCGCCAGACGAGCACGCCGTTCTCGAGCGGCGGTAGGTCCGTGTCGTCCTTGACGACGACGGCCACCTCGTCGAGCACGGCCCGCAGCGCCGCGAGCGGGTAGGACACGAGCGGGCGCCCCGCCAGCAGCGTCCCGGGCTTCGCGCCGCCCAGGCGCGTGCCCGCGCCGCCGGCCAGGACGACCCCGACAACGCCGCTCACACGGACCGCGGGCCCTCGCCGTAGTCGCCGAAGCGCGTGTCGCGCTCGCGCACCGCCTTGCGCACGTCGACCATCGCCGCCTCGCTGAACGCGACGCCCTCAGGCGTGTGGCGCGACGCGCCGTCGAGCAGCGTGCCGATCAGCTGCGTCGTGTGCAGCCCCATCTGCTCGAACGCCTGGTTGACGAGCACCTTCATCATGTGCAGCTGGTTGGCCGGGCAGCAGCGCGACGCGCCGGGCGAGCGCGAACGTCGCGGCGTCGAGCTCGTCCGCGGGGACGCACTCGCTCGCCAGCCCCCACTCGACCGCGCGCCGGCCGTCGAGCGCGTCGCCGGTGAACAGCAGCCGCTTCGAGCGCTCCAGGCCGACGCGGTACATCCACATCGCCGTCGTCGGCGAGCCCCAGACCCGCGCCGGCGGGTAGCCGATGCGGCAGTCCTCCGCGCAGACGATGAGGTCCGAGCACAGCGCGAAGTCGGTCCCGCCGCCGACGCAGAAGCCGTGCACCTGGCTGATGACGGGCTTCGGCGAGCGCCAGAGGGCCATGTAGAGGTCGACGAAGCGCGACATGACCCGCAGATCGGCCATCGGATCCCACGGCCGCCCGGCCTCGGCCTGCTCCATCATCTGCGCGCCCCAGCCGATGTCGTAGCCGGCGCAGAAGGCGCGGCCGGCGCCGCGCAGGCGGATCACGCGCACGGCGTCGTCGTCCTGCGCGCGCACGAGCTCGTCGCGCAGGTCGCCGACGAGTTCGGCCGTGATCGCGTTGAGGCGCTCCGGCCGGTTGAGCGTCAGCGTGGCGACCGACTCGGCGGTCTCGTAGAGCACGGTCCCGGGCATGACGCGGCAGCCTACTCAGGCGGCGCACCTAGAATGACCGTGTGTCCTCGGAGAACAAGGCCTGGCTGCGCTGCTACCGATGCTGGTCCAGCGACCTCGAGGTGCAGGTGCACTACGAGGGCATCCACAGGATCGACCCGCAGACAGGCGAGCGCGCCGAGGTCGTGGACGAGCTGCAGGAGGCGGTCGTCCAGTGCCTGGAGTGCATGCACGACCAGCCCCATCTCGGCTTCCGCGACGGCCGCGTCGAGCCGATCGAGGATCGCTGGGAGCGCATGATCGCCGGGACGCCGTGGGTCGCGTCCTGCACCGTCACGGTCGAGGCCGAGGACGTCGAGACCTGCTCGGGCCCCGACGCCGGCGACGCGCTCTCCTACGCCGCGTTCGGCGAGTTCGGCACCCGCGAGTTCTTCACCCACGTGCGCTTCCACAAGCACGACGACGACAAGATCGTCGTGCACCTGCTCGTCGAGTTGTACGCGCGCTCACTCGAGGAGGCCACGCACGTGCTCGAAGAGGCCGCCCGCGGCCCGCTGGCGATCACCTCGCTGGCCGAGGAGTCGCGGCCGCCCGCCGCGGCGGGACAGGGGCCGACCCACTAGGTAGGGTTCCGCCGGCGGTCCAGCCGTCCGATTCATGGAGCCCACCAGATGCCCCGCCGTCTCATCGCGACGTCCGCCGTCGCATCCGTCGCCGTGATCGCCCTCGCGGGCATCGCGCCCGCCGCCGGCAAGCCCAAGCGCGGCACCTACATCGACACCGCGCTGCAGGTCTACATCGTGACCACGAAGGACGTCTCGGCGATCAAGAGCGTCCAGGCCCCGTGTCTGCAGAAGACCAGCACGGGCGCGACGGCCGGGAGCGGCTCGATGACCATCAGCCGCAAGATCAGGCTGAACGGCAAGGGCGGCTTCTCCTACACCGGCAACGCCAGGATCTCCACCGGCAATTCCAAGCCGGAGGTCGCCAGGGTGACCGTCAAGGCGAGGTACAGCGGCGGCAGGTACAAGGGCACGGCGACCTTCCCCGCCAAGTTCGGGTGCGAGGTCACGACCTTCAGCGCGAAGTACTTCGGCGTCAACCCGCAGGGTTGACGCCGAAGCGCGCGGGTCAGGCCAGCCGCGACTCGAGCTTCTCGAGCTCGTCGCGCAGCGTGTCCGGACAGGTCGGCGCCGAACTTCTCGAGGTGCTCGCGCACCTGCGGCAGCTCGGCCCTGACCGCCGCCTCGTCGACGGTGCAGCAACTGCGTCGACGCGCGGACGCGTCGATGTCGAGGCCGTCGATGTCGAGGTCGCTCACCGGCGGGCACGAGGCCGATCGGCGTCTCGACGCCCTCCGACGTCGCCGTCGCAGCGGCGGAAGATCCACTCCAGGACGCGGCTGTTGTCGCCGAAGCCGGGCCACAGGAACGAGCCGTCCTCGTCCTTGCGGAACCAGTTGACGTAGAAGATCTTCGGCAGCTTGGCGGCGTCCGCCTGGTCGCCGATGTCGAGCCAGTGCGCGAAGTAGTCGGCCATGTTGTAGCCGCAGAACGGCAGCATCGCGAACGGGTCGAAGCGCAGCGCGCCGACCGTGCCGGCCGCCGCGGCGGTCATCTCGGAGCTCATCGTCGCGCCGAGGAACACGCCGTGCTTCCAGTCGAAGGCCTCGCGCACGAGCGGCACGACGGTCGCGCGGCGACCGCCGAAGAGGAACGCGTCGATCGGCACGCCGACCGGGTCCTCCCACTCGGTCGGCGATCGCCGGGTCCTGTGACGCGGGGCAGGTGAAGCGCGCGTTCGGGATGCGCGGCCGGCGTCTCGGACGTCCGGCGTCCAGTCGTCGCCGTGCCAGTCGATGAGGTGCGCGGGCGTCTCCCGCGTCATGCCCTCCCACCAGATGTCGCCGTCGTCGGTCAGCGCGACGTTCGTGAAGATCGAGTTCGCGCGGATCGAGGCGCATCGCGTTGTGGTTCGTGTCCTCGCCGGTGCCCGGCGCGACGCCGAAGAAGCCGGCCTCCGGGTTGATCGCGTAGAGCCGGCCGTCGTCGCCGAACTTCATCCAGGCGATGTCGTCGCCGACGGTCTCGACCGTCCAGCCCTCGACGCGTCGGGACGAGCATCGCGAGGTTCGTCTTGCCGCAGGCGGACGGGAAGGCGCCGGTGATGTACTTGACCTTCGCCCTCCGGGCGAGGTGAGCTTGAGGATGAGCATGTGCTCGGCCATCCAGCCCTCGTCGCGGGCCATCACCGAGGCGATCCGCAGGGCGAAGCACTTCTTGCCGAGCAGCGCGTTGCCGCCGTAGCCCGAGCCGTAGGACCAGATCTCGCGCGTCTCCGGGAAGTGGACGATGTACTTCTCGTCGTTGCAGGGCCACGAGCACGTCCTCGACGCCGTCGGCTGAGCGGCATGCCGACCGAGTGCACGCACGGGACGAACTCGCCGTGCTCGCCGAGCACGTCGAGCGCGCCCTGGCCCATGCGGGTCATGATCCGCATCGACGACCGCGACGTACGGCGAGTCGGTGACCTGGACGCCGATGTGCGACTTGTCGGAGCCGAGCGGGCCCATCGAGAACGGGACGACGTACATCGTGCGGCCGATCATGCGCGCCGTCGAAGAGGCCGGCGAGCCGCTCGCGCATGTCGGCGGGCGCCTCCCAGTTGTTCGTGGGGCCGGCGTCCTCCTCGCGCTCGGAGCAGATGAAGGTGCGGTCCTCGACGCGGGCGACGTCGGAGGGGTCCGACCAGGCCAGGTAGGAGTTCGGCCGCTTCGCCTCGCTGAGCTTGCGGAACGTCCCGTGGTCGACGAGCAGCTGGCAGAGCTGGTCGTACTCCTCCGCGGAGCCGTCGCACCAGTGGACCGACGTCGGGCTTGGTCAGCGCGGCGATCTCATCGACCCAGGCGATGAGCTTCTCGTTCTTCGTGGGAACGGTGATCTCGGACACGAGCGGGCGGCCTCCTGGGCGCTGACGGGGGAAATGCCGAACCGATGCCGGGAACGGCGAGGGGGCGAGTGGTGACGACGCGCCCCGTGAACTCCACGGCAGCGTACCGGGCGCACGACGCGTTCGGCGTCGCGGATTCGCCCGGCCCGGTGTCCGTGGTAACTACGGGTTTCCGGTTCAGGCCGCGGGCTCGCCCGGATGCTTGCGCGGGACCAGCACCAGGCGCTTGAACTCCGCGACGAGCACGCCGTCCTGGTTGAGCACCTTCGTGTGGACCTTCACGACGCCGCGGTCGGGCTTGCTGCGCGACTCCTTCTTCTCCAGCACCTCGGTCTCGACGAACAGCGTGTCGCCGTGGAAGACGGGGTTGGGGTGCGAGAGCTCCTCGGTCGCGAGGTTCGCGATCGCCTTGCCCGAGACGTCGCTGACGCTCATGCCGAGGGCGAGCGAGTAGACGAGCGGGCCGACCACGACGTTGCGCTGCTGCTGGGACTGCGCCGCGTACACGTCGTTGAGGTGCAGCGGGTGGTGGTTCATCGTGATCAGGCAGAAGAGGTGATCGTCGGACTCGGTGACGGTCTTCGCCGGCCAGTGCTTGTAGACGTCGCCGACCTCGAACTCCTCGAGGTAGCGCCCGTACTGATGGGCGCCGGACGCCTCGCGCTCGGCCTGGTCAGTGGTGAATCCGGTGTCGGTGGAGGTGTCGCTCATGCCCACAGGATGCCGAACCGGAGCTCAGATTGACTCGCGAGTCAATATCTTGACGCCCATGCGCCACCCCCGTGACTTCTTCAAGCCGCTCGCCACCGGAGCGCCCGATCCCGTCCACGAGATCCCGTTCCCGCCCTCGCGGATGATCCACTTCTTCGACGCGTCGAACGAGAAGATGCGCGCCAAGCTGCCCGGACATCGCCGCGAAGTCGGACATCGTCCTGGGCAACCTCGAGGACGCCGTCCCGGTCGACAAGAAGGAGGCCGCGCGCGAGGGCCTCGTGACCGTCGGCAAGGAGATCGACCTCGGCGGCACGCAGCTCTGGACGCGCGTGAACTCGCTCGAGTCCCCCTGGGTCCTGGACGACCTCACGCGCCTGGTCACCGAGATCGGCGACCAGCTCAGCGTGATCATGGTCCCGAAGGTCGAGGGCGCCTGGGACATCCACTACGTGGACCGGCTCCTGGCCCAGCTCGAGGCGCGAGGCCGGCGTGCAGAAGCCGATCCTCGTCCACGCGATCCTCGAGACGGCGCTCGGCGTCGCCAACCTCGAGGAGATCGCCTACGCGAGCCCGCGCATGCAGGGCATGAGCTTCGGCCCCGCGGACCTCGCGGCCTCGCGCCGCATGAAGACCACGCGCGTCGGCGGCGGCCATCCCGGCTACGTCTCGATGAGCGACCCACGAGCTCGACGGCGACGGCGCCATCGTCGAGGGGCAGACCCGCGTGACGGCCCAGCAGGACCCGTGGCACTACTCGATCGCGCGCATGGTGGACGCGTGCGCGAGCGCCGGGATCCTCCCGTTCTACGGGCCGTTCGGCGACATCAGGACGTCGCCGCCTGCGAGGCGCAGTTCCGCTCGGCGTTCCTGCTCGGCTGCGTCGGCGCCTGGTCGCTGCACCCCGTGCAGATCGACATCGCCAAGAAGGTCTTCTCGCCCGACCCCGACGAGGTGAAGTTCGCCAAGAAGGTCATCGAGGCGATCCCCGACGGCCGCGGCGTGCACATGATCGACGGCAAGATGCAGGACGACGCGACCTGGAAGCAGTGCCAGGTCATGGTCCAGCTCGCGACGATGCTGGCCGAGAAGGATCCGGAGCTCAAGGAGGCGTACGGGTTCTAGGGTCGCGGCCGGGCGGCCGTTCTGCGACGATCGCCGAGTGCGCCACCCGGTCCTGGCCAGCGCGCTGGCGGCGGTCATCGTCGCCGGCGGCGCGTCCGACGCCCTCGCGGTCACCACCGTCTCACGCTCCGGGGGCACGGTGACGGTGACCGGCGGCGACGAGATCAACACCGTGCGGGTCTTCCGCAACGACGGCTCGAGCATCGGTGACGACGGCGGGATCGCCGCGGGCCCCGGGTGCGCGCTCGTCCCCGGCCGGCAGGTCGCGACCTGCGACGCGGTCGACCCCGTGCAGCGGATCGAGCTGTCGCTCGGTGGCGGCGACGACCGGCTCAGCTCGCTCGACAGCGCCGAGCGCGAGCCCCCGCAGATCCCGACGCCGCCGCTGATTGCCGACCTCGGGCCGGGTGACGACCAGGCGCTCGGGTCGCGGGCGGACGACACGCTCAGCGGCGGGCCGGGACGCGACGACCTGCGCGGGGGCGGCGGCGCCGACACGATCGACGGCGGGCCCGGCGCCGACGAGCTCTTCGGTGACGACGTCGACCGCGACTACTCGGATTCCGGCGGGCTCCCGGGCCTGCGGCCGTTCGGCGACGACCGGCTGCTCGCCCGTGACGGCGAGGGCGACCGGATCATCTGCGGGCTCGGCACGGACAGCGTCGTCGCCGATGCGCTCGACAGCTCGGCGTCGGCCGGGGACTGCGAGCGGCGCGACGGCCTCGCGAAGATGGCCGTGCGGATCGGGGCGGTGAAGCAGATCCGGCTCGGGACGCTCGTCTCGGGCGGCGCGCTGCGCTTCTCGCTGACCTGCTCGCGCGCCTGCACCGTCGGGGCGTATCTGTTCATCCCGAAGGCGGCCGCCAGGCGCCTGGGCCTGCCCGGCGTCGTGGACACGCCGATCGCCTACCGCCGCCTCACGGGAACCGGGACGCGGCAGGTGACACTGAAGCTCTTGCCGGGGCTCCGCGCGAAGCTCCGGGGCGCGCAGCGGCTCGACGCCTTCATCGAGATCACCGCGAGCGACGCGGCGGGCGTGCGGGCGGACCCGCCCAGACGCCGGCTCGTGCTCCGCCGCTGATCGCCGCGATCGGTGGCGCAGGGGGAGCCGCACGACCGCCGGCGGCGCCCTTCCTCTAGGCTCCGGCGCCGCCGGATCTCCTCCACAGGCAGGTTTCCCTTGAGGTTCTACGAATACGAGGCGCGCGAGATCGTCAAGCGCGCCGGCATCCCGGTCACCGACTACGGCTTCACGCGCGACGCGCAGGAGGCCAAGGCGATCGCCGAGCGCATCGCCGGGCCCACGGTGATCAAGTCGCAGGTGCTCTCCGGCGGCCGCATGAAGGCGGGCGGCGTGCAGTTCGCCGACACGCCCGAGGAGGCCGAGGCGCACGCGCGCGACGTGCTCGCGCTGGAGATCAACGGGCACATGCCGCGCGGCATCCTCGTCGACCCGAAGGCCGACATCGACCAGGAGTTCTATGCGGGCGTCGTCTGGGACGGCACCGCCAAGAAGCCGGTCATCATCTTCTCTCCCGTCGGCGGCATCGACATCGAGCAGGTCGCCGAGGAGCAGCCCGACAAGGTCGGGCGCCGGCATTTCTCGAACCTCATCCCGTTCAGCGACTTCGAGGCCAAGGAGGTCATCGCCTCCACCGGCGTGACCGGCAGCGACCTGAACAAGCTCGTCCCGATCGTGACGCGGCTGGCGAAGCTCTTCGTCGAGAACGACATGACGCTCGCCGAAATCAACCCGCTCGGGAAGCTCAAGGATGGCTCGTTCGTCGCGCTCGACGCGCACATGGACATGGAGAACGAGGCCCGCGGGCGCCACAAGGCGCTGCTGAAGGACCTGGGCGTCGGTGACGAGGAGACGCGCGAGGCGCGCGAGCCGACGCCGTTCGAGCTGGCCGGCGAGGCCGTCGATGCGACCGACCATCGCGGGGTCGCGGGCAACGTCACCGAGTTCGACGGCAACCTCGGCCTCGTGATCGGCGCCGGCGGCGGCTCGCTGACGCTCTTCGACGCGGTCCGCGCGCACGGCGGCAAGCCCGCCAACTACTGCGAGATCGGCGGCAACCCGTCCGTGGCCAAGGCCTGCGGCCTGGCGAAGCTCGTCCTGCAGAAGCCCGGCGTGGACAAGATCGCGGTGATGATGTCGATCGTCTCCAACACGCGGGTGGACATCGTCGCGCGCGGCGTCATCAAGGCCTGCCTGGAGCTCGGCATGGACCCGGCCGAGAAGATCGCGATCTTCCGCATCCCCGGCGCCTGGGAGGAAGAAGGCTTCAAGATCCTCGAGAAGTACGGCGTCGAGTACGCGGACCGCTCGGTGTCCATGCACGAAGCGGCGCGACGCGCCGTGGAGAAGATCGGAGCGGCCGCCTGATGACTGCGCGCCATCGCTCGACACACGTCACCGTCCGTCCGAGATAGGAACTCCTCGCCATGTCGATTCTCATCAACGAGAGCACGACGTTCATCGTCCAGGGCATCACCGGCCGCGAGGCCGTGAACCTGACGCGTGAGTGCCTGGACTACGGCAAGGGCGCGAAGGTCGTCGGCGGCGTCACTCCGGGCCGCAAGGGCCGCGAGGTCCACGGCGTGCCGGTGTTCGACACCGTCGCACAGGCCGTCGAGCACCACGGCGGGCCGATCGACGGCTCCGTCGTCACGGTCCCCCCCGCGTTCACGAAGGACGCCGTCTTCGAGGCGCTGCAGAACGGCATCAAGATCATCGTCATCGTCACCGAGCGCATCCCGCGCCGCGACGTCGCGCAGATGGTCGAGCTGGCCGAGATGCACGGCGCGCGCATCATCGGGCCCAACTGCCTGGGGATCATCGTCCCCGACGTCATCAAGATGGGCGGCATCGGCGGCCCGGCGAAGGACGCGGCGAAGGCCTACACGCCCGGCTCGATCGGCGTGATCTCGCGCTCGGGCGGCATGACGACCGAGATGTCCTCGACCCTGACGGCCGCCGGCCTGGGCCAGTCCACGGCCGTCTCGATCGGCGGCGACGCGATCATCGGCTCCGCCTACGCCGAGCTGATGCCGTTCTTCGAGGCCGACCCCGAGACCCAGGGGATCGTCATCTACACCGAGCCCGGTGGCCGCATGGAGGCCCAGCTCGCCCAGTGGGTGACCGAGAACGCGTCCCGCCTGCCGATCGTCGCCTTCATGGCGGGCCGCTTCATGGACGAGATGCCGGGCATGAGCTTCGGCCACGCCGGCACGATCGTCGAGGGCAAGGAGGACACGGCGACCGAGAAGATCGCCCGTCTCGCCGAGGCCGGCATCACCGTCGCCGAGGAGATCTCCGAGATTCCCGACCTGATCAAGGCGAAGATCGCTGAGAGGAGTGCAGCATGAGGCTCGACGGCACCTTCATCGGCATCGAGGTGGACGACGCGGCGGCGGCAGACGCCGCCATCGCCGCGAAGCTCACCGAGGTCTGCCCGGTGGACATCTTCACCGCCGACGGCGGCACGCTCGCGCTCGTGGAGGGCAACCTCGACGAGTGCGTCCTCTGCCGGCTCTGCATGGACGCGGTCCCCGGCAAGGTCAAGGTCCTCAAGCTCTACGACGGCGGCGCGGAGCTGTAGGCGACGCCCTGCGGCATCGCGTGGCAGAGCCGGCCTTGCTCCGTCACATCCTTTACCCTACGGTAAAGGCATGCCGCGCATTTCCAGCAAGAACCAGGTGACGCTGCCGGTCGCCGCGCTCGAGGCGGCGGGTCTCGGCGCAGGAGACGACGTCACCATCGAGGAGCGCGGCCGCGAGATCGTCGTGCGCCGGGCCGATCGCGATCCGCGGTCCGCGATCGGGATCTTCGCCGGGATGTACCCCCCGGGGTACCTCGACGACCTGCGCCGCGATGCCGGCTGGTGAGATGGCCCGCACCGTCGTCCTCGACACCGATGTCGTGATCGGCGCGCTCGATGCGCTCGACGCGCACCACGCGGACGCCGCCGCGCTCGTCCTCGACCTCGTGGACGAGGGCGCCGTGCTGGCCATGTCCGTCGTGAACTACGCCGAGACGCTCGTCCGGCCGGGCGCCGACGACACGGCCGTCGCGGCGATCGACCGTGCGCTCGCCACCCTCGGCGTGGACCTGGTGGCGCCGGACCAGCCGCTCGCCCGCGATGCGGCCCGCCTGCGCGGCGGCGTGTCGCTCGGCGACGCCTTCGCCCTCGCGACCGCCCGCCGCCTCGGGGCCCAGGTGGCGACGTTCGACCGCCGGGTGCGCAGCGCGCTCCCCGCCTCCGGGCTCACGGCCGCGCGGTAGCCGCGCGCGCCGCCAGCGCCCGGCGCCCGCGGCGGATCACCCGCCACGCCGCCACGAACAGCCCGACGACGATGAGCGCCGCGAGGACCGGCAGCAGGATCGCGACGAAGCTCAGCCCGAACGAGACGACGTCCTCGATCAGCGAGACGACGGGATTCCCGGCGCCGCCGGTCGTGGCGGTCGAGAACGGGCGGATCGCCATCCGCGTGCCGTGCGAGGTCTCCGCGGCGACCAGGCCGATGATCGTCATGAGCGCCGGTGAGACGTCCAGCGCGCTCGACGAGGCGAGCGCCGCCACGACGCCCGTCACCGGCGCGATCACCGTCCCCGCGCCGTGGAGGACGTGGTCCACCCCGGGCACCTTGTCCCCGACGAAGTCCAGCGCCGCGACGCCCGCGAGCGCGATCAGCACCGCCGTGTCCTCGAGGCTCGCCCAGCTGCCGTCGAGGTCGATGACGTCGGTCCAGCGCGCGAGCAGGCCCGTCGCGAGCAGCGGGATCCAGGCGTTGAGGCCGGCGGCCGTCGCCAGCCCGAGCGCCGTGAAGTAGCCGACGATGTCCATGGCGCGAGCAGTACACCAGCCGGGTGCGGCGCGTTACGCGCCGCGGGCGTGCGGGCCGTGCTCCCATGCCGCGCGCGCCGCCGCGAGCGCCGGGACGTGCGCGTCGCCCTCGTCCGGCAGATACGCGATCGGGTCCGCCACGGCGTTCGCACGCCCGAGCAGTCCGAGCAGCGCGGCGACCGTGCCCACCGCGCCGTACGTGCGCCCGTAGCCGCCCTCCTGGATCACCGCCAGGGACGCGATGCCCAGATCCTCGGCCGCGGCCCGCAGCGTCGTGCCGATCCGGTGGAAGCCCTCCCCCGTCACGCACATGCGCCCGTTGGGGTCGAACTGCGAGGCGTCGGTGCCGGCGGCGCACACGAGCGCCTGCGGCGCGAAGTCCCGCAGCGCCGGGAACGACGACCTCGTCGAGCGCCGCCGCGTAGGCGCGGTCGCCGACGCCGAACGGCAGCGGCACGTTGAGCGTCGCCCCGAGTCCGGGGCCCGCGCCGCGCTCGCTGACGAGCCCGTCCTCCGGGTGGTTCGCGCCCCACGAGCGGTGGTCCATGTGGATGCTGATCGCCAGGACGTCTCCGCGATCCCAGAAGCACGCCTGGGTGCCGTTGCCGTGGTGGACGTCCCAGTCGACGACCGCGACCCGCTCGGCGCCATGGTCGCGCAGCCGCTGGGCGGCGAGCGCGGTGCCGTTGTAGAAGCAGTACCCGTCCATGAGCGCGGGGCCGGCGTGGTGGCCGGGCGGGCGCGTGCACGCGTAGGTCGAGCTGCGCGTCCCCGCGGGCGGCGGCGTCGGCCGCCGCGAGGGCGGCGCCGGCCGCGCGCCGGGCGGCCCGCGGCGTGGCGGCGGACGCGAACGTCGACCCCTCGACGTGCACGACGCCGTCGGCCCGGCGAACGCCTCGACCGCCGCGATGTGCGCCGCCGGGTGGATCGTCGCGAGTTCGGCGTCGGTCGCGAGCGGCGCCTCGTTCCAGGCGACCTCGTCGCCCAGGACGGCGTCGACCGCCGAGCGCAGGTTCAGCAGCCGCTCGGCGTTCTCCGGGTGCAGCTCGGGGACGGCGAGCAGGCCAGAGGGACCGCTCTCGAACAGCCCGGAGCCCGTGTCATGCAGCAGGCACTCGTCGTGCCAGAAGGCGTGAACCGCCGGTGCGCCCACGCAGGCAGCCGCCTAGTGGCGCGCCTTCTTGAGCCGCGAGCGCTCCTCCTGCTTGTCCACGACCTGCTGGATGAGCTTGAGGTACTGGTCGACGCCGGTGGCCTTCACGCGCCCGGTCACGAACGCCTGCCGCCAGTCCTTGAGCTGGTTGTGCTCGGTGAGGCGGTTGAACTCGTCACGGCGCATCTCGACCTGCACCTTGGAGTCGGCGGCGATGTCCTTCGTCACCTCGACCTCCGGCAGCGCGAGCCGGAACTGCTGCGTGTCGCCGCGCCCGTGCAGGTCGATCCGGACCACGAGGTTCAGCGGCTTGAGCGCCGGCACCTGCTCCAGCAGGCCGGTCACGGCGTTGGCGATGAGCCTGCGTGCGTCCTCGGACATGAACGGACCCTAGCGGGCGCGCGCCGGAATCCTCAGTGGACGAGCACCTTCAGCAGCACGACCGCGCCGCCGAGCCCGACCGCAACGGCCGCGGAGACGATCGTCATCGGGATCCCGGCACCGGACGATCGCGCCGCGTAGGCGCCCGACGTCCCGAGTTCGAGCAGGGCGGCGAACACCGCCAGCAGGATCGCCGTCTCGTCGCGCACGACGTCGAGCGCCCCGAGCAGGAGGATCAGCACGAGCGGGATCGTCACCTCGACCAGCGGCCAGTCGTGGCGCAGCACCTCACGCGCCTCCGACCGGGTCAGCATCCGATCACGCGCCATCGACCGCGACAGGATCCGCGCATACACATGCGCCAGCCAGAACACCACGCCCGTCACGAGCACCGTCACGGCGATCGTGCCGGCGTTCGACGACTCGTACTCCCGCGAGATCGCGATCACCGACACCGCCAGGATCAGCCCATAGATCCCCTCGGTGACGCTCCCCTGCGTGCGCAGCACACGGGGGCGCCAGTCAATGCGCGAGAGCCGTCCGGACACGGGCGGCACCGTAACGACTGAACCCGCCGGCACGGCGGCACGCGAAGATTGATCGGCCCGGCTGCGCCGGTCCGCCCTGCCAGGGGGCCGTTCCTAGATCTTGTGCCGCTGCAGCAGCTTCTTCCCGATCACCATCCGCTGGATCTCGCTCGTGCCCTCGCCGATCAGCAGGAGCGGCGCGTCGCGGTAGAGGCGCTCGATCTCGTACTCCTTGGAGTAGCCGTAGCCGCCATGGATGCGGAAGGACTCCTCCACGCAGTACCGGCCGGCTTCGGAGGCGAAGAGCTTCGCCATGCCGGCCTCCATGTCGGAGCGCTCGCCGGCGTCCTTCAGGCGGGCGGCGCGGATCGTGAGCAGGCGGGCGGCCTCGACCTGGGTGGCCATGTCGGCGAGCTTGAACTGGATCGCCTGGTGCTCGGCGATCGGCTTGCCGAAGGTCTTGCGCTCCTGCGAGTACTTGAGCGCGAGCTCGAGCGCGCGCTGGGCGATTCCCACGCCGCGGGCGGCGACGTTGGCGCGGCCGACCTCGAGCGCGTCCATCATCTGCGCGAAGCCCTTGTTGAGGCCCGCGTCCTCGCCGCCGAGGATGTTCTCGGCCGGGCACCGGTACCCGTCGTACACGAGCTCGGTGGACTCGACGCCCTTGTAGCCGAGCTTCTTGATCTGCGGCGGCACGACCAGGCCGGCGTACTCGCCGGTGTTCTCCTGGACCCCGGCCTCCTTCTCCGTGATGAAGCAGGTCATGCCCTTGTGCCGCTGCTCGACATCCGCGTCGGTCTTGACGAGCACGAAGACGAGGTCGGAGCGCAGGCCGTTGGTCACCCACATCTTCTGGCCGTTGATCTCGTAGAGGCCGTCGTCGCCCTTGACGGCGCTCGTCTTGATCGCCTGCACGTCGGAGCCGACCTCCGGCTCCGACAGCGAGAACGCGGCCCGGATCTCACCGGTCGCCATGCGCGGCAGGTACTTCTGCTTCTGCTCCTCGCTGCCGTATTTGACGAGCAGGTAGCTGCCGATGAAGTGCGTGTTGATGACGCCGGAGATGGAGATCCAGCCGCGGCTGAGCTCCTCGACGATCATCACGTAGGTCGTGAGGTCCAGGCCCATCCCGCCGTACTCCTCGGGGATGGTGACGCCGAACAGGCCGAGCTCCTTGAGCTGCTCGACGATGTCGGTCGGGAACTCGTCCTCGTGATCGAAGTGCTCGGCGTTCGGGAGGATCTGCTCGTCGGCGAACTGACGCACCATCTCGGTGATCGCCTTCTGCTCGTCGGTCTTGTCCTCGAAGGGAACGGCAATGGCCATGGCTCGGGGCTCCTTGTGCGGCTTGGGGCTCAGCCCGGCGCGGGCGGCGCACGGGCGACTCCTCAAGGATACGGACGATGCGCCGTTCGAGGCTCCCGGGATGAGAGACTGACGCGATGGACCTCACCGGATGGGACGTCGTGCTCTGGATCCACCTGCTGGCGATGGCGTTGTTCGTCGGCGGCCAGCTGTTCATCGGGATCGCGGTCGTCCCCACGTACATCGCCCAGGGCGGGCAGGACGGGCCCGCGCACGAGTGGATGCAGCCGATCGCGCGCCGCTTCGGCTGGGCGTCGCTCGGCGCGCTCGCCGTCGCGTTCGTCACGGGGTCGATGATGGCCTCGCACTTCGAGCTGTGGTCGGACTCGGCGATGAGCGCGAAGCTCGGCCTCGTGGTCGTCGCGATCGCGCTGACGTGCGTCCACGTGTTCGTGGTGCATGGCTCCAACCGGCTGCTGCAGACGCTGATCCTGCTGGACTCGCTGGCGATCGTGCTCGTCGCGACCGCTCTGTGAGCTTCGCCCGCGACGTCGTCGAGGCCGCGCCCCCGGAGCGGCTGGCGCTCGTCGAGCTGGCGCGGGACGGCGCGCGCCGCGAGTGGTCGTTCGGCGAGGTCGCCCGCCGCGCGGCGTGCATGGCCGCCGCGCTCGACGGTCACGGCGTGCGGCGCGGAGACGTCGTCCTGACCCTCATCGGCAACCGGCCGGAGTGGGTCGTGACGATGGTCGCGTGCTTCCGGGCCGGGTTCGTGGCGCTGCCCTGCACCGAGCAGCTGCGCGCGCACGACCTGCGGCTGCGCCTGGACGTCGCCCGGCCGGCCGCCGTCGTCTGCGACGAGCGCAACCGCGCCGAGCTCGAGGCCGCCGGCCCGGCGTGCCCGGTCCTCCTGGTGCCCGACGAGCAGCTGTTCGCCGACGGCATGGAGCACGGCGCGCCGCCGCACGCGGACGCCGCGCCCGGGGATCCGTGTCTCATCACCTTCACGAGCGGCACCGCGGGCGAGGCGAAGGCGGTCGTCCACGGCGAGCGCTACCTCGACGGGCAGCGCGTGCAGGCCGAGCACTGGCTCGGCGCGGGCCCGGGCGACCTGGTGTGGTGCACCGCCGCCAGCGGCTGGAGCAAGTCGGCGCGCAACGTCTTCATCGCGCCATGGATGCGCGGCGCCGCAGCGCTGCTGCACGACGCGCGCTTCGATCCGCACGAGCGGCTGGACGTCCTGGAGCGCGAGGGCGTCAACGTCCTGTGCATGGCGCCGACGGAGTACCGCGTGATCGCGGCGCGCGCCGAGCCGCGACCGGTCCCGTCGCTGCGCGGCCTCGTGGCGGCGGGCGAGGCGCTGAACCCGGAGGTCCTGCGCGCGTTCCGCGAGTCGACGGGCCTCTGGATCCGCGACGGCTACGGACAGACGGAGACGGGCCAGACCACCGGGCAGCCCGCGGGGCGCGACCCCAGGCCCGGCTCGATGGGCCCGCCGCTGCCGGGCGTGAAGCTGTGGATCGACGGCGGCGAGCTGTGCCTGGACCCCGCGACCGACCCGACGTTCTTCCTCGGGTATCTCGGGGAGGAGGTCCGGCACGGGCCGGGCGGCGCGTGGGTCGTGGAGCGCGACCGGCGCGACGGCGGGCCCTGGCGCACCGGCGACCGCGTCACGCAGGACGCGGACGGCTACCTGCACTTCGAGGGCCGCGCCGACGACGTGATCATCAGCGCCGGCTACCGGATCGGGCCATTCGAGGTGGAGTCCGCACTCGTGTCCCACCCGGCGGTGGCGGAGGCCGCCGCCGTGGCCGCGCCGGACCCCGAGCGCGGGTCGGTCGTCCGGGCGGTCGTCGTGCTGCGCGCGGGCCACGAAGCGTCCGACGCCCTCGCGGCCGAGCTGCAGGACCACGTGAAGCACGAGACCGCGCCGTACAAGTACCCGCGCATCGTGGAGTTCGCGCACGATCTGCCGAAGACCGCGAGCGGCAAGGTCCGCCGCGCGCTGCTGCGCGGCGACGGCTGAGCGCCCGCGGGGCCGCGGGCGCGCGCTCAGCCCTGCGTGATCTCGTGGGCCATCTCCTCGAAGACGGCCACGTAGCGGTCCACGGACTCCTCGGTGTGCGTCACCGAGAGCGTCCACTCCTCCTCACGCCCGGGCGTCATGTAGATGCCGCGGTTCATGTTGAAGAGCCACGCGAGGTCGGCGAGGTCGGCGTCCTGGCCCTCCTTGAAGGTCGCGTAGTCCACGATCCTGTTCGTCGAGAACGTGACGCAGCCCTTGGATCCGATCCCGACCGCGTAGCCGGGGAGGTTGTACGTCTCGATGACCTCCGTGCAGCCGGCGAGGATGCGGTCGTTCAGCGTGTTGAGGCGCGTGTAGGCCTCGGGCGTCATGACCTCCTCGAGGTTCGCGCGCGCGGCGGCCATGCAGAGCGGGTTGCCGTTGTAGGTGCCCACCTGGTAGACGCTGCCGTCCTCGACGCAGGCCATGACCTCCTCGCTGCCGCCGATCGCGCCGACGGGGAATCCGCCGCCGAGCGCCTTGGCGAGCGTGACCATGTCCGGCAGGACGCCGTACTTCTCGGTCGCGCCGCCTGCGGCGATGCAGATTCCGGTCTTCACCTCGTCGAAGATCAGGACGATGCCGTGGCGCCGGGTGATCTCGCGCACGGCCTCGAGGTAGCCGGGCTCGGGGAGCACGACCCCGAGGTTCATCATCGCGGCCTCCATGATCACGCAGGCCGGCTTGCGCCCTTCGGCGTCGAGCTCCTTGATGCGGTGCTCCATCGCCTCGGCGTCGTTGAACGGCACCGCGATCGTCATCTGCACGACGGCGTCGGGGATGCCCGCGCCGTACGGCAGCGACTCGAGGTGGAGTCGGTCGCCGATCTTGTCGTACTCGACCCCGATGCTGACCATGACGGTGTCGTGATGGCCGTGGTAGGAGCCGAAGATCTTCATCACGGTGTCGCGCCCGGTGTGGGCGCGCGCGATGCGGATCGCGTCCATCGTGGACTCCGAGCCGGAGTTCGTGTAGCGCCACTTCGGGAGGCCCCAGCGCTGAGCGAGATCGTTGCCGACGGCGATCGAGTCCTCGGTCGGCGCGGCGAAGTGCGTGCCGAGCGCGTAGCGGTTCTGGACCGCCTTGCCGATGACCGGGTGCGCGTGCCCCTGGACCATCGACCCGAAGCCGTTGTGGAAGTCGTAGTACTCGTTGCCGTCGACGTCCCAGACCATCGGGCCGTCGCCGCGCTCGAGGTAGATCGGCCAGGGCTCCCGCAGCTGGTAGGAGGAGGCGACGCCGCCGCTCAGGTGGACGCTCGCGCGCTCGTACGTCCTCCCCGACTCCTTCGTGTTCTCGTTGAGCCGTGCGTCCTCACGGGCGGTGAGCTCGGCGATGCGGGTGCGGTCCAGCTGCGTGATGATGGCCATGGATGAAGGCTAGTCGGTCGCGCGGTGTCCGATGCGGCGCAGACGCGCCCGGTCGACCCTCCGCAGGGGCGCGTCGCGGCCGGCGGACCTTCACCGTCCGCGTGATCGTCCGGCGGTTCCCTGCTGTCAGGCCGCCGATCAGGCGTGGAGACGCTCGCCCCCGGTGACCGCCGGCCAGCCCGCCGAGGTCGCCGCGGGGCCCCAGCACCCGGGCCGCCGCGGGTCCTCGAGCGCGGCCGGGTCCTCCAGGATCCAGCGCTCGTGCACGGCCGCAAGGTCCTCGTGGATGCTCCGCCGGTCCCCGTGGTCGCGTGGATCGAGCGCGGGGCCGAATGTCGCGCGCCCGCGCCCGCGCCGCAGCGTTCTCCGCACCGGGACGACGAGCGCCCCCGCGTGGTGCGCCAGCCGCGCGGTCCCGCCCGCCATGGAGACCGGGCGTCCGAGGAAGCGCGTCGCGGTCGTTCCGGGCCAGTCGAAGGCCATCGTCACGATGTGCCCCTCGGCGAGCAGGGCGCACAGGCGCTCGAACGACGCGTCGGCGTCGACAAGGCGGACGCCGGCCGCCTCGTAGGCGGCACGCCAGCGCCGGGCGCGCGGGCTGAGGCCCTCGGGCGATGCCTGCGCGAGCCACGCGCCGGCGACCGGGTGGACCTGCGCCCCGGTCTGTTCGGCCACGGTGATGGCGTTCCCCGGGAAGAGCCCGAAGTGGCAGAAGCTCACCACCACGCCGCGGCCCTGCGCGTACGCGGTGCACAGGTGCTCGGCGCCCTCGACGGGCATCCGTGCCGTCATCGCCGCCGGCCGCGCGATGAGGCGCTCGCGCTGTTCGTGGCGCCCGAGGTGCCGCAGGGCGAGCCGGTCCAGGCCCGGGAGCCGGCCCCGTGACCGCGTCCATGGCGCGCCGGGCGCGGTCGCGCTGCTCGGGGTCGAGCCACCGCAGCCGCCCGCGGACGCCCGCTGCGGCCATGGCGGCGCGGTCGATCACGTGGGCATCCTCGCACCGCGGGGATGGCCGCGTGCGCAGTCAGGCGCGCACGCGGTCCCCGGACGGGTCGTACAGCGGCTCGGCAGCGATCTCCCCGTCCACCCAGTCGCCGAAGATGTCGATCTCCACCGCCGTTCCCGGCTCGGCGAGCGTCGCCGGCACGTAGGCGTAGGCGATCGAGCGCCCGACCGTGTAGCCGTAGCCGCCGCTGGTGACGCGCCCGGCGATCTCCCCGCCGATCCGCACCGGCTCGTTGCCGAGCGCGATCGAGCGCGGGTCCTCGAGCGTGATGCAGACCAGGCGGACCGCGTCCTCACCGGTCGGCGGACCGCCGGCGAGCGCGTCACGGCCGATGAAGCCGCCGTCCTTGTCGAGCTTCACGCAGAAGCCGAGCCCCGCCTCGTAGGGCGTCTCGTCAGGGGTGATGTCGGCGGCCCACACGCGGTAGCCCTTCTCCAGGCGCAGCGTGTCGATCGCCTTGTAGCCCGCGGCCACGAGCCCGTGCGGGCGCCCCGCCTCGATGAGCGTGTCCCACAGGCCGGCGCCGTACTCGGTCGGGCAGTAGAGCTCCCACCCCAGCTCGCCGACGAAGGTCACGCGCAGGGCGCGCACCGGCACGTCGCCGACGGTGATCTCCTGCATCGTCATGTACGGGAAGTCCGCACCGGCGAGCGAGTCGGGCGTGAGCGGCTGGAGGATGTCGCGCGCCAGCGGGCCCCAGAGCGCGAAGCAGGCCCAGCGCGCGGTCATGTCGTGGATCTCGACGCTCCCGTCACGCGGCGCGTGCTGCCGCAGCCACGCCGCGTCGTGCTGGCCGAAGGCGGTGCCGGTGACGATCGAGAAGCGGTCCTCGGCCAGCCGGGTGACCGTGAAGTCGCACTCGATCCCGCCGCGCGAGTTCAGCATCTGCGTGTAGGTGATCTGCCCGACGCCGCGCGCCACGCGGTTGTCGCAGAGCCGCTCGAGGAAGGCGGCCGCGCCCGGGCCCGAGATCTGGAGCTTGGCGAAGCTCGACTCGTCGAACAGCGCCGCGCGTCTCACGCGCGGCCCGGTGCTCGGCGCCGATCGCCGGCGACCAGTGCATGCCCCGCCCAGCCGCGCGGGCGCAGCGACGCGTCGTCCGGCCCGGCGATCTCGGCGTTCGACTCGTACCAGTTGACGCGCTCCCAGCCGGACTTCTCGCCGAACACCGCGCCGTGCGCGCCGTGCCAGCCGTAGGCGCTGGAGACGCGCAGCGGCCGGCCGGCCTGCCGCTCGTGGCCCGGGTAGCGGATGTCGTAGTAGGTCTCGTAGACCTCCTTGACGCGCTTCAGCGTGTAGGAGGGCGAGCGGTAGGCGGGGCCGAAGCGCCGCACGTCCATGTGCCAGAGGTCCATCTGGGGCTCGCCGTCGTGGATCCACTCGGCCATCACCTTGCCGATGCCGCCCGCCCCGGCGAGGCCGTGCGCGCAGAACCCGGCGGCGACGAAGAGGCCGCGCGACCTCGGTCTCGCCGAGGCAGAACTCGTTGTCGGGCGTGAACGCCTCCGGCCCGTTGATGAGCTTCGTCACCGTCAGGTCGTTCATCGACGGGACGCGCCGCTTGGAGTTCTCGGTGATCTCCTCGAAGCGGTCCCAGTCCTCCTCGAGCAGCTGGCCGTTGAAGGTCGGCGGGATGCGGTCGACGAGCCGCTCGTCGAGCGACCACGGCGCGCTGCGGCGCTCGTAGCCGCCCATCACCAGGCCGCCGCCCTCCTCGCGGTAGTAGACGAGCAGGTCGGGATCGCGGAGCGTCGGGAGGTGGCCGTTCGCCGCGCGCGCCTCCTGCATCGCCGCGAACGGCTGCGAGACGAGGTACTCGTGCGCGAACGGGACGATCGGCACGCGCACGCCGGCCATGCGCCCGATCTCGGCCGCGAACATCCCGCCCGCGTTGACGACGACCTCGCACTCGATGTCGCCCCACTCGGTGCGCACGCGCCGCACGCGCGCCGTCCTCCACGTCGATGCCCTCGACGCGCGTGTGGGTGAAGATCCGCCCGCCGCCGCGACGCGCGCCGTCGGCGAGCGCGTACGTGAGCTGCGAGGGATCGAGGTAGCCGTCGGTCGGCAGGAACGAGCCGACGCGCACGCCGTCGGTGACCATCAGCGGGAAGCGCTCCTGCGCCTCCTGCGGGGAGATCAGCTCGAGCGGCAGGCCGAAGGTCTTCGCCCAGCGCGACCTGCCGGTGGATCTCCTGCTCGCGCTCCGGGGTGCAGGCGCAGGCGGATGCCGCCGCACTCCACCCACCCGGGGTCGAACTCGGACTCCGCCGCCAGCGCCGGTACAGCTCGACGCTGTACATCATCATCTTCGTCAGCGAGACACTCGACCGCAGCTGGCCGACGAGCCCCGCCGAGTGGAACGTCGAGCCGCTCGTCAGCTCGTTGCGGTCGACGAGGACGACGTCGGTCTCCCCGAGCTCGCGCGAGGTGGTAGGCGATGCTCGCGCCGCCGACGCCGCCGCCGATGATCACGACGCGCGCGCGCTCCGGGCAGGTCACGTGGACGCGGCATGGATCCAGTCCTCCAGTCGGGGGTCGCCGGCGCCCGCGCGCAGGCGGGCGAAGTGCGTCGTCGCATAGGCGCCGTAGTCGAAGTCCAGCTCGCTGACGACGTCCTGCACGACGCCCCACATGCCCTCGCGCACGTCCGACATCAGGCGCATGAGGCGCAGCGAGGCGATCTCGGCGTCGCCCGGGGGCCGCTCGAGGTAGGCCTCCAGCAGGCGCACCTCGTCGCCCTCGCCCAGGCCGTTGTTCACGGCGAGGTTGCCGAGGTCGAAGAAGCGGTCGTTCATCCCCGCGTACTCCCAGTCGACGATCCGCACGCGCTCGCCGTCGTGGATGAAGTTCGCGGTCAGCAGGTCGTTGTGGCACGGCACCAGGTCGTGCGCGCCGAGCGCCGCGCCGATGCGCGCGCTCAGGTCGCGGGCGAGTGCCAGGTCGGCCGCGGGCGGCTCGCCGCCCCGCTCGCGCGTCGTGGCCGCGTACTCGTCGGCGAGCGTGAACGTCGGGAAGCGGCGGTCCAGCGGCGGGCCGGCGTGGATCGCGCGCAGCGCGGCGGCGACCTGGCGAGCGCCTGCGGGTCGCGCAGCTCCTCGGGCACGCATCGGGCGCCCGGGGATGAACGCGGTCACCAGGCAGCCGAGCTGCGGGAGCCAGCGCACGACGTCCGGTGCGACGCCCGCGGCGTGGGCGGCGCGCGTCGCCGCGACCTCGGTCTCGCGGTCGATGCTCAGCACCTCGGTGTCCTTGCCGCAGATGCGCAGGACGTAGTCGCGCTCGCCGAGGCGCACCTTGACGTTGCGGTTCGTGATGCCGCCCGAGAGGACCTCGGGCGCGCCGGCGAGCGACCCGAGGTCGGGCTCGAGCTCCGCGAGGATGACGGCCAGGTCATCCACGCGTGGCGACCTCCACGACGAAGCGGGCGCGGTCACCGCGGTGGCGGTCCTCCGCGTACTCGACCGCACGGCCGCCGGCGTCGTAGGCGACGCGCTCGACGCGCATCAGCGGCGTCCGGGTGCGCACGCCGAGCGCCTCGGCGTCCTGGGCGCGTGCGGCGACGGGCTCCAGCCGCTCGACCGCTCGCACCGGGCCGTGGCCGTAGCGGCGCGCCATGATCGCGTAGAGCGAGCCGCCGAGGTCCAGGTCGGTCACCCCGGGGAAGAGCGCGTCGGGCAGCCAGGAGTCCTCCAGCGTCAGCGGGAGCCCGCCGCCGGAGCGCACGCGGCGCACGCGCGCCACCGGGGCTCCGGGCTCCAGGCCCAGCGCCTGCGCGACAGGGCCCGGCGCGCGGGTGACCTCCGCGGCGAGCACGGCCGCGCCCGGCTCCAGCCCGGCCCGCTCCATCTGCTCGGTGAAGCCCGCGACCCGCTCGGTGCGGTCGATCTCCACGCGCGGCGAGGCGACGAAGGTGCCGCGCCCGACGCCCCGCTCGACGAGCCCGCGCCGGGCGAGCGCGTCGAAGGCCTGGCGCACGGTCATGCGGCTGACGCCCAGCCGCGTGGCGAGGTCGCGCTCCGGCGGGAGGCGGTCGCCGGCGCCGAGCGCGCCCGCCGCTATCGCCTCGGCGACCTGCGCCTCCAGCTGCTGGTAGGCGGGACGCCGGCTGCCGATGTCGATCGCGAACTCCATTGGACCAGTCCAATCGCCGACCCTATGGACGGGCCGGACTCCCGTCAAGGACCGGCGCGTTGCGCGCAAAGGCCCGGCGGGGATACCTTCCGCCGATGACCCTCGACGAGCTGCGCCACGCGGTGGGCGCCAAGGAGATCGACACCGTCGTTCTCGCCATGACCGACATGCAGGGCCGACTCCAGGGCAAGCGCTTCACCGCGCGGCACTTCCTGGACGCGGTGCTCGGCCACAGCGCAGAGGGCTGCAACTACCTCCTCGCCGTCGACGTCGACATGAACACCGTCGACGGCTACGCGATGGCCTCGTGGGACCAGGGGTACGGCGACTTCGTGATGGTCCCCGACCTCTCGACCCTGCGGCGCACCCCGTGGCTGCCCGGGACCGCGCTGCTGCTCGCCGACCTGCAGTGGCACGACCACACGCCCGTCCTGGCCTCGCCGCGTCAGATCCTGCGCGCGCAGATCGACCGCCTCGCCGCCCGCGGCTGGACGGGGCTCGCGGCCACCGAACTGGAGTTCATGCTCTTCAGCACCTCCTACCGGGACGCCCACCTGCAGGGCTACCGCGACCTGGAGCCGGCCAACTTCCACAACATCGACTACTCGATCCTCGGCACCTCGCGGGTCGAGCCGCTGATCCGCCGCATCCGCAACGAGATGCTCGAGGCCGGCCTCGTCGTCGAGAACTCCAAGGGCGAGTGCAACTTCGGCCAGCACGAGATCAACTTCCTCTACGACGACGTGCTCGCGACCGCCGACAAGCACGCCGTCTACAAGAACGGCGCCAAGGAGATCGCCGACCAGGAGGGCATGGCGATCTCGTTCATGGCCAAGTACGACCAGCGCGAGGGCAGCTCCTGCCACGTCCACCTGTCGCTGCGCGACGGCGCCGACGCCCCCGTCTTCGCCGACGAGCCGCAGGTCTTCGACGCGTTCATGGCGGGCCTGCTCGCCACGCTGCCCGAGCTGACGCTCCTGCACGCGCCGAACGTCAACTCCTACAAGCGCTTCGCCTCGGCGTCGTTCGCCCCCACGGCGGTCGCGTGGGGCACCGACAACCGCACCTGCGCGCTGCGCGTCCTCGGCGAGGGCAAGGGCAGGCGGGTCGAGCTGCGGATGCCGGGCGCGGACGTCAACCCGTACCTCACGCTCGCCGCGCTGATCGCCGGCGGCCTGCACGGCGTCGAGCTCGGGCTGCCGCTCGAGCCGCCCGTCACCGGCAACGCGTACGCGACCGACCACCCCCGCGTCCCGGGGACGCTGCGCGACGCGCGCGACCTGTTCGCCGGCAGCGCCGTGGCACGGTCCGCCTTCGGTGACGAGGTGGTCGAGCACTACCTCAACGCCGCGCGGGTGGAGCTGGAGGCCTTCGACGCAGCGGTGACCGACTGGGAGCTCGTGCGCGGCTTCGAGCGCCTCTAGCCGATGGCCGACACCGGGCACGTCAGCGTCTCGCTGGACACGGTCTTCGCGCCCGTGCGCTCGCAGACGGCGTTCGAGGAGACGGTCGACCGGCTCGGGACCGCGATCAAGCTCGGCCTCCTGCGGCCCGGCGCGCAGCTGCCGCCCGAGCGCGAGCTGTGCTCGCGGCTGGGCATCGCCCGCTCGACGCTGCGCCAGGCGCTCACGGCGCTCACCGAGAGCGGGCACCTCTACGCGGTCCGCGGGCGCGGCGGCGGGACCTTCGTCTCCGACCCCCTGCCGCCGGCCGACCAGCCCGGGGACGACGTGCTCGCCCGCTGGCGGGAGGTCTGCGACCTGCGGCTGGCGATCGAGTTCGGCGCCGTCGCGCTCGCGTGCCAGCGCGCGGACCCCGAGGCCCTCGCGCCGCTCGCATCCCTGGTCGAGAGCATGGACGACCTGCTCGACGACCACGACGCGTTCCGCCCGCTGGACGTGCGCTTCCACATCGGCCTGGCCGAGGTGTCGGGCAGCGCCCGGCTGATCGCCGCGATGACGGAGGCCCAGGGCGAGATGACCGACCTCATCTCCCACATCCCGCACCCGCAGGAGGTGCTGCTCCACAGCAACGAGCAGCACGCGCAGATCCTCGCCGCCGTGCGAGCCGGGGACGCCGCGCGGGCGATCGGCATCGTCGCCGACCACCTGCACGGGACCGAGCACGTGCTCGCGGGGCTGCTCCCACAGGCCTGACCCCGCAGGTCGCAACGACCGCACGTCGAAGGGGCTTTGTGCAATTCGTCGCTTGACTTCCGTCCGTGGACATTCGTAGGGTCGCGACGGGCCAGAGGACGGTCGCCAGACCTTTTGTCGCGGCGGCCTCCCTGGGAGGTGAACGTTCCAATCTGCAGGACGTCCTGAGGAGGGCATAGGTGAGCACCACCGAGCAGAGCGCAGCGCTGACCGACGACGAACGTCGACTCGCGGAACTCGGCTACGACCAGACGCTGCACCGCGGCTGGAGCAGCTTCCAGAACTTCGCGATCTCGTTCACGATCATCTCCGTCCTGGCGGGCTGCTTCACGACGTACGGCCAGGCGTGGAACAACGGCGGACCCATCGCGATCTCCTGGGGATGGCCGATCATCTGCGGCCTGATCCTGACGGTCGCGTTCTCGATGTCGGAGCTCGCCTCGGCGTACCCGACGGCGGGAGCCATCTACTGGTGGTCTGCGCGGCTCGGGAGCCGGAAGTGGGGCTGGTACACGGGGTGGTTCAACCTGATCGGGCTGATCGGCGTCGTGGCATCGGTCGACTACGCCGCTGCGTCGTTCCTGAACGCGACGCTCGCGATCTACGGGCTCGACATCTTCGGCATGAACTTCGGAGACAGCTCGAGCATCCTGGCCGAGACGTTCGTCCTCTTCTGTCTCATCCTCGTTCTCCACATCGTCATCAACATCTTCAGTTCGCCGCTCGTCGCACGGTTCAACTCGATCTCCGTCTGGTGGCACGTGCTCGGCGTCGCTGTGATCATCGGGTTGCTGATCGTCGTGCCCGACGACCACGCGAGCGTCGACTTCGTCTTCACGGAGCGAATCAACAACTCAGGCTTCTCCGACGGCTCTGTCAGCGGCGGCTTCTTCTGGCTCTATGTCCTTCCGCTGGGCTTCCTGCTGACGATGTACACCCAGACCGGGTACGACGCCTCCGCGCATGTCTCCGAGGAGACGCAGGGCGCCTCGGAGGCCGCGGCCAAGGGCGTCTGGCGGTCGGTCTTCTGGGCCGGAGTGATCGGCTGGCTCGTGCTGCTCGCCATCACGTTCGCCGCTGCGGACGCGGGGCCCATCAATGATGCCGGCGGGACGTCCATCTCGATCTTCGAGACGTTCCTCGACTCGTGGGCGGCGAAGATGATCCTCGTCATCGCAACCGTGGGACAGCTGTTCTGCGGGATGTCGTGCGTCACCAGCGCATCGCGCATGACGTACGCGTTCTCGCGAGACGGGGCGATACCGGGACACCACATCTGGACACGGCTGAACCATCACCGCGTCCCGTACATGGCGGTGCTCTTCATCGGCTTCTGGTCACTGATCGTCACGATCCCGGCGCTGAAGGGCAACGAGGCGGGCTTCCCGTTCGCGTTCTTCGCCGTGGTGTCGATCACCGTGATCGGCCTCTACATCGCATACGTCATACCGGTGTTCCTGCGCTGGCGACTCGGCGAAGCGTTCGAGCGCGGGCCGTGGACCCTGGGTTCGAAGTACCGCTGGCTGAACCCGATCGCCGTCGTCTGGGTGATCATCTCGGTGATCATCTTCTCGCTGCCGTTCACCCCGGCCGGCGTCCCCTGGGACGACACGTTCAGCTGGGAGGCGTTCAACTACGCACCCGTGACGGTGGTCGTGGTCATCCTGTTCGCGGCGATCCTCTGGGCGGTGAGCGGCAACAAGACGTTCCACTCGCCCGCCGAGGAGGACGCGGCCGCCCTGGCCGCCGAGATCGGCGAGCCGCCGAAGTACCCCGAGGCCCCGTAGGGCCGCAGGACTCGCGCGACGTCCGGCCCGCCGCTCGGCGGGCCGGACGGGCGAGAGCGATCGCATCGGCTTCGCCGACCCGTCCCGCCAGGGGGCCGTGGATGAATGGCATGAGCCTCGGTCCTTTGCCACACTGCGCCGCATGAGCGAGACCCTGTCCGTCCTGGAGCCGGCGACCGAGGGGGTCCTGCAGACGCTCCCCCGCGCCGGCATCGCCGAGACCGACGAGGCGGTGGCGCGCGCCTCGGAGGCGCTGCCCGCCTGGCGCGCCCTCGCACCCGGGACGCGCGCCGGCATCCTGCGCGACCTCACGACCGCGCTGGAGGACGCCCACGAGGAGCTCGCGCTGCTCGAGGCGCGCAACGCGGGCAAGCCGATCGCGGCCGCCCGCGGCGAGATCGGCGGGGCGATCGCGACGTTCCGCTACTACTCCGCCGCGCCCGAGCGCCTGCTCGGCGACACGATCCCGGTCGACGGCGGGGTCGCGATGACGTTCCGTGAGCCGATCGGCGTCGTCGGGCTGATCACCCCGTGGAACTTCCCCCTCGCGATCGCCTCCTGGAAGCTCGCCCCGGCGCTCGCGGCCGGCAACACCGTCGTCCTCAAGCCCGCCGAGCTCACCCCGCTCACGGCCGTCCGCTTCGCCGAGATCGCCGCCGCGGCGGGCGTGCCGGAGGGCGTCGTCAACGTCGTCGTCGGCCCCGGCCGCACCTGCGGGCAGCGCCTCGTCGAACACCCGGGCGTCGGGAAGATCGCCTTCACCGGCTCGACCGAGGTCGGCGCGTCGATCGCCGCCGCCGCCGCCGCGACGATCAAGCGCGTGACGCTCGAGCTGGGCGGCAAATCCGCGAACATCGTGTTCGCCGACGCCGACGTGCGGGCCGCCGCCCGCGCGGCGCCGTGGGCCGTGTTCGACAACGCCGGGCAGGACTGCTGCGCGCGCTCGCGCATCCTCGTGGAGGCGAGCGCCGTCGACGCCTTCCTGGCCGCGCTGGAGCCCGTCGTCAGCGCGATCCGGGTCGGCGACCCGCTGGACCCGGCCACCGAGATGGGCCCGCTGATCTCCGCCGGGCAGCGCGAGAGCGTCGCGTCGTTCGTCCCCGAGGGCGCGCCCGTCGCGATCCGCGGGAGCGTTCCCGACGGGCCCGGCTACTGGTTCCCGCCGACGATCCTGCATCCGGTCGGCGCCGGCGAGCGCGCCGCCACCGAGGAGATCTTCGGGCCCGTCGCGTGCGTCATCCCGTTCACCGGCGAGGCCGAGGCGATCCGGCTGGCCAACGACACGATCTACGGCCTCTCGGGGTCGGTCTGGACGCGCGACGGGGCCCGGGCGCTGCGCGTGGCCCGTGCGGTCGAGGCGGGGAACCTGTCGATCAACTCCAACAGCTCGGTGCGGGTCACCACGCCGTTCGGCGGCTTCAAGCAGAGCGGCTACGGGCGCGAGCTGGGGCCTCGCGCGACGGACGCGTACACCGAGGTCAAGACCGTCTACTACCGCACGCAGGAGGACTGAGGAGCATGGCCGGACGTCTGGAGGGGAAGGTCTGCGTCGTCACCGGCGCGAGCGGCGGGATCGGGTCGGCGACGGTCGCCGCGTTCCAGCGCGAGGGCGCGACGGTCGCGGGCGTCGACCTCATGGAGGGCGCGCCGGGTGACCTGTCGCTGAGCGTCGACGTGACCGACGGCGACGCCGTCCGCGACATGTACGCGCAGGTGAAGGCGCAGTGCGGCGCGATCCACGTGCTCTTCAACAACGCCGGCATCTCGCCGGACGACGACGACTCGATCCTCAGTACCGGGCTCGAGGCCTGGCAGCGCGTGCAGGACGTGAACCTCAAGTCGGTCTACCTCTGCTGCCATCACGGCATCCCCCACCTGCTCGAGAACGACGGCCCGCACCGCGGGTCGGTGATCAACACCGCGTCGTTCGTCGCGACGCTCGGCGCGGCGACGTCGCAGATCTCGTACACCGCGTCGAAGGGCGGCGTGCTCGCGATGTCGCGTGAGATGGGCGTCGAGTTCGCCCGCCGGGGCGTGCGCGTCAACGCGCTCTCCCCCGGCCCCGTGGACACCCCGCTGCTGCGCGAGCTGTTCGCCAAGGACCCCGAGCGCGCGGCGCGCCGGCTCGTCCACGTCCCGATGGGCCGCTTCGGCCGCGCCGAGGAGATGGCCAACGCCGTCCTGTTCCTCGCCGGCGACGAGTCGTCGTTCATCACGGCGTCGAACTTCCTGGTGGACGGCGGGATCAGCGGGGCGTACGTCACGCCGCTGGGGGATGCCTTGTAGCGTCAGCTGTGCGTGCAGGCACCCCCTCCTGAGACTCATCGGGTCGGCTTCGCCGACCCGTCCCGCCAGGGGGCCGTACCGTTCGGCCTTGCCGACCCGTCCCGCCAGAGGGCCGTACCCACGTGAGCCTGGCGCAGATCATCCTCGTGACCGGCGCCGTCCTCGGGGGCGCCGTGATCGCCTCGCTGCTCGCCACGCGGCTGCGCATCCCCTCACTGCTGCTGTTCCTGGGCATCGGGCTCGTCATCGGGTCCGACGTCACGGGCTGGGTGTCCTTCGGCGACTACGAGCTCGCGCAGGACATCGGCATCGTCGCGCTCGCGCTGATCCTGTTCGACGGCGGCCTGCGCTCGGGCTGGTCGGAGATCCGGCCGGTCCTGGGGCCCGCGGTGAGCCTGGCGGTCGTGGGCACGGTGGTGACGACCGCGATCACCGGGTTCGTCGCCGCCCCGCTGCTGGGGATCGGGACGCTCGAGGGGCTGCTCGTCGGGGCGGTCCTGTCGTCGACCGACGGCGCGGCGGTCTTCACCCTCCTGCGCGGGTCGCAGCTCCGGCGCCGGCTGGCCCTCACCCTCGAGGGCGAGTCGGGCTTCAACGACCCGATCGCGGTCCTGCTCGTCCTCGCGCTCATCGAGCTCATCACGATCCCGGCGACCGGGGCCCTGGACGTCGCCTGGCTGCTGACGCGCGAGCTCGCGATCGGCCTCGCCGCCGGCCTGGCGGTGGGGCGCCTGGCGATCCCGCTCTTCCGCCGCCTGCGGCTCGCGTCGGCCGGGCTGTACCCGGTGGCGACGCTCGCGACCGCGGCCGTCGGGTTCGGCGCCGCCGCGACGCTCCACGGCTCGGGCTTCCTGGCGGTGTACCTCGTCGGCCTGACGCTCGCCGACGCCGCGCTCCCGGGCCGCCGCACGATCGAGGCCTTCCATGACGGTCTGGCGTGGCTCGCACAGGTGGTCCTGTTCGTGACGCTCGGCCTGCTCGTCTTCCCCGGCCGCCTCGACGACGTGGCGATCGAGGGGACGCTGATCGCGCTCGTCCTCGTGTTCCTCTCGCGGCCGATCGCGGCCGCCGTCGCCGTCCTGCCGTTCGGCTTCGGGCGGCGGGAGACGCTGATCCTCGGGTGGGCGGGCCTGCGCGGCGCCGTGCCGGTGGTGCTGGCGACGTTCGTCGTCGTGGACGACGTTCCCGGTGGCGTGCAGATCTTCGACATCGTCTTCTTCGTGGTCGTGATCTCGACGCTGCTCCAGGGGACGACGGTCGAGGGCCTGGCCCGGCGCCTGGGCCTCACGACGAACGAGCCCGCCCTTCCCCGGCCGCTCGCGGACTCCGGGACCATCCGCCGACTCGGCGCGGAGGTCCTCGAGTACCCGGTGACCGACGCTGACGCGATCGCCGGGCTGCGGGTCCGCGACCTCGGGCTGCCCCGGGAGGCCGTGGTGAACGTGATCGTCCGCGGCCAGGAGGCGATCCCGCCCCGCGGTGCGACGGTCATCCGTCCCGGCGACGAGTTGCACGTGCTGGTCCGCGACGCGGTCCGCCACGAGGTCGAGGACCTCGTGGCGCGCTGGCGCGAGGGGCCGATCGGCCCTGACGCGATCCCCGAGCCGGGCCGCACGGGCGGACAGCCGGTCTTCACGTCGTGGGCGTGGTCGGAGGGCGACGGCGATGCGGGGCGCCCGTCGGCCGTCCGCGGCACGCCGGTGCTCACGACGCTGCGCATGCGCCGCGACGAGCCCGGCACGCTCGTGCTGCTGGCGGACGGGCGCTACGCCGTCACGGGGCGCCGCGCAGCGCGCGGTCCGCGCCGCGCGCTGGAGGACTGGGTGCGCCGCCGGCTGGCGCACGCCGACGCCGAGGAGCGGATCTGGCTCCAGACGGTGTCCGGCGCGCTCGCCGCCGACGAGGCCCGCCAGCGCCGCCCGGGCCGGGGTCAGCGCCCGGACGTCACGTCGTAGCCCGCCGCGCGGAGTGCGGCGAGGACGGCGTCGGCGTGCTCGGGCCCGCGCGTCTCGAGCACCAGCTGGACCCCCGTCTCGCGGACGTGCAGGGAGACCCCCTCGCGGACGTGCTCGACGTCGATGAGGTTGCCGCCGGCCGCGCTCACGGCCCCGAGCAGGCGCGCGAGGCCGCCGGGCCTGTCGGAGACGCGCGTGAAGAGGACGAGGCGCCGGCCGGCGCGGCTCTCGTGCAGCCGCGTGACCGACGCCAGCAGCCCCGCGTCGGCGTTCCCGCCGCTGAGGATCGCGCACGTCGTCCCGCGCTCGGCGGGCTTGACGGCCCCGGTCATCAGGGCCGCCACGCCGACGGCGCCGGCGCCCTCGACGACCAGCCGCGCCCGCTCGAGCAGCAGCACCATCGCCTCCGCGATGTCGTCCTCACCGGCGGTGACGACGTCGTCGAGGAGGTCGCGGACCAGCGGGAACGTGACGTCCCCGGGGCGCCGGAGCGCGATCCCGTCGGCGATCGTCGTCGCGGCGGGGACCTCGACGGGATGCCCCGCTGCGAGCGACGGCGGGTAGGCGGCGACGACCTGCGCCTGGACGCCGACCACCTGCACGTGCGGCAGCACGTCCTTGACGGCGATCGCGATGCCCGCGGCCAGCCCCCCGCCGCCCAGGCAGACCACGACCTTCGCCAGGTC
The DNA here is from genome assembly GCA_963700655.1 of uncultured Actinomycetes bacterium. Taxonomy (GTDB): domain Bacteria; phylum Actinomycetota; class Thermoleophilia; order Solirubrobacterales; family Solirubrobacteraceae; genus F1-60-MAGs163. The sequence continues at coordinate 899,981 of CAVOYJ010000001.1, read as the reverse complement.
GGGCACCTGCTCGAGCAGTTCCAGGCCGACGGTCCCCTGCCCCGCGACGACGTCGGGGTCGTCGAACGGGTGGATGAACGCCATCCCGCTCAGGCGCGCGCGCTCGCGCGCCTGCTCCACGCACGCGTCCACGGAGGCGTCGCCCTCGACGACGGTCGCCCCGAGCGCGCGGCAGCCGGCGATCTTCGAGAGCGGTGCGAGCGGCGGCATCACCACCTCACACGGGACGCCCCGCTGGCGCGCGGCGAGCGCGACCGCCCACGCATGGTTGCCCGCACTGCCGGCGACCACGCCGCGAGCGGCGTCGGCCCCGAGCGCCTCGAGCTTCGCCGTCGCGCCGCGGACCTTGAACGACCCGGCCCGCTGGAGACTCTCGGCCTTCAGCGCGATGTCGCCGCCGGCCAGCTCCGTGAGCGTCACGGAGTCCAGCACCGGCGTGCGGCGCGCAACGGCGGCCACGGCCGGTGCGGCGCGCCGGACGTCGGACGCTGTGACCGCCCCGGGCATGACGGCCTCAGCCGGACAGCGCGACGATGGCGTCGATCTCGACGTCCGCGCCGACCGGGAGCGACGCGACGCCGATGGTGGTGCGGGCGGGCGGCTCGCCGGGGAAGTACTCCGCGTAGGCGGCGTTCACCTCCGCGAACACCGACAGGTCGGTGACGTACACCCCGCAGCGCACGGCGTCCGCGAGGTCGGCGCCCGCGGCCGTGCAGACCGCCGCGAGGTTGTCCAGGCAGCGCCGGGTCCGATCGCCGACCGTCCCCTCGACGAGCACGCCCGTCTCCGGGTCGAGCGGCGTCTGCCCGGAGCAGAAGAGCAGTCCCCCGGAGCGGACGGCGTGGCTGTAGGGCCCGACGGCCGCAGGGGCGCCGGCCGCGTTGACGGTCTCTCGGTGACGGGACACCGGCCGATCGTCGCACGCCGGGCGACCGTCCGGCAACCCGGCGTTTCCCTTCGGATCGTCCGCTACCGTCCTCTGGAATGCCCGTTCGCCGCCTGCGAGCACCGCTGCTCGTGCTGCTCGCATCGCTCGCGCCGCTCGCCTCGGCGCCGCCCGCGCACGCGGCCCTCGAGAGCCGCCCCTGCGGCACCGCCGGCGCGCTGCGCTGCGGAACCCTGAGCGTGCCCGTCGACCGCACGGGCGCCGTCGGCGGCGCCGTCGGGCTGGCATACACGCGCAAGCCGGCGGACGCGGCGGCGAGCGAGGCCGTGATCCCGCTCGCCGGAGGCCCGGGGCAGGCCGCGCTGCCGTTCGCCACGGACTTCGCCGAGTCGCTGAAGCCGCTGCTCCCCGGCCGCGACCTCCTCGTCTTCGATCAGCGCGGCACCGGCGCCTCCGGACCGCTGGGCTGCTTCGGCGAGGCGGGACCCAGCTCCGGCGCCCAGGTGCGCGCCTGCGCGACGGCGCTCGGCGGGACGCGGAACTTCTACCGGAGCATCGACAGCGCGCAGGACATCGAAGCGCTGCGCGTCGCGGGCGGCTACCGCAAGATCGTGCTCTACGGCGTCTCGTACGGCACGCGCGTCGCCCTGACGTACGCCGCGCTGCACCCCGACCGCGTCGCGGCGCTCGTCCTGGACTCCGTCGTGCCGCTCGAGGGGCCGGACGTCTGGTCGCGGCCGTCGTTCGCCGCCGTGCCGCGCGTGCTGCGCGAGCTGTGCGCCGGCGGCGCGTGCCGCCTTGCGACCACGAGCCCGAACGCCGACCTGCGGACCCTCGTGCGGCGCCTGCAGCGCGCCGAGCTGCGCGGCTCGGTCACCGGCCCCGACGGCCGGCGCGTGAGCCTGCGCCTGACCGCCGTCGGCCTCTGGCAGACGCTGCTCGCGGGAGACCTGAACCCGACGCTCCGCGCCGAGCTGCCCGGGGCGATGCGCGCGGCGCTGCGCGGCGACCGCACGCCGATCCTGCGGCTGCGCGCCCGCGCCGCGGGCCTCAACGGGTCGGTGCCGACCCGCCGGCTGACCGGGCTGCAGTCCGCGGACGACCTCAACACGACGCTCTTCACCGCGACCCGCTGCAGCGAGACGACGTTCCCGTGGAACCCGGCGAGCTCCTCGAGCGCGCGGCTCGAACAGGCCGGCTCGGCGCTCAACGGGCTGCCCGGCTCGGCGTTCTCCCCGTTCGCCCGCTCGGTCCCCTTCACCCAGAGCATCGTCGACCTCTGCGCCGCCTGGCCGGACGCGCCGCTCCCGCCGAGCACGCTCGGTGCCGTCCCGGCCGTCCCGACCCTCATCCTCGACGGCGCGGCGGATCTGCGCACGCCGGTCGAGCAGGCGCGCCGCGTCGGCGCGACGATCCCCGGTGCGCGCGTGGTCAGCGTCCCGAACACCGGGCACTCCGTCGTCGGCAGCGATCTCAGCGGCTGCGTGGACGACGAGCTCACCGCCTTCGCCGCGGGGACCGCGGCCGCGTGCACACCGGACGCGACGCCGATCGCGCCGACGCCGCGCCCGCCGCTGCAGCTCAGCTCCCTGTCCGGCGGGACCCGCGCGCTGCGCACCGTCGCGGCGGTCCGCGCGACCCTCAACGACGTGCGCCGCCAGCTCATCGGCGACGCGATCGCCGCGGGCCGGTCGATCAACACGGGCGCCCGCACCGGCGGCCTGCGCGGCGGCGTCGCGCGGGTCAACGGCGACGTCGTCGAGCTGACGCGCGTCACGTACGTGCCGGGCGTGCGCGTCTCGGGCACCTACGCGATCAAGCGCGGCGCCGCGTCGCAGCTGCAGGTCACCGGCCCGCGGGCGGCGCGCGGCCGCCTGGAGATCGACGGCGGCGGCACCGCTCGCGGCATCCTCGGCGGTCGCCGGGTCGAAGCCACGGCGAGCGCGAGCACGGCGGGCGCCGCGGACCGGTCGTGGGGGCGCGGGCTGGCGCTCCCGCCGTTCGCGAGCCCGCGGCTGCGCGCGGCCGGCTGAGCCGATGCCCAACGCGCTGGCGCACGAGACCTCCCCGTACCTGCTGCAGCACGCCGGCAACCCGGTCGACTGGCGCCCGTGGGGCCCGGAAGCCCTCGAGCACGCCCGCGTCCACGACCTGCCGATCCTCCTCTCGATCGGCTACGCGGCCTGCCACTGGTGCCACGTGATGGAGCGCGAGAGCTTCGAGGACGCCGAGACCGCGGCGCTCATGAACGAGCACTTCGTCTGCATCAAGGTCGACCGCGAGGAGCGCCCCGACGTCGACGCCCTCTACATGGAGGCCGTCCAGGTCATGACCGGGCAGGGCGGCTGGCCGCTGAACGTCTTCCTCACGCCCGCGCAGGTCCCGTTCTACGGCGGCACGTACTACCCGCCCGAGCCGCGCCACGGCATGCCGTCGTGGCGGCAGGTGCTGCTGGCCGTCGCCGAGGGCTGGCGCGAGCGCCGCACCGAGATCGTCGCCGACTCCGGCGCCGCGGTCGCCCGGCTGGCGGGCGGCGCGCGGCTGCGTCCGTCGGCCGATCCCCTGGGCCCCGAGACGCTCGATGCAGGCCGCGGGCGCGCTCGCGGCGAGCTTCGACAGCGTCCAGGGCGGCTGGGGCTCGCCCGGGCGCGGGCCGAAGTTCCCGGCCGCGAGCGTCATCGAGTTCCTGCTCGCGCGGGGCGAGCCGGAGATGGCGCTGCAGACGCTGCGCTCGATGGCCTCGGGCGGCATCCACGACCAGGTGGGCGGGGGCTTCGCGCGGTACAGCGTCGACGGCACCTGGACGGTCCCGCACTTCGAGAAGATGCTCTACGACAACGCCCTGCTCGCGCGGGCGTACCTGCACGGCTGGCTCGTCAGCGGGGATCCGGTCCTGCGGCGCACGTGCGAGGAGACGCTCGACTGGGCGCTGCGCGAGATGCAGGCGCCGGACGGCGGGTTCTTCAGCTCGCTCGACGCGGACTCCGAGGGCGAGGAGGGCCGCTTCTACGTGTGGTCGACCGGCGAGCTCGTCGAGCGCGCTCGGTCCCGACGCAGACGCCGCCCTCGCATGGTTCGGCGCGACGGACGCCGGCAACTTCCCCGAGGGCGGGCCCGGAAGCAACGTCCTGGAGTCGCGCGGGCCCGAGCCCGAGCCCGAGGTGCGCGAGCGGATCCGCGCGCGGCTCCTGGAGGTGCGCGAGCGGCGTGCGCGGCCCGCGACCGACGACAAGCGGCTGGCGGCGTGGAACGCGCTGATGGTGAGCGCGCTCGCCGACGCCGGCGCCGTCCTGGAGCGCCCCGACCACCTGGACGCGGCGCGCGCGACGGCGCGCGTGCTGCTCGACGTCCAGCGCGACGACGCCGGGCGCCTGCTGCGCACCTCGCGCGCGGGCGTCGCCAAGCAGCGCGCGTTCCTCGAGGACCACGCGTTCCTGCTCGAGGCGCTGGTCACCCTCTACGAGGCGACGTTCGAGGAGGAGTGGTTCCTCGCCGCGCGCGCGACGCGCCGACGAGCTGCTGCGGCGGTTCGCCGACGCCGAGCACGGCGGGTTCTTCTCGACGGCCGACGACGCGGAGGCGCTGATCACGCGGCGCAAGGAGATCGAGGACCACCCGATCCCCTCCGGCTCCTCCTCGGCGGCCCTCGGGCTGCTGCGGCTCGCGCTGCTGACGGGCGAGGCGCGCTACGAGGACGCCGCGGTGAGCCACCTGCTGCTCGTCCACCCGCTGTGCGCTCAGCACCCCCAGGCGTTCGCGCACGCGCTGCAGGCGCTCGACCTCCACGTCGGCCCGACGCGCGAGCTCGCCCTCGCCGGCCCCGCCGCAGGCGTCGCCGACCTCGCCCGCCTGGTGCGCTCGCAGCTGCGCCCGCGCCTCGTCCTGGCGGGCCATGCGGACGACGCTGCCGCGCCCTCGCGGGTCCCGCTGCTCGAGGGCCGCCACGCCGTCGACGGACAGCGCCGCCGCGTACCTGTGCGAGCGGTTCGCCTGCCGCGCGCCCGTCACGCAGGCCGCCGATCTGGCGGCGCTCCTGGCGCCGCCGGACCCACCTGTGTGACCGATCGCACACGACCGGCGGCCCGCGGGCGGCCGTCCGCCGCAGGGCGTTGCTAGAACCGGTGCGTCCCGCCGACCGGAAGGCCCCGAACGCCCATGAAGAAGCTCCTCACCCTCCCCAGCGGCCCGCGCGCGAAGTGGGTCGTCGTCGCCGTCTGGCTGCTCACCGTGATCGCGTTCTCCGCGGCGAGCCTGCCGTCGAAGTTCGAGGAGATCCAGGAGAACGACTCGGCGTCGTTCCTTCCCGCCGACGCCGAGTCCACCAAGGCGCTGGAGGCGACCAAGGAGATCCAGGGCGCCGAGAACGTCACGATCGTCGCGGTCTACCGGCGCGACGGCGGGCTGACCGCCGCCGACAAGCGCCAGATCGCCGAGGACCGCGCGGAGCTGAACGCGCTGCGGCTGAGGAGCACCCGGCCGTTCGCGCCGCCGCGGACCTCGCCGGACGGCACCTCGGCGCTGCTCCTCGCCGACATCGCCACGGACGGTGAGTCCGACACCATCCTCGATCCGGTCGAGGAGGTCCGCGAGCGGATCAGCGACCCGGGCGGCGGGCTCGAGGTGAAGGTGACGGGCTCGGCCGGGTTCTCGGCCGACGCGATCAAGGTCTTCGAGAACATCAACGGCACGCTGCTGATCGCCGCGGTCGCGCTCGTCTTCCTGCTGCTCGCCGGCATCTACCGCAGCCCGCTCTTCCTCTGGATCCCGCTCATCACCGTCGGCTTCGCCGAGCTCGTCAGCCGCGGGCTCGGCTGGATGGCGAGCGAGGTCGCGGGCGTGACCGTGAACGGGCAGTCGTCCTCGATCATGTCGATCCTCGTCCTCGGCGCGGGCACCGACTATGCCCTGCTCATCGTCGCCCGCTATCGCGAGGAGCTGCGCCGGGAGCAGGACAAGCACACGGCGCTGGCGAACGCGCTCAGCGGCGCCGGCCCGGCGGTGGTGGCGTCCGCGCTCACGGTCGTGCTGGCGCTCATGTGCCTCACGGTCGCCGAGGTGAACGGGACCGCCGGACTGGGGCCGCTCGGGGCGCTCGGCGTCCTGACGGCGATGGTCGCGATGCTCACGCTGCTGCCGGCGCTGCTGGCGATCTTCGGGCGCCGCGCGTTCTGGCCGTTCGTCCCGTACGGGCCCGACGGCCCGGAGGCGCCGGACGCGACGCCCGCCCCGTCGCACGTCCCGGCGCGGCTCGGCTTCGGGGTGGCGATGCTGTTCAACGTCGGCATCCTCGTGGGCGTCCTCGCGGTCGTCGGCGTCCCCGCGCCGCTCACGCTCGGGGTCGTGATCGTGGCCGCGGTCGTCCTGCGCGTCGTCGGCGGCCCGTTCACCGCGCGCTTCCGCAGCACCGAGCATCGCTTCAGCGATCGCGCCCAGACGACCGACGCCACCCACGGGCGCTGGCGCCAGTGGGGCGACTGGATCGCCCGCAGGCCCCGCCGCGTCTGGGTGATCACGACGCTGCTCCTGTGCGTGATGACCCTCGGCCTCCTGAACTACTCGACGGGCCTCACCCAGGGCAACTCGTTCCGCGGCGACGTGGAGTCCGTCCAGGGGCAGACGCTCCTGTCGGAGGCGTTCCCCAGCGGCGACAACGCCCCGACGGACATCGTCGTCCCGGCGGGCGGCGACGTCGCCGCCGTCGAGCGGTCCGTCGAGGGCGTGCCGGGCGTCGCCGACGTGCGCGTCGTCAAGACGGGCGATCCGGGGACCTATCTCCAGGCATCGCTGGAGCTCGACCCGTACTCCACGCAGGCCTACGACGTCATCCCGGCGGTCCGCAGCGCGGCGCGCGAGGCGGGCGGTGAGGGCGTCCTCGTCGGCGGGACCACCGCGATCGAGCGTGACCTGCGGGCCGCGAGCGTGCGCGACAACAGGGTGATCATCCCGCTCGTCCTGATCGTCGTCTTCCTCGTGCTGATGGTGCTGCTGCGGGCGATCGTGGCGTCGGTCCTGCTGATGGCCACGGTCGTGCTGTCGTTCGCGGCGGCCCTCGGCGTGAGCTACGTCGTCTTCGACGTCCTGTTCGACTTCCCCGGGAGCGATCCGTCGCTGCCGTTGTTCGCGTTCGTCTTCCTCGTCGCGCTGGGCATCGACTACAACATCTTCCTGATGGCCCGTGTGCGCGAAGAGGCGCAGAAGCACGGGACGCGCGAGGGGATGCTGCGCGGCCTGGCGGTCACGGGCGGGGTCATCACGTCGGCGGGCATCGTGCTCGCCGGCACGTTCGCGGTCCTCGCCGTGCTCCCGCTCGTGTTCCTGACCGAGCTGGGGTTCGCGATCGCGTTCGGCGTCCTGCTGGACACGTTCGTCGTGCGCTCGACCCTCGTGCCCGCGCTGGTGCTGGACATCGGGAGCCGGGTGTGGTGGCCCTCGAAGCTCGCCCGCGAGGACGCGCAGTCGACCAGTGAGGAGGTGCCGGAGACGGCCTGATCGACGGGCCGTCCCGGTAGGATCCGCGGTCATGCGCACCACGCCGATCGCCCTCCTCGCCGCCTGCGGCGCCACGCTGCTCGCCGCCGCCGCGCCGGCGGGAGCGGCGACGCTCGTCGCCGACAAGTCCTGCTACGTGGCCGAGAGCGCCATGCAGCTGAGCGGGAGCGGGTTCGGCGCGCAGGCACCGATCACCGTCGCCGGCGAACAGATCGCCCTGTCCGGGAGCGCCGGGCCCGACGGCGCGTTCTCCGCGACGGTGAAGGCGCCGCTGCTGGGCACGAGCAGGCCCGCGGTGAAGCGGTTCACGGTGACCGCAACCGACGCGTCGACGAACACGTCCGCCGCGGTCGACGTGAACGTCGCCAACGCCGTCTTCTCGACCTCGACGGGCTTCAAGAGCCCGCAGGCCAAGCGCACCTGGAAGTTCAGCGGGCTCTTCCAGAACCCCGGCAGGCCGATCTACGGTCACTTCCGCCACCGCGGCCGGACGTACTCCAACTACCGCTTCGGCGTCCCGACCGGGCCGTGCGGCACGCTCACGCGCAAGGCGCCCGGCATCCCCGGGTCGTCGGTGCCGTCCGGCAAGTGGACGGTGCAGGTGGACTTCAAGCGCACCTACGCCCCGAATGCCACGCCGCGGCTCACGGGCAGCACGACGGTCTTCAAGACGTTCCGCCGCCGCTGATCAGAGCACCGGCAGGTAGCGGTCCAGCTCCCACTGCGTGACCTGCACGCGGTAGTCCTCCCACTCCTGGCGCTTGATCTCGATGTAGCGGTTGAAGGTGTGCTCGCCGAGCGCCCGCAGCACGAGCTCGCTGTCGGCGGCCAGCTCGATCGCCTCGCCGAGCGTCTCGGGCAGCTGCTCGATCCCCAGGCGCCGGCGCTCGTCGGCCGCCAGGTGGTAGAGGTTCTGCTCCATCGGCTCGGGCAGCTCGTAGCCCTTCTCGATCCCTTCGAGCCCGGCCTGCAGCAGCACCGCGAAGGTCAGGTAGGGGTTGCACGCCGGGTCCGGGCAGCGCAGCTCCATCCGCGTCGCCTGCTCCTTGCCGGGGTGGTAGAGCGGGACGCGCACGAGCGCGGAGCGGTTGCGGCGTGACCACGCGACGTAGACGGGCGCCTCGTAGCCCGGGACGAGCCGCTTGTAGCTGTTGACCCACTGGGCGAAGATCGCGCTCATCTCCCGCGCGTGGCGCAGCTGGCCGGCGATGAAGGCCTTGCCGACGTCGCTCAGGTAGTACGCGTCGCCCTCGTCGAAGAAGGCGTTGCGGCCGTCCTTGAAGAGCGACATGTGCGTGTGCATCCCGGAGCCGTTCTCGCCGAAGAGCGGCTTGGGCATGAACGTGGCATGCCAGCCGTACTTCATCGCGTACTCCTTGACGGTGATGCGGTAGGTCATGCAGTCGTCGGCCATCTTCAGCGCGCCCGCGTAGCGCATGTCGACCTCGTGCTGGCTGGGACCGACCTCGTGGTGGCTGTACTCGACGTGGATGCCGAGCTGCTCGAGCGCGAGGACGGTCTCGCGCCGCACGTCCGAGCCCGCGTCGAGCGTCGTGAGGTCGAAGTAGCCGCCCTCGTCGAGGACCTCGGTGCCGTTCTTGTCCTTGAAGAGGAAGTACTCGAGCTCGGGCCCGACGTTGAACGTGTCGAAGCCCATCGCCGTGGCGCGCTGGAGCGCCCGGCGCAGGACGTGGCGCGGGTCGCCCTCGTAGGGCGTGCGCTCCGGCGTCGAGGACGTCGCAGAACATCCGCGCGACGCCCTGCTCCTCCGGGCGCCACGGGCAGGACCGCGAACGTCGTCGGGTCGGGCATCGCGATCATGTCCGACTCCTCGATGGCGTTGAAGCCGGTGATCGAGGATCCGTCGAAGCCCATCCCGCCCTCGAAGGCGTCGTCCAGCTCGTCCTTGCCGATCGAGAACGACTTGAGCTGGCCGAGGATGTCGGTGAACCAGAAGCGGATGAAGCGGATGTCGCGCTCCTCGCAGAGCGCCTTGACGTCCGCGGCGCTGGTGGGCTGGGGCTCGGGCATGGCTGGAAACCTAGTGGGTCTGCTGTGCGGCGAGCCATCGCCGCGCCCACAGCGCCACCTGCTCCAGAGCCGGCTCGAGGTCACGCCCCATGTCGCTGGCCGCGTAGGTGACGCGGACCGGCGGCCCCGGGTCGGCGTGCCGGACGACGAGACCGCGCTCCTCGAGTTCCCTGAGGCGCTCGGAGAGCAGCCTGTCGGACAGGTCCGGCACGGCTGCGCCGATCTCCGAGAACCGCAACGGCTCCGGCGAGGAGATGAGCACCGCGATGATCGCCCCGCTCCAGCGGCGCCCGATCAGCTCGACCGCCTCGTGGTACAGCGGACAGCAGCCCATCTGCGGCGCCACGGCCCCGCCGCCGGACACCGCCGTCCCGGGATCGGACACCAGCCGCCGTCAGGCCGCCATCAGGCGGGCCTGCTCGCCGGAGCCGTCCACTGGCACGTCGCCCGCCACGTTGATGAGCGCCGTGAACGTCTCCAGCGCGACGAATGCGATGGCCTCGAGCAGCTGCTCGTCGGTCCACCCCGCCTCGCGCGCCTCCTCGTGCAGGTGGACGGGCGGCCGTCCCCGGTCCTCGATCAGCGAGCGCAGGTAGGCGAGGAGCGCCAGCTCGCGCTCGTCGGCCGACGCGAAGCGCCGTGCAGCGGCGATCTCGTCGTGGGAGAGGCCCGCCAGGCGCGCCGACCGGCTGTGCATCGCGATGCCGGGCTCGGATCCGTGGTGCTCGGCGACGGCGAGCGAGATCCGCTCGAGCGTCCGCTGCTCCAGGGCGCCGTTGCGCAGCTCCGAGCGCAGGCGCGCGTAACCGCGCAGCGCGGCGGGCGAGCCGGCCAGGACGCCGAGGAAGTTCGGGAGCTGCCCTGCGGTGGCGAGCGCACCGCGCAGCACCGGAACGGATCCCTCGGGGGCGCTGAGCTCGTCGTGGACGGGAAAGCGGCTGATGGCGGTCATGGCGGGATTCCTCGAGACGTGGGTGAGCGGTCCGTGCCCTCCGGTGCATCATGCGACCTGCTTACGGATCGTAAGCGTACCGGTGGCTGCAAGTCCCGCTGTGCGTGTGTCTGCTCGGAGTACGCGCGCGCGGCGCCCGCGGGCCACCGCAGGCGCTGGTCAACCCGCCGTTGCGGCGGTCTACTGCGTGGCCGTCGACACGAGCACCAGCACGAGCCCGAGCAGCGCGGCCCAGCCGGCGATGCGGTCGGGCCGGCGGGTCGCCGCGTCGAGGGCGCGCGGCGGGCGCTGCCGCGCCACGACGAGCGGCCGGGGGGCGGGCGCGGCGGCGGCGCGGCCGGTGATCCGGACCGTGCGACGAGTCGCGGGCGGCGCGAGATCCGCGGCGGGTGCGCGGGGCGTCCGGTCGGCGGCGCGGCGCTGCTCGATGCCGTCCCGCAGGTGCTCGACGTCAGCCCACCAGGCGCGGGCCTCAGGTTGTGCCATGTCTCCGTCCTCTCTCGAACGCTTGCGGGGTTAGCTGTCGGGCTCGCGCAGAAAGAGCAGCGCTACGCCGGTGTCCCGGCGATTCGCCCCAGTACGTGGGTCCCCCGCTCCCCGTGGCCCGCCATCTGAGCGATGGCCTGCACCACAGGGACTCAGCGGTGTCTGACGTCATGAAGGGTAGCGTCGCCGACCCGTCGGACGGGTCTTCGTCGCCGTGCGCGCGGCTAGTTGCCGGCGGCGGGTGCGGCGACCGGCGCGGTGACGTCCTCGCGGCCGGCGACCGCGGCGACGTAGGACGCGACGTCCTTGGCGTCCTCGCCGGTCAGCAGGCCCGGCGGGCATGTTGCCGGCACCACGCGCTCGACCCACGAGGATCGCGTTCTCGACGAGGCCCTCGGCGGGCCGCAGGACGTCGAGGTTCGGCCCGATCGCCCCGGTCGAGTTCGAGGCCTTGAGGACGTGGCAGGTGCGCGCAGTTCGTGGCGAACAGTTCGCGGCCTTCGGCCTGGGCGGCCGTGAGGTCCACCCCGCCGACGGCCTCGACGTCGGCGCTGTCGGCGTTGCCGATCAGCAGCGCGAGCGGCAGCGCGAGACCGATCCCGACGATGACGATCGCCAGGCCCGAGTACACGAGGGCGTTTGAGCCGCTCGAGGACTTGGCCCCGGACTCCGACTGGCGACGGCGGCCCGACGCGAAGGCGAAGGCGAGCACCGCGAGGCCTACGATCACGAACGCGGCGACGAGCAGGGCGAAGGCGAGCATCGGCGGGGCAGATTACACCGCGCGCACGCCGGACGGCGTCCCGCAGTGCCTGCGAGCGCCAGCTCAGCGTCTGCGGCCCTGGGCGAAGGACATGACCGGCGGGGCCACGGCACGGAATCCGGCGCCGCCCGGGCCTGCGGCCGCCGCGGCCGTGTCCTCCTGCTCGCGGCGTTCCAGCTCACGCGCGTCGAGCGGCGAGAAGTCCTTGATCTCCGCGGCGGGCCGCTCTGCGCCGTCGAGGGGCGTCAGGCGGCGCACGAGGACGTTGACCGCCCCGCCGCCGGCGGCATAGCGCTCCAGGACGCCCTCGGCGAGGACCAGCGGCTCGGTCCGGACCGTGAGCCGGTGGCGCTCGTAGACGGCGGGCGGGACGACGAGGTTGATCGTCCCGTGCTCGTCCTCGAGCAGCATGAAGCAGACGCCGCTCGCCGTCCCGGGGCGCTGGCGGGCGACGACGAGTCCGCCGATGCGCACGCGGGTGCCGTGGGCGATCGCCCCGAGGTCGGCGCTCGTCGCCGCCCCGCGGGCCAGGAGCCCGGGCCGGAGCAGTCCGAGCGGATGCGCGGCGGTCGTCAGCCCGGTCGTCTGGTAGTCGGCGAGCATCGCGTCCCAGTCCCGCGAGCGGGTCGAGCGCCGGTGCCGCAGGCAGGTCGAGCGCCAGCGAGAGCTGGGTCCCGTGCCGTCCCCGCGGCGACGGGTGGTGCGGCGACGCCCAGGCGCCAGAGGGCCTCGCGACGGGCATAGCGCCGTCGCGACCGGCGCCGGAGACCGCGGCCAGGTCATCCGTGGCGCCGGACCAGGCGAGCCGCGAGAGCGCCGGCCGTCCCGCCCCGGCCCGCGATGCGAGGTCCTCGAGCGCGCGGAACGGGCCGCCGTGCTCGCGCTCGGCGACGAGCGCCTCGACCTCCGCCGCCTGGACCCCGAGCACGTGCCCGAGCCCGATCCGGACGGCTCCGTCGGCCGTGACGAGGGCGCCGGCGGCGCTGGCGTTGACGTCCGGCGGCAGCACGGTGATGCCGCGGCGCTGCGCCTCGTGGACGAGCGCGTCCGGCGGGTAGAAGCCCATCGGCTGCTCGTCGAGCAGCGCCGCGAGGAACTCGGGACCGTAGTGCACGCGCAGCCAGGTGGACTGGTAGGCGAGCAGGCCGAACGCCGCCCCGTGCGCCTTCGGGAAGCCGAAGCCGGAGAAGCCCGGCGATCATCGCGAAGATCCGCTCGGCGAGCGCCTCGTCCACGTCGTCCCAGCGCGCGACCGCGCCCTCGACGAAGCGCTGGTGATGGGCCTCGAGCGCGGCGGCGGAGCGCTTGCGGCTCATCGCGCGGCGCAGTCCCTCCGCCTCGCCCGCGGAGAAGCCCGCGAAGGCCATCGCGACCTCGATCACCTGGTCCTGGAAGATGATCGTGCCGAGCGTGTCGCGCAGCACGGGCTCGAGCGAGGGGTGCTCGTAGGGCACCTGGTAGGACGGGTCCGCGCGCAGGCGCTGGAGGCGCTCGATGTACGGGTTGACGGCACCGCCCTGGATCGGGCCGGGCCGCACGATCGCGACCTGGATCGTCAGGTCGTCGAGGTTCTCGGGCCGCGTGCGCATGAGCGAGGCCATCTGCGCGCGACTCTCGATCTGGAAGACGCCGGTCGTCTCGGCGCGCTGGATCGTGCCGTAGACCTCGCGGGTCGTCGTAGGGGATGCGCGAGAGGTCGATCCGCTCGCCGCGCCGCTCGGCGATCTGCTCGACGCAGCGCTCGACCGCCGAGAGCATCCCGAGGCCGAGCAGGTCGATCTTCAGGAAGCCCGCGTCGGCGCACGAGTCCTTGTCCCACATCGCGATCTGCCGGCCCTCCATCGCCGCCGGGACGACCGGGCAGCAGTCGATCAGCGGGCGGGTGGCGACGATCATCCCGCCGGAGTGCTGGGAGAGGTGGCGCGGGCAGGCCGTGCGCCTCGTCGGCGAGCGCGGCGAGGTGCCGCCAGCGGCCGGCCTGCCCGTCCGCGCTCGCAGCCGCTCGGCGCCGAGCGCCGTGACGATGTCCTGGTCGACCGTGCGGGCCGACCAGCCCTCCGAGCCGCGGGCGACGCGCTCGATCTCCCCCGGCGGCAAGCCCAGCGCCTTGCCCAGCTCGCGGATCGCGCCGCGCGCGCGGTAGGTCGGGAAGGCGGCGACGAGCGCCGAGTGCTCACGGCCGTAGCGCTCGTGGATGCGCGGGATCAGCCGCTCGCGCACGTCGCGCGGGAAGTCGAGGTCGATGTCCGGCAGCGCGGTGATCTCGTCGTTGAGGAAGCGCCCGAGGAAGAGCTTGTTCGCGACCGGATCGACGTGCGAGAGGCCGGTGAGGTAGCAGACGATCGAGGAGACCGAGGAGCCGCGGCCGCGGCCCGGCGGCAGCAGCGCGCGGGCGGTGTCCGGCCCGCGCACCTCCGCGGCCACCTCGCGCGCGAGCTCGAGCATGTCGCGGTGCAGGAGGAAGAACCCGGACAGGCCGAGGTGGGCGATCAGCGCGAGCTCCTCGTCCAGCCGCGCGGCCGCCTCGGCGCGGCAGGCGGTGTCCCGGCGGGTAGCGATCGTCGAAGCTCGGCGCGGCAGGCCTGCGCGAGCGTCGCGCGTCGGCACCGTCGTCCTCGGCGCCCGGATAGCGGTAGCCGAGGTCGTGCGTGAGGTCGAAGGTCAGCGTCGCCGGCCAGCCGCGCGGTCTCCGCGACCGCATCCGGATGGTCCTCGAAGCGCGCGGCCATCGCCTCCGGCGTGGCGAGGACGTGCGCGTGGTTGCCGCGGCGCAGCGGCTCGGAGGCGTCGAGCGTCGTGTGCTCGCGCACGGCGACGAGCGTGTCCTGCAGTCGCGCGCGCATCGGCGTGTGCGCGTGGACGTTGCCGGTCGCCACGCAGGCGACGCCGAGACGGGCGGCGAGCTGCGTCAGCCCGCGGTTCAGCGCGCGGTCGTGGCGGGCGAACGGGCGCTGCAGCTCGACCCGGAAGGCGTCGCGGCCGAACGCCGCGAGCAGCCGGCGCATCGTCGGCTCGTCGCGCACGCCGCGGCGCGCGCAGCCGCTGAGGCAGACGAGCCCCGGCGGCGTGCTCCTCGAGGTCGTCGAGCGTCACCGACGGCGCGCCGAGCGAGCGCCGCGCGTCGGTCTCGCGCGTGGCCGCCCACGCGCGGGTGAGCAGCCGGCAGAGATTCGACCAGCCGCGCGCGTCGCGGACCAGGAGCGTCAGATGCCGCGCATCCTCGATCGGCATGCCCGCGTGGTCGAGAACCGTGACCTCCGCCCCGTGGATCGCCCGCAGCCCGAGCTGCCGCGCCGCCTGCGCGAACTCCATCGAGCCGCTGACCGTGTCGTGGTCGGTCAGCGCGAGCGCCGTGTGGCCGCGCTCCGACCGCCGCCACCACGAGCTCCTCCGGCAGCGATGCCCCGTCCAGGAAGGAGAAGGCCGAGTGGCAGTGAAGCTCGGTGTACGACACGAACGTATGTTCGCATACCGGGCGGGCGGACCCGGTCTCGTCTCCGGCACTCACGTCTCCGGCAGGCAGTCGTCCCGCTCCCGCCACCGTCCCTCCCGCCTCCCGCTCCGTCGCTCCCACCAGCCGCAGGCGCTCGACCGCGTGCTCGTATCCGGCGCCGAGGCCGATGCCGGCGTCCACCCCGCCGTGTGCGCCCGTGTGACGCGCGTCGAGCGCATAGACGCGCAAGCGGGTCAGGCCCGCGGCGTCCAGCCGGCGCCGCAGCCCGTCCGCGACGGCCACGGCCGGCCCGAGCCCCAGGCCCGGGTCGCGCAGCGCGCGCACGAAGGCGCTTGCGGCGGCGAGATTCGCCGGATCGCTCAGGTCGAGCACGCGCTCGCTCTCCACGACCCGGCCGCGCCGCTGGGGCATTCCGCTGCGCGCCGCCGGCCCCCGCAGCGGAGCGGGCAGCCGCACGCCGGCCTGCAGCCGCCGCACGTCGCCGACGACGAGCCGCAGCGGGCGCCCGCGCGTGTCGAGGACCAGCGCGAAGCGCTCGTCGCGGCGCGCGCCCCCCTCGGCCCCGAGCGGACCCAGCAGGCCGACGCTCCCGAGCACCTCGTTACGGCGCCGCACGACCAGCGTGCGCTCGCCGCTGCGCCGGTCGGTCCGCGGTCGTCAGGAGATCCTCGGCCTCCAGCGAGAGACCGAGCCGCCCGAGCGCCCCGGAGACCGTGGTCGAGAGCCCGCGGTCACCGAAGACCGCGTCGGGCTCGGGGAGGGGCGCAGCGCGTGTGCGCGGCGCCGGCCCGCCGGCCCGGCCGCCGGCGGCGACGGAGGCCCGGCGGCGCAGCGCGGCGACGAGGGCGTCGGCGACGACGGTCGAGGGCACCGTCCAGACGCGCCCCCGTCCCCCGCGCGCTTCGACCGCCGCGTCCAGCCGCGCGCCGACCCCCCACCGGCCCACCGCGAGGTCGCCGCCGAGCCCGAGCCCCGCGCCCGCGCCGCCGCGCGTGACGAGCGTCACCCGCTCGCTGCCGTCGGACCGCCGTTCGCGCAGCGAGCGTGCGGCCGGCGCGCAGGCGCAGGACGGCCACCCGCAGCGTCGTGTCGTCGAGTGTCGCCGTCACGGTCACGACGCACGGCTCGGGCGCCGCCACGCAGGCGCCGCCGCCGACGCGGCAGATCGCGATCCGGATCTGCGTCGACCACGGCGTCGGCGATCCCGGTGGCGTGCAGGCCGGCGGCGCCCGCCGCGAGCAGCAGCACGGCGACGAGGACGAGCACGACGTACTCGACGGTGGACTGGCCGTGGTCGGCGCGCGGGCGCATCGCATCACCGTCCCGGGAGCACGGTGACGGGACAACGACCAGCCGGTCACGGAAGTGCGGCGGCGCTGCGTCAGCGGTGGCGGAACCAGTGCCCGCCGACGAGGTCGCGGAAGACGACGAGGTCGCGGCCGTCGACGGTGACGACCTCCCAGTAGCGGCGGCGCAGCGGGCGGGCGGTCCACCAGCGGTCCTCGACGAGCCACGACTCGCGGATCGCGACGACCTCGTGCCCGTCCACCTCGGCAGGCCGGCCGCCGCGCGCGGCGAACACGCGCGCCGGTGCGGGCTCGGCGAGCCTGCGGGCGCCGGGGACCATCAGCCCTCGAACGGCGTCAGCACCGCGCGGCGCTCGGGCACCCGCGAGTCGGGGTCGATCGCGAGCACGCGCAGCGCGGCGTCGGGACCGGCGGCCGCGCGCGCCTGACGGACCGCCTCGCGCAGGCGATCCGCACGCCGCGCCGACGCCTCCTCGAACAGCACGGGCCCCCCGGACGGCGGCGCGCCGAGCTGCTCGGCGGTCAGGCGCAGGGACTCCGCGGGCGCGGGCAGCAGCTGCAGCCGCTGGATGAGGACGAGGCGCATGCGCAGCGGGTCGGCGGTCTGCTCGCGGAAGACCACCCGCTCACGCCACGTCCCGCCCTCGACCAGGTGGGCGGAGAGGACCGCCGCCCGCAGCACGCGGCCCGCGGCGATCCGGCCGCGCGAGCAGGCGGTCGATCAGCAGGCCCAGCGCGCGCTCGAGCTGCTCGCCGGACGCCGACTCCTCCAGGTCGAGCGTCTCCTCCAGCGCCTCACGCGGCGTGCGCGGGCGCAGCGGGGTGTCACGCCCGTGCGCGAGGTCGTGGGCGAGGATGCCCGCGGGGCCGAAGCGGTCGGCGACCGCGGCGCGCGGGAGCGCCGCGAGCGCGCCGAGGGTCGTGATCCCGAGGCGCTCGAGCTCGGCCGGCAGGTGCGCGGTCTGCGCGCGGCGGCGCAGCAGTGCGACCGGCTCGCCGGTGAGGTCCTCGGCGCCGCGCACGAGGTGCGCACGGCGGGTGCGCGCGCGGCCCGCCGCGGCGAGGGCGCAGAAGCGCGAGGGGCCGGCGCCGATCCGCGCGGGCAGCCGCAGCGCGGCGCGCACCGCGTCCACGGTGCCGTCGAGCGAGCCGCCGTGCAGGCGGCGCAGCCCGCGCGCCTCGAAGCACGCCGACCCGGGGCGCTCGCTCTCCACGACCGCACCGACGGCCTCCAACCGGGCGAGCACGCGCTCCCACGCGTCCGCCACGCCGACCGGGTCGGGCGGCGTCAGCGCCAGGCGCGGCGCGCGCGCGAGCGCCTCCCCGAGCCGCATCCCCGGGTGGATGCCGAGCGCCTCGGCGGCCTGCGAGACCTCGCCGACGACCTGCTCACGCCCCGGCTCGGGCGCCAGCGCCATCGGCCCCTGCGCGAGCGCGGCGCGGCCGCCGGCGGCGACGGCGAGTTCGAAACGGGGCAACAGGACACAGACGATCATGATCGAACACATGTTCGCACCCCGCGCAAGGGGCATGCAAGACACCCTGCGAGGATGCGCACGTGCCCGCCGACCTGCACGAGCCGCGCGCGCTCGCCGAGGTCGACGAGCGCATCGAGGCTCTCAGCACCTCCGGCTGGCGCGCGAGCCCCGCGCAGCTCACGCGCCTGCTGATCGGCCTGTGGATCTTCGGCACCGGTGACGCGCTGCTCGTGATCGCCGAGCTCGGCAACTCCCCCTGGACCGTCTTCGCGGCGGGCGTCGGCGAGCAGACGGGCATGAAGGTCGGGACCGCGACGATCGTCGTGAGCTTCGGCGTGCTGCTGCTGTGGATCCCGCTGCGCGAGCGCCCCGGCCTGGGGACGATCGCCAACGCGATCGTCATCGGCCTGGCGATCGACGCGACGACCGCCGTGCTCGACACCCCCGGCTCCATCGTCGCGCGCTGGGCGCTGATGCTCGGCGGCATCGCGCTCGTCGGCGTCGGCAGCGGTCTCTACATCAACGCCGCGCTGGGCCGCGGACCCGCGCGACGGGCTGATGACCGGCATCCACCTGCGCACCGGGTTCCCGATCGCCGGCGTGCGTGCGGGGATCGAGATCAGCGTGCTCGTCGCGGGCGTCGTCCTCGGCGGCCTCGCCGGCGTGGGGACCGTCGCGTTCGCGCTGCTCGTGGGGCCGGCGGTGGCGGTGGCGCTGCGGGTGCTGCCCGCCGCGCCCGTCAGCCGCCGGTGAGCCCGAGCACGGGCACCGTCCGCGGCGGCGTGGCGGATCTGTGCCGGATACCGAAACAGATGCGCCACGGACGTCTGTGGCGCGCCCGCGCATGGGCCGCCGTGGCGGATCTGTCACGACCATCGGTCCATATCCGCCACGCCGCGGTCGGTGTGCGGCGTCACGCCGGCGGGCCGCCCGCGGCCCGGCCCACCCGGCCAATAGAAAGGCCCCGCCGGAGCGGGGCCTTTCCGTAGCGCGCCTGTAAGCCGGAGAGTCCTCACGCGGGGCCGTGCAGGGGGTGTCGGCCTGCCATGAGGAGGCTGGACCCCGGTGTTCGACGAGCTTGATGACGTCCTGCAGCACTGCGGTGTGGAGCGGCGGCTGGCGCCGCTGACCTGCTCTGCGTACGAGCGCGACGTGCGCGCATGCCTGAACTTCGTGGAGCGCGAAGGGGTCACTTCCCTGGACGACGTTCGCACGCCGCAGCTGCGCCGCTTGCTCGCCGACGAGGTCACGCGCCGGCCCGCTCCGGCCAGTCAGGCGCGCACGGTCGCGGCGCTCAAGTGCTTCTTTCGCTTCTGCGTCGAGAACGAGCACCTGGACCGCGACCCGGCCGCCGTGCTGCGCACCCCCAAGAAGCGTGAGGCGCTGCCCGACGTACTGGACCGCCACGAGCTCGGACGGCTGCTGTCGGTACCCGACCGCGAGGGCGTCTGGCAGCGCGAGCATCCCGGCAAGCGTGAGCGCGACCGCCTGCTGCTCGCGCTGTTCGCCTACGCGGGCCTGCGCCGCTCGGAGCCGCTGGGCCTGGACTGGGACGACGTCGACCTGCAGCGACGGCTGCTGCGCGTGCGGGTCGCGAAGGGCGGGCGCCAACGCGTCGTGCCGATCCACCCCGCGCTCGGGCCGCTGTTCGCGGACTACCTGAGCACGCGCTGTGGGGATCCCGAGCCGGCGCTGTTCGTCGGCGTGCATGGACGCCGGCTCTCGCAGGGAATCCTGAGCGCAACCTTCCGCCGCTACGCCAACGCAGCCGGCCTCACCACCCGCAAACGCGTCACCCCGCACACGCTGCGCCACGTCTTCGCCTCCGAGCTGCTGCACGCCGGTGCGAACCTGCGCCAGATCCACGACCTGCTCGGACACAAGCACCTGGACTCCACCCAGCGCTGCACACGAGCTGCGCGGGACGATCAAACGGCTGCGGTGGCCAGCGGAGTCCGTCATGTGAGATCCCCCCGGCCAGCGGCGGCCGACGCCGTTCGGCGCACACCTGCAAATCGTCCCAAGCGGGGGCGCGTCAGGCGGAGCTGCGTGATGACGCGTCTTCTGGATGATCTGCAACACCAGCCACCCGGCGACGGCGGCGAGAGCTGGGGCCCCGAGCGCAATCAGTCGCCAGTGAGCGCCGCGAAGCAAGTGGCCAGCGATGATCCTCGCTTACTTGGTCTGAGGTGCCCTCGCTCTCAACGTCAAGCGCACGTACCGCACCTGCCCCCCCAGACGCGCCTGGGATGAAGCGGGCCACTGCGGCGGGCTCGCCTCGAGGCGGCGCCTGTGGGCTGGTCTCGTCCGGCTCGGGCGGTAAACGGTCGGCCATGGCGACAGGAATCAGTGGGCGTATCGGCGGGGAGACGCGCACGCCGCAGGAGATCCGCGATGCGGTTTACCTGTTCACCGGTGATGTCGGCGCGAAGCAGAGCAGGTTCTGGCTGCTGCTCGTGATCTCGACGGTGATCGCGACGGCCGGGGTCATCAGCGACTCGACCGCCACCGTGATCGGCGCGATGATCGTCGCGCCGCTGGCGATTCCGATTCAGGGTGTCGGGGTCGCGATCTCCGGTGGGGAGCCGCGGCCGCTGGGTCTCTCGACCGCGATGGTCATCGGGGCGGCGCTGGTCGTCGTTGCACTCGGCGCCTTTCTCGCGCTCATCCTGCCGCGAGCTCAAGCCGCTCGCGGACAACTCGCAGGTCACGGGGCGGGTGTCGCCGACGCTCGTCGATCTCGTCGCCGCCGCCGCGACCGGCCTTGCCGGCGCGTTCGCGGTTGCTCGGCGCGACATCGCGGACATCCTTCCCGGCGTGGCGATCGCGATCTCCCTTGTTCCGCCGCTGTCGGTTGTCGGCGTGACGGCTGAGGCCGGCGACTGGAGCGGCGCTGTGGGCGCACTGATCCTGTTCCTCACGAACGTGCTGGCGATGATCGTCGTGGGCGTCGCGCTGTACAGCGGTCTCGGCGTGCTCCGGCCCCGGCGCCCCGACGCGACGTTCCGGCGCCGGCCCGTCTACGCGATCATCGGGGTCGTCGGCGTCCTGGTCGTCGGGGCGCTGGCGGCCTCCACCTACCGCACCGTCCAGCTCGAGGACTGGCGCAGCGGGGCCACGCGCGTCGCGTCCGCCTGGGCGCGCGGGAACGGCGAGCGGCTCATCCAGACGCAGTTTCAGGGCGACAGGCTCGTCATCGTCGTCGCCGGCTCGAGCACCGGCGCCAACGACTCCGAGCTCCCGTCGCTGCTGCGCGGGACCATCCCGGCCGGCACCCCGGTCATCATCGGTCGCATCCCGGGCACCCGTCGCGACCTGGGAGACGTACCGGGCTAGGTGAGTGTCCGTCCTGCGCCCGGCCAAGGGTCAACACCTTTGGGGCCTGCTGGTGCGTGCACCCACGCTGAGGGGGTCAGACGCCGCGTTCGACTGGGATGCGTTGCTCGTCGGCGGCCTTGGTGAACTGCGCGTAGTCGGCGTCGTTCTGGTCGGCGTAGGAGACCGCGAATCGCTCGATCGCGCGGTCGAATATGTCGTCGTCGCCGAGGTAGCCGCTGATCTTCGCGGCGTCGCCGGTGCGGGCGTGTGCGCGCGCGAGTGTGCCGGCGCAGATCTCGCCGTAGCGGGCCAGGCCCTTGGGGACCATCGCCTCGACGACGGAGGCCTGCGATCGGGCGGCGCTGGTGGCTCTGGGGACGGCGCTTGCTGAGGCGCGTCGGGGCGGGGAGCTGCGCCCGCCGTTCGTGCTGCTGGCTGATGTGCTTGCCGGCCTGGGCGCCGGGCGGGCCGCGGGCCCGCATGCGGCTGAGGCGCTGCTCGTCCGCGGGCGTGAGGATTGGCTGCGGCGGCTGCGCAGTGCGGGGCGCAGCGAGAGCTCGCTGCGGGCGTATCGCAACGCGATCGACGACCTGCTCGTTTGGGGGCGAGACGCTGGGTGCGCTGACGCGCTGCTGGAGGAGCGGGTCGTGGTGGAGTATCTCGACGGGTATCGGCGGCGCTGCTCGCCGGCGCCGGCGACGTATCACCGCCGGTTCCTGTTGCTGCGGCGGTTCATGCGCTGGGTTGCCCAGCGTGAGGGGCTCACTGATCCGTTCGCCGAGCTCGATGCGCCGCAGCGCCCGCGTCAGGAGGCCGACTGGTTGACGCCCGAGGAGTTCGCGCGCGTCCTTGCGTCCGCCGAGCGGCCCACCCGGCGACTGGCCGGAATGGCGGCGCGCGATCGCCTGGTGCTGCTCGCGCTGGTGACGACCGGGCTGCGGCGTGCTGAGCTGGTCGCGCTCGACTGGGGTGACCTGGTGCTCGGCGGCGAGGCGCCGTCGCTGCTGGTGCGCCGGGGGAAGGGCGGCAAGCCGCGGCGCCAGCCGTTGCCCGAGCTGCTCGCGCGTGAGCTGCGGGTGCTGGAGGCCGAGCGCCGTCCGGCGGCCGGCGATCCGGTGTTCACGGGATTGCAGGGCGGGCGGCTGCAGCCGACGATCCTCGCCGGGATCGTGCGCCGCTCGGCGCAGCGCGCGGGGATCGAGAAGCACGTGACCGCGCACACGCTGCGTCACACCGCCGCGGCGTGGCTGCGCCAGGCGACCGGTGACGCGCGCCTGGTCGCCGAGTACCTCGGCCACGCGGACCTGTCGACGGTCAGCCGCTACGCGCAGCGACGAGCTGCGCGCCGGCGCCGAGGTGATCGCCGCACAGGCGCTGCCCTTCCCCTCGCCGCCATCAGCCGACGCCGGCAGCACGACCGCGCTCGCGCTGGCCGCCTGAACTGTGGCCGTGGGTGCCGTCGTGCCGCGCAACTACGGTCCCCGGCCGATGGCCGCCTCGCCGCTACGTCCCCGCGTCACGTTGCGCTGCCTGCAGGAGGACCTGCGGCTGGACCTGCCGCCGGTCGAGGTCGACATCTCCTCATTGGAGCATCCCGCGCTGCGCGAGACGCGGCGACTGGCGCCGAGCGCTCCGCGCGGGCAGAAGCGGATCCTCTCGATAGACCACCCGATCGTTCACCGCCTGCGCCACGGTCGATGGCGCGGCGCGACCTGGGCCGACCGGGAGCAGCAGCGCTTGTGGCTGTGCGCCGCCGCTCGGCGCGAGGCGGGATCGAGCGACGACGCGTTCGAGCACTTCGCGGCGCTGCACGCGGCCGGCCGGCTGCTGCCCGATGGTGACGATGAACTGCGCGACGCGCTCGAGCGCAACGTACGCATCATCGACGACGCGGCCAAGGAGATCCCCGCCGTGCTGGCACGAGCGTTCAAGCAAGCCCGGGCAGGATGTCAGCGCGCGCTTTGGCGGGGCTGTCGACGCGCGTCTGCAGGCCGGCGAGTCGGGCGAGGAGCTCTGGGTGGCGATCGCGACTCAGGCGCCGGACGGGCGCTTCGTCGAGGAGCGGCTTCGCGACGTGCTCTTCCGGCTGGTCTTCGACGCCGCCGAAGCGGAGGCCTGGGAGCCGCGCGCGGACTGGCCGGGCGGCGAGCTTGCCTGGTTTGAGGTCGCGCGCCTGGGCCTGCGCGAAGCGTCGGGCTGATCGGCTGCGACGCCGCCGACGCGCTCGACGTCCGCCTCGCTCACGGCGAGCGTGTACGCGAGCGTCGAGGCCTTTCCGCCCAGCAGCGCCTCGCGGGCCCGGTCCATCCGGCTTGCGAACTCCTCGCGGTGACGCTCGACGTATTCGGAGACTGCGCGGTCGACGAGCTCGGCCTGGTTGCAGCCGGACAGCAGCGCGGCGTGGCGCACGCGCTCCTTGGTCGACGCGTAGACCTTGATCGGTGACTGTGCAGTGCCCATGGTTCCTTTCGGTACTTCGGTACTTAGGGTCGCAGGATTGAGTCCGGTCGTCAACCCGCACGGCCCTCGGGCCACGAGCGCCCCGCCGGCCTCTTCCGGGCCTCGTGGTAGCGTCCGCCTTGCTACGTGGTGCTGTGCCGGACGGTGTCCGGCAGCCCGTGCCGAGCGGTTCCATAGAGATCGTCGACACGCCCCAGGAACGCTTGGCGTGACGAGTCCCGTGCTGCTCGCCCTATAGGAAAACCCCACCGAAGCGGGGCTTTCCCTTAGCGCGCCTGTAAGCCGGATTCTGTCGTGGACAGCCATCCATCTGTGCGACCTACCTGGACCTCGGCGGGCAGCCTACAAACGGTCCTGCTTGGCCTTGCATCCGGTGGGGTTTGCCTGGCCGCCGTGTCACCACGACGCCGGTGCGCTCTTACCGCACCTTTTCACCCTTGCCTGTGCGAGATGGGCGGACGTCCTGCCCACCCCGCCATCGGCGGTGTGTTTCTGTGGCACTTTCCCGCGGGTTTCCCCGGGTCGGCTCCCCGACCACCGTGCCCTGCGATGTCCGGACTTTCCTCGACGGGTTGTCTCTCCCGCCGCGGCTGTCCGGCGCGCATCAGTGACGGTAGCGTTCCGCCGCGGCACGTCAAGCGACGGGAGCGACATGGCGCGGACGACGATCGAGATCGAGCACCGGGCGGAGGCCGAGCGCGAGGCCGTCTGGGCGCTGCTGGCGGACATCACCACCTGGGCCGACTGGGGCGAATGGGACAGCACCGTCCTGAAGTCCACCGCGCCCGGCGGCGGCCCCGGCGTCGGCGCGGTCCGCGACCTGCGCCTGAAGCGCACCCGCTCGATCGAGCAGGTCACGACGTTCGACCCGCCGCACAGGCTGACGTACGCGCTCGTCGGCGGGAATCTCCCCGTGCGCGACTACCGCGGCGAGGTGACGCTGGAGCCCGCGCCCGGCGGTGGCACGACGATCACCTGGCGCTCGACCTTCCGCGCCAAGGTGCCCGGCACCGCGGGCGTCGTGACGCGCCGCCTGGAGCCGTTCCTGCTGGAGACCGCCCGGCGCGTGGGCGACGCTGCGGCGGCCGCCGCAGCGGTCCCGGTCGACTGACTCAGCGGACCAGCACGACCTTCCCGTCCTTGTTCTCGACCCGGGCGACGGCCTGCCGGCGCTCGCCGTCGATCTCGACGACGCAGCCGATCCTCGTCCCCGGGTCGGTGACGAGCAGCTGGTCCTTCCCGCAGGTGATCGTCGCCTGGTCCCGGTACCGGGGCCTGAGCCCGCTGCGCACCAGGTCCACCACGCCCGCCGTCGCGATCAGCGCCTTCGCGGGCTCGAGGTTGATCCGGATCTTGTCGGCATCGACATTCGTGAGCCGGACGGTGTAGGGCGCCTTCGCGCCGGCGATCTCCAGGGTGCACTGGAACGTCACGCCCTCGGTCAGCTCCACGTCCTGCGGGCACACCGCATCACCGAGCGCCAGCCCGCGGACCTGCCCCTCCTGGCTGTCCTTGAGGTAGGACTCGACGGTCTCCGCGTCGTAGCTGTTCGACGAGCACGCCGACAGACCGAGCGCCGCGCCGAGCACGAACGCCATGGTGAGCAGGCGAAGCGACCGAGATGTCATGCGGGCCACCCTACGGCTGCCCGCCGACCATCGAAACCGTGGTTCGCCGCCGGCTCAGCTCACGGTCGAGCCGCAATCGCGACAGCAGCCCGCGACCGGCGAGTGCCCGGCCTGCACGACGGCGCGCATGACGCCTCCGCAGACCGGGCAGCTCGCACGACGGTCGCTGCGGAGGCCCTCCCATACGCCGACGAGCACGTCGTCGAGCGTCGGCCTCCGCCCTGATCCGGGCGCGGTCAGCACCGTGCCGCGAACGGCGAGGCGCCTCCCGCGCACGAAGGTGGTGGGGACGGGAGTGCGGGTCGGCGTGGCGACGGTCATGACACGCTCCGGAAGAGCCCGACGACCCGGCCGAGGACGCGCACGTCCTTCGTCAGGATCGGCTCCATCGCCTGGTTCTCGGGCTGCAGCCGCACGTGGTCGGACTCGCGGAAGAACCGCTTGACGGTGGCCTCCTCGCCGACGAGCGCGACGACGATCTCGCCGTCCCCGGCCGTGTCCTGCGGCCGGACGACGACGTAGTCGCCCTCGAGGATCCCCGCGTCGATCATGGAGTCCCCGCGCACGCGGAGCACGTACTCGCCGTCGTCCCCGCCCGCGGCCGGCGGGACCGCGACGTACTCCTCGATGTTCTCCTCGGCGAGGATCGGCTGGCCGGCGGCGACGTGGCCGACGACCGGCAGTCCGGCGGTCGGCGCCACGCGCCCGATGACGCCCGAGACGGCCGCCCGGGCGTCGCGCGTCGCGCGGTCGAGCAGTTCGATCGCCCGCGGCTTGGACGGATCGCGGCGCAGCAGGCCGAGCTTCTCGAGGTTCGCGAGATGCGCGTGAACCGTCGAAGAGGACGTCAGCCCGACGGCCTTCCCGATGTCCCGCACCGTCGGCGGATAGCCGTACCGGGCCGAGTAGGTCTTGATGTAGTCGAAGATCTCCTGCTGGCGCTTGGTCAGGTCCATGACGACTCCCGGGACGAGGCTCGATCGAACACGTGTTCGACACGGTAGCGCGGTCCATGGACGGAACGCAAGCGCCGCTCACCGGCGGCCGGAACGCGCAGAACCGCTGCTATCCTCGCCGTCCCGCGGCCGGCCTGCGGGAGCCCTCTGCGCCGATGGCGGAATTGGTAGACGCGCTAGGTTGAGGGCCTAGTCCGGGATAACCGGGTGGAGGTTCGAGTCCTCTTCGGCGCACTGCACAGGCCCCGCCCCGGCGGGGCCTCTGTCGTTCTCACCCCGTCAGGCGCAGCTCGCCGCGCCGGCCGGCGAACTCCTCGCCCACCTCGCGCAGCACCTCGATCATCCGCGCCTTGGCGGGCGAGTCCCACCCGTCGGCAAGCGTCGCCGCGACGATCCGCCGGAACAGCGGCCGCCCGGTCAGCGGCAGCACGACGACGTCGTCGCGCACGCTGTGCAGCGCGAGCTCCGGGATCAGCGACACGCCGACGCCGGCGGCGATGAACCCCTGGATCGCCGGGTAGTCGTCGTTCTGGAAGACGACCTGCGGCTCGAAGCCTGCGCCGCCGCAGGCCTGCAGGACGATGCGCGCATCCGGGCAGGTCCCCGAGTTGGACCCGATGATCCACGGGTCGTCCGCGAGGTCCTCGAGGCGCACCCGCCGCCGGCGCGCGAGCCGGTGGCCGAGCCGGGCAGGACCGCGTACATGTGGTCGTCGAGCAGTGGCTCGATGTGCAGCCCGTCGGGCACAGGCGTGGCGGCCGTCGGCGTCTCGACCCCGAGGGCGACGTCCGCCTCGCCGGACCGCACGAGCGCGATCCCGTCCTCCGGCTCGCCCGCGAGGAGCTGCAGGTCGACGTCCGGGTGGGCCGCGCGGAAGCGTGCGATCGCAGGCGGGATGATCGTCGCGCCCGCGCTCGGGAACGCCACGAGCCGCACGCGCCCGGCGCGCAGGCCCGCGATCGCGTCCAGCTCGGCCTCGGCGTCGGCGAGCCGGGCGAGGATCACGTCGGTGTGCTCCACCAGCGCGCGGCCGGCGTCGGTGAGCCGCACCCCGCGCGCCCCGCGCTCGACGAGCGTCGTGCCCGCCTCCCGCTCGAGCGCCGCGATCTGCTGCGAGATCGCCGACTGGGTGTACGAGAGCGATTCGGCGGCGGCGGAGAACGAGCCCTTGGCGGCGACCTCCCGCAGGACGCGCATGCGGCGAACGTCAAGCATCAGCTGAGCTTATTCCAGGTGTCAACATCCATCATTTGCGCTGATAGCGGCGCGGTGCCACCCTCCCGGCATGCTCATCACCACCCGCCACCACCACCACGACGCCGCAGCCGACGCGGTCGTGCTGCGACGGGCCGGGACCGGCGACGGCCGCGCCCTCGCCCGCCTCGCCGCCCTGGACGACGCCGCCCCGCTCGCGGGCGAGGTGCTCGTCGCCGAGCACGGCGGCCACCTGCGGGCCGCGCTCAGCCTGCACAGCGGGCGCGCGATCGCCGACCCCTTTCACCCGACTGCCGACCTGGTGGCCCTGCTCCGCGCCCGTGCCGCCCTCCTCAGCGACGCCGCGAACGGCGGCCACCGGGTCGGCCGGCCGTTCAGGCGGCCGGCACGGGCGGCGTGACCGCGGCGCACCGCGGCTCCACGTCGATGCTGCGGATCTCGACCGTCGCCGCGCAGCGGCCGCACTGCAGCGCCGTGGTGATCGCTCCCCCGCAGCGAGCGTGTGCGATCGCCACCGGCGGCCCGTCCGGAGCCCGGTGGCTGTCGCCCCACTCCAGCAGCGCGAGCAGCACCGGCAGCAGGTCGCGCCCGTCGCGCGTCAGCCGGTACTCGTAGCGCGTCGGACGCTCCTGGTAGGGCCGCCGCGCCAGCACGCCCTCCTCCACCAGCCGCTCCAGCCGCGCCTGCAGGACGTTGCGGGCGATGCCCAGCCGGCGCTGGAAGTCGTCGAACCGCGCCGTGCCGAGAAAGCATTCGCGCAGCACGAGCTGCGTCCAGCGTTCGCCGACGACCTCGAGCGTCCGTGCGATGGAGCAATTCTGCTCCTCGTAGGTCCGTCCCAGCACCACGAGGATCGTAACCGGCGGACGGCCGTGTCGAGCCGGTTCCATGAGAGGCTGGGGGCATGCCCGACCACGACTTCACCTGGCGCGACGGCGACCGCACGATCCGCTTCGGCCGCGGTGCGCTGGACGACGCCCCCGGCCTGCTCGGCGAGGGCTACCTGCTGCTGACGACCGCGCGCTCGGCGGCCGCCGCCCCGGCACTCGCGGACGCGGCGGCCCGTGTCCTCCACGTCGCGCCCGGGCGGGTGGACGACCTCGCCGGCGACCTCCTGCCGGACATCGGCACGCCGCACGCGGTCGTCGCGCTCGGCGGCGGGCGCGTGATCGACGTCGCCAAGGCGATCGGGGCGGCGCTGGGATCCGGCACGGTCGTCGCCGCCGTCCCCACCACCCTGAGCGCCGCGGAGATGACGTGGGTGCACCGGCACGCGCGCGGGGTCGACGCGCAGACGCCGCGCGTGCGCCCGCGGATCGTCCTCAACGACCCGGCGCTCAGCGCCTCCCAGCCGCTCCCGGAGCTCGCGGCGAGCGCCGCGAACGCGCTCGGCCACGCGGTCGAGGGCTGCGCGACGGCGCTCGCCTCCCCCGTGCCCACGCTCGCCGCGCAGGACGCCGCGCGGCGGCTCGCAGGCGCGCTGCCGGACGGCGGCGAGCCCGATCGCGACGAGCTGGCGCTCGGGGCACTGCTCTCCGGCTACGCGATCGACGCCAACTGGTACGGCCTGCACCACGTCATGAGCCAGACCCTGGTGCGCGAGGCGGGCGCCGGGCACGGCCCGGCGAACGCGGCGATGCTGGCGGTGACGAGCGCCGCGCTGCGCGACCGCCGCACCGAGCAGATCGGAGCGCTCGAGGCGATCCTCGGCGAGCCCGTGGACGTCGTCGCCCGCCGGTTCGCCGAACTGGCGGGGGCGGCGCGGCTGCGCGACATCGGCGTCGCGCAGGACGTTCTGCCCGCGTGCGCGCAGGCGGCATCGCAGCGCGCCGAGCTGGCGCTCACCCCGCCGCCGGCGGGGCCGCGGGAACTCGAGGAGCTGTACCGCGCCGCCTGGTGAGACGCACGCCGCGTGCTACTCGTACGGCTTGATGACCAGCAGGAGGATGACGATGATCCAAAGGATCGAGAGCGCCACCGTCCAGCGGTTCAGGTTGCGCTCCACGAGCGAGCCGCCGCCGAGCGAGCCCTGGCCCGTGCCGACGCCGAAGGCGCCCGACAGGCCGGCGTCCTTCCCCGAGTGCATGAGCACCAGGAAGATCACGACGATCGACAGGAAGACGCAGAGTGCGGAGAGGATGAACGTCATCGCCCCGCGATGGTAGCGGGCGGATCGCCGAGCTGGTCGAGCTCGTGCAGGATGTCGACCGCCTCGGCGCGCAGATCGCGGTCCAGCGCACGCCAGTCCTCGTCGGACAGCTTGCCGGTCCGGTGATCCATCTCGAGGTCGCGGATCTCGCGGTACTTCGCGTCGCGGGCCGCCTCCAGGTCGGCGCGGCGCCCCTCGTCGCGCTCCAGCTCCCGCGCGGCCGCTCCCGACCGCAGCGGCGCGGTCACGTACAGCGCGACGGCGCCGAGCAGCAGGATGACGATGATCGGGACGAGGATGTCCATGCGCGCGCCGGCCGCGCTAGGCGCGGCCGAGATCCTGGGCGACGCGCGCCGACAGCCGCGCGCGCATGCGGCCCCGGACCGCCCCGGGAGCGGGCCACAGGGCGGTCAGGCCGCCGGCGAACACGATGAGCGAGCCGAACCAGATCCAGCCGACCATCGGGCTGACGAGCACCCGGAACTGCGCCGGCGGCGGCGACGCCGCGTAGTCGCGCACGAACTTCGCGAGCGTCAGGTCGCGGACCTGCCCGGCCTGGGTCATCTCGATCCGGCCCGAGCGCACGAGCTGCACGAACACGGCGTCCGCCCGCTTGACCTTCTTCTGCAGCGCCGCGATGTCGGGCTGCTCGGCGACCCACAGGTCCTGGATCGGGCCGGCCTTCAGGCCGATCTCGCTCGTCGACTCGCCCTCGAAGTAGCGGCTGAGCACGCCGAGTTCGATGCCGCCGTTCACCGGGTAGTAGCCGCGGCTGGGCTCGAGGAGCGCGACCTCGCGCCCGCCCTTCGTCACCCGGATCCGCGAGCCGAGCGAGATCCGCTCGAGCTCGCCGGCGCGCTGCTCGATCGTCCCGGTCGCCTTCACGTACGTGAACGTGTAGCCCTTGACCGTCGTGGACTGCCCGGGCGCGAGCCGGATGTCGCGCTCGCCGTTGAACGCCGACGACGCGGCGACGCCGATGAAGAGGACCGAGATGCCGATGTGGACGAGGTAGCCGCCGTAGCGCCGGCGGTTGCGGCGCACGAGGCTCGTGAGCGCGAGCGCCGCGTTGTCGTCGGACATCGCCTGCCGCGCGCGCATCCCGCGCCAGAGCTCCTGGACCGCCACGCTGATCGCGAACGTCCCGACCGCGAACATGATCAGCGTCAGCGTCTGGCCCGCCGCTCCGTCCACCAGCAGCAGCACCGCCGCCGTGACGATCGCCGCCGCTGTCACCGGCGCGCGGAGGCTGCGCCACAGCCGCGACGGCGTCGCCCGCCGCCAGGAGATGACCGGGCCGATGCCCGACAGCAGCACGAGGATCAGGACGAGCGGCACCGTGTAGCGGTCGAACCACGGCGGGCCGACCGCCGCCTTGTCGCCCGTCACGGCCTCGGAGATCAGCGGGAAGAACGTGCCCCAGAAGACGACGAACGCGATGCCGACCAGCGCGAGGTTGTTCGCGAGGAACATCGACTCGCGCGACAGCAGCGAGTCGATCCGCGCCTCGGAGCGCAGGGCGTCCCCGCGGCGCGTGACGACGAGGTAGACCGACCCGGCGATCATCACGCAGATCAGCGACGTGAACGCCCAGGCGATCGTGTTGCCCTCCTGGACGAACGCGTGGATCGAGTCGAGGATCCCCGACCGCACGAGGAACGTGCCGAGGATGCACAGGACGCCGGTGGCGAGGATCAGCGAGGCGTTCCACACCTTCAGCATCCCCCGGCGCTCCTGGATCATCACCGAGTGCAGGAACGCGGTGCCGGTGAGCCACGGCAGCAGCGATGCGTTCTCGACCGGGTCCCATGCCCAGTAGCCGCCCCAGCCCAGCTCGGCGTACGACCAGCGCGAGCCGAGGATGATGCCGACCCCCAGCGCCAGCCAGGCGCCGAGCGTGAAGAACCGGGTCGAGCGGATCCACTCGGCGTCCACGCGGCGGACGATCAGCGCGCCGACCGCGAACGCGAACGGGATGCTGAAGAGCGTGTAGCCCGAGTACAGCATCACCGGGTGGATCATCATGCTCGGGTGCCGCAGCAGCGGGTTGAGGCCGGCGCCCTCGAGCGGGGCGACCGCCACGCGCTCGAACGGCGGCGCGCTGAAGAGCAGCAGCGCCGCGAAGAACGTGCCGAGACCGAGCAGCACAGCGGTCGCGTACGGCGCGACGTCGCGCAGGCGTCCGCGGAGCAGGAAGACGCAGAGCGCGCTCCAGACCGAGAGGAGCCAGAACCACAGGAGCAGCGAGCCCTCCTGCGAGGACCACGCGGCCGCCGCGCGGTAGTACCAGGGGGTCGTCGTCGACGAGTGCGAGCGACGACGGTGAAGTGGAAGTCCGACCGCAGGAACGCGATCTCGAGGATCACGAACGCGATCGTCGTGACCGCGGCGAGCGCGTAGAGCGCCCGGCGGCCGGACAGGACGTAGGCCTCTCGGCCCAGGCGCGCACCCGTGATGGACGCGGCGACGCCGTAGACGCAGAGGCCCAGCGCGATGATCAGGCAGGCCTGGCCGATGACGCCCATCGGCTCAGGTGGGCGTGGCGCCCGACGGCTGCTGCTGCTTCTTCTCGTCCGAGAACTTCGAGGGGCACTTCGTGGTCAGCGTGTCCTTCTCGCCCACCCAGGTTCCGCCGCTCCTGCGCACGTCCACGATGACCTCGCGGCCCTCGCGGAACGGGTCCGGGACGGCGCCCGTGTACCGCACCGGCACCGAGACGGAGCCGTCGCGATCACGCACGCGGAAGGCGATCCCGTCCGAGTGGCGCTGGATCGAGCCGTCCACGACCTTGCCGGTCAGCTGGTAGGTCTCCGACGCGCTCGACGACGCGAGCAACTGGCTCGGCGTGACGGCGGAGCTCGATGCTGAGAAGCTCGTGTACGCGAGCGCGCCGGCGAGGATCAATGCGGCGCTGAGCGCTACCACGAGCCGGATGCGGCGCTTCCGGGCAGGGTCCATACGTTGTGAAGTATCGCAGGCCGGACGATGTGAACTGCGCCCGGTATCCTGAGCCCCGCGTGCGGCGGTAGCTCAGTTGGTAGAGCATCAGCTTCCCAAGCTGAGGGTCGCGAGTTCGAATCTCGTCCGCCGCTCTTCGTTCGCAGCGCCACCTCACTGCCGGTGGCGCTCCACGATGTCCTCCGGGCGGGCCCGGGCGGCGTCGTCCGGCGGACGGCCGCCGCCGGCCGAGTCCAGCCGGCGGTGCTCCTCGGCGACGAGCTCCTCGATGTGGGTCAGGACGTCGGCGTCGTTCCTGGCCGGATCCTAGGGCTGCAGCGAGAACGGCGGATAGCGATCGGTCGTGAGCAGGAACGCGTACGCGACGACGCGCACGCCCCAGCGGCCGACGCCGACGACGAAGTCGAAGAGCCCGCGCGGGTAGCGGCCGGTGAAGAGGATCGCGAACCACGCGATCACGACGCTCACGAACGCCGCGATGCCGAGGAAGAACAGCACGATGTAGTGGGGGATCGCCAGCAGCCACTTCACGAGCGGCAGCCAGCGGTTGAGATCCTGCGGGACGTCGGGGTAGGCGATGTCCAGGTGCAGCGCCTGCTGCTCGTCGGTCGAGGGATACGTGTCGTCGAGCAGCGCCGCGTACAGCGTCACGCGCGAGGAGAAGCGCGTGAGCTCGAGGTTCCAGTCGAACCACCAGCGCGGGTACTTCTCGCGGAAGAGGATCATCAGCAGCGGCCCGGCGAACAGGATGCCGCCGGCGGCGACGACGACCGTGGTCGTGTTCGAACCGGCCTCGCCGCCGTACGTCTGCGTCGCCCCCGAGACGGTGGCGAGCACGATCGCGATCGGGATGATCGTGAACATGCGGAAGAACGTCGTCAGCCGGTTGAGATCCCGGTCCGGGTAGTCGACGTCGAGCTGGACGGGATAGGCAGGCACCTGGGCCGGTGCCTGGGCGGGCGTGTCCATCGTGGCCTCCTCGATGTGGGACGGGCTCCTGCACCCCAGCGCCTCCCGGGCCTTGGGACATCGGGGGGTCCTACGGACGTGCACTCCAGGGTGGGCACGGGCGCGCGAGCGC
This sequence comes from uncultured Actinomycetes bacterium, assembly GCA_963700655.1. Taxonomy (GTDB): domain Bacteria; phylum Actinomycetota; class Thermoleophilia; order Solirubrobacterales; family Solirubrobacteraceae; genus F1-60-MAGs163. Next base: position 866,370 of record CAVOYJ010000001.1, on the reverse strand, counting down.
CCTGCTGCGACGATGCCCCCGTGCCGGATGTCGTGCTCATGCTCGGGGTCGTCTTCGCCGTCAACCTCATGCCGGCGTTCGGCCCGCCGACGTGGACGGTTCTCGTCTTCTTCCTCCTGCGCAGCGACATCCCAGAGCCGGTGCTGATCGTCGGGGGCGCGGCGGCGGCGGCATGCGGGCGCTACGTGCTCGCACTGCTCAGCCGCCGGTTCGGGACGTACCTGCCCGAGCGCAAGCGCCACGACCTCGAAGCGGTCGGCGAGCGGATCGACCGGCCGCGCAGCCGCGCGGCGCTGATGGCGATCTTCGTCGTCTCACCACTCCCGTCCGCGCAGCTGTTCGAGGCCGCCGGCCTCACGCCGAACACGCGGCTCGTGCCGCTGACGATCGCGTTCTTCTGCGGGCGGCTCGTGTCGTACACGCTCTACGTCGGCGGCGCCTCGGTCGCCCAGCGCAGCCTCGACGCGCTTCTCGACGACGGATTCGCCTCGCCGCAGGCGATCGCGCTGCAGGTCGCGATGCTCGGGCTGCTCGCGGCCTTCCTGCTGATCCCGTGGGCGCGCCTGCTGGGCGTGGACGAGCGACGGGAGCGGGGCTGACGCACCCATCCACCGACGACCGTCCCGCGCTGTGTGCTACCAGGTCTGCGCGGCGCCGCAGGCGGGGCACGGAACGTCGACCTGCACGTCGGCGCGGAAGGCCGCGCCGCAGCCGCAGGTGTACAGCGCGCGATCCTCGGGACCGCCGGCGGCGCGGGCGCGCTGCTCGGGCGTCGGAGCGGGGTCCGGGGTCACCGGAGCCGGAGGATCGACGGGCGCGGCGCGGCGGCGGCTGCGCAGGCGACCCGGCGCTCGAGGCGACGTCAGGGGCTTCATTCGGGACACATCGACAGGAACGCGCACGCGCTGAAGAGGTTTCGCGCAAGTGCCCGATCTCCTGCCGTCAGCGCCCCGAGGTGGTCGCGCATCTACCCTTGGTCGTCCGTGAAGCGCCCCGGATTCGCCAGCACCGCCGTCGTCGTCCTCGCCGCCATGCTGATCGGCCTGATCGTCTACGGCGTCGCGACGAGCGGCGACGACACATCGCTCGACAGCGCCGTCAAGCGCGGCGAGCGCCCGGTGGCGCCCGGCGCGGACGTGGCCCTCCCGGCCCTGGACGGGAAGACGACGACGGCGCTGCGCGACCTGCGCGGCAAGGTCGTCGTCCTGAACTTCTGGGCCTCGTGGTGCGATCCGTGCCGCGAGGAGTCGCCGGTGCTCGAGCGCGCGCAGCGGCGGCTGGCAGCGCAGCGGCGACGGGCACGGTCCTGGGCGTCACCTACAAGGACTTCGCCGACGAGTCGCGCAGGTTCGAGCGCGACAACGACCTCACGTTCCCGTCACTGCGCGACGACAAGCTGGAGCTGGCGCCGGAGTTCGGCACCAACAAGCTGCCGGAGACCTTCGTCCTCGACGCGCAGGGACGGGTCGTCGCGATCTCGCGCGGCCAGCTCGAGGAGCCGTTCCTCACGAACGCGATCGACCAGGCCCTGAAGGAGGACGCGGCCGCATGACCCGTGGCCCGCGCTCCGTGCTCGTCCTGTGCCTGCTGCTCGCGGCGTTCCCCGGCGGCGCGCTCGCCGCGGAGCCGCGCGCCTCGTTCCCCGACGTCGAGGACGAGGTGATGTGCGACACGTGCAACGTCGCGCTCTACGTCGCCGAGTCCCCGCGCGCCGACCAGCTGCGCCGTGAGATCCGCACGCTGATCGCGCGAGGGCAGACGAAGGAGCAGATCAAGGACACGCTGCGGGACCGCTACGGCGCCGCGATCCTCGCCCTGCCGCAGAACGAGGGCTTCAGCCTCACCGCGTATCTCGTCCCGCTGCTCGTGGGCCTCGGCCTGCTCGGGCTGCTGCTCGTCCTCCTCCCGCGCTGGCGCCGGCGCGCGCGCGAGCCCGCGCTCGCCGTTCCCGCCGCCGCCGCTCACCGACGACGACCGGCGCCGGCTCGACGACGAGCTCGCGCGCTTCGACGGCCGGTGATCCTCGCCGCCGCCGACACGACGGTCGTCGCGGCGTTCGCCGTCGGGTTCATCTCGTTCGTCTCGCCGTGCGTGCTGCCGCTCGTGCCCGGCTACCTGTCCGCGATCTCGGGGATCAGCATCGCCGAGATGCGCGCCGGTGAGCACCGGCTCTCGCACGTCCTGGCGCCCGCGATCGTCTTCTGCCTGTCGTTCACGGTGATGTTCGTCGCGCTCGGGATGAGCGCGACGGGGATCGGCTCGGCGCTGCGCGACAACAAGCAGACGCTCGACACGATCGCCGGCATCCTGATCATCGGGATGGGCGTCTTCTTCATGCTGACCCCGTTCGTGCCGAAGCTCAACAAGGACTGGCGGCCCGAGACGCTGATCCTCAAGGCCGGCACCGGCGGGCCGATCATCGCGGGCCTGGCGTTCGCGATCGCCTGGACGCCCTGCGTCGGCCCGACGCTCGCGTCGATCCTCGCCGCGGCCTCGACCGCCGACTCCGTCGCCAACGGCGGCGTGCTGCTGGCCTTCTACTCGCTCGGCCTCGCCGTCCCGTTCCTGCTCACCGCGATCGCGTTCGACAAGATGACCGGCGCCTGGAGCTGGCTGCGCGACCACTACCTCGCCGTCACCTTCGTCTCCGGCGCCATCCTGATCGCCATGGGGATCGCTGATCCTCACCGGCGAGATCACCCGCCTCAACGTCGAAGCCCAGCAGTTCCTCAACAGCCTCGGGCTCGACTTCCTCTACAACATCTGAGGCCGTCGGCCACACGGACGACCGCGCGCCCGGCACAGCGTCTCATCGAGGCGTCCGCCAGGGACCGGAGCGAGAGATCGCGGATGCATGAGGCCGCACGGCAAGGGGGTGCTGTGGCGAAAGCCACCGCCCCCCGCCGCCGGGTGGTCTCAGGCGCCGCGAGATCCGCGACCAGGCTCCTGCAAGAGCGCGCCCAGGCAAGGGGTCCCGCACCCAGTCCAAGAACCCCACCCCGATGGCCACGTTCCGCGGCGACCTTCTGCGTCCCCGTGCCGGTGGCGCAGCGTCCGCTGCGCCGCGGTTCGGTCGTCGCCGCGCGGCCACGCCGCTCGCGCGACGCACGGTCGTCGTCGCGCTGACGGCGATCGTCCTGCTGGGCGGCGGGCTGCGGTTCGCGCAGGCGTCGGATCCGGGCCGCTTCATCTCCGTCCGACGAGCGCTCGTACGCGCGGATCGCGCTGAGCATCGCCGCGGGCGAACGGGTACGCGGCGCCGGGCTCGACCGACCCGTGGCACTGGGCGCCCGGCACCCCGGCGCTGTTCGCCGCCGCACATCTGCTCGCGCCCGGGGCGGACGGCGACGGCTCGCCGGAGCAGCTGCGCACGGCGTTCTGGGCGCAGGCGCTGGTCGGCACGCGCGCTGATCCTCGTCGTGTTCCTGCTCGCCGCCGGCATCGCGGGCCCGCTGGCCGGGTCTGGTCGCCGCGGGCGCGATCGCGACCTACCCCCCGCTGATCCGCGCGACGGGCGACCTCGTGAGCGAGCCGCTGGGCGCGCTGACGCTGGCGCTCGCCGCGCTCGCGCTGCTGGGCGCCTGGCGCAGGCCGTCGGCCGGGCGGCTCGCGCTCGCGGGCGGGCTGCTGGGCGTGGCGCTGCTGGTGCGCGCGGATCTGCTCGTCCTGTCGCCGATCCTCGGCGCCGTCTGGGTGCTGCTCGCGCGTCGACGTGCCGGCGCGGGCCCGGCGCTCGCGCAGGGTGCGGCGCTCGCGGTGCTCCCGCTGCTCGTCGCCGCGCCCTGGAGCATCTACGCCTCGTCGCAGGCCGGCCGCCTCGTCCCGGTCGCGAGCAGCGGCCCGTCGACCCTGTTCGTCGGCACCTACCTGCCCGGGCGACGGGCGCATGAGCGGCGTGCGCCGCGAGCTGGAGCTGTACGTGCGCCGCAACATGTCGAACCTCTCCGAGGTCCGCACCGCGAACCTCAAGGGCGAGCACGTGCTGCGCGCCTACATCCGCGAGCGCCACCCGGAGCTGGTCCCGGGCCCTACCGCGCGATCCCTGAGGACCGGCTGCGCTGGGCGCTGGGCTTCGAGGCGCGCCGCAACCTGAAGACCTACGCCGCGCGTCAGCCGCTGGCGTTCGCCGCGATGGAGGCGCGCAAGGTCGCGCGCATGTGGGGCGGGTACTACCGCGGCAGCACGCGCAATCCGCGCTCGTGGATCACGACCTGGCACCTGCTGCTGGTGGGTCTCGCGCTCACCGGTGCGGCGGCGGGCCTGGCGCTGGCGCGCGCGCGCCGCGCCGAACTCCTGCTGCTGCTCACCCCCGTCCTCGTGAGCACGCTCATGAGCGCCGTCTTCGTCGCCCAGGCGCGGCACAACCTGCGCGTGCTGCCGCTGCTCGTCGCGGCCGGCGCCGCGGGCGGTGTCCTCGCGCTCCGCGCGCTCCTCGCACGGCGGGGGTCGCCCGGCATGCCGCCGGAGGCCGACCCGCCCGGCGATCAGATCACCGTCGAGCGCCGCGCGGTCGAGGCCCCTACATCTCCTCGGGTGCTGCGATACCGAGCAGGTCGAGGGACCGGGCGAGCGCGCTCCGGGTCGCGACGCTGAGCCGCAGCCGCAGCAGCTCCTCGTCGTCGGGTGCCCCGACGACCTGGCAGTCGCGGTAGAAGGCGCTGAACAGCTGCGCGGCGTCGAGCGCGTAGGCGGCCATCCGGTGCGGCGCGCGGCGGTCGGCGGCCTCGCGGACCTCGTCGGGCAGGTCGAGGATGCGGCGGATGAGCGCGCGCTCGCTCGGGTGCAGGCCCGCCGCGGGGACGGCGAGGGGCGCGGCGAGCGCCTGCGCCACGCGCGCATCCCCCGCCTTGCGCAGCACCGACGCGATGCGCGCGTGGGCGTACTGCACGTAGTACACGGGGTTCTCGCTGGACTGGCTGCGCGCGAGGTCGAGGTCGAGATCGATCGACGTGTCGTGGGAGCGGGCGAGCAGGAACCAGCGCGCGGCGTCGACGCCGATGTCGTCGATCAGGTCGTCGAGCGTGACGAACTCGCCGGCCCGCTTGCTCATCTTGCCGCGCTCGCCGCCCTCGACGAGGTGGACGAACTGCATGATCAGCAGCTCGAGCCGGTCGGCATCGCCGCCGAGTGCCTGGTAGGCGGCCTTCATGCGCCGCACGTAGCCGTGGTGGTCGGCGCCCCAGACGTCGATGAGCAGCTCGAAGCCGCGCTCGCGCTTCTCCTGGTGGTAGGCGATGTCGCTGGCGAAGTACGTGTGCTCGCCGCTGGAACGCTCGAGCACACGGTCCTTGTCGTCGCCGAAGTCGGTGGTGCGCAGCCACAGCGCGCCGTCCCGGCGGAACGTGCGTCCCTGCGCGTCGAGGACGTCGAAGGCGTGCACGACCGGACTGGGGTCGCCCTCGTGCAGCGAGCGCTCGCTGAACCAGTGGTCGAAGAGGACGCGAAAGCGCGTGAGGCTCCGCTCGGCCTGGGCGACCATCAGCGCCACGCCGAGCTGGGCGACCTCGCCGACGGGCAGGTCGCCCGCGCCGTCGATCTCGGCGGCGAGCTCGACGACGTACGCGCCCTTGTAGCCGTCCGCGGGCGGCTCCTCGCCGCGGGCGCGCGCCTTGATCGACTCGCCGAGCCGGCGGGTCTGGGTCCCGTGGTCGTTGACGTAGAACTCGCGGTGGACGCGGTGGCCGATGAACGCCAGGAGCCGCGCGACCGCGTCCCCGTAGGCGGCGTTGCGGGTGCCGCCGACGTGGACGGGACCGGTGGGGTTCGCACTGACGAACTCGACGTTCACGGCCAGCGCGGGGTCGGCGCCGCCGCCGCCCCAGGCGTCACCGGCGCGCAGGACGTCGGCGAGCGCGGCGGCGTACCAGTCGTCGCCGAGCGTGAGGTTCAGGAACCCCGGTCCCGCCACCTCGGCGGCGCCGAGGGCCGGCCCGAGCCGCGCGGCCAGCGCGTCGGCGAGCAGCTGGGCGATCTCGCGCGGGGGGCGCCCGAGCGCCTTGGTGAGCAGCATGGCGGCGTTCGTCGCGTAGTCGCCGTGGTCCGCCTGCCGGGGCCGCTCGAGCGCGGGCGACGACGCCGGCGGCCCGGCGTCCCCTGCGACGTCTGCGACGGCGCCGTCGAGCGCCTCGCGCAGTGCTGCGAGCGGCTCGGTCACGGGGTGGCGGCGCTCCGCCGCGGGCCGAGCGTGGCCTCCAGGCGCTCGAGCGTGTGCACCCGGCCGAGCGCGAGGATCACGTCGGCGGCGTGCAGGCCGGGGTCGCCGGGAGGCTGGGGCAGGAACGATCCGTCGGCGTGGCGCACGGCCACGATGATCGCATCGCCGCGCACGTCGCCGATCGTCCGTCCGTCGGCGGGTGACCGCTTGGGCCCGGCGCCTACGGTCGAGGCGCGCGCGATGATCGCGATGCCGGCGTTGAGCTGCCGCGCGGACAGCACGATGAAGACGTTCTCGGCGTCGGAGTCCACGCACGCGATGACCGCCCGGGCGCGGTCGATGCCGGCGTCCAGGAGCGCCTCGTCGTCCGAGGCGCTGCCCTCGATGAAGCGCACGCCCACGTGCCGGGCGTCCTCGGCGTGCTCGTGCCGCTCGTCGATCACGACGTAGCGCTCCCCGGCCGCCCGCAGGTCGCGGGCGACCTGGCGGCCGACGCGGCCGTAGCCGCAGATGATCACGTGGTCGGTGAGGGAGTCGATGGCTCGCTGCTCGCGGCGCTCGTCGAGGAGGGTTCGCAGGCGCCCCGAGACGAGGAGCTCCACCAGCGTCACCAGGGCGTAGAGCAGCGTACCGACGCCGAGCACGATCAGCAGGACCCACGTGATCTCACCGCCGACCGTGTCCGGCTGGTTGCGCGCGCCCTCCGTGGCGATCGTGTCGAGCGCCCAGAGGAAGCCGTCCCTGGCGCCGACGCCCTCGAACGTGACGTAGCCGATCGTGCCGCCGGCGAGCAGGACGACGAGCGCCAGGACGACGACGGCGAAGCGCCGCAGGAACGGGCGCAGCTCGAGGTTCGTCATCAGTGGTGGTAGGGCTCGCCGGCGAGGATCTTGTGCGCCCGGTAGAGCTGTTCCAGCATGACGACGCGTGCGAGCTGGTGCGGGCAGCGTCATCGGGCCGAGGGAGATCTTGTGGCTCGTGCCGGGCGGGAGCGTGAGCCCGTACGGGCCGCCGATGACGAAGCAGAGGTCCTGCCCGCTCATGCGCCGCTCCTCGAGGAAGCGGCTGAACCCGACGCTGTCGTAGGCGGTCCCGTCCACGTCGAGCAGGCAGGTGAACGCGCGTGCCGGGATGCGCTTCTCGACCTGCTCCTCCTCGCGCACCTCGACGAGCTCGACCTTCGCGTGGCGCGCGAGCATCCGCTGGTAGTGCTGGACGTCGTCGACGTACGGCGGGCGCAGACGGCCGACGGCGACGACGAGGATCCTCACGAGGCGGGATACTAGGCGGCATCATGGCCGACACCCCGCAAGAGCCCGAGCGTCAGATCAACATCCACATCGAGCCGGAGAAGATGGCGGGCCACTACGCGAACTTCGCGAACGTGAGCCACTCCGACTACGAGTTCACGCTGACGTTCGCGCGCGTGGACCACGAGGTCGAGGACGACGTCATCCCCGGCGTCGTCGTCTCGCGCATCAACCTGTCCCCGCGCTTCATGCGCGAGCTGATCGACGCGATGGAGGACAACTACGGCCGCTGGCGCGCCCGCGAGAGCATCAAGAACCTCCCGGAGGTCGAGGGCCGGCAGGAGCCCCAGGAGCGCGAGGACTTCTAGTCGGCGGCGCGCGCGCCGCGCTCGTACGCCAGCCCGATCCCCAGGCGCTCGCGGGTCGTCGGGTGGGTGCCGAGCAGCGCCCGCGCGAGCGCCGGCGGGTCCGGGTCGCTGACGTTGCGCAGCGCCAGGCGGCGCTGCTGGGCGAGGAACGTCGGCGCGTCGCCGGTCAGCTGCAGCGCGTAGCTGTCGGCGCGCGCCTCCACGCGCCGCGAGAGCTGGGTCGAGACGGTGCTCACCAGCACGACGACCAGCGTCATCGACGCGAACAGCGCGGGGACGCTCGACGGTCCCGCCGGCAGCCCGTCACGCGGGCCCCACGCCCGCGTGAGGCGGCTCACCGCGAACATCCCGGCCGGGGCGATGAGCGCGAGGAAGAGGAGCGCGTTCGGCACGTCGCGGTGGTGGACGTGCGCCAGCTCGTGCGCAACGACCAGGCGCGTCTCCTCGCCGGGGAAGTCGCGCAGCAGGGTGTCGTAGAGGACCACGCGCTTCGACGACCCCAGGCCGGTGACGTAGGCGTTGGCGGCGGTCGTGCGCTTGGAGGCGTCGACGACGTAGACCTCCCCGACCCGGACCTCGGCCCGGCGCGCGAGCTCCAGCACCTGTGCGCGGACCGGCCCGTCCGGGAGCCGCTCGAAGCGGTTGAACACGGGGTCCAGGACGAGCGGGCCGGCGAACACGAAGGCCGCGCCGATCAGCACGACGGCCCCGGACGCGGGGATCCACCAGCGCTGCGGCATGCGTCGCATGAGGGCGATGGCGCCCGCCGTGCCGGCCCCGGCGAGCGCGGCGCCGATCGCCGCCGAGCGGGCGACGTCCCAGCCCCAGCCGGGCCACGAGCGCGTGACGAGACCCACGTCGATCGCCCGCGCGCGCAGGATCGCGTCGATCGGCAGCACCGCGATCGCCAACAGGGCCGAGATGCCGGCGCCGGTCGCGCCGGCTGCGAGGATCGGGCGGCGGAACGTGCGGCGCAGCCTGCGGGCGAGCGGGCCGCGGCGGACGACGAGCAGGACGAGCACACCGGCCTGGACGGCGATCGTCGCGCCGTACAGCGCGAGCTGGGGACCGCGGAAGTCGACGGCCCGCTCGAGCTGCGCGTCCGTGAAGAAGGCGCCGAGATCGACCGGGTCCGGCGCGATGACGCCGTCGCGCGGGCGCAGCAGCAGCGCCGCGGCCTGCGCCGCGGCGAGCGCGCCGAGGACGGCAACGGAGGCTGCAACGAGAGGGCGCCGCACCATCCGCACGCTACCGTCGCACCCTCCCTTCCGCGCCATGCAGGTCGCCGTCGTCTCCGACATCCACGCCAACCGCCACGCCCTCGAGGCGGTGCTGCGCGACGTCGCGGCGACGGCCGCCCGCGAGATCTGGTGCCTCGGCGACGTCGTCGGCTATGGCGCGGACCCCAACGACTGCGTGCGCCTCGTGCAGGAGCACGCGACGGTCTGCCTCGCCGGCAACCACGATCTCGGCGTGACGGGCGCCCTGCCGCTCCACGAGTTCTCGCCCGGCGCCGCGCTCGCCGCGCGCTGGACCCAGGAGGTCATCGACCCGCAGTGCCTGGCGTGGCTCTCCACCCTGGAGCCCGCCGCGACGGCGGCGCAGACCGGTCTCTTCCACGGCAGCCCGCGCGACCCGGTGTGGGAGTACGTCATGAGCGTGCTGCTCGCCGACCTCTGCTTCGACGCCTTCGAGGAACGGATCGGGCTGATCGGGCACAGCCACGTGGCGTGCTCGTTCGAGCGCCGGGAAGGCGAGCCGGCGACCGGGTCGCCGCGCCGCGCCGACGAGGTCGCGGACGTCTCCGCCGGCCGGCACCTCCTCAATCCCGGCAGCGTCGGGCAGCCCCGCGACGGCGACCCGCGCGCGGCCTGGCTGCTGCTGGACCTGACCGCCGGCACGGCCGCGTGGCGGCGCACCGGCTACGACGTGGACGCCGCGGCGTCCGCGATCCGCGCGGCCCGCCTGCCGGACTCCCTCGCCGAACGCCTCCAGTACGGTCAGTGACGATGCGCCGACCCCGCGCGATCTCCCTGGGCACGGGCCTGGCGCTCGCCGCGGCGGCGGCCGCCGCCGGCGGCTGCGCGGGCGGCGAGCAGCTCATCCCCGCCGATCAGGCGCGGTCGCTCGACAGCACGCTCCAGCAGGTCGCCGACGCGACCCGCGCGGGTGAGTGCCGCAGGGCGCTGAACGAGCTCGCCGCGGCGCAGCGGATCTACGCGGACCTGCCCGACACGCTGGACGCGCGGCTCGCGGCCCGCATCAAGCAGGGGCTGGACCAGCTCGCGCGGACGGTTCCCACCCAGTGCGCCGACGTCCCGCAGACGCCCACGCGCCCGTCGACCACGACGACGACGCAGGCGACGACCACGACGGGGCCGACGACCACCACGACCACCACGACGACGCCGACGACGACCACCACGACGCCGACGAGCACGACCACGCCGACCACCCCGACGGGGACCGGGACGACGCCGAACGGCGGCATCGCGCCCGAGGCGTCGGGCACGGGGACGGCGCCGTGAGCGACCGGCTGCTCGCGGGCCGCTACGAGCTGGGCGAGCGCCTGGGCAGCGGCGGCATGTCCACCGTCGTCCTGGCGTTCGACCGCCGGCTGGAGCGCAACGTGGCCGTCAAGCTCCTGGCCGAGCATCTCGCCGACGACCAGCAGTTCGTCTCGCGCTTCCGGCGCGAGGCGCTCGCCGCCGCCCGGCTCGTGCACCCGAACATCGTGCAGGTCTACGACTTCGGCCTGGACGAGGCGAGCGGGCGCCAGTACATCGTGATGGAGCACGTCGAGGGGCAGTCCTGCGCGGAGATCCTGCGCGAGCGCGGGACGCTCCCGGTAGCCGAGGCGCTGGGGATCGTCGCGCAGGCCTGCCGCGGGCTGGACTACGCACATCGCGGCGGCGTCGTCCATCGCGACGTCAAGCCCGGGAACCTCCTGCGCTCCACCGACGGGATCGTGAAGCTCGCCGACTTCGGCATCGCGAAGGCGCTCAGCGAGGAGTCGTCGATCACGCAGGTCGGGGCGGTGCTCGGGACCGCCGCCTACCTGGCGCCCGAGCAGGCCGCGGGCGTGGAGGCGACCCAGCGCTCGGACATCTACGCGCTCGGGGTGGTCACCTACCAGCTGCTGTCCGGGCGGCTGCCGTACGAGGCGCAGACGCTGACCGAGCTCGCGCTCAAGCAGCAGCGGGAGGCCCCGGCGCTGCTCGACCATCTCAACTCGGAGGTCACGCCGGAGCTCGCGGCCGCCGTGGATCGGGCGCTCGCGCTGGAGCCCGCCGATCGCTACGCCACCGCCGAGGAGCTGCGCGAGGCGCTCCTGGCGGGCGCCCGCGGCGTCGCTCCCGAGACGAGTGCGACGCGCGTCGTCCCCGCGGCCGCGGCGGAGACCGGCGTGGCACGCGCCGTGGCGCCGTCAGGTCCGGCCACACCGGTCCAGCAGCGGCAGCCGCTGCCGCCGAGCCGCCCGCCGCTGATGCCCGCGCACCCGCCGCCGGCTCAGCCGCTGCCCGCGAAGACCGCGCGCCGCCGGCGCCTGGCTCCGGCGATCGTCCTGCTGACGGCGCTGCTCGTCGGCGGCGCGATCCTCGTCGGCGTCCTCAGCGGCCAGAGCGACACGGTGCGCCTGCGGCAGGTCGTCTACGACCAGGCCGACCAGACGGTGTCCGAGCTGCAGCAGCTGATCCGGCAGAACACGCGCTGAGCACGGCCCCCTGGCACGGCCGCACCAGGCCGCGCACAGGTCGGCCAGGCGCGGCCTGATCAGTCCCCTCCGTCCCGACACCACCCCCTACGGCGCCTCACCCCCAAGCACCGCCGCCGCCGCCTCCTCCAGCCGCCCGGCGAGCACCGCCTCGCGCAGCCGCGTCACGACCCGCTGGACGAACGCCAGGTTGTGCAGCGTGAGCGCGCGCATCATCGTCAGTTCGCGGTTGTGGGCCATGTAGCGCACGTAGCCCCGGGTCCAGCCGATCGCGCACGTCGGGCACGGACAGCCCTCCATGATCGGCTCGTCGGAGTCGCGGTGGGCGGCCTTCGCGAGGTCCACCCGCCAGCGCGCGCCCGGGTCGGGGACCAGCGCCATCCCGTGCCGCGCGAGCCGCGTGGGCATCGCACAGTCGAACGTGTCGATGCCGCGCTGCACGCCTGCGACGAGGTCGTCGATCTCGCCGATCCCGAGCAGGTGCCGCGGGCGCTCGTCCCCCGCCGCCTCGAGCGTCGCGGTCGCCCAGCGGACCACCTCGTACATCTGCGCCTTGTCGGCGCCGAGCGACCCGCCGATCGCGATCCCGTCGCAGGCGCGCGCGGCGACCGCCTGTGTGCTCTCGATTCGCAGGTCCTCGTGGACGCCTCCCTGCACGATGCCGTAGACGAGCTGATCCGACGGCCCGTGCGCGGCGTGCCAGTCCAGGCAGCGGTCGAGCCAGCGGTGGGTGCGCTCGGTCGACCGCTGCGTGTACTCGCGCTCGACGTGGAAGGGCGTGCACTCGTCGAACACGAGGGCGATGTCCGACCCGAGGTTCGCCTGGATCGCCATCGACGTCTCGGGGCCCATGAACTGCTCGCCGCCGTCGAGGTAGGAGCGGAAGCGCACGCCGTCCTCGTGGATCTCGAGGATCCGGCCGGCCCGCTCGGTCCCGCTCGCCGCGCGGCCCTTCACCTCGTCGGCGACCGTCCCATGGCCCATCGAGAAGACCTGGAAGCCGCCCGAGTCGGTGATGATCGGGCCGTCCCAGCGCATGAACCGATGGAGGCCGTGCTGCCGGGCGATGAGCTCGTCGCCGGGGTCCAGGTGCAGGTGGAACGTGTTGCCGAGCACCATGTCGTAGCCGAGCTCGGCGACCTCGGAGGGCAGCAGGCCGCGGACCGTCGCCTTCGTCGCGAGCGGGACGAAGGCCGGCGTCCGCACCTCGCCGTGCGCTGTGCGCAGGACGCCCGCGCGCGCCTGCGAGCCGGGATCCCGCGCGAGGATGTCGAGGGCGGCGGCCATCGGCGGCCGCGGGCTCCGAGGCGTCGCCGCTAGGAGCGGTTGCCGAGGAACACGAGGACGAAGTACATGAGCTGCGACAGGGCGGCGAGCGCTCCCGCGACGTACGTGAGCGCGGCGCCGGTCAGCACCTTGCGCACGCCCACCGCCTCATCCGGGTTCGCGATCCCGAGGACCTTGAGCTGGTCGGCCGCGCGCCGCGACGCGTCGAACTCGACGGGCAGCGTGACGAGCTGGAAGAGCACGACGGCGGCGTAGAGGACGATCGCGAAGGTGACGAGGTTGAGCGACCCGAGCACGGCGCCGACGAGCAGCAGGATCGTCCAGGTGCTGGACGCGAACGCGGTCACCGGCCACAGCGCCGAGCGCACGGTCATCGGGAAGTAGGACTTCGCGTGCTGGATCGCGTGCCCGACCTCGTGCGCGGCGACGGCCGTCGAGCTGATCGTCGCGGCGCCGTACACGGGCTCGGAGAGGTGCACGCTGCGCCGGCGCGGGTCGTAGTGGTCGGTGAGCGCGCCGGGAACAGCCGTCACGGGCACGCTCTGCAGCCCGTTGGCGTCGAGGATCCGCCGCGCGACCTCGGCACCGGTCATCCCGGTGTCCTCGGGCACCTGCGCGAACCGCTGGAACGTGCTCTTGACCTTGTGCTGCGCCCAGAGGCCGAAGATCAGCGGAATCCCCAGGAAGACGGCGTACAGACCAAGATTGCTCATCGTCGTGATGGTACGAGGCGGGCCGGGCGTCCGGATGCCCGCATCGCCGGGATCAGCCGGAGCAGTCCGGCCCCGCGTCGTGCCCGTTCGGCGCGACGCGCTCCCAGCAGTCGCCGAGCAGCTCCTGCTCGGCGTCGGTCAGCCGGTCGAGGAACCGCTCGCGCACCCCGGAGAGGTGCGTGCGCCGGGTGGCCGCGAGCTTGTCGCGTCCGGCGTCGGTGAGGATCGCGAACGACCCGCGGGCGTCGCTCGGACAGGACGCGCGGCCGAGCAGCCCGTCGCGCTCCATCCGGTCGACGAGCCGCGTGAGCCCGCTGCGGCTGAGGACGACGGTCTCGGCGAGGTCGCTCATCCGCATCCGCTCGCCGTCGGCGGCCGCCAGGTGCAGCAGCACCTCGTAGGAGCTGAGCGGCAGCCCGTGCTCGGCCTCGAGATCCGCGTCGAGCGCCTTGGTGAGCGCGGCGTGAGCGCGCAGCATCCCGCGCCAGGCCCGCAACTCGCGCTCACTGAGGCGGTCGGTGGAGGCTGCGGGGCGTGTGGATGCGGTGGCCATGGACTGTGCCGCCGGGTGCGGCGCGGCGACCGTATCAGGGGTCCCGGAGCGCGCCCGGACTAGATGATTGCGTACGCAAGTATAACAGGATACGGTGCCGGTATGCCACTCGAAGGGCTCCACCACATCACGGCGATCACCGCCGACGCGCCCGGGAACGTGGACTTCTACGCGCGGCTCCTCGGACTGCGGCTCGTGAAGAAGACGGTCAACTTCGACGAGCCCAGCGTGTACCACCTCTACTACGGCGACGAGGTCGGCGCGCCCGGCTCCGATCCTCACGTTCTTCGAGTTCCCCGGCGCGGCGCCGGGGCGTGCCGGCGACGGGATGGTGCACGCGATCCGCTGGCGCGTCGGCACGACCGAGGCGATCGGGTTCTGGGAGGCGCGCCTGGCCGGCGCCGAGGTCCCGGCCGCCCGCGACGGCGACGTCCTGCTGTTCCGCGACCGCGAGGGACTCGCCCACGAGCTGCACGTCGCTGGCGGGCACGACGCGCCGCTCGTCGCGCACGCGTCGGACATCCCCGACGAGCACGCGCTCCAGGGCTTCCACGGCGTGCGCGCCTACGCGGCGCTGCCCGAGCGCAGCAGCGAGCTGCTGGTCGCGCTCGGGCTTCCGCCGCGAGGGCCCGGACGACGGCGCCCACTGGCGCCTCGACGGCTCCGAGCGCCACGCGCGCCTGTGCTACGACCACCCGCCGCCCGCGCGCGGCATCCAGGGCGCCGGGACGATCCACCACGTCGCCTGGTCGGCGGCCGACGACGCCGAGCTCGACCGCGCTGCGCGCCCGTGCCGCCGCCGCGGGCGCCCACGCCACGCCGATCATCGACCGGCAGTACTTCCACTCGGTGTACTTCCGCGAGCCCGGCGGCGTCCTCTTCGAGCTGGCCTCGCGCGACATCGGCTTCGCCGTCGACGAGCCGGTCGCCGCGCTCGGCACGACGCTGCGGCTGCCGCCCCGGCACGAGCACCTGCGCGAGCGCCTGGAGCAGCACCTGGCACCGCTGCCGAACCCGCGCCGGGCCGCGTGAGCGACGGCCTGCCGGACACCCTGCCGCACGTGGTGCGCCCCGCGGCGGGTGCGCCCGCGGGCGCGCTCGTGCTGCTGCACGGCCGCGGCGCCGACGAGCACGACCTGCTCCCGTTCCTCGACCTGCTCGACCCCGGCCGCAGGCTCGTCGGGATCACCCCGGGCGGCCCGCTGCGCCTTCCGCCGGGCGGGCGGCACTGGTACGTCGTGCCGCGCGGTCGGCTTTCCCGACCACGACACGTTCCACGCGAGCCGCGAGGGCCTCTGCGCGTTCCTCGACGCGATCCCCGAGGCGTTCGGCATCCCGTGGGAGCGCATCGTGCTCGGCGGGTTCTCGCAGGGCGGCGTCATGGCGTACGCGGCGGGCCTGGGGACGGGCCGGCCCAGCCCGGCGGCGATCGTCGCGCTCTCCTGCTTCGTGCCGACGGTGGACGGCTGGGCACCGGATCTCGCGCCGCGCACCGGCCTGCCGGTGTGGATCGCGCACGGACGACGCGACCCGGTCATCGGCGTCGAGTTCGGCCGCGCGGCCCGCGACCTGCTGAGCGGCGGCGGGCTCGAGGTCACCTACGACGAGAGCGACGCCGCCCATCATGTCGACCCCCGGTCGATCAGCGAGCTGCCGGCCTGGCTGGAGCGCGCGCTCCCACGCGCCTGACGGAGCCGTCCTGCTATCACCGGCGTGGTGCACCCGACGAGCGACGCCGCTGCCGTGCCCGCCGGGCACCCGGACCCGACGACGCGCCTGTCGCCCGCCGCGCGCAGACTGTGGACCGTCGAGGCGCTCGTCTGGGCCGTGCCGCTGCTGATCGTCGCGGTCGTCGTGGCCGTGAACGTGGGCGGCGGCGACGGCGGGGCCGGGCTGCCGATCGTGATCGTGGCCGCCGCGCTCGTCGTCGCCGTCGCCGGGGTCGTGGTCTGGCCGCAGCTGCGCTGGGCCCGCTGGCGCTATGACGTCCGTGACGAGGAGGTCGATCTGCGCCACGGCGCCGCGACCGTCGTGCGCACGATGGTCCCGGTGGCGCGCATCCAGCACGTGGAGACGCGCCGGATGCTGACCGAGCAGCTGTTCTCGACCGCCACCCTCGTCCTGCACACCGCGGGCGGCGCCGTTCGCATCCCCGCACTCGACGACCCGGTCGCCGAGGCGCTGCGCGACCGGATCGCCGAACTCGCCCGCACGCCCGACGATGATGACCTCGCCGCCTGACCCGCCCGTCGAGCGGCGGCTGCACCCCGCCGGCATCGCGCTCGCCTCGGCGAAGGCGATGGGCAGCCTGCTGCTGCCGCTCGTCTTCGTGATGGTCCTGGGCGCGGGCCGCGGCGGCCTGAGCGGGTCGCTGCTCGGCGGGGCGGTCGCGGTCACCTTCGCGGTCACGCTCGGCGTGGCCCGCTGGGCGACCACCACCTACCGGGTCGCCCCGGACAGGATCGCCATGCGCAGCGGCGTCACCTCCCGCTCCGAGCAGCTCGTCCCGCGGTCGCGCATCTCGTCGATCGACACCGTCCAGGGCCCGCTGCAGCGGCTCTTCGACGTCGTCGAACTGCGCGTGCAGGCATCGGGCGGAGGCGAGGCGGCCGAGGTCGTGCTCGGCGCCGTCTCGCACGAGGAGGCCCGCGCGATCCGCCTCGAGCTCGGCCATCCGGAGACGCCACGCGCGCATGACGCCGACTGGAGCCTGTCGGCGCGCGCGCTGCTCGTCGGGGCCGTGACCGGACCGCAGGTCGGCGTGCTCGTCCCCGTGCTCGCGGGCGCGGCGGCCCTCTACGGCGACGCGTCGAGAGCCGGCGTGCGCGGTGATGCGATCACGGACGCGCTGCCCGGCGGCCCGACCGGCGTCGTCCTCGCGCTCGCCGCGCTGGCCCTCGCCGCGATGGCGCTGAGCGTCGGCGGGGCGATCCTCGTCTTCGGCGGCTTCGAGGTCTGGCGCGACGGGCGACGCCTGCGGATCCGGCGCGGGCTGCTCCAGCGCCGGATCGCGACGATCCCGCTGTCGCGCATCCACGCCGTGCGGATCGTGGAGAACCCCGTCCGGCAGGCGCTCGGCCTGGCGACGATCCGGATCGAGACGACCGCCCGCGCGGGCGAGCACGCGGTCGAGCAGACGCTCGTCCCGCTCGTGCGGCGCGACCGCGTCGCGGCCACCGTCGCCGGGCTCGTGCCGTCCCTGCCGGTGAGCCTCGGCGCGCTCGAGCCGCCGCCGCCCCGGGCGCGGCGGCGCTACGCCACGCGGCCGGCCGTGGCCGGGGCGGCGCTCGGCGCCGCCGTGACGCTCATCCCCGGTGTGCCGCCGGCGACGTGGCTGCTGATCCCGGCACTCGCCGTGGCGGGCGCCGCGTTCGGCCTGCTCTGCTTCCGCGACGCGGGGTGGTCGCTCGACGACGGCCACGTGACGGTCCGCTCGCGCGGCGTCTCGCGCACGACGCTCGTCGCCCGCACGACGCGGCTGCAGTCCGAGAGCGTGCGCGTCTCCCCCCTCCAGGCGCGCGCGGGCCTGGCGACCCTCGGCGTCGTCGTCGCCCGCGGGCGCCGCGCGCAGCTCGCGCACCTCGACGACCCGGTCGCCCGCGGGCTCTTCGAGCGGCTGCGGACAGCCGCGGTGCGGTAACCCGTCGCGCCCGCTCCCGTCGCACGACGCGTGGCGGATCCGTTTCGACTGTCGGTGCACATCCGCCACGCTGCGGCGTGCGCGGGCGCGACCGGTTCTGCGTGGCGGATTCGTCAGCCCGCGATCAGCGAGCCGCCGGTCATCCCGGCCGGCTGCGTGATGCCCAGCAGCTGCAGGATCGTCGGCGCGACGTCGGCGAGGATGCCCCCGTCGCGCAGCTCCAGGCCCTCGACCGTGACGACGCACGGCACCGGGTTGAGCGAGTGCGCGGTGTTCGGCGTGCCGTCGTCGTTGAGCATGTGGTCGGCGTTGCCGTGGTCGGCGGTGACCAGCAGCACGCCGCCGGACTCCTGCACCGCGGCGACGACGTCGCCCAGGCAGGCGTCGACGGTCTCGATCGCCGTGACCGCCGCCGGGATGACGCCCGTGTGGCCGACCATGTCGGGGTTGGCGAAGTTGATGATCCCGAAGCGCGGCGCGTCCTCGCGCCACGCGCCGATGAAGGCGTCCGCCGCCTCGCGCGCGCTCATCTGCGGCTTGAAGTCGTACGTCGGCACGTCGCGCGGCGAGGGCACGAGCTCGCGCCGCTCGCCGTCCTCGGGCACCTCCTCCCCGCCCCCGAAGAAGTACGTCACGTGCGGGTACTTCTCGGTCTCGGCGACGTGGAGCTGGCGCCCGCCCTCGGCGGCGATGACGTGCGGCAGCGTGATGCTCGGGCGCTCGGGCGGGAAGGCGACCGGGTACGGCCAGCCCTCCTCGTACTCGGTGAGGCACGCGTAGCGCTCGACGACGGCGCCGCCGCCGCGGTCGATCTCGCCGAAGCCGGGATCGGCGAGCGCGCGGGTGATCTCGCGCATCCGGTCGGGGCGGAAGTTGAACGCGATGACGCCGTCGCCGGGCCGGATCGCGGCCTGGTCGCCGACCGTCGTCGCGGTGATGAACTCGTCGGTCTCGCCGCGGTCGTAGGCGTCGCGCGCGGCGGCGCGGCGCGGTCGGCGACGTGGTGCTCGGCGCGCCCGTGGACGAGCAGGTCGTACGCCTGCTGCAGGCGGTCCCAGCGCTTGTCGCGGTCCATCGCGAAGTAGCGGCCGATGACGCTGCCGACGCGGGCGTTCCCCGCCTCGGTGCACCAGTCCTCGACCTGCGCGAGGTAGGCCTCGCCGCCGGTCGGCGAGGTGTCGCGCCCGTCGGTGAACGCGTGGATGACGACGTCCGGCACCGCGAGGTCGGCCGCGAGGCGGATCAGCGCGTGCAGGTGGTCCATGCTCGAGTGCACGCCGCCGTCGCTGACGAGACCGATCAGGTGCACGCGCGGGGCGCCGCGCAGCGCCTCGCGCAGCACGGGGCTCTCGTCGAGCACGCCGTCACGGACGGCGTCGTCGATGCGCGTCAGGTCCTGACGGACGACCGAGCCGGCGCCGAGGTTGAGGTGGCCGACCTCGCTGTTGCCCATCTGGCCGTCGGGCAGCCCGACGGCGCGGCCGCACGCGGTGAGCTGCGTGTGCGGGTAGCGCTCCCAGAGGTCGTCGAAGACCGGGGTGTCGGCCAGCTCCACCGCGTTGCCCGGCCCCGGCGGCGCCAGGCCGCAGCCGTCGAGGATGACGAGGACGGCGCTCGGGGCGGGCAGGCCGGTCATGCCCGGGCGGCCTCGACGATCTTCGCGAACGACGACGGGTCCAGCGCGGCCCCGCCGACGAGCGCGCCGTCGACGTCGGGCAGCGCGAGCAGCTCCGCGGCGTTGTCGGGCTTCACCGACCCGCCGTACTGCACGCGCACGGCCTCCGCGGCGCCCGTGTCGATCCCGGCGACCAGGGCGCGCACGAACGCGCACGCCTCCTGGGCCTGCTCGGGCGTCGCGACCTTGCCGGTGCCGATCGCCCAGATCGGCTCGTAGGCGATGACGACCTCGGCGAGCCGCTCGCGCGGGACCTGGTCGAGGCCCTCCTGGACCTGGGTGCGCAGCTTGCGCTCGGTGTCCCCCGCCTCGCGCTCGGACTCGGTCTCGCCGACGCAGAGGATCGGGACGAGCCCGGCCTCCAGCGCGGCGGGCACCTTCAGCGCCAGCTCGCGGTCGGTCTCGCCGAAGAACTGCCGGCGCTCGGAGTGGCCCAGCACGACGCCGTGGACGTCGAGCTCGGTGAGCATCGGCGGGCTGATCTCGCCGGTGAACGCGCCCTCGGCGGCGTGGTGCATGTTCTGCGCGAACACCTGCACGCGCGAGCCGCGCGTGGAGTCGACCATCGCCTGCAGGTCGGTGAACGGCACGCAGATGGCGACGTCGACCCCCTCCGACGAGGAGACCTGCGGCAGCAGCCCGGAGATGAACAGCTCCGCGTCGGCCTGCGTCTTGAACATCTTCCAGTTGCCGGCGATGAACGGTGTGCGGCTCATGTGGTGAGGGCCTCCACGCCCGGCAGCGTCTTCCCCTCGACGAGCTCGAGCGTGGCGCCGCCGCCTGTCGAGAGATGGGTGACCTGGTCCTCCAGGCCGAACTGCGCGAGCGCCGCGGCGCTGTCGCCGCCGCCGACCACGGTGACGCCCGGGCAGGCGGCGACGGCCTCGGCGACCGCGCGCGTGCCGCCGGCGAACGGCTCGAGCTCGAACGCGCCCATGGGGCCGTTCCAGAACACGCTGCCCGCCGCGGTGATCTCGGCCGCGTAGGCGGCCGCGGTGCGCGGGCCGACGTCGAGGCCCATCCAGCCGTCGGGCACGTCGACGCCGTCGAGGTCCTGCGCGCGCGGCGTCCGCGGCGAAGCGGTCGCCGAGCACGAGGTCGATCGGCAGGCGCAGCTTCGCGCGGGCCGCCGGATCCTCGAGAACGCGGCGCGCGGGCTCGAGGTCCTCGTCGGCGCACAGCGACGCGCCCACGGCGTGCCCCTGCACCTTGAGGAACGGGAAGCACATCGCGCCGCCGATCAGGACGGCGTCGGCGCGCTCCAGGAACGCCTCGAGCACGCCGATCTTGTCGGTGACCTTCGCGCCGCCGACGATCGCGACGAGCGGCCGCGGCGGGTCGGCGAGGATCGCGCCGATCGTCTCCACCTCGCGCTGCAGCAGCAGGCCGGCGGCGCTCGGCGCCAGGTGCGCGACGACGCCGACGTTCGACGCGTGCGCGCGGTGCGCGACGCCGAACGCGTCGTCGACGTAGACCTCGGCGAGCCGGGCGTAGGCCTCCGCCAGCTCGGCGTCGTTCTTCGTCTCCCCCGGCTCGAAGCGGACGTTCTCGAGCATCAGGACGTCGCCCGGGTTGAGCCCGGCGGCGAGCCCCTCCTCCGCCTCGCCGACGACGCCGGGCGCGAGCGTCACGTCCCAGCCGGTCAGCTCGGCGAGCCGGTCGGCGGCGGGCCGCAGCGAGAACGCCGGGTCCACCCCCTTCGGCCGGCCGAGGTGCGCGGCCAGGACGAGCGCGCGCCCGCGTCGTGCAGGCGCTCGCAGCGTCGGCAGCGCCGCGCGGATGCGCGTGTCGTCGGTGATGTGGCGCGCCTCGTCCAGCGGGACGTTGAAGTCCACGCGCACGAGGACGCGCTTGCCGGCGAGATCGACGTCGTCGAGGGTCCGCATGCGGCTACCGCCGGGCCCGCTCAGAGGATCTGCTGGACGAGGTCGACCAGACGGCTCGAGTAGCCCCACTCGTTGTCGTACCAGCTGACCACCTTGACGAGCGTGTCGTCGAGCACGACGGTCAGCTCGCTGTCGACGATCGAGCTGTGCGGGTCGCTGATGATGTCCGTCGAGACGAGCGGCTCCTCGCTGTACTTGAGGATGCCCTTCATCGGGCCTTCCGCGGCGGCCTTGAACGCCGCGTTGAGCTCCTCGGCGCTCGTCGCGCGCTCGCCTCGAACGTCAGGTCGACCATCGAGCCCGTGATCACGGGCGCGCGCACCGCGAAGCCGTTCAGCCTGCCGGCGAGCTCCGGGAGCACGAGGCCGACGGCCTTGGCCGCACCGGTCGAGGTCGGAACGAGGTTGACCGCGGCGCCGCGGGCGCGGCGCGGGTCCTTGTGCGGCGCGTCCTGCAGGTTCTGGTCGCCCGTGTAGGCGTGGATCGTGGTCATCAGGCCGTGCTTGATGCCGACCGTGTCGTTGGCGACCTTCGCGAACGGCGCGAGGCAGTTCGTCGTGCAGGACGCGTTCGAGATGACGTGGTGCGCGTCCTTGTCGTAGGCGTCGAAGTTCACGCCGAGGACGACCGTGATGTCCTGGCCCTTGGTGGGGGCGGAGATGACGACCTTCTTGACGCTGTCGCCGAGGTGCTTGGAGGCATCCTCGCGCGCCGTGAAGAACCCGGTCGACTCGATGACGATCTCGGCGCCGACGGAGTTCCAGTCCAGCGCGCCCGGGTCGCGCTCGGCGAAGACCTTCATCTCGTCGCCGTCGATGACGATCCCGTGCTCGGTCGCCTCGACGTCGCCCTTGTACGGCCCGAGGATCGAGTCGTACTTGAAGAGGTGGGCGAGCGACTTGGGGTCGGTCAGGTCGTTGACGGCGACGATGTCGATGTCGGCGCCCGCGGCCTTTGCGGCGCGGAAGACGTTGCGGCCGATGCGGCCGAAGCCGTTGATGCCGACGCGTACGGACATGGGAAGTCAGGTCCTTCCTGCTGGGGGTCTGAGGAGAGGCCGGCCGGATCCATCGGTGCGGCGGGTCGGCGGCAGGCCAAGGCTATCCGAGCGCTTCGCGCCGGCGACGGCCGGACGATCCCGCGCCCGCTGTCCGTGGAAACCCGCAGACCGTCAGGCCGGGGTACGGTCCGCGTCGCGGTGCACGACGTCGACGACCACGCCGTCGTGGCCGGCGTAGCGGTCGGCCAGGAACTCGCTGATCGCGACGGACCGGTGGCGGCCGCCGGTGCACCCGATCGCGACCGTCAGGTGCGCCTTGCCCTCGCTGACGTACTGCGGGATCAGGAAGTCCAGCAGCGGCAGCAGCCGCTCGTAGAAGTCCGCCAGGTGCCCGTCGCGGGAGACGTACTCGACGATCCGCGGGTCGCGGCCGGTGAGCGGGCGCAGGTCGGCGACGTAGTGCGGGTTGGGCAGGAAGCGCACGTCGAGGACCATGTCCGCGTCGCGCGCCGGGCCGTTCTTGAAGCCGAAGCTCTCGAAGGTCAGCGCCATGCGGGTGGCGCTCGCGCGCGGCAGGAAGTCGTCCGCGATCTTGCGGCGCAGCTCGTGCGCCTTCAGGCCGGTGGAGTCGACGACGGCCGTCGGCGCGGGCGCGCAGCGGCTCGATCAGCTCGCGCTCGGCCTCGTAGCCCTGCGCGACGCTGCGCCTCCGGGCTCAGCGGATGCCGGCGGCGCGTCTCCTTGTAGCGCGTCAGCACCGCCTCGCGGCTCGCGTCGAGGAAGAGGATGCGCGGCTCGACGCCGGCGGCCTCGCAGCTCGTCGATCACCGCGGCCATCTGCGGGAAGTACGCGCCGCCGCGCGCGTCGGAGACGACCGCGGCGCGGCGGACCTTGGACCCCTCGTGCAGGAACAGCTCGATCGAGGCCGCGGATCATCTCCGGCGGCAGGTTGTCCACGCAGAAGTAGCCCGCGTCCTCGAACACCTGCATCGCCGTGGACTTGCCGGCACCCGAGACGCCGGTGATCACGACGAGGTCCTCGAGCGCGGCGTCGGTGTGGTCGTCTGCCGTCAGCGTGATGGTCGCATGGGAGAACGAATCGGGTCGGCTCCGCCGACCCGTCCCGCCAGGGGCCGTTCCTAAGCACGCGGTCTGCGCAGAAACGCGTGAAGGTCCCGCGCCACCTTCGGCGGCAGCCCGGGACGCCCTCCAGCGCCTCGCGGTCGGCGGCCAGGACCGCGTCGGGCGAGCCGAAGTGCGCGAGCAGCGCCTTCTTGCGCGCCGGGCCGATCCCCGGGAAGCCGTCGAGCACCGACGCGGTCATCGCCTTGTCGCGGCGGCTGCGGTGGTGGGTGATCGCGAAGCGGTGCGCCTCGTCGCGCACGCGCTGGACGAACTGCAGCGCCGGGGTGTCGTGCGCGAGCACGCACCGGATCGCGGCGCCCGGCACGGAACAGCTCCTCGATCCGCTTGGCGAGCGAGACGACGGCGACGCCGCGCTCGCGCGCCTCGTGCAGCGCCTCGAGCCCCGCGGCGAGCTGGCCCTTGCCGCCGTCGATGACGATGAGGTTCGGCAGCGTCGCGAACGACTCGTCGTACGCGGGGTCGTGCGGGCTGAGGTCGCGCTGGGTCTCCCACGCGCGCATCCGCCGCGTGAGCACCTCGCGCATCGCGGCGACGTCGTCGCTCTCTCCCTCGGCCAGCGAGCGGATCGTGAAGCGGCGGTAGTCGCTCTTCTTCGGCGCCCCGCCCTCGAAGACGACCATCGAGGCGACGGTGTTCGTCCCCATCAGCGTGGAGATGTCGTAGCACTCGACCCGCAGCGGCAGGACGTCGAGCGCGAGCGCCGCCTGCAGCTCGTCGAGCGCCTCGACGCGCTGCTGCCGGCTGCGCTCGGCCTTCAGGCGCTCGGTGTCGAGCGCGAGCTTCGCGTTGCGCTCGGCCAGTTCGAGGATGCGGCGCTTGTCCCCGCGCTCGGCGGCGCGGACCTCGACCGCACCGCCGCGGCGCTCGGCGAGCGCCAGGCCCAGCGTCTCGCGCTCCTCCTCCTCGACCTCCGGCTGGACGATGATCTGCGCCGGGATCGCGGGGCGATCGGCGTAGTACTGGGCGATGAACTCGACGGCCGCCTGCCCGAGCCCGAGCCCGCCGCCGTTCTCCAGGTAGAACGACTGGCGGTCGGCGAGCACGCCGTCGCGCAGCTGGAAGACCTGCGCGTTGGCGTCCGTGCCGTCGACCGCGAGCGCGATCGCGTCGAGCGAGCCGACCGCGTCGTTGGCGATCCGCTGGCGCTGCAGCAGCGAGCGCATCGCCCGCAGGCGGTTGCGCTCGCGCGCGGCCTGCTCGTACTCCTGCGCCGCCGCCGCAGCGGCCATCCGCGCCTCGATCGTCTCCTCCACCTCGGCGTAGCGACCCGAGAGGAACGCGATGACGCCGTCCACCGCCTCGCGGTACTGCTCCTTCGTCACGTAGCCGACGCACGGCGCGCCGCAGCGGTCGATGTGGAAGTCCAGACACGGCGAGCCGGAGCGGCGCCCGGGCTCGGCGCCCTGGCACGAGCGCACCTGGAAGACCTTGCCGAGCACGTCGAGCGTCGCGCGCGTGCGCTTGGCGTTGGAGTACGGGCCGAAGTAGAGCCGGCCCCGGCGGTGGCGCTCGCGCGTGAAGTAGACGCGCGGGAAGTCCTCGTCCATCGAGATCGCCACGTACGGGTAGCTCTTGTCGTCGCGCAGGCGGATGTTGAAGCGCGGCTGGTGGCGCTTGATCAGCCGGTTCTCCGCGAGCAGCGCCTCGGCGTCGCTCGCCAGCAGGAGCACCTCGACGTCGTCGGCGAGCGCGACCATCTCGACGTCGCCGCGCGTGACCGGGTTCGACGAAGTGCGAGGCGACGCGCTTGCGGATCGAGCGCGCCTTGCCGACGTAGAGGATCTCCCCGCCCTCGTCCTTGAAGAGGTAGACGCCGGGGCCGTCGGGCAGGCCGCGGCGCAGCGCCCTCAGGCGCTCGTCGCGGTCCGCTGCGGCGCTGCCGGTCGGCGAAGCCATGCCTCGTCGAGGATACGGGCGGGTAGCATCCGCCAATGCCCGCCGAGACGACCACCGCCATCCGCACGTGCCCGCTCTGCGAGGCGACCTGCGGGCTCGAGCTGACGCTGGAGGGCGACCGGATCGTCAAGGTCCGCGGGGACTCGGGCGACGTCTTCAGCAAGGGCTTCATCTGCCCCAAGGGCGCGTCGATCGCCGAGCTGCACCACGACCCCGACCGGTTGCGCGCGCCGCTGCTGCGCCGGCCCGACGGGGGTTTCGACGAGGTGTCGTGGGACGAGGCGTTCACGTTCATCGACGAGCGCTTTCGCGACATCGAGGCCGAGCACGGCCGCCAGGCGCTCGCCGCGTACATCGGCAACCCGGCCGCGCATTCGCTCGGCGCACTGCTCTACGGGCGCGTGCTGCTGAAGGCGCTCGGCACGCGCAACGTCTTCTCGGCGAGCACCGTCGACCAGTTCCCCAAGCAGCTCTCGGCGGCGCTCATGTTCGGGACGGGGCTGAGCGTCCCGGTTCCCGATCTGGACCGCACGATGCACCTGCTGGTCCTCGGCGCCGACCCGCTCGTCTCCAACGGCTCGCTGATGACCTCGCCGGACGCCCGCGGGCGCCTGCGCGGCATCCGCGCCCGCGGCGGCAGGCTCGTGGTCGTGGATCCGCGCCGCTCGCGCACGGCGCGTGAGGCCGACGAGCACCACTTCATCCGCCCGGGCGCCGACGCGCTGCTGCTGATGGCGATCGTCCACACGCTCTTCGACGAGAAGCTCGCCGACCCGGGCGCGCACCTGCGGCCGCACCTGTCCGGGCTGGACGAGGTCCGTGAGCTGGCGGACCCGTTCGCGCCCGAGACCGTCGCCGGTCAGACCGGCATCGCGGCGGACGACATCCGCCGGATGGCGCGCGAGCTGGCGTCCGCCTCCCCCGCCGCCGTCTACGGGCGGATCGGGACGACCACGCAGGCGTTCGGCACGCTCGCCAGCTGGCTGATCGACGTGATCAACGTCCTGATCGGCGACCTCGACCGCCCCGGCGGCGCGATGTTCACGACGCCGGTCAGCGGGTCGTCGAACACCGCCGGCGAGCCGGGTCGCGGCCGCGGCACGCAGGTCCACCGCTGGGCCGCACGCGTGAGCGGACGCGGCGAGGTGTTCGGCGAGCTGCCCGCCTCGTGCATGGCGGAGGAGATCCGGACGCCCGGCGAGGGGCGCATCCGCGCGCTCTTCACGGTCGCCGGCAACCCGGTGCTCTCGACGCCGAACGGGGACCGGCTCGCCGAGGCGCTCGACACGCTCGACCTGATGGTGAGCATCGACCTCTACCGCAACGAGACGACGCGCCACGCGCACGTCATCCTCCCGCCGCCCTCGCCGCTGGAGCGCTCGCACTACGACGTCGCGCTCTACGCGTTCGCGGTGCGCAACGTCGCGAACTACTCGCCCCCGGCGCTGCCGATGCCGGACGGCGCGCTGGACGAGTGGCAGATCCTCCTGCGGCTCACGGGGATCGTGACCGGCCAGGGCCCGGATGCGGACATCGCGGCGATCGACGGGTTCGTCGCCGGGCGAGCTGGCACGGCGCGCGACGGTGACGAGCGGCAGCCCGGCCGAGGGCCGCGACCCGGCCGAGCTCATGGCCGCGCTCGAGCCGCGGGTCGGGCCGGAGCGGCTGCTGGACCTCATGCTGCGGACCGGGCCGTTCGGCGCCGACCCGGACGGCGTGACGCTGGCGAAACTCGAAGCGGCCCCGCACGGCCTCGACTTCGGCCCGCTGCAGCCGCGCATCCCCGAGGTGCTGCGCACGGCGAGCGGCACGATCGAGCTGGCGCCGCCGGTGATCGCGGCGGACGTGCCGCGGCTGCAGGCGCTGCTCGACGACGACGGCCCGGACGACGGGCTCGTGCTGATCGGGCGCCGTCAGCTGCGGTCGAACAACTCGTGGATGCACAACCTGCCGAAGCTCGTCAGCGGGCCGGAGCGCTGCACGGTGCTCGTCCACCCGCTGGACGCCGAGCGCCTGGGACTCGTCGACGGCGGGGCCGCGCAGGTGTCCAGCGCCCACGGCCGGATCGAGCTGAGCGCGCAGGTGACGGACGACATGATGCCCGGCGTCGTCTCGATCCCCCACGGCTGGGGCCACGACCTGGAGGGCGCCGAGCTCGAGGTCGCGCGCGAGCACGCGGGGGTCAACGTGAACCTGCTCGGCGACGCGGGCACACTGGAGCCGCTGACCGGGACCGCCGTGCTGAACGGCATCCCGGTGACGGTCGCGCCGGCCTAGTAGCCGAGCGCGCGGCAGGCCAGCGTCGGCCTGCACGGGTCGACGAAGCGCGCGTCGATGTTGAAGAAGTCCGACCGCTGCCTGCGCGCGTCGGCCGTCTGCGAGGGCAGCTCGTGCGGATCGACGCCGACGGTCGGCGGGACCGGCCCGGTCGGGGCGACGGGCGTGCCGAGGCGGCCCCCGTCACGGACGGGACCGCCGTCCCACATCGTCAGCACGGAGCCGAGCTCGAGCAGGGCGCTGGGCGTGAGCCCGTAGCCGGTGATCCGGTCGGCCGAGCGGCCCCTGTCGTAGAGCGGGTCGCGCTTGACGGCCTCGACCGTCCGCGCCGCGATCTCAGTCGCGAGGTTCGGGACGCGGTGGTCGCCGACCGCCGCCTGGAAGAGCAGCGTGTGCAGCGGGGTGCTGGGGAGCGGGTCCTGCGTGAGGCTCTGCGCGTAGCCGCCCGTCTCGCCGCGGTCCCACTGGCCCTGCAGCATCGAGAGCAGCAGCGCGCGCTCCACGCGCCGCGGGTAGGCGGCGCGGAAGATCGGCTCCAGCGCGGCGAAGTCGGTGCTGCGGGGCAGCATGAACGTGTGGTTCATCCCGCCCGCGCCGAGTGATGCCCGCACGCTGTCCGGCGACAGCGCGGCGACCATCCCGCCGACCGCACCGCCGCTGATGGTGTCGTAGTAGACGGTGAACGTGTCGATCGCGGGCGTGCCGGCGGGCGTGCGGAACGCGCCCTGCTGGACGAGGCCCTTCGGATGGAGCATCAGCCGGCCGAGCAGGATGCTGTTGAGCGCTCCCTGCTGGAGCCGGTCGACGACGCGCGGGAACGTGTTGACGTCGGCGAAGGCGGCCTTCAGCGTGCCGAGGTCCTCACCGGCGTAGCCGGCCTGGCGAGCGGCGCAGAAGGTGAGGTTGCCGTCCTGGGCGAGCTGCTGGACATCGGTGCGCAGCACGTCGTCCTGCCCGGAATACGGGCCGTGGCCGAAGAGCACGAGCCGCGAGGGCCTGGCGAGCGCCGCGCGCGGGACGACGCAGCGGAACGGCACCTGCATCGTGTTGTTCCTCCGGCGCTCCGGGTAGAAGACGAAGCGGTCGGCCTGGAAGTTCGCGGTCTTCTTGAGCTTGCGGTAGCGGAACGTCGATCCGACCGGGCAGCCGGCCTTGTTCAGGTAGCACGGCACCGTCATGACGCCGGTCACCGTGCGCGCGAGCAGGTCGTTCTCCCCCGGCTGGCAGCCGTCGGTGCCGCACGCCGCGAACTCCTGCGGGGCGTCGAGCGCGAAGCGCGGCGCGCCGCCCTTCGGGTTGCGGTCGACGAGGTTGGTGTCGCCCAGGACGGCGAAGGCGTTGTCGCGGATGTCGACGGCGCGCTCGGTGGCGCTCGGCGTGCTGGCGACGGTGAAGTCCCAGGCCTGGAAGAGGTCCTTGCGCTTGAGCCCGACCTTGGCGAGCGTCTGGAACATCCGCTCGAACCCGATCCGCCGGCGCTCGAGCGCCGGGTCGGAGGTCTGGAGCTGGTCGCGCATCGCGCGGAACGCGGCGGAGGCCTTGATGAGGCGGCCCTTGCCGTCGCGCATGCGGCCGAGCCCGACGATGTAGCGCTGCCCGCGCGCGAGGTTCCTCGCCGGGTGGATGACGAGCAGGCGGTCCTTGCCCTTGGCGGCGGGATCGATCTCCGCCCAGGCCAGCTCGCGGGTCTGTGTCGTGGCGTTGACGAGCGCGATCGGCTGCCCGCGGTCCTGCGAGCGGCGCAGGTCGGTCACGGGCGTCGCGCCGGTGCGCTTGAGGTTGATGCCGGGGACGTAGGTCAGGATCGCCGACCCCGGGCTGAACCCGTCGGCGCGATTGAACTCGGTCGGGCTGACGCGCGCGCCCTTGGCGTTCCTGGGCATGGCGTCGGTCTTGAGGTCGAGCCGGCGGCCGGTGTCCGTCCGGTCGTCGAGCACCGTGTAGGCGTTGCTGGGCCACGGCAGCAGGCAGCCGCGCTTGTCGAGCGGGTCGCAGCGGCCGGCGGCCGGGGCCGCAGCCGGGACGAGCGCGAGCGCCAGCATCATGGCGCTCGTGAGAACGACGAGGGTCCTGCGCACGGGTCGGTTCCTCCGAGGGGATCGCGGGGCGTGCGTTCCCTGCACGCCTACGATGAGAACCGACGGTAGCACCGAAAGTTGCGCCGGCGCGCAGCATTGCGGGGCGTTCCACGGCCCCCCGGCGACGTCTCCCCTCGGTTGTCCCACCGTCGTGGGACCGGCGCCGTTCCCGTTCGTCACGCGGCCCGATCAGGACGCCGCCGGCGCCCAGCCGGCGAGCGCGGCGCGGACGGCGTCGGGGATCGGGATCTTCTCCCACGTGGTCGCGTCGACGAAGACGTGCCGCAGCTCGCCCGCGACGAGGACGTCCCCGCCGCGCGCGACGTCGAGTGCCGTCGTCATCCCGGTCGTGCCCAGGCGCGTGATCGCGGCGCGCAGCTCGATCTCGTCGTCGAATCGCGCCGAGCCGGCGAACCGCGCCGTCGCCTCGGCGACGACGACGTCCACCCCGTGCTCGGAGATCATCTCCGAGTACCCGGCGGCCGGGAACGACGCGCGGAACAGCTCGGTCATCGTCATGTCGAAGTACGTGAAGTAGTTCGCGTTGAAGACGATCCCCTGTGGGTCGCACTCGTGGAAGCGCACGCGGAAGGTCCAGGAGAAGGCGGGCATCGCGCGGGAGTCTTGCGGACGCGCGCCGCACGCGCCGGCTCATCCGATCAGCCGGACCGGGGGGCCGCCCGCGCCGCCGGCGCCGAAGCCGCGGGCCAGGGCGATGATCCGCTGGACGTACGCCTGGGTCTCGGCGATCGGCGGGACGCAGCTGCAGGCCGCGACCCGGCCCGGGCCCGCGTTGTAGGCGGCGAGCGCCAGCGGGACCGAGCCGAACCGCCTCAGAAGGTCGTGCATGAGGTGCGCCTGCGCGTCGATCGCGGCCTCCGGGTCGGTCGGATCCCGCAGCCCGTACTGCCGCGCGGTCCCCGGCATGAACTGGGCGATGCCGAGCGCGCCCGCCGGGGACCGCGCGGCCGGTTCGAAGCCCGACTCCTGCTGGAGCTGCG
Source organism: uncultured Actinomycetes bacterium (assembly GCA_963700655.1). GTDB lineage: Bacteria > Actinomycetota > Thermoleophilia > Solirubrobacterales > Solirubrobacteraceae > F1-60-MAGs163. The sequence continues at coordinate 835,730 of CAVOYJ010000001.1, read as the reverse complement.
CCGCGAGCAGCGCCGCGCCGACGCCCCAGCGCGCGGAGGCGCGACGGAGCGCGGGCGCGAAGCGGGCGGGGACGAATCCCGGGACCGCGCCGCGGCCGCTGCCGGCGGGTGCGCCGAAGCCGACCGAGACGCTGCCCGGCGAGGCGCCGTACCCGTAGTGCCAGGGCTCCCAGGAGTAGCGCCGGATGAAGCCGAACCGGCCTGCGCGGACCGCGAGCCAGCCGTACGCCGACGGCGGGCCGAGGTCGAGCTCGGTTCCGAGACGATGGAGTGAGGTTCCGGGCCGCGCCACCCAGCGCGGGTCCGGATGGGCGGCGAAGAGCCGGGCCTGCTCGGCGTTCGCGCGAAAGCCGCTGACGACGACGAGCCGGTGCCCGTCCGCGCGGGCGGCCGCCGCGAGCCGGTCGAAGGCGAGCGCGACGTCCGGGCGCATCGGCCTGCCCTGGCGGATCGCGAGCGGGCCGCGGTACTCGCCGTCCCCGGTCGGGACGAGGCCCGCCGCGACCGTCGCGACGGCCCGCGCCCGCCCCCCGATCTCCACGCCGCCGGGCAGCCGGATCGGATCGGCGACGACGACGGTGACGCGGTCCGGAAGCGGCCCCTGAGCGAGCCGGACGTCGGCAAGGTGCGCGCCGTTGCGGCGCGCGGTCTCCCGGCCCGCCGAACGGGCCAGCGCGAGGTAGGCCGCCGGCGTCAGACGGCTGCGAGACCCGGGCGGCTCCAGCGCCCGCGCGCGCAGGTCGAGCAGCGCCCGCGCGGTCGCGAGGGCCGCGAGGTCGGCGGCCCGTTGGCGGGCGCCGTGGGCCGTGACGCCGCCCGCCATCCAGGCGAGGCCGACACCGCCGCCGACGACGGCGAGCAGCGCGGCCAGCAGCAGGATCGCCGCCTGGCCGCGGTCCGCGCAGGCCGCGGGCGTCATGCCGCGGCCGGTCCGACGAGGGGGTGGAGCGACCGCCATGCCGCGGGCGCCGCGAGCCCGAGCAGCGCGAGTGCCGCGCGCACGCCGTCGGCCGGCGGCACGACCGTCGCGTGCAGGCTGCGCTCGCGCAGGTCGGCGAGCACGAGCGCCGTGAGCGGCTCGCCCATGGCACCGGCGATCAGCGCGTGGGCGGCCTGGGCGAGGAGCTCGTCGACCCAGTCGGTGCGCGGCCGGCAGACCGCCAGCACCACCGGCCCTCCCACCGCCGCTGCGCGGACGCCATCGGCCGCGCTCGCCGCGGGGCACCACACGATCCGTCCTGACGCCCGCGCCCCGAGATCGCGGGCCCGCAGCCGGTCGCGCAGCCGCGCCGCGGCACGGCCCGGATGGGCGACGACGCCTCCCGGCAGGGGCCCGGCCGTCACGACGAGCGCCGTGCGTGAGGTCGATCCGGCGGCGAGGACGCAGGCCGCGCCGCCGGCCAGCGCCGCCGCCTCACGTGCGCGACCCAGCGTCGCGACGTCGAACAGCGCCGTCATGCGGCCGGACCGGCGTCCGCCTGCACGCGCGTCCAGAGGAGTCCCGCGGCCCCGGGGACGATGCCCGGCGCCCGCAGCGCGACCCGGACGCGGCGTCCGCGGACCGTCACCGTCAGGCGGCTGCGCGACCAGCCCGGAACGGCCCGGCGCGCGGCAGCCACCGGATCCTCGTCCTGGAGCAGCGCCGTCGCGCCCGCGGCGGCTGCGTGGCCGGCCAGCTCACGGCAGCGGCCCGCCGCGAGCAGCTGCGCGGCGACGAGCGCTCCGAGGACCAGGACCGGGAGCAGCGCCACGAGCTCGACGCCGGCCTGCCCGCGCTCCGCGCTCATCGGCTCGCCCGTCCAGCGCGCGCGGTCGCCGTGCCCAGGCGTCCGATGCCGGCCACGCCGGGGATCGGCAGGCGGGCGACGATCTCCTCCTCACCGACCCGGATCCGCACCCGCGTGCGCAACCCACCGGGCAGCTCCCGGCGCGCGGCGACCGCCGGGTCCCGCCCGACGCCGTCGGCGCGCGCCCCCGCGCGGGCGGCCGCGGCGGCGAGCCACCACGCCTGCCCCGCGACGACGCCCTGCCACGCGGCGAGGAGCAGCGCCGCGACGAGGGGCAGGACCGCCACGAGCTCCACGCTCGCCTGTCCGCCGTCGCGCCGGGAATCGACCATGGCCCGAGCGTGCCGGGCCGCGCGTCACGGGGCTACCGCGTATTCGTCACGACGCTGCGGCACGGGTGCGCAGGCTCGCCGCATGCCGCGGCATGCCGATCGCCGCGTTCAACGGCGGCCGGCGCGGGGACGCGGCGATCTGCAGCCGCGGCATGCCGAACGCCCGCCGGACCCGGTCGCGCGTGTCGAGGCGGGCGGCATGCACGGCCGCGTCCGTGCGCACGGCCGCCCGCCGCCCGCCGCGCCCGCGGCGCGTGGCTCAGCTCAGCTCGCGGTGCGCGCGCCAGACGACGACGAGCGCGAGGATCGCGCCGCCGATCAGCACGATGAAGGCCAGCGCGCCCGGAGTGGTCTGCGTCAGCGTGCTCGCCCCGGCGAGCACGAGCACGACGACGCCGATCGCCGCGTAGAGCAGCGTGCGATATCCGTGCGGCAGCGCGTCGAGGTCGAGCGCGTAGCGGCGGTAGACCCAGAAGCCGGCCCACGCGAGCGCGGCGATGAAGGCGAGCGTGAGCGTCCGCGAGACGACCGCGGCGACGTCACCGCCGCCGGGCAGGAAGGCGATGGCGGCGGCGATCGCCGCGACGATCGCGACGTTGCGGGCGACGGTCACGCAGGAAGCGTACGACCCGCGCGCGGCGCGCTCTGCCGCATCCGGCGCGGGGAGCAGGTCGGCGGGCGGCGCGTCGGGCACCTCGATGGCCCCCGCTGCCGGCTCGGCGGCGAAGCGGTAGCCGACGCCGAAGTGGGTGTGGATGTAGCGCCACTCCGGCGAGGCCTTCTCGAGCTTCTGTCGCAGCTTGCGCACGAACACGTCGACCGAGCGGTCACCGCGGGCCATCGCATAGCCCCAGACCCGCTGGTAGATCTCCTCGCGCTCAAGTACCCGGCCGCCGGCGTCCGCGAGCAGCTCGATGAGCTCGAACTCGCGGCGCGTCAGGTCGATCGAGCGCCCGGTGACGAACGCCTGGAAGCGGTCGGAGCGGATCTCGAGCTCCCCGGCCTGCACCGGATCGGCGTCCTGGCGGGACTCGGTGCGGCGGCGGCGGCGCACGACGGCCTCCACGCGGGCGATGAGCTCCTCCGGGTGACACGGCTTGGTCAGCCAGTCGTCGGCGCCGATCCGCAGGCCGCGGACGCGCTGGGCGACGGTCGACCGGCCGGTGCAGACGACGATCCCGAGGCCCGGGAGCGCCTCGCAGAGCCGCTCGAGCTCCTCCCAGGCACGTGGGCCGAAGACGGTGAGGTCCACGATCAGCGCGCTGAGGCGCATCGCGACGATCTCCTCGACCGGGACCGGGCCGGCGAGCGTGCGGTGCTCCCAGCCGAGGCGGTCGAGCCGCTTGCCGAGCACCTGCAGGAACCCGGAGTCGGTGTCGATGACGGCGATGCGCAGCGGTGCGCTGCCGGAGGTCGCGCCCGGACGGTCCGTGTCGGGGCGAGCGCTGGTCCATGAGCTCATGACCCGGCGGAGTCTAGGGGGCCGGAAGGCCGCGAGGCGACCTCCTGCCACCCGGATTCACGGGATCTTCACAGCGGTGCCCCGCTCGCAGCGGGATTCCGCGGCTCAGCCGGGAGGCGCGCCGGGCGTGCCCGCGGCGGACTCGGCGTCGGTCGGGAACTCCCGGAACAGCCCGGTCTCCACGAAGATCACCTGCTCGCCGACGCCGACGGCGTTGTCGCCGACGCGCTCCAGCGCACGGGCGACGAGCGTCATCACCATCGCCCACTCGCGCTTGTCCTCGTTGTCGCCGACCGTGACGGCGAGGCGGAAGACCTCCTTGTTGAGGCGGTTCACCTCGCGGTCCTGGCGCGACAGGTCGGCCGCGAGCGCCACGTCCCGGCTCTGGAAGGAGAGCTTCGCCTCGACGACCTCCGAGCGGGCGGCGGTCCCCATGCGCAGGATCTTCTCCTGCAGCGCCGGGACGACCGGGGGCTCGGTCCCGACGAGCGGGATGAGCTTGGCGATGTTCACGCACTGATCGCCCATGCGCTCGGCGTGCTTGATCACGTGCAGCAGCGCCGCGACGAGCCGCAGGTCGGTCGCGACCGGCGCCTGCAGCGCGAGCAGCGACAGGATCCCCTGGTGCACCTCGAGGTAGCGGCCGTCGACGCGGTCGTCATCGGCGATGACGAAGGTCGCGAGCTCGACGTCCTGATGCTCGAGCGCCTCCATCGCACGGTCGAGCTGCTCGATGACGATGTCCAGCGCGCCGAGCGCCTGGGTCTCGAGCTGGACGAGCTGCTCATGGAAGTGCAGCCGGACTTCGGTGCGATCGGACACGGCGTCCTCCTACCCGAACTTGCCCGAGACGTACTCCTCGGTGCGGGTGTCGATCGGATTGGTGAAGATGCGGTCGGTCGGCCCGTACTCCACGAGGCGGCCGATGCGGTTGTCCTCGCCGGCGCTGAGGTCGACGATGAAGAACGCCGTCCGGTCGGAGACGCGCGCCGCCTGCTGCATGTTGTGCGTCACGATGACGATCGACACGGTCTTCTTGAGCTCGTGCATCAGATCCTCGATCCGGCCCGTGGAGATCGGGTCCAGCGCCGAGCAGGGCTCGTCCATGAGCAGCACGTCCGGGTTCGTCGCGAGGGCGCGCGCGATGCAGAGCCGCTGCTGCTGGCCGCCGGACATGCCGAAGGCGTTGTCCTTCATCCGGTCCTTGACGTCCTCCCAGAGCGAGGCGCGCCGCAGGGCGGTCTCGACGAGTTCGTCCATGTCCCCCTTCATCCCGAGGACCTTGGGGCCGAAGGCGATGTTGTCGTAGACCGACTTGGGGAACGGGTTGGGCTTCTGGAAGACCATTCCGATGCGCTTGCGCACCTGGACGGCGTCGATCGAGCCCGCGTACAGGTCGATGCCGTGGTACATGATCTTCCCGCCGACCGCCGCCGACGGGATGAGGTCGTTCATCCGGTCGAAGCACCGCAGGATCGTCGACTTGCCGCAGCCGGACGGGCCGATGAACGCGGTGATCTCCTGCGGCGGAACCCGCATCGTCACGTCGAGCACGGCCGGCTTGCCGCCGTAGTGGACGGAGAGCGCCTCGGTCTCGAACACCGGGGCGCTGATCGTGTGGTCGATCGCCTCCGGGTTGACCTCGCCGCTCGTCGTGGCGCGCACCGCCTCGTCGGCCGACGGATGTGCCGGCTGCCCGGCGGGGGCGGGCGCCGCCGGACTCTCGCGCGTGGGGTCCACGGGGGTCGGATCAGGGTCGGTCACGGGCGCGAGGTTACCGCCATCTCGGGGGTCGTCGGAGGCCATCGGAGTGGGTCACCACCTGTTCTGGAAGCGGTTGCGGAGGAAGATCGCAAGACCGTTCAGCACGATCAGCATGAGCAGCAGGACGACGATCGCCGCGGCCGCGAGCGACTGGAAGTCCGTGTTCGGCTGGGAGATCCACGAGTAGATCTGGAGCGGGAGCGCCGTGAACGGTGAATCGAGCCCGGACGGGTTGAACGCCACGAACGTCGCGGCCCCGACGAGGATCAGCGGCGCGGTCTCGCCGATCGCGCGCGAGAGCGAGAGGATCACGCCCGTCGCGATCCCGGGAATCGACGCCGGCAGGATCTGGCGCCAGATCGCCTGCCACGGGGTCGCGCCGAGGGCGAGGGCGCCCTCCTTGATCGAGGGCGGGACGGCGCGGATCGCCTCGCGGGAGGTGACGATCACGACCGGCAGGACGACGAGCGACAGCGTCAGGCCGCCCGCGAGCACCGTGCGCCCGAGTCCCAGCGGGCCGCGCACGATGTACGCCAGGCCGAGGATGCCGTAGACGATCGACGGGACGGCCGCGAGGTTCTGGATGTTGACCTCGATCATGCGGTTCCACCACTTCGTGTGGTCCGCGTACTCCTCGAGGTAGAGCGCCGTCGCGATGCCGAGCGGGATGATCACCGCGGCGACGACGAGCATGAGCCACAGCGTGCCCATGATCGCCGACTCGATCCCCGCCTTCTCCGGGAAGGCGGACGGGAAACTCGTGAGGAAGTCCCACGTCAGCGACGGGAGGCCGTCGATCGCCGTGTCGAGCAGCAGGATCACGAGCACGATCAGCCCGACGCTCGTGAGCAGCATCAGGAGAACGCGGAAGAGCAGGTCCCGGATCTTGACCGCGGAGCCGTGACGCCCCAGGACGGACGTCGGTGCAGGCGCCGCGGCGGACTCGGCCGGAGGCGGAGGGGTCACTCGTACACCTGCCGGTAGCGGCGGACGAAGCGGATCGCGATCGCGTTGATCACGAGCGTGATGACGAAGAGCGTGAAGCCGACGGCGAAGATCGACTGGTAGGCGATCGACCCCGTCGGCGCGTCGCCCTTGCCCGTGGCGCCGATGAACGCGGTCATCGTCTCCATCGGCTCGCGCGGGTCGAGCGAGGTGGTCGGCACCTGACCGGCGGCGATCAGCACGATCATCGTCTCGCCGACCGCGCGGGCGGCGCCGAGGACGATCGCCGCGACGATGCCCGACAGCGCGGCCGGGAAGACGACGCGCGTCGCGACCTGGCGCTTGCTCGCGCCGAGCCCATAGGCCCCCTCGCGGAGCCCCTGCGGCACGGCCGACATCGCGTCCTCGGCGATCGACGCGATCGTCGGGATGATCATGACGCCGACGATGATGCCGCCGGCCAGGCCGTTGAAGATCGAGACCTCCATCCCCAGGATGTCGTTCAGGAAGGTCGGGGTGAACCAGGTCAGCGCGAAGTAGCCGAAGACGACGGTCGGCACGCCGGCCAGCAGCTCCAGCGTCGGCTTGACGAACCCGCGCACCCGGCGATCGGCGTACTCGCTGAGATAGACGGCCGTGGCCAGCCCGAGCGGGACCGCGACGAGCAGGCCGATGATCGAGATGATGAACGTCCCCTGGATGAGGGGCCGGATGCCGAACTCCGGGTCGGAGAACAGCGGGCTCCACTCCGAGCCCGTGAGGAACGCCTTCAGGGTGACCGACTCCTCCTGGAAGAAGGCGATGGTCTCCCCGAGCAGCGAGGCGATGATCCCGATCGTGACGAGGATCGAGACCGACGCGGCGAGGAACAGGATCGCCTTGATGATCCGCTCGCCGCGATGTGACGTGGAGGCGCCGAGCACCTGCTCGGCGGTCGGCGCCCCCTGCGTCACGGATGTGGAAGACCCTTCCACGAGTCGATCTCGGTGGGTCTGCTACTCCGCCGTGCCCGAACCGGACTCGGCCTCGGTCAGCGCGGCCTTCGCGGCCGTCACCTGCTCGGACGTGAGCGGCACGACCTTGGCGGTCGTCGCGATCTCCTCGACGTTCGCGATCGTGTAGTCCATGAAGCCCTTCACCTGCGGCTTGTCGGCGAGCGACGCTGCGCTCGGGTACATGAACAGCGGACGCGAGAGCGGCTTGTACGAGCCGTCCTGGATCGTGTCGACCGACGGCTTCACGCAGCCGTCGCCGGCATCAACGGCCACGAGGTTCAGCTTGTCCTGGTTGTCCTCGTAGTACGAGAAGCCGAAGTACGCCAGGCCGCCGGTGTCGCCGGAGACGCCCTGGACGAGGATGTTGTCGTCCTCGGAGGGCTGGTAGTCCTTGCGCGTGTCGCCCTCCTCACCGTTGATGACGTCGGTGAAGAAGTCGAACGTGCCGGAGTCCGTGCCGGGGCCGAAGAGCGAGACCTCGGTGTCCGGGAGCGGCTCGCCGGTCTCGGCGTCGTCGCCGAGATCGCTGTACGTCTTGACGGTCGAGTCCTTGTTCCACAGCTGCTTGAGCTGGTCGGTCGTCAGGCAGCCGATGGTCAGGTCCTTGTTCGTCACGACGGCGATGCCGTCGTTGGCGACCTGGACCTCGCTGTAGCTGACGCCACCCTTCTTGCAGGCCTCGATCTCCTCGTCCTTGATCGGACGGGAGGCGTTGGAGATGTCGGTCTCGCCGGCGCAGAACTTCTCGAAGCCGCCGCCGGTGCCGGACTCGCCGACGGTCACCTGCACGCCCGAGTTGTCGCCCTGGAAGCCCTCCGCCGCCGCCTGGGCGAACGGGAAGACCGTGCTCGAGCCGTCGATCGCCACCGGGCCGGAGAGGTCGCCCCCGCTGCCGCCGCTGTCACCGTCGTCGTCTCCGCCGCACGCGGCGACGCCGAGCGCGAGCATGCCCGTCACCATGACGGCCAGCCACCGATACCTCATCTGATCTCCTCTGTTCGAAGCCATGTCAGCCCGGCAGCCTGTCAGCGTCCATGCGCCAGTCTGTTATCGAGTTGTCGCGTCCGTGTGAAAACCGTGTGAACGCTCGGGCTGGAAGCGGTACCCGAATCCGACGTGCGTGTGGATGAACCGCCACTCGGGAAGCGACTGCTCGAGCTTGACGCGCAGCTTGCGGACGTACACGTCGACGGTCCGGTCGCCGTGGCGCAGCGGGACGCCCCAGACGTGCTCGTAGAGATCCTCGCGACGGACGATCCGCCCATCCTGCCTGGCCAGCTCGGCCAGGAGCCCGAACTCGCGGACCGACAGGCGCAGCGCGCGACCGCCGGCGATGGCGAGCCCCTCGCTCGGGCGAATCTCGAGCACGCCGACCTGCAGGACGTTGGCGCCCCCGGTCAGGCCGGTGTCGCCGGCGGGTTCCACGACGCTCAGGATCACGGTCCGAGAACGGCGACGGGTTACGCAGCCGTGAATCCGATGTGAACGACTTGTGAAGGGACGCGGGCTTCCGGTCGGGTGCGCGAGAAAGCCTCTACGGTCTGCCGGAAGATGTCGTTCCTGCGCCGCGCCAACGACCAGATCCTGCTCAGCCTCTACGAGGAGTCCGGCCGCAACGCGCAGCGCGCGACGATGCTGCTGCGCGACGTCCTGCACGACTACCCCGAGCGTGCAGAGCTCGCCAACGACCTCGTGATCTGCGAGAACGAGGGCGACCGCATCACGCACGACATCATCCACCGGCTCGGATCGGGCAAGGTCAGGGCGCCCTTCGACTTCGCCGACGGCTACGCGCTCGCGACCGCCCTGGACGACGTCGTCGACTACGCCGAGCAGACGGCCGACACTCTGGGCGTCTACCACGTCGAGGCGCCGATGGAGCAGGCCGACCGGATGTGCGACGTCCTCGTCGGAGCAGGCGAGCAGGTGGCCAACGCGCTGCGCGGGCTGCGCACCGGGAGCGACCTGGGCCCGGCGCTCGTGGAGATCCACCGGCTGGAGAACGAGGGCGACCGCCTGAGCCGCGAGGCGATGGCCTCGCTCTTCGCCAACGGCATCGATCCGATGGTCGTCATCCGCTGGAAGGACATCTTCGCCTCGCTCGAGGCGAGCATCGACGCCTGCGAGCACGTCGCGCACGTGCTCGAGGGCATCACGCTCAAGCGCCGGCGCTGAGGGCCGCCGAACCCCGTTCACCAGATGTTCTCTGGATGAACACCCGCTGTTCACGGCCCGGACCGACCCGCCGGAATAGCGTGTGCCGCCCGTGGAGCCGGTCGACGCGCCCGCACAAGTGACGGACCTCGGCGCGCCCCCCGGCGCGGCGGCGGTCGACCTCGCGCTCGGGCCGCTCGAGGTGCGCCCGTCGGAATACCAGGTGCTCGCCCACGGACGCCGCGTGAACCTGACGGTCCGCGAGTTCGAGCTGTTCTGGGTGCTCGCGCAGCGACCGGACCACGTCATCCGGCGGGCCGAGCTGTACGAGCGCGTGTGGGGCGGGACGATGAGCCCGCGCGACCGCTCGGTCGACGTCTTCGTCCGCAAGCTGCGGCGCAAGCTCGGCCTCGCCTCACCGGGCTGGCGCTACATCCACACGCACTTCGGGATCGGCTACCGCTTCGCCCCCGAGCCCGTGGCGCCGGCCGAGCCGCGCTGACCGGCGCCGCTACCCGGGCCGCCGCGGCCGCGGACGATCGCGGAGGCCGCGTGCTCGTGCACGCGGTGCGTCTCGCGGATCTCGATGTCGACGAATCCCGCGTGGGACAGGGCCGACTCGAACTCGCCGCGGGTCAGCGCCCCCGCGATGCACCCGGTCCACTGCTGCATGTCGGCCCGCGTCGCCGCGTCCATCTCCGGGTCGGCGATCACGTCGGAGACGGCGAACCGCCCGCCGGGTCGCAGGACGCGCGCGGCCTCGGCCAGGACGCGGCGCTTGTCGGCGGCCAGGTTGATGACGCAGTTGGAGATCACGACGTCGACGCTCGCGTCGGGCAGCGGGACGTCCTCGAGGTACCCCTGGACGAACTCCGCGTTGTCGACCCCCGCCTCGGCGGCGTTGGCCCGCGCGAGGGCGAGCATCTCGTCGGTCATGTCCAGGCCGATCGCGCGCCCCCCGGGCGCCACCCGCCCGGCGCTGATCAGCACGTCCGCTCCGGCCCCCGCGCCCAGGTCGAGCACGACCTCGCCCGGCCGCAGATCGGCGACCGCGGTCGGGACCCCGCAGCCGAGCGATGCGGCGACGGCGGTCTCGGGCGCCCCGTCGCGCTCGCCCGCTTCGTAGAGCGAGCCGCCGAAGACCTCGCGCCCCTGCGCGTCCGTCAGTTCCACGGGCGCCCCGCAGCACGACGCGTCCTGTGCCGGCGCGCACCCGCAGCCGGGTGCGGCGGCCGTCGCGGCGGCGGCGTACCGCTCGCGCACCTGGTCGCGGATCTGGTCGTCGGTCAGCTCAGCCATGTCGCGAGCTCCTTCAGCGCGTCGGGTCGCACGTAGTAGTAGGCCCAGAGGCCGCGGCGCTCGGCATCGACGATGCCGGCCTCGCGCAGCTTCTTCAGGTGATGGGAGAGCGTCGACTGGCCGACGTCGAACAGCGGCACGAGCTCGCAGACGCAGACCTGCCCCGCGTGACGGCGCAGCACGTCGACGACCTGCAGCCGGATCGGGTCGCCGAGCGCCTTGGCGATCTGCGCCATCCGCTCGGCCTCGGCGCGCTGGACGTCCGGGTAGACGACGGGCTCGCAGCAGGGCTCGCCGGCGGCGCGCTTCTGCTTCGGGGCGAGGGCGAGATCGACGCTCATCACATCGATGTCTATCGATTGAAGCGACGCCTGTCAATCGATAGCGTGCAGGGCATCCCCCACCGCAGGCCCGACCGTGACGTACGCATGACCTCCAGCGCCGATCCCGTCGCCGCCCGGCTGTCGAGCCGCGACCGCCTGCTGCCGCTCTGGATCGCACTGGCGATGGCCGGCGGCCTGGCGCTCGGATCGCTGATCCCCGGGCTCAACGACGTCCTCGACGATCTGAAGGTCGGGACGGTCAGCCTGCCGATCGCCATCGGCCTGCTGCTCATGATGTACCCGGTCCTGACGAAGGTCCGCTACGAGGACCTCGGGACGATGCGCGGGGTCGGCGACCGGCGGATGTTCGGCGTCGCCCTCTTCCTGTCGTGGGTCCTCGGGCCGCTGCTGATGTTCGCGCTCGCCTGGCTGTTCCTCGCCGACGAGCCCGAGTACCGCACCGGCGTGATCGTCGTCGGGCTCGCCCGCTGCATCGCGATGGTCCTCGTCTGGAACGAGCTCGCCGGAGGCGACCGCGACCGCGCCGCGATCCTCGTCATCTTCAACGCGATCTTCCAGGTCGTGGCGTACGCGCTGCTGGGCTGGTTCTACCTCAACGCGCTCCCCGACCTGCTCGGCCTCGACAACGAGGGCTTCCAGGTCGGCATCTGGGAGGTCGCCCGGACCACGCTGATCTTCCTGGGCATCCCGCTGGCCGCCGGCTACCTCACCCGCCGCTGGGGGCTGCGCACCCACGGGCGCGAGTGGTTCGAATCGCAGTTCGTCCCCCGCATCGCGCCGATCACGCTCTACGGACTGCTCTTCACGATCGTGCTGCTGTTCGCCATCCAGGGCGACGCGATCACCGCCGATCCGCTCACCGTCGCGCGGATCGCGCTGCCGCTGCTCATCTACTTCGTCGTGATGTGGGTGCTCGGCTTCGCGGTCGGCCGCGCCATGGCCCTCGGCTATCCGAAGACTGCGACGATGGCGTTCACCGTCGCCTCGAACGACTTCGAGCTCGCCATCGCGGTCTCCGTCGGCGTCTGGGGCGCCAGCTCCGGGCAGGCGCTCGCCGGCGTCGTCGGCCCGCTGATCGAGGTCCCGGTCCTCGTCGCGCTCGTGTACGTGGCGCTCTGGCTCAGGCGGCGTCTGGCGTGGCCGCCGGACGGCTCCGCGCGCGCGGTCCCGCCCGGCGGCGGGGATCAGCGCGACATGGCCGGCGCCGCGTAGGGCGTGAGTCCCTCGCGCGGCAACAGCAGCGAGAGCAGCCCCGCCGCCAGCACCAGGACGACCGACGCCCACAGGCACGCCTCGAGGCCCTGCCACTGGTAGAGCAGGCCCGACAGCAGCGTCCCGGCGAGGCGCCCGCACGCGTTCGCCATGTAGTAGAAGCCGACGTTCATCGCGACCCTGTCGCCGTCGGCGTAGGCGAGGATGAGGTACGAGTGGACGGCGGAGTTCAGCGCGAAGACGACGCCGAACGCGATCAGCCCGACGACGATGACGAGCGCCGGATCGATGTCGGCGCTCAGCGCGATCGCGATGGCGGCGGGAAACGCCGCGAGGACGAACGCCAGCCTGGCGGCGGTGCGGCCGTCCGGCGCGCCCCGCTCGGCGCTGCGCTCGCGAACGATCCGCGGCGCCGAGGCCTGGACGATCCCGTAGCCGATCACCCAGACCGCCATGAACGTCCCGACCTCCCAGAACGACCAGTCCAGCTCGGTGCGCAGGAAGACCGGCAGGCCGACGACGAACCACACGTCGCGTGAGGCGAACAGGAAGATGCGCGCCGCGGCGAGGATGTTGACGGCGCGGCTGTTGGAGAACATGTGCCGGAACTTCGCCTTGGCGTCGGCGCGGCCGAGGCCCCCGGTCATGAACGGCACCGTGAGGACGAGCGCGCCGAACACCATGACGGCGAGCAGGATCATCGCCGTCTGGAAGCTCGTGACCGTGAGCAGCAGCCCGCCGAGGAAGAAGCCGACGCCCTTCAGCGCGTTCTTGGACCCGGTCAGGATCGCGACCCACTTGTAGAGGGCGCCCGGCTGATCCTCGGCGACCACGAGCTTCACCGCGCTCTTGGAGCTCATCTTCGTCAGGTCCTTGGCGATGCCCGAGAGCGCCTGCGCCGCCATGACGTACGGGACGACGAGCCAGTCGTCGGGCGCGAGCGCGAGCATCAGCAGCGCGCACACCTGGATCGACATGCCCATCACCAACGTGCTCTTCAGCCCGAACCGCGCGGCGAGGAACCCGCCGACGAGGTTCGTGACGATCCCGAAGATCTCGTAGAACGCGAAGACCGTCGCGAGCTGCAGCGGGGTGTAGCCGTGCTCGTAGAAGTAGAAGAGGACGAGCAGGCGGATCGCGCCGTCGGCGATCGTGTCCGCCCAGTAGGCGGCGGTGACGAGGGCGTAGTTGCGCAGGTCGCCGTCGGCTCGCGGCCCGGAGGCGTCGGTCATCGGCTCAGCGCAGGCTCCGGGCGACGCTGCGCGCGAGCTCCACGAGCCGGTTGGCGTAGCCCCACTCGTTGTCGTACCAGGCGAGGATCTTCACCTGGGTGTCGTCGGTGACCATCGTCGAGAGGGCGTCGACGATGCCCGAGCGCGGGTCGTCCTTGTAGTCGATCGAGACGAGCGGGCGCTCCTCGTAGCCGAGGATGCCGGCGAGCGGGCCGTCGGCGGCGGCCTGCAGCAGGCCGTTGACCTCCTCGACGGACGTCGCGCGCTCGACCTCGAAGACGCAGTCGGTCAGCGACGCGTTCAGCAGCGGCACGCGCACGGCGAGCCCGTCGAGCCGGCCCTGCAGCTCCGGGAAGATCAGGCCGATCGCGGTCGCCGAGCCGGTCGTCGTCGGGATCAGCGACAGGCTCGCGGCGCGCGCACGCCGCAGGTCCTTGTGCGGCGCGTCGACGATCGTCTGCGTGTTCGTGACGTCGTGCAGCGTCGTGATCGAGCCGCGGCGGATGCCGATCCCCTCGTGGACGACCTTGACGACGGGCGCCAGGCAGTTGGTGGTGCACGAGGCGGCGGTGACGATGTCGTGGCTCGCCGGGTCGTAGCGGTCCTCGTTGACGCCCATGACGACGTTCAGGGCGCTGTCGTGCTTGACGGGGGCGGCGACGACGACCTTGCGCACGCCCTGCTCGAAGTAGGGCGCGAGCGACTCGGGCGTGCGGAAGCGGCCGCTGCACTCGAGCACGACGTCGACGCCGAGATCGCCCCAGGGCACGTCGGCCGGGTCCGCGGCGCCGGAGTACGACAGCGTGCGGCCGTCGATCGAGAGGGCGTCGCCATCGCCCTGGGCCTCGCGATCCCAGCGACCGTGGACGGAGTCGAACGTCAGCAGGTGGGCGGCGGTCGCGGCGTCGCCGTGCAGCTCGTTGACGTGCGCGAACGTGAGGCCGGGCCCGTCCCACGCGGCCCGCAGGGCCAGGCGGCCCATCCGGCCGAACCCGTTGATGGCGACGGTGGTCATCGCGCCCGGACGATACCCCGGCCATCACCCCTCGCCGCCGCGCGGCGGGCCCTGGCGCTTGTCGTACGCGCAGCGGAAGTTCTCCGGCTGCGAGACGGGCCGGCTGCCGGCGAACCCGCCCTTGTCGCGGTTGTCGTAGACCGTCACGTACTGCAGCGTCTCCGGCGCGGGGACGGCGGGCAGCGTCGCCGGGTCGGGCTCGCCGGTCTTCGGATCGCCCTTCGACCCCTCGGTCACCCCGAGCGCGCCCGCCGCGCTCGACCCCGCCTGGGTCGTCACGAGCGTCGCGCTCATCTCGCGGCGGTCGCGCAGGCCGTCGGTCGGGTCGAGGTCGATCGACGCGGTGAGCTGGTCGTCATCGATCGTCGAGGCGAGCTTGACCCGCGCGGCCGAGCCGATCAGCTGCGCCGCGGTCGGGAGATAGCCGCCCTCGGCGACGCACCGCTCGGTCGCGTAGAGGTAGTTGTTCTTGCCCTGGTCCTCCGGCGGCACCGGGTAGGGGTTCGAGAGCAGGCACCACGTGCCGAGGTCGACCGCCTGGGCGTCGCAGGTGTCCTCGATGTCGGCCTGCCGCAGCGTGCCGACCCGGTCGGCGCGCGCGGCGCGCGCGACCTTCGGGATCGCCTTCGCCGGGAACCGCGCGTTGCGGTCGAGCTTCAGGATCCCGAAGGGACGCGGCTTCGTGCTGCCGCCCGTCACCGCCTTGCGAGCGGCGTCGGCGGCCCCCGACAGCGAGAGGATGATCGCCAGGAGGGAGAGGACGAGGGCCACCATGCCGGCGTTGCGCTGGAGGGCGTCGGGGATGCGGCGTGTCACAGGGTTCTCCTCGATCGTCGGGATCGTTCGTAGTCGTCGAAGGTCAGGCGGGTGAGGGCGAGCTCGGGATCGCGGCGCCGGCCCCCCCGGAAGATCGACACGCCCGCGAGCGCCGCCAGGAGCGCGAGCCCGAGGACGAACGGCTCGAGGGGCAGGTGCTCATCGGCGCGGTAGGCGACGGCGTTGGCCTGCGACTGCTCGGGCGCCGCCTCCTCCTCGCGCTTCTCCTCGTGCGCACGCACCGTCGCGCCACCGGGCGGGATCGTGTTCGCGAAGAAGCCGGGCGGAGGCGGCGGCGGCGTGACCGGCGGCGCGCTCTCCGGCGCCGGCGGCGCCTCCACGAGCGGCCCGAAGAACGGCAGTTCCGCCGGCGGGCGCGGCTCCGGGCGCTCCGGGCGGTCGGCCGGGGTCTCCGGCGCGGGCGGCGGCGGGGGAACGAGGGCCGGCAGCACGCTCGGCGGCGGGCTCGCCGGCGGTGGCGGCGCGGCGGCGGCCGCGGGCTGACGGGCGACCCTGCGGATGCGCGAGGGATCGAGCGGGCGGGTGCCGCAGGGACGCTGCACGCTGCCGGGGAGCACCTGGATGGTCTGCGAGAACGCGCGGCCGCCCGCGGACACGGTGACGTCGGCGGCGCCGGCGTTGAAGGGACAGACGAGCCCGGACGCCGCATCGGTGATGACCTTGTCGTCGGCGCCGAGCAGCGGCTTGCGCAGGCTCGACGAGGCGGCGTCCTGCGCCACGAAGTCGAGCACGTCGGGAGCCGACGAGGAGAACGTGTACTCCGGCTCGATCTTCGAGGAGCACCCGGCGATCCGGCACGGATCGGATGGGAAGGCGGTATAGGGGTCGGCCCCCGCCGGGCTCGGAACGCCGTCGCCGGCCACCTGCCCCCAGCGGTCGCCGCCGATCGGGCGGCGCCCGAGACCCTGGAACAGCGCCGGCCGGCTGCGACGCAGGAGCGTCCCGTCGAGCGCCTGGATCGAGAGCCGCTCGATCACCGGGATCAGCCGCGCGGTGACGGGCGCGCGCCCGGTCTGCGGATCGCGCGCTGACGCGACGACTTCCAGCAACAGGAAGCCGCCGTCGCCGAACAGGGCATCAGGCAGCCCGACGCTCGCCGAGTCGGCGATCGGCGACCGGTACCCGAGCGTGCCCGTGCCGAACGCCGGGATCGTCGTCGCGGCCCCCGCCGGGATCCGCGAGATCCGGTTCTCCTCCGGCCGGTCGTACAGGTAGGCGGACGCGCCCTGCTCGACGAGCAGCCCCGCGATGCGGTCGCCGTCCGAGGCGACGTTGAGCGGCGGCACCGCGCTCGCGTTGAGATCGCGACTGCCGACCACGATCGCGGGGATGGCCTTCGCGCGCGCGTCCTGCAGCACGCTGACGAGCCAGGGCTCCTGGGCTTCGGCCGGATTCTGATGCGCGTCGCTCGCGGCGAGCGACCCGGCGCTGTTGTCGATGACGACGACCCGCACAGTGCCGTCGGCGCCCGTCGTGTCGAACGCGTAGTGCGTCCGGGCTCCAGGTCCGGGCGCAGCGCCGATCGCGACCGGCGCCAGGCCGGAGGATGCGGTCCCGAAGGGCGCGGGCGCCGCGGCGAACGCCGAGCGGAACGCCGCCGCGTCGCCACCGGCGAGATCGCCCGCGGACGTCGCGGCCAGGACCGGGAGCCGCTCGCGCGAGGCCAGCAGCTGGGCGTAGCGCGCCTGCTCGGCAGCGTCGCCCTCAGCCCCGGAGCCGGGACGCGTGCGCCCGCCGGTGAAGAGGAAGGCCCGCGGCCCTCGGGGATCAGCCGCCAGCCCGGCTGCGACGTCGACCGCGCCGCTGACCATGCGGTCCGGGGCAATGCGCTGGTTGGCGAGGTCCGCGCAGGCCGACTCGCACTGCGCGTGACCGCCCACCGCGAAGCGGACGGGCCCCGGTGCCAGGCTGATCGCCGCGGCGCGCTCGCCGGCGGGACCGGCCGGATCCCCGGCCGCCGCATACCGGTACACGGCGCCGGTGCGCACGCGGTCGCGGACGCTCCGCGCCGCGCCGCCCAGGCCGGAGGATCCGCGCCCGGCGGCGTCGGCCGCGCCGCTCCAGCCGCCCACCGCCCACCCCTGCCCGTCCGTCCCGAGCGCCATGGCCAGGACGGGATCGGCCTTCACCGGGCGATCGCTGCCCGAGCCGGCGAAGGCCGTCCGCGTCTCGTCGCGCCATCCGGTGGCCGTCTGCGCGAGCAGGTAGCCGTCTCCGGGCAGCCCGAACGGCGGGACGAGCGGAGGCGGCAGGTCCGGGTCGACCTCGACCGGAGGGTCGGGCACCGGGTACTGCAGCAGCGGGATCGTGGAGACCACGGCGCGGACCTCGCCGCCCTCGCGCACGGCACCGGCCGCGACGACGGTCTGCCCGAGCAGCGGCTGTGGTGCGAACCGCCACGGTGCCCCGGAGCGGTCGCGCAGCAGCACGAACGTGCGCCCGCCGATCACCGCGCCGCCGTCCCGCAGGCCGGCTGCGGAGAGCACGACCGGTGTCACCCCCCGGAGTTCCGCGAGCAGCGCCCTGGCCTGCTCGTCGACCCGCCAGCCGCCTCCGGCGTTGACGAGCACGCCGCGGTCGCTCACCGCGATCGCCTCGGACCCCGCGAAGGTGATCGCGGTGACGTTCGCCCCCTGGAAGCCGTCCGGGAGTGCCTCGGCCGTCCACGTCTTGTCGTAACGCATGATCAGCCCGCCCTTGCCCACCGCGTAGCCGCGCTGCGGGTCAGCCGGATCGAACGCGACCCCGAGGAGATTGCCCTCGAAGCCGACCGGGGCCGCCGGGTCGCGCTCCCACAGGCCCGTGTCGGCGCGCCAGAGCCACATCGCCCCGGCGTCGCCGACGGCGTGGGCGCGGGCGGCCTCCGGCCACGCGACGCCGCGCAGGTTCGCGCTCACGACGTTCCCGTTGCCGCTGAGGAGGAACTCCCGCACCCACCCCTGCTCCGGGAGGAAGCGGGCAACGGCCCCTGAGCCACCCACGGCGAGCGCCTGCGTCCCGAGCGCGCCGGGGGCGCCGCCCGGAGCTGGGGCGACGGCGGTGAGCGGCGCGCGCAGCGACACCGGCCACTGGCGCAGCCGGTCGGGCGGCGCCGGCGTGCCGACCTCGACGGGCCCCTCGAGCCAGCCGCGGTCGGGCGACGCGAAGGCGCCGCTCGCGCGGAAGTTCCCCCCGCCGCCGGGCAGGCGGTCGAACCTGTCGCCCGCGAGCCGCAGCCAGGTGCCCCTGTTCGACTCGCCCTGGCCGCTCGGGCGCAGCGGATTCGTGATCACGCGCGCCCCCGCCCCGGCGCCGGGCCAGGCGAAGCTGCGGTACCCGTCGGTCGTCGAGAAGCCCGCGCCGAGGGGGTGGTCGCAGAAGCTCTCGTCGCACCAGCTCTCCACGCGCTCGCCGAGGGGTGCCGACGGGCGCACGAACACCGTCGCGTCCCGCGTCGCATCGCCGCTCCGAAAGCGCAGGTCGAGCCAGACGCCGTCGCTCGTGACCGTGATCACCTGGGCCTGCCCCCCGAGCAGGCCGAGCTCCGAGATGCCCGCGGAGGCCGCGGTCGCCTCGTCGGTCAGGGCCGTCGCGGGCAGCTCCAGCTCCCGCCACTCGGGCGTCCCATCGTCTTCGCGCCCGAACAGCCGCACCGGCCGGCCGGGCGAGGCGGCGGCGAGCCAGGCCTCGTCCGGGCTCACCGCAGCGATGCCCGCCGCCCGCAGCGCCGTCTCCCCCGGGTCGAGCGCGAGCGGCTCGCGCGACCAGGCGGCGTCGCCCTCACCGCCGTCGTTGACCACGACCGCCGACTCCGCCGCGCGTCCCACCGGGACGATGAAGAGCATCGCCGTGTCGGCGCGGTCCGCGACGGCCACGGTGACGCGGCCGGACCCGCGGTCGGTCGCCAGAGCCTCGGCGGGATCGCCCGGGGCCGGCACGCCGGCGGGCAGCAGCACGGTCGGCGGCGGCGGCGGAATCGCCCGGAAGAGGTCACCCGGGCGGCGCCGGAGCACGACGAGTTGCCGCTCTGCCGGGCGCGCTCCGTCCTGGCCGACGAGCAGACCGGCGCCGCGCGGCGTCATCCGCGCCGACCGGAAGTTCGGTGAAGGGCCGCGATACGGCGCTCCGTCCTCATCGCGCGGCGTCTGCGCCACCTGCCAGCCCGCTGCGTCCGTGTGTCGCAGGAACGCGAGCTGCGGCGTGACGGAGCCGGTCGTCGACGGGCCGTACTCGAGGGCCGCGCCGTCGGCGACCGGTGGGGGCGCATCGAGCGGCAGGCGCCGGTAGCCCCAGGTCTCGCCGGCACCGGCACCCTCGCTGACCGCGCCGAAGATGCGCGTGTCGACATCCGCGACGCCGAGCACCGGCAGCGCGGACGATCCGACGGGCAGGGCCGTGTCGCCCGCCGGCGCGCGCGTGAGCCCGACCAGCGCCAGCGCGAGGCCGGCCAGCGCGACCGCCGGCACCGCCCGGGTGCGCCGGAGCGTCACGGGGCCCGCCTCCCCGCGACCGCCTGGGCGGGCGCGGGCGCCTGGGCCGTGGTGATGCTGTCGTCGCCCCCTGCGTCCTGCTGGGCTCCCGGCTCGACGACGCTGAAGCTCAGGCGCGTCGGCCAGCGGCGACGATCGAGCTTCACCGAGACCGAGCGCCGGCCGGGCCGCAGCAGGCGGTTCGCGCTGCGCGCGACCGTCCGCGTTCCACGGCGGCCGATGATCTGCACGCGCGCGCGGCGGGCGAGCGTGAACGAGACGACGAGCGTCGTGCGGCGCAGGCGCGAGCGCACCTTCGTCAGGACCGCCTTCACGCGCCTGGTCTCCGTCACGGCAGGCGGCGCCGGCTGCTCCTCGACGGCCGGCGGAGGCGCCAGCAGCAGGGAGTCGTCCACCGGCGGCGCGTCCGGGACGAACTGGGCCGCCGACTCGTTCGGCCGGAACGTGATGAGCGAGGCGAACGCGGGATCGCGGTCGACCGGAAGCGGCGCGCCGTCCGTGAGATGGAAGAGCCATCCGCCGTAGGTCGCCAGCCAGCAGCTGTCGGCGGCGGGACAGGCGATCCGCGTCGCCGCGCCGCGGCCGGACCCCGCGAGCGGGAGCCGGACGACCGTCACCTCGCCGGTGTCGCCGTCGATGCGCGCGACCTTGGCGCGCGCGTTGACGCTGCGGCGGTCGGCGAACGGCTGGACGGCGACCCAGGCGTCGTTCGTCCCCGGAATCGCTGCGACGTCGACGAAGCGGTCGGTCGCGCCGAACGTCCCCGGAGGGGCGGCGAGCGGGAGCTCGCGGAACGCGGTGTCCCCCGGATCGCGCACCACCGCGATCGGCGGCCGGGCGACCGCGCCGTCGGTCGGAGCAGCGGGCCCGGACGCCGCGCCGCCCCCGACCGCCCAGATCCGCCGGGCGGTCGCGTCCATCGCGAGCAGTTCGGTCCCGTCCGCGGCGACGCCGGCGTTTGCGCCCGGCTCGAACGGGTCGCTCGCGAACGCCGTCCCCGCGCGGGCGTGCAGGAGCAGCGGGACGTTCTCCGGGTCGCGGTTCGCGGGCGGTTGCGCCTGCTCGGGCCCGGGGCCGACCAGGACGCTCTCGTAGAGTTCGCCGCCCAGCGACTCGAAGTCGGTGATCGCGCGCCCCTGGGGACCGTAGGACGAGGTGAACCGCGTCCCGTCCCAGTGCAGCCGGAAGGCGCCGGAGCGCGAGCCCGATGGGTCGCGTGCCTGCGCCCCGCCGAACCAGCAGTCGTCGGCCGAGACGCACGTGGCGGCGTTCATCGGCTGGTAGGGATCGGCGGACTGCGGCAGGGTGCCGTACGAGGCGACGACCTGCCCGTCCTTGTAGCGGCAGATCGTCGTGCCGTTCCCGAGCCTCGGGCGGCTGGGCGCGCTGATCGTCCAGAACTCGGCCGGACCCGCCCAGGCGATCCGCGTCGTGTCGGCGCTCCCGCCGCAGACGACGGAGAGCTGGCGCCAGCCCGCCCCGTCGAAGACGAACAGGCCGCGCGGGATCAGCGCGTTCCCCTCGACCGCGAGCAGGCCGCGGTTGGGCGCCCAGAACTGCAGGTCGCCCGGGGCCCCGAGCGCCACCTTGAACGGCGCACCGGCCGGCGGCGCGGGCTGTTCGAGCCGCCAGGCGGGCTCGGCCGCAGCGGGCATCGCGAGCACGGAGGCGACGAGCACCGTGGCCGTGGCCGCGACTGCCGCCCGGAGGGTCCCGCCCGCGTGACGCCGCGGCGAGCTACCCGCTCTCGTGGGGCGGCGCATCCGTGGCGCGGGGGTCGTGCGACTGCGCGTCCGGGCGGGCAGCCCGCGGCTCGTCGCCCTCGATCGGCATCGGGTGGACGGTCGAGAGGACGGCTTCCAGCGCAACGCCCGAGAGCGTTTCGTGCTCGAGCAGCGCCTCGGCGGTCTCCACGACCGTGCCCCAGTTGCGCTCCAGCACGATCCGCGCGTGCACGATCGACTGCCCGACGATCCGTTCGACTTCGCGATCGATGAGGTTCAGCGTGTCGGGGCCGACCGACCCCAGCTCCTGGAGCGAGGCGCCGAGGAACACCTCGCCCTGGCGCTCCCCGATCGTCACCGGGCCCAGCTCATCCGACATGCCGAAGGACGTGACCATGCTGCGCGCGATCGACGTCGCGGCGTGCAGGTCGTCGTGGACGCCGGTCGAGAGGACGCCGAACTCCAGGCGCTCGCCCGCCGCCCCCGCAAGGACGGAGACGAGCTGGCGCAGCAGGTCGTGCTCCTGCTGGATGACCTGGTCCTTGTCGGTCATCATGTGCGCCGCGGTCCCGAGCTGGCGGCCGCGGGCCACGATCGAGAGCTTCTGGGCGCTGATCGTCTGCCCGATCGAGCGCGTGACGACGGCGTGCGCCGCCTCGTGGATCGCGATCACCCAGCGCTCGTCGGGCGTGAGGATGTGCGTCTTCTTGGCGGGACCGGCGACGACACGGTCGATCGCCTCCTCGAGCGTCTTCTGGTCGATGTGCTCGCGGCCCTCGCGGACGGTCAGGAGCGCAGCCTCGTTGATGACGTTCGCCAGCTCGGCGCCGGAGAACCCGGGGCAGAGTCGCGCGGTCTCGCGCAGGTCGGCGTCCCGGTCCAGCGGCTTGCCCTTCGCGTGGAGCGAGAGGATCTCGTAGCGGCCATGGACGTCCGGCACGTCGACGGTGACCTGGCGGTCGAAGCGTCCCGGCCGCAGCAGCGCCGGATCGAGGATGTCGGGGCGGTTCGTGGCGCCCATGACGACGATGCCGGCGTCGCCGCTGAAGCCGTCCATCTCGACGAGGATCTGGTTGAGCGTCTGCTCGCGCTCGTCGTTGCCCTGGCCGATGCCGGCCCCGCGCTTGCGGCCGGCGGCGTCGAGCTCGTCGATGAAGATGATCGTCGGCGCGACCTTCCGCGCCTGGGCGAACAGGTCGCGCACGCGCGCCGCGCCAACGCCGACCAGCGACTCGACGAAGTCCGAGCCGGACATCGAGAAGAAGTTCGCCTGCGCCTCGCCAGCCACGGCCCTGGCGATGAGGGTCTTGCCGGTGCCCGGCGGGCCGACGAGGAGCACGCCCTTCGGAGCGCTGGCCCCCATCGTCGAGTACTTCGAGGGGTCGGCGAGGTAGTCGCGGATCTCCTTGAGCTCGGTGAGCGCCTCGGGGTTGCCGGCGACGTCGGCGAACGTCACGCCGCCCGACTGCCCCTTCTTCTTGCGGCGCCCGGTGAACTTCGAGAACGCGGCGATGCCCCCGGCGCCCTCGTCATCGCTGAGGCGCATGAAGAACGCGAACAGCGTGACCAGCAGCAGGATCGGCAGCAGGAACTGCACGAGGATCGTCTTCGTCGGGATGTCGGCCTGCTGGTTGACGACGACCGACGCCCCTGCGCGCTGCAGCGAGGCCAGGAGCGTTCCGGTGTTCGCGCCCGTGGACGGGTACGCGGCCCACAGCGTCTGGGCCGGCACCGGCGGCGGCTCACCCTCGCGCTGCGGGCGGTCCTCCGGCCTCGTGACGAGGACGACGCGGCTGTCCTGGTCGTAGAGCGTCGCCGTCGCGACCTCGCCGTCGCGGGCGAGCTGCGTGACCTCGGTCAGCGAGACCTGGCGGCCGGGGCTGGCCGGCTTGATGTCGTTCAGGAGCGAGAAGAACGTGATCGTCAGCGCGATCGCCGCGAACAGCAGGAACCAGGCGAGCGGGTCCTTCAGGAACCACTTCAGCGCACGCCGGCCGATCTCGCCGGCGCGCGTGCGCACCTTGTAGCTCGTGGACTGGCGCTGCTCGATGACCGATTTCGGCTTCGGTGCGTCGTTCTTGCTCACGTTCGTCTTCCGGTCGCGTTGCAGTCAGGACGGCGGACGGGGCGTCCGGCGGAGAAGCCTCCGGACGCCCCGAGCCGTCAGGTGTTGCGTGCCTGCGTCGCCGCTACTTCCTGGTGGACGCGGTCTTCTTGATCGTCACGGTCGACGTCTTGGACGCCGCCGTGCCGCCCGTGGGCGTGTAGGTCGTCCGCACGGTCGCGCGCAGGGCGCCTCGCTTGAGGGCGGCCTTCGCCGCCTTGGTGGGCTTCAGCGTGAAGCGGACCGTCCCGCCGGACGAGCGCGACGAGGCGCCCGAGGCGATCGTCACCGTCCTGCCCTTGATCCGCGCCGTCAACCTCACCCGCACGTTGCCGGCACCCGGCACCTGCGCGCTGACGAGGACGTTGCCCTTCGAGACGCGCGGCTTGGACAGCGTGAACGCGTTGCTCGGAGCCGCAGCCGGGGGCGGCGAGCCGGCGCCCGGAGCCGCCGGCGTCGGGGTCGGGGTCGGCGTCGGCGTCGGCGTCGGGTTCCCGCCACCACCGCCGCCGGTGGTCTTCTGCCATCCGATCGCCGCGGCGCCGCTCAGTGCGACCGTCCGGATGGAGTCCGACAGCGGCGAGTAGTCGAACGCGCCGAGGCCGGCCTGGCCGAGGTTGCTGAGCGCGTTGTTCATGTAGTCCTTCACCGTGCGCGCCTTGCGCTCCTCGGCGGCCTGGTCGGGCACCGCGCTGTACGGGCCCGAGTAGTCGTCCCACACGAGCGCGTAGGTCAGCGAGCAGACGCCGTAGCCGGCGGGCGAGGAGTCCACCGCGGAGACCGCCGACCAGTCGGCGGTCGTGGCGTCACCCCCGACCGGGAGGCCGGTGAGGTTCGCCGCCAGGCAGTTGGACCCGCGGGCGCCACCGGTGGCGAAGCCCGTCGGGGCCGACTGCGGGTCGGCGAACCCGGCGAGGTTCTTCGTCTGGAGCTTCACCCAGAACTTGTCATCGCCGGCGCCCGTCTGCCGCTCGAAGGCGAAGGTCCGCTGCTGGCGCACCGTCGAGAGGTCGCCGTAGCCGATCGAGCCGTCGAAGTCGGCGACCTTGTTGATCAGGTCGTCGTTGCCGTTGCCGGCCGTCGGCAGCACCTCGGTGCTCTGCAGCGTCGGGATCGCCGTCTCGTCACAGGCGAGCTTGCCGTTCGCCCCGTCGCCGGGGAACTGCGGCGTCTGCGCGGCGCACTTCGTGACCGCGTCGGCCGCCTCCGGCACACCGCCGTTGTCGTTGTTGTAGTCCCACGCGACCGTCTTCTCGGGGTTCGGCCATGTCCGGGTGTCTGGCGTCACGTATGTCGAGAGCCAGCCCCGTGCGGGGTTCAGGTTGTCGAGATAGTCCTTGAACGCGAACGACGTGCCTGAGTCGTCAAGGCGCCGGACCCGGAAGATCGGGTGATCCTCGCAGCGGGTGTCGCTCGCCTCGTCGGCGGTCCCGTCGCCGTCGTTGATCCACGCGACGACCTCGCCCCACGTGTCGCGGTCCGCGCCGACCCAGATCTCCTCGAGCTGGGTGCGGGTGAGCTGCAGCCGCGCGAGGTTGGCGTTCCCGAAGTCCGAGATCTGCGCCTTCTCGGCGGCACTGAACAGCGTCGGGCTGCTCACGTCAGCGGCTCCACCGCCGGTGAACGGCGTCGCGGTTCCGGGCTTGTTCCAGATCGTGCAGCCGTCAGGAAGGTTCACCGCCACGGCGACCGCGCCGTTGGCGAGCGGGATCGTCCGCATGAGGCCCTCGTCGCCGACGGCATCGGTGCCCTTGTTGATGTCGGCCTGGTTCGTGGGGCTCACCGGCTCGTCGGTCATGCCGAAGCGCGGAGCCTGGTTGCGGCTCTGGGAGCCGTCGGCGTTGGAGCCCGTGCGCTCGCCCATGGCGCGGCGGCCGGCGCCCGAGCCCTGCGACTCGTACGTGACCGTCGGGCCGCTGCCGTTGCAGAAGACCGGGTTGAAGTTGGGGATGAACACCTGGTTGTGCGCGGAAGCGGCGAACGACGCCCCACGGCCGATGGCGTTGTCGCCCAGGCACTCCTGGGTCGTGAAGGCGGCGTGTGCGCTCCCGGCAAGTGCGGCCGAGGCCAGCAGCGCAGTACAGGCGCTGCCGGCCGCTAGCGCGACCCGGCGGGACCGGACGCCGTTCAGCGTGCGGGTCATGATGGTGGAGAAATCCTTTCCAACGTGTGACGACAAGGAACGCGGCCGAGCGTAGTCGCGAATTTCCTGGTGCCCGGCTGCTTCACCGGAAAGACACCGGCGGTTCACGGGTGGGTTCCAAGTCGTTCACCAGATGTTCCCCGGACGTTCACTTGGCGTTCACCGGCGGAACCGCACGCTCAGGCCGCGCCGCTCGAACCGCCGTCCGACCGGGGTTTCGTGCGTGACGACGGCCTGCGCGGCGATCCGGCCGGCGCTGCGCAGGCGAGCGCGGTACCGCGTCGCGAGCCTCACGCCGATCGTCACGCTCCCGGCACGGCGGACGGTCCTGCGCCCGCTCGCCAGCGTCCGCGCCGACCCCGTCAGACGCCCCTGGGCGTCAGGCAGGCGCCCGCGGACGGTGACGCGCAGCGTGCCCGACGCCGGCGCCCGCACGATGAAGCGCAGGGTGCCACCGGCGCGGCTGCTCGTCCGCACCGTGAGCCGGCCCGGCGGCGGCTCGTCGGGGTCGGGCGCCGGCGCCTCGTCCTGCTGGGCGCCCGGCGCGTCCGGCGTGACCGGCGCGGGCGGCGGCGCGGCGAGCCGGTCGGCCACGAACGCGTCCTGGCGGTTGTTCGCGTCGCCGAAGAAGAGGTTCGTGGCCGCCGAGAGGTAGACGAACCGCCCGCCGTCGGCGCTCAGCGCGGGAAACGCGCCGGCCGACCCGTCGGCGTCGCCCCCGGTGAACGCGGACGACACGCGCTCGGTCGCCCGCGTCGACAGGTCGGCGAGGTAGAGCTCTCGCGCAAGGGCAGCCGGGCGCGGCGCGGACGTGAGCATCAGCCCGCCGAAGCCGAACGTCGTCCGGAAGCTCGTGAACAGGAGCCAGCGACCGTCGGCCGACAGCGCCACGCCGTCGATCGGGGCGTTCGTCGCGCTGCCGGCCCCGATGTCGCGCGTCAGCTCCGCGGTCCCGGACTTCCGGCTGACCCCGGGGCTCATGTCCGCGATCCACACGTCGCCGGCGTTGCCCGTCGCCGCGACCCCGCGACCGTATGCGTTGGTGATGAAGGCCACGCGGCGACCGTCGGCGCTCAGCGCCGGGACCGAGTTCACGAGCCCGCCGACGTAGCCGTCCGGCACGCCGAGCGGGCCGTAACACGGCCCGGTCTGCGCCGGGTCGTCGACGACGGTGGCGCCGGGAGGGCAGCCCGGATCGTCGACATCGGTGACCCCGCTGACGCGCCGCGTCGTCGCCGCGTCGCCGTCCGCGACGTGCCGCCAGAGGAGGTACTCGAGGAACGGGTTCTCGACCTCCCCGGGAACGAACCTGGTCTGCGCGGGCGCCGAGCGCCCGACCCAGGAGACGGTCGAGCCGTCGGCACTGATGACCGCGGCCGCGAGCGCGCCGCCCGCCGGCTCGCCGGTCACGAGGTCGCGGGTGACCAGGCGCGTGCGCCGCTCGAGCCGGTCGCGGACGAACACCTGCTGCGTGGGCGTGGAGGGGCCGGCCTCCGCCGGCAGATCGCTTGCCTGCGTCGTGCGGAACGCGACGTAGCGCCCGTCGGCCGAGATCGCCGCCCGTGCCGTCACGTCGGCGCCGGGGTTCGCCCCCGGCCGGTCGAGCTCCGGCGGCTGCGCGGCGTAGTCGGCCCCGGTGTCCTGTCCGTCACGCGCCGAGACGAGGTCGTAGGCCGCCGGGTCGCCTGACGTCCGCGTCATGTCGCGGACGTACACGTCGACGTTGCCGTTGTCGTCGCCCGGCACGAGCTGCGTGCCCGTCGAGAACGCCACGTACCGCCCGTCGGCACTCACCGACGCGTTGAGCGCCCCGCGCGTGGTCAGCAGGTCCGGCGTCGCCTCCGGCCGCACGTCGCCCGCGGCGACGAGGTCGAGCTTGCCCGTCTGCAGGTCGTGGCGGAAGATGCCGCCCTGGCGGAAGGCATCCGGCGGATCGGGGTCGCCGTCCGGAAAGAGGTTGCGCGCCCGCGTGACGAACACGACGTGGCGGCCGTCGCCCGAGATCGCGACCTGCGTCGTGGTGTCGTCGCCCTGCTCGAGTCGCTCGAAGGACGCCGAGACGATGCGCGCGCCGGGCGCCACGTAGGCGGCTGCGGCCGCGGGCGCGAGCCCGAGGGCGAGCGCGGCGAGGGCGATCACCCGCCTCATCGCACCCGCGCCGTCCGCCGCACGATCGCGCGATTGCCGGCCCGGTCACGCACCCTCACCGTCACGCGGAAGCGCCCGCTGCGGCGATAGCGGTGCGTCGCCCTCGCGCGGCGCGCGAGCCTGGCGCCGTCGCCGAAGCTCACGCGCGTGTCGGCCACCGACGTGCCGGCTCCGACCCTGCCGTCGTTCACCGTGACGGTGACCTCGCGTCCGCGCAGCCGGATCGCGACGCGCGGCGGGCGGCGGTCGACCTTCAGCTCGGCCGAGATGCTGGTCGTCTCCTGGCCGGCGTCGTCGGTCGCGATCACCGTGACGGTCCGTCTCCCGTCGGCGACCTCGGCGAGCCTGAGGCCGTGGCCGGTGGCCCGCAGATCGTCAGCCGCGACCTCATCGTCGACGACCACGGAGTACCGCACGCCGCCGACCGCGTGTCGCGCGGGATCCCAGTCGAGCCTTGCCCGCGTCCCTCGCACCCAGTCGACCGGGGTCTGGACGTTGAAGACGCCCGGCGGGGCGTCGATGAGCCCCGCAGCGATCTGGCGCCCGGCGGCGGTGCCCTGCGAGAAGCCCGCGAGTGCGTCGCCGAGTCCCGAGCCTGCCAGGACGAAGCCGTCGACGGGTCCGCCGCGCGGCGCGGACACGCTGCGGTCGGTGGTGATGCCGTCCGCGCGGCGCTCGCGCAGGACGAGCGCACCGCGCGCACCGTCGCCGGCATTCGACAGCCAGGCGAGCGCGGCCGCGCCGCTCTCCGCGAGATCGCCCTGCGGGTCGGGGGCCGCCGGGATCGCCGCCGCCTCGACCCGGAGCGGAGCGGCCGTCGCGGTGTCGCTGAAGTCCGTCGTGAACGCGGTCGTCCCCGCGGCGTACACGGCGAGCCGCGTGGGCCCGGCGGCGCTCACGACGACCGGCCCGATCCCGTCGGCGGGACCCTCGGCGCCCTCCCCGTCGACGTCCAGGGGTGGGCCGAAGGTCGCGGCGCCGGAGGAGAAGACATCGGTGGACGTCGAGGCCAGCGCTCGCGCGCGCGTGAACCCGGCCCCGTCCGTCGGCTGCTGCCGCCAGCCGATGACCGCCTCGCCATAGCGACCGACGTCGAGTGAGAACTGGTCGGCGGCTGCGCGGACGACGCGGCCGTCGAGCTCACGCGGGGAGACCTGCAGCGCGATGCCCGTGCTCGAGGGGAACACCCGCCTGGCGTAGACGCGGGGGACGAAGTCGTCGTCGAGCTCCTGCCAGGCGACGACCGCGTTGCCGAACTGGTCGACCGCGATCTTCGGGCGGTTCAGCTGACCCGGCGTCGGCTGGCCGCCGCTCGCGTTGCGGTTGATCGGCGCGCCGAAGCCCGACCACAGCTGGCCGGCGTAGCGCGCGAGCCGGTACTCACCGAGCACGTTGCCGGGCGGCACCGATGAGGGCTGGCCGTCGGTGATCACCCGGTAGACGAGGTAGGACTGGCCGCCCGGGGCCATCGTGATGGCCGGGTAGGTGCCGAGCGCCGAGTCGCCGACGTTGAGGTCGACGGGGACGGGCGGCTCGAAGCGCCGCGCCCCGGGCTGCAGCGTGGAGGAGAACATCCGGTCGGCGGCGCCGAACTCCTGGACCCAGACGACGAGCAGTCGTCCCCCGTCGCCGGCGGCGATGGCCGGCCACGAGGACTCGAAGCGCTGGTCCGGGCCGACGTCGACGCGTTGCGGCGCGCGCCATGCCCCCCCGACGAACTGCGCGGCGAAGATGTGCGCGCGGCCGCCCTCGTCCTTGCGGTAGACGAGGCCTCCCGTGCCGTCCGCCGACATCGCCACGCCGCCGAGCTCGCGGATCGCGGAGCTGGGCCCGTCGATCAGCTGCCCCGGCGACACGAGCGCGTGCGCGGGTGCCACCCCGGCGACGCATGCGAGCGCAGCGACCGCGCAGGCGACGACAAGGCGGGGACCGGGCACGCGCCGCAGGGTGTCCGAACTTCGGGCGGGGGTTGTGAACGGGTGGAGTCTTTTCTGTGAACACTCGGCCGCGTTCACAATTTCTTCTCCAATCGGACACCCGTTGGTCACGCGACCGCGTCTCGTGATGCTCAGACTCCGCTGCGCTCCGCCCGCCCCGACCCCCGACTCGGAGACCCCACCCCGTGACCCGACGCACGCTCCCCCTCCTGGTGGCCGCCCTCGGCGCCACCGTCGCCCTCGCCGTCCCGGCCGCCGCCGGCGCGAAGTCGACGATCACGATGAGCGGCTCCACCTCGGTGTATCCGCTCGCCGCGAAGCTCGCCGGCGGGTTCGTCAAGTCCAACCGGAGCGTCGCCTCGTTCCGCCTGCTCCAGGGCGGATCGGACATCGGCATCAACGACGTCGCCCGCGGCCGCGTGACCTTCGGGATGGCCTCGCGCGACCCGCAGAAGTCCGATCCGGGCGGCCTGGTCTTCAACAAGATCGCGCGCGACGGCGTCTGCATCGTCACGCACCCCTCCAACCAGCTTCCGAACGTCAGCCAGGCGACGGTGCAGGCGATCTTCTCCGGCCGCATCCGCAACTGGAAGGACGTGCCGGGAGCCAAGAAGACCGGGCCGATCGACCTCGTCACGCGCACGCCCGCGTCCGGTACCGCGGACGCGTTCCAGAACATCTTCATGGGGCTGAACCTGCGTGTCGCGGGCAACGCGAGCCAGAAGCCCTCGAACGGCCTCGTCGAGCAGACCGTGCGCACCAACCCGTCCGCGATCGCCTACCTCGACTTCAAGTTCGTCGGCGGGACGGCCGTCAGCCCCTACCAGGGCGTGCCGTGCAACCTGCGCAACGCCAAGTCCGGCCAGTACCCCGGCACTCGTAACCTCTGGCTCGTGAGCCGCGGGCGCGCGAGCGGCGCCGCCGCCAGGTTCCTGCGCTGGGTGCAGGGCTCCCGGGGCCAGCGCGTCGTGGCCGACGGCTGGGTCTCCCTGCGCTGACCCCCCGATGGCCTCGAGCGCAACCGCATCCGGGCCGGCGATCCGGCGCCCGCTGGGCGCCGGGCGTCGTTCCGGTACGCGTCAGGACCGGTACGTCGAGCTCGCGCTCGGCCTGGTCGCCGCGACCGTGCTCGCGCTCTGCGCCGGGATGTTCCTGTTCGTGTTCCTCAAGGCCTGGCCCTCGTTCTCGGCGAACGGGCTGGGGTGGTTCGGCGACGGGCCGGTGGACACGCAGCTCGCCGACATCTTCAAGTCGCCCGCCGACCCGGACTCGTACGTGCGCAGGATCGGCGCGCTGCCGCTGCTGATCGGGACGTTCATCACGACCGCCGGCGCGGTCGTGATGGGGCTCATCTTCAGCGTCTTCACGGCCGTGTTCATCGTCGAGTTCGCCCCGGCGTGGCTCAACCGCATCCTCGAGCCGGTGATCCGGCTGCTGGCGGCGGTGCCGTCCGTCGTCTACGGCCTGATCGGGATCCTCGTGCTCGTCCCGTTCGTCGCGGACACGTTCATCACCGAGTCGCGCAAGGAGTCGGTGGCCTACGTGGTCCAGCTGACCGGCGCCTCGTGGTCGGTCGCGGCCGTGGTGCTCGCCGTGATGATCGTGCCGATCATGACCGCGATCATCGTGGACGCCCTGCGGGCGGTCCCGAAGTCGTGGACCGAGGGCGCCGCCGCCCTCGGTGTCAACCGCTGGCGCGTGATGTGGACGATCTCGATCCGCACGGCGCGCCCGGCGATCATCGCGGCCGTCATCCTCGCGACCGCGCGGGCGCTCGGCGAGGCGATCATGCTCGCGATGGTGGCGGGGTCGATCGGGTTCATCCCCAACCCGCTCGACGGCCTGACGTTCTTCTTCGAGCCGGTCCGCCCGCTCGCCGCCGCGATCGTCGACAACGCCGAGGGCCTCAGCGTCATCCCCTTCGGCCAGACCATCTACGCCTTCGCGTTCATCCTGCTCGTCTCGAGCATGATCCTCTCGATCGGCGGCTACCTCGCCAAGCGCCCGATGCGCAAGTACGGGGTGAACTCCTGATGACGACGGCGCCCGCCACGCCGCCGGTCCGCACGAGGGCGGTCGAGTCGAGCCGCAACTGGCCGCTCGTCGACCGGCTGATGCTCGCGTGCTGCTGGGTCGCCGGCGTCACCGCGTGCCTGATCGCCTTCTCGATCGTCCTCTACATGGCGTTCAAGGGCCTGCAGTACCTCAGCCCGAGCCTGTTCGTCGAGCGGCCGAACGCGGAGTTCGACCAGAGCAGGAGCGGCGGGTTCCTGGACCCGCTCGTCGGCACGCTCATCCTCACGATCATGGGGACGGTCATCGCGATCCCGATCGCCGTCGCGACCGCCGTGTGGATCACGGAGTACGGGCGCCCGTTCTGGCTCGCGAGGACCGTCGAGTCGGGGGTCGAGATCATCGCGGGAACGCCCAGCATCGTGCTGGCGATCTTCGGCCTGATCATCTTCCAGGAGCGGATCTTCGGCTTCCTCTCGTTCGAGGCCGAGGGCGGATCGGTCTTCGGCCGCTCGTTCTTCACCGCCGCGGCGATGATGTCGCTGATCGCGCTGCCGCTGATCGTCGGCTCCACGCGCGAGGGCCTGCAGGCGATCCCCGGCCACGTCCGCGAGGCGTCCTACGCGCTCGGCAAGACGAAGGCGGCGACGATCCGGCGGGTGCTGCTCCCCTCGCTCCGCGCGCCGATCAGCACGGGCACGGCGCTCGGGATGGGCCGGATCGCCGGCGACACGGCGATCGTCGTCATCCTGCTCGGCGCCTCGCTCCAGCTCCAGGGCTACGGTGAGGTGCCGGGCCTCAGCACGCTCCGCGGCACGGGCAGCACGCTGACGAGCTACGTGTACACGAACTCGCCCGCCGGCGAGGGTTCGGCACCGGAGAAGGCCTACGCCGCCGCGGTCGTCCTGCTCGTCATCGCCATCGGCCTGAACTTCCTCGTCGACCTGTTCGTCCGCCGGGATCCCACGAAGGCCGTCACGGCCGCGGCGAGGCGCTGAGCATGCACGAGCCGATGCCCGACTCCGGACTCGTCGCCGACGGCGCCGGCCCGCCGCCGCCCGTGCGCCGGCTCGTCCCGGGCGAGCAGCCGACCGTCGCGCTGCCGCCGCTGCCGGGGACGATCCCGGCGCCCCCGAGCACCAACGGCGGCCCCGGCGGCACGGCGCCCACGGTGCGCCGCCGCGTCGACGCGCTCGCCGCCGACCGGGTCGTCGAGCGCATGCGCACGGACGACCTGCGCATCGCCTACGGCGGCAAGGAGGCCGTGAAGGGGGTCTCGATCCCGGTCAAGCGCGGCGAGGTGCTCGGGCTGATCGGCCCGTCGGGCTGCGGCAAGACGACGCTCCTGCGCTCGCTGAACCGGCTGACCGAGCTGACGCCCACGGCGACGCGGATGGGCCGCATCTTCCTCGACGACACCGACGTCGACACGATCGAGGTCACCGACCTGCGCCGCCGCGTCTCGATGGTCTTCCAGCAGCCCAACCCGTTCCCGATGAGCATCTTCGACAACGTCGCCTACGCGCTGCGCGAGCAGGGCAGCCGCAAGCCGCGCAAGTCGGCGCTGATGGAGCCCGTCACCGAGGCGCTGGAGCGCGCCGGCCTGCTGACCGAGGTCCAGGACAACCTCGACCACCCCGCGCTGCGGCTCTCCGGCGGCCAGCAGCAGCGGCTCTGCATCGCGCGCGCGCTCGCCGCCAACCCCGAGGTGCTGCTGCTCGACGAGCCGTGCTCGGCCCTGGACCCGAAGTCCACGCAGACGATCGAGGAGCTGATCGTGCGCCTGCGCGAGGAGGTCGCGATCGTGATCGTCACGCACAACCTCCAGCAGGCCCATCGCGTCGCCGACAAGGTCGCCTTCATGTACCTCGGCGACCTCGTCGAGTTCGGCGACGGCGCGCAGCTGTTCTCCGCGCCGCGCGAGGAGCGGACGGTCGAGTACGTCTCGGGGGCATTCGGATGAGCCAGGGCGCGCTCCCGCTCGTGCTCGTGCTCGCCGGGCTGGTCCTGCTCGGCGCGGCCGGCTGCGAGTCCACGCAGGACAAGAGCGCCCGTCTGGCCGAGTCGTCCGGCGCCGTCGCCGTGGAGCAGGGTGTGAAGGTCACGCGGTCGAGCAGCGACGTCCGCGTCGTCGACACGGTGGTCATCACCGACGAGAACGGCTCGGCCGTCGTCGTGCGGATGCGCAACGAGTCCGCCCGGGCACTGGCTGACGTGCCGGTCGCGCTCGACGTCCTCGACGCGGCGGGCGAGACGGTCTTCACGAACGCGACGCCCGGGCTCGACCGGTCGCTGACGCACGCGACGGTCATCCCCGCCAAGGGCGAGACGGTCTGGGTCAACGACCAGGTGTTCGCGTCCTCCCCACCGGCCAGGGCGACCGCGAAGGTCGGCGCGCCCGAGGACAAGGCGCCGCCGGACGCCGCGGCGATCCGGATCGGCACGACGAAGCTGACCGAGGACCCCGTCAGCGGCCTCGCCGCCGCGGGAACGGTCACGAATCCCGGATCCAAGGACCAGCGGCGCGTGCTGCTCACCGCGGTCGCCCGCAAGGGCGAGAAGGTCGTCGCCGCCGGCCGCGGCGTCATCCCGCGCGTGCGCGCGGGAAAGCGCGCACGGTTCCGGATCTTCTTCATCGGCGACCCCACCGGCGCCGAGCTGACCGTCAACGCCACCCCGAGCCCCACCGCCTGATGTCTGCACCGGACACGCAGACCCACCAGCTCCCGGCGCTCGGCGATCCCGGCGACCAGTGCGCGCACTGCGGCGCCGTCCTGGCACCCGACCAGCGCTACTGCGTGAACTGCGGCCTGCGGCGGACGGACCCGCGCGTGGAGTACCGGGAGCTGCTCGCGACCACGACGGGCGCGGCCGGTGCGACGCCCGACCCGGTGGCGCCGCTCCCGCCGGCGGATCCCGTTCCGGTGTCCGCGGGCGGTGAGACCCGCACCGTCTCGCCCCTCGGCGCCGCCGCCGCGATCGGGCTCCTGCTGCTCGCCACGCTCCTGGGCGCCGTGCTCGGCCGCGGGAGCGACAGCAACGAGCGGCCGGTGATCGTGGGCGCGCCCGCCGCGAGCGGCCAGCCGACGACCGCGGGCGCACCCGGCGCGACGGCCGGCGGGACCGCCGGCGAGGCCGCGGCCGCCGGAGCCGCTGCGGGCGCGGCCGCAGGCGCGGCGTCCGGCTCCGAGGACGACGCCGCTTCCGCTTCCGGCTCCGGATCGTCGGGCTCGGACTCCGGATCCTCGGGGGCCGCGCCGAAGACGAGCACTCCTTCGCCCTCGACCGAGGACTTCGTGAAGAAGTCCAAGAAGCTCCCGGACAAGGTCGGCACCGGCGGCAAGCCGCCGCCAAAGGATGACGCCGCCCCGGGCGGCGGTTCGGAAGGGACGACGATCGGATGAGCCTCGTTGACCGCCTGTTCCCGCGCTCACGCGCGAACGGGACACCGCCGACCCCGGTCGCGGCCGCTCCGCAACCCCCGAGCGCCGCGAGCGTTGGAGCGGCGATGCCCCCCGCCACCGTGACGAGCCCGGCCGCCGCACCGCCAGCCGCCGCTCCCGGCCCGGACCTCCAGGGCCGCCGCCGCGAGCTCGCCCAGGAGCTCGCCGACCGTCAGTGGGACCTCGGCGGCATGACCTACGAGATGGCCGTCCGTGACCATTTCCGCCTCGACGTGCTCGTCATGCACGCCTCCCGCCTGCAGCAGATCGACGCCGAACTGGCCGAGATCGAGCGCCAGATCCGGCTCGGGGATGCCGCCGCCGCGGGGGAATGCGCGGCATGCGGCGCAGCCCACAGCCGGGGTGCGGTGTACTGCTGGTCGTGCGGAGCTCAGCTGATTCCGGTAGAAACCGCAGGTACGTGATGCGCAGGAGGAACGCAGCGGCCGTCTCCGCGACCGCCATGACAGCTCTCGCTGCCCTGGCGGGCCCGGCTTCGGCGCAAGATGAGGCGCAGGGACAGGCGCCGGCCTCGGGAGGCCAGGGATCCGCGACGCCCGCGCCCGGGCCCGCCTCGACGACCCCTGCGCCGGTGGCGCCCGCGCCGGCCGCCGACCCCGCCGCCCCGACCGACCTCGGCAGCCTCGAGGTCGAGGTCGACAAGCTCCCGCCGGCTGCGAAGAAGAAGAGCTCCGAGGACCAGCGCCGCGAGGGCGCCCGCCGCTTCCTGCGCCAGGAGGCCGCGTCACAGGACACGCCGCTCGCCCCCAGCGCGACCGACCCGGCCGCCGACCCGTTCAGCGACCTTCCCTCGCCGCTGCTCGCGCCGCCCGTCACCGGCGTCCCGAACGTCGTCATCGACTCGCTGCGGATCCCGCCCTTCCTGCTGCCGATCTACCAGGCCGCGGGCGTCGAGTACGGCGTGCGCTGGGAGATCCTCGCGGCGATCAACGAGATCGAGACCGACTACGGCCGCAACCTCAGCGTGAGCTCCGCCGGCGCGCTCGGCTGGATGCAGTTCATGCCGGGGACGTGGGAGATGTACGGCGTCGACGCCAACGGCGACCGGCGCAAGGACCCCTACAACCCCGTGGACGCCATCTTCGCCGCGGCGCGGTACCTGCGCGCGGCCGGTGCGGACACCGACCTGCGCAAGGCGATCTGGGCCTACAACCACGCCGACTGGTACGTGAACGACGTCCTCGCGCGGGCGAAGTCGCTCGCCGCGCTGCCGGCCGACGTCGTCGGCGCGCTCACCGGCCTGACGATGGGCCGCTTCCCGGTCGAGGGTGACGCGAGCTACACCGGCGCGTACTCCGCCGCCGAGCGCGCGGACGGTGACGGGGCCTCGGTCTCGATCGCGGGCAGGCGCGGCCGCACAGGCGTCGACATCACGTCCGCGGACGGCGCCGCGGTCATCGCGGTCCAGGACGGCCGCGTCGTGGCGATGGGCCGCAGCGAGCGCCTGGGGCGCTTCATCCAGGTCCGTGACGTCTACGGCAACACGTACACCTACGGCCACCTGGCGAGCCTCAGCTCCCTGCACATCGTGCCCAAGGAGCGCCCCGCCGCCGAGGCGAAGGCCGCCGCCGCGGGTCACTCGCACGCCGAGGATCCCGCGCCGACGCGCGCCGCCACCGCGGGGAAGCGCGGGTCCGGCGGGACGAACACGGCCGGCGCGCCCGCAGCGGTCGCGACCGTGTCCTCCGCCGCGCCCAAGCCGGTCAAGGAGCGTCTCTTCGCCGACCCCGCGCGCCCGCGCTCGTTCGCCGCGGGCGGCCAGCGCCAGCTGAGCGACGCGCCGGACCGGTCCGCGGCCCAGGCGGTCCCGCAGGACGCACTCGGCCAGTACCTGGCCAAGCCCTACGGCGCTGCGCCGCAACGATGTCGCATTGATGCCGCTGAAGAAGGGCTCGCGCGTCATCTCCGGCACGATCCTCGGCCGCGTCGGCAGCGTGTCGCGGCAGTGGAAGCCGCAGACGCACGTGCGCTTCGAGATCCGCCCGTCCGGCACCTCGGCGCCCCGCGATCGACCCGACGCCGATCCTCGACGGCTGGCGGCTGCTGGACTCGACGAAGCTCTTCCGCGCGCGCACCGCCTCGTCCGGCTCCGGCGACGCGACGATCGGGCAGATCCTGCTCATGGGCAAGGAGGCGCTGGAGCGCCGCGTCCTCGCCAACCCCGACATCAGCATCTACGAGTGCGGCCGCCAGGACATCCGCTCCGGGATCGTCGATCGCCGCGTCCTGGCGACGCTGGAGTTCCTCGCCGCCAGCGGGATGAAGCCGACCGTGACCTCGCTGCGCTGCGGCCACGGGTACTACACGGCGAGCGGCAACGTCTCCCATCACTCCAGCGGCGACGCCATCGACATCGCCGCGATCAACGGCACGCCGATCATCGGTCACCAGGGCGAGGGCTCGGTCACCGACCTCGCGGTGCGCAAGCTGCTGACGCTCCAGGGCACGATGAAGCCGGCCCAGATCATCACGCTCATGGAGTACGCGGGGACGGACAACACGTACGCGATGGGCGACCACGACGACCACATCCACGTCGGGTTCCAGCCGCAGTTCGGCGACAACGCGCAGACGGGCAAGGCCACCGCCGCCGTCCTGCAGCCGGGCCAGTGGAGCCGCCTCATCGGCCGCCTGAGCGCGATCGAGAACCCGGCCGTGCCGCTGAAGCCGAGCCGCTACGCGGTGAAGGTCAAGCTCAAGGTCCGCGACAAGCGCTGACCGGCGTTCGCGGGATCTTCACAGGACGATCACAGCGCGGCGTCAGCCTTCGGGGCGCCCGTGACGACGTTGCCCGACACCTCGGCGTGCGCCGCCTGCGGCGCCGGCCTCGGCGCTGATCAGCGCTACTGCCTGAACTGCGGCGCCGCCGCGCCCGCGGCCGCCGCGGCGGACGTGCGCCCGCTGCTCGCGGACCCGGCGCCGTCCGCGCCGGCGGCCCCGGCCCTCGCGGCGGGCGGCGCGCCGCGGATCGCGCTCGTGCCGGGACGCGAGGTCTCGCTCGGCCTCGCCGTCGGCGTGTTCGCCTTCGTCCTGGGGCTCGCGGCGTGGGCCGGCGCGAAGACGACGAGCGGCCCCGGCGCGGCGCCGATCGCGATCGCCGCGGCACCGGCGACGGCCCCGGCGGCCGAACCCGGCGCCCCGCTGACCGAGACCGACGTCGGTGCGCCGCTGCCGACGGAGACGGAGCCGCTCGACGTGACCGACGCGGCGCCCGCCGACGTGCCGCTCGAGGACGTCCCGGTCACCGCCACCGACACCGGGACCGCGACCGCCCCCGCGGCGGACGACACGGCGCCCGCGGGCGACGACACCGCGCCGGCCGGCGGCGACGACACGACCGCAGCCGACACGCCGGCGACGCCGCCGCTCAAGCACGTCTGGCTGATCTCGCTCACCGGGCAGGGGTACGAGACGCTGTTCGACCCCGAGGGCCGGGGTCCATACCTCGCGAAGGACCTGACGAAGCAGGGCACGCTGCTGTCGCGCTACTTCGGCGTCACCACGGGCGGCCTGGCGAACGGCGTCGCGCTGACGTCGGGCCAGGGCCCCAACGCCGCCACGCAGGCGGACTGCCCGACCGTCGCCGACCTGGCCCCCGGGTCGATCGGGAAGGACGAGCAGGCCGGCGGCACCGGCTGCCTCTACTCCACCGACGTCTTCTCCGTCGCGGACCTGCTCGCCGCCAGGACGCTGACGTGGCGGGCCTACGCCGGCGCGCTCGACGCGGCCGGGGCCTGTCCCAAGCCGATCGCGGGCTCGCCCTTCCCGGCGCCGCGGGTGCCGTTCCTGGCGTTCCGCACGATCACCGAGGACGCGACCTGCGCGGAGCGCGTCACCGGCCTGGGCCGGCTGCCGAGCGACCTCGGCGCCGCGAAGACGACGCCGGCGCTACTCGTACATCGTCCCCGGGCCCTGCGAGGACGGCAGCCCGGCGCCGTGCGCGCCCGGAACGGCCGCCGGCCTGCCCGCCGCGGACGCGTTCCTGCGCCGCACCGTCCCGCCGATCCTCGCCTCCCCCGCCTACAAGGACGGCGGGGCGATCGTGATCTTCGGCGACCAGGCGCCGCAGGGCGGCGCGGGCGCGGACACGAGCGCCTGCTGCGACACGCGTCCCTGGCAGGGCAAGGACATCTACGACGGCCGGCGGTGGGCGCACCGGCGCGCTGGTGCTCTCGCCGTTCGTGAAGGGCGGCGCGGTCGTCGACGCGCCGCTCGACCACTACGACCTGCTGAAGACCGTCGCGCTCGGGCTCGAGCTGAGCCCGCCGGGCTACGCCGCCCGCAAGGAGGTCACCGGCCTCCCGCGCGAGACGTGGGACGCCTGGAAGCCCGCGGCGTCCGCGGCGCGGCGCTGAGTCAGGCCGCGCGGCGCGCGACCTCGTCCAGCGTCACGGGCACCCTGCCCCGCGACGACTCGAGGATGCGCTCGACCGCCGCGACCTGGCGGTGGCTCTCCAGGTCGCGCGGCTTGACGTCCAGCCGCAGCACGCGGCCGGCGGTCGCCGCGCGCGCCCGGGTCAGGGCCGGAGCGACCATGCGCCGGATCGCCCCCGTCGGCAGCGAGAGCGTCGGGCCGAGCGCGGTCCCGCGCGCCGGGCCGTCCGGGCGGTAGAGGCGGTGGGCGCCCGCCCACCAGGCGAAGCGCCGGGGCAGCGTCGCGTGCAGGGCCGCCGTGTAGGCGTACGCCGGCGCGACGAATCCCGTGGGCTCGAGCCCCGCCAGGCGCAGGATGCGCCAGCCCGACTCGACCGCCCGCCGCGTCTCGTCGGGGTCCAGCCGGGCGAACTCGGCGTCCCGCCGCTGGCGGAGGGTGAACGGCGCGGCGGGCGACCAGCCGGTGCGCCACGCGCAGGTGTCCCGCAGCCCGTGCTGCGCGATGGCGTCGCCCTGCGCGCGGCGCTCGGCGAGCCAGGTCACCAGGCCTTCGTCCCGGTCCTGCAGCGGATGCAGGTCGGGCGCCGGCACGACGAGCAGCGTCGCCCGCCCGATGCCGTGGTCGCTCAGCCAGTCGCGCACGAGCGCGACCTTCTCGAAGGTCGCGGGCTCGACGTCGTGGATCGCGACGGCGATCTCGGTGCGGTCGGTCCTCATGCCGCCCGCTCGCTCGCGGCCTCGGGAGCGGGGGCAGGGGCGGCGCCGGCGCGCCCGGCGGCCTGCCGGTAGCCGTCGGCCAGGCGCCGCATCGACGCCTCCCACGTGCGGTCCCCGACGTCCGTCCGCGCGCGGGCGGCGAGCGCGGAGGCGTAGCGCGGTGCGCGCACGAGCGCGAGCACGGCATCGGCGAGCATGCGGGCGTCGGCGGGTCGCAGCAGCCCGTTGACGCCGTTGCGCACGATCCCGCGCGGCCCGCCCTCGTCGACGGCGACGACCGGCAGCCCGCTCGCCTGCGCCTCCAGGAGCACCTGTCCGAAGGTGTCGGTCCGGCTGGCGAAGAGGAAGACGTCGGCGGTGGCATAGGCGCGTGCCAGTTCGTCGCCGGAGAGCCAGCCGAGGAACGTCGCGTGCTCGCCGACGCGCTCCTGCAGCAGGCCCGCCTCGGGACCGCCGCCCGCGAGGCAGAGGTGCAGCCGCGGGTCGGCCTCGCGTGCGGCGAGGAACGCGCTCGCGAGCAGGTCCGCGCCCTTCTCGCGCGTGAGGCGACCGGCGTAGAGGACGGTGACCGCGCCGTCGGGGACCCCGGGGAACCCGGCGTGGTCGCGCAGTTCCGGGCGGAAGCGCTCGATGTCCACGCCGCGGTCCCAGCGGCCGATGCGCTCCGCGTCGATCCCGAGGTCGCGCAGCGCGGCGTCCGACTCGGCGCTCGGGGAGAGGACGGCGTCGCAGCTCCCGTAGAACGCGGCCAGCGCGAAGCGCATGCCGGCCTCCAGGCGCGGGTCGTGGGAGCGCAGCCCCGCGTAGGCGGCGAGCTCGGTGTGGTAGCTGCCCACGACCGGCAGGTGCATGAGGCGCCCGATCGCGGCCGCCGCGATCCCCGCGGGGCCCGGCGAGCAGACGTGGACGAGGTCGTAGCGCCCGTCGGCGAGCGCGCCGACGATCGCCGGCATGCTCGGGACGCCGACCTCCAGCCCGGCGTAGAACGGGACGTCCACCTCGCGGACGGCCGACAGACGCCGGTCAACGTGCGGGTCGGTGCCCACCACCTCGACGTCATAGCCGGGAACGCCGCGCGCGCGCAGCTCGTCGAGCGTGTGCGTGACGCCGTGCATCCCGCCCACGCCGTCGGCGACCAGCGCGACGCGCGGCTGCCCGGGCGCGCGCCCGGCGAGCTTCTGGCGCTCGCGTGCGAGGAACGCCGTCGCCGGCGCGTAGGGCAGCGCCGGGAGCGCCGCGTCGAACAGCCCGTGCGCGACCTCGGCGTAGCCGGTCCCGGAGGCGGCCGCGTCGAGCACGCGGTCCACGGCGACACTCAGCCGGCGCTCGTGCTCGCGC
This sequence comes from uncultured Actinomycetes bacterium, assembly GCA_963700655.1. Taxonomy (GTDB): domain Bacteria; phylum Actinomycetota; class Thermoleophilia; order Solirubrobacterales; family Solirubrobacteraceae; genus F1-60-MAGs163. The sequence goes on along the minus strand of CAVOYJ010000001.1, from coordinate 793,921 downwards.
CGCGCGCGGCGGAACAGCGCCGCGTGCTCGAAGTCGTCGGCCTGCAGGTGGTCGAGCAGCTCCGGCAGGCCGGCGTCCCCGAGTCCGACGGCGTCGAGGTAGGCGCGCAGCAGCGCGCGGCCGTCCTGCGGCCCGACGTCGCCGCCTGCACTCCCGCCGCGCACGTCCGCGTCGTCCATGAACTGCCGGACCATGCTGATCACGCGCTGGGGGTCGGGCGCCGGGACGTCGGCGCCCAGGCCGAGCGTCCGCGCGGCGATCGCGATCGCGGCGTGCGCCCACTTCGCGGCGCTGCCCTGGTCCCCGCAGGCCTCCGCGCGGCCGGCCATCACGTGCGCCAGGAACTCCCGCGGGGTCGCGGCCGGCGGCGTCGCCGTCCAGGTGCGTCCGATGTCCACGCCGGCGTGGTCGTCGCTGCCGCCGACGCCCGTCCCGCCGTGCGTCTCGATGTAGATCGCGGCGGGCGCGTTGAGCTCGGGGGCACGCGAGCCGTTGCGCGTCTCCCAGACCGGGAAGAGGCGGGCCAGACGGCTGCGGTGCGCCGCCGTGAGCGGCGCGGCGACCGCGTAGAACGGATGCGCGAGCGCACACGGGATGCCACGCGCGTGCAGCTCCTCGGCGCAGCGCTCGAGGTCGTCGCGGTGGGCCTGCAGCCAGTCGTGGTCGTCGGGCGTGATGTCCCAGCAGAGGACGTGGACGGCCTGCGGCTCGCCGCGGAACCGCGCGGTGAGCTCGACCGAGGTGAAGACCCCGGGCAGGCCCGAGATCTCCTGACACCCGTCGATCGTGTCGTGATCGGTGATCGTCACGAAGTCCATCCCACGGCGCCCGGCGAGTGCGTGCACCTCGTGCGGCGGCGTCGCGCACTCCGGGAGGCCGACGGCGCGCTGGACGCCGAGGCCGGCGACCGCGGAGGCGGTCGAGTGACAGTGCAGATCGGCCTTCGCGGTCGGGTGTGAGGTCATCGTCCGCTCCTCGTCATCGGCTCACGCGGCCGCCCGGTCGGCGGACGCCGGTGTCAGCAGTGCGGCGGTCGCGCCCTGCAACTCGGCGAGCGCGGGGCGATGCTGGGGCTGGACCTCGAGCAGCAGCGGCGCGGCGTGACCCGAGGCCGTGGCGGCGATCCTCGTCCAGGGCAGCGAGCCCGCTCCGGGCGCGAGGTGGAGGTCCAGGCGCAGCGGGTCGATGCCCGCGGCGCCCACCGGGGCGCTGCGCGCACCGAAGTTGTCGTGCACGTGGAAGAGCACGACGTCGCGCGCGCACGCCGCCGCCAGCGCCGCGGGATCGGTTCCCGTGATGGCGCAGGACACGTGCAGGTGCCCGAGGTCGAGCAGCATGCCGGCCGCCGGCGAAGCCAGGCGGCGCACGAGGTCGCGCACCGCGATGGGGTCGTGGCACATCCGCGGCGCGCCGGGGAAGACCGGGGCGAGGTTCTCGATCGCGACCGTGACGCCGAGCGTGTGCGCCCGCTGGAGGTGCTGCGCCAAGGAGCGTTCCTCGAGCAGAGCGCGCTCCCGGATGGTCTCGGCGTGCGGCCCGTGATCGTCCGGGAAGTTCAGACCGTGGTAGGCGACGAGCTCCGCGCCGGCCTCGGCGGCGTACTCGAGCAGCCCGGCCACGGCGCGGTCGGCGCCGGGGGTGCCGGCGCTCAGGTCGTCGGGGGCGTGGAGCACCAGGCGCAGGCCCGTCGGGTCCAGGAGCGCGCGGAGCGCGCGCCCGTGCACCCGCAGCGCGGACCGGTCCTGGAGGACGGCGCGCGGCGGTGCGTGGAACTGGACCCAGCGGAACCCCGCGCCGACGTGCTCCGCCAGCACCTGCCCCGTCGGCCACCGCTCACGCGGGACGTTGAGCCCGAGCCGCAGCGCCAGGTCGTGAGGTTCGGCTCGGTACACGCCTGCAGTTTCGACACCTGGTCATTTGCAGGTGTTTCTTCACTGTGATGCCGACGTGAAGAACCGGAGAACGCCGAGCGACGCCCGACCGCTCCACAGGACATCGCTTCCTGCGGCGCAGTGGGCGTGGGCCTGCACATGTGCCGGACTCCGCCATTGCTGCGCATGCCCGCGCGATTGCGTCGCAGTTCCCCGGCTCAGCCTTCGAGATTCGCGGCCAGGTCGTCGCCGGGCACATGCGCCGGCCCACGCCCACTGCCTCGGTCACCGCCGTGTCCGGCGCCCGCGCGACGGCTCGGAGCGCGCCGATCAGGCCTGCGCGGACTGCGCCGCGGCGGCCTCGAACGCCTCGAGCGCGGCGTAGGCGTCCTCGACGGCGCGCTTGGCCGCGGTGTGGCGGGCCTGCGACTTCGCGCTCTCGTACGGCGTCGCCCAGGCCGCCGGATCCGCGAGCTCCTCCTCGACGGCGGCGACCTCCGCCTCCGCGCGCGCGATCGCGGCCTCCAGGCGCGCCTGCTCCTTCTGGCGGTTCTTCGACGGCCCCTTGGGCTTCGCAGCCATCCCGTCGGGGCGCCGGGCGTCCGAGGGGACGGAGGCCCGCTCCCGCGCAGGGGGCGGCGGCCCGTTCCCGAGTCCGAGCGCCTTGCGCTCCTCGCGCACCCGCGCGTACTCGGCCCAGCCGCCGACGTACGAGCGCAGCGTGTAGTCCTCGACCGCGATCGTGCGCGTACCGACGGCGTCGAGCAGCGCGCGGTCGTGCGTGACGAGCAGCAGCGACCCCGGGAACGCGCTGCAGCGCGTCCTCGAGCGCCTCGCGGCTCTCGAGGTCGAGGTGGTTCGTCGGCTCGTCGAGGATCAGGACGTTCGCCCCGCCGGTGACCAGGATCGCGAGGCCCAGGCGCTTGCGCTCGCCGCCGCTGAGGCCGTCGAGCGGCTTCTCGACCTCCTCGCCGGAGAAGAGGAACCGGCCGAGCAGCGCGCGCGCCTCGTTCGGCGTCAGGCCGGTGCGCTTGATCGGCCGCCTCGAGCACCGTGCGGGCGCCGCCGAACTCGAGCTCCTCGCCGTGCTGGGACAGATAGCCGACGGTGACGTTGTGACCGGTGCGCAGGCGGCCGCTCGGCGAACGGCGCGCGCCCGGCGAGCGCCTCGATGAGCGTCGTCTTGCCGGTTCCGTTCATGCCCACGAGCGAGACGTGCTCGCCGCGCTCCAGCCACAGCTCGGCGTCGTGCAGCAGCGTGCGCGGCGACGCGGGATCGCCGACCTCCAGCCGCCCGTCCTGCAGCTCGAAGATCACGCGGCCCGGAGCGCTCGGGCTTCTTGAACTGGAAGCCCGAGCTCGCGCGTGTCCTTCGGGTCGCGGGTGATCTTCCCCGCCTCGCAGCTTCTTGAGCTTCTTGGCGCGGTCCTGCGCCTGCCGGGCCTTCGTCGCCTTCGCCGAGAAGCGCTCGACGAAGCGCTCCATCCGCGCGATCTCCGCCTCCTGCCTGGCGATCGCCTTGCCGAGCGCCAGCTCGCGCGCGGCCTGCTCGCGGCGCCAGGCGTGCCAGGGGCCCTTGAAGAAGCGCGACCGGCCGGCCTCGATCTCGAGGACGCACGTGCCGACGGCCTCCAGGAACCAGCGGTCGTGCGCGACGAGGACGATCGCGGCGTCGAGCCCGACGAGCGTCTCCTCGAGCCACTCCAGCGACTCGATGTCGAGGTGGTTGGTCGGCTCGTCGAGCAGCAGCAGGTCCGGGCGCGAGGCCAGCACTCGCGCCAGCGAGGCGCGCGTCAGCTCGCCGCCGGAGAACGTCGTCGAGCGGGCGATCGAGGTCGGCGTCGACGAACCCGAGGCCGTGCACGACGTTCGTGACGCCCTCGCGCCATGTGTAGCCGCCGGCGGTCTCGAACCGGGCCTGCACCCCGGCGTAGCGACTCGATGGCCCGCTCGTCGCCCTCGGCCATCGCCTGCTCCAGCCGCGCCAGCTCGGCCTCGAGCTCCAGCGGCTCGGTGCAGCCCGACAGCACGTAGTCGCGCAGCGTGAGGTCGCGCTCGCGCGGCGGGCGCTGGTCGTGCAGCGCGACCCGCGCGCCCTTCTCGAACACGAGCTCGCCGCCGTCGATCGACGTCTGGCCCGCGAGCATGCGCAGCAGCGTCGTCTTCCCGGCGCCGTTGCGCCCGGCGATCGTCATCCGGTCGCGGCGCTCGAGCTTGAACGAGACGCCCCGGCAGCAGGGGCTCGCCGGCCATGTCCTTGGCGAGGTCGGAGCTGATGAGCACGGCCACGCCCCCATGCTAGGCAGGACCATCGGCCCGGATCAGCGAAGATGACCCGACGATGAACAACCAGGACCTCACGGACGCCGTCTCGACCGCCTTCGCCACCCTCGCCGTCTTCCTCCAGGTCCTGGTGGTGCTCGTCGCGCTGCTGGCCTTCGCCGCGCTCTTCTCGCAGGGCGCCCGCCGCGCCCTCGTCGGCCTGCGCGACACCTTCGCGGGCACGGAGCTGTGGATCGGATTCGCGATCGCGCTCGCCGCGACGCTCGGGAGCCTCTTCTTCTCCGAGTACTCGGACTTCATCCCCTGCCGGCTCTGCTGGCTTCCAGCGGATCGCGATGTACCCGCTCGTGATCATCCTGCTGGTCGGGGCGATCCGGCGCGACCGGCGCCGCGGTGCTACTACGCGCTGCCGTTCCCGATCATCGGCATCATCGTCGGGACCTACCACAAGTACATCGAGATCAATCCCGACGCCGAGAGCGCAGGCTGCAAGATCGGCGCGCCCTGCGCGACGAAGTGGATCGAGGAGTTCGGGTACGTGACGATCCCGGTGCTCGCCCTCTCGACGTTCGCGGCGATCCTGGTACTGCTCCTGTTCGCGCGCTCCAGCGGCAGGGGCCCGCCGCGCGCGGCCGGCCGAGGACCGACCGACTCAGCCCGCCGCCGCCCGGGAGCCCGGCGCCCTCCCGCTGGAAGGCGAGTCAGCAGCTCGTTCTCGTGCGCGACGCGCTCGGGCGTCGCGTCGAGGTCGCGGAACATCGCCTTCAGCCGCCGCAGCCCCTCGGGCGGATGCGCAGCGATCTCGCGACGCCAGCGCGACGGCCGCCGCCTCGGCGCGTGCCGCGGGCGCGGTGCGGGTGAGCAGGCCCAGCGCGAGCGCCTCCTGCATCCCGACGACGCGGCCGGTGAAGACGAGGTCCTTCGCGCGCGCCACCCCGACGAGCGGCGCCAGCCGCGCCGGGCCGACCGGGCACGCCGAGCCGCGCGCCCGCCCAGGCGAGCTTCAGGTTGTCGCCGCCGACGCGCAGGTCGCTGCCCGCGACGAGCTCGGCGCCCGCGCCGACGCAATTGCCCACGCACACGCAGACGACGGGCGCGGGGAACGCGTCGAGCGCCGCGTAGAGCTCGGCGAACCCGCTCCATCCGCGCGACGCCGCCCGCGCGCGTCGAGCTGCTCGCCGACGTCGGCGCCCGCGCAGAAGGCCCGGGTGCTCGTCGTCGAGAGCACCAGCACGCGCAGCGCCGGATCGGCCGCGAGCTCGCCCAGCGCGGCGACGCAGCTCGGCGATCGCGGCGGTGTCGAGGGCGTTGCGCACGCTCCGGACGGTCGAGACGGACGATCTCGATGCCGTCGTCGCGGCGTTCACGCTGAAGGGCGGGCATGCCGCGAGGTTCTATACGATGCGAGGCGTCATGATCCGCGCGCTCGCCCTCCTCCCCGCCGGTCTGCTGCTGTTCCTGCTGGTCGCGCCCGTCGCGCTCGCGGACCCGCAGGAGCCGGTCAGCGGCGAGGGCACCTACGGGCATCGCCGACGACAAGGTCGTCACGAACACCTTCTTCATCGTGCATCCTCTTCTTCCCGCTCTTCATCCTCTGCATGAGCCTCATCCAGTGGCGGCTCGACAAGCGCAAGGAGCAGCGCAAGGCGATCAGCAAGCGGCTCACGGCCGATCGTCGCTGGCAGTCCGGCTGGTAGCCGGATCTTCACACCGGGCCCGCCGCCCGCTGCCAGTCTGCGGGTGCGACGCGAGCACCCTCCTCGCTCTCTGACGCCCCGGGGCCGCACCCCCGGGGCGTTGTCGTTTCCGGGCCCGTAGGGTCCGCGGCATGAGCGAGATCGACGAGGTGCGCTACGAGCGCGTCGGCGCCGCGGGCCTGCTGACGATCGACCGGCCAGGCGCGGCGCAACGCCGTCGACGGGCCGACCGCCGAGCGGCTGCTCGAGGCCTACCGCGCCTTCGAGGCCGACGACGAGGCGCGCGTGCTCGTCGTCACCGGCGCCGGCGGCGTCAGCTTCTGCGCGGGCGCCGACCTCAAGGCGATCGAGCTCGTTCGCGCCGCGACTCGAGGCGCCGACGAGGGCCCGTTCGGCTTCACCCGCCTGACGCCGTGCAAGCCGACGATCGCCGCGATCGACGGCTGGTGCCTGGCCGGCGGCCTCGAGCTGGCGCTGTGGTGCGACCTGCGCATCGCTCGGCCGAGGACGCAGCTCGGCTTCCCCGAGCGGCGCTGGGGCGTGCCGCTGATCGACGGCGGCACGCAGCGGCTGCCGCGGATCGTCGGGCTCGGCCGCGCGCTCGACCTGATCCTCACCGGCCGGATCATCGACGCCGCGGAGGCCCACGGCATCGGGCTCGTGACCGAGGTCGTCGCGGACGGGACCGCGGTCGACGCGCGCGCTCGAGATGGCGCAGCGGGATCGCCGAGTTCCCGCAGGCCGACGATGCTCGCCGACCGCCGCGCGGCGCTCGAGGCGCAGGGCCTGCCGCTCGCCGACGGGCTCGCCCTCGAGGCGCAGGCCGGGCCCGCAGGTGTTCGCGCGACGCGGTCGAGGGCGCGGGCCGCTTCGCCGGGCGGCGAGGGCCGCGGCGGCGCGGGCGCCGGCGTCTAGCGCATCGCGCCGGGACGGTTGCGACAATCGGTGCGCTTCTGGTCACGGCGCTCGCGCGTCGTGCGCTTGCTCACGGCTCCTGGAAGGACCCCATGCCCCGCCGCACTCTGCTCGCACCCGCTCGTGCTGCTCGCCGTCCTCACCGTTCCCGCGCCGGCGACGGCCGCCGACCCGATCACGTCGACGTCTCGAGCCCGGCCTCGACGTTCCAGCCGTTCATCGACGAGACCTGACCCGGCCCGACCCGACACGGATGTTCACGGTGGCCGGGCAGCTCGTCGCTCCCCGAGGTGAGCCTGGAGTGCGCTGAACCGGGCCGCGGGCGGGGCGCCGCGGTCGCAGATCGCTCGGCACGCCGCCGTGACCGTCACGGGCGGGCCCTTCTCGGAGGAGGTCGCGATGCCGGGCCGGACCGCCTGCCGCATCTACGCGCCTCCCGACGAGCGGCGGCATCCCGGCGGACCTGACGCCGTACGCCGGGCCCCGGTACTTCGGCGCCAAGCGCAGCACGTGGGACGGTCGGCGGCACCGGCCCGAACGCCGCCTCGCTGCGGACCTCCACCTCGGGGGCGCCGGCCCGACGCTGAACTTCGGCATCACGAGCATCGGACAGGGCGGCGCACCGCTCGACCTCGCGCCGATCGACGACAGCGGTGAGATCCCGGCCTGGGCGGAGTCCCTCTGGCACGGCGAACGCGGCGCTGCGCGGCGAGAGCTCGTCCGGTGAGACCCGCTCGCAGCTCCAGGTCGACGGCGTGCACGCGTTCGCGCCCGCGACGGCGGCGGACCAGATCCTGAACGGCGACACCGCGCCCGGCCTCCCGAGCATCACCGTCGATCGCGTCGACTTCGATCCCGTGACGCGCGACGTCACGCACGTCTCGACCGAGCCGTTCGTGACCTGCCCCACCGACGGCGGCGCGAACATCACGAAGGCGGCGGCGACCCCGGCGAACTGCGCCTCGTTCCGGCCGTCCGGCATTGCGATCCAGCGCACCGTCGTGGTGCGGAACGCCACGCGCTCGCTGGAGACGAAGGACCGCTACGTGAGCACGGACGGGCAGGCGCACGAGATCGATGTGCTCTACGACCAGCGCCAGGACGACAGGTCGGGCACCAACGGCTACCGCTTCCCGTGGGTGGACGGGACGGCGTTCAACGCGCATGTCGCCGGCGACGAGATCGCCCTGCCCCCCGGGCGCGTCAGCTCGTTGTTCGCGAAGTCCAGGCTCGCCTCCCCGGACGACGACCCCCGGTACTCGCAGGGGTCGCTCACGCTCTCCCCCCGGCCCGACCGGATCCGGTTCACGGGTCCGTCGCGGCTTGAGCTCGGCTTCCGGCGGACGGTGCCGGCGACCGGCGCGCTCGGCATCGAGCAGCGCTTCACGGTCGGCACGAAGCGCAGCGAGGTCGAGGCGCCAGGCCGCGACCATGGAGCAGCGAGCGACCACCGGCCTCGCTGTGGCGATCACCAGCTCGACGCAGGTCTCCGGCTACGACCCCGGCTACGCGATCAGCGGCACGACCACGACCGCGGGCGGCGTGCAGCGCGCTCGTCGTCAACGGCACGGCCGTGACGCCGAGGGCCGACGGGAGCTGGTCGTTGCCGATCAGGCTCTCCCCCGGTTCCAACGCGGTCTCGGCCACGGTCACCGACAACGCCGGGGACAGCGCCACGACGACGGCGTCCGTCACGTTCACCCCCGGCCCCGCGCAGGCGACCATCCTCACCGGCGGCGTCCGCAAGGGCGTCCTCGGCGCGACGCTGCGCTGCCAGACCGTGCCCGGCTCCACGTGCGCCGGACGCGTGAAGCTCACCGCGCGCATCACGCGCGTCAAGAAGACCAGGCGCGGGAAGCGGCGCAGCACGAAGACCGTGACGCTCGCCTCGCGCGTCGTACGCGCTCCCCAACGGCGACGGTGCGATCAGGACGGTGAAGCTCAGCAGGGCCAACCGCGCGCTCGTGCGCAAGTACCGGATCAGGCGCGCCACGCTCACGCTGACCCAGACCGTCGGCACGTTCACCAAGACGCGACGAGCGTCCGGTCAGACTCTGAGCGTTCCGCGTGCGCGCTGTAGGGCTCCGCGCATGGAGGGAGACCGAAGCACCTACTTCGTCACGGGAGCCACCGGCTTCATCGGGCGCAATCTCGTCGAGCGTCTGCTGGAGCGCGGACGGTGAGGTCCACGTGCTCGTTCGCGAGGGATCGCGCGAGCGCCTCGACGAGCTGATCGAGCGCTGGGAGGGCCAGGACCGCGTGCACCCGGTCGTCGGCGACCTGCGCGAGCCCAAGCTCGGCGTCGACGCGGGCTGGATCGACGCGCACCGCGGCAAGATCGACCACGCGTTCCACCTCGCCGCGATCTACGACATGACCGCGCGCCGACGAGGTCAACGAGGCGCTGAACGTCGGCGGCACGCGCGAGCTCGTCGCGCTCGCCAACGACCTGCAGCCCGGCGTCCTGCACCACGTCTCCTCCGTCGCCGTCGCCGGCGCCCACCAGGGCTTCTTCCGCGAGGACATGTTCGACGAGGGGCAGAAGCTCCCGTCGGCCTACCACCGCACGAAGTTCGAGTCCGAGCGCCTCGTGCGCGAGGGCGCGACCGTGCCGTGGCGCGTCTACCGCCCGGCGATCGTCATCGGCGACTCGCGCACGGGCGAGATGGACAAGGTCGACGGCCCGTACTACTTCTTCAAGGCGATCCAGCGGGCGCGCAACGCGCTGCCGCAGTGGTTCCCGCTGATCGGGCCGGAGGTCGGCTCGACGAACCTCGTGCCGGTCGACTACGTCGCCTCGGCGATGGACGCGATCGCCCACCAGGACGGGCTCGACGGCACGCGCGTTCCATCTCGCCGACCCGAAGATGGTCCCGTCCGGCGAGGCGCTGAACCACTTCGCCCGCGCCGCCCACGGCCCGCAGCTGGTGATGCGGATCGACAGCAAGCTGCTCGACGCCCTGCCCAAGGGCGTCTTCTCGATGGTCATGCAGCTGCCGCAGCTCAAGGACGTGCGCCGCGCGATCCTCGCGGACTTCCACATCCCGGACGAGATCGTCGACCACGTCGGGTTCAACTGCTCGTTCGACACGCGCGACACCGAGCAGGCGCTCGCCGGGCACCGGGATCGAGATCCCGCCGCTCGACGAGCTACGCCGACAAGATCTGGGACTACTGGGAGCGCAACCTCGACCCGGACCTCTTCAAGGACCGCTCGCTGCGCGCCGCGGTCAACGGCCGCACGGTCGTCATCACCGGCGCCTCGTCCGGCATCGGCAAGTCGGCGGCGCTGAAGATCGCGGCGGCCGGCGGCATCCCGCTGCTCGTCGCCCGCGGGCTGGAGAAGCTCGAGGAGACGAAGGCGGAGATCGAGGCCGCCGGCGGCACGGCGTACGTGTACACGGCCGACCTCTCGGACATGGAGTCGATCGACGACCTCTGTCGAGCGGATGCTCGCCGACCATCCGTCGATCGACGTGATCGTCAACAACGCGGGCCGCTCGATCCGCCGCTCGATCTCGCTGAGCCTCGACCGCTTCCACGACTTCGAGCGCACGATGCAGCTGAACTACTTCGGCGCGATCCGCCTCGTCATGGGCCTGCTGCCGCACATGAAGGAGCGCAGGTTCGGGCACGTCGTGAACGTCAGCTCGATCGGCGTGCAGACCAGCCCGCCGCGGTTCAGCGCGTACGTCGCGTCGAAGTCGGCGCTCGACGCGTGGACGCGCGTCGTCAGCTCCGAGCTCGTCGGCGACAACATCACGTTCACGACGATCCACATGCCGCTCGTGCGCACGCCGATGATCGCGCCGACGAAGATGTACGACTCGATCCCGACGCTCTCGCCCGGCGAGGCCGGCGACCTGGTCTGCGAGGCGATCCGGCGCAAGCCGAAGTCGATCAACACGCGCCTGGGCACGTTCGGCGAGGTGAGCTACGCGCTCGCACCGAAGGCCGTCGACCAGATCCTGCACGCCGCCTACAAGGTCTTCCCGGACTCGGCGGCCGCCAAGGGCGAGAAGGACCCCAACGAGAAGGCGTCCATGGAGCAGATCGCCATGGCGAACCTCATGAAGGGCGTGCACTGGTAGACCGGGTCGCGCGCTCGTGCGAAAACTGACTTTGTTGCCAGGTGCACAAGCACTCTGCTACCTTCGCGCGCACTCTCCGCCGAGACCGACGACACGAAGGAGCCGGACATGGGCCACGCAGCCCTCCCTTTCACGGCCGACGACGTCGAGCGCACGCTGCTGCCGCTCGAGCGCGCGACCCAGCTGCCGCCTGCGGCCTTCACCGACGAATCCGTCCTGCAGTGGGAGCTCGACCACCTCTTCCGCACGAACTGGGTGTGCGCCTGCCACACCGACCAGGTCACCGCTCGCGGGCAGTTCGTCATGGTCGAGCTCGGCGGTGACAGCGTCATCGTCGTCGCCGACGACGACGGTCTCCCCCGCGCCTTCCGCAACCGCTGCCGCCACCGCGGCGCGCGGATGGTCGACACGCCCGAGGGCACGCTGCCGCGCCTGCAGTGCCCCTACCACGCGTGGACCTACGGCTTCGACGGCGCGCTGAAGAGCGCCCCGTTCACCGAGGAGCTCGAGGACTTCGACCCCTCGTGCATGGGCCTGCAGCCCGTGCGCCTCGCCGTCGTCGAGGGCCTCGTCCTGCTCGACCTCTCCGGTGATGCGCCCTCCCCCACCGAGCACGTCGGCGAGCTGGCCGCGGACCTCGCGCACTACCGCCTGCCCGAGCTGCGCCGCGGCGCGCGCATCGTCTACGAGGTCGAGGCGAACTGGAAGGCGATCGCCGAGAACTACAGCGAGTGCCTGCACTGCCCGGGCGTGCACCCGGAGCTCAACAGGCTGTCGCACTACCTCAGCGGCGAGAGCAGGTACGGCGCCGGCGCCTGGTGCGGCGGCTCGATGACGCTCAGCGAGGACGCCGAGACGATGGCGCGCGAGGGCGGCACGAACCACCGCCCGCCGATCGCCGGCCTCACCGAGCAGGAGATCCGGTCCGTCTTCTACTACCTGATCTTCCCCAACACGCTCGTCTCGCTGCACCCCGACTACGTCATGCTCCACACCCTCTGGCCGCGCGGCGCGGGCCGCACGGAGGTCGTGTGCGAGTGGCTCTTCGAGCCGTCGACGATGGAGGCCGAGGGCTTCGACCCGCAGGACGCCGTCGACTTCTGGGACCAGGTCAACCGGGAGGACTGGGAGGTCTGCCGGATCACGCAGCTCGGGCTCCAGGGCCACGACGCGATCGCCGGCCGCTACACCGGCCAGGAGGACGACGTCCACGACTTCGACCGGATGGTCGCCGACCGCTATCTCGAGGCCCTGCGGACGACGGAGGCGACCCGATGACCACCGCCGCCACCACCCCCGGCGTCAACGGCAGCGCGTCCGGCGGCGGCTCGCGCTTCGACGCGATCGTCGTCGGCGCCGGCCACAACGGCCTCACCGCCGCGGCGTACCTCGCCCGCGCCGGCATGCGCGTCTGCGTGCTCGAGGCCCGCGAGCTGGTCGGCGGGGCCTGCGTCACCGAGGAGGTCTGGCCGGGCCGCCGCGTCTCCCGCGCGTCCTACGTCGTCTCGATGCTGCAGCCGAAGGTCATCGCCGACCTCGAGCTGGCGCGGTTCGGCTTCGAGGCGATCCCGCTGGACCCCGAGTTCGCGACGTTCGCCGCCGACGGGAAGCCGATCCTGCTCCCGAACGACAAGCAGGTCACCTACGAGCAGGTCGCGCGCGTCTCGCAGAAGGACGCCGACAACCTCGAGGCCTTCGACGCGCTGTTCGACAGGGCGGCGAGGTTCCTCAAGCCGCTGATGCTCAAGCCGCCCCCCGCCCTCGGCTCCAAGCGCCCCACGGACGTCTTCGAACTGCTGCGCGAGGCGGGCCGCGCCGCCGGGCTGAGCCGGCGCGAGGTGTCGGAGATCTTCCGGCTCATGACGATGTCCGTCGGCGACCTGCTCGACGACCACTTCGAGACCGACGAGCTGAAGGGCGCCTATGCCTCCAGCGGCGTCGTCGGCGTCTGGGCCGGGCCGTACACCCCGGGCACCGCGTACAACCTGCTGCACCACGCACTCGGCGAGGTCAACGGCGTCCAGGGCGCATGGGGCCACGTGCGCGGCGGGATGGGCGCGATCTCCGAGGCGATCGCGGCGAGCGCCCGCGCGCACGGCGCGACGATCCGCACGAGCGCGCCGGTCGCGTCGATCGACGTCAGCGGCGGCCGGACGACGGGCGTCACGCTCGGGTCCGGCGAGACGCTCTACGCGCCGCTCGTGCTCAGCGGCGCCCACCCCAAGCGCACGGTGCTCGACCTCGTCGGCGCCGAGCACTTCCCGGCCGAGGTGGCCGAGGACATGCGCCGCTACCGCACCCGCGGCGCGTCGGTGAAGGTCAACGCCGTGCTCTCCGAGCCGCCGCGCTACGTCAACGCGGACCCGCAGGTCGGCGAGCAGCTGTGGCACGCGAGCGTCGCGATCTGCCCGTCGCTGCAGTACCTCGAGCAGGCATGGCAGGACGCCCAGCGCGGCGTCCCCGCCGCCGGCCCGTACATCGAGGTCGAGGTGCCGACGGCCGTCGACCCGGGGCTCACCGACGACGGCACGACGATCGTCACGATGTTCACGCAGTTCGGCCCATGGAACGCGGAGGGCTGGCCCGAGGGCTCGCGCGAGGCGTACGGCAACGCCTGCTTCGACCTCCTCGCCCGGCACGCGCCGAACGTGAAGGACGCGCTCATCGACATGGAGGTGCTCGCGCCGCCGGACCTGGAGCGGATCTTCGGGCTGGAGGGCGGATCGATCTTCCAGGGCGAGCAGGACCTCGCGCAGATGGCCTTCATGCGACCGACCCCGGAGCTCTCGCGCTACGCGACGCCGGTCGACGGGCTGTATCTGTGCGGCGCGGGGACGCACCCGGGCGGCGGCGTCATCTCCGCCTCAGGGCACAACGCCGCGCAGCGGGTGCTGCACGACGAGCGCAGCCGGCGGCGCAAGGCGAAGCTCCTGCGCCGCTGACGCCCGCCGTTTGAAGAGCCATTCAGTCCAAGTCGATTCTCCGAACGGTCCAAAGTCCGGCGCCGTCCCTTGACAGCGTCGGATGCGATCGGATATTGGTCTCAGATCTTGAACGCGCCTTCAGTTCCAGACCCGCCTGAGGACCCCACGGAGCGCGGGACGCGCGTCTCCCGCCGCTCGCTCCTGACCGGCGCCGGTGCGCTCGCGCTCGGCGCCGGCGCGCTCGGCGGGCTGGCAGGCTGCGAGAACACGACGACCCCGCAGGCCGCGAGCGGAAGTGGCGGCGAGGGCGGCATCCTCGGCGACCCGACCGCCGGCGGGCCCGTCGACGCGGCCGGCATCCCGCTCGCGCGGCGCGACTACCCGGTCACGCTCCCGCGCATCGGCGATCCCGTGAAGGCCGGCGCGCCCGAGAAGGGCGGCGTGCTGCGGATCTACAACTACGCCGACTACCTCAACCCCGAGGTGCTCAAGCGGTTCGGGCAGGAGAACGGGGTCAAGGTCGAGGTGACGACCTTCGAGACGCTCGACGAGGCGTTCTCCAAGCTCTCGACCGGGGGCCTGGAGTTCGACGTGATCTTCTCGACGACGGACCAGATCTCGCGGCTCGTCGGCCGCAAGCTGCTCCAGCCGCTGAACTACGACCTGATCCCCAACCTGCGGAAGAACGTCTGGGCCGAACTGCAGAACCCGTTCTACGACGTCGGGCCGCGCTACACCGTCCCCTACGTCGTCTTCACGACCGGCATCGGCTGGCGCAACGACCTCGTGGACTTCGACCCCGCCGAGCTCGAGCCCGTCTGGGACGCGCTCTGGGACGCCGGGAAGTACCGCGGCAAGGTCCAGCTCCTCAACGACCCGCGCGAGGGCATCGGCGCCGCGCTGATGCGCGCCGGGAACACGAACCTCAACACCGAGGACCCGGAGGCGATCGACGCGGCGATCGCCGACCTCGTCAAGCTCAACGACGACGTCCGCGTGAAGGTCGCGATCAACGGCTACGAGACGCTCCCGACGGGGCGCATCGTGCTCGGGCAGGTCTGGTCCGGCGACATGCTCGCCGCGGCGATCAGCTACCTGCCGGAGGACGTTCCCGCCACCGCGCTCTCCTACGCCTACCAGGAGGCGGGCGGCCCGGTCGCCAACGACATCATCACCGTCGCCGCCGCGGCCCAGAAGCCGGTGATGGCGCACAGGTTCCTCAACTCCATGCTCGACGACGAGGTCGCGCTGGAGAACTTCGTCGACTACGTCGGCTACCAGCCGCCGATCACGAGCATCAACGCCGAGGCGCTCGTCCGCGACGAGGTCATCCCCCCGAACCTCGCCAACGTGCTCGTCACGCCCGAGGCGTACGCGAACGCCAACGCCTACCTGGCGCTGACGGCGCCGGGCCAGCGCCTCTGGGATCGCGGCTGGCAGGAGTTCCGGGCGGGCTGAGGTGGCCCCACGCTGGATCTGGCGCCTGCTCGCCGCGCCCGGGCTGCTGTTCCTGGGCGTCTTCTTCCTCGTCGCGTTCTACGCCGTCGTCGCCGTCGGCATGGGGAACGTCACGACGCTGTTCGAGCCGGTGCCGTACTGGAACCCGCTCGACTGGAACGTCGGGTACCTCCTCCAGGCGCTCGAGGACCTCGCGCCCGGCGGCCAGACGTGGCCGGTCGTCGTGCGGACGCTCCTCTACATCTTCGTGGCGATGAGCCTGTCGCTGCTGATCGGCTACCCGGTCGCCTACTACGCGGCGCGGTACGCGGGGCGCCGGCGCGGCCTGATCCTCGTGCTGCTCGTCCTGCCGTTCTGGATCTCGTACATCATGCGGATGTTCGCGTGGACGAACCTGCTCTCGACCGACGGCTACGCGGCGGAGGCGCTCAACGCCCTGGGCATCGACGCGCTGTTCAACACGCTCGGGCTGATGGACGGGGACGACTGGCTCGGGGGCCAGCCGATCACGGTCATCCTCGCGCTCGTCTACGGCTACGTGCCGTTCTTCATCCTGCCGCTCTACGCATCGCTCGACCGCCTCGACCAGCGGCTGATCGAGGCCGCGCGCGACCTCGGCGCCTCGTCGGCGGAGACCTTCCGCCGCGTGATCCTCCCCGTGTCCCGGCCCGGCATCTACGCCGGCCTGGTGCTGATCGCGCTGCCGATGTTCGGGGACTACTTCACCCAGGACCTCATGTCCGGATCCCCGAACACGAACATGATCGGGAACGTCATCAACGGCTACGTGCAGGGCGGCCCGGACAAGTCGCTCGGCGCCGCGATGACGATGATCCTGTCGGCGTTCCTGCTGATCTTCATGGCCTTCTACCTGCGCAGCCTGCGCCGCGATCAGCGGGAGGCCGTGTGAGGCTCCGCCGCGACCCCTGGGGGCACCCGCGCGGGCTGGCGCTCGTCACGTGGGTCTACATCATCTGGTCGCTCGCGCCGGTGGTCCTCGCGATCCGGTTCGCGTTCAACGAGGGTCGCTCGCGCAGCACCGCGCAGGGCTGGTCGCTGCGCTGGTTCTGGGAGGACCCGACGCTCAGCGTCTTCAACGACCCGTCGCTGCAGTCGGCGCTCGAGCAGAGCCTGACGCTCGCGTTCTTCGCGATGCTCATCGCGACGCCGCTCGGGGTCGGGCTCGCGCTCGGCCTGCAGCGCTGGCGCGGGCGCGGGTCGGGCACCGCCAACGGCCTGACGCTGCTGCCGCTCGTCACCCCCGAGCTCGTCTTCGCGGTCGGCCTCTTCCTGCTCTTCACGACCGCCTTCGACGTCATCGGCCTGGGCACGACCGCGCAGGTCATCGGCCACGTGACGTTCTCGATCTCGTTCGTCGTCGTGATCGTGCGCGGCCGGCTGCAGACGATCGGCGGCGACATGGAGGAGGCGGCGGCCGACCTGGGCGCACCGCCGTGGGAGGTCGTGCGCCGCGTGCTCCTCCCGCTGCTCTTCCCCGCGATCGCGACGAGCCTGCTGATCGTGTTCGCGCTCTCGATCGACGACTTCGTGGTGAGCCAGTACCTCGCCTCGGGCGCCGACACGACGACCGTCCCGATGCGCATCTACGCGCAGGCGCGCGCCGCGCCGACCCCGGCGCTCAACGCCCTCGCCACGATCATGCTCGCCGTCACGCTGCTGGCGCTGCTGCTCGCCTACCTCGTCTTCCGCTTCAGCACGCGCGGCGAGAAGGGCGGCTCGGCCATCGGACAGCTGGCGAGCGTGGAGGCGGGCATCGACGCAGGAGGAACGAAGTGACCGAGGGCAAGGGCGACATCCGGCTCGAGGGGCTCAGCAAGCGCTTCGGCGACGTCACGGCGGTGGACGCGATCGACCTGCACGTCCCGTCGGGCGAGTTCTTCACGATGCTCGGCCCGTCGGGCTGCGGGAAGACGACGACGCTGCGGCTGATCGCGGGATTCGAGCGCCCCGACGAGGGCGGCATCCTGCTCGACGGCGTCGACATGTCGCGCACGCCGCCGCACAGGCGCAACGTCAACACGGTCTTCCAGAGCTACGCCCTGTTCCCGCACAAGACCGTCGAGGACAACATCGCGTTCGGCCTGCGCTACAAGAAGCTCGGCCGCGATGACGTGCGGCGGCGTGTGCAGGAGGCGATGGATCTCGTGCGCCTGGCGGGCCTCGGCGCGCGCAAGCCCGCGCAGCTCTCCGGCGGCCAGCAGCAGCGCGTGGCGCTCGCCCGCGCGCTCGTCCTGGAGCCGCCCGTCCTGCTGCTCGACGAGCCGCTCGGCGCGCTGGACGCGCGCCTGCGGATCGACCTGCAGGTGGAGCTCAAGCGCATCCAGGAGCAGCTCGGGATCACGTTCATCTACGTCACGCACGACCAGGACGAGGCGCTCACGATGTCCGACCGCGTCGCCGTCATGCGCGACGGGCGCATCGACCAGTGCGCGACGCCGCAGGAGCTCTACGAGGAGCCCGCGACCGCGTTCGTGGCGAACTTCCTCGGCGCCGCGAACCTCATCCCCGTGCAGGCGCGGGCCGCGGGTGAGGACACGATGCTGACACTCGGCAGCTTCAGCCTGCGCAGCGAGGGGTCCGGCCACGCGGACGGCGCGGCGATGGCGATGATCCGCCCGGAGTACGTGCGCCTGGAGCCGCACGGCGCCGCCGGCGAGAACCGCGTCCCGGGCATGGTCGAGGAGGTCGTCTACCTCGGCTTCCACCAGGACGTGCGCGTGCGCCTGGCGACCGGCACGCTGCTGCGCGCCGACGTGCCCAACGACGGCGACGCCGTCGAGTACGAGCAGGGCGACGCCGTCGCGGTGCACCTGCGCGCGAAGAACCTGCGCGTCCTGGCGGAGGACGCGTCGGTGCCCTCCAGCGCGGCGACGGACGAGTTCGCCGCCGTGGAGCCCGCGGAGCCCGCATGACGAAGGGCGCGACCCGGCCGCGGCCGGACACCCGCGCCGAGCTCCTGGCCGCCGCCCGCCGCGTGATCCAGCGCGACGGGTTCGCCGCCGCGACCGTCGGCGAGATCACGCGCGAGGCGGGCGCCAGCCTCGGGCTCCTGAACTACCACTTCGGGTCCAAGGACGAGGTCGTCGCCGAGGCGTTCGCGGAGATCGCGCTGGGGGAGCTGGCCGAGCTGGAGGAGATCGCGCGCCGGCCCGCGTCCGCGACCGACCGGCTCATCGCCTATCTCGACGCCTCGGAGTGGGGCGACCGCGAGAGCTGGACGATGTGGATCGACGCCTGGGGCGGCGCGCCGCGGCTGGACACCCTGCAGGCGACGCTCGCCCGGTACGCCCAGGGCTGGCGCGCGGCGCTCGCCGACGTGCTCGCCGACGGCGCGGGCGCCGGCGACTGGACCTGCGAGGACCCCGACGAGACGGCCGCACTGCTCGTCGCGGCGATCGACGGGATCGGGCTGCAGTCGATCATCCACCCTGCGGAGGTCCCGCCCGGGCGCGCGAGTCGCTGGGCGCGCCGCGTCGCGTCGCTGGAGCTCGGCGTCGCGCTTCCCGAGGGGCCGGCGCAGGCGGCGGCGCCGTCGCCCGAGCGCACGGCGATCGAGCTGCGCATGCCGATCCGCGGCCGGGACCTCGACGCGGGCGGCACCGTGCATCCCGCGGTGCAGCTCGCCTTCCTGGAGGAGGCGCGAGGCGCGTGGCTCGACGAGCGCGTGGGCGACGGCCAGCGCCCGCTGCTCGCGCGCGTGGCGATGGACTTCCGCCGGGCGCTGCGGCCGGACGACGGCGAGGTCATCGTCAGCTGCCGGCTGCGCCGCGCGGGCCGGTCGAGCATCGGGACCGACGAGACGATCACGACCGCGGGCGGCGCCCTCGTCGTGCGCGCCGACGCGACGCTCGTGGCCGTGGACGCCAGGACGCGGCGGCCGCGCACACTGACCGCCGCCGAGCGCGAGGGGCTCGCGCGATGACGGGCCGCTCAGCCCGCTGCGGCGGGATCGACGCCGAGCAGCTGCGTGACCGCCGCCCAGACCTCGGCCCGTGCGCGCTCGCGCGGCATCGCCGGGTCCTCGCACAGCACGCGGATCCCGTAGCCGTCGCAGAGCGCGAGGATCCGGTCCGGCGCGCGCTGCAGGTCGGGCGCCGCGAACTCGCCGGCCGCCGCCCCCTCCTCCAGGACCTCCGCGAACCACTCGCACATGCGCTCGTAGAGCCGCGCGCTCGTCGCCCGGAGCTCGCGGATGCCGCGCGGCGCGCAGCCACAGCTCGGTCCACAGGATGAAGTCGTCGCGCAGCGACCCGGGCGCCGGCAGGCACTGGTCGATCATCACCCGCAGCCGTGCGAGCGCCGTCGCGGGACCGTCCTCCTCGGCGAGCATCCGCATGTCGCCGGCGCGCTCGTAGGAGTGCTCGAGCGCCTCGGCGAGCAGGGCCTCGCGCGACTCGAAGTGGTAGTGGACCGTCGCCGAGGAGACGCCCGCATCGGTCGCGATCCGCGCGATCCGCGCGTCGTCGATCCCCTCGCGGGCGATCCGCGCGACGGCGGCGTCCAGGATCCGTTCGCGCGCGCTCGCCACGCCCCCACCCTATGTCCCCGCAGGAGATGAGGCACCCATGACCACCACCCCCGCCCCCGCATCCGCCGAGGGCCTCACCCCCGCCGAGGCCGAGCTGCAGGCGCGTGCCCGCGCCTTCGCCGACGAGGTCCTGATCCCGCTCGAGGAGCAGGCCGAGCGCGCGCACGGCCGGCTGCCCGCCGACGCCATCGCCCACGTCAGGAGGGAGTCGCTGGAGCGCCGGCTCAGCGGCGGGCTGCACCGCGCCGAGCACGGCGGCCAGGGCTGGACCCACGTGGAGTGGTTTCTCGTCGAGGAGCAGTTCGGGCGCTCGACGAACGCGATCTCCTGGCACGTCCCGACCGGCTACAACGTGCTCGCCCACGGCACGCCCGAGCAGATCGACCGCTACCTGCGGCCGGGGCTCCGCGGGGAGTCGCACGACGCGTACGCGGTCACCGAGGAGCACGCGGGCTCCGACCCGTCCGGGATCCGGACGACCGCCGAGCGGACCGATGCGGGCTGGCGGATCAGGGGCGACAAGTGGTTCGTGACCTACGGCGACGTCGCCGCGGTGTACATCGTGATGGCGAACGCGCTGGTCGACGGCGATGTCCACCCCACGCTGTTCCTCGTGGACCGTGAGACCCCCGGCATCGAGGTGATCGACGACCCGCCGTTCACGCACAACTACCCGCACGGCCATCCGACGATCCGCTTCGACGTCGAGGTCGGTGAGGACGCCGTGATCGGCGGGTTGGGCGGCGGCGACGAGCTGCAGCGGGCGTGGTTCGCCGAGGAGCGCCTTGGGATCGCCGCGCGCTGCGGCGGCGCGATGTGGCGGCTGCTCGACGAGACGCTCGCCTGGGCGGCGGCACGTGAGCAGGGCGGGTCGCGGATCCTCGACCACCAGGGCGTGTCGTTCCCGATCGCCGACAGCGCAGCGGACGCGGCGGTCGGCCGGCTGCTCGGCCTGGAGGTCGCGCGGCTCTACGACGCGGGCGCCGACCCGAAGGTCATCCACGCGAAGGCGTCGATCGCCAAGCTCTTCATGAGCGAGGCGGCGAACCGCTGCGCGGACCGCTGCCTGCAGATCTTCGGCGGCCGCGGCTACACCCGGGTGAACGTCGCCGAGCGCTTCTGGCGCGAGCTGCGCGTCGATCGCATCTGGGAGGGCACGAGCGAGATCCAGCGGCTGATCATCACCCGCTCACTCGAGCGCCGCGGCGTGGAGCGCGTGCTGCACTAGACGGCTCATGGAGATCGGACGGCTCCTTCATCCGCGGTCCATCGCGATCGTCGGCGCGACCGAGCGCCCCGGCTCCTATGGGGGCGAGGCGCTGCTGAACCTGCGGCGCCTGCAGTTCGGCGGGAACGTGTACGGCGTCAACCCGGGCCGCGGGGAGGTGCACGGCTTCCCGTGCGTGCCGAGCGTCGCGGACCTCCCCGAGGCGGTCGACGCCGTCGTCGTCGCGATCCCGGCGGCGGCGGCACCGGGTGCCGTGGAGGCGATCGGCGCGCGCGGCTGCGGCGGCGCCGTGGTGTTCGCGGCGGGCTTCGCGGAGTCGGCCGACGGCGGCGCGCTCCAGGACGAACTCGTCGCGGCGGCCCGCGCCCACGACCTCCCGGTCTGCGGGCCGAACGGCAACGGGATCGTCTCGCTCCCCGCGCGCATGGCGCTGTGGGGCGACATGGTCGCCCCGCGCGAGGCGGGCCCGGTGGCGCTCATCTCCCAGAGCGGCAACGTCGCGGTGAACGCGCTCGCCTCGCGCCGCGGGCTGCGCCTGCACACGGTCGTCTCGTGCGGCAACCAGGCCGTGCTCGAGGCGGCGGACTGGCTCGACGCGGTCGCCGAGCTCGACGGCGTGCGCTCCGTCGCGCTGTACCTCGAGGCCGACGGCGACGGGGAACGCTGGTGCGCGGCGCTCGAGCGCTGTGCCCGCGCGGGGATCGGCGTCGCCGTGCTGAAGGCCGGGTCGTCCGCGGCGGGGGCCGCGGCCGCGCAGGCGCACACCGGCGCCATCGCGGGCGACCAGCGCATCTTCCGCGCGCTCGCCGAGGAGGCCGGTGCCGCGTGGGCGAGCGACCCGCACGACCTGCTGGAGCAGGCCAAGGCGCTCGCGGTCCCCGGCGGCCGTCGCGCCGCCGGCAGCCCGGCGGGTGTCGCCGTCATGACCTGCTCCGGCGGGGACTCGAGCGTCGCGGCGGACCTCGCCCACGAGCTCGGCGTCACGCTCCCGCGGCTGGACCCGGCGACCGTCGAGCGGCTGCGCGCGGTGCTGCCGGGCGCAGCGACCGCCGGCAACCCGCTCGACTACACCTCGCTCCTGTGGGACGAGCCCGACCTGCTGGCGGAGCTCGTCCGCGCGCTCGCCGACGACCCGCTCGTCGGCCGGCTGCTCGTGCTCTACGACGAGCCGGACGAGCTGGAGGGCGCGGCGGCCGACACGTGGGGCGCGGTCCTCGACGTGGTGCGCGGGGCCGCGCGGGAGATCGGAACGCCCGTGGCCGTCGCCTCGACCCTGCCCGAGCTGCTGCCCGACCGGATCGCGACGATGCTGCTCGCCGACGGGCTCGTCGCCGTCGCGGGCCTGCGCGAGGGCGTGCGCGTGATGCGCACGCTCGACGCGCCGCCGCCCGACCCGGAGCGCATCGCGCAGCTCCGCGCGGCGGCCGCGCGCGCCGTGCGCGTCCCGCCCGGGGGCACGCGCGAATGGCGCTCCGAGCACGACGCAAAGGCGCTGCTGAGCGCCGCGGGGATCCCGGTCCCGGAAGGGCGGATCGTGCACTCGGCGCAGGAGGCCGCCGACTGCCAGGAGCAGCTCGGCGGGCCGGTCGCGGTGAAGCTCACGAGCCCGGATCTGCGCCACAAGAGCGAGCTGGGTGCGTTCGAGCTGAACGTCGGCTCGCCGGAGGCCGCGCGCGCGGCGTATGCGCGGCTGCGCAGTCTGGACGCGGTCGCCGGCGCCGACGTCCTGGTCGAGCGCATGGCCGCCCCCGGCGCCGAGCTGCTCGTCGCCGCGCGCGCCGATGCCGTGGTCCCGGCGCTCGTCGTCGGCCTCGGCGGCGTGTGGACCGAGGCGCTGGCGGACGTCGCCGTCATCCCGCTCCCGGCCACCCCCGAGCGGGTCGCGGCGGCGCTGCGCGGCCTGCGCGGCGCGCCGCTGCTGACCGGCCACCGCGGCCGCCCGGCGCTGGCGATCGGCGCGGCCGCGGCGCTCGCCGCGCGCGCCGGCGACCTGCTGCTCGACGCCGAGCTGGAACTGCTGGAGCTGAACCCCGTGATCGTCGGCGTCGCCGGCGCCGTCGCCGTCGACGCGCTCGCGAGCGCGCCGGCACGACCGTCCGCTGCATCCCCACCCACCCCCGTCGCCTCAGGAGGCACTGCATGAACCAGATCGCCGCACAGCTCGGAGAGGTCGGCCTGCCCGCACCCGTCGCGGAGCTCGCGGCGCGCGAGTGGGACGCGATCGTCGTCGGCGGCGGGCACAACGGCCTGACCGCCGCCGCCTACCTCGCGCGCGCGGGCAAGAGCGTCCTGGTCCTCGAGGCGCGCGAGCGGCTCGGCGGCGCGTGCACGCTCGAGCGCCCGTTCGACGGCGAGTACGTGATCAGCCCGTGCGCGTACGTCGTCGGGCTGCTCGACGAGCTCGTGATCAACGAGCTGGGCCTGCGGGCGCGCGGATACGAGTGCTACATCGCCGACCCGAACCTGTGGGTCCCGTTCGCCGACGGCACGGCCTTCGCGCAGTGGCTCGACGACGCCAGGACGCAGGCGAGCCTGGAGGAGCTCGGCGTCTCCAAGCAGGACATCGCCGGCTACTGGGAGTACGAGGAGGTCTTCGACGCGACGCGCAGGAAGCTGCGGAGGGGCGCGCGCGACACGTGGATCGGCGAGTCGCCGACCCGCGCCGAGCTCGAAGAGCTGCTGGCGGGGGAGCAGATGATGCAGGACATCCTCTTCGACGCCTCGGTCGCCGAGGTCCTGGACGAGTACATGGACGACCAGCGACTGAAGGACGCGCTGTTCGGCCAGGGCGTCATCGCCTCGTGGGGCGGCCCGAAGGACAAGGGGACCGCCTCGATCAAGCTCATGCACTACCAGGGTGATCTCGAGGGCCAGGGCCCGGTGTGGGGCTACGTGAAGGGCGGCATGGGGATGATCAGCTTCGCCATCGCGGACGCCGCCCGCGAGTACGGCGCCCAACTGGCGACCGGCGTGCCCGTCGCGAAGATCCTGCCCGGTGAGGGGGTCGTGCTGGAGGACGGCACGACGATCCGCGCCGGGACCGTGATCTCCAACGCGGACCCGAAGATCACGATGGACCTGCTCGAGGGCCAGGACGTGCCGGCCGACTACCGCGGGCGGATCGACGACTGGAAGGTCCGCAGCCCCGTCGTGAAGTTCAACGCGGTGCTGAACGCGCTGCCGTCGTTCGCGGCGGCCTCCGGCGAGCGGTTCCCCTCGCAGGCGACGGTCGACGTGACCCACGGGCTGGATGCCGCGCAGGACGCGGCCGAGGCGTGCGCGCGCGGCGAGATCGCGGTCGGCTTCGGCGAGATCTACGTGCAGACCGGCTACGACCCGACGCCGGCGCCCGAGGGCTACCACCTGCTCAGCGTCTTCGGTCAGTACGCGCCGTACGACCTGGCGCACGGCGACTGGGACGCGCGCCGCGGCGAGGCGGCCGAGCAGTTCATCTCGCTGATCGACACGTTCGCGCCGGGGTTCCGCGACATCCTCGTCCACCACGAGGTGCTCGGCCCGCCGCACATCGAGGAGCGCGTCGGCCTGACCGGCGGCAACATCTTCCAGGGCGAGGTGACCCCGGACCAGATGTGGGAGCACCGGCTGTCGGCGCGCACGCCGGTGGAGGGCGTGTACCTGTGCGGCGCGGCGACGCACCCGGCGGGCAGCGTGATCGCGCTCAACGGGCGCAACGCGGCGCAGGCGGTGCTGGAGGACGGAGGCGAGGGGTTGGGCTGAGGGGCGGGCGCGCGCGCCGGGCCAGCATGCGCCCATGCGGCGCTGAGTCAGCCGCAACGTGGCGGATCTGTGTCGATCACCGCAACAGATCCGCCACGCTCGACGGCGTTCCGGACCCGGCGGGCGACGCGGTCCGGCGCCTCCAGGTCGCGCTCGGCGACGCGCAGCACCCGGTACCCGAGCCGGCGCAGCGCGCGGTCGCGGGCGGCGTCGCGGCTGCGGGCGCTCACGGTGCCGTGCACGACGCCGCCGTCGACCTCGACGACGAGCCGCTCGGCGCTCCACAGCAGATCGGCCTCCCAGCGGCCGGCGATCCACGCGTTCACCTCCGGCTGCGGGAGTGCGTGGTCGCGCACGATGTCGAGCATCCGGACCTCGAGGCCTGAGCGCGTCGCCTGCCAGCGCGGGTCGTAGGCGCGCAGGAGCCCGCGCAGGATCGCGGCGCCGCGGCGCCGTCCCGCCCGCTCGAGTGCTCCCTCGATCTCCTGCATGTCGATCAGCCGCAGCTGCTCCGCACGGATGAACGCGCGGCGCACCTGCTCGGCGCGGACGACGTCGCCCAGGTCGACGAGGGTGCGGGCGAGGGTCGTGACGCGCAGCCCGTTGCGCTCGGTGACGTCGTCCTCGGTGAGCTTCGTGCGGTGGACGCGCAGGCCGCGGCGCGAGCGGCTGCCGTTGCCCGGGAGGACCGTGATGTGCTGCGCGCCGCCGCGCAGCGAGCGCACGTCCCACTGCTCCGCGGCGGTCTGGTGGCTCGCGACGGCGCCGTCGCCACCGGCGAGGACCGCGGCCCAGCGATGGCCGTCGGGCGACAGGCGGGTGTGGCCGACGGCGTAGATGCCGTCGCGGAGCTTGTGCAGCCGACCCTGGGCAACGCGCCGGGCGATCGCGGCGCGCGTGAACCCCAGCGCCAGCAGCTGTCGCGTCGCGATCGTCCCGTGCTGGTGCGTCGCGGGCACCGCCAACGCCCGCTCCCGCTCAGCGTGGCGGATCTGTTGCGCTATCCGTGACATATCCGCCACGCCCGCGTGTGCGAGATCGACCGCGGACGCACGTGGCGGATCTGTGTCGAATACCGAAACACATCCGCCACGCCCGGCCGGGGCGGCGGCGGAGACCGGCGGGTGGGCGGTGTCGGCGTCCTTGCGAGCCATCCCGCCACGGTCGCGCCGCCACCAGCGCGGGCGCTACTGCGAGCCTGTGTCAGCTCACAGGCGGAAGACCGGCACGAGGCGCTTCTCGTGCTCGGCCTCGATCCGGGCGACGACCTCGATGTGCGGCTCCAGCGGCGTGCCGCGCAGCTTCGTCCCCAGGCCCTCGTCGACCTGGAAGATCCCGGCCGAGTTGGACATCTCGATCTCCACGCGCACGGCGGTCTCCTCGCCGGGGGAGATCGACACCGACTCGATCGCGTACGCCGACAGCGAGTGGATGTTCGTCTCCCCCGCCTCGAACGGCAGGCGGGCGCGGCCCTTGGCCATGTCGAGCGCGTCGGCGACGCGGACGATCGCGCCCTCGATCGTGAACGGCTGCCCCTTGGAGCGGTGGCTGATGATCGCGTGCAGCGCCTCGGCCTCGATGACGGTCCGCTCCGGCTCGTCGTAGATCCCCTCCAGCAGCCCCGGGAGCTTGTCGGCCGCGAGGAACAGGGAGAAGCGCTCGTGGTCCTGGCGGTGGATCCCCATGCCCAGGCAGTGCAGCAGCGCGCCCGCGGCGATCACGACCTCGGCGTCCTTCTCCGTCATGCCGTGATCGGCGACCATCGCCGGCTCCACGCCGCCCCGGAACAGCAGCCGCGCGAGGCGCAGCGCGATGTTCGTGACGATCTGGATGTGCACCCACGAGTGGTCGGACATGCCGAGCCGCTGCGCGTTGACGCCCGTCGCGTACCACCACGCCTTGATCTGCTCGTCGGCGTTCACGCGCTCGACGAGCGTCGCGAGCTTGCGGTTCCCGCGCGCGGGGATCTTGATCTCCGCGGCGAGGATGCGCTCGCGCAGCGAGCGATCGTCGGCGGGCCCCTCGCTCACGCCGCGGCGACCTCGGCGGCGCGGCGCGCCGCCAGCGCCAGCAGCTCGCGCTGCACGTCGCGCGGCTCCTCGCCGTCGGCGGGCGCGTTGCGCACCCACGTCCCGTCGCGCTGCAGGTCCCACGAGTGCGTGTTGTCGGCCATGCAGCGGTCGACGGTGTCGAGCAGCTCGTCGCGGCAGGACGGGTCCTTCACCGGCGCGATCAGCTCGACGCGATTGTCGAGGTTGCGCGGCATCAGGTCGGCGGAGCCGATCACCACCTCGGTCTCCTCCCCGTGCTCGAACGTGTAGATCCGGGAGTGCTCCAGGAACCGGCCGAGGATCGACACGACGCGGATGTTGTCCGAGACGCCGGGGATCCCGGGCACCAGGCAGCAGATCCCGCGCACGTTCAGCTCCACCGGCACGCCGGCGGCCGACGCCGCGTACAGGGCCTCGATCACGCGTGGATGGACGAGCGCGTTCATCTTCATCCGGATGCGCGCGCGCTGCCCCGCCTCGTGCGCGGCGATGACGCGGTGCACGCGCTCGACGATCCCGTCGAGCATGAAATTCGGCGCCATCAGCACCTCGCGGTAGCGCGTCGGGCGCCCATACCCCGTCAGGAAGTTGAACATGTCGGCGACGTCCGCGCCGATGCGCTCGTCGCACGTGAACAGCCCGAAGTCGGTGTAGAGCCGCGCGGTCTTGGGGTGGTAGTTGCCCGTCCCGATGTGGACGTAGCGGCGCACGCCGTCACCCTCGCGGCGCACGACCAGCAGGCACTTGGCGTGGGTCTTCATGCCGGGAAGTCCGTAGACGACGTGGACGCCGGACTCCTCCAGCCTGCGCCCCCACTGGATGTTCGCCTGCTCGTCGAACCGCGCCTTGAGCTCCACGAGGCAGACGGCCTGCTTGCCGCGCTCGGTCGCCGTGATCAGCGACGGGACGAGCGGCGAGTCGTCCGACGTGCGGTACACGGTCTGCTTGACCGCGAGCACGTCCGGATCCTCCACGGCCTGCGTGACGAAGCGCTCGACGGACGTGGCGAACGACTCGTACGGGTGGTGCACCAGCAGGTCGCCCTGCCGGATGACGGAGAACATGTCGTGCTCGTCGGCCTCGGCGACCGCGGCGCGCGGGGCGGTGACCGGCGTCCACGGCTCGTCGCGCAGCTCGCGATGCCCGGGCAGACCGACGATCTGCCACAGGTCGTTCATGTCGAGCAGACCGGGGATGACGTAGACCTGCCGCTCCTCGACGCGCAGCGCCTCGACGAGCTGTTCGCGGATCGCGGTGCTGATGCCCGTCTGGACCTCGAGCCGCACGACCTCGCCGAACGGCCGGCGTCGCAGCTCGGCCTCGACCGCTTCGAGCAGGTCGTCGGCCTCGTCGGAGATCTCGAAGTCGGCGTCGCGCGTGACACGGAAGAGGCCGTGGTCGAGGATCTCCATCCCCGGGAACAGCGCCGACAGGCTGTCGGCGATCAGGTCCTCGAGCAGCACGAACGTGGAGCCGCCCTCGATGACCGGCACGAAGCGCGGGAGCATCTCCTTCGGGACCTTGACGCGCGCGAAGACCGTCTGATCGGTCTCGGGATCGCGCACGAGGACGGCGAGACTGAGCGACAGGTTGGAGATGTACGGGAACGGGCGCCCGAGGCCGACGGCCAGCGGGGTCAGCACCGGCAGCACCTGGCGCTTGAAGCGCTCACCGAGCGCGGGGCGCTGGTCCTCCGGCACCTCGTCCAGGCCGACGACGCGGATCCCGTGCTCGGCGAGTGCGGGCCGCAGGCGCTCCTCCACCGTCCGCGCCTGGCGCTCCATCTGCGGCTGGATGCGCGCGCGCAGCGCGTCGATCGTCTGCGACGGGTTGAGGCCGGCGCGGCGCTTCTCGGTGATCCCGGCCTCGACCTGATCGTGCAGGCCGGCGACGCGGATCATGAAGAACTCGTCGAGGTTCGACGTGAAGATCGCGGCGAACTTCGCGCGCTCCAGCAGCGGCTGCGCGTCGTCCTCCGCGAGCTGCAGGACACGGTCGTTGAAGTCGGCCCACGAGACCTCGCGGTTGAACGACAGCTCGGCATCGGCGAGGTCCAGGGACTCGCGCGGTGCGGGGAACGGATCCTCGGCGGTGGGCAGGAACCGCGCCGCCTCCGCCTCACTGAGCGGCGGCTGGTTCACGCGTGCTCGCCGGCGGGCGCCGGGACGGCCGGGCCGACGGGCGCCTCGGGCAGGCCGGATGCCATGCTCGGCGCGGGCATGTCGGCGACGGGCTCGGGCGCCGGAGCGGGTGCGAGCGTCACGTGCGGGCGCGGTGCGGGGACCGGCTCGGGCCGCTCGGCGATCGCGTACTCCAGGCGCGCGCGGAACCCCTCGCGCTCCAGGTCGCGCCAGAGCGTGCGGAAGCGGTCGTAGAGCAGGTCGCGGCGCGCGCGCAGGTAGGCCTCGAGCGCGATCAGCCCGCGCCAGGCCTGCGCGTGCGGCAGCTTGGCGGCGAGCGACGGGTCCAGGTCGGGCGCGTCCCCGGCGCGCAGCCGCAGCTCGTCGGCGTCGGCGTCGCGCAGCTCGCGCGACGAGCGCCTCCACGCGCGGGAGCTGGACGTCGCAGTCATGGATCTCGCCGAGCAGGTCCTGGAGCTCCTTCGCGCGCTTGCCCGCGGTCCTGGCGTACGGGCCGAAGCAGGGCTCCGACATGACCTCGAGCACGTAGCGCACGCGCTTGGCGGCGATCCGCATGTCGTGCAGCTCGGTGACGGCCGCGGGGTCCAGGACGGCCGGCGCGAACGCAGCACAGCTCGTCCAGGCGCACGCGGACGAGCCGCTCGGCGTTGTCGGCGAGCGGGCCGCTCGGGCTCCAGGTGCTTGACGCGGCGGGCCTTCACGTCACCACGCCGTGTCCTGATTGACGCCGGCCGGCTCCGGGCCGTCGACGACGCCGAGACCGTGAGGATGCTCCCCCAGCCCGCGCCGCGGCGCGGCCGGCGCCGCCATCGGCTCGTCGACGCGCTCGGGCTCCTCGGCCTCGGGCTCGTGCCCACGCGCCAGATCGGCGAGCTCGGCCAGGCGCGTGCGCAGATCCATCGCCTCGGCGCGCTCCAGCGCCGCCGCGAGGCCGGCGTTGCCGTCCGCCTGCTCGGCGCGCGTGCGCTCGATGAACAGCTCGACGCCGGCGCGCTCGTCGGGCCCGACCGACGCGGCGAACTGCTCCAGCGCGAGCAGCTCGACGTCCGGGTCGCGCCGCTCGCCGAGCGCGTCGGCGAGCTCCTTGACCTCCGGCGAGCACGGGGCGCAGCGCCTTGCGCGGGAAGCAGGGCTCGTAGATCTCGAGCACCGCGCGCAGGCGGCGCGTCGCGACGCGCATGGCGTGCACCCGCTCGATGTCGCCGGTGTCGAGCACGCCGTCGGAGTGCTCGTAGACCTCCTGGGCGCGCACGGAGACCGTCCGCGCCGCCGCCTCACCGAAGGTCATCGAGCCGTCGAGGCCTGGGATCTCGCGTGCCTTCGCCATCGTCCGCCCTCCATTATCGCGCCTTCGCGCGCGCCGTCCACTGCGGTTCACCGCGCGGCGACCCTGAGGCGCTCTACCATCGCGCAGCGTGACCTCGGGGCCTCCCGCCATCCTCGTGCGCGACCTGCGCAAGTCCTACGGCGAGCTGGAGGCGGTCCGGGGCATCGACTTCGAGGTCGCCGCCGGCGAGGTCTTCGGCCTTCTCGGCCCCAACGGCGCCGGGAAGACGACGACGGTCGAGATCCTCGAGGGCTACCGGCGGCGCAGCGGCGGCATCGTCTCCGTGCTCGGGCACGACCCCGGGGAGCGGTCGCGCGCCTGCGCGAGCGCGTCGGGATCGTCCTGCAGTCGTGCGGGATGTACCGGCACGTGAAGGTCCACGAGGCGGTCGCCTACTGGGCCGGCCTGTACCCGCACCCGCGCGACGTCGACGAGGTCATCGAGATCGTCGGGCTCACCGAGAAGCGCGAGGCGCTCGCGCGGACGCTCTCCGGCGGGCAGGCGCGGCGGCTGGACCTCGCGCTCGCCCTGGTCGGCGACCCGGAGCTCGTCTTCCTCGACGAGCCGACGACGGGCTTCGACCCGGCCGCCCGCCGCGACCGCCTGGGGCACGGTGCGCCGCCTGCAGGAGCTCGGCAAGACCGTCCTGCTCACGACGCACTACCTCGACGAGGCGCAGGCCCTGTGCGACCGCGTGGCGATCGTCAAGGACGGGCGCATCCTCGCCGAGGGCCCGCCGGCGACGCTCGGCGCGGCCGCCTCGCGCTACCGCGTCACCTGGCGCGACGAGCACGGCGAGCTGCACACGCGCGAGGAGCCCGATCCGACGCCGCTGCTGCACCAGCTGACGAGCGGCGCGCTGGCGCGCGGCGAGCAGCTGCGCGACCTCTCGGTCTCGCGACCCGAGCCTGGAGGACGTGTACCTCGAGCTGACCGCCGAGGGCCCCGTCCACGCGCCGGCCGGCGAGGAGCCCGCGGCGTGAGCGCCGCGACGCTCGCCTGGCGCCACTTCCGGCTCGAGCGCCGGATGTTCTGGCGCAACCCGACCGCGGCGTTCTTCAGCTTCGTCCTGCCGCTGATCGTTCCTCGCGCTGTTCGGCGCGATCTCCGACGCGGAGAACCTGAAGATCATCGTCCCGGGCATCGCCGGCCTGTCGGTGATGGCGACGACATTCAACGCGCTCGCCAACCAGATGACGTTCCTGCGCGACGCCGGGGTCCTCAAGCGGATGCACGGCACGCCGCTCCCGGGCGCCTCCTACCTCGCCGGCGTGCTCGGGAACGCGGCGACGAACGCTGTCGTCCAGGTCGCGATCATCGTCCTCGCGAGCCGCTTCGCGTTCGACCTCGGCTGGCCGAAGAACTGGCTCGACCTCGTCGTCTTCACGATCCTCGGCGTCGCCTGCTTCGCCTCGCTCGGCGTCGCGTTCTCGCACGTGATCCCGAACTTCGACGCGGCCCCGGCCTACACGAACATCGTGTTCCTGCCGGTGATCTTCATCTCCGGCGTCTTCTACGACGTCGACACGGTGCCCGCGTTCCTGCGCGACATCGCCGACGCGCTGCCGCTCGTCCACGTCATCAACGGCTTCCAGGGGGCATTCGTGACGGGGGCCGGGCTCGACGAGCTGGTCTCCGACATCGCGGTGATCCTGCTGTGGACCGGGCTCGGCGTATGGGGCGCGGTGCGCGGCTTCCGCTGGGACTCGGACTAGAGCAACGCGCCGGGCGGCGTTCCCTGCACCTCGACCGGCACCTCGCGCCAGCGGGCCGGCCGCCCAGTCGTCGCGCAGCAGCCCGAAGACGTTGACGTCGAGCCACGTCTCGCCGTGCTTGTGCCAGTCCCGCAGCACGCCCTCGAGCGTGAAGCCGACGCCGAGCAGCGCACGCGTCGAGCGCTCGTTCGCGGGGTTGGAGTACGAGCCCAGGCGGTGCATGCCGAGCACCTCGAAGGCCAGATGCATCATCAGCGCCTTCGACTCCCGGTTGGCGCCGGTTCCCCAGAACGCGCGACCGAACCACGTGCCGACCATGCAGCGCCCGTCGCGCCGGCTGAACTCGGACAGGCCGGTGATCCCCGCGGGGCCCAGCTCGCGGTGCACGACGAGGAGGTCGAGCTGCTCGCCGCGCTCGCGCTGCCCCGCGCAGCGCTCGACGTAGGCCTCCGGCTGTGCGATGTCCGTGTACGGCCCCCAGGAGAACCAGCGGGTCACGTCGGGATCGGACGCGAGCTCCAGCAGCACCGCGGCGTCGGCCGGCTCGGGCGCACGCAAGGTCAGTGTCGGGCCTTTGAGGACGAACATGGCGCGAGTAGATTCGCAGCCGCGATGCTGGGACTGCTCTACGACGTCCACGGGAACATGCCGGCGCTCGAGGCCGTCCTCGACGACGCGCGGTCGGTGCGCATCGACCGCTGGGTGCTCGGCGGCGACTACGCGCTCTTCGGCGGCTGGCCCGCGGAGACGCTCGCGCTGCTGCGCACGCTGCCCGACGCGACGTGGATCCGCGGCAACGGCGAGCGCTGGACCGACGCGCCCGACGACGCGCCGGACGACCCGGTCGTGCGGGGCGCGATCGCCTCCGCCGCGGCGATCCTCGGCCCGCGCGACGTGGCGGACCTCGCCGCGCTCCCGGAGAGCGCGGCGATCGGCGAGGCGACGCGCGCCTGGCACGGCTCGCCCGTCAGCGACGTGCGGTCCTTCCTCCCCGAGCCGCTGGCCGACGACGCCGAGCTGCTCGCCGGCGTGACCGAGCACCGGCTCGTCTTCGGGCATACGCACCTCCCGTTCCAGCGCTTCGCCGACCCACCCGGGGTCGAGCTCGTCAACCCGGGCAGCGTCGGCATGCCGTTCGACGGCAACCCGCGCGCGTCGTGGGCCGTCATCGACGACGACGGCGCCGTCGAGCACCGGCGCGTGCGCTACGACCACGCCGCCTCCGCCCGGCGCGTCCGCACGCTCGCCGGCGAGGACCGCTGGGGCGAGGTGGTGGCGCAGCGCATCGAGCGCGCGCAGTTCGTGGTGCGCTAGTACGTGTCCGGCACGAACGTCTGGTCCGACATCGGCGGGCGCACGTACGCCAGGTCGTCCTGACGCGCGGGGAGCGTGATCGGCTCCGGGGTGATGTCCTCGTAGGGGATCAGCGACAGCAGGTGGCTGATGCAGTTGAGTCGGGCGCGGCGCTTGTCGTCGGCGTCGACGACGTACCACGGCGCCTGCTTGATGTCCGTGTAGCGGAACATCTCGTCCTTGGCGCGCGAGTACTCGACCCACCGCTCTCGGGACTTGAGGTCCATCGGGCTGAGCTTCCAGCGCCGCATCGGATCGGCCACGCGCGCCTGGAAGCGCCGCTCCTGTTCCTCGTCGCTGACCGAGAACCAGTACTTGACGAGGATGATCCCCGAGCGCACGAGCATCCGCTCGAACTCCGGGCACGAGCGCATGAACTCCTGGTACTGCTGATCGGTGCAGAAGCCCATCACGCGCTCGACGCCGGCGCGGTTGTACCAGCTGCGATCGAACATCACCATCTCGCCGGCGGCGGGCAGATGCGGGACGTAGCGCTGGAAGTACCACTGGGTCTTCTCGACCTCGGTCGGCGTCCCGAGCGCGACGGTCCGGCACCAGCGCGGGTTCAGGCGCTCGTTGATCCGCTTGATCACGCCGCCCTTTCCGGCGGCGTCGCGCCCCTCGAAGATCACGACGACGCGCTGGCCGGCCTCGCGGATGGACTGCTGCTGGATGACGAGCTCGCGCTGCAGGCGCTCGAGCTCCTTGTCGAAGGTCTTGCCGTCGAGACGTGACATCGCAGCCCACAATACGCGGGCGGCCTACCCCAGAGCCAGCAGCAGCCCGGTGAGATCCGCGGCCGGCTGCGCCGCCGCGAAGTAGTGCCCCTGCGCCGCGTCGCAGCCCAGGACGCGCAGGCGGTCGACCTGGGCGAGCGTCTCGACGCCCTCGGCGAGCGCCTGCAGCCCGAAGGCGTGCGCAAGGCCGATGACGGCCGCGACGATCGCCGCCTCCTCCTCGCTCTCCGCCATGCCGGTGATGAACGAGCGGTCGATCTTCACGGTGTCGACGGGCAACTGCTCGAGCAGGCGCAGCGAGGACTGGGTCGTGCCGAAGTCGTCGATCGCGAGCCGGCAGCCGAGGTCCTTGATGCCGCGCAGGACGCGGCCCGCGCGGAGCTGGTTGGCCATCACCGCGGCCTCGGTGAACTCCATGCAGAGGCTCGCGGGGTCGGCGCCGGAGCGCTCGATCGCCTCGCGGACGACGCTCACGGTGTCGCTGTGGAGCACCTGGCGCGGGCTGAGGTTCACGCACACGACCGCCGGGTCGCCGGGCCGCTCGGCCGCCCACATCGCTGCCTGCCGCGCCGCGGAGCCGATCGCCCACGCGCCGATGGGGAACATCAGGCCGGCGTCCTCGGCGACGTCGAGGAACTCTCCGGGGGTGACGAGCCCGCGGCTGCGGTGGCCCCAGCGCAGGAGCGCCTCGCAGCCGATGATCGACCCGGAGCGCAGCCGGAAGACGGGCTGGTAGTGCAGGGTGAACTCGCCCTCGTCCATGCCGCGGCGCAGGTCGGCCTCGAGGTCCAGCCGCTCCTGGGCGCGGGCGCGCATCTCGTCGTCGAAGACCTCGTAGACGGCACCGTGGGCCTTGGCGCGGTACATCGCGGCGTCGGCGTCGCGCAGCAGCTCCTCGGCCGGAGTGCTCGGGCCGCTGGCGAGGGCGATGCCGATGCTCGCGTGCACGTGGGCCTCGCCGGCGCCGACGGACACGGGCTCGGCCAATGCCGCGGCGATGCGCTGGGCGACCGCGACCGCCTGGTGGGCACCGCGGATGTCCTCGCAGAGGACGACGAACTCGTCGCCGCCGACGCGGGCCGCCGTGTCGCCGGAGCGCAGGACGCCGTTCAGGCGGCGGGCGACGGCGACGAGCAGCAGGTCGCCGACCTCGTGCCCGAGGGCGTCGTTGACGGCCTTGAAGCCGTCGAGGTCGAGGACGAGCACGCCGACGGTCTCGGTGCGGCGGCCGAGGCGCCCGAGCGCCTGGTCGAGCCGGTCGCGCAGGAGGATGCGGTTGGGCAGCCCGGTGAGCGGATCGTGCATCGCCTGCCGCGCGAGCTCGTTCCCGGCGCGCTCGCGCTCGACGGCGAACCCGAGCGCGCGCACCAGGCCAGGCCCGTCGAGCCGGTCGCGCACGAGGACGTCCTGCGCGCCGCGGCGGATCACGTCGAGCGCCAGGTCCTCGTCATCGCGCGCGGCGAGCACGACGACCGGCACGTGGGCGACCATCGAGCGCAGCTGCTCGAGTGCGTCGGTCAGCGCCGCGTCGTCCTCGCAGGCGAGCAGCACCGCGTCGGCGGGAGCGTCGAGCAGCTCGGATGCCGCCTCACCGGCGCGGGCGAGCGCGCGCACGTCCACCAGGCGACCGGCCTCGGCGAGCATGTCGCCGATCATGCGCCCGTCGCCGGGGCGTCCCTCGACCACGAGCAGGCGTGTCGCGGGCGCCAGGCCGGACGGCGGCTCGAGGCCGGGGATCATGGAGTGGTCGATGTCTGGCACAGTCATGCGGGGAGCGGGTTCCCGGCTGGTATCGCCCGGTCCTCGCGGGCCTTGAACGCGTCCAGCCGCACCTGGACGGACGAGCGTGACGACGTCCACGACGGGGCTCCTCGATACCCCGAAGTCCGGTGCGTAGGAATCCGCCGTTCGGCGCTCGGGGTGCGCCGCTGCTAGCGTCGCGCCATGCCGGAGGACGACCGGATCGAGCTCGTGGCGAGCGTCGGCGCCCTTGACGGCGCGGTCGCGGCGCTGCGCGAATTCGTCCACCGCTCGGGCGCGCTGCGCGCGGTCGGGCTCGTCGACCGCGACCCCGGCGAAGGGCCCGCCGTCGTCGAGTGCGGCCGCCTCGCGGTGATCGAGGTGGACTACGGCGACCGCGTCGTGCACCTCCCCCACGGGATCGAGCTGGACGTGCCGACGCCCGCGCTGCGGGACATCCGCCAGCTTCCGCCGTTCGACGTGGACCCCGTGAGCGGCGAGGTGACCGGCACCATCGGCGGCCTCGACCATCTGGTCGCCGGCGTGTGCGGCCTCGCCGACGCCCTCGGCGGGCGCAACGTCGCGATGGCGGTCTTCGAGACGACCCGCGCCGAGGCGCCGCTGGCGATCACCGCGCGCGCCGGCGGCGGTGATCCCGTCGTCATCGCGATCGGTGAGGACCCCGCCGACCAGTTCGAGTGGCGGGCGCCGGGTCAGCCGCCGGACGAGCCGCCGGACACGGCCGCCTGAGCGGCCACGTCGTCGAGGAAGCCCGCCACGAGCCCGGCGGTGAGCGCCGGAGCGTCGTCGAACAGGAAGTGGCCCTCGCCGTCGAGCACGACGAGCCGGGCGCCGGGGAGCTCCTCGCGCAGCCGCCGACCGCCCGCGAGCGGGGCGAACGCGTCCTCGCTGCCCCACACCAGCAGCACGGGCACGCCCAGCGCCGCCAGGCGCCCGGCGTACGGCTCGAGCTTCTCGAAGTCCCCCGACCGGTAGAGCGCCAGGTGGGCCGCGCGGCGCTCGGGCGTCGCGTACGCCTTCCAGCACGCGTCGACCGCGTCCGCATCCATCCGCGAGACGGTCGCCAGCATCGCGCCGAAGCCCTCGCGCGTCATCGCGTCCGCGAGCTGCTCGCCCTCCCCCGGGGTGCGCATCGTCTGCGCGAGCCCGTGCCACTTCCCGTCGGGGAAGAAGCCGGATGCACTGACCACCAGGCCGCGGACCCGGCCGGGCGCGTCGCATGCCCAGCGCAGGCCGATGAGCCCGCCCCAGTCGTGGACGCACAGGACGACGGGGCCGAGCTCCAGGTCGGCGTGGAAGCGCGTCAGCGCGTCGACGTGCGCCTCCCACGTCCCCGCGCCGTCCTGCGGGTCGCCGAGCGGCGAGTCGCCGTAGCCGGGGAGATCGGGCGCGACGGCCCGCCACCCCGCGCGAGCCGCGGCGTCGAGCGTCGCCCGCCACATGTGCGAGGACTCCGGGTAGCCGTGGACGCAGAGCAGGGTGCCGACGGGCTCCCCGGCGGGAAGGACCTCGCGATGGGCCAGGGCGGTGGGCATCCGCGGACCGTAGTCCTTAGGGTCCGCGACCATGCGCCATGTCCGCTCGCTCTTCGGCCCCGTGTTCGTCCTCGCCGGGCTCAACCACTTCATCGCCCCGAGCTTCTACCTGCGGATCATGCCGCCGTGGCTGCCCGCGCACGAGGCGATGAACGTCGCCAGCGGCGCCGCGGAGATCGTCGGCGGCGCCGCCGTCATCTGCCCCGACCCGCGCGTGCGGCGCCTGGGCGGATGGCTCTCGATCGCGACGCTCGTCGCGGTCTTCCCGGCCAACTGGCACATGGCGCGCCATCCCGAGGAGTTCCCCGAGGTGCCCGGAGGCCGGCTGACGCTGCTCGCGCGGCTGCCGCTGCAGCTCGTGTTCATCGCGTGGGCGCTCGCCGCGATGCGGCCCCCCGCGCGCGACTGACGGCCGCTCACTCCTCGACGAGCGGGCGGGCCCCGAGCGTCAGCGTCCCGCCGGGACTGACGATCCGCACGTCGACGTCGGGCGCGAGGCTCGCCGCGAAGCGGGCGAAGAGGTTCGGCGGCGCGGTGAGCGGGATCGGCCGCACGCGGTGCAGCGCGAGCGGGTAGAGCGTCCCCCAGTGGATCGGCATGGCGACCCGTGGGCGCAGCAGCGCGGCCGCCTGCGCCGCGCGGCGCGGGTCCATGTGCCCGGCGCCCAGGGACGGTCCCCACCCCCAGACCGGGAGCAGCGCGACGTCGAGCGGCGCGTCGCCCCCGAGGCCCGCCATCTCGTCGAAGACGTCGGTGTCCCCCGCGAAGTACACGCGGGTCGGGCCCTCGACGACGAAGCCGATCGGGTCGGCGCGCGGACCGCCGAACGGGCCGCGGCGGTCGTCGTGATCGGCCGGCACCGCGCGGACGCGCACGCCGCTCAGCTCGACGCTGTCCCCGACGACGACCTCGCGGACGTCGGTGAACCCGGCGGACGCGGCCAGCGTCCCGGCCCCGCGCGGCACGACGATCGGCGTCCAGCGCTCGAGCAGCTTCAGCGACGGGGTGTCCCAGTGGTCGCGGTGCAGATGCGAGACGAGGATTCCGTCGAGGTCGCGCTGCACGTCCTCGTCGACCGCGCGCCCGTGCCGGCGCAGGTGCACAAGGCGCGAGCGCAGGACCGGGTCGGTGATGAGGCGCGCACCGCCGGTCTCGATCAGCAGCGTCGCGTGCCCGAGGAAGGTGATGCGCTCGCTCACCGGCGCGACGCTATCGCGGACGGTCCCGTCGGCGTCACTGAGAGGATGCAGCGATGAGTTCCGCCACCCCGCCCGAGGCCGCCGAGCAGGAGGACGAGCATCGCGTCAGCGTCCTCGAGCTGTTCTTCGACCTCGTGTTCGTCCTGGCGATCACGCAGGTCACGCTGCTGCTCGCCGAGGACCTGACGCTCGCGGGCCTGCTGCGCGGGCTGCTGATCCTGGCCCTGCTGTGGTGGTCGTGGGTCGGATACTCGTGGCTGACGAACAGCGTCGACGTGGACGACGTCAAGACCCGCATCTCGATCTTCGTCGCGATGGCCGCGTTCACCGTCGCCGCGCTCGCCGTCCCCGCCGCCTACGGCGACGACGCCGTCCCCTTCGCGCTCGCGTACGCGGTCGTCCGGGCGATGCAGGTCGGCCTGTACGCCTACGGCACCGACGAGGACGACCCCAACCACGGCGCGATCCTGCGCCTGGGCCCGGGCTTCCTCCTGAGCGCCGGCCTGATCGTCGCTCGGCGCCGCTCGTCGGCGGCGAGGCGCAGCCCTGGATCTGGCTCGCCGCGATCGTGATCGACGTCCTGACGCCGGTCGTCGTCGACACCTCGCAGTTCCGCGTCCACGCCGGCCACTTCGCCGAGCGCCACGGGCTGATCATCATCATCGCGCTCGGCGAGTCGATCGTCGCGCTGGGCTCCGGCGTCACGGAGGAGACGGTCGACGTCTCGCGCGCCGTCGGGGCGGTGCTCGGCGTCGCGGCCGCGGCGACGCTGTGGTGGCTGTACTTCGACATCGTCGCGGTCGTCGCCGAGCACCGGATGAAGCAGGCCCGCGGCGGCGAGCGCGCCCAGATCGCGCGCGACTCCTACAGCTACATCCACTTCTTCATGATCGCCGGGATCGTCCTGCTGGCGCTCGGGATCAAGAAGATCGCTGCTCGACAGCGAGGAACCGCTGAAGCTCATCCCGGCGGTCGCGCTGTGCCTCGGCCCCGCGCTGTACCTGCTCGGCCACATCGCGTTCCGGCTGCGCAACGTCGGAACGCTGAACCGGCAGCGGCTCGTGGTCGCGATCGTCCTCGTCGCGCTCATCCCGCTCGTCCACGCGATCGACGCCCTCCCCGCGCTGGCGCTCGTGACCGCGGTCCTCGTCGCGCTCGTCGACCTACGAGCACGTGCGCTTCGCGAGCACCGCGCGGACGCTGCTGGCGCGGATCAGGGCGAGCAGCTGATGCGGGCCAGCGCGGCGCGGTAGGTGCGCATCGCGGCCGCGGGCCAGTCGCCGTGCGTCTGCGTGCGCAGCCGCGCGACGCGCTCGCGGTGGTGGGGCGAGCGCAGGCTCTCGTTGTGGCCGATGACGTTGCTTCAGCGCGATGCCCTCGCGGCAGCGCAGCCACGCGCTGAGCCGCAGAGACGCCGTCCGCTGCGGGCCGGACAGCACGTCGGACTCGCGGAAGCCGACGTGCTCGACGCCGATCGCCGTCCAGTTGAGGCCGACCGTGTGGCGGCACATGAGGCCGAGCGGCACGAGCTGGTGGATCGTGCCGTCCCGGTCGATGACGAAGTGCGCACAGACGCCGGGCAGCTCGCCCAGCTCCCCGTCGGGGACGTCCGGGGCGAACGTGTTGAACGCCGAGCGGAACGTCGCGCCCTCGGTCATGTGCTGCACGATCACGCGCGGGCGCACGAGCCGGAAGCGGCTGAGGCCGTAGTGCCGGCGCGCGTAGGCCGCCATCTCCGCGCGCCGCCGTGCCGGGTACGGAATCGGCGTCCAGGCGATCGGCGGGCGCTCCGGGGCGGCCGCGGGGACGGCCAGCGCGAGCGCTGCGAGGGCGGCGAGCACCCGTCAGACGGTAGCCGCGACCGGCGCCCCGGCACCCCGGTCTGCTAAGAGGTGGGGAGATGACGATCCGCCCCGACCCGGTGCAGTCCATGAGCCGCCTGCGCCGCGCGGCGGCGGGCGGCGCGCTCGCGCTCGGCGGCGTGGTCGCGTACGACCTCACGCAGCGCCACCACGCGATCCTGCGCAACTTCCCGGTCATCGGGCACCTGCGCTACATGCTCGAGGAGATCGGGCCCGAGCTGCGGCAGTACATCGTCACCTCCAACAACGACGAGCGCCCGTTCTCGCGCGACCAGCGCACCTGGATCTACCAGTCGTCGAAGCTGAAGCCGAACACCATCGGCTTCGGCACCGACAACGAGATGGAGACCGGGCTCGGCTACCTGATCATCAAGCACGACGCCCGTCCCCATCCTGCGCCGCCGCCGGACGGCGTCGGGTCGGGGCCGGAGTTCCTGCTGCCGGCGGCGAAGATCCTCGGCGCCGCCCACGGCCGCCGCCACGCGTTCCGCCCGCGGTCGGTCGTGAACATCAGCGGGATGAGCTACGGCGCGCTGTCGGCCCCGGCGGTCGAGGCGCTCAACCGCGGGGCCGCGATCGCCCCGTGCCTGCAGAACACCGGCGAGGGCGGGCTGTCCGAACATCACCGTCACGGCGGCGAGCTGATCTTCCAGGTCGGCACCGGATACTTCGGCTGCCGTGACGGCGAGGGGCGGTTCGACCTCGACGCGCTGCTGCGGACGATCGAGCGCGGACCGGTGCGGGCGCTGGAGATCAAGCTCTCGCAGGGCGCCAAGCCCGGCGTCGGCGGGGTGGTCCCCGCCGCGAAGATGACACCGGAGATCGCCGCGATCCGCGGGGTCGAGCCGGGAACCGAGTGCCGCAGTCCGGCGAGCCATTCGGCGTTCACGACGGTGGACGAGCTGATCGAGTTCTGCGAGCGGCTCGGCGAGGCCACGGGCCTGCCCGTCGGGATCAAGTCCGCGGTCGGCGAGCAGGCGTTCTGGCAGGAGCTCGCGACGCGCATGGAGGCGACGGGCGGCGGCCCCGACTTCATCACCGTCGACGGCGGCGAGGGCGGGACGGGCGCGGCGCCGCTGTCGTTCGCCGACCATGTGGCGCTGCCGTTCAAGATCGGCTTCGCTCGGGTCTACGCGCCGTTCGCCCACACCGGGCTGAACGAACGGATCGCGTTCATCGGCTCCGCGAAGCTCGGCATGCCGCACACCGCGCTGTTCGCGTTCTCGCTCGGTGCCGACATGGTGAACGTCGGCCGCGAGGCGATGATGGCGATCGGCTGCATCCAGGCGCAGCGCTGCCACACGGGCCGCTGCCCGACCGGCGTGGCGACGCAGAACCCGTGGCTCGTCCGCGGCCTGGACCCGGAGATCAAGGCGGCGCGCGCCGCGAACTACGTCCGCACGCTGCGCCGTGACCTCGCCGCGCTGACCCGCACCTGCGGCGAGTGCCATCCGTCGCTCGTCACCCCGGACCAGCTCGAGCTGATGGAGGAGGGATACCGCTCGCGCACGGCGGAGGATGCCCTCGGATACCTGCCCGCCTGGCGCGACGCGAGCGCCGAGCGGCGGGCCGAGATCGACCGGCTGATGGCCTCCGACCCGCACGCCGCCCCCGCCTGAGCCACAATCGCGCCCGTGACCCGACCGCACCTGCTGCGCACCGCGT
Organism: uncultured Actinomycetes bacterium; assembly: GCA_963700655.1. Classification (GTDB taxonomy): domain Bacteria; phylum Actinomycetota; class Thermoleophilia; order Solirubrobacterales; family Solirubrobacteraceae; genus F1-60-MAGs163. The sequence continues at coordinate 751,821 of CAVOYJ010000001.1, read as the reverse complement.
CCGGCCCGGAGTCCGTGCTCGACCACGTGAACCCCGGCGCCGACCTCATCGTCCCGCTGGCCAACGGCGAGCCCGCGGCGGTCATCGACGCCCTCGAGGACAACGCCGACCGGCTCGAGGGGATCCGCATCCATCAGATGCACCCGCTGCGAACGCGGCGCTACATGCAGGGCGCGTTCGGCGACCGCCTGCGGCACGTCAGCTACTTCCTCTCGGCCGCGAACCGGCAGGCGTACTGGGACGGGCAGTGCGACCTGGTGCCGAACCACTTCTCCGAGATGCCGGCGCTGCTGCGCCGGACCACCCGCTGCTCGCTGATCCTCGCCGCGGCGAGCCCGCCGGACCGCCACGGCTACTTCAGCCTGGGCACGAACGCCGACTACGTCAGCTCGATGATCGGGCGCGTCCCGTTCTACCTCGAGGTCAACGAGCGGATGCCGCACACGATGGGCGGCAACGTCGTGCACATCAGCGACGTCGCCGGGTGGTGCCAGGTGGACCGTCCCCTCATCGAGGTGGCGCCCGCCGTGCCCGGCGAGGACGACCACCGCATCGCGGCGCACATCGCCGAGCGCGTGCCCGACGGGGCGACGCTGCAGGTCGGGATCGGCGCGATCCCCAACGCGGTGCTGGCGGCGCTGGCCGACCACGACCACCTCGGGCTGCACACCGAGCTGCTGACCGACGGCGTCATCGACCTCGTGGAGTCCGGCGCGCTCACCGGCGCGCGCAAGCTGCGCCGCCGCAACAAGCACGTGGCGACCTTCTGCCTGGGCACGCAGCGCCTCTACGACTGGCTCGGCGACAACGACGGCGTCGAGATGCTCGGCGTCGAGTGGGTCAACAACCCGATGATCATCGGCGAGCAGCCCGACTTCGTCTCGATCAACGCCACGACCGAGATCGACCTGATGGGCCAGTGCGCGAGCGAGACGATCGCCGGGCGCTACTGGTCCTCGAGCGGCGGCCAGGCGGACTTCGCCCGCGGCGCCATGTACTCGGAGGGCGGGCAGGCGTTCGTCGTCCTGCACTCGCAGACGCGCAAGGGGCGCTCGCGCGTGCGCTCCCAGCTCACCCCCGGATCGGTCGTCACGACGCTGAAGAACACCGTCGACCACGTGGTCACCGAGCACGGGCTCGTCGAGCTGCGCGGGAAGTCGCTGTCCGAGCGCGCGCGGCTGCTGATCTCGATCGCCCATCCGGATCACCGCGACGACCTGGAGCGCGAGGCGCGCGCGCTCGGGCTGCTGCGCTGACCGAGCGCGCGAGCGCCGACCCGGCGGACCGGCCCCCGGGGAGGAGTACCGTCATCAGGGGATGTCCCGCCTGCGCACCATCTCGACCGGCCGCCTGATCCTCCTGTGCGCCGCCGCGGTCGTCGCGCTCGCGGGACTCGCGACGATCGCCGTCGCCGGCTCGGGCAGCGGGCCGACGCCGCCGCCGAAGCCGCTGGCACAGGCGCTGCGCGACGCCGCCGGCGCCGCCGCCCCGGAGGGCGTCACCGCGCGCGTGCGCTTCACGAACACGCTCATCGACGCCTCAGGCGTGGCCGCCGGGAGAAATCCGCTGCTCGCCGGCGCGGCCGGGCGCCTGTGGATCTCCGCGGACGGCGACCTGCGCCTGGAGCTGCAATCGCAGGGCGGCGGCGGCGACGCGCAGGTCGTGCTGCGCGGCGACGAGCTGACGGTCTTCGACTCCTCCGCGAACACGCTGTACCGCGCGACCCTGCCCCCCGAGCCGGCCGCCCGCGAGCGCCGGGACGACGCCGTCCCCGCGCCGGCGACCGTCGAGCGCGCCCTGGCACGGCTGGCGCGCGTGGCGACGGTCGGCGAGGCGACGCCCGCGAACGTCGCCGGCCGTGAGGCGTACACCGTGCGCCTGGCCCCGCGCCGCGACGGCGGCCTGGTCGGCGGCGCATCGCTCGCCTGGGACGCCGCGAACGGCACCCCGCTGCGCGTCGCGATCTACTCCACGCAACGCAACGACCCGGTGCTCGAGCTCGTCGCGACCGACGTGCGCTTCGGCGCCGTGGACCCCGCGACCTTCGCGGTGCCCGCGCCGCCCGGCGCGAGCGTCGTGCAGCTCAGCCCCAAGGACGCCTCCGGCCACACCGAGGGCGGGCAGCACCCGAAGCCCGTCACCGGCCTCGATGCCGTCCGCGAGCGCGTCGGCTTCCCGCTCGCCGCCCCCGCGACGCTCGCGGGCATGGCGCGCTCGCAGGTCGCGCTGATCGACGGCGGCGAGCGCGCCGGCGCGCTCGTGACCTACGGCAAGGGCCTCGGCGGGATCGCCGTGCTCCAGCTGCCCGTGACACCCCGCGAGGGCGACGCCGACGGGGAGCGACGGGCGCGATCAGGGCATCGCGTCGGTGGACCTCGGCGGCGGCCTGCAGGCGACGCAGCTCGAGACGGCGCTCGGCACCGGGCTGACGTTCAGCCGCGACGGCGTCCGCGTCGTCGTCCTCGGCTCCGTCACCGCGGACGTCGCGCAGGCGGCGGCCCGCGGCCTGCGGTGACGGCGCCCGATCCCGCCGCGCCGCCCGTCGCGGTCCGCGGGCTCGTCAAGCGCTACGGCGACCTCATCGCCGTCGACGACGTGGACCTGACGGTCGAGCCCGGCGACGTCTTCGGCTATCTGGGACCCAACGGCGCCGGCAAGACGACGTCCCTGCGGATGATGCTCGGGCTGATCCGGCCGACGGCCGGCACGGTCCGGGTCTTCGGCCGCGACCCGGGCGTCTCGGTCCGCGCGCTCGCGGGCGTCGCCGGCTTCGTCGAGGCGCCGCGCTTCTACCCGTATCTCGACGGCCGCACGAACCTGCGGATGCTCGCCGCGCTCGACGGCGACGACGCCGTGCGCGGATCGACGAGGCGCTCGACGTCGTCGAGCTGTCGGGACGCGGGCGCGACAAGGTCGGCGGCTACTCGCACGGGATGCGCCAGCGGCTGGGCATCGCCGCCGCGCTGCTGCGCCGACCGCGGCTGCTGCTGCTCGACGAGCCGGCGACGGGCCTGGACCCCGGCGGCATGCGCGACATGCGCGCACTGATCCGCCGCCTGGCCGACGACGGGATCACCGTGCTCCTGTCGAGCCACCTGCTCGCCGAGGTCGAGGAGCTCTGCAACCGCGTGGCGATCGTGCGGCGCGGGCGCGTCGTCTACGAGGGCCGCGCTCGACGAGCTGCGCCGGCCGCGGGTGCGACCTACCGCCTGCGGACGACCGACGACGAGCGCGCGCACGCCGATCTGCGCCGCCCAGCGCGGGATCGCCGAGCCCGTGCGCGGCGCCGACGGCGCCATCACGTTCCGCGCCGACGGCGATCAGGCGGTCGGCGCCCTGTCGCTCGCGCTGACCGAGGCCGGCGCGCTGATCCTCGAGCTCGCGCCCCGCATGGCGTCGCTCGAGGACCTCTTCTTCGACCTGACCGAGGGCGCCGACGCGCGCGAGGCCGACGCGACGCGCATCGCCGAGGGCCGCGAGCCTCGCCGAGGAGCGCGCCGCGTGAGCCGGCCGGGCAGCGCTGACCGTCTACCGCTGGGAGCTGCGCAAGCTGCGCTCGCAGAAGCGGACGTACCTCGGGCCTCGGGGCCGCGGCCCTCGTTCCCGCGATCTTCGTCATCGCCGTCGCCGTCCAGGGCGGCGAGGCCGAGGACGTGCCGTTCGGCCGGTACATCGACACGACCGGCCTGGCGATCCCGCTGGTCATGCTCCTCTTCGGCTCGATCTGGTTCTTCCCGCTCATCACGGCGCTCGTCGCCGGCGACATCGTCGCCGGCGAGGATCACAACGGCACCCTCAAGACGATCCTCACGCGGTCCGTCGAGCGCCACCACGTGTACGCCGGCAAGACGCTCGCGGCGCTGACGTACGCGATCACCGCGATCCTGTTCGCCGGCGTCGTCGCGACCGGGCTCGGCGTCCTCGTCTCCGGCTTCGAGCCGATCACGAGCCTCTCGGGGACCGTCGTGCAGCCCGGCCGCGGGCTCGCGCTCGTCTTCGTCAGCCACCTCGCGTACCTCGTCCCGATCATCGCGATCGCGTGCATCGGCCTGCTGTTCTCCACGGTCTTCCGCAACAGCGCCGCCGCGATCGTCGCGACGCTCATGTTCTCGCTGCTGCTCCAGCTCGTGACGATCGTCCCCGGCCTCGACGGCCTGCGGCCCTACCTCCTGAGCACGCAATTCGACGCGTGGCAGGGTTTCCTGCGCACCCCGGTCGACTGGGCGCCCGTCGTGCGCGCGGCCTGGGTCTGCGCGCTCTACGCGCTCCCCGCGCTCGGTGCCGGGCTGCTCGTGTTCGTGCGGCGCGACGTCGCGGGAGGCTGAAGACGGTCGCACCCGTCGGCGCACGGGAGTACGGTTGTCGGATGAGCCTCTGGACGCGCGTGCGGGCGCGGCTGCGGCGCGGACCATCCGCGTCCGACGGAATCCATGACGACGACCGTCTCCCGACGTCGTCGATGATCCCCGGGACGGCGGCGAGCGGCGTGTGGAGCCCGCGCCACAACGACTCGTTCCTCTCCCCCGGCGACAGCGCGCGCGGCGGCCCGCCGCCGGACGAGGACTTCCTCAAGCCGCGCGTGAAGTGACGCGGCGCGGCGCCGGCGCGTCGAACGGTCGCTGAGCCGCGTCTACGGCGGGTCAAGCCCTCCGCGCGGCCGGCCGATGTAGCGCGTGATGCCACGGTCCGCGCGCGCCGCACTCCTCCTCTGCACGGGCTGGCTCGTCCTCTGGCAGGCCCACGCGCTGGGGCTGTCCTGGATCCCGGTCGGCCCCGCCACGTGGATCCATCTCGTCGTCATGGCCATCGGCGCCGGGCTGTGCTTCGCCCGCGCCGTCGCCGAGCGCCGCGAGCGCCTCGCCTGGGCGCTCATCGGCTCCGGGCTGGCCTGCTGGATCGGCGGCGAGACCTACTTCACCGTCGTCCTCTGGGACGACCCCTCGCCCCCGGTCCCCTCGCCGGCGGACGTCGGCTTCCTGCTGTTCCCGCCGTTCATGTTCGCGGGCATCATCCTGCTGCTGCGCTCCCGCGTGCGCGGGCTGCCGCGGATGCTCTGGGTCGACGGCATCACCGCCGCGCTCGCGGTCGGAGCCGTCAGCGCGGCCGTCGTCGTGGAGACCGTGCTCGACGCCTCCGCCGGCGGCGACCGGCTCGCGATCATCACGAATCTCGCCTATCCGGTCACCGACCTCGTGCTCGTCGGCCTCATCGTCGGCGCCGTGGCGGCGCGCGGGCTGGCGCGTGGACCGCACGCTCGGGCTGCTGCTGGCCGGGGTCTTCAGCTTCTGGCTCTCCGATTCGCTCTACCTCGTGCTCACCGCCAAGGGCGACCTGGGAGTCCGGCGGCGCGTTCGACGCGGGCTGGTGGGCGACCGCCGTCGTGCTCGGCGCCGCGGCCTGGCAGCCGGCGACGCGGCAGGCGCAGGCGGCCGGCCGGCCCGGGACGGCGCGCATCCTCGCGCCGATCGGCTTCGCGCTCGCGGGCCTCGCGGTCCTCGTCGTCGGCAGCGCGGGCAACCTCAACGTCCTCGCGATCGCGCTCGCCGCGGCGTCGCTGACCGCCGTGCTGGCGCGCCTGCTGCTCACCCACCACGAGAACCTGCGGATGCTGCGCATCAGCCGCAGCGAGGCGCTCACCGACGCGCTGACGGGCCTGGGCAACCGGCGCGCGCTGGCGCTCGACCTGGAGGACACGCTCGACCCGGACGGCGAGGGCCACGGCAGCGCGGCCGTCCTCGCGCTCTTCGACCTGGACGGGTTCAAGCACTACAACGACAGCTTCGGCCATCCGTCCGGCGACGCGCTGCTGCAGCGGCTCGGGGAGAGCCTCGCGGTCGCGGTCGCCGGGCGCGGGCGGCGCCTACCGCATGGGCGGCGACGAGTTCTGCGTGCTGCTCGACCGGGCGGACGACCTCCTCGGTCGCCGCCTGCGCGGCGGCGCTGAACGAGTCCGGCGAGGGCTTCACGATCGGCTGCTCGCACGGCACGGTCCTGCTCCCCGGAGAGGCACGGCGAGGCCAGCGACGCGCTGCGCATCGCCGACCAGCGCCTGTACGAGCACAAGCGCGGCGGGCGGCGCACGACGCGGCACGAGACCAAGGAGGTCATGCTGCGGATCCTCGCCGAGCGCGACCCCGAGCTCAGCCACCACGTCACCGACGTCGCGGCGCTCGCCGAGGGCGTCGCCGCCACGCTCGGGCTCGACCCCGGCGACGGTCGACGCACGTGCGCATCGCCGCCGAGCTGCACGACGTCGGCAAGGTCGCCATCCCCGACGAGATCCTGCTCAAGCCCGGGCCGCTCGACGCGGGCGAGTGGCGCTTCATGGAGCGTCACACGCTGATCGGCGAGCGCATCATCGGCAGCTCCCCCGGGCTCGCGCCGGTCGCCGCGATGGTCCGCTCCAGCCACGAGCGCTGGGACGGTCGCGGCTACCCGGACCGCCTCAGCGGCGAGGACATCCCGCTCGGCGCCCGGATCGTCGCCGTCTGCGACGCGTACGACGCGATGACCAAGGACCGCTCGTACCGCAGCGGCATGGACCCCGAGCTCGCGCTCACGGAGCTGCGGCGCTGCGCCGGCTCGCAGTTCGACCCCGCCGTCGTCGTCCGCCTTCGAGACGGCGGTGCGGGCGCGCGCGGTCGCCGCCCCGCGCGCCGCCTGATGCCGGCTCCCGACGCCTTCCAGCCGACCTGGCTCTGCAGGACCCCGCGGGAACGTGCGCGCATGCTCGACATGGAGCGGCGGCTGGCGCCGGTCCGGCATCTCTGCTTCGCCGCGATCGCGGTGGCGCTGGTGGCGAGCGGCGCCTGGGTCGGATGGTGGACCCTCGCGCCGCTCGCCCTCGCCGCGATCGGCTTCGTCGTCCTCGGCCGCGGTCTCGAGGAGGCCGCGCAGCCCGAGTACCGGCTCGCGCTCGCCTGGATGCTCTCGCAGGCGCTGATCGCCGCGAGCATCGCGCTCACCGGCGGGCCGGACAGCCCGGCGCTGCCCTGGCTCGCGATCCCGACGGTCACGCTGCCGGCCCGCTTCGGCGTGCGCGGCGTCCTGGCCGGCAGCGGCGTGACGATCGGGATCCTGCTGCTCGTCACCGTCGGCATCGACGCGCCGGCCGTGCTCGCCGATCCGGTCCCGACGCTCATGACGCTCACGCTGATCGTCTCGATCACGGCGCTGTCGGTCGCGCTCATGCGCTCGGACCTGGAGCACCGCAGTGAGGCGGCGATCGACCAGCTGACCGGGATGCTCAACCGCGGCGCGCTCGACACGCGCGTCGCCGAGCTCGAGGCGCAGGCGCGCCGCACGCCGCAGCCGGTCGCGCTGATCATCGCCGACCTGGACCGTTTCAAGGCGATCAACGACGAGCGTGGCCACGCCGTGGGCGACGCCGTCCTCGCGGAGGTCGCCGAACGCGTCCGCGGCGAGCTGCGCGCCTACGACCTCGCCTACCGGCTCGGCGGCGAGGAGTTCCTCGTGGTGCTGCCGGGCGCCTGCGAGCGCGAGGCGGCCGAGCTCGGCGGAGGCGCTGCGGCGCTGCGTGGCGATCGACCCGATCCACGCGGTCGCCGTCACCGTCTCGGTCGGCGTCGGCGCGTGGGACGGGTGCGGGGCCTTCGACTTCCGCGAGCTGTTCGACCGCACCGACCGCGCGCTGTACCGCGCGAAGCGGGACGGTCGCGACCGCGTCGTCCGCGCGGGCGCGGACGCGGGCGAGCAGCCGGGCGCCGAGCTGCGCGCCGCCTGATCAGCCGACGAGCAGGTCCGCCAGGGAGCGCATGTCGGGCAGCTCGAGGTCCGGCGACGCCTCGGCCGGCGGGGTCGCGCCGCCGCCGCTGCGCCCGGCGCGGCGGTTGATCCAGACGCTCGTGAGCCCCAGGCGCCGGGCCGTGACGTGGTCGTGCCAGAGGCTCTGGGCGACGTGGAGCACCCGGTCCTGCGGGACCCCCGCGCGTTCCAGCGCGATCCGGAACGGCCGCTCGTCCGGCTTGTAGGCGCCCGCCTGCTGCGCGGTGACGACATCGTCGAACGTGATCCCCAGGCGGGCCGCCGAGCCCGCGAAGAGGTCGTCGTCGCAGTTGGTGATCGGCATCAGCCGGTAGCGGGTCTGCAGCCGCGCCAGCGCCTGCGAGGAGTCGGGAAAGGCGGGCCAGTCCGGGACGGACGCCCCGAACGCGGCGCACTGCCGCTCGTCCGGCTCGACGCCGTGCCGGCGACCGAGCTCCGCGAGCGACTGCGCCAGCACGTCCCGGTAGGGCTGGTAGGGCACCTGCGCCTCGTGTTCGACCTCGGCGTACTCCTCCAGCAGCTCGGTCGTCGCCGACGCCGGCGACCGCGTCCCCGAGCTGCGCGCGCAGCGCCGCCAGCAGCCCGGCCTCCCAGTCGATCAGCGTGCCGTAGCAGTCGAAGGTGAGGACGTCGAAGGCGGTGGGATCGATGGGGGTCATCCGTCCAGCGCGACTGAATCGCCGCTCGTCGCAGGCCGATTGGGGTCTGGACCCTACCGCCGCCCCCGACCCCTTCGACACGGACCTCCACATGACCGCCGCCGATCGCCGCCTCGCAACCGGACTGCTCGCCGCCCTCGCGGCGTTCGGATCCTCCCCCGCGGCCCGCGCCGACGTGCCGGCCGCCGCCGTCGCAGCCGCAGCCGCGACGATCGAGGTGCGCGCCGCCCAGCGCTGACCGCCGCGGCCTGCCGACCACCTCGATCTGGGGTTCGCGCCCCATACCGCGCCCCGCCCGGCGCGGCGATACTGCGCGCCATGGCTTCACTGCTCCAGCGCAACCCGCTGCGCCGGCGTGAGGAGCGCGCCGACGCCCCACCCGCCCCCGCCGGGCCGCCCGCTCCCGACGAGGAGCAGCAGCGGCGCGACCGCCGGGAGCAGCAGATCCGCTTCCTGCGCGAGCAGGAGCTGCGCCGCGCGCGGACGAGCGTGCCGCCGCCGGGACGGTGACCCCGGCGGCGGGCGCCGTCAGCGCCCGAGTGCGTCGCCGATCAGCGACGCCAGGCGCACGGGCTCCTGCGCCATGAACGCGTGGCCGCCGCCGACGAAGAGCTCCAGGCGCGCCCCAGGACGAGCCTGCGCGAGCAGCCGGGCGTTGGCCGGCGGGATGACGACGTCGGCCTCACCGGCCGCAACGAGGACGGGCGCGGCTGATCGCACTGAGGCGCGCGTCGGCGGGCTCGGCGTGCCAGCGCGCCATCGCGCGCTCCTGCGCTTCGAGCGTCGCCGGCGCAAGCGCGGCGCGCGCCTGCGCGACGAGGTCGCCGACCTCCGCGTCGAGCCGCGCGGCGACGCCCGCCGGGAACAGCAGGCCGAGCAGCCGCGTCGCCTGCTCGCGCGGCGGGCCGCGGCGGTCGGTGAGCGCGGCCCACACGGCGGGGTCGGCGGTGACCGCGTGCGGCCCGCCGTGGTCGGTGGACAGCAGCACGAGGCTCCGCACGCGTCCGGGCGCCCGCGCGGCCAGTTCCTGCGCGACGAACCCGCCCATCGACCAGCCGGCGACGTCCGCCTGCACGATCCCGCGCCTGTCCATGAGCATCAGCACATCCGCGGCCATCGAGCCGATGCTCAGGTCCTCCACGGGCCCCGGCGAGGCACCGACGCCGCGGTTGTCCGGCATCACGACGGTGGAGTGGCGGGTGAGCGCCGCGACGAACGCGGGATCCCAGTCGTCCTTCGTGGCCGCGTACCCGTTGACGAGCACGAGCGGGGGGCCATCGCCGCTGACCCGGGCCGCCAGGAGTGGGCCGTCGGTGCTCACTGAGCGCGACCCTAGCCGACCCTCCGTAATCAACTGGTTGGTTGCTCAACTGCTAAGATGAATACTGAGGTGACCACCGACCAGCTCGACCGCACCTTCTCCGCTCTGGCCGACCCGACCCGGCGGGCGATCCTGGCCCGGCTCGTGGAGGGCGAGGCGACCGTGAACGACCTGGCCGAGCCGTTCCCGATCAGCGTGCAGGCCGTCTCCAAGCATCTGAAGGTGCTCGAACGGGCCGGACTCATCTCACGCGGGCGCGACGCGCAACTGCGCCCGTCCCGTCTGGAGGCGGCGCCGCTGCGCGACGCCGCCGACTGGATCGCCGAGCTACCGAGCGTTCTACGAGGGCCGGCTCGACCGCCTCGAGGAGCACCTGCGCACCATCCGACGAGAGGACCACCCCGCATGACCACGCAGATGACCGAGCACCGGTTCACGATCACGCGCGCCTTCGACGCGCCGCGCGAGCTCGTCTGGGCGGCCTGGACCGTGCCCGAGCAGTTCGCCGCCTGGTTCGGGCCCGAGCAGTTCCACACGCCGGTCGAGTCGGTCGAGATCGACCTTCACCCCGGCGGCGCCTTCAGGAGCACGATGGTCGGGCCCGACGGCACCGAGCACCCCGGGAACGGGACGCTCGTCGACGTGGTGCCGCCCGAGCGCCTGTCGTTCACCGAGGAGGACATCGCTCACCCGATGATGGACCGGCAGTTCACGGTCATCTCGTTCAACGATCTCGGCGACGGGCGCACCGAGCTCGTCATCGACGTGACGATGACCTGCACCGACGAGCTGATCCCGATGGCCCACGCCGGATGGGACAGCACGCTCGACAAGCTGGCGGCGATGCTCGCCGCGGCCTAGACGCGCGGCGGCTCGCGGGACTCTCCGGCGGCCCGCAGGCTCGCGGCCAGCCGCGCGAGGTCCGCCTCGCCGAGCGCCGCCTCGATGCGCGGGAACAGCACGCGCTCCTCATGACGGACGTGCCCGTTCAGGAGGTTCCCCAGGGCGACGAGGTCCGCGGCGGGCGGATCGCCGTCGTGTGCGAGCCCATCCGCGCGGCGCCGGATCTCGGCGTGCTCCTCCAGCACCCGCGCGACGTCCGGGTCGTCCGCCGGCAGCACGCCCGCGACGGCCGGGAGGAGGATGTCCTCCTCGGCCCGGAAGTGCGCCTCCCCGTCGCCCGCGACGAACTCCAGGAAGGCGGTGCGGGCGCCGGCCACGTCGTCCGCGCCGGCGCGGCGGAGGCGGAGCGCCAGCTCGAGTGCCACGTGGTGCTCGCGCGACAGCGGGGCTAGGGCTTCGGATCGCTTCATGGCGTCCCTATGCCCCGCTCGGGGCCGTGTAGATCGCGCGGTACCAGACCTCCGTGAGCGCGTCCACCGTGCGCTCACGGTCGTCGAACGCGGGCTCCCCGCCGGCGATCGAGAGGTAGAGCGCACGCTCGGTCATCCACAGCAGCGAGGCCGCCAGCGTCTGCGGGTCCGGCCCGCCTGAGTCCGAGGCGCCACTTGCGCGGTCGCGCCGGATGCGGCCGGCCGCCGCGTCGACGAACTCCCCCATCAGCCGCGCCCAGAGCGCGGCGACCTCCTCCGCGGCCGGCCCCGACTCGATGATCGCCCGGATGACGGGACCGTGCTGCGCCCACGTGTCGAAGGCGCCGCCGACGGCCTCGCGCAGCTGGGCCCGCGGGTCGCCGTCGTCGGCGTCGAACCACGCGCGGGTGGTCCCGAACACGCTGCCGGTCACCCGCTCGGCGAGGCGCTCGAGGAGCCCGTACTTCGACGCGAAGTAGAAGTAGAAGCTCGCCCGCGAGACGCCGGCCTCGGTCAGCACGTCGGCGACGCTGAGCTGGGTGAACGGCCGCTCGGCCATGAGGCGCTCGGCGGCGGCGCAGATGGCCTCCTCGAGCTCCCCGTTGCGGGCGGCGGGCTCACGGGCATCACGACGTGTGACGGGGGTGGGTGCGTCGGTCATCTGACGACGCTACCCGATCGACGAACACCATGTCTTGACAAGGTGTCCAGACAGCATGTATGGTGTTCAGGTGATCAGCAAAGGAGCCATCATGCAGTCCCATCATCCACAGGACTCGAACGTCGACTGGTCACTCGTCGCGATGCTCGCGATGCTGATCGGCTCGACCGCCTTCCTGCTCGCCCAGCTCATCTGACGGCTGACGATGTGACAGAGCGCCCTGCGCTGCCGGACCGTGGCGCAGGGTTCCTCGTGCGCGGTACGGTCCCCGGATGCACGGACGCGTTCCAGGGCTCCTGGTGGCCATCGCGATGGTGGCCGGAGCCCTCCCGGCGAGTGCTCACGCCGCCCAGTTCGCGGTCACCTCGACCGCTGACACGATCGACGTCGCTCCGGGCAACGGTGCCTGTGCGACCGCGGGCGGGGTGTGCACGTTGCGCGCGGCCGTCGGGGAGGCCAACGCCCTCTTCGGCGCGGATGAGATCGTCGTGCCGGCGGGCACCTACCAGACCGGCTCCGCGCTCTCGGTCACGAGCTCGATGACGATCACCGGGCCTGCCGGGGCTCGCGCGACGATCGTGGACGGCGCTCCGAGTGCGACGGTCCTGGACGTCAACGGCGCCGGCACGGCGACGGTTCGCGGCCTGACGCTGACGGGCGGCGCCCGCGGCGTGCAGGTGAGCGCGACCGACCTCGCCCTGGACCAGGTCGCGATCCGCGACAACACGCTCACCGCGCCGGGGCAGGTCGACGGCGCGGGGATGAACATCACGGGCACCGGGAAGGTGCTGATGACGCGCAGCGCAGTGGTGAACAACGCGGCGACGTCGAACAGCCTGGATGCCGTCGGCGGCGGGATCCGGATCTTCAGCGGCGGCGCGCTCACTGCCGAGGCGAGCACGATCGCCGGCAACTCGGTCGCCGCGCCGGCGATCGGCGAGGCGTCGTTCGGCGGCGGGATCGCCGCCGTCGACGCCACCGTCGTCCTGCGCCACGTCACGCTGCTGAACAACTCGTCGTCCGCCGGCAGCGCGGCGTCCTACGGCGGGAACCTCTATCTGCAGGGAGGCACCGCGACCGTCACCGACGCGATCATCAGCGGCGGTCAGGCAGCCGCGGGATACCAGAACTGCGGCGGCACCATCAAGCCCACCCCGGCGGGGCGCAACATCGACTCGGGCACGACCTGCGGCTTCGGCGCGGGCCAGCTGTCCTCGACCGATCCACAGCTCGAGCCGCTCGCAGATCACGGCGGACCGACGGACACCGCGCCCCCGAAGCTCGCCGGTCCCGCGCGCGATCAGGCCGGCACCTGCCCGGGCGGTGGCCTGGACCAGCGCGGTGCCCCCGCTCCGTCCGGCGCGGCGTGCGACGTCGGCGCCGCGGAGCTCTCGACCGACCTCGCCGTGACGCTCGAGGCCTCGCGCGCAGACGTGGCGCCCGGCGGCGACGTGACCTACATCGCCCGCGTCACGAACAACGGCCCCGACGCCGCACTTGCGACGACGCTCGACGTGACGCCCGCCGGAGCCGGCCAGGTGCTCCTGGCGAACGCGTCGACCGGGACCTGCACGCTCGTCGTCCGCTGCGAGCTGGGGACGCTCGCCCGCGGCGCCTCACTCAGCGTCACCGTCGTCCTGCGCGCAGGCGCGGCAGGCACGCTCGCCCCGGTCGCCCGCGTCAGCGTCGCCACGCCGGACCCGCAGCCCGCCAACGACACCGCCGGCCTCACGACCCCGGTCACCCCCGCCGGAGCGGCCGGCGCGGGAGCCGACCGCACAGCCCCCGCGCTCGGCCCGCTGCGGCTCTCCGGCAGGGTGCGCAGCGGCCGCACGGCGACCCTTCGCGCGACGCTGTCCGAAGCCGCCACCGTCACACTGAGGGTGGAGCGTCTGGTTCCGGGGCGCCGCGCCGGGAACCGCTGCTCGTCCACGCGGCGCCGCGGAGCTCGATGCACGCTGAAGCGCAGGGCCGGCACGTTCACCGTCCGGGCCGCCGCCGGGACCCCCAGGCTCGTCCTCCCGGCCAGACTCGCGAAGCGCAGGCTCGCCCCCGGCCGCTACCGGCTCAGCGCCACCGCGACGGACGCGGCCGGAAACCGCTCGAGAGCCAGGACGCTGATCATCACCATCCGACCGTAGGCCGACTCCCCGGCACTCCGGCCCCGCGGATACAGTCGCGGCCATCGCTGACCAGGAAACGCTTCCCCTGCCGGACGACCCGGTCCTCGCCGCTGCCGCAGCGGCGCTGAACACCGCCGGGTACTGGGCGGAACTCGTGGACCACGAGTGGCGCCTGGTGTTCATGACGGACGAGCTGCGGTTCAGCTACGGGGCGCTGCTCGGACGGGTGACCGTGCCGCTCGGAGCGAGCTACTTCGGGCCGGAGGCGACCGCGTCGCGGCTGGGCGGGCGCGTCGGTCCCAACACCATGGAGATCCAGCGCACCCAGTTCGCCGCGATCGGCCCGTGGCGCTCGGCGACCGGGACGCCCCTGCCGGCGTGTGCATCCCCGAACTGCGCGATCTCGTCGCGGAGCTTCAGCCGGAGGACGCACCGGCGCTCACCTATCAGCAGCAGGGAGCCGGAGCGGGCACTGGCCGGATCGACGTCCCCGCGACCGGTGTGCGGATCCACGCCGCCGACGGGCGCCTCGCGGGAACGGCACTGCTCTACAAGCCGGCGGCGGGCATGGCCACGCTCTCGACGATGGCCGCCCAGGGCGACCTGGGCCACTTCGAGCGGATGCAGGCCGTCGCGCACGCCGCCCGCCGGCCGGCCGCGATCCTGTTCGCCGACCTCGAGGGCTCGTCGAGCCTCTCCCGGCGCCTGTCGACCGCGAACTACTTCGCGCTCGGACGACGGTTCGTCGGCGCCGCGGATGCGTGCGTGATCGAGGCGGGCGGCCTCGTCGGCCGGCACGTCGGCGACGGCGTGGTGGCGTTCTTTCTCGCCGAGTCCGCGAGTTCGGAGTCCGCGGCGGCCCGCGCGTGCATCGCCGCCGCTCGCGGCCTGCGGCGCGCGATGGCCGACGTGGCCACCCAGAGCGGGCTGCAGGAGGCCGACGCCGTCCTGCGCTTCGGCCTGCACTGGGGGTCGACGCTCTACGTCGGGCAGATCGTCACGCGCGGGCGCAGCGAGGTCACCGCTCTCGGCGACGAGGTCAACGAGGCCGCCCGCATCGAGGCGTGCGCGACCGGTGGCCGTGCGCTCGCGTCGAAGAGCCTGGTCGAGCGCCTCGATCCCGGCGACGCGGCGGCGCTGGACATCGAGGCCGACGCCGTCACCTACGTGCCGGTGGCCGAGCTGCCGACGGCGACCGACAAAGCCCGCCGCGACGCCCCGGCGATCGCCGTCTGCGTCGTGTAGGGCCCGGCCGGATGGCCGGGTCTGACACACATGGGCGTGTTCCAAGAACTCAGGAGCCCAGGAGGGGTGCTGGATCCCCGGTGCCGGCGCGTAGCTCGCCGCACTGTGTGCATCGGAATACCGTCATCCGGTCCCGAGGATGGGCGTCGACCAGGAGGCGTCCTCATGCGCGGCGGACTCATGCTTGTCGTCCCGAGTGGGGGCGGCGCCTACTCCGTGGGCGGTTGTGAGGACGCGAGGTCGGGCGGGGCGACCGGGGCGTATGCGGGCGGGGCGATCGAGGTGATCGCGCAGGCGGGAGCAGGCGGCGGCGCCGGGACCGCGGTGACCGACGCATCAGGGCAGCTGACGACCTCGTAGAGGCGCGTTCCGGTGTCGGCGAAGCTTGACACCAGGATCGGGCCCGGGGTGCCTTGCTCGTAGCGGCGTGTGGAGATCCGGTAGCGCCACGGTCCGACGAACGTGTTGCAGCTCGCTTCCGTGACGGCGCAGGCCCGGTACCACGCCAGGCGCCCGTTGAAGAACGACGGGCCGACGAACGACTGGCCGTTGAGGCCCGATGCCAGGAAGGCGATCTGCTGGGCGGAACGGTCGCTGACGCGGTTGAGCCGCACCTCGGTCTGCGAGATCCCGGGCAGGCCCTCGAAGACGTAGCGGACGATCAGCCCGAGGTTGTCACCCCACAGCTCCAGCGCCTTCACGCTGCGGAAGGTCGTGGGCCCACACGGTGGCTCCACCAGGCCCAGCTCCTCGGCGCAGCGCGTCGTCGGCACGCCCGGCAGCCGTGTCGAAGGCAGCGAGCGTGGTGCAGTCAGCAGCTTGGTGTAGACGACCGGGTTGGCGTCCTTCCCCGTGCCGTACTCGCGCGTCCACGCGATCCGCCCGCGCCACAGCGTCGGCCCCACGTCGTTGCGCCCCGGATCGTTGGCGTTGCGCACCGCACGCTCGCCGGTCGCAGCCGCAAGCGAGAACACGAACAGGTCACACCCGACCGCAGCGCTGACGGTGCCCGCGCAGCGCTGATAGATGAGCTGGGGGCGCCCCGCGCTGTCGGTGCCGATGTCGGCGTCGAACGGCACCGGGCTCGGTGCGAGGGCGAGCCTGCGCTGCGCGGCACCGACCTCGCGCACGCTCAGGTACCAGCGCCGCTCGGCCTGCACCCACTCGCTGAAGACGATCGTGCCCCCGTACTCGCGCACCGCGGTCGCCACGCCGCCCGGCAGCGCGACGGTCGCAGCCGACGCAGCCGACGCAAACACCGCGACGGCGATCACGGCCACAGGAAGCGCGCAGAGGCGAAGACGGGGCACAGCCACACAGTGGAGTCTGCCCGCCGGCCCGCACCGCGCACATCGGTACATCACCGGCTGTGCCCGTCCACAACCAGCGCAGCGTTTACTGGGTAGAAACGTGCAGAAGGGAGCGTGCGCCACTTACAACTAACCGTCGCTAGCCCGGATTGCGGAGCGGGTGGTCCGGCGTAGCGTTGTCGTCACGGGTTCGGCGGGTCGGATCGGGCTCCGCGTCTGGCATCCATAAGCAGGAGGCTGATCATGTTCTCGCTCACCGACAGAAAGCGCGGGCGGCCGTCGCTGGCCGCATTCGTGACAACCACAGCGGTCGCGGCGTGTTCACTGGGCGTCGCGGCGCTCGTCGCTGACGACCCGGCCAGTGCGGCGTTTCCGGGCACCGGCGGCGTGATCGTCTTTGCGAGCAACCAGCCCGCGCCTGCGACGGCGCCGGCCGAGGAGCAGTCCGTCGACTTCGAGATCTACTCGATGCAGGCCGACGGCACCCAGCTCACCCAGCTCACCGACAACTCCATCGTCCCGCCCTCCGAGGAGGGCGACAGCACCGAGGGCGGCGCACCGAACGACCAGGGCGGCCCGCCGCCCGGCAAGGGTGAGGGCGAGACCACCGATGGCGGCCTTCCGGTCCTGATCAACGATCTGGACCCGGCGGTCTCTCCGGACGGCAAGACGATCGCGTTCACGAGCAACCGTCCCGCAGCGGACGGCAGCACCGACAACGAGATCTACCTCATGGACCTCGACGGCACCGACGTGCGTCAGGTCACCGACCAGAAGTCCGGCCCGCCGCAGGGCAACGCCGAGCACGAACTCGCGTGGGCGCCTGACGGCAACCGGCTCGTCTTCCGCCGTGGTGACGGCGTGAAGGCCGACCTGTACATCCTCGACCTCACCACCAAGCAGGAGCAGAAGCTCAACACCCCGCCGAGCACCGGTCAGATCGGGCCGGAGGGCTCGCCCGCGTGGTCGCCGGACGGCAAGACGATCGCGTTCACCAAGGGCAAGGGCCCTGCCGCAGGCGTGTGGACATACGACGTCGCCAGCGGCCTGCTCAACGAGCTCGCCAACCAGGGCGAGGTCTCCGAGGGCTACCCGAACTGGTCGCCCGACGGCAGGCACGTCCTGTTCACCCGGGGCGATGACAGCGCCGGCTCCGCGATCTGGCAGATCGAGGTGGCGACGGGCGTGCAGAAGCAGCTGTCGAACCTCCCGGTTGAGGGCGCGATGCTGCTGTACTCCGACTCCCATCCCGCGTTCTCGTGGGACGGCACGAAGATCGCCTTCCAGTCGACCCGCGACGGCAACATGAAGGGCGCCGAGGGTGAGACGACCGAGGGCGGCGTCCCCGCCGAGCCCACGATCTCCGAGCGTGCCGCGGACGAAGGTCACGGCGGCGGCAAGCCCGAGGTCGAGTTCGACACGGGCAACGTCGAGATCTACGTGATGAACGCCGACGGCACCGGCCAGACGCGGCTCACCAATAACGGCGGCGTCGACGACCCGGCGACCGAACTGGTCGACGAGTCCAAGGCCGGCCCGAAGGACCAGATGCCCGACTGGAGCGGCACACCGCTGCCCAAGCCGGTCATCCCGCCCGTCACGCCCCCCGCAGATACGCCCGCACAGACCGTTGCGAGCGTTGGCGCCGCGAGCATCAACCCCGCGACGAAGGTGTGCGCGAGCCGCCGCACGTTCCGGATCCGCATCAGCAAGCAGATCAGGACCCGCGCCGTGCGCAAGGCCACCGTGTACGTGAACGGCAAGAAGGTCACCGTTCGCACCGGGACCCGGATCACCGCGCCGGTCACCCTGACCGGTCTGCCCAAGGGCAAGGCCAAGGTCAAGATCGTCCTCCAGCTCAAGAAGCCGATGACGATCGTCAAGAACGGCAAGAAGGTCCGCGTCAGGCAGATGACCTCGACCCGCACCTACCAGACGTGCGCAGCCAAGCTGCCCGCGTCCAACGACATCGGGAAGCCGGGCCGTCTGTAACACCAACCCACAGACCCGACAACGAGGGCCCGCTCCGGCGGGCCCTCGCCCGTCCAGCGATTGATCGCGGGAAGGCACGTCAGTCGTTCTCCGCAGCGAAGGCACCCGTAGTAACCACGGGTCGGCCGTCTGAGCGCCGAGCGAAGCCGGGTGTTTCCTCGGATGAACTTTCTGCGCGCCGCGCTTACGGTGAAGACAGATGCCAAGCAGCATCGCGTTCCGGTCGCCGTCAGCGCCCGGCGCCCCTCTCCTCAAGGGAGTTGTCATGTCCGGCAAACTGCATTCTGCGCTCTTCCGGCGCGCCACAACGATCATCCTGAGCGCCGTCCTGGCATTGACCCTCGCGGGTCCGGCGATGGCGGCACCACCGACCGGCGGCGAAGAGGAAGCCGGCAACAACCTTTCGTACCCGGTGATCTGGGCTGAGGGCAGCCAGCTGACGCTGACCGGCGACCCGGCGACTCCGAACCTCGTGACGCCGGTGGACTTCAACGGCGTCGACGTCTTCCTGCAAGGAACGGAGAACACCTGGCAGGCCGGGTCGATGACCGCACCCGACGACGGAGCGGGCGGGCTGACGGACGTCGGCGTGTCGACGTTCGACTGGGGTGACAACCTCGAGGCGAAGTCCTGGCCGCTGGGCCAGAACACACAGCTGCGCGTCGAGGCCGTGCTCTACCGCGACCTCGCGGCGGACACCGCGTTCCCGCCCATGGACGCCTTCGAGATGCTCGACATCGACGCCAATCCGGATGACCAGGTCGAGAGCTGGGGCACGACCGGCACCGTCTCCGCCTCCCCGAGGCGACGGTCTACACACAGTGCGCCCGACTCACCATCCAGCGGTTGCTCATCGACCGCACGGACCCGTACGCGGCGAACATCAAGTGGGACGCCGCGACGAACAAGTGGACCGGTGACGGGCTCGTCAGCTCCGTGCCGTCGCTGATGACCAGCATGGGGGCTGAGATCAACAAGCCCGGCAAGGTCATCTTCGGGCACAACTGGAAGATGGCGGGCCTCACCGACGGGCACTACCGGATCACGTTCTTCCTCGATCCGGTCTGCGCCGGCCAGAACACGTTCATCACCGGCGAGACCACCGTCGCAGTCAGCGAGGAAGAGATCGTCCCGACCGTGTCCGAACGGGTCGAGCCCGACTCGGGCGGCGGAATCGTGGCCCTGGACGCCGCGAACAACCTGTCGTACATCGACGTGCAGCTCGGCACCCCGGACTACGATCCGTACGTCCCACCGCTGCCGCCGGTGACGCCCCCCGTCGACACGCCGGTGACGCCCCCGGCCGTCGTCACACCGGTGACGCCCCCCGCCGTCGTCACACCTGCAACGACTCGGACTCGGACTCGGACTCGGGCCCAGCTCACGCTGCACCCGCGCGTGCGGAGCCATATCCGCAGCAGGCGTACTGGGCGTCTGCTGGCCCGCCAGCGCGTGCGCTTCTACGGTTCAGTCCGTCCCAACCATGACGGCACGATCCTGCGGCTCCAGAAGCTCACCTACAAGCGGGTCGACGGCAAGATCAAGACGTACCGCACGACGATCGCTCGGACACGTCTCCGGCGGGCGACCGCAACGCGCTCCGGGTACGACATCACCCTCCCGAGCGTTGCCAGCGGCTCGTACCGTGCCTACCTCGAAGGTGACGCCGAGCACCTCCCGACCGCGAGCCAGGCGTTCAGGGTCAGGGTCCGCTGACTCCAGGTCGGTGACCCCCACCGACACGCGTACGGCGGCCGGCGATTGCATCGCCGGCCGCCACGCGTTGCGAAGCCAGAGCCGCCAGCGGCGCTCCTGACGAGCTGCGAGCGCGACGCCCGGGCGGCATCGTGGCAACGCTGACCCGAGCTGCGACATCCCGCGAGGCCGCGGATAACGTGGCCGTCCGCGCCGCCCTCCGCGGCCGCCGGTAACGTCCGGCTGGTGCAGGGAGACGCCCGGCCGACGAAGACGATCGCGCCTCGCCGAGTCGCGGCTCAGGCGCGGCGCCGCCGCCGGCGCCCGCGGCCGCAAACGAGAGCCGCCGCGGCCCTTGCGGGCGCCGCGGCGGCTGTGAAACCTGCGTTCTTGGAGCGGTTGTCAAAACCGGCCTGATGGAGACGGTGGGAATCGAACCCACGTCCGCAATCGCGCTGCAACGGCTTCTACGAGCGTAGTCCGCACTCTGATCTCACTCGCCGGTCGCCTT
The DNA here is from genome assembly GCA_963700655.1 of uncultured Actinomycetes bacterium. GTDB lineage: Bacteria > Actinomycetota > Thermoleophilia > Solirubrobacterales > Solirubrobacteraceae > F1-60-MAGs163. Next base: position 731,206 of record CAVOYJ010000001.1, on the reverse strand, counting down.
GCGGACGGGGTTCCGGAGAGCCAGCTCCCTGAAGATGTCCCCGGTTCGGCGGGAGCGGACCTCCCCGGGTGAGCCGGCATCTGATCCGGCCGGTCCCCGCGGCCGGCAGGCGGGGGGCCAGACCTCACGGCTCAGCTATGAACTAAGCGGCGAGGGCGTACTCGTGAGAGTCCGCACATATGGTTTTGCCGGGGTTTTACGAGGCCTCCGGCACCTCGACTCGCAACCGTCCCAGCGGAACCGACCGCGTCGAAGCCTGTCGTCCCCGTGGAACCTCTATTCGTTGACCAGTCTAGTGGCGACCGGCGCGCGCGCCGATACAACCGGTGACCATGCCGTCGGTCGCCCGACTCACCGCACTCCTCCTCGCGCTCGCCTGCGCAGTCCTGGGCGCCGCCGCCGCGTCCGCGAACACCAGCCACGCCGGCTGGCCGCAGATCGACGGCATGCTGCTGATGAACAAGCTCGACCAGGACCGTCCGCTCGACGCGCGGCCCGGACACGACCCGTTCGGGGGCGAGGACCCCACCTATTCGTGCGACGGCCTGCACGAGGACTCGACGTGCGTCGGCCAGCCGCGAAAGTGCCGCTTCCACGACACCTGCCGCGACGAGGTCCACGTCTCGAGCGCCGCACGCCACAACGAGCTGCTCGGCGGCCACGGCAACGACCGGATCCACGGCGGCCCGTGGGGCGACGTGATCTGGGGCGACTACAAGCCCAGCGGCCAGCCGAGCACGCAGTTCGACCGGCTCACCGGCGGCCCGGGACGTGACTTCATCTACGCGAGCCACGGGTACAACGTCATCCGCAGCGGCGGCGGCCGCGACGTGATCCACGCGCACTTCGGGCGCGGGCGGATCGACTGCGGGCGCGGCGGGACGATCCTCTACACGAGCCGAAAGAACATGCGCCTCAAGCGCTACAAGCTGACCCGCTGCACACGGATCAGCTTCAAGACGCTCGGCTACTGAGCGCCGGGCGGACCGCGGCCGTTCACGGTTGCGAAACAGCTCGCCGGTCTGGTTGTCTTACCGGCGTGAGACATGTCCAGCTGTCGATGGTCGCCATCGGTGTCGTTGCGGTGGCCGGGCTCGGGGGCGCGTCGGGAGCGGCGGCCAAGCCGCGGCCCGTCCTGAAGGTCGCGCCGGCCAAGCCGTCGGTGAAGACGCCGATCACGGTCTCGTTGAAGGCGCCGAAGATCAAGAGCCGGCGCGCCTACTACGGCGCAGTGCTGACGATCGAGACGGGGAACGAGGTGCGCTGCGCCTACACCGTCAAGGTGGCGCTGCGCCGGACCTCCGGCCGGTCCTTCACGGCGACCCTCAAGCCGCGCACGGCCGAGCCGAGCTACTCGCGGTGGTGTGACGGCCCCGCCATTCTCGAAGTCCGCCGCTACGGCCCCGGCGAGCTGTACTCGCCGGTTCTGGCGCGGCGCGAGTTCCCGGTCGGCACGGGCAAGAGGAGCGGCCCGACCGCCGAGACGATGGGCGTCCCGGTCAAGATCACCGTCCTCGGCGGCAGCACCCTCACCGCCTCCTCGGCTGGCCGGCCGGACCGTTCATCTCAGCTCAGCGGCGTCCTGCGCGGGAGGATTCCCGGCCGGTTCAAGCCGACCACCGACGTCCAGGTCGAAGGCATCTCGGGGTCGCTCACCCCGCTCACGGCCGCGCTGGCGCAGGCGGTCTTCCCGGCGGACCCGCTCTGTCCCGATTCGGTGCCGCCTGGGACCTTCGACGCCGTCCCCTCCTCCCAGCTCGAGCTGAAAGCCAGCGGCGAGGCGATCTTCAACCTCGTCGTGAACGGCGCGGCCTCCCAGCTCTTCGGCTGCGGCCCCGCGGGCGCCCTGAACGGCACGACCACGCTGCCGCTGACCGGCAAGCTCGGTCCCAAGGGCCTGCCCGAACTGGGGCTGACCGGGTCCGTCACCGGCATCCCGCTGCCCGCCGGGTCACAGGGCGGGCTCGCCGCGAACCTCGTGCTGAACGTGGACCTCAGCGGACGTCCGTGACCGTCCGCCGGGCCGCAGCGCTCGCGGTGCTCGCCATCGTCGCCGGGCTCGCGGGCGCCCCCGCAGCGCTCGCGGCACCCCCCGCCGTCACCCCCGCGGCGGTGCACCTTCGCACGCCGATCACCGTCGCGTGGCGCGCCGCTGCCGCCGGCAGCTACGACGTGACGATGACCGTCCGCCCCACTCCGGGACCGGGACTCGCCTGCTCCTACGGAGCGAGCGCACCGCCCCGGCAGGTGGCCCGCGGCGCGCTCCTGCGCGTGACACTGAGGCCTCAGGGCGACGGAGCCGCGCTCAGCCGCAAGTGGTGCCCGGGCCGCGCGCGCGTGACGATCCGCCGGTCCCCTCCCGGCTTCAAGCCCGCGACCGTCATCGCCAAACGCGGCTTCACGGTCAGCCGAGCGCCCGGCGAGCTGCCGCCCGGTCTGAGCCACACACCCGCGTCGATCCGCCTGCTGCCCGGCAGCACCATCAGCGTCGCGGCCGCCGGCCACCCCGACCGCACCGCGCCCGTGCGCGGTGTGCTGCGGGGTGGGATTCCCTCGCCGTTCCGGCTCGGCGACGAGATCCACATCACCCGTGCCGACGGAGGGCTCCTCGCGGACGGCCTCCCGGCCGACCCGCGCTGCCCGACGGTCGCGTCGCTCTCGACGCTGTCCACCACCGCTGAGCTGCGGCTCCCGCCGTCCGGGCCGGTGGCGCTCACGGTGACCGTCGGCGGCACCGGCGCGCCGCCGGCGACCTGCGCCGCCTCGGGATTCGCGAGCTGGTCGAGCACGATCCCCCTGACGGGCACGATCGGCCCGCCGGGTCTGCTCGCCCTGCGTCTCAACGGCGCGGCGGATGGGATCGCGCTGTCGCTGCTCGTCCAGGTGGACCTCAGCGGCCGACGCTGACCCCGTTGTGTGAGCTGGCGCACACATGCTCAGTTCCCCCGTAGGAACCACGGATAAATTCACGCTAAGGCGGCCTAACGTGAGTCGACGTGACCGCGCTCGATCTCGCCCGCCTGCAGTTCGCGACCACGACGATCTTCCATTTCTTCTTCGTGCCGCTGTCGATCGGACTGGCGTTCTACGTCGCCGTCTGCCAGACGCTGCACTACCGGACGGGCAAGGAGGTCTACGCCCGCCAGGTGCGGTTCTTCGGCCGGCTGATGCTGATCTCGTTCGCGGTCGGCGTCGTGACGGGGATCATCCAGGAGTTCCAGTTCGGCATGAACTGGAGCCAGTACTCGCGCTTCGTCGGCGACATCTTCGGCGCGCCGCTCGCGATGGAGGCGCTGATCGCCTTCTTCCTGGAGTCCACGTTCATCGGCTTCTGGATCTTCGCGAAGGGCCGGGTCTCCGCCAGGACGCACCTCGTGTCGATCTGGCTCGTCTCGGTCGGCTCCGCGCTCTCGGCGTTCTTCATCATCGCCGCGAACTCGTGGATGCAGCACCCCGTCGGCTACAAGATGGTCAACGGCAAGCCGCAGCTCGACAGCATCTGGGCGGTCGTCACGAACAACACCGCGCTGGCGTCCTTCGCGCACGTCCTCTTCGCCGCGGCGCTCACCGCGATGTTCGTCGCCGTCGGCGTCGCCGCCTACCAGCTGCGCCGCGGGCACGAGGTCGATCTGTTCACCCGCGCGATCCGCATCGCCCTCCCGATCCTCGCGGTCGGTGTCATCGGCGCGTTCCTCTCCGGCGACCAGCTCGCCCACCTGCTCGTCAAGCAGCAGCCGATGAAGATGGCCGCGGCCGAGGCGCTGTTCGAGACCGAGGGGCCCGCCGCGTTCTCCGTCTTCGCCACCGGCGAGCTGACCCGCGACCCGGGCCAGACCGAACCGCAACCTGAAGATCCCGCACGTCCTGTCCCTGCTCGCCACTCGCACCTGGAACGGGACCGTCGTCGGGATCAACCCGCTCGAGCGGCGGGACATCGCCAGGTACGGGCCCGGCGAGTACGTGCCGTACGTCGCGGTCGTCTACTGGTCGTTCCGGATCATGGTCTACACGTGGGGCCTGATGTTCCTCTTCGCCGCGTGGACGTTGTGGCTGGCCCGCAGGAAGCGCCTGCAGACGAGCCGTCACTGGCAGACCGCCGCGATGGTCATGGCCGTCACCCCCTTCATGGTCAACACCGCGGGCTGGGTGATGACGGAGGTCGGCCGCCAGCCGTGGATCGTCCAGGGTCTGCTGCAGACCAAGGACGCCAACTCGCCGCTCGTGACGACGGCGCAGGTCGCCGCGACGCTCATCGGCTTCACGCTCATCTTCACCGTGCTCGGCGGGATCGCCCTGTGGGTGTTCCTCCGCGAGGTGCGCCACGGCGCGGCCCCCGCGGACGCCGAACAGCCGCCGGCCGACGTCCCCGACCTCACGCTCGCGTACTAGGAGACAGACCACCGTGGACGTCGTCGACTACAGCTTCCTCCAGGCTCTCTGGTTCATCCTCATCGCCGTCCTGTGGATCGCGTTCTTCGTGCTCGGCGGCTTCGACTTCGGCGTCGGCATGCTGATGCGCAGCGTCGGCAAGACGCCCAAGGAGCGGCGCGCGCTGCTCCACACGATCGGGCCGATGTGGGACGGCAACGAGGTCTGGCTGCTCACCGCCGGCGGCGCGACCTTCGCGGCGTTCCCCATGTGGTACGCGACGATGTTCTCCGGCTTCTACCTCGCGCTGTTCCTCGTGCTGGTCGCGCTCATCGTGCGCGGCGTCTCCTTCGAGTTCTGGGGGAAGGACGACCGGCCGCAGTGGCGCAGCACCTGGGAGTGGGCGATGGTCATCAGCTCCGGCCTCGCGGCGCTGCTGTTCGGGGTCGCGTGGGCGAACATCGTGCGCGGCGTGCCGATCGACGCCCAGCAGGAGTTCACCGGCAGCCTGTTCACGCTGCTGAACCCCTACGGCCTGCTCGGCGGCGTCACGACCCTCCTGCTGTTCCTCTCCCACGGGGCGATCTTCCTCACGATGCGCACCGAGGGTGAGATCAACGACCGCGCCCAGGGCGTCGCGCGGTGGGCGTCGCCGGCGGCCGCGGTGGTCGGCATCACGTTCCTCGTGTGGACCGTCGTGAACATGGCCGACCGCAGCGGGGTCGAAGTCGCCGTGGCCGTGCTGGCCGGCATCGGGACGCTGCTGATGGCGACGATGGCGGTCTCCGAGCTCGCCAACCGCGCGCACGTCGCGTTCACGCTCTCGACGCTCGCGATCGTCCTGCTGTTCGTGACGCTCTTCGTGGACCTCTTCCCGAACGTCATGCCGTCCTCGACGGACCCGCGCTTCAACCTCACGATCGCGAACACCTCGTCCTCGGACACGACGCTGACGCTGATGGCGATCGTGGCGGCCGTTATGGTCCCGATCGTGCTGACGTACACCTCCTGGGCCTACTGGGTGTTCCGCAAGCGCGTCTCCGCCGACGACTTCGACCTGGAGACGAAGAACCCGATCGACCTGATGCGCGGCAGCGCGCCGGCCGGCCCGGGCGACGCGCAGTCGCCGGCCGGCTGACCGTGGCCGTCAGCGCCGGCGAGCGCGGCGCACGCGTCGACCGGCGCCTCCTGCGCGAGGCGCGCTCGGCCCGCGTCCCGCTCGTCGTCGCGATCGTCCTCGGCGTCCTCACGGCCGGGCTCGTCGTCGCACAGGCGATCCTGCTCGGCCGCATCGTCGCGCGCGCCTTCCCCGGCGGCGAGAGCCTCGCCGACGTCCAGGGACCGCTCGTCGCGCTGGCGTGCGTCATCGCGGCGCGCGCCGTGTGCTCCGCGGGGTTCGAGGCGTCCGGGCGCCTCGGGGCGAGCCGGGTCATGTCCGAGCTGCGCGAGCGCCTGACCCTGCACGTCCTGCGCGCGCGCCCGAGCGGGCTGCGCGAGCAGCGCACCGGCGACCTCGTGACGACCGCCGTGCAGGGCGTCGACGCGCTCGAGGCGTACTTCGCGCGCTATCTGCCGCAGGTCGTCCTCGCGGTGCTCGTGCCGATCGTGATCCTCGTGTACGTCTTCCCGCGCGACCTCGCCGCCGGCCTGATCCTGCTCGTCACGGTCCCGCTGATCCCGATGTTCATGATCCTCATCGGGCTCGCCGCGCAGAGCGCCACGCAGAAGCGCTGGGAGACGCTCACGCTCCTCAGCTCGCACTTCCTCGACGTCGTCCGCGGGCTGGAGACGCTGCGCGCCAACGACCGCGACGCCGCCCAGGTCCGGACGCTGACCGAGGCCGGCGACGCCTACCGGCGCCAGACGATGGCGACGCTGCGGATCGCCTTCCTCTCCGCGCTCGTCCTCGAGCTGCTCGCGATGCTCGGGACGGCGCTCGTCGCCGCGACCGTCGCGGTCCAGCTCATCGACGGGAACATCACGTTCGCCGTCGGGCTGTCGGTGCTGCTGCTCGCCCCGGAGCTGTACCTCCCGGTCCGGATGGTCGGTCAGCACTTCCACGCCAGCACCGACGGTCTCGAGGCCGCCGGGCGCCTGTTCGCCGCGCTCGACACCCCGGCGGCCGTGAGCGCCCCGGCCGACCCGCTCCCGTCCCCGGACGTGCGCACCGGCGCGATCGAGCTGGAGGACGTGCGCGTCGCCTACCCCGGTCGCGGCGAGCCGGTGCTCGACGGGCTGCACCTGCGCATCGAGCCCGGGGAGCTCGTCGCGCTCGTCGGCGCCAGCGGCGAGGGCAAGAGCACGCTCGCCGCGCTGCTCCTGCGCCTGCTGGACCCGGACGCGGGCGCCGTCCTGTGTCATGGCGTGGACCTGCGCGGGACCGACCCCCGGGAGTGGCGCCGGCAGCTCGCCTGGGTCCCGCAGCGGTCGACGCTGTTCAGCGGCACGATCGCCGACAACGTCCGCCTCGGCGTTCCCGACGCACCGGACGACGCGGTCGTCCGGGCGGTCGCGGACGCCGGCCTGCACGGACCTCGTCGCGGGGCTGCCCGACGGCCTCGCGACACGCGTCGGCGAGGGCGGTCGCGCGCTGTCGGCGGGCGAGGCGCAGCGCGTCGGCCTGGCCCGGGCGTTCCTGCGCGACGCGCCGCTGCTCGTGCTCGACGAGCCCACCGCGCATCTGGACGCGGCGACGGCCGCCGACGTCGGCGCCGCGGTGGAGCGCCTGGCCGCGGGCCGCACGACGATCCTCATCGCCCACGACGTCGCCCTCGCCCGACGCGCCGACCGCGTGCTGCGGCTGGCCGGCGGCGTCCTGCACCCCGCGCCGGCGGGTGCACCGTCATGAGCGCCGTCGCGGCTCCCTCCCGCTGGGGCGCGCTGCGGCGCGCCGCGGGGCTCGTGCGCCCCCACCGCCGGCGCGTCGTCGTCTCGATCCTGCTGGGCGCCGGCGCGGTGCTGGCGGCCGTCGGGCTGCTCGCCGTCGCCGGGGTGCTCATCAGCAAGGCGGCGCTGCGGCCCGGAGATCCTGACGCTCACGGTCTTCACCGTGAGCGTCCGCGCGCTCGCGATCAGCCGTGCGCTGCTGCGCTACCTCGAGCGCCTCGTCTCCCACGACCTGGCCTTCCGCGTGCTCGCCGACCTGCGGGTGCGCTTCTTCACGCGCCTGGCGCCGCTCGTCCCCGAGGGGCTCGCGGGCATGCGCGGCGGCGACGTCCTCAGCCGCTTCGTCGCCGACGTCGACGCGCTGCAGGACCTCTACCTGCGCGCGATCGGCCCACCGCTGATCGCCGCGGCCGTGGTCGGCGTCGTCGGGGTCGCGCTGCTCGCCGTGCTGCCCGCGGCCGCGCCGATCCTCGTCGCCGCGCTGCTCGCGGCCGGGGTGCTCGTCCCGGCGATCGCGGGCCGGGCCACCGCCGCGTCCGGCCGGCGGCAGGCGCCGGCCCGCGCGGAGCTCAGCGCCGAGCTCGTCGAGATCGTCCAGGGCGCGCCCGAGCTCGCCGTCTACGGCCGCGAGGACGACTGGGCCCGGCGGGCGCGGCGCGGCGGACGCGCGGCTGCTGGGTGCCCAGCGCCGCGACGCCGTCGTCGGCGGGCTGACGGCGGGCCTGGGCGTCCTGATCGCCGGCGCGGCGCTCGTCGGCGTCACCGCCGTCGGCGTGGACGCCACGGCCCGGGGAGCGCTCGAGGGCTTCCTGCTCGCGGGCGCCGTGTTCGTCGCGATCGGCGCGTTCGAGGCCGTCAACCCCCTGCCCGACGCCGCGCAGCGCCTGAACGTCTGCGCCGCCGCCGCGCAGCGCCTGGAGGAGGTCACCGAGCGGCCGGCGCCCGTGAGCGACCCACAGGATCCCCGGCCCGTGCCCGCGCGCGGCGCGCTCGTGGCCGAGGGGCTCACCGTCCGCTTCCCCGGGCGCGCGGAGCCGGCGCTCAGCGACGTCGGCCTGCGCCTGAAGGCCGGGGCACGGCTCGCCGTCGTGGGCGCGAGCGGCGCCGGCAAGACGACCCTCGCCCGCGCGCTCGTGCGCTTCCTGGACCCCGACGCGGGCACCGTCACGATCGGCGGCCTGGACGTCCGCGACGCAGCGCAGGCGCAGGTGCGGCACACCGTGCGCCTCGGCGGCCAGGACGCCCACCTCTTCACCACCACGATCCGCCGGAACGTCGCGCTCGCCCGGCCCGACGCGAGCGACGAGGAGATCGCCGACGCGCTGCGGCGGGTCGGGCTCGGCGACTGGCTCGCGAGTCTCCCCGACGGCCTGGACACGCAGGTCGGCGAGGACGGCGACGAGGTCTCCGGCGGGCAGCGGCGGCGGATCGCGCTCGCGCGCACACTGGTCAGCGACGCGCGCTTCCTCGTCCTCGACGAGCCCACCGCGCACCTGGACGACGCCGGCGCCGCCGCGCTGCTGCGCTCGCTCGGCGGCGACCGACGCGATCCGCGCGGGATGCTCGTCGTCTCGCACACACTCGCCGGGCTCGAGCGCTGGGACGAGGTGATCGTGCTCGACGGCGGCCGGGTCGCCGAGCGAGGCACCCCCGCGGCGCTCGCCGCCGCCGGCGGCGCGTTCGCGGCGCTGCGTGCCGGCACCACACCGAGCGGATAGGTTCTCGTCCGTGCCCGGGGGGATCGGCGGCGCGGTGACCGCGATCGCACAGGTCGTGCGCGGCGCCTTCGGGACGCCCGACCTGCGGCGGCTGCAGTTCGCGTTCGCCGGCGTGGCCCTCGGGCAGTGGGCCGGTCTGATCGCGCTCTCCGTCTACGCCTACAACGAAGGCGGCATCGGCGCCGTCGGCCTGGTCGCCCTCGCCAAGATGCTCCCGGCCGCGCTGCTCACGCCGCTGACGAGCATGCTCGCCGACCGCTACGCCCGTCGTGACGTGCTGCTCGCATCGGCGGCGCTGCGGGCGGTCTGCGGGCTCGGCATCGCAGCCGCCGCGCTCGCAGGCCTGCCGCTCTGGGTCGTGGTCGCCTTCGCCGTGGCCAAGACGACCGCCGGCACGATGTACCGCCCGGCGCAGGCCGCCCTGCTGCCGCAGCTCGCCCGCTCGCCGCACCAGATGGCGGCGGCGAACGCCGTCTGGAACGGGATCGAGAGCGGCGCGTTCGTGGTCGGCGCGCTCGTCGGCGGCTGGGTGATCGGCGCGCTGGACCCGGGGCTCGCCTTCGCGGTGATCGCACTGCCGTACGCAGCCTCGGCGCTCCTCGTCGCGGGCATCCGCCGGGACCCGGTGCCTGCGCACCGTGAGCGCATCGAGGGCTCCCGCATCCGCGACGAGGCGCTGATGGGGTACCGGACGGCGCTCGGCGAGCCGCGGCTGCGGACGCTCGTCGGCGTCCTCACCGCCTCCAAGCTCGTCGAGGGGGCGGTCGACACCCTGATCGTGGCGGTCGCGCTCGACCGGCTCGGGCTCGCCGAGCCGAGCGTCGGCTACCTCAACGCCCTGTGGGGCGTCGGCGGCGTCCTCGGCATGATCGTCGCGCTCGGCATGCTGCACCGCGGGACGCTCGCCGCCGGCCTCGCCGCCGGCTGCCTGCTGATCGGCGCGCCACTGCTGGTGATGGCGGGCGTGGCGACCGCCGGCGCGGCGGCCGCCGGACTGCTCGTGCTCGGCGTCGGCTACGCGCTCGTGGAGATCGCCGGCGAGACGCTGATGCAGCGCATGGCCTCCGACGAAGTGCTCGCGCGCGTCTTCGGCGTGCTGGAGGGCACGTACATGGCGGCGACGGGCATCGGGGCGGCGCTCGCGCCGGTCCTGATCGCCGTGGCCGGCATCGACGGCGCCCTGCTCGCCGTCGGGCTCGCGCTGCCGCTGCTCGCGCTCGCGCGCTGGCGCGCGCTGGCGCGCTACGAGTCCGGCGCGGCGATCCCCGAGCGCCCGTTCCAGCTCCTGCGCGGCGTGCCGCTGTTCGCGCCGCTGCCCGTGGCCGCGGTCGAGAACCTGACGCTGCGCCTGGACACCGTCGGCGCGGCCGCCGGTGAGGACATCATCCGCCAGGGTGAGGACGGCGACCGGTTCTTCGTGATCGACGAGGGCCGCGTCGAGGTGCTCGTCGACGGGCGGCGCGTGCGCGAGGAGGGCCCCGGCGAGTTCTTCGGCGAGATCGCGCTGCTCCACGACGTGCCGCGCACCGCGACGGTCCGGGCGCTCGACGACGTGCGGCTCGTCGCGCTCGACCGCGAGGAGTTCGTCGCCTCCGTCACGGGCAACCGGCGGTCCGTGACGGCCGCCGACGCCGTCATCGGCGAGCGCATCGACGCCACCCGGACCTAGAGACAGCGACGCGCCCTGCATCCGTAGGGCGCGTCGCTCAACATGGGCGCGGATGGGTGATCGGGGGGATCGCCGCGCCCACGGCACAACGTGAAGCGACGCGGAGCCGAGCCGCTCCGGGACCCCTCGACCCGATGCGCGCCTCCGTGAGGAGTGCGCTTCGAGGAGGGAGGCGTGGCCTCACATCCCTGGCCTTCGCTCTTTGCGACTCGGCGCCGCGTCTGGTTTCACCGCTAGGCCCGGCCTGCGCCGCCGGTCAAGACCCGCGGGGACGTCGATCCCGCATTCTGCGGAGATTTTGGTGCGCACAGCCCGGGGCGCGCCGTGACATACGCTGTCGGGCATGACCGACACCGCCGTCCAGGACGTCACCTGGAACCTCGAGGACCTCGTCGACGGCGGCGGCGCCGCCGCCTGCGACGCCCTGCTCGCCGAGGCCGACGCGCGCGCGGCGGCGTTCGCGCAGGCGCACGGCGGCCGCGTCGCCGAGCTCGACGGCGCCGGCCTGGCGACCGCGATGGCCGAGCTCGGCGCGATCGCCGACCTCGTCGGCGCGCGCCGCGAACTACGCCCACCTGCGCTTCGCCGCCGACACCGAGGACGAGGCCAACGGCGCGCTCGTCGCAAAGGTCGTCCGAGCTCGCCACCGCGATCGAGACGAAGCTCGTGTTCTTCGACCTCGAGTGGGCGGAGGTCGACGACGACACCGCCGACGCGCTGATCGAGGCGGACGGCCTGGAGCACGTGCGCCACCACCTGCGCACGATCCGCCGCTACCGCCCGCACCTGCTCAGCGAGGCGGAGGAGAAGCTGATGGCCGAGAAGTCCGTCACCGGGCGCGAGGCCTGGTCGCGGCTCTTCAGCGAGCAGACGAGCGCGATCCGCGTCGCGCTGCCCGACCTCGACGAGCCCGCGCCGCTCGAGATCGCGATGAGCCGCCTGCAGCACCCCGACCGCGAGGTCCGCCGCGTCGACCGCCGAGGCGGTCAGCGACGCGCTCGCACCCGGGCTGCGCACCCGCGCCTACATCTTCAACACGCTCGCCCAGGACAAGGCGACCGACGACCGGCTGCGCGCCTACCCGACCTGGCTTTCGAGCCGCAACCTCAGCAACGAGGCGAGCGACGAGTCGGTCCGCGCGCTGCTGGAGGCGGTCGAGGGCTCCTACGACGTGCCGCAGCGCTGGTACCGGCTGAAGGCGCGCGTCCTCGGCGCTCGAGCGGCTCGCCGACTACGACCGCGCCGCCGCCGTCGCGACCGACGAGGAGGAGTACCGCTGGGAGGACGCGATCGTCACGCGTCCAGGAGGCGTACGCGAACTTCTCTCCGGCCGCTCGGCGACCTCGTCGGCAGGTTCTTCGACGAGCAGTGGATCGACGCCCCGCCGCGGCCCGGCAAGCGCGGCGGCGCCTTCTGCGCCTACACGACGCCGAGCGTCCATCCCTACCTCATGCTGAACTGGACCTCGCGCCGGCGGGACGTCATGACGCTGGCGCACGAGCTCGGTCACGGCGTGCACGCGGCGCTGGCGATCCCGCGCGGGATCTTCGAGCAGCACACCCCGCTGACCGTCTGCGAGACGGCGTCGGTGTTCGGCGAGGCGCTCGTCTTCCGCCGTCTGCTCGAGGACACCGACTCCCCGATGTCGCGGCTCTCGCTGCTGGCGTCGAACCTCGAGGACACGATCGCGACCGTCTTCCGCCAGACGGCGATGAACCGCTTCGAGGAGGCGGTGCACACGCATCGCCGCAGCGCGGGCGAGCTGTCGGTCGAGGCGTTCGGCGACCACTGGATCGCCACGCAGGAGGCCCTGCTCGGCGACGCGGTCGAGCTGACCGACGGCTACCGCGCCTGGTGGTCCTACGTCCCGCACTTCATCGGCACCCCCGGCTACGTGTACGCCTACGCCTACGGCCAGCTGCTGGCGCTGTCGGTGTACGCGCGCTACCTCGAGGAGGGCGAGGCGTTCGTCCCCGCCTACCTGGAGATGCTCGCCGCCGGCGGCTCGCGCAGCCCGGAGGACCTGGCGGCCATCGCCGGGCTGGACCTCACCGACCCCGGCTTCTGGGACCGCGGGCTGCAGCTCGTGCGCGGCGAGCTCGAGGACGCCGAGGCCGCGGCGGCGGCGGTGCTCGCCGAGCGCGGCGAGCAGGCGGCCTGAGGGCGCGGCGTCAGCGGTTGGCCTCGCGCAGCGCGCGATCCATGTCGCGCTTGGTCTCGCGCTCCTTGATCGACTGCCGCTTGTCGAAGCGGTCCTTGCCCTTGGCGAGCGCGATCTCGACCTTGGCGTTGGGAGCCCTTGAAGTAGATCCGGGTCGGGACCAGCGTCAGGCCCTGGAGCTGCTGCTTCCCGGCGAGGCGCTCGATCTCGCGCCGGTGGGCGAGCAGCTTGCGCGGGCGCTCGGGCTCGTGGTTCTCGCGCGCCGCTGGGCCGTAGGGCGGGATGTGCGCGTTGTAGAGCCACAGCTCGCCGCCGCGGATCTGCGCGTAGGCGTCCTTCAGCGTCGCGCCGCTCTCGCGCAGCGCCTTGACCTCGGTGCCCTGCAGCACCATCCCGCACTCGAGCCTGTCGAGCAGCTCGAAGCGGTGCCGCGCCTGGCGGTTGGATGCCACGTCGCCGGGGGCGACCTTCTTCTTCGCGGCCTTGGCCATGCCGGTCGAGCGTAGCGGCGGGCGCCGCGAATGGCTGGATTCGTCCGGTTGACGACCTTGCGGCCATCGGCGCGGATGCCGCACGATGCACCCGTGCCCCGCCGCATCGTCATCGTCGCCTTCCCGGACGTGCAGGCCCTCGACGTCGCCGGACCGGCGGAGGTCTTCGCCCAGGCCGGCGGCTACGACGTCCGGGTCGCCGCCCCGGCGCGTGAGCCGCTGAGCACCGGGCAGCGGCTACGCGATCCTTCCCGACCTCGCGCTCGCCGAGGTCGGCGGCCCGCTCGACACGCTCGTCGTCGCGGGCGGCGAGGGCACCCGCGCGGCGTCGGCCGACGACCTGCTCGTCGGCTGGATCGCCGACGCCGCGCCGCGTGCGCGCCGGGTCGCCTCGGTCTGCACCGGCGCGTTCCTGCTCGGCCGCGCCGGGCTGCTCGACGGGCGGCGCGCGACCACGCACTGGGCGTGGTGCGACGCCCTCGCCCGGGCGTTCCCGGCGGTCACCGTCGACCCGGACCCGATCTTCGTCGCCGACGGCCCGATCCGCACGTCGGCCGGCGTCACCGCCGGCATGGACCTCGCGCTCGCGCTCGTCGAGGAGGACCTCGGTCCGGCGCGGGCGCTCGAGGTCGCGCGCAGCCTCGTCCTCTTCGTCCGCCGTCCCGGCGGGCAGGCGCAGTTCAGCGCCGGGCTGCAGGCGCAGGCCGCCGCCCGCGCGCCGCTGCGCGAGCTGCAGGCGTGGATGACCGACAACCTCGACGCCGACCTCGCGGTCGCCGCGCTCGCGCAGCGCGCCCACATGAGCGAGCGCCACTTCGCTCGCGCCTTCAAGGACGAGACGGGCCTGACGCCCGCCGCGTACGTCGAGCGCCTGCGCGTCGAGCGCGCGCGCCTGCTGCTGGAGACCACCCCCGCGCCCGTCGCGAGCATCGCGACGGGGTGCGGGTTCGGGACCGTCGAGACGCTGCGCCGGGCCTTCGCCCGGCGCGTCGGCGTGAGCCCCGGCGCCTACCGCGAGCGCTTCGCGGCCTGACCGAAGGAGACGACGATGGAGATCGCGATCCCGATGTACGACCGCTTCACCGCGCTCGACGCGATCGGCCCCTACGAGGTGCTCTCGCGCCTGCCGGACGCGCGGGTGACGTGGCTCGCCCACGAGCCGGGGCTCGTGCGCACCGACAACGGCATGCTCGCCCTCGAGGCGACCGCCGCGTTCGAGGACCTGCCCGCGCCCGACGTCATCGTCGTCCCCGGCGGGACCGGCACGCGCGCGCTGCTGGAGGACGAGCGGCTGCTCGCCTGGCTGCGCGGCGCTCACGCGACGTCCACCTGGACGACGTCGGTCTGCACCGGCTCGCTGCTGCTCGCCGCCGCCGGCATCCTCGACGGCGTGCCCGCGACCACGCACTGGCTCGAGCTCGAGACGCTCGCGGGCCTCGGCGCGCGCTGCCGACGCAGGAGCGCGTCGTCTTCGACGGGAAGATCGTGACCGCGGCCGGCGTGTCGTCCGGGATCGACATGGGCCTCGCGCTCGCGGGCCGGATCGCCGGCGACCTCTACGCGCAGGCGATCCAGCTGCTGATCGAGTACGACCCGCAGCCGCCGTACGACGCGGGGTCGACCGCGAAGGCCGGCCCCGACCTCACCGGCCTGGTCCGCGAGCGCGCGGCGAGCTTCAGGTGATCCGCAGGGTCAGGTTGACGGGCTTCGAGCGCTTGCCGGTCGAGCCGACCACCGTGAGCGTCAGGCGGTAGCGGCGCCTTGCGCAGCTTCGTCGTGACGATCGGCAGCGGCCCGTTGGCGCCGGGCAGCACCTTGCGCGAGATGCCGATGAGGCGCACCGTGGCGGTGCACGCGCTTCGTCGCGGTGACGCAGGCCTTGCCCTTGCGGCGGCCGCGCTCGAGCCGCGAGACGACGACCTCGACGTTGCCCGCGACCGAGGACGTCGAGCCGCAGCCCGGCGAGCTTGCCGCGCCGGACCTTGCGCGCTGCTCAGGCGCGCGCCGGTCAGCCTCGGGCTGCGCCGCGGTCTGCCTCGCGCGCCGGCGAGGCCAGCGTGCGGAACGTCGCGTCCGGGCCGTAGCGTCGTGCCCTTGCGCGCTGGCGGCGACGAGGCGCGCGTGGTAGGTCGTGGCCGGGCGCAGGCCGCCGACGCGGGGCGCTCACCGACTGCGACTCGACGGACTTCGGCACGATCGCGCCGCCGAAGACCGTCGCGTCGTACGCCGTCGTCGCGACCGATCTCCAGGCGCCAGCTGGAGTCCGACCCGCGCGGCGTGACGAGGCCGCTGATGACCGCGTCGGTGTCGTCGACGACGATCGTCTGGATCGTCGCGAGCGGCGGCGGCAGGTACTCGTCGGCGCCGATGTCGATCGCCGCGCCGAAGACGCGCGGGTCGCCGTCGAAGTCGGTGTCCGCCGGCAGGCCGACCGCGGTCCCCGCGTCGATCGTCGGCGAGCCGCGCAGCTGACGCAGGTCCAGCCCGCCGGGCAGGCCCGCCAGGAGCGGGCCGACGGTGGTGACGTTCCCGGCGCCCTCGGTGACGGTGGCGGAGCCGTTCGCCGACACGGTCAGGGTGCGCAGGCGTCCCGCGCCGTAGCTCGAGTGCGCGACGTCGGCGGAGGCCTCCGTGGCCTCGTCGACGTCGGTGTCGTAGACCGCGGCGTCCCAGCCGCTGACGTCGCCCCGCAGGATCGTGCTGCGCACGGTGACGGCCGCGTCGCCGCCGAAGAAGAGCGTGGAGGTGAAGAGCGCGCGGGCGCCTGCGCCCTCCGCCACGAGCGTGCTGCCGGCGACGGTCCCCGCGACGGTCGCGGCGATCGCGCCCGGCGCCGATCGCCGTCACGGTCGAGTCGCGCAGCGTGGCGCCTGCGCAGCGCGACGCCCGTCGCCCCGTCGCCGATCGCTGCGCACCTGCAGCCGGTCGAGCGTCGCGCCGGCGCCCGGCGCGACGGCGCGCACGAGCACCGCGGCGCTGTTCAGCGTGCCCGTGACCCGCAGTCCGCGCAGCGTCTGGCCGACGCCCGAAAGCGTCACGGCGCTCGCATCCGGGGAGCCGCTCCACTGCAGCAGCGGGGGCGACGCCACGGACTCGGCCTCGATCACGATGCCGCCGACGGTCGCCTCGAGCGTGCTCGTCAGGTCGTAGGTCCCGGACGCCACGCGCACGGTGTCGTCGTCGGCGGCGCCCGCGACGGCCTCCTGCAGGGTGCACGGCGCGCCCGCGTCACACGGGCCGCTCGTCGTCCCCCCGGCGGGGACGGCCTGGCGGACGGCGGCGCTCGCAGCCGATGGCACCGCGAGCAGCACGACGACGAGGAGCAGGACCGATCGCATGCGCATTACCGCTGATCCTCCCAGATTCCGGGACGGTCGTCCCCCGGTACCAGATCGACGCGCCCGCGCGGCGCCTCGACCCGCTCGACGCGGACGCTCAGCGGATCCCCCATCCGGATCGCGCCGCCCTCGTCGCTGAGCAGCATCGTGCCCGGCTCGTTGAGGTCCCACCAGCCGCCGGGGATGCGGCG
This sequence comes from uncultured Actinomycetes bacterium, assembly GCA_963700655.1. Lineage (GTDB taxonomy): Bacteria > Actinomycetota > Thermoleophilia > Solirubrobacterales > Solirubrobacteraceae > F1-60-MAGs163. The sequence goes on along the minus strand of CAVOYJ010000001.1, from coordinate 714,384 downwards.
GACGGGCAGGAAGCCCTCGTGCGTCGCGGGCCCGCCGGGCTCGCCGAAGCGCACGAACGCGCCGCTGCCGACGAGCCCGGTGACCTCGCCCTCGAACACGCGGTCGAAGCCCTCCTCGAACAGCTCGCGCTCCAGCAGGAAGCACTGCGCGACGCGGTCGGCGTCCCGCTCCAGCACCATCGCGCCGCGCTCCCGGGCGCTGCACCAGATGCCCGCCTCCTCGAGCGGCTGCGCGAGCGGCGGATCCTCACCGCCGCCGATCGCCGACAGCAGCGCGCGATGGCAGACGAGATCGGGGTAGCGGCGGATCGGCGAGGTGAAGTGGCAGTAGTGCGTCAGCCCGAGCCCGGCGTGCCCGAGGTTCTGCGGGGTGTAGTGCGCCTGCTGCAGCGCGCGGAGCACCAGGAACGTCAGCCCCACGCGCCCGTGGCCGGTCCGCCGCACGTGCTCGTCCACCAGAGCCGAGGCGCGGGCGACGACGTCCGCCGCCTCGGCGGACGTCATCCGCTCGGCTGCGGGCGCGGGCGGCGTCGGCACGTCGAGCGAGGCGAGCTGCTCCAGCGAGGCGGTCGACGGCGACCGGCTCCGGCCGCTCGTGGACGCGGTAGAGCGCCGGGACGCCGCGGTCGGCCAGCAGCCGCGCGACGGCCTCGTTCGCGGCGATCATCAGGTGCTCGATCAGCCGGTGGGACTCGGTCTGGGCCGTCGTCGTCGCGTCGGTCACGTGCCCGCCGCGGTCGAAGCGCGAACTCCGGCTCGACGGACTCGATCGCCAGCGCGTGGCCGGCGGCGCGCCGCGCGTCCTCGAGCCGCGGCAGCGACCGCGCGCGCGCCGCCGCGAGCGGGGCCGCCCACGGCTCCTGCGCCTGCTCCTCGCCCGCGAAGATGCCGGTCGACGCGATCGTAGTCCAGGCGCGCGTCCGAGCGGATCAGCGAGCGGTGGAAGGTCGCCTTGACCGTCTCCGCGCCGGCGATCTCCAGCTCGGCCGTGACCGCGAGCCGGTCGGCGCCGGGCACCAGCGAGCACGCCTCGTTCGACAGCGCCGCCGGCAGCATCGGCTCGACGGCGCCCGGCACGTACACGCTGGTCGCGCGCCGGTAGGCCTCGCGGTCGACGGCGTCGCCGGGACGCACGTGCGCCGAGACGTCCGCGATGTGCACCCAGACGCGGATGCGCCCGCCGCCCAGGTCCTCGGCGGAGATCGCGTCGTCGAAGTCCCTGGCGCTCGCCGGGTCGATCGTGAACGTCGGCAGATCCGCGCAGGTCGCGCCGCACCGCGGCCGCCGCGGGGTGCTCGACCGCCTCACGCGCCGCGCGGTCCACCCCGGCGGGGAACGACCGGCGCAGGCCGCGCTCGAGCATCAGCGCCTCGATCACGTCCCGCGCCACGTGCGGCTCGCCGAGGACGCGCAGGACGTCGACGCGCCCGCCGCCGCCGGGACGCACGAGCGCCAGGCGCCCCGGCCGCGCCTCGCGCGGGGACCGGCCGACCGTGAAGCGACGGCCGCGCTCGAAGAACCGCTCGCCGACGAGGAACCGCGCGCGCCCCTCGAGCAGGAGCACGAACGGCGCGTTGGGATCGCGTTCGTCGTCGCGGCCGCGCGGCGCCGGGCGGCCGCCGTGACCACCGGGGCGACCTGCCTGCGGGCCGCCCGCGACCCCCGCCCCGGCGTCCGGCGCGGCTCACCCCGCGGGCTCGGCCGCGCAGCCGCCGGCGATGCGCAGCGCCGTGCGCAGCGCCTCGTCGGGGACCGTCTTCGGATCGTCCCTGGCCGCGACGTCGGGCTTCAGGCCGGTGCCCGCGGAGACGCCCTGGCCGCCGAGGTTGCGGCCCTTGGGCGTGAAGTACTGCCCGGCGGTGATGTCGAGGGCGCCGCCGTTGGAGAGCTCGATGACCTCCTGGAAGACGCCCTTGCCGAAGGTCCGCGTCCCGACGATCGTCGCGCGGCCGCGGTCCTGGAGCGCGCCCGCCACGATCTCCGACGCCGAGGCGGTCCCGCGGTCCACGAGCACCGCGACCTCGGTGTCCTTGCCGATCACGGGGTTGCCGGTGGCGTCGAGCGTCTTCTCGGGCACGTTGCGACCGCGGGTGGTGACGATCCGCCCGTCGGGGAGGAAGGCGCTCGCGATCGAGCTGCGCCTCGTCGACGAGCCCGCCGCCGTTGCCGCGCAGGTCGAAGACGAACGCCTGCGCGCCGCTGCTTCTCGAGCGCTGCGCAGCGCGCCGTAGACCTCGGCGTGGGCGCCGGAGCTGAACTGCGCGAGCGCGACGACGCCGATCTTCTTCCCGCAGGCCTCGGCGCAGCGTCGCGCCTCGACCACGGGGACCGACACGCGCCGGCGCGTGAGGGTCAGGGTCTTGGGCTCTGCCGTCGCGCTCGACGGTGAGGCGCACGTCGGTCCCCTCCGGCCCCTTCACGCGCGAGGTCGCGACGTCGCTGCTGACGCCCGCGAGCGCTCTTGCCGTCGGCGGCGACGAACACGTCGCCCACGTCGATCCCGCCTCGTCGGCCGGGGAGCCGTCGAAGACGCGCACGACGCTCAGGCCCTGCGGATCCGCGGCGACGCTGACGCCGACGCCCGGTGAAGCGGCTGTCCTGCTCCTCCTTGAAGCGCTTGTACTCCTCGGGCGTGAAGTAGTTGGAGAAGCGGTCGCGCAGCTTGCGCGACGGCGCCGGCGATCGCGTCGTCGGCGATCTGCGAGCGCGGGATCTTGCGGTAGTACGTGCTCTCGATCAGATCGAGGGCCTCGTTCACGACGCGGCGGTCCTCGCTCCCGGTCAGCTGCGAGCGCAGCGGCCCCGGGACGGCATCGGGGTGCCGTGCCGCCGATCCACGCGCCGACGCGCGAGCAGCCCGAGCGCGACCGCGAAGGCGGCGAGGACGATCAGGAGCCGGTGTGCGGCGACGGGACGGGCATCTGCAGGGGTACGGCCGAGGCCGCCCCGAGAGGGTAGACGGGCGGGCGGGCCCGCCGCGCCCGGTCCTCAGACCTGCAGGAAGCGGCGCAGCGAGATCGCCGAGCCGATCGCGCTGACCGCGATGCCGGCGCAGAGCAGCACCGCGACGAGAACGCCGAAGCCGATCGTGTCGGGTGCGGCGAGCAGCGCGAAGTCGCTGACGAGCGGGTCGACGAGCGCGACCTTCATCACCCCGAGCAGCAGCACGGCCAGCAGCGCGCCGAGCGCGCCGACGATGATCCCCTCGAGCACGAACGGCCAGCGGATGAACCCGTCGGTCGCGCCGACGAGCTTCATCACGTGGATCTCGCGCCGCCGCGAGAACAGCGACAGCCGGATCGTGTTGGAGATCAGCAGGATCGACGCGATCACGAGCAGGACCGCCAGCAGGCCGGTCGTGTACTTCACGACCTTCGTGGCGGTGAGGATCTTCTGGGTGTCGTCCTTGGAGGACTTCACGACGTCGATCGCAGGGTCGACGGTCGTGGCTCCCGCCGCCCGGTGTCTGCGGCGCCAGCGCGCGAGATCAGCGACGCCGTCTCGTCCGGGTCCTTCGGCGTGACGCGGAAGGTGTCCGGCAGCGGGTTGGAGCCGAGCAGCTGGTAGGCCTCGGGGTTCTTGGCCTTCTCCTCGCGCAGGGCCTGCGCCTTGCTCACGAACTCGACCTTCGCGACGTCCGGGTTGTCCGGAGAGGACGCCCTTCACGCGCGCGGCGTCCGCCTGGGTCGCGTCGGCCTTGAGGTAGACGTTCACGAGCACGCGGCCGCGGACCTCGTTGGCCGCGCCCGTCGTCGCCTGGACGATCGGGATGAAGACGCCGAGCACGAGCAGGGTGACGAGCACCGACGCGAGCGCGGCGAAGCTCGGCACGGCGTTGCGGGTGAGGCTGCGCAGCGCCTCGCGGAGGAAGAAGCCGATCTTCATGCGCTAGTCGCGGAACGCGTCGTCGAAGTCGTCGTAGTCGTCGGCGAGCGCCCCGCCGCGGCGCGGCTCGGGCGCCGGCTCGCGCAGCAGCGCGCCGAACTCCGCCGTGCTCATGTCGGTCTGGGCGTAGCGCCCGCCGATCTCGTCGCGCACGACGCGGCCCTTGTCGAGCTCGAGCACGCGGCGGCGCATCCGGTCGACCATCGTCGAGTCGTGCGTGGCGACGAGCACCGTCGTGCCGGTGCGGTTGATCCGGTAGAGCAGCTGCATGATCCCGATCGACGTCTCGGGGTCGAGGTTGCCGGTCGGCTCGTCGGCCAGCAGCAGCGGCGGATGGTTGCACGAAGGCGCGCGCGATCGAGACGCGCTGCTGCTCGCCGCCGGAGAGCTGGTCGGGGTAGTTGTGGAGCTTCGTCGAGAGGCCCGTCAGACGCAGGATGTCCGGCACCTTGGCGCGGATCTCCCTGCGCGAGCAGCCGGTCACCTGGAGCGCGTACGCGACGTTGTCGTGCACCGTCCGGTTGGGGAGCAGCTTGAAGTCCTGGAAGACGACGCCGAGGTTGCGCCGGTAGTACGGGATCTGCTTGTGGGTGAGCTCGGCGAGGTCGCGCCCGCCGACGAGGATGCGGCCCTCGTCGGGCTCGAGCTCCTTGATCAGCAGGCGCATCAGCGTGGACTTGCCCGATCCCGTCTGCCCGACGAGGAACACGAACTCGCCGCGGCGCACCGAGAACGTGGCGTTGCGCAGCCCCGCGTTGGAGACGTCGTACGTCTTGCTGACGCCGCGCAGCTCGATCGCGTTGGCCGGATCGCCCGGAGTCGCGGACGCGGATGCGCCCGCCGCCTGCTGATCGCGGGCGGCGCGCTGTGCTGCCTGCACGTCACGCAGGCGGAGTTCGTCCTCGGTCGCAGCCATGGCCTTCGGCGAGGTTAGCCACGGGTCGGCGGATTCCTTGCAGGTTCGGCTGCGCGCAACGGGACGTGCAGGCGCATTCAGCGCGGGCGCACGAGCGTCACGGCCATCTGGTCCTTCGCGTTGAAGAGCGTCAGCTTCGGCCCCGCCTGCTCGAAGCGCACCACGGACGCGAGCGCCGCGACGTACCCGCGCTCCTGCTCGTCGACGCCCTCAGGCTCGGTGCAGGCGATCTCGGTCGTCGCCAGCGGGCCGATCCGCAGCTGCGCCCCATCCTCCTCGTAGGGGCCCGAGAACGTGTTGCAGCCGCTCGAGCCGGCGACGGTGCCCTCGGGGTCGGGGGGACCGAAGTCCGCGGTGAGCCCGGTGCCCTCGAGCACACCCCGGATCGCGTCGTCGTAGAGCACCGACGTGACCTCCCAGGCGCCCGCGACCCCCGGCCTGCTCGCGCGGTAGCGCAGCACCGGGTCGCCCGCGCCGTCCTTGAGGACCAGGGTGTCCGGCCGGGCCTCGTGCGAGCGGACCTGGTCCAGCGTCGCCGAGACGCGGTCGGCGACCTCCTGCGCCGCACCGGCGCACGCCTTGCGGGTCGACGCGAGCGGGCCGAGGCGCAGGGCGGGCCCGTCGACCTCGTACGCGCCGGTGAAGTCGTTGCACCCGTCGTTCCCGCTCACCCGGCCGTCGTCGCCGAACCGCAGGAACGAGGAGACGTCCTCGCTCCCGGCGCCGCCCAGCGCGCCGACGTCGAGCTCCCACTGCGTTCCGGGGAGTGCGACGGACCCGGCGCCCGGCTCGCGCTCCCCGCAGGCGCCGAGCGCGAGTGCCGCCGCACAGGCGAACGCGGCGATCCGCACGCTCAGGCCGCGAACCGCTTCTGGGCGCGTGCCCGCGCCTTGGCCGCCTCGACCTCCCGGTCCTTCGCCGGCGTGGCCGCGACGAGGTCGTCGAGCAGGTGCGCGGTGATGTGGGCGATCTCCTCGACGGCGCGCTCGAACGCCGCCGCGTTGGCCTTCGACGGCTTCGTCGACCCGCTGACCTTGCGGACGTACTGCAGCGCCGCCGCGCGGATCTCCTCGGAGGTCGCCGCGGGTTCGAAGTTGTGCAGGGTGCGGATGTTGCGGCACATGCGCCGCAGCGTAGACCGCCCGGCCGGCCGCCGCCACCCCGCTCGATACCCTCGCGCGATGGCCCAGATCAGCTCGTCAACCGCCCCGAACGGGCTCCCCGTCCACCGCATCGCAATCCCCGGAACGCGGGCGACGACCATCCTCGTCGCGTTCGACGCCGGGGCGCGCACCGAGCGCGCCGAGGAGAACGGGATGGCCCATTTCCTCGAGCACCTCGTGTTCAAGGGCGGTGAGAAGTTCGACGACTACCGCAAGGTCAACGAGACGGCCGAGCGGATGGGCGGCGTGCTCAACGCCTACACGAGCCACGACCTCGTCGCGTTCCACATCACCGTGCGCGCCGAGGCCGCGATGGAGGCGATGGACCTGCTGACGGACTTCGTCGGCCGCCCGCGGGTGGACCCCGTGGAACTGGACCGCGAGCGCGGCGTCGTCATCCAGGAGATCCAGCGCTACAAGGACCAGCCGGCGGCGGTCGCCGGCGAGCTGATCGAGCGCGCGGGGTTCGGCGACCACCCGCTCGGGCGCACGGTCCTGGGCCCCGAGGAGCACCTGCGCGCCTTCACTCGCGAGGCCATCGTGGCATTCCGCAAGCGCCGCTGGTCGGGCCGCAGCGGCGGGGCGTTCATCGCCGGCAACCTCGACCACCTGCCCGAGAACGGCGCCGTCCACGAGCTGATGGCCCGCTTCCCCGATCTCGCCGCCCCCGAGCCGGCGGATGCGGCGCCGGGATTCGATCCCGAGATCCTCGTCGAGGAGCGCGACACCAACCAGTCCCACCTGCGGATGCTCTACCGCCCGCAGGTCGCCGCGGACGACCCGGCCGCGCGCGCGGCGTTCCACATCTACGCGGTGCTCCTGGGCGGCTCGATGGGGTCGCGCCTGTTCGACGAGATCCGCGAGCAGCGCGGCCTCGCGTACTCGGTCTTCGCCATGGACCACATCGCCTCCGACCACGGCGCGCTGCTGATGGGGGCCGGCCTGGACTCCGCCAAGTGCGTCGAGGCCTACGCGCGCATGCGCGAGATCGTCGGCGAGCTGCGCGACGAGGGGCCGCGCGCCGACGAGGTGGAGCGTGCCCGGGCGTATGCCGCCGGGCGCCGCGTCCTGGCGTTCGAGAACACGAACGCGGTCGCCAGCCACGCCGCGCGCCGCGCCGTCGTCCACCACGAGGACATCGACCCGGATGCCGCCGTCGCCGCGCTCGACGCGGTGACGCTCGACGCCGTCCGCGACGTCGCGCAGCGGATCGACCCCGACGACCTGGCCGTCGCGTGCGTGGGCCCGCACACCGCGGACGACTTCCGGTAGGCCGTCGTGGCAGCCCCCGCAGAGCACGCGGATGATGACCCCGTGACGCCCCAGCCCGTCCTCGACGACCCCGAGCTCGCACGCTACGCCCGCCGCGTCGGGGACCGCTGGCCGCTGGAGCGCGCGATCGTCGGCGGGGCACGAGTGGACGACGCGCGCGGCGTCGTCCCGCAGCGCGAGCGCGGCCCCGAGTACGTCGTGATCCTCGTCTCCGAGAACTTCGACGGGATCCCATGGCTCGAGCGGGTCCACCAGGCGGCGGGCCTCTGGGACGCCGACGCGATGGGCGCTCCGGCCGAGGTCCACTGCTACACCACGGCGGAGTTCGAGCGCCGGCGCGAGGCGCTTCCCGTGGTCCGCTGGGCGACGGAGCGCGGGGTGCCGCTCCTGGACGTCTAGGCACGACCGTCACGTTTCGCCCCTACCGTTGTCTCAGCCACGGAGCACCGGTGACCCCACACGTCTCCATCACATTGCTGCGCACGCAGACGGACGAGCGGCTGGTCGAGTTGATCGCCGCCGGGCACGACCGCGCCTTCGAGGCCATCGTCGACCGCTACCGTCGTCCGCTGCTGCGCTATGCGCGGCGGTTCCTCCCGGAGGACGCCCGCGCCGAGGACGTGGTGCAGGCGGCGTTCGTGAGCGCCTGGGGGGCGCTGCGCGACGGGGCGGCGGTCCGTGACCTGCGGCCCTGGCTCTACCGCATCGTGCACAACGGAGCCCTGAACGTCATGAAGAAGCCCGGGGGCGACGACGCCCCGCTGCTCGAAGCGTCGGACCTGCGTCCGGGCCCTGCGAGCGAGGTCGAACAGCGCGAGGACCTGCGCCGGGCCCTCGACACCATCGCCGCCCTCCCGGACCGCCAGCGCGCGGCGCTGCTCGCCGTCGCCGTCGAGGGACGCTCGCACGCCGACGTCGGCGCGGAGCTCGGGCTCAACGACACCGCCGTCCGGCAGCTCGTGAGCCGCGCGCGGGCCACCCTGCGCGTCGCCGCGACCGCGGTCACCCCGTGGCCCGTCGCCGTCTGGCTCGCCGGTGTCGGCGGGGCCCAGGCCGCCGACACCGCGACGCGCGTCGGCGAGATCGTGGGCGGCGTCGGTGCCGGAACCCTCTTCGGCGGCAGCGCGCTGAAGGCCGGTGCGATCGTCGCCACGGCCGGCGCCGTCGCGGTCGGCGTGCCCAAGGTCGACCAGATGGTGCGCGAGCGCCCGCGCCCGGCTGCGGGGCAGTCGTCGGAGCGAGGGCCCGCCACGGCGAGGCCGCCGGCGGGCGCCGCCGGCCCGACCGCCGCCCTCATCTCGACGCCGGCGGCTCCGGGTGCGGCGGGCGGCGAGTCCGGGACGAGCCGTTCCGGGACGGATGACGGGAGCGCTTCCGGCCAGGGGCGAGGCGAGGACCGCGGCCCCGGGGAGCGCGGCGCGCCGGGCGGCCCCCGCGAGGACGACGTGCGCGGCGGACGTGACGAGCGCCCTGACGAGGAGGTTCCGGCAGGCGGTCGCGAGCCCGGCGACGACGGCGACGCACCGCGCGCCGAGCGGCGCCGGTCGGAGACCCGTGGCGGGCACGGCGACGACCCGCCCGAGACCGACCACGGCGCCCGGCGTCCGGCGTCCGAAGGACCGGAGCCCGAGGATGCCCCCGAACCGCGCGAGCCGGAGCAGGACTCCTCCGGCAGCTCGGGCAGCTCGGGCAGCGTTGACGACTCGGGGTCCGGCTCGGGCCCGTCCGAGCGTGCCGAGAACGACGACTCGCGCCGCTCCGGCGACGACGCCCCGCCGCCCGCTCCCTGACCGTCTCGCCGCCGGAACGTCCGGCGACCGTCACGTCCGTCGATCGTCGCTGTCTCAGGTGACGACCCCCGCAAGACAAGGAGTGTCATCACCCTCATGTCCCGCTCCACCATCCGCACCCTGCTCGCCCTGGTCGTGCTGGCCCTCATGGCCGCGCTGCCCGTCGTCGCGAGCGCCGAGCGGCAGTCCGGCGCCGCCGAGAAGGCCAAGCAGGCCGACCGCAACCGTGACGGCCTCCCCGATCGCTGGGAGCGCCGCCATCGCCTGAGCCTGCGTTTCAAGCAGGCCTCGCGCGACCAGGACCGCGACGGCTCCAACAACGCCATGGAGTACGCCGCGAACACGAACCCGCGCGATCCCGACAGCGACGACGACGGCGTCAAGGACGGCGACGAGAACGTCGGCACCATCACGTCGTTCGCCGACGGGATCCTCGTGATCTCCAGCGGCGGCCTGCCCGTGAGCGGCAGGGTCACCGCGGACACCGAGATCCGCTGCGGCCGCTGCGGCCGTGACGGCCGCGGTCGCGGTCGCGGTCACCACGACGGCGACGACGACCACCACGGCTTCGCGTCACATCGCGGCGGCGATGACGACGAGGACGAGCAGCGTCACGGTGACGACGACGGCCCGTCCCACGAGCACCACGGGACGATCGGCGGCATGCCGACGGCCGGTGGGATGCCGACCGCCGGCGGGATGCCGACCGCCGGCGGACCGCCCCCGCGTCGCAGGTGCACCGTGGACGACCTGCGGCCCGGCGCGATCGTGCGCGAGGCGGAGCTGAAGCTCACCGCCTCCGGCCCGGTCTGGGACGAGATCAAGATCGTCCCGCCCGCCGCGACCTGAGCCGCGCGCACACGCCGGACGGACCGAGGCGTCCCCGTCAGGGGGCGCCTCAGTCGTTCGCGGACGCGGCCGCGATCGCCGCCTGCGCCGCTGCGACGCGCGCGATCGGGACGCGGAAGGGCGAGCAGCTCACGTAGTCCAGGCCCGTCGCGGTGGAAGAACGCGATCGACCGCGGGTCGCCCCCGTGCTCGCCGCACACCCCGAGGTGGATGCCCGGCCGCGTGCTCCGGCCCTTCTCGCAGCCCATCTGCACGAGCTGGCCGAGGCCGTCCTCGTCGATCGACTCGAACGGCGAGACGTCGACGATCTTCTTCTCGATGTACGTCGGCAGGATCCGCCCCTCGATGTCGTCGCGGGAGAAGCCCAGGCCCGTCTGCGTCAGGTCGTTGGTGCCGAACGAGAAGAACTCCGCGTGGTGGGCGATCGCGTCCGCGACCAGGCACGCCCGCGGCAGCTCGATCATCGTGCCGATCTTGTAGTCGCCCTCGGCGAGTCCCTCCTCGGCGGCGACGCGCACGACCATCTCGCGAATGATCGCGAGCTCCTGCTCGTAGGCGACCAGCGGGATCATGATCTCGACCTGCGGATGCACGCCGGTCCGGCCCTGCACCGTCCGTGCGGCGCGCGCGATCGCCCGCACCTGCATCGCGTAGATGTCCTCGTAGAGGATCCCCAGCCGCACGCCGCGCGTGCCGAGCATCGGATTGGACTCCTCGAGCGCCCGCATGACGGCGACCTGGTGCTGGAGGTCGGGCAGGTCCCACGTGGACTCCAGCTCGGCGCGCTTGAGCTCGTCGCGGATCTCGTAGCGGTCGGGGAGGAACTCGTGCAGCGGCGGGTCGAGCAGCCGGATCGTCACCGGGTGGCCGTCCATCGCCTCGAACAGGCCGTCGAAGTCGCCCTGCTGCAGCGGCAGCAGCTCGTCGAGCGTCGCGCGGCGCGCCTCGTCGTCGTCGATCTGCATGATCATCCGCCGCACCTTCGGCTGACGATCCGCGGCCATGAACATGTGCTCGGTGCGGCAGAGCCCGATGCCCTCGGCGCCGAAGCTGCGCGCGCGCCGGGCGTCCTCGGGCGTGTCGGCGTTCGTGCGCACGCCGAGCGTGCGCAGCTCGTCGGCCCAGCTCGAGGATCTGTGGCGAAGCGGTCGTCCGACCTCGGGCTGGACGAGCGGGACGTCGTCGGTCGTGACCGCGCCGGTCGAGCCGTCGATCGCGATGTGGTCGCCGGCACGCAGGGTCCGTGCCGGCGACGTGCACCTCGTGCTGCGTGCAGGTCGATGTCGAGGTCGGCCGCGCCCGTGACCGCCGGGCGCCCCATGCCGCGCGCCACGAGCGCCGCGTGTGAGGCCTTGCCGCCCTCGGACGTGAGGATGCCGGCGGCGGCGGCGAAGCCGGCGACGTCCTCGGCCTCGGTGAACGGCCGCACGAGGATGACCCGCTGGCCCTCGTTCGCCGCGGCGACGGCCCCCTCGGCCGTGAACACGATGTTGCCCTTCGCGGCGCCCGGCGAGGCGGCGACGCCGCGCGCGATGACCTCGTAGTCGGTCGCCGGGTCGAAGGTCGGGTGCAGCAGCGCGTCGAGCTCGGTCGGCGTCGATCGTCGCGATCGCCTGGGCCTTGGACAGCAGGCCCTCGTTGACGGCGTCGACCGCGAAGTGCACGGCCGCCTGCGCCGGGCGCTTGGCGTCGCGCGTCTGCAGCATGTACAGGCGGCCGTCCTCGATCGTGAACTCGGTGTCCTGCATGTCGCCGTAGTGGCGCTCGAGCGTGCGCAGGATGTCCAGCAGCTGGCGCGTATGCGTCGGGCATCCAGCCCTCGAGCTCGGCGAGGTCACGCGGCGTGCGCACGCCCGGAGACGACGTCCTCACCCTGGGCGTTCTGCAGGAAGTCGCCGCTGGGGTCGCTGCTAGCCGGTCACCTCGTCGCGGCTGAAGGCCACGCCGGAGCCGCTCGTCTCGCCCTTGTTGCCGAAGACCATCTGCTGGACGTTGACCGCCGTGCCCCAGTCCTCCGGAATGCGGTTCTGCCGCCGGTACTCGATCGCGCGCGCGCCCATCCAGGAGTCGAAGACCGCGAGGATCGACTGCTCGAGCTGCTCGCGCGGGTCGGTCGGGAAGTCGTAGAAGGAGCGGAAGCGCCGCACGAGCTCGCGCAGCGCGTCGGCGTCGAGGTCGGTGTCGAGCGTCGCGCCGCGCTCGCGCTTGATCGTCGGCGATCGCGTCCTCGAAGCGCTCCCCGGGGATGCCGCGCACGACGTTGCCGAACATCTGCACGAAGCGCCGGTAGGAGTCCCACGCGAAGCGCTCGTTGCCGGTGCGCCGCGCGCGAGGCCCTCGACGGACGCGTCGTTGAGCCCGAGGTTGAGCACCGTGTCGAGCATCCCGGGCATCGAGTCGCGCGCGCCCGAGCGCACCGACACCAGCAGCGGATCGGCGGGGTCGCCCGAGCCGGCGCCCGGCGTGCGCCTCCAGGCGCGCGAGCGCCTCGTCGACCTGGGCGTCGAGGCCGGGCGGCGCCACGCCGTCCGGCGCGCATGTAGGCGACGCACGCCTCGGTCGTGATCGTGAAGCCCGCGGGCACGAGGTCGGCGCCGAGGATGCGCGTCATCTCGGCGACGTTCGCGCCCTTGCCGCCGAGCAGAGTCGCGCATCTCGCGCGAGCCCTCGCTGAAGTCGTAGACGAGCTTTGTGGAGGCCGGCGCCGGCGGGCGCGTGGTTGAAGCAGCCATCTGCGGTGATCCTCTCCCTCTCGTGTCCCGTGCACGGCGCGCGGGCGTCAGCTGTGACCCTCGCCGGTCGCGCCGCGGGGAGCATCCGCAGGCCGCCCACCGACTGCCCGTAGTTTGCCGCACTCGATTCCGCAGTCGGGAGCGACGGCGCGGGCCTGACGGGATCGACGAATGGCTCCATGCGATGATGTCCGAATGAGGGGCCTTGACGCCGAAGCACTCGACTTCACACTCGAGTCCATCACCGAATTCGCGCACCGGGAACTTCCGGATGCGGTGTTGCTGGACCTCGACGAGCGCGACACGTTTCCCGAGGAACTCGTCCGCCGGATGTGCGGAGAGGAACTGGGGATTCAGCTCGTGTTCGTCCCGGAGGACTACGGCGGGATGGGCGGCAACGCGATGGACGTCTATCGCGTCTGCGAGTGCATGGCGCGCATCGACCTGGGCGTCGCGACCTCGGTGCTGGCGACGTTCCTGGGCAGCGACCCGATCACCGTCGGCGGCACCGAGGACCAGAAGGCACGCTGGATGGGCCGCATCGCGGAGGAGGGGATCCTGTTCGCGTACGGAGCGACCGAGCCCGACGCCGGGAGCGACCTCGCGGCCCTGAAGACGGTCGCCAAGCCGATCGGTGAGAACGGCACGGTCACGGGCTACCGCATCACGGGGGCCAAGCAGTGGATCTCCAACGGCGGCGTCGCCGAGCTCTCGACCGTGCTCGCGCTGGCCCCGGGAGGCCCGACCTGGTTCGTCGTGCCGCACGACGCCGAGGGGTTCACCCAGGGCCACCCGGAGCACAAGCACGGGATCCGTCTCTCGCAACACCGCGGCGCTGTTCCTCGAGGACGTCGAGGTGCCCGCCGACGACCTCGTCGGGCTCGTCGAGGGCCAGGGGCTCCAGCAGGCCCAGCAGGTCTTCGGCTACACGCGACTGATGGTCGCGGCCTTCGGGCTCGGCGCCGGTTGGGCGGCGCTCGACCGCGCCATCCCCTACTCGCAGGAGCGCATGCAGGCCGGCGGCCCGCTCAGCGAGAAGCAGGGCTACACCCACAAGCTGATCGTCCCCCACGCCGTCGCGCTCGAGGTGGCGCGCGCCGCGATCGAGGAGACGGCCGCGCGGATCGACGACGGTGGGGGCTCCCTGAACACCGAGGGCGCGATCGCGAAGTACCTGGCCAGCGAGGCCGGCAACGCCGCCGCGGACGCGGCGATCCAGGCGCTCGGAGGCTACGGCTACACGCACGAGTATCTCGTCGAGAAGATCCGCCGCGACGTGCGGATCACGACGATCTACGAGGGAACCTCGGAGATCATGGAGATGACGATCGCGCGTGACCGCTGGCAGGAGCACCTGAAGACGCGTGGCGATCACTACCACGCCATCGCCCGCGAGCTCGAGGCGCTTCCCGCGCAGGTCGGCGGCGACATCGCCGCGCTCGCCCACCACGCGCTCGCGGAGATGCTCGAGGCCTGCCGGACGGCGCGGCTGACGCGCCACCAGCACATCCTGCTGCGCCTCGGCGAGCTCGAGGCGCGGACCGAGGGTGCGGGCGCGCTCGCGCGCCGCGCCGCCGCGGTCGCCGCCGGGACCACCGTCGGAGAAGACGTCCAACCGCTTCGACGCCGCGGCGCTGGCCGCGATGAGCCGCATCGCCGCCCGCGAGGCGGCGCTCACGATCACCACGGAGGGGCTGCGCTGGGTCGGCGCAGCAGAGGGCGGTGACGCCGCCGCGCTCGCCGCCCGCATGGGCCTGCCCGCCGTCCACGCGGCGCAGGCCGGCCTGATCGCCGACATGGACCTTGTCGCCGACGTCCTCTACCGCAGGATCTGACCCCGATGAGCACACCCGCCGAGCACGCCATCGCCATCGTCGGCGTGGGCGCCATCCTCCCCGACGCCCCCGACGCCGGCACCTTCTGGGACAACGTCACCGGGAGCCGCTACTCGATCTCCGAGGTGGACCCGTCCCGCTGGGACCCCGACCTCTACTACGACGCGGACCCGCATGCGCCCGAGCGGACGTACTCGAAGATCGGCGGCTGGGTGCGCGACTGGCAGTGGGATCCGCTCGGATGGCACCTGCCGATCCCCCCGACGGTCTCCGCCGCGATGGACGATGCGCAGAAGTGGGGCGTCGCCTGCACGCGCATGGTGCTCGCCGACTACGGGTGGCCCGAGAGGCCGCTGGACCTCGAGCGGACCGCCGTCGTCCTCGGGCAACGCGATGGCCGGCGAGCAGCACTACCTGACCTCGATGCGCCTGTCCTTCCCCGACCTCGCCCGCCGGCTCGAGGACGCGCCGAGCTTCGCCTCCCTGCCGCAGGACGCGCGGGAGGCCATCTCCTCCGAGCTGCACGCGGGCCTTGATGCCTGGTTGCCGGCGACGACCGAGGACACGATGCCCGGCGAACTCGGCAACTGCCTCGCCGGCCGGATCGCCAACCTCTTCAACCTGCGCGGGCCGAACTTCGTCGTCGACGCCGCGTGCGCGTCGGCGATGGCCGCGATGGACGCCGTCGATCGAGGGGCTCGTCGAGGGCGAGTTCGACGCCGTGATCACCGGCGGCATCGACCGCAACATGAGCGCCGCGACGTTCATCAAGTTCTGCGCGATCGGCGCGCTGTCGGCGACCGGGACGCGGCCCTACCGCGACGGCGCGGACGGGTTCGTCATGGGCGAGGGCGCCGGGCTGATGCTGCTCAAGCGCCTGGCGGACGCCGAGCGCGACGGCGACCGGATCTATGCCGTCGTCCGCGGGATCGCAGGATCGAGCGACGGCCGCGGCAAGGGCATCACCGCGCCCAACCCGATCGGCCAGAAGCTCGCCGTCGAGCGGGCCTGGGCCAAGTCGGGGCTGTCACCTGAGGCCTGCGGGCTGATCGAGGGCCACGGCACGTCGACGCGCGTCGGCGACGTCGTCGAGCTGACCGCGCTCGCCGACGTCTTCGCGAGCGCCGGGCTCACCCCCGGCTCGGTCCCGATCGGGTCCGTGAAGTCGAACATCGGCCACCTCAAGGGCGCAGCCGGTGCGGCGGGCCTGCTCAAGGCGACGCTCGCGCTCCACCACAAGGTGCTGCCGCCGAGCCTCGGCGGCGAGCCGCCGAACCCCAATCTCGACTGGTCGGCGAGCCCGTTCAAGATCAGCACCGAGCTGCGCGAGTGGGATGCCCGCAAGGGCGTCCCGCGCGCCGTCGGTGTCAGCGCGTTCGGCTTCGGCGGAACCAATTTCCACGCGGTCCTGGAGGAATACGTGCCCGGACGTTTCGCAGCAGGCGGCAACGGCATCGCCGTCGGCGCCGCAGTCCCCAGCCCCCCGAACCACCGTGCGGCCGCCGCGCCGCCCGCCGGCGCGCCCGGGACGAAGGCGCCCCTGCGCGGCGCCCTCGTGCTCGGCGCGGCCGACGACGCGGGCCTCGCCGCGCAGCTCCGCGAGCTCGGCGCGGCGGCGGCGCCGCCGCCCGCGCCCCCCGCGCCCGAGGCGCTGCGGGCACCCGAGCGCATCGCGATCGACTACGGCGACGCGGACGAGCTGCACGCGAAGGCCGCACTCGCCCTGAAGGCGCTCGAGGGCGGCGGCGACGCCGCCTGGAAGGCGCTGCGGGCACGCGGGATCTTCCGCGGGAGCGGGCCGGCGCCGAAGATCGCCTTCCTCTACACCGGGCAGGGATCGCAGTACGCGAACATGCTGGCGGAGCTGCGCCGCGTGGAGCCGATCGTCGCGGCGACCTTCGCGGAGGCCGACGCGGTGATGCGGCCGCTGCTCGGCGGACCGGGCGCTCAGCGACATCATCTTCGTCGACCCCGGCGACGACGCCGCGGTCGCGGCGGCGACGGCCGAGCTCATGCGCACCGAGATCACGCAGCCCGCGGTCCTGACCGTGGACATCGCGCTGACCCGGCTGCTCGCGGCCTACGGCGATCGAGCCGGACATCGTCATGGGGCACAGCCTCGGTGAGTACGGCGCCCTCGTCGCGGCCGGCGTGCTGCCGTTCGCAGAGGCGCTGGAGGCCGTCAGCGCGCGCGGGCACGAGATGGCGAGCCTCGACATCGAGGATCCGGGGGCGATGGCCGCCGTGTCCGCGCCGCCGGAGGCGGTCGAGGAGGTCATCGCGCAGGTCGACGGGTACGTCGTCGCTGGCGAACGTCAACTCCTCCCAGCAGGTCGTCCTCGGCGGCGCCACCGCCCCGGTGCACGAGGTCGTCGAGCGGCTGCAGGCACTCGGGCACCAGGCGATGACGCTGCCCGTCAGCCACGCATTCCACACCGAGATCGTCGCCCCGGCCAGCGAGCCGCTGCGCGCGACGCTGCGCCGCCTGCAGGTCGCGGCGCCGCGCATCCCGGTCGTCGCGAACGTCGACGGCGGGCTCTACCCGACCGGACCGGACGCGGTGGACCGGATCGTCGACCTCCTCGGCCGCCAGGTCGCCTCGCCCGTGCAGTTCGTCACCGGCCTGCACACCCTCTGGGAGCGGGGCGCGCGCGTCTTCGTCGAGACGGGCCCCAAGCGCGCGCTGCAGGGGTTCGCGAGCGACGTGCTCGGCGACGACGACGCCCTGAACCTCCACACGAACCACCCGAAGACTGGCGACCTTCCGTCGTTCAACATCGCGCTGTGCGGCCTCTACGCCGCCGGCTGCGGCGTCGGCGCCGCCGCGGAGCCGCCCGCGCCCGCCCCGGCGCCCGCTCCCCCCGTCGCCGCGAGCGCCGCACCGGCGCCGGCCGAGCACTCGTCCGACGCCACGCTGCTGGAGCTGGGGCGGCTGTTCGCGGACACGCTGCAGCGCGGCCGCGCGCTGCTCGGGGACGACGGCCCGGCCCTCCCGCAGCGGCACGAGCCCGTCGTCATCACCGGCGCCGGCCTCGGCCTGCCCGGCGCCGACCGGCTCTTCGACGAGCACAACCTCGCCGCGATCCTCCACGGCGCACAGGGCATCGACGTCATCCCGCAGTCGATCCGCCACGCCATCGCCGACCGGCACATCACGCGGCTGGTGAAGGGCGACGACGGCCAGGCGAACTTCGTCGAGATCGACGACGTCGCGGACGTCATCAAGCTCGCCGCGCGCGCGGGGGCGTTCGATCTGGAGTCCGAGTTCGGTGTGGACGCCGGGCGCATCGCCGCGCTCGGGCGCGCGACCCAGCTCGCCATCGCCGCGGGCATCGACGCCCTGCGCGACGCCGGCATCCCGCTCGTCCAGCACTACCGCGACACGACGACCGGTTCGCAGCTGCCCGACCGCTGGGCGCTGCCCGAGGCGCTGCGGGACGACACGGGCATCGTGTTCGGGTCCGCCTTCCCGGGCTACGACGAGTTCGCCGACGAGCTCGACCGGTTCTGGGCCGACCGCAGCCGCCGGGAGCAGCTCACGCAGCTCGAGGAGATTCTCGCCCGGGTGCCCGAGAGCGACGAGATCGCGCGGGCGGAGATCGAGCGCCGCATCCACGACGTGCGGCTCGAGCTCGAGGAGCACGCCTACCAGTTCGACCGCCGCTTCCTCTTCCGCGTCCTCTCGATGGGCCATTCGCAGTTCGCCGAGCTGATCGGCGCGCGCGGGCCCAACACGCAGCTCAACGCCGCGTGCGCCAGCACGACGCAGGCGGTGGCGGTCGCCGAGGACTGGATCCGCGCGGGCCGCTGCCGGCGGGTCATCGTGATCGCCGCCGACGACGCGACCTCCGACGAGATGCTCCCGTGGATCGGCGCCGGGTTCCTCGCGTCGGGGGCGGCCGCGACGGACGAGGCGGTGGAGGACGCCGCGCTGCCGTTCGACGTGCGCCGCCACGGCATGCTCCTCGGCATGGGCGCCGCCGCGCTCGTCGTGGAGAGCGCGGACGCCGCGCGCGAGCGTGGGGTCACGCCGATCTGCGAGGTGCTGGGCGCGGTCACCGCGAACAGCGCCTTCCACGGCACGCGCCTGGACGTCGAGCACATCAGCGAGGTCATGGAGCGGCTCGTGGCGGCCGGCGAGCGCGCCGGCGGCGTCTCCCGCGACGCGTTCGCCCCCGAGCTCCTCTTCGTCTCGCACGAGACCTACACCCCCGCCCGGGGCGGCAGCGCGGCGGCGGAGATCCACGCACTGCGCGAGGTCTTCGGCGAGCGCGCCGACGGCATCGTGATCGCCAACACCAAGGGCTTCACCGGGCACCCGATGGGCGTCGGGATCGAGGACGTCGTCGCCGTGAAGGCGCTGGAGACGGGGATCGTCCCGCCGGTCCCGAACTTCCGCGACGTCGACCCGTCGCTCGGGGAGCTCAACCTGTCCAAGGGCGGCGCGTATCCCGTGCGGTTCGCGCTGCGCCTGGCCGCGGGCTTCGGCTCCCAGATCGCGATGCTGCTGCTGCGCTGGACGCCGGTCGCGGACGGGCGGCGCCGCAATCCCGAGGAGCTGGGCTTCGACTATCGGATCCACGACCGCGCCGCGTGGGACGCGTGGCTGGCCCGCGTCAGCGGGCAGGACGTGCCGCAGCTCGAGGTCGTCCAGCATCGCCTGCGCGTCGTCGACCGCGGGCCCGGAGCCGCGCGGGCCGTCCCCGCGGCCGCGCCCGCGGCGCCGGCGCCCGCGACTGCCCCGGCGCCCGCGGCGACCCCCGCCGCCACACCGGCTCCCGCAGCGCCCGAGGCTCCGGCCGCCCCCGCCGCGGGCGGCGACCCGATCCTCGACAGCGTCCTGGCCGTCGTCGCCGAGCAGACCGGCTACCCCACCGACCTCCTGGACCCCGACCTCGACCTCGAAGCCGACCTGGGCATCGACACCGTCAAGCAGGCCGAAGTCTTCGCCACCATCCGCGAAGCCTGGGACATCCCCCGCGACGACAACCTCAAACTCCGCGACTACCCCACCCTCAACCACGTCGTCCCAATTCGTCCGCGACCACACCGCCGCGCCCGCCCCTGCGGCCGCCGCGGCTCCGGCCGCGGCCGCACCGGTCGCCACCGAAGCCCCGGCGCCCGCCGCCGCCGCCGGCGACCCGATCCTCGACAGCGTCCTGGCCGTCGTCGCCGAGCAGACCGGCTACCCCACCGACCTCCTGGACCCCGACCTCGACCTCGAAGCCGACCTGGGCATCGACACCGTCAAGCAGGCCGAAGTCTTCGCCACCATCCGCGAAGCCTAGGACATCCCCCGCGACGACAACCTCAAACTCCGCGACTACCCCACCCTCAACCACGTCGCCCAATTCGTCCGCGACCACACCGCCGCGCCCGCCCCTGCGGCCGCCGCGGCTCCGGCCGCGGCCGCACCGGTCGCCACCGAAGCCCCGGCGCCCGCCGCCGCCGCCGGCGACCCGATCCTCGACAGCGTCCTGGCCGTCGTCGCCGAGCAGACCGGCTACCCCACCGACCTCCTGGACCCCGACCTCGACCTCGAAGCCGACCTGGGCATCGACACCGTCAAGCAGGCCGAAGTCTTCGCCACCATCCGCGAAGCCTAGGACATCCCCCGCGACGACAACCTCAAACTCCGCGACTACCCCACCCTCAACCACGTCGCCCAATTCGTCCGCGACCACACCGCCGCGCCCGCCGCCGGCACGCCGGACGCCCCGCCGGCGGCCGCGTCCGACGAGGCCCCGGCGGACGAGGACCCCGACCCGTCATTCCCCCGCCGGGTGCCGACGGCGGTCGTGCGCCCGCCGCTGGACCGCTGCGTGCCGACCGGTGTGCAGCTCGAGGCCGGCGCGCGCGTCATCCTCGCCCAGGACGCCGGCGGCGTCGGGGCCGCGCTGGCGAGCCGTCTGGAGGCGCTCGGCGCGGAGGTCCTCATCCTCGACACGGCGCTCGACGTCGCGGCGACCGAGGAGCACGTCGCCGACTGGCTGCGGTCGGGCGCCGTCACCGGCGTCTACTGGCTCCCGGCGCTCGACGACGAGGGCCCGCTCTCCGGCCTGGACCCCGCCGGCTGGCGCGAGGGCCTGCACCGGCGCGTGAAGCTCCTGGCGGCGACGATGCGCCTGCTGGAGCCGGGCACGTTCCTTGTCAGCGCGACGCGCCTGGGCGGGCGCCTGGGCTACGACGCGGCCGGGGCGACGTCCGTGATGGGCGGCGCGGTCAGCGGCTTCACGAAGGCGCTCGCGCAGGAACGGCCGGACGCGCTCGTGAAGGTCGTCGACGTCCCGCCGAGCCGCAAGACCGCGGCGCTCGCCGACCTGCTCGTCGACGAGACGCTGCGCGACCCGGGCGCCGTCGAGATCGGGCACGCCGACGACCTGCGCTGGACGGTCGCGCTGCGCGAGCTGCCGCCGCACCCCGATCCCGCCCGCGCGCTGAGCCACGGCACGACGTTCCTCGTGACGGGCGCGGCGGGCAGCATCGTGTCCGCGATCACCGCGGACCTCGCCGCCGCGGCCGGCGGCGGCACGTTCCACCTGCTCGACCTCACGCCCGCGCCGGATCCGGGTGACCCCGACATCGCGGCGATCGCCGGCGACCGGGACGGGCTGAAGACGACGATCGCCCAGCGGCTGCGCGACGCCGGCGAGAAGCCGACGCCGAAGCTCGTCGAGCGCGAGCTCGCCGGCATCGAGCGCCGCCGCTCCGCGCAGGACGCCATCGCCGCGATCGAGGCGGCGGGCGGGACCGCTCACTGGCACCGCTGCGACCTCACCGACGCCGCACAGGTGGCCGCGGCCGTGGACGCGGCGCTCGCCGACGGGCCGCTGGACGTCCTGCTGCACTGCGCGGGCCTGGAGATCAGCCACGTGCTGACCGACAAGCCGCAGGCCGAGTACGACCTGGTCTTCGACGTCAAGGCCGACGGCTGGTTCCACCTCCTCCACGCGCTCGGCGACCGGCACCCCGGAACAGCCGTGGTCTTCAGCTCGATCGCCGGGCGCTTCGGCAACGGCGGGCAGACCGACTACTCGGCCGCCAACGACCTCCTCTGCAAGAGCGTCAGCCGGATGCGGCGGGACGGCCTCACGCGCGGCATCGCGATCGACTGGACCGCCTGGTCGGGGATCGGGATGGCGAGCCGCGGCTCGATCCCGAAGATGATGGAGGTCGCGGGCATCGACATGCTGCCGCCCGATCACGGAGTGCCCGTCGTCCGCCGCGAGCTCACGAACGCGGGCGACGGCGGCGAGGTCCTCGTCGCCGGCGCGCTCGGCATCCTGCTCCGCGAGCGCCATGCGACCGGTGGGCTCGACCCCGCGGCCGTGCCCGCCGCCGGGCCGCTGTCCACGCGTGTCACCGCGTTCGGCGTCGCGGACGGCGCGCTCGTGCAGGCGGATCTCGACCCCGCGCGCGAGGCGTTCCTCGACCACCATCGCATCGACGGGACCCCCGTCCTGCCGGGTGTCATGGGTATGGAGGGCTTCGCCGAGGCGGCCACCGCCGCGCTCCCCGGCTGGCGGGTGATCGCGCTCGAGAACATCGACCTGCGAGCGCCGCTGAAGTTCTACCGGGACGAGCCGCGCACGCTCGAGTTCCGCGCCCAGACACGGGACGGGGACGACGGCACGCTGGTCGCCGACTGCCGCCTGATCGGGCGCCGCGCGCTCGCCGGGCAGGACGAGCAGGAGACGGTGCACTTCACCGGCACGGCGCGGCTCGCCCGCGACCCGGTCGCGGCGCCGGAGCACGCGCTTCCCGCCGACTCCGGCGAAGGGGCGGCGGTCGGCCGCGACGCCGTGTACCGCGTGTACTTCCACGGACCCGCCTACCAGGTGCTCGATCACGCGTGGCGTGAGGACGGGCGGGTCGTGGGTCGCCTCGCCGACGACCTTCCGGCCGACCATGCCGGTGACGCGCCCCTGGCGATCACGCCGCGGCTGATCGAGCTGTGCTTCCAGACCGCCGGCGTCTGGGAGCTCGGGACCTCGGGCCGGATGGCCCTCCCCACCCATGTGGACCGTGTCCTCCTGTTCGACGGCGACGGGGCGCAGGCCGGGCCTCGCTGGGCGGTCGTCACCCCGCGCGGTGACGGCGTGAGCGACGCGGACGTCGTCGGCGGGGACGGCCGCGTGGTCCTGCGGCTCGAGGGCTACCGCACCATCGAGCTGCCCGGGGGGCCCGACGCGGAGGATCTCGCGCCGATCCGAGAGGCGATGAGCTGATGGCGGCGCGCCGGCTCGCCGTCGCAGGCCGCGGGCCCGCCGCGATGCGCGTCGTCCACGCCGCCCGCGAGGACGCCGCGGCGCGCGGCGTCCCCGTCGATCTCATCGCGGTGCACGCGGCGGAGGACCGGCACGCGCCGGATGTCCGCGAGGCCGACGAGGCGCTCACCGTCGACCCGGATGACGCGGCCGCCATCGTCGCGGCGCTCACCGAGGCCGTGACGGACGCGGTCTGGATCGGTCCCGGGTTCGGCGCCGATCCGGCCGCGGTCGCCGACGGCTGCGCCGCCGCGGGCATCACGGTGATCGGCGCCTCGGGCCAGGCTCGCCGGCACGCGGACGCCGCCGGCATCGCCGAAGCACCCGCAGACGGACGGCTCGTCCAGGTGCACGTCATCGGCGACGACCGGGGTGCCGTCGTGCCGCTCGGCATCGTGGACCTCGTGGTGGGCGACGACGCCGGTGCGCTCCTGTCCGAGACTGCGGTGACCGAACCGACGGGCGACCCCGCCGCCGCGCTC
The DNA here is from genome assembly GCA_963700655.1 of uncultured Actinomycetes bacterium. Classification (GTDB taxonomy): domain Bacteria; phylum Actinomycetota; class Thermoleophilia; order Solirubrobacterales; family Solirubrobacteraceae; genus F1-60-MAGs163. The sequence continues at coordinate 691,193 of CAVOYJ010000001.1, read as the reverse complement.
GTCGCCGCCGCCGCGCAGGCCGCCACCGCCTGCGCCCTCACCGGCCCCGCGGCGGTGACCCTGGCCGCCGGCCGCGAGCCGGCCGTCGTCCGCGTCAGCGCAGGACTCGTCCCCGAGGCCGCCGTCGTCGAGATGACGAGTGGCCTGGACCTCGCGCAGCTGCTGGTCGCGGGCGACCACGGCGCGGCCCCGCTCACGGCGCCGCCGTCCCGCGGGCACGCCTTCCAGGCCGCGCTGCGCGCCGACCTCGCCGGCGGGGCCGCCGGGCGCCTGGCGCTGCTGCGGCTCCCGACCGGGCCGTTCGTCCGGGTCGACGCAGGCGTCGCCGAGGGCGATGAGCTGCGCCCCGGCGACCCGTTGCTCGCGTCGATCACCGCGTGGGGCGCCGGCCGCGCCGAGGCGCTCGCCCGGCTGCGCCGCGCGCTCGCCGAGACGCTCGTCGTCGTCGAGGGCGGCGCGACGAACCTCGGCCTTCTGCTCAAGCTCGCCGGGCACCCCGCGGTGCTCGCCGGGGAGCCGGCGGAGCTGACGCCCGCCGACCTGGGAGCCGACACCGCGCCCGCCCACGGCGCCGACACCGCCCTGATCCAGGCGGCGATCGAGGTCGCCGAGGAACAGGCGACCCACGAGCGGCGGCGCTTCGGCGCGTTCGCCCGTCGCGGACGCCCGACGGCCGATGCCCCGTCGAGCCGCACCGTCGAGCTGCGCCACCGGGGTCAGGACTACCGCTTCGCCGTCTCCCGAACCGCACCGGCACGCCACCGCGTCGACGTGGACGGCGCCCGCATCGAGGTCGACGTCGAGCATCGCGGGACCTACGAGCGCCGCCTGACGATCGGGCGCCGGACGATCCGCACGCTCGTCTCGCCGCTCGACGCCGACCTGCTCGTCGAGGTGGACGGCACCGCGCACCGGATCGCCCGCGACGACGGCGGCATCGTCCGCAACCCGGGGCCCGCGGTCGTCGTCTCCCTTCCCGTCGGCGTGGGCGACGAAGTGCAGGCCGGCGACGTCGTCGCCGTCGTCGAGAGCATGAAGATGGAGAGCTCGCTCGTCGCGCCGTTCGCCGGGCGCGTCCGGGCGCTCTACGCGACGCCCAACGTGCAGGTGATGGCGCAGGCGCCGCTCGTCGCGCTCGAGCCGCTCACGCACGAGGCGCCCAGCACGGACGCCGCGGGCAGGGTCCGGTTCGAGCCCGCCCCCGCGATCGGGGACGGCCTGCTGGATCCCGCCTTCTGGCTGCTGCTCGGCTACGACGTGTCCCCCGCCGAGGCCGAGCGCGCGATCACGCAGGCCCGCGCCGCGGACCCGCAGGCGGCGGGCGCGGCCGCGCAGCGCGTCCTGGAGTGCTACGCCGATGTGCAGACGCTGACCCGCCCCCGGCACGAGGCGACCGACCAGGACGCCGTGCAGCGCAGCCCGCAGGAGCACTTCCACGCCTGGCTGCGGACGCTCGACCCCGAGACGGAGGGCCTGCCGCCGCACTTCACCGCCGCGCTCGGGCGGGCGCTGGCCCACGTCGGGATCGAGGGGTTCGCCCGCACCCCGGTGCTGGAGGACGCCGCGTACCGGCTGTTCGTCGCCGAGCAGCGGTCCGCCGCGGCCCGCACGGTGGCGCTTGCGATCCTCGACGGCTGCCTCGGCGAGGACGCGCTGCCGCCCGACATGCGCGACACCCTCGAGCGCGTCGCCCACGTCGCCGAGCGCCGCGACCCGATCGTCTCCGACGTCGCGCGTGAATGCCGCTGGCGGCTGTTCGACGGCCCGGTGGTGGCGGCGGTCCGCACCGCCGCGTACGCGGACGCCGAGCAGCGCCTGGACCGGCTCGCCGGCGCCGAGGACGAGCCGGAGCGCGCCGCGGACCTGCGCGCGCTCGTCGCCTGCCCGTACCCGCTCGTCACCGTCATCACCGAGCGCCTGCAGCGCGTCGACTCGACCGACCGCGTGCTGCTGGAACTCCTGACGCGGCGCTTCTACCGGATGCCGTCGCTGGAGGGATTCGGCACCGACGGCGAGCTGCTCACGGCGACGTACCGGTTCAGCGGCGTCGAGCGCCATCTCGCAACGGCCTTCGTCGCGCTCGACGACCTGGCGGCGGTCGCGGCGCGGTTCGCCGGACTGGCTGAGGCGCTGCCCGCGGGCGCGGAGGCGTCGGCCGACCTCTACGCGCGGTGGGACGGCGAGCCGCCCGAGACCGCGGCGCTCGCCGCCGACCTGCTGGGCCGCCTGTCCGCCGTCCCACTGCCGCCGTCGGTGCACCGGATCGTCGTCGCGGTCGCCGTGCCCGGACGCGGGCACGGGCTCGGGGCCGTCGAGACGTTCACGTTCCGCCCCGGGCCCGACGGGCTGCACGAGGACGAGCTCCTGCGCGGGATGCACCCGATGATCGCCCACCGCCTGGAGGTGTGGCGCCTGTCGAACTTCGCGCTCGACCGCCTGCCGAGCGCCGAGGACGTCTACGTCCTCCATGGCGTGGCGCGCGACAATCCCAAGGACGAGCGGCTGTTCGCGCTCGCCGAGGTCCGCGACCTCACCCCGGTCCGCGACGAGGACGGGCGACTCACCGCGCTCCCGGAGTTCGAGCGCATGTACGTCGAGGCGCTCGAGGGGCTGCGGCGGTACCAGGCCCACCGCGCCGCCGGACGGCGGCTGCAATGGAACCGCGTGCTGCTGCACGTCTGGCCCCAGATCGACCTCTCGCCGGAGGAGATGACGGGGCTGCTGACGCGCCTGGCGCCCGCCGCGGACGGGCTCGGGCTGGAGATGCTGCTCGTCCGGGGGCGCCTGCGTGAGGCCGACGGCGTCGTGCGCGACCGCGTGCTGCGCTTCTTCTCCCCGGCGGGCACCGGCGTCCTCGTCGAGGTCGACGACCCGCCGACCCGTCCGCTCGAGCCGCTGTCCGAGAGCGCGCGACGCGTCGTCTCGGCCCGCCGCCGCGGCACCCCGCACCCGGCGGAGGTGCTGAAGCTCCTCGGCGGGTCCTTCCAGGAGCACGACCTCGACGACTCGGGCGCGCTCGTCCCCGTCGACCGGCCGATCGCGATGAACGACGCATCGATCGTCGTGGGGCTCGTCCGCAACGTGACCGAGCGCCACCCGGAGGGCATGCTCCGGGTCGCCCTGCTCGGCGACCCGACGAAGGCCCTCGGGTCGCTCGCCGAGCCGGAGTGCCTGCGGATCAACGCCGCGCTCGTGCTCGCGGAGCGCCTGGGCGTCCCGGTCGAATGGTTCGCGCTCTCCGCCGGGGCGAAGATCGCCATGGACAGCGGCACCGAGAACATGGACTGGATCGCCGACGTGCTGCGCCGCGTCATCGAGTTCACCCAGCGCGGCGGCGAGCTGAACGTCGTCGTGACGGGCATCAACGTCGGGGCCCAGCCGTACTGGAACGCCGAGGCGACGATGCTCATGCACACGCGCGGCGTCCTGATCATGACCCCCGAGAGCGCGATGGTCCTGACGGGCAAGCAGGCGCTCGACTACTCGGGCGGGGTGTCCGCGGAGGACAACTTCGGGATCGGGGGCTTCGAGCGGATCATGGGCCCGAACGGCCAGGCGCAGTACTGGGCTCCGGACCTGGACGGCGCCTGCCGCCTGCTGCTGCGCTACTACGCCCACGCCTACGTCGTGCCGGGCGAGCGGTTCCCGCGCCGCGCCGCGACGGCCGACCCGCCGGAGCGCGACGTGCGCCCCGCCCCGCACCACGCACCCGGCTCGGACCTGCAGACCGTGGGCGCGATCTTCAGCGACGCGACGAACCCGGGCCGCAAGAAGCCCTTCGACATCCGCAGCGTCATGCGCGCGACGATCGACGCCGACCACGAGCCGCTGGAGCGCTGGTCGGCCATGCGCGGTGCCGAGGCCGCGGTCGTGTGGGACGCGCATCTGGGCGGCCTGCCGGTCGCGATGCTCGGCTTCGAGTCGCGGCCGCTGACCCGCTTCGGGGCGGTGCCCGCGGACGGGCCCGAACGCTGGACCTCCGGGACCCTGTTCCCGCAATCGTCGCGGAAGATCGCCCGGACCATCAACAGCGTGGCCGGCCGCCGCCCGCTCGTCGTCCTGGCGAACCTCTCGGGCTTCGACGGCTCGCCGGAGTCGATGCGCGAGCGGCAGCTCGAGTTCGGCGCGGAGATCGGCCGCGCGGTCGTGAACTTCGACGGCCCGATCGTCTTCTGCGTCGTCTCGCGCTACCACGGCGGCGCCTTCGTCGTGTTCTCCCAGCGCCTCAACGACCACTTCGAGGCGGTGGCGCTCGAAGGCGCGCACGCCTCGGTCATCGGCGGCGCGCCCGCGGCCGCCGTCGTCTTCGCCCGCGACGTGGACGCCGCCACGCGGGCCGACCCGCGGATCGCCGCGCTGGACGAACGGCTCGCCGCGGCCGACGGCACCGACCGCCAGCGCCTGCGGAGCGAGCGCGAGGACATGTGGAAGGCCGTCCGCTCCGAGCAGCTCGGAGCGCTCGCGGACCGCTTCGACACCATCCACAGCGTCGAGCGAGCCGTCGAGATGGGGTCGGTGAGCCGCATCATCGACCCCGCGGAGCTGCGCCCGTACCTCATCGACGCGGTCGAGCGCGGGATGGCGCGCTTCACGGTGTGAGCGACGCCGGGCACCTGCTGAGTGCCGCCGACGAGGTGCCGGACGGGGACGACTGGCTGGGCGAGCGTGAGCGGGCGCTGCACGAGCGGCTGGCGATCCCGCAGCGGCGCGCCGACTGGCGGCTGGGACGCTGGTGCGGGAAGGCCGCGGCCGCGGCGTGGCTCGATGCCGCGCCGTCCCGGGTGGAGATCCTGCCGGCGGGCGACGGCGCACCGGACGTGTGGCTCGACGGCCGCCCCGCCCCGGTCAGCCTCTCGCTGAGCCATCGCGCGGGGCGCGCGCTCGCGGTCATCGGCCCGGGCTCGCGGCCGCTGGGGTGCGACGTCGAGCTGATCGAGCCGCGCAGCGGCGCGTTCGTCCGCGAGTGGCTCGCCCCGTCCGAGCAGCGGCTCGTCGCCGCGGCGCCCGACGACCGCGCGCGTGACGTCGTCGCGAACCTCATGTGGACCGGGAAGGAGGCCGCCGCGAAGGTCCGCCGGGAGGGCATGCGCCTCGATCTGCGTCGTGCCGTCGTCCAGCTGGAGCCGCGCTGCGACGGGCCCTGGCGCGGGCTGCGCGTCGCGTGGCCCGCGGGGGAGTCCACCTGCGGCTGGTGGCGCGTCGAGGGCGAGTGGGTGCTGGCGGTCGCCGGGACCGGCGCGGACGCCGCGCCGCGCCTCCTGGAGCCCGGCGCCGTGCCCGCCGGCTGACGCCTGCGTCGCACCGGGAACCGGTCGACGGTTGCGCCTTTGCGCCGTGACGTTTTCCGACTACGGTTGTCCATCCCGGAAGAGCCTCTGTGAGTCCGCAACTCCCCACCGTCCTGCTCCGCGCGCAGACCGACGAGCGTCTGGCGCGTCTGGCCGCGCTCGGATCGGAGCGGGCCTTCGAGGCGATCGTCGAGCGCTACCGCCGTCCGCTGCTGGGGTACGCACGCCGGATCGCGGGTGAGTCCCGCGCCGAGGACGTCGTCCAGGCCGCCTTCCTGGGGGCCTGGGGCCGGCTCAGCGCGGGCGCCGAGGTCCGCGACCTGCGGGCCTGGCTCTTCCGCATCGTGCACAACGGCGCGATCAACGCGGTCAAGCGCGCGAGCGCCTCGGACGTCGAGCTGTTCGACGACACCCCGGGCGCCGGTGACGTCCACGCGGAGATCGAGCGCCGCGACGACGTGCGCCGCGCCCTCGACGGCATCGCGGCGCTGCCGCTCCAGCAGCGCGAGGCCCTGCTGGGCGTCGCCGTCCAGGGCCGCCGGCACCGCGATGTCGGCGCCGAGCTGGGCGTCACCGACGGCGCCGTGCGGATGCTGCTGCACCGCGCGCGCTCGACGATGCGCACTGCGGCCACCGCACTCGTCCCGTGGCCGGTCGCCGCGTGGCTCTCCGGCTCGCAGGCCGGCGCCGGTGGTACCGGCGTGAGCGTCTTCGCGGTCGGCGGCCTGAAGGCGGCCGCGGTCCTCTCGACGGCCGCCGTCGCGGTCACCGCGGCCCCGCAGATCACCGCGCCGGTGTCCGAGCCGTCCCGCGCCATGGCCGCGGTCGCGATCGCGCCGCCGAGCGCAGCGCCGCCGGCGGGTGCGCCCGCCGCCGACCGCGGGGCCGAGCGCCGCAGCGCGCAGGCATCCCCGGACGCGCCGCCGGCCGCCCCGCTCCCGCTCCCGCTCCGGCCGAGGTCGCGCCCTCCGCGCCCTCCGCGCCGGCGACGACCGCACCGTCTCCGGGCGTCGTCCAGGAGGAGGACAGCACGTCCCTGGCGCCGTCCAAGGACGTGCTGCGGCCCGCCGAGGACGAGGACGATGAGATCGCCGTCGAGGAGGAGTCGCCGGACCTGGCCGCCGGCGAGCGTCCGATCCCGCCGGGTGGCGTGCCCGACGACGTCGCCGAGGCGGCGCTGCCCGAGCAGCCGGCGGCCGCGGAGGATCAGCGCGAGCTGGACGCCGAGGAGGCAAGTCCCGCTCCCGTCCCCGCCCCGGCCGCCGATCCGGCTCCGACCGCGGGCGCGTCGTCCGCCGCGGCGGACGCGGCGACACCCGCGCCCTGATCCCACGCCGGCGTGACGTTTGCGGCGCACGGCGGTCTCACCCGTTGAACGACGCTGCGGGCTGACTTCCCCCCCAGCCCATGGACCGGCGTCGTTCACCCCCTCGGTGGGTCTGGACCACCTCCAGCCGCCCGAGCCGGTGAGGGCGGCAGGATGCCGCCCTCACCGGGGCGGGCGGCTGGATGCCCCGCGTCAGTCCTTGCGCGGACCGATCGCGACCATGCGCTCGATCGGGATGCGCGCCCGCTCGGCGAGCTCCGCGGGGACCTTCACCTCGGGGCTCAGGTCGCGCAGGGCGTCGCGCAGCTTCGGCAGGGTGATCATCTTCATGTAGCGGCAGACCGCGGCCCGGTTGGCGGGGATGAACGTCACGTCCGGCGCCGCCTGCTGCAACGGGTAGAGCATGCCCGTCTCCGTCGCGACGATGACGGTCTGCCCGGGATGCTCGCGCTCGGCCTCCTGCGCGTAGTCGAGCATCCCGCCGGTCGAGAGCATGTGGACGCCCTGCGCGTCGACGTCGCCGGCGGCGACGTACTCCATCACCGACGTGACGCAGCCGCACTCGGGATGGATGAGGAAGTCGGCGCCGGGGTGCGCCGCGCGCACGTCGTTGATGTCCGCCGGCCGGATGCCCGCGTGGACGTGGCACTCGCCGCTCCAGACGTGCATGTTGCGGTGCCCGGTCGTCTTCTGGACGTACGCGCCGAGGAACATGTCGGGGCCGAAGAGGATCTCGACGTCCTCCCCGTGCTCGCGCCGGATGTGCTCGACGACGTTCACGGCGTTCGACGAGGTGCAGCAGTAGTCCGTCAGCGCCTTGATCGCGGCGGTCGTGTTGACGTACATCACCGTGATCGCGCCCGGATGCTCGGCCTGCCAGGCCTCGAGCTCGGGGACCGTGATCGAGTCCGCGAGCGAGCAGCCCGCGTCGAGGTCGGGGATCAGCACGGACTTGTCGGGGCACAGGATCGACGCCGTCTCCGCCATGAAGTGCACGCCGCAGAAGGCGATCACGGCGTTGTCGACGGCCGCGGCGCGCTGCGAGAGGCCGAGCGAGTCGCCGACGTAGTCGGCCACGTCCTGGACCTCGGGCACCTGGTAGTTGTGGGCGAGGATCACGGCGTCGCGCTGCGCCGCCAGCTCGCGCACCTCGGCGCTCAGCGCGGGGATGTCGACCGGCTCCGGATCGCCGGCCATCGGGAGGGAGAACGAGGAGGTCATGGCAGCGGCTCCAGCTTCAGCGAGAGGTCCAGGGCGGGGGCCGAGTGCGTGAGCGCCCCGACCGAGACGAATTGTACGCCCGTCGCCGCGACGTCCCGGACCGTCGCGAGGGTCACGCCGCCGCTGGCCTCGAGCGTGGCCCGCCCCGCGACGTGCCGGACTGCGGCGCGCAGCTCGTCCGGGGTCATGTTGTCCAGCAGCAGCCGCGTCGCGCCCGCCCCGAGCGCCTCGTCGATCTCCCCGATCGTGCGGCACTCCACCTCGAGCGGCAGGTCCGGGTAGGCGCCGAGCGCCGCCCGCGTGGCCTGCGGCGACCCCGCCCGCCACGTCGATGTGGTTGTTCTTCACGAGCAGCGCGTCCCACAGGCCGATCCGGTGGTTGACGCCGCCCGCCCGCGCGCACGGCCGCCTTCTCCAGCAGGCGCAGGCCCGGCGTCGTCTTGCGGGTGTCGAGGACCTGGGCGCCGGTCCCCTCGACCGCGCCGGCGAAGCGCGCCGTCTGGGTCGCCACGCCGCTGAGGCGCTGCACGAGGTTGAGCGCCGTGCGCTCGGTCGACAGGAGTGCCCGGGCGTCGCCGGTCACGCGCAGGACCTCGAGCGGCAGCTCCGGCGCGTCCGTCCACACCCCCTCGGGCGCGAGGCGCTCGATGCCGGCCTGCGGGTCGAGCGTCCGGAAGACGAGCTCCGCCGCGTCGAGGCCGAACAGGACGCCGGGCTCCTTCTGGAGCATCGTCGCGCGGGTCCGCGCGCCGGCCGGGATCGTGGCGAGCGTGGTCCGGTCGCCGTCGCCGACGTCCTCCGCGAGCGCTCGGGCGACGACGTCCTGCAGCTCGCTGCGCGTGGCGCCGTCCATGACGGCGGAGCATAGGCGGCGCGCGCCGCCGGTCGCGATGCGACAGCATGGCCCCGATGCCCGCCCTGCTCCCCGGCGCGTTCCCCGGTGCCCGCGGCTATCTCGACAGCGCAACGCTCGGCCTGCCGGCACCGGCGACCCGCGACGCCCTCGCCGCCGCGATCGAGGAGTGGGCCGCCGGCAGGACGAACGCGGTCGCCTTCGACGAGGACGTGCGCCGCAGCCGCGAGGCGTTCGCCCGGCTCGCCGGCGTGCCCGCGACGGCCGTCGCGGGGGCCGGCCAGGTCTCGTCGTTCGTCGGCCTGGTCGCGGCCTCGCTGCCTCCGGGCGCGCGCGTGGTGCTCCCGGAGGGCGAGTTCACGTCCGTGCTGTTCCCGTTCCTGGCCCGCGGCGACCTCGACGTGCGGCTCGTCCCGCTGGACCGGCTGAGCGACGCGGTGGGCGCCGGGACGGCGCTCGTCGCCCTGAGCGCCGTGCAGTCGGCCGACGGCGCGGTCGCCGACCGCGCGTTGATCACGTCCGCCGCCCGCGCTGTGGGCGCCCGCGTCCTCGTGGACGTCACGCAGTCCGCCGGCTGGATGGCGATCGACGCGGCGAGCGCGGACTACGTCGTCTGCGGCACCTACAAGTGGCTCCTGTCTCCGCGCGGGACGGCCTTCCTGGCGGGCTCCGAGGAGGCGCTCGCCGCGCTCCCGGCGCTCCATGCCGGCTGGTACGCCGGCGAGGACCCGTGGGCGTCGATCTACGGCGCGCCGTTGCGGCTGGCCGGTGACGCCCGCCGGCTGGACCTCTCCCCCGCCTGGCTGTGCTGGGTGGGCACGGCGCCCGCCCTGGAACTGCTCGAGGAGGTCGGCGTCGCCGCGATCGGCGCGCACGACGTCGGGCTGGCTTCCGCGCTGCGGTCGGCGGCCGGCGTCCCGGAGAACGGGTCGGCGATCGTCTCCCTCCCGCTCGAGGCGGCCGCCGCGGAGCGCCTGCGCGCCGCCGGCGTGCGGTTCTCCGTGCGCGACGGGCGCGCCCGCATCTCGTTCCACCTCTACAACGACGAGGACGACCTGGACCGCGTGCTGGGCGCGCTGGGACTCGGGTAGGTTTCCCGGCCGTGCGCGCACTCGTCCTTCACGACACCGGCGGCCCGCAGTCCCTGCGCCTGGGGGACGTGCCCGAACCCGTCGGCGGCGACGGCCTCGTCGTGATCGAGGTCCATGCGGCGGGAGCCGGCTTCGTGGACTACCTGATCACCCGCGGCGAGTACCAGGTCAGGCCCGACCTCCCGTTCATCCCGGGCAGCGAGATCGCCGGCGTCGTGCTGGAGGCCCCGGAGAGCTCGGTGCTCGCGCCCGGCGACCGCGTCGCCGCGACGACGCCGGTCGGGGGCTTCGCCGAGGTCGCGATCGCGCCTGCCTTCATCACGCTCCCGATCCCCGACGCGCTGGCGTTCGACGTGGCGGCCGCGATGGTCATCAACTACCAGACCGCCCACCTGGGCCTGATCCGCCGCGGGCGCGTGCAACCGGGCGAGGCCGTGCTCGTCCACGGCGCGGCCGGGGGCGTCGGCATCGCCGCGATCCAGGTCGCCAAGGCCGCCGGGGCCGGGACGGTGATCGCGCTGGGATCCAGCGACGAGCGCCGCCGCGTCGCCACGCAGGCCGGCGCCGACGTCGTCCTCGACCCGGGGGGCGACTGGGTCGCCGACGTGCGGGCGGCGACCGGTGGGCGCGGCGCGGACATCGTCGTCGACCCGGTCGGCGGCGAGCGCTTCGATCGCAGTCTGCGCTGCACGGCCCCCGAGGGCCGCATCCTCGTGATCGGCTTCGCGGGCGGCACGATCCCGACACTGCCCGTCAACCAGGTGCTGCTGCGCAGCATCGACGTCGTCGGCGTCAACTACGGCGGCATGCTGCCGCACGACCAGGCCTTCCCGGCGGCCGCGCACGCCGACCTGATGACGTGGTGGGAGGAGGGGAAGCTCGCCCCGATCATCGGCGAGACCGCCCCGCTGGCGGACGGCGCGCGCGTGCTGGACGGCTTCGCGGGCGGCGGCGCCGTCGGCAAGCCCGTGCTGCTCGTGCGCTGAGCGGCGGCGGCTCAGGGCTCGCGCAGGACGAACAGCGTCCGGAACGCGGGGTCGCTCGCGCCGTGGAGCCGCCCGCCGGCGCCGACCGTCTCGCGTCAGGTAGCGCACGATCTCCTCGCTGACCCGTTCGCCCGGCAGGAGTGCCGGGATCCCCGGCGGGTAACCGGCGATCGACTCGCAGGAGATGCGCCCGACGGCGTCGGCGACGTCCACGCGCTCGGCGTCGCCGAGGAACGCCTCGCGCGGGGGGACGGCGAGCTCCGGCGTCTCGGCCGGCTGGTAGATCGGCTCGGTCTCGGTGCCCGGGCGGCGCATGCGCGCCACCGCCTCCTCCACGTCGCCCGCCAGCCGCAGCAGCGTCCGCGGCCGCTCGCCCATCCCGACGACGAACACGATCGTGGACTGCGTGGCCAGCTCGGCGTGCACGTCGTAGCTCTGGCGCAGCGCGTCGGAGAGCTCCATGCCGGTGCAGCCCGTCCCGCGCGTGTCGAGGACGATCCGCAGCGGGTCGTAGGCGGCGATGCCGGGGCGCCCGACGAGCTCCTGGTCCAGCAGCTCGACGCCGTCGACCGCGCGCAGCCGCTCGCGCGCCGCGCCGATCGCCGCGATCGTCTCGTGCAGGAGCTGCTCGCCGTGGACCGCGAGCTGCCGCCGGGCCGCGTCGAGCGAGGCCATCAGCAGCGACGACGGGCTGGTCGAGCGCACGATGCGCACCGCGCGGGCGACGCGCGCCTCGTCGATGCGGTCGCCGCGGCCGAGGTGCAGGATCGCGCTCTGCGTCAGCGAGCCGGCGAGCTTGTGCGTGCTCGTGAGGACGGCGTCGGCGCCGAGATCCAGAGCGCTCGGCGGCAGCCCGTCGTGAAAGCCGAAGTGCGCGCCCCAGGACTGGTCGACGACGAGCGCGACGCCCGCGTCGTGTGCGACGGCGGCGCAGCCCGCGACGTCGGCGGCGATTCCGTAGTACGTCGGCGAGACGATGAAGGCGGCGCGCGCGTCCGGCGTGCGCGCCAGCGCCGCGGCGAGCGCCTCGGGCGTGACGCCGTGGGTCATCCCGAGCGCCGGGTCGTACTCGGCCGCGACGAAGGTCGGGATGCCGCCGCTGAGGACGAGCCCGTCGACGACCGACGCGTGCGAGTTGCGCTGCGCGACGACCTGGGTGCCCAGCGGGGCGAGCGCGAGGCAGAGCGCGTGGTTGCCCTGGGTCGCGCCGTTGGTGAGGAACCACGAGCGCCGCGCGCCGTACGCCTCGGCGGCGAGCAGCTCGGCGCGCTCGTAGGGCGTCGGCGACGGGCCGACGTCGATCCCGCGGATGTCCTGCGGCACGTCGAGCAGCAGCGCGTCCTCGCCGATGGCGTGGCGCAGCCCGGGGTCGGCGCCGCGCCCGCCCTTGTGTCCCGGGCACGTGGAAGCGGCCGGCGCCGCGGAAGCCGTAGCCGACGACCGCGTCGAGGTACGGGCGCCGTCGGCTGCTCGCTGACGCGCGGCTCGTCGGCCATCGCGCGGCTAGGTCGCGCGCGCCCCGCCGGCCTGCCGCAGCAGCTCGGCGCGGACGAAGCCGTCGAGGTCGCCGTCGAGCACGCGCTGGGCGTCGCCCATCTCGAAGCTCGTGCGGTGGTCCTTGACCATCGTGTAGGGGTGCAGGACGTAGGAGCGGATCTGCGAGCCGAAGTTGACGTCCTGCGCCTCGCCCTTCTCCTTGGCGATCTCCTCGGCGCGCTTGCGCTCCTCGCAGCTCGAGCAGCTTCGCGCGCAGCATCTTCATCGCCGTGTCCTTGTTGGCGGTCTGCGAGCGCTCGTTCTGGCACTGCACGACGATCCCGCTCGGGCCGGTGCGTGATCCGCACGGCGGAGTCGGTCTTGTTGACGTGCTGGCCGCCGGCACCGGAGGCGCGGTAGGTGTCGATCTGCAGGTCGTCGTCGTCGATCTCGACGTCGCCGACCTCGTCGACCACCGGCGCGACCTCGACGCCGGCGAACGACGTCTGGCGGCGGTTGGCGGAGTCGAACGGGCGAGAGGCGCACGAGCCGGTGCACGCCGCGCTCGGCGCCGAACAGGCCGTAGGCGTTCTCGCCCTCCGCGCGGAAGGTGGCCGACTTGATGCCGGCCTCCTCCCCCGCGCTCGCCTCGAGCAGCTCGACCGTGAAGCCGCGCCGCTCGGCCCAGCGCATGAGCATGCGCAGCACCATCTCCGCCCAGTCCTGCGCGTCGGTGCCGCCGGCGCCGCGCGTTGACCGTGACGAGCGCGTCGCCGGCGTCGTAGGGGCCGGAGAACAGGCGCTGCTCCTCGAGCGTCGCCGAGCCGGTCCTCGACCTGTCGTCGAGCTGCTCGGCGACCTCGTCGTCCAGCGACGGGTCCTCCTCGGCGAGCTCGAGCATCGCCTCGAGGTCGCCGACGTCGCGGGCGAGCGCCTGCCAGGTGTCCAGGCGACGCGAGGTGCGGGCGTGCTCGGCGGAGACCTTCGCGGCCTGCTCCTGGTCGTCCCAGAAGCCGGGCGCGCCCATCCGCCCCTCGAGCTCGGCCACCGTGCGGGTCAGGCCATCGGGATCGAGGTAGGCCTCGAGGTCGCCGAGCTGCACGCGGATCGCCTGCAGGCGCTGCGGCGCGGGCTCGGTGTTCGGGACGGCGGGCATCCCGAGCGACGCTAGCACCGTGGCGGGCGGCCCGTATCCTGCGAGGAAGCGTGGAAAACCCGTTCCTCATCCCGCCGCGGCTGCTCGCCAGGGCCGCGGACGACCTGGCGGTGCTCACCCGCTCGATGACCCAGATCCCGGACCTCCTGGTCCGGCTCGATCAGCGCGCCGGCGAGCTCGACGCGATGTTCGAGAAGCTGCTGCCGGTGGGCCGCAGCGTGGACCGCACCGCCCGGCGCGCCGCCGACGGCCTCGAGCGGCTGCTGGGCCGCGTGGACGGCATGGACGCCCGCATCAGCGAGGCGATCGAGCGGATCGACGCGCTGGACCGGCGCGCGGGCGAGCTGCACGAGCTCGCCGACCGCGTCGAGCGGCTGATCGAGCAGGTCATGGCGCAGGCCGAGGCGATCGGCACGACGGGCGAGGCGATCGCCGCCCAGGCCGAGGCGCTCAACAGCCAGGCCGAGGCGATCGGCGCCACGCTCCCGACCCTCGCGCGCGCGGTCGAGATGACGCAGCCGCTCGAAGGCGCGGTCGACCGGATCGGCCGGATCGTCGACCGGCTGCCGGGCGGACGACCGCAGCAGCCCGGCACCTGAGGCGACGGAACGAGAAACGCCCCGGTGACGGGGGTCCAGTCCGTCACGCGGGGCGTGATACTCGCGAGGGCCGTCGGAGGAGGGAGACAGCCGTCATTCCCCCCTCGGCACGCCGCGCCGCGACCTTGAGCCGCGACACCGTTATTCGGCCACCTGGTCCACCACGCACGCCCGAGCCCACCCTACGTACCTCGAGCGAGATATCGCGGATGCATGAGGCGAACCGGCGAGTGGGAGCTGTGCTGGAGGCACAGCCCCACGAAGCCGGGGCGCCTCAGGCGCCGCGAGATCCGCGAATCACCGATCCGCGAATCACTGGCCGTGGCATTTCTTGTACTTCTTGCCGCTGCCGCACCAGCAGGGGTCGTTCCTGCCGATCTGCTCGTCCTCGGAGACGACGCGCTGCTCGATGACGACGGGGGCGGCCTCGGTCACGGGGTCGCCGTACTCGGTGACGAACTCGGGTCCGGCGGCGGCCGCGGCGGCGATGGCGCCGGCGCCCTGAAGGGCGCCGCTGCCGCCGGTGTAGCTGACGTTCCCGGCGCGGGTCGCCGATCCGGGGGCGCCGAACGCCTGCTGCGCGGCGGCGGGGTCGTCGACCTCGATCTCGACCTCGACGTGGAAGACCATCCGCGCGAAGTCCGACCAGATGGAGTTCATGAGGTCGGTGAAGAGGTCGAACGCCTCGTTCTTGTAGGCGACGATCGGCTCGATCTGGGCGAACCCGCGCAGGTGAATGCCCTCACGCAGGTAGTCCATGTCGTAGAGGTGCTCGCGCCAGCGGTTGTCGATGATCTGCAGGAGCAGGTAGCGCTCGAGCGCGCGCATGAGCTCGTCGCCGAACTCCTGCTCGCGCTTGCCGTAGAGCTCGCGCGCCTGGACGGTGAGCTGCTCGGCGAGGCCGTCGCGGTCGCTGCTCTCCGTCGCGGCCGCGCGCGCGTCGAAGTCCTCGGGGAGGGCGTCGCCGGGGAGGATGTCGTTGAGCGCGATGACGAGCCCGTCGAGGTCCCAGTCCTCGACGTAGTCCCCGGGTGTGTGCTGGTCGACGAGCCGCTGGATGACGCCGCTGATCTCCTCACGCGCCTGCTCGCCGAGGTCCTTGCCTTCGAGGACGTCATCGCGATAGGCGTAGACGATCCGGCGCTGCTCGTTCATGACGTCGTCGTACTCGAGGACGCGCTTGCGGATGAGGAAGTTCTGCTCCTCGACCTTGCGCTGCGCCTTCTCGATCTGCTTGGTGAGCATCCCGGCCTCGATGGGCTCTTCGTGGCCTTCGGCGTCGACGGCGCCGAGGCGATCGAGGATCTTGTAGATCCGGTCGCCGGCGAAGAGCCGGACGAGGTCGTCCTCGGCGGACAGGAAGAACCGTGACTCGCCGGGGTCGCCCTGGCGGCCGGCGCGGCCGCGGAGCTGGTTGTCGATGCGGCGCGACTCGTGCCGCTCGGTGCCGCAGATGAAGAGGCCGCCGGCCTCCATGACGACCTCGCGGGCCGCGGCGACCTTGTCCTCCATCTTCGGGAGGATCTGGTCGTAGGTCGGCTGCCAGTCGGGGTCGCGCGGCTTCAGGCCGAGCTTGGCGAGCTCGCGGCGCGTGAGGTGCTCGGGACTGCCGCCGAGCTTGATGTCGACGCCGCGGCCGGCCATGTTCGTGGCGATGGTGACCGCGCCGGGCACGCCGGCCTCGGCGATGATCTCGCCCTCCTTCTCGGCGTACTCGGGCTTGGCGTTGAGGACGGTGTGCGGGATGCCCTTCCTGTTGAGCTGCTCGCCGAGCAGCTCGGAGACCTCGACGGAGATCGTGCCGACGAGGACGGGCTGCCCCTTGGCGTGGCGCTCCTCGATCTCGCCCGCGACGGCGTGCCACTTGCCGTCCCGGGTCTTGTAGACCTGGTCGTTCTTGTCCATGCGGACCATCGGCTGATTCGTGGGAACCTGCACGACGCCGAGCTTGTAGATCTTCTTGAACTCGGTCGCCTCGGTGAGGGCGGTGCCGGTCATCCCGGCGAGCTTGTCGTAGAGGCGGAAGAAGTTCTGCAGCGTGATCGTCGCGAGGGTCTGGCTCTCCTCCTGGACGCGCACGCCCTCCTTGGCCTCGACGGCCTGGTGGAGCCCCTCCGACCAGCGGCGGCCCTTCGAGGATCCGCCCGGTGAACTCGTCGATGATCGCGACCTCGTCCTCGAGGACGGCGTAGTCGACGTCGCGCTTGTAGAGCGACTCGGCCTTCAGCGACTGGATGAGGTGGTTGACGAGGTGCCCGTTCTCGGCGCGGTAGAGGTGGTCGATGCCGAGGAACTTCTCGGCCTTCGCCACGCCGCGCTCGGTGACGGCGACGGTCTTGTTCTTCTCGTCGAACTCGTAGTCGAAGTCGGCGACGTAGTCCTTCTTGGAGCGCGGGTCCATGCCCTGAGGCGTCTTGCCGGCCTCGAGCTGCGGGGCGAGGCGGGCGAACTTCGCGTAGAGATCGGCCGCCTGCTCGGGCTGGCCGGAGATGATCAGCGGGGTGCGCGCCTCGTCGATGAGGATGTTGTCGACCTCGTCGACGATCGCGTAGTAGTGCATGACGGGCGGCTCGCCGTCGCTGCCGCTGCGCCCGCCGTGCTGGACCTTCTCCTCCAGCGACTGGGCCATGTTGTCGCGCAGGTAGTCGAAGCCGAACTCGGAGTTCGTGCCGTAGGTGATGTCGGCGGCGTACGCCTCGATCTTGTCGTCGGGCTCCTGCATGTTCTGCAGGACGCCCCAGGAGAAGCCGAGGACGTCGTAGATCGGGCTCATCCACTCGGCGTCGCGCCGCGCGAGGTAGTCGTTGACCGTGACGAGGTGGACGCCGTGCCCCGCGAGCGCGTTGAGGCAGACGGCGAGGGTGGCGGTGAGCGTCTTGCCCTCACCGGTCTTCATCTCGGCGATGTTGCCGCCGTGGAGGACCATGCCGCCGATGAGCTGCACGTCGAAGTGCCGCATGCCCATCGTCCGCCGGCCGGCCTCACGGACGAGCGCGAAGCACTCCGGAAGGACGTCGTCGAGGTGCTCCCCGTCCTCCTGGACCCGCTCGCGCAGGGCGCTCATGCGCTCGCGCAGCTCCTCGTCGGAGACGGGAATCAGCTCGTCCTCGAGCGCCCCGATCGCGGCCACGCGCTTCTCGTACTGGCGGAACTGCTTGCCCTCACCGATGTTCAGCGCTCTCTCCAGCAGACCCATGGGCCGCAGGATAGCGACGGGGGACGGCCGCCCCTCCCGGCCGGGAGGGGCACGGAGGGCCTAGGCGGTGAACTCGCCGGGGATCTCCACCTCGGCCTCGAGGTGGCGGATCGACGCGGCGCCCTCGCGGCGCTTGCCGATGCGCTTGTCGCGCAGCTTCTCGACCTGCCGGTGGAGGTCGTCGGCGACCTCGCCGACGGCGGCGGCCATCTCCGGCGCCGCGGACTTGGCCGCGAGCGTCTTGCCCTTGAGGATGAGGATCGCCTCCGCCTTCTGGGACGCGCTGATCGAGGGGTTGCGCTCCTCGCCCAGGATCACTTCGCACACGGCGAGGTCGGAGACCTGGCGGGCGACCTTCTCCAGCCGCCGCTGCACGACGTCCCGCAGCCCCTCCGTGATCTCGACGTTCGTGCCGGTCAGCTCGATCTGCATGGAACCGATGCTACCGAGGGCGGGCCCGCGAGGGCCCGGTCACGGGGCCTGCGCGTAGGCGACGGCGCGCACCCGCCGCGCTCCGGCGTCCCGCAGCGCCTGCGCGCAGGCGCGCAGCGTCGCGCCGGTGGTGCGGACGTCGTCGACGAGCACGCACCGCACCGGAGCGGGCCCGCGGGCGCCGATCGTGAGCGCCTCGCCGCTGAGCCGGCGCACGCGGCCCGCCCCGCGCTGGCGCGTGCCGGCCGTCCCGCCTCGGGTGAGCACCGGCGCGACCTCCTGCCCGGTCCGGCGCGCGACCGCCTGCGTCAGCGCGTCGGCGTGGTCGTAGCCGCGCCGGCGCCGGCGGGCCGGATGCGCGGGCACCGGGACGAGCACCGCGCCGTCGCCCGCGCCTCCGCAGGGGACCGCGTGCACGATGTGCGCGGCCATCAGCCCGGCCACCGCCGGCGCGTCACGGAACTTCAGCGCGTGGACGAGGTCGCGTGCGGGCCCCGCGAGCGCGAGGGGGACGTCGCAGCGGTCGAGCGGCCGCGTCCCGGCGCCCGTCGCCGGGGGCGCTCCAGGGCAGCGCCGAGGCGCATCCGGGGCACAGCGGGGTGGCCAGATGGACGGCGCCGCCGCAGGACCAGCAGGCGGGCGGGGCGAGGAGGTCGAGTGCGCGCCGGAGCATCGCGGTGAGCCTCCCGGAGGCGGGCGCACGGCGCGAGGACGTCTCTGCGACGATCCAGTGGCGTGACTGCACCCGATTCGTGGACGGTCCTCGGTGCCGCCGCGGACGTGTCGTGGACGCTCGACCCCGGGCCGATCCTGCTCGTCCTCGTGCTCGGCGGGCTGTACCTCCCGCGCTGGTGGCGCGTGCGCCGCGACGACGGCCCGGCGGCGGCCCCGGTCTGGCGGCTGCTGTCGTACCTGTTCGGCCTGACGTGCCTGGTGATCGCACTGCTCTCACCGATCGACGGCCTCGCCGAGCAGTCGTTCACGATGCACATGGTCCAGCACGTGCTGCTCCTGGACCTCGTCCCGATCGGCCTGATCGGCGGCCTGACGAAGGTGCTCCTGCGTCCCGCCACGCGGCGGCTGCTGGCGCTGGAGCACGCGCTCGGGCCGCTGATGCATCCGGCGGTCGCCGTCGTCCTCTACATCGCCGCGATGGTCGTCTGGCACGTCCCGGCGATGTACGACGCGGCGCTCGAGCAGGAGACCGTCCACGTGCTCGAGCACATGGTCTTCCTGAGCGTCGGCCTCCTGTACTGGTGGCAGCTGCTCTCCCCGATCCGCTCGCGGTTCCACACGACGGTGATGGGCCCGCTCGTCTACATGCTCTCGACGAAGCTCGGCGTCGGGATCCTGGGCATCGTCCTGACGTTCGCCCCCGACCCGCTGTACCCGTACTACGAGGCGCGTGAGCCGATCCTCGGGCTGACGATCGAGGGCGACCAGGCGCTCGGGGGCGAGATCATGACGCTCGAGCAGATGATCGTCATGGGCGTCGCGCTCGCGATCCTGCTGTTCCGCGCACTCGACCAGAGCGAGCGCGAGCTGCGGCGCGAGGAGCATCTGGAGGATCTGCGCGAGGCCGGCGAGCTTCCCTGACGCGCCCTACAGCGCGCCGCGCAGCGCCAGCGCCCGCCGCACCGACGCGGTGAGCTCGGCGCGAGAGACGCGCCGTGCCCGGACCGCGGCGAGCACCGCGTTCAGACCCCGGCGTGCGCGCTCCGGATCCTGGGCGAACAGCAGCAGGTCGTTGCCGGCCGCGCTCGCGCGCACGGCGAGCGTCCCGGGCCCGGCGAGCCGGCGCATCGCGGTGACGTCGAGGTCGTCGGTGATCGTGACACCGCGGAAGCCCAGGCGCCCGCGCAGCTCGGTCGTCGTGATCCGGCGCGAGAGCAGCGCGACCCGGGTGCCGTCGAGCGCCGGGTAGCGTGCGGTGCTCGTCATCACCAGGCGCGTCCCGGCGCGGATCCCGGCGGCGAACGGCGCCTCGTCGGCCGCGCGCAGCGTCGCGCGCGAGAGCCCGACCGTCTGGATCAGCGCGTCCTCGTCGCGGCTGACGGCCCCGAGGCCGGGGAAGTGCTTGAGCGTCGCCGCGACCCCGCCCTGCTGCAGGCCGCGGGCGAAGGCCGTCGCCAGCGACGCCACGGCGGCGGGCCGGCGCGCGAACGCCCGCCCGGTGCGCGCCTGGTAGCTGCCGGGGCGGCCCAGGTCGGCGACCGGCGCGAGGTTGACGTTCATCCCGGCGCGGCGCAGGTTCGCGGCGGTCAGGCGGCCCTGGCGGCGCACGTACGACGCGCCGCGGCGGCCCATCCGCGCCGGTGACCCGGACGGTGCGCCCGGGAGCCGCGCGACGAGCCCGCCCTCCTGGTCGATCATCGTGAGCAGCGGCGGCGCGAGCGGGCGCCGCGCGCGCTGCAGGCGGCGCATCTGCGCGGCGAGCGCGGCGCGCGAGGGGACGTTGCGGGTGAACGCGATGACCCCGCCGACCTCGCCGCGGCGCACGCGCCCCAGCAGCCGGTCCGGCACGCGGGCGCCGGCGTAGCCGACGATGATGCGCTGCCCGGCGAGCTGGCGCAGCGACAGGCCGGCGAGCGGGTCGCGGGGCGTCACGTCGGGGGCGGGACGGGCGCCGGCGGCGCCCGGCGAGACGAGGCAGAGGACGAGGAGCGCTGCGGCGATCCGGGCGGGCACGGCGGCGCCGGTCACCCCTCGAGCACCGCGCCGTCGGCGATGACGCGCGGCGCGTCGCCGTCCTGGGCGACCGTGACGGTCCCGCGCACGACGACGTCGCGCCCGAAGCGCACGTCACCCTCGACGGTCAGCGCCTCGCAGCCGACCAGCGACGGCGGGCCGCCGGGGAAGCGCGCGTCGAACTCGTCCACGAGCCGGTACCGGTCGGGGTCCAGCCGGACGAGCGGCGGCGGGCGCCGCGCCGCGGGCGGGCGCGACCACGACGTGCGAGCGCTCGTCGAGCACGTAGGCGTCGGAGCGCAGGACGAGCAGGTCGTCGGTCGTCTTCACCGGCAGGAACCGTGAGCGCGGGACCCGCAGGGCGCGGGCGCCGGGGAAGCTCGCGATCGCCGCGCCCATCGCGGTCTCGAGCTGGATGACCTTCGGCGAGGTCGCGTCGGCGGGATCGACGGTCTTGCGGTTGATGATCATCGGCAGGTCGATGACGCCGTCGCCGGCGAGGTCGGCGGCGACCGTCTCGAGGTCGAGCCAGATCGTGTTCGTGTTGAAGAAGCGGTGGCGCGTGATGTCCTGGAAGGCGTCGAGGTCCTCCGCGGGCGTCTGCGCGACCTCGCGCAGCACGAGGCCCGTCCCGCCCGCCCGCTGCGCGAGGTGCCCGCCCTTGCGGTCGGCGGCCGTGCGGTCGGCCACCTCCATGAGGAACGGCACCTCCTCGCGCGCGATCCAGGCGAGGATCCGCGGGTCGAGCGTCGCGCCGAGGTTGTCGGCGTTGGAGACGAACGCCCAGCGGTAGCCCTGCTCCAGGAGCCGCGCGAGCGTGCCGGAGCCCGCGAGCGCCGGGTACAGGTCGCCGTGCCCGGGCGGCGCCCACTCGAGCTCCGGGTCCGCGGGCCAGCCGACGGGCGCGAGCGTGCCGTCGTCCAGCAGCTTCGGCACCCGGCTCTGGACGAAGTCCGGGTCCAGGTCGGCGCTGAGCGGCCCGTGCGCGGCGAGCGCCGCCAGCGAGTCCTCCCGCGTACGGAAGCTGTCCATGAGGATCAGCGGCAGCCGCGGGGTGGCCGGGCCTGCGTAGCGCGCCCGCAGATCCAGCACCTGGCGCGCGATGATGTCCAGGAACGACAGGCCGTCGCGCACCTCCAGCAGCGACTTGGCGCGGGTCATGCCCATGCTGGTGCCGAGCCCGCCGTTGAGCTTCAGGACGACGGTCCGGTCGAGCAGGCCGGAGACCTCCTCGCCGGGATCCGGGAGCGCGTCGGCGTCCGGCAGCTTCGCGACGGGCTCGATCTGCGACTCGGGCAGGACGCCGCGCTCGCCGGCGGCCAGGCGGCGTGCGGCGTGCTCGAACGCCGCGACGGTCGCCTCCCCGGCGCCGTCGGCGCGCAGCTTGTCGAGGGCGGCGTCGAGACCGGGGGCGCTCATCGGCCGCAGGCTACCCGGCCGCGCGCGTCAGTCCTCGTGCGGCGCGGGCACCCAGGCGTGCGCGTACGCCGCCTGGTCGGGCGTGAGCTCGTCGATCCGCACGCCGAGCGCGTCGAGCTTCAGCCGCGCGACCTCGCGGTCGAGCGCCGCGGGGAACGGGTGGACGCCCGGCCCGAGCTCCTCGCCCCGCCCGCACGAGATGCTCGACGGCGAGCGCCTGCGTGGCGAACGACAGGTCCATGACCGCCGACGGGTGCCCCTCGGCGGAGGCGAGGTTCACGACGCGGCCGTGGGCGAGCAGGTTCAGGCGGCGGCCGTCGACCTCGTACTCCTCGACCAGCGGGCGCACCTCGCGATGGGCGCTCGCGAGGCGGTCGAGCGCCGCCGAGGTCGATCTCGACGTCGAAGTGCCCGGCGTTCGCGAGGATCGCGCCGTCCTTCATGCGGGCGAAGTGCTCGGTGGTCAGCACGGCGCTGTTGCCGGTGACGGTGATGAAGACGTCGCCGCGCTCGGCGGCCTCGAGCGCCGTCATCACCTGGAAGCCCTCCATCCGCGCCTCGAGCGCGCGAATCGAGTCGACCTCGCAGACGATGACGCTGGCGCCGAGGCCCTGCGCGCGCAGCGCGATGCCCTTGCCGGTCCAGCCGTAGCCGACGACCACGACGACGGCGCCGGCGAGCAGGACGTTCGTCGCGCGCAGGATGCCGTCGATCGTCGACTGGCCGGTGCCGTAGCGGTCGTTGAACGCGCGCTCGGTGCGCGCCTCGTTGACGGCGATCACCGGACAGGCGAGCCGTCCCTCGCGCCTCCATCCCGCGCAGCCGCACGAGCCCGGTCGTCGTCTCCTCCGTCGCCCCGCGCATCCGCGCGACGACCTCCGGCCGCGCCTCGTGCAGCACCGTCACGAGGTCGGCACCGTCGTCGAGCGTGATGTCGGGCTCACGCGCGACGAGCGCGCCGACGTGCGCGGCGTAACGTGTCGAGGTCCTCCCCGTGCCGTGCGAAGACCTCCAGCCGGTCGCCCGCGACGAGCGCGGCGGCGACGTCGTCCTGCGTCGAGAGCGGGTTGG
Organism: uncultured Actinomycetes bacterium; assembly: GCA_963700655.1. Classification (GTDB taxonomy): domain Bacteria; phylum Actinomycetota; class Thermoleophilia; order Solirubrobacterales; family Solirubrobacteraceae; genus F1-60-MAGs163. The sequence goes on along the minus strand of CAVOYJ010000001.1, from coordinate 668,390 downwards.
CCGCGCACAGCGCGACGTCCGCGCCGCCGCCCGCCAGCGCCCGCGCGAGCACCGCCGTCTCCGCGGTCACGTGCAGGCACAGGCCGATCGTCGCACCCGCGAGCGGCTGCTCGGCCGCGAACCGGTCGGCGATCCGCTCCAGCACCGGCATCTGCTCCGCGGCCCACGCGATCCGCGCCTCACCGGCCGGCGCGAGGCTCAGGTCGGCGACGTCGTGCTGCGGGAGCTTGGGCTTGGCTGGCCATGCGGTGCGTCCTCGCCGCGAACGCGCGCGGGCCGCGACGTGCGCGGCCCCCGGCTCGGCGTTCGGCTGTGGCATGCGCTAGTACCGGTAGTGGTCAGGCTTGTACGGGCCCTCCACGGGCACGCCGATGTACGCGGCCTGCTCGGGGCGCAGCTGCGTGAGCTTCACGCCGAGCGCGTCGAGGTGCAGCCGCGCGACCTTCTCGTCGAGGTGCTTGGGCAGCACGTAGACCTTGTTCTCGTACTCGTCGTTCTTCGTGAACAGCTCGATCTGGGCGATCGTCTGGTTCGTGAACGAGTTCGACATCACGAACGACGGGTGGCCGGTCGCGTTGCCGAGGTTCAGCAGGCGCCCCTCGGAGAGCAGGATGATCGTGCTTGCCGTCCGGGAAGACCCACTCGTCGACCTGCGGCTTGATGTTGATCCGCGTCGCGTCGGAGGTCTCGAGCGCGGCGATGTCGATCTCGTTGTCGAAGTGGCCGATGTTGCCGACGATCGCCTGGTGCTTCATCCGCCGCATGTGGTCGAGCGTGATGATGTCCTTGTTGCCCGTCGTCGTGATGAAGACGTCGGCCTTCTCGATGACGTCCTCGAGCGTCAGGACCTCGTAGCCCTGCATCGCGGCCTGGAGCGCGCAGATCGGGTCGATCTCGGTGACGACGACGCGGGCGCCCTGGGCGCGCAGCGACTCGGCCGAGCCCTTGCCGACGTCGCCGAAGCCGGCGACGACGCAGAGCTTGCCGGCGAGCATGACGTCGACCGCGCGGTTGATGCCGTCGACGAGCGAGTGGCGGCAGCCGTAGAGGTTGTCGAACTTCGACTTCGTGACCGAGTCGTTGACGTTGATCGCCGGGAACAGCAGGTCGCCGGTCTCCTGCATCTGGTAGAGCCGGTTGACGCCCGTGGTCGTCTCCTCGGTGACGCCCTTGATGCCGGCCGCGATCCGGGTCCACTTCTGCGGGTCGGCGGCGAGCGAGTCCTGCAGCAGCTGCAGGACGATGCGGAACTCCTCGGACTCGGCGCTCGCGGGGTCCGGCACCGCGCCGGCCGTCTCGAACTCCTTGCCCTTGTGGATCGAGCAGCGTCGCGTCGCCGCCGTCGTCGAGGATCATGTTGGGACCGCCGTCCGGGCCACGTCAGCGCCTGCTCGGTGCACCACCAGTACTCCTCGAGCGTCTCGCCCTTCCAGGCGAAGACCGGGACGCCCTGCGGGCGCCTCGGGGGTGCCGTTCGGCCCGACCGCGACGGCCGCGGCGGCGTGGTCCTGGGTCGAGAAGATGTTGCACGAGGCCCAGCGGACCTCGGCGCCGAGCGCGATGAGCGTCTCGATCAGCACCGCCGTCTGGATCGTCATGTGCAGCGAGCCGGTGATGCGCGCGCCCTTGAGCGGCTGCGCGTCGGCGAACTCGGCGCGGGTCTGCATGAGGCCGGGCATCTCGTGCTCGGCGAGCTCGATCTCCTTGCGGCCGAAGGCGGCCAGCGAGAGGTCAGCGACCTTGTAGTCGGTCTCGTTGAGAACCGCAGTCGTCGTCGTCATCGCGTGGTCGTCTCCATCTCGGGGGTGGTGGTGGCGGCGAGGAGCCGCGCGTGCTTCTGCTGCTCCCAGCGCAGCCAGTCGTCGGCGGACACCGTCTCGGGCCGGCGCGGCTCGGCCGCCAGCCACGCCTCGACGTCGGCCCGCAGGCCGTCCTCACGCCGCAGGCGCTGGGCGACCGCGACGTCGGCGAGGCCGAGGTCGTGCTCGGCGAGCAGCTCCCGCAGGGTGCGCAGCCGCTGGAGCTCGCCGGGACCGAAGATCCGGTAGCCGGCGTCGGAGCGCTGGGGCTCGATGAGCCCGATGCGCTCGATGTAGCGGAGCATGCGGGGCGACCAGCCGGTGGTCTGCGCCGCCTCGTGGATCGTGAGGGCGTCCATGAACTCGGACAAACCTTACCACGATTGTGTCAAGGTTTGGCCGGGGCGGCGCGTTCGCGCTCGCCGCGGCGCTCAGCGCGTCCTCGGCCAGGCGCGCCTTGAGCTCGTCGATCGGGTCGATCGTCACCGGGTCCTTCCCGTTCAGCACGCCGAGGTAGACCGACACGAGGTCGCCGAGCAGCACGAGCGAGAAGGCGCGCTCGACGGTCGTCTGGCCGCGCGGCGGCACGACGTGCGAGGACGGCGGCCGCCTCGCCGATGATCTCGCGGGTGAGGCGGATGCGCTGCTCGACGCGCGGCGTGTCGTCGGAGTCGTCCAGGAAGACGGCGCTGAAGCGGCCGCGAAGCCCGGCGCGCTGGGCCAGCCGACGATCTCGTTGTGGTCGGACTCCGGCAAGCTCGCCCGCGAACGCGTGCTGCTTGGCGTTCTCGTTGATCTGCGTCTTCCAGCGGTAGGCGATCGGGCTCGTGAGCCCGGCGCCGGCGATCACCGGCACGCGTGCCGTGCAGCGAGCGCGCGAGCGCCTTGGCCTCGCTCTCCTCGCCCGCGTCCGGGCCCCACGCGACGGCGAGCTGCTCGAGGTGGTCGGCGGCGACGTCGATCTCGGTGGTCAACTTCGGGCCCGGCCCCGCACAGCGCGGCGGCCTCGAGCGCGGCGACGGTCAGGTAGGCGACCGCGGCGCGCGGCTGCAGCCCGCCGGCCATCGGGAGCACCGGGACGCCCTCGGCGCGCGCCGCCTGCGCGAGCGCGCCGCCGGTCGTCGCGACGATGCGCCGCGCGCCGAGCACGCCGGCGGCCTCGAAGCAGGCGAGCGTCTCCTCGGTGTCACCCGAGTAGCTCGCGCAGAGCACGGTCACGTCCTGCGTGGTCCACGACGGCAGCGCGTACCCGCTGACGCTGAGCACCGGGCGCGAGGCCTGGTCGCCGAGGATCGCCCGCGCCAGGCGCCCGCCGATCGCCGAGCCGCCCATGCCGGCGACGATCAGACCGCCCGGGCTGTCCCAGCCGCGCACGCCGGCCGACTCGGCCTTCCACAGCGCGTCGCGCAGGTGCTCGGGGATCGCGAGCACGTCGGTGAGCTGGTCGGTCGGGTCGGCGGCGGCGATCTCGGCGCGGCCGAGCGTGGCCTGGGGCTCGGTCGTGGACATGGCGGGCGGAGTGTTCACCCGGGAAGTGTGGCGCACCGCAGCTCCGGAACGCGCCGCGGCGGACGCACGGCCTCAGAATGCGAGCGCTCCGTCGGGCAGCCGGACGCCCGGGAAGACCCGCACGCCGCGGTCCAGCGCGTTGCCGGCGCCGAGGACCACGCCCGGCCCGACCACCGCGCAGCCGGTCACCGTGCAGTCCGCTCCGACCTGCGCCCCGGGGGCGACGATCGCGTCGCGCACGTCGACCCGCGTCCGATGACGGCGTCGGCGAGCACGACCGAGCCCGTCGACCGTCGCGCCCGGCTCGAGGTGCACGCGGTCGCCCAGCACCGTGTGCGCGGCCCACGACGGCGCCCTGCGACGATCGTCACGCCGTCGCCGAGCACCGCGGGCCCGTGCAGATGCCCGTCGACGGTGCAGTCCTCGCCGCGCGCCACGCCGGTGCGCGTCCAGCCGCTCGCGGACGGCGGTCTGGACATTGCCCGCGAGGATGTCCGCCGAGCCCTGGAGGTAGCGCTCGGGCGTCCCGATGTCGATCCAGTAGGCGTCGTCGTGCGCGTGCCCGTGCAGGCCCGCGCCGACGAGTGCCGGCCAGACCTCGCGCTCGATCGAGACGTTGCGACCCGGCGCGATCAGGTCCAGGACGCTGCGCTCGAGGACGTACGCGCCGGCGCTGATGAGGTTCGGTGTCGATCTCCTCGGGCCTGGGCTTCTCGAGGAACCCGGCGACCGCGCCGTCCTCCTGCAGCCGCACGAGGCCGTAGGCGGTCGGATCCTCGACCGGGACGAGCGCGAGCGTCCCCGTCGCGCCGGCCTGCGCGTGCCGCGCGATCTGCGCGCTGAGGTCGAGGTCCGTGAGGACGTCGCCGTTGAGGACGAGGAAGCGCTCGCCGAGACCACCGTCGAGCTGCTCGTCGGCGAAGCGCACCGCGCCGCCGGTCCCGCGCGGCTCGGGCTCCTCGACGTACGTGAGATGCAGGCCGTAGCGCGAGCCGTCGCCGAGCGCCTCACGCAGCTTCGTCGGCAGGAACCCGCACGCGAGAACGACCTCGTCCACGCCGTGGCGGGCGAGCCACTCGAGCATGTACGCCATGAACGGCCGGTCGACGAGCGTGACGACCGGCTTGGGGACCGTCGAGGTCAGCGGCCGCAGCCGCGTGCCCTCACCCCCGACGAGAACGACCGCGCGCACGCGAGCTCAGGCGCCGGCGCGGCCGATGCCCTCGTAGCGCAGGCCGGCTGCGCGCGCCGCGTCGGGATCAAGCGCGTTGCGCCCGTCGATGAGGACGTCGCCGCGCATCGCGGCCGCCACGGCCACCAGGTCGAGCTGACGGAACTCGTCCCACTCGGTCACGAGCACCGCGGCGTCCGCGCCCCGGACGGCCTCCAGCCCGTCGCCGGCGAGCTCGACGCCGTGCATGAGGTGCCGCGCCTCGTCCTCGGAGATCGGGTCGTAGGCGACGACCTCGGCGCCCGCGGCCTGCAGGCGCGCGGCGAGGACGAGCGAGCTGGCCTCGCGCATGTCGTCCGTGTTCGGCTTGAACGCCAGGCCGAGCAGCGCGATCCGCTTGCCGACGAGCGTGCCGAGGTGCTTCTCGAGCTTGCCGATGACGCGGCGCTTCTGCAGCTCGTTGACCTCGATCACGGCGTTGAGCAGCTGGAAGTGGTACCCGCTGTTGCCGGCGAGCTGCTTGAGGGCGGAGACGTCCTTCGGGAAGCAGGACCCGCCGAAGCCGATGCCGGCCTGCAGGAACTTCGGCCCGATCCGGTTGTCGAGGCCCATGCCGCGGGCGACCTCGATGACGTCGGCGCCGGTCTCCTCGCAGACGTTGGCGATCTCGTTGATGAAGCTGATCTTCGTCGCGAGGAACGCGTTGGCGGCGAGCTTGACCATCTCGGCGCTCGCGATGTCCGTGCGCACGAGCTCGCCGCCGCCATGCCCGCCGTGCTCGGCGTTCAGCAGCGGCCGGTAGAGGTCGGCGACCGCGTCGCCCGCCCAGTCGCCCTCGTCACCGATGACGACGCGATCGGGCTCCAGGAAGTCCGCCAGCGCGGTCCCCTCCTTGAGGAACTCCGGGCAGGAGACGTAGCGGAAGCCCTCCTTGCCCTGCTCGGCGAAGACGCGCTTGATCGCGGCGCCCGTGCCGACCGGGACGGTGGACTTCATGACGAGCGCGTGGCGGTCGGACGGGGGCATCGCGCCGACGACGGCGTGGACGGCGCTGAGGTCCGCGTCCCCGGAGTACGTGGGCGGCGTGCCGACCGCGACGAACAGCAGTCGCGCGTGCTCCAGGGCGTCCGCGAGGTCCGTCGAGAAGTGCAGGCGCTCGCGGTTGCGCTCCAGGCATTCGGCGAGCCCGGGCTCGAAGATCGGAACCTCGCCGCGGTTCAGCCGCTCGATCTTGCTCGCGTCGATGTCGATGCACCAGACCTCGCTGCCGAGATCGGCGAAGCCGGCGGCCGTGACGAGGCCGACGTAGCCGGTACCGATGACGCCGATGGGTTCACGCTCTGACACGGCGAGGGAGGGTACCCGCGCGGGCCGCGCGATCAGGTCCCGACCCGGGTCAGCGACCGGGCGATCGCGAGCATCTGGCGGTTCGTGAGGGTCTTGGAGAGGGTGTTCGAGACCCAGTACGCGCCGCGTGGCGTCCTCCACGCGACCAGGCGCAGCCGGGTGCCGTCGTAGAAGAGCTCGTACTTGCGGCCGCGCATCCGCATCGTGTCGCTGGGGCTGTCGAGGATCGGCGGCGCCTTCCAGCTCGTCCCCTGCACGCCGTAGTACTGACCGGCGACACCCGCGAACAGGACCATCCGATAGGCCTCGTAGCTGTTGCCCGCGCGGTCGCCGATGCGGTAGGCCCGCACTGCCGGATAGTCGCGCTCGCCGGAGGCGTAGCCCCCGCCCGCGAGCCGGACCGCCGGGAAGTAGACCGGCAGCCGCAGCTTCGCCGCGGCCGGCACCGCGGCGGCCTCGGCGGCCTCGCGGTCGCGGATGATCCCGGGCGGCAGGCCCGGCGACTGCGTGCGGCGCTGCGTCTTGCGCGCCTTCTTGGCGGCGGAGCTCTTGTCGCCGGTCTGGCGCGCGCCGCCGGACTCCTTGGCGTTGAGGAACTCGTCGACCGTCTCCTCGAGCGCCGCGGGGCTGATGTCCAGGAACGACCCGCCGGCGAGGTCGGTCGCGGGGAACTTCACCTCGCGGATCGGGTTCTTGGACGCCAGGAAGGCGAGCTTGAGGAACTTCAGGATCGGGCCGCGGGAGCGCAGGTCGGTGCGGGTGTAGCGCGAGAAGATCCCGAGCAGCTCCTTGCGGTCGCCGAGGACCGACGACAGCGAGAACTGGCCCTTGGCCTGGCGCAGGAAGTCCTGCTGGCGCGCGGCGCGGACGAAGTCCGAGTCGGCGTGGCGGTAGCGGACGTAGTCGAGCGACTGGCTGCCGCAGAGCTTCTGGTAGCCGGGCTTGATGTCGATCTCCGCGTACTGCAGCGACGGCGGGAGCCCGACGTTGGAGTGGTAGTAGCGGTGGTCGACGTCCACGTAGACGCACTTGAGGCGGTTGACGGCGCGCTGGAAGCCGTTGAAGTTCACCTCGACGATGTGGTTGATCGGGATGCCGAGCAGATTGCGGACGGTGCGCAGCGTGAGGTTCGGCCCGCCGAGCGAGTACGCGGCGTTGATCTTGTCGGTCGCCGCGCCGCCGCCCGGGAGCGGGATCTGCGCCTTGAGGTCGCGCGGGATCGACATGACCGCCGTGACGCCGCGATCGGGGTCGAGCCGCAGGAGGATCAGCGTGTCCGAGCGCGCCGCGCCCTTGACGTTGCGGTCCTGGTAGCGCCGGTCGGAGCCGATCACGAGCACCGTCTGGGGCCCGCCGTCGGGCACGTCGTCGAGGACGTTCTTGACCCCGGGGATCGCCTGTCCCTCGGTGCGGACGATGTCGACGAGCTCGTCGACCTCCAGCAACGCCGCCGAGGACACCGTCGCCGCGGTGAGCAGGACGATGAGGACGCCCGCCAGGGCGGCCTTCTTGATGACGCCCAGGCCCGGGCGCGGAGGCTTGTCGAAATCGGGGGTCACGTCGGGGAAACGGACGCGGCCGCAGGAAGTCGCGGGGGGCGCGGCGGCCGGCGGACCTCGTTCAGGGTAACGGGGAGCCCCGCCGGATCCGCCGGGTCCGGGCGCTCAGGCGGAGGCGCCGCCGTCGACCGCGCGCAGCGGCGGCGCGGGCGGCCGGCCCGACGCGGCGCCGCCCAGGTGCGCCGGCAGCCCGACGACGAAGTCCGCCAGCGCCTGGCGATAGCGCTGCAGCGAGGCGATCGAGACCCACTCCTCGGGGCCGTGATGCCCGCCGCCGATCGGCCCGAACTCGACCGCGGGGATGCCCGCCTCGAGGAACGAGATCGCGTCCGACGCGCCGTCGCGGCCGATCGAGAGGGCCTCCCCCTCGACCGAGCGGCTGACCGCGTCGCGCAGGGCGAGCACGAAGACGTTGTCGCGGGAGACGATCGCCGGCCGGCGCTGGAACGAGCGGATGATCTCCACGTCGGGCAGGTCCGCCACCTGGCGCAGGATCTCGTCCGGGTCCTGCCCGGGGAGGTAGCGGATGTCCACGTCCATCCCGCAGCGGTCGGGGACCTTGTTGAACGCGTCGCCGCCCATGATCCGGGCGAGGTTGATCGACGGCCGGTCGAACAGGTCCGAGGACTCGCGGCTGAAGGGCAGCGTCTCGATGCGCCGGAAGACGTCGTGGGACTTGAGGATCGCGTTGTCGCCGAGCCAGGGCGTGGACCCGTGCGCCGCCAGGCCGCTGACCTCGACGCGCAGCGCGAGCACGCCCTTCGCCTGGACGCCGATGTGCAGGTCGGTCGGCTCGCCGGTGATCGCGAAGTCGGCGGTGAGCGTCCCGTCGCGGACGAGCGCGTCGGTCGAGCGGTCGTCGACGTCCTCGGACTCCTCGTCCGGGACGCAGACGAAGCGCAGGAGCACCGCGTCCTGCCGGGACGCGTCGTGAACGGCGAACATCATCGCCGCCAGGCCGCCCTTCATGTCATAGGCGCCGCGGCCGATCAGGCGGTCGCCGTCGATCACGGGCGCGAACTGATGCTCGAAGGCCGGCACGACGTCGATGTGGCCGTGGAGGATGACGGCCGGTCCGTCGGCGGGCCCGGTCTCCGCGACCAGGACCGGCAGGCCGTGATGGTCGATGTGGCGGACGTCGATCTCGCGCGCCTCGAACCAGGCCTTGACGAACTCGGCACCTGCGCGGATGCCGTCCGGCGTCGAGGTGTCGTACGCCATCAGGCGCTCGGTCAAGACGGCTTCGTCCACACCGCGAAGGATAGGCTCCCGGCGATGCCGCGGATCGTCCTCTTCGGCGCGACCGGCTACACCGGCGATCTGACGGCGCGCGAGCTCTTGCGCCGCGGAGCCACCCCGGTGCTGGCCGCGCGCAACCCCGAGCGCCTGCAGGCGCTCGCCGACGAGCTGGGCGGTCTGCCGACGCAGACCGCCGACGTCGGCGACCCGGCGAGCGTGCGTGCGCTGGTCGAGCGCGGCGACGTGCTCGTCTCCACGGTCGGCCCGTTCCTGCGCTGGGGCGAGCCGGCGCTGGAGGCCGCGATCGGCGCGGGCGCCCACTACCTGGACTCCACCGGCGAGGGCACGTTCATCCGCCGCGTCTTCGAGGAGTTCGGCCCGCGCGCGGCCCGCGCGGATGTCGGGCTGCTGACGGCGATGGGCTACGACTGGGTGCCGGGAAACCTGGCGGGCGCCCTGGCGCTGCGCGGCGCGGGCGCCGAGGCGCGGCGTGTGGAGATCGGCTACTTCACCACCGGGGGCTCGATGACCGCCGGCATGAGCGGGGGGACGCGCGCGAGCGCCGCCGGGATGGCGATCGAGCCCGGGCACACCTTCCAGGGCGGCCGGGTCGTCACCGAGCGCGGCGCCCGGCGCGTGCGCTCCTTCGAGCTCTCCCCCGGCCGCGAGGCGCCCGCCGTGTCGGTCGGCTCGAGCGAGCAGTTCACGCTCCCGCGCCTGCGCCCCGAGCTGCTCGAGGTCGACACGTACCTCGGCTGGTTCGGTCCGGCCTCGCGGCCGCTGCAGGCCTTCGCGGCGGCGACGTCGATCGTCACGAAGGTGCCGGGCGTCAAGGGCGGGATCCAGGCGGTCGCCGGACGGCTCGTCAAGGGCTCGACCGGCGGGCCGGACGCCGCCGCGCGCGCGCGGTCCGGGTCGCTGATCGTGGCGCGCGCGCACGACGCGGCCGGCCGCGAGCTCGCCGCCGTCCGGCTCACGGGCCCCAACGGCTACGACCTCACCGCCGCCTTCCTGGCCTGGGGGGCCGAGACGGCCCTCGCGGGCGGCCTGCAGGGCACGGGAGCCCTGGGCCCCGTCGACGGCTTCGGGCTCGACGCCCTGGAGGCCGCAGCCGCCTCCTACGGGCTCGTGCGCGGCTGAGCCGGGCCCACCGCGGCGACCGAGCCGCGCATCGCACCGAAAGCGCACAGGCACACCGCGCACGAGCCTCATGCGCCACCGTGGGCGCAACGCTGGTGAGGATGCCCTGCCCCACCACCGCCTTCAGCCGACCGCCCGCGTCGAGCGTCGACCTGTGTCCTGCCGGCGGTGGCGAACTCGCAGCTCGTCGCAGCCCGCGTGCCGAGCGTCGAGTTCCGTCATGTGGAGCGTGGTCTTCTCGGCATTCAGCGGGAGCGGCGGCGATGGCGGACGCTGAGGCCCACCGGGAGCTCGCCCGGCTCGCGGGTCGGCAGTACGGCGTCGTGGCGCGCCACCAGCTCCTCGCGCTCGGCTTCGGGCGCCGGTCCATCGACGGACTCACGGCCCGAGGACGCCTCCACGCTGTCCACCGTAGGGTCTACCTCGTCGGCCATCGCGTGGCTCCGCCGGCGCAGCCGAGATGGCCGCGCTGCTGGCCGCCGGACCGGGCTCGGCACTGAGTCACGCGACGGCCGCCGCACGTCATGGCCTCGTGGCCGCGTCTCGAGGGCCGATCGACGTCACCGTGGCGGGGCGTGCGCCCGCCGCTCGGCCGGGGCCCGCTTCCACCGTGCGGAGCGGCTCGAGGCCGACGAAATCCGGATCCACGGCGAGCTCCGCTGCACGTCGGCGGCGCGCACGCTGCTCGACCTCGCCTCACGACTCGACGAGCGGGCCCTGCGGTGGGCCGTGGAGGAGGGCCGGGTCCGGTCGCTGGTCACGGCGAACGACCTCCGCGACGTCCTGGCGCGCCATCCCGGCCGGCGCGGCGCGGCGCGGCTGCGGCTGGTGGTCGAGGATCTCGCCGGCGCCGCTGCGGTGACGCGGTCCGAGGCCGAGCGCCGGCTGCTCGACCTGATCCGCGAGGCCGGCTCCCCGCTCCGCGCGCGAACGTCATGGTGGGGAGCTGGAGCGTCGACCTCCACTGGCCGGCGCAGGCGCTCGTCGTCGAGGTCGACGGCTTCGCCTTCCACGGCGGCCGCGCCGCGTTCGAGCGCGACCGGCGAAGGACGCCGAGCTGCAGGCCGCCGGCCTGCGCGTTGCGCGCCTCTCCTGGCGACAGATCACCCGCGAGCCGCTCGTCGTCACGGCGCTGCTGGCGCGCCTGCTCGCGGTCGAGTGACGAGAAGCGCCCCGCCCGCGGTGGTCAACCGCGATCTCGGCGCGGCGCCCCGCCGCGGTACGAGTTCCCCACCGCCAGGGGTGGCTAACCGCGACCTCGGCGCGGCTGAGCGGCCGTCAGGCCTGCTCGGCGCCGGCGACGCGAGGAACGCCTCCCAGCGGCGTTTGTCGCGCAGGGCGCGGCGCTGGGCCTCGGTGCCGTCCTCGGCCGCCTCGGCCTCGGCGGTCGAGGCCTTGAGCTTGTCGCGCAGGTCGGCGACGTCGAGCGTCCCCGGGCTCGGATCGCGTCCTCGACGAGCACCAGCGCGTTGTTGCTTGCCGACCTGCATGTAGCCCTCACCCTGCGCGAAGCGGACGATGTCGTCTCGCTGCGGTAGAGCCGCAGCTCGGTCGGCTCGAGCATGCCGAGCAGCGGCGTGTGGTTGGCGAGCACGCCGATGGAGCCGACCGTCGGTGCGGGTCGAGACCATCTCGACCTCGCTCGTTGAAGACCTCCCCTTCGGGGGTCAGGACCTCGACGGTGAACTTCGTGCGTCGCCATCGTGCCCGCCTAGCCCTTGCGCTGCCTCGACGACCTCGTCGATCGAGCCCTTGAGCAGGAACGCCGACTCGGGGACGTCGTCGTGCTCGCCGTCGATCAGCTCGCGGAACGAGCGGACCGTCTCGGCGATCGGCACGTACTGGCCCGAGGTGCCGGTGAACTGCTCGGCGACGTGGAACGGCTGCGACAGGAAGCGCTCGACCTTGCGCGCGCGCTGCACGGTGACCTTGTCCTCCTCGGAGAGCTCGTCGATGCCGAGGATCGCGATGATGTCCTGCAGCTCCTTGTAGCGCTGCAGGATCTCCTTGACGCGCGTGGCGACGTCGTAGTGCTCCTGGCCGACGATGTCCGGCTTGAGGATCGTCGAGGTCGAGTCGAGCGGATCGACGGCCGGGTAGATGCCCTTCTCGGAGATCGCGCGCGACAGCATCGTCGTCGCGTTGAGGTGGGCGAACACCGATGCCGGGGCCGGGTCGGTGAGGTCGTCCGCCGGCACGTAGATCGCCTGCACCGAGGTGACCGAGCCCTGGCGCGTCGAGGTGATCCGCTCCTGCAGCTGGCCCATCTCGGACTCGAGCGTCGGCTGGTAGCCGACCTGCGAGGGCATGCGGCCCAGCAGCGCGGAGACCTCGGAGCCGGCCTGCACGAAGCGGAAGATGTTGTCGATGAACAGCAGCACGTCCTGGCCCTGCTCGCGGAAGTACTCCGCCATCGTCAGGCCGGACAGCGCGACGCGCATGCGCGCGCCGGGCGGCTCGTTCATCTGGCCGAAGACGAGCATCGTCTTGTCGATGACGCCCGACTCCTTCATCTCGAGCCAGAGGTCGTTGCCCTCGCGCGAGCGCTCGCCGACGCCGCAGAAGGCCGACAGGCCGCCGTGCTCCTTGGCGAGGTTGTGGATCAGCTCCTGGATGAGGACGGTCTTGCCGACGCCGGCGCCGCCGAACAGGCCGACCTTGCCGCCCTTGGCGTACGGCGCGAGCAGGTCGACGACCTTGATGCCGGTCTCGAACATCTCGGTCGTCGGCGTGAGGTTCTCGACCGACGGGCGCGGAGCGGTGGATCGGCCAGCGCTCGATGCCCTCCGGCATGTCCTCGCCGAGGTCGATCGGCTCGCCGAGCAGGTTGAAGATGCGGCCGAGCGTCGCCGGTGCCGACCGGGCACCGTGATCGGCGCGCCGGTGTCGACGACCTCGGCGCCGCGCGCCAGGCCGTCGGTCGTGTCCATCGCGACCGCGCGGACGCGGTCGTCGCCGAGGTGCTGCTGCACCTCGCAGACGAGCGTCTCCCCGTGCGAGCTGCACGGTGATCGCGTTGTTGATCTCGGGCAGGCCGTTCGGGAACGAGGCCTCGATGACGACGCCCTTGATCTCCTCGATCCGACCGACGTTCTTGGTGGCGGTGGCTTCCATGTCTCGGTTTCGGTTTCGTTCGCTCAAGTCGTCGTTCGCGTCGACGGCTGTCGACGTGTCAGAAGCGACTCGGCGCCGGCGACGACTTCCATGATTTCCTGCGTGATCTCGGCCTGGCGAGCGCGGTTCATCTCGAGGGTCAGGTCCTCGATCACCTCGCCGGCGTTGTCGGACGCGCTGCGCATCGCGGTCATGCGCGCGCCGTGCTCGGACGCGGTCGACTCCAGCAGCGCCCGGTAGACCGAGATCTCGACGTAGTCGGGGATCAGCCGCTCGAGGATCGCGTCCGGGTCGGGCTCGTACTCGACGAGCGGCGCTCCGGCCCGCTGCTCGTGCTGATCCTCCTCGTCCTCGGCGTCGGCCGCCTCGGAGTAGATCGTCGCCTGCTGGAGCGGGAGCAGCACCTCGCGGCGCACCTCCTGCACGAGCGGGGAGACGTAGCCGTTGTAGACGATCTCGACGCGGTCGACCTGCTCGTCGACGTACGCGGTGATGAGGTCGTCGGCGATCTCGCGCGCGTTCGCGTAGCCGGGCCGGTCGGTGAATCCCGCGTACTGGCCGGCGAGCTCGAGGTTGCGGAAGCTGCAGCGACGAGATGCCGCGGCGGCCGACGGCGTAGAACGCGCACGTCCTGCCCGGCCTCGCGCGCCTCGGCCGACGCGCGCATCCCGGCGCGGATGATCTGCGAGTTGAACGCGCCGGCCAGGCCGCGGTCGCCCGTGACGAGCAGGATCGCGACCGTCTTCACCTCGCTCGCGCTCGACGAGGATCGGATTGCCGGTCGCCTCGCTGCCGGCGGCCATCGGCGGCGCTGCCGCGTCATCCGGCGCATCGCGCCGGCGTACGGGCGCAGCGCGGCGATGCGCTGCTCGGCGCGGCGCAGGCGCGCCGCGGCGACCATCTGCATGGCCGACGTGATCTTGCGGATGTTCTTGACCGAAGCGATCCGCTGCTTGACGTCGCGCTGCGACATGGGCTGGCTGCTGCGGCGACCGCTACGCGGTGGCCGCGGCCTCCTCCTCGGCGACGTCCTCGGCGCGCGGCTCGGCGTGCGCAGGCCCTCGGCGGCGCGCGAGGTCTCGCCGACCCCGGCCTCGCTGAGCGGCTGGCCCTCCTCGTCGAGGTCGTAGCCGAAGTCGTCGGCGTAGCCGGCGACGACGGCGCTGCAGCGCGGCCTGCGTGTCGTCGGACCAGTCGCCGCCCTCGATCTGCTCGAGGGTCGGCGCGGCCTCGGCGCGGACGCGCTGGGTCAGGCCGTCGAGGAACTCCGGGATGCGGTCGACGTTGATGCGGTCGAGGGCCCCGTTCGTGGCGGCGTAGATCTGCGCGACCTGCACCTCGACCGGCAGCGGGTTGCGCTCGGCCTGGTTGAGCGTCGCGACCAGGCGCTCGCCGCGGGCCAGCGTGCGCTGCGTGTCGGCGTCGAGGTCGGAGCCGAACTGCGCGAAGGCCTCGAGGTCGCGGTACTGCGAGAGCTCGATCTTCAGGCGGCCGGCGATCTTCTTCATCGGGCCGATCTGCGCGTTGCCGCCGACGCGCGACACCGAGATGCCGACGTTGATGGCCGGGCGCACGCCCGAGTAGAAGAGCTTCGGCTCGAGGAAGATCTGGCCGTCGGTGATCGAGATGACGTTCGTCGGGATGTAGGCCGACACGTCGCCGGCCTGCGTCTCGATGATCGGCAGCGCGGTGAACGAGCCGCCGCCGAGGTCGTCGTTGAGCTTGACCGCGCGCTCCAGCAGGCGGCTGTGCAGGTAGAAGACGTCGCCCGGGTAGGCCTCGCGACCCGGCGGGCGGCGCAGCAGCAGCGACATCTGCCGGTAGGCGAACGCGTGCTTGGTGAGGTCGTCGTAGATCGCGACGACGTGCCCGCCCTTGTAGAGGAAGTACTCGCCGATCGCGGCGCCGGCGTACGGCGCCATGTACTTGATCGGGGCGGCCTCGTCGGCGGAGGCGGCGACGATGATCGTCCGGTCCAGCGCGCCGTTCTCGGCGAGCGTCTCGGCGAGCTGCACGACCGTCGCCATGCGCTGGCCGATCGCGACGTAGACGAAGACGAGCTCGGAGTCCTTGTTGTTGATGATCGTGTCGATCGCGATCGACGTCTTGCCGGTCTGGCGGTCGCCGATGATCAGCTCGCGCTGGCCGCGGCCGATCGGGATCATCGAGTCGATCGCCTTCAGGCCGGTCTGCATCGGCTCGGTGACCGGCTGGCGCTGGACGACGCCGGGGGCCTTGAACTCGGCCGGGCGCGTCTCGGTCGTGGCGATCGCGCCCTTGCCGTCGAGCGGGTTGCCGAGCGGGTCGACGATGCGGCCGAGCATCGCGTCGCCGACCGGGATCTCGAGCAGGCGGCCGGTGCGCTTGACCGTGTCGCCCTCGACGATCCGCTGCCAGTCGCCGAAGAGCACGGCGCCGACGTTGTCGGACTCGAGGTTCAGCACGAGGCCGGTCACGTCGTGCGGCAGCTCGAGCATCTCGAGCGACTGCGCGTTCTCCAGGCCGTGGATGCGGGCGATGCCGTCACCGATGGAGAGGACGGTGCCGACCTCGGTCAGCTCCGCGCTCCCGGCCTCGAGCCCCTCGATGCGGGACTTGAGGATGCTCGTGATCTCGTCGGGCTTGATCTGCATGTCGTGTCTTTCTGCGTGCTTGTGACCGCGGGCGTCAGGCGCGCACGATCTGCTTGCGGAGATTTTCGAGGCGGTTCTTGATGGACGAGTCGAGGATCGAGTTGCCGACGCGCACGATGAACCCGCCGACGATCGACGGGTCGACGGTGCGGGTCAGCTCGACCTTGCGGCCGGTCTGCCGGCCGATCTCCTCGCCGATGCGCGCGACGACCGCGTCATCGAGCTCGACGGCGCTCGTCACCGTCACCGGCAGGAGGTCGTTGGCGTCGCGCCACAGCCGCTCGTACTCGCGGCGGATGCGCGCCACCAGCGGGAGGCGGTGGTTCTCGACGAGGACGTCGAGGAGGTTCATCGTCACCGGGTCGGCGCCCTCGATGGTCTGCCGCAGCCCCTCGCGCTTCTCTCCCGTGGAGAAGTAGGGCGAGAAGAAGAACAGGCGCATGTCGTGGTCGGTCTCGAGGGTCTCGGACACCTGCCCGAGCTCCTCGCGGACCACGTCGAGCTTCCCCTGCTCCTGGGCGACCTCGAACAGCGAGCGCGCGTAGACCTGGGCGATCTCTTCCATGGATCTAGTTCCGGCGCTCCGCGCCGCTCAGCGCCGAGAAGTCCAGGTCGGTCAGCGCCTCGTCGACGAGCCGCTTCTGGTCCTCGGCCGTGAGCACGCGGCCGGTGATCTTCTCGGTGGCCTTGATCGTCAGGTCGGCGACCTCGGTGCGGATGTCCTCGATCGCGCGCCGGGTCTCGGCGTCGATGTCCCTGCGCGTCTGCTCCAGCAGTTCCTCGCGCTTCTGGCGGGCCTGGTCCTGCGAGTCGCGCTCGAACGACTCGGCGTTCTTGCGCGCGCGCAGCACGATGTCGTCCGCCTGCGTGCGGGCCTCCTTGAGCCGCTCGCGGTACTCGGCGAGCAGCGCCTCGGACTCCTCCTTGGACTTCTGCGCGGACGTGATCGAATCCTCGATCGCCTGCGCGCGCTTGTCGAGGGCATCCTTGATGACCGGGAACGCGAACTTGTTCAGGATGAACAGCGTCACCAGGAAGGCGAGCAGCGTCCAGATCATGAGCCCGACGTTGGGGCTCACGAGGAAGTTGCTGCTCTCCTCCTCGGCGGCGCCGGCCGCGAGTGGCAGGATGGTGGCGAGCATCGTTAGTGGTCCTTCTCGTGATGTCGGGCCGGAGACGCCACCTAGCCGAGGAAGAAGGCGATCAGGCCGAAGATGAAGGCGTAGAACACGATCGCCTCGGTCAGTGCGAAGCCGAGCCACTGGATCGAGGTGATCTCGTCCTTCATCTCGGGCTGACGGGTCACCGACTCGATGACCTTGCCGAAGATGTAGCCGACGCCGATGCCCGGGCCGATGGTGCCGAGACCGGCGCCGATGCCGAGGGCGATGGCCTTGCCGGCCTTGCGCCCGTACTCCTGGGCGACTTCCGAGGTGACGCCCGCCTGGGCGATCTCGCTGATCAGGTGCAGGTCCACGGTGCTGGTGCTCCTTAGTGCTCTTCGGCGACGGCGCCGCCGAGATAGATGGCTGAGAGGGTGGTGAAGATGAACGCCTGGAGGGTTGCCACCAGGCCCACCTCGAAGATGAAGAACGCGACGGCCATCGTGCCGGTCACGAGACCGAGGATGATCGAGCCGAAGATCGCGAGGTTCAGCAGGACGACCAGTCCGCCGCCCATGAACAGGATCAGCAGGTGGCCGGCGAGGATGTTGGCGAACAGTCGGACGGAGAGGCTGACGATCCGCACGAAGTGCGAGATCACCTCGATGAGGAAGATCGGGAAGACGGCGGGGCCCTCGACGCCGGCGGGCACCCAGCCCTTGAGGTACCGGACCGGGCCCTTGGCCTTGATGCCCTCGTAGTGGTAGCTGCCGACGACGATGAACGTCAGGACGAGCGGCACCGAGATGTTCGCGGTCGCGGCGTACAGCGCGAACGACGGGATCTCGGCGCCGAAGATCGTCGACCTTGTGCTCGGTGTTCGTCGGCAGCGGCAGGTACCCGAGCATGTTCGAGAACCAGATGAAGAGGAACACCGTCGCCAGGAACGGGAACCACTTGCGGACCATCGAGCCGCTGAGGTTGCCCTTCGTGATCGTCTCGATCAGGCCGTAGTAGCCCTCGACGACGACCTGCACGCGGCCGGGCCGGGAGAGCGCCGGCGTGCTCTGCATCTTCCGCGCGATCAGCGTCATCGACAGGATCGTCAGCAGGCAGGCGACGGTGACGTAGAAGACGGCCTTGTTGATCGACATGTCGATCCCGCGCGATCTCGATCGAGATCCACGGGTCGAGCTTGAACTCGTTCTGCGGCTTGTACTCCTCGTTGATGTCGAGCGCGAGGGCGCTCGCCGGCGCGGCCAGCAGGGCCAGGACCGGGGTGATCAGCAGGAGGACGCGGGCGCGCATCAGTGGGGCAGCTCCGTCGGAGACGTCTGGAAGGGGCGGACGGCCATCGAGGCCGCGAAGTACACGGTGAAGAGCACGATGACCAGGACGGCGGCCGCCAGGCCCGCGTCGTTCTCGACCATCCCGGCGCCGAAGATGATGATCGCGACGAGCCAGCCGCGGCCGATCATCGACCCGGTGACGAAGCCGGCGACGCGCTTCACGTTGCCGTCCTCCTGCGCCTGCAGGGCCTGCGCGGTCGTCCACGCCTGGATCGCACGCTGCGCGAGCCACGCGACGGCGCCGGCGGCGTACCCGAGCATCGGCCAGCCGGCGACGAGGAACACCGGCAGCGCGAGCGCCAGGACGATGAGGTCCAGGTAACGGACGGCCGGCACTCAGCTCACAGGTCCCGGAAGCGCGAGCGCACGAGCAGCACGCCCACGATCGGACCGACGAAGAGCCCCACGAGCAGCAGCGGCACCGGGGCGCCGATGAGCGCTCCGAGCCCGTAGCCGATCAGCGCGCACAGCACGATCGCCGCGATGAGCATGCTCCCCGCGGAGGCGGCGCGCATCGTCGGTTCGGGCGGCTCGGGCATCGCGGGTGTGAAGGCAGGTGTCGGGGGTGGTGGTCATGGCACCGGACCGCCGGGCCGCGAGCAGGGCTCACGGTCGGGACGGAACGGCCCGCGGTGGGGTCCGCGGGCCGGAGGAGACGATCACCCTATGTGGACGATCACCGACGGCGCGGCCACCCTATCGCATCGCCGGACTTTGTGACGTCCTTGTGACACTTCGTGGCGGGTGCCACGAGCGGCGGGGTCCGGCCGGCACGGGCTGCGGGCGCTCACGTCGCGATCGGGACCGCGATGAGGAAGTAGACGAGGATCGAGAGCAGGTCCTGGATGACGGTCGCCAGCGGGCCGGAGCCGAACGCCGGGTCGACGTTCATGCGCTGGAAGGCCCACGGGAGGGTCATCGCGACGACGGTGGCGATGGAGCACGCCGCGAGCAGCCCGAGTCCGACGCCGAGCGCGACGTCGGCGTCCCCCCAGATGAGGGTCGCGATCGGGACGAAGGCGGCGGCGACCACGAGCCCGACGATCAGCCCCGACAGGATCTCGCGCACCGCGATCTGCGGGATCCGCACGCCGACCGACAAGCCGCGGATCATGATCGCCTCGGTCTGCGTTCCGACCGCGTCCGCCAGGTAGACGACGCCCGGCAGGAAGGAGGCGAGCAGAACCTGGGTGCGGATCTCCTCCTCGAACGCACCGACGATCGCGGCGGCGACCATCGCGCCGAGGAGCCCGAGCAGCAGCCACGGCAGCCGGTGCAGCACCCGCTCGCGCACCGGCTCCTCGGCGGCGCCGCGCGCGCGGCGCGCGCCGACCAGGAACCCGCCCAGCCGCGCCAGGTCCTCGTCGTGCTCACTCAGCAGCACGCCCAGCATCCGCACCGGCGGGATGAGCCCCGTGAACGTGCCGTCCGCGCGGACGACCGCCAGGCTCGACTCGCCATGATGCACCATCGTCCAGGCCGCGACCTCCTGGTCGGTGTCCGGGGCGACGCGCGGCGCGTCGGCGTCCATCAGGTCGCCGATCCGCTCGGCCTCATCCGCGGCGAGCAGCCGCTCGACCGGCAGGATCCCGGCGAACCGCTCGCCGTCGAGCACGGCGACGTCGCCGGCGAACTCGAACCGCCCGCCCAGCAGGTCGCGGCGGACCTCCGCGGCCGTCGCTCCGGGCGCGGCGAGCGGGACCGCACGGGTCGCGTGGGTCGCGGCGTCGGTCAGCAGCTGCGCGGGGGGTCCCCCGTCCGCGACGGCGGCGGCATCGGTCATGGCGCGGAGTCTCGCGCCTACCGCGGCCGCGCCGGTCTCAGGACTCGTACGCGCGGTCGATCCGGAAGCCGCGCGTCCCCGTCGTGCCGCGCACGAACGACGCGGTCGCCGGGCGCACCCGCCAGGGCGAGGGGAGCTCGCCGGACGGGCGGCCGAGGAAGACCTTGAAGCCGTCGATCGCCTGCTTGCACGTGACCCCGCCGAAGACCGTGATCCGGTGCATGCCCTTCGGCACCTCGAGCTTGCCGATGCGGTTCGGGTTCTGCACGAGGAACGTCCCGGGGCACCGCAGCTGGCCCGCGGCCGGGTAGCTGCCGCCGCCGGAGGTCGCCTCGTAGGTGCGGCGCACGCGGAATCCGTACGACGACGTCGCGCCGCGGCGGAACGTCACGTCGTTGACGACCTTCGCCTCCGCGCGCCAGGGGAACGGCAGGCCGTTCGTGTCGTACAGGAAGTCGTGGAAGTCGCGGGCCGCCTGGGCGCAGGGCAGGCGGCCGGACAGCAGGCGCATCGTGTAGCGGCCGGCCTTCAGCGTGAGCGTCCCGATCCGGTCGTCGTCAAGAAGGGTGAAGTACGGGCAGGCGTCGCCGGACGACGGGCCCGGCGTCGGGGGCGCCTTCGCGGCGCTGACGCGGATGCCGTCGCCGGTGGACCCGCGCAGGAACTCGCCGTCGGCGGCGACGACCTTCCACGGCGAGGGCAGCCGGCCGTCCCAGTCCTGCAGGAACCCGGCGAGCAGCTTGGGCGCCTGGGCGCACGTGACATCGCCCGAGACCGCGAGGTCGTGCATGCCGGCGCGCAGGAGCAGGGCTCCGACACGGTCGTCGTGCAGGACGTGGAACGTCCCGGGGCATGCCGCGAAGTCGCTCTCGGCGGACTGGGCGGGCGCACTGCGCGGCACCGCGAGGAGTGCCAGGAGAAGCAGCACGACGAGAAGCGGAGCGATGAGCGAGCGCGTTCCGGACAGTGGCACCGGGACAGCCTGACAGCCGCGCGCGACGGACACGCCGGTGGCGCGCGCACCAAGGTAAGATGGCCGCGTGTTTCCGCAGCGCATACGCCTGACGGTCGGCCTCGCGGCGCTGATCGCCCTGGTCGCGGCGGCGATCCTCGTCGGCGGCCCGGCCGCGCTCATCATGGGCCCGGCGCTGCTGGCCGCGCTGCCGTTCCTCGTCGGGCTCTACCCCGGCGAGCGCCTGCTGCGGCGGCTCGCGGGGACGCGGCGCCGGCCCCGGCGTGCGCCGGCGCGGACGCCGTTGCGCGCCCCCCGCACCCTCGGCCGGCGGCTCAGCCCGCTGGCGGCCCGCGGCGCCTCGCGCGCCCCTCCCGCGCTCGCCTGACCTGACAGGACCGCCGGCGCTCCCCGCCGGCTCTCGAGATCGGAGGACGCATGCCCGCACGCCGGGATGCGCACGCCGGGCGCCTGGTCGCCGCGGCGTGCACCACCTTCGCCGTCGCAGCGGCCCTGGCCGGCTGCGGGGGCGAGGACCAGACGACGACCCTCAACGGCTTCACCCGTACGCCGCCCGCGCGCGTGGCCACGGTCGGCCTGCCCGACGTGGCCCCGGGGACGGACGGACGGACGCTGCCGTTCCGCGCCGACCGCGGCGGGCTCCTGCTCGCCTACTTCGGTTACACGTACTGCCCGGACATCTGCCCGACGACGCTCGCCGACGTGCGGCGTGCGCTCGAGCGGCTGCCCGCGGCCGAGCGTCGCCGCGTCGCCGTCGCGATGACGACCGTCGATCCCGCCCGCGACACGCGCAAGGTCCTGAACGGCTACCTGAGCCACTTCCTGCCCTCGTGGCACGCGCTGCGCACGACCGACCCGGCCGCGCTGCGGCGCGCCGAGGAGGCGTTCGGCGTCCGCCACGAGATCGGGCCGAAGGACGAAAACGGCCAGTACGACGTCTCGCACACCGCGGTGCTGTACGCGGTGGACGACCGCGGCGTCGTACGCGTCGAATGGCCCTTCGGCACCGAATCCGACGCCATCGCGGCGGACCTGCGGACGCTGCTCGCAGCGCAGCAGCCCGCCCAGACCTGACCTGAACCCGACCACCTGGAGACAACGACCCATGAACCGCATCACCACCCTCGCCGCCGTGCTCATCGCGGCGGCATCGCTCGGTCTCGCCGCCTGCGGCGAGGACGAGGACACCGGCACCAGCGCCGCGACCACCGCCGAGGCGGTCAGCGTCAGCGGGCCGTGGGCCCGCGTCACCGCGCCCGAGGCCACGACGAGCGCCGCCTACATGACGATCACGAGCAAGGACGCCGACGTCCTGACGAACGCCAGCGTGCCCGCGGACATCGCCGGCATGGCCCAGCTGCACGAGACGACGACCTCGGGCGAGTCCATGGACTCGATGGACGGCGAATCCATGTCCGCGATGAAGGGCATGAAGGAGGTCGAGCAGATCGACATCCCCGCGGGCGGCAGCCTCCAGCTCAAGCCCGGCGGGTACCACATCATGCTCATGGAGCTGGCGAAGCCGATCGCCGCGGGCGACACCGTGCCGGTGACGCTGACATTCGAGAAGGCCGGCGAGGTGACGGTGGACGCCGTCGCCAGGGAGAGCTGACCTGCGACAGGCCGCCCTCCTGACCCTGGTCGCCGTCGTCGCCGCCCTCCCGGGGTGCGGCGGCGACGGCGGCTCGCCGGCGTCCAGCGGCCGGACGATCGCGATCGACGTGCCCCGCGGCGCGGCGGCGCGGATCGCCCGCGGCGAGGACCTCGACGTCGTCCCGGACCGCATCGACGCCCGCGTCGGCGACACGCTTCGGCTCGTCAACCGCGACGTGCGCTCGCATGCGATCGGGCCGTTCCTCGTCGGCCCGGGGCAACGGGTCGAGAGCCGGCTGGCGCGCGCCGGCACGTACAGCGGCGCATGCACGCTGCATGCCGACGGAGGCGAGGTGTCGATCGTCGTGCGCGAACGCTGACGGCGGCGATGCTGCTCAGGCGCCGGCCGAACGGCGGCGCCGCACGGCGAGCACGAGCACGACCGACCCGATCGCGAGCGCGACCAGGGCACCGATCGCCCACACCGGCATGCCGCCACGCGGTTCACCGACCCAGAAGAGGGTGCCGGCGACCGCCGCCGGGCGTCCGTCGACGCGCAGCGGGACCTCGTAGTCGAAGACCCTCGTGCGGACGGCCTCGTCCGTCACCGCCGGCGGCGTGCCACTGCCCATCCAGTGCACGCGGTGATCGTGCCAGGCGTACCGGCCGGCCCGGTCGACGGTCTCCCAGCGCGGCTCGGCGGTCGCCGACGCGCTCGCCGGAACCGTCGTCCCGCCGTAGCGCTCGTCGTTGAGGAACGCCGCGGGCGACCGGCGGTTGACCTGCACCGTCCCGTCGGGCAGCAGGCGGACGTAGGGTTCGCCGTCATACCCCTCGACGACGATCGTGCGACCGGAGCGATTGGTGAGCTGGAGCGAGTCGTCGTAGTTGAGGACCTCGGCCTGGACACCGGGCACCGCCGGCGTGATGCCGCGTGGGATGGAGCGGAAGCTGGGGTCGCCCTGGTGGGCGTGGGCCGCCGGCGGCAGCGCCGCGAGCAGCAGCGCCATCGCCGCGGCCGCTCGAAGCGGGCGCAGCACGTCGACCTCCCGGTCGCCTGTCGGACACGAACCGCCGGCGGCGAGCGCCGCGGCGGTGGGTGGGGGTTCTCAGGCGGCGTGGGGCGGCGCGCGGCCCGCGGCGCAGGCGGCGACCGGGCTGAGCAGACGCCCGAGGACCGGATCGGCACGCCGCGCCGCGGCGCTGAGCACCGAGCGCGGACGCGCGAGGCACCGGCGCGCCCGCGCGGTGGCGAGCACCCGCTCACCGGGGAACCGGCCGGCTGCCAACGTGAGCACCACGGCGATCGCGGGAGCGACGAAGAGGACGCCGGCAGGGCCCGCGAGCAGGAGGATCGCCGCGACCGCCGCCACGGCGGCGAGCAGCGCGACACCCGTCCGGCTTCGTCCCGCCCGCGGCAGCATCACCGCTGAAGCGTACCGCCGATCCTTGGGCCGCGACGCCGGCCGGCGCCTGCCCGCGAGCCGGCGCGCGCTGCGCCGGTTGCTCGGCGCCTGAGGCCGGTCAGCCCAAGGCGACGGCGGGGCTCAACGGGGCCGTCGCCGCGGCGGCCGGCTCGCTCGCCGCACGGCGCGTGCCGAGCGACAGCGCGGTGGCGACCTCGCGGTACACGGGCGCGCTCATCGCCATGCCGCAGTGCGAGCTGGAGACCTCGACGTGCCGCGCCTGGGGGTCCAGGCAGGCCCGCCAGTGCAGGACGCCGTCGCTGCGCGAGTAGATCGACGTGAAGTTCACGTCCTCCGGGACGTCGGCGTCGAGGTCCTCCCAGAACGCGGTGCAGCAGCCGATCGGGTTCAGGCCGAACTTGTACGCCTCCCAGCTCTGCTCGCAGCCGGATCCGATGAGCCCGCCGCCGGCCGCCCGCTGCACGCGCTGGAGCCCGCGGATCTGCAGGCGCAGCAGCGGGTGCAGGTCGTCCATGCTCGCGACGAGCGGGGAGCCGAGCGCGACGACGTGGCTCACGCACTCCGGATGGCGGACGGCGAGGACGCGGCCGATCATGCCGCCGCGGCTGTGCCCGATCACCGCGACCGGCCGGTCGTAGCGCTCGCTCAGCTCGATGACGCGGCGCTCCAGGCGCCGGACCGTCTGCTGCGAGCACGCGATGTTCGTCGTGATCCGGGAGCCGTGCGGGTTGTGCCCCGTCCGCCGCAGCCACTGGGCCATCAGCGCCAGGCTGCCGTCCCCCGCGAGGAACCCGGGCACAAGCAGCACGGGCTGCCCGTCGCCCTCGGGCACTCCGGCACCGCGCCAGACCCCGCTCGCCATGAGGCGCGCGGCCTCGGCACCCATCCGTGTCTCTCCCCAGATCACCGTCAGCCTCCTGCTTTTCGTCCGCGGACCGTACACGATCGGGCGACCTTCGTGCGGAAGATCACAAGCGTCGTGAAATTCCGGCATTCCGGGTCCTGTCCAATGCGTCAGTTCGCGGCGGGCGGTCTACACCGGGCGCCGAACGGTCGGCCGTCCTTCGGGCGCGCTCCCGGTGTCTGATAGGCATCAACGATGTTCAACGGAACGCAGCGCCGCCGATGACCACCGAGGGCCGCCGCGAGGCTCCGACGACCGCCAAGCGCGCAGCGGTCCAGGCCGCCGTGCTCGAGGCGACCGAGGCGCTGCTCGAGGAGGGCGCGAGCTTCGCGGACCTGGGCATCGAGCGGATCGCCACGCGCGCCGGCATCTCGCGCACCGCCTTCTACTTCTACTTCGCCGACAAGCGCGAGCTGCTCATGCGCCTCACCGAGGAGGTGAACGCGCTGCTGTTCGAGCAGGCGGACATCTGGTTCTCCGGGCAGGGCGAGCCCGAGGAGGAGCTCCACACGGCGCTGACGAACATCGCCGCGCTCTACGACGAGCACGCGGTCCTGCTGCGCGCGCTCGTCGAGGTCTCGACCTACGACGAGGAGGTCGCGACCTTCTGGCGCAGCACGCTCGGGCGCTTCGTCGACGCGACCGAGCGACGCATCGAGGAGGAGCGCGAGGCGGGACGGGCGCCCGACGTGCAGGCACGGGCCACGGCCTTCGCGCTGACCTGGATGACCGAGCGCACGCTCTACCAGGACCTCGTCCAGAACTCCCCCGTGCCGAAGGCCGAGCTCGTGGACGCGCTGACCCGGATCTGGCTGCGCAGCGTCTACTCGGGCGCCGGCGCCTGAGCGTCCGCGCGGGCGACGTCCTGCGGGAGGATCGCGTCGAACTGCCCGGTCTCCATCCGCTGCTCGGCGTCGGCGACGATCTCCGCCTCTGTCGCGGTCGGGTCGGCGCGCCGCACGCGCAGCGCGGTGAGCCGCTTGAACTTCAGGATCTCCAGCACGTAGATGAGGTAGACGCTCGCGGCGAGCACGGCGACCCCGATCAGGGCCATGACGATGGTCCAGCCGGGATTCAGGGCGCCGCCGTCCTGCGAGTACGGCACGAAGCGCAGGGCGACCGCGAACGCCGCGACGCACGTCGTCCAGCCGTAGAGGTAGAGCACGGTCCGCCGCTGGCTGAAGCCGATCCGGCTCATCCGGTGGTGGAAATGGCTCTGGTCGGCCTCGTAGACCGGCCGGCGGTACTTCAGCCGCTTCAGCACGACGAACGCCGTATCCAGGAACGGGACCGCGAGCACGATCAGGGGGAAGATCAGCGCGAGGACGGCCTGGGTCTTCACGGCGCCCTCGACCATCACGCAGCCGAGCAGGAGGCCGAGCAGCATCGCGCCGGTGTCCCCCATGAAGACCTTCGCCGGCGGGAAGTTGTGGACGAGGAACCCGGCGGCGGCACCGGCGGTGATCGCCGCGAGCGTGCCGGCCGTCCCGCGCCCGAGGTCGAAGGCGATGATCGCGAACGCGATCGCGCTGATCGCGCAGACCCCCGCGGCGAGGCCGTCGATCCCGTCGGAGAAGTTCACGACGTTCATGACGAAGACCAGACCGACGACGGTGATCGGGCCGCCCGCGTCGCCGAGGCTGACGGCGCCGACGAACGGCAGCGTGATGTTCGACACCTCGACGCCCGCCGCGACCGGGATCGCCGCGGCGACGATCTGGCCCGCGAACTTCACCAGCGGGTGCAGGTCGAACCGGTCGTCCAGCGCCCCGACGAGCGTGATGAACGTCGCGCCCCAGAGCACCCCGCGCATGCGCTCGCCGATCAGCCCGTCGAGGTTGAGGAACAGCAGGCTCGCGACCAGGACGGCGGCGAAGATCGCCAGCCCGCCGAGCAGCGGCGTGTCGCGCGTCGCCAGGCCCCGGTCGCGCGGACGGTCGACCGCGCCGATGCTCGTGGCGAAGCGCGCCGCGAGCGGCGTGAGCAGCGCCGCGGTCGCGAAGGCGACCACGAACGCGAGGACCGCGTCGCGCTCCGTCATCTCGTGGGCAGCGTAGACGGGGCGCCGGGCGGCGCCCCGCTCAGACCGCCGCGGGCGTGCTGAGCTGCGCGTACAGCGGGTGGCGATCGGCGATCGCCGTCACCCGCTCGGCGAGCTCGTCGCGGCGCGCCTGGAACTCCGGCGTCAGCGCCGTCGCGATGATGTGCCCGACCTGCGCGAAGTCCTCGGCCTGCAGCCCGCGGGTGGCGAGGGCGGGCGTACCGACGCGCAGGCCGCTCGTGACCATCGGCGGGCGCGGGTCGAACGGCACGGCGTTGCGGTTGACGGTGATCCCGATCTCGTGCAGGCGATCCTCGGCCTGCTGGCCGTCGAGCTCGCTCTCGCGCAGGTCGACGAGCACGAGGTGCACGTCGGTCCCGCCGGTGAGGACGTTGACGCCCGATCCCGCCGACAGCAGCGCGCCCGCGACCTCCCGCGCGCCGGCGACCGTGCGCCGCTGACGCTCGCGGAACGCCTCGGTCTGGGCGATGCGCAGCGTGACGGCCTTGCCGGCGATGACGTGCATCAGCGGGCCGCCCTGCTGGCCGGGGAACACCGCCGAGTTGATCTTCTTCGCGTACTCCTCGCGGCAGAGGATCATGCCGCCGCGTGCGCCGCCGAGCGTCTTGTGGATCGTCGTCGTGACGACGTCCGCGTGCGGCACCGGGCTCGGATGCAGCCCGGCCGCGACGAGGCCGGCGAAGTGCGCCATGTCCACGAGCAGGTAGGCCCCGACCTCGTCGGCGATCGCGCGGAAGCGCGCGAAGTCCAGCTGCCGCGGGTAGGCCGACCAGCCGGCGATGATGAGCTTCGGCCGCGTCTGCGAGCGCGAGCCGCTCGACCTCGTCCATGTCGATGAGGTGGGTCTCCGGGCTGACCTCGTAGGCCGTGACGTCGTAGAGCTTCCCCGAGACGTTGAGCTTCATCCCGTGCGTGAGATGGCCGCCGTGCGGGAGCGCGAGGCCCATGATCCGGTCGCCCGGGTCGAGCAGCGCGTGGAAGACCTGCGTGTTGGCGGGCGCCCCGGCGTTCGGCTGGACGTTCGCGTGCTCGGCGCCGAACAGCTCCTTGGCGCGGTCGATCGCGAGCTGCTCGACGACGTCCACGTGCTCGCAGCCGCCGTAGTAGCGCCTCCCGGGGTAGCCCTCGGCGTACTTGTTCGTCAGCACGCTGCCCTGGCACTCCAGGACCGCCTGCGGGACGAAGTTCTCGGAGGCGATCATCTCCAGCGTGCGCTGCTGGCGATCGAGCTCGAGGCCGACGGCCTCGGCGATCTCCGGGTCGACCTCGGCGAGCGGGCGGTTGAAGAAGTCCGGCGGCAGATCGGGCATCACGGCGACGGTAGCACCCCGCGGAGCGCCGCCGTCAGGCGCTTTCGAGGTCGCCGATCTGGTCCACGCGGCGGGCGTGGCGGCCGCCCTCCGCGTCGGTCGCCAGGAAGCGCGCGACGATGCCGTCGGCCTCCTGCGGGGCGAGCCGGGCGCCCGAGAGCGTGACGACGTTGATGTCGTTGTGCCGCCGCGCCATCTCCGCCTCGTCGGCGTCGTGGGCGTTGACCGCGCGGATCCCCGCGATCTTGTTCGCGGCGATCGCGACGCCGTTCCCGGAGCCGCAGACGAGCACCGCGCGGTCGGCGTCGCCGGCTGCCACCAGGCGCGCCGCGTCGGCGGCGAAGCCCGGGTAGTCCACGGACTCCTCGCTCGTCGTGCCCACGTCCACGATCTCGTGGCCCTCCGCGGACAGCGCGATGCGGACGTGCTCCTTGAGCGCGAACCCGGCGTGGTCGGACCCGACGGCGATCCTCATGGTGCCGACCCTAGACGGGGGTGACGACGGGAAGGCGGGCCCGGGTCAGCGGATGCGGCGCCGCCCGACCACGACGCGCTCGATGCCCGCGAGGTCGCGCCGCGCCGCCACGTCGTGGAAGCCGGCGCCGCGGACGAGCTCGCGGACCGCGTCCGACTGCCCGGCGCCGATCTCCAGCGCGAGCAGCGGCGCGCGGGTGGCCGCGGCCTGCGCGATGAGCTCGCGCACGACGTCCAGCCCGTCGGTCCCGCCGAACAGCGCGCCCCCCGGCTCGTGGTCGCGCACGTCGCGCGGGAGCCCCGCGCGGTCGCCGTCGGCGATGTACGGCGGGTTGGAGAGGATCGCGTCCCAGTCCTCCCCCAGCCCGGCCAGCAGATCGGCCTGCACGAGCTCGACGTCCAGCCCGAGGCGTTCGCGGTTGGCCCGCGCCACGGCGAGCGCGTCCTCGCTGACGTCGCTTCCGGTCACCAGCAGCGCCGGGCGCTCATGCTTGAGCGCGAGCGCGACCGCCCCGCTCCCGGTGCCGACGTCGAGCACGCGCGCCCCGTCGGCGAGCGGCAGCGCCGCCTCCACGAGCGACTCGGTCTCCGGCCGCGGGACGAGGACGCGCGGGTCCACGAGCAGGTCGATGTGCCGGAACCCCTTGGTGCCGAGGAGGTAGGCGACCGGCTCGCCGGTGCTCGCGCGGCGCCGCACGAGCTCCTGGAAGGCGCGCGCCTGCGCACCCGCGACCTCGCGGCCCGGGTCGAGGATCAGCGCCGCGCGCGGGACGCCGAGGGCGTGGGCGAGCAGCAGCTCGGCGTCCAGCCGCGGCGTGTCCGAGCCCGACGCCGTGATCGCCACGACGGCCGAGTCGAGCGCGTCGCGGACCGTGACGCCCGCGAGGGCCATCACGCCTGCTGCGCCTGCGCCTCGAGCCGGCGGCGCTTCTCGTCGGCCTCGAGCGCCGCGGTGAACTCGCCGAGGTCGCCCTCGAGCACGGCGTCGAGGTCGTGCACGGTGAGCTTGACGCGATGATCCGTCACGCGCCGCTCGGGGAAGTTGTAGGTGCGGATCTTCTCGGCGCGATCGCCGGTGCCGACCTGCGAGCGGCGGTCGGCGGCCAGCTCGGCCTGCTGCTCGGCGAGCGCGCGGTCGTACAGGCGCGCCCGCAGCACCCGCAGGGCCTTCTCGCGATTCTGCAGCTGGCTCTTCTCGTCCTGCATCGCGACGACGACGCCCGTGGGCCGGTGCGTGATGCGCACCGCCGAGTCGGTCGTGTTCACCGACTGCCCGCCGGGACCGGACGAGCGGTAGACGTCGATCTGGAGGTCGTTCTGGTCCACGTGGATGTCCACGTCCTCGGCCTCCGGAAGCACGGCGACGGTGCACGTGCTCGTGTGGATGCGGCCCTGGGACTCCGTGACGGGCACACGCTGGACGCGGTGCGTTCCGCCCTCGTACTTGAAGACCGAATACGCGCCGTCGCCCTTGATCGCGAACGTGTACTTGCCCTCGGCGGCCTCCAGCGGCTCGGGGCTGAACCCCGCGCGCTCGGCGTACTTCGTCAACATCCGGTGGACGTCGCCGGCCCACAGCCCGGCCTCCTCGCCGCCCGCGCCGCCCTGGATCTCGACGATCACGTTCTTGCCGTCGTTGGGGTCGGTCTCGACCATCGCGAGGCGGATCGCCTCCTCGAGCTCCTCGATCCGCGCGCGGGCGGCCGCGAGCATCTCGCGGACCTCCGGGTCGTCCTCGCCCTCGTCCAGCATCTCCTGCGCGCCCGCGGCGTCGTCGGTCGCGCGCCGCCACTGCTCGGCGAGCTTCGCCGCGGGCTCCAGGCGCCGGTACTCGCGGCCGGCATCCGCGTAGCGATTGCGATCGCCGATCACCACCGGGTCGACGATCTGCGCCGACACGTCGGCGAAGCGGGCCTCGATCTGGTCGACCAGTGACTCGATCATGCGTGTGGTGAGCGTACTCGCGCGTCTTGTGCGACCTGCGCTCGGACGGTAGCGTCGCCGTCATGGGTCGGAGGATGCTCGTGGCGGGCGCCGCTGCGCTGGCGCTGTGCCTGCCGGTCGGTGCCGCGCAGGCGCAGGCGCCGCGATCACCCGACTCGCTGGCGCCTCCCGATGCGCCTGCGCACTGGCTGCCGCCGGAGCCCTGGGTCTACAACCACTGGCTGCCCTACGACGAGGAGCGGCTCCACCGACTGCTCAGGATCACCCGGGCGGACCTGTGGCAGCAGGTCCGCGACGACCGGCGCACCGTGGCCCAGCTCGCGGCGCGCCGGGGCTGGAACGACCCGCGCGCGCTCGCGGCCGCGCTGATCGCGCCGCGTCGCGCCGCGGTGGGGTCCGCCGCCGCCGTGCGCCTCGAGGACCGGGCGCTGCGCACCCTCACGCAGGGCCACCTCGCCCAGCACGTCTTCTTCCATTCGCTGCACCAGTTCTCGTTGCCGAGCGCCGCGCCCGAGCTCTTCGGCGTCACCGACGCCGCGTTCCGGCGGCTGCGCCGCACCGAGCTGAGCCCGCTCGCGATCGCCCGCCTCCACGGGCGCTCGCCGGGCTACGTCGAGGGCCAGGCCATCGCCGTGCTGCGCGAGCGCGTCCGCGCGGGCGTCAGCGGCGGCGCGCTCTCGCGCGCACAGGCGGCGATTCTCCTGCGCCGCCAGCTGACGCAGCTGCCGCGCTGGCTCGACCAGCAGCGGTACAACGGGCCGCCGCTGACACGGCGGGGCGCGCTCGTGACCAAGCCCCGCGACTACGCGTCCAATCCCGCGATCTCGGCGGACGGCCGCTTCGTCGCCTACGAGGCGTATCGCCAGAAGCTGCCGCTGGCGGTCCGGCTCGGCGAGATCGCGGTGCTGCGCGCCGACCTGGACGGCGGCCCGACGACACTCGTCAGCGGCGTGCGCGACCCGGGCGCCAACGGCCCGCAGCCCGCCTCGGCGTACAACGCGACGATCTCCGGGGACGGCGCGGTCGTCGCCTACGAGTCCGCGGAGGGGAACCAGAACTTCGCCAAGCGCTACGGCCGCATCGGCGTGATGCTCTGCGACCTCTCGCACGGGGCGCAGGGTGTCGCCGTCGACGCGGGCGACCGGTCCACGCCGGACTCCCAGAGCTCCTACAACCCGCAGCTCGCCGCCGGCGGGAGGCGGCTGGTCTTCCAGGCGATCCGCGACGGCCGGACGGCCGTGGTGGCCCGCGAGCTGCCGGGCGGTGCCGAGCAGCTCGTCACGGGCGGGGCGCCGCCGCTGGGCCGCTCCTACGCGGATTCCTACGAGGTGGGGATCTCGCGCGACGGGCGGCGCGTGGTCTACACCGCCGCCGGCGGCCTGCTGGACGATCCTGCGTCGGCGACGTCGAAGGTCATGGTCCGCGACCTCGCCCGGCCGGGCGAGGGCCCCGTCCTCGCCAGCCGCGCGGACGGGCAGGCGGGCGCGTCCGCGGGCGGCTCCTCGTCGGACGGCGCGATCTCGCCCGACGGGCGCTGGGTCGCCTTCACCTCGGACGCCGCGAACCTCGGCGGCCCCGCGGGCAGGATCCGCCTGTACCTGCGGGACCTCGACGGCGGCCGGACGCGCCGCATTCCAACGGGGGACGGTCTCCCGCTCGACCCCGTCGTGAGCGACGACGGAACGACGGTGGCGTTCACGCTGGTCAACGGCGAGCGGGCCGAGGTCCGTGCGTGGTCCTCCCTGACGGGCGTCCCGGCGCTGGTGAGCCGCGCGACCGGCGCGGCGGGCGCCCCCGGCGACGGGTGGTCGGACGACCCGTCGATCGCCGCGGACGGACGCCGGGTCGCCTTCGCCTCCACCGCGGCGAACCTCGCCCCTGAGAAGCCGACGACCGCACGGGGCGTGTTCGTCCGCGATCTCGGCAGGCTGGTCACGCGCCTCGTGAGCGACCCGACCGTCGCCTACAAGGTGGGCCCATGAGGCGTCCGGGGATCCTCGCCGCCGTGTTCGCGGCCCTCGCGCTGACCGCGGCGCCCGCCGGCGGGGCGGGTGGTCCGACGGTCTTCGTCATCGACAACGCCTACGTCCGTGACCTGCAGCGCCCGACGCTGCGCGTGACCACGGGAACGTCGGTCACGTGGGCGTGGCGCTCGCAGCAGTCGCACGGCGTCAGCGCGTCCGGGCCGCGGCGATTCGCCTCGACGATCCGCAGCCGCGGGAGCTACCGGCACCGCTTCACCCGCCGCGGGACGTACCGGATCGTCTGCCCCCTGCACGCCCCGGGGATGAAGATGACCGTCGTCGTCCGGGGCTGAGCGAGAGCGAACCGCCGAAGCCGGCCTCCCCACCCTGGACGCCCCTCGAGCGGAAGATCGGGGATGCATGAGGCCGCACGCCAAGGGGGTGCTGTGGCGAAAGCCACCGCCCCCCGCAGGCGGGTGGCCTCAGGCGCCCCGAGATCCGCGAATCACGCAGCGATTTCGACGCCGACGAGGTCCGCGTCCGTGAGCTCGCCCGGCGTCTCGCGCTCGAGGACGGCCTCCATCGCGGCGATCGCGACGGCGAGCTGCGTGAGATCGGGCTCGCGCGTGGTGAGCAGCTGGAGCTTGAGCCCGGGCGCCATCACGATCTGCACCCAGCGCTTGCTCCGGTTCCTGCCCGCGAACTTGATGATCTCGAACGAGATGCCGGCGATCAGCGGGATCCCGACGATGCGGCTGAGGACGAGCGCCCACCAGGGCAGGAGACCCAGCGGCGAGAAGACGAAGATCGCGACGACCATCACGATGAGCAGGAAGCTCGTCCCGCAGCGGGGATGCAGCCGGGAGAACCGCTGGGCGTTGTCGGGCGTGAGCTCGAGCCCCGCCTCGTAGCAGGAGATCGTCTTGTGCTCGGCGCCGTGATATTCGAACACGCGGCGCAGGTCGCGCAGCCGCGAGAGCAGCACCAGGTAGCCGAGGAAGATGAGCGTGCGCAGGATGCCCTCGACGATCCAGAAGAGGACCGCGGACCCGAGCTGGTCCTTGATCAGGTTCGTGAGCGTGACCGGGACGATGAAGAAGAGCCCGATCGACAGCGCGAGCGAGAAGATGATCGTGGCGGTCCAGAGCCAGCCGGAGATCGGCTCCTCCTCCTCGGGCATCTGCGCGTTGGCGGAGATGCCGAGGGCCTTGAAGCCGATGACGAGCGATTCGCCGAGCGCGAAGACACCGCGGACGATCGGCAGCCGCATCCAGCGGTGGCGCTTGAGGATCGAGTCGATGCCGGTGGTCTCGACCAGGATCTCGCCGCGGGGCGGGTCGTTCATGTCGAGGCGCACGCCCTCCTCGTCGAGCTGATCGGGCGCGGGCTTGCGGCAGGCGACCGCCCAGGTGCGGACGCCGCGCATCATCACGCCCTCGAGGACGGCCTGGCCGCCGACGGGGGCGTCGCGCGTCGCGACCCACTCGCCGGGCTCGGCGTCGTAGGCGGGCGCCTCGGCGCCGTCCGGATCGGGGAGGCGCTCGGCGGTCGCCATCGCCGCGATCAGCTCTTGGCGGCTGCGGCGCGCTTGGCGGCGCGACGGCGGAAGCGGTCGACGCGGCCGCCGGTGTCCACGAGCTTCTGCTTGCCCGTGTAGAACGGGTGGCAGTTCGAGCAGATCTCGACGTGGATCTCGGACTCGGTCGAGCGGGTCATGAAGTCGTTGCCGCAGGTGCAGGTGACGTGCGACTCGACGTACTCGGGATGGATCTCGGTCTTCATGGTCGCCCCAATGCTAGCGGGCGGCGGCGGAGGCCTTGGCCGGGGCGCAGCGCCGCTCGAGGGCGTTGTTCGTCTCGGAGGACTCGAGGATCTCGGCCTTCGCGTCGACGGTGAAGCGGACGATGGTGCCGGTCTGGCAGCGCGGCGCCTGGAAGCTGATGAGCGAGGTGGCGCCCGGCGCGAGCGGGCCGACGCGCTGCGGCGGCTGAGCGACGCCGTTGACGGCGAGGACGACGTCGAAGGTCGCGGCGCTGCCGGAGCCGACGTTCTTGACGACGGCGCGGTAGACGACCACGTCGTCGCGCGCACCGGCGACGATCGAGGGCTCGAAGACGGCGAGGTCGGGCGTCGTGTCCGGCTGCGCGCAGATCGGCGTGACCTTCTTGGCGGTGCGAACGATCCTGCCGGCGTCCGAGCGCCAGCGGAACCGCACGACGGAGCGGTAGCTGTAGCCGCCGACGAGGCCCCCCACGCGCTTCTTGATGATGAAGCCGGAGACGCCGGGGTCCGAGAGGTCCCATTCGCCGAAGCCGTCGACGTCGACGGGAATCCAGGCGGTGTTTCCCAGACGGGCGTAGAGGTCGAACCGCATCTCCATGCGGCCCTTGAAGCCACGGATGCCGGGCATCGAGCCCTTGAAGACGGCGCTGCGCGAGGCGGCGTTCGTCTTGCAGCCGGCCAGGGAGCCCTGGACACCGGCCCTCTTGAGTCCCTTGGGGGCGGCGCTTGCGGCCGCCGCGGAACTCGGCAGCGCGAGCAGCGCGGCCGTGGTGAGAGCGAGAAGGAGCGTCCGTGCGGTGGGCATCTGCGTCAGAAACACGTGAGGGGCGCCATGGTTGCGCCCCTCAGATCATTCGTCGCGTGCGGCACGGGGTCCCTACGTGAGCTGGTAGAGCGGTCCGTCGCCCCCCTCGGGGGTGGTCAGGCGCCCGCCCTTGGCCGTGATGGCGCCGCACTGCACGCAGTTGGTGTAGTTGACGATGACGTCGACGTCGCCCGTCTCGGGCGCCTCGTCGGGGATCTCGTACACGCCGGCGGGGCACATCCACACCCAGGTCTCGGCCACCTCGCGCGGCACCTTCTTCTGCACGCGGATGTGGTTCGGCGCGTCGTCGCGGGTCGAGTTGCCGGTGATGAAGACGCTGGAGAGCTTGTCGAACGTGTACTTCCCGTCCGGCTTGGGGTAGCGGTCCTTCGTCTTGCCGATGAACATCGGCTTCTCGTCGTTGCGGTGCCACGCGAGCCGGCCGCCGGGGATCTTGCCCTTGGTGATGATCGAGAGGTTGACGAGCGGCCCGCCCTTGATGAAGCCCTTCTGGAAGGGCTGGCGCGTGTTGCGCACCTCGTAGAGCTCGCGACCGGTCTGCGAGTCCTCGATCGCGTCCTCGTAGGGCGCCAGGGAGGTCTCGCCGCGCGAGACGGCGCTGTAGATCGCCTCGCCGGCGAGCTTGCCGGAGAGCACCGAGTGGTGGACCCCCTTGAGCGACACCGTGTCCACGAGGCCCGCGGCGTCGCCGACGAGCAGCGCGCCGGGCATCGTGAGCTTCGGGACCGACCAGTAGCCGCCGCCGGGCAGCGCCTTCGCGCCCCAGCCGACGCGCTCGCCGCCGTCGAGGATCTTCTTGACGAGCGGGTGCTGCTTGAACGTCTGCAGCAGGTCGTGCGCGGAGGTGGTGGCGTCGGCGTACT
Organism: uncultured Actinomycetes bacterium; assembly: GCA_963700655.1. Taxonomy (GTDB): domain Bacteria; phylum Actinomycetota; class Thermoleophilia; order Solirubrobacterales; family Solirubrobacteraceae; genus F1-60-MAGs163. The sequence continues at coordinate 632,522 of CAVOYJ010000001.1, read as the reverse complement.
CGAGGTCGATGACGAAGCCGATCGACACGAGGTCGTCGCCCGTCTTCTCGTCCTTCATCGGGTAGATCCAGGTGCCGCCGATCTGGCCGTACTTCGCCGAGATGTTCAGCGGCCAGGGCCCGATCGTGTGGATGACGCGGTCGAGCGGCCTGGGGACCTTCCAGACCTCCTTGACCCCGAGCTCCCAGACCTGCGGCTCGCGGTGCTCGCCGAGGTCGAACTCGCGGATCGCGGCGCCGGTCAGGCTGCCCCAGCAGCCTTCGGCGAGGACGACGACCTGCGCCTTGATGTCGGTGCCGGGCTCGAAGTTGCCGAGCTCCTCGCCGTCCTTGCCGCGACCCTTGTCGCCGGAGCGCACGCCGACGACGCGACCGTCCTCGACGATCAGCTGGGTCGCGCTCGTCTCGGTGAGGATGTAGGCACCGGCCTCCTCGGCGATCCGCTGCTGGAAGCGTGCCAGCGCGGCGACCGAGACGACCTCGTTGCCGTGGTTCTTGAACGGCGGCGGCGGCGGGATGCGCAGGGCGATCTTGGAGGTCGGCGTCATGTAGACGGCCTCCTTGTGGACCTCGCCGAACGCGAAGCCCTCCTTGCGCCAGTCCTCCCGGCGTCATGTCCGGGAACAGCTCCTGCAGCGGGCCGGGGCGCATCACGGCGCCCGACAGGTTGTGCCCGCCGCAGGTCTTGGCCTTCTCGATCACCGCGACCGGCACCTCGCCGAGACGCTCCATCGTCTCGGGATCATCGGCGAGGAGCTGGAGGATGCGGTTCGCGCACGCCAGCCCCGCGGTCCCGCCGCCGACGACGGCGATGCCGACCTCGATGATCTCGTCCTCGGGGTCCAGTCCGCGCTTGATGAACTCGTCCGGGGAGGCCACCGGCGGCGGGTACGCCGCCGGGACCGTCCGGCCGTTGCCGTTCGCGCCGGCCATGGTGCTCAGCCGCCCTTCTTGGCCTTCACGGCCTCCGTGAGCTTCGGGAGGATCTTGTGGAGGTCACCCACGATCCCCAGGTCGCTGAACTCGAAGATCGGCGCGTTCGAGTCCTTGTTGATCGCGACGATGTGCTCGCTGTTCTGCATCCCGACCTTGTGCTGGATCGCGCCGGAGATGCCCGCCGCGAGGTAGAGCTTCGGCGCGACGGTCTTGCCCGTCTGGCCGATCTGCCCGGCGTAGGGGAACCAGCCGGCGTCGACGACCGCGCGGGTCGCCGCGACGGCGGACGTGCCGCCGAACGCGCCCGCGAGGTCCTCGCAGAGCTGGAAGCCCTCGGCGGCGCCGAGGCCGCGGCCGCCGGCGATGAGGACGTTCGCGCCCTCGATGTCCACCTGCTCGCCGCGCTGCTCGCCGCGGACCAGCATCTGCGCGCGGCCCGAGAACTCGCGAGTACGTGACGTCGAGGCTCTCGACCGCCGCCGGGCCGGAGCCCGACTCGCGGATGTCGAACGCGTTGAGGCGCCCGATGATGATGCCCTTGCCGCCGCTGAAGCGGATCTCGCTGACGGCCGAGTCGCCGAGGATCGGGCGCTCGGCGACGAGCTCGCCGTCGGTGATGTGCACCGCGGTGATCTCCATCGCGACGCCGATGCCCAGGCGCGCGGCGAGGCCGGCCCCGACCTCGAAGCCGAGGAGGCCGCCGCCGAACAGCGCGTAGTCGTAGGCGCCGGAGGCCCAGGCGGCCGCCATCGCGTCGACGACGGGCTGCGCGAGGCCCTCGGGGCCCTCGGCGCGCAGGACCTTCGTCGCGCCGTACGAGCCGAGCGAGCCGGCGAGGTCGTCGGGGACGCCCTGCCCCAGGAGGATCGCGTGGCACTCGCCGCCGGTCTTGGCGGCGAGGTCGGCGCCCTCGGAGACGGCGCCGAGCGAGTTCTTGTTGATGACGCCCTCGTAGTGCAGCGCGTAGACCAGGATGTTGGCCATCTAGATCAGCTTCCTCTCGTCGAGCCAGGAGACGATCTTCTCGACCGTGTCGTTGGTGTCCTCGTCCTCGATGATCTGCCCCGGCTCCTTCTTGGGGGGCAGCGACGCGCCGACCCACTTGGCGCAGGCGTTCTCGCCGCCGACCTTGGAGGCGTCGATCTCGACGTCCCCGGCGGAGACGGTGTCGAGCGGCTTCTTCTTCGCGCCCATGATCGCCTTCAGCGACGGGTAGCGCGGCTCGTTGATCGCGTCGCCCACCGCGACGACCGCGGGAAGCTGGATCTTGACGGTGTCGTAGCCGTACTCGGCCTGGCGCTCGGCCTTCAGCTCGGTGCCGCCCTCGACCTCGAGGCTTGATCACCTGCGTGAGCGACGGCATGCCGAGGTGGTCGGCGACGACGGCGCCGACCGTGTAGCACTCGCCGTCATCGGACTGCTGCCCGAGGAGCACGAGGTCGGGGTTCTCGCGCCTCAGCGTCTGCGCCAGCGCGTAGCCGGTCGCGGCGACGTCGGAGCCGGCGAGCGCGTCGTCCGACAGGTGCACGGAGCGGTCGGCTCCGAGCGAGACGGCCTTGTGGAGCGCGCGGACGGCGGACTCGGGGCCCATCGACACGGCGACGACCTCCTCGACCGGCAGGGCGCCGCTCTCCTTGAGCTGCATCGCAGCCTCGATGGCGTGGGTGTCGTACGGGTTGAGGTTCTTCTCGCCGCTTCTGTCCATGCGCCCCGTAGACGGGTCGATGCGCTTCTGGACGGCGGCGTCTGGCACCTCTTTGACCAGGACGCAGATCTTCACTTCAGTCCTCCTGTGGCAACGGGGATTCGGAGTGTACCGGCGATATTGACTGACGAGTCAATCGGGCGCTTTGACGGCACGTCGCCGCCCGCCACCCGGGGTGGCGCCGCCTAGCGGGGTTCCCGCTCGGATACGGCGCCTTGGATGAAGTCGATGATGCTCTGCGTCGGCGCGCCGGGCGTGAACACCGCCGCGACGCCGAGCTGCTCGAGCTCGGGGATGTCGTCGGCCGGGATCGTCCCGCCGACGGTCACGAGCACGTCGCCGGCACCCTGCTCGCGCAGCAGCGCGACCACGCGCGGGACGAGCGTCATGTGGGCGCCGGAGAGGATCGAGAGGCCGACGGCGTCCGCGTCCTCCTGGATCACGGTCTCGACGATCTGCTCGGGCGTCTGGTGCAGGCCCGTGTAGATGACCTCCATGCCGGCGTCGCGCAGCGCGCGGGCGATGATCTTGGCGCCGCGGTCATGGCCGTCGAGGCCGGGCTTGGCGACGACGACGCGGATCTTCTGCTGAGTGCTCGGACTGGACATACGGGGCCGCTCGGGCCGCACAGCGTAGTCCCTGGGGCGCGAACATGACGTGCGCGTCATCGCGGGTGGTGGCGGAAGCCGGCCCGGGCGGCGCCCGAAGGCGCCGCCCGAGTCCGTACCTCCGGGCTCGGTCCCAGTTACGGACCCGGAGCTTGGGGCGTGCGAGTTAGCGCACGCGGACGGTCATCTGCATCCCCGGATGGATGGTGCACACGAAGCTGACGCGGCCGGTCCGGCGGAACGTGCGCGTGAACGCGCGGCGGCGGCGCACCGGGGTCTCGAGGCGGGCCGGCACACCTGGGCCGACGAGGTTGTGGGAACGCTCGCCCGCCCAGACGAACCGCACCGACCCGCCGCGGGCGAGGGTCACGCGCGAGGGCGAGAAGAACGTTGTCCTTGAGCCGGACCGTCCGCGTGGCCGACGCGGTGGCGCCGCCGTCCGGGCGGGCGGCGGCCGGAGCGGGTGCGACCAGCACGAGGGCCATCGTCAGTGGGACGCAGGCTTTGGGGACGACGGCGGACCATGCGTCAGAAGACGGGGGTCTCGGTGTAGCTGCCGAAGACCTGCTGCAGGGCCTCGATGATCTCGCCCTCGCTCGCCTGGACGCGGGCGCAGTCCAGCAGCGGCGGCATGACGTTCGCGCCGCCGGTGGCGGCGACGCGGCGCAGCTCGGCGAGGCTCGCCTCGACGGCGGCGCCGTCGCGGCGCGCGCGGACGCCCTGCAGGCGGTCCACCTGCTTGCGCTCGAGCGCGGCGTCGATCTTGTGGATCGGCGTCTGGTCCTCGTCATTGCCGTCGGTGTACGCGTTCACACCCACGACAATGCGCCGTCCGGCGTCGATCTCCTGCTGGAGCTCGTAGCTCGCGTCGGCGATCTCGCGCTGCGGGAAGTTCTGCTTGACGGCCTCGACCATGCCGCCCGAGCTCGTCGATGCGGCGGAAGTAGTCGTAGGCCTGCGCCTCGATCCGGTCGGTCAGCGCCTCGACGAAGTAGCTGCCGCCGAGCGGGTCGATCGTGTTCGCCACGCCGGTCTCGTGGGCGATCACCTGCTGGGTGCGCAGCGCGACGCGCACGGCCTCCTCGGTCGGCAGCGCGAGCGCCTCGTCGTAGCTGTTGGTGTGCAGCGACTGGGTGCCGCCGAGCACGCCGGCCAGCGCCTCGATCGCGGTGCGGGCGATGTTGTTCAGCGGCTGCTGCGCGGTCAGCGAGACGCCGGCGGTCTGCGTGTGGAAGCGCATCAGCAGGCTCTTCGGGTCCTTCGCGCCGAACGTGTCGCGCAGCTCGCGCGCCCAGATCCGGCGCGCGGCGCGGTACTTGGCGATCTCCTCGAAGAAGTCGATCTGCGCGTTGAAGAAGAACGACAGGCGCGGGGCGAAGTCGTCGACGTCGAGGCCGCGCTCGACGGCCTGCTCGACGTAGGTCAGCCCGTCCTTGAGCGTGAACGCGAGCTCCTGCGCAGCCGTCGAGCCGGCCTCGCGGATGTGGTAGCCGGAGATCGACACCGGATGCCAGCGCGGCATCTCCGTCGAGCACCACTCGATCATGTCCCCGAGCACGCGCATCGCCGGGTCGATCGGGAAGCACCACTCCTTCTGGGCGATGTACTCCTTGAGGATGTCGGCCTGGATCGTGCCGCCGAGCCGGTCGGCGGGAACGCCGCCCTCGCTCGGCGGCGACGACGTAGTAGGCGAGCATGATCGCGGCGGGCGCGTTGATCGTCATCGAGACGCTGACGTCGCCCAGGTCGATCCCCTGGAACAGCGTGCGCATGTCGTCGATCGTGTCGACGGCGACGCCCTCGCGCCCGACCTCGCCGAGCGAGCGCGCGCGGTCGGAGTCGTGCCCCATCAGCGACGGCATGTCGAACGCCGTGCTCAGGCCCGTCTGCCCGTGGTCGAGCAGGTAGTGGAAGCGCTCGTTGGTCTCCTCGGCGGTGCCGAACCCGGCGAACTGGCGCATCGTCCACAGCCGCCCGCGGTACATCGACGGGTACACGCCGCGCGTGTACGGGTACTCGCCGGGCAGCGCCGATCCGCTCGGGGCCCGGCAGATCGGCCTCGGTGTAGAGCGGTGCGATCGGATCGCCGGAGAGCGTCGTGAAGGACGCGTCGCGCTCGTGTGCGGTGGGAGCGCCGGTGTACCGGGGGGTCGTCGCCATGGGGGGATAGTACGGAGTTACCTGACGGCGCCGTCACCTTTTGGGCGCCGACCCGGCCGGTACATTGCCCCGCGATGAACGCCGATCAGCAGCCGTCCATGCCCCTCGGGCCGCTGCGGCGGCCGGCTCTCGCCGTCGCGCTCGCGGGGCTCGTCCTGGCGCTGCTCGCCGGCTGCGGCGGGGACGACGGGGACGAGAAGGCCAATGCGCCCGCCGTCAAGACGGGTGTCCCCACGGTGCTCTCCGAGGAGCAGCTGCGCGCGTTCGGCAAGGCGCAGGCGTTCCCCGTGTACTGGGCCGGGCCGCAGGCCGACCGCCGCTACGAGGTGACCCGGACGTCCGGCGGCCGCGTGTACATCCGCTATCTCACGCCGAACGCCGAGGTCGGGACCGAGAAGCCGCTCTTCCTCACGGTCGGCACGTACCCCGGATCCAACGCGTATGGCGCGCTCCAGCAGGTCGGCAGGCGGGACGACGCGACCCCCGTGAAGACGCAGAGCGGCGCGCTCGTCGTGGTGCCCGGCCCGACCGCGCGCAACGTGTACTTCTCCTTCCCCCAGTCGAACTTCCAGGTCGAGGTCTTCGACCCGCAGAAGGGCCGCGCGAAGCGCGCTCGTGCTCGACGGCCAGATCTCCCGCCTGACCTAACCCGTGGCGCTCGCTGCTGCGTGGGTCCTGTTCCCCGCGGCGCTGCTCGCCGTCACGACCGGCTGGGGGCTGCTGGTGCAGGCGCTGGCCGGGGCGCGCATCCCTGCGGCGCTCCTGCCTGCACTCGGGCTCTGCGCGCTCGCGCTGCGCGCTGACCGCGACGAGCCGGCTCGCGCCGGGTGCGCCGCTCGCGCTCGTCGTGACGATCGCCGGCGCACTCGCGGGCGGCGTGCTGCGCGTCGCGCGCGGCCGGCGGCTCGCGGCTGACGCAGCCGGTCCGCCCGGCGGCCTGTGGCCAGCGATCGCCGCAGGGCTCGTGTCGTTCGCGCTGCTCGCGGCGCCCGTCGTCCTCAGCGGCGCGCCGACGCTCTCGGGGTACATCCGTCTGGACGACACCGCGACGTTCCTGGCACTCGGCGACTGGGTGCTGTCCCACGGTGTCGACACGTCCGGGCTCGTGCCGTCGACCTACGAGGCGATGCTGCGGTCCTACCTGGACGGCGGCTACCCGACGGGCTCGGCGTTCCCGCTCGTCGCCGTCGGGCGCCTCACCGGCGTCGACCTGCTGTGGCTGTGGATGCCCTACCTCGCGTTTCTCGGCGCGCTGCTCGCCGTGGCGATCGAGTCCCTCCTGGGGCCGCTCGTCCGCAGCCGCGCGTTGCGCGTCCTGGTCGCCGTCCTCGCCTCGTGCTCGGCGCTGCTCCTCGGGTACGTCCTCTGGGGCGGCGTCAAGGAGATCTGGACCGCGGCGCTCGCGGCGCTGCTCGCGGCGCTCGTATCGTGGACGCTGGCGCGGCTCGAGGGAGCGGGGCGCGGCGCGGCGGCGCGCGCGCTCGTCCCGCTCGCGATCGGCACCGGCGGGCTCGTGGGCGCGCTGAGCGTCGCCGGCGTGGTCTGGGCCGCCCCGTCGCTTGCGGCGCTTGCGGCCGGCCTGGCGGTGGCGCGCGGCCACGGACGGCGCGTCCCGGTCGTGCTCGGGGCCCTCGTGCTCGCCGGCGCGCTGCTGATCCCGGTGGTCCAGCTCGTGCCGTTCGTCGACGGGCTCTCGAACGCCCCCGCGTCCGGCCCGGACTGGCTCGGGAACCTGCTGGAGCCAATCCGCCTCGCGCAGGTCGGGGGCGTCTGGCCGGCACGGGACTTCCGCGTGGATCCGGACGCGTCGGTCCTGACGGCGGTCCTGCTGATCGCCGTCGCCGGCGGTGCGGCATACGGCCTGTGGCGCGCGGGGCGCCTGCGCTCCTGGGGCGTGCTCGCGTACGCCGGGGTGCTGGGGTCCGCCGCCGTCGTGCTCCTGACGACGCGGTGGGCGTGGGGCGAGGCCAAGGCGCTCGCGATCGCCTCGCCGGTGCCGCTGGCCCTGGCGGGCGCCGGCGCGGCGCAGCTGCTGGCTCGCCGCGGCGGCCCGCGGATCGCCGGCGGCGTGCTCGCCGGCCTGCTCGCCGTCGGCGTCACCTGGTCGTACGTCCTCCAGGTCCAGGGGACGACGCTGGCGCCGTACGACCGCCACGAGGAGCTCGGGGCCATCGGGGAGCGGTTCGCCGGGAGCGGGCCCGCCCTGGCGACGGAGTTCGACACGTACGCCGGTCGCTGGTTCCTGCGCCGGATGGACGCCGAGGTCGCCTCCGACCTGCGCCGACGCGAGGTGCCGCTGACCGACGGCACACTGCTCGAGAAGGGTCGGTCGGCCGACATCGACGCGTTCTCGCTCACGGCGCTGGACCCCTACCGCCTGCTCGTCGTGCGCCGGTCCCCGGCGGCGAGCCGGCCGCCGTCGTCCTTCCGACGGGTCTGGCGAGGCCGCTGGTACGAGGTGTGGGAGCGGCAGCCGGGACGGGCCGTCGTCGAGCACCTCGCCGCGGGGACCCCCGTTGACCCGACCGGCGTTCCGGCGTGCGCGGACGTGCGGCGCATCGCGCGCGCCGCGGGCCCGGACGGCGTCGTCCGCGCAGCGACCGCGGCGCAGCCCGCGGTCGCCGGCCTCGACGCGGGCTCCGCGCCACGCGGCTGGCAGGGGACGTCGTCCGGGGTGCTCTACCCGGACGACCGCAGGACGGGAACGGCCCGCGCGACGGTGAGCCTCCCGTCCGCGGGCCGGTACGAGGTGTGGGTCGGCGGCGCGTTTCGCGGCGCCGCCGCGGTGGCCGTCGACGGCGTCCCGGTCGGCGATGACCGCCACCAGCTGAGCTTCCCGGGCAACTGGGTGCCGTTCGGGTCGGTCGACCTGAGCGCCGGGCCGCACGTCGTCACCGTCCGGCTGGACGGCGGGGGCCCGCACCCGGGCACCCGCGGCATCCGGCGGTACGCGATCGGGCCGGTCGCGCTCGTGCCGGTCGACGGGCGGGCACGCGTGGTGGAGGTGTCCCGGAACGACGCCGGCGCCCTGTGCGGGCGCCGGCTGGACTGGGTTGAGGCTGTCCGCTGACCGTTACGGCAGCGGGATCACGACGACGTTGCGGTTGGTGAACGTGCCGGTCCCGCCGCTCGTCCGGTACTGCAACGTGAACGTGTTGGAGCCGGCAGTCAGGCCGGTCACGCGGTAGGTCGCGCTGGCCTGGACGTAGCCCGTGCTGCTGCTCGTGCCGTGGTCCCGGATGAGCGCCCGCGTATCGGAGGCCGCCACGGTCGTCGCACCGGACACCGCGTACCCCATGAACGATGTGTTGTTGGCCGGTGCCGCGACGCGGCCGGTGAGGATCACGAGAGCGTTGCCCGATGCCGGGATCGTGGCTGTCGCCGCGGGCGACGTGCCGCCACCCGTGAGCGTCGCGGTGTAGGTCGCGCTAGCCGTCGTGCCTGCGGTGTCGTTGTTGCCACCGGCGGTGTTCACCGGGCCGGCAGGGCCGGTCGCGCCCTGCGCGCCGGTCGCGCCGGCCGGACCGGCCGGACCGGCCGGACCAGCCGGACCAGCCGGACCCGTCGCACCGTCAGCGCCGTCAGCGCCGACCGGGCCCTGCGGCCCGGTCGCGCCGTCAGCACCTGCCGCTCCGTCAGCACCGGCCGCTCCATCAGCACCGTTCGCGCCGGCGGGGCCAGTCGCACCGTCAGCACCGGCCGGACCGGCCGGACCGATCGGACCGATGGGACCGTCCGGTCCGGCGGGACCCGGATCGCCCTGCGGACCCTGGGCGCCCGTGGCGCCGTCGGCACCAGCCGCGCCGTCAGCACCGCCGCGCCATCAGCACCGGCCGGACCCTGCGGACCCGTCGCGCCATCAGCACCGCGCGCGCACCATCAGCACCGCCGCACCGTCAGCACCGGCCGGACCCGTCGCGCCGTCGGCACCGGTCGCGCCGTCAGCACCCGCCGGACCCTGCGGGCCCGTCGCGCCGTCAGCACCTGCCGCCCGGCCCGCCGATCAGCCCTGCGGGCCCGGCGGCGCCGTCAGCACCGTTCGCGCCGCGGGCCGGTCGGCGCCGGCCGGGCCTCGCGGGACCCGGCGGCGCCGTCGGCGCCTGCAGCACCCGCGGCGCCGTCGACGCCTGCGGCACCGGCCGGCGCCCGCTGCGCCAGCCGCGCCCGCTGCACCAGCGGCGGCCCTGCGCGCCGGCGCGCCCGGCGCTCCGGCCGGACCCTTCGGGCCGACGGCTCCTGCCGGCCCCGTCGTGGACCCCGTGACCGAGGTCCAGCTGAGCTTCCGCTCGCCCTTCCTGCACTTGGTGGTCTTCTTCTTGACGATGCGCAGCGCGCCCGTCTTCTTGACGACGCACGAGTAGATCGTCGTCGTCTTCGCCTTCGTGGCGGCCATGCCGCCGGCGGGGACGGTCAGCAGGCCGACGGCCAGCAGCGACGTCAATGCGAGAAGGGCCAGGGTGCGGCGCATCAGAGACTCTCCGAACGTGGGTTCGACAGGGAACGAAGAATCCACGCTACAGGCGCGATCGGCCGGAATCCGTGGATCTGGACGATCATTCGGCCCCGGCGGCCGAAGCCCTTCCCGCGCGCTCTCACCCCTCGCGCGCCACGTCCCCGAGCAGCGCCCGGGCGATCACCAGGCGCTGGATCTCGCTCGTGCCCTCGTAGATCTCCGTGACCTTGGCGTCCCGGAAGTAGCGCTCGGCCGGGAACTCCTTCGTGTAGCCGTAGCCGCCGAGGATCTGGATCGCCTCGCCGGTCCAGTGCCGCGCGACGCGGCTGGCGAAGAGCTTGGCCTGGGCGCCCTCGACGGTGTGCGGAAGGCCCGCGGCCTTCAGGCGCGCGGCGCGCAGCGTCAGCGCGCGCGCCGCCTCGATCTCGGTCTGCATGTCGGCGAGCTTCTGCTGGATCGCCTGGAAGCCGCCGATCGCCCGGCCGAACGCCCGCCGCTCCTGCGCGTAGCCGGCCGCCAGGTCCAGCGCGGCCTGCGCGATGCCGGTCGCCTGCGCGGCGATGCCGATGCGCCCGCCGTCGAGCGTCGCGAGCGCGATCCGCATTCCCGCGCCGGGCTCACCCAGCCGCTCCGCCGGCGTGTCCTCGAACCCGAGGTCGGCGGTCGAGGACGAGTGCTGCCCGAGCTTCTCCTCCTCGCGCAGGACGCGGAAGCCGGCGGCGCCGCGGCGCACGACGAACGCCGCTCGGGCCGGTCGCCGGCGGCGGGGTCCCGGGCGAACACGAGGACGGTGTGGGCGTGGGACCCGTTCGTGATCCACTGCTTCGTCCCGGTCAACCGGGCCTGCCCCGCCGAGCCCGGCTCGGCGCGCGTGAGCATCGCGCCGGCGTCGCTGCCGGAGCCGGACTCGGTCAGCGCGAACGCCCCGAGCTCGTGCCCCTGCGCCAGCGGCGGCACGAGTCGCTCGCGCCTGCTCGGACGACCCGTGCGCGACGATCGGCATCGTCGCCGCGCTCACGTGCACGCCGTAGGTCGTCCCCAGCCCCGCGTCGGCGCGCGAGAGCTCCTCCATCGCCAGCGCGTAGGAGACGAAGTCCGCACCCGCGCCGCCGAGCTCCTGCGGGATCGTCACGCCGAGCAGGCCGAGCTCGCCGAGCTGGGTGAGCGACCTCCTTCGGGAACCGATGCTCGCGATCCCATGCCGCCGCCTGCGGCGCGACGACCTCGTCGGCGAACCGCCGCGCCAGGTCGCGGATGTCGCGCTGCTCGTCGGTGAGGTCGTGCAGGCTCATGCGCGCCGGCGCCCGGCCCGGACCCGCGGCGCCGCCGGAGGCGCTGCGGTCGCCCGCCGCGCGACGGCGGCGCGCCCGGCCGTCCCGACGACGCCCATGCCCGACCAGCGCGCCGGCGGCCAGCATCCGCCGCCCGAGCTGCTCGAAGCGCAGGACGTCCCAGCCCTCCTCGGCCGCGATGCGGGCCAGCTCGCTGTCGGGGTTCACGGCCACCGGATGGCCGACCGCGCCGCAGCATCGGCAGGTCGGACTCCGAGTCGGAGTACGCGTACGAGGCGGCGAGGTCGATGCCCTCCGCGTCGGCCAGCTCGCGGATGCGCTGCGCCTTGCCCTCGCGGTAGGTGAACGGGCCGTCGTCGCGGCCGGTGAAGCGGCCGTCGACGATCTCCGACCGCGCGCCGATCCCGCCGTCGAACCCCAGCACGTGGCTGAGCATGTCGGCCATCTGCTGCGAGGAGGCGGTGGCGATGTAGACGCGGCGCCCGGCGTCCTGGTGCTCGTAGGCGAGCGCGCAGCATCTGCGGGTAGATGCGCGGCAGCACGCCCGCGAGGACCTCCGGCATCATCCGCCGCAGGTCGATCGCGCGCTGGCCGCGGATCATGTCCGCGATCTCCGCGCGCACCTCGTCGGTGCGCGCGTCCGTCGAGCCCTGGAGCCGGAAGCGGACGTTGTGCCAGACGAAGCCGGGCCATCTGGCGGCGGCTGACCATGCCCGGCGTCCATCGCCGCGCGCGCCCAGTAGAAGCCGGACGAGCCCGCGACGAGGGTGCGGTCGAGATCGAAGAACGCCGCCGCCGTCATGCCGGTGCGGGGCGTGAGGTCAGGACGCCGGCACGCGGATGATGATCGCGTCGCCCTGCCCGCCGCCCGAGCAGATCGCCGCGCAGCCGAGGCCGCCGCCGCGCCGGCGCAGCTCGTGGACGAGCGTGCCGATGATGCGCGCGCCCGAGGCGCCGATCGGGTGGCCGAGGGCCACGGCGCCGCCGTTGACGTTGACCTTCTCCTCGTCGATGCCGAGCTCGCGGATCGAGTTGAGCGCGACCGACGCGAACGCCTCGTTGATCTCCCACAGGTCGATGTCGTCGGCGGTGAGTCCGGCCTTCTCGAGCGCCTTCTTCGACGCGCTCGCGGGGGTCGTGACGAGGTAGGCGAAGTCGTTGGCGGACTGCGCGTGCGCGACGATCTCGGCGAGCGACCTCCTTGCCGTTGGCCGCGGCCCACTCGTCGGAGGCGAGCACGAGCGCGCCGGCGCCGTCGTTGACGCCCGGCGAGTTGCCGGCGGTGTGGCTGCCCTCCTTGCTGACGAGCCCGGGCAGCTTGGCGAGCGACTCGAGCGTGCTGCCGCGGCGCGGCGCCTCGTCGACCTCGACCACCGTGTCGCCCTTGCGGCTGGTGATCGTCACCGGGACGATCTCCTCGGGCAGGACGGCCGTTGTCGGTCGCCTCGATCGCGCGCTCGTGCGCAGCGCAGCGCCCAGCGGTCGAGGTCGGGACGCGTGATCTCGATCTCGTCGCCGATCTCGGTCGCCTCGTCGAACATCTGCGCCCGCTGAACGGGTTGGTCAGGCCGTCAGTGACCATCGCGTCGAGCGCCTTGACCTCGCCCATCCGGAAGCCCTGGCGCGCGCCCGGCAGCAGGTACGGCGCCTGCGACATCGACTCCATGCCGCCGCCGACGCCGACCTCGACGTCGCCCGCGCGGATCGCCTGGTCGAGCAGGACCGTCGGCGCGGACGCCCGAGGCGCAGACCTTGTTGACCGTCTCCGAGGAGACCTCCTTGGGGATGCCGGCCTTGATCTGCGCCTGGCGCGAGGGGATCTGGCCCTGGCCGGCCTGGAGGACCTGGCCCATGATGACGTGCTGCACCTGGTCGGGCTCGACGCCGGAGCGCTCGAGCGCGGCCTCGATCGCGATGCCGCCGAGCTCGGTGGCGTCGAGGGTCGAGAGGCTGCCGCCCATCTTCCCGATCGGGGTGCGGGCGGTGCCGAGGATCACGGTCTTGGGCATCAGTGGGGCTTCTCCGGGACGTTGGGACGGGTCAGGGACACCGGCGGGCGCCGAATCATAGGGTTGGCGGCATGCACGTGACCGCCACCACCACCGCGCCGGCCGCCTCCGGGCGCCGACACCATCGCCGTCGGCGTCTTCGCCGAGCGAGGGTGTCGCGCACGACGTCGAGGGCGGCGTCCTCGGCGCGCTGCTCGACGCCGGCGAGGCGCGGACGACGTTCCGGCACCTCGCCGCTGGCGCACGCCGAGGGGCTGCGCTGGATCCTCGTCGGGCTCGGCGACGCGCGAGGACTTCGACGCCGAGCGCGCGCGGCTCGCGGCCCACGCCGTCCGCGGCGCGCGCCGGCCGAGACTCGGCGCCGCGCGCGCTGCTGCTGGGAGATCCCCCACCACGTCGGCGACGACGTCGTCGCCGGCATCGTCGAGGGCACGCTGCTCTCGGCGCACCGCTTCGACGCGGTTCAAGTCCGGGCGCGACGACGAGGACGAGCCGGCGGAGCTCGAGCGAGCTCGATCGTCAGCGCCCACCACGACGTCGGGCCGGCGGCCGCACGGGCCGCGACGCTCGCCGAGGCGCAGAACGCCGCCCGCGACCTGCAGAACCGCCCGGCCAACGACCTGACGCCGACCGCGCTGGCCGACGCGCGCCGCGGAGATCGTCGCGACCGTCCCGGGCCTCTCGCTCGCACGTCGCGGGGCGCGAGGAGATCGCCGAGCCTCGGGATGGGCGCCTTCAGCGCCGTCGCCCAGGGCAGCGAGGAGGATCCCGCGCTGATCGTCCTGCGGCACGACCCCGACGGGGCGCGCGGCCCGGTGCTGGGCATCGTCGGCAAGGCCGTGACGTTCGACTCCGGCGGCATCTCGATCAAGCGCCCGGCGGCATGGCGGACATGAAGTTCGACATGTCCGGCGGCGCCGCGGCGCTCGAGGCGACCGCCGCGATCGCCCGCGCTCGGACTGCCGGTGCGGGTCGTCACGGTGATCGGGGCGACCGAGAACCTGCCCTCCGGCACGGCCGTCAAGCCCGGCGACATCGTCCGCGCGATGGACGGCACGACGATCCAGGTCGACAACACCGACGCCGAGGGCCGGCTGGTGCTCGCCGACTGTCTGCTGCACGCGCGCGCGCTGGGCGCCGAGCGGCTCGTCGACCTGGCGACGCTCACGGGCGGCGTCGTCACGGCGCTCGGCAGCGTCTACGCGGGCGACGTTCGTCAACGACGAGGACTGGGGCGACGCTGGTCACGGCGCGCGGGCGAGCGCGCCGGCGAGCCGATCTGGCGCCTGCCGCTGCACGAGCGCTACGCGGAGGCCGATCAAGGGCCGCTACGCCGACCTCACCAACTCGCCCGGCCGAGCGCAAGGCGCAGCCGATCTCGGGCGCCGAGTTCCTGCACCACTTCGCCGGCGACGTGCCGTGGGCGCACCTCGACATCGCGGGCGTCGCCAACGACAGCGGCCTCGCGTACCTGGGGCCACGGCGGCACCGGCTGGGGCGTGCGGCTGCTCGTGGACCTCGCCGAGGAGCTCGCGGGCGCGGCTCGCCGCGTAGGGTTCGCCGTCATGCACTTCGACCTGTCCGACGAGACCGAGCTGCTGCGCCGCACCGTGCGCGACTTCGCCGATGAGCGAGGTCGCGCCCGTCGCCGAGGAGCTCGACCGCACGAAGACCTTCCCGCTGGAGCATCGTGCGCAAGATGGGCGAGCTCGGCTGGATGGGGATCCCGTTCCCCGAGTCGGTCGGCGGCGCCGGCGGCACGGCGCTGCAGTACGCGATCGCCGTCGAGGAGCTGACGCGGATCGACTCGAGCGTCGCGATCACGATGTGCGCGCACACCTCGCTCGGGACGCAGCCGATCTACCTCTTCGGCTCCGACGAGCAGCAGGAGCGCTACCTGCCGGACCTGTGCGCCGGCCGCAAGCTCGGCGCGTTCGGGCTGACCGAGCCGGAGGCCGGCAGCGACGCGGGGAACGTGCAAGACCCGCGCGGCGCTCGACGACGACGGCTGGGTCGTCAACGGCGCCAAGCAGTTCATCACCAACGCGGGCACCGCAGATCAGCGGGCACGTCGCGATCACCGCCGTGACGGGTGAGACGCCGGACGGCCGCAAGGAGATCTCGAACCTCATCGTCGAGAACGGCACGCCCGGCTACGAGCAGGGCGAGCCCTACCGCAAGATGGGCTGGAACGCGTCGGACACGCGGCCGCTGACGTTCACCGACTGCCGCGTGCCCGAGGAGCACCTGCTCGGGCCGCGCGGCGCCGGGCTTCAAGCAGTTCCTGCACATCCTCGACATCGGGCGGATCGGCGTCGCGGCGATGGGCGTCGGGCTCGCGCAGGGCGCGCTCGACGAGGCGCTCGCGTACGCCAAGGAGCGCCAGGCGTTCGGCCAGTCGATCAGCAAGTTCCAGGCGATCCAGGCCAAGCTCGCCGACATGGCGACCGAGATCGAGGCGGCGCGCCTGCTCACCTACAAGGCCGCGTGGGAGAAGGACGAGGGCCGCAACTTCACGCTGACCGCCGCGCAGGCGAAGCTCAAGACCGGCCGGCTGGCCGTCCGCGCCAGCGAGGAGGCCGTGCAGATCCACGGCGGCTACGGCTACATCGAGGAGTACCCGGTCTGCCGCTTCTACCGCGACGCGAAGATCCTCACGATCGGCGAGGGCACCGACGAGGTCCAGCAGATGGTCATCGCGCGCGCGCTCGGCGCCTGAGGCGCCCGTGGCGGCCGCGGCACGTCCGGAGCTGGCGCAGGCGCGGCTGGCCCGCGCGATGCGGCATGAGGGGCGCCGCTCCTCGCTGCTGGTCTTCGCCGTGCTGCTCGTCGTCTACGCGGCGGGCATCGGCGTTCCCGTCCACGCCGGGCCGCGACCTGCGGCCCAGCGAGGCCCGGGTGCTGCTGACGACCGAGTCGATCGTGTCCGACGGCGGCTTCGACGTCTCGGACGAGTACCGCACGCGCGCCTGGCGCGACTTCTACGACGGCACGCTGACCCCGACGTCCGACGCCCTCAACGGCCGGCTCCTCGACACGCAGGGCGCGGCGTTCCCGGCGCTGCTCGCGCCGGCCTACGCGATCGGCGGCCGCATCGGGGTCGAGCTGTTCCTCGCCGCGATCGCGGCCCTCGGCTTCACGGCCGCGGCGGCGCTCGGACGCCGCCTCGTCCCGGACCCGTGGGCGACCGGGGCCGCGCTCGCCGTCGGCCTGTCCCCGCCGGCCGTCCTGGCGGCGACCACGATCAGCCCGGCGATGACCTGCGCGACGCTGATCGCGTTCGCCGCCGTGCTCGCGCTGCGCGTGCGCGACGACTCCCACGGCGGCCCGGCGGTCGCCTGCGCGCTGCTGCTCGCGCCCGTGATCTGGCTGTACCCGCTCGCCGCCGCCCCCGCGGCCGTCGTCGCCGCCGCGCTGTTCCGCTGGCTGCGGCGCCGGCGCCGCGCCTGGACGGGGATCGCGGCGATCGAGATCGTCCTCATCTCGCTGATCGTCTTCGTCAGCCTCAACGGCCGCCTGTACGGGGGCTGGACGCCGTACTCCGCGCGCTCGGGCCCGGGGCCGCCGACCGGGATCGAGGGCGTCGGCGACGTCGTCGACCGGCTCCCGCGCCTGGCGACGCTGTGGGTGGACCCCGCGCTGGGCCTGCTCGTCTACGCGCCCGTTCCTCGGCCTCGGGCTTCGCGTCGGTCTGGCTGCTGTGGCAGTCACGGCGCGACCGGCTCTCGCGCGCCTTCCCCGGCCGCCGTCGACGTCGAGGTCGCCGCGGGGTTCCTGGCGGCGATCTGCGCGGCCGCGCTGCTGGCCGCGGTCGTCCTCGTCCCCTCGCTGGCCGGGCGCGTCCCCGGCCGAGCCGCTGGTGGTCGCCCTGCCGTGTGCGGCGGGGCTGTGCGCGTGGGCGCTGCGGCGCTGGCCGCGGATCGGCACCGGGCTCGCCGTCGTGGGCGTCGTCCTGACGTGCTGGATGCTCGTCGCCGCGCGGGTCGACGGCGACGGCGCGGTGTCCCCGCCGCGCGGCGCGGTGCCGTGGGCGCAGCTGGACTGAGTCGTCAGGCGGACCGCCAAGCGTCGGCGATCCGGGCCACGTGGCGCAGGTCGGTCCCGCAGCAGCCGCCGAGCTGACGGACCGACGGGAGTCGCCCGCGCAGCATCGCGGTCGCGGTCGCCAGCGCGACCGGATCCCCTTCATCGAGCTCCTCCGCCTCGTCGAGCTCCTCGTGGCTCAGCGCCGACGCGTTGACGCGCAGCCCGCCGATCCGGCCGAGCTGCTCGGCATCGTCCAGACCGGCCGCGATGTGGGTCGGATAGGCGCAGTTGATCATGAAGAACTCCGCGGTCGCGCCCGTCGCCTCGTCGACCTGCGCGACGGCGTCGGCGACGGAGGTGCCGTCCGGCAGCCGCCCGTCCGTCTCGACCGTGAACGACGCGACGGCCGGGACGCCCAGCTCGGCAGCGGCACGCACGACGCCGATGGCCTCCTCGGGGTAGGACAGCGTCAGCGCGGTGACGCGCTCCGCGCCGGCATCGCGCAGGACGCCGATCTGCCACCCGTGGTACTCGGCGGCATCGTCGCCGCTCATGCGCTCGCCCACGACGTAGCCGTCACCGCGCGGACCGAGCGTGCCATTGATCGTCACGCCCGGCCGGTCGCCGGCGAGCTCGCGGGCGAACGCGACGGCGTCCGCGTTCACGGCGGCCAGGGCGTCGCGGTCGTACCCCAGCTGCGCGCCCCAGTCAGGGTTCGCCCGCCAGGTCGCGGTGTCGAGCACGAACGGTGCGCCGCGCTCCTGCGCGGCGTCCAGGAACCCCTCGAAGTACCGGCGCAGCGCAGCGCGGCCGGCGGGATCTTCGAGCAGCGGGAACGACGCGAAGCACGGCAGCTCGAACCCGTCGCGGAAGAGGAGGACGGTCTCGATCCCTCCATCGGTGAGCGTGATGTCGGTGGGCACGTTCACGGACGCAACCCTACCCCGGCGCAGCTACTCGTGCGCGTCGAAGCGCGCGAGGATCTCCGTCGCGGCGCTCGAGGGGTCCAGGCGGCGCGCGACGACCTCGTCGAGCAGCTCCTGGAAGCGTGCGTCCTGGAGCAGGCGCTCCTCCAGCCTGCGGCGCATCCGGTGCGTGCAGAGCGAGAGGACCTCGCCGCGCAGGTTGCGCCGCCGGCGCTCCGACAGCGTGCCCTCGGCCTCGATGAACGCGCGGTGCGCGTCGAGCTGCTCGACGAGCTCCGGAACGCCGGTCCCGTGGACGGCCTCGGTCTTGATGACGGGCACCGACCAGCCGGTGTGGCCGTGCGCGGCGCCCAGCGAGAGGACGCTCTTGATCTCCCGGACCATCGTGTCGGTCAGCGGGTGGTCGGCCTTGTTGACGACGATGATGTCCGGGATCTCCATGATGCCGGCCTTCAGCGCCTGGATCGAGTCGCCGGAGCCCGGCATCAGGACGAGCACGACGGTGTCCGCGTGGTCGATGATGTCGACCTCGGCCTGCCCCACGCCCACCGTCTCGAGCAGGATGTCCTGCCGGCCCGCCGCGTCCATCAGCAGCGCCGCCTGCAGGGCCGCCTCGCTGAGACCGCCGAGCGCGCCGCGGTTGGCCATCGAGCGGATGAAGACGCCCTGGTCGAGGAAGTGGTCGGTCAGCCGGATCCGGTCGCCGAGCAGCGCGCCGTGGGTGAACGGCGAGGACGGGTCGATCGACAGCACCGCGACCGTGCGGTCCTCCGCGCGGCGCAGCTTGGCGAGCGCGCTGATGAGCGTGGACTTCCCGGCCCCGGGCGCCCCGGTCAGGCCGACGATCGCGGCGCGGCCGGTGTGCGGGTAGACCTCGCGCACGAGCTCCCAGCCGCGCGGGTCGTCCGACTCGACGAGCGTGATCGCCCGCGCGAGGGCGCGGCGATCGCCCGCCAGCAGGCGCTCGGCCAGGGTCCGCTCGGTCGGAGGCGAGGGCGGCACGGGGCGCGGAGGGTAGCGGGCGCCCGCTGCGCGGCCTCGCCGCGTTCGCCGCCGCGCTCCCGGCCGACCGACCGATCTACCATCCGACCGGTGCAGACCGGCCCGGACACCGTCGCCCCGGCGACGCCTGAGATCCGCGGCGAGCCCGCGCCGCTGCACGGCGGGCCGCCGGCCTTCGTGCGGTTCGCCCGCGCGCACGGGATGGCGAACGCGCAGTACCTGCGCCTGCTCGTGCGCTGGGCCTGGCTGAAACTGCGCTTTCGCGGGCGGCTGAAGACCGACGGCGTCTGCTTCATCGGCCCCGGCGTCACGTTCGAGATCGGCCGCGACGCGGCGGTCCACCTCGGCCGCTGGTGCTGGATCGGGCACGGCTCCAAGATCCGCGCGCACGAGGGCGAGGTGCGCATCGGCGCGAAGACGGTGCTCGGACAGGAGTGCACGATCTCGGCCTTCCAGCACGTCTCGATCGGCCGTGAGTGCATCCTCGCCGACCGGGTGATGCTGATCGACTTCGACCACGGCGTGGTCCAGGTCGAGGCGCCGATCCGTGCGCAGGGCATCTACAAGCGCGACGTGCACGTCGGCAACAACGTCTGGGTCGGCTACGGCGCGTGCTTCCTGCGCGGCGTCACGGTCGGGGACAACACGATCGTCGGCACGTCGGCGGTCGTCACGAAGGACGTCCCGGCCGACGCCGTCGTCGGCGGCGTTCCGGCTCGCGTCCTGCGGATGCGCGATCGCCCGCGGCGGCTGCGCTGGCGGTAGCGTCCGCCGCATGCCCCCGATCCACCCCGGCCGGTACACCGCCGACATCGAGGGGGACTTCGTCGTCTTCCTCATCGGGATGCGCGTCAACCGCCCCTGGAAGCTGCGCAAGCTCGCGTTCATGGCCCGGACGATGCCGAAGCTCCTGCGCGAGCTGGACGCCGACCCGGCCCTCGGCTGCCTGGGCAGCCGGCAGGTGCTGGCGTCGCCCATCGCGCCCACGGTCATCCAGTACTGGCGCTCCTTCGAGGAGCTCGAGGCCTACGCCCACGCGCTGACCCACAAGGAGATGTGGCAGCGGTTCTTCCGGCTCGTGCAGGCCGACGGCGACATCGGCATCTGGCACGAGACGTTCAAGGTCCGTGCCGGCGAGTACGAGAGCGTGTACGGCGGCATGCCGCGCTTCGGCCTCGCCGCCGCGGCCGGCCACCGGCCGCTCGGGTCCGCCTCGCGGGCCCGGACCCGTCTGGGCGGGGCCTGAGGGGGCAGCGAGCCGCGTCGCGTCAGCGTCACGGCTCGAGCAGCGGTGCGGTGCGCAGCATCGGCGCCAGGCTCCGCACCGCGGGGTCCGGCGCGCCCGCCCCCGCGAGCGCGTCGTCGAGCGCGTCGAGGTGGCCCGCGAAGCGCGCCCGCGCGTAGGGCCCGGCGAGCGCACGGGTCTCCAGGAACGGCCAGTCGCTCGCCTGCAGCGCGAGCAGCTCGCGGACCGCCCGCTCGGGCACGGCCGGCCCGCGGGCGACCACGCGCAGCTCGCCGTCGCGCTGCGCGCCCGCCATGTCGGCGACCTGCGGGCCCGACCACGTCCACAGCGTCGGCGGCTGGCCCCACGAGGTCGCCGCGTCCAGGCGCTCCGGCCACGGCGCGGCCGGCGCGTCCGCGAGCGCGTCGTCGAGCGGGACGAGCGGCAGCCCCAGGTCGGCGCACGCCTGCACGAATGCGGCGAGGAACGCCGGGCCCTCGTGCCAGTGATGGCCGAACAGCTCCGTGTCGAACGCGAGGGTGCAGAGCCCGCCGTCGCGCACGCGCTCCGCGCACCGCTCCGCGAACGCCTGCGCGTCGGAGCGTGCCTGCGCCAGGCCCCGCTCGGCGTCGTAGACGGACCCGTCGTTGGCCCACGGCCGGTGATCGCGCGAGGTGCGGTGGTGCTCGTCGCGGTAGGCGCCGTGGCCCGGGTAGCCGTCCGGGCCCCAGACGAGGTCGATGAGCACCCGGTCGATCGGCACGAGCAGCGGCCCGGCCGCACTGCGCAGCGGCGTCAGGTGCCGTGCGTCCCCGGGCCCGAAGGCGGCGGTGAGCTCGACGCACGTCGCGTGCACACCCGCCTCCTCGAGGAAGACGTCCACCCACGGCTCGTGCGCGCACTCCGGCAGCCAGAACCCGCCGCGCCAGCCGTCGCCGAACCGCGCCCGGTGGCTCGCGACGCCGGTCTCCACCTGCAGGCGCACGCCGGCGTCGGTCGCGAGGAGCGGCAGGATCGCGTGCGTCGCGCTGCTCGTCCAGGCCGCGTGCGGCGCGAGCCGCGCGAGCAGGCCGTCGGCCCCGCGGGACGCCTCCAGGCGGGTCAGCGCGTCCGCGTACTGCGCGGCGGCGCGCTCCAGCTCCGCCGCCTCCGCGCTCGCGCCGACCTCGCGGAAGGCGTCGATGTCCAGGCGGTGGGACGCCGGGCGCACGTCGCGCAGGAACGCGGCGCAGCGGTCGAGCGCCCCCGGGTCCGCGAGCTGGTCGCAGAGCACCGGGGTGAGCGACAGGGTCAGCGGCGCACCCGCGTCGAGCAGGTCGAGGATCGGCAGGTAGCTCGTCGCGACCGCCTCCCACAGCCATTCCTCGCCGAACGGCCACGTCCCGAAGCCCTCGACGTAGGGCATGTGGGTGTGGAGGACGAGGCTGACGGCGCCCTGACGCTCGGTCACGGGGTGCAGACCGCCAGGAAGTCGAGGGCACCGTCGAGGTCGCGCTCGCCCTCGGGGACGAGCGCGAAGTCACGCACGGAGATCGCGGGCGTGAAGCGGTCGTAGAAGGCGCTCGTGATGCCCAGGCGCGCGTGGACGGCGTCCCACCCGAGGCGCTCGATCGCGACCTGGTGGGCGGCGAGCTTGCCCGCGTGGAAGAGCCCGTAGAGCCGGACGCGGCCCAGGTGCTCCTCGCACAGCGCCCGGAACTCGCTCGCACGGTACTCGTGGACGTGCCACGGGTTTCCGCTGCGGCTCGCGCCCGCGGGCGCGAGCGTGAGGACGTTGGGCGTCGAGACGTAGATCGCGGGCCGCGCGCTGCCGGCGACGAGCCCCGCGAAGTGCCCGAGGATGTCGCCCGGATTCGTCACGTGCTCGATGGTCTGGAGGAACACGACGGCGTCGCGCGGCTCGTCGTACATGTCGATCAGCGTGCGCACGAAGCGCACGCCGGGGCGCGCGTACTTCGCCCGCGCATGCTCGAAGGCGTCGAGGTTCGCGTCGACGCCGACGACGTCCGCGGCCGTGCGCGCGAGCACGGCGGTGCCGTAGCCCTCGCCACACGCCATGTCCACGACGCGCAGCCCGCCCACGCGCGCGCGGATCCAGTCGTAGACGACGAGGTGGCGCTGGAACCAGTAGTTCTCCTCGGGGACGTCGGGGAGCGTGCGCTCGCCGGTCAGCTCGAGCGGCGGCACCCCGGCCGGCTGGCCGGTCTGGAAGATCCGCGGAGCGGCGGGATCGGTGCGCTCGGGCTCGGGCGGTGCGGCGGGGTCGGTCATGCCGGCGGGACGCTAGCGACGCGCGGCTTGACACGGCGGCGCGCCGGTGGTCCTATGGGCCGGTGTCGCTGCGCACCCTGGCACTGGGGACTGCGGTCCTCGTTCTCGCGCTCGCCACTGCGACGCCCGCCACCGCGTACGACAGCGGCCCGCACGCCGACGTCACCCAGGACGCGCTGACGACCGAGGGCTTCGGCCGGACCGCGACGAACGTCGCACGCGTCAACAACTGGTTCGTCGACATCTATGAGCAGGCGGACAGCAACCCGTTCACCGGCCACGGCGGGTTCTGGAAGCGCCTGCTCTCGGGGGCGCTGCTCACCGAGTCCTGGCCGCAGGAGCTGATCGACGCCGCCGGCCGCAGCCACTTCGACAGCTCGACCTCGACGCTGTTCAACAGCGCCGGCGTGGCGAACGAGTGGGACCGCCTGCAGCGCGCCGTGTGGACGCTCGCCCGTGAGGCCCGTGACGCCCCGGGCGGCGGCGACCCGCTGAAGCTGCTCACCGTCCTCGGCGCGAGCATCCACCAGGTCCAGGACTTCTACACCCACACCAACTGGGTGGAGCCCGAGGGGCAGACGGGCTTCGAGGGTCCCGGCTGGAAGGCGCGCGGGTACGGCAGCACCCCGACGTGGTTCGACGTCCCGCCGGCGGCGCGCGAGGCGGTGACGATCTACACCGCGAACACCCAGGGCCACCCGCGGCAGCACGGCGACTGGAACGACGACGACAACGCGAGCCTCACGACCGCCATGGCCAAGGACTGGCCGGGCCGCCCGCTCTACACCGAATCGGCGACCGCGGCGTACTTCGCGACGCGGCAGTGGATCCGCGCCGTGCGCTCCTGGGTCGCCGACGAGGGCTTCTGGCGCCGGACGCAGCGCTACGCCCAGAACCGCAGGCAGCTCGGGCACGACCTGCGCGGGGCCCTCTACATCTCGCTGTACAGCGGGCACTGGCAGGGCCAGGGCGAGCCACTCGGCGGCGAGCGCGGCCCCGGCGGCAGCCTGCTCGACCTGCGCTCGGCGATCAAGGCCTACTTCCAGACGGGCGTGATTCCGGGCCTGCTGCGCGGGCGCACGGTCTTCCGCCGGCAGTTCGAGCAGACGATCCGCCGGATGGCGGCGCCGGCGCCGGCGGGCGAGGTCGGCCCCGTCCCGTCGAGTCAGGACCTCCAGCGCTCGCTGCGCCTGATCCGGATGAAGGTCAACTACATCCGCGGTCTGGGGCTCGGCGATCCCGGCCCGGACGAGGCCGACAACTACGTCCTTGCGCGGATCGGTGGCCAGGCCTTCCGCTCGGCGAACATCGAGGGCGAGGACTCGTTCTCGTTCCGCCCGCCGAACTTCCCTCACACCTTCCTCAAGGCCGTCCCGGCGGCCCCCGCCGAGGGCGAGCCCGTGGAATCGATCGAGGTCGAGGTCAAGACGGGCGACGTGCGCTACGCGGGCACGGACGACGACGTCTTCCTGCGCGTCTCGCCGACGCTGCGCTTCAACCTCGACAAGCGGCTCTACGACGACTTCGAGCGCGGCGACCGGGACACGTACAGCGTCCCGATCGACGAGGCGACCCGCGACGGCCTGCGCGTCGGCGACATCCGGCAGGTGCAGATCGAGAAGGCGAGCGACGGCGCCGCGGGCGGCTGGCGGCTGGGCGGCGTGACGCTCAAGGTCAACGGCCGCGTCGCTCTACCGCAACGGCGCGGTCAACCGGTGGCTCGAGAACAGCACCCGCACGTGGCGCGCGCCGAACTTCACGCCGCAGAGCCCGCGCGGGCGGAAGGTGCCGGTGTGGGTGCAGCTCGTCGAGGAGGACTCGCTCCTCGGCGGCGACGACATCGGCGACATCAATCCATTCGACCGGCGCCGCGCGATCAGCCTCGGCTACGCGCCGGACGGTCGCACCGTCGTGAGCTACACGACGGGCGGCTCGCAGCTGGGCGGCCGGCTCGGAGACGGCGACCGGGCGAAGCTGCGCTTCGTGCTGGAGACGATCACGCCCGACCCGATCCCGCTGCGGCCGGCGCCGCCGCTCACCGTGGTCCCTCCGGCTGTGGCCCTGCCCCCGTCGGGACCGAGGCCGGACCTCGTGATCAGCGCCATGGACTACAGCCCGCAGGACGGCTACTACTTCACGGTCAAGAACCAGGGAGCCGGCGACGCGACACAGCAGTTCACCGTGGACGTCCCGGGGTTCAAGGCCTTCGTCTTCCCCGGACTCGCGGCGGGCGCCTCGGTCACCCAGAGCTACACGTCGACCTGCGTGAACGGCCTCCGCGAGGCCCGCGCCGACGCACTCGGGCAGATTGACGAGAGCGACGAGTCAAACAACACGCGCAGCTACGACGGCATCTGCATCACCTGACGCGGCGGCGCGCTCAGCGGCTCATCACGACCTCCCCGCCGCGCGCGGGGGCGAGCGTGATCGCGCGGCGCACCGCATGCTCGGCCTCGCCGACGCCCGCGAAGCGCGCGTTCGCGACGAGCGTGTGCAGCACGACCTCCATCTCCACCAGCGCGAACGCCGCGCCGATGCAGCGGCGGATGCCGCCGCCGAACGGGATCCACGCGTATGCCGACGACGGCGGGTCCGCGAGGAAGCGCTCGGGCCGGAAGGCGTCGGGCTCGGGATAGGTGTCGGCGCGGTGGTGCACGAGGTAGATGCTGACGACGACCTTCTCGCCCGCGGGGACGGTGCAGCGCGTCAGCTCGAGGTCGCGCAGCATCCGCCGCGGCACGAGCTGGACCACCGGGCGCAGGCGCAGCGTCTCCTTCACGACCGCGTCGCTGAACGTCGTGTCGCCGGTGCGCGCCTCCTCGGTGAGCCGCTCCAGCGCGGCGGGATGGCGCGTCAGGCGCTCCATCGCCCAGGCGAGCCCGGTGGCGGTCGTCTCGTGCCCCGCGACGAGCAGCGTCAGCAGCTCGTCACGCAGCTCGTCGTCGGTCAACGGCGCGCCGTCCTCGTCGCGGGCGAGCAGCAGGAGCGACAGGATGTCGTCGCGCTCCTGCAGGTCGTCACGGCGCCGGCGCTCGGCGATGATCCGGCGCAGCTCGGCGTCCACGGGGTCGATCGCCGTGCGCCGCGAGTGCCGTGACAGCGGGTTGCCGGGACCGAGCGTCACCTGCGTGAGCAGGATCAGCGGGCCGCCGAACCAGCCGAGCATGCGGGCGAGCGGGTCGCGCAGGCGCTGCACCTCCGGCCCGTCGGTCACGCCGAAGACCGCACGCATGATGACGTCGAGCGTGATCGCCTGCGTGTGGTCGCGCAGCGCAAACGGCGTCCCCACCGGCATGCGGGCGATCGCCTCGAGCGTCGCCTCGCGCATGACCTCGCGGTAGCGCTGCATCCGCTCGCCGTGGAACGGCGGCAGCAGCAGCCGGCGCTGGCGCAGGTGCTCGGCGCCGTCCAGGCACAGCAGCGAATGCGCGCCCAGCGCCGGGCGCAGCACGTCGGTCGCGGCGGAGAAGTCCTCGGGCCCGAGCGTGAAGACCGCGCGCACGTCCTCGGGGTCGCTGACCATGATCCACGGCGCACCCGGCTCGATCTGCAGGCGGAACGTGTCGCCGAACTCCGCCTGCCGCCGGCGCATCACGGCGCCCGGGCGCACGATCCACCCGGCCATCTGCAGCGGCCGCGGCATTCGCGACCCGGGGACGGCGTCGATCGTCGCTGACGCTCCCATGTCCCGGTGAACGGTACCCTCCGGCGCCGCATGGCCGCACCATCCTCACCGGACGCGATCCGCGACGTGAACACGCGCTACCACGACGGTGCCGCGGCGGAGTACGACGCCAAGTGGGGCATCGACTGGGGCCAGACCGGGCGCGAGCAGGTCCTCGGCAAGCTCCGCAAGGCGCTCGGCGGCGCGCTGCCGGTCTTCGACCGCTCGCTCGAGGTCGGCGCCGGAACCGGATACTTCTCGCTGCACCTGCTGATGTCGGGCGTCGTCGCGCGCGCGACGTGCACGGACATCTCCCCCGGGATGATCGAGGCCCTGCAGGAGAACGCCGGCCGCCTCGGGCTCGAGGTCGACGCCCAGGTCGCCGACGCCGAGGCGCTCCCGTTCGCGGACGAGTCCTTCGACATCGTCGTCGGGCACGCCGTCCTGCATCACCTGCCCGACCTGGCGCAGGCGTTCTCCGAGTTCCACCGGGTGCTGAGGCCCGGCGGCACCATCGTCTTCGCGGGCGAGCCCTCGCGCTACGGGGACCGCCTCGCCGGCGTGCCCAAGCGCGCAGCGACCGCCGTCGCCCCGCTCTGGCGCGCCGCCCTGCGGGCATCGGCGGCCACGCCGGGGCACACCGACGGCGGCGAGGAGAACCACGAGCTCGAACGCCACGTGGACGTCCACGCGTTCGTCCCCGGGGACCTGGAGACGGTCGCGCAGGATGCCGGGTTCGACGAGCTCCACGTGCGCGGCGAGGAGCTGCTCGCGAACTGGTTCGGCTGGACCAACCGTGCGCTGGAGTCCACGGCGGTCGCGGACGAGGTCCCGTGGGCGTGGAAGCAGTACGCCTTCCGCGGCTATCTCGCGCTGCAGGAGGTCGACCGCCGCGTCCTCGAGGGCCACCTGCCCGCTGCGGTCTTCTACAACCTGCTGCTGAGCGCCCGCAAGCCGGGCTGAGCGCGCGCGGGCTCAGGCCGCGGCCTCACCGCGCAGCGCCAGGTAGCGAGCGCGGTCGGTGAACGAGATCTGCAGCTCGTCGCCGAGGTCGTCCACGAACTCGCTGCGGTAGGTGGCATCGGTGAGCACCGCGATCGCGTAGTAGACGCCGCTGAGTGCGGCGATCCCCGCCGCCACGCGCACCAGCGGCGCGGTGACCTCGACGGCGCCGATGCCGGCCACGACCTGGGGTGGCGCACCGATCCAGGAGGTGATGACCTCCTCGTCGATCGCCAGCAGCCCGAACGCCACGAAGAACGCGAACACCGCAACGCTCACCAGCAGTACCTGCAGCGCCTGGCTGACGAACAGCACGAGCCCGACGTTCACGCGCTGGCGGCGCGTCAGCGGGGGGCCCTCGGCGACTGACGCCTCCAGCGCGCCCACCTCGCGCGGGAGGCGGACGACGAGGAACAGCGTCCCGACCGCGACCAGCAGCCCGATGACCGCCAGCAGCCGGGCGTCGGAGAGCGACGCGAACACCTGCCACATCTCGGTGTTCACGAACAGCACGACCGCGAAGAGCAACAGCAGCGGGATCGCGCGGGCGAGCAGACCGGCCGACGCCGCCAGCTGCTCGCCCAGGCGGCGGAGCGCCCAGACGACCATGAACACCACGCCGTAGGCGATGACGACGTACAGGACCCCGAGCAGCACGAGGTTCACCGCAGCCGTGACCAGGGCGCTCGTCCACTGCCCGCCGAAGATCGCCGGGAGCACGGCGGGGACGAGGACGAACGCGGCGAGCTCCGGGCTGCCGACGGTGTCCGGCAGCGCGAGCGCGCGGCGCCCGCGCAGCCGGTTGGTCACGACGAACGCGGCCAGCAGGATCGCCAGCCCGCCGAGCAGCGCACCGAGGTTCGGCACGATCCCCCAGTCGAGATCGACCGCCCCGAAGACCTCGGCCGTCGCGACCAGGACGAGCACGGGCGCGGCGCGCGTCCAGGTGTCCTCGGTGGCGCGGTACTCCGCGACGAACGACGGCAGGCCCGCCCGGCGAAAGCGGCCTTCGTAGCCCTCGAGCTCCGTCACGCCGCGCAGGCTACGCGCCGCGGCGGCGGCCTCAGCCGGCGTTCGCCGCGACCGCGCGGTAGCGGTCGATCGTCACCAGGCGCTCGGCGGCGTGGTCGACGACGGGGCCGGGATAGTCGCGGCCGATCACGCACCCGGCCGCCTCCTGCTCGCCGGCGCTCATCGTCCACGGGCGCGACAGGCGCCCGTCCGGCACGCCGCGCAGCTCGGGCACCCAGCGGCGCACGTAGGCGCCGTGCGGGTCGAACTTCTCCTGCTGGAGCACGGGGTTGAAGATGCGCCGGAAGTACGGCGCCGGGTCGACCCCGGTCGAGGCGATCCACTGCCAGTTGCCGTTGTTCTGCGCGGGCTCTCCGTCGAGGAGCATCCGCCCGAACCAGGCCTCCCCCGCACGCCAGTCCAGGTGCAGGTCCTTCGTCAGGAACGACCCGACCACCATGCGCGCACGGTTGTGCATCCACCCGGTCGACGCGAGCTGCCGCATGCCCGCGTCGACGAGCGGGTAGCCGGTGCGCCCGGTCGTCCACGCCTCGAGCAGCGCGTCGTCCTCGTCCCAGGCGAGCTCGCGATAGCGCGGCTGGAACTCCATCTTCAGGTTGTCCGGATGCAGCAGGAGGACGTGCGCGTAGAAGTCCCGCCAGGCGAGCTGACGGACGAACGCCGCCGCGCCCTCCCCGCCGCGGTCGATCGCGCGCTGCTCGAGCTCGCGGGCCGACAGGCAGCCGAAGCGCAGGTACGGCGAGAGGCCGCTCGACCCGCCGGTCAGGTCGTCGTGCCGCTCGCCGTACGCGTCCACCGGCCCGTCGAGCCAGGCGGTCATCGCCGCGCGGGCGGCCGTCTCC
Organism: uncultured Actinomycetes bacterium; assembly: GCA_963700655.1. Classification (GTDB taxonomy): domain Bacteria; phylum Actinomycetota; class Thermoleophilia; order Solirubrobacterales; family Solirubrobacteraceae; genus F1-60-MAGs163. The sequence continues at coordinate 603,370 of CAVOYJ010000001.1, read as the reverse complement.
CCCGGCGTGCAGAAGGGCGCGGGCAGCTCGTCGTCGACGGCGGGGCCGGCCGGAAGCGCTCCCGGGTCGAGCCCGTCGGGCAGCCGCAGACGGCCCGGCGCGTCGAGCACCGCGCGCCGCGGCAGGTCACGCTCCGCCCGCCAGAACGGCGTGAACACCGTGAACGGCCTGCCGGCCTTCGTCCGTGGGAGTGACACGTCCGCGCAGTAGGTGCCGGAGTGCGGCGCCGCGGGCACGCCGGCCGCGCCGAGCGCGTCCGTCACGGCGCGGTCACGGCGACGGGCGAACGGCGACACGTCGCTCGTCCACAGGACCTCTGCCGCGCCGACCTGCGCGGCCAGCTCTGGCACGACGTCCTCGGGCCGCCCGGACCGGACGACGAGCGCCGCGCCCCGCTCGCGCAGCCCCCCGTCGAGGTCCTGCAGGCACCCGCGCAGGAACGCCTCGCGCGGCCCGCTGCGCAGCCGGCCGGCGCCCATGAGCCGCTCATCGACGACGAACAGCGGCACGACGAGCGCGTGCGCCTGCGCCGCAGCCGCCAGCGCGGGGTGGTCATGCAGGCGCAGGTCGCTGCGCAGCCAGACGATCGCCGTGGAGCCCATCGTCCCTGGGTACGGCCCGGACGTACTATCGGACGATGCCCGACCGCCTCACGCGCGACTTCCCGCTGTTCCCCCTCGGGCTCGTCGCGCTGCCCGGCGAGGTCGTGCCGCTCCACATCTTCGAGGAGCGCTACCGGATCATGATCGGCGAGTGCCTGGAGGCGGGCCGTGAGTTCGGCATCGTCTGGGCCGCCCCGGACGCGGTCCGCCCGGTCGGCTGCGCCATGGAGGTCACACGCCTGCTGGAGCGCCACGAGGACGGGCGCCTGAACATCCTCACCACCGGGACGCGGCCGTTCCGCGTCATCGAGGAGGTGCACCATCTGCCATATCCGGCGGGCACCGTCGAGTTCCTCGACGACACGGACGAGGATCCGGACGACCCCACGCGGGACGCCGCGCACGAGGTCTACGCGCAGCTCGTCGAGGAGGCGACCGACAAGATCCTCGAAGGCGAGGAGCTGGACGCGCTCAGCGCGTACGACATGGCGGCGACCGTGGACTTCGGCCTCGACGCCAAGCAGGGCCTGCTCGACCTGCGCTCGGAGAACGCCCGGCTGCGGCTCGTCACCCGCCTGCTGCGCGCCGCCGTCAAGCGGCTGGACTTCATCGAGCGCGCGCAGGTGCGGGCGCAGTCCAACGGCCGCGTGCGCTTCGGCTGACGGCTACCGCGGCGCGGGCCCGCCCGCCGCGACCAGATCCTCCGCCAGCGGCTCCCCCGCCACCTCGGCGGCCGCGCCGGGCCCGTAGCCGCTGGACCTCGGCTGCCATGGCGGGCGGCCCTCGGCGCCCAGCCACGAGCCCGCAAGGATGAGGACGAGGCCGCCGATCGTCGCCGCCGTGATCGGCTCGCTGAGGAACAGCGCGCCGTAGGCGACCGCGAACCCGGGCGCCATATAGGCGACGACCGCCGCACGCGAGGCGCCGATGTCGGCGATCAGCGTGTAGTAGAGGAGGAACGCGAGGCCCGTCCCCCCGGCGCCGAGCGCCACGAGCGCCGCCCACGTGCCGAGCGAGGGGAACGCGTCCGGCGGGGCGCCGATCGCCGGGCCCAGCGTCGCGAGCGCCGCGGCGAGCATCGTGCCCGCGGCGACGGCGACGGGCTGGGCGCCGCCGAGCTTCACGCGCACCCAGATCGACGCGACCGCATACCCGATGCTCGCGAGCAGGACCATCGCCCCGCCGATGAGCCCCTTCGTCGTCCCGGACAGGTCGACGCCGAACAGCAGCCCGACGCCGAGGATGCCGACGACGACGCCGACGGCCCCCCAGCCGCTGACGACGTCGGTCCTCGCCAGCCACGGGCTGAGCAGCACGACGAAGATCGCGGTCGAGGCGACGAGGATCCCGGTGAGCGAGGAGGGGATCCAGCGCTCGCCGTAGGTGATGAGCAGGAACGGCACGGCCACCTGCGCCAGCGCGACGGCCCACACCCAGGACCAGCGCCCGCGCAGCCCCCCGAACGCGCCGCGGTGCAGCGCGATCGGCACGAGGACCGCCGCGCCCAGCACGACCCGCACGAACACGATCGACGGGGCCGACAGCCCGTCGTCCAGCGCGATCTTGATGAACATGTACGACGCGCCCCAGAGCGCGGCGAGCAGGCCCATCAGGATCCAGGAGCGGCGGGTCACGGGATGAGAACGCTCAGCGTCGCAGATCCGTGAGGGCTCCACCCATGCGGATCGCATGCGGCTGCCATCAGGGCAGCTGTCGGCTCAGCGTCATGATCGTCTTCACGCTGAGGCGCCCGCGATGCTCCAGGTGCGTCGCGAGCGCGAGGAAGACCTGCGCCGTCGTGAGCGCGTCGCCGAGCGCGTGGTGGGGGCGATGCGCGGGCAGCCCGAGCCGCTGGGCGAGGTCGGTGAGCCCGAGCCGCGCCGGCACGGACCCGTGGTCGTGCTCGGCCAGCCATGCGCGGCCGAGCAGGCGCGTGTCGGCGAGGTCTCCGCGCAGCCGCACCCCGCGCCCCGCCAGGGCGGGCTCCAGGAACCCGCGCTCGACGAACGCGGCGTGCGCGACGACCAGCCGGCCGGTGAGCGCGACGAGCAGCTCGTCGAGGATCTCCTCCAGCGGCGGCGCGTCCTCCAGATCGGCGGGGCGGATGCCGTGGACGGTGATCGAGTCCGCGGTCGGCGGGCGACCCGGGCGCACGAGCCGGTAGAGGCCCGCCCCGGGGATGACCCGCCCGCCGTCGACGGGCATCACGGCGACGGAGACGATCTCGTCCCGGGCGGGGTCCAGGCCGGTGGTCTCGAGGTCCACCACCGCCCACGCCGCCTCGCGCCAGCCGGTGCCCCCCGGGTCGAGGTCGGCCTCCGCGTACGCCCGGGCGGCCGGCGTCGCCGGGCGCACGCGCGCCATCAGCGTCCCGTCCCGAACGCCTGCTCGGCCGCAAGCTCGCGGTCCACGCGCCGCTGCACCGCGATGACGGCGCGGAACGCCTCGCGCAGGTAGCGGCGGGCGAGCGGGTTGAGCGCCGCCGGGTCGACGTGATCGTCCGGCGGCAGCCCCGCGCGATGGCACTCGACCTGGTGCTCCAGGCGCATGGCGGTGAGCAGATCCCAGGCCTCGGCCAGGACGCGCGCGTGCTCGTCGCTGAGGATGCCCGCGTCGGCGCCGGCGCGCAGCCGCGCGAGCGTCCCGGTGGCGGTCGAGCCCGCGGCGACGCCGGCCCAGCGGGCGAGGTCCACGATCGGCAGGACGCCGCCGCGCTTGACGTCGAAGGTGCCCCGGTGGTCGCCGTCGTGCGCCAGCGACGACGTCGCGGCGAAAGCCGCTCGGCGGGCGGTGCGCCAGGGCCATGCGGGCCAGGAGCCGCACGAGACGCTCGTCGCGGCGCGGCGGGGCCAGGGACTCGAGGACCGTCGTGCCGACGCCCACGCCGGCGACCGTCCTGCCGTCGAACAGCACCGACGAGGCGATGACGACCTGGTCCTGCCCCGGATCGGCCATCCACTCCTCGAGCGTCGCGCGCCAGGCGTCCGCCGACCGCGCGAACAGCGGCCGGTCGGCGCGCACCCCGTGCTCGTCGGCGGTCACGCCGCAGCCGTCCAGGCCCGCCATGACCCGCGTGGCGAGCTCGCCGGCCCACGCCCGCGTCGACGGGTCGGCGTCGTCGCCGTGCCACACGAGCCCTGTGTCGGCGTCCGAGGACGGCACCGCCTCGCGGCGGCCGAGGCTGCCGAGGGCCAGCCACGAGACCGGCGCGGGCGCCGGGCCGAGCGCGTCGACCGCGAGATCGAAGAGGCGACGGGTGAGTGCATCCAGGACGGTCGTCGCGACCGCCGAGATCCGGGCGGGCGCGAGCCCCGCGTCGAACAGCGCGACCACCGCACCGGGCAGCTGGCGGGCGGCATCGGCGAGGGCCTCCGGCGACGGCGCATCCGCCGCGGCGCGGCGCAGGCGGAACGGCAGGCGCGCCTCGGTCGCGAGCAGGTCGAGGTCGTCGAGCACCCCGAGCACCGTGCCGGCGCCGTCGACCACCGGGGCGTGGCGCACGCCGCGGTCCAGGAGGTCCAGGAGCACGTCGCCCGCGATCCGGTCAGGCGCGACGGTGAACGCGCCGGAGGTCATCACGGCGCTCACCGGCGCGTCGACGGGCACCTCCCCCGTCGCCACCCGCGAGCGCAGGTCGCGGTCGGTCATGATCCCGACGCCGTCGGCGAGCGCGACGACGACCGCCGAGGTTCCGGACTCCCCCATGCGGCGGGCCGCCTCGCGGATCGGCGTGTCCGGCTCGCAGACGACCGGGGCGGACCGGATCAGCGCGCCGACCGGGCGCAGCGCCGGATCGGCGGCGCCCGCGAGCGCCGCGTCGGCCGGGACCGCCCCCGCGGTCATCACGGGGCGCTCCTGGAGCGTGCGCGCCACGAAGCGCACGCCTGACGGGCGGGCGAGCACCGGTGCGACGACCTCGCCGGGCAGCCGGTAGAGCAGCACGTCCTCGGCGGCCTGGACCTCGAACGTCACCGGCAGACCCGACAGCATCGACGGGTGGCCGATCATCTCGCCCTCGCCCAGCAGGTCGAGCGCGCGACCGCCGTCCAGCAGCTCGACCGCACCGGACCGGACCACCCAGACGTGCCCGGTCGCCTCTGCCCCCTGGCGCAGGAGGACCGCGCCGCGCTCGTGGAACTCGATCTCCGCGGCGCGTGCGACGGCGTCGAGCTCGGCCTCGTCGAGCGCGTCGAAGGGGGCGTGTCCGCAGAGGAAGTCGGCGACGTCGTGCACCATCCGCTGTCAGCGTGGCAGGCCGCACACCTCCTTGGCCAGTGTCCGCGTGAGTCGCGCGAGGCGGAAGAGGTCCGGCGGCTGCCCCGTCGAGGTGTCGGCGAAGGTGATGCTGCCCGCCTCGGTGCGGACGTCGTAGCGCAGCACGGAGCCCGGCCGCGGCGCGAGTCGCAGGTTCCGCGTGGCCGGCCCGGGCTGCTCCTCGTCACCGCTCAGCGCCCGCTCGACCTCGCGCGCGGTGATGAGCTGCTCGCTGGAGATCGGGAGCCGCTCGCCGCCGTTGCAGCGCACGAACCCGCCGTCGTCGACCACGAGCGTCAGGCGCGCGCCCGGCACCGACCCGGTCCGCTCCACGACGAAGAGGTCGGGCGACGGGCCCCCGCAGCCCGCCAGCAGCACCGTGGCGAGCACCCCCGCCCCGAGCAGCGTCCTCACGCCGCCACCGCGCTGCCACCGCGGCGGGGGTCGCCGCCGCCGCTGACGACGCCGGTGACCGCGTCCCGCTCGACGGCCTGCACGCCCCCGAAGAAGAGGTTCGGCGCGCGGAACTCGACGACCTCGCGCCCGGCCGCCGCGAGCGCTCCGACGTCCACGCCGGGCTCGGCGTAGAGCCGGCCGCCCTCCGCGTGCAGCCGCGGGGCGTCGATCGCGGCGCCCGCGGCCATGTGGCGGTCGACGACGTTCACGACGACCTGGAGGATCGCCGAGCGGATCCGGTTGGACCCCGCGCTCCCGACCACGAGCTCGACCTCCCCGCCGGCACCGACGACGACGGTCGGCGCCATCATCGAGGGCATGCGCCGCCCCGGCGGCGCGCGGAAGAAGCCGTCGGGATTGAGGTCCTCCTCGCCCATGATGTTGTTGAGGTGGATCCCGGTCCCCGGGACCACGACCCCGGAGCTCGCGCCGTTGGTGCACGTGACGGCGCATGCGCGGCCGTCGCCGTCCAGGACCGACACATGGGTCGTGGACCCGAGGTTCGCGGCGAGGAAGCGGTCGAGGAAACCCGGGTCCGAGAGGCCCGCGGTGAACGCGCTGGTCCGCAGCGACTGGACGTCCTCCATGACCGCCGCGAGGTCCACGGCGGTCGGCGGCGCGGCGGTGCGCTCCCCGAGCCGCGCGAACGCGAGCGCCAGCAGCACGCCGCCGGCCGACGGCGGCGGATTGGTGAGGATCTCGCGTCCGCGGTAGGCCGCGCGCACCGGCTCGCGGTCGACGGGCGCGTACGCGGCGAGGTCGGCGGCGCCGAGCTGCCCGCCTGCGGCCGCGACGTGCGCGACGATCGCCGCCGCCAGATCGCCGTTGTAGAACGGCGCAGCGCCGTCGGCCCCCAGACGCTCGATCGTCACCGCGAGCTCGTCGCTGCGGAAGGCCTCGCCCTCGCGCAGCGGGCGGCCTCCGGGCGCGAACTCGGCCCGCGCCTGCGGCGTCGAGCAGCAGGATCCCGTCGAGGATCTGGAAGATGTACGCCTGCTCGGCGGTGAGCGGCACGCCCGCGCGGGCGAGCGCCGCCGCGGGCGCGGCGAGGTCGGCGAGCGGGATGCTGCCCCAGCGGCGCGCCGCGGCGTCGAGCCCCGCCGGGCTCCCCGGCACCGCGCACGATGCGGCGCCGCAGTTGAACACCTGGACGGCGTCGCCGAACGAGATCTCGACCGGCAGCAGCTCCGCGTGATCGCCGGTCACGACTCCGGCGCCCGGCGCCTCCACGAAGAAGTCCAGCAGCACGCCGGGCTCGCCGCCGCCGGCGACGAGCATGTATCCCCCGGCTCCGGGACCCGTGAGCAGCGGCTCGCACACCCACGATGCGAGCACGGCGGCGATCGCCGCGTCGACCGCGTTGCCGCCCTCGCGCAGCACGCGCGCGCCGACCTCCGCGGTGAGGGGATGCCCCGCTGCGACCATGCCACCGCCGACCGTCATCGCGGCCTAGCGTACGAGGACGACGCGGGGCCGGCGGTCAGCTGCGCGGGAGGAACTCGGGCACGTCCAGCTGCGAGACGCCGGTCCCGGTCCGCACCGTGCTGCGGCCCCGCTCGCCGGGGCGCTCGCGGCGCTCCACGCGCGGCTCGCCCGCCGGCTCCTCGAAGCGCCGCTGCGCACGCCGCGAGGGCTCGCCGTAGCGGGTCGCGACGACCGTGACCCAGACCTGGTCCTCGAGCGTCTCGTCGACCATCGCGCCGAAGATGATGTTCGCGTCCGCGTGCGCGGCGTCGCTCACGGCCTTCGCAGCCTCGTTGACCTCCCAGAGCGAGAGGTCCAGCCCGCCCGTGATCGACAGCAGGATCGACCGCGCGCCCTCCATGCTCGTCTCCAGCAGCGGTGAGGACACCGCCTGCGCGGCGGCCTCCACGGCGCGGTTCTCGCCCGCGCCCATCCCGATGCCGAGCAGCGCCGGGCCCGCTTCGGACATGATCGTCCGCACGTCGGCGAAGTCGAGGTTGATGATGCCGGGCAGCGTCACCAGGTCGCTGACGCCCTGCACGCCCTGGCGCAGCACGTCGTCGGCGACGCCGAAGGCCTCGACCATCGACGTGCGCTGGTCGAGGACCGACAGGAGCTTGTCGTTCGGGAACGACGATGAGCGTGTCCACCTCGGCGCCGAGCGCGTCGATGCCCACGTCGGCGACCGACGCGCGGCGCGTGCCCTCGAAGCCGAACGGCTTGGTGATGATGCCGACCGTCAGCGCGCCGATCTCGTGCGCGATGCGCGCGACGATCGGTGCGGCGCCCGTCCCGGTGCCGCCGCCGGCGCCCGCGGCCACGAACACCATGTCCGAGCCCTTGAGCAGGTGCTTGATGCGGTCGTAGTCCTCCATCGCCGCCGCGCGCCCCAGCTCGGGGTTGGCGCCGGCGCCGAGGCCGCGCGTGAGCGCCTCGCCGATGTGGATCGTGACGTCGGCGTCCGACTGCTGCAGCGACTGCATGTCGGTGTTGACGGCGACGAACTCGACGCCGGCGACGCCCGCCTCGACCATGCGGTTGACGGCGTTGACGCCGGCGCCGCCGACGCCGACGACGCGGATCAGCGGGGAGCCGGGGGCCGAGGACGGCGTCCACGGGTTCTCGTCGTAGCTCGGCGCGGGGGCCTCGCGCGACGGCGCGACGGGCGACGGCGTCCGGGTGGGACCGCGGCCGGCGTCGAGGATGTTCTCCGGGAGGTCGGAGCTGAACGCGCTGCGCAGGCGCTCCTGCGGCGTCGGGACCTGCCGGGCGGGCTCGCTCGGCGGTGCGTCCGCGCTCATGGACGGGTGCGGGTACCCCTCACGCCCGGCGGGCGTCGCAGCGGCCGGCTGCTCCGCGCTCACGGGCTCGGGATCGGCGGCTGGGGTCGTGTCCACGGCCTCCGTCGACTCCGCTGCGACGGGCGCGGGAGATCCTTCGCGGCCTTCGGCGGCGTCCGGGCGGGCCGTGCCGTCGGACTTGTCCGTGCGCCGGAAGAGCTCCGACAGCGGGCCCTCCCGCATGCTCGCGCGTGCGCGCTTAGAGCTGGACATCGACCGTGACCTCCTGGTTGTGCGTCTTGGACAGCAGCTCGGTCGCCAGATCGCGGTACGACTGCGCGGCCACCCCGTCCGGATCGTATTTGAGGACCGACATGCCCTTCACGGGCGCTTCGGCGAAGCGGATCGTCTTGCGGATGCGCGACGCGAACACGCGGTCCCCGAAGTTCTCCTCGAGGATCTCGATGGCCTCCTTGGCGTGGACGGTCCGCGCGTCCATGAGCGTCGGGAGGATGCCCTCGATGGTGACGTCGGGATTGAGGTTCTCGCGGATCATCTGCAGCGTGTTCTGGAGCTGGATCAGCCCCCGCATCGAGAGATACTCGCACTGCACGGGGACGATCACCGTGTGGGCCGCCGTCAGGGCGTTGATCGTGAGCAGCCCGAGGCTCGGCGGCGTGTCGATGCAGACGAAGTCGTAGTCCTCGGCGACCTCGTTCAGCGCCTTCTGCAGCGCGCGCTCGCGGCCGATCATCGTGGACATCGCGATCTCGGCGCCGGCGAGGTCGATCGAGGCGCAGGCGATGTCGATCTCGCGCTTGCGGATGACCTGGCGGATCGGCATGCGATGCACGAGGACGTCGTACATCGACTCCTGGAGGTTGTCCGGGTCGATGCCCTGCGACATCGTCAGGTTGCCCTGGGGGTCCATGTCCACGCAGAGGACCCGGTGCCCCGTCTCGCGGAAGGCCACGGCGAGGTTGAGGGTCGTCGTCGTCTTGGCGACGCCGCCCTTCTGGTTGGCGAAGGCGATGACCTTGGCCTTGTTGGGGTGGTCCTGCTGCTCCACGGGCGTGCGCTCCGGTCTGTGGGTGGGTCCCGTACTCCGGGGGGTATTCGGATGCGCGCTCGTGAATCCTTCCTCAACGGCCCCCTGGCAGGACAGGTCGCGCCGCAGGCGCGACCTGAATACCTTTCCCGCGATGCTCTGTCACTGGGACGACGTGCCGCCCATCGACCTGGCCCGCGGAGACCTCGGCGGGCTGCGCCGGCGCCTGGGCGCGGCGGCCGGCGCCCGGCGGCTCGGGCTCAGCCGCTACGACCTCGGACCCGGCCAGCGCCCGATGCCGGTCCACGTCCACGGCGACGAGGAGGAGCTGTTCGTCGTCCTGGAGGGCTCGGGCGTCAGCTTCGAGCAGGACGCGGCGCATCCGATCGCCGTCGGCGACGCGGTCCTCTACCCGCCGTGCAGGGCCGTCCGCACACGGTCGTCGCCGGGCCCGAGGGCATGGTCGTGCTCGCCTTCGGCTCGGGGTCGACGTCACACGCTGACCTATCTCCCGCGCGCCGGGGCGATGTGGGCGGGCCCGCGCTGGATCCCGCCGGACGGCCCCAGCCCGTTCGCGCTCGAGGTGGCGGCCGGCCCGCTCGAGCTGCCGGACCCCGCCGCCGCGGCGGAGCGACCGGACACCATCGCCCGCGTCACAGACATCGCCGCAGCGCGAGCCGCGCCGGCGCGGCGACGTCGGCCAGGTCGCCCGCGAGATCGGTGACGCCGTCGGCTGCGCGCTCGCGGGCCTGAGCGAGATCACCGTCGACGCCGGGCAGGCTGAGCAACCCGCCCGCACTGCCACAGCGCCGAGGACGAGCTGTTCGTCGTGCTCGAGGGCGACGGCGCGCTGGAGCTGCTGCACCCCGACGGCACCGCCGAGTCGCATCCGGTCCACGCCGGTCACGTGATCGTCGCGGCCCGCCGGCACCGGCGTCGCGCACGCGTTCGGCGCGGGCGACGGCGGCCTGCGCCTGCTCGCCTACGGCGACCGCGACCCGGCCGACATGTGCTTCTACCCGCGCTCGGGCAAGGTCAGCGTGCGCGGCCTGAAGGCGATCGTCCGCGTGCAGCGCGTGGACTACTGGGACGGCGAGGAGTGACCCGGCGCCCACCGGCGCTCTTCGACCACGAGCTGCTCGTCGTGACCGGCAAGGGCGGCGTCGGCAAGACGACGGTCGCGGCCGCCCTCGGCGTCGCGGCGGCGCGCCGCGGGCTGCGCGCGATCGTCGCCGAGGTCGCCGCGCGCGACGACGTCACGCGCGCGCTGGGCGGCGAGGAGGAGCGCCGCGACCACGAGGTCGAGCTGGCCTTCGGCGTCCACCACACATCGATCGACCCGGAGGCCGCGATGCGCGAGTACCTCGTCGACCAGCTGCCGTCGCGCCGCGCTCGCCGGCGTGCTGACCGACAGCCGCGCCTTCGCGCTACCTCGCCGCCGCGACGCCGGGGCTGCGCGAGCTGCTGACGATCGGCAAGGTCTGGGAGCTCGCCCAGGAGGACCGCCGCACGCCGGGCGCGCGGCCCTACGATCTCGTGATCCTCGACGCACCCGCAACCGGCCACGGCATCGCCGTGCTGTCGGCACCGCACACGTTCGCCCGCACCGCGCGGGTCGGACGGATCGCGCGCCAGGCGGCGACGATCGACGCGCTGGTCACGCGACCCGGCGCGCACCGCCGTCGTCGCCGTCGCGCGACCGGAGGAGCTGCCCGTCAACGAGACGCTCCAGCTGCGCGACGCGCTCGACGAGGAGCTCGGCCTGCCGCTGTCGCTCGCGGTCGTCAACCGCGTCGCTGCCGGACCGGCTCACCGCGGCCGAGGCGCGCGAGCTCGAGGCCGCACGCGGACGCCGCCGCGGCCGGTCGCGATCGCGCTCGCGGGGCATCGCCGCGCGCGACGCGCAGCGCACGCAGGTCGCGCGGCTGCGCCGCGGCCTGGACTGCCGGGTCTGCGGGCTGCGCGAGCTGCGCGCGCCCGGCCCTCGACGGGGCGGCGATCCGCGAGCTCGCGGGCGAGCTGGAGCGCGTGCTGTGACGCGCCGGCGCGCCCAGCGGCCACCGCGGTCTCCCGTCGCGTCTGGAGGGCGCGCGGGTCGTCATCTGCGCCGGGTCCGGCGGCGTCGGCAAGACGACGACCTCGGCGGCGATCGCGATGGGCCTGGCCGCGCAGGGCGCGCGCGTCGCGGTCGTGACGATCGATCCCGGCGCGGCGCCTGGCCGACGCGCTCGGCCTCGACGAGCTGGGCAACGATCCGGCGCTCGTCGATCCGGCGCGCTTCGCCGGCGGGCGGCGTCGAGCTGCGCGGCGAGCTGTGGGCGATGACGCTCGACCCCAAGCGCACCTTCGACGAGCTGATCGAGCGCCTGGCGCCCGACGAGGAGACGCGCGACGAGATCCTCGGCAACCGGATCTACCAGCAGCTCTCGGGCGCGGTCGCCGGGTCGCAGGAGTTCACCGCCGTCGCCAAGCTCTACGACCTGCACGCCTCGGGCCGGTTCGACGTGCTCGTGCTCGACACGCCGCCGTCGCGCAACGCGCTCGACTTCCTCGACGCGCCCGACCGGCTGACGGGGTTCTTCGACGGCCGCGCGCTGAAGCTGTTCCTGGCGCCGACGGGGCTCGCCGCGCGCGCGATGGGCCGCGGGACCGGCGTCGTCTTCGGCGTGCTGCGCCGCCTGACCGGCGTCGACCTGCTCGACGACCTCGTCGGTCTTCTTCCGCGCGCTCGGCGGCCTGGTCGACGGCTTCCGCGAGCGCGCCGAGGGCGTCAAGGCGCTGCTGGCCGACCCCGCGACCGACGTTCCTCGTCGTCACCTGCCCGGAGCGCGAGCCCGTCGAGGAGGCGATCTTCTTCCGCCGCAAGCTGCGCGAGTCCGGGATGCCGTTCGGCGGCGCTGATCGTCAACCGCGTGCACACCAGCTCGACGCCGGCGGCGGACGGCTGCCGTCGCCGGAGGCGGTCGCCGCCGAGCTCGGTCGAGGAGCTCGGGCCGCGGCTGGCGGCGAAGGTCGCGCGCACCTACGGCGAGGCGCTCGCGACGGCCGAGCGCGACGCCGCGGCGATCGAGCGGCTGTGCGCGGAGACGGGCGAGCGCGATCCGGTGATCGTGCCGGAGCTCGAGGGAGACGTGCACGACGTGGCCGGACTCGTCGCCGTCCACGAGCACCTGTTCGGCGCGTAGCCGCGGTTCAGAAGAACGTGTCCTGCTCGAGCGCCTCGCGCTCCGGAGCCTGCGCTCGGGGTCGGCGGGGCCGGCGGCTCGGGGCGCTGCGGCTCGGCCGCGGCGCTCGCGCTCGAGGATCGTGTCGGCGATGGTGCGCAGGTCCGGATCCAGGTGGCCGCACAGCAGGTCGCGCAGCAGCGCCCGCAGGTGACCGGAGAGCTCGGCGACGAGCGGCTCGAGCTGCGGATCGACGGCGAGCCCGGCGATGACGCCGCGCTCGAGCGAGGCCGCGTGCGCGACGCGCTCGGCGAGCCGTGCGCGGTCGTGCGGGCTCCGCGCAGAGCGCCGCCAGGCGCACGGCGAGCAGGCCGGACTGCCGGGCCCTCGGGCTCGAGCAGCGCGCGCAGCGCCAGCAGCAGGTCGGTCAGCGCCTCGGCCGGCGCCGGGCGCTCGCAGGCGAGCTCGAAGCGCCGCAGCGCCCACGCGATCTCGCCGTGGCGCGGCGTGCTGCGCGCGATCAGGCTGAGGAACGCGCGCAGCTCGTCCTCCTGGTCGGCTGCGATCGCGAGCTCGCCGTCCGGCCCGGACGGCGACGCCGAGCGCGAACGGCTGCCAGCGTCCCGCCCCCGTGCGCGTCCAGGCGAGCGGCGCCGAGCGACACGCGCGCGCCGTCGTAGAGCTGCAGCCCGATCAGCAGCCGGCGCAGGCGCACCCGGGCGTGGCCCGAGCGGCGACTCGTCGCCGGGCGCGGGCTCCCAGCGCAGGACGGCGAGCGCCTGCGGGCGCCCGTCGGCGCGCGACCAACGCAGCCTCGTCGGGCGCCTCGTGCGCACGCGTCGCCGCGGGCGAGCGTCGAGCCCGTCGCCGATCGGCACCTCGTCGGAGGCCAGCTCGAGGCCGTGCACCGGAACGACCACGACGGTCTCCGCGCGCCCGTCGCCGACGACGCGCTCGAGGTCGCGGAATGCCGCGTCGAACCGCTCCTCCGAGAAGACGAAGTCGGTCGAGTCCTCGAAGACGCGCGCGAGGAAGCAGTGGAGCGCGGCGTCGGCGCGATCGCGGCCGGCCGGCGGGGCGTGGACGCCCTGCGCGCTCGAGCCAGTCGTCCAGCCGGCCGGCGGCGACGAGCGCGTGCGCCGCCGGCAGGTAGCTCGGGAGCCGTGCGAGCGCGCCGCTGCGCTCGCGGATGAAGTCCGCGGTCAGCGGGCGATAGCAGTAGAGCGGGGTGTCGCGCCGGCCCCCCTCGACGACCTCGAACGAGACCTCGTGTCCCTCCTGCGTGTCGGCGGCGAGCTGCCAGGCGGCTTCGCTGCAGTAATCGTGCAGCGCTGTGCGAAGCTGGCGAAGGCGCATGAGGGGCGGTTCGTCGCCGGACCGCGCGTGATTCCTGCCGCGCACGGGGCCTTGCAGCGCCCGGGCGGCTGCAGCTTCGCCGCAGGTTCGCCGCCACCGAAGCGCTGCACGGCGCGCGGGGTCGCCGGCGCGGTCGCGGAGGCCACCGCCGATGGGCACAGCATGCCGCCGGCGCTCCTCGACCGCCTGCGCCGCATCGCCGCTCTGGCCGCGGCGCTGGCGCCAGCTGCTGCCGGCGGTCGCCTCGGCGGCACGCGACCGGCGGCACCCAGCTACGGCAGCGCCAGCCAGGCTCCCGGCGCCCGCGCCGCAGCAGACGGTCGACCCCGGCGGCGTGGACCCCTCGCAGCCGCCCCCACTGCCGGATCCGCCCGCTCCCTCCCGGCCCGCTCGCCCCGGTGCCGTAGCCCGGTCAGGCCGCGCGGCATCCTCTCCAGCGGCCTGGCCGTCGCGCCCGCCGGCGCACCCGTCGCCGTCCAGCAGATCATCGCCGCCGGCAACCGCATCGCCCGCGCGAAGTACGTCTGGGGCGGCGGCCACCGGCGCTGGGAGGACCGCGGCTACGACTGCTCGGGCTCGGTCAGCTACGCGCTGCACGGCGCGGCCTGCTGCAGACGCCGCTCGTCAGCGGCGAGCTGGCGCGCTGGGGCGACGCCGGGACCCGGCCGGTGGGTGACGATCTACGCGAACGCCGGGCCACGTCTACATGGTCGTCGCCGGGCCTGCGCTTCGACACGTCGGGGCGCGCGCGGCACGGCCAGCCGCTGGCAGCGTCGCGCGGCTCTGCGCCGCGGCTTCAAGGTCCGCCATCCCGCCGGGCTGTGAGCGCGCCGGCCGCGAGTGAGTCCCATCTGCGGCTTCTGACCGCCTCCGGCGTCGGGCGTACGTCGGTGCCTGACCGAGCACACCACGCACGAGCGAGCACGCACTCCACGGTCCCGGGTGCGGCCATCAGGCCGTCGTCCACGAGGGTCATCTCGACTTCTCCACGACGGCCATCTGCATCACCCCCACGGCGACCACGTCGACGACCACGTCATCGCCGTCGATGCCGAGCACCCGCGACTGCGGCACCGGTCGCCAGCGTGCACCGGGCATGAGCCCGACCACGTGCACGGCCCCGGCTGCGGACACGAGCGCGATCCCGCACGGCGACCACGTCGACTACCTCGTCGACGGGCACCTCCATCACGTCGCACGACGGGCCACTGCGACGACCACGGCCCGGTCACCCTCGCCTAGCCGAACGCTCTAGCCTCATCGGTGTGGCGCAGAAGACCCCTGTGGGGCCATCCTGGGCGGACACCGCCTCGACCCGCCTGGCCGAGGCGGGCTACCGGCGCGGCGGCGCGCGGGCCGCGGTGATCGACCTGCTCGACGAGCAGGCCTGTGCGCTCACCGCCTACGACATCGAGGCGGCGCTGCGCGAGCACGGCCGCGCGGTCGGGCGCGCCAGCGTGTACCGCGTCCTCGAGGAGCTGCACGAGCTCGGCCTCGTCACGAAGGTCGAGCTCGGCCAGGGACAGGCGCGCTACGAGCCGGCGCGCCCCGAGCACCATCACCATCACCTCGTATGCGACACCTGCGGCGCGGTCGTGCCGTTCCACGACGACGCGCTCGAGCGCGCCATCGCGGCGCTGTCGCGCCGCGTGGACTTCGACGTCGCCGAGCACGAGATCGTGCTTCACGGCGCCTGCGCCGACTGCCGGAGCTGAGGTCTCAGCCGGCGCGGCGGCCACAGGCCGCGCAGCGCCCGTGCAGGACGACGTCGTGCACGTGACACGTCGGCTCCGAGCCGCTCGGCGACCCGCGCGATCGCCGTCTCGATGTCCGGATCCTCGAAGGCGACGGCCCGCCCGCAGCGTTCGCACACGACGTGGTGGTGGTGGGCTCCGTCGGGGTGGATCAGCTCCCAGCGCCGCTCCCCGTCACCGAGGTCCAGGCCGTGGACGAGCCCGGCGTCCTGGAGCGCGGTCAGCGCGCGATAGATGCTCGCGGTCCCGGCCGGCCGACCACCGTCGCGCAGCTCGCGCGCGAGCTCGGCGGCGGTGCAGCACCCGCCGTCGCCGGCGAGGCGGTCGATCACGGCGCTGCGCGCGCCGCCCGCGCGGTGCCCGCGCGCGGCGAGCTCGCGGTGCGCGCGCTCCGCCCAGGCCGCCCCGCGCGCGATCACGACCGGACCGCCTGCGGACGGGCGGACGCGGTCACCTGCAGTGCCCAGCGGCTGAGCAGCGCGAGCAGGAAGCAGCCGACGAGGGCGAGCGTGACGGCCGCGCCGGCGGCGACCCGCGCGTGGTAGGAGGCGTAGAGGCCGGCGACGACGGCGCCCGCGGCCACGGCCGTCGCCGTGAGCATCATCGGGGCCATCCGGCGCGTCAGCAGCCGCGCGGTCGCCGCAGGCCCGACGAGCATCGCGACGACGAGCAGATTGCCGAGCGCCTGGACGGCGACGAGCGTGGCGAGCCGCGAGCAGCAGCGCGAGGACGACGTCGAAGGCCGCGGGCGACCGTCCGAGCGCGCGCGGCGTTCAGCCGGTCGAACCCGGTCACCAGGAGGCTCGGGTGCAGCACGGTGAGCGCGGCGACCACCACGACGGCGAGCCCCGCCGTCGAGCGCGATGTCGGCGTTCGTGACGCCGAGCACGTCGCCGAAGAGGATGCCGTTGAGGCCCGCCGGCACCTCCGGCGCCGAGCCCGAGCAGCACGCCGAGCCCGAAGAGCGAGGTGATGACGACCGAGACCGCGACGTCGCCGTCCAGGCGCGGGACGCGCCCGACGAGCGCGATGAGGACGGCACCGACGACGAGCCCCGCCGCGCCGCCGAGCAGCAGCGGGATCCCCAGCAGCGAGGCGAGGACGAGGCCGGGCAGCATCGCGTGGGCGAGCGACTCGGCGCTGTACGAGCGCCCCGAGAGGACGATCCAGCAGCCCAGTCCGCCGGAGACGATGCCGAGCAGCGTCGAGCTCGACGATGCCGCGCACGACGATCGTCTGGCGCAAGCGGATCGGTCAGCCAGTCGATCATGCGTGACCTCGTGCTCGTGATGATGCGGCGGGAGCACCGCACGGGCGTCGCCCTCCGAGCCGAGCGTGACGAGTCGCGGCGCCGTAGGTGCGCTCGATCGCCTCGCAGGCTGAGCGCGCTCGGCGGGTGGCCCGAACGCGACCTGGACGCGGTTGAGGCAGAGCACGAGGTCCGACGCTCGCGCCTGCTCGATGTCATGGGTCGCCATGAGCAGCCCGCGCCCCTCGGCGGCGAGGTCGCGGAGCAGCGCCTCCAGCCGCTCGGCGCTCGGCGTGTCGAGACCGGAGAACGGCTCGTCGAGCAGCAGAGCGGCGCATCCTGGACGAGTGCGCGCGCGACCAGCACCCGCTGGCGCTGTCCGCCGGAGAGCTCGCCGAACGTCACGCTGCGCCCTGTCTGCCAGGCCGACGCGGTCGCAGCGCCCGGGTCGCGAGCCGGCGGTCGGCGCGCGACGGGGCGGCGCCACCAGGCATCCGCGACACGGCGCCCATGAGCGCCACGTCGAGCGCGCTGACCGGGTAGTCCAGGCGCGAGCGCTCGGTCTGCGGCACGAGCGCGACCCGTCCCGCGGGCAGCTCCAGCGCGCCCGCCCGAGGCGGCGAGATCGCCGGTGAGCAGCCGGAAGAGCGTCGTCTTGCCGCCGCCGTTGGGTCCGAGCACGGCGACGCGCTCGCCGGCGTGGACGGCGAACGTCAGGCTCGCGACCGCGGGCGTCGCGGAGCCGGGATACGTCGCGGCGACGTCGTCGGCGTCGACGAGCAGCGCGTCCGTCATGCCGCGATCGTCGCACGTCTCCTTCCCGCCGGTCATGCCCTCGACCATCGCGGTCGCGTTCGCCGCGGTCGCGCCGAGGATCGTGCCCTCGGGCGTGTCCGCGTCGCCGAGGGTGTCGCCGTAGAGCGTCCGGTCGGAGCTCACGCCGGTGTCGTCGGCGAGGCGCTCGGCGAGCTTCGGATTCAGCGAGCTCTCCGGGAACACGGCCTGCACCCCTCGCATCCTCGATCGTCTGCTCGAGCTCCGCAAGGTCGCCGGCCGACGGCTGCCCCTGGGTCGTGGTCGACGGGAACACGGCGCCGACGGACGTGATCCCGTACCGCTCCGTGAAGTAGACGAACGCGTCGTGGTCGGTGACGATCTTCCGGTCGGCCTCCGGGACGCGGTCGATGCACTCGCGGATCGCCTCGTCCACCGCGCGGACCTTCGCCCGGTAGGCGTCGGCGTTCGCGGCGATCTGCGCCTTCGCGTCGGGGTCGGCCGCGATCAGCGCGCGCCTCGACGGCGGTCGCCGCCGCGGCGACGTTCGTCGGATCGTGCCACCAATGGGGGTCGCGTCTCCCCTTCGCCGGCCTTGTGCGTGACCGGGAGCTTCGCGCTCAGGTCCACGACCTTCGCCTCGCTGCCCGGAGTCCTTCACGAGGTCGGCGGACCACTCGTCGAGCTCCAGGCCGCTGGTGAACACGACGCGCGCATCGGCCACGGAGGCCACGTCCTGCGGCCGCGGCTCGTAGTCGTGCGCCTCGGAGTTCGCCTTGAGGATCTGCTCGACCGCGACGCTGTCGCCGCCGATCTGGCGCACGAGGTCGCCGACCTGCGTCGTCGTCGCCGCGACCGTCACCTGCCGCGCGTCGCTCGACGCCGCGCCGTCGTCGTCGCTGCCGCAGCCCGCGAGGCCGAGGGCGCCGAGCGCGACCACCACGAGGGCGGCGGGCGCGATCCGCGGCCGCCGCCGGGCGACGATGCGGACGATCGCGACGAGCGCGAAGACCGACGCCCGCGAGGACCGCGATCGCGGCGCCCGGCGGGACGTTGAGCCGGTAGGCGAGCCACATCCCGAGGACTCCTTCTGCCGCGGCGAGCGCGACGGTCGCCGAACTGCCAGGTGCGAAGACGGTCGGTGACGAGGCGGGTCGTCGCAGCCGGGACGACGAGGATCGCGGTCGCGAGCAGTGCGCCCGTCGCCGCGAGCACGGCGACCGCGGCCAGCGCGACGAGGACGACCAGGCCGGCGTCCGCGGCCCGGCCGTCCGGGCGCGACCCGTCCTCGCCCGCGAACCCGGTCGCCAGCCAGCGCGGACCGACGACGGCGGAGGCGGCCACCGCGACGAGCGCGACGAGCACCGCGAACGCGAGGTCGCCGGCGTCGATGGTGAGCAGGCTGCCGAACAGCAGCCGGTCGACGCTCGCCTGCGAGGCGAAGACGTCGCTCGCGAGCACGACGCCGAGTGCAAGCGAGCCGGCGAGCACGAGCGCCGTCAGGCTGTCCGTGCCGACGCCCCGCCGCCGGGCCGCCAGGCCGACGAGCGCCGCGGCGACGAGCGCGGCGCCGAACGCCCCGAGCGGCGCCGCGAACCCGAGCCCGTCCGCCAGCACCAGCCCCGGGAAGGTCGCGGTCCCGACCGCGTGGGCGAAGAACGCCATGCCGCGCAGGACGATCCAGGTGCCGAGGACCCCGCGACGACGGCCAGGAGAGCACTTCGACGACGCCGCGCTGGAAGAACGGCAGGGAGAACGGGTCGAGCACGGCGCCGAGTCTACTGGAATGAGAACCGTTCTTGCCTAGACCCCTGCCTGCCGAGGCACCGGTGCCATACTCGATCCATGTGCATGCAGTGCATGGCCGGGGCGATGACCGCCGGCGCGGCGGCCACCGGCGCCCGCGCGTGGCTCGCCGCGCATGCGCCGCTGTGGCTCACGCCGGCCCGCCTGTGCGCCGTCACGGTGACGCTGCTCGGCACGGCGCTGCTGCTCAGCGCGAGCCTGCTGTCCGGCAGCGCCTGACGCTCAGGCGGCCGGCGCGCCGCCGATTGCGGACGTGACCCGCACGGCGATCGGCGCCGCCCGCACGACCTGGCCGGTCGATCCGGCGGTGACGATCAGGCGGTAGCGCCCGGTCCGGCGCAGGCGCACCGGCACGGCGAAGTCCTCACGCGCCTTGCGCGTCACGACGGCGGTGCGGTTCCAGCGTCCGCGGCTGCGGCGCTGGACGACGACCTTGACGGTGCCCGGCGGGCGCATCCGGCCCTTCAGCGTCACGGCGCCGCCCGCGGGCAGCGACGTCACGTCGGCGGCGACGTCGAGGGCCGGGACGACCCCGATGCTGACCGGCAGCGACGAGACCCCCTGGGCGGTCGCCCGCGCCAGGCCGCCGCGGGTCCACCGCGTGAGCGCGAGGAACGCCCCGTCGCCGTCGGTCGTGGCGTCGGCGATGCGCACCCATGTGCCGGAGGCGCCGCGCTTCTCGATCCGGACGGGCACGCCGGGCTGCGGCGTCTTGTCGGGCGCGAGCACCGAGCCCTCGAAGCGCGCCTCGGCGCCGTAGCGCACACGGGCGGCGGCCCCGAGCGTCACCTCCGGCCGCACCACGGGCGTCCCGGCGCGGGCACCGGCCCGCGTGCGGATGTCGCCGAGGTCGGCGTAGAGACGGTTGCCCGGGACAGTCGGTGCTGCCGACGTCGCGGTGGCCGCAGATCCGCGGCAGCGTGACGGCCGCACCGGCGCGGAACTTCGCGAGCGAGCCGCCGCCGGACCGCACGGTCACCTGCCCGCTGACGGGGATGCCCGCGAGCGGCAGGCGCCAGCCGATCAGGCGCGCGACCGCGTCGACGGCCGCTGTCGGGCGGCTCCGACGCCGTGAACGAGCCGATGACCGAGATCCCCGTCGAGACGCCGTTGAAGCCCTGGGCGTGCGCGCCGATCACCGGCAGCTCCACGCCGCCGGCGCGGCCCTCGTAGATCGTGCCGAACCGGTCGACGAGGTAGTTGTAGCCGACGTCGTTCCAGCCGCGGGTGTCGCGGTGGAACTTCGTGATCGCGAGCACCACGCCCGGGGCCTGCGCCTGCGTGTACTCGTTCGCGCTCTCGGTGTGGTGGACGACCGCGAGGTTCACCTGCCCGTAGGCCGGGCGCGTGCGGGGCGGCACCAGGTCGCCGCCCCAGGCCGCGCGCAGGACGATCGGCGGGCGGCCCGCGAGCTGCGCGGCCTCGGCCTGCGGCGGCTCCTGCGCGCGCACCGACGCCAGTGCGAGCGCGGCGCGCGGCACGGCGACGAGCGCCACGTGCACCGGCCCGCGCGGGCGCCGCGAGGCGCGCAGCTGCAGCTCGTCGGACGAGCCGGTCCAGAGCGGGTCCGTCGCACCGGCGCCGCGTCCCGGACGGTCGGGACCGTGGGCGACGTGCGCGTGCAGCGCGTGCCAGGCCGTCCACGTGCCGCCGGTGCGGCGCGTGCGCACCTGGAGGTCGGCGCCGAGCACGGTCGGGTCGCGGACTCCGAGCAGGACGAAGCGGCCCGGAGCGTGCAGCGGCTCGGTCCTCCCCCGGCGGGTGAAGGCGTCGGGCGCGACGGTCACCGCCAGCGAGCGCGGCGCGGCGAGCGCGGCCGCGGGACCGGCCCCGCCGCGCACCAGACCGGCGGCGCCCGTCAGGGCGCCGAGCGCGAGTGCGTCGCGGCGCGTCAGTCCGGTGCGTCGAGCGTCATTCATCGGGGCACCGCTGCAGGGAACGGGTCGGGGGCCTCCCATGGTGGCATGAACGCGTCAGCGCGGCCGACGTTGCGGTCGGCGTGCACGCGGCCGTGCAACCGGGCGCGTCAGGCGAGCGCCGCGGCGGCCTCGCGCGCGGGCTCCTGCGCGCACGCGCCGTCGAGCCACTGCTCGCCGAACGACCGCATGTCCTCGATCAGCGGCAGCAGCGCGCGCCCCTTGTCCGTCAGGGCGTACTCGACGCGCGGAGGGACCTCCGGGAACGTCTGGCGCTCCACGACGCCGAGCTGCTCGAGGTCGCGCAGGCGCAGCGAGAGCGTGCGCGGGCTGATGCCGCTGAGCGACCGCTCGAGCTCGCAGAAGCGCGAGCGGCCCTCCGACAGGTCGCGCACGATCAGCAGCGTCCACTTGGCACAGACGATGTCCGCGGTGCGGCAGACGGGACAGGAGGGGTCGACCGGCATCACCCCTCACTTTACCAACTGAAGTGTGGGTTGCGGGTCAGCTGCCGCTGAGCAGGCCGCCCAGCCCGCCGCCGCCGCCGGTGCCGCCGAGCACCACGCGGCCCTCGGACGGCTGCACGAGCACCCAGCCCTGCCCCGTGAACGCCATCTGCAGCGACTCGCCGGAGCTGCGCCCGATCAGCGCCTTCGCGCTGACGTCCGTCTTCAGCGACGCGCTCACGCCCGAGGACCAGGTGATCGCCGCCTGGGCGTCCGCGAACGTCGGCGCCGAGGCGACGTCGAGCAGCACGGGCGGGCCGTCGGACAGCAGCGCGACCCAGCCGGAGCCCTTGAGCTCCATGTTGAAGAGGCCGCCCGACATCGCCGCGGCGGCGCCCCCGCTCATGCGGTGGATGTCCCAGGTGATGTCGGCGTCGAACGCCAGCAGGTTCGGCCCGTTGATCGTCACCGAGTCGTTGTCGAGGTACATCAGGTGGATGTCCTGCGCGGTGTCGGCGAGGAACACCTCACCGGCGCCGGACATCTTCATGAGCGTCGTGCCCTCGCCGCTGACGGCCTTCTTGAGCATCCGGCCCATCCCGCCGGAGCCCGCGTGCTCGAACTTCACGTCGCCCTGGTAGGCGACCATCGATCCGCGCTTGGCCTGGATCTCGCCGTCGCTGAGGCGGACCTTCAGGAGCTTGGAGTTCTGGAGCGAGAACGCGTCGGTGCTCGTCGTCTCGGTGTACTGCTGCAGGTCGGTCTTGATGCTCACGGCAGATGCTCCTCGGCGATGGGGATGGTCGGCGTCGGCTGGACCGTGATCCCCGCAGCCTGTCCACCGGGTCGGACGGCGTCAAGGCCGGCGGGCTCAGGCGGCGAGCGGCGGCGCGGCGGGCGGGGCGGGCGAGCGGCGGGACTCGGCGTCGGCCACGTCGTCCATCGTCGTGCCCTTCTTGCCGTCCGCGGCGACGAGGAGCTTGAAGTCGTGCGGCGTGGAGGCGGCGAGCATGGCCTCCTCCATCGTCACGCGACCGGCCTTGAGATGGCCGAACAGCGCCTGGTCGAACGTCTGCATCCCGTAGTAGCCGCCGTCGGCGATGACCTCCGGCAGCCGGCCGGTCTGGTTGTGATCCATGATCATGTCGCGCACGCGACCGGTCATCCGCAGGATCTCGCACGCGGCGACGCGGCCGCCGGTCGCCGAGGGCACCAGTCGCTGGGAGATGATCCCCTTCAGCGTGCCGGCGAGCATGGCCCGCACCTGCTGGTGCATGTGCGGCGGGAAGAAGTCGATGAGCCGGTTGACCGTCTCCGAGGCGTCCACCGTGTGGACCGTCGAGAAGACGAGGTGGCCGGTCTCGGCGGCCGACAGCGCGGTGTGCACCGTCTCCTCGTCGCGCATCTCGCCGATGAGGATGACGTCCGGATCCTGACGCAGGACGCGGCGCAGCGCGCGCTTGAACGACACGGTGTCCTGCCCGACCTCCCGCTGGTTGATGAGCGAGCGCTTGTCGCGGTGCAGGAACTCGATCGGGTCCTCGATCGTGACGACGTGCCGGGCGCGGGTGGAGTTGATGTGGTCGATCATCGCCGCGAGCGTCGTCGACTTGCCCGAGCCGGTGGTGCCGGTGAGCAGCACGATCCCGCGCTCCTCCTCGGCGAGCGTCGCGACGACCTCGGGAAGCGCGAGGTCCTCGATCGAGCGGATGTTCACCGGGATCGCGCGGGCGACGATCGAGACGTCCCCCCGCTGGCGGAAGGCGTTGACGCGGAACCGCGCGACGTCCTCGATCGCGTAGCTGAAGTCGACCTCGCTGTCGTCCGCGAACTCGCGCAGCTTGTTCGGATCGTGGAGCATCTGGTGCACCGCGGCCTCGGTCTCCTCGGGCGTGAGCTCCGGCAGCGCCTCGATCGGGCGCAGCGCGCCGTCGATACGGGTCATCGGCGGGGCGCCCGCCTTCAGGTGGAGATCGGAACCGTCGTTGTGCACGAGGTACCGGAGGGCAGCGTCGAGGTCCAGGGGCATTGCTGACCGCATCGGCGCGTTCCCGCGGGGCGGGCAGGGCGGCTGGACGAATGATCGAGGCGCCGCTGCGCCTCCCGGTGGTCGGGGTGGGCGCCGCGGCCTCAGGTGATCTTGTTGCAGGCCTCCACGGCCGACGCCTGCACGCTCGCGACCGGGATCTTCGCGGCCGCCTCGAGGCACTTCTGCTTCGCCGTCACGAGCGCCTCGGTGAGCTGCGGGTTGCTCGCCAGCGAATCGCAGCCCTGCTCCGCGATCGACTTCGCGTTCGCATCGCTGATGCCGCTCGCGGCCTCCAGGCACTTCGCCTTCGCATCGTCCGCGGTCGTCCCGCCACCCGACGTGGACGTCGACGTCGTCGTCCCGGAACCCGTCGTCGTCGTCGAGTCACTCGACGAATCACCACAGCCGGCGACGGCCAGGGCCACGACGAGAACCGGAGCAAGAGCAAGCGCGCGAAGTGTCATGGCGCGCATCATGTCCGATTCCACCACAGCGCGTCAGCCCGACGTCCC
The DNA here is from genome assembly GCA_963700655.1 of uncultured Actinomycetes bacterium. Lineage (GTDB taxonomy): Bacteria > Actinomycetota > Thermoleophilia > Solirubrobacterales > Solirubrobacteraceae > F1-60-MAGs163. Next base: position 579,260 of record CAVOYJ010000001.1, on the reverse strand, counting down.
TCCAGCAGCAGCGGCAGCGCACGCCCCGAGCTCATGGGCCGGTGACGCCCCGGTCGAGGAGGGAACGGGTGGCCCGGCCCCCGCAGGCCGGTGACGTCACCGGCCCAGACCACTCAGGCGACGTCCCGCAACTTCTGAGCCTCCGCCAGCGACTGCAGCTTCTTCAGCGACTGATTCTCGATCTGGCGGATCCGCTCGCGCGTCACGTTGAAGGTCTTGCCGACCTCGTCGAGCGTGCGCGGATGCTCGCCACCGAGGCCGTAGCGGAGCTCCAGCACGCGGCGCTCGCGGTAGGAGAGGTTCTCCAGCGCCTCGCGCAGCGCCTCCTTCGTGAGGATCTCGGCGGCGCGCTCGTACGGGGACTCGGCGCGCTCGTCGGCGATGAACTGGCCGAACTCCGACTCCTCCTCGTCGCCGACCGGCTTCTCGAGCGAGACCGGGGCCTGGGCGGAGCGCTTGATCGAGTCGACCTCCTCCGGGTCGATGCCGGTGACCTCGGCGATCTCGTCGGCGGTGGGCTCACGGCCCAGCTCGGTGACGAGCTTGCGCTCGGCGCGGCCGATCTTGTTGAGCTTCTCGACGACGTGGACGGGGATGCGGATCGTGCGCGCCTTGTCGGCGAGCGCGCGCGCGATCGCCTGGCGGATCCACCAGGTGGCGTAGGTCGAGAACTTGAAGCCCTTGCGGTAGTCGAACTTCTCCGCGGCGCGCACGAGGCCGAGCGTGCCCTCCTGGATGAGGTCCAGGAACGGCAGCCCCTGGTTGCGGTAGTTCTTGGCGATCGAGACGACGAGCCGCAGGTTCGACTCGACCATCTTCTGCTTGGCGTCGAGGTCGCCGCGCTCGATGCGCTTGGCGAGGTCGACCTCCTCCTGGGCGGTCAGCAGGCGGACCTTGCCGATGTCCTTCAGGAAGAGCTGCAGCGAGTCGGTCGTCATGTCCGGCCGCAGGTCCAGCGCGGTGGACTTCTTCGCGCGGCGCCCACGCTTGTCGGGCGCGCGCTCGGCCTCGGGGCCGGCGGCGGACGGGTCGTCCTCGACGAGCTCGATCTCCTGGCTCTCGATCCAGCTCGTGAGCTCCTCGCGATCGGCGTCGTCGATGTCGAGCTCGGACGTCGCCGTGGCGATGTCGCCGTGCGTCACGACGCCGGTCGCCTGCCCGCGGGCGACGAGCGCCTTGATCTCTTCGAGTTCCTGAAGATCCGTGAGTGACATGGTTGATCCGTTCGGGTCTCCCGGTGGCGCGCCACCGGACGTTCGTGCCTGTGTTCGTCGTCCCCGGCCCCGGTCGCGTCATCGCGCCCTACGGCCGACGGAGCGGCGTCACCTCAGGGTACTGCCGTCAGATTTCCATCGTGGGAATCGGGGCCGCAACGTGCGGGACTCCCACACCCTGCGTACGGCCGGGGGCCGCCGCGGTGTCACTCATCGGCCGGCCCGGCGGCGCGGCGGAGTCGCCCGAGTGCGACAATGGCCGCATGTCCAACCCGGGCGACAACGGCGAGCCGCGCGAGGTCCTCTCCAGCCTGCCCCGCAGCCGCCGTCAGCGCCCCAGCGCCCGGCGCGAGGCGGCCCGCGCCGGGCGCGCGAAGCCGAAGCCCGCCGCCAAGCCCAAGGCGAGCGCGACGACCGCGAAGGCCAAGTCGACGACCGCACGCAAAGCCAAGCCGGCGCCCAAGCCCCGCAAGCGGCCCACCCCGGTCGCCCAGGCGCGCCCCACCTCCGCCACGAAGACCTCCGTCATCCCGCCCGCCGGCTACGCCACGCCCCGCGAGGGCCGGCGGCGGCAGCGCCGACCCAGCCGCCGCACTCGCCGGCCTCGTCCGCGGAATCCGCAGCCTCCTCCCCTTCTGACCCGGCCCCCGGCTGGACCGGTCGGCACCGCCGACCGCGATCAGCGGCCACGCCCGAGCTCACGGGCCGGTGACGCCCCGGTCGAGGAGGGACGGCAGCCCGGCCTGTCAGTCCGGGACGTCACCGGCCCGACCAGCACGCTCGAAGGCCGTTCCTGTAGCCTCAGACCACTGCCGAACTCCCGCGTGGCCATCGCGCGGGGGACGGGGGACCCACTGCGGACCGTATGTCCGCCGGGGCGAATCGCGAGGCATCGCGTAGCGCCGCTCGTTCGGCGCGAGCCCGTCAGCTCACCCCGTAGGCCGTCGAACGAGCGTCACCGATCCGCCGATCCATCCCTCATCTCGCCGCGGCATGCGCCGCGCTGGCCCTCGCCGTCCCCGCGGGCGCGTCCGCGCAGGCCGGCGCCGACCTGACCGGCGGCGTCACGCCCGGTCAGCCGATGCTCGTCGCCGGGCCCGCGCTCGTCGGCCAGCAGCAGCGGATCACCGGCACGCTCGGCTCCGCGGCGCGCGGCCGGACGATCGCGTCCAGGCGCAGGCGCCGGGTGCCACGTGGGCGACGATCGCCACCACGCGGGCGGCCGAGGACGGCTCGTTCGCGACGACCTGGCGCGCCGCCGCCACCGGCCGCTGGACGATCCGCGCCCTGGCGGAGGGTGACGCACTCGCCGCCGGCGCCGCCGTCACGCCGACCGCGACCGCGACCGTCTACCGCGGCGCCACCGCCACCTGGTACAGCATGCCCGGCAACCGCACCGCCTGCGGCGTGCGCCTGCGCCGGTCGACGATGGGCGTCGCCCACCGGACGCTGCCGTGCGGGACGCGCGTCGACATCACCTGGGGCGGGCGCTCGGTCAGCGTGCCGGTCATCGACCGCGGGCCGTTCGTCACGGGCGTCCACTACGACCTGACGCTCGCCGCCGCGAAGGTGCTCGGCTTCGTCGCCGCCGGCCGCGTGCGCGTCGGCGTCCTGCCCGCGGGTCGCACGCTCGCGGCGAGCCCGCTCTCCGCCATCCCGCCGGCACTCGCCGGCGGCGGCGTGACGACCCGCCCCTAGGCGAGCTCGACGCCGGCGGCGCGGGCGGCGAAGACGCCCTCGTCGGCGTGCGCGACGAGCGACGCCGCGTCCGTCCCGTCGTCGGGCTGACCGCGATGCCGACGGCCGCGCGCAGCGGCACGCCGCCGACGGTGCCGGAGGACGAGACGGCACCGGCGAGGCGACGGCCGAGCGCCCGGGCGCCCTCGAGCGTCGTCCCGCCGCCGACGATCCAGAGGCGGCCGTCGCGCTCGCGCACCGCCGCGTCGCCGGGGCGCAGCTCCTCGCGCAGCGCGCGCTCGACCCGGTCGAGCGTCGTGCGCGCCTCGCCCTGGAGGTCGGCGGCCAGCAGCCGCTCGGCGTCCTCGACGTCGACGGCGAGCACCGCGACGGGCGCCCCGTGGGCGAGCAGCCGGTCGACCCGCCGCACGACGGCGGTCGCCCACGGCTCGTGCCGGTCCTCGAGCGCGTGTGAGGCCGTGATCGTCGGGAAGACGTCCGCCGGGACCGCCGGCGACGGCGCCGGCGGGCCGCCGGCGGGACGGCCGCGGGCTGCACGACGACGAGCCGCGGCTCGGGGTCCGGCGCCGGCTCGGCGCGGCTGGATGCCGCTTCCGGCGCCGCGGCCGAGGCCTGCCCGGACAGCGCCGCGGCGGTCACGACGTCGCAGACGAGGCCGAGCCGCGCGGCGAGGGCCGATACGAGCTCGCGGCTCGGGCTGCCGCAGCCCGTCGGCGACCGCGCTCCACAGCACCGCTCGCAGCGCCGCGAGCGCGCCCGCGGTGCCGGCCGGGTCGACCGCGCCGGCGAGGCGGCCGGCGCGCGCGGCCAGCGGCGCGAGGTCCCCGTCGCCGCCGCAGCCGGTCGAGCGCGTCATGCGAGGCGAGCGCCGCGACCATCGCGGCGCACAGCGGCGGCGCGTCGCGCGCGAGCTCGGCGGCCGGCACCGACGCCGCCTGCTGCAGCGGCGCGTCGGCGATCAGCGTGAGCAGCCAGCCCTTTGCGAGGGCGTCGGCGTCGGCGAGCGCCTCGAGCGGGGCGTCGGCGACCGGGCGGGCGGCCCGCGCCGGGTTGGAGCCCGCGAGCATGTGCGGTGGATACCAGCCGCCGCGGACGGCCCGCGTGCGTCAAGCTGCGCCCGATGGGCGCCCCGCTGCTCGACATCGCCGAGGCCCGCGAGCGCGTGCTGCACGCCGCCGCGCCGCTGCCGACCGAGGAGGTTCCCGTCGACGAGGCGCTCGGGCGCGTCCTCGCCGAGGAGGTGCGCGCCGCCCGCGACGTGCCCGGCTTTCGCAACAGCGCGATGGACGGCTACGCCGTGCGCTCGGGCAAGGCGGACCGCGACCTGCTCGTCGTCGGCGAGTCCCGCGCGGGCCGGCCAGCGGACGTCGCCGTCGGCTACGGCGAGGCGATCCGCATCTCGACCGGCGCGATGGTGCCCGAGGGCGCCGACGCGGTCCTGCAGCAGGAGCTCGTCGAGGACCGCGGCGAGCGCATCACGCTGCTCGACGAGGTCGCCGCCGGCCGCAACGTGCGCGAGGCCGGTGAGGACCTGCGCGCCGGCGCGCACGTCCTCGGGCGCCGGGACGCGGCTCGGCCCCGCCGAGCTCGGCGTGGCGGTGCAACGCCGGGCGGGCGCGCCTGCAGTGCGCCCGGCGCCCGCGCGTCGCCGTGCTCGCGACCGGCGACGAGCTGCTGCCCGCCGGCGCGGAGCTCGGCCCCGGCCAGATCCACGACTCCAACCGCGTCACGCTCGCGGCGCTCGCGCGCGCGCGACGGGCGCCGAGGTCGTGCTCGCGCGCGTCGTGCCCGACCACGCGGCAGCCACGCGCCGGGCGATCGGCGAGGCGCTCGAGGGCGCCGACGTCGTGCTCCTCTCCGGCGGCGTGTCCGTCGGCCCGCACGACCACGTCAAGCCGGCGCTCGCCGACCTCGGCGTCGAGGAGCGCTTCTGGCGGGTCGCGCTGCGGCCCGGCAAGCCGACGTGGTTCGGCGCACGCGGGCGCACGCTCGTGTTCGGCCTCCCCGGCAACCCGGTCTCGGCGATGGTCACGTTCCTGCTCTTCGCCCGGCCGGCGCTCGCCGCGCTGCAGTGGGCCGAGCCGCCGGCCGCGGGCCGGGCGATCCTCGGGGAGCGTCTGCTCTGCCACCCGGACCGCGACGAGTGCGTCCGCGTGCGCCTCGAGGACGGGACGGCCTACGCGACCGGCCCGCAGGGCTCCCACGTCCTGCTCTCGATGGCGCTCGCAGACGGGCTCGTCGTGGTGCCGCGCGGCGACGGGCCGGGCGCTGGCGGCGGGCACCGAGGTCGAGCTGCTCGCGGTGTAGCGCTACGCGGACTCGAGGTAGGCGATGACGCGGTTGGTCAGCGCCGTCAGGCCCGGTGCGGGCTCCTCGAGCGCCATCGGGCGGTCGGCGAGCAGCGCTCGAGGTCGGCGCCGTAGTCGGGGTCCACGCGGGCGGCGAGGCGCGCGGCGACCATCGCGGCGCGGCGGGTCGCGTCGGGGTCGACGCGTCCAGATCGCCTCGAAGCGGCGGTTCGGGTCGTCCGCGTCGCCCGGGCTCGGTGACGCCCGGCTGCTCCCACGCGAGCAGGCAGGCCGCGTAGCCGGGCGCGTCGATGACGACCGCCCACTCGTTGCCGAGCGCCGCCTCGGGCGCGATCGGAATCTCGACGGGTCCGCCCTCGGGCTTGGCCTCCTGCGCGAAGTCGGCGAAGACGACCGCGGCGTCGGCGCAGCGCGCGAGCCGGCGGTAGCGCGGCTCGACCGCCCGGTAGAACGGCTCGTGCTGGAAGGCGCCGACGAGGACCGGCGCTGCGGCGCGGGCGATCGCCTCGTGCTCGATCGCGCGGCTCAGCGCGACGAGCGTGGACTTGCGCAGCACCTGTGGACGCAGGTCCGGCGGACGCCGAGGCGACCGCCGCGTAGATCGAGGGGCGGTCGGTCTCGGCGCATGCCTCGCGCGCACGGTCGATCGCCGCGGGAACCGAGAGCCCGCGGTGGCGATAGGCCTGCACACGGCGCAGAGCGGCGACGTCGGCGTCGGTGTAGCGTCGGTAGCCGCTGGCCGTGCGCTCGGGCGACGGGAAGCCGTACCGCTGCTCCCACATGCGGATCGTCCCGGCGGCGATGCCGGTCTGCTCCGCGATGTCCTTGATGGCGAGTCCGCTCATATCCAGCATTCAGAGGACGTTCAACATCGCGTCGAGTGGCCCTCCACCCTTCTCCATACGGTCCACGCGGCCGTGGCGGTCATCGCCGCGACGTGGCGCAGCCGTACCGCCCGCATGACCGGCCCTCCTCGTGTCCTGCTGACCGGCGCCACCGGCGCCGTCGGCGACCCGCCTGCTCCCCCTGCTGCGAGCGGCGGGCCACCACGTCACGTGCCTTGTCCGTGACCCTGCGCGCGGCGCGGCTCCCGCCGGACGTGCGCGTCGTTCGCGGCGACGTCCTGACCGGCGCCGGGCTCGCCGAGGCGCTCGCGGGCGCGCAGGTCGCCTACTACCTCGTGCACTCGATGGGGCGCGGCACGCCCGGCGACTTCGCCGCGAACGACCGCCGCGGGGCCGCCGCGTTCACGTCGGCCGCGCGCGCTGCGGGCCTGCGAGCGCCTCATCTACCTCGGCGGACTCCCGGCCCCCGGCGTCGGGTTCGGCCCACCTGCGCAGCCGCGAGGAGGTCGCGCAGATCCTCGCGGACGGCGCCCCGGTCTTCGTCCACGCGCGGGCCGCGATGGTGATCGGCGCCGGACAGCGCGTCGTTCCTCATGCTGCGCCAGCTCGTCCAGCGCCTGCCCGCGATGGTCGGACCCAAGTGGATCGACACCCGCACGCAGCCGATCGCGCTCGCCGACGTCACCGCGGCGCTCGCGCGGCTCGCCGTCGTTCCCGGCCCCGCCGCGCGACGTCGAGCTCGGCGGCGCCGACGTCATCACCTACCGCGAGATGATGCGCCGCTTCGCGATCCTGCAGGGTCGCCGGCCCCCGCTGATCGTCCCGGTACCGGTGCTGTCGCCGCGACTGTCCTCGTACTGGGTCGGGTTCGTCACCTCCGTCGACCCCGCGCTGGCGCGGCCGCTCGTGGACGGCCTCAGCGAGGAGCTCATCGTGCGCACGCCACCTCCGCCGGGCATCAACGACGACCCGCTCGGCTTCGACGCCGCCGTCCGCGCTGGCGCTCGCGGAGGAGGCCGCCCTACCATCCGGCGTCCGGATGAGCCGCGTGCTGAGGCCCCTTGCGCTGCTGATCGCCGTCTACGCGGTCGTCTCGCGCGTCCTCACGCGCGTGCTCGGCAGCCCGACGACCGTCGGCCCGGCGACGATCGGCCCGCTGCACGACGACACGTCGATCGACCGCACCGGCGCGTGCCGCTCGGTGCAGTCCGCCGACATCCGGATGCCGAGCGCGGCGCTCACCGCGATCTGGACGCCGAAGCACCTCGAGCGCCTCGCGCGCACGTACTGGCGCTTCCTGAGCCGCTGCACGCTCGGGCTCATCCGCGTCGAGTACACCGAGCGGCGAGCGGTTCGTCGTCCTGCTGCGCCGCCCGTTCGTCCTGCTCGCCTTCAAGGCGCCCGAGTACGAGATGGACGGCGGCCGCGGAATCGTTCGCTGGGGCATCGAGCGCGGCGTGCTCGTCGCGCCGCCCGGGCGTCGACGCCGACGGCTACCTGGAGATCGACGTGCGCCGCACGGAGACCGACGATCCCGAGTGGGTCGACCTCCACGTCGAGGTCGAGGTCGCCAACTACTACCCCGCGATCGCCTCGGCCTTCACGCAGTGGGTCTACGCGGTCACGCAGTCGCGCATCCACGTGCTCGTCACCTACGGGTTCCTGCGCTCGGTCGCGAAGCTCGACCTCGAGGAGTCGAAGATCGGGCGCTTCGCCGCCATCGGCGAGGTCCCGGACCCCAGCGGCCCGGCGCCGAGCCAGCGCTCGGCGGGCCGCGACGCCAGCCGCGTGCCGAGCGCGACGACGCGCTCAGCCGTAGCGCTCGCCGATCAGGGCGCGCAGCTTGTCGCGGTTGTGGGTCGCGCGCACGCGGCGCACCGTGCCCGACCGCGAGCGCATGACCAGCGACTCCGTCGTCGCCACGCCCTTGCCCTCGTAGCGCACGCCCTGCAGCACGTCGCCGTCGGTGACGCCCGTCGCGGAGAAGAAGCAGTCGTCGCCCGTGACGAGGTCGTCCTGGGTGAGCTGCCGCTCGAGGTCGTAGCCGGCGTCGAGCGCGGCCGTGCGCTCCTCGTCGTTGCGCGGCCACAGCCGGCCGACGAGCCCGCCGCCGATCGCCTTGATCGCCGCGGCCGAGATGACGCCCTCCGGCGTGCCGCCGACGCCCCAGAGCAGGTCGACGGGCGAGCGGGCGGACACCGCGAGCAGCGCCGCGCTCACGTCGCCGTCGCTGATGAGGCGCACGCGGGCGCCCGCGTCACGGATCGCCTGGATGCCCTCCTCGTGGCGCGGGCGGTCGAGCACGACGACCATGACGTCGCCGATGCTCGACCCCGCGACGCTCGGCGACGAGCGCGCACGTCTCGCCGATCGGGCGGTCGAGGTCGAGCAGGTCAGCGAGGTCGGTGCCGCCCGCCAGCTTCTCCATGTAGACGCAGGGGCCCGGGTCGAACATCGTGCCGCGCGGCGAGATCGCGATGACCGCGAGCGCGCTCGGCATGCCCTTCGCGCAGAGCGTCGTGCCCTCGAGCGGGTCGACCGCGATGTCGACGGCCGGGTCGCTGCCGTCGCCGACCACGCTCGCCGTTGTAGAGCATCGGCGCCTCGTCCTTCTCGCCCTCGCCGATGACGACGATGCCGTCCATCGAGACGGTGTCCAGGACGTACCGCATGGCGTCGACGGCGGCCTGGTCGGCGGCGATCTTGTCGCCGCGGCCGACGAGGCGTGCGGCGGAGAGCGCCGCGGCCTCGGTGACGCGGACGAGCTCGAGGGCGAGGTTGCGATCAGGCGTGCTTGCGGACATGCGCGGCTCCGGGTCGGTGTGGCGGCGGGGCGGCGCGGACCCTATAGGCCGGTGGCCGAACGAGACCCGCTCGCGTCCGTGGAGCGCCGTCAGCGGGGGGACTTGCGCGGCTTGGGCGCCGGGCGCTGCGCGCGGCGCTCGTCGAAGCGCTTGCGCTCCGCGGCGGTCATCTGACGCACGACGAGCGAGCCGTCGTTGACCTGCTCGGCGATGTCCGCGAGCTTCGCGTCGCGGCGCTCCAGCGCGCGAGCGGCCTGCGGCGAGAGGGGCTTCTTCTCGGGTGCAGCCATGCCCACAGGATACGAGGGTCGGCGGCGCCGCGTGCCGGAAGCGACACGGTGGTCCCGTCCCAGGTGGGCGTGGGCCTGCACATGTGCGATGGCGAGGCCGTCGCCACGGATTGCGACCGGACCTCGCAAGAGAGCGCAGCGAGTGCGGAAACCGGCCCACGCCCACGCACACACCCACGCGGCGCGGAGCCCCTGTGCGCCGCGGGCGAGCGGGTCAGCGGGAGACCGACGCGGCGATCGCCAGCAGGTCGTCCAGGTCCCACGGGCCCTGGGCCGTCAGCCGCAGCGCCAGATCACCCGTCCGCCAGGTGAGTTCGCGAACCGGGCGCAGCGACGGCTGCGCCTCGCCGAGCGGGCGCTCGCGCAGCCGGCCCGGGTGGGGGCCGATCGGGACGTCGCGTGAACCCGCGCCGTCGATCGCGTCCCGCGGTGGTGCGGGCGCCCGGCCCGCATAGAGCGCCAGGCGCCCGGGCGTCCCGGGCCGCGAGTCGTCGAGGCTCCAGACCACCTCGGCGCCCTCCCCGACGGGCGAGACGTCCACCCAGCGGGCGAGCGGCAGCGCGACGGTGGGCAGCGGGAACGGGCGTCCCAGCAGCCCGTCGGCGCCCGCGATGCCGTCGAGTGGCTCGGTCACGGGCGCGATCATCCCCGAAGCGGCCGCCGGTGGATAGGGTCGCGCACATGACCGACCCCCGCTGGGGCTTGACCCTGCCCTTCGCCGGTGTCCCGCTGGCCGACCACGCGCCGTCCTTCCGGCTCGCCGAGGAACTCGGTTACGACGACCTGTGGACCGGCGAGACCGCCGGCCCCGACGGGTTCACCCCGCTCGCGCTGGCCGCCGCGCACACCGAGCGCATCCGCCTGGCGACCGGCATCGTCAACCCCTACACGCGTGGACGGGCGATCCTCGCCCAGCAGGTCGCGGCGATGGCCGACGCGTCCAATGGGCGGTTCGTGCTCGGCCTGGGCGCGTCGTCAAACGTCATCGTCGAGCGCTGGAACGGCGTGCCGTTCGAGAAGCCGCTCTCGAAGATCCGCGAGACCGTCGAATACCTGCGCCCGGTGCTCGCCGGCGAACGCGGCGCCGGCGGCTTCAAGCTCGAGTCCCCGCCGGCGCAGCCGGTGCCGATCGTCCTCGCGGCGCTGCGCGGGAAGATGCTGCGGCTCGCGGCGGAGATCGGCGACGGCGCGTTCACGAACTTCCTGCCGCTCAGCGGGCTGCCGAGCGTGGTCGAGGGCGTGCGCGAGGGCGAGACCGCCGCCGGCAAGGAGGCCGGAAGCACGGAGCTCGCCTGCCGGTTCTTCTGCATCCCGCAGCCCGCGGAGGAGGGCCTGCAGACCGCGAAGTTCCTCTTCACCGGCTACGCGACCGTCCCCGTCTACAGCGAGTTCTTCCGCTGGCTCGGCTGGGGCGAGCAGCTCGATCCGATGATCGCCGCGTGGCAGGAGGGCGACCGGGCGAAGGCACTCGAGCTCGTCCCGGAGGAGCTCGTCAAGGAGATCTTCGTCTTCGGCTCGTTCAGCGAGCAGCGCGAGCGGCTGCGGGAGTTCACCGACGCCGGCGTCACGACGGCGATCCTCACGCCGATGTGCGGGCCGGACCGCCTGGAGGACGTGATCCGCGGGCTGGCGCCCGGGAGCACGGTCGCATGAGCGCCGCGCCGCCACATGGGGCCGTCCTCGTCACCGGCGCCTCGACCGGCATCGGGCGCGCGACCGCCGAGCGGATCGCCCGCGACGGCAGGCCCGTGCTGGCGGGTGTGCGCAAGGAGGCGGACGCCGACGCCCTGCGCGCGACCCCCGGGATCGAGCCGATCATCCTCGACGTGACCGATGCCGGGCATCGCGCCCAGCTCGCCGACCGCCTGCGCGGCGGCGCGCTGCGCGGCCTCGTCAACAACGCCGGCATCGCCGTGCCCGGCCCGCTGGAGGCGCTGCCGCTCGACGAGCTGCGCCACCAGTTCGAGGTCAACGTCTTCGCCTGTGTCGCGATGGCGCAGGTCACGATCCCGGCGCTGCGGACCGGCCGCGGGCGGATCGTGAACGTCGGCTCGATCGGCGGGCGCGTCGGGCAGGCCTTTGTCGGCGCCTACTGCGGGTCCAAGGGCGCGATCCACCTGATGAGCGCGTCCCTGCGCCAGGAGCTCCACCCCTGGGACATCTGGGTCGCGTGCGTGGAGCCGGGCACGATCGCGACGGAGATCTGGGGCAAGGGCGAGTCCGCCGCCGCCGACCTCACCGGGCACATGACCGACGCGCAGCGCTCGCTCTACGGCGCGTCGCTCGCGACGATGCGCGATCTCGTCGGCAAGCAGGCACAGCGCGGCATCTCCCCGGACGATGTCGCCGAGCGCATCGAGCACGCGCTGTTCGCGAGCCGGCCGAAGGGCTACTACCTCGTCGGGGCCGACGCCCGCTTCCTCGACACCATGCAGCGCGTGCTGCCGGTCCGCGCGCGCGACCGGGTGCTCAGGCGGCTGCTCGGCGTCTAGGACGTTCCCGCGCCCGGTAGCGTCCGCGCCATGGAGCCCGTGCTGCTCGCCGAGCTGCTCCTCCGCCACGAGGATCAGACGTGAGCGCGGCAGTCGTCGAGACCGCCGCCGACGCCGGCGCGGCCGCCCGCCGCGCCGCGGAGCTGCTGGCCGGGGGCGTCACCGAGGCGCTCGCCCAGCGCGGCGCGGCGCACATCGCGCTCTCCGGCGGCCGCACCCCGCGGACGACCTACACGCAGCTCGGGCCGCTGCTGCCACGCTGGGACGGCGTGCACGTGTGGTTCGCCGACGAGCGCTGCGTGGGCCCCGACGACCCGCAGTCCAACGCCCTGCTCGTGCGCGAGACGCTCGCCGCTCCGGGCGCCGTCGTCCACCGGATGCAGGGCGAGCTCGGCGCCGAGGCGGCCGCGCACGCCTATGAGCGCGAGCTGGGTGACGTCGTGCTCGACGCGGTCCTGCTCGGCCTCGGCGAGGACGGGCACATCGCCTCGCTGTTCCCGGGCGACGCCGCGCTGGAGGCCGGCGGCCGCGTCGCCGCCGTCCACGGCGCGCCCAAGCCCCCGCCCGACCGGATCACGCTCACCCGCGCCGCGATCGACGGCGCGCGCGCTCGCATCCTGCTCGTGACCGGAGCCGGGAAGGCGCCGGCGCTCGCCGCGACGCTCGGCGACCCGAGCACCGACGTGCCCGGGTCGCTGATCCGCCGCGACGGGCTCGTGGTCCTGGCGGACCCGCCGGCGCTCGCGCAGGCCTGAGCGCTACGCGTTCACCGGCTCCGGCTCGGCCGCCCGCTGCGGGCGCGGTGCCCGCTCCGGCGCGCCGGCCGGTTCGGCGGCGGTCTCGCCCTCCCACGACAGGCGCGGCAGCCACTCCAGCCACGCGGGCAGGTACCAGTTGCGCTCGCCGAGCAGCTTCATCGACGCCGGGAGCAGGATGGCGCGCACGATCGTCGCGTCGATGAGGATCGCCACGGCCAGCCCGACGCCCATCTGCTTGAACTCCAGCGCGCCGAGCGTCGCGAACACCCCGAACACCGCGACCATCACGAAGGCCGCGCTCGTCACCGTGCTCGCCGTCGAGAGGATGCCCTCGCGCACGGCCTCGTCCGTCGTGCGGCCGCGGTCCACGGCCTCGCGGATCCGGCTGAGGATGAACACGTGGTAGTCCATGCTCAGGCCGAACAGGATCACGAACAGGAACATCGGCAGCCAGCTCGCGATGCCGCCGTTGCTCGTGAAGCCGAGCACGTCCTCGAGGTTCCCCTGGACGAAGACCCAGCTCAGCACGCCGTACGCCGCCGCGACGGACAACAGGTTGAGGATGATCGCCTTGATCGGGACGACGATCGACCGGAAGGTCACGAGCAGCAGGACGAACGCGAGCGTGAGGACGAACAGGAACACGAAGGGCGCCCGGCTGACCATCAGGTCATTGAAGTCCTTCGTGCCGGCCGCGATCCCCGTGACGTGGGCCTTCGCGCCCGCCACCCGGCCGACGGTGACGGGAATGAGGTCCTCGCGCAGGTCGGCGAGCGCCGCCTCGGACGTGGCGTCGGTGCCGTCGCCGGCCATCGGCAGGTTCACCTGGGCGACGGTGCCGTCGCCGGAGACCGTGACGTCCGCCGGCGCCTGGAAACCCCCCGACGCGACCGCGCGTCGCTGCAGGTCCGCGATCGCCTGGCGCACCTGCGGCGCGCGGACGTCGTCGGCGGTGACGGCGACGACGGCCGGGATCTGGCCGCCCGGGAAGGCCGCCTGCATCCGGTCGTAGACGCGCATCACCTCGATGCTCCGCGGCGCGTCGTCGATCCCGGTGAGCGCCGTGTTCATCGAGAAGGCCGGGATCGCGAGGACCACGAGCAGGCCCCCGGCGGCGATCGCGCTGACGAGCGGGCGGCGCAGGGACATGCCGACGACGCCCTCCCAGAACCGGCTGTGGCCCTCGCGCCGCGCCAGGCGCCTGCCGAGGAACGGGATCCGCCCCCGCTCGATCCGGTCGCCGAGCGCTGCCAGCAGCGCCGGGATGAACGTCAACGAGCCGACGACCGCGACGGCGACCACGATGATGGCGCCCAGACCGAGCGAGGTGAACGTGCTGTCGCCGGCGATGAACATGCCCGCCATCGCGATCATCACGGTCAGCCCGGAGATGAGCACGGCGCGCCCGGACGTCGCCGCGGCCTTCTCCACCGCGTCCGTCGTCGACAGGCCGGCGCGGCGCTCCTCGCGGGCGCGCCGCAGGTAGAACAGCGAGTAGTCCACGCCGACGGCCAGGCCGATCAGCAGGATGATCGAGGTGATCGACTCGTCCATCGGGATCACGTGGCTGACGAGGTTCACCAGTCCGAGCGACGCCATCACCGCGGTGATGCCGAGCAGCAGCGGGACGCCGGCGGCGACGAGCGATCCGAACGCCAGCAGCAGGATCAGCAGCGTGATCGGCAGCGACAGGCGCTCGGCCTTCCGGAAGTCGTCGCTCAGCGCCGCGGACAGGGCCCTGCTCGCGCTCGCTCCGCCGAACTGGCCGACGAACACGCCGGGATGATCGGCCGCGACGTCCTCGACCGCGGCGAGGACGGGCGCGACGGCCTCCTCGGCCTGCGCGTCGGTGCCGCGCAGGTCGAACTGCACCAGCGCGGAGCGCCCGTCGGGTGACAGCTGGCCCTGGTTGCCACGGCTGAACGGCGAGCGCACGTCCTGGACGCGCGGCTGCGCGGCCACGCGATCGACGACGTCGGCGATCGCGGCTCTGACGCGCGGATCGGTCACGCGCCCGCCCGTGGGCACCTGGACGATCACGGACTCGGCGACGGTGTCCTGCGGGAACCCGCGGTCGATGGCCTGCTCGGCCCTCGCGGACTCGCCGATGCCGGACACCTCGTCGGCCTTCTGCGAGCCCGGCCAGCTGGCCGGCGACGACGGCGCCGATCACGAACACGAGCCACAGGCCGATGGCCGTCCTGCGGTGGTGCGCGCTCCAGTGGCCGGCGCGGGCGGCGAAGGTCGTCTTGGTGCTGCTCACAGGGTGCTCCTCGGACGTGGTGGCGGGGCGGTGGACCGTCACGGGGGAGGCTGCCGCCCGAGCGAGCGCGCGCCAATGGCGCAGCCGGGCGGCCGTGGGTGGGGGTATCCCCCGTCGTTCGCCTCACGGGGGCCGGTGGAAAGGGCGGTTTCCGGGCCGAGACGGCCCGCGGTGTAGCGTTTTCCCCGGCTGGGCAGACCAACCCCCGATTCGTGTCCGTGACGACGAGGACATCCGAGCAGGCCGGCGACGTCCTCGACGCGCTCGCGCGCACCCGTGAGCGGACGCTCGCGCTGGCCGCGGCCCTCGGCGACGCCGACCTCGAGCGGCAGATCGACCCCCTGATGAGCCCGCTCGTCTGGGACCTCGCACACATCGCCGCCTACGAGGACCTGTGGCTCGTGCACCGGCATGCCGGCGAGCCGCTCCTGCACGCCGACCTGGCCGCGACGTACGACGCGTTCGAGACCCCGCGCAGCGTGCGCGGCGAGATCGAGCTGCTCGACGCCGACGGGGCCCGCGCGTACCTCGCGGCCGTGCGCGAGCGGGCACTCGAGGCGGCCGGCCGCCACGGCGTCGACCCGGTCATCCACGAGCTCGTGGTCCGGCACGAGCAGCAGCACGTCGAGACGATGCTCCAGACGCTGGCGCTGGCGCGGCTGCCCGGCCTGGACCCGCCGTTCCGCTCGGAGCCGCCCGCCGCGGCGGCGCCGGGCGCGCACACCGGCCTGGAGTTCGTGGACGTCCCGGGCGCCGTCATGCGGATCGGCGCCCCGCCCGGCCGCTTCTCCTACGACAACGAGCGCCCCGTCCACGAGGTGCAGGTCGCGCCGCTGCGGATCGCCCGCACGCCGATCACGAACGCCACCTGGCTGACCTTCACCGAGGGCGGCGGGTACGTCCACCGTGAATGGTGGAGCGACGAGGCGTGGGCGTGGAAGGAGCAGTGGGACATCACCCGCCCCCTGCACTGGGAGCGCCGGCCCGACGGGTCCTGGTGCGAGCACACGGCCTGCGGGCCGCGCGACCTCGACCCGGACCGACCGGTGTGCCACGTGAGCTGGTTCGAGGCCGCCGCCTTCGCCCGCGCCCACGGCGCCCGGCTCCCGACGGAGGCGGAGTGGGAGACGGCGGCGACCTGGGCCCAGCGACCCTCGTGGCCGGGGGAGGGTGAAGCGCACGTCGGCCAGGACGCCTTCGTCACGGCGCCGGTCGGCGCGCACCCCGCGGGCGCGGCCGACTGCGGCGCGCTGGACCTCATCGGGAACGTCTGGGAGTGGACGTCGAGCACGTTCGACGGGTACCCCGGATTCGCCGCCCATCCGTACCGCGAGTACTCCGAGGTGTTCTTCGGCAAGGGCTACCGTGTGCTGCGCGGCGGTTCCTGGGCGACGCAGGCCCGTGTCGCGACCCCGACCTTCCGGAACTGGGACCTGCCCCAGCGCCGTCAGATCTTCGCCGGCGTCCGGCTGGCGATGGACGAGGAGCCTGCATCATGAATCCGCTGGACACCGCGCTCGCGGAGCCCATCCGCATCAGCTCGTACCTGACGCCCGGCGACGAGCGGACGCTCGCGGACGACGTCCTGGACGGGCTGACGCGCCCGTTCAAGGAGCTGCCGCCCAAGCACCTCTACGACACGGCCGGCGCAGAGCTCTTCGACCGCATCTGCGAGCTGCCCGAGTACTACCCGACGCGCACCGAGCGCGCCATCCTCGTCGCCGAGTCGGCGCGCATCGCCCAGGCGACGCGCGCGAGCGAGGTCGTCGAGCTCGGGCCGGGCACGGCCGAGAAGACGCGCATCCTGCTCGGCGCGCTCGCCGCCGCCGGCACCCTGCGCCGCTACATCCCGGTCGACGTGACCGAGGCGATGGTCGTCCGCGTCGCGGACGAGCTGACGAGCAGCTTCGACGGCCTCGAGGTCCACGGGATCGTCGGCGACTTCGAGCGCCATCTGGCCCACGTCCCGCCCCCGGGCGACGGCCCGCGGATCGTCGCGTTCCTCGGCGGGACGATCGGGAACTTCACACCGGGCGCGCGGCGGCGCTTCCTGCGCTCGCTCGCGCGGCTGCTGCGTCCCGGCATCGACCACCTGCTGCTCGGCACCGACCTCGTGAAGGACCCGGCGATCCTCGAGGCGGCCTACGACGACAGCGCCGGCGTCACCGCGGAGTTCAACCGCAACGTGCTGCGCGTCCTCAACCGCGAGCTGGACGCCGACTTCGACGTCGAGGCCTTCGAGCACGTCGCGTTCTTCGACCGCCAGCACGAGTGGATCGAGATGCGCCTGCGCGCGAGCCGCCGGATGGCGGTGACGGTCGGTGCGCTCGACCTGCGGGTCGAGTTCGCGCCGCGCGAGGAGCTGCGAACCGAGATCAGCGCGAAGTTCACGCCCGAGCGCCTGGCCGGCGACCTCGCGGCCGCCGGCCTCAGGCTCGAGCAGATGCTGCTGGACGACGACAGGCTGTTCGCGCTGTCGCTGTCTACGAGTACGGCCCCCTGGCAGGACAGCCCGCCCGCAGAGCGGGCGGGCTGATGGCCGTCTAGGCCACGCTCTCCACGATCATCGCCTCGCCCTGGCCCTGGGCGACGCACATCGTCTCGATGCCGTAGCGGCCGCCCATCGTCTCCAGGTCGTTGAGGAGCGTCGTCATCATGCGCACGCCGGTCATCCCGAAGGGATGGCCGAGCGCGATCGCGCCGCCGTGCGGGTTGAGCTTCTCCATGTCGATCCCGCACTCCTGGGCGATCGGCAGCACCTGCGCGGCGAACGCCTCGTTCAGCTCGACGACGTCGATGTCCTCGATCGTCAGGCCGGCGCGGTCCAGCGCCTTCTTGATCGCGCCGATCGGCGCGACGCCCATGAACTCGGGCTCGTTGCCCCACGTCGCGGCGGTGATGATCCGCGCGCGCGGCTTGAGGCCCAGCTCGGCGGCCTTCGTGTCGCTCATGATCAGCGCGGCGGCCGCGCCGTCGTTCAGCGGGCACGCGTTGCCCGCGGTGACCGTCCCGTCCTCGCGGAAGGCGGGCTTCAGCGACCCGAGCCGCTCGACCGTCGAGTCGGCACGCGGGCCGTCGTCCTTGTCCACGACGGTGCCGTCCGGCAGCGTCACGGGGACGATCTCACGGGCGAAGAAGCCGTCGGCCTGCGCCGCGACCGCGCGCTCCTGCGAGCGCTGGGCGTACTCGTCCTGCGCCAGGCGGGTGACGCCCCACTTCTCGGCGACGTTCTCCGCCGTGAGGCCCATCGCGATGTACGCGTCGGGCTGACCGGGCTCCTTGCCCTGGAGCGCCTCGTTCTGGTCCTCCGGGTGCGCGGCCTCCTGCGCGGCGTTGTAGCGCGAGACGAACTCGACGCCCCCGGCGATGTACACGTCGCCCTGACCCGCGACGACGTTGTTCGCGGCGGCGCGGATGGCGTCGAGGCCGGAGGCGCAGTAGCGCGACACGGTGATCCCGTTGGTCTCCTGGCCGAGCTTCTCGCTCAGCAGGACGGCGATGCGGGCGATGTTGTTCGCCTGCAGGCCCTGCGGCAGGCCGCAGCCTGCGACGACCTCCTCGACGCTCGCCGGGTCGACCCCGGGGTTGCGCTCAAGGAGCTGATCGATGACGAAGGCGAGGGTCTCATCCGGCCGCAGCGTGGCGAGCGAGCCCTTGAAGGCGCGCCCGACAGGGGTGCGGACGGCATCGACGATGACTGCCTGTGGCATGGACGGTGGTCCTTTCGAATGTCTGCCCGGCGGTCGCACTCCACGGGCGTTCTCCCCGGCGGTCGCACTCCACGGGGCCTTTGTGACCGGCGATGAACGGGCCGGACACCTGGGAGTCTACGCCACGCCCGGCTGGCCAGCGGGCGCGTCGGGTCAGCGGCGGGCGAGGACCTTGCCCAGGTCCTTCCTGGTGATCTTGTAGGTGGTCCTGCTGGCGCCCTTGATCGGTTCGGCGGCGCGCAGCCAGCTGGTGGTGCGCTTCGTCGCGGCGCTGAAGGCGGCGGGCCTGCAGCGCAGGGTGCGGCCCAGGCGCGCCCTGCCGGTGATGGGAGCGGTCGTGTACCACGACCTCCGCCACAGCCAGGAAGGACCGACGCGACGCGACAGCGGGCGAGCCGGGGCGCGCGCGTCCGCTGCGAGAAATGACCGGTCACTGGTCGAAACCCGCAGCGAACGCACGCGCCGGCCGGCTGCGGCATAGCATCCGCCGCCCCCACGACCCCAGGAGTCACGCATGAAGATCGAAGGAACCGGCGCTCTCGTCTCCGGCGGCGCGTCCGGCCTCGGCGAGGCCACGGTCCGCCGGCTGCACGAGGACGGCGCGCGCGTCGTCATCGCCGATGTGAATCCGGAGAAGGGCGAGGCGCTCGCCTCCGAGCTCGGCATCGCGTTCGTCCAGTGCGACGTGCGGGACGAGGACCAGGTGCAGGCCGCCGTGGACAAGGCCGCCGAGGCCGACGGCGGTCTGCGCATCGCCGTCTCCTGCGCCGGCACCGGCATCCCGATCAAGGTCGCCTCGAGCAAGGGCCCGCACCCCCTGGAGGCCTTCAAGGTCCTGGTTGACATCAACCTCGTCGGCACGTTCAACGTCATGCGCCTGGCGGCGTTCAGGATGCTGACCGACAACGAAGCGGACGCCGAGGGCGAGCGCGGCGTGCTCATCAACACCGCCTCCGTCGCCGCGTTCGACGGGCAGATCGGCCAGATCGCCTACTCGGCGACCAAGGGCGGCGTCGTCGGCATGACGCTCCCCGCCGCGCGCGACCTCGCAGGCAAGGGGATCCGCGTCTGCACGATCGCACCGGGCCTGTTCGACACGCCGTTGCTCGCCGGGCTCCCGGAGGACGCGCGCGCGTCGCTCGGCGCCCAGGTGCCGTTCCCCAGCCGGCTGGGCCGGCCGGCCGAGTACGCGCAACTCGCCGCCCACATCGTCGAGAACACCATGCTCAACGGGGAGACGATCCGACTGGACGGGGCTATTCGGATGGCTCCGCGCTAGGCACGGCGACCCGGTTCGGAGTCTGGGCTCCGGGCAGCCCGGGTGGGAGCGCGGCGGGATCGAACAGCCCGATCAGCGTGCCACGCTCCGCGTCCCGGACGCTGAGCGCCTCGAGCACCAGCCCCAGCACGATCCCGAGCGCCACGAGGACCATGAGGTCCGTCTGCGGAAGGCTCGCCCCCACCGCTCCGAGGCCCACGAGACCTGCGAAGGTGAGGAAACGCAACACGGTGATCAGCAGCGGCTCACGGCGCGTCGAGGCGAGGTGAATGAGCGTCAGCACGAGCAGGAACAGCGCCGCGCCGCCGACCAGCGCCCACCGCGACCCGGGATCGTAGGCGAGCTCGTCCGCGCTCTTGATGGTGAGCTTGACCCCCGCGCCGAACGCCGTCAGCGCGATCCAAAGCGGCACGTGCCCGTAGGCGAAGACGAACGCCCACCAGCCGCGCCTCGGCTGGACCGCGCCGCTCATCTCGAAGTACGTCCACCACAGCGCCACGACCGACCCGAAGCCGACGCTTCCCACGATGACCGCCGCCGCCTTCCAGTCGCTCACGTTCGTGCCGACGACGACGGCGATCACGGCCTCCCCGAGAACGATGATCGTGAGCAGGCCGAAGCGCTCCTCCAGATGATGGCGATCGATCGGCGCAGTGACGATCGTGCGCCAGCCGACGATCGGCGTGCCGAACTCGAACGCGAGTCCCATGACCCACAGGAGTTCCCGGGAGGGACCGGTGACGAACGCCGACGCGACCCAGCAGAGCGCGCCGAGGCCAAAGCCGACGAGATAGAAGTCGATGGCCTGGCGCATCTCCGGCACGTGCTTGCGCGCACGGACGTAGAGCATCAGGAGCACGAGGCGCACGGCGGCGTATGCGAGCGCGAAGCGCATCAGGCCGTCGTCGCTGAAGTCCCCGATCGCGACGGCCATCGCGGCGACGGCCGCCATGCCGGCGGACACCATCGCGCGGTACGGCACGTCGTCGGTGTCGAAGCGGTTCGCGTAGTACGTGTAGCCCATCCACGCCCAGGCCACCGGGACGAACAGCCCGACGAACCGCAGGAAGCCGACCGCGTCGTGGCGCTCGATCAGCATCGTCGCCAGCCGTGCGACGGCCGCGACGAAGACGAGGTCGAAGAAGAGCTCCATCCACGTCGCGTGACGGTGCGACTCGGCGTCCGCCGGCCGCAGCCGCGGCGGATGGCGCAGGGGCGCTGCGTTGACCTCGGCGGGACCGTTCGACACGGCCGCGACGCTAGCGCACGAACGGCGCAGAAGGCCGGTGACGCGCTCCTCCAGGCGGAGCTCCTCCGTGCGTCACCGGCCTCCCGGCCTTCCCCCTGATCTGCCGGCGCGACGTCCCCCAGGCCGTCGCGCCGGCTTCCCCCTGGCTCCTACACCCCGGCCTCCCGCTCATCGAGCGCGACGCGGTCGCCGGCCATCAGCAGCTCGGCGGCCTCCTCGACGCAGAGCCACGCGAGCTCGAACTGCTCGGCGTTGCCCTCGTCGGCGTCCTCGAGCAGGCGGGCGATGTGCCGCAGGGTCGCCGCCGCCCATGCCAGGGCGTCGGCGGTCTCCTGCAGCAGCTCCCTCGCCGCCACCGGCTCGACGTGCTCGAGCTCCGTGAGCCAGTCCTCGGCGAGCTCCCCGGCCCGTGGGTCAAGGCGCCGGGCCTCGGCGGTGAGCCGCCGAGCGACCATCGACGCCCGTGCCGTCGTCGCCGACGGGACGCCGGCGAGGTGTGCGAGGGCGGCCGCCGCGAGCGTGAGCGTCTCGGCGGGCGCCTCCGGCAGCTCGCGGACGTCCGCGAGCGCGTCCTCGATGACCTCCGTGCGCGACTGGGCGATCTCGCGATAGAGATCGACCAGGTGCAACTCGGCCTGACCGGTGCGGGTGGTGTTCATGGGGTGCTCCTGAGGTGGTGCTGAGCCATACACCCCCTTGTCGGAGGAACCTCGGACTTCCCCCCCTGCGAGTTCTCTCAGCGCTCGAACCCGAACTCCGGCTCGGCGTCCACCGCCGGCTCCTCGTCCTCGGGCTCGGGCTCGGCTCGGGCTCGGGCTCGGGTTGCGGCTCGGGCTCGATCACCGGCGCCGCGGCCGCGGGCTGCGCGACCGGCTGCGCGGCGGGTGCAGGCGCGGCCGTCGCCGGGCGCGGCTTCGCCTTGGCCTTCGACGCCGCCCTCGCCTTGGTGCCGGCCTGCAGGCTCGGCTGCCCGGATCCCGCGGCCGTCGCAGGCGGCGTCGCCTGCGTGACGGCGGCCGGCGTCGACGCCGGCGGGGCATCCTCGCCGCCCGAGACGACCGCCCATGCCCCGATGCCGCCGGCGGCGATCGCAACGCTCGCGGCGGCCGCGACACCCCAGCCGCCGGCCGCGCCCAGCCCGCCGGCCGTGCCACCGGTGGCCCCGCCGCCACCCGCCGCTCCCGCCGCTCCACCCTGGCCGGCGGTCGCCGCCGAGGTCGCGGACGCGCCGCCGAGGCCGAGCAGGCCGAGCGCCGCGAGCGGGATCCAGACTGGCGGGACGACGGCCGAGATGCCGCGCAGGCCCCGCACGTAGCGCCGGCACGCCGGACACTCGTCGAGGTGCGCACGCGCGAGCGCGTACCGCTCGCCGTCCGGGTCCAGGACGCCGTACGCGTAGGCCTTCATCAGCGACTGGCGGCTGTCGCACCAGTCGCCCTCGTCGATCTCGCTCGTCAGCGTCCCGAGCTTGCTCGAGACGCCGTCCATGAGCTTCTCCATGCGCTTGGGCGCGAGTCCCAGCGCCGCCGCGGCCTCGGGCCTGCTGTAGCCGTGGAGGTAGCAGAGCACCGCGGCCTGGCGCTCCCGCGTGCTGAGCCGCTCGCGCATGCCCTCCATCGCGCCGGCCAGCCGCCGGCGGTCTTCGAGCCGCTGGGTCAGGTCCAGGTCCTGTGCCCGCTCGCCGGGGTCCACCCCCTCCGCGCGACGGTCGGGGTGCAGCCGCCGCACCTCGTCGATCGCACGCCGGTGCGCTGCGACGACGAGGAAGCCCGCGCGGTTGTCGACCTCCTCGCCGCGCGTGAGCTGCTCGTAGAGCCCGTGCCATGCCTGGTTGTAGAACGCGTCGAGGTCGGCGTCGTCCAGCCGGAGGCCCTGGGCGGCCAGTTTCGCGCGCACCGCCCCGAGCGTCGGCCCGCGCAGCTCCTCGTACTCGCGCTGGACGAGGCGCTCCGCGCGCTGCTCGGACCGGCGTGCCGGGAGCGTGGGCATGTCAGGGGCGCACCAGGACGCCGACCACGCGGGAGTCCGTCGTGGGCCATGGCCAGTCCGCCCCGCCGCGCGGCACGCGCAGGCGGAACCGGTAGCGGGTCGCGCGCGTCGTCTTGCGGAAGCGATAGCTCCAGCGTGCGCGACCCGCGGCGTCGGCCTCGACGCTGTCCACCGTCGCCCAGCGGCCGCCGACCCACGCCTGGACGAGCACCGGGCGCCCGTCCGGCGCCCCGGCGCCCGCCCCGACGAGGCGCGCGTCGAGCCGCAGAGTTGAGCCGTTGCGCAGGTCGCGGCCGATCGCCCGCAGCGCGATGGCCAGCCGGCCGCGCACCTGGACCTCCGCGGACTCCGCCGAGCGATAGCCGGCGTCGTCGAGCAGCAGAGTGAGCCGGCGCGGGAGCACTCCGAGCGCGATCGCGAACCGCCCGGCGGCGTCCGTGCGCACCGTCGTCTCGGTGCTCGCGAGCGGCGCGTCCGCTCCGTAGCGCCGAGCGCGCACCACGAGCTGCGCACCGGCCGCGGGCGCGCCGTCGGCGCGGCGCACGGTGCCGGTGATCCGCCGGCCTCGGGCCGGGAGGTTGAACCGGGTCGCGTCGAGCGTGATCACCGCCCGGGCCGGCTGGGCGACGACCACCAGCGGCGGGCCCGGGGCCGGCGTCGGCGCGGGCGGCGTGTCGGCGACGGTGAACGTGAACGGCGCGGACGTGGTGGTCTGGCCCGCCGCGTCGCTCGCCGCCACGACCGCGACGTGCGGGCCGCCGGAGAGCGCCCGCGTGTCGAGCTCCAGGGAGGCGGGCAGCGTCGCCGGGCACGGCGCCGCGACGACGTACGGCGCAGCGCAGTCCCCGCCGGCGTCGGCCCGCGCGCGCTCGACGCCGTCCACGCGCAGGACGACCGACGCGACCCCGCCGCCCGCATCGCTCACCGGAACCTCCACCGACGCACGGCCCGCGACCGGTCCCGGATCCGTCAGCGACCCGCCGAGCACCCCGAGCACCGGGGGAGCCGGATCCTCGATCTCGACGACGCTGCGCCAGATGCGGGCGCGGGCCGAGCCGCCGCCGCCGAGGTGGTCCTCGCACGGCCCCGGCGTGCAGCGTGCGACGAGCACGAGCCCCCCGCCGGGGAGACCCGAGGCCGTGACGAGGTTGTCGTCGTCCAGCGGGTCGCCCTCGTCGCCGAAGCTGCAGTCCGCGTCCGGGCACCCCGCGGTGACCGGCGGGACCCCGACGACCGAGCCCGAGGCGATGCCGGCGTCCACCTGGGACCACCACACGTGTGCCGGGCCGGTGTCGGCGGTCAGGTGGATGCGGTACCCGGCGATCACGGCGCCCGGGGGCGTGACGAACCGCATCGCGCTCAGGACTCCCGGCCCGGCCGGCGCCGCACCGGCGCTCGCCGTCAGCGCACCGCCGGTCGCGCATGTGTCGCCGGCCCCCACATCGCCGGGGTCCGCCTGCCAGGCGCGCGTGGAGATCGGCGCCCCCTCGGGCCCGCGGCAGGAGTGGACCGCGTAGCTGGCCGGCGCCTGCGCC
Source organism: uncultured Actinomycetes bacterium (assembly GCA_963700655.1). Lineage (GTDB taxonomy): Bacteria > Actinomycetota > Thermoleophilia > Solirubrobacterales > Solirubrobacteraceae > F1-60-MAGs163. The sequence continues at coordinate 554,825 of CAVOYJ010000001.1, read as the reverse complement.
GCCGCCGCGGCGGGGACGGCGAGCAGCGCCGCCGGCGCGGCCGCCGCGATGGTCCTGCGCAGTCGTGCGCGCATCCTCGAGATCTCCCTTTCTCGAACGCCGAGGGGACGGGTTCGTGCCCATCATCGCGCGCCGACGCCGCGCGCGCCAGCCGTGTCCTCAGAGGCCGAGGTCGCGGACGCCGAGCTCGTCGAACCCGATGTGATGCGCCAGCTCGTGCCGCACCGTGATCGTGACCTGCTCGCGCAGGAGGTCGGCGTCGTGGCCGAAGTCGCGGCGCAGCGTGTCGCGGAAGATGATGATCCGGTCCGGGTAGTCGTCGCGCGTCGCACCGTCGCCCTGGTAGAGGCCGTAGGCGCGGTGCCGGCGCCCGTGGTCGGAGACGACGACGGCGACGTTGCGGTCCAGCGCGGCGCGCAGCAGATCGGGGAGGTCGTCCATCGCCTCGCGCACGAGCTCCTCGAAGTCCTCGTCGTCCCAGGGGTCCAGCTCGAGGAAGGCCGACTCCGTCGGATCGGCCGCGAGCCCGCTGGCGGCGAGGCGCTCGCTGCGCAACACGACCTGCTCGAACTCCTCCTCGGACTCCGGTTCCTCCCAGCCGGCGAGCTTCAGGCCGATCGCGATCGCCCCGCCGAAGATGACCGCCGCGACGAGGCCGATCACCCCGGCGGTCTCGATGGCGCGGACGACCGGGTTGACGCTGAATCCGCCGAGCAGCGCCGCCGTCGTCAGTCCCGCGCAGAGCGCGGTGGCGGCGGCGAAGGCGATGCGGCGTGCGGGCGGCATGGCGTCATGCGGACTATCGCATCGAGCGCGAGATCACGAGCCGCTGGATCTCGTTGGTGCCTTCGTAGATCTGGGTGATCTTCGCGTCGCGCATCATGCGCTCCACCGGGTAGTCGCTGACGTACCCGTAGCCGCCGAGCACCTGCACGGCCTCGGTGGTCACCCACATCGCCGTGTCGGAGGCGATGAGCTTGGCCATCGACGTCCACTTCGCCAGCCCCGGCTCGTCGCGATCGGCGGCGGCGCTCGCCCGGTAGGTGAGCTCCCGTGCGGCCGCGGTCCGCGCCTCCATCTCCGCGAGCTTGAAGGCGATCGCCTGGTGCTCGAAGATCGGCTTGCCGAAGGTCACGCGCTCCTTGGCGTACTGCGTGGCGAAGTCCGTCGCGCCCTGCGCGATGCCGATCGCCTGGGCGGCGGCGCCGAGCCGCGTGCGCTCGAGCGTGCCGAGCGCCACCGGCAGGCCCTTGTCGGCCTCGCCGATGACGTTCTCGTGCGGGACCCGGACGTCCTCGAACACGGGCGAGCCCGTCGGCGAGCCCTTGATGCCCATCTTGTGCTCGTAGCCGCCGATCGAGAAGCCCTCGCGGTCCTTCTCGACGATGAACGCCGTCGTCTTGCGGTGCTCGCGGTCGGTGCTCGCCATGACGACGTAGAAGTCGGCGATCCCGGCGTTCGTGATCCAGTTCTTCGCACCGTTGATGACCCACTCGTCCCCGTCCCGCTTGGCCGTCGTGCGCATCGACGCGGGGTCCGAGCCGGCCTCGGGCTCCGACAGGCAGAACGCCGGGGACCACTCACCCGTCGCGCACTTCGGGAGGAAGCGCTGCTTCTGCTCCTCGCTCCCGAACAGCTGGATCGGGAGCGTCCCGAGGTCCTGGACCATGAGGATCAGCGACGAGGCCGCGCACGCCTTCGCGATCTCCTCGACCGCGATCGACAACATGAGCGTGCCCGTGCCCGTGCCGCCGTACTCCGCCTCGAAGGGCAGCCCGAGGATGTCGTTCTCCGCGAACAGCTTGCGGATGTCCCACGGATACTCTGCGGACGCATCGATGTCGTGGGCGCGCGGGGCGACCTTCTCCTGCACGATCTGGCGGATCGTGTCGCGGAAGTCGAGGTGCTCCTGCGGGATGGTGTAGGTGTCGGTGAGCGTGGCGGACATGGCGGGGAGGGTACGCGGCGCGAGGTGACGGCGGATGGCCGCTCCCCCGTAGGCTCCGGCCGCATGACGTGGGAGCCCGAGCTCGAGGAGCTGCGACGCCGCCGGGCGCTCGCGCACGAGCTGGGCGGCGAGGAGCGCGTCGCCCGCCAGCGCGCCGCGGGGAAGCTCACGGTCCGCGAGCGCGTCGCGCGCGTGCTCGACGACGGGTCCTTCCACGAGACCGGCGAGCTGGCCGGCGTCGGCGAGTACGACGACCACGGCGAGCTGACCGGGTTCCTCCCGTCGAACATGCTCGTCGGGCAGGGGCGCGTCGACGGCCGCCGGACGATCGTGCAGGCGGACGACTTCACCGTCCGCGGCGGAGCCGCGGACGCGGCGATCTGGCAGAAGCTGGTGTGGGCCGAGCAGGCCGCCGGTGAGCTGCGGGTGCCGCTGATCCGGCTCGTCGACGGGACCGGCGGGGGTGGGAGCGTCAAGACGCTCGAGACCATGGGTTACAGCTACGTGCCGCCGCTGCCGGGGTTCGAGTTCGCCGTCGCGAACCTCTCGCGGGTGCCGGTGGTGGCCGCGGCGCTCGGCCCGTGCGCCGGTCTGGGCGCGGTCCGCGTGACGCTCTCGCACTTCTCGGTGATCGTCCGCGGGAGCGCCCAGCTGTTCGTGGCGGGCCCACCGGTCGTCGCCGCCGCGATGGGCGAGTCGCCGGACAAGGAGGCGCTCGGCGGCGCGCGGGCGCAGACGCGCGCGGGCGCCGTCGACAACGAGGCGGCCGACGAGGACGACGCGCTGGACCAGCTGCGGCGCTTCCTCTCCTACCTTCCCGGCAGCGCCTGGGAGGCGCCCCCGATCGCCGCCTCGACGGACGCCCCGGACCGCCGCGAGGAGGAGCTCGCCTCGCTCGTCCCCCGCGACCCGAGGCAGCCCTACGACATGCGCGGCGCGCTGGAGCTGATCGCGGACCGCGGGTCCGTGTTCGAGGTCGGCCGGCGCTTCGGCCCGTCGCTGATCACGGCGCTCGCACGGCTCGACGGCCGCCCCGTCGGCGTGCTCGCGTCCGACCCCAAGTACTACGGCGGCGGCCTCACCGCGGAGGCCTCCGACAAGCTCGGCCGGTTCGTCGACATCTGCGACGCGTTCCGCCTGCCCGTCGTCCACCTCGTCGACCAGCCGGGCTTCGTGATCGGCACGGACGCCGAGCGCCGCGGGACGATCCGCCGCGGGAGCCGCGCCCTCAGCGCCGTCATGCAGGCGCGCACGCCGTGGGCGAGCGTGCTCGTGCGCAAGGTCTACGGCGTCGCCGGAGCCGGCCACGGGAACGGGGCGCGGCTGAACCTGCGCTTCGCGTGGCCCTCCGGCCAGTGGGGCTCGCTGCCGATCGCCGGCGGGCTCGAGGCCGCCTATCGCCGGGAGCTGGAGGCGAGCGACGACCCGGTCGCCCTCCGCGCCGAGATCGAGGCGCGCCTCACCCGCGTCCTCTCCCCGTTTCGCTCGGCCGAGCGCTTCTCGGCCGAGGAGATCATCGATCCGCGCGACACGCGGCCGATCCTCTGCGACTGGGCCGTGCGCGCGCACGAACTCGTCGCGCTGGACGCCCACGAGGGGCCCGTGTCGCGCGGGACCCGCGTGTGAGGCTGATGACCGAGCTGACCGACCGGCTGACCCTGCCCTGCGGCCTGGCGCTGGAGAACCGCCTCGGGCGCGCCGCGATGACCGAGGGGATCGCGGGGCCGCGCAACGATCCGGGCGAGCGCCACGAGCGCCTCTACGCCGCGAACGCGCGCGGCGGAGCGGGACTCGTCCTCACCGGCAACATGATGGTCGACCGCCGCTCGCTCGAACGGGCTCGCAACGTCGTCATCGACGCCGCGACCGACATGACGGCACTGCGGCGCCTCGCCGCAGCCGCGGCCGCCGCGCCGACGCTCGTCCAGCTCTCGCACCCGGGTCGCCAGACGAGCCGGTTCGTCAACCCGCACCCGGTCGCCCCGTCAGCAGGCCCGGCGGTCGCCCTCGCCCACGCCTACGCGCGGCCGCGCGCGCTGACGCTCGACGAGATCCAGGAGGTCGCCGAGCGCTTCGTGGCGGCGGGCGAGCGGGTCGTCGCGGCGGGCTTTCCCGGCGTCGAGGTGCACGCAGCGCACGGCTACCTCGTCAGCACCTTCCTCGACCCGGCGCACAACCGCCGCGAGGACGCCTACGGCGGCGACCTCCCCGGCCGGGCCCGCCTGCTGCTGGAGATCGTCGCCGGGCTGCGCGCCGTGCTCCCGCAGCCCGCGGCGGTCGCGGTCAAGCTCGATGCGCGCGAGGGCGCCGACGGCGAGCTCGTCCTGCTGGCGGGCATGCTCGAGCAGGCGGGCGCCGACCTGCTGGAGATCTCCGGCGGCAGCTACGAGTCGCCCGCGATGGCCGGCGTCGACGCCGACGGGCGCGAGCTCGTGACCGAGCACGAGTCGCCGTTCTGGAACAGCGCGGCCGCCGTGAGCGCGGCGACGAGGATCCCGGTGATGCTCACGGGCGGCTTCCGCACGCGCGCCGAGGTCGACCTGGCACTCGGGTCGGGCGTCTGCGACATGGTCGGCGTCGGGCGCCCGCTGGCCGTCCGGCCGGACCTGGCGGGCCGCTTCGTCCGCGGCGAGACCGACGTGCTCGACCGCCCGGCGCCGCGGCTCGGGGGACCGGCCGCGGCACGCAGGCTGCTCGGCGCGGCCGCCGGCACCGGCTGGCACAGGATCCAGCTGGCGCGGACCGCCGACGGCAGGCCCGCGCTGCGGCGCGTCCCGCCGCTGCTCGCGGCGCTCGACTACACGATGGTCGACGGCGTCCAGGCCATCCGGGCGCGGCGCGCGCGAATGCGGCTCGCGACCGACCCTCAGTGATCGGCGACGGTGGCGCCGCCCGGCTCCATCGGCCGGCCCTCGTCGCTCCACGCCTGGATGCCGCCGGCCATCGACTTCGCGTCGAGCCCGCCGCGCGCGAAGGCCTGCGCGGCCATCAGCGACCGCACGCCCAGGCGGCAGTGGAAGATCACCGGCCGGGACGGGTCGATGGACTCCGCCTCCGCCGCGAGCCGCTCCAGCGGGATGTGCCGCACCCCGGCGATCCGCCCCGCCTCCCACTCGTACGGCTCCCGCACGTCGATCACCGTCGCCGACCCGTCCTCGAGCGCCTGCGCCGTCTGCGCGCAGGTCACCTCGAGGTCGTGGTCGAGCAACGGGTTCGTCAAAGCTTGCTGACGTTCACGGCCTTGGGGCCCTTGTCACCGGGCTCCTCGTCGAACGAGACCTGCGCGCCCTCGGCGAGCGACTTGTAGCCCTCGCCGTTGATGGCGCTGTGGTGCACGAACAGGTCCTTGCCGCCCTCATCGGGGGTGATGAACCCGAAGCCCTTCTCGTCGCTGAACCACTTCACGGTGCCTGTCGGCATTGCTGCGTCCTCCTGATCCTGTGTCGCGGAGGAAGCTCCCTGCCCCTGCCAGTCAACACCTGCTGTGAGTATCCGGCGATCCGGCCGGTCGAACCTCGCGGACGCTACCAACCCGCGATGCGCCACGATGGACGAATGCAGGATCCGATGCCCATCACGCGCGACGTCGCGATTCCCCTGCGCGAGATCCGAGCTGCTCGCGAGCCGGTCCTCGGGGCCGGGCGGACAGCACGCGAACGTCACGGCCTCGCGGATCGAGGCGCGGTTCGACGTGGCTGCGTCAGCCGTGCTCAGCGAGGCCCAGAAGGAGCGCGTGACGGCGCGTTGCGGGCCGGTCGTGCGCGCCGTCGCGCAGGACGCCCGCAGCCAGGCGCGCAACCGCGAGCTCGCGCTGGAGCGGCTGCGCGAGCGGCTCATGCGCGCGCTCGCGGTGCGGCGACCGCGCCGGGCGACGCGGCCCGGCAAGGGCGCCCGCGAGGACCGCCTGCGCGCCAAGCGCGCGCGCAGTCAGCGCAAGTCCGACCGGCGACGCCCGTCGGCGGACGATTAGAGCCCCGCCGGGTGGCGGATGGTGAACGCGCCGGGGTCGCGCATGGCCTTCTGCCAGCGCGAGCCGTTCGCGCCGCGGCCGCTGGTGTCGAAACGCAGCCCGGCGACGGTCATGTACATGTGGCCGGAGTTCGTGAAGATCGTGACCCACTGGCCCTTGCCGGCCTGGCCCCAGCCGAAGTAGTCGTACGAGGCGAGCGGGCTCTTGAGCAGGCCGGCGCCGCGCAGCGCGTAGGAGACGGTGCCGGAGCAGTCGTACCCGGAGTCCTCCCAGCGACCGTGCCCGCCGCCCCACCTGTAGGGGCGCTTCGCGATCCTGTTGCCCGCGGCGATGATCCGCTTGACCGCCTCGGGGGCGCCCTCGGGCGCGACCGCGAGGCCGTCGGCGGTGAGCCGGGCCTTGTCGCCGGGGGCGAGCGGCGGGGCGGGCAGCGCCGCGGACGGGTCGCCGGCGTCGCCGGGCCGCGCCTCGCCGCCGACCTCGGTCAGGAGGGCGAAGATGTCGCCGGCGTCGACCTCGCCGTCGGCCGTGCGATCCTCGGCGCGCTCGAAGCGGCGGACGGCGGCGGCCGTCGCCTGCGTGAACTCGCCGGTGGGGCGCGGTGCGTTGCGGACGCCGGCGCGGCGCAGGAAGTCCTGGAGCTCCTTGACGTCCCGGCCACTCATGCCGGGGGCGAGCGGGATGCGCTGCCCGAGCTTGATCGAGCGGCCGGTGCTCTCGCCGAAGGTGACGCCGCCGCTCGCCTCGTGGGAACGGGGGCCGCGGGCCGCGCGGCGCAGGGCCTTGAGGGTGTCGGGCCCGGCGATGCCGCTGGCCTCCAGGCGCGCGGCGACCTGGAAGCGCTGGACGGCACGGGAGGTCTTGTAGGCGTACGTGCCGTCGATCGCGACCGTGATGCCGGCGGCGCGCAGCAGCGCCTGCATGCCGCGGACCTGGGCACCGGTCGCGCCGGGACGCAGGACGCGGGCGCTGACGCGCGGGAGCTTCTCCTGGGGCGCGGCCGCGGCGGCGGGCGTGCTGGACTGGACGGCGGGCGTCTGGGCGGTCGCCGCGGCACCCGGGAGGGCGACGGCGAACGCGAGCATGGTGATGGTGATGTGGCGCAGGTGCGGCACGGGTGATCCCCCTTTGTCGCGCCTACGGGGTTAGCTGTCGGGCTCGCGCGAAAAGGGCCGCGCTACGTCACGCTCAGGTGACGATTCGCCCCGGGCCATACTGGCCAGTGGGTCCCCCGCTCTCCGTGATTTAGGGCACCACGGAGATTCGGCTGGTCACGAACTTCTCCGAGAGGGTAGCGACTCCTCCCGCGTTCTGACGCCTCAGGAGGTCTGCACGACGGCGTGCGCGACCGCGAGCGCGACCTCCGCCCGCGGCTGCAGCGACCGCAGATCGACGAACTCGTCGGGGTGGTGGGCGTGGCCGCCGCGGGCTCCGAGGCCGTCGATGGTGACCGGGATCGCCGCTGCGAAGTGGCTGGCGTCGCTGGCTCCGCCGCGCTGCGCGCCGATGACCGGGCGGCCCAGCAGGGCGCCGGCGCGGGCGAGCGTGTCGGCCGCCGTCTCACGCGCGTCCATCCCGGGCCACTCGCGCTGCATCTCCGCATCGATGCGCGCGCCGCCGACCTCCGTGGGGATGACGGCGAGCACCTCCCGCAGCGCCTCGAGCCGGTCGGCGCGCACGTCGCAGACGAGCTCGCCCGCGGCGGGCACGACGTTCAGCGCATCGCCACTGCTGATGATGGTGGGGACCGCGGTGAGCCGGTCGGCGCCCTGCGGGTCGTGACGGGCCGCGACGGTGGTGGCGACCTGGGCGAGCGCCAGCAGCGCGTTGACGCCCTTGTCGGGCGCCGAGCCGGAGTGCGCGGCGCGGCCGTGCGCCCGGACGCGGATGCTGCCGGCGGCCTTGCGGCGCACGACGACCGCGTCGTTGCCGTCGGGGTCGTGCTCGCCGGCCTCGAAGCACAGGCACGCGTCGAAACCCGCGAAGCGCGGGCCGTGCATGAACGGGGACGTGCGCCATTCCTCGTCGTTGACGAGGAGCAGCGCGGCCTCCCCGAGCCCCGGCAGCTCGGTCAGCACGCGCATGACGCCGAGCGAGAGCGCGACGCCGGACTTCATGTCGATCGTGCCGGACCCGCGCATCAGCGGGCCGGTCCGCGCCGGCGGCACGTGCGCGGCGTGGGAGACGACCGTGTCGAGGTGCCCGACGAGCAGGATCCGGCGCTCCCCCGGCCCCGTGACGCGCAGGAGCAGGTCCGGCGCGTGCTCGGCCGAGGAGCACGGCAGGCGCGTGACCTCGGCGATGCCGGGGGCGAGCGCGGAGGCGACCGCGACGACCTCCTCGGCGGCGGCGAGATCGCCCGACGGCGAGGAGACGGCGACGAGCGCCTCGAGGTCGCGTTCGGCGCGAGCGGCGAGGCTCGCCGCGTGCTCCTCGATCCAGGTCTCCATGAGATCCGTACCCTTGCAGCTATGGCCAAGGGACCGCATGTGGGCGACGAGGCCCCCGACTTCGAGCTGCCGGGCACGCAGGGCGCCTTCCGGCTCTCCGATCGTCGCGGGGAGCGCGTCGTGCTCCTCTTCTACCCGGGGGACGACACGCCCGCCTGCACGCGGCAGTTCTGCTCCTATCGCGACCGCTCCGACGACATGTCGGCGCTCGACGCGACGATCGTCGGGATCTCCCACCAGGACGTCACGTCGCACGAGGCGTTCACCGCCAGGCACGGGCTGACCGTGCCGCTGCTCGCGGACGCCGACAAGGCGGTCGCCAAGCGCTACGGCGTCGCCGCGCCGGTGCTGGGCACGCGCCGCGCCGCGTTCGTGATCGACGAGGAGGGGGTGGTCCGGTACCGGCACGTGCACGCGCTCGGCGTGGACTTCCAGGACGCGGACGACCTCGCGGCGGCGCTCGCCGCGCTTCCGCCGGCGGCCGCCACCCCGGCGTGAGCGCCGGGCCGCTCCAGCTCGACACGCTCGTCGAGGGCGGGCAGCGCCCCGAGCAGGTCGGCGCCGGCCTGGCCGACTGGATCGCCGGCACGCAGCGCACGCTGGACATCGCGCTCTACAGCTTCCATGCGCCCGGGCCGGTCGGCGACCGCATCTTCGCCGCGCTGCGCGACGCGTCGGCGCGCGGCGTCGCGGTGCGCGCGCTGATCCACCGCCCGGACCTTGATCCGACGCCGCTGCACGCGACGGCGGCCCCGCGCACACGGGTCGACGTGCTGCGCCGGGCGGGCGTGCACATCGAGCTGACCGAGCAGGTCCGCGACCTCATGCACCACAAGTTCGTGGTGCGCGACGACGCGGCCGTCTGGACGGGGTCGACGAATTGGACGCTCGACGACTTCGGCGCCGAGGAGAACGTGATCATCCGCGTCGACTCGCGGGCGATCGCGGACGCGTACTCCTCGGTGTTCACGGAGCTGTGGGCGACCCGGCAGATCGACGGCACCGGGGAGTACGACGCCGCGTTCGCGCGCGTCGGCGACGCTCAGGTGCGGCCGTGGTTCTGCCCCGGTCGCGGGCGGGCGCTGTCCCACCGGATGGCCGATCGGGTGGCGACCGCCCGCCGCCGCGTCCGCGTGGCCTCACCGATCATCACCGCCGGGCCGATCCTGTCGGCGCTGAGCGTCGCCGCGCGCGGCCGCGCCGACGTCTCCGGCATCGTCGACATCTCCCAGACGGCCCGCGTCCTGGGCCAATGGAACGTCGGCGCACCGACGTGGAAGGCGCCGGTGCTCGAACAGGTGCTGCTGGAGTGCGCGTTCGCCGGGAAGGCCTCGAGCGAGGACTTCGGGCGTCCCGGCTCGGTGCGCGACACGATGCACGCGAAGGTCCTGGTCGTGGACGACGCCGCGTTCGTGGGGTCGTTCAACCTGTCGCGGTCGGGCGAGGCCAACGCCGAGAACGTCCTCGAGATCGAGGACGCCGCGACCGCCGACCGGCTGGCGGCCTGGGTGGACGAGCTGCGTGCGCGCTACCCGCCGGCGGCCACGGCGCTCGCCGGAGAAGGGGCGGCGCCGTGAGCGATGCGGGCCGGCTGGACCTGCGCACGCTCGACGAGGGCGGCCAGCGCGCGGAGGAGGTCGGCGGCGACATCGCGGCGTGGATCGGCGAGGCCCGGCGCACGCTGGACCTCGCCCTGTACGACGTGCGGATCCCCGGCCCGGTCGGGGACGTCGTCGCCGACGCGCTGCGCGCGGCCCGCGCACGCGGGGTCCGCGTCCGGCTCGCGGTCCACGACCCGGAGGATCGGCCGGCGCGGCCGACGACCACGCCGCCGCGGACGCGTCCCGACCTGCTCGTCCGGACGGGGGCCGACGTGCGGCTGATCGACGGCCGCGGCGACCTGATGCACCACAAGTTCGCGGTGCGCGACGGCGCGGCGCTGTGGTGCGGGTCGACGAACTGGACGCTCGACTCGTGGACGCGCGAGGAGAACGTCATCGTCACCGCGGTCTCGCAGCCGCTCGCGCAGGCCTACGAGCGGACGTTCGAGGAGTTGTGGCACAGGCGCCACATCGAGGACACGGGCGACTTCGAGGCCCCCGTGGTGCGCGTCGGCGGCGCGCTGGTCCGCCCCTGGTTCTGCCCGGGGCGCGGCCGGGAGCTCGCGCACCGGATCGCCAGCCGCATCGACCGGGCGCGTCACCGCGTGCGGATCGCCTCCCCGGTCCTCACGAGCGCGCCGGTGCTCGCCGCGCTCGCCGAGCAGCTGCACGAGGGCCGGGTGAGCGCGACCGGCGTCGTCGACCTCACGCAGACCGAGAACGCGCTGCGCCAGTGGCGGTCCAACGACCGCGTCCGCTGGAAGGCACCGGTCCTGGAGGAGGTGCTCGCCGGGCTCCGGTTCCACGGCAAGCGCTCGCGCCCCTACGCCCCGGACGCGCCCCACGACTTCATGCACGCGAAGGTCGCGGTCGTCGACGACGCGGTCTTCGTCGGCTCGTACAACCTCTCGCGCTCGGGTGAGGACAACGCCGAGAACGTGCTCGAGATCGACGATCGCGTGCTGGCCGATCGCATCGCAGCGTGGATCGAGGCGGTCCGCGGGCGCTACCCGCCGGCGCGCTGAGCGCCCGCGAGCCGTCCCTGCTGACGGGCGCAGTGGGTCGCGACGGCGACGATGTCGCGCGGGTCCTCCCACACCTGCAGCAGGTCGAACTCCGAGGGCCGCAGCATGCCGCGCTCCACGGCCTGTTCGCGCAGCCAGGTGAGCAGTCCCGCCCAGTAGTCCCCGCCGGCGAGGATGACGGGGAAGTGCTCGACCTCGTCGGTGATGATGAGGTTGAGCGCCTCGAACAGCTCGTCCATCGTCCCGAAGCCGCCGGGGAAGACGACGAAGCCGATCGCGTAGCGCACGAAGCACACCTTGCGCGCGAAGAAGTGGTCGAAGGTGAGCGCGAGGTCCTGGTAGGGGTTGGGCGCCTGCTCGTGCGGCAGACGGATGTTCAGGCCGACCGACGGCGCACCGGCCTCCTGAGCGCCGCGGTTGGCCGCCTCCATCACGCCCGGGCCGCCGCCGGTGATGATCGTGAACCCGGCATCCCCGAGCAGGCGCGCGGTCGCGCGCGCCGTCGCGTACACCGGGTCGCTCTCGGTCAGCCGCGCGGACCCGAAGATCGAGATCCCCGCGGTGACGTGTGCGAGCGCGGCGAACGCGCTCGCCATCTCGTGACCGATCGCCGCCACACGCTCGGGATCGCTCAGCTCGGTGAGGATCACCGGCGCCTGCGCGGCGAGCAGTTCCTCGTCCGGCGTGAACGCCGGACGAGGAAGGTGTGCCGGGAGGTCGTCCTGGTCGGGCGGTTCCATCGTGCGCCGAGGCTAACGCCCGCACGCGCCGGTGCGCCAAGATGGCGCGCGTCGCTGTAGCCTCCGCGACGTGAGCACTGACGCCGACGCGCCGTCGCAGGATCCGACCGAGGCGGGGCCCGCGGAGCCCTCCGTCGAGGCACCGCCCGCCCCGGTGGAGGATGCCCCCGTGCCCGAGGCCGCGCCCGCGGCGACGCCCGTCGCCGAGGCGCCCGCGGAGCCCGCGTCCGAGGCACCCGCCGAGCAGCCCGCGACGCAGCCGCCGGCCGCGGAACAGCCGGCCGCAGAGCAGAAGGTGGCCAAGCCCAAGCCCAAGCGCAAGCGGCCGCCGCGCTCGCGCAAGCCCAACATCCCGAAGGACCTCCCGAAGTCGCGCGCGCCGCTCCCGCTCGACGAACTGCGCGACGCCTCGCGCGCGACGCTCGACCTGTTCGGCCGCGAGGGCATCCGCGAGGCGTTCCTCATCCTCGCCCCGCGCGAGCGCCAGGACATCTCGGCGCTGATCGCCGGCGACGAGGACCACCGCCCGCGCACGCGCAACATCGCCAACGGGTCGCTCGGCGCCGGCCGGATCGACAAGGCGATGAGCGCGACGATCATCTCGATGGCCAAGGTCGAGGACCTCTGGGCGATCACGCTCGACAAGGAGAGCGCCGCCGCGAAGTCCGGCCGCATCCGCGCAGCCAAGCAGCGCGACAAGGAGAAGGCCGACCGCGCGAAGGAGCGCGCCAACCGCGCCGATCGCGTGAGCCGTGAGGACATGGCCAAGGCGCGCGACGGCAGCGTCGGCGCGACGATCCGCATCGTCACCGACGAGAAGCGCGATCGCAGGAAGAAGGGCGACCAGCCGCCGGCTGAGGAGCCCAAGCGCGAGAGCGTGCTCGACAAGCTCGGGTACTAATCGTCCGCAACGGCACGGGCGGCGATCAGCGCGTCCGCCCGCCGCAGCATCGCCGGCGTCACGAGCCGCCCGAGGCGTCCGCGGTTCCCGGCGACGAGCCGGTAGGCGCCGCGGGTCACGGGCCCACCCGCCGCCAGCGCCGGAGCGAGCAGCGCGCCGCCCGGCAGGACCGCGGCGATCGGGACCGCCGCATCGCCGGCGGACGCGAGGCGGCCGTCCGCCGTGACGGCGTGCGCCGACCGCAGCCGGTCGTCTTCCGGGACGCCCGCCAGCAGGCGCCCGCCCTCATCGCTCCCGATCGCGACCGGCCGCAGCGCGCCGCGCCGGTCGAGCGCGAGCACGCGCGCGACCGACCAGCGGCACCAGCCGCAGTCCTCGTCGTAGAGGACGGCGACGGGGGTCAGGAGCCCAGAACCTGCGCGAGCCGGCGCTCGATCGCGGCGGCGACGGCGTCGCGCACCGCGCCCTGCTCGAAGCGCCCGACGATCGCCTCGAGGAACCCCTCGACGACGAGCCGGTGCGCGTCGGCCTCCGGGAGGCCGTGGGAGCGCAGGTAGAAGAGCTGCTCGGGGTCGATCTGCGCGATCGCCGCGGCGTGCGTGCAGCGCACGTCGTTCGCGAGGATCTCGAGGCCCGGGATCGAGTCGGCGTGCGCCTTCCTGCTCAGCAGCAGGTTGCGCGACTCCTGGAAGGCGTCGGTGCGCTGGGCGCCCTCGTCGACCTGGATCATCCCGCGCCAGACGGTGCTCGACCGGTCGTCGAGGATGCCGCGGAAGGCGAGGTCGGACGTCGTGTCGGGCGCCGCGTGCTCCTGCAGCGTGTCGAAGTCCAGGTGCTGGCGGCCGCGCGTGGCGTAGGCGCCGGTGACCGCGGCGTGCGCGCCGGGGCCGGCGAGCTTCGTCTCGAGGAAGACCTTGCCGTTGCCGGACCCGAAGCCGAGCGTGATCCAGTCCAGCGACCCGTCGCGCTCGACGACCGCGCGCTGCGCGCCGAAGACCCACGTCCGCTCGGACAGCGCCTGTGCGTCGACGAACCGCAACCGCGCGTTCTGTCCCACGACCAGCTCGGTGATGCCGTTGACGACGCCCTCGGCCTCGGCGTCGGCCGACAGCGACTGATGCCAGACCTCGGCCTCCGCGCCCTCCTCGAGCACGACGAGCGCACGATGGTGCAGCGCACTCCCGGCCTGCTCGTGGACGGTCGAGAGGACGATCGGCGCCTCGACGTGCACGCCGCGCGGGACGTAGACGAACGTCCCGTCGCTCCAGCGCGCATCGTTCTCGAGCGTCAGCCGCGAGCGCTGCCGCACCACGCTGCCGAGGTACCGCTCCACGATGTCCGGGTGACGTTCGGCCGCGACCGCCAGCGGCAGCACCACCGGCCCCTCCGACACCGCCTCGTCCGACGACACGCGCACCGCCGCCTCGAGGTCCAGGTCGAGCACATGCTCCGCCGCATCCTCCGCCCCACCCGGAGCGGCGGGAACGCCGCCGAGCTCCAACCCCTTCAGCGGCGTGAACTCCCACCCCGCCGCACCCTTGAACACGGGCAGGTCAAGACCCTCCGCCTCCGCAACAGCAGCGGCGCGGCGCTTCGAAAGGAACTCGGGCTCGGCAATCGTCGTCATGAAAATCCAGGGTGGTTGAAGTTCAAGGAGTCACGGGCGTCGAGGCAGTACAAGCGCCCACCAGCAGGTCACAACGAGGCGTCAGCAGCACACCGGAGCGAGAGATCGCGGATGCATGAGGCCGCACGCCAAGGGGGTGCTGTGGCGAAAGCCACCGCCCCCCGCAGGCGGGTGGACTCAGGCGCCGCGAGATCCGCGACCAGGTCACCCGAATTCGAGCCCTCCATCTGCAGCTCGATCAGGCGGTTCATCTCCACCGCGTACTCCATCGGCAGCTCCTTGACGATCGGCTCGATGAAGCCGTTGACGATCAGCTTGGACGCCTCCTCCTCGGGGAGGCCGTGCGACATGAGGTAGAAGAGCTGCTCCTCGCCGACCTTGGAGACGGTCGCCTCGTGGCCGACGTCGACGTCGTCCTCGCCGATGCGGATGGTGGGGTAGGTGTCGGAGCGGGAGTCCTCGTCGAGCAGCAGCGCGTCGCAGACGACCTTCGACTTCGAGCCGTGCGCGCCCTTGGCGACTTCGAGCAGGCCGCGGTAGCTGGAGCGCCCGCCGTCCTTGGAGATCGACTTGGCGAAGATGTTGGAGGTGGTGTTGGGGGCGGCGTGGACGATCTTGCCGCCGGCGTCCTGGTGCTGGCCCTTGCCGGCGAACGCGATCGAGAGGATCTCGCCGTGGGCCCGCTCGCCCGTGAGGTAGACGCTCGGGTACTTCATCGTCAGCTTGGAGCCCGAGGTTGCAGTCGACCCATTCGACGGTCGCGTCACGCTCGGCGACGGCCCGCTTGGTGACGAGGTTGAAGACGTTCTGCGACCAGTTCTGGACGGTCGTGTAGCGGATGCGCGCGCCCGGCTTGGCGATCAGCTCGACGACGGCGGAGTGCAGCGAGTCGCTGGAGTACGTCGGGGCGGTGCAGCCCTCGACGTAGTGCACGTAGCTGCCTTCGTCGGCGATGATGATCGTCCGCTCGAACTGGCCCATGTTCTCGGTGTTGATGCGGAAGTAGGCCTGGAGCGGCATCTCGACGTGGACGCCGGGCGGCACGTAGACGAACGAGCCGCCGGACCACACGGCGCTGTTGAGCGCGGCGAGCTTGTTGTCGTTCGGCGGGATGATCGTCCCGATGTACTCCTTGACGAGGTCCTCGTGCTCGCGCAGCGCGGTGTCCATGTCGAGGAAGATCACGCCCTGCGCCTCGAGGTCCTTGTTGACCTGGTGGTAGACGACCTCGGACTCGTACTGCGCGCCGACGCCGGCGAGGAACTTGCGCTCGGCCTCGGGGATGCCGAGCCGGTCGAAGGTCTTCTTGACGTCGTCGGGCACGTCGTCCCAGGAGCGCTCGGCCTTCTCGCTGGCGCGGACGAAGTAGTGGATGTCGTCGAAGTCGACCTCGGCCAGCATCGGGGAGCCCCAGGTGGGCATGGGGCGGTCGAGGAAGTGCTCGAGCGACTTCAGGCGGAAGTCGCGCATCCACTGCGGCTCGCTCTTGAGCTCGGAGATCTTCTCGACGATCTCGCGGTTGATGCCCTTCGGCGCCTTGTAGAGGTACTCGTCCTCGGCGTCGTGGAAGCCGTAGCGCTCGGTGTAGTCGGCGTTGAGGTCCTTGAGGCCGGCCTCCTCGTCGGTGAGCGGGGTGCGGGTCGTGTCGGGCGTCGCCATGGTCAGTCCACCTCGAGCTTGATCAGCCCGTCCTCGACGAGGACGGGGAACGTCTCAACGGGTACGTATGCGGGCAGCGTCTTGGGCTTCCCGGTGCGCAGGTCGAACAGCGACGCCGTGCCGCGGGCATTCGACGGTGCAGGCGCGCTGGTCGAGCTCGCCCTCGGCGAGCGTGCCGTCGTCGTGGGAGCAGCGGTCCTCGATCGCGAGGATCTCGCCGTCGCAGTTGAAGACCCCGATCTCGAGGTCCTCCCATTCGACGATGCGCGTCCGGCCCGGGCGGCAGGTCGTCGAGCGGGCAGACGTCGATGATCGGGCTCATGCGGGCTCCCAGTCGGCGCTCGCGCCGATCGCCGCGCTCTTGAGCACCTTGAGCGAGAGCAGCGCGCACTTCATGCGCGTCGCGGAGATCTGGATGCCGAGCAGGTCGAGGATCGCGCTCGCGGTCCATGCGCGCGACGTCGTCGACGTTCATGCCCTTGATCTCGTCGGAGATCATCGACGCGGAGGCCTGGCTGATCGCGCAGCCGTGTCCGGCGAAGCGCACGTCCTCGACGGTGCCGTCGTCCGCCACCTTGAGCATGACCTTCAGCTCGTCGCCGCAGAGCGGGTTGGTGTCCTCGAAGACGAGGTCGGCGTCCGGCAGCTCGCCCCAGTTGTGGGGGCGCTTGTAGTGCTCGAGGATCTCTTCGCGGTAGAGGGCGTCGTCCATGGCGTGCCTCAGTCGTCGAGCCGGAGGATCTCGCGGACGCGGTGCAGCCCGTCGATCAGGCGGTCGACGTCGTCGCGGGTGTTGTGGACGGCGAACGACGCGCGCGAGGTCGCGCCGACGCCCAGGCGCTTCATCAGCGGCTGCGCGCAGTGGTGGCCGGCGCGGATGCAGACGCCGTCGCGGGCGACGATCTCGGCGATGTCGTGCGGGTGGGCGCCCGTCGAGCGCGAACGCGGCGAGCGCGCCGCGGTCGGCGGCGTCGGGCGGGTCCGTAGACGTGCAGGCCGGGCACCTCGGCGAGGCGCTCGAGCGCGTAGCGCGGTGAGCTCCTGCTCGTGCGTGCGCACGCGGTCCATGCCGATGCCGGTGAGGAAGTCGACGGCGGCGCCGAGGCCGACGACCTCGGCGATCGGCGGCGTGCCCGCCTCGAACTTCCACGGCAGGTCGTTCCACGTGGCAGCGCTCGAAGTCGACGGTCTTGATCATGTCGCCGCCGCCGAGGAACGGCGGCATCGCCTCGAGCAGCTCGCGGCGGCCGTGGAGGATGCCGACGCCGGTCGGCCCGTAGGCCTTGTGGCCCGGTCCAGGCGTAGAAGTCGGCGCCGATCGCGGCGACGTCGACCGCCAGCTGCGGCACGGCCTGCGAGCCGTCGATGACGGTCGCGGCGCCGGCGGCGCGCGCCCGGGCGACGATCTCGGCGACGGGGAAGATCGTGCCGAGCACGTTGGAGACGTGCGCGACGGTGACGAGGCGCACGCGGCCGTCGGCGAGGTGCGCGTCGAGCTGGTCGAGCGACGAGCCGCCCGTCCTCGTCGACCTCGAGGTAGCGCAGCGACGCGCCGGCCTGCGCGGCGAGCAGCTGCCAGGGCACGATGTTCGAGTGGTGCTCGGCCTGCGTGAGGACGATCGCGTCGCCCGCGCGCACGTGCTCGCGGCCCCACGTGTAGGCGACGAGGTTCAGCGCCTCGGTCGCGTTCTTCGTGACGATCGTCTCGGCGGGCGGTGGAGCCGGTGAACGCGGCGATCCGGCCGCGCGCGCCCTCGTAGCGCTCGTCGGCCTCGACGCCGAGCGGGTAGACGGCGCGGTGGACGTTCGCGTTGTGCCGCGCGAGCAGGTCCTCCATCGCCTCGATCACGACGCGCGGCTTCTGCGACGTCGCGGCGCTGTCGAGGTACACGAGACCCTCCCGGCGCAGGATCGGGAACTCGTGGGCGAGCGCGGTGTCGGCGAGGGCGGGCACGATGCTCAGGCCGCGGCGCCGGCGACCTCGTCCTTGATCCAGCCGTAGCCCTCGGCCTCGAGCTGCGTGACGAGCTCGGGGCCGCCCTCCTTGACGATGCGCCCGTCGAAGAGGATCGACACGCGCTCGGGCTGCGACGAGGTGCAGGATGCGCTGGTAGTGGGTGATGATCAGGACGCCCATCCCCTGGTCCTTGGCGACGGTGTTGACCGCCTCGGCGACGACGTTGAGGGCGTCGATGTCGAGGCCCGGAGTCGGTCTCGTCGAGGATCGCGGTGCTGCGGCTTCAGCAGCGCGAGCTGGAGCATCTCCAGGCGCTTCTTCTCGCCGCCGGAGAACCCGTCGTTGAGGTAGCGCGAGGAGAACTCGCGCGGGATCTTCGTGAGCTCCATCGCCGCCTCGACGGTCTTGCGGAACTCCTTCAGCGGCACCTCGGCCTCGCCGCGCGCCTCGCGGTGCGCGTTCATGACCATCCGCAGGTACTTGGCGACGGTGACGCCGGGGATCGCGACCGGGTACTGGAAGGCCATGAAGAGCCCGGCGCGGGCGCGCTCGTCGGGGTCGGCCTCGGTGATGTCCTCGCCGAGGAAGCGGATCTCGCCCTCGGTGATCTCGAGCGCGGGGTTGCCCATGATGACGTTCGCGAGCGTGCTCTTGCCCGAGCCGTTGGGGCCCATCAGCGCGTGGATCTCACCCGCGTTCACGGTGAGGTCCAGGCCCTTGAGGATGTCCTTCTCCCCGGCCCGGACGTGCAGGTTCTTGATCTCGAGGTCGGCCATGTCGTCCGTTTCGTCGTGTGGTCGTGAGTCGTTGTCAGGCCGCGGAGTGCAGCGGGAGGCGTCGCGCCGACGGGCGCGGGCACCGGAGGGTCTACGGCGCGCGGCGGGCCGAAGTCCACGAGCTCCTGCAGCGTCGTGCCGCTGGAGGGCGCTCGGTGACGCCGCCCTGCACGCGCGTCCACAGCAGCCGCGTCGCGCAGCCCTCGTGGCCGTCCTCGACGTGCGAGCAGAGCACGCGGCCCGTCCTCGCTGTCGTCGACGAAGCAGGACATCGGCGCGACGGCGCCCTCGAGCGCGAGCACGGCCTCGTCCATCGTGATGTCCGCGGCGGGCCGCGCGAGGCGGTATCCGCCGTGCGCGCCGCGGGTGCTCTCGACGAGGCCCCGCTTCTTCAGCAGCGCGACGATCCGCTCGAGGTAGGCGAGCGGCAGGCCCTCGGCCTCGGCGATCGCCTTCAGCGAGACGGGGGCGTCGTCGGGCTGCCGGCCGAGCTCGACGAGCAGCCGCACGCCGTACTCCGCCTTCGTCGTGAAGATCATCGCGAGCCCCCCGTCTGCGGGGCCGCGGTGACGATGGCCGGGCATTGAGGCACTGTCATGCGTCAATCCTACCAGGGAGGTCGGAGATCGCCCGGCGCGTTCCCGCGGGCGGCGCGGCTACCGTTCCCGCGGTGCTGGCCGCGCTCCTCGCATCCGCCGCCGTCGCCGCCGCGGGACCGTGTGCGGGGGCGGCCGAGCGGTCCGATCCGGTGGTCCGCCGCCACGCGGTCCGCTGCCTGGTGAACGAGGCGCGCGCCGCCCGCGGCCTGCCCCGCCTGCGTCCGAACCGCGCGCTCGCACGGGCGGCGGGCCGTCACGCGCGCGACATGGTCCGGCGCGGCTTCTTCGAGCACCGCAGCCCCGGCGGCTCGACGCCCGTACTCGCGTTCGCGCCGCGCCGGCTACCGCGGAGCGTCGGTCGGCGAGACGATCGCGTTCGCGGTCGGCCCGAGGGCGACGCCGGCGGGCACGGTCCGCGACTGGCTGCGCTCGGCGGCGCACCGCCGCGTCCTCTTCAGCCCGGGCCTGCGCCACGCCGGGGTCGGTGTCGCGCGTGGCGCCCCGCTGCCGAGCGGCCGCACGCGCCGCGGCGCGACCGTCGTGCTCGACGTCGGGACCGGGTCCTAGAGCACGTCGCCGCGCACGGCGACGCCGCTGAGCAGCGGACTGACGATGCGCGGGGACTTCGGGAAGCGCCCGATGCGCTGGCGCTCGACGTCGAGGCCGGAGGCGGCGATCGTCGCGAGCGTCTCGCGATTGCAGTTGCAGCCGCCGGCCGCCGCGCGCCACAGCGGGGCCCAGCGATCCTGGTGCCTGGCGAGCGCCGGGTCGTCACTGCGCACGTGCTCGAGGAAGAGGTAGCGGCCGCCGGGTTTCAGGACGCGGGCGATCTCGTCGACCGCGACCGCGGGGTCGTCGGCCTCGCAGAGGACGAGCGTCCCGGTCACGGTGTCGAACGTCGCATCGTCGAACGGCAGACGCTCGGCCGGGGCGTCGACGACCTCGACGGGGGCCGGCGCGTCCGCGGTCTTCGCGGCGATCTGCCGGCGCATCGGCTCGTGGGGCTCGGTGAGCACGAGGCGCGTGATCCCCGTGCGCGGATAGGCCGGGATGTTCAGCCCGGTCCCGGCGCCGATCTCCAGCACCTCGCCGGTCGCGAGCGCCAGCGCGTCGCGGCGCGCGTCCGCGAGCCCCGCCTGCTGGCTGCGCTTCATCACGAGGCGGTCGTAGACGAGGGCTCCGAGGCGGTTCACAGCCGCGAGCCTACCCGCTCGCGGCTGACGGCCGGGGCGCCCGTGCCTGCGATAGGCTCGCCGTATGCCGCTCGCAGAACTGAGCTACGCCATGCAGGTCAACCTCGGCCTGATCGGCGTCTTCTTCGTGGTGTTCCCGCTCCTCGTCAACGGGCTCATCGCGTTCGCCGCCGCCCAGGCGGCGGTCGAGAAGCGCGAGAACGACCGCTTCCTCGAAGAGCACCGCATTCCCGGCCACGAGGTCTAGGCGCGGGGGCGCGGCGCCCGGTAGGGTCGCCGCACGATGCGTCCCGTCGCCCTGGTCACCGGCGCCGCTCAGGGGATCGGCCTGGAGACCGCCAAGCGCCTCTCCGCCACCCACCGGCTCGCGCTGCTCGACCTCAACGCCGAGCGCCTGGAGGAGGCCCGGCCGCTCGTGCGGCGAGGACGCGGTCGCCGTCGTCTGCGACATCGCCGAGCAGGACCAGGTGACGGCCGCGATCGCCGAGGTCGTGGAGGCCTGCGGCGGGATCGACGTCGTGTTCTCCAACGCGGGGATCGGCGCCGGCGGCTCGCTGCGCCACCTCGACCCCGAGGTGCTCGAGGCCATCATCGACGTGAACCTCATCGGCAACTGGCGGGTCATCCACGCCTGCCTGCCGCACGTCATCGAACGCCGCGGCTACGTCCTCGCCAACGCCTCCGCGTCGGCGATCATGCCGGCGATGGGGCTCGGGCCGTACGCCGCGAGCAAGGCCGGCCTGGAACAGCTCATGAACGTCCTGCGGGTGGAGGTCGGCTACCTCGGCGTCGACGTCGGCGTCTCCTACTTCTGGTTCATCGAGACGGACATGGTCCTGGGCGCCGAGCGCGAGATGGGCGATCTGGGGAAGTTCCGCACCGAGCTGCCGGGGCCGCTCTCGCAGATCATCCCGCTGAACGAGGCCGTCGACGCGATCATGGCCGGGATCGAGGGGCGCAGGCGACGCGTCGTCGCGCCGCGATGGGTCGAGACCGTCTTCCGCCTGCGGGGCCTCATCGGGCGCCTGGCCGAGCGCGACGCGCCGAAGGTGGCGCCACCGCTCGACGCGGCGACGAAGCGGCGCGTCGAGCAGGTCGGCGACTTCGACGCGGCCTTCCGGCCCACGGTCCCGGCGCACCAGGCCGCGGCGCACCACGTGCACCACGACCTGCACACATGATTTAGATTACGCGTATCGCATAGCCGGTATTCTCAGGCCGATGCCCGGATCACCGGTCCTCCCATGACGGCTCCCCTGTGGGTCTGGCTCGCGTTCACCGCGTTCCTCGTCGCCATGCTGCTGCTCGACCTCCTCGTGCTCCACCGTGAGGCGCACGAGGTCTCGCTGCGGGAGGCGACGCTCCTCAGCGCGCTCTGGGTCGGGCTCGCGCTCGTCTTCGCCGCCGGCATGTTCCTCCTCGCCGGCACGCAGGCGGGCACCGAGTTCCTCACGGGCTACCTCATCGAGAAGTCGCTCTCGGTCGACAACGTCTTCGTCTTCGCGCTGATCCTCTCGACGTTCGCCGTCCCGCCGCGCTACCAGGCGCGCGTCCTGCTCTGGGGCATCGTCGGCGCGCTGATCCTGCGCACGGTCTTCATCGTGGCCGGCGCCGAGCTGCTCGAGCGCTACGGCTGGGTCGTCTACGTCTTCGCTGCGCTGCTGATCATCACGGGCATCCGGCTGGCGATCGGCAAGCACGAGCAGATCCGGCCCGAGCGCAACCCGCTGGTGCGGCTCATGCGCCGGCTGATCCCGATCACCCGCGACTTCCACGGCGAGCACCTGTGGGTGCGGCGCGCCCAGCTCACCGGGGGCGAGGAGGCGCCCGGTCGCCGCCCGCTGCTCGGCGTCTGGATCGGCACGCCGATGCTCGCCGTGCTCGCCACCGTCATGACGACCGACGTCATCTTCGCGCTCGACTCGATCCCGGCGATCTTCGCGATCACGACGAGCACCTTCATCGTGTTCACCGCCAACGCGTTCGCCCTGATGGGGCTGCGGGCCCTCTACTTCATGCTCGCCGGCGCGATGGAGCGCTTCGTGTACCTGAACATCGGACTCGCGTTCACGCTCGTCTTCGTCGGCTCGAAGTTCATCTACAGCGACCTCGTCGCGAAGCCGCCCGCGTGGATCTCGCTGACCGTCATCGCGCTGGCGGTCGGCATCTCGATCGCCGCCTCGCTCTGGCGCACGCGCGACCGCGATGGCGTGGGAGCCGCGCCCGCCACGAGCCGCTGACGGCGGTCAGGAGCCGGGCAGCCCTGCGGCGCCGACCCGCTCGGCGGAGACGATCAGCGCGCGTGCGCGGTCGAGGTCCAGCCCGCCGCCCGCGCTCAGCGCGCCGCGCACGTGGCCGTCCTCCAGGTACCAGACGCCGAAGGTTCCGGACTCCATCGCGCCCGTGAGGACCTCCTCGTCCCAGGCGTACGCCGGGCCGACGGATTCCAGCGCCAGCCAGTCCGCCAGGTCGCTGTAGAAGTACGGGACGACGGCGAACGGCTCGTCGGCGCCCATGATCGCCCGCGCGACGTGCTCGCCCTGGGCCTTGGCGTGCTCGGTGTGCTCGACGCGGATGCGCCGTCCGCCGTGCGTCACGCTCGCGTACTCGCACACGTCGCCCGCGGCCCAGACGCGCGGCGCGCTCGTGCGCAGGCCCTCGTCGCAGCGCACGCCGCCCGTCGCTCCGAGCTCGAGCCCGGCGGACCGGGCGAGCATGACGTCCGGTGTGACGCCGACGCCGCAGACGACCAGGCCGGCCGGCAGCTCGCGCCCACCGGCGGTGACCACGCGCTCGACCCGCTCCTCGCCGTCGAACCTCGCGACCTCGTCCGCGTGGACGATCCCGACGCCGCGCTCGGAGAGCACGCCGCGGACGTAGGCGCCGACGGTCCGGCCCAGCGTCCGCTCCATCGGCTCGTCCTCGAGCATCACGATCGTGACCTGCTTGCCCAGCTGCGTGAGCGACGCCGCGATCTCGCAGCCGATGTAGGAGCCGCCGACGCAGACGACGTGCTCGACGCCCTCGAGCTCGCCGCGGATCGCGTCGGCGTTGCCGTAGGCGCGGACGTAGTGGATGCCGTCGAGCTGCGTCCCGTCGACCTGGAGCCGGCGGACCATCGCCCCGGTCGCGACGAGCGCGTGCCCGTAGCCGACCGTCTCCTTCGTGGACAGCGTCGCCTCGCGCGCCTGCGTATCGAGCTTCATGACGCTCGTGCGCGTCAGCAGCTCGACGGGCGCGTCGTCGAACCAGCCGGCCTGCGGATGGTGCGCGGCCTCCCGGCCGTGCTCGCCGCGCAGGTACTCCTTGGTCAGCGGCGGGCGCTCGTAGGGCGGGTCGAGCTCGCGGCCGACGAGCAGCACGCTGCCGTCGAAGCCGGCATCGACGAGCTCGCGCGCGGCGGCCGCGGAGGCGATGCCGCCCCCGATGAGCAGGACGTCCACGGTGCGATCGGGCATGGCCGTGGACCCTAGCGGCGCTACGTTTCCTGGATGACTGACGAACCCACGAACCTCATCCCGGCCGACGCGCCGGTCATCGACCTGCAGCTCAACGCGGCGGAGATGAAGGTGACCTACACCGCGCTGAAGGCCTTCTTCGACGACTTCGGGCACGAGGAGAGCGACATGCACGTCCTCGTCCGCGGGATCCTCGGACGGCTCCCCGGCGAGCACGACATGCGCGCCATCGACCTCGACGCGGAGCTCGAGAAGCTCCGAGAGCTGCGCGGCGCGTGAGCGCCACGCGCGACGATCTGCGCAACGTCGCGATCGTCGCCCACGTCGACCACGGGAAGACGACGCTGGTCGACGCGCTGCTCCACCAGAGCGGGGCGTTCGGAGCGCACGAGGAGGTCGAGACCCGGGTCATGGACTCGATGGACCTCGAGCGCGAGCGCGGGATCACGATCCTCGCCAAGAACACGGCGGTCGACTATCAGGGCGTGAAGATCAACATCGTCGACACGCCCGGCCACGCCGACTTCGGCGGCGAGGTCGAGCGCAGCCTCGAGATGGTCGACGCGGTCCTGCTGCTGGTCGACGCCGCGGAGGGGCCGCTCCCGCAGACGCGCTTCGTCCTGCGCAAGGCGCTGGAGGGCGGCCTGCCGGTGATCCTCGACATCAACAAGGTCGACCGCCCGGACGCGCGCGTGGCCGAGGTGCTGCACATGGTCGAGGACCTGTTCCTCGACCTCGACGCGCATGAGGACCAGCTGGGCTTCCCCGTCGTCTACACCGACGCCAAACGCGGGTGGGCGAGCCTGGACCCGGCGGTGCCGGGCGACGATCTCGAGCCGCTCTTCGACCTGCTGGTCGAGCACGTGCCGCCGCCGAGCTTCGAGCCGGACCACCCGCTGCAGGCGATGGTCACGAACCTCGACGCCTCGCCGTATCTCGGGCGCCTGGCGATCTGCCGCGTGCGCCACGGAACGATCACCAAGGGCCAGCGGATCGGCTGGTGCCGCGCCGACGGCACGGTCCAGAGCGGCCAGCTCGGCGACCTCTTCATCACCGAGGCGCTCGAGCGCGTCCCCGCGGAGTCGGCGGGCCCGGGCGAGATCATCGCCGTCGCCGGCCTGGAGGACGTGACGATCGGCGAGACGCTGGCCGACCCCGACGATCCCCGGCCGCTGCCCGTGATCACCGTCGACGAGCCGTCGCTGTCGGTCACACTCGGCGTGAACACGTCGCCGATGGCCGGCCGTGAGGGCAAGAAGGTGACCGCCCGCCTGATCAAGGCGCGGCTGGACCGCGAGATCATCGGCAACGTCTCGATCCGCGTGAACGACACCGAGCGTCCTGACGCCTGGGAGGTCCAGGGCCGCGGCGAGCTCCAGCTTGCCGTGCTCGTGGAGCTCATGCGCCGCGAAGGCTTCGAGCTGACCGTCGGGCAGCCGCGCGTGCTGGAGCGGGTCATCGACGGCAGGCGCCACGAGCCCGTCGAGCGGATGTCGATCGACGTCCCGGAGGACTATGTCGGCGTCGTCACCCAGCTGCTGGCGCTCCGCAAGGGGTCGCTGGAGCAGATGGTCAACCACGGCCAGGGATGGGTCCGGATGGAGTACCGCGTCCCCGCCCGCGCGCTGATCGGCTTTCGCACCGAGTTCCTCACCGAGACGCGCGGCACCGGCCTGATCCACCACGTGTTCGACGGGTGGGAGCCGTGGTTCGGCGAGCTGCGTACGCGCCCGAGCGGGTCGCTCGTCGCCGACCGCACCGGCAAGGCGACGGGGTTCGCGCTGTCCTCGCTGCAGGAGCGCGGCACGCTGTTCGTCTCCCCCGGCGACGAGCTCTACGAGGGCATGATCGTCGGCGAGAACAGCCGCGCGGAGGACCTCGACGTCAACGCGGTCCGCGAGAAGCACCTGACGAACATGCGCTCGGCCGCGGCCGACGTGCTGGAGCGCCTGGTGCCCGCCAGGATCCTGTCGCTCGACCAGGCGCTCGAGTTCCTGCGCGAGGACGAGTGCGTCGAGGTCACGCCCGAGTCGATCCGCCTGCGCAAGGCGGTGCTCGACAAGGTCGGCCGCGTGAAGGCCGGGCGCCGGGCGCGCACGGCCTGACGACCGGTCGGCACCGTACCGTTCCGTCCACTCGCCCGTACCCCAGCGGAGGTCACCGTATGTCCACGAACGTCCCCGATGCTCTGAAGGATTTCCGCAGCCTGTGGTGGCTGTTCGTCGTCTTCGGGGTGCTCACCCTCGCGGCCGGCATCATCCTGATCGCCTGGCCGGGCCCGTCGCTCGTCACCATCGCCGTGATCATCGGCATCTTCCTGCTCGTCGACGGCGTCATCGACGTGATCCTGTCGATCGTCGGGAAGGGCGAGGGCCGTGGGCTCGTCGCCGTGCTCGGCGTCCTGAGCATCATCGCCGGCCTGATCATGGTCAAGCACCCGTTCTCGGCGCTCGCCGTGCTCGTCATCATCATCGGCATCTGGTTCGTCGTCGCCGGCGTGGTGCGGTTCATCGCCGCGTTCTCCGACCGCGACGGCCGCGGCACGAACATCGTCGTCGGCATCCTCGACGTCGTCGCCGGCATCGTCGTGCTGTCGTGGCCGGACCTGAGCCTCAAGACGCTCGCGGTCCTCGCCGGGATCGTCTTCGTCATCCGTGGGATCGCGTTCATCTGGGGCGGGCTGCAGGTCCGCAAGCTCCCCAAGGAGCCCGGCGGCGCCGTCGCGCCCGCCGTCGCCTGAGCCGCGTCCGGGGGCGCGCCCGCCGCGCGCCCCCGGACGAGAGTTTCGCCGCCGTTGGGGAACTCGTTACGAGCCCTGAAGGTCGCCTTCCCACCCTGGAAGGCATGAACGCTTCGAAGTTCCTGGCCACCCTCACCACCGTCGTGCTCGCCGCCATCGGCGGCGCCGCGGTCTTCGCCTTCGCCGCCGCCCCCCGCGCGGATCAACCCGTGCGCGAGCCGGCGGTCCGCCTGCCCGTCTCCGAGCTCCAGCAGCCGGCCGTCCCCGCGCCGCCCGCCGCCACCAGCCCCGGCGCGGACCCGAAGGCCGTCTACGACGGCGCGAAGGCCTCCGTCGGCGAGATCCGGGCCGCCACCCCGCAGGGCGAGAGCACCGGCACCGGGTTCGTCGTCTCCTCCGACGGGCTGATGATCACGAACGCGCATGTCGTCGACGGCGCCCAGGAGATCAGCGTCAAGCTCGGCGACGGCGAGACCGTCCGCCCCGCGCAGCTGCTCGGCGGCGACCCCTCGCAGGATCTGGCCGTCCTGCAGGTCGACGCGGGCGCCGGCGGCCTCCCCGCGCTGCCGCTCAGGAGCGAGCCGGTCGAGGTCGGCGACCCCGTCTACGCGATCGGCAGCCCCTTCGGCCTCTCGCAGACCTTCACGAGCGGCATCGTCTCCGCCGTCGGACGTGACATCCAGGCGCCGGACGGCTCGGCGATCACCGACGTCATCCAGACCGACGCCGCGATCAACCCCGGCAACTCCGGCGGCCCGCTGCTCGACGCGTCCGGTGCGGTCGTCGGCGTGAACTCCCAGATCGCCAGTCGCGGCGGCGGCAACGACGGCATCGGCTTCGCGATCCCCGCGACGACCGTCCAGGCGCTGCTGGCCCAGGCGACCGCCGGCGAGCAGGCGGCCGCGACCCCGACCGGCGCCTAGATGGGACCCATCTAGACCGCGCGCCCGCGTGCGGCGCGCAGGCGCCGCACGAGCGCGTTCGTCGCCGGGTCGTGGGTGAGGTCCGGCGGCGCGTCGGAGGTGAGCTCGTCGGCGATCGCGCCCGCGAGCACCTTGCCCAGCTCGACGCCCCACTGGTCGAAGGAGTCGATGCCCCAGAGCACGCCCTCGGTGAGCACCCGGTGCTCGTAGAGGGCGACGAGCGCGCCGACGGCGCGCGGGGTGACGGGGCCGTCGACGAGCAGGACCGTGCTGGGCCGGTCGCCCGCGCAGACGCGGTGGGCGATCTGCTCCTCCGGGCTGCCGAGCGCGCGCAGCTCGTCGGCCGACCGGCCGAACGCGAGTGCCTCGGCCTGCCCCAGCAGGTTGGCCATCAGCAGGTCGTGGTGGTCGCCGAGCTCGCGGACCGGCTGCGTGAACGCCAGCAACTCGGTCGGAACGATCTCCGTCCCCTGGTGCAGGAGCTGGTGGAAGCTGTGCTGGCCGTTCGTCCCGGGCTCGCCCCACAGCACCGGCGAGGTCTCCCAGCGCACGGGCGTCCCGTCGAGCATGACGTGCTTGCCGTTGCTCTCCATCTCCAGCTGCTGCAGGTAGGCGGGGAAGCGCGCGAGCTCCTGCGCGTACGGGAGGACGGCGACGGTCGGGTACCCGAGCAGGTTGCGGTTCCAGACGCTGAGCAGGCCGAGCAGCACCGGCAGGTTCTCCTCCAGCGGCGCGGTCCGCAGGTGCTCGTCGATCGCGCGGAAGCCCGCGAGCAGCTCGCCGAACGCGGCGGGCCCGATCGCGATCATCGTCGAGAGCCCGATCGCCGAGTCCATCGAGTAGCGCCCGCCGACCCAGTCCCAGAAGCCGAACATGTTCGCCGGGTCGATGCCGAACGCCGCCACGCCTTCGGCGTTCGTCGAGAGCGCGATCATGTGCCGCCCGACCGCGTCCTCGCCGAGCGCGTCCGTGATCCACGAGCGCAGCGTCCGCGCGTTCGTCATCGTCTCGAGCGTCGTGAACGTCTTCGACGCCACGATCACGAGCGTCTGCGCCGGGTCCAGCCCGCGCATGACGCGCACGGCGTCGCTGCCGTCGACGTTCGAGAGGAAGCGCAGCTCCAGGTCGTCCGGCGTGGAGGCGTCGAGGGCGAGCGCCGCCATCTCCGGCCCAAGGTAGGACCCGCCGATCCCCACGTTCACGACCGTGCGGATCGGCGACCCCGTCGCGCCGAGCCACGCCCCTGAGCGCACGCGCTCGGCCAGGTCCGCCATCCGGTCCAGCACGTCATGCACCGCTGGGACGACGTCGTCCCCGCCGCTGACGATGCGCGCGCCGCGCGGCGCGCGCAGCGCCACGTGCAGCGCCGCGCGGTCCTCGGAGACGTTGATGTGCTCGCCGGCGAACATCGCGGCGATCCGCTCCTCCAGGCCCGCCTCGCGGGCGAGCCGGGCCAGCAGCCCGAGCGTCTGCGGCGTGACGCGCTGGCGCGTGGCGTCGAGCAGCAGGCCCTCGGCCTCGAAGGTCAGCGCCTCGGTGCGGGTGGCGTCGGCGTCGAACAGGTCGCGCAGCGTCCGTCCGGCGAGCTCGTCGGCGTGCGCGCGGACGGCCGCCCACGAGGGCAGCTCGTCGAGCGGGCGGACCTCGGGGGCCATCCGGCGTCAGCTCCCGGCGGCGACGGTGGCGCGCTTCCCGGCGATGGTCCCGAGCAGCGACCGCCAGCTGTCCACGAACTTCTCGGCGCCCTCCTGTTGCAGCTCGGCGGCGTAGGCGTCCACGTCGATGCCCGCGACGGCGAACTCGGCGAGGGCCGCCTCGGCGTCACCGCCGTCCCCGGGCAGCAGCACCGGCGGCGCGGCCCCGTGGTCGGCGAACGCCTTCAGGGTTGCGTCGGGCATCGTGTTCACCGTGTACGGGGACGCGAGGCCGTCGACGTAGAGCGTGTCGGAGGTCTCCGGGTCCTTCGTCCCCGTGCTCGCCCAGAGCAGGCGCTGGGGGCGGGCGCCCGCGTTCATCAGGCGCTGCATCCGCGGCGAGGCGAGCAGCTCCAGGTAGGCGCGGTAGGCGCGCCCGCCGACCGCGAGCGCGAGCCGGTCCTTCAGCTCGGGCGGCGCGTCCGGGTTGGCCTTGACGTCCCAGCGGCTCATGAACAGCGACGCGACCGACGGCACGTCGGGCGGCAGCCCGTCGGCGATCCGGCGCTCGATGCCCTCCATCCACGCGTCGGCCGCGGCGAGGTGATGTGCGCTGGAGAACAGCAGCGTCACGTTGACGGGGATGCCCTCGTGGATGGCCTGGGTGATGGCCGGCAGCCCCTCCGGGGTCCCCGGGATCTTGATGAAGACGTTCGGCCGCTCCATCCGGGCGCTGAGGTCGCGCGCCTGGGCGATCGTGCGGCCGGCGGTGTCGAAGGCCAGCTCCGGGGAGACCTCGAGCGAGACGAAGCCGTCGGAATGCGCGGTGCGCTCGTACACCTCGGCGAACTCGTCGGCCGCGCGCCGCAGGTCGTCGATCGCCAGCACGAAGAAGACCTCCTCGTCGGCCGGCGCCCCCTGCGCGCCGGCCTCTGCGATCTGGTCGTCATAGGCGCTGCTCGACGCGATCGCCTTCTCGAAGATCGTCGGGTTGGACGTCAGACCGGTGACGTGCAGTTCGTCGATGTAACCGGTCAGCGTCGCGTCGTCCAGCATCGGCCGGGTGATGTTGTCCAGCCAGAGGCTCTGGCCGGCGGCGTTGAGTGCCTGCGTGGGCGTCATGGTCGGTCTCCTCTGGCGGTCGGGCGTGTCGGGCGGTGGTCGGCGGGGTGGGCGTTGTCCTCGCCCTTGACGTGCGGGGTGAACCAGTGGTGGTTCGGCGGGAGCTGCTCGGCCTCGGCGGGCCCCCAGGTCCCCGGCTCGTACTCGAGCGGGTCGGTGTCGAGGCCCAGGACCGGATCGACGATCCTCCAGGCCTCCTCGATCGTCTGCTCACTGGCGAAGAGGTTGTGATCGCCCTCGAGCGCCGCGGTGAGCAGCCGCTGGTACGGCGGCACCTGATGGGCCTGATGGCGCATCGCGAGCAGCTCGATGTCCTCGACCTGGAAGTCCTCGGTGTCCGGGCGGCGCGCCTGGACCTCGATCGACATCAGCACGTCCGGGTCGATCTGGAAGCGCATCCGGTTCCCGTGCGGGTGCTGCTGGGGGAACAGCTTCTCCGGCGGCTTCTTCAGCTCGATCACCACCTCGGTCGCCTTCACCGGGAGGCACTTGCCCGCGCGGACCAGGATCGGAACGTCGGCCCACCGCCAGGTGTCCACGCGCAGGCGCATCGCCGCGTACGTCTCGACCTTGGAGTCCGGCGCGACGCCGTCGGTCTGACGATACCCGCGGTACTGGCCGCGGACGACGTCCTGGGGGCGCAGCGCGCGGACGCCGCGCAGGAAGCGCGCCTTCTCCTTGCGCAGCGCGTCCTCGTGGTGGCCCGGGAAGGGGTCCATCGCGAGCAGCGTCAGCACCTGGAAGAGGTGGTTCTCGATGACGTCGCGGATCGCGCCGACGCCGTCGTAGAAGGCGCCGCGGTTGGCGACGTCGAGCGTCTCGGCCATCGTGATCTGGATCTGCTTGACGTACTGGCGGTTCCAGACCGGCTCCAGGAACGTGTTGGCGAACCGGAAGAAGAGGATGTTGTCGACCGGGGTCTTCCCGAGGAAGTGGTCGATCCGGTACACGCGCTCCTCGGGGAACACCTGCAGCAGCGCCGCGTTCAGCTCGCGCGCGGAGGCCAGGTCGCGCCCGAACGGCTTCTCGACGACGACGCGCCCGAGCTCGGCCAGGCCGGCGGTCCCCAGATGCCCGACGGCGGTCGCGAACAGCTTCGGCGGAATCGCCAGGTAGTGCACCGGGCGCCCGCAGCCCTCCAGCGCCGTCGCGAGCTCGCCGTACGTCTTCGGGTCGTCGTACGTCCCGCCCGGCATAGCGCATGAGCGAGCAGAGCTTCTGGAACGCCGCGGGATCCAGCCCGTCACTGCTCGCCTCCAGGCTCTCCCGCGCCCGCTGCTGGAGCTTCTCGAGGCTCCAGTGCTCGCGGGCGACGCCGACGACCGGCACGTTCAGGTCACCGGCGTGCACCATCCGCTGCAGCGCCGGGAAGATCTGGCGGAACGCCAGATCGCCGGTCATCCCGAAGATGACGAGCGCGTCGCCCTGCTCGCGCGGGCTCATGCGCCGTCCCCGGCGGCCGGCTTCTCGTGATGACCGCCGAACTGCTCGCGCATCGCCGAGAGGATCCGGTCGGCGAAGTCCGCCTCGCCGCGCGAGGTGAAGCGCTCCTGCAATGCGAGCGTGAGGACCGGCGTGGGCGTGGCGGTGTCGATCGCCGCGAGCGCCGTCCAGCGCCCCTCGCCGGAGTCCGAGACGCGGCCCGCGAGATGGCCGAGCTCCGGGTCGTCGGCGAGCGCCGCCGCCGTCAGGTCCAGCAGCCACGAGCGGATGACCGTTCCGCGGCGCCAGGCCTCGGAGACCTTGGCCGTGTCGATCTCGAACCGGTAGTGGTCGGGGTCGCGCAGCGGCGTCGTCTCGGCGTCGACGTCGTGCGCCGCATCGCCGACGTTCGCGTGCGCCAGCAGGTTCAGGCCCTCGGCGTAGGCGGCCATCATCCCGTACTCGATCCCGTTGTGGACCATCTTCACGAAGTGGCCCGCGCCGGAGGGGCCGCAGTGGACCCACCCCTCCTCCTCCGGCGCCGGCGGGCCCGTGCGGCCCGGGGTGCGCGGCGCCGCGTCCACACCCGGGGCCAGGGAGCGCAGGACCGGCGTGATCCGCACGATCGCCTCGTCGTCACCGCCCGCCATCAGGCCGTAGCCCTCGGTGCAGGCCCCAGACGCCGCCGCTCACGCCGCAGTCGACGTAGTGAAGACCCTGCTCCGCGAGCTCCGTCGCCCGGCGCAGGTCGTCGACGTAGTACGAGTTGCCGCCGTCGACGACGAGGTCTCCGCGCTCCAGGTGCGGCGTGAGCCCGGCGAGCGCGCCGTCGACGACGCCGGCGGGGACCATGAGCCAGACGGCGCGCGGCGCCTGCAACCGCGCCGCGAGGTCCGCGGCGGACTCGGCCGCGACGGCGCCCTCGGCGGCGAGGTCGCGAACAGCGTCCGCGCTCGGGTCCCAGACGACGCACTCATGACCGTCGGCCAGCAGCCGCCGCACCATGTTGGCGCCCATCCGGCCGACGCCGATCATCCCGAGCTGCATGTCACTCCCCTGTCGTCGCGTCGTCGAGATCGGCGGCCGAGTCCGTCGCGCTTCGAGCACGTCCACCTTGGCACGCGCGCCGCACGTGGCGTACCTCGTCGCTGACCCGCGCCGCGACGAACGCCGCGACCAGCTCGCGCGCGACGGCCTCCCCGACGACGCGCGCGCCGAGGCAGAGCACGTTGACGGCGTCGTGCTCGACTCCCTGATGGGCCGTGTAGCCGTCGTGGATCGTCTGCGCGCGCACGCCCTGGAGCTTCGAGGCGGCGACGCCGACGCCGGCCCCCGAGCCGCACGCGAGCACGCCGCGCTCGGCGCCAGGCCGGTCGCGACGGCGCGCCCGACGGCGAGGGCGATGTCCGGGTAGTCGTCGCGCGCGCCGAGGTCGAGCACCTCGTGGCCGTGATCGCCGCAGCGCCCACGATCGCGTCGTGGAGCGGGCGCCCGCGTGATCGACCCCGATCGCGACGATCATTGCCGGGCGACCCTACCGGCGCCGATCAGCCCGACGCGGTGACCGCCGCGAAGCCGATCGGGAGCGAGGCGGTCAGCACGGAGATGCGCAGCGCGGCGTCGATCGCGCCGCGCGGCCCCCGCTGCGAGCGTGACCGGGATGTCCACGCAGGCGATAGGTGCCGCCGATGTCGCGGCGCTTGCCCTCGGCGAGGTCGAGGTTGAGGATGGGCAGGCGGCCCGCGCCCGCGTCCGCGGTGAGCTGGCCGGTCCTGGTGTCGATGACGAGTCGCGCAGCGTGATCCGCCGCACGCCGTCGCTGAGCGCGATGCCGCCCGCGTGCTCGATCGTGCCGTCGAGCGTGTCCGGCCGCACCTCGCCGCCGACGATCGCGAAGCGGATGCCGATGGCGGACCGGCGGGCGGGCGGGATCGGCGCGATCGAGACGTTGTTGTCCTCGAGGATCCCGACGGTCTGGGGATCGAGGTCGAGGTTCGTCGAGCTCGCCGGTCAGCGACACCGGCTGCTCGGGCGCCGCCGAGTCCGGGATCGTCGACGGACCGCCCTCGTCGGTGCTCCCCGCCGCCGCAGGCGACGAGGCACGGGCGCGAGCGCGACGCAGCAGGCGCGAGGGTCGAGCGCGCAACGGCACGGGACGCGCGCATCGCGCGGACCGTACCGCGTGATCGCCGGGTGTGCGCCGGGTCGCCGCGCGGGCTACTTCAGGATCTTGAACCGCGTGTACGACGAACGTGCCGCCGTGCCCTCGGCCTTCGCGACCAGACGGTAGATCGCCCGGGGCAGCGGCTTGTCGGCCACACGGCCGGAGAAGCGGAACTCGTTGCTGCCGGAGATGACGATGAACTTGAAGAAGCCGCCGGGCACGTCGACGTCCTCGTGCAGGCGTTCGACTTGCCTTCTTGGTCTTCTGCCCTTGCCGGCGACGCACTTGCCGTTGACGCGCTTGCCGGTCTTCTCCTTCTTCACGACGAAGTCGACGTCGGCGCCGTCGAAGATCTGAAGAACCACGTGGCGCGCCGCCGTCGAACACGACGGGATCCCCCGAGTCGAGCGGCGAGAACGCGTGACGGCAGGACCTGAGCTCCTTGATGTCCGGCGCCGACTTCTGCGCGGACGCCGGCGGGGACGATGGCGGCCGCGATCGAGCGCGGCGACGAGCAGTGCGGGGACGACGGAGCATGGCGATTGCGCACGGCCACACGGTACACGAGTGCCGCGTCGACGGTCACGCCGGTTGCCGCGCGCGCTGCCAACTAGGCTCGGGCGCGCATGGCGACCTGGTGGCGAACCTCTCCGCAGATCGGCGGGCGCGAGGTCGCGCTCGTCGCGCTCGCCGGCGCGCTGCTCGCGGCGATCCTGTTCTGGCCGCTGCCGCTGCACCTGGGTCGTGACATCCCGCTCGATCTCGGCGACCCGCTCCCGCAGAGCTGGCAGGTCGCGTGGGACGGGCACGCGCTCGCGACGCCAGCCGCTCGACTTCTTCCAGAGCAACCAGTTCTGGCCGCTGCGCGACACCCTCGCGTTCTCCGACGCGCTCATCGGCTACACGCCCGCGGGCCTGATCGGCTCCGGGCCCGCACGCCGCCGTCGTCCGCTACGACCTCCTCTTCCTCTTCGCGTTCGCGCTCGCGTTCCTCGGTGGCTACCTGCTCGTCGCGCGAGACTGGGCGCGCCGCCGCTGGGCCGCCGCCGTCGGCGGCGCCGCGTTCGCCTGTGCCCCGTGGCGCCTGGAGCAGGGCGGGCACCTCCACGTCCTCTCGAGCGGCGGCATCCCGCTGACGCTGTTCCTGCTGCTGCGCGGCTGGCGGCCGGCGCGCGGCCGGGCCTGGTCGTCGGCGGGCTTCGCGGTCGCGGCGTGGCAGATCGTCGCTCGGTTTCAGCCTCGGCCTGCAGCTCGCCTACCTGCTGCTCGTGCTCGGCGGCCTGCGCCGCGCTGTGGTGGTTGCGCGCCGGGCGGCCGGCGCCCCGCGGCGCCTGCTCGCCGCGACGCTCGTCGGCGGAGCTGCTGCTCGCCGCGGTCTCGCTCGCGCTCGCACGGCCCTACACGCGGGTGCTCGACGCCCACCCGGAGGCCGGCGCTCCGTCAGTGACGGTCTCGCGCTACTCCGGCCCCCCGCGCATGCTTCCTCGCGGCGTCCGAGACGAGCCTCGTCTGGGGCGCGCGCGACGGCCGGCGTGCGCGACGGCGCTGCGCGCCGTGCCCGAGCAGACGCTGTTCCCGGGCCTGGCGATCCTCGCTGCTCGCGATCGCCGGGCTCGGCTGGCGCGGGTACCCGCGCGCCCTGCGCATCGGGCTCGGCGCCGGCGTCCTCGTGCTCGCGGTCCTCTCGCTCGGCTTCCAGGAGGGCGGCGATCGGACGCTACCTCCCCTACCGGCTGCTCTACGAGGTGCTGCCCGGGCTGGGAGGGCATTCGCGTCCCCGGCCGGCTGCACACGCTGACGACGCTCGCGCTCGCCCTGCTGGCCGCGGCCGGCGGCGCCGCGCGGGCCGCGGCCGCGGTGGGCGCGCGCGCGGAGCGGCGGGCGGCGGCGGTCGCTTCGCCGCTGCTCGTGCTCGCCGTCGTCGTCGAGGGCTCGGGCTTCGGGCATCGACCGCGGCGGCGAAGCGCTCGCCGGCTACCCGCACCCGACGGTTCCCGACGGCCCCGGCCGGGCTCGCCGGGCTCCCGGCGCCGCTGCTGCAGCTGCCCGCCGCGCCGGAGGACAACCGCCGCTACCTGCTCTGGTCGACCGACGGGTTCCCGCGCGATGCTCAACGGGCGCAGCGAGCTTCGAGCCGACGTTCTTCGAGGGACGCTGCGCGCCGCGCGCTGCTTTCCCGGACCGCGCCTCCGTGGCGCGCCTGCGGGGATCGGCGTGCGCACGGTCGTCGTCCACACCGACTGCCCGGGGCCGCGTCGCCGCGTCGCTGCCCGCCGGCGCAGCGGCGCCCGCGCTAGGCCTGCAGCGCGAGCGCCGCGGGCCGGCTGCTCGTCTACCGGCTCGGCGGGTGAGGGCCCCGGCGCGCGCGCGCGGAGCGGCGCCGCGGGAGTGCGAGCGCCAGCGCCAGCCGCGAACGCCGGCCGCGATGAACACGATCTGCCACGGCAGGCCCGTGTGGTCGACGTCGCCCTTGGCGGTCTTCCCGACGCCGACTGATCTTGCGCTCGCCGAACCCGGACGCGACCACGAGCGCCAGCAGCGACCCAGCCCGCGAGCGTGCCGACAGCGCGAGCCGCAGGTCGCGGCTGACCGGGAGTGGCCCCGTCGCCCGCGCACCGAGCCAGGCGACCGCCAGCAGCAGGACGAGCACGGGCAGCGATCGCGAGCCAGCCGTCGCCTGCGCCGAAGACCGTCGGGAGCGTGTGCTGGAAGACGGCCGCCCTCGACCCGGTCCCACCACTGCCACATGCTGCCGGTGCCGATCAGCGGATAGGTCAGCGTCGCGATCGCCATCACGACGGCGCCGCAGACGGTCGTGACGAGTGTCGTCGCCGGGAACCGCCGCCAGGACTCGACCAGCGCCACGCCGAGGAACGGCAGCACCGGGATCAGGAAGCGCGGCCCCGGCGAGCCGCCGCCGAACGGCAGCCAGTAGCCGGTGTCGTAGACGAAGAACGCCGAGGGCGATCGCTGCGATCATGCGCGCCTCGGCCTGCATGCCGCGACGATGCAGCAGCACGATGCCGACGATGCCCATGGCGACCACGACCGGCGTCAGCGCCAGCAGGCCGCGCGGCGAGAGCAGCAGCTCGACGGCGACGCGCGGGTCGGGCCATCGTGATGCCGAAGAAGCCGCCGGAGTTGAGCCCGAGCGTGTCGTGGCCGGTGAAGCCCTGGCGGTCGACGGCGTTGTCGTAGGACATCGTCCCGAACGATCCGAACGCCCACTTGTTGTACGCAAGCGCCGGCAGCACGCCCGCGATCACGCCGGCCGCGTAGACGCCCGCCCGGCTCGCGAGCGGCACCGCGCCGCGGCCGAGCGCCTGCGGGTGCAGGACGGCGTAGATGCCGAGGATCGCGCCCGCGAGCGCGACCGGGTACTCGACGACGACGACGAGCCCGGACAGCAGCCCGGCCCCGAGGACGACGGGGAGCCGCGGCGCGCCCTGGCGCTCCCGCCAGAGCAGCGCGAAGACGGCGAACGCCATGAACGCCGCGAGCATGTGCCCGAAGAGGTTCACCGCGAACGTCATGACGATCGTGGCCGTCCCGACGGACAGCGCGGTCGCGGTGCCCAGCCCGGGTCGCCAGCGGTCCGCGAGCCAGCGGATCAGCAGCAGCAGGAGCAGCGTCGGCAGCACGCTGCCGAGCAGCCCGAGCGCCCAGATCAGCGGCGCCTGGTCGGCGAGCAGCGCCTTGACGCGCACGGCCCGGTCGGGGTCGTAGCCGTACGCGTGGACGTTGAGCCCCCGGTAGGTCCACTGGCGGGCCCCGCCCTCGCGCGCCTCCCGCGCGGCGTCGCGGGCGAGGTCCTCGGCGCCGAGCGCCTTCAGCGCGGCGTACGGCGGCACGAGCAGTGCCGGGAGGCCGGGCGCCTTGACCGAGAAGAAGTGGCCGTTCGTCCACGACTTGTCGCGTGTCTCCCAGTGGTAGGTCGTCGATCTGCGCCGTCCCGTCGTTCAGCGCCTTCACGAGAGCGAAGTAGGACGTCTGCGCCCACCCGAGCGACTGCATGATCAGGGCCCAGCTGAGGCCGAGGACGGCGATCGACGCCAGCCCGAGACGCCGGCGCCGGCGGTCAGGTATCGGTGGTTCGCTGCTGCGCGCCTCGCTCATCGCCGAGGAGCGGATGGTAGTGCGGGTCGCGGGCGTCCCGCAGCGGCGCCGCCATTGCGTGGAACCCGCCGTCCACGTGGATGACCTCGGCGGTGATCGCGCGCGCCCAGTCCGAGAGCAGGAAGCAGACGGCGTCGGCGACCGGGGCCGGGTCCTCGGGGTTCCACCCGAGCGGCGCCGTCGTCTCGAAGGCGTCCGTGAGGCGCTGGAAGTCGGGGATCCCGCCGGCCGCGCGGGTGTGCAGCGGCCCGGCCGCGACGAGGTTCACGCGAATGCCGTGCGTGCCCAGGTCACGTGCGAGGTATTTCGAGACCGCCTGCAGCGCGGCCTTTGCCACGCCCATCCAGTTGTAGACCGGCCACGCGCGCCCGTCGGCGTCGAAGTCCAGCCCGACGATCGATGCGCCCTGCGGCGGTGCGAGTTCGCGAACGAGATGCCCGAGGTGGCTCAGCGACACGGCGCTCGTCTGGAACGCGGCGTTGAGGCCGTCCGGGCGCGCCTGCGTGAAGTCGCCGGCGAGCGCGTCGCGGGGCGCGAACGCCACCGCGTGCAGCGCTCCGTCGACCCGTCCCCAGCGCTCGCGCAGGTCGCTCGTCAACCGTTCGAAGTGCTCCGGGCGCGTCGCGTCGAGCTCGAACACGTCGACCGGATGCGGCAGCAGCGCCGCGGTCTCGCGGGTCCGCTCCAGGTCCCGGTCGAAGCTCGTCAGCACGATCTCCGCGCCGGCGAGCTGCGCGCGCTCTGCGACGGCGAACGCGATGCTGTCGGGGTTGACGACGCCGGTGATGAGCAGGCGCCTGTCGCTGAGCATGTGCGGTACTTCCTGGCGGTCGGTCAGTCGTGGGGTCATGTTCCGGTCTGGTCGCGCACGCGCCGGTTCTTCGCGCGCGCCTGGTCGGCGAGGCCGCCGCGGAACGCGTCGAGCGCGGCGCAGAGCGCCGGGTCGGCGACTGCCAGGATCCGCGCGGCGAGCAGGCCGGCGTTGCGGGCACCGCCCACGCCGACGGTCGCCACGGGAACGCCCGCCGGCATCTGGACGATCGAGAGCAGCGAATCGAGGCCGTCGAGGTGCTGCAACGGCACCGGCACCCCGATCACCGGCAGGCTCGTCAGCGACGCGAGCATGCCGGGGAGGTGCGCCGCGCCGCCCGCTCCGGCGATGATCACCTGCAGTCCGCGGCCGGCGGCGGCCTCGCCGTAGGCGACCATGTCCTGCGGCGTGCGGTGCGCCGAGACGACGCGGACCTCGTACGGGACGCTGAAATCGCCGAGCACGTCGATCGCGCCCTGCATCGTCGGCAGGTCGGAGTCGCTGCCCATCACGATGCCCACGAGCGGCGGGGCCGGGTCCGCGCTCATCCGGACATCAGCTCCTGCGCGGCGGCGCGGGCGATCTGGAGCGCGCCCTCGAGCGTGGGGGCCAGCGCGGTCACGTGGCCGAGCTTGCGCCCCGGCCGCGCCTCCTTGCCGTAGAGATGCACGTGGGCGCCGCGGACCCCGAGCCCCGCGGCCAGCCGGTCCGCTGGATCGCCGCCGCTCGGCGGACCGACGACGTTCACCATCGCCACAGCCGGCACCGGCGTCGCGGGGTCCCCCAGCGGCAGGTCGAGGATCGCGCGCAGGTGGTTCTCGAACTGCGAGGTCCCGGCGCCCTCGATGGTCCAGTGCCCTGAGTTGTGCGGCCGCAGCGCCAGCTCGTTGACGAGCAGCCGCCCGCCGCTGACGAACAGCTCGACGGCGAGGATGCCGACGGCGTCGATCGCCTCGGCGATCCGCAGCCCCAGTGCCTCCGCCTCCGCCGCCTGCGCCTGCGCGAGCGGAGCCGGAACGCGCAGCTCGCGGCACATCCCGTCCTCTTGGACGGTCTCGCAGAGCGGGTAGACGACGGCCTCGCCCGACGGCCGGCGCGCGACGAGCACCGCGACCTCCAGGTCGAGCGCCACGTACGCCTCGGCCAGCCAGCCGCCTCCGGAGCCGAGCACGGCCGCCGCCGCATCCGGGGCGTGAACGATCTGCACGCCGCGGCCGTCGTAGCCGCCGCTGCGGGCCTTGAGCACGACCGGCCAGCCGTGCTCGGCGGCGAAGCGCTCGACGTCGGCGGCGGCGGAGACGGGGGCGAACGGCGGCACGGGCAGCCCGAGCTCCTCACCGAGCAGCCGGCGGGCGTGCAGCTTGTCCTGCGCGGCGAGCGTCGCGCGTGAACCGGGGCGCACGGCGACGCCGTCCGCCTCCAGCGCGCGGATGTGCTCCGGCGAAACGTGCTCGTGGTCGAACGTGACGACGTCGCAGCGGGCCGCCAGCGCCCGCAGGTCGGCGAGGTCGGCGTGCGAGCCCATGAGGTGCCGCGCGCCGCCGCGGACGGCGGCGTCGTCGTCGCCGGCGGCCAGCACCAGAACCTCGACGCCCAGGTCGATCGCCGCGCGGTGCGTCATCCGCGCGAGCTGGCCGGCGCCGATGATGCCGACGGTGCGTGCGGTGGTGCGTTCGGGGGCAGAGGCGATCGGTGCGGCGCTCACGTCGTGAAGTACGTGGGGCGGCTGACGTAGACGTCCGAGACGAACATGACCCCGGAGCGTCCGTCCAGCAGCGTACGCACACCGGCGAGCAGACCGTCGACCTGGTCGTCGGGCACGACCGTGATGAGCATGCCGAGCGCGCTCTGGTCGTTGAACAGCAGGCGCCCCTCGTGGTAGCCGCCGTGACCGAGACCTGAGACGTTCGAGACCGCGGTGTAGCCGGTCACGCCGGCGTGCGTGAAGAGGTCCACCACCTGCGGGGCCACCGTGCCCTCGACGACGACCTCGACCTTCGTCATGCGTGTCAGACCCTCGCGGCTCATGCCGCCACCTCCTGCTGTTCGCGGCGGCGGGCCGCCGGCGCGCCGCCTGGTGCGGCCACCGGCGCCGGCGGCGCCTGACCGTTCCAGGGGATCCACTCGCCGGCGGGTGCGCGCCGCAGCCAGGGATCGTCCGGGTGCTCGCGCGCCGCCACCGCCACCCACTCGCCTCCGAACAGATGCTGGAGGATCGGGTTGCGGCGCACGATGTCGTCGATGCGGGCGAGCGGGGCCTCCACGATCGCCAGCAGGCGCATCGGCTCATGGTAGAGCCGCTCCCCGTCCAGCGCTCCCTGGACCGGCAGCCCGAGCTTGAGGTCCCCGCCCGGACCCTGGAGCACGCCGAGGCCGGCGACGACGTTGTGGATCGTCTTGTTGCCGGCGCCGAGCCGCTCGGGATCCACGGTGGAGAAGTAGTACTGGCAGTTGATCCACTGCGCGACGACGAGCGGCGCGGTGAGAATCGTCTCGAGCATCGCGCCATCCGTGTCCACCTCGGCGTCGTAGGAATGGAGAAACGAGCGGCATTCGAGATCGAGTCCCGTGGTGATGGCGCGCGAGCCGACGATGAACGCGCCGTTGCGCGCGAGCCCCCACTCCGGGCGGATCTGCGCCCAGTCACGGCCGCGTACACCGGCGCGGCGGTGGGCGGCGCCCGTGTCCCGGGGCACGAGCGCGCCGGGCAGCCGCGCGAGCCGCTCCGCGCTGTTCCCGGCGCCCGCGATCCGCAGGTCGGCCTCCAGCGCGGCGAGGTCGTCCCGGTGCGCAGCCGGGACGGTGTCGCGGTCGAAGATGGAGACCGTGTCGGCGGCGGTGTCGTGCTGACCGGCGACGAACCACGTGTCCTCGGGCACCTCGATGCCCTCGAGCCGCAGCGCGTCGCGCACGTAGGCGCGGTTGAGCATCGCGGCCGCGACGCGCGCGTTGGGGCCGCCGTGGTTGCCGCCGCACGCGCCGCAGTCCAGTGCGGCCTCGTACGGGTTGTTCTCGGTGACGCTGCCGTGGCCGCAGAGCAGGACGAGGCGGCCGAAGCCCCGCACGAGGCCCATCATCCGCAGCGCCGTCGCGGCGGTCGCGATCTGCTCCGCTCGCGTGAAGCCGAGGGTCGCGGCCTGCGCGACGCGGTCCCCGTGCCCGTTCCCCGTGATCCCGGAATCCTCCCGCAGCGCCCGCAGCAGCTCGTGCTCGCGCTCGCGGCCGAGGCGCAGCGCCTCGAACGGTCCCCCGGGCTCGTCGACGCCGATGGCGCGGCGGCGCAGGCTCTCGACATCGCCTGCGGTGGCGTTGCGCCCGCCGCGGCCCAGACGGGCGGCGACCAGCTCCCGCACGAGCTCGTGCTCCTGGGCGCAGGCGATCTCCTCGGCCTCCTGCGGGGTCGGGCGGTCGATCGCCATGCGCGTCGCCGGCGCCTCCCCCGCGATGACCCGCGAGCGACCGCGGTCGTAGGCGCCGGGGACCAGCGTGCGGGCGAGCGCCTGCGGGCCCATCAGCCAGCCGGACGCCTCGGCGAGCGCGAACGGGGTCGCCAGGTCCTCGCGGACGTGGTGCAGCGTTCGGGTCCCGGCGGCGCGGGCGCGCCCGCCGTCCAGCCAGCGCTCCGCCAGCGCGTCCTCCCCGTCGGCCACCAGTTCGGTCACGTCGTTGCGCGGCGTCAGCAGCACCGGGCAGAGCGCGTCCCCGCCGTCGGAGCCCAGGCGGCGGAAGCGCATCGCGACCGCGAAGAAGCCGGCGAAGCCGAGTGTCTCGTACGGACCCGTGGCCTCGAGGTGCCGGCGCAGGCCCTCGGAGCGCGCGTCGATGCAGCAGACGACCTGTGCGCGGGGGCGCTCGACCAGGCCCGCGGCCGCGGGCCGGCTCAGCGCGCCCAGCAGCGGCGCGCGCCAGTGCTCCTCGTAGGCGGCCTGCCAGACGGCGGGGCGCTCGGACGGCGCGATCGAGGCCAGGACCGCCGTGAGCCCGCGGCGCTGCTCGGCGTCGAGCGGCCAGCCCGCGCCGGCGGCGTGGGCGACGGCCTCCAGCCGCGCCTCGGTGCCGTCGTCACCGGCGCCGGCCGGGTTCTGTGCCCGGAGCGCGCCCAGCAGCTCAGCCATCGGCGCGCCGGCGCCGAACGCCCGCTCCGCCGCGCGCTCGACGAGCAGCGCCTCGAGCGAGACGCGCAGCGCGAGCAGGTCGGTGAGATCCGCCGGGGCGCTGCCGCCGTCGGAGTGATGCTCGGAGCGCCAGCGGATCGCGCTGGCCCAGCCGGGCCGGCGGCCGAGCTGTCGGCGCAGCTCGACCGCCCGGCGCTCGGCGCTCACGCCGAGCGTCTCCAGGCCGGCGGCCAGCGCGTCGGCGGGGTTCTCGGGCAGCGCGCCGATCGCACCGCGCAGGTCGCCCGCGCCCAGCCGCCGCAGGCCCCGGTCGTGCGAGGCGATCACGCGCCAGGCGGCATACAGGCCGCGCTCGCGGCCTGGCATCGACCAGGAGGCCTGGCCCTCGTCGAGGAAGGCCGCGCACCAGCCGCACGCCTCGTCGTCCACCGCCGCCGCGATCCGGGTCCCGAGCAGCGCGTCGGTCCGCTCGCCGACCGTCATGTCGGTGGCCGCACGCGGCGCCGGCGGCGCGTGCAGGAGATCGAGCACGAGGATGTCCGTGGGCGTCAGGGTCGCGGAGCCGAGCCGCACGGCGTCCGGCTCGAGCGCCTCGGGATGACGGCGGCGCAGGGCGACGCCCAGGTCGGCCTCAGTGATCCGGCCGTCGGCGGCGAGCGCACGAAAGTGCGACTCGTCGAGGTGTCCACGGGTGCCCATGGCGGCCGCGGCGCGGCGCGTCGCCTCCTCGAAGCCGAATTCCTCGAGCCCGCCGAGCGGATTGACGGCGATGAACGAGGAGATCGGCCAGGCCGGCACGAGGACGTCCGAGGCGAGTGCCACCTCGGCGCGCAGGCTGGCGCGCAGCTTGGGCGCGTGATCGGCGACGACGGACATCAGCGGCTCCTTGCGGGCTGGGGGTCGAGCGTGGGGGAGGGCGAACCGGGGGGGGCGGCGATGCGCCGGCGCGCGGGCAGCGCGACGGCGACGTCCGGCGCCTCGCCGGCGCGCCGCGTGGCCGCGTACAGCGCGTACTGCAGGCGCTGCGCGCGCGCGCCGAGCGCCGCGGCGGTGTCGGGCGCGATCTCCGCGCTCCAGCGGAGCGCGAGCACGGCGGCGGCGATCAGGATGACCGGCAGGGCGAGCCACTGGGGAGCCCAGCCGGCGAGGTCGGCGGCCGGAAGGCTCGCGGACAAGAAGCTCTCGACGGCGCCGAGCGCCAGGACGTACCCGGCGATCGCCAGGGCCAGGGCGGCGAGCGCGAGCAGCACACGCGGCAGGTTC
Source organism: uncultured Actinomycetes bacterium (assembly GCA_963700655.1). Taxonomy (GTDB): domain Bacteria; phylum Actinomycetota; class Thermoleophilia; order Solirubrobacterales; family Solirubrobacteraceae; genus F1-60-MAGs163. Next base: position 510,611 of record CAVOYJ010000001.1, on the reverse strand, counting down.
CCGGGCCGGCGCAGGCGCAGCCACCAGAAGGCGGCCTGCGCGCCCGACGCCCAGGCGAAGGCCAGGAGCACGTAGCCACCGGGGTGCTCGACCACCTCCGGGGCGATCAGCGCGACCGAGGCCGCCAGCGCGGCGAGCGGCATCAGCACGGCGATCGCGGCGTCGGCCAGCGCGCGCGAGCGCCCCGCGGAGGCCGGCGTCGGCCGGGGCGAGCGGTAGAGGCCCTTGCGCTCGTGGATCACGGTCCCGGACCCGAGGAACAGCGTCGCCTTGTACATCCCGTGGGCGACGAGATGGAAGACCGCCGCGGACAGCGCGCCGAGCGAGCACTGAAGCACCATGAAGCCCATCTGGCCCATCGTCGAGTGCGCGAGCTGGCCCTTGACGTCGGCCCGGGCGAGCATCAGCGCCGTCCCGTAGAGCGCCGTGACGGCGCCGGCGGCGAAGGTGAGGCCGACGGCGACCGGTGCGAGCAGCACCACCGGCGCGAGCGTGACGAGCAGGATGCCGCCGGCGTTGACGACGCCGGCGTGCAGCAGCGCCGAGACGGGTGTCGGAGCGGCGACGGTGCCCGGCAGCCAGCCCCCGAACGGGACCTGCGCCGAGCGCACGAGCGCCGCGATCACCACGAGCACCGCGACGACCGGACCGAGGGCCAGGCCGGCGACGTCGCGTCCCTCGAGCTGCGCCGCCGCCGCGGTCGTGTCCCGCAGGTCGAGGTCTCCGACCGTGGCGAGCACGAGCACGCCCGCGAGGACGAGGGCGCCGTCACCGAGCGTGAAGGACCAGGCGGCACGGCGGGCGGCCACGCGCGAGGCGGGAAGGTCGCGCTCGTGGGCGATGAGCGCGACGAGTCCGGCGCCGGCGATCACCCAGGCGACCACGAGCCCGACCATGGTCGCGGCGGCGACCATCGCCGCCGTCGCCGTCACGGTGATCCCGGTCAGCAGGAAGAAACGGGTGAAGCGCGGGTCGCCGGCAAGGTAGCGTGCGGCGAAGGCGGGGACGACGAGGCCGACGATCGCGATCAGCACGAGCAGCAGGGCGGCGAGCCGGCCGGCGCTGAGGCCAGCGTCGGAGCCGAGCAGCACCCAGGCCGGCCCGTCGAGCGCGACGACGACGAGCAGCGCAGTCGCGGCGAGCAGGCCCGCGCCCGCTCCGATGACGGCGGTCAGCGCCGCGCGCTCCCCGCTGCCTGGTGTCGCGATCGCGGTGACGAGCGCGCCGACCGCCGGCGCGAGCACGGCGATGATCAACAGGACCGGGGCCCACCCCCCTGACGAGTTCATGCGCTACAGAATACATGCTTTGAATTTCGTGTGTCAAGACCCCGGAATCACTTTTCGTATTTGGGAGGCTGCACGTGCCGTGTCGATCGGTCACGATCCGGCCATGAGCTTCTTCAAGGAGGGACAGAAGGTGTGGGTCGAACGGGCCGACGGCACGCAGCGCGCCGGCATCTACGTCGGCGAGGCGGAGACGGCCGTCTGGTTCGGCGGCGCTCCGGTCGCGTACGTCGTCTACCCCGAGACGCGCGAGGGCGAGTCGGTCCCGCTGGCCCACATCGTCCCGCGCGACGAGTAGGTCAGAGCGCGTCGGCGAGCGCGTCGCCGAGCGCAGCCGTCCAGGGGCCCGTCGCGATCCAGTCGACGCGGCCGTCCCTGCGGGTGAGGACGACGGCGATCTCGCTCGTGTCGCGCAGCCCGAGTGCCCGGCGCACCCGTCCGACGTCGGTGTACGTCGTCAGCGTCCGCCCCCGTGCCTCGCGGTCGGGGATCCCGGCCACCATGCCGCCGTCGATGAAGGCGCGCGCCGGGCCCCAGCGACGGCTGATGCACGGAATCTCGTACGCCCGCAGGTCGTCGTGGGTGCGCTCGAACTCCAGCAGCGACGGCAGCCAACCGTCCACGTCGGTCTGCTGGGCGCGGTGGAACGCGACCGCCGCGATCGCCCGGGGGGCGCCGAAGCCCGCCGGCAGGACGCAGCGCTCCCCGGTGAGGCTGCGCGCCTGGATCTCGGGGAACGCCGTGGGCGCGGCGCGCGGCGTCATGCGCCGATGATCCGGTCCTTGAGCCGCTCGTACTCGGCCGCGTCGATCGCTCCGGACTGTTTCAGCTGCGCCAGCCGCTCGAGCTGATCGACCGGGTCCGACGGCTCGTCACCCCCGGGGGCGGCGGGTGGGGCGACGGCCGTGACGAGCGGGACGACCGGCGTGGGGGCGGCGGGCCGCGCGGACGGCCTGGGCGCCAGCGCGACGGCGCGCGGGTCGAGCGGGATCGCGTCGTCGGCGCCCTCGTCGCGGTCGCGGCGGCTCGCGAACCCCAGCGCGCCGATGCCCAGGAGCGGGATGAGCGCCATCGGCACGAAGGTCACGAGCATGACGATCGCGGCGATGCGCGCGCCCTCGTTGTCGGGCTGGGCGTCGGGCCCGAAGGCCGCGTACGCGACGGTGCCGGCGATCGACAGGAACAGCAGCGACCACATGATCAGGCCGAAGCCGATCCGCGAGGAGGTGCGCTGCCCGCGGCTGCCGATCGCGTGGCAGGCCAGCCCGAGGAGGCCGAGGAGGGCTGCGCCGAAGATCGACATGATCTTCAGGCCCGTGCCCTCCGGACACGGCCGCGCGCTGACGAAGGGGCCGCCGCTCGCGCACGTGCCGATCTGCGTGAGGTCGTAGATCGCCTTGCAGCCGATGACCAGCCCGGCGAGGCAGAGCACCCAGCCGAGGACCACGAGCAGCGTGCGGCCCGCCGGCCGGCGCTCCGCAGCGCCGCTCGCGTCCTGCCACATCAGGCCGGGGCGAACGTCAGGTTCTGCCGGTTCTCGGGGTCGACCTTGACGGCGTACTCGGACCCCGCCTCGTAGGCGGAGGTGTCGGTGCCCGCGATCGTCATGCGGTGGGTGACCTCGTAGGGCTCACCGCCCGCGATCGTGACGACCATCTGCAGGTCGAGCACCGTGTTTCCCGCGAGCTGCTCCCCGGTGTCGGTGAAGCCCTTGAGGATGGCCGTGCCGTCGAGGCCCTCCGCCCAGAGCCGGCGCATCTCGGCGCCGCTCGCGTTGATCGCGTTGGCGTCGGCCATCATCGACGCGCTCGACGCGTCCATGCCCGGCATCGCCCCGCCTGCGGCCGCCTGCATCTCCTTCGCCTGTGCCATCGAGTCCTTCATGCCCTTGAAGAGGCCCATGTCGCTCCCTGTGATCGTCGTCGTGTCCGGCGCTCAGATGTCGCCGAGGATCCGCTGCTTCTGCGCCTCGAACTCCGCCTCGCTGAGGAGACCCTTGTCCTTCAGCGCCTGGAGGCGCTCGAGCCGGGCGACCGGGTCCTGCGCGCCGCCCGCGGCGCCGGCCCCACCGCCCTGCATCGCCTGCCCGGAGAGGGCCATCGCCTGCTCGCCCTGCGCCTGCCAGTCCAGGACGACGGTGTCACGGTCCGCCGGATCGACCTTGACGGTCAGGGTCGTCCCCGGCTGCAGCATCGGTGCCTGCATCCGCGGGATCGCCTGGCTGATCGTCGTGGTGTACGGCCCCTGTCCGGGGACCGTCACCTCGAGCTGCACCTCGCAGACCGGGTGGTCGTTGAGGGTCGCGCCGGTGTCCGTCACGCCGAGCACGCGCGCACTCCCCGGGACGCCGTTCGCGGTGACCCGCTGCGTCTCCTGGATGCCCGCCATCGCGTCCTTGGCCTGCGCCAGCCCTTCGAGCATCGACGGGCGCTTGTACTGCTTGGACATGTCGTTGATGTCCTTGAGGTCCTTCATGCCTTTGAACAGTCCCATGGGCGCGCAGCATCGCGGATCCGGCGACCAAGTCAAGCGCGTCTCGTCACACAATCGACCGGCGCGGTCAGCGCCAGGGCACGCCGACGAGCACGGGCTCCGGGTCGAGCGCGACGCCGAGGCGCGTCTCGACGGCCTCCGCGATCTCGCGCGCGAACGCGAGGAGCTGCCCGGTGGTCGCGCCGCCGCGGTTGGTGAGCGCGAGCGCGTGCCGCGAGGAGAGCGCGACCGGTCCGCGCGCCTCGCCGCGGTGGAAGCCGGCGGCCTCGATGAGCCAGGCGGCCGACGTCTTCACGCGGCCGTCCGGGCTCGGGGAAGCCGGGGGGCCCCGCGTCGGTCCCCGGCAGCGCGGCGGCGCGCTCCTCGAGCGCGGCGAAGGCCGCGGCGTCCAGGACGGGGTTCGTGAAGAACGAGCCGGCGCTCCAGGTGTCGTGGTCGCCGGCGTCGAGGACCATGCCCTTTCCGCGCCGCAGCTCGAGGACCGCGGCGCGCACGTCGGCGAGCGGTGCGCCGGCGCCCGCCGGTGCCGCGAGCGTCCGCGCGAGCTCGCCGTAGCGCAGCGGCGCCGACAGCCGCGAGGCGTCCAGCTCGAAGGCGACCGACAGCACGACGTGGGACGCGGCGCGCTTGAAGACGCTTGCGCGGTAGGCGAACCCGCAGTCGGCCGGCGTGAGCTCCTCGACGGCGCCGCTGCGGCGGTCCAGCGCGCGCACGGCGACGATCGTCTCGGCGACCTCCTGACCGTACGCGCCGACGTTCTGGATCGGCGTGGCGCCCGCCGAGCCGGGGATCCCGCTGAGGCACTCGAGCCCGGCGAGCCCGTCCGCGACGGCCCCGGCGACCACCTCGTCCCACGGCTCACCGGCCGCGACCGTGAGCCGGACGCGACCGCCGGGCAGCTCCTCGCGCTCCACGCCCCGCGTGGCGACCTGGACGACCGTGCCCGGGAACCCCGAGTCGGCGATCACCACGTTGCTGCCCCCCGCGAGGATCAGCAGCGGCTCGCCCGCGGCGTCCGCGGCGCGCACGAGATCGACGAGCCGCGCGTCGGTGACGGCCTGTGCCAGGCGCCGCGCGGGACCGCCGAGCCGCAGCGTGGTGCGGGGCGCGAGCGGCTCGTCGGCGAGGACCTCGGGCACGGCGCGCAGCGTAGTGCCCCGTCCGGGGCTCAGGGAGCCGGCGGTCCCGCCGCGGCGCGCGGAGGGGCGATCCGCCGCGGTGCGGGCATCGGCGCCTGCCCGGCGGCGATGCGTGCGAGCCCGCGGACCACCGCTCCGACGCCGACGGGCGTCGCCGCGGACGGCGAGGCCCCTGGATGCTGCGGGGCGACCCGGGCGCGCAGGACGCCCGCGCGGATGGCGAAGCGCAGCGGCGGGTCCAGGAGCACGGTCTCACCGTCGATGCCGGCGCTCACCGGCTCCGCGGAGCGCACCTCGAACGTCGGCGTCGACCATTCGCGCCACGGGCGCCGGACCCACGCTCGCGGGCCGCTGCGGCCCGCGACGATCGCCACGCCGAGCAGGCCGTCGTCGATCCGCGGCCGCGTCCCGGCGCCGATGCCGCCGCCGAGCCGGTAGCGGTTGTTGGAGACGAGGATCACGGCGGCGGTGTGGTGGACCGTCCCGCTCGGGCTCGTCCACTCCAGGTCGAGTGCCCGCCCGTCCGGGCCGACGACGTCGGGGACGGTGTCGAGGATCGTGCGCACCTTCGCGGCGCGGTAGCCCTCGCGCTGGACGGCCTCCGCGTAGACCCCGAGCGAGGCGTTGTTGACGAACGTCCGCCCGTTGACCTCGGCGAGGTCGACGACGTGCTCCCCGGCGCCCGGCCCGAAGGCGTCGAGCGCACCGAGGTCGTCGTCGCGATCGACGCCGAGGTCGAGCGCGAAGTGGTTGCGCGTCCCGGACGGGATGCAGGCGTACGGCAGGTCGTGCGCCGCGGCGATCCGCGCGACGATCGCCTGCGACCCGTCGCCGCCGGCCATCGCGAGCCCGTCGGCGCCGCGAGCCACCGCGTCCTCCACGAGCACGTTCAGGTCGGCGCCCGGCTCGAGCATCACGACGTCGATCCCGCGCTCCCGCGCGGCGCCCGCGAGTCCGGTGCGCTCTGCGCGCCCGTCCCCCGAGCGGGGGTTGATGAAGAGCACGGGCGACGCCGGCGGGTCGACGCGCGGCAGCGGGACCCTGACCGCGTACGCGTGCCGCGCGAGCGCGAGGACCGCGAGCGCGCCGGCGATCGTCACGAGGTCGGCGAGCAGCACGGCGCGCCCGGCGATCTCGATCAGCGCTCCGAGCGTCAGTGCCGCCGCGAGCCCGAGCGCCGCCGTCCTGCGAGCGCCGCGCCGGCGGATCCCCCACCACACGAGCACGGCGGCGAGGAGCAGCAGGGCGGGGCCCACGACGTCCACCGGCCAGCGCCGCACGAGCAGGAACAGGGCCCACGCGATCGTCAGCGTCGCGAGCGCGAGCGCCCCGGCGGCCGCCGCCCGCCGCCCGGTCATGGGATGCTCCGCGGGTGACGCAGACCGCACCGCAGGACGCCCCGCCCCCGGCCCGGCCGGCGACCGTCATCGAGGAGGTGGAGCGGCTGGACGTCGGCGCCTACGCGGCGGTGGCGCGGACGCCGACCCCGACGCTTGACCGTGCGATGGCGCAGCTGTCGCGCGCGGCGGACTACTCCAAGCTCTCGCTCGGCGCCGCCGCCGTGCTCGCGCTGACCGGCCGGCGCGGCCGGCGCGCTGCGACCTTCGGGCTCGCGTCGCTCGGCGTGACGGCGACCGTCGTGAACGTCGCGGTCAAGCCGATCGGGCGCCGCCACCGGCCGGACCGCGCCGCCCAGGACGTCCCGATCGCGCGCCACGTCCCGATGCCGATCTCGACGTCGTTCCCGTCCGGGCACTCGGCGGCGGCGTTCGCGTTCGCGACCGGCGTCGGCCACGTCTCGCCCGCCGCGGGATTCCCGCTGCGGGCCCTCGCCGCCCTCGTCGCCTATTCGCGCGTTCATACCGGTGTGCATTATCCCGGTGACGTCGTCGCGGGGTCGCTTCTGGGGGGCGCGCTGGCCCAGGCGACCTCCGTCGCGCTCGACCGCCGGGCCTCCCGCCACCGCTGACCGGCACCCGGCCACGATCGCGGCGATGCGCCGTCCGCTCGCCCTGCTCGCCTGCGTCGCCGTCCTGCTCCCGGCCGCCCTCCTGTCCTCCGGGTGCGGCGACGACACGAAGACCGTGACCGCCACCAACGCGTCCGGCCAGACGACCACACGAACCGTTCCGGACGTGAAGTTCGCCAAGACGAAGTTCGTCCTGCACACGGGCCTGGCGGTCGGCGCGTTCCGCCGCTACATCTACAAGCCCTGGAAGGTGGGCACCTTCCAGCAGGGCGCCGACGGCCGCACCGCTGCGCTCGTGAAGGCCGCCGCGACCGGCGCCTTCATCGCCAACGAGCTGCGGCTCGCACGCGACGCGGCGCTGTCTGATGACCGGCTGCGCGGGCTGGGCGACAAGCTCGGCGGGCTCACGAAGCAGGCGCAGAGCCTCGTCCCGGGGTTCAAGGACGGGAACTTCAGCGCCGGCGACATCGGCGTGCTGGCGGCTGAGCTGGGCGGCGTGACGGCGCTGGCCAGGACACTCGGCGACGACGTGAAGGCGCTCCCGGTCCCGAGCCTGGGGACCTGAGCCCGGCTCAGGTCGTCAGGTCGACGGCGGTGCCGTCGAACCAGGCGCCGCCCGCGCCGTCCCCGTCGTTCCACGGTGTGCGCAGCGGGTCCGCGAGCTGCTCCACCGCGTCGGCGTAGGCGCGCATCCCGCGGATGGCGGGCGGCGCCGACGCGACCGCCAGGAACTCCGCCCGCTCGACGTGCAGGCCGGCGGCGAGCGACCGCGAGCCCCCGTCGTAGACGGCGCGCTTCAGTGCACCCACGGTGGCCGGCGCGCGCCGCGCCAGCCGCGCGGCCGTCCCCTGGGCCTCCGCGAGCAGCGCGTCCGCGGGGACCACGCGGTGCACGAGCCCGGCGTCCAGCGCCGCCTGCGGATCCAGCGGGCGCGCCTCGAGCATGAGCTCCAGCGCGCGCGCGGGCCCGAGCGCCCGCACGAGCCGCTGGGTGCCGCCCGCTCCCGGGATGATCCCGACGCTGATCTCGGGCAGCCCGATCGCGTAGGGGCCGTCGGCCATGTAGCGCAGGTCGCACGCGAGGGCGAGCTCGCAGCCGCCGCCGGTCGCGGTGCCGTTCAGCGCGGCGACGAAGACCTGCTCCATCCGTCCCATGCGGACGAACAGCTCGTGCACCTGGTGCAGCTCGGCGATGCCCGACGCGGGGCTGTGAGCGAGCGCCCCGCCCGCCCCCGGCACGCGGCGCAGCGCGCCGACCGCCCGCACCGCGCCGCCGGCGACCCCGCGCCCGACGCTCGCGCCGACCGCCTCGGCCCCCTCGACGATCTCCGCGATGTCGTAGTGCATGACGAAGACCCCGTCGAGCGAGCCTGTGAGCACGACCGCGCCGACGGACGTATCGCCCTGCAGCGAGCGGGTGAGGGTGTCGAGCTCGTCCACCATGCCGCCGGTCATGAACCCGGATGGCGGGTTGTCGAGCGTCACGGTGAGGACGCGGCCGTCGCGACTGGTGTGCAGCGTGGACAAGTGATCTCCAGGGTCGGTTGGGCCGCGATCGTATGCGCCGCGGCGCGGAATCTGCGAGGTCAGCGCGGCAGCCAGGAGCTGTCGGCCTCCAGGGCCTGCACGGTCGCGCGGCGTCCGGCGAGTCGCACGCGGTCCAGCTGATGAAACTCGAACATCCCCACGCCGTCGTCCGGCGGGACGATCACGAGATCGGCGTGCGCGCGCGCGAGGCGGTCCACGTCGGTGCTGGCGAGCAGCAGCGCGCGCGTGAGCGTGTCGCCGAACCCGGTCAGCGCGGCGGGGTCGGCGGCCGCATTGCGGAACCGCTGATGGCTGACGTCGACGGCGACGACAGGGCCCTCGTCGCGGGCGGCCATGACGTCGACCGGCAGGTTGTTCAGCACGCCGCCGTCCACGAGCAGCCGGTCGTCGAGCCGCACCGGCTCCACGAGCCCCGGCAGCGCCATGCTCGCCCCGACGGCCACGTAGAGCTCTCCCCGCCGATGCACGGTGAGCTCGCCGCTCACAAGGTCGCCGCTGACGCAGAAGAAATCCCGCTCGGTGTCCTCGATGAGGCCCGGGAGGTTTCGCCGCATCATCGCCTCGACGCGCTCGCCCTTGATGAGCGAATGGCGCGGGATCCGGTAGTCCGTGAGCGGGCGGCGCCGGACCCACTCCTCGTAGCAGCGGGCGTCGATCTCGTCGGGTTCCATCCCGAGCGCCGCCATGGCGGCGATCAGAGCTCCCATGCTGCAGCCGCCGACGCGGTCCACCTCGATGCCGGCGGCTGCGAACTCGTCGAGGACGCCGATGTGGGCGAACGCGCGCGCCCCGCCGCCCGAGAAGACGATGCCGACCGAGCGCCCGGCGATGCGGCGCGCCGCGCGGGCGCGGTCGCGCTCCGCCGTGGCCGGCCGGACGAGGTGCACCGCGCTCGGGCTCAGCGCGTCAAGCCACGGCGTCGCGGCGCCCGCGCGCGGCGAGGCGATGACGAGGTCCGCCCCGCGGAGCTCCGCGCGGTCCGCCGCGCCGGGCGGCGGGGGGCCGTCGCCGGCGACCACCACGACCCGGTCGGCCTGGCGTCGCGCGAACGCCGCCCAGGGATCGCCGTCGCGGGCCGCCAGGACGACGTGGTCGTGATCGCGTTCCAGGCGCTCGAGCAGCTCGGCGCGCGCCGCGTCGTCGTCGCGATCGGCCGGATCCAGCAGCGTGGCGGGCCCGCCGGCGGCGAGCTCGTCCAGCAGCGCGGCGACGAGGTCGTCGAACGGTGCGCGCGCACCGAGCGCGATGACGGCGATCGTGCCGCCCGGCTCGGGATCCGGCGCCGCGAGCGCGCGGCTCGCCTGGAGCTGCGCGCCGGTCTCCCGCAGGAGCGCGCGGGCGAAGTCCGGGTCCTCGGCGAGGAGGGCGTTGAAGTCCTTGCGCCGGATCTCCAGGAGCCGGCTGTCGCGCCGGCCGCGCACGGAGGCCGAGCGCGGGGACTCCGCGAGCAGCGCCAGCTCCCCGACGACGTCGCCGGGACCGAGGACGCGCAGGACCTCGTCACCCGCGACGACCTCGAGCCGCCCGGCGGCCACGATGTACACGCTTCCGACCGGGTCGCCCTCGCGGAACAGGTACTCGCCCGCGGACAGGTCGGTCGAGCGGACGCGCTCCGCGAGTGCATCGGCACCGCTGGCCGGGAGCCCGGCGAACAGCGGGACGGCGGCGAGGATCTCCGAGACGGTGCGGGGACGAGCCGGGGCCGCCGCCTCCGCCCCTCCGGCGGCGAGCGTTCGCGGAACGACGATCGGCGCGGTCAGGATCGCCGGCGCGGGCGCCTCGTCGTCGTCCGGCACCGGGGTGATCCGCCCCGCGAACGGGGCGATCAGCGCGACCAGGGCGAAGCAGCCGAGCGCGAACGTCCAGCCCCGGTCGAAGGCGCCGGCGAGCTCCGCGGGCTCTGGGCGCCCGACGATCGCCACGAGCAGCGCGACGCCCAGCACGGCGCCGAGCTGGCGGGCGACGGAGTTGATGCCGGTGCCGGTCGCGAACCGCCCGCCGGGGATCTCGGCGACCGCCGCCCCGCCGACGACGGGGAAGCAGATGCCGGCGCCCACGCCCAGGATGAACATGACGGGCAGCCATTCGCCGACGAAGTCGGGCGTCAGGCCGATGCGCGTGATCAGCCAGTACACGCCCGCGGCCCAGATCACCGACCCCACCGCGATGACCCAGCGCGCGCCGACGCGCGCGGCCAGCGCGGACGCGGGACGGGCGACGGCCGCCGCGATGAACGGCCCCGGCGTGATCGCCAGGCCCGCTTCCAGGACGGAGTAGCCCCAGACGCTCGTCAGGAAGAGCACGTTGCACAGGACGTACGCGTAGAACCCCGCGGAGCCGATGAGCGTCAGCAGGTTCATGACCGACACCGAGCGGATCCGCAGCAGCGCGAGGTCCACCATCGGCGCGCTGTGCCAGCGGCAGCGCGCGATGAAGACCGCGCCCAGCGCGACGCCGGCGACCATGCAGCCCCAGGTCGCCGGGCTGTCCCAGCCCCACGTATCGCCCTGCACGAGGCCGAGCGTGAACAGCGCGGTCGCGCCCGCCAGCTGCGTCGCGCCGATCAGGTCGGGCACGGTGCGCTTGCCCGGGGCGCGGCTCTCGACGAGCGTACGCCGCGCGAGCAGCAGCGCGAGCGCCCCGAGCGGCACGTTCACGAGGAAGACGAGCCGCCAGCCCTCCAGCTCGACGAGGACGCCGCCGAGCGCCGGGCCCAAGCCGGCCGCGAGCGCCGCCATGGCGCTCCACAGCGCGACCCCATGCGTGCGGCGCGGGCCGGGAAACGCCTGCAGCACCAGCGCGAGCGACGCGGGAACGAGCACGGCGGCCCCGAGCGCCTGCAGGGCGCGCGCGGCGATCAGCAGTTCGACGGTCGGGGCCGCGGCACAGAGCACCGACGCGATCACGAACAGCCAGATCCCCCACTCGAACAGGCGCTTGCGTCCGAGCAGGTCGGCGATGCGGCCGGCCGGGAGCAGGAAGGCGGCGAAGACGATGTTGTACGCGTTGAGCACCCACGAGATGCCGCCGAGCGACGCGTCGGGGAACGAAGCGCGGATGTCGGGGAACGCGACGTTGACGATCGTCGCGTCGAGGAAGGCGAGCGCCGCGCCGAAGCACGCGACGCGCAGCACGGCGCCCGGCTCGATCGTTCGCCGGCGTACCACTTCGCGCGCTGCGGGCGCCTCGGCGGGCTGGGCGCTCACGTGATGAGGGCGATGATGACGGCGAGCGCGAAGAGCATCACGATGTGCATGGTCTGGTCGACGACGATCGTCACGCCGGGCTGCTCCGACGGGTCGGTCCGCTTGACGTCGTGCATCCACCATCGCACAACGCGGCCGTCGTCCTGCAGCAGGTGCGGGAGGAAGACGAGCGCCAGGAGCAGGACGCCCGTCGCGACCGGCAGGTCGGCGGTCAGGACGACCCAGGCGACCGCGGGGACGAACACGAGCGTGTACGCCGTCACGTGGGCGAGCAGCGCGCGTCGGGCGACCGGGTCGCGTCCGAGCCCGCCGTGCTTGTGGCGCGCCTGCCAGTCGGTCTGCAGGAGGAAGTCTCCGACCAGGTGGCAGACGATGAACACGACGAGGACCTCGACCCAGAGCACGCGGTCCTACCGGTACCCGCCGGTGCGGGGCGTCGGGCGCCCGTGGGCGCGGCCTGTGGCATCCGTGGTCATGTCGGCGGTCGTCCCGGTCCCGGCGGTGGCCCCCGCCGAAGGACCCGAGTCCAGCGATCCCCCCGAGCCCGGCTGCGCCGCCGCCCATGGCGTCGCGCGGGCCCTCTGAATGCCGTTCTCTCCCCCTGGATCCTTCGGCGGCGGGCTCTGGGACCGCCGGCAGGACCCATCTTGCGCGAGCGCGGACGGGCGTTGTGTGCGTGGCATCACCCGTGTGCGCGCCGTCACGGGAGGGCGCGCCGCGGGTCTCAGACCGCGGCCGCTACGCGCTCGCGAATGAGGTCCGCGGCCTTCTCGCCGACCATGATGGCGGGGGCGTTCGTGTTGCCGCCGGGGATCACGGGCATGACCGATGCGTCCGCCACGCGCAGGCCCTCGACGCCGTGCACGCGCAGCTGCGGATCGACGACCGCCAGCTCGTCCGAGCCGATCCGGCAGGTGCCGACGGGGTGGTACAGGAGCTCCATGCGGCGCCGCAGATCGGCTTCGAGGTCGTCGTCGGTGACGGCGCCCGAACCGGGGTACAGCTCGCGCCCGGCGACGGGTCCGAACTGGGCGACGATCTCCCGCGCGAGCTTCATCCCGGCGACCATCGAGGCGACGTCCTCCGGCTCGGTCAGCGAGTTGGTGAGGATCCGCGGCCTGGCGAGCGGGTCGGCGGACTGCAGCCAGACGCGCCCGCGGCTCCTCGGCGTGACGAGGACGGGGCCCAGGCTCATCGCGTGTCCGTCGTACTCCTCCTGCCCGTGGTCGGCGAAGTACACCGGAGCGAAATGGAACTGGACGTCGGGGGCGGGCAGCCCGGGCCGGGTGCGGACGAACGCGAACGCCTCCGCGACCGTCGACGTCAGCGGCCCGCTCTTCTTGAACAGCCACTCCAGCAGGTACTTCGGGTGCTCGGCGTCCGCGAGCGACCCGCCGCCCGGGAGGTCCCAGATGCCCAGGCAGTACGGGTGGTCCTGGAGGTTCATGCCGACCCCGGGCACGTCGGCCTGGACGGGAACGCCGATGTCGCGCAGGTGGTCGGCCGGGCCGATGCCCGACAGCAGCAGGATCTGCGGCGAGCCGTACGCACCCGCGGAGAGCACGATGTCGCGCCGCGCGCGGGCGACCTGCGTCTCACCGCCCTGGCGGTAGCGCACTCCGACGGCGCGCCCGTTCTCGACGTCGACGCGCAGCACCTGGGCGCCGGTGACGACCTCGAGGTTCGGCCGCTTCATCGCCGGCCGCAGGAACGCCTCGGAGCTGCTCAGCCGCCTGCCGTTGCGCTGGGTCACCTGCACGAGCGCGGCGCCGTCCTGCTCGGGGCCGTTGTAGTCGTCGATCCGCGGGATCCCGGCCGCCTGCGCCGCGACGAGGAACGTCTCGGTCACCGCGCGCGGCGAGTTCTCGTCGGCGACGTTCAGCTCACCGCCGACCGCGTGGTACTCCGACGGCCCGCCCTCGCGGTTCTCGGACTTCAGGAAGTAGTCCCTGACGCCCTCCCAGCCCCAGCCGGTGGCGCCCTGCGCCTCCCACAGGTCGTAGTCCAGCGGCCGCCCGCGGACGTAGAGCATCGCGTTCATCGACGAGGAGCCGCCGAGGCCCTTGCCGCGCGGGCAGTAGAGCGAGCGGTTGTCCACGCCCGGCTCGGGGTCGGTGTAGAGCTCCCAGTCGAGCTTCGTCTTGAACTGCTTGGCGAACGCCGCCGGGATCGTGACGTTCATGTGCCGGCCCTTGCCGGTGCCGGCCTCGATCAGCAGCACCCGCACGTCGGGGTCCTCCGAGAGGCGGTTGGCGAGGACGCAGCCGGCCGAGCCGGCTCCGACGATGACGTAGTCCGCGGAAGGCATGGGCGGGACGTTATTCGATCCGGTCGGCTTCGCCGACCGGTCCTGCCGGGGGGCCGTACCGCAAGCGCAGGTCCTTCTTCGAGAACTTCCCGACGGACGTCTTCGGCACCTCGTCGATCAGCTCGATGCGCTCGGGCATCCACCACTTCGGGATCAGGCCCTCGAGGTGCGTGCGGATCTCGTCGGGGGTCACGGCGCCCTCGCTGACCGGGACGACGCAGGCCAGCGGGCGCTCGCCCCAGCGCTCGTCCGGGACGCCGATCACGGCGGCCTCACGCACCTGCGGGTGGGCCATGATCTCGTTCTCCAGCTCGACCGAGCTGATCCACTCGCCGCCCGACTTGATGAGGTCCTTCGTGCGGTCGACCAGGCGGACGTAGCCCTCGGGATCGATCGTCGCGATGTCGCCGGTCTTCAGCCAGCCGTCGACCGTGAACGAGTCACCCGAGCGCTCGTCGTCGTAGTACCCGGCGGCGATCCACGGCCCACTCGCCTGCAGCTCGCCGCGCGCCTCGCCGTCCCACGGCTGCTCGGTGCCGTCGTCGGGGTCGACGATGCGCAGGTCCACGAGCGGGACGGGCACGCCCGCCGTCGCGCGCAGGTCGGCGAGGCCCGGGTCGTGCTGACCGCCGAGTGTCGACTTCATCGTCGCCAGCGAGGCGATCGGGCTCGTCTCGGTCATCCCCCACGCCTGGTGGATGGAGATCCCGACCTTCTCCCGGTAGGTCTCGCTCAGGGACTTCGGCACGGCCGATCCGCCGCAGGCGATCTCGCGCAGCGCCGAGAGGTCGCGGCCGTCGAGCTCGGCGGCGACGCCCTGCCAGATCGTCGGAACGCCGGCTGCGACGGTGACGCGCTCGGACTCCATGAGGTCGGCGATCGCGGGGGCGCTGAGGTCCGGTCCGGGCATGACGTAGTTGGCGCCCGCCATCACCGTGGAGTGCCCGAGCCCCCAGGCGTTCGCGTGGAACATCGGCACGACCGGCAGCACGGTGTCGCGCTCGCTGATCCCCACCGCGTCCGCCGTCATGCACATGAGCCCGTGCAGCACCTGCGAGCGATGGCTGTAGACGACGCCCTTGGGATTGCCGGTCGTGCCGCTCGTGTAACACATGCCCGCGGCCCGGTGCTCCTCGTGGGCGTGGAACTCGGCCGGCTCGGCGGCCGCGAGCAGCGCCTCGTAGCCGAGCCAGCGGGCGTCGTCGGAGGGCACCTCGTGCTCGGCGCCGTCGTCCATCACGACGAGGTGCCTGACGGTCGTGAACGTCGGGACCAGCGGCAGGAAGATCGGCAGCAGCGAGCGGTCGACGAAGACGATCTCGTCCTCCGCGTGGTTGACCGCGTAGGTCACCTGCTCGGGGAAGAGGCGGATGTTCAGCGTGTGACAGACGCGCCCGCTGCACGGGGCCGCGTAGTACAGCTCCAGGTGCCGCGCGGTGTTCCACGCGAACGTGCCCACGCGGGCGTCGGGCGCCAGTCCGAGCGTCTCGAACGCGCCGGCGAGCAGCCGCGTGCGCGCCGCCCACTCGGCGTACGTCGTGCGCTCACGGCCGGTGGCCGTGGCGGTGACGATCTGCTTGGCACCGAACAGGCGCTCCGCGCGGTGGAAGACGTGCGTGAGCGACAGCGGTGCGTCCGACATGATTCCGCGCATGGCGAGAACCTAGTGCGAATCGACGGATGCGGGGGCGCCCGGCGTCAGCCGACCGGCGCGCCGACGCGGGCGCGCTCGGTGACCCGGTAGGCCTCGACGTCGAAGTGCCTGGCCCACTTGCGGTGGTGCCACGCCGACGAGGGCCAGACGGCCGAGGGCTCGCCGCCGGGATCTCGCATCGCAGGGGCGACGTCAACGAGCGCGCGATCATCGACACCGCGGAGTGCCTGCTCGCCGAGGTCCCCCTCGCCGACCTGGCGCGCCGCGCGGGCGTCTCGCGTTCGAGCATCTACTTCTGTTTCGCCTCCAAGAACGACGTGCTGCTCGCCCTGCTCGACGAGGCGGCCGGGGAGCTGCGGGTGGCGGTCGAGGCGATGGCCGCCAGCGTGGCGCAGGATCCCCGCGCCGAGCGCGAGCGCGGCGCCGCGCCCGACACCGGCCCCTCCCCCGAGCAGCTCGCCACCGCGCTCGTGCGGATCAACGAGCACGCCTTCCACCTGGCCGTCGTCGGCGACCCCCCGGCGCTCGGCGACGACGCGGCGGCCGTCCTGACCGAGATCTGGCTGCGCACGATCTACGGGCGCGACGACCTCTGACGGTCAGACGACCCGCAGGGTCTCCCCCGCCGCCGTCACCACGTCGCCCGGATGCAGCTGGCGGCCGCGCCGCAGCTCGGCCTCGCCGTTGACGTGCACGTGCCCGTCCTCCAGGAGCGCCTTCGCCTCACCGCCGTCCTGCGCGACCCCGGCGAGCTTCAGCAGCTGGCCCAGGCGGATCATGTGCCCGCGGATCGGGATCTCCTGCGGGTCGCCGGACATCCGCGTCAGCCCTCCGGGAACGCCGTGAAGCCGAGCGGCCCCAGGTCTGCGAGGCGGCTCGCGGCGATCCCGCGGTCGGAGATCGTCAGCAGGCGGCCCTTGGCGACGAGCGAGCGGCGGACGAGCGCCCCGGCTGCTCCGGCGCCATGCGCGACCCGGCCGGCCTCGCTGATGCCCGACCGCTCGACGCGCAGCCCGACGGCACCCGCGAACGGCGTCGCGGCGGCGGCGCGGGCGAGCGGCACCGGCAGCCCGGGCGCCGCGCCGCTCGTGTCGTACTGCTGCAGCGGGAGCACCGCCAGGCGCGCGGGATCCCACCAGAGGAACGCGTGGTGGTCCCACTCCGCCTCGGTGCTGGCGCCCTGGTCGCCGAGCACGCGCTGCTGCAGCCGCCGCGGTGCGCGCAGATCCGACACGTCGAACAGCGACACCTGCGGGCCCTGGGTCAGCCCCTGCTCGGTCGCGTCGCGGCCGACGCCCAGCAGCAGCCCGTCGCCGACCGGGTGGAGATAGGCCGAGTAGCCCGCGACCTTCAGCTCGCCGACGGCCTTCGGCGCGCGCGGGTCGGAGAGGTCGAGCGTGTAGAGCGGGTCGACCTGGCGGAAGGTCACGAGGTACCCGGCGTCGCCGAGGAACCGCACGGCGTAGATGCGCTCGCCCTTCCCCAGGCCGCCCACGCGTCCGACGCTCACCAGCCGCGAGCCGTCCTCCCGCAGCACCGACACCCCGCTCTCGGCGTCGCGCTGCTGCGCGCCCGCCATCCACAGCGGCTCCTCGGTCGTCGCCACGCGCAGGGCGCCCGCGTGCTCGGACAGCGCGAACTGGTTCAGGACGAAGCCCGGGACGCTGCCGCTGGAGCGGTAGGTCGTGCGCTCGGGGTCGGAGGTGTCGAAGCGGTGGATCTCGGTCGTCATGCGCGCCGGCACGTCCTGCGGCGTGTCGAGGCTCGGCACGTAGCGCTGGCTCGCGACGTAGAGCCCGGTCCGGGACGCGTAGACGACCTGCGCCCCCGCGATCACCGCGTCGCGGTCCACGCTGTAGAGCCCGCGGTCCAGGTCGATCGTCATGACGCTCAGGAGGTCGAGCCCCGAGTAGGACGCGGGGCGCCGCACCGCG
The DNA here is from genome assembly GCA_963700655.1 of uncultured Actinomycetes bacterium. Taxonomy (GTDB): domain Bacteria; phylum Actinomycetota; class Thermoleophilia; order Solirubrobacterales; family Solirubrobacteraceae; genus F1-60-MAGs163. The sequence continues at coordinate 493,075 of CAVOYJ010000001.1, read as the reverse complement.
GCGCAGCCGACCAGCGGGCGCCGGAAGGTCCGCCGCGAGATGTTCGAGCGGATCGTGGTCTCGGGAATGACGGCGTCGACGCCGGTGTCGGCGAGGTCGGGCGGGGTGTTCAGGACGACGCGCGCGGACCCGCCGGTGAGGCGCCCGCTGACGTACTGCCCGTCGACGGCGAGCGTGCGCGAGATCGTCATCGCGGCGGGATCCTTCACGCGGACCTCGGTGAGCAGCGTGCGCGTCGGGACGGCGTAGCTGAGGCCGACCGGCGCCGCCGGCAGATCCCCCGCCGCCGCCCTGCTGCGCGGCGGCGCCGATCACGAGGAGCCGGTCGCCGCGCAGCAGCAGCTGCTGCGGCGCGCCCTCCAGCGCCAGCGACCCGACGAGCCGGGGCGTGTCCGCGGTGACGTCGTAGGCGAGCAGCTTCGCGCCGGCGAGCAGGAAGACGCGGGCGCCGTCGGTCTTGACGATGTCGGGCTCGTCGACGTCCTGCTCCTGGACGTTCGTGCCCGAGAAGGCGTCCCCGCCGGCGTCCGCCGGGGGCGCGGCGGCGGGCGCGATCGCGACCGCCTCGGGGCCGCCCGTGGCGATGCGCTGGGAGGGCGGGTTCAGGACCGTCGCCGGCTGCGGGATCGCCCGCGGCGGCACACCGTTCGCGACGGCCGGGCGGCTCGCGTAGCGGCGCCCGTAGGCGGCGAGGCTCGAGCAGGACGCGAACGTCTTGAGCGTCTTGGCCTGCGCGGGGGCGCGGGGGCTCGTCGCCGCGCCGGCGGAGACGGCGAGCGTCGCGGCGAGGAGCGCGAGCAGGCCCGCGGCGCAGAGGAGGCGGCGCATGGGCGCGACGGTAGCGCACACGCGCCAGGCCGGCGCCGGCCGCTCAGATCTCCTCGGGGATCATCTCGATCGCCCCGCAGGGGCACTCCTGCGCGCAGATCCCGCAGCCCTTGCAGTAGTCCAGGTCGAACTTGTAGCCGTCCGCCTCGTCGACCTTCATCACCGCGTTGTCGGGGCAGACGCCGTAGCAGTTGTCGCAGCCGAAGCAGTTGCCGCACGACATGCAGCGACGTGCCTCGAACAGGGCGTTGTCCTCGGTCAGGCCGTGCTGCACCTCGTCGAAGGAGGACGTGCGGCGCGCGAGCTCCAGCTGCTCGCCCTGCGCGCGCGGGGCGTCGGCGTAGTACCAGACGTTGAGCCCGTCGAACGTCGCCAGCGGCGGGCGCGGGGCGTGCTGGAACGGCTCGCCGCGCAGCCAGCCGTCGATGCAGCGCGCGGCCTGCTTGCCGTGCCCGATCCCGACGGTGACGGTGCGCTCGGCCGGGACCATGTCGCCGCCCGCGAAGATCCCGGGATGCCCGGTCATCATGTCCGGGCCGACCTGGACGACGCCATCGGACACCTCGATGCCGTCGACGCCCTCGAGCAGCGAGAGGTCGGCGTCCTGCCCGAGGGCGAGGATGACCGTGTCGGCCTCCAGCTCCTCGGTCTCGCCCGTCGGCTGCGGGAACCCGGTCTCGTCGAGCTCCATCTTCTCGACGACGATCCGGCCCTCGTCGGCCTGCGTGATCGTCTCCAGCCAGCGCAGCAGGATGCCCTCCTCCTCGGCCTCCTGCACCTCGAAGTCGTGAGCGGGCATCCGCTCGCGCGTGCGGCGGTAGACGATCACCGCCTCCTCGGCACCGAGGCGCTTGGCCGTGCGGGCGGCGTCGATGGCCGTGTTGCCGCCGCCGTAGACGACGACGCGCCGCCCGAGCTGCGGCGGGCCGGCGTCCTCCATGTCGTGCAGCAGGCCGACCGCGTCGAGGATGCGCGCCGACTCCCCCGCGGGGATGTACGCGCGGCGCCCGACGTGGGCGCCGACGGCGAGGAAGACCGCGTCGAACCCCTCCTCGGCGAGCGGCGCGTCGGCGCGGTCCACCGTGGTGTTCGGCTCGAACGTGACGCCGAGGTCGAGGATGCGCTGGATCTCGGCGTCCAGGATGTCCCGCGGCAGCCGGTAGCGCGGAATGCCGAAGCGCATCATCCCGCCGGCCATCGGTCCGGCGTCGCGCATCGTCACCGCGTGGCCGCGCAGCGCGAGGTGATGGGCCGCCGCCAGGCCCGACGGCCCGGCTCCGACGACCAGGACGCGCCTGCCGGTGGGCGGCGCGGTGACCTCGAGCTTCCAGCCGCGCCGCAGCGCCTCGTCGCCGAGGAACCGCTCGACGGCGTTGATGCCGACCGCCTCGTCCACCTGCACGCGGTTGCACGCGGTCTCGCACGGGTGGTAGCAGACCCGGCCCATCACGGCGGGGAGCGGGTTGTCGGCGACGAGCGTCCGCCAGGCCGTCTCATAGTCGCCCGCCTCGGCGTGGTAGAGCCACTGCTGGATGTCCTCCCCGGCCGGGCAGGCGTCGTTGCACGGCGGGAGGCGGTGGACGTAGACCGGTCGCTCGTCGCGCCAGGAGCCCGTCTTGTTGGCCAGCGACGAGCCGACGTCGAGGGTGATCGCGAACGGCTTCTCCATCACGTCCCTCCCACCTCGTCGGCGAGCAGTCCGAAGCGGGCGATGTTGCGGTCGGCGCCCGCCTGGATCCGCGCGACGACGTCCGGGCGGCCGGGGTCGCCGAAAAGGTGGGCGAAGCGCCGCTGCGGCCGCAGGTAGTCCTCGACGGGAAGGCGCCGGCGGATCTGCGAGACGCGCGACACGATCCCGTCGTGGGCCTCGAACACGGGAAAGATGCCGGTCTCCTTCGCGAGCCGCGCGATCCGGATCGTGTCGCTCGACGCGGTCCCCCAGCCCGAGCGGGCAGGGGACGAAGACGTGCAGGTAGCGCGGGCCGTGCATGCCCATCGCCGTCTCGACCTTCGCCTCCAGGTCGCGCAGCTCGGCGACGGTCGCCGTCGCGACGTACGGGATCTCGTGGGCCATCGCGATCAGCGGCGCGCTCTTGCCCTGGCCGAAGACGTTGCCGGGCTCGGGCCCGACCGCCTGCGTGGTCGCGGTGCGCGCCGCCGGGGGGCGTGGCGCCCGACCGCTGCACGCCCGTGTTCATGTAGCCCTCGTTGTCGTAACAGATGTAGAGCACGTCGTCGCCGCGCTCGAACATGCCCGACAGGCACCCGAAGCCGATGTCGACCGTGCCGCCGTCGCCGCCCTGCCCGATGACGCGCACGTCCTCGCGGCCCTTCGCCTTCAGCGCCGCGGCGATGCCGGTCGCGACCGCGGGGGCGTTGCCGAACAGCGAATGCAGCCAGGCGATCTGCCACGAGCTCTCGGGATACGGCGTCGAGAAGACCTCCAGGCAGCCGGTCGCGTTCGCCGCGATGACGCGGCCCTGCGCGGCGCGGACCGCGGCGTCGAGCGCGTAGCGGGCGCCGAGCGCCTCGCCGCAGCCCTGGCAGGCGCGGTGGCCGCAGGTGATCGCGTTCGTGCGCTCGGGCTCGGCCTGCACCGAGCGCTGGTCCTCGCCGAGCAGCCGGCCGCCCACCGCGAACGATCCGGTCTGGTAGAAGCGGATGCGGGTCTTGTCCTTGGCGGGCATGGTCGTCAGATGGCCTTGTGGGCGACGGCGCCCAGGTCGCGGAGGATGTTCTCGGCGTGCGGGCCGGACCGGCGCAGCTCACCCATGCGCTCCAGCTCGCGCGCCACGAGGTCGGTGTCGAGATCCAGGAACGACAGCGCCTCGAGCTCGCCGGCGTGCCCGCGCACGAGCATGTCGCGCAGCGACGCCTGGGTGATCGCGCGCCCGCCGAGACCGGCGATGACGGTCGCGCCGTGGAGCTGCACCCCGGACAGGGCCATCCGCACGTTCGCGCTGACGATGCCGCCGATGCCGACGGCGAGCGCCTTCTCCAGCACGATCACCTGGCGCGCGCCCTCGAGCGCGTCACGGACGGCCTCGAGCGGGAACGGGCGGAAGGACGAGATGCCCAGCGCGCCGACCGGCACGCCCTCGTCGCGCAGCTCGTCGACGGCCTCCTCGATCGTGCCGAGCACCGAGCCCAGCGCGACGACGATCGTCTCGGCGCCCTCCGTGCGGTAGTGGCGCACGAGCCCGCCGGCGCGGCGGCCGAACGCGGCCTCGAAGTCCGCGGCGATCTCCGGGATGCGGTCGAGCGCGAGCATCTGCTTGTAGTGCTGGAGCGCCTTGACCTCCATGAACGCCTCCGGACCGACCATCGCGCCGATCGTGATCGGGTCGTCGGGGTCGAGCACCTGACGCGGCTCGAACGGGGGCAGCCACGCGTCCACCTGTTCCTGCGAGGGCATGTCCACCTCCTCGTAGGCGTGCGTGAGGATGAAGCCGTCCATGCACACCATCACCGGGGTGGAGAGCTCCTCGGCGAGCCGGAACGCCTGGATGTGGAGGTCGAGCGCCTCCTGGTTGTCCTCGGCGAAGAGCTGGATCCAGCCGCTGTCGCGCATCGCCATCGAGTCCGAGTGGTCGTTCCAGATGTTGATCGGCGCGCCGATCGCGCGGTTGGCGATCGTCATGACGATCGGCAGGCCCAGCCCGGACGCGTTGAAGACGGCCTCGGCCATGAAGAGCAGGCCCTGGCTGGCGGTCGCCGTGTACGTCCGCGCGCCCGTCGCCGAGGAGCCGATCGCGACCGACATCGCGGCGAACTCCGACTCGACGTTCACGAACTCGCAGGGCGCGAGCTCGCCGCTCTTCACGAGCTGCGAGAGCCCTTCGACGATGTGCGTCTGCGGGCTGATCGGGTACGCGCAGACGACCTCGGGCCGGCACAGCGCGACGGCCTCGGCGACGGCGCGCGAGCCTTCCAGCTGCCTACGCATGCGCCGGCTCCGCCTGTTCGCGGGCGACCCAGTCGAACGCGTCGCGGGCCGCGGCGACGTTGCCGTCGACGAGGCGCGCGGGAAGCTTCTCGCCGATCGCCAGGACGACGGAGTCGAGCGAGATCAGGCCGCTCAGCGCGGCGAAGCCGGCGAGCAGCGCCGCGTTGGCGATCGGGCGGCCCGTGTGCTCCCGCGCGAGGTCGCTCGCGGGCACCGTCAGCAGGCGCTCGGCTTGGAAGCCCTTGACGAACTCGCCGAGGCCCAGCTCGCCGAGGCTCTTCGCGGTGTTGATGAGCATGTACCCGTCGGCGCGCAGCCCGGAGAAGACGTCCACCTGATGCAGCAGCGTCGGGTCCTGGATGATCAGCGCGTCGGGCTCGGCGACCGGCTCGCGCAGCCGGATCGGCCGATCGTCGATGCGACAGAACGACACCACGGGCGCGCCGTTGCGCTCCGAGCCGAAGCTCGGGAATGCCTGTGCGTGGCGGCCTTCGTCGAACGCCGCGAGGGAGAGCATCTCCGCCGCGGTGACGACACCCTGGCCCCCTCGACCGTGGATGCGTACCTGGAACATCTGCGAGCGATCCTCCCGCCCACACGCGCAGCGGTCGTCGGGGATGAGACGGACAGGGCCCTCGGGAAACTACGGACCTCGCGACACCCGCGGTCCCCGCCGGGAAACGACCAGTGACTGGTCGAAACCCGCAGCGAACGGTCGGTCACCGACGTTCGTTGCGAGAAATGACCAGTCACTGGTCGAAACTCGCCGCGAACGGGCGAACGCGCAGCCCGCCCGAGGGCGCTCAGGCGCTCACGGCGCGCAGGTGGCGGAACGGCTCGCCGCCGCGCAGCTCGCGGATGACCGACTCGACCATGCCGTCGGCGTCGGCGCTGTCCCCGTCGGTCACCGCGGCGACGGTCGCGCGCTTGTGCTGGATGACGCGCGCCATCGTCTCGTCGATCGTCTCCGCGGCGAGGAGGTACCAGGCGGTGACGGCGTCGCGCTGCCCGATGCGGTGGCAGCGGTCCTCGGCCTGGTCGTGCATCGCCGGGGTCCACTCGAGCTCGAGGAACGCGACGTTCGAGGCGCGCGTGAGCGTGATGCCCTGGGCGGCGACGCGGGTCGCGCAGACGATGAGCTGCGGGCCCGCGGGGTCCTGGAACTCGGCGATCGCCCGCTCGCGCGCGGCGGCGCTGTCGGCGCCGACGAGGTGCAGCGCGTCCGGGAAGCGCTCGATGACCGCGTGCTGCACCTCGCGGTGGCGGGCGAAGACGACGAGCGCCTCGCCGCTGGCGAGGAAGTCGTGGATCCACGTCATCGCCCCATGCAGCTTGCCGCGCCCGGCGAGCCGCTGGAGCGTGCCGAGCTGCGCCAGGCGCTCGGCGCGCAGCGTCGCGGCGATCTTCGCGTTCAGCTCGCGCAGGTCGAGCGGCTGCTCGCGCAGCCACGCGATCACGTCGTCCTCGGCCAGGCGGTACTCGCGCACGTTGTCCAGGGCGATCGGGACGACGACCTGACGCTTCTCCGGCAGCTGGGGCAGCACGTCGCGCTTGAGGCGCCGCACGAAGCAGCGGCGGCGCAGATGCCAGTGCAGGCGCTCCTCACGCAGCTCGCCGGAGAACTGGCGGGCGAACCGCGCGCCGGAGCCGAAGTCCTCGAGCCGTCCGATCACGCGCAGCTGCGCGACGAGCTCCTCGGCGTGATTGAGCACGGGCGTGCCCGTCAGCGCGAGCTTCAGCCCGTCCTCCGAGACGGCCTGCGCCAGCCGCCGGACGGCCTGCGTGCGCTTGGCCTGCGGGTTCTTGCAGTAGTGCGACTCGTCGACGACGAGCGCGCGCGGACGGCGCAGCGCCAGCTCGTCGCGGTGCGCAGCGACGATCTCGTAGTTGAGGATCGTGATGTCGGCGCGCGCGGGCACGCTCCCGCGGCCCTCCACGAGGGTGATCGTGCGATGCGGCAGCCAGCGCGCCGTCTCGCGCTGCCAGTTGAGCTTGAGCGACGCGGGGCAGACGACGACCGCGGGGAACGCGCCGTCGGCCTCCAGCGCGGCGAGCGCCTCGACGGTCTTGCCGAGCCCCTGCTCGTCCGCGAGGAACGCGCGGCGCGCGTCGAGCACGTAGCGCACGCCCGCCCACTGGAACGGCTCGAGCTCCCCGCCGAGCACGGCGGCCACCTCGGCGATCGGCTCGGCGTCCGTCGCGCGCGAGCTGCGGATGCGGATCAGCGCCTCGTCGTGCTCGGCGCGCAGCTCGGCGAGCGCGCGGGCGGCGAGCCCGGAGACCTCCACGTCGTGGAGCGCGATGAAGTGGTCGAGCTGCTCGATGATCCACGGGTCGAGCGGCATCGTCCCCTCGGTCTCCGCCGCCGGCAGGCGCTCGAAGGCGATCCCGGCGTCGGGGTCCCAGAGGACCTCGACCTTCAGCCGCCGGCCACCGACCCGGTCGACGACGGCGAGCCGCGCGGGCGGGGGCGTCTCGCCCAGCTCGGTGAGCGTGATGCAGCGCTCGGCGGCCGCGTCGACGCGCGCCGAGGACAGGTCGCGCAGCGCCTCGGCGTGGGCGGGCGTCATCGCGACGAGCGTGCGGCCCTCGTGCTCCACGGCCCCGTCCGCGAGCGCCGCGGGGATCGTCCCCGCGCGCGTGCGCAGCGCCCACCACCCGCGGCCGTCGTGCCGCGTCACGCCGACGCTCCCGACCCAGCGCCGCTCGACCCCGGCGAGCCAGTCGGCGACCTCCGGGCTCGGGACGAGGTCGGGAAACCGGTCCAGGACGTCGGCGACGTGCACGGCGCACCAGTCGTCCACGGGCGCCCACCACTCGCGGGCGTCCCAGTCGAAGCGCCGCTGCGGGATGCCGCGGACGGCGCCGACGATGTGCGGGTCGTACGGGAACGCGAGGACGACGATCTCCCCGTGCTGCGCCGACCGCCGCAGCTCGACGTTCGGGCGATCGGGCACGGGCTCCACGCGTGTGACGGTAGACGAACCCCCCGGCGTGGCGGATGTGTGCCGACTGCCGAAGCAGATCCGCCACGCCGGGCGGCATCCGGCGCCCGGCCGGCGCACGGCTGGCCGGTCAGCCAGGAGTGTTCGCTACCGTCCCGGCATGACCACCGCCGCCAGCGCTCCCAGCACGCTCACCTTCACCGACGAGCAGCAGCAGTTCATCGACGCCATCCGCGACTTCGGCGCGCGTGAGGCCGGAACCCGCGAGCAGCGCGACGCGCTCACGCACGAGGGGACCGAGCAGCACAACCAGGACCTCTACAAGCGCTTTGCGAGCCTCGGCTACGTCGGCGCCGCGATCCCCGAGGAGTACGGCGGAGCCGGCGGCGGCGTCGTCGACCTCTGCCTCCTGCTCGACGAGACGACCCGCGGCCTGCTGCCGATGGCCGGCATGAGCGTCAGCCTCATCGTCGCCGGCGCATACGAGCGCTTCGGCACCGAAACGCAGAAGCAGGACATGCTCGGCGCGATCGCCCGCGGCGACGTCATGGCCATCGCGATGAGCGAGCCGGAGGCCGGCTCGGACGTCGGCGCGCTGAAGTGCAAGGCCGTCCGCGAGGGCGACACCTACCGCGTCACCGGTCACAAGACGTGGATCAGCGCGGCGCACGTCGCCGAGCGCATCCTGCTCATCTGCCGCACCGACTCCAGCGGCTCCAAGCACGAGGGCATCACGATGCTCGAGGTGCCCGCGAACGCGCCGGGCATGGAGATCCGCGGCATCCAGACGATGGGCGGCAAGGAGGTCAACGACGTCTGGTATCGACGACGTCGTCGTCCCGGCCGAGAACCTCGTCGGCCAGGAGGGCGGCGGCTGGATGCAGCTCATGGCCGGACTCAACGTGGAGCGCCTGATCATCGCCGCGAACATGCTCGGGCTCGCCCAGCGCGCGTTCGACGACGTGCTCGCCTACGTCAAGGAGCGCAAGCAGTTCGGCCGCCCGATCGGCAGCTTCCAGGTCCTGCAAGCACCGCCTCGCCGATCTCGCGATGGAGATCGAGTGCGCGCGGCTGCTGACCTACGACGTCGCGCGCCGCGTCGATGCCGACCCGACCGCCCTCTTCCCCAAGGAGGCGTCGATGGCGAAGATCAAGGCCACCGAGGTCGCCAAGACCGTCACGCTCGAGGGCATGCAGATGATGGGCGGCTACGGCTACGCGACCGAGTACGACATGGAGGCGTTCGTGCGCACCGCGCTCGTCTCGTCGATCTACGGCGGGACCAACGAGGTCCAGCGGGAGATCGTCAGCAAGACGCTGGGGCTCTAGGCCCTGGCGAGGCGGGAGCTTGATCAGCCCGGGCCTGCGGCGCGGGCTGTCCTGCCAGGGGCCGTACCCGCTAATCGTCCTTCGGCGCCGGCCGGAACACGATCCGCTTGAGCTCCGCGATCGTGCCGCCGCCCAGGCGCATCGCCGTCTGGAACCCCTCCGACCCGACCTCGCCGGCGTCGAGCGCGCGGCGCAGCTCGTTCAGCGCAGCCCGGTCGTCGTCGGCGACGTCGTCGCGCGCCGCCTCCAGCAGGATGAGGTGCCGCGGGCGCCGCAACGCCGAGGCCGCGCGCACGAACGGGTCCCGCTCATCCGCCTCGAGCCCATCGAGTGCCACGACGACGCTGTCCCCGGCCTCCAGGCGCTTGCCGACGGTCGCCGTCAGCAGCTCGGCCGCCTTGGCATCCACCTGATCGTCCGGCACGCGACCGGCGATGAGCTTGCGCAGCGCACTCGGCGAGAGCACGAGGCCCTTGTCCTCGAAGACCCGCGTGGTGAACTGGTCGCGCATGGCGGGCGACGGCGAGACCACCACGACGAGGCTGCCCGGCGAGTAGCGCATCCGGTCCGTCGGCGTGAGCACCCGGCAGCGCGTCGTCAGGTCGCGCGGCTTCGGCGGTCCGTCCCCCTGGCGGCGCGGGCGATCCGAGGACCAGGCACCCCGCTCATCATCAGAGATCTTGACGCTGCGGGCGGGTGAAGAGTGGTCCATGCACCCATGGTGACAGCACCCCGCGCGACGCCGCGCCGTGCGCGGCCCCGCCGGTCAGCTCGGATCGGTGAACTCGGCCGGCTGCTTCGTGACCCCGGCGGTCACCGCGGCGAGCTGGTTCGGCGAGCCGATCAGCGCAGTCTGCAGCTCGGACTCCAGCAGCAGCGCCTCGCGAGCGTCGGCGATCCACGCCTCCTGCAGCAGCCGCTTGCCGGCGCGGATCGCGTCGGGGGAACGCCCGGCGATGTCGGCGGCCAGCTCGCGCGCCGCGGCGAGCGGGTCCTGGGCCACGCGCGTGACCAGCCCGATCTCCGCGGCCTCCTCCCCACTGACGCGCCGGCCGGTGAAGACGAGGTCCTTGGCGACGTCCATCCGCACGAGCCGCGGCAGCGTCTGCGTGATCGCCATGTCGGGCACCAGGCCCCAGCGGATCTCCATCACCGACAGCTTCGCGTCGGGCGCCGCGATCCGGATGTCGGCGCCGAGCGCGATCTGCAGCCCGCCGCCGAAGCAGACGCCGTGGACGGCGGCGATGACCGGTACCGGAAGCTGCGTCCAGTCGTAGGCGACGCGCTGGGCGAGATTCGCGAGCTCGTCCCCGTCGCGCGCCATCAGGTCGCCGGTCGAGACGGGCCCGGTCATGAAGCTCGCGATGTCCAGGCCCGAGCAGAAGCTGGGTCCTTCGCCGTGAAGGACGACGGCGCGCACGCCGGGATTCGCCGCGACCTGCTCGACGGCCCCGATGATGCCCTGGAACATGGCCGCGTCGAGCGCGTTGTGCTTGTCCGGGCGCGTCAGGCGCACCTCGGCGACGTGGCCGGAGACCTCGATCGCGACGCGGGGCTCGGTGGCGGTGACAGTCGTCTCGCTCATCGGCGAAGCATAGGCCGGATGCGCTCTCCCGCGCGCTATGACGAGCGTCATAGTAGGGTTTCCCCATGCGTCAGCTCACGTACCTGGAAGCCGGCCGCGTCGCCTGGCAGGAGGCGCCGGACCCCGAGCCCGCCGACCCTGCGGGCGCCGTCGTCCGGCCGTTGGCGGTCGCCCGCTGCGACCTGGACCCGATCATGGCCGGGCTGGGGATCTTCCCCGGGCCGTTCGCCGTCGGGCACGAGACGGTCGCGGAGGTCGTCGCGGTCGGCGAGGACGTGCGCGACCGGGCCGTCGGAGACCGCGTCCTCGTGCCCTTCCAGGTGTCGTGCGGGTCGTGCGACGCGTGCCGCGACGGGCGCTTCGCCGCCTGCCACACCTACCGCGCCAAGGCGGGCGCCGCGTTCGGGTTCGGCGCGGCCGGCGGCGGCCACGGCGGCGCGGTCGCCGACCTGCTCGCCGTCCCGCACGCCGACCACCTGCTCCTCGCGGCGCCGGCCGGCCTGACGCCGGTCGCGCTGTGCACGCTCCCCGACAACGCCACCGACGGCTACCGCGCCGTCGGCCCGCAGCTCGCAGGCCACCCCGGCGCCGAGGTGCTCGTCGTCGGCGGGGCCGCGGCCTCGATCGGGCTCTACGCCGTCGCGGCGGCGATCGCCTGCGGCGCCGGCCGCGTGCGCTACGTCGACGCGGACGCCGACGCGCTGCGAGGCCGCGACCGCGCTCGGCGCCGACGTCACCCAGCTCGACGGCCCGTGGCCGCGGCGCTTCGATCGCGCGCCGATCGTCGTCGAGAACACCGCCGACGTCGACGGCCTCGCCTGCGCGCTGCGCTCGACCGACGACTACGGGACCTGCACGAGCGTCGCGATCCACTTCGCTCCGACGACGCCGCTGCCGCTGCTCGAGCTCTACACGAAGGGGATCACCTACCACCTCTCACGCGCGGACTCGCGCAGGTTCCTCCCGGACGTCATCGCGCTGGCCGCGAGCGGCGCGCTCGACCCGCTGGCCGTCCCGACGACGATCGTGCCCTGGGACCGCGGAGACGAGGCGTGGCTGGAGCCCGCGACGAAGCTCGTGCTCGAGCGCATGTAGGCGCGTGACCGCTCTCGCCTCGCCCCCGGGTCTCCCAGTCCGGGTAGCGTTGACCGACCGCCGCCTCCCGAGGGGAGAGGCGGATGGCCGGCTATCCGTGCCGGTGTCCCTACAAGGAGGAGTACCTGATGTCCGCTGCATCACGGCCGCGCATGCGCGGCCTTTGCGTGATCGCCACGCTCTGTGCATTGTTCGTCGCCGTCCCGGCCGCGAACGCCGCCCAGACGGCCCCGGTGATTCAGCCGCCGGTCGCCGGCGGCACGTACCTGGCTCTCGGCGACTCGCTCGCCTTCGGCTACCAGCAGGCCAAGGTCAACGCGTGCGCCGGGACCGGCTGCACGTCGCCGGACACGCAGTTCTCGACCGGATACGTCGACGTCTTCGGCCAGCTCTTCGGGGCCAACACGCTGGGGGTGAACACCGTCAACCTCGGCTGCCCGGGTGAGACGAGCGTGACACTCGTCAACGCCACGAACGCGACGACGGGGTGCACGACGTACCCGTTCGCGATCCACGACAATCACCCCGGCAAGACGCAGCTCCAGGCCGCGGTGGACACGCTCCAGCGGTTCGGCAAGCGGGTCTCGCCGATCACCGTCGGCATCGGCGCGAACGACGTCCTCGGGCTCGTGCGGAACACGTGCACGACGGCCGGCGTCATCAGCATCACCTGCGTCCAGGCCAACGCGCCCGCGACGTTCGCGACGGTGAACCAGAACCTCGACACGACCCTCAGCACGCTGCGCCAGGCGGGCGGCGTGAAGCACGAGATCATCGTGGTCGGGCTCTACAACCCGCTCTACCCGGCGATCTACCAGCAGACGTTCGGGCAGGTCCTCGCCGCCGGCGGCAGCCAGGCCCAGGCCGCGGCCGCGGCCGCTCAGGCCGGTGCCGGCACCGATGCCCTCGCCGCACAGCTCAACTCGCTGCAGTCGGCCACCGCCGCCAAGTACCGCGCGGTGTTCGCCGACCCGCTGCCGGTGTTCAATCCGCAGGGGAACCCGCAGGTCGAGCTCGGCACGATCTGCACGCTGACCGCCGTCTGCGGCCCGCTGCAGGACATCCACCCGACGGACTCCGGCTACGCGGCGCTGGCGAACGTCGTGAAGCAGGCCTCCGGCTTCTAGCCGGAGGAGCGCGACCCGGGGGCGGCGCGTTCGCGTCGCCCCCGCGGGTCCGCCCTACGCCGCCCGCTCGCCCAGCCGCACCGGCAACGTCAGCAGCTGGTTGACAAACCCCGACACCAGGTACTGCGTCTCCCCGTTCAACTCCATCTCCGGGTAGCGCGCCAGCGTCTCCTCCAGCAGCATCTTCAGCTCCAGCCGCGCGAGCGCCGTGCCGAGGCAGAAATGCCGCCCGCCCGCGCCGAACGCCTGGTGCTCGGGGTTGCGCAACACGTCGAAGTGGTCGGGATCCTCGTAGCGCGTCTCGTCGCGGTTGGACGACGGCGTACCACATGACGACCTTGTCGCCCTGCTTGATCGGGCGGCCGAGCAGCTCGGTGTCCTTCGTCGCGGTGCGGCGGAAGTGGGCGAAGGCGGGGAACATCCGCAGCGCCTCCTCGACCGCCCCGGGGATCAGCGCCGGATCGTCCAGCAGCAGCTGCCGCTGGGAGGGGTCCTCGAGCAGCGCACGCATGGCGCTGCAGTAGGTCGCCTTCGTGCTGTCGTTGCCGGCGACCATCAGCAGGAAGAACCCCATGACGATCTCGTGCTCCTCGAGCTTCTCCCCGTCCACCTCGGCGTGCACGAGCACGCTCGTGAGGTCGTCGGTCGGGTTCTCGCGCCGCTCGGCGATCAGCACGCGGCAGCGCTCGAACACCTCCGGCACGTCGCGCTCCATCACGCGCTTGGTGCCCTCGGCGCTCACCGCCGGGTCGTTCGACGCGAGGATCGCGTTGATGAGCTGCGCCCAGAGGATGTCGTCGCCCTCCGGCAGCCCCATGAAGCTCCCGATCACCGCGGCGACGACGGGCTGGGCGACGTCCTCGACGAGGTCGCACGTCTCGCGGCCCTCGAGCCGGTCGAGCACGTCGCAGGTGATCTTGCGGATCGCGTCCTCGTGCGCGGCGATGCGCTTCGGCGTGAACCCGCGCTGGAAGAGCGCCTTGATCCGGTCGTGCTTGGGCGGGTCCATCCCGATGAACATCGACTGCAGCAGCTCGAGCGGGATCACCGCGTTCGAGGCGGCGAGGAACCCGCCGACCTCCGACGAGTACGTCTCCCAGTCGCGGCTGACCTCGTAGACGCCGTCGGCGGTCGTCACCGACCAGTAGCCGGCCTCCTCGGGGAACTCGGGCATCCGGTCGGACCAGTGCACCGGGCACTCGCTGCGCAGGCGCTTGAAGAGCTCGTGCGGGGGCCCGTCGATCCACTTCTCGCGCTCGAAGACCAGGGTCCCCTCGAGCGGCGTCTCATCGACCGGCGTGCTGGCATCTGTGGACATCTGGGCGGGCCTCCGGGAGAACTTGACAGCCTGTCAAGGCGGACCCTAGCGCAGCGGAGGATGATGCGCACGATGCTCGTCGCCCTGCTCTTCGCGACGCTCCTGCTCGCCTACACGCTGGTCTCACGCCGGCTCGAGGGCGGCCCGGTGTCCGCCGCCCTCCTCTTCACCGCCGGCGGCGCCGTGACCGGCCTGGCCGGCGGGGCCGAGCTCACGCCGCAGGATCTCGGCGACACGCGGGGCGACGTCGTCCGCGTCCTCGCCGAGCTCGCGCTGGCGCTGATCCTGTTCGCCGGCGCCTCCTCGATCGGACTGCGGCGCGCGGCCGCCGAGCGCCGCCTTCCCGACCGCCTGCTCGGCATCGGGCTCCCCCTGACGATCGTCGCGGGCACGCTGGCGGCGATCGGGCTGCTCGGCGGCCTCGACGTCTGGCTCTGCGTGCTCGTCGCCGCGCTGCTCGCCCCGACGGATGCCGCGCTCGCCGCGCCGGTGGTCACCGACTCGCGCGTCCCCGGGCCCGTCCGCCGGGCGCTCGACGTCGAGGCGGGGCTCAACGACGGCGTCTGCGTCCCCGTCGTGACCTTCGCGGTCGCCGCGGCCGTGAGCGTCGAGGGATCACCGGACACGGCGCTGTGGCAGGAGGCGCTCGTGACGATCGGCGGAGGGGTGCTCGTCGGAGCGCTCGCCGGGTGGGCCGGCGGCGCGCTGCTGGCCGCCGCCGAGCGGCACGCGACGATGGCCGACGACGCACGGCCGTTCGCCGCGGCCGCGCTCGCCTTCGCGACGTTCTTCGCCGCCGACGAGGTGGGAGCCAGCGGGTTCATCGCCGCGTTCGTCGCCGGGCTCGTCGCCGCCCGCGCGCTGGGGGACCGGCGCCGCGCGCTGGTGCAGTTCAGCGAGCGGGACGGGATGCTGCTCTCGCTGGCGGTCTTCTTCGCCTTCGGGATCCTCGCGGCCGCGGTGCTGGACGAGATCTCGGCCGCCGAGGCGCTCTACGCGGTGCTGAGCCTCACGGTCGTGCGCATGGCGCCCGTGGCGCTGGCGCTCACCCGGACCGGCCTGCGGATGCCGAGCCTGGCCTTCATCGGCTGGTTCGGGCCGCGCGGGATCGCGACGATCGCGCTGCTCCTGATCGCGGTGGGCGAAGAGCCCGACCTGGCCGGGCTCGACGTGGTCATCCGGACGGTGACGGCGACGGTGCTCCTCAGCGTCGTCCTTCACGGCGTGAGCGCGCCCGCGCTCGTGCGGCGGTACGGGGCGTGGACGGCGACGCTGCCGGCCGGCGCGGCGGAGACCGCCGAGCCGGCCGACGACCTGCCGTCGTGACTACGCGTCCGCGTTCCCGAGCTTGTGCCCGTGGGCCGCGAGGCCGTAGATGATCAGGATGTCGATGAGGACGATGATCAGGCCCCAGGTGGGGTACGCGTTGATCGAGAGCAGCGCGGCGATGAGGTTGAGGCTCACCACGATGATCCCGAACCAGCGCGCCGCCTGATTGCGGGCGAAGATCCCGAACCCGGCGAAGATCTCCAGGACGCCGACGATCAGGACGATCCAGCCCCAGGTCTTGACGTCCTGGAACACGAGCTTCGTCTCGCCGACGAAGAACGTGGACTGGTCGATCGCGGCGATGCCCCAGATGACGTTGAGGACGCCGACGATGATCACCATGATGCCGGCGAACGTCAGCCACCCCTGCCCGTCGGATCCGCGATGTGCGGTCTGGTCGGTCACTGCTGTGCCTCCTGTGAATTGCCACGCGCGGGCGAGCGCCTGCGCGCCGTGTCGATGCCGGATTCGTGCCCGCAGCACGGAATCCTGCGGGGCGAACGTCCCGCGTCCGTGTACGGTTGCCGCATGGGCACCCAGGCTCCGGAACAGGATCAGGCGCAGGACGCATACCTCGACAGCGCGGAACTCTCACGCTGGGAGTACGTCGGCATGGCCTCGGGCGTGCTCCTGTTCGTCTCGCTCTTCCTGCCGTGGTTCACGACCGGGTCCAACCCCGACTCCGAGATCGCCTCGGCCGGCATCGGCCCGAACTCGAACGCGACCGCATGGCAGACGTTCCGGATCATGGACTGGGCGCTGCTGGCGCTGAGCTTCGCCCCGTTCATCCTCGCCTGGATCGTCGCCCGCCGGCACAAGCTCGACTGGCCGACCGGCGAGGTCACGATGGTCACCGGGCTGATCGGCATCTTCCTCGTGCTCTGCAACGGCCTGATCCTCGGCAAGCCGGACCCGGGCATCCAGATCTCGCTCGCGATCGGCTGGTTCCTCGGGCTCCTCGGCTGCATCGGGATCTTCACGGCCGGGCTGATCCGCCAGGGCGAGAACGCGAGCGGCAAGGGCCGCAAGCCGCCCGGCTCGGTCTGACGCCGCGGCCGCGCGTCAGCGCTGGTCGAGTTCGGAGTCCCGCGGGACGTCGGTGACCGGCGGCTCCCCGGGCGGCGTGTCCGCCTTCAGGCCGGCGCCGCCGCGGAGCTTCCTGATCGTCGCCCAGAACGTCTTGCGCGCCTGCTCGTACGACGTCCGCGCCGTCTTCTGCGCCTCCGCGATCTGCGCGCGCAGCGGCGCGAGCCTGTTGCGCGCGTCGAACTGCGCGTTCTTGCATCCGGTCTTGTCCTTGGTGCGCCGCGCCTGCGCGCACACCTCGCGCTGTGCCCGGACGATCTCCTTCATCTGCAGCCTCAGCGGGTCGGTCTTCGCCGTGAGCTGCGTCAGCGCGTCGCTGTAGCTCTGGCGCAGCTTGCGGCAGGCGGCCAGGACCTTGCCCTTCGACGGCGCGAGCTTCGTGCCGAGCTTGCCCTTGTCGGCCTTCGCGCAGAGCGCCGCGGCCTTGGGGAACGTCGCCGGGAAGCCGTCGAGCTTCAGCGCGGCGCCGGCGGGCGCCGCGGCGACCAGCATGGTGGCGCAGACGGCGCCGATGAGGACCATCCGGATGCGGAGCATCCGCGAATCAGACCGCATCGCGCCGCGCAGCGCAACCGCGCCCCTACCACTTCGACTTCTCGTAGTCCTTCAGGAAGCAGCCGTAGAGGTCCTCGCCCGCCTCGCCGCGGACGATCGGGTCGTACACGCGGGCGGCGCCGTCCACCAGGTCCAGCGGCGCCTTGAAGCCCTCCTGGGCCAGCCGCATCTTCGTCGGATGCGGCCGCTCGTCCGTGATCCAGCCGGTGTCGACGGCGGTCATCAGGATGCCGTCGGTCAGGAACTCCTCCGAGCTCGTGCGCGTGAGCATGTTGAGCGCCGCCTTGGCCATGTTCGTGTGCGGATGGCCGGGGCCCTTGTAGCCGCGGCTGAACTGCCCCTCCATCGCCGAGACGTTGACGACGTACGTGCGCCGGGCCGGCGACGCCGCGAGCGCCGGCCGCAGCCGGCCGACGAGGATGAACGGCGCGGTCATGTTGCACAGCTGCACCTCGAGCAGCTCGACGGGATCGACCTCGTCGACCCGCTGGCTCCAGCTGTTGTGCTCGTGCAGGTCGGGCACCAGGCCGCCGGCGTCGATCGCGTGCCCGGCCGCCACGCGCTCCGGCGACGCGGAGCCTGCGGTGAGCGCGAGCGCGGTGAGCGCGTCGGGCGTGGGCGACCAGTGCCGGGCGGCGCGCTGCTCCAGCGCCCCGCCGCCGTCCCCGCGCGCGGCGCCGAGCGAGCGCATCGCGGGGAGCGGGCCGGCGGGCAGCGGGGCCGCCTCGGCCTCGGCCAGCAGGGCGTACGACTCGGGCGAGCGGCGCACCGTCTGCGCGGCGTTGTTGATGAGGATGTCGAGGTGGCCGCGGGCGGTGACGGTGTCGGCGAGCGCGATCACCTGCCCGGGGTCGCGCAGGTCGATGCCGATGATGTCGAGGCGGTCCAGCCACCGGTCGCTGTCGGGCATCGCCGCGAACCGGCGCGCCGCGTCTCGTGGAAACCGCGTGGTGATCGTCGTATGCGCTCCGTCGCGCAGCAGGCGCAGCGCGATGTACATGCCGATCTTCGCGCGCCCGCCGGTGAGCAGCGCGCGGCGCCCGGTGAGGTCGGTGCGCGCCTCGCGGCGCGCGTGGCTGCGCGCCGCGCACGTCCGGGCAGAGCTGGTGGTAGAAGACGTCCACCTGCGTGTAGTGCTCCTTGCAGACGTAACAGGCCTGCGAGCGCAGCAGGGTGCCCGCGCTCGCGCCGCGGGCGGCCGGCCGCAGCGGCAGCCCGTGGGTCTCGTCGTCGATGCGTCCCGGCGCCGCCGTGGCGGTCTTGGCGAGCACGGCGGCGTCGGCTTCACGCACCTCGCGCTGGCGCTCGCGCTTGCGGTTCTTGCGCACGGTCTTGTACAGCCGTCCCGTCGCGCGCCTGACGGTGACGACGTCGGGGTGATCGGCGGGCAGGTCGTCGAGTTCGGCGATGACGCGCAGACAGGTGGCGAGGTCGTCCGGGTCGACGCCCGCGTCCGGCGTGGTGGCGCTGATGGTCGTGTCGGCCATGCCCCGAGAGTAGGCGCGGCGGCGCCGCGCGGCTACCATCCCACCGCGTGAGCACCATTCTCTACATCGTCGGCATCGTCGTCATCGCGTTCGTGATCGGCGGGCTCGCGCAGCTGCTCCTCCCCGGCAAGGACGGCATCGGCCCCCTGGGAACGATGATGCTCGGCTTTGCCGGCAGCGTCGGCGGCGGCGTCATCGCCCTGCTCATCTTCGGCGGCGTCAACGGCGCCGGCCTCATCGGCTCGGTCCTCTTCGCCATGCTCCTGCTCTACGTCGTGCGCAAGCTCAACGGCGGCGGGCTGCGGGACCCCGGCGAGGTCTGATCGGCGCGACCGCCGCACCCGCGGCGGCGCCCGGTCCAGTCGATGTCGTGGTCGCCGACCCCGTCGACCCGCCGAGGATGACCCCTACTTCGGGTCCTTGAACTGGTTGCCCTCCAGGTCGAACAGGTTCCCGTCGGGCGAGCGGACGAGGGTCTCGCCGCCGGACCCGATGACGTTGGGATCGACCGGCCCCAGGACCGGGTTGCCGCCGCGTACCAACTGAGACCAGTTGTAGTTCGTCGCCTCGAACACGCGCCGGCGATACTCGCCGGCCTGCTGGATGATCTGGGTGGTCTCCTGCCGGGCGATGAACGTCAGCCGCTGGCGCCGCGCCTGATCGGCGGTGGGATCCCAGCTCTGCCACGCCTTGAGCATCGCTTCGCCTGCGGCACCTGACGCGTTCCTGGCCGCTGCGACATAGCTGAAGTAGAGCACCCAGTTCTCGGCACTGACGCGGAACGTCCCGGCGGCGATGAACCCGACGGCCTCCAGCCCGCCGAACCTGCCGGTGAACTGGTAGATGCCGGAGTCGATGCCCGGCCCGAGCACGCCCGCGCTCCCGGGGATCTGGCTCACGACCTTGATGTCGCCGATCTGGAGACCGGTGCGCGCGACGAACACCGGCCAGGCCTGCTCGACGGCCTGCGCCGAGCCCATGAACGGGACCAGGAGCAGGGGGCACGGGTTCAGGCAGAACGAGGTCGGCTCCCAGAACGACGCTGCCACGCCGAACGCGAACCCGCCCAGCTGCGGATGGCCGCCTTCGATGATCCCCTCCTGACCGCTGACGTTCCAGCCGGGCGCATCTGGCACCTGCGCCTTCGCTGTTCCGTCCGGCGCCTGAAACGCCTTGAGCGGAATCGCCGCTTCCTGCGTCTGGGTGGTCCTCTTGGTCAGCGACCTCAGGGAGATGCCGCGCGCCGTCCCTGCGGCGGCCGCGAGCGTGCGCCGGATGCCGGCGCTCACCGACTTCCGCTTGCCACGAGGCGAGACCACGATCACGGACACGCCGTTCGGGGCTCTCTGGAAGTACGCAGAGCCGCTCGCCCCTGACTTGAGCTTGATCTGCAGCGCCAGCGCGTTGCCGTCGGGGAACGCCGACAGCCCGACGCCGAGCAGTCCCTCCGCGACGCTGCGAACCGAGTCCTTCGTGCGGATCGCGACCATCGACATGTGGGCGGTGCGCCCCGTCAGCTTGTACGCGCCGTTCCGGGACGCGAGCGAGTATCCGCGCGGAGCCCTGATCCGCATGCCGCCGGATCGCAGCGTGCGCCAGCCCGCAGTCGAGACCGACGTGGTCGCTGCCGCCTGGGCCGATGTCGGCGCAGGACCAGGCGCGCTGGGAGCAGCGAGGGATGGCGCTGCGCCGAACAGACTCAGGCTCGTCAGACTCGCGGCGATGCCGACACGGAGGATGTTGAAGCGCACGAGCGGAACGCTACCGCGCACGGGCACCCGCGGCGAGCCGGCGCTCGGCGGTGGGCTGTAGGTTCGGCTCATGCGGACGTCTGCTTTGGTCCTTGCTTCGGTCCTGGCGCTGCTCGCCGTCGGCTCGACGGCCGCGACCGCTGACGCACCCCTCCCCTCGACGAAGAAGGGCACGGCGATCGTCCTCGGCAAGTCGATCGGGAAGGCCAAGCTCGGGCAGAGTCGATCCGCTGGTGAGGCGGCATGGGGAGCGAAAGCGAAGTGCGGCGCGCCGGACGGCAGGTTGACCACCTGCCTCTTCGGCGACCCGAAGTCCAGCCTGGGCTTCGGGCAGTTCGGTGTCGTCGGCGGCAAGGTCACGCAGATCTGGATCCGGCTCGCTGGCTGGGACAACCCCACCAACGCGCCGCAGAGGAAGACGCCGCTGGCGAGGTTCAAGACGGCGAAGGGGATCGGTCTCGGCTCCACCGAGAAGCAGCTGCTCAAGGCCTACCCCAGGGGCACGAAGTTCACCGGAGGCAACTCGTTCACGCTGAGGGTCAAGGGCCCGGGCAGGGCGTTCACGGACTTCCAGCTGCAGGCCGGCGTCGTCGCGCTCATCCGGATCGACGACGGCGTGACGGGCGGCTAGGAAGCACCCGACAGTCAGGAGCGGTCCCAGGGCGACTCAGCGGGCGAGTGCGGACCAGCTCGACCGACCCACGCTCGCTCACCACGCTCTGCGCGGCACAACGCGCGAAACCAGGCGCCGGCCGGTTCGGTTCGTGGTGTTCAAGCGCAAGGCGGAGAACGTCCGCGGGACTCCGATGCCGGCGGTGATCGTCCCATTCGGGGGCGGTCTCGAGCACGACGCGACGCACGAGAGCAAGAGCGTCCGCTGGAAGTTCACCGCAACGGTCCGGCTGTCCGACGGCGCGGTGCACGAGGTGAAGGACAAGATGAACTTCCCCACCGGCTGGCTGATGGCCGAGGGCGACGAGATCAGCGTGCTCGTCGACCCGGAGAGCGGTCGCGTGCTGGGGTTCGACGAACCGTCGATCGCCGCCGAGGTGGCGGCGAAGGAGATCTCCAAGCTGCCCGGCAGATGGAAGGACGCCGCGTTCGGAGCGCCCGAGGCGACCCCGACGCTGCCGGCCGATGACCCGGCGCTGCAGCCGATCGAGGGGGTCGGGTTCGACACGTGGATCGCCGTGCAGGCCGCGGCCGTGCGCCAGAAGGTGCCGCGCAGCGGCTGTGACGCGCTCGCCCAGGCGCACGGCGTGCCTGCCGGCACGTGGGATGCGGTGAACGCGGCGTGGACCAAGCGCCTGCAGCGCACGCCGTCGCTGGCGATGCGCTACGGACAGGCCTACCGGGCGGCCCTCAACCAGTAATCGCCGCTCTTCGATACGAGTCCGATGGGGACAAGCCGACCCCACAACGAAACGAAACGCCCCTGGCGAGAGGGGCGTTTCGCATAGCGGGGGCACGATTTGAACCTGCGACCTTCGGGTCATGAGCAGGCGCCTTCTTCATGCTGCTCGACGAGTGGTCCAGCAGACAGTGCTCGAACTACGAGCGCCGCGACGACGTCTTCTTGCCCTTGGGATTCCTTGTCTTCTTCTTGACCTTGAAGGTCACCTTCTTGGTGATTGTCGTCCGCTGACCGCCCGTCGAGGTGAACGTGATCTTCACGTCTGCCTGGACGCCGCGGCCCTCTTTGAGTAGGCGCCGGGCGGCCTTCGTCGGCGTCAGCGTCAGCTTGATCGTGCCAGCGCGAGTCGCCCTTGCAGAGCCCTTGGCGACCGTCACGACCTTCGCCTGCTTGGGCTTCTTTCCAGTGGCGGCACTGGCCTTTGGCAGTTTCGCCGAGGCAGTCGCCGTCAGGCGCCCCGGCCCCGGCACGCTGACGCTGATGATTGCCGCGCCCGCCTTGCCGGACCTGACGCTGCCCGCCGTCAGACGGCGAGGCGCAGGCTGGGCAACCACGGGCGGCCCCGTGCCCGTCGTGTTGGCGCCTGCGCCCGGCACGACGATCGCGGTCGCGTAGAAGTCGACGGTCCGATTCTTGCCGAGGTTGAGCCGGCAAGCGGCACCGACGATCGTGCAGCCCGCCAGCCCATCCGGCAGGTAGGAGCCCTCGGGCAGTGCGGTGATGTCGTACGGACCGCCGCGATTGAGCGTTGCGCTGTACGTGCCGTCGGTCCCGGTGGTGGGCGCGGCGAGCTCGTCGCCGACCGCGTTCGTGATCCGAAGCCGGACCCCGGTGAGCGGCGCACCGCCCGGCCCGTACACGGTGCCGCTCAGCTTGTGGGCGATAGAAGCGGGCGCCATCCAGAAGCCCATCTCGACGCCGCCGTGCTTGCCAGCGCCGACGATCATGCCGTCATCGTTGATGTCGGTGGCGTTGGCCATCGACCAGCCGGTCGGCGCGAGCGCGAAGAGCGTCGTCGGCGCCTCGCCGGGGCGCCAGAGCCAGGCGTTGCCGGTCGTACGCGGCTGGACGGACTCGAAGACGCCCGCGCGGCCAACCGCCCAGTCCGAGTTGTTGACGGCGTTCGCGATCGATTGACTCTGGTTGGCACCGATCCGCTCGTAAGCGGAGCCGTTCCACAGCAGCGCGCGGTAGTCCTGGGAGGTCCCGGAGCCTGAGAGGATTTCCGTGCGACCAGCGATGTGCGCCTCGTCGTTGAAGCCGTGCTTGCCCGCGTAGACGTCGTACACGGTGCCGGTCCCGGCGCCGCCGTACCAGATCCGTGACGCTCCCGGCCCAGGGTCGCCCATGATGTCCCCACGGTCGTTGATGGCCGCGGCGCGGCCGCCGTAGACGGTCCCGCCGGACTGGGCGGTAAGCGTGTCCGGCAGCGCCAGACGGGAGAACGTGCCGATCGTCGGAAAGACCGTGTAGCTGGGGTTCTGATTGGGGTTGGAGAACGGGCTGATCCACTTGAACGCCGCGCCGCCCACGACCTGGCCGGGGTTGTTGATCCCGAGCAGAGCGGATCCGCGGTCCTTGTCCGCGCCCGTGGTCGTGAAGCCTTCACCGTACGTCGTGTACGGAGTCAGCGAGAGACTGCTCGTGGTCTTCGTGGTCGACCAGATCGCCCCGTTCGTCGAGTAGCTCAGCGTGCAGCACGGCTGCTCAGTGCCAACCCAGCCCACCACAGTCCCGTCGTCGTTGACGTCCGTGGCGCGCGAGTAGCCGAAACCGTTGAGCGGAAGCTGGACCATCTGCCCGTCTTCCCAGCGGAACGCCGTCTCGACCGACTCGCCCGGGAACCGCGCGTGCCCGACGACGACGCCGCCGCCATTCACCGCAGTCGGCTCGATGCGGGTGGTCCCGACGGGACCCGTGATCTCGCCGACCGTCCAGTCACCGGCGCCTGCGGTCGGCGCGAGCAGTCCGAAGACTCCGCCCGCAATTACCAGGGTCCGAATCAGAGAGCGCACGCGACGATCTTCGCATCTGGCACGAGCGGGCGGTTCGCCACGCGTGGCGGGGACCCGGAGCGTGTCCGGGAGCATTGATGCCCGATGATGCCGTGGCGCCTCGCCACAACCGACCCCAGAAGAGCAAAACGCCCCTGGCGAGAGGGACGTTTCGCATAGCGGGGGCAGGATTCGAACCTGCGACCTTCGGGTTATGAGCCCGACGAGCTACCAGACTGCTCCACCCCGCGACGTGCCGACCAGTCTACCAACCGGGCGCCGCCCGGCTCAAGGCGCGCCCGGCCGGCCGCGCCGCGTTGACACCGTCCGCCCCGTCCCATATGAGACGGGGATGGCTCCGGGGCGCACGACCGACGACGCCCCGGTGATGCGCCTCCCGGGACGACCCTTCAACCCGCTGCGCACGCTCGCCCGCCGGTTCGCGGGCGCGACGGGGCTGATCCTGCTCGTCGCGCTGATCGCGTACGTGGACCGCAGCGGCTACACCGACGGCGCGGGCGGGACGCTCACGCCGCTCGACGCCGTCTACTACGCGACGGTCTCGCTGACGACCACGGGGTACGGCGACATCTACCCGTCGTCGCAGGGGGCACGGGCGATCACGGCATTCGTGATCACGCCGCTGCGCGTCGTCTTCCTCGTGCTCCTCGTGGGCACGACCGTCGAGATCCTGACCGAGAGCACGCGCCACGCGTGGCGCGTGCGACGCTGGAGGAACACCGTGCAGAACCACATCATCGTCTGCGGCTACGGCACGAAGGGCGAGAGCGCGATCCAGGCGCTCTGCGGCAACGGCCTCCCTCGTGACCGCATCGTCGTCATCGAGCCGGAGGAGACGCGAGCCCACGCCGCGCTGCGGGCCGGTCACCCGGTCGTCGAGGGCAGCTCCACGCGCCGCGCGAGCCTGCTCGAGGCCGATGTGGGCGAGGCGCGAGCCGTGGTCGTCGCCGTGGACCGCGACGACACGGCGGTGCTGACGGTGCTCACCGTCCGCGAGCTGAACCCGCACGCGCTGGTCTCGGCGACCGCGCGCGAGGAGGAGAACGCCCACCTGCTGCGCCAGAGCGGCGCGAGCATCGTCGTCCCCTCGACGAGCGCCTCGGGACGCCTCGTCGGCATCGCGACGTTCTCACCCGCGCTCGTGAGCGTCATCGACGACCTGCTCACGGTCGGCCGCGGCATCGAACTCGTCGAGCACGAGCTCCGCCCGGGCGAGGGCACGCGCCTGGACGAGCGCCACGAGCAGGTCATCCTCGTGATCCGCGACGGCGAGTCGCTGCTCTGGAACGACCCGCGCGCGGAGCCGCTGCGCCCGGGCGACCGCCTCGTCGAGATCACCACGGCACCCGCGGTCGCCGGCTGACGGGCGTGGCGCACGTGTTCGTCACCCGGGCGCTCCCGGGCCCGGCGCTGGGCCGGCTGTCCGCCGCCGGTCACGAGGTGACGGTGCACGACGGAGACCCGCCGCCGACGCGCGCGGAGCTGCTCGCGGGCGTCGCCGCCGCCGCCGGACTGCTGAGCCTCCTCACCGACCGGATCGACGCCGAGGTGCTCGCCGCGGCGCCGTCGCTGCGCGCCATCGCCAACTACGCCGTCGGCTGCGACAACATCGACCTCGCCGCCGCCGGCGCGCGCGGGATCCCCGTCGGGGCGACGCCGGGGGTGCTGACGGACGCCACCGCGGACCTCGCGATGGCGCTGCTGCTCACGGCGGCGCGGCGGCTGCCCGAGGCGCAGGCCGCCGTCCGCGCGGGCGGCTGGCGCACGTGGGAGCCGCGCGGCTGGCTGGGGCTCGAGCTGCGCGGCGCGCGCCTGGCGGTCGTCGGCTTCGGGCGCATCGGCCGCGCCGTCGCCGCGCGCGCGGCCGCCTTCGGGATGGACGTCGAGCCGGTCGGGCGCGCCGACGATCTCCACGCGGCGCTGGTACGGGCCGACGCGGTGAGCCTCCACGTCCCGCTGACGGCGCAGACGCGGCACCTCATCGATGCGGATGCGCTGGCGGCCATGCGCCCCTCCGCCATCCTCGTGAACACCGCGCGCGGGCCCGTCGTCGACCAGGTCGCCCTCGCAGCGGCGCTGCGCAGCGGTGCGATCGGCGCGGCGGGGCTCGACGTGACCGACCCCGAGCCGCTGCCCGCCGGCGACCCGCTGCTCACGGCGCCGAACCTCGTCGTCCTCCCCCACATCGGCTCGGCGACGGTTGCGACGCGGGAGCGGATGGCGGAGATGGCGGTCGACAACCTGCTCGCCGCCCTCGACGGCCGGCCGATGCCCCATCCGGCGACCGGCGGCTGACCATCTAGCCTCGAATCGTGCGCATCGCCGTCGTCGACATCGGAACGAACTCCACGCGGCTGCTCGTCGCGGACGTCGACGCCGCGCGCGGGCACCTGACGGAGCTCGACCGGCGCAGCACGGTCACGCGGCTCGGCGTCGGCGTCGAGCGGACCGGACGCCTCTCCGACGAGGGCATGGCCCGCGTCTTCGCGGCGCTCGACGTCTACGCCGCGGCGATCGACGAGCTCGGGGCCGAGCAGCGCATCGCGGTCCTCACGAGCGCGACGCGGGACGCGGAGAACGGCCCGCAGTTCACCGAGCGCGTCAGCGCCGGCTACGGCCTGCAGGCGCGCACGATCCCCGGCGAGGAGGAGGCGCGCCTGTCATTCCTGGGCGCGACCAGCCAGCGCGACCCGGATGACCCGCGCACGATCGTCGTGCTCGACATCGGCGGCGGGTCGACGGAGTTCATCGTCGGCCGCGGCCACGACGTCGGCTTCCACGTCTCCACCCAGATCGGGGTCGTGCGCCTGAGCGAGCGCCACCTCCACGACGACCCGCCGCCCCCCGCGCAGCTCGCGGCAATCGCCGACGACGCGCGCGCCGGGTTCACCGACGCGATCCCCGCCGACGTGCGCGCAGGCGTCGACACGATGATCGCCGTCGCCGGGACGGCCACCTCGATGGCCGCGATCGACCAGGCGCTCGAGCCGTACGACCCGCGGCGCGTGGACGGCTACGTCATCTCGCTCGACGCCTGCGAGGCCATCGGGCAGCGCCTGGCCGCCATCCCGGAGGCCGAGCGTCGCGGGACGCCGGGACTGCATCCCGACCGCGCGCCGACGATCGTCGCCGGCAGCATCCTCATCGCCGAGGCGATGAAGGCGTTCGGCCTCACCGCCGCCGAGGTCTCCGAGCACGACATCCTTCACGGCGTGGCGCTCGACGCCGCCGCTGCGCGGCCTAGAACAAGAGGAAGCCGCCCGAGGGCGGCTTCCCAACACGTCGAGCCTGCGGCACAGGGCAGGGGTACTTATCCGCAGGCCCGACTCTCATCTTTGCCTCCGCGTGCCGGGGATCCCAACCGTGGGCCGACCATGGAGCCAATGCCGCGCAGTATTCCCGACCCCTCACGCGCGGGTCAAGTGGCGTTCGCGAGCCGGTGCGTGAGCTATGCGAGATTCGACTTGCGCGGGTAGGCGATGCTCGGGTCCTGGAGGACGTTCACCAGCGCCGGCTTGCCCGCGGCGAACGCGCGGTCGAGCGCGGGGCGCAGCTCGCCGGGCGCGCTCACGAGCTCGCCGTGGCAGCCGAGCGCCTCGACCATCTGGTCGTACCGCGTCTCGGGCCGCAGGTCCGCGATCGACCGAGTAGCCGTAGAGGAACTCCATCGGGTGCTTCTCGAGCCCCCAGATGCCGTTGTTGCCCATCACGCCGACGACGTTGACGCCGTGGCGCGCGAGCGTGTCGAACTCCATCCCGCCGAAGCCGAACGCGCCGTCGCCGAGCAGCAGCACGACCTGCCGGCCCGGGTGCGCGAGCTTCGCGGCGAGCGCGTAGCCGGGCCCGGAGCCGAGGCAGCCGAACGGGCCGGGGTCCAGCCAGCAGCCGGGCTCGTAGGAGCGGATCACGCGCCCGGCGTAGGAGACGAAGTCGCCGCCGTCGCCGATGACGATCGCGTCGCGGTCGAGCATGCCGTTGAGCTCGTCGTAGATCCGCATCGGATGCAGCGGCGCGCGGTCGTCGGTGAGCTCGGCCTCCTCGGCGGCGAGCTTCTCGGTCTCGATCGCCGCGGAGCTGCTCGACCCACGAGCCGGTCGTCGGTCTCGAGCCCGGCGGTCCCGTCGGTGAGCGCGTCGAGCGTCGCGCCGATCCCGCCGTACAGCTCGGCCGCGACGGCGCGCGGATGGTCGCGCAGCGGCTCGGCGCGATCGATCGTGACGATCTCCGTGGTCTCGCCGAACGATCCGCCGAAGCCCAGGCGGAAGTCCATCGGCACGCCGATCACGAGCGCGACGTCGGCGTTCGTGAGCGCGGCGCCGCGCGCACGGCTGAAGAACAGCTCGTCGTCGGCGGGCACGCAGCCGCGGGCGAGCCCGTTGAGGAACACGGGGATGCGGCGCTCGCGCACCAGGCGCTGGAGCGCGCCCTCGCCGTGGCCCCAGTAGAGGTTCGTCCCGGCCATGATCACCGGGCGCTCGGCGTCGCGCAGCAGCGTGATCGCGCGCTCGATCCCCGTCGGTCGCGGCGGGCTCGTCGGCCGGACTGGGGATCGACGTCGTCGGCTCCTCGTCCTCGGCCTCCATGAAGACGACGTCGAGCGGGAAGTCCAGGAACGTCGGCCCGGAGTGCGGGGCGAGCGACGTGGTCAGCGCCTCGGTGATGAGGCCGGGGATGTCGGCGGTCGCCTCCGCGGTCTGCGCGAGCTTCGCCAGCGGCCGCACGAACGGGACGTGATCGATCTCCTGCAGCGAGCCCTGCCCCCAGCGCATCGCGGGGGCGCGGCCGCCGAGGACGACGAGCGGCGAGTTGTTCTGCAGCGCCGAGCCCATCGCGCTCATGCCGTTCGTGACGCCCGGGCCCGCCGTGAGCGCGGCGACGCCCGGCTCGCGCGTGACCTTCGCCCACCCCTCGGCCGCGAAGGCCGCGGCCTGCTCGTGGCGGGTGTCGACGAGGTCGATCCCCTCCTCCCGGCACCCGTCATAGAGGGAGAACAGGTGCCCTCCCGACAGCGTGAAGAGCTTCGTCACGCCGTGATGGCGCAGGCGGCGCGCGATCAGGCGGCCGCCGTGGAGCTGGGTGGTCGACTCGGCTTCTGCTGTCATGGTCGCCACCCTACCCACGGCCGCGCGCGGCCGACGCGCAGGCGATGCTTCGGACTTGCGCATCTGGGGTGGCAGCCTGGTATCACGTAGGACTCCAACACTCTCCCCCCCTGACGGACCAGCGCGGAAGGAGACTGTCCCATTCCCGCCCAACCGCCCGTCAAGCGGCACCCATACGACCAGTGGTCCCCGGACGCCCGGGCGCTCGACCTCGTCGGCGACAAGTGGACCCTGCTCATCATCCGTGACCTCGCCGGCGGCCCGCGGCGCTTCGTGGAGCTGCAGCGCACGCTTCCCGGCATCTCGACCGAGCAGCTGCGGTCGCGGCTGAATCGGATGGTCGCCGACGACCTCCTCACCCGCCAGCGCTACCGCGAGGTGCCGCCGCGGGTGGACTACGAGCTGACGGAACGCTCCCGGGCCCTCCTGCCCGTGGTCGGCGAGCTTGCACGCTGGGGCTACCACTGGGCCTGGGGCCCGCCCCGGCCCGGGCGAGCTGATCGACATCGGCGCGATCCTGCGCGCGGCGACCGGCCTCACCATGCCCGCGTCCGTGGACGGCGTCTACGAGATCCGGATCACCCACCCCGAGCGCGGGCTGCTCGTGTACGCGCTCACGGCCGCCGACGGGGTGCTCGATTACGCCGAACGCGAGGCGCCGGAGTGCCGACGCGCGCATCAGCGGTCCCGACCGGGCGTTCGTCGAGGTGTTCCTCGAGCAGGGTGCGCGGACCGAGCTCGAGGTGACCGGCGACGCCCAGCTCGCGGATCGGCTCATCGGCGTCCTGCGCAGCGGCGCGCACGCCGCCTCACCGGCCTGACAGGCGCTCGCGCACAGCCTGCGCGTCGAGGCCCTCGACGAGCAGCGTCTTGTCGCGCGAGCGCGCGCCGCGCACGAGGGCGACCCGGGACGGGGCGACCCGCAGCGCGGTCGCGACCGCCCGCTCGAGCGCGGCGTTGGCGCGGCCGTCCACCGGCGGCGCCGTGACGCGCACGGCGAGCGTCCCGTCGGGCCGCAGCGCGACCTCCTCGCGCGAGGCGCGGGGCGTGAGCCGCACACGCAGCCGGACCGAGCCCGCGTCGGCGCCGGCCACGCCTCAGAGCTCCACGACGAGGTGCACGACGCCGTCGTGCACCTCGCCGAGCCGGGCGTCGCGCCCGACGGTGCGCCCCAGCTCGAGCATCCGGTCGTTCGCGGCGAGCACGTCGCCCGAGATCCGCAGCAGCCCGTTGGCGCGCGCGGCCTCGACGAGCTCACCGAGCAGGATCCGGCCGAGCCCGCGGCCCTGCCAGTCGTCGACGATCGCGATCGCGAAGTCCGCCTCCTGCGGGTCGTCCGCGAGCCGGACGTAGCGAGCGACCCCCACGCCCTCGCCCGTCTGTGCGTCCAGCGCGCCCAGCGCCTCGCGGTCGCGATGGTCCAGGTCGACGAGCTCCTTGACCCAGTGGCGGGGGAGCCGCGGCACGGGGGTGAGGAAGCGGGCGTAGCGGCTGCGGTCGCTGAGCTCCTCGAACCCGTCCACGAGCAGGCCCGCGTCCTCCGGCTCGACCGGCCGGATGACCGCCGTCGACCCGTCGCGGAGGGTGACCGTGCGCTGCATCGCCGCGATCGTAGTGCCGACCCGGGCGGTCGATCGCATTCCGCCGACCGGTTGCTCTAGTCTGTCGCCCTCATATTCGACCAGCCGAATCCCGCGGCGGCCATGCCGCCCGGGAGCGGGGGAACCACGTTCCCGGGGCGAAGCGGCTCACCCGAGTCGCCGCGCACGCTCTATGCGCGAGCCCGTCAGCTCACCCCGTAGGCACTTCTGGAGAGCGGTCATCACGTCGTCGCACACCCCCAGCCGTGCCCGTGCCATCAGGCGCCGCGTCGCCGTGCTCGTCCTGACGGGCCTCGCCGCGATGGCCGCGAGCGCCCTGCCCGCGCCGGCGAACGTCGGCAGCGGCGGCGCCGCCGCGCCCGGCACGCCCGCGCTGAACGGCGCGTCGTGCGGGACGCTGCGCACCTGGACGTGCGTGCGCGGCCAGGTCCTGACCCTGACCGGGGATGAGCTCTCGAGCACGAGTTCGGTCGTCTTCCTCGGGGGCTCCGGCCGGCGCGACGACGTGGAGGTCCCGATCCGCGCCCGCGCCGCCGCGGCCGGCGAGCTGCTCGTCGTCGTCCCGCGGCGCGCGCGCAGCGGGCCGCTGAAGCTCGTCAGCGCGTTCGGCGCCGAGGCCCGGTCCCCGCAGCCGCTGACCGTCCTGCGGCAGGCGCCCGGCATCGACGACGCCAAAGGCCTCGGCGGCCTGGTGGCCGGTGGCCGGCGCGAGGCGGTCCTCGCCTTCCGCACCACGCGTGACCTGCCCGACGGCGCGGCGGTCGAGGCGGTCCGCGTCGCCGACGGCGCCGTCGTGCGCACCTGGCCGCTCGGCGAGGACGCCGATGACGGCGAGGTGCGCTGGGACGGGTTCGCCGGTGACCGCCCGGCGCGGTCCGGGACCTACGTCCTGCGGCTGAACGCCGCCGCCGCGAGCGTGGCCACGCCGCGTCCCGGCTCCGACACGCAGGTGCGCGTGATCGAGGCGCTGTTCCCGATCCGCGCGGCCCACACGATCGGGCGCTCGGAGATGCAGCGCTTCGGCGGCGCGCGCGGACATCAGGGGCACGACGTCTTCGCCCGCTGCGGCGCGCCGCTCGCCGCGCTGTCGAAGGGCGTCGTCCACATGGCCGGCTTCCAGGGCGCCGCGGGCAACTACGTCGTCGTCGACACGCCCGACGGCGGGTCCTACGCGTACATGCACCTGCGCGAGCCGGCGCTCGTGGAGAAGGGCGACCGCGTCTACGCCGGCCAGCGGCTGGGCCTCGTCGGCGACACCGGCCGCGCGAGCGGCTGCCACCTCCACATCGAGTTGTGGAGCGCCCCCGGCTGGTACCGCGGCGGCAGCGCGTTCGATCCCCGTCCCAGCCTGGTGCGCTGGGACGCGACGTCCTAGCGGCTCATCCGATCGGGGCGATGCCGGGGCCCGGCGGTTGCGGCAGACTTCGCCGCCGACCGTCGTCGATCAGAAAGCCGCCCCATGGCCATGCACCGCCGCAGTACCACTGAGGACCAGCGCCACGCCGACCGCGTCGTCTCCGCCGAGGCGCTCGCGAGCATGCAGCTCGCGCTCGGCAGACCCGCGCCGAAGAACCGGTTCCCCGAGGGCACGATCAACCCGGACGTCGCCGCGGCCGTCATCAAGGACGAACTGCTGCTCGACGGCAACGCGCGGCTGAACCTCGCGACGTTCGTGACCACGCGGATGGAGCCGCAGGCCGAGGCGCTGATGGCGGAGTGCTTCGACAAGAACATGATCGACAAGGACGAGTACCCGCAGACCGCCGAGCTCGAGCGGCGCTGCGTGAGCATGCTCGCCGACCTGTGGAACGCGCCGGACAGCGCCGGCGTCGGGTGCTCGACGACCGGGTCCAGCGAGGCGTGCATGCTCGGGGCGCTCGCGCTGAAGCGCCGCTGGCAGCACCGGCGCCGGGCCGACGGCGAGAGCACCGAGAAGCCGAACCTCGTGCTCGGCATCAACGCGCAGATCTGCTGGGACAAGTTCTGCAACTTCTTCGAGGTCGAGCCGCGTTTCGTCCCGATGGACGGCGAGCGCTTCAACCTCGGTGTCCCCGAGGCCGTCGCGCTGTGCGACGAGAACACGATCGGCGTCGTCGCGATCCTCGGCTCGACGTTCGACGGGAGCTACGAGCCCGTGGACGAGCTGAACGCGGCGCTCGACGCACTCCAGGAGCAGACCGGGCTCGACGTCCCCATCCACGTCGACGGCGCGTCGGGCGCGATGATCGCCCCGTTCATCGACCCGGACCTCAAGTGGGACTTCGAGCTGCCGCGCGTGGCCTCGATCAACACGTCCGGCCACAAGTACGGGAAGGTCTATCCGGGCGTCGGCTGGATCGTGTGGCGCGACGAGGAGGGCCTCCCGGACGACCTCGTGTTCAAGGTGAACTACCTGGGCGGTGAGATGCCGACGTTCGCGCTCAACTTCTCGCGCCCGGGAGCGCAGGTCGTCGCGCAGTACTACGAGTTCATCCGGCTCGGCCGCGAGGGCTTCACGGCGGTGCAGCAGGCGTCACGCGACGCGGCGATGCACCTGTCGTCCGAGATCGCGAAGGTCCCGCAGTTCAAGCTCATCACCGACGGCAGCGAGCTGCCGGTGTTCGCGTTCACGACGGCGGACGACGTCGAGCGCTTCGACGTCTTCGACGTCTCACGCCGACTGCGCGAGCGCGGCTGGCTCGTGCCGGCGTACTCGTTCCCCAAGAACCGCGAGGACCTCGCCGCGCTGCGGATCGTGGTGCGCGACGGCAACATCGACCTCATGGACATGCTGCTCGACGACCTCACCCGGCTCGTCCCCGAGCTCGAGAAGCAGATCGAGCCGCTGGAGAAGGAGCAGAAGGAGACGTTCCACCACTAGGTGCCCGGGGAGGGTCTCGAACCCCCACGTTCCCTGAGGAACCGCCGGGTTTAAGCCGGCCGCGTCTGCCAATTCCGCCACCCGGGCAGCCCCGGGACGCTAGCTTGTCCCCATGCGGCCCCGCCGCAACGCCCGTTCCGCGAAACTTTCCGACGAGAACGGGGTTGTTCTCGTTGAGGAATCAGTGGAGAGCGCTGCCATCGAACATGTCGCCGTACCGGGAATGCGCGGGCCGAGCCCGTTCCTGCGGCTGCAGTCCGACGAGAAGCTCGTCCAGCTGACGCGCCGCGGCAACCAGGCCGCCTACGAGGTTCTCGTCTCGCGCTACGACGCGCGCCTCATCGGCTTCACCCGCCACATGCTCGGATCCCGCGAGGACGCCGAGGACGTGGTCCAGGAGACGTTCGCCGCCGCGTACAACGCGATGGTCGCCGACGAGCGCCCGATCAACGTCAAGCCGTGGCTCTACCGGATCGCGCGCAATCGCTCGCTGAACCACCTGCGGCGCAACACCGCGATCGGCGTCGACTCGTTCGACATGCACGTCGCCGAGCACGGCGCGACGACCGCGGACAAGGTCCACAAGAAGGAGGAGTTCCGCCAGCTGATGGCGGACGTGCAGGACCTCCCCGAGACGCAGAAGACCGCCCTCCTCCTGCGCGAGATCGACGCGCTGTCCTACGACCAGATCGCGGAGGCGATGGAGACGACGGTCCCGAGCGTCAAGTCGCTCCTGGTCCGCGCCCGCGTCGGCCTGGCCGAGGCCGCCGAGGCCCGCAAGCTCACCTGTGAAGAGGTCCGCGAGGAGCTCGGCGAGGTCGCCGAGGGCCTCAAGCGCCTCTCCCCGCCCGTGCGCCGTCACCTGCGCGACTGCGACCGCTGCTCGACCTTCCGCAAGTCGCTGAAGGACACGAACAGGGCGCTCGCGCTGATGCTGCCGATCGGGCCGCTCCTCCTCATCAAGAAGCTCGTCCTGGCGCAGCTCGGCACGACCGCGAGCGCCGGCGGCACCGCCGCCGCGACCACCGCCGTCGCGACCGGCGCATCGACCGCCGCGACGGGCGGCGCGATCTCCGCAGGCGTCAGCGCCGTCGCGACGAAGGCCGCCGCCACGGTCGCCGCCGCCGCGATCGTCACCGCCGGCGCCGTCGAGGTCGACCAGTCCGCGACCCGCACCCCGCTGCGCACCCCCGCCGCCGCGGTCGTCGCGCAGGCCCCGCCGGCCGCCAAGGCGCCCGTCGCCGCGCCGAAGCCCGAGCGCTCCGAGAAGGCCGCCGTCGTCGCGGCCAAGCCCGTCACCGCGCCCGTCGCCGCGGCGCCGCTCCCCATCGTCACGCCTGGCCCGGCCCCGGTCCCTGAGACACCGGTCGCCACCGAGCCCGCTCCTGCCGAGCCGACCACGCCCGACACGGGCGGCGGCACGCAGGAGCAGGTGGACACCGTGACGCTCCCGGCCCCCATCGAGGAGGAGCCGGTCGTCCCGCCGGTCACCGAGCCGACCCCGGAGGTCGTCCCCCCGGTCGCGATCGAGCCGGAGACGCCCACCACGGGCGGCCAGCCGGCGGCGCCGATCGAGGACATCACCCCGCCGCCGGCCACCGGCACCGCCACGACGCCGG
This sequence comes from uncultured Actinomycetes bacterium, assembly GCA_963700655.1. Lineage (GTDB taxonomy): Bacteria > Actinomycetota > Thermoleophilia > Solirubrobacterales > Solirubrobacteraceae > F1-60-MAGs163. The sequence goes on along the minus strand of CAVOYJ010000001.1, from coordinate 458,083 downwards.
TCCCGTAGGCCCGGCTCAGCCGACGCGGTCGCCCAGCTCGGCGCCCGGCTCGGGGCGCAGCAGCAGGACGCCCTCCGCGCTGTAGGTGCCGAGGATCAGCACCTCGGACCGCACCGGCCCGATCTGGCGCGGCGGGAAGTTCACCACCCCGACGACGAGCCGCCCGACGAGTTCCTCGCGCGGGTAGGTCGTGATCTGCGCCGACGATCGGCGCACCCCGATCTGCGGCCCGAAGTCGACGCGCAGCTTCCACGCGGGCCGGCGTGCCTGCGGGAAGTCCTCCACCTCGAGGATCCGCCCGACGCGCATGTCGGTCCGCAGGAAGTCCTCGAAGGTCGTCTCCGGCGCGACCGGCTCGTCGCGGCTCACCGCTAGGGCCTCTCGGTGCCGAAGCGGAAGGAGCGGTACGGCTGCTTCATCGGGCCGTTGGAGCCGACCGCGTCGACGTTCGGGATCGCCGGAGAGCGCACCGAGAGGACGGTGATGTCCGCGCCCTCGCGGACCGCGGGCTCGTCCGGGAACAGGATCGTCCGCCGGCCGTAGGCGGTGCGGCCGTCCACGCGCGTCTGGAACTGGATCTGGTAGCCGGGCTGGCGGTTGATCCGGGTCCGCCCCTCCGACCGCAGGATGAAGCCGGGGTCGGTCCGGCGCATCTGCGCGATCAGGCCCGAGGCGACGATCGGCTGGATGCCCGCGGGATCGCCGCGGTAGGCCGGGAGCGTGATCGGCCGCACGGTGAACGTCTCGGGGTCGGGGTCGCCGGCGCGCGTGCGCAGCTCCAGCGACGTGCCCGCGGGGGGCGTGACGCGCTCCACGCGGTCGGCGTCGTAGACGAGGTTGAAGGCGACCGGCTCACGGACGACGACGGTCTGCGTCGCGGCGCCCGACCCGCGCCCCAGCACGACGAGCAGGGCGACGAGCGCCAGCGCGGCGAGGCCGGCGATGATCGCTCCACGGCGCCCCCACGCCCGCACCCGCGGCCCCAGCAGCTCGGGCAGCGTCGGGCGGAACTCCGGCTTGACGGGCGGGCCCGCAGCGCGTTCAGGCACCGGGGCCCGGCGGTGGGTTGCCGACGTCGAACAGCGCCTCGAGGTCGTGGCGCGAGAAGGCCTCGAACGCGACCAGCGTCTGCGTGCGCGTCACGCCGGAGAGCGTGCCGATCGTCCCGGAGATCACGTCCGCGAGCTGCTCGTGGCGCGGCACGCGCACGATGCACGCGAAGTCCCACTCGCCCGTCACCGAGTACGCCTCGGCGACCCCGTCGACGTCGGCGAGCGTCCCACCGAGGGTGGACATCACGTCGCGGTCGGCCTCGATCAGGACGACGGCGGTGATCACCGGAGCTCCAGGTCCCCGCCCGGGGCGAGCACGACGACGCTCGCCCTGCCGGTGCCCTCGACGTCGGCGGCGAACGCCTGCGCGTCGGTCTCGATCGGGGGAAACGTGTCGTAGTGGATCGGGACGATCTGCGGCGCCCCGAGCAGCTCCGCGGCGAGAACCGCGTCGAAGCGGTCCATCGTGTAGTGCCCGCCGATCGGCACGAGCGCCAGGTCCAGCTCGTCGCGGCGGCCGGGCAGCGCGAGGTCGCTGAACAGGGCCGTGTCGCCGAGGTGGTAGATGGTCTTGCCGCCGAGGTGGATCACGACGCCGGCCGGGGTGTTGACCGTGCCCTTCGGCGTCGTCGACGTATGCCATGCCGGCACCCAGCGCGCCCATCCCCAGTCGAAGGCGATGGTGCCGCCGATGTTGGGGTCGCGGACGTCGTGGTCCGATCCGAGGTCACCTGCGAGCTCACCTGCGAGCTCGACGATCGCGGCGACCGTCGCCCCCGTGCGCTTGGCGATGGCGACCGTGTCGCCGAGGTGATCGGCGTGCCCGTGCGTCAGGAGGATCGTGTCCGCGGCGACCTCGTCGGCGGTGGCGGCGGCCTTCGGGTTCCCCGTCAGGAACGGGTCGACCAGGACCGTCGTGCCATCGTGCTCGAGCGCGAAGGCCGAATGGCCCAGAAACCGAACGTTCACCCTGCTCATGTCCCACTCCCTTCGTCGTTCTGTGCATCGGCCCGGCGGCGCAGCTCCGCCCCGAGCCCGAGGCCCACGGCGACGCCGACGAGCATCCCGATCCGGGTCTCCTCGGCCACGAGCGTCCGGACACCCGTGACCCGCTCGTCGGCGGGCTCCAGCGTGGCGACCCGCACGACCTCGGCGTCGTGCGCCTGGTCGAAGAACCCGCCGGCGCGCAGCGCCTCGCCGAGGATCTGCTGCAGGCCCGGAGCGGCATGCGTCACGATCTCCTGGGCGTGTGCGAAGCGGTCCCCGTCCAGCGCGAGCGCCTCGACGGCGGCATCCACCTGCTCGGCGGTATAGCGGCCCTCAGCCATCGCGCGCAGCCTACCGTCGAGCCAGGCCCGCGCCCGCAAGCAGCCCGATGAGCAGGCCGGCCACGCCGGCCGTCGGGCTCGCCTCGGTCACGACGAGCGGCATGAGCAGCAGCACGGCGGCCATCGCCGCGGCGCCGACGAGGTCCGCCTCGGGCTCCTCGCCGCGACGCGTCTGGAGCACCGGCCGCACGACCCACGCGCCGAGCAGCCCGAGCGCGGCGGCGTTCGCGCCGAGTGCGAGCGGGATCGTCTCCAGCGCGGCCGCCGCGGCGATGCCGCCCATGCCCGTCGCGCAGAAGAGGAGGACGACGACGACGTGCCCGTGCCGCTGCTCGAGCAGCGTCCCGAAGACGGCGATCGTCACCATGCACGCCGCTGCGTACCAGAGGTTGTCGGCGAAGAACGGCGATGTCGCGATCCGCCACCACTCCCCGTCGACCGCGCCGACCAGGGCGACCTCCGACGGAGCGAACGCGGCGAGCGCGATCGTCCCCAGCGCGCAGGCGAGGACGAGGGCGATGGTGGCGTAGGGGCGCCGCGTCGGGTCGGGGCTCAGCCCGGGGATCTCGCCGTGACGCAGCTTCGGGAGACGCGGTGTCGGCGCTCCGCGGCCCCGCGACGGGCGGTCACCCAGCTCGGGCGCGCCGAGCTTCGGTGCGCGCTTGCGGAGCCGCGTCCCGCAGTAGGGACACTCGGTGACGTAGCTCGACACCTCCGAGCCGCAGCTCTTGCAGACGACGAAGAGATCGGGCGCAGGAGGCATGAACGTCCCCGATGCTACCTCCACCGCGGCATCGCGCTCGGCGGTTACGCGGGGGGGACGTCGGGGTCGGACCCGGGGTCCAGGCCCTCGGCGGTCGCGTCGACGATCTCCTTCATGACCTCGTGCAGGTCGTGGTTGGCCTCGTAGACCTTGCGCTGGCGCTCGGAGCCGGTCCCGTTGCGCAGGAGATCCTCGATGCCCTGCAGCTCGGCGGCCGACCCGAGCTCCTCGGCGTGCGGCCGCAGGCGGTCCAGCAGCCGCTGCGCGAGATCGCGCGCGGTGACCCGGTCCGATCCGGGCAGGTCGACGAGCGACGCGTCGAGCCCGTGCCGCGCAGCGAGCCACTTGTTCTCGTCGAGCATCTGCCAGGGGTAGTCCGAGAGCGGCACGCCCGCCTCGAAGTGCTCGCACAGCTCCTTCACCATCGCGTGGATCAGCGCGGCGAGGCCGAGCGTGTGCTCGATCCGGGTCTGGCTGTCGCAGACGCGCACCTCGACGGTCCCGAGCCGCGGGTGCGGGCGCACGTCGTACCAGAGGTAGGTGTAGTCCTCCATCACGCCGCTGCGGACCATGAAGTCGATCTGGTCGGCGTAGCTCTGCCAGGTCCCGTAGGCGGGCGGGACGCCGACGCGCGGGAAGGCACGGAAGATCGGGGTGCGCGTGGAGTGCAGGCCGGTGACGTCGGCGCGCCAGAACGGCGAGTTGCACGACAGCGCGAGCAGGACCGGCACGTGCACGCGCATTCCGTCGGCGACGTGGATGGCCTTGTCGGGCCCGTCGACGCCGACGTGGACGTGCATGCCGAAGATGAGCTCCTGCCGGGCGACGAACCGCAGCGCGGAGATGATGTCGCGGTAGCGGTCACGGCCGACGATCCGCTGGTCCTCCCACATCGCGAACGGGTGCGTGCCCGACGAGCCGATCGTGAGCCCGCTGCGCGCCGCCGTCGCCCGCACCTGCGCCCGCAGCGCGCGCAGCTGCGTCACCGGCCTCGGCGGTGGACCGGCACGGATCGGTCGAGATCTCGAGCACCGACTCCATCAGCTCGGGCTTGATGTCGCCGGCCGGCGCATCCTCGAGCAGCGTCTCGATCGCGTTGACGAGGTCGTACGCCCTCGCCGTGGACGATCATGAGCTCCTCCTCGATGCCGAGGGTGTAGCTCGGACCGGTGAAGCGATGCTCCATGGCGCGCGGAGGGTACCCGGGTACGCGACCACGCAATCCGCCGGACCCGTGGTTTCCCGCACACGCGCGGGCCGCAGGCGGGGTACCGTTACGGCCGACCCCCAAGCGACCAACGGGAGCACGAGCACAGTGGCCACCGCCGAGATGACAACCACCCGCCTCGAGGAGCTGCTCGGCGACGACGCCGACAGCCTGCTGAACCACCGCTGCGAGACCATCGACGCGGCGGATCTGCACCTCCCCGGCCCCGACTTCGTCGACCGCGTCTGGGTCCCGACGCGACCGCTCCCCGCAGGTCCTGCGCAACCTCCAGAGCCTCTTCGACCACGGGCGCCTGGGCGGCACCGGCTACGTCTCGATCCTGCCCGTCGACCAGGGCATCGAGCACTCGGCGGCCGCGAGCTTCGCGCCGAACCCGATCTACTTCGACCCCGAGAACATCGTGAAGCTCGCGATCGAGGGCGGCTGCAACGCCGTCGCCTCGACGGTCGGCGTGCTCGGCGCGGTCGCGCGGAAGTACGCGCACCGGATCCCGTTCATCGTCAAGCTCAACCACAACGAGCTGCTCACCTACCCGAACAAGTTCGACCAGATCGTGTTCGCGTCGGTCGACCGCGCCTACGACCTGGGCGCGGCCGCGGTCGGCGCGACGATCTACTTCGGCTCCGACGACGCGCACCGCGAGATCATCGAGATCGCCCAGGCCTTCGAGCACGCGCACGAGCTCGGCATGTTCACCGTGCTGTGGTGCTACCTGCGCAACAGCGCCTTCAAGGTCGACGGCGTCGACTACCACGCGTCCGCCGACCTGACCGGCCAGGCCAACCACCTGGGCGTGACGATCCAGGCCGACATCATCAAGCAGAAGCTGCCGGAGAACAACGGCGGCTACCTCGCGCTGAACAGCGACGGCGTCTCGTACGGCAAGACGAGCAAGCTCGTCTACGAGAAGCTCACGACCGACCACCCGATCGACCTGTGCCGCTACCAGGTGGCCAACTGCTACATGGGCCGCGCCGGGCTCATCAACTCCGGCGGCGCGTCGTCCGGGCGCGACCGACCTGGCCGAGGCGGTCAAGACCGCGGTCATCAACAAGCGCGCCGGCGGCACCGGCCTGATCTCCGGCCGCAAGGCGTTCCAGCGCCCGATGGACGAGGGCGCCGCGCTGCTGCACGCGATCCAGGACGTGTACCTGTCGCCCGAGGTGACGATCGCCTAGGGACGGCCCCCTGGCGGACGACCTCGCCGCAGCCGGCGCCGCGGTCCAGGCCAGGCGTCCATCCCCGATGGCAACACGCCTGCGCCAGAGCATGCGGGAGTTCGAGGAGGCGTTCCTCGAGCAGACCGAGGCCGATCGCCGACGCCGTGAGGAGGTCACGCGCGCGACGACGATGCGGACCCACTCCCGCCGTCTCGAGAAGCAGCACAAGCACGGGACCCTGCGGTTCGCGCTGCTCGTGCTGCTGCTGATCACCATGGCCGTCGTCGTGACCGTCGCGATGTTCGAGACGCTCTACATGGTCATGGGCTGAGGTGCGGCCCCCTGGCGGGACGGACCGCCGAGGCGGGCCGATGGCTCTCGCCGCGCCGCCGAAACCGGCTCGGCGACAGCTAGGCGGCGTCGGCGGGCGCGGCAGCAGTGCCCGGCGTGACGACGGTCGCGGCGTCCTTCTCCTGCTGGATCTCCAGGTAGACCTCCTTGCGGAACACCGGAATGTCCCGCGGGGCCTGGATGCCGATCCGGACCTTCTCGCCCATGATCGACAGCACCGACACCTCGATGTCGTCCCCGATCATGATGCTCTGATTCGACTTCCGGGTCAGGACCAGCACTGTCTCCACCGCCTCCGAGCGTGAGAGCGCGCCGCTGGAGCGCGCGTCGGATCAAACTACCAACCAGTGCGGTGGCGGCGCAAGCGCAGCTCCCCGTCGCAGTTCCCGGAGTATCGGTGAAACGTCGCCTCGCGGGAGGCACGCGGCCGCGCGACGCGCCCTTCGCTAGGCTCCCGCGACCGATGGCACGACGCTCGCTGAAGCCCCAGCTCAACCAGATCCGCACGTGGGTCCGTCAGGGACGGACCGATGCGTGGATCGCCCACCAGCTGGAAACCACCGTCCAGCAGGTTCAGGCGTTCAAGCGCGAGCACGAACTCGAGCCCGACGGCGCGCCCGATGCGGTCGCCGATCTCGACGCCGACATCGACCTGCGAGCCGAGGACGACGCGCTGATCGCGGCCGAGCTCGAGCAGGAGGCCGCGCGCAAGGCCGAGGACGATGCGCGCAAGGCCGAGGAGGACGCGGCGACCGGCGACGAGGAGGACGAGGAGGACGCTGCCCCGCGCCGCCGGCGCGGACGCCGCGGCGGGCGCGGACGCGCCCGCGGCGGATCCCGCGAGCTCGAGGGCAGCTTCGACCACGGCGAGGAGGGCTACGGCCTCTGGCTCGACCCCGCTGTCGCCGACGACCCCGTGTACGCCGAGCACTGGGCGGGTCACCGCCCCGTGACGGTGACGATCGAGGAGGAGCAGATCGTCATCCGCCGCGCCGGCCCCGAGGGCGGCGCCGACGACTGAGCGGTCCTACGGCGCCTCGAGGCGCCGTCCGCCGGCGTAGTCGACCGCGCCGCGCACGTACCGCGCGAACGCCGCGTCCGCGACGCGCGCATCCCAGCTCCACGGCGCTCGCGGCGCCACCCGCGCCGCGAGGTCCAGGCACCAACCCGTCCCGTCCTCGTAGAGGTCCACGAGCTCGTCCGCGGTGAACGCTCCGCCCAGGCGCCGCCGCAGCTCCGCGACGATCGCCTCCTCGACGCGCTGCAGCGCGGGAAGCTGCGCGGGCGCGGCGTCCTCCAGGTACAGCTCCCCCTGCCGCCACTGCTGGATCGCGGTCTCGAAGGACACGGGCTGGAGGCTAGCCGGGGGCTCCCCGTTCTGCGGACGCCGGCGGCCCGCGCTAGCGCTTGACGCCGAGGCGCCCGGTGTAGTCCAGCCGCGTGAGGAACGGCGCGTCGTCGCGTCCCTCGAAGAACTCGTCGACGGCTTCCCGCGCACCGACCCAGTGGCCGTAGTCGTCGATGATGAGCACGCCGCCCGGCTCGAGCCGGTCCCAGAGGTGGACGAGTTCGTGCTTCGTGGACTCGTACCAATCGGTGTCGAGCCGCAGGAGCGCGATGCGCTCCGGAGCCTCGCGGGGGATCGTCGTCTCGACCGGGCCTTCGACGTACCGGACCCGCGCCGGGTCGAAGGCGGTCGACGTCATGTTCGCCTGCACGTCGGCGCGCGTCGCGAACGCGAGCACCGGGTCCTCCCGGTCGTTGCGCAGACGACCCCAGTCCTCCTGGGCGCTGTACCCCGCGATCGACACGTCCTTCTCGGTCGGAGCGTTCATCCCCTGGAACGTGTCGTACAGCCAGAGGGTCCGCTCGGCGTCCCCGATCTCCATGAGCGTCAGCGCGGCGAGCATGGAGCTCCCGCCGCGCCAGACGCCGCACTCGACGATGTCTCCGGAGACCCCCGCGCGGCAGACGTGGCGCACCGCCTGCCAGAGCCCGTACATCCGCTCGACCGACGTCATGGTGAACGGCTCGCAGCGCGCGAGGAGGGGCGCGAACTCCGCCTCGAGGTCCGGGTGCGTCGAGCCCAGCGACCGCGCATCCGGTGACCGCACGACCTCGTAGCCCCACCGTGAGAGCGTGCGTAGGGCTGCCTTGCGGACCACGCGGGGAGAGTAGCGGCCGCGGAAGGTCCTCGGACCCGTGCTCGGCGAGGACCGGTCGCGATGCCACCCCACGGGTGGAGAATCGACCACTCGACCGGCCCGGGACGTCATGAGTGGCGGTGGCGTGCGGGGTGCGGGAGATCGATCAGGTCGGCTTCGCCGACCTGTCCTGCCAGGGGGCCGTGCCCTATGGCAGGTTCTCGATGACGTACGACCGCTCGCCCGGCCGGACCATGCCGAGGCGGCGCGCCTCGCGCTCGAGCGCGCCGGGGCTTCGCAGGGCCTTCACCCGGCGTGTCGAGGCGGTCGTTCTCGGCCTGCATGCGCACGACGTCGGCGCGGCGCTGTGCGGCCTCGCCGCGGGTGGACCAGATCGAGAGCAGCGGGTGGACGTAGAGGATCGCGACGAACACGAACAGGACGAGCACCATGAGCCGCCCGACCCGGTCCCAGCGGATCGCGCCGCCGCGCGCCGGAGCCCGCGACCACGCGCGGGCGGGGTGCGGACCGCCGCGCGGTCTGCGGGGCGCGGGCGGCGTTGCGGGCGGCGGCCATCGGGCGACCCTTCGCCGCCCGGTGGCCGTTCCCTGCGCGTGCAGACTGGTGTTCAGCGCCGCAGGCCGCTGCGCCCGGGGTACGTCGCGTCCGCGCCGAGCGCCTCCTCGATCCGCAGGAGCTGGTTGTACTTCGCGACGCGATCGGAGCGCGCCGGGGCGCCGGTCTTGATCTGCCCGCAGCCCGTGGCGACGGCGAGGTCGGCGATCGTCGTGTCCTCGGTCTCGCCCGAGCGGTGGGACATGACGGCGGTGTAGCCGGCGCTCGCGCGCCATCGCGATCGCGTCCAGCGTCTCGGTCAGCGTGCCGATCTGGTTGACCTTGATGAGGATCGAGTTGCCGACGCCGAGGTCGATCCCGCGCTTCAGCCGCTCGGTGTTCGTCACGAACAGGTCGTCGCCGACGAGCTGGACGCGGTCGCCGATCAGGTCGGTCAGCGCGCGCCAGCCGTCCCAGTCCTCCTCGGCCATCCCGTCCTCGAGCGAGACGATCGGGTAGCGGTCGGCCATCTGCGCCCAGTAGCCGGCCATCTCCTCGGCGCTGAGCGTGCGCCCCTCGTGCTCCAGGACGTAGCTGCCGTCCTCGAAGATCTCGCTGACGGCCGGGTCGAGCGCGATCGCGAGGTCGCTGTCCGGGGTGTAGCCGGCCGCCTCGATGCCGGCGATGACGACCTGGATCGCCTCCTCGTTGGAGCCCGAGGTCGGGCGCGAAGCCGCCCTCGTCGCCGACGGTCGTGGCCAGGCCGCGGTCGTGCAGCGTCTTCTTCAGCGCGTGGTAGATCTCGACGCACATGCGCAGGCCCTCGGAGAACGAGGCCGCCCCGACGGGCATGACCATGAACTCCTGGAAGTCCACCTTGTTGTCCGCGTGCGCGCCGCCGTTGAGGACGTTCATCATCGGCACGGGCAGCACGTGCGCGCCTTCGCCGCCGAGGTAGCGCCAGAGCGGGAGCCCCTCCTCCGCGGCCGCCGCGTGCGCCGCCGCCAGCGAGACGCCGAGGATCGCGTTGGCGCCGAGCCGCGACTTGTTCGGCGTCCCGTCGAGGTCGCAGAGCGCCCGATCGAGGCCGCGCTGGTCCTCGGCGTCCAGGCCCGCGATCGCGCCCGCGATCTCGCCGTTGACGTTCGCGACGGCCCTGCGTGACGGCCTTGCCGACGTAGGCGTCGCCGCCGTCGCGCAGCTCGGTCGCCTCGAACTCGCCCGTCGAGGCGCCGGACGGCACGGCCGCGCGGCCCGCCGCGCCCGAGCGCAGGACGAGCTCGACCTCGACGGTGGGGTTGCCGCGGCTGTCGAGAATCTGGCGGGCGTGGACGCGATCGATCTGGCTCATGAATCCTCCGGGGTCAGCTGTGCATGGGCGTAGTAGGTGAGCTGGGTGTCGAAGTCGAGCTCCGGCCAGCGCTCGCCGCGCGCGGCCGCCGAGGTGCTCGGCCGCCTCGACGCGGTCGCGGAAGCGGCCGGTCGCGCCGCGCAGGGCGAGCTCCGGGTCGACGTGGAGCTTGCGCGCGACGTTGACGGCGGCGAACAGCACGTCCCCGACCTCGGCGAACAGGCGCTCCTGCGCCGCGCCGTCGCGGGCGGCCGACGGCGAGCTCGTCGACGCCCGCGCGCAGGGCCTCGAGCGGCGCCTCGGCGTCCGGGAGGTCGAAGCCGGTGGAGGCCGCGCGGCGCTGGACCTTGCGCGCGAGCAGCGGCGCCGGGAGGTTCTCCGGCACCTCGCCGAAGATCCCCGGCTCGCGACCCGGCTCGCCGGACTTGATCGCGTCCCAGTTGCGCAGCACGTCGCCGGAGGTCTGCGCCTCGCGCAGGCCCGCCGCGGCCATCTCCTCGGGGGAGAAGACGTGCGGGTGGCGGCGGACGAGCTTGTCGTGGCAGTGGTCGGCGACCTGCGCGAGGTCGCCGGCGCCGCGCTCCTCCATCAGCAGCGACAGGAAGTGGACCTGGAAGAGGACGTCCCCGAGCTCGTCGAGCAGCTTGGCGTCGTCGCCGGCGTTGGCGGCGTCGGCCAGCTCGTAGGCCTCCTCGACGGTGTGCGGGACGATCGAGCGCTCGTCCTGCTCGCGATCCCAGGGGCACTCGCGGCGCAGGCGGCGCGTCAGGTCGTCCAGCCGGACGAGGGCCTCCGTGGATCTCCGCACGGCTCACCGTGCGGAGACTAGAGGCGCGGGCCCGCCCGCCGCGGTCAGCCCGCGGGCGTCGTCTGCTGCGGCGGAGCCTGCTGCTGCGGCTGCTGTCTGCTGCTGTGGAGCGGCCGTCGGCTGCGGGACCGCGCCGGGCGGCACCGTCGAGGCCGGCTTGGTCTTCGAGTTCGCGCAGTCCGGGACGATGTAGCCCTTCGCGCACTCGGTCTCGCCGCGCCAGCGGTCCTGGTACTCCTTGCCGAACTTCGTCAGCGCGTTGCGCTGGTTCTCGGAGACGATGATCTGCTTGATCGACGCGCGCAGCTGGTTGTCGAGCGGCTGCGTCTTGGCCGGGGTGATCCGCGTGACCTGGAAGACGTAGTAGCCCTCGCTCGTCTTGACCGGGCCGTAGACCTGGCCCTTCTTGGCGGCGAAGACGGCCTTGTCGAAGGCCTTCTCGCCCTGGCCCTCCGTGACGTTCAGCAGCTGCCCGCCGTTGGCCTTCGTCGTCGGGTCGGTCGAGTACTTCTTGACGGCCTCGTCGAACGGCATGCCGCCCTCGAGCGCCGCCTTGGCCGCCTTCGCCTGCGCCTCGGTCTTCGTCAGGATGACGAGGAGGTCGCGCGTCGCCGGCTGCGTGAACTGCTTGCTCTTGTTCTTGTTGTAGTACTCGGTGACGTCCGCCTGGCTGACGTCGGTCGTGCCCTTCGTCAGCTTCTCGGTGATCTTCTGCTCGATCAGCTGCGTGCGCTGGCGGAAGAGCAGGTCGGCCTCCGTCTGGCCCGACTGCTTCGAGGAACAGCGCGTAGGCCTTCGTCGCTCGGGAACGCCGGCTTGCGCGCCTTGTCGAACGACGCCTGGACGTCCTTGTCGCTGACCTTGATGTCCTGGCGCTCGGCCTCGGCCTCGAGCCACTGCGGCGCGGATCAGGAACGACATGACCTGGCCCTTGAGCTGGTCGTACTGCTGCTTGCAGGACTTCTTGCAGCTGCGCCTCGGTGGGCTTCGGCTGGCCCTTCACCGGCTTGGGCAGCGTCGCCTTGCGGTCGGCGATGCACTTCGTGAAGTCCGGCGGATCCGGGACGACGACCTTCGCGCCCGCCTGGGCACCGGCCGACTGCGCGGCGATCTTCAGCCAGCGATCGAAGGTCGTCCTGGGACGTCGTCGTGCCGTCGACGTTGACGACGTCGCCCTCAGGCACGGAGTTCCCGCCGCACGCGGCCAGCGACAGGGCGAGGGCGAAAAAAACGGCGCCGAGCGCCAGGGGAGCACGCAGAGTCTTGTTCATCGCCTGGGCAGTGTAGGGGGATGCGGCGGGCAGCGCGCCACCAACCGCCGATTCCCCGGCGCGGCCTCGCTCAGGCCGCGGCGCGGACGGCCGCGAGCAGGCCGTCGGCGGCGCGCACGACGGCCGGCAGCCGCTCCTCGGGTCCTCGCGGGACCTTCAGCGAGACCTGCGAGCGCCCCGGCTCGTACCGCGCCTCGGGCAGCTCCTCGCGCAGGCGCTCCTGCCGCGCCTCGTCGAGGTCGATCGGCGTGACCGACAGCCGCTCCTTCGTGATCGTCACGGCGCGCGCGCCGGCGTGGCCGAGCTTGATCCGCGCCTGCTGCAGCGCGAGCAGGTTCTCCAGCGGCAGCGGCACGGGCCCGAAGCGGTCCTCGAGCTCGTCGCGCAGCTCCGCCAGGTCGCCGACCTCGCGCGCCGCCGCGACGCGCCGGTGCACGTCGATCTTCGCCGCCTCGTAGGGGATGTAGTCGGCGGGGACGTAGGCGTCGACGCTGACGTCGAGTCGCACCGGCTCGATCTCGTCGTCGCCGTCCGGCGGGCCGGCCGCGCGGACCGCCTCGTCGAGCATCGCGAGGTAGAGCTCGAAGCCGAGCGCGGCGACGTGCCCGGACTGCTCGTCGCCGAGCAGGTTGCCCGCCCCGCGGATCTCCAGGTCGCGCATCGCGACCTTGAAGCCCGCGCCGAGCTCGGTGTAGTCGCTGAGCGCGCTCAGGCGCTTCATCGCCTCCTCCGTCAGGGCCGCGGCGCTCGGGTAGAGCAGGTAGGCGTAGGCGCGCTCGCGGCTGCGGCCGACCCGTCCGCGGATCTGGTAGAGCTGGCTGAGGCCGAAGAGGTCGGCGCGCTCGACGATCAGCGTGTTCGCCTGCGGGATGTCGATCCCCGACTCGATGATGCTCGTGGCGACCAGCACGTCCGCCTCGCCGCGCAGGAAGCCCATCATCCGCTGCTCGAGCTCCTGCTCGTCGAGCTGCCCGTGGGCGACCTCGAAGCGCATTCCCGGGACACAGCCCGCGCAGGCGCTCGGCGGTCTCGTCGATCGTCTCGACGCGGTTGTGGAGGAAGAACGCCTGCCCGCCGCGCGCGTGCTCGCGCTCGAGCGCCTGCCGGACGAGCTGCTCGTCGTAGTCGCCGACGTACGTCTTGACCGGCCGGCGGCCCTCGGGCGGCGTCTCGATGACGCTGATGTCGCGCATCCCGGCGAGCGACATCTGCAGCGTGCGCGGGATCGGCGTGGCGCTCATGGCGATCACGTCGACCTTGAGCTTGAGCTGGCGCAGCAGCTCCTTCTGCTTGACGCCGAAGCGCTGCTCCTCGTCGACGATCAGCAGCCCGAGGTCCTTCGGGCGGATGTCGCGGCCGAGCACGCGGTGGGTGCCGATGAGGATGTCGACCTTGCCCTCGTTGAACGCGGTCGACGACCTCGCGCTGCTCGGCGGCCGTGCGGAAGCGGCTGACGACGTCGATCGTGAACGGGTAGTCCTTCAGCCGCTCGGCGAACGTGCCGTGGTGCTGCTGGGCGAGGATCGTCGTCGGCGCGAGGACCAGCACCTGCTTGCCGTCGTTCGCCGCCTTGAACGCGGCGCGCAGCGCGACCTCGGTCTTGCCGTAGCCGACGTCGCCGCAGATGAGGCGGTCCATCGGCTGCGCGCGCTCCATGTCCGCCTTCACCGCCTCGATGGCCTCGGCCTGGTCGGCGGTCTCGGTCCACGGGAACGCGGCCTCGAACTCGATCTGCCAGGCGCTGTCGGGCGGGAACTCGTGCCCCGCGCGCCGGCGCCGCTCGCTGTAGAGGTTGAGCAGCTCGCCGGCCAGCTCCTGGGCTGCGCGGCGCGCACGCGCCTTCAGCGTCTCCCACGACTTGCCGCCGAGCTTCGACAGCTTCACTCCGCCGTCGGCGGCGGCCGCCGCGCCGACGTAGCGCGTGATCTTCGCGAGCTGGTCGACCGGCATGAACACCTTGTCCGTCCCGGCGTACTCCAGCTCCAGGTAGTCGCGCGTGATGCCCGCGACGGTCTTCGTCTCGAAGCCGGCGAAGCGTGCGACGCCGTGATCCTCGTGGACGACGATGTCGCCGGTGCGCAGCTCGGTGAACGACCCCAGGCGCCCGCGACGGCGCTGGGCGGAGCTCTGCCCGCCGGTGCGCTCGGCGCGGCGCCTGCGGAACAGCCGGTGCTCGGGGATGACGGCGAGCCGCAGCCCGGCCGCGATGAACCCGTCGCGCAGCGTCGCGCACGCGAAGTGCAGCGAGCCCGCGTCGGGATCGGGGGCCGCGGTCCCGGCGCCCTCCTCGTCCTCGAGCCACGGCGCCCGCAGGCGGGCGAGGTTGTACGCGGCGCGCTCCCCCTCGCCGCGGCGGCTGAACGTCACCACGGTCCGGTAGCCCGAGCGCACGTGCTGCTCCAGCGCCGGCTCGGCCTCGGCCATCGACCGCGCCCCGACGTCCGCGGCCTGCGCGCGGAACTCGATCGGCTGGTCCGAGGAGAGCGACGAGAGCCGGATGCGGCAGCGCGCGTCGAGCGCCGCGGCGACGGCGTCCGGGGAGACGTAGAGCTGGTGGGCGTCAGCGTCGTGGAAGGCGGCGCAGACGTCCTGCCAGTGGTCGGCGAGCGCGGGGGCGATGTCCTCCTCGGAGGCGATCAGCACCGCGGCGTCAGCGGGCGCCAGGTCGAGCAGCGCGTGGAAGCGGTCGGTCGGCAGCAGCTCGGCGATGTCGGGGCGGTCCTCGGCGTCGGACAGCGCCGCGATCTCCGCGAGCTCGCGATGCTCCGGGCCGAGCTCGGCCGCGGGCGCGATCTCGACGGCGTCGAGGTCCCCGAGCGAGCGCTGGGTGAACGTCGAGAAGTGCCGCAGCGACTCGACCTCGATGTCGAACAGGTCGGCGCGGACCGCGTGATCCTCGGTCGCGGGATAGACGTCGACGATGCCGCCGCGGATCGCGAACTGCCCGCGGTCCTCGACCTGCTCGACCCGCTCGTAGCCGGCCGCGACGAGGTCCGCGGCAAGCTCGTCGAGGTCGAGGAGGTCGCCGCGGCGGATCGTGAACGGCCGCGGTCGCAGCGCCGGGTCGGGGACCTTCTCGCTCAGCGCCACCGCCGAGACGACGATGACCGGCGGCTCGTCCTCCCCCGTCGCCTGCGCCGCGTCCCAGCTCGTCAGCGCGTCGAGCGCGGCGACGCGCAGGCCGACGAGGTGCGCGCGGCGGCGTGAGATGCGACTCGTAGGCGACGCCGCGGCTCGGCGAGAAGCGGACCGGCCGCGGATGCAGCCAGGCGCGCAGGTCGGTCGCGAGATCCTGCGCCTGGCGATCGTCACCGGCGACGACGATCGCCGGGCGCCCCGCGGCGAGCGCGTCGTCGACGCCGTCCAGCAGCGCGGCGACGAGGTAGGGCCGCAGTGCGGCCGAGACGAACGCGCGGCCGCCGTCGCGGGCGAGCGCGACACCGCTCGGGTCATGGGCGAGCTGGCTCAGGAGGGGGCGCAGGGACATCTCGTCGGGCACGCCGAACGGCCGCGCGGGTACGCGGCCGGAGGTGACGTTCGACGATAGCGATCAGGCCGTGGCGTCGATGTTGAGGCGCACGTAGCCGATCTCCACGCGGCCGTCGGTGATGCGGTCGAGCCGTCCCAGGACCGCGTCGACGAACGGCTCGCGCAGCTCCTCGGGCAGCTGCTCGAGGTGCGCGCCGAGGTTGATCTCGCGCAGGTAGGCACGCGGGTCCTCGGGCGTGACGGGCCGGTCCTCGAGCCAGGCGCGCGCGTGACCGAAGCCCGCGGCGGCCAGCAGCTCCTCGGTCTGCGCCGGCGCGGCGAACCGCCAGGGCCCGGCCCAGCCGGCGAGGTGCGGTGCGAAGGGCTCCTCGGCGCCCGCGCTGCGCGCAGCGGCGTGCACCGCGGCGATGTTGCCCTGCCCCCGCACTGCGCGACGAGGCGCCCGCCCGGCCGCAGCGCCGCCCGCAGGCGCCCGAACAGCAGGGCGTGGTCGCCGATCCAGTGGAACGTCGCGGTGGACAGGATCGCGTCGACCGGCTCGACCTCCAGCTCGGTCAGGTCGGCGACGAGGAGCTCCAGCCGCGGGTCGTCGCCGAGCCGTTCGCGCGCCGCGGCGATCATCGACGGCGACCCGTCGACGCCGATCACGCGGCCTCGGGGCAGGCGATCGAGCAGCGCCTGGGTGACGCGGCCGGAACCGCACCCGGCGTCGATGACGGTCTCGTCGCCGAAGAGCGGCAGCCGGGCCAGGACGGCGCGTCCCATCGCCTCCATCGGCGCGGAGAGCCGGTCATAGTCGGCACCGTTCCAATCGCGTGCGATCGTCATCGTGTGTACGTTATCGCGTATGTTCGTATGTGGCTTCGTTGCCGCCGATCCTCAGCAGTCCACGTCCCACAGGTCACGGGCGACGCGTCAGGCTCGGGGCGTGGGCCTGATCGACGCCGCCGAGCGACCTGCTTCCCGCCCACCCGGCGTGGACCGGCGGATCGCGACGCTCGCCGAAGCGCAGCACGGGCTCGTCACGCGCGCGCAGCTCCGAGGCCTCGGGCTCTCGGCATCGGCAGTGACGCGGCGCCTGACCGGCGGGCGCCTGCACGCTGTGCATCGCGGCGTCTACACGGTCGGGCATCCGCTGCTCACCGACCGCGGGACTGAGCTGGCCGCGGTCCTGGCGGGCGGCCCACGCGCAGTCCTCAGCCACCGGTCCGCCGGGGCGCTGTGGGGCCTCGTCGCGTGGAACGGCGCTCCGCACGTCACGGTGCCTCGATCGCGCGGGCCGGTGCCCGGCGTCGTCGTCCACCGCGCGCGCCGGATGCCGCCCGCCGACACCACCATCCACGATGGGGTGCCGTGCACCACGTGGGCGCGCACGCTGCTGGACCTCAGCGGCCGGCTGCCTGTCGACCGGCTCGTCCGGGCCCTGGAGGCGGCGGCGCTGGCCGGGCTGTACGACCACGCCGAGCTCGCCTCGGTCCTCGACCGCGCGGCCGGACGGCGCGGCGCGGCGCGTCTGCGGGAAGCCGTCGCACGCGGGCACCATCTGACGCCGTCCGGGACCCGGTCCGTCCTGGAGGAGGCATTCCTGGCGCTGGTCCGCAGCGCGCCACGGCCGTTCCCGGCGCCGCGGACCAACGCGTGGCCGACGCTCCGCGACGAGCCCGCGTTCGAGGTCGACGTCCTCTGGGAGGACGAGCGGGTGGTCGTCGAGCTGGACGGCCGCCGCTACCACGACCTCGAGGGCGCCCGACAGCGCGACCGTGCGCGCGACACGGCGCTCGCGCGCAACGGCTACACCGTGATCCGCCTGACCTGGACCGACGTCACGCGGCGTCCCGGAGCGACGCTGCGGCGGGTCGAGCGCGCGCTGGGCCGGATCGAGCCCGCTCCGGGCACGCGATCCGGCCCGTGACGCACACGCGGGCACGGTGGGCCGGACTCGGGTCGCAGGGCGGCGTCGATCCGGCCCGCCGGTGGGGCGGGCCGTCGCGGTCGCTCAGCGGGCGGGCAGCTCGAGCTCGCCGCGCACGACCTGCTCGGCGACGTCGGCGGCGTCGCGCACGAGCGCCTCCACGTCCGCGGGAGACTGCCGCCAGCGGCCGAGGACGTAGGCGGAGACGATCTCGGGATCCGTGGAGTCCGGGCGCCCGACGCCGATGCGCACGCGGCCGAAGTCGGCCGAGCCCAGGCCCCGCTTCAGCGACTTCAGGCCGTTGTGGCCCGCGAGGCCGCCGCCGAGCCGCGGGCGGATGTCGCCGAACGGCAGGTCGATCTCGTCGTGCAGCACGAGCACCCGGTCCAGCTCGACCCTGAAGGCGCCGCGCGCGGGCCCGGCGCAGGTGCCCGACTCGTTCATGTACGTCAGCGGCTGCAGCAGCGCGACGCGGGGCCCGCCGATGCCGGCCCGGCCCTCGGCCAGCAGCCCGCCGAACTTCCTCTTCGGCTTGCCGAGATCCCAGCGGGACGCCAGCTGTGCAAGCACCTGGAACCCGACGTTGTGCGGCGTGCGCTCGTATTCGGGGCCCGGATTGCCGAGCCCGACGACGAGCCAGTCGGCCGGCGCGGTCCCGCTGAACGGGTTGCGCACGGCGCGGGGGGCTAGTCCTCGTCGCCGCCGGAGTCGCCGGCGTCGGCGGAGGCGTCGCCCGCGCCGACGAGCTCGGTCTCCTCCTCGATGCCCTCCTCCTCCTCGGTCCGCAGGCGCGGAGCGAGCAGGGAGGCGGCGACCGTCTCCGCGTCGTCGAGCACCGCGACGCCGGCCGGGACGACCAGGGATGACAGCGGGAGCGTGTCGCCGATGGTCATCTCGGAGACGTCCAGCGAGAGCGTCTCGGGGATCTCGTTCGGGAGCGCCTCGACGGTGACCTCGCGCAGCGACTGGTCCAGGACGCCGCCGTCGCGGATGCCGGGCGCGTTCTCGGCGCCGACGAGCTCGATCGTCACGATCGCCTCGATCGGCTTGCTGAGGTCCACCCGCAGGAAGTCCACGTGCGTCGTCTCACCGCGCACCGGATGGTGCTGGGAGTCCTTGAGCACCGCCGACGTGCTCTTCCCGTCCATCGACAGCTCGATGACGGCGCCGGAGGCCTGCAGCGCGTGCCGCAGCTCGCGCGCATCGACGGCGAACGGCAGCGGATCGCCGCCGCGGCCATAGAGGATGCCGGGGACGAGACCCTCGCGACGCAGGCGACGCGTGGTCCGCGAGCCCTCGACGTCGCGGGACCGGATGGTGAGGGTGGTGGTGTCTGAACTGGCCATGAGCGACGATCGAAGGTAGCAGGGACCGGAGCGATGCGGCCGGTCCGCGGGCGCCCCTCAGGTGCCGGGTGGGCCGATCTGGCGGGCGGCGCGGAACTGCTCCTGCAGGGTCGCGAAGCCCGGCTTCGGGGCACCGTCGAACGACACGACGCCCTTCTGGTGCAGCGGCGACGCCGGCCGCGGGTTGCCGCCGTCCCACTGGGGACGCACGCGGAACTCCTGCAGCGCCCAGTAGATCGAGCCCGACAGCCAGGGCTTGGTCGCGTAGACGCCCAGGTGGTAGCGGATGAAGTCCTGCTGGAACTGGTGGGTTCCGCGCTCCTCGATCGGCCCGTCGCGGTTGGCCTCGGCGCCGAACTCGCTGATCATCAGCGCCTTGTCCGGGTAGCACGCGCGCACGGTGTCCAGGTACTCGGAGAGCAGCTCGCGATCGGCGATCGACCCGTTCGGGCCCGGGTACCAGCCGAAGTAGTCGTTGATCCCGAGGACGTCGAGCGGCGCGTACTCCGCCTGGCAGCCGACCCCGGGCGCGGCGGCGAACGCGATGCCGACCGGGCGCGTCGGGTCCAGGCGCTTGGCGGTCTCCGCGGCGCGCCTGATGTACGCGGCCTGCGACGGGCCCGGCCGCGAGCTCATCTCGTTGCCGACCGACCACAGCAGCACGGAGGGATGGTTGCGGTCGGCGAGCACGCTCGTCTCCATGACCTCGACCGCGGCGTCGCGCACCTGCGCCTTCGCGAGCTCCTCGGTGTCCACCTGGTAGACGGGGACCTCCGACCAGACGAGCATCCCCAGCCGGTCGGCCCGCTCGAGCGTGTACGGGTGCAGCGGATAGTGCGCGCGGATGAGCGTCGCGCCGAGGGCTCGCGTCCACGCGAGCTGCTGGTCGCGCGCGGCGTTGTCGATCGCGAAGCCGCGCGTCCGCGAGTCCTCCTGCAGCCCGACGCCGCGGACGTCGAGCGGCCGGCCGTTCAGCACCAGGCGCCCGTCCGACACCTTGATCGATCGCACGCCGACCGAGCGGCGGAACGTCTGCAGCGTCCGCTTGCCGGACAGCGCGCGCAGGGTCGCGTCGTAGAGGTACGGGCGGTCGGGCGACCACAGGCGCGGCCTCGCCACGCGGATGCGCTGCGTCAGCGTCGCCGAGGACTTCGGGCCCAGCGAGACCCGCCCCACGCGGACGGTGCGCGAGCCGAAACGCCCGGTGACGGTGACCGTGCGCGAGGTCACGCCGGCGTTGCGCACGCGGACGGTCCACGTGACCGTCGCCGCGCACGCCGCACAGGGCAGGTCGGGCCGCACGTCCACCATGTCGAAGTCGATGTCGTCGACCGCGCGCAGATAGACCTCGCGCAGGATGCCCCCGTAGTTCCACCAGCCGCCCAGCGCGCGGCCGCGAACGTCGAACTTCGCGGGCGGGAAGTCGCTGGCCGAGCGGCGGCTGTCCACGCGCAGGACGAGGCGGTTGACCCCGGTGCGCTTGAGGAACCCGCGCGGGAGGCGCAGCTCGAACGGCAGGTAGGCCCCGTCGTGCTTGCCGATGAAGCGCCCGTTGAGCCAGGCCGAGACGCGGTAGTTGACCGACTCGAAGCGCGCGGTCCACATCAGCGCCTTGCGCTTGGACGGCAGGCGGAAGTCCTTGCGGTACCAGCCGACGGCGCCGGCGAACGAGGCGTTGCTCTCGTCGGTCGCGTTCCACGCGTTCGGCACCGTCGTCGCTGTCCAGCCCGCGGTCGAGGGGTCGCGCTGCCAGCCGCGGCCGTCGCCGTTGAAGGCCGGGTCGGGGCGGAAGAGCCAGGTGCCGTCGACGAGAAAGCGCCCCGAGGGGCCGTCCCGGTAGAGCGTGCGCGAGGACGGCGTCGAGACGATCGACGAGGCGGGCGGCCCGGCGGACGGCGGCGCCTGCGGCGGCGGCGTCTGCGCACCCGCGGCGGGGACCGCGACGAGCGCCGCCGCGGCGGCCACCGCGCCGACGGCGCGCCTCAGCATGCCGCGTCCCCGGAGATCTTCGGCCCGATGCCCGTCACGACGACCTCGCCGCCGAGGAACGGGACGCCCCGGCGCTCGACGTCCACGCACTGCACGTAGGGCAGGCTCGTCCCGCCGACGTCCCAGGCCACGCGCGTCGGCCCCTCCGCGGGGAGCAGGGCGTGTGACGTGCTCGAATCGACGCGCAGGACGCGGACCTGGCCGGGACGGCTGAGCGTGCTCGCGCTGCGGCGCACGGCGGCCTCGCAGGCGGGCGTTCGCGCGCAGCCGTCGATCAGGGCGGCCATGGAGGCGGCGTCCCCGGCGGCCTGGGCTCGGAGCAGGTCGGTCACGGCCGTCCGCTCACGGTTCTCCGCCGTCAGCCAGCGGGCGACGAGAAAGGAGAACAGGACGAAGATGGCCGCACCGAAGGCGATGGTCATCGCATGGCGCAACGTCACGACGATCCAGGGTAGGGATCGCGGCGGGCGGGACGCGCCGGTCCGGGTAGGCTGCATGCGTGCTCGCAAAGCTCGTCTACAAGCCGATCGCGATCGTCCTGGGGATCGGCGCCTCGCGCGCCGCGGCGAAGGCCTTCAACGATGCCTGGGAGTCCTCCCACGGCACGAAGCCGCCGAAGCCGACGACCGAGGAGGCCACGTGGGGCCAGGTGCTCGGCGCCGCGGCGCTGCGCGCGACGACGTTCGCCGTGACCGCCGCCGCCGTGGACCGCGCCGGGGCCAAGTCGTTCCGGTACCTGACCGGCTACTGGCCCGGCGAGCAGGCCCCCGCGCCGGCCAAGCGGGTCGAGGCCCGCGACGCCTGAGCGCCCGGCGGCCGTGGACTCCCCCGCCGCCCTGCTGCTGGACCGTCTCGGCCTGACCGACGACGAGCTCTGCCGGATCCTCGACGTCGACCCGATCGCCGTGATCACCGGCGAGCTCGACCACCGGCCCGAGCTGCCGATCCTGCTCGCGCTCACCGACGAACCCGCCGCCCGCCTCGGCCCCGGCGTGCTCCGGCGCTGGGTCCGCACGACCGGCCCCGCCGGGCGCCCGCTCGACCATCTGCTGACGCGCGATTTCGGCGCCTTCGAGGTCGCGGTGGAGCGCCTCGACGAGCGCGGGTTCGTGATCGGGGGCGGCTGACCGGTCCGGTCCCGTTGGTCGGGGGCCCGGTGTCGCACCGGCCCCCGCGACGTGATGCCGGGGCGGGCCGGTCACTCGTGCGGGCGACGGCTGTCCTCGATGGAGGCGACAGCGCTGGCGGGGGACGCTCGCGCGGACATCCCCCGCCAGGTCACCGAGCCAGCGCGGGAGGTCGTCGTGCACCACATCGAAGCCGAGAGCCTCGGCGAGCGCTCCCGTGAGATGCCGATCTACAGCGCTGACGGCTTGGCCGGGCTTCTGCTCCGGCCAGCAGAGCCAGAGCTGCGCCGCTTCGTCCCACTTGACGTGCAAGACGCTCCCGTCCGGAGCCGTAACCGGCGTGCCCATGATCGGGAGCATTCCGCCACGTTGTCGCTCCGCGCGCAAGCAGGAGCCACTCCCTGGTGGCAGTCCTGAACCCTCACCCACGCCCGGGAGGCCTCGATGCGAGATCGGGTTCGTGTCACACCCGCGGTGGCGAACCTGCGTCTCGGCACGGGGTGCCCGACGAGATCTGAGTTGTGTCCTGCCGAGCGGGGCGAACCCGGAGGTCGTCCCGGCGGCCTCCCGGAGAGCGGGTGGACGAGCGCGGATTCGTGATCGGCGGGGGCGCCTGACGGTCGCGGCAGGGCAACGACCACCGGCGCTCAGGCATGTTCGTCCCGAACGGTGATCCCGAGTTCGGCCGCCCAGAGCCCTGCGTTCCCGACGATGTCGGCCCACGGCATGGTCGTCCCGCGCAGGCGATCGGCGCCGAGCAGGCCGTCGAGGCGGCAGTCCTGCATCTCGCATGTCGTGAGCGTCGCGTCACGCAGGTCGAACTCCGTCATGTCGCAGCGGTGGAAGCGGACACCGTCGAGCTCGGCGCCCAGGGCGTCGGACTGGCGCATGAGGCAGTCCTCGAACGTGACGCGGGTGAGGCGGGACCCCATGAACGACGCGAGGTCGATCCGGCAGCCGCGGACCGTGACATCGGTGAGCGTCGCGTCCGTGAGGGCGATGCCGGTCATCCGGCACCCGGCGATCGCGACGGCCCGGAGGTTCGCGCGCCGGGCCTGGACGTTGGCGAGGTTGCCACCGTCGATGCGGACGTCGGAGAGCGCGAGCGCCTCGAGCTTCGAGCCGCCGAGCGACACGTCGGTCAGCCGGCCCTCGCGGATCGTGACCCCGGACGCGCGCTGGTCGTCGAGCTCGGCCGCCTCCAGCTCCAGGTCGACATAGGTCGCCTCGTCGTCGAGGCGGGCGAAGCCCGTCACGACGGACCTCCCGTCAGAACAGCTGGTTCTCTCCGCCGAACACTTCGCTGACGCTGTCGTCGGTGAAGATCCGGCGGATCGAGTCGGTCAGCAGATCGGCGCAGGAGAGCTGGCGGATGTTGTCCGGGGCTCCGGGCCGCAGCGGGATGGTGTCCGTGACGACGATCTGCTCGAACTGCGCGGCGGCGAGGTTCTCGTAGGCGTTCCCGCTGAAGACGGGGTGCGTCGCGGCGGCGAACACGCGCGAGGCGCCGGCGTCGAGCACGGTCTGACCGGCGGCCTTCAGCGTGCCCGCCGTGTCGATCATGTCGTCGACGATGACCGCGGTCTTGCCGCGCACGTCACCGATGACGTAGCCGATCTCCGCGACCTGCTGGGCGGGCCGCTCCTTGTCGAGGATCGCGAGCTCGGCACCGACCTTGGAGGCGAACTTCTTGTTGAGCTTCACGCGGCCGGCGTCCGGCGAGACGACGACGAGATCCTGGAGCCCGAGGTCGTCAAAGTACTGCGTGAGCATGAACATCGCGGTCATGTGGTCCACCGGGATGTTGAAGAAGCCCTGCACCTGCCCGGCGTGCAGGTCCATCGTGAGGACGCGGTCTGCGCCGGCGGACTCGAGCATCCGCGCGACGAGGCGCGCGCTGATGGGCTCGCGCGGCGAGGACTTCTTGTCCTGGCGCGAGTACCCGAACCACGGGGTGACGGCGATGACGCGGTGCGCGGACGCGCCGACCGCGGCATCGATCATCACGAGCAACTCCATCAGCGCGTCGTTGGCCGTGATGCCGGTGGCGGGGTTGCCGCAGGTCGGCTGGACGATGAAGACGTCCGCCCCGCGGATCGACTCGTCGAAGCGGCAGTAGACCTCGCCGTTGGAGAACGTCCTGAGCGTGACCGGGCCGAGGTCGACGTCCAGGCGGTCCGCGATCTTCCCGGCCAGCTCCGGGTTGGCGCGGCCCGAGAAGAGCATGAGCCGCTTGTCGTAGTCGATCGGGAGGCTGGTGTTCACGTGCTCGGGCTCGGGCCAGTCGGCGCCGGGGAGTGTAGGTGTGAGCTCGGTCATCACCGTGCCGCGTCCTCGTCCGCTGCGGCGGCTCGGCGCGCGTCGTAGCCGTCCAGGTTGGACTGGCGCTCGCGGGCGATGCCGAGCGCGCCGTCGGGGACGTCCTCGGTGATGACCGAGCCCGCCGCGGTCCACGCGCGGTCGCCGACCCTCACCGGTGCGACGTACGAGACGTGCACCGATCCACGGACGCCGGCGCCGATCGTGGTGCGGTGCTTGCGGCGGCCGTCGTAGTTGGCGGTGATGGTCCCGGCGCCGAGGTTGGAGCCCGGCCCGACGTCGGTGTCCCCCAGGTAGGAGAGGTGCGGGACCTTCGAGCCCGCGCCGATGTCGGAGTTCTTGACCTCGACGAAGGTGCCGATCTTCGCGCGCTCGCGCACGACCGTCCCGGGGCGCAGGTACGCGAACGGCCCGACGCTCGCGCCGGCGCGGATCTCGGCGTCGACCCCGTAGCTGTGCAGGACGGTCACCTCGTCACCGATCACGAGGTTCGTCAGCGTCGCGCCTGGGCCCAGCCGGCACCGCTCACCCGCGACGGTCGTCCCGCGCAGGATCGTGAAGGGCTCGACGACCGTGTCCTGCCCGAGCCGCACGCCGGCATCGATCTGCGTGGATGCGGGATCGACGACGTCCACGCCCGCGCGCTGGTGGGCCTCGATGATCCGCCTGCGGGCCAGCTCGCGGGCCTGCGCGAGCTGCACGCGGTCGTTGATCCCCAGGACGATCCCCGGGTCCATGAACGAGTGCGCGGCGATCGTCGCGCCCGAGTCGCGCAGCAGCGCGAGGACGTCGGGGAGGTAGAGCTCCCCCTGCGCGTTGTCCGTCGTCAGCCGCGGAAGGGCCCCCAGCAGCGCACCCCCGTCGAAGACGTAGATGCCGGTGTTGACCTCGCGGATCGCGAGCTCCTCGGTCGTCGCGTCCCCGCCGGCCTTCGTCTCGACGATGCGCTCGAACACGCCGCCCGCGCCGCGGACGACCCGGCCGTAGCCCCACGGGTCGTCGAGGTACGTCGTCGCGACGGTGGCGGCCGCGCGCTGATAGGCGTGCGCGCCGACGAGCTCCCTGATCGCGTCGGCGGACACGAGCGGGACGTCGCCGCTCAGGACGACGACGGGCTTGTCGGAGGAGAGCAGGTCGGCGGCGGCGGCGACCGCCCCGCCGGTGCCGTTCTGCTCGGGCTGGACCGCGATCTCGACGTCCGGGTCGAGCTGCCCGTCGAGCGGGCGCGCGGGGGCGTCGACGACGATGATCCGCTCGGCACCGGCCTCCCGCGCGGCGGCGACCGGCCACGCGATCATCGGCATCCCGCAGAGGTCGTGCAGGACCTTCGGCGTGCGGGACCGCATGCGGGTTCCCTGGCCGGCCGCGAGGATGACCACGATCGGCGCATTCACCGGGCCATCCTACCGAGACTGCGGGGCAGGGATTCGAACCCTGACCTGACGGCTCCAAAGGCCGCTGTGCTGCCAGCTACACCACCCCGCACCGGCGTGCGGGTGGAGCATAGGCGCGCCCGCGGGCGCGCCGGGACCGCTACTCCCGCTCTTTGCCGCCTTCGTGATCGGCTTCGCCATAGACCGCGCCCGATTGCTCCTCGGCGGGGAACGCGTCGTGCTCGGGCGATCGGCCCTCCCAGTTCTCCGCGCGCTCGATCAGCTCCTGCTCGGCGAGCTCGAAGCCCTCGGCCTCGCCACCGCCCGCCTCTTCGACGGGCCGGCGGGCCTCGCGGCGCTTCTCGATCCAGTCGTTCATGAACCTGTTGTACCCGAATGCCCGCGGGTCCGCACCCGGGCTGGCTACGGAGCGGGGCGAGCGGAGAGCCGCAGCGCCCCCAGCTGCGCGACGAGGCCCGCGGGCGCCAGCGGATCGAGCGCGAGCGCCCGCGCGTCGGCGGCGGTCGCCAGGCGGCGCTCGGGACGGAGCATCGCAACGCCCAGCTCCCGCTCGGCGGCGGCCGCCATCAGCGCCTCCCAGCCCTCGCCCGCACGCTCGACGAGGTCCGCATCGAACGCCCCCAGCACGATGAGGTAGGGGCGCCCGTCGTGCGCGGACCCGATCGCGAGCCCCGTGCCCGCGGCGAGGTCCTCCAGCACCGACCGGGCGTGCGCGGGGCCCAGCGCCGGGATGTCGGGGGCGACGAGCACGACGGAACCCGCGTGGCCGCCGAGCGCGACGGCCGCCGCGGCGCCCGACGTCGCCTCGAACGCCCGGCCCGGCGCGAGCCCGGCGGCCCACCGGCGGGCCACGGCGCGCAGCTCACGGCGCAGGCGCTGGGCGGCGCCGGGACCGACCGCGCGGTCGAGCTCGGGGTCGGTCGGGGCGCCGAGGGCGTCGAGCACGACCGCGGCGAGCATGCCGCGGATCGTATGGCGCGAGCTACCCGGCGGGGGGCGCGGCCTCGGCGGGCGCCGGCCCCTCGGGCGCGGCGCTGCGGGCTCGCGGCGTCCTCGTCCGGCGCTGAGACGCCACCGGTGCTGTCGACCGGCTGGATGCCGGGATCGGCGGGAGGCTCGGGCTGTGGTGCGGGCTCGGGCTGTGGTGCGGGCTCGGGCTCGCGGCGGCCGGCTCGGGCTCGACGGCCGGCGCGGGCGCGGGCTGCTCGGCGGGCGCCGGGTCCGGCGGCGCGGGAGCCGGGTCCGGGGTCGGTGCGGGCTCGGGCGCCGGCTGCGGGCGCCGGCTCCGGCTCTGCGGGCGCCGGCGGCGCCGTTGGGTCCATCCCCTGCTCGACGGACGTCGCATCGGTCACGCCGTCGCCGTTGGAGTCGCGCGTGCCGTCGGGGACGCCGTCGCGGCTGGACGTGTTGTTCGGGTCGTCGCCGAGCCGGAACTCGGTCACGTTCCTCACGCCGTCGCCGTCGGCGTCGGCGTCGCCGTCGCGGAAGTCGCGCGGATCGAGGCCGTGCCGGAGCTCCCAGCCGTCGGGGGCGCCGTCGTTGTCGGTGTCGGCGCTCGAGGGGTTGGTCCCGCGGCGGATCTCGACGGCCGTGGTGACACCGTCGCCGTCGGGGTCGGCCGAGCCGCCGGTGACCGCGCCGCCGTTGCCGGGCGCCACGACGCCGCCGGGCGAGCCGGTGCGCGCGGGCGTCGTCTGCACGGCCGTGCGGCGGCGAGCGACGAGGGTCAGCGCGACGCGCTCGCCGGCGGGGAGCACGGCCGGCGTGCCGCCGGTGAAGAGCCCGGCCCCGCCGGACACCAGCACCGCGGTCGTGGCCGCCCCGCGAGCGGCCGGCGTGGGCTGCGGGGCGTCGGGCACGACCAGGCGCTGCGCCCGCGGCGCGTCGCTCTCGGGCCAGGCATCGAAGCCCAGGACCCACTGGTTGAGCGCGGCGAGGCTGCCCCAGACCATCAGGCAGCCGGCGGAGACGCCGAGGGCGGCGGCGACCCGGGCGCGTCGGCGACCCTGGGCGCGGAGATCATCGGATCGGGGGAACGCGGCGGCATGCTCGTGCGTTCGGCATCTGCGGGCCCCGTCTTGATCGATCATCCGTCCAGATTCGGGATGCGGCGCTCAGGTTCGCCGCCGAGCGCGCCGACGACGCCGCTCAGCGCGGGCGGGGAACGCGGCCGGCGCCCGTGCCGGCCTCGCTGGCGGGGCCGCCGCGGTGGGCGATGCCGAGCACGCGCATCGCCTTGAGACCCAGGCTCAGCTTCTCGCGGCCATCCGTCGAGCCGACGTCGAGTCCCGAGAGCTCGCGGACCCGCTCGAGCCGGTAGCGGATCGTGTGCCGGTGGGTGAAGAGCCGCTGCGCGGTTCCCGCGATGTTCCCGTCGGCCTCCAGGAAGGCCTCGACGGTCGTGACGAGGCCCGTCTCGTACTGCTCGTCGTAGGCGACGAGCGGCTCGACGGTCTCGGCGTAGAAGCGCTGCAGCTCGGCGGGGTCCTCGGCCATCGCCGACAGCAGCAGCCGGTAGGCCCCGGTCTCGTCGAACGCGAGCACCGGGCGCTCCGGGTCGCCCTCGGCGACGTTCGCGGCGAGCAGCGCCTCGCTCGCGGCGCGATGCAGCTCGCCGGCGTCTGCGCACGGCCGGCTGCAGCCGACCGTGAACGTGTGCCCGGGCAGGCCCGCCTGCAGCTCGCGGCGCACGCTCTCCGCGGCGCGCGCGGCGGCGTCGTCCTCGACGGACGGGAGCAGCACGAGCACCTCGTCGCCGGGCAGCTCGTGGCGCTCGGTGAGCGCCGCGATCGCTCCGGGGACGGCCGCGCTCGCCGCCGCGCTCCGCCAGCGAGAGGATGCGCGTGCGCGCGGCCGTCGTCGCCCGCGACGTGCGCGTGGGCGCGCACCACGAGCACGCTCGCACCGCCGTCGAGGTCGACGCCGAGCTCCGCCGCGTGCTCGCGGACCGCGTCCGCGCCCGTCAGCTCGCGTGCGAGCAGCGCGCGCAGAAAGGCCTCCGCCGCCTGCGCGGACGCACGCTCGGGCGCCCGCAGGCGCTCCACCTCGGCGGCGAGGATCGTCGTGACGAGCCGGACGAGGATCGGGTCCGGCGGCGACGGCCGCGCGCAGGCGCAGGGTGCCGACGGGCTCGTCGGCGACGCGCAGCTCGTGTGCCTCCACGCCGGCGCGGTCGGCGAGGATCGCCTGCTCGTCGGCGCTGGAGCGCGCGGCCACGGCGAGCACGTGCCCAGCGCGGTCGCTGAGCACGAGGCTGGCCTCGAGGGCCCGGGAGGCCGCGCGCACGACCTCGGGGATGCCCGCGCCGGACGCGACGGCATCGGTGATCGCATCGAGGGCTTCGAGGTCCGTCCGCCCCGGCGCCCCCTGCGCCGGCGTCGACATGCCCGGGATTGTAGGCGCGCGGGCGAGGTCAGCTCGCCCAGAGCCACACGACCAGCGCGCCGAGCAGCGACGCCGGCGCCCATGAACGCGGCGACGACGTACAGCGAGAGGAACACCGCGCCGATGCGTTCCCAGACCCGCGAATACGACTGCCAGGCGGGGATCGCGAGCAGGCCGACCCAGGCCGCGATGGCGAAGACGCCGCTGCACGCGGCCACGAGGAGGATGATCGATTCGTTGCTCATCGCTGCTCCGGCGCGTCATTCTGGCGCACGAAGGCGACGACCAGTGCCACCACCGCGACGACCGAGAAGCTCAGGGCCGCCGCGCCTTCGCCCCCGAGCACGTCGGATGCGTAGTGCACGCGCAGGTACAAGCGGGTGAGGCCCACGAGGGCGGCGAGGACGATCGCCGCGATGACCACCCACCAGCGCCCGCGCAGCGGCGGCACCAGGCGGACGGCGACGACCGCGAGCGCGATCCAGGCCATCGCGTAGGCCGCGTGTCCCGACGGGTAGGAGGAGCCTGCCGCGTCGACGAGCGCGTTGGACGGCCGCGGGCGGTCGAGCGCGTGCTTGGCGATCTGCACGCACGCCACCGTGAGGCCCATGCCGATGGCGATGACCGCCGCCTCCAGGATCCGGCGCCGCAGGAGCAGGACGAGCGCGACGATCGCGCACAGCGGCTCCATCAGCCACGGCGCCCCGAAGATCGTCAGCACCTCTGCGACGTCCACCGCCGCCGGGTTCTCGATTCTGACCGTGAAGTCGTTGACCGGCCCGTCGAACGCGGAGGCCTCGGCGCCGCTGAGCAGGATCCAGTAGCCGAAGTACGCGAACGAGCCGACGGCCGCGATCGCCAGGAGCGTCGTGAGCTCGAGCCCGAGCTGACCCGGCGTCAGGCGGCCGATGAAGAACCGCAGCGGACCCCGCGCCCAGCCCACCAGCGGACGCAGCACGCGCAGGCCGGGGCGGTCGAGTGCCGCGTCGAGCCGCTGCTCCAGCAGCGCGCGGTTCTGCGGCTCGCGCAGCCAGCGCACCAGCACGACGACGCCGACCACGATCGAGATCGCGATCCCGAGGCCGAGCGCACCCTCCTTGGCGATCTTCAGGACCCGGTCGAAGCTCTGCCAGAAGACGTAGCCGATCATGATGAACGTCGTCGCCCACAGGCCCGCGCCGAGCACGTCGTACGGGATGAAGCGCCGGAACGGCATGCCGCCCGACCCCGCCAGGAACGGCGCGACGGCGCGGACGATGCCGACGAAGCGCCCGATGAAGATCGCCTTGCCGCCGTGGTTGGCGAAGAACGCCTCGACCTGGACCAGGCGCTCGGGCGTGATCTGGAACCGCGGGCCGTGCCTGACGAGGAAGTCGCGGCCCAGCCGCTTGCCGAGCAGGTAGCTCGCGCAGTCGCCCGCGATCGCGGCCGCCCAGGCGATGCCGATCAGCGTGACGACGTTGATCTCGCCCTGCCCCGCGACGACGCCGCCGAGCATCATCGCGGTCTCGCCGGGGGCGATCAGGCCGACGAACGCCCCCGTCTCCAGGAACGCGAGGACGCCCGACGAGCAGGTAGGTCCAATTGCCGAGCACCCTGCCGACATCGAGGAGGACCTCGTCGAGCTTGGGCAGTTCGACGAGCGCCGCTGCCGTAGACGGCGAGCAGGACGGCGATGAGCACCCCGCCGACGAGCAGCGGCGGCTCGAGGTGCCGGCGGCGGCGGATGATCGCGGCGACGAGCACGGCCGCGGCGACGAAGGGCCAGATCTTCACGCCAGGTCTCCGGGCCGCAGCGCGGGGTACCAGGGCTCCACGGCGACGGGGCGCGGGTCGCGGCCGCTGAGCGCGACGGCGGCCGAGCGGGCGCGCTCGACGTCGGCGAACAGCCCGACGATCGTCGGGCCCGACCCGCAGACGAGCGCGTGATCGGCGCCCGCGCCGCGAACGTCGTCGAGCGTCCAGGCCAGCTCGGGGACGAGCGAGACGGCGGCCGGCTCCAGGTCGTTGAGGAGCAGGTCGCCGGGCGCGAGCGGCACGCCCGCGGCGAGCGCGGCGACGAGGTCGGCGCTGCGCGCCTCGAGCACTGCGCCGGACCGCGGCAGCCGCAGCCGGTCCGCCTCGCGGAACACGTCCGCGGTCGCAAGCTGATGGCGTGAGCGCACCACGAGGATCCCGAACGGTGCGGGATCGGGCAGCGCGTGGAGCACCTCGCCGGCACCGGTCGCCAGGTAGCGCCGGGGGCGGATCTGCGCCGGCACGTCGGCGCCCAGCGACGCGGCGATGTCGCGCAGCAGCGCGTCGTCCCGCACCGCGGCGGCCCGGGCGGCGAGCCGCAGGGCAGCCGCCGCGTCCGCCGAGCCGCCCGCCATGCCCGCGGCGACGGGGATCCGCTTCTCGATGATCAGCCGGACCGGCGCCCCCTGCCAGCCGGTGCGCTCGCGGAAGGCGCGCAGCGCGGCGGCCGCGAGGTTGTCGCCCTCGACCCCCGGGCAGTGCACCTCGTCGGCTGCGGCGCCGAGCTCGGCGGGCACGAGCCGCACGCGGTCGCAGAGGTCGACCGGCTGCATGACGGTCACGAGCTCGTGGCGCCCGTCGGCGCGCGTCGGCCCGAGCGTCAGGCCGAGGTTCACCTTCGCCGGGGCGTACTCGGCGAGCGCGTTCACGACGCGAGCGCCTCCTCGAGCGCGCGGAACTCCGCGGGCGTGAGGCGCTCCGCGCGCTCGTCGGCGGGATGGCCGATCGCCTCGAGCGCCGCACGCGCGCGGGCGCGCACGTCCGGGCCGCCCACGCCGCCGGCCAGCTCGAGCGACCGCGGCAGGGCCTTGCGGCGATGGGCGAACGCGGCGCGCACGAGGCGGCGCAGGTCCGGCGACGGTGCCGGGCCGGTGCGCTCCAGGCGCACGAGCACGGAGTCGACCTTCGGCACCGGGAAGAACACGTTGCGTGAGACGGCGCGCGCGACCTCGACGTCGCAGGAGAGCTGGGCGATCACCGACGGCACGCCGTACAGCGGGTCGCCGACGTGCGCCGCGAGGCGCACCCCGACCTCCTTCTGGACCATCGCCACCCAGCGGGTGACCGCGGGCAGCTCCTCGATCGTGCGCAGGATCGCCCCGGCGGCGATGCCATACGGGCAGGTTCGCGACGACCTTCGTCGGCGCCGGGTCGAGGCCCGCGAGGTCCAGCTCCATCGCGTCGGCGACGTGGAGCGTCGTGTTCGCGAGCGGGTCGAGCGCCTCGCTCAGCGCGGGCACGAGGCCCGGATCGATCTCGACGACGTGCACGTGCGCGCAGCGCGGCGCGAGGTGCTCGCTGAGCACGCCGAGCCCGCCGCCGATCTCCAGCACGACATCGTCGGGTCCCAGGTCCGCGAGCCGCTCGATGACGCCGAGGATGTTGGAGTCCACGAGGAAGTTCTGCCCCAGGTCGCGGCGCGGGCGCACGTCGTACTCGCGCATGCGGCGCAGGCTGGGCTGCGTGGGCGCGGATCGCTCGTCCATCGTCTGCTCGGTCGCGGCGGCCCTCACCACCCGAAGAGCTCCGCCGCGTTGCGCTCGACGACGTCCTCCAGCTCGGCGTAGGTCGTCCCCCGGCGCTCGGCGAGGAACTGCGCGGTGTGGACGACGAAGGCCGGCTGATTGCGCTCCTTGCGCACCGCCTGCGGAGTCAGGTACGGCGCGTCGGTCTCCACGAGCAGGCGGGCGTCGGGCACCCGCCCGGCGGCCGCGGCGAGATCGCCCGCGCTCGGGTAGGTGACGTTCCCCGCGAACGAGATCCACCAGAGCGGCTGCTCGAGGCACTCGTCGAGGCGGTCCGGCATCGAGAAGCAGTGGAGGATCACGCGCACGCCGTCGGCGCGGTCGCGCAACGTGGCGATGGTGTCGTCCTCGGCCGCCCGCGAGTGGATCACGAGCGGCTTGCCGAGCTCGCGCGCCAGCTCGATCTGCGCGTCGAACGCGCGTTGCTGGTCGGCCTTCGGGGCGCGGTCGCGGAAGTGGTCCAGGCCCGTCTCGCCGATCGCCCGGCAGCGCTCGTGCGCGGCGAACGAGCGCAGCAGGTCCGTCACGCGATCGTCGTAGCCCTCGGCGAGGTTCGGGTGACGCCCGACCGCGAGGTGGACCTCCGGGAAGCGCTCGGCCGCCATCGTCGCCGAGCGGCACGACTCGGCGTCCATGCCGACGGTGAGGATCCGCCGGACCCCTGCGGCGCGCGCAGCGGCGAGCAGCTCGTCGTTGGGCGGCTCGCAGGAGTCCAGGTGGGTGTGGCTGTCGATCACGCGGCGACGGGCTCCGGCGGCTGCTTGGGGAACAGCGGCTCGATCGCCTGCACGACGCCGACGCGCCGCGCGCCGAGCTGCGCGGCCTCGAGCGCGTGATCCGGCGTGCCGAGCGCCGCGAGCAGCCGCTCGGACGTCGCGGGCAGCCACGGCTGGAGCAGCACGGTGAGCACGCGCAGGCCCTCGGCGAGGCTCGCGAGCACGACGTCGAGCTCCCCCGCCGCCGCCTCGTCCTTCGCGAGCTTCCACGGGGCGCGCTCCTCGACGTACCGGTTCAGCCGCCGCACGCGCACCCAGATCTCCTCGAGCGCCTGCGTCACCTCGGCCCGATCGAGCAGCTCGCTGACACGGGGCGCCAGCTCGTCGAAGTCGGCGTCGAG
Source organism: uncultured Actinomycetes bacterium (assembly GCA_963700655.1). Classification (GTDB taxonomy): domain Bacteria; phylum Actinomycetota; class Thermoleophilia; order Solirubrobacterales; family Solirubrobacteraceae; genus F1-60-MAGs163. The sequence continues at coordinate 424,453 of CAVOYJ010000001.1, read as the reverse complement.
CGTCGGGTCGTGGCGGACGTCGGGCGCCCGCCCGTCGCGGTAGCGGACGATCATCGCGAGCGTGCGGCTCGCGAGGTTGCCGTAGTCGTTGGCGAGCTCGCGCTCGTAGCGCTCCTCGAAGGCCCCGGCCGAGACCGAGCCGTCCTGGCCGAACGAGACGTCGCGCATGAGGTAGTAGCGCAGCGCGTCGGAGCCGAAGCGGTCGATCACCGCGAACGGGTCCAGGACGTTCCCGAGCGACTTGCTCATCTTCTCCCCGTCCATCAGCAGGAAGCCGTGGACGAAGACGTGGTCGGGCACCGGCAGGTCGGCGGCCATCAGCAGCGCCGGCCAGTAGATCGTGTGGAACTTCAGGATGTCCTTGCCGATGAGCTGGTAGCTCGCGGGCCAGAAGCGGTCGGTCAGGTCCTGCCCCTCGCGGGCGAACGAGAGCGCCGTGTAGTAGTTCAGGAGCGCGTCCCACCAGACGTAGAAGACCTGTCCGGGATCCCACGGGACGGGGACGCCCCAGTCCAGGCCGCTGCGCGTGAGCGACACGTCCTGCAGGCCGCCCTGGATGAACGAGAGCGCCTCGTTGTAGCGCACCCGCGGCTGGACGAAGTCCGGGCGCTCGGCGAACAGCCGCTCCAGCGGCTCGGTGAACGCCGACAGCCGGAAGAACCAGTTGTGCTCGTGCTCACGGGTGAGCGGGATCTTGTGGATCGGGCACGTGTTGCCCTCGGCGATCTCGCGCTCGGTCTTGAAGTCCGCGCAGCGCGGGCAGTACCAGCCCTCGTACACGCCCTCGTAGGCGTGCCCGTTGTCCTTGACCCGCGTGAGGACCTCCTGGACCTTGGCGACGTGCCGCGGGTCGCTCGTGCGGATGAAGAAGTCGTTCGACGCGCCGAGCTGCGGGGCGAGCGCCTGGAAGCGCTCGTAGTTGCGGTCGGCGAGCTCGCCGGGCGTGACGCCCTCGCGCTCGGCCGCGAGCTTCACCGGCTCGCCGTGCTCGTCGGTCCCCGTGAGGAAGAAGACGTCCTCCCCGCGCTGGCGGTGATGGCGGGCCAGCACGTCGGCGGCGATCGTCGTGTACGCGTGTCCGAGGTGCGGCGCCGCGTTGACGTAGTAGATCGGCGTCGTGACGTAGAACGAGGAGCGGGCCATGCGGCCCGAACGCTAGTGGGTCGGCTGGCCGCTCCGGGCCCCGCGCACGGGGGTGCGCTCCGCGGTGCGGCGGCCGCGGCGGCGCAGGGCGACGCCCGCGCCCGCGCCCGCGCCCGCGACGCCGAGCGCGGCCCAGACGACCAGCGGCGCGCCTTCGCGCGGAGCGGCCGCCGGTGCGGGGCCCGGCTGTGAGCGCGGCGGATGCGCGGGCCGTCGCGCGCGCGGCGACCTGGGCGCCGGCGGCGCCGGACGCATCCCGGCCGGCGCCGATCAGGCGCAGCGGATCGCGGTACCCCCAGCGCCGCGCGGCGCTGCGCGCGCCGAGGTGCAGGGCGCCGCGGGGGCCGAGCCGGCCGACCGCCGTCCCGGCGGCGATCCGGGCTCCGCGCTGCAGGGCGACGCGCTCGAGCCCGAACTCGGTCGCCGCGAGCGCGCCGCAGCGCAGCGTCAGCCCGGGTCCCAGCCGCGGATGCCGGCCGGCGAACGTGATGCGCCCGCTGCACGGCGCACGGACGATTGCGCCCGGCGCGCCGGCCAGGCGCACTCCACGGTGCCGCCGCGCGCGAACGGCGTGCGCGCGTCGAAGTCGAACTCGCGCACGACGGGAGCGCCGGGGAGCGGCGCGGTCCAGTGCCCGGCGTGCGCGGCGGCAGCGTTCAGCAGGGTCAGCAGGAGGGTCGTGAAGACCGGGAGGAGGAGCACCCTGCCGATGCAACACCGACGGCGGCGGCGATCCGGCCGGTCTGCGCGGCGCGCGGCGGCGCCGTGGCACCACCTCGCGCGCATCCGCGTCCGCCCCGTCACACCTCGCCGGTCACGGCGCGCCCCGTAGAGGTCGTTCGCCGAGAGCCCGGTCAGGCCCGCCACGACGCTCGCGGCGGCGCGCGGCCGGGCTCCGGCCTCGACCAGGCGCCGCACCGCCTCGACAGCGGCGGCGCGGTCCGCGGCGCCCGCCGCGGCGGGCCCGATCACGAGCACGACCTCGCCACGCACCGGCTCGGCCACGTAGCGCTCGGCCAGCTCGCCCGCGGTCCCGCGGACGATCTCCTCGTGGAGCTTCGTCAGCTCCCGGCACACCGCGACCGGCCGCTCGGGGTCCAGGCCGGCGAGCACCCCGAGCGTCGCCGCGACGCGGCGCGGCGACTCGAACGCGACGAGCGTGTCCTCGCTCCGCAGCAGCGCCTCCAGCTCGCCGCGGCGGCGCGGAAGGAACCCGACGAACCGCCAGGTCTCCGCCGGCATGCCGCTCGCCACGAGCGCGGTCAGCGCCGCGCTCGGGCCGGGCAGCACCTCGACGGCGAGCCCCGCCGCGACCGCGGCCTGGACGAGGATCAGCCCCGGATCGCTGACGAGCGGCATCCCCGCGTCGCTCACGAGCGCCACGGTCTCGCCCGCCGAGCATGCGCTCGACCAGGCGCGGCGCGGCGCGGCGCTCGGCGTGCGCGTCGTAGCGCACGCGCTCGGCGGACACGCCGTAGCGATCGAGCAGCACCTTGCTCGTCCGCGTGTCCTCGCACGCGATGACGTCGGCCTCGCGCAGCGCCGCGAGCGTGCGCAGCGTGATGTCCTCGAGGTTGCCGATCGGCGTCGGGCAGACGATGAGCCGCCCGGCGCCGGGCGCCGCTCACCCGGAGAACTCCTCGAAGGCCAGCGTGGCCGCCCCGAGCAGTCCGGCGTCCGCGCCGAAGCGCGCGGGGACGATCTCCACAAGGTCGCGCAGGGCGGGCATCGCACGCTCGGCGACCTCCTCCCGCGCCGGGCCCAGCAGGATCTCGCCCGCCGCGATCGCGCCGCCGCCGACGACGATCCGCTCCGGGTTGAAGATGTTGACGAGCGTGACCATTCCCGCCCCGAGGGCGTGGCCGACCTCGGCGATCGCCGCACGGGATGCCGCGTCGCCGTCGTGCGCCAGCTCGGTGACGAGCGCGCCCGTGACCTCCCGGCCCGCGCGGGCCTCGCGTGCCAGCGCGGACTCCGGGTGCACCGCGGCGGCCGCGGCCCCCGCGCGACCGATCGCGTTCCCGGACGCGAGCCATTCCAGGTGCCCGCGGCCGGGGCACTGGCCCTGGCACGGCGGCCCGTCGAGCTGGACGACCATGTGCCCCAGCTCGGCCGCGCCTCCGGCCGCGCCGCGGACGAGCCGGCCGTTGCAGACGATCCCGCCGCCGATGCCGGTGCCGACGGTCAGCATCACCGCGTCGTCGCAGCCGAGCGCCGCGCCGTGGCGCCATTCCGCCAGCATCGAGCAGTTCCCGTCGTTGTCGATGACGACCGGCATGCCCAGGCGCTCCTCCATCAGCGCCTGGAAGCGCACGCCCTCGAGCGGGAGGTGCGGGCAGGCCGCGACGATGCCGTGGCGGGTGTCGAGCGCGCCGGGCAGGCCGAAGCCGGCGCCGAGCACCGGCGTGGGCGCGGCGTCGGCCGCCTCGCGCACCATGTCGGCGAGCACGTCGAGCAGCGCGTTCGTCCCCAGGTCCTGCGAGGAGCGCTGGGCACGGTGGTGCACCGCGAGGTCGGCGTCGACCGCGCCCGCCAGGAGTTTTGTCCCTCCGACATCCACCCCGATGACGCACGCGCCGGCCACGGGCGGCACCATACCCGGCAGATGGCTGCCGACCCGCCGCCGCCGGATCCCGGCGGGCGTCCCCCGTACCGCGTCTACCGCACACCGCCGCGCTGGCTCTCGCGCGGCGGTCCCACGCTGGACGAGCTCCGCGGGCGAACCCCGCCCCCGCCGGCTCCGGGCTCCGGGGGTGCGCCGCGCCGCCGCCGCGCACGGACGGCGCGGCCGCCGTGGCGGCGGATCCTCACCTGGGCGGTCCTCGCGCTCGCCGGCTGGGTCGCGCTCGCCGTCGTGCTCTTCCTCTTCTCCGCGCAGTTCCTGCAGGACCGCGTCGACAGCGCCACGAAGGCGCAGCTCGCCGGCGGGACGGCCCCCGTCGTCGCGCCTGCGACGGTGCTCATCCTCGGCTCCGACCAGCGCGTCGAAGGCACCGGGGAGCCTGGCGCGAGCACGTCGGGGCCGAGCCGCTCGGACTCCATGCAGCTCATGCGCATCGGCGGTGGGCACAGCGCCAGGCTCTCGATCCCGCGCGACACGATCGTCGAGATCCCCGGCCACGGCCTCAACAAGATCAACGCCGCCTACGCGATCGGCGGCTCGGAGCTCGCCGTGCAGACGGTCAAGCAGTACCTCGGGATCGAGATCAACCACGTGATCCTCGTGAACTTCGAGAAGTTCCCCCAGCTCATCGACGCGATGGGCGGCATCGACTACACCGGCGGCTGTGTCGTCTCGCGCATCAACGGCGGCTTTCGCAACGGCGGCTTCACGCTGCGCCTGAAGGCGGGGACGACGCACATCGACGGGCGCCAGGCGCTCGCGTTGTCGCGGACGCGGACGAACCTCTGCAACCCGCGCGAGAACGAGCTCACGCGCGAGCGCCGCCAGCAGAAGGTGATCGCCGAGATGCGCTCCCAGGTGCTCTCCCCGTCGGGCTTCATCCGCTGGCCGTTCATCGCCTGGCGCGCGCCGCAGACGATCACGAGCGACATGGGCGCCGCCGGGCTCTCGGGCCTGTTCGCGACGATTGCGACGTCGGGGAACGCGACGCCGCGGATCCTGAAGCCCACCGGCGCGGCGACGCTGCCTGACGGCGGCGCCGGGCTGACGGTCTCGCCCGAGTCCCGGCGCCGGCAGGTCGCGCGGTTCCTGCGCGAGTAGCTGCGCCTAGGACGTCGAGCCGGACGAGCCGGCCTTCTTGGCCGCGGGCTTGGCGTCGGCCTTCTTGTCCTGCTTCTTCTCGGCCTGCTTGTCGGCCATCTTCGCGTCGTGCTTGTCGGCGCCGTCCTTGGCCGACTTCTCGAGTTCGCGGTTGCGGCGCCGGGTGCCGTAGTCGGTGTTGTGGAAGCCCTTGCCCTTGAAGTGCACCGCAACCGGGTGAAACACGCGCTCGACGGGGACGCCCGTCTCGGGATCCTCGGTCAGGGTCTCGTCGTGGATCGACTGCAGGATCTCGAACGTCGATCCGTCGGGACGGCGATACTCGTAGATCGGCATGGCACTCGCAGGATACAAGTGCCAATCCGCGGAACGGACGCCGGACGATCTACATTCCCGGCCATGCCCGAAGACGTCGTGACCATGGACAAGGTCGTCGCGCTGTGCAAGCGCCGCGGCTTCATCTTCCCCTCCTCGGAGATCTACGGCGGCCTCGGCTCGACGTACGACTACGGGCACTACGGCGTCCTGCTGAAGACGAACGTCAAGAACGCGTGGTGGCAGGCGATGCTCAGCCGCGAGGACATCGTCGCGCTGGACTCGGCGATCCTCCAGCACCCGCGGGTGTGGGAGGCCAGCGGCCACGTCGGCGGGTTCAGCGACCCGATGGTGGACTGCCGCACCTGCAAGGGCCGCTTCCGCGCCGACCACGTCGCGGAGCTGCAGTGCCCGCAGAAGCCCTCGAAGGCGCCCGGCGAGGGGCCGGACTGCGACCTCACCGAGGCGCGCGAGTTCAACCTCATGTTCGAGACGACGGTCGGCCCGGTGAAGGACTCCGGCTCGGTCGCCTACCTGCGCCCCGAGACCGCGCAGGGCATCTTCATCAACTTCAAGAACGTCCTGCAGTTCGCGCGCAAGAAGCCGCCGTTCGGCATCGCCCAGGTCGGCAAGTCGTTCCGCAACGAGATCACGCCCGGCAACTTCATCTTCCGCACGCGCGAGTTCGAGCAGATGGAGATGGAGTTCTTCGTGCCGCCGGCCGAGGCGGAGCAGTGGTACCGCTACTGGATCGAGACGCGCGAGCGCTGGTACACCGACCTCGGCATCCGGCCCGACCACCTGATGGTCCGCCCGCACGCGTCCGACGAGCTCTCGCACTACTCGTCGGGCACGAGCGACATCGAGTACCTGTTCCCGATCGGCTGGAGCGAGCTGGAGGGCATCGCCAACCGCGGTGACTTCGACCTCTCCGCGCATGCCGAGCACTCCGGCGAGAAGCTCGAGTACTTCGACCAGGGCTCCGGCGAGCGGTACGTCCCGCACGTCATCGAGCCGGCCGCCGGCGCCGACCGCGCGACGCTCGCGTTCCTCGTCGACGCCTACGACGAGGAGGAGGTCTCGGGGGAGCAGCGCACGGTGCTGAAGCTCCACCCGCGCCTCTCGCCGGTGAAGGCCGCTGTGCTCCCGCTCGTGCGCAAGGACGGCCAGCCGGAGCTCGCGCGCGAGGTGCACGCGGCGCTCGCACCGATCATGCAGGCCGAGTACGACGAGGGCGGCTCGATCGGCAAGCGGTACCGCCGGCAGGACGAGATCGGCACGCCGTGGTGCGTGACGATCGACCACGAGTCGCTCGAGGACCGCACGGTCACGGTGCGCGACCGCGACTCGCTCACGCAGGACCGGGTCGCGATCGACGAGCTTCCGGGGCTGCTGGCGGCGCGGCTCGCGCAGCCGTGGACGAGCCCGAAGCTCGCGACCGCCTGACCGCGCGGGTCAGGCCGCCGGCGAGTCCGGCCGCAGCTCGGCCTCGATCCGGTCGAGGCGCTCGTGCAGGCTGTCCAGGCTGTCGAGGATCGGATCGTTCGCGGCGTCGTGGAGCTCCTCCTGCCGGCGCGCGACGAAGCTGCTCGTGATGACGGCCGTGACGACCGACAGGAAGGCCAGGCCGCCGAGCAGCAGGAGGGTGGCGACGGCCCGGCCCGCCGCGCTCTGTGGGACGACGTCGCCGTAGCCGACGGTCGTCACCGTCTGGAGCGCCCACCACATCCCGAGCCAGACCGTCGGGAACGTCTCGCTGTCGATGAGGTGCTCGAGAACGCCCCAGATGACGACCGCGGCGAGCCACAGGACGACGATGACGGACGCCGCGAACCGCGGCCGCAGGCCCTTTGCGCGCTGGCGGCGGTCGAGCCAGTCGACCGTTCGGTTGCGCGGATCGGGCGTGGGCATCCCCCTGCTGTTCGGCACGCCGCGGGCCCCTCCTGCGACAGACAACTGACCCACGGGTCAGTACCATTCGCGCGCATGGCCACCTCGACATCCGATCACCGCTCGGCGACGGCCGACGTCAGCTACACCGACCTCTACCGCCGCTGGGAACTGGGCAACTGGTCGGCGACGGAGATCGAGTTCACGCAGGACAAGGTCGACTGGCACGAGCAGCTCACCGAGGAGCAGCGGCGGGCGGCGCTGTGGTTCTACAACCTGTTCTTCCACGGCGAGGACGCGGTGACCGACGGGCTGTCGCCCTACATCGACGCCGCGCCGCTCGAGGAGCAGAAGTACTTCATCGCCACGCAGCAGGTCGACGAGGCGCGGCACTCGGTCTTCTTCAAGCGGTTCATGGACGAGGTCGTGGGCCTCGGCGACGGCACGATGGCCGGCGGCATGGCCGCGACGGAGGGCCTGCTCACCTGGGGGCACCGCAAGGTCTTCGGCTGCCTCGACGAGATGTGCGACCGGCTGCGGCGCGACCAGAGCCCGCGCCAGCTCGCCGCGGCCGTGACGCTCTACCACGTCATCATCGAGGGCACGCTCGCCCAGCCCGGGCAGCACTTCATGGAGAGCTGGATCGAGGAGCTCGGCATCCTCCCCGGCTTCCGCGAGGGCATCCGCAACGTCGCGCTCGACGAGCAGCGGCACATCGCCTTCGGGGTGAAACTGCTCGCGGATCTGTATGCCGAGAACCCGCAGGAGACCCAGGACGCGATCGTGGAGACGATCCGCGAGGTCGGGCCCTACACGTCGGCGATCGCGATGCCGCCCGGCTGGGACGAGACGTACTACACCGCCTTCGGCTTCACCTACGACGAGCTGGGGATCGAAGGCACGCGCTCACTGGAGTTCCGGCTCAAGGCGATCGGACTGGACATCGAGTCGATCCCGCGCTTCCCGATCGCGATGGACCTGCCGCTGGAGGAGCGCTCCCGCCGCGGCCGCGTGCTGCTGGAGGCGAACCTCACCGGCCCGGACCGCCCCGCCGTCCGCGACCCCGAGGCCGTCGCCACGATGTTCGACGTGCTGCGCCGCTCGGCCGAGCCCGGCGCCGTGAAGCCCGGCACCGTTATCCAGTGGGACTTCACCGACCACGAGCCGTGGCACCTGACGCTCAGCAACGGGAGCACCGCCGCCGAGCGCGGCCCCGCCCCGCGCCCCGACCTGCGCCTGGCGATGACGTTCGACGACTGGGCCGACCTCTTCGCAGGCCGCGCCGACGCGCGCCGGCTGCTGCTGCGCCGGCGCATGCGCCCGTCCGGCGACCTGCGCCTTCTGCTGAAGTTCCCGCGGCTCTTCCCGGCCTGACCCAGGCACCGGTGGGTCCACCCGATGCGGACCCTCGTGACGGGTCCCGGCGGCTGACTCAGCCGCGCGCGCCCAGCAGCGGACGCACCGCATCGCCGCAGGCCGACAGCAGCGGTGCCGGATCGCGATCGGGCTCCGCCAGCATCCGCATCGCCGCGCCGTCCCCGACCGCGAAGAGGAGGTCGGCCAGGACCTCCGGCGGGGCCGCGAGCTCGACGATGCCGGCCCGCTCCTTCGCGGCGAGGACCGCGCCGACCTCGCTGCGCATCCGGCCGAGCAGCGCCGCGACCTCGGTGGCGACCTCGGGATGGCGTCGCGCCAGCGCGAACAGCTCGAGCATCACGGTCACGAACTCCGGGTCGTCGCGCACCGTGTGCTGCAGCGAGGCCACGAGCTGGTCGACGATCTCGTCGGCGCTCTGCGCCCGCTCCAGCCGCTCGCGCAGGAGCGGGAGTCGCAGCGACGCGTCCCGGCGGACCACCTCGGCGAGCATCCGCTCCTTCGTCCCGAAGTAGTAGTGCAGCAGCCCGCGCGAGACACCCGCCTCGCGCGCGACGTGGTCGAACGTCGAGCCGGCCGCACCGCGCCGGGCCACGGACGAGCGCATCGCGTCGACGATCCGCTGCGCCTTCTCACCCTCGATCGGGCGCTGGGTCGCCGAGGCCTCCATCGCGCCGATCCTAGCCTGCCACCGCGCCGCGAACGGGACGCCGGGAACGACGAAGGGCGCCCGCGGGCGCCCTTCGGGCGATCGGCTCGGCGCGGGGCGTCAGGACGACGGCTCGGCGTCGGCCTCCAGCTCCTCGGCGGCCTCCTCGGCCTGCGCGACGGGCTCCGCGGCCGGGGCCTCCTGCACCGGGCTGGGTGCGGGCTCCGGCGGAGCGGTGGTCGAGACGTAGTCGAACTCCTCCTCGGCACCGAACAGGACGTCGAGGACCTTGTTGCGCAGTCCCTCGCTGAGCGCGAGCGCCAGAGCGGCGCCGACGACGACGACGAGGATCGCGCGGCCGATGTGACGCTTCTTCTTCTGCTGCGCGAGCAGGTGCTCACGCGCGCCGGCGATCCCGCGCCCGGCCTCGGCGAGCTGCGCCTGGAGCTTCGCGTCGTCGAACAGGGCGTTGGCGAGATTGTCCGAGCCCTTGGCCCGCTCGAACGCCTCGCGCGCGGACTGGTAGGCGACCTTGGCGTTGTCGCGGACGGCCGGGTCCTCCATGGCGCGCCGGACGTACGGGCTCGCCAGCAGTTCCTGAACCGTCTGGGCGGCCTTCCCCGCCCCGCCTGATACTGCCATTTCCGTCTTCTCCCTCGCTGGTGACTGCGAAGCAGCGAGTCTACCCCCGAGACGCCGACGCGGGGGCGCCGGTCACATCTCGAAGACGAGACCGTCCGCGGCGACCTCGACCGGCGCACCGAACGCCTCGGCCGCGCCCGCGCAGGCGTCGTCCACGTCGAGCTCGTCGGAGATGTGGGTGAGCACGAGCCGGCGCGCCCCGGCGCGGCGCCCGTGGTCCCCGGCCTCCTCGCAGGTGAGATGGCCGCGTACGCCGCTGCGCTCAGGCCGCGGGAGCGTCGACTCGATGAGCAGCAGGTCGGCGTCGCGGGCGAACTCCACGAGCGCGTCGTTCGGCGAGCAGTCGGCGCTGAAGACGAGCCGCGGGCCGTCCTCGTCGATCGGCGTGACCTCGATCGCGTAGGTCGGGATGTAGTGCGGCACCTCGCGGAAGCGCATCCGCAGCGACCCGATCTCGACGGTGGCGTCGGGGTCGTACTCCTGCGAGCGGAATGCCTCCTCGACGAGCCGCTCGGCGCTCCAGAGGCGTCCGAGGGTCCGGAGCGTCGCTGTGCCGTCGGGCGGGAGATGCAGGCTCGGGCGGGCGGGCCGGTCGGTGCCGGGGTGGCCGCCGACCGGGACCGGCTGCTGACGCGGCGCGTACGTCAGCGCATAGGCGTACGGGACGAGGTCCAGGCAGTGGTCGGCGTGCATGTGGCTGATGACGACGCCGTCGACGTCGACGTAGTCGACGAACGAGCGCAGCTTGGCGAACACGCCGTTGCCGCAGTCGAGCAGTACGCTGGTGCCCTCGTGCTCGACGAGGTACCCGCTGCAGGCGCCGCCCGCGTCCTGCCACGCCGGCGACTTTCCGAGAACTGTGATCCGCACGCTCGTCCCTCCCTCCCTGAACGGGGCGGCACTCTACCCACGGCGCGCGGCGGGCGCTGTGGCGTCCGTCACGCAGCGTGCAGCGCGGCCTGCTCCTCGGCCGTCGGGAACGCCCACGTCGTGCGCACCCTGCGCTCCTGCCGGAACACGAACCGCAGCTGCTGCGGCGGGCGCAGGCCGTCGGGATGGTCGGGACGGAACGTCGCGCACGCCTCGTCGAGACTCAGCGCGCACAGCATGTTGCGCTGGAAGAAGCAGTCCTCGCACGACACCTTCGCCGTCGTCGTCCGTCCCCTCGCCATCGTTCCCACGTGCCCCCTGCGTCGGTTTGCCGATCCAGCCGTCGGCACCAAAGCACAGCGTCGCCGAGGCCCGCAACGCGGCTGTCCGGAAAGCGCAGGTTTTTCGTCGAGGGGGCTCCGACGCGATCTCGCAAACGCCGGGTTTCGACGGTGACGCGCCAGAGCGCGGGCGCGTGTGAAGATTCCCCCACCACGGCGGAGCGGATCCCGCACCGTCCGGGAAACCTCATGACCCCGCTCCCTCCGACAGCCTGCGACACCGTCATCGTGGGCGCCGGGATCGTCGGTCTGGCGACGGCGCGGGAGGCGCTCCTGCGCCGGCCGGGATCGCAGGTCGTCGTGCTCGAGCGCGGACCCGCGATCGCGGGCGGGCAGACGTCGGGCAACAGCGGCGTGATCCATGCCGGCGTGTACTACGCCCCGGGATCGCGCAAGGCCCGGCTGTGCGTGGACGGTGCCCGGCGGCTGTACGCGCTGTGCGCGGAGCTCGGCGTGCCCGCAGAGCGCTGCGGCAAGCTCATCGTGGCGCGCTCGGTGAGCGAGCTGCCCCGCCTGGCCGAGCTCGAGCGCCGGTCGTCGGCCAACGGCGTGACCGTCCGCCGTCTCCGCGGCGAGGAGATCGCGGGCGTCGAGCCGCACGCCCGCGGCGTGGCCGCGCTCCACGTCCGGGATACCGGCATCGTGGACTTCGCGCGCGTCGCGGACGCGCTGCTCACGGACATCCTCGCGCGCGGCGGCCTGGTGGTGACGGCGTGCGCCGTGACGTCGGTCGGCGGGGGCGTGGTCCGCCACGCGCGGGGCGTCACCCGCGCGGCGACGGTCATCGCGTGCGCCGGCCTGGACGCCGACCGCCTGGCCCGCCGCAGCGGCGAGCCCGCGGACCCGCGGATCGTCCCGTTCCGCGGCGCGTACCTGCGGCTCCGGCGTCCGGAGCTCGTGCGCGCACTGATCTACCCGGTGCCCGATCCGGCGCTGCCGTTCCTCGGCGTGCACCTCACGCGCCGGCTCCAGGGCGACGTCGTCGCGGGCCCCACCGCGCTGCCGGCCGTCACCGGGCTGCGGGAGACGCTCGCCTGGCCGGGTACGTGGCGGATGGCGTGGCGCTGGCGGCGCCATGCGCTGCGCGAGCTCGGCTACGCGTTGTCGCGCGCCGCCTACGCTCGCGAGGTCCGCACGCTCGTCCCCGAGGTCACGGACGAGGATCTCGTTCCGGCCTTCAGCGGCGTCCGGGCCCAGGCCGTCGGGCGCGACGGGGCGCTGCTCGACGACTTCGTCCTGACGGGGCCCGGCGGGGTGCTCCACGTGCGCAACGCCCCGTCCCCCGCGGCCACCGCCGCGCTGGCGATCGCCGGGGAGCTCGCGGACCGCGCCGGCCTGGGGAGCACCGCGGAGCCCTGACGGCCGTACCCTCGGCGACGATGCGGATCCTGGTGACCGGCGCCAGCGGCGCCATCGGCGCGGCCCTCGCGCCCGAGCTGGCCCGCGCGGGCCATGAGGTCCGCGCGTTCGCACGCGACCCCGCGCGCGTGACGTGCGACGGGGTCGCGGACATCGTCACCGGCGACGCGCTCACGGGCGTCGGCCTGGACGCGGCGGTCGAGGGCGCCGACGTCGTCTACCACCTCATCCACTCGATGGAGCCCGCCGGCGCCGGCGCCGAGAGCTTCCCGGAGCGCGAGCGGCGCGCGGCCGCCAACGTCGTCGCGGCGTGCGAGCGCACAGGCGTGCGGCGCGTCGTCTACCTCGGAGGCCTGGTCCCCGAGGACCACCCCGCCTCAGAGCACCTCGCCAGCCGGCTGGCCGTCGAGGAAGCGCTGCTCAGCGCGGCGCCGGAGGCCGTCGCGCTGCGCGCCTCGATCGTCATCAGCGCGACCTCGCGCTCGTTCCGGTTCCTCGTGCGCCTCGTCGAGCGCTGCCCGATCCTCCCGCTGCCGGCCTGGCGCGACCATCGGACCCGGCCGATCGACGGACGCGACGTGGTCGCGTACCTCCTCGCCGCGGGGACCTCGCCCGCCGTCGCGGGCCGCCTGTCCCTCGACATCGCGGGCCCCGACGTCCTGACCTATGGCGAGCTGGTGCGGCGGATCGGCGACGCGCTGCTCCTGCACCGCCCGCCGGTCGAGCTGCCCTTCTCGCTCACGCCGATCGCCAGCGCCGTCGCCGCCGCGATCGCCGGCGAGGACGTCGAGCTGATCGGCCCGCTGATGGAGGGGCTCGGCGCCGACCTGCTGCCGCGCGACGATCGCGCACAGGAGCTGTTCGGCGTGCGCCTGCACCGGTTCGACGCGGCCGTCGAGCGTGCGCTGCGCGACTGGGAGTCCCGTGAGGAGCTCGCGGCGCGCTAGCGCCGGCCGGTCATGGGTGACGTCGACGTCAGCATCCACATCGCCGCGCCGCCGGCGGCGGTCTGGGCGGTGGCGCTGGACCCCGAACGCCTGTCCGACTGGGTGACGATTCACCGGCATCTCGGCGTGCACAGCGATGGCCCGGCGCGCGAGGGCTACGAGATGACGCAGACGCTGACGCTGCGCGGGGCGCCGTTCAAGGTGCACTGGCGCCTGGCGACATGCGAGGAGCCACGCATCGCGGACTGGCATGGCGACGGGCCCGCGGGGTCACGCGCGGAGACGTCGTATCTGCTCGAGGAGCACGAGGGCGGGACGCGTTTCACCTACCACAACGAGTTCCACGCGCCGCTCGGCATTCTCGGCCGCGTCGCGCAGCGCGCCGTCGCCGGTGACATCCCGCGGACCGAGGCGCTGAAGTCGCTCGCCCGCCTGAAGGCGATCTGCGAGCGGTGACGAGCTTCGTTGGTGGCGACAGCGCCACCGATCGCACCCATTCTTAGAAAGCCCTAAGGGAATAGTGGCAAAGATGTGACGGTAAGTCGCACCTTGAGAGAATTCGGAACTTTCGATGTTACCGTCGTGTTTGCGGTCCTGGAAGTTCCCGAACCCGCCTGTTCCCCCGACGCCGGAAGGACACCCGCCCGCCATGGCCGATTTCGTTGATGAGAAGCTCCGTGAGATGGAGTCCCGCCTGAAGGAGTTGCGCCCGCTCGTGGACGAGTACACGCGCCTGGAGGCCGCCGTCACCGCGCTGGCCGGCGTGAGCGCCGCCGACGGGCGCAGCACCAGGAGCACGGCGCCGCCGCGCAAGCGCAGCACCACGCGCCGGGCTTCCGGAACCGCCAAGCGCGGCCGGCCCAAGGGCAGCGGTCAGCGCGGCAAGCAGGCGCTCGAGATCGTCCGCGCCAAGCCCGGCATCACGATCCCGGAGATCGCCGACGCCATGGGCATCAAGCAGAACTACCTCTACCGCGTCATGCCCGGCCTCCAGCAGGACGGCCTCGTGTCCAAGAAGGGCAAGGGCTGGTACGCGAAGGACGCGGCGTAGGGACGCGCGGATCGCGCTGTGCCGGTCCCGCCTGGCGGGACTCGGTCAGCGCGATCCGCTCTCCCCGCGGCTAGATCAGCCCGAGCTCCGACACCGCCTGGCGCTCCTCCACGAGCTCCGCGGCACTCGCGTCGATGCGCGCACGCGAGAAGTCGTCGATCTCCAGGCCCTGGACGATCTGGAAGTCGCCGCCCGAGCAGGTGCACGGGAACGAGGAGATGATCCCCTCGGGCACGCCGTAGGAGCCGTCGGACGGGATCGACATCGAGACCCAGTCGCCGTCCGGGGTCCCGAGCACCCAGTCGTGCATGTGGCCGATGGCCGCGTTCGCCGCGGACGCCGCGGAGGAGGCGCCGCGCGCGTCGATGATCGCCGCGCCGCGCTTGGCGACGGTCGGGATGTACTCGTCGGCGTACCACCCCTGATCGACGAGCTCGATCGCCGGCTGACCCTTCACCTTCGCGTGGAAGAGGTCGGGGTACTGCGTCGTGGAGTGGTTGCCCCAGATCGTCATGTTCGTGACGTCGGTGACCGCTGCGCCGGTCTTCTGCGCGAGCTGTGCGATCGCGCGGTTGTGATCCAGGCGCGTCATCGCGTGGAAGCGGGAGGCGGGGACGTCGGGCGCGTTGGCCTGGGCGATCAGCGCGTTCGTGTTCGCCGGGTTGCCGACGACGAGGATGCGCACGTCGTCCGCGGCACCGGCATTGATCGCCTCGCCCTGCGGGCGGAAGATGCCGCCGTTGGCCTCGAGCAGGTCCGCGCGCTCCATGCCGGGGCCGCGCGGGCGCGCGCCGACGAGCAGGCCGATGTTCGTGCCGTCGAACGCCTGCTTGGGATCGTCGTGGATGTCGATCCCCGCCAGCAGCGGGAAGGCGCAGTCGTCGAGTTCCATCGCGGTGCCCTCCGCCGCCTTGACGGCCTGCGGGATCTCGAGGAGCTTCAGGTGCACCTGGGTGTCGGGGCCGAGCAACTGCCCGCTCGCGATGCGGAAGAGGATGGCGTAGCCGATCTGGCCGGCGGCGCCGGTGACGGTCACATGTCACGGGGGTCATCGGGGATTCATCTCCTGGGGGACGTCGTGGAGTGCATGCGGGTCGGCCGGACGCTACCGGTGCGCCTCAGGCCATGGCCTGCCGGAGGTCCTCGTCGATCGAGGCGAGGAAGTCCTCCGTCGTCTGAAACGGCTGCTCGGGCCCGACCAGCAGCGCGAGGTCCTTGGTCATCCTGCCGCTCTCGACGGTCTCGATGCAGACACGCTCGAGCGTCTCGGCGAACTGCGTCACCTCGGGGGTCCCGTCCATCCGCCCGCGCGCCGCGAGCCCGCGCGTCCACGCGAAGATCGAGGCGATCGGATTGGTGGACGTCGGGTTGCCCTTCTGGTGCTCACGGTAATGGCGCGTCACGGTGCCGTGGGCGGCCTCGGCCTCGACGGTCTTTCCGTCGGGCGTCATCAGGACGCTCGTCATCAGGCCGAGCGAGCCGAAGCCCTGCGCGACGGTGTCGGACTGCACGTCGCCGTCGTAGTTCTTGCAGGCCCAGACGTAGCCGCCCTCCCACTTCAGCGCCGCCGCGACCATGTCGTCGATCAGACGGTGCTCGTAGGTGATGCCGGCGGCCTCGAAGTCGGCCTTGAACTCCGCCTCGTAGACCTCGGCGAAGAGATCCTTGAAGCGCCCGTCGTACTTCTTGAGGATCGTGTTCTTGGTCGAGAGGTAGACCGGGAAGCCGCGGTCGAGCCCGTAGCGCATCGACGCGCGCGCGAAGTCGCGGATCGAGTCGTCGAGGTTGTACATCGCCATCGCGACGCCGCCGCCCGGGAAGTCGTAGACCTCGAGCTCGACCGGCTCGGAGCCGTCCTTCGGCGTGTAGGTCAGGGTCAGCCTGCCCTCGCCCGGCACGACGAGGTCGGTCGCGCGGTACTGGTCGCCGAACGCGTGACGGCCGATGACGATCGGCTTGGTCCAGCCGGGCACCAGGCGCGGGACGTTGGAGATGACGATCGGCTCGCGGAAGATGACGCCGCCGAGGATGTTGCGGATCGTGCCGTTCGGGGAGCGCCACATGCTCTTGAGCCCGAACTCCTCGACGCGCGCCTCGTCGGGCGTGATCGTCGCGCACTTCACCCCGACGCCGTACTGCCTGATGGCGTTGGCGGCGTCGACGGTGATCTGGTCGTCGGTCGCGTCGCGCTGCTCGATCCCGAGGTCGTAGTACTTCAGGTCGACATCGAGGTACGGGAGGATCAGCTGGTCCTTGATGAACTGCCAGATGATGCGGGTCATCTCGTCGCCGTCGAGCTCGACGACGGGGTTCCGGACCTGGATCTTCGCCATGGTGTCCTTCGGCTCGGGGTCTCGTGGGGAGGCGGCGATGCTAGTCGCTCGCTGGCCTCCGGGCGGCACGGAGCGTAGCCTGCGCGCATGGCCACGATCCGCGCGACCGACGCTCCGCTCGTCACCCACGAGGTCAGCAACCAGCCGCCGCCGCTGAGCGGGCGCAACCTGGCACGGGACGACCGGCCGATGCTGGAGGCCGTCGCGCGTGAAGGCGGCGCGTGGGCGCTCGACCGGCTGCACGCGGACGGCGCGTTCTGGGGCGGCGCGCCACAGCGCTGGGGCGTGCTCGCCAACGAGCGCCCCCCGGTCCTGCGCACGCACGATCGTTACGGCAACCGCGTCGACGAGGTCCAGTTCGACGAGTCCTGGCACCACCTGACGCGCGCCGGCATCGAGCGCGAGCTGCACGCGCTCCCCTGGCGCTCGGGCCGCGAGAGCGCGCACGTCGTGCGCTCGGCCATGTTCATGCTCGCCGGACAGGCCGAGGCGGGCTTCCTCTGTCCGGTGACGATGACCTACGCGGTCGTCCCCGCCCTGCGCGCGCAGCCCGAGCTCGCGGCCGAGTGGGAGCCGCTGATCACGTCGACGACGTACGACCCCGACACGTCGAAGACCGCGGTGGAGAAGGGCTCGGCGATCTGCGGCATGGCGATGACCGAGAAGCAGGGCGGGTCGGACGTGCGCGCCAACACGACGGTCGCGGTCCCGGTCAACGGCGGCGGGCCGGGGGCCGAGTACGAGATCACCGGCCACAAGTGGTTCTGCTCGGCGCCGATGAGCGACCTCTTCCTGATCCTCGCCCAGACCGACGAGGGCCTGTCGTGCTTCGCCCTCCCGCGGCTCCTGCCGGACGGCTCGCGCAATGCGATCCGGGTGCAGCGCCTGAAGGACAAGCTCGGCAATCGCTCCAACGCCTCCAGCGAGGTCGAGTACCACGGGGCGATCGCGCGGATGGTCGGGGAGCCCGGGCGCGGCGTGGCGACGATCATCGAGATGGTCGGGCACACGCGACTGGACTGCCTGACGGGCGCCGCGAGCGGGATGCGCGCGGCCGTGAGTCAGGCGACCTGGCACACGAGCCACCGCGCCGCCTTCGGCCGCACGCTCAGCGACCAGCCGCTGATGCGCAACGTGCTCGCGGATCTCGCGATCGAGGCGGAGGCGACGACGGCGATGGCGCTGCGCATGTCGCGCGCCTACGACCGCGCGGACGCCGACCCGCAGGAGGCGCACATGAAGCGCCTCGGCACCGCGGTCGGCAAGTACTACGCGTGCAAGCGGGCGCCGCAGCACGCCTACGAGGCGCTGGAGTGCTTCGGCGGCGTCGGCTTCGTCGAGGAGTCGGGCATGCCGCGGCTCTACCGCGAGGCGCCGCTCAACTCGATCTGGGAGGGCTCGGGCAACGTCATGGCGCTCGACGTCCTGCGCGCGCTCTCGCGCACGCCGGAGGCGCTCGAGGCGTTCTTCGCCGAGCTGGACCTGGCGGCCGGTGCGGACGCGCGCTACGACACGTTCGTCGACGGCCTGCGCGGCGCGTTCGCCGACACCGACGCGATCGAGCACCGCGCGCGGCGCGTCGTCGAGGAGATGGCGAAGGCGCTGCAGGGGTCGCTGATGGTGCGCCACGCGCCGCCGGCCGTCGCCGACGCGTTCTGCGCCGCCCGGCTGGCGGGCGACGCGGGGCTCAACTACGGGACGCTGCCGAGGGGCGTCGACGTCGGGGCGATCATCGAGCGCCACACGCCCGTCGCGGCGTGACGCACGTCAGCGCGTGAGACTCCGGTAGGCGACCTCGAGCTCGGCGGCGACGTCGTCCCACGTGGGGATGGCGAGCTTGGCGTGCGCCGCACCCGTGAGCGAGGCGAGCGCAGCCGGCACCGCGTCGGGGCCGTCGGCGAACACGACGTGCTCGGGGTGGCGCTCGTGCAGCTCGCGGTTGGCGGGCAGCGGCGAGACGATCACGGGTGTGCCCTCCGAGAGCGCCTCCAGCACCGCCAGCGACTGGCCCTCGGCGCTGGAGAGATGGACGAGCGCCCGGGCTCCGCGCAGCAGCGCGCGCACGGCGCCTGGGTCTGCGACCTCGCCGAGCCAGGTCGTCCGCGACGCGGCGACGGCCCGCTCGAAGGCGGCGCGCTCCTGCGGCGTGCCGTCGAAGCCCCCGGCGACGACGATGTCGATGCCCGGCAGTGCGGCCACGGTCTCGGCCTGGCGCTTGCGCGCGCCCACGGTCCCCAGCAGCAGGACGTAGGGCGTCGCGGGCGTGCCGTCGGGCACGGAGGCGACGGGCACGGGCGCGACGCCGTTGGGGATGACCGTCACGCGGCGCGCCCCGAGCCGGCGCAGCAGCCCGCTCTCGTGGCGGGTCTGGGCGACCGCCAGGTCGCAGCGACGCAGCACCTGCGCGCGGGCGTACGGGCCGAACGAGCGCAGCGGCAGGCGGGCGACCACGAGCTCGCGTCGCTCGCGGCCGGGCGGGACGACGAGCACCGGCGAGACGACCAGCGGCGCGGGGTTGCGGCGCCAGTGGCCGAGCCACTGGCAGACGTCCGGCTCGGCGCCGATCGCATGCAGCACGTCGAACGGCCTCGGGGCGGCTTCACGCCCGGCATGGAAGACCTCGACGCCACGGCGCCGCAGCGCCGCCATCGTCTGCTCGAGCTGCGTCTCCAGGCCCCCTCCTCCCAACGTCGGCGGGATGCCGCCCACGAGCGCAACGCGAAGGGGTGCCTCGGTCATCCGGCTCGGGAGGCTAGCCGAGGGTGGCGACGCGCCGCCCGACCCTCCGGGCATGCTTCACGGCCGATGCCGCCCGTTGCGCTGCGCCCCTTCATCGCCGAGTCGCCGATCCAGCGCGCGCCGATCGCCGCGGCGGTCGCCGCCGCGGCCGCCGCGCTGCCGCGGGGCGCCCGCGTGCTCGACGCGGGCGCCGGCGAGGCCCCCTACCGGCCGCTGTTCGCGCACTGCGAGTACGTCACGCAGGACTGGCCGGGGACCGTCCACGCGGGAGCGCGCGGCGCCGACGTGATCGCCGACCTCCACGACCTGCCGGTCGCGGACGGGTCCTTCGACGCGGTCCTGTGCACCGAGGTCCTCGAGCACGTCGCCGAGCCCGCGCGCGTGCTCGACGAGCTGGCGCGCGTCCTGCGCCCGGGGGGCTCGGTGCTCATCACCGTGCCGTTCGTCGGCGGGCTGCACGAGGAGCCGCACGACCACTACCGCTTCACCAGCCACGGACTGCGCGGCCTGCTCGCCCGCGCGGGCTTCACCGGCATCGAGGTCGAGCCGCTGACCGGCTACTGGGGGACGCTCAGCCACGTCCTGCGCCACGCGACGCTCAACACGACGCCGATCGACGTGACGCCGATGCCGCTCGCACGGATCGCCGGCGGCCTGATGTTCGTGCTCAGCGAGCTGCTGCGACGGGTCGCCCCCGCGCTGGACCGGCGGCTGGACACCCGCCACGCGCTGCCGATCGGCTGGGTGGCGCGCGCGACGGCGCCCGCACGCGTCGCCGGGCGGGACTGACCGGGGTACGCTCACCTTCGTGCTGGCCGACCGCTCCATCCAGCTGTTCCGGGTCTTCGGGATCCGCATCGGCGCGAGCCCGAGCTGGTTCCTCGTGCTGTTCCTGATGATCTGGTGGCTGTCGAGCTACTTCCAGCGGGTGCTCGTCGACTCGTCGAACACGGTCGCGTTCGGCATCGCGGTCGCCGCGACGCTCCTCTTCTTCCTGTCGCTGCTCCTCCATGAGCTCGGCCATGCGCTGACGGCCCGGCGCTTCGGCATCGGGACGAGCGGGATCGACCTGTGGCTCTTCGGCGGCGTCGCGAAGCTCACCCGCGACTCGAAGAACCCCAAGGAGGAGTTCCTCGTCGCGGCCGCCGGCCCGGCCGTCACGGCGGTCATCGTCCTCGTGTGCGTGGGCGCCGGGGCGCTCGCGCAGGAGCTGACGGGCGTCGTCGACTCCGCGACCTTCCGGGACGTCAGCACGACGCCCAGCGTGGCGCTCATCGGCTACCTCGGGCTGATCAACCTCGTCCTGCTCGTCTTCAACCTGATCCCCGCGTTCCCGCTCGACGGCGGGCGCATCGCGCGGGCGATCGCGTGGAAGGCGACCGGCGACCGCAGCCGCGGCACCCGCTTCTCCGCCCGCCTGGGCGAGCTCTTCTCCTGGCTGATGATCGGCCTGGGGATCTTCGTCTTCATCCGCGGCGACATCGTCAGCGGCCTGTGGTTCGGCCTGCTCGGCTGGTTCCTCGGACAGGCGGCGCGCGGCGCGGTCGCCGGGTCGAAGTACGCCGAGGCGCTCGAGGGCGTCACGGCGGGCGACGTGATGGACGACCAGCCGGTGACGATCCCCGCCACGACGACCGTGCTCGACGCGCACGACCGCTACTTCGGGCTCTATCGCGCCCCGTGGTTCGCCGTGACCGACGAGCTCGGGCGCTTCGAGGGGATCCTGCAGGCGACGACGGCCGACGCCGCGCTCGCCGAGGGACGGCCCGCGCTGACCGTCCGCGACATCCTCGACCCCGCGGCCGAGCCCGAGTCCTGGGTCACGCGCGACACGCCCGTCGAGGCGCTGCTCGGCCTCGAGGCGGTGCGCCGGCTCGGTGCGGTCATCGTCGTCGACGCCGACGACCGCCTCTGCGGCGTCGTCACGGCCGATCAGCTGCGCCGCGCGCTGGCCGCGGCCGCGCCGCAGGCCTAGCGCGAACGCCCCAATCCGACCTCTGCGCTTGGGATTCGCGGGCGCCGAGCAGCCCGGAGGCGCAGGCCGCGCAACCCGTCCCCGCGTATAGAGTCCAGAGGCCGCGCATGTACTCCGCGCGGCGGCAACGACCCCTCTCGAAGAGCCAGATGCCAGCACATGACGTCCTGATCATCGGCGCGGGCCTCGCAGGCCAGCGCGCCGCACTCGCCGCCGCCCAGCGAGGCGCAACCGTGGCGATCATGAGCAAGGTGCACCCGGTGCGCTCGCACTCGGTCGCCGCCGCCGGCGGCATCAACGCCGCGGTCAACCCGTCCGACGACTGGCGCTCGCACGCCTACGACACGGTCAAGGGCTCGGACTTCCTGGGCGACCAGGACGCGATCGAGATCATGTGCCGCGAGGCGCCGGACGAGGTGATGCACCTCGAGCACATCGGCCTCACCTTCCACCGCAACGAGCGGGGCGAGATCGACCTGCGCGCGTTCGGCGGCGCGTCGATGAAGCGCACGGCCTACGTTGCCGACATCACCGGCCAGGCCATGCTGCACGTGCTCTACGAGCAGCTGATGAAGTTCCACGAGGTCATCGAGCGCTTCGAGGAGTGGTTCGTCACCTCGATCGTCCTCGACGAGCAGGGTCACTGCGTCGGCGTCGTCGCCCGCGAGATCCGCAGCGGCCGGACCGAGACCTTCTCCGCCAAGAACGTCATCCTCGCCTCGGGCGGTGCGGGCCAGTGCTTCAAGCCGACGACGAACGCCCTCATCTGCACGGGCGACGGCATCGCCCAGGCCTACACCGCCGGCGCGCCGCTGATGGACATGGAGATGATCCAGTACCACCCGACGACGCTCGCCGAGAACGGCTTCCTCATCACCGAGGGCGCCCGCGGTGAGGGCGCGCATCTCCTGAACTCCGAGGGCAAGCGGTTCATGGAGACGTACGCGCCGAACAAGATGGAGCTCGCCTCGCGCGACGTCGTCTCCCGCGCCGAGCAGACCGAGATCCTCGAGGGCCGCGGCGTCGGACCGGAGGGCACCGGGATCTGGCTCGACATCACCGTCGTCCCGAAGAAGCGCACGCTCGAGGCGCTGCGCGAGATCGTGAACATCGGCAAGGACTTCGCCGGCGTGGACATCACCCGCGACCCGATCATGATCCAGCCGGGGATGCACTACATCATGGGCGGCGTCAAGACCGACATCCATGGCGCGACGTCGATTCCCGGCCTCTACGCCGCCGGCGAGGTCGCCTGCGTCTCGGTCCACGGCGGCAACCGCCTGGGCGCCAACTCGCTGCTCGACACGCTGATCTTCGGCCGCCGCTCCGGCGAACACGCCGCCGAGCGGTCGCAGGGGATGGCGATGCCGAGCGCCGGCAAGGAGCAGCAGAAGCAGGACGAGGCGATGGTCGCCGAGATCCTCGCCCGGCCCAAGGACGGCCGCCGCATCTCCGAGATCAAGGAGGAGCTCGGCACCACGATGAACCGGTACGTCGCGGTCTTCCGCGAGGAGGACGGCCTGAACACCGCCCACGAGACGGTGCGCCGGCTCAAGGAGGAGGCCGAGACCGCCTACGTCGACGACAAGGGCACGGTCTTCAACCAGGACGTGCTCGGCGCGATCGAGCTGGGCTACATGCTCACCGTCGCCGAGGCGATCGTCGTCGCGGCGCTCGAGCGCAAGGAGTCGCGCGGTGCGCAGTTCCGCACCGACTTCCCGGAGCGCAACGACGAGGAGTGGCTCAAGCACATCGACGTCTCGCGCAACGGCGACGAGAGCCCGCACCTCTCCTACTCCCCCGTCACCATCACCCAGTGGCAGCCCGAGGAGCGCAAGTACTAGATGGCCGAGTTCACCCTCAAGATCCGCCGGTACAACCCCGAGTCGGGCGAGGCGCCCTACTGGGACGAGCACACCGTCGAGCTCGAGCCGCACCGCTCGGTCCTCGAGGGCCTGCTCCAGGCGAAGGCGACGACCGACGGCTCGATCGGCGTGCGCTGCTCCTGCCGTGCCGCGATCTGCGGCTCGTGTGGCGTGCGCATCAACGGCAAGCCCGGCCTCGCCTGCCACACCCACCTCGACGCGGCGCTCGCCTCGTCGGAGGACGGGGTCATCACCGTCGAGCCGATGGGGAACATGCCGGTGATCCGCGACCTGATCGTGGACATGGACGCGGTCCACTGGAAGAAGATCCAGCGCGTCACGCCGTGGCTCATCAACAAGGAGCCGATCCCCGAGCGCGAGTACATCGTCCCGCGCGAGTCCATGATCGACGTCACGCAGACGGCCGCCTGCATCCAGTGCGGCGCCTGCGTCTCCGACTGCCTGTCGATGGAGGCCGACCCGCTGTTCGTCGGCCCCGCGGCGCTCGCGAAGGCCTACCGCTTCGTCGGCGACCCGCGCGACGCCAAGCATGAGCAGCGGCTGAAGAACCTCTCGCAGGATCCGCACGGCATCTACTCGTGCACCCACTGCTTCAAGTGCATCGAGGCGTGCCCGAAGGGCGTGGCCCCGATGAACCAGATCATGCGCCTGCGCCGCATCGCCGGCAGCGATCACGGGATCGTCGACCGCAACAACGGCCACCGTCACGAGAAGGCGTTCGTCAGCCTCGTGCGCGACAACGGCCTGCTGTGGGAGGCCGAGTTGCTCCCGCGCTCGTACGGCGGCGACTCGTGGTTCGGCAAGTTCGCGCCGCCCGCCGGCGCCGAGCTCGTCAGCTCGCTGCCCGCGATCACGACGGCGCTCCTGCGCCGCAAGGTGACCATCACCGGCGCGCTCAAGCCGCACAAGCTCCCCTCGCAGGACCTGACCGCGGTCAAGCGGATCTACGACATCGTCGAGGGTCGCGAGGAGCGGGTCGAGCTGAACCTGTACATCACGGGCACGGACGCGGACAACGCCGAGAATCCGCCCGAGCCCACGTCCGTCGGAGCGGACGCCCAGGCCTCGCCGCACGGCGAGGGCTCGAGCGCCTAGGGAAGGAACCGGGAACGTCATGAAGGTCGCCTACTGGCCCGGCTGCGTCAGCCGCGGATTCACCCCCGAGCTGCACGGCTCGATGGCGCAGGTCGCGCCGCTGCTGGACATCGAGCTCGTCGAGCTGGACCGCGCGAACTGCTGCGGCGCCGGCGTCATCGCCGAGCACAGCCAGGAGCTGGCCGACACGCTCAACGCACGCACCTTCGCGCTCGCGCAGGCCGTGCCCGGCGCCGACCTGATGATGAACATCTGCTCGACGTGCCAGGGCGCCCAGAGCGAGTGCCAGGAGCGCCTGGACGCGAACGCCGAGTACCGCGCGCACGTCAACGAGACGCTGCAGGCCGCCGAGGGCCTGGAGTACGTCGAGGGCGTCGTCAACAAGAACTTCCTCTGGGTGCTCGTCGAGGACATCGGCCTCGACCGCCTGAAGACGCTCGTCAAGCGCCCGCTCACCGACCTGCGGGTCGGGCCCTTCTACGGGTGCTACATCGTGCGCCCCACCGACCGCCTGGGCATCGACGCCGAGAACCCGCGCGACACGTACCTCGCGCAGGTCATCGAGGCGCTCGGCGGCACCGTCATCGACTACGCGGGCAGCCACAAGTGCTGCGGCTTCCCGATCATCACGATGAACAAGGACGCCTCGCTCAAGCAGGCCGGCACGCACCTGGGCGACGCGATGGACGCGGAGGCCGACTGCCTCGTCACGCCCTGCCCGCTCTGCCACCTGAACCTCGACCTCCAGCAGCCGCTCGCCGAGCGCGCCGTCGGGCGGCACCTGCAGATGCCGGTGCTGCACCTGCCCCAGCTCGTCGGCCTGGCCCTCGGCCTCACGCCGAAGGAGATCGGCCTGCACCGCCACGTCGTCAAGCCGACCGCCGTGGTCGACTGGACCGAGGCCGTCGTCGCCGGAGTGGGCTCCGGCGGCGCCGCCGGCTGGTAACGGTCTCGGGGCGGTGGGCCGGATTCGGCCCACCACGCGACGTCGATCCGGCCCGGCTCCGCGTGGCCCGCGGCTACGCGGGCGCGACGACGAGCCCGCGCGCGACCGCCAGCTCCGCGAGCTGGACGGTGTTCAGCGCGGCGCCCTTGAGCAGGTTGTCGCCGACGACGAAGAAGTTGAGGCTGCGCGGGTCACCGAGATCGACGCGCACGCGGCCGACGAACGTCTCGTCGCGCCCGGCCGCCTCGAGCGGCGTCGGGGCGTCCTCGACGACGAGGTTCGGGAACGCGCGCAGCGCCTCCAGCGCCTCGTCGAGGTCCACCTCGCGCTCGAACGTCGCCTTCACCTCGATCGCGTGCCCGACCATCACCGGCACCCGGACGCACGTCGGCGAGACCGCCAGCTCCGGGAGGTCGAGGATCTTGCGGCTCTCGTTCTGGAGCTTCATCTCCTCGTCGGTGTAGCCGTTGTCGCCGAGCGTGCCGAGCATCGGCACGACGTTGTACGCGAGCGTGTTGGCGTGCACGCGGGACTCGACGAGCGACGCGGCCTGCCGGCCGTCGCTGACGAGCAGCGTGATGTCCTCGTGCAGCAGCGGCACCTGGAAGGCCAGCTCGTCGATGCCCTTCTGCCCCGCGCCGCCCGCGGCCTGGTAGCTCGTGGCGACCATCGCCGTCATCCCGAAGGCGTCGTGCAGCGCCTTGGCCGGGAGCATCGCGACCATCGTCGTGCAGTTCGGGTTGGCGATGATGCCCTTGCGCGCGTCGTCGAGCGCGTCCGGGTTGACCTCGCTGACGACGAGCGGGACGTCCGGGTCCATCCGCCACGCGGACGAGTTGTCGACGACGATCGCGCCGCCGGCCACGAACTGCTCCGCCCACGCCTTCGACGTCGAGCCGCCGGCCGAGAACAGCGCCAGGTTGTAGCCCTGCACGGTCGCGTCGCTCAGCGGCTGGATGACGCCGTACCCGTCGAGCTTCTTCCCCGCCGAGCGCTCGCTGGCGAACGGCACGATCGCCTCGGCCTCGAACCCGCGCCGCTCCAGCGTGCGCAGCATGATCTGGCCCACCGCACCGGTGGCGCCGACGACCGCGACCCTCATGAGGCGAACTCCCCGAACGGCTTCTCGGGCCGGATCGTGTCGTCGCCCTGCAGGTCGAACGCCCCGTGCAGCGCGCGCACGGCGTCGGGCACGCGGTCGGCGGCCACGACGCAGGAGATCTTGATCGGCGAGGTCGAGATCATCTCGATGTTGATCCCCTGCTCGCCGAGCACGGTGAACACCTTCGCGGCGACGCCGGGGTGCGTCTTCATCCCGGCGCCGACGATCGACACCTTGCCCATCGACTCGTCCGCCTGCACGCCGCCGGAGCCCAGCTCGGCGACGAGCGCCTCCAGCGCCTCGCGCGCGACCCGCAGGTCGTCGCGCGGAACGGTGAACGACATGTCCGCGCGGGCGCCCTCGGACACGGGCTCGTTCTGGATGATCATGTCCACGTTGACGTTCGCGTCCGCGAGCGCGGTCGCGATCCGCCCGGCGATGCCCGGCGTGTCCGGGACCCCGGTGAGCGTGACGCGGGCCTCGCCGGTGGAGTGGGTGACGGCGGTGATCAGGGGATGTTCCATGGTCTCTCTCTCCGAGACGACGATCGTTCCGGGGCTGTCATCAAAGCTGGAGCGGCAGTGGATGCGCACGCCGTGGTTGCGCGCGTACTCGACGCTGCGCAGCTGCAGGACGCCGGCGCCCGAGGCGCTCATCTCGAGCATCTCCTCGAACGAGACGACGTCGAGCTTGCGCGCGTCGGGGACGATCCGCGGGTCGGCGCTGAAGACCCCCGGCACGTCGGTGTAGATCTCGCAGACCTCGGCGCCGACGGCGGCGGCCAGCGCCACCGCGGTCGTGTCCGACCCGCCGCGCCCGAGCGTCGTCACGTCCTTGGCGGTCGAGACGCCCTGGAAGCCGGCGACGAGCACGATCGCGTCCTCGTCGAGCGCGTCCATGATGCGGTCGGCGCGCACGTCGAGGATCCGCGCCTTCGTGTGCGAGGTGTCGGTGACGATGCCCGCCTGCGAGCCGGTCAGCGAGATCGCGCGGTGCCCGAGGTCGTTGATCGCCATCGCGCACAGCGCGCAGGAGACGCGCTCGCCGGTCGAGAGCAGCATGTCCATCTCGCGCGGGTCCGGGCTCGTCGGAGACCTCGAAGGCGTCAGCGATCAGCCGGTCGGTCTCCTTGACCGCGCGCGCTGAGGACCGCGACGACGCGGTGGCCCTCCTCGCGCTTGGCGACGATGCGGCCGGCGGCGCGCTTCAGGCGCTCGGCGTCGGCGACCGAGGTGCCCCCGAACTTCATGACGATCGTGCCCAGGCTCATCGAGCGGTGAAGGATACGAAGGCGCGCGCGCGGGGTCAGACCGCGCGGCGGCCGAGCATCGCCCGGCCGAGCGTGACCTCGTCGGCGTACTCGAGGTCCGAGCCGACCGGCAGACCGCTCGCCAGGCGGGTGACGGTGACGTCGGCGGAGCGCTCGTGCAGCCCGCGCGCGATGTGCAGCGCGGTCGCCTCGCCGGTCGTCGTGGGGTTCGTCGCCAGCACGACCTCGGTGACCGGCCCGCCGAGCGACGCGCGCGTACAGCTCCTCGATCCGCAGGTTCTCGGGGTCCACGCCGTCGATCGGCGACAGCGCGCCGCCGAGCACGTGGTAGCGGCCGCGGAACTCGTGCGTGCGCTCGACGGGGATGACGTCGCCCGGCTCCTCGACGACGCACAGGACCGACTCGTCGCGGCGCTCGTCCAGGCAGATCGTGCAGCGCGGGCCCTCGGCGAGGTTGAAGCAGACCTCGCAGAAGCCGACCTTCTCCTTCACGTCGCGGATCGCGTCGGCGAGCGCGATCGCGTCCTCCGGCGAGCGCCGCAGGATGTCGAAGGCGAGACGCTGCGCCGTGCGCGGGCCGACGCCCGGCAGCTTGCCGAGCTCGGTGATCAGGCGCTGGATGGGCGGAGCGTGGATGGCGCGCCCCTACATCCCCGGCAGGCCGAGGCCGCCGGCCCAGGCCGCCGGCGATGCCGCCCATGCGGTCGGCGGCGAGCTGCTGCGCCGACGCGGATCCCCTCGTTGGTCGCGGCGAGCGACCATGTCCTGCGAGCAGCTCGGGATCCTCGGGGTCGATCGCCTCGGGGTCGATGATGATCGCCTTGACGACGAGGTCGCCGCTGACCTTCACGGTCACCATGCCGCCGCCGGCCGAGGCCTCGACCTCCTCGTCCTTGAGCTTCTCCTGCGCGGCCAGCATGTCCGCCTGCATCTTCTGGACCTGCTTGAGCATCTGCTGCATGTTCGGCTGGGGCATCAGGCGGGTCCTTGCGGCTCGGGTTCGGGGACGATCTCCTCGGCGTCGAACTCTTGCACGATGCGGGCGACCAGCTCGTCGCCCGCCAGCTCCGGCGGCGGGCCTGCGGCTCGCCGAGGTCGCGCAGCTCGTAGGCCAGGCGCAGCCGCGCGCCGGTCAGCGCCAGCAGCGCCTCGCCGAGCGCGCGGCGGTGGTCCGGGTTCTCGGCGGCCATCCGGCGGTTGAACGTGTCGTCGTGGGCGAAGGCGAGCGTGAGCGCGCCGTCGCTGAGGTCGACGGCGCGGGCGTTGCCGAGCGCCGCGGCGAGCAGCGCGTAGTCGGCGCCGATCGTCTCCAGCGCGGCGGGCCAGACCTCCGGGATCTCCGCGAGCGTGACGTCGCGTGCGCGGCGGGACCGCGACCGGCGGCGGGATCGTCGCGGTCGCGACGGGCTCGGCGGGCGGCTGCGGCGCGCCGGGCTCGGCCGGGACCGCGGATCGCGGCACCGCGGCGACCGCCGACGGCTGGGCGGGCGCGGGCGGCGGCTCCGGCGCCGCGGCGGGCGGCGGCGGGCCGGGCGCCGGCGGTCGGGGACCGACGCGAGCGGCGCCGGAGCGGGCGCGGGCGGCGCGCCGGCGCCCTGGAGCTGCGCCTCGAGCCGGCGCGATGCGGGTGAGCAGCGCCTTCGTCGAGGCGTCGACCTCGGGCGTCGCGGCCTGCACGAGCGCGAGCTCCAGCCGCGTGCGCGGGTCGGCGCCGTCCTTGACCGCGCGCAGCGCGACGGCGAGCAGCTCGAGCAGCCGGACGAGGTCGCCGGCCGGCAACGCGCTGGGCCTGCTCGGAGAGCCGCGCGTCGCGCTCGGGGGTGACGCGCAGGTCCGGCGGGCACGGCGCCGAGCGTGCGCACCACGAGCAGCTCGCGCGCGTGGACCTCGATGTCGCGCATCGCCGAGACGAGGTCGCGCCCGGTGCCCGCGAGCGCCGGCGGCGACGCGCAGCGCGCGCGGCGGCGTCGTGCGCGGCGACCGCGTCGAGCGCGCCGAACAGCAGGTCGTCGTCGACGGCGCCGAGGACGGCGAGCACGTCGCCGACCGTGATCGACGTCCCCGAGTACGTGACGAGCTGCTCGAGCGTGCCGAGCGCGTCGCGGAACGAGCCGGTCGCGTGGCGCGCGAGCAGCGCGAGCGCGTCGGGCGCGATCTCGATGCCCTCCTGGGCGGACGACGCGCTGCAGGACGGACGCGAGCTGCTCGACCGTCGGCCGCCCGAAGTCGAAGCGATGGCAGCGGTCGACGACCGTCGGCAGGACCTTCTGCGCCTCGGTCGTCGCGAGCACGAAGATCGGTCCCGGGCGGCGGCTCCTCGAGCGTCTTGAGGAACGCGTTCCACGCCTGCGGCGTGAGCATGTGCGCCTCGTCGAGGATGTACACCTTCGAGCGCCCCGAGACCGGGGCGAAGGCGACCTTGTCGCGCAGCTCGCGGATGTCGTCCACCGAGTTGTGCGACGCGGCGTCCATCTCGATGACGTCGAGCGACGTGGCGTTCTGGATCGCGACGCACGTCTCGCAGACACCGCAGGGCTCGATCGTCGGCCCGTTCACGCAGTTCAGGCACGCGGCGAGGATCTTCGCCATCGACGTCTTGCCGGTGCCGCGCGAGCCGACGAACAGGTAGGCGTGGTGCACCTTCCCCTGCTCGACCGCGTTGCTGAGCGTGCGGACGACGTGCTCCTGCCCGACGACGTCCGCGAACGTGCGGGGGCGGTGGCGGCGGTAGAGCGACGGTCCGGCGGTCACGAAGGCCGAGGGTACAGGTCCACGCGGCGCGGGCCGGACCGCCGCGGATAGGGTCTGAGGACATGGTGCGCGCCGCACGGTTCACCGCCGCGATGGGGGCGCTCGCCACCGCCCTGTGGCTGCTCGCCGGGCGCGGCCTCGTCAACTACGACACGCTCTACTCGCTCGTCTGGGGGCGGCAGATCGCCCAGGGCCAGGCGCCGGACGTCGAGGTGGCGCTCGCCCCCACGCCGCACCCGCTCGCGACGCTCGCCGGCGTCCTCGCCTCGCCGCTCAGCCTGGCGAGCGACGCGGGCGTGCACGGCGAGTCCGCACAGACGGCGACGCTGATCGTGGCGTTCGTCGCGCTCGCGCTGCTCGGCTGGGTCGTCTATGCGCTCGGGAACCGCCTGGTTCGACCCGTGGGTCGGGGTGCTCGCGGCCGTGATCGTCCTGACGCGCCGGCCGGTGCTCGACTTCGGCGCGCGCGCGTACGTCGACATCCCCTACGTCGTGCTGGTCCTCGGCGCGCTGCTCGTCGAGACGCGGCGCCCGCGCGCCGGCCTGCCGGTCCTCGGGCTGCTGGCGGTCGCCGGGCTCATCCGGCCCGAGGCCTGGCTCTTCTCCGCGGCGTACCTCGCGTACCTCTTCTGGCGCGGCGAGCGGGACGCCGGGCGCCTCGTGCGCCTGGCGACGGTCGCCGCGAGCGGACCGCTGCTGTGGGCGCTCGCCGACTGGGCGCTCACCGGCTCGCCGCTGCACTCGCTCACGGGCACCCGCGACACGGCGGCGACGCTCGGGCGGGTGACCGGCCTGGACGACGTGCCGCTCACCGTCCCGCGGCGCCTCGGCGAGATCCTGCGCGAGCCGGTGCTGCTCGGCGCGGTCGGCGGTCTCGCTCCTGTCGTGGCTCTGGCTGCGCGACCGCGTGCGCCCGGCGATCGTCGCGGGCGTGCTCGCGCTCGCGGCGTTCTGCGTCCTGGCGGCCGCGGGCCTGCCGATCCTCGGACGCTACCTCCTCCTCCCCGCCGCGATCGGGGCGATCCTCTGCGGCGCCGGCGCGTTCGGCTGGCGCACGCTCCCGGAGGGTGACCGGCGTCGCCGGCCGTGGGCGTGGTTCGGCCTGGCGACGCTCGTCGCGCTGCTCGTCTTCGTCCCGGCCCAGGTCCAGCGCATCGGCGACCTGCGCGACGCGCTGCGCATCCAGGACGGCATCCAGGACGACCTGCGGGCGATCGTCCGGCGGCCGCCGGGCGCGCTGGAGCGCCGCCTGCACGCCGGTCGGCGTGCCGAACCATCGCCCGATCCCGCTGCTGGCGCTGTGGCTCGACGCCCGGCCCGAGCGGATCGTGAGCCTCCAGGAGCGGACGATCACCAGCGGGGCGTACGCGCGCCCGGCGACGGCGCGCGTCGCGCGGGACTACGTCCTGGACCCTCGCGACCGGGACCAGGCGATCCCGCCGCCACCGCCGGGATTCACCCTCGCGGCCGCCAACCGCTCCTGGCGGGTGTTCCGCGACTGTGCGCCATAGGTGAAGGAGAGCGGACCGTGCACCCTGCGTCGAAGTGGGCTCGCGGGCGACGGTACCGGGGCGCGGCTCCGGCTCGGGGATTCCCGCCACGCCCGCCGATGACCGCTTAAGGCTGCTTCCTTCCGGACCTGACCTGGTTCACGGCTCGACGTCGTACGGGACCCGGGCCATCGACACCGTGCCCGGCGCGGCGACACCGCGGGCCTCACCCCTCGGAAGGGAGTTCAGCCCCGCTAGAGCGGATTGCGAGTTCAGGGCACCGCTAATTCCCCGCCTAGCACGGTCCTCGGCGAGTGTACCCGTGAGGGGAAGCGGGGGCACGGCGCGCCGCCGGGGGGATGTGGCGGCGCGCCGTGCCGGTCGTTGCGCCCTGCGGCATCCTGCCGCGGCCGGGCGCCACGAGGGGAACAGCCTAGGGGGCCTCGGTGCCCCCGCCGGAGGTCGTGGTGGGCGGCGTCACCGTCGTCGTCGTGGTGGTCGGCGGCGCCTGCGTGGTCGTCGTCGTCGTGAGCGTCGTGGTCTGCGTCGGGACCGTCGGCGCCGTCGTCGTGATCGTCGTGGGCGTCGAGGTCGTGGCCGGGGAGTCGTCCCCGCCGCCGGTGATCACCAACGCGGCGATGACCCCGGCGACGACGATCGCGACGGCCGCGAGGACCCACGGCCACGGGTTCGAGTCCTTCGGCGGCGGCGCGCCGTACCCCGGCTGCTGCGGGTACCCGGGCTGCTGCCCGGCAGCGGGGTACTGCCGCGTCGGGTCCTGGCCCGGATCCTGTGGCGTCGACATGGGGTGAACGCTACGCGCGCCCGCGGACGACGACGCGCCGGGCCGGCTGCGCGCACCGTGTCGTACACTCGGCGCCCCTGTTTCGAGGGCGCGTAGCTCAGCGGGAGAGCGCTCGCTTCACACGCGAGAGGTCGCTGGTTCGAAACCAGCCGTGCCCATCGGA
The DNA here is from genome assembly GCA_963700655.1 of uncultured Actinomycetes bacterium. GTDB lineage: Bacteria > Actinomycetota > Thermoleophilia > Solirubrobacterales > Solirubrobacteraceae > F1-60-MAGs163. Next base: position 391,593 of record CAVOYJ010000001.1, on the reverse strand, counting down.
CGAACGCCCTGCACCTGCGGGGCGTTCGTCGTTTCGGGGGCGAGCCGGGTCGCGGCGGTGTGTGGCGCGTTGGCGCTCGTCTGTGCCCAATGGTGCCCGATCAGCGCCTTCCAGGAGGGCTTTGAGGCGTGCGCGGGCCTCGTCGTCGCGGCGCATCGCGTGGGCGTAGACGCGCAGCGTGAAGGCCGGATCGGTGTGCCCCATCTGCGCCATGACGTAGGCGGGATCCTCGCCGCAGGCGACGAGCAGCGACGCGAACGTGTGGCGCAGCTTGTGGGCGCTGATGCCGTCCGGCAGCGGCTCCTGTCCGCGCTCGGCGAGCAGGTCGCCGGCGCGTCTGACGAGGGCGTTGTCCTCGTCGCGCCGGCTGCCGGTCGAGGTCGGGAACACGAGTGCGTCGGGCCCGGGTTGACCCCGAACCGTTGAGCGACCTCCGCGGCTGTCAGGAGACGGTCATCGTCCGCCGTCGACGTCAAGACCCGGGCGAGGTCGTGAGGGATCCCGTGCGGACTTCCGTTGCGCGTCGGGAACGAGCTGGCCATATCTCTCAGTCGCGCGAGAGGCCATTCCACCCCCCCTACTGATTGACGCCCGGTCGTCCTTCTGGCGAGGCGCTTGCATAGCGGTGGAGATGGGTTGACGCTGTTTGCGTCGTCGTGCATAGCCCTGGAAGGACACGGCTGTTATTAACGTCTGAGGCCAGCAGCTAAAATAGCGGGCTCCTGTTGGGGATCCTGTGATGACACCTGCGAACAATCGAGCCGGACGCTTCGTCAGGCAGCCCGCGGGCTACCAGGCCTTCATTCCCGCGCCGCTTCCCCCCAGACCACCGGTCGTGCTTGACGGTGAGATCGTGGCCCTCCTGTCCCGCGCCGACCTGGCGCTGGGGCGCTTGGACGGCATCGTCAAGGTCGTACCCGACCCCGACTTCTTCGTCGCGATGTACGTCAGGCGCGAGGCCGTGCTCAGCTCGCAGATCGAGGGCACGCAGAGCACCCTGGAGGACCTCCTCGAGGTCGAGCTCGTGCCCGAGCGCGAGCGCCGTCACAACAGCGACGTCGGCGACATCGTGGGCTACATCCGCGCGATGAACCACGGGGCCATGCGGCTGGGCACCCTGCCGCTGTCGCTGCGCCTGATCCGCGAGATCCACGCTGAACTGCTGCGGGATGGTCGCGGCGGCCTCGCGACCACGGGCGAGTTTCGCGCGACGCAGAACTGGATCGGCTCGGCCGGTGCGACATTGCAGCAGGCCACGTTCATTCCTCCGCCCGCCCACGAGATGATCGCGGCGCTCGGCGACTTCGAGCGCTATCTGCACGAGGACGAAGAACGACCGGCGCTCATCGAGGTCGGTCTCGCTCACGCGCAGTTCGAGACCATCCACCCGTTCCTCGACGGCAACGGACGCGTCGGACGCCTCCTGATCACTTTCCTGCTGATGCATCGCGGCGTCCTGCGCCGGCCGCTGCTGTACCTGAGCTACTTCTTCAAGCTGCATCGCGCCGAGTACTACGACCGGCTGATGGCCGTCCGTCTGAGCGGTGACTGGGAAGGCTGGCTGCGGTTCTTCCTGCGTGGCGTCGCAGAGACGGCCGAGGAGGCCGCCGACAAGGCTGAACGCATCTTCGAGATGCGCGAGATGCAGCGCACGCGCGTCATCGACGCCAAGCTCGCGCAGCACGGACTGCCGCTGCTCGCGCTGCTCTTTCAGCGACCGCTCATCAACGTCGGATTGGTCACGGAGGCACTTGACGTCACGTTCCCTACGGCGAACCGGCTCGTCGGTCGCTTCGAGGAGCTGGGCCTGCTCACGGAGATCACCGGGCAGAAGCGCTCACGCGTCTACCGCTTCGAGCCGTACCTCGCCCTCTTCGACGACCCCGCGCCCCCGGCCGAAGAGCTCGTACCCATCGAAGCCACGGAAACCGAATAGCCGGCCTCACATCCCGAGGTCGGGTCCCGGACGGTCACGGGCGCGCCCTCGTCCGCTGAGCTGCGCGAGGCTCTGCAAGAGGTCGGCGAGGTCGCGGTCCTCGTCGGCGAACGCCCGGCTCATTTCGCTTCCCTAGGGCTTGTGGTTGACGGCTTCTCGAGGGCCCAAAATGGGGCCGTGGGCCCACAAGGCCCCATCGATCGCCGGTTTCGGGCCCCAGATCGCGCGACGTGGGCCGGCGACCGTGGGCCTTGGTGACCGCTCGGCGCGCGCCTGCTCCTCGTCCGGTGCGGGCGCGCGCCTCGCGGCGCGGCTCAATGTCCGCGGGGCGACGAGGACAGGAAGCTGGTCGGCATGGGCCGGGTGGCGGGTCGCACGGCGCGGAGACCTCACCCTCACCGGATGAGGTATTCCGGGGCGCGTCTGTGATTCTCTGGACCTCCCCTGAACGAAGGGCGTTTATGAGCGCGAATGAGTTGGAAGTGCTGGGCCCGGTCGACTACCTCGTCGTCGAGTTCCCGGCCGACAAGGCGAACTTCACCGGCGAGATCGCCGAGGAGCTGAGCTCCCTGATCGAGCGCGGCACCGTCCGGGTGCTGGATCTCGTGATCCTGCGCAAGGACGAGGACGGGTCCGTCGACGCCGTCGAGCTCGCCGACGTGGACGAGACCCTGGCGGGCGCGCTGCTCGAGCTCGAGGGCGACCTGGCGCTGCTGCTGGCGACCCAGGACATCGAGGCGATCGGCGAGGCGATCGAGCCCGGCACCGTCGCCGCGGTGCTCGTGTGGGAGAACAGCTGGGCGGGCCCGTTCGGGGCCGCCGTACGGCGCGCGGGCGGCCAACTGGTCGCCAACGGCCGCATCAACACGCAGGCGCTGCTGGCGGCTGCCGAGACCGAGGAAGGTGCCTGACATGCCCCTGGGACGCGAACGACGCAATGACCGCGGCGTGATCGACCACAAGGTCGTGCGCAACGCCGCCGTCGTCGGCGGCGCCGCCGTCGCGGTGCACGGCCACCGCCGGCGCGACGACCGCCGCGACGACCGCCGCGACGACCGCCGCGAGGGCCGCGGCCCGCGCGGCTAGACCCCTCCCACGATCCTCAGTCCGGGAATGCCGTGAGCTACGGGCTTCTGGCATCCCCGGGCGAACCCGAAAGAGGGTCGCAGCCAGCGACCTCGCAATGATGGGAGAGCAACACCGATGGTGATCGCAATGTCGACGATCACGTGGATCCTGTTCGTCGTGATCTGGGTGGCGCTGGCGTTCTGGCCCGCACGCGTCGCCGGCCGCAAGGGCCACAGTTTCTTCCTGTACTTCCTCTTCAGCCTGGTCTTCTTCCCGGCAGCGCTGATCGTCGCGTACATGGTCGACGACCGCACCCAGAACACCTAGCTTCCAGATGAGGCGCAGCGCGCCGTGCCCACGATCTCATCCCGGGGCCTGAGCCGGCGCCGGCCTGACCGGTCGCCACCGCTCAGCCGTCGAGCAGCCCGAGTTCGCGCCCGCGGGCGACGGCCTCCGAGCGCGACCCGACGCCGAGTTTGCGGTAGACCGAGACGGTGTGCGTCTTGACGGTGTTGCGCGTGATGTAGAGCCGCTCGCCGATCTCGCGGAGCGAGAGGTGTGTGGGCAGGAACTGGAGCGTCCGCAGCTCGGCGGTCGTGAGCCCCGGTCCGGCGGCCGGATCGATGCCGCATCGCTCGATCTCGGCCTCGACGCGCGCGAGCCAGCGGGAGACCAGCGGTCCATGGCCGGCGCCCTCGATCCGGCGCCCCTCCGACACGAGCGTCCGTGCCCGTCCGCCGTCGCCGACCCTGGCGTAGGCGCACGCGAGCACGAGCCGCGTCTCCAGTTCGAGCCAGGGAGCAGTGAAGCCCAGCAGCGCCAGGCTCCGAGCCGCCTGATCGGCGGCCTCGCGCGCCTGCTCGGTCCGCCCGCGCCGGGCGAGCGTCAGCGCTCGCACGGCGGGGACGATGCCCTGCGAGGCGTAGCCATCGACGCCGGCCGCCCGCTGCTGGGCCGCCGCGCGGCCGACCAGCGCCTCGGCTTCGTCCCAGCGGTCCTCCTCGATGGCGAGCAGCGCCTGGTGGGAGAGCACGAGGCCGTAGGCGGTCGTGATCCGGCCGGCGGCCAGGAGCTCGGCCTCGGCGAGCGCCTCGCGGGCGCGGGTGCGGTCGTCCTCGAGCCTCGTGAGCATCCCGATGATCATCATCGGGACGGCCCGCAGCGGGTTGTCGCGCGGCATGCCGGCATCGGCGGCCGTGGCGTCGGCGAGCGCCTGGCGCTCACCCTGGGCACTGAGCGCCGCGCGCAGCATCAGGCCCATCGCCCGCAGCTCGCAGCCGTCGGGCAGGACCCGGCCGGGCTCGGCGCCGATCGCCAGTGCGGCACAGTGCGCCGCGTCCTGCGCGTCGCCGGCCTCGTAGGCGGCCCAGCCGCGTCCGAGCGCCGCCTGCGGATGCGCGACGAGCTGCTCCTCGCTGAACCACCCGCACCAGCGGACGACGGTCCCGGCCCGCCCGTGCGGGATGTGCATCGGCGCGAGGAGCCAGACGAGGTCTGCGGCGATCTCCACCTCGCCGGCCGCGAGCGCGTGATGGATCGCGCGCTCCCCGTCGCCCGCCTCGCGGTAAGCCTCGCAGGCGCGGCGGTGCAGATCGGCTTCCAGCTCGCGATGCGTTGTGCGCAGCTCGGCCTGGAGCATGTCGCGGAACAGGCTGTGAATGCGGTAGGCGGCGCCGAACCCGTGCGACGGCGTCACGAAGAGGTCGGCGTCGGCGAGCGCGCGCAGGCGGGCGTCGGCGTCATCGCGCTCGAGCACGGCGGCGCAGATCTCGGGCCGCAGCTCGTCGAGCACCGAGACGCGAATCAGGAAGTCCGTGTCGTCGGGATCGGCTTCAGCGAGAACCTCCTCACGGAAGTACTCGGCGAGGTCCGCGTCGCCGGGCGCCATCGCTTCGTCGTCGGCGCGCTCGCCGCCCCGGCGCAGCAGCAGCCCGGCGAGGTAGATCGCGGCGGGCCAGCCCTCGGTCCGCCGGACGACGGCGGCCACCTCGCGGTCGGTTGCCTCCACGCCGGCGGCGCGCAGCATCGCCGCACCCTCCCCCGGCGTCATGCGCAGGTCGGCCGCCCCCAGTTCCGACAGGCGGCCGCCGGCGCGCAGCCGTGCGATCGGCAGCTGAGGGCGCGAGCGGCTGCCGAGCACGATCGTGCACCCGTCCGGCGCGTGGTCGCAGAGCGTGCGGACGACGTCCACGGCCCCCGCGCTGCGCAGGACGTGCACGTCGTCGAGGACGATCACGAGCGGCTCGGTGCGCTCGCCCAGCACGGCGATCAGCCGCGGCAGCGCAAGCGGGACGACGCCCCCCGGCCCCGCGGCGAGGCGGCGGAGCAGCTCGTCGTCCACGGTCCCGGCCGCGCCCACCGCGTGAGCGAGATCGTTGAGCAGGACGACCGGATCGTCGTCGCGCTCGTCGAGCGACAGCCAGGCGACGGGCCGGCGCTCCTGCGCGGCGAACTGGGAGAGCAGGGTCGATTTCCCGTACCCGGCCGGGGCGCGGATGACGAGCACCGGCGCGTGCGCGATGCTGGTGAGGCGCTCGATCAACCGCGGCCGCGGGACCGGCTCGACGCGCCTGCGTGGAGGCGCGAGCCTTCCGGTGAGGGGCGGGACGAGGATCGGCAGCGGTGCGACGGTCTCACTCACCGCGGTCGAGTCTATGTCACGCGAGGTGCCGTTTCACCCCATCCGGTTGATGCCCGGGCCGCGCGAGCGCGATTGACTGGACCGTCCGCTGTGCCAGGACAACGACACCCCCACATCACCGACGCATCGGCCGCCGAGGAAGCGACCAGGATGACGCGCCTCGCCGGCGGCGCCGCGCATCTGGCGCGCCTGCTCCACAGCCTGCGCCGCGCCCGCGACGAGGGCACCATCACGCCGGAGCAGTACGAGGCCGCCGTTGAGACGATCGATCCCGCTCCGGCCGAGCCGCCTGCCGAACCGCGCTGACCAGGTCCACGGGACTCGCGCCGCACCCTCACCCGGCCGGCGACGCTCCCCGAATCGCGCTTCACACGCGAGCGGTCGCTGGTTGATCAGCTGCGCGTGTCAGCGCTGGCCGCCCGCATCATCCGCCTCCACGATGAGCTGCTGGACACGCGCGCATGAGAGGTCGAGCAGACGGCCTCGGCTGCGGCGACTGTGCCCTGCAGCCGCAGCCCCGGCGACGGCGCGTAGGCCTACGAGCTCTATGCCGCGCGCGAGGCGCTGAAGATCGTGCTGACGCCGTAAGCCGGCTTCAGCGCCCGACGCGGTCGGTCTCGTGGGCCCACATCGCGATCTCGACGCGGTTGCGGGCGCCGAGCTTGGCCATCAGGCTCGCGAGGTGGGTCTTGACGGTGCTGAGGCTGATGTGGAGCTCGTCCGCGATCTCGCTGTTGGTCCGGCCGCGAGCCACCGTCAGCAGGACCTCCTCCTCGCGGCCGGTCAGCGGCTCGGCCGGCTGCGCGGGCGGGCGTCCAGCGTGCGTCTCGGCGAACGTCGCGAGCAGCCGCGCCGTGACGCCCGGGGCGATCAGCGCGTCGCCGTCGGCGGCGGCGTGGATCGCCTGGATCAGGAGCGGCGGTCCGGCGTCCTTGAGCAGGAAGCCGCGGGCGCCGGCCTTCAGCGCACCGTGCACGTACTCGTCGAGGTCGAAGGTCGTGATCACGATGATCGCGAGCGGGTCATCGACCTCGGGGCCGGCCAGCTGCCGCGTGGCCTCGATGCCGTCCACGTGCGGCATGCGGATGTCGAACAGGCACACGTCGGGCCTCAGCTCGCGGGCCAGTGCCACCGCCTCGCGCCCGTCAGCGGCCTCGCCGACGACCTCGATGTCCGGCTGGGAGTCGAGGATCATTCGCAGACCGGTGCGCACGAGCTCCTGGTCGTCGGCGACGAGCACGCGGATGCTCATGCGCTCGACCCCGCCCGGGGCAGCACCGCGCTCACCGTCCACCCTTTGCCGGGGCCCGGGCCGGCCTCGAGGCTGCCGCCGAGCAGGACGGCCCGCTCGGTCATTCCGACGAGGCCGTAGCCGGGCTCGCTGCTGCCGGCGCCGGTCGGGTCGCCGTCGTCGCACACCGTCAGCCGCACGCAGTCGTCCTCGCCCGCGACGCAGACGTCGATCCGGGTCGCATGGCGGGCGTGCCGCAGCGCGTTGGTGATCGACTCCTGCGCGAGGCGGTACATCGCCGCGCCGACCGACGGCCGCAGCTCGTCGAGGTCGCCGCTGAGCTGCACCTCGATACGGGGCCCGTGGGCCGCGTCGCGCGCGAGGCGCTCGATATCGGCGACGCCCGGCTGCGGGGTCAGGTCAGCTTCCTGGCCGTCGCGCAGGACGCCGACCATGCCGCGCATCTCGACGAGCGCGCGTGAGGCGGCCTCCTCGATGACCTCGAGCGCGCGCACCGCGGCGGCAGGCTCCGCGCCCGCGAGCGTCCGCCCGGCCTGTGCCTGGATCGCGATCGCCGAGACGTGATGGGCGATCGTGTCGTGCAGCTCGCGCGCCAGCTGCTCGCGCTCGCGCAGCTTGACCTGGTCGACCTCGCGCAGCCGCTCGGCGGAGCGGTAACGGACCGACGCGCCGAGCGCCGCTGGGAAGAGCAGGAACATCGTCCCGAACAGCGCGACGCCGACGTCCGTGGAATCCGCGGCGATGCCGACGACGGCGGCGACGAGGATGATCGCCAGCCCGATCGCGGCCTCGCGCCCGGACCCCCAGCGAAAGAGCGCGTAGGGCAGCAGCACCACGCACACGGTCGTGTCGAGGCCGACCGGTGCCTCGCCGGCGATCAGCGCCGCGAGGCTGACGACCGACACCGCCCCGAACGCAGCGGCGACGACCGCCAGCGGGTGCGTGCGGCGCCAGGGCAACATCGCCACGACCGCCAGGCAGAGCACGATCGCGACCCCTCGCCACGCCACGTCCTCGCGCAGCATCCCCTCGAGCAGCGCCGCCGGGACGAGCACCGCGACGAGCGCCCAGTCGCGCCAGACGCGCGCAGGGGGCGCCGGAGCTCGGGGCTCGGACCACAGCGATCGGGCGGCGCTTCTGACCACGAGGCCAGCGTAGGGAACGCGCGCCGCGGCCGGTATCGGCCACAAGTACGAGCTCTCCCTCGCCCGATCGGCGGCGAAAGTCGAGCCCTCCGGCCGATGGTGCGCACCCCCTGACCTCGTCACGCTCCGGCGGCGCCGATCGCCTCGGCGGCGCGTCAACGAATCCTCGAAGGAGATCCACCCGATGTCGCAGCTCCTGTACCGCCTGGGCCGCTTCTCCGCGCGCCGTCCGTGGGCCGTGATCGCGTCCTGGCTCGTCGTGTCCGTCGTCGTCATCGGAGCGTCGGGGACCTTCGGCCGCGAGCTCGAGGACTCCTTCCAGGCCCCGGGGGTGGATTCCCACAAGGCGACGGAGCTGCTGAGCGCCGCCGGGTCCGACCAGGCCGGGCTCACCGCGCAGGTGGTCCTGACGCCGCGCGCGGACGGCGCGACGTTCTTCGATTCTCCCGAAGCGCGGGCGGCCCTGGGTACGGTCCAGGCCGAGGTCGGCGAGCTGCCGAACGTCCTGCGCACGAGCGATCCGGTCGCCGCGCTCGCGGCCGGGCGCGAGGCGGCGATGGCGAGCAGGTCGGTGTCGCAGGACGGCCGCGTCGCGCTGATCCGCGTCCACTACCCGGTGCTCGAGAAGCTCGAGGCCGGCGACCTGGAGAACCTCAAGGCGTTCGGCGCGCAGGCCGGTGCGGGATCCCCGCTGCGGGTCGAGATGGGCGGCGACCTCTTCTTCGCGTTCGAGGAGCCGGAGTCCGGCACCCGCGAGCTGATCGGCCTGCTCGCCGCCGCCGTGGTGCTCTTCGTAGCGTTCGGATCGCTGATCGCGGTGGGCTTGCCGATCGGCATGGCGCTGTTCGGCCTGGCGCTCGGCATCAGCTCGATCTCGCTCGTCACCTACCTGATCGAGATCCCGAGCTGGGCTCCGCAGCTCGCCGTGATGGTCGGTCTCGGCGTCGGCATCGACTACGCCCTGTTCCTCGTCGCGCGCCACCGCGAGCAGCTCGCGCGCGGGATGACGATCGACGAGTCGATCGGCCGCGCGGTCGCGACCGCCGGTCAGGTCGTCGTCTTCGCAGGAGGCACCGTGGTCATCGCGATCCTCGGCCTGTCAGTCGCCGGCATCCCGTTCATGACCGCCGCCGGCGTCGCGATCGCGATCGTCGTGCTGATCATGGTGCTCGCCGCGGTGACGCTGCTGCCGGCATTCCTGGGCCTCGCCGGAACGTGGATCAACCGCCTCGGTCCGCGGCGCAGCGCCGCCCGTGAGGGTGCCGCGGCCGGCTCCGGCTGGCGACGCTGGGGCGAGCACGTCGCCCGGCACGCGCGCGCCTACACGATCGGCGTCACGCTGCTGCTGCTGGCGCTCGCCGCGCCGGTCGTCGCCCTGAAGATGGGCAACCCCGACGAGGGCTCGCTGCCCGAGACCCGCACCGAGCGCCGCGCCTACGACCTCGTCGCCGCCGCGTTCGGGCCCGGAAGCAACGGCCCGCTGATCGTCGCCGTCGACGTCTCGAAGGACGCGAGCATCGTCGAGCCATTGCGCCGCGCAATCAGCGCCGACGCCGGCATCGACGCCGTCGCCGCCCCCGAGATCAGCGCTGCGGCCGGCGTCGCGACGCTGACGGCATATCCGGCCACCGGGCCGCAGGACGCCGCCACGCGCGACACGCTCAGCCGGCTGCGCAGTGACGTGCTCCCGCCGGTGCTCGCCGAGAGCCCGGCGCGGGCCCACATCGGCGGTCAGACCGCCACCTTCGCCGACGTCAGCGACAGGGTCAAGGACCGGCTGCCGCTGTTCATCGCGGCCGTGATCCTGCTGTCGTTCCTGCTGCTGGTCGTCGTCTTCCGGTCCGTCGCCGTGCCGCTCAAGGCGGCGCTGATGAACCTCCTGAGCATCGGCGCCGCGTATGGCGTGCTGGTGATGGTGTTCCAGTGGGGCTGGGGCGCGGACCTGATCGGGCTCGAATCGACGGTCCCGATCGTCTCGTTCATCCCGATGTTCATGTTCGCGATCCTGTTCGGCCTCTCGATGGACTACGAGGTGTTCCTGCTCTCACGCGTGCGCGAGGAGTACCTGCGCACGGGCGACACCGCGACATCGGTCATCAACGGCATCGCCGCGACCGCCCGCGTGATCACCTCGGCGGCGCTGATCATGATCTGCGTCTTCCTGGGCTTCGTCCTCAGCGACGACCCGACGACGAAGATGTTCGGCCTCGGGCTCGCGACCGCGATCTTCATCGACGCGACGATCGTGCGACTGGTGCTCGTGCCGGCCGCGATGACGCTGCTCGGCGAGCGCAACTGGTGGATGCCACGCTGGCTGGAGCGCCTGATGCCGGTCATCGGCATCGACGGAGACGCGGGCCCGCCGACGCCCGGGCTGACACATGGCCCGCCCGCCGCGCCGCCCGTGAGGGACTGCCCCGCATGACGACCCCGTACGCACGATGAGACGATTCGCTCTGCTCGCCGCGCTCGGCGAATGCGTGCCAAACGACCGAAGGACCCGGCGTGGGACCGCGCGGGCGCGGCGATCACAGGTGTGCGGCGAAGGCCTGGCCTCAGACCGTCAGATCGTTGCCGGATGGACCACGGCCCGTCGGATAGGCTCGACACCATGTCAACTCCCGGGAACGTGCCCCTCGAGCGGCTGCAGGTCGCCGATCAGGACCTGTGGACCGAGGGTCCCCCGCACGCGGTGTTCCGGAGGCTGCGCGATGAGTGCCCGGTGCACTGGAGCGAGGGGATCGCGCAGTCGCCCGAGGACGCGGGCTTCTGGTCGGTGACGAAGGCCGACGACGTCTTCACCGTCAGCCGGGACTGGGAGACGTACTCGTCCGCGTCGAACTTCCTGCTCATGGACCATGCGGTGCCGCTCGATCTGCTCAAGCAGATGTTCATCGGGATGGACCCGCCCAAGCATGACCGGATCAAGGCGCTGTTTCAGCGCGCGTTCACCCCGAAGGCGATCGAGCAGCATGAGCCGCGGATCCAGGAGATCACGGCCGGCGTGCTCGACGGGCTCGCCGGCCGTGAGACGTGCGACCTCGTCACCGACATCGCGCAGCCGGTGGTGGCGCGCGTGATCGGGAGTTTCATGGGCCTGGACCCCGCCGACGACAAGCCCTGGGCCGAGGCGATCAACACGCTCATGGGCTTCGGCGATCCCGAGCTCAACCCCAAGGGCCTCGAGCAGATTTCGTCGGAGGACCTTCCGGCGATGTACGAGAAGTGCATGCATCTCGTGGCCGACCGACGCGCCAATCCGGGCGAGGACATGCTCAGCGTGCTGGTGTTCGCCGAGGTCGACGGCGACGTGCTCACCGACGAGGAGATCTTCTCCGGCTTCGTGCTGCTGATGGCCGCCGGGAACGACTCAACGAAGGCGACGTACACGAGCACGATGCGAGCGCTGATGGAGAACCCCGAGCAGCGGCAGCTGCTGATCGACGACCCGTCGCTCGTGCCCGGCGCCGTCGAGGAGGCGCTGCGCATGTTCCCGGCGTTCGCCCATTTCCGCCGCACCGCGACGAAGGACACCGAGCTCGGCGGCTGCCCGATCAAGAAGGGCGACAAGGTCGCCATGTGGTACCCCTCGTCGAACCGCGACGAGGACCGCTACGAGGACCCCGATCGCTTCGACGTCCTGCGCAACCCTGAGCACCAGGCGTTCGGCGCGGGCGGCCGGCACTTCTGCCTGGGCACCGCGCTCGCGCGCCTGGAGCTGAAGATCCTCGTCGAGGAGACCGTCAGGCGCTTCCCCGACATGGCCGAGTCCGGCGAGCCGACCTGGGTGCTCTCGCAGTTCTCCAGCCAGCTCAAGAGCCTCCCCGTCCGCCTTCGCGGCTAGCCCTCGGCCCTCAGCAGGCCACGGTCACCTTGCCGCGGGCGGCCACCTTCTTGCCCACGGTGACCTTCGCCTGCCATTCGCCGCTGATCTGCTGCGGCCCGAACGGCCCCGCGGCGAAGCTGAAGCCGTAGGGCTGGATCAACGTCTTCCTCTCACCGACCGGCCAGCGGAACGCCGCCTTGATCACGTCGGCGTCCGTCGGCTCGGTCGTGAACCCCGCCCGCGCCGGACCGCCCCAGACGCCGACGCCCACCTTCGCGCGCTTCGCGATGCCGCGGCCACGGTAGACCACGTACAGGCTGCGCTGCCCGTTCCCCATGTCCAGGCACTGATCGATCGTCCCGTTGTTCTTGACCTGCGGCGTCGTCCCCGCGGGTGCGGTGGTCCAGCCGAGGACCGAGACGCGGACCTTCGCCTGGGCGGCGCCGGCCGGCAGCAGGACGGCGGTCAGGAGCGCCGGTGCGGCGAGCGTCCTGACGCGATCGATGGGTCGCCGTGCGCGCATCGGCGGATCCTCGCCGCGAGGGCGGCCGCCGTCAAGACGCAGGCGACGTCAGATCCCTGTCACATTCGCTCGCCAAGCTGGACTGCATGACCATGCGCTCTCTTGTGACCATCGGCGCGCTGCTCGCGGCGCTCGGTGTCGGGTTCGTCGTCGCCGGACGGTTCATCGACGACTTCGGGCTCTCGCTCGCGGCGCAGGGAGCGTGGTTCTGCCTCGTCGCCGGCGTGGCCCTGCTGGCGCTGCGGCGCGATCCCGCGCTGCGGATCCCGGTCCTCGGGACGCTCGCGGCCTGCGCGGTCGTCGGTGCCGTCGCGTTCTACTGGACGACGATCCGCGACGACACGGTGTCCGAGAGCGTCGCCACCGGGGTCAAGGCGAGCGAGGTCCGGACGGCCACGTCCGGCGCGCCGACCGCCGCACCGGACCCCGCGGTCAACGTGGAACGCGCGTCCGGGGCGTTCCGGAGCCTGGCGCACGAGACGACCGGCACGGCCGCGATCGTCGACCTGGCCGAGGGCGGGCGGCGCCTGACCCTCACCGACCTCGAGACCGACAACGGGCCCGACCTCTTCGTCTACCTCGTCCCCGGGCCGTCCAATGCCGACGGCAGCGTCGACGGCGGCGTCAGCCTCGGCCGGCTCAAGGGCAACATCGGCACCCAGCAGTACGACGTCCCCGCCGACGTGGACATCGCCGGCGGCGCCTCCGTCGTCATCTGGTGCCGCGCGTTCACCGTCGCCTTCGGCGCGGCGCAGCTGCAGCGCTCCTGAGCACCGTCACGTCGACGGGTGCGAGGTCTGAACAGTGCGTGAACATGACGGCCGCCGTCCGAATTGGCGCGCCGGGACGTGCACAATGGTGTTGTGGATCCCAGCCGCAGCTCCCGGGCGAGCGTGCTCGTCGTGGACGACGAGGCGACGATCGCCGAGGTCGTCGCCCGCTACCTCGAGCGGGCGGGCTACGCGACGGACATCGCGCACGACGGCGAGCGGGCGATCGAGCTGGCCGATCGCGCCCGACCGGACCTCGTCGTGCTGGACCTCATGCTGCCCGCGCATCGGCGGGCTCGAGGTCATGCGCCGGCTGCGTGCCGACCGCGCCGATCCGCCCGCGGTGATCCTGCTGACCGCCCGGGGCGAGGAGTCCGACCGGATCTCCGGCCTGCGGCTCGGCGCCGACGACTACGTCGTCAAGCCGTTCTCCCCCGGCGAGCTGGTCGCGCGCGTCGACGCCGTGCTGCGGCGCATCGAGCCGGTCCGCGACGGCGCGCCGCCGATCGAGCTGGGCGAGCTCGTGATCGACGTCGGCGGCCGGCGCGTCACCGTCCGCCGGCGACGATGTCGCGCTGACCCAGCGCGAGTTCGACCTGCTGCTGTTCCTCGCGCGCCATCCCGGACAGGCGTTCTCGCGCGACCAGCTGATGGACGCGGTGTGGCACTACTCGTTCTACTCGGACACCTCGACCGTGACCGTCCACGTCCGGCGGCTGCGGGCCAAGATCGAGCCCGACCCCGCGCAGCCGCGCTGGATCGAGACGGTGTGGGGCGTCGGCTACCGGTTGCGGCCATGATCCGGGCGATCGCCATCGTCGCCGCCGGGCTGGCCGTCGTGACCCTCGCGATCGGCCTCACCGAAGGCGGGCACGCAGCGCTCGTCACCGGGCTCGCTGCTCGCGGCGGTCGCGGCGACCGCGCTCGTGGCCGTGCGGCTCGCCGCCACGCGCCGCCGGCGCCTGGGTCCGCTGTGGCGGCAGTTCGCGTTCGCCGTGGCGATCATGGTCGGACAGACGCTGATCGCGGTCGTCGTCGCGGCGCGGCTGATGTTCGTCAGCGACGAGGACGCGGTGCTCGTGTCGCTGGTCGTCGCGTACACGGGCCTCGTCGCGGTCGTCGCCGCCCAGGTGCTCGCCGGCGGCGTGCTGCGCGACGTCGAGCACGTGCGCGACGCGCTCGTCGCCGTCGGCGATGGACGTCGCGACGTGGAGATCACGACGTCCGGCCGGGACGAGCTCGCGCAGCTCGCGACGGCGGCCAACGACATGATCGCCCGCCTCGACGAGGAGGAGCGCGCGCGCGACGCGGCGGAGAGCGCGCGGCGCGCGCTCGTCGCGGCGGCCTCACATGACCTGCGCACCCCGATCACCTCGCTGCGGCTGCTCGCGGACGCGGTCAGCGACGACCTCGTCGACGGCGCGACGCGCGCGGAGTACCTGCGCCGGATGACGACCCACCTCGGCGCCCTGAGCGCGCTGATCGACGACCTCTTCGAGCTCGTCGCGCATCGAGGCCGGCGACATCCACTGGAGCATGGAGCAGGTCCGGCTCGACGGCCTCGTCGAGGAGACCGTCGGCGCCATGCGGGCCGAGGGCGAGGCGCGCGGAGTCCGCGTCATCGCCGACGTGCGCGGGCCGCTCGTCGCGGCGCGCGCGAACCCCGAGAAGCTCCAGCGCGTCCTCTTCAACCTGATCCAGAACGCGATCCGCCACACCCCCGCCGACGGCAGCGTGACGGTGCGCGGCCGCGCCACGGACGGGCTCGTCGAGCTCGAGGTCGCCGACACCGGCGCGGGCATCGCCCCCGCCGACCGCGGGCACGTGTTCGACACGCTGTTCCGCGGCGGCGAGCAGGCCTCCCGCGGCGAGGACGGCGCGGGACTCGGGCTCGCGATCTCGCGCGCGATCGTCGAGGCGCACGGCGGCAGGATCTGGCTCGCCGACCGCGCCGAGGGCACCTGCGTGCGGTTCAGCCTGCCGGCCTGACGAGCCGGTCGTGCGAGGGTGGCGGGTGTAACGGTGACGGCGATGCGGACGACTGGCCCGCATGAGCATTCCCGCCGCCATCCAGGACTTCGTCGACGCCCAGTGCGACGCCGCCACGACGCGCTACGACGACCTGCGCGCCGTGATCTTCAACGGCACGCTGAAGCGCTCCCCCGAGCCGAGCCAGACCGACGGACTCGTCGCGATCCCGCGCGGATCCTCGAGCGCGTCGGCGTCCGCGTCGACGAGGTGCGGACGGTGGACCACGCGATCCCGCCGGGCGTCTGGCCCGACATGCGCGAGCACGGCTACGAGACCGACGACTTCCCGGACATCTACCGCGACCTCGTCGAGCCCGCCGACATCATCCTGCTCACCGGTCCGATCTGGCTCGGCGATCAGAGCTCGATGACGCGCCTGATCGTCGAGCGCCTCTACGCGTACTCCGGCGACCTCAACGATCGCGGTCAGTGGTCGTACTACGGCAAGGTCGGCGGTGCGATCACGACCGGCAACGAGGACGGCGGCAAGCACGTCAGCGCCCAACTGCTCTACGCACTGCAGCACATCGGGCTCACGATCCCGCCGCAGTCCGACGCCTACTGGGTCGGCGAGGCCGGGCCGGGCCCGTCGTACCTCGACGCGGAGGGCGGCGGTCAGGGGAACGCCTGGACGACCCGCAACAGCGTCTTCCTCGCCTGGAACGTCCTGCACCTCGCGCGCATGCTCAAGGACGCCGGCGGCATCCCGGCGCACGGCAACGCCGCGACCGACTGGGACCTCTCGCAGCCCGAGCACCCGAACCCCGAGTACCGCGGCTAGCGGGCCCGGCGCCGACGTTCACCGATCCGCAAGAACTCCCGTGGAGAATCTCCACATGCGCCCGATCCTCGTCATCGCCCTGGCCCTCGCGCTCGTCGCCGCGCTCCCGGTCGGCTCGTCCCTCGCGGACGTGCAGCCGCGCCCGGCCGCGGCTCCCGCCGCCGCGAGCCCCTCGGCCGACGCCGCCGCCCGCGGCATCACGATCACCACCCGCAAGGTCGGCAGGTTCGGCACGATCCTCGTCGACGGCCGCGGGATGCCGCTCTACTCGTTCACGCGCGACAAGGGGACCTCCTCGCGCTGCTACGGCGCCTGCGCGGCGGCCTGGCCCGTCACGTACGCCAAGGGGACGCCGGTCGCCCGCGGCGGCGCCAAGGCGTCGCTGCTCGGCCGCCAGCGCCGCAAGGACGGGCGCTTCCAGGCGACCTACGCGGGCAAGGCCCTCTACTACTACGTCGACGACCGGCCGGGAGTGGCGCTCTGCCACAACGTCCGCGAGTTCGGCGGGCTCTGGCTGCTCGAGCGGGCCAACGGACGCAGCGTCTGAGGTTCCTCGCCACCGCCCGTCGCGTGGCGTCGCGTCACCCCGCGGCGCCCGCGGCGACCCCTTGCGTCTGACCGTGGTGATGCAGGTCGTGCGCATGGGCGTGCTTCGCCGCGGCCGCGACCGGGTTCAGGTCGAACACGACCTGCCTGACGGTCCCCGTGAAGGCGTACGGCGCCCGGTCCTCGTAGGCGCGGTCGACGACGAGGCCGTAGTCCTTGCCGATGTCCATGCCGGCGTAGCTCGTGAACGTGACCGGGACCGTCTTGGGCATGTCGCCCTCGCCGACCGGCTCGCCGTTGACCAGCAGCGTCACACGACCGCCGCTGCCCGGCTTGGGCTCGGTGGTCTCGAACAGCATCGTGACCTGCACCTCACCGGTCGGCAGCGGCGCGGTCGCGGACTGCCTGTAGGTCTCGACGCCGAGCAGCGAGTAGGTGTGGTGCAGGATCCCGTCGCCGTCCACCCACAGGCCGAAGCCGCCGATGAAGTCGGCGAGCGCGACGATCACGCCCTCGGCGCCGCCCTCGGGCACGAGGAGATCGGCCTCGATCGCGTACGAGCGGCCGTAGACGCGCGGCACCATGCCGAACTGGACGTTGTCCACGTCGCCCGCGAACGGGAACCGCGTCTGCGTGGGCATCGGCGGCAGGATCCCGTAGAGGACGGAGACCCCGGCCATGAGCGGCAGCACGCGGTTGCGCTCGGCCTCCGACCACCAGAGCTCCTGCAGCTCCTGCACCTTGTCGGGGTGCTCGGCCGCGACGTCCCTGGCCTGCGAGAAGTCCGTCGTGAGGTCGTAGAGCTCCCAGCCGACGTCGCGATCGGGATCCCAGTCGGCCTCGGGGCCCATCGCGGCGAGCGTCTCGGGCGAGAGATCCCATGGCAGGCGGTCGGGACGCGAGGCCGCCCACCAGCCGTCCCTGTACATGGCGCGCGCGCCGAACATCTCGAAGTACTGCGTCGTGTGGCGCTCGGGCGCCCGAGCGTCGTCGAGCGTGTAGAGGAAGCTCGTTCCGTCCATCGGCTCCTGCTCGATACCGTCGACCTGCTCGGGCTCGGGGATGCCGGCCGCCTCCAGGACGGTCGGGCCGATGTCGATCACGTGCGTGAACTGCGAGCGCAGCTCGTCGCTCGGCTGCAGGCGCGCCGGCCACGCGACGACCATCGGGTCGCGGGTGCCGCCGAGATGGGCGGCGTCCTGCTTGCCCCACTGGAACGGCGTGTTGAGCGCGTGCGCCCACGCCGCCGCGCAGTGCGGCGCCGTGTCCGGGCCGCCGAGCGCCGTGAGTCCGCCGTACTTGCTCGATCAGCTCGGTCTGCTGCTTGGGGTCGAGCACGAGCCCGTTGAGGAACGTCAGCTCGTTGAACGACCCCGTGGTCGTGCCCTCCATGCTGGCGCCGTTGTCGCCCCAGATGTAGAAGATCAGCGTGTTGTCGAGGTCCCCCATCTCGTCGATCGCGTCGAGCAGGCGGCCGACGTTCCAGTCGGCGTTCTCCTGGTAGCCGCAGTAGACCTCCATCTGGCGCGCGTACAGCTCCTTCGCCGTGTCGTCGAGGTCGTCCCACGCCGGGAGGACGTCGGGGCGGGCGGTGAGCTCGGTGTCCGGCGGCACGATCCCGAGCTGCTTCTGGCGCTCGAGGATCTGCTCGCGCAGGACGTCCCAGCCCTCGTCGAACCGGCCCTTGTACTTGTCCGCCCACTCGGTGGCGACGTGGTGCGGGGCGTGCGCGCAGCCCGTCGAGTAGAACATGAACCAGGGCTTCTCCTGGTCCTGCGCGCGGACCCGGTGCAGCCACTCGGTGGCCTTGTCGGTGAGGTCGTCCGGGAAGTAGTACTCCTCGCCGTCCTCGCCCTCCGGCACGCCGAGGACCGTGTCGTCCATGGTCATGATCGGGTCGTACTGACCGGCGGCGCCGGACAGGAAGCCCCACCAGTGGTTGAAGCCCCAGGCCTTGGGCCAGTGGTCGAACGGGCCGGCCGCGCCCTGGACGTTGTTCGGCGTCAGGTGCCACTTGCCGAAGCCGCCGGTCACGTAGCCGTTCTCGGAGAGGATGCGGGGCAGCCCGGCGCAGCTCCTTGGCTTCGCCGCGGTGTACCCGGGGAACGGGCCGGGGAACTCGGCGATCGAGCCGAAGCCGACGCGGTGCTGGTTGCGGCCGGTGAGCAGCGCCGCGCGCGTCGGCGAGCAGACGGCCGTCACGTGGAAGCGGTTGTACGTCGTGCCCATCTGCTGCACGCGCGTGTAGTTCGGCGTGCTCACGGGACCACCGAACGTGTCCGGCGCGCCGAAGCCCGCGTCGTCGATGAGCACGAGCAGGACGTTCGGCGCGCCCTCGGGCGCCTTGGGCCCGGGGATCATCGACCAGTCCGCGGTCGAGTCGCGCAGCGTGCGCCCGGCGTGGCCGGCGAACGTGCGGTCGGGGATCGGCAGCTTCGAGCGATCCGGCTCGAACTTGTGCATCGCCTCGGCGAGCGAGTCCTTCAGCGGGCGCAGCAGCCCGCCCTCGTCGGTCTGCACGACCGACTTGGCGGGCGTTCCCGGCATCGCCTGCTCGATCGCCAGGCGATCCTCGCTGCGGGCGACCGCGATGATGCCGGCGCCGCCGAGCGGCAGCGCCTCGCCGATCTTCTCGCCGAGCCCGCTCTTCAGCCGGTGGTCGGCGAACTTCCCGATGGCGGCGCCGCCGGCGGCCCCGACGGCCACCGCTGCGAGCAGCTGCGGCTGGAGCAGCCCGACGACGAGCCCGACGCCGCCGCCCCAGCCGAGACCGTGACGACCCATGTGGTCGCCCGTGCTGACGACGCTGACGTCGCCGTCCTCGTGGTGCTCGACGAGGATCACCCCCTCGACCTTCACCTTGCGCGCCGCGACGAGCGCGGTGACGGCGTCGAAGTCGCGCTTGGCGGCATCGAGGTCCTGGTAGGCGCCTACGAGGACGTCATGCGGCTTGTGGCTCATCTGCGTTCCTTCAGCGGTCGGGTGGCGGGGTTCGTGGATCCTGCGTGACCGCATCCTGACGGACATCACCCATGTCGGGTGACCCGGTCAGCGCGCGACCCGCAGGCCGAGGTTCCCGGTCGAGCTGTCCGGCGTGTTGGAGCTGCGCGCGTCGACCCGGTAGCGGTTGCAGTAGGAGGCGTGGCAGAGGTACGAGCCGCCGCGCATGACGCGCGCCTCGCCGCGCTCCGGTCCGCGCGGGTCGGCGCGCGGGCTGTGCGTGTAGAACCCGGGGTCGAACCAGTCGGCGGTCCACTCCCAGACGTTCCCCGTCATGTCGAACAGCCCGTGGCCGTTCGGCTCGTAGGAGCCGACCGGGGCGGTGCCGACGAAGCCGTCGGCACCGGTGTCGCGCTCGGGGAAGCGGCCCTGGAAGACGTTCATCCGGTGCTCGCCGCCGGGCTCCAGCTCGTCGCCCCACGGGAACCGGTGATGGACGAGCCCGCCGCGCGCGGCGTACTCCCACTCGGCCTCGGTCGGCAGCCGCGTCCCCGACCACGCGCAGAACGCCTGCGCGTCATCCCACGAGACGTGCACGACCGGATGGTCGGCGCGGTCCTCCAGGTCGGACTGCGGGCCCTCCGGGTGGTCCCACGCGGCGCCGTGCACCTGCCGCCACCACGCGCGCGCCGGCGACCGCGCGCGTGGGCGGGAAGTCGTCCGGCAGCAGGCCCGCGAACACGAACGACCAGCCGTAGCGCTCGGCCTCGGTCCGGTGGCCGGTCGCGGCGACGAACGCCGCGAACTGCGCGTTGGTCACGGCGGTGCGCGCGATCGCGAACGGCGACAGCTCCACCTCGTGCGCCGGCCCCTCGCCGTCCGCCGGATAGCCGTACGCGCCGTCGGTGCCCATCACGAAGGCGCCGCCCTCGAGTGCGACGAACTCGGCATCGAGGACGGCGGCACCCGCCCCGCCGCGGCGCCGACCGCCGACGCCGACGCCGGCCACGGGAGCCGTGCCCGCGGGCCGGTCGCCCGCGCCGGGGGCGCAGCAGCCCTCAGACCCCGCGCTCAACCGCGATGCGCTCCTCGTCAGCCGCCCGGGTGAACGCTGCGTAGTCCGCTTCGTTCTGGTCGGCGTACGCGACGGCGAACTGCTCGACCGCGCGGTCGAACACGTCGTCGTCCCCGATGTAGCCGGCGAGCTTCGCGGCGTCTCCGGTGCGTGCGTGCGCCCGTGCCAGCGTCGCACCGCAGATCTCGCCGTACTGCGCGAGGCGCTCCGGCGCCATCGTCTCGACCACCGCCGAGCCCTTCATGTCACGCAGCTGGCGCACGTAGAACTCACGATGACGCTCACCCGTCCCGGTGACCCAGCCGAGGAACGCGTCACTCGCCGCCTGCGTCACGCGCTGCCCCTGCACGACCCGCTCGCCCTGGTGGGCGTACGTGCTGTCGCCCGCGAAGGGTGCGAGGACCGACGTGTTCGCCTCCTTGACCTGGAGGAACAGCGGGTCGTCGTCGCGGTCGCCCATGAGCAGGATCATGAACGCCTCCGTCCCCACCGATCCCACCCCGACGACCTTCCGGGCGAAGTCCACGAAGTGGTAATGGTCGAGGACGAGGCGGCGGTCCGGGGTGAGGGTGCCCTCGTAGTCGGCGAGCCCCTGGCGGACGACGCGCTCCGCCTCCTGCGCGAAGTCCTCCGGCGGGTGCACGATGACCGGCGGCACATCCTTGATCCGGTAGCTGCCGTCCACCTGCTCGGCGAACTTCTGCAGCGATCCGAGGCTCGTGCGCCTGCGCGCCTTGGCGACGTTCTTCTCCGCGGCCTTGAGCGCCGCCCTGTCGGCGCTGGGTGCGAGCTGATCCATGATGTCCTGGATGTCGATCCGGGCGTACCAGACGTCGAGGAAGCGCATCGTCGCGAGCTCGGCCATCGTCGTCCGGTAGGACCGCGCGGCCGCGCGTGCCGCCGCGCGCTGGTCCTTCAGCCGGTGCCCGTTGTCCCGGGCGGCGACGACGAAGCTCGCGACAAGCCGCTTGACGTCCCATTCGAACGGTGCCGGGAGCGTCTCGTCGAAGTCGTTGAGGTCGAAGACGAGGCGGCGGTCGGGCGCGGCGAACACGCCGAAGTTCGACAGGTGGGCGTCCCCGCAGCACTGCACGCGCAGCCCCGTCGTCGGGGTGCGCGAGAGGTCCCACGCCATGATGCCCGCGCCCCCGCGGTAGAAGGTGAACGGGGAGACGATCATGCGGCCGTGGCGAATCGGCACGAGGTCGGGGACGCGCGTCGTGTTCTGCTCCTCGAGCACGCTCACGGGATCCGGGCGGTCGGCCGGCGGCTGCCACTCCGCGTGCGCCTCGACGGGCACGTTCTCGCGTTCGGCGCGACCTTCGGCAAGGCGCTCCTCGACCGCCTTCGGCAGGTCGAGCACCGTGCGCGCCGCCCGGGTGGCCTTCGTCTTGGCGCTCTTCTTCTTCTTGTTCTTCGAGGACTTCGCGACTTTGGCCATGCACGCACGCTACCCGCTGGAAAGCCGCGCACGCGTCACCCGATCTGGTCGATGACGCGCCGCGGCCGCGGTGGTGGGCTGTGCGACATCCACATCACCGACCGGAGGAGAAGACCATGGCCAAGGACCCGGAGCGCGTCACCGGGTGGTGGCTGTTCGCCGGCATCGTGCTCGGCGTCGCCTCGATCCTGAACATCATCTACGGGATCGGCGCCATCGACAACGCGACGTTCTTCGTCAACGACTCGAAGTTCATCCTGGGCGATCTCAAGACCTGGGGCTGGGTCACCCTGATCATCGGCCTCATCCAGGGCATCGCCGCGTTCTCGCTGTGGTCCGGCGGCGGCTTCGGGCGCTGGATCGGCATCTTCGCCGCGGCGTCGAGTGCGATCGCCGCGCTGCTGTCGATCGACGCCTACCCGTTCTGGTCGCTGGCCGTGTTCGCGCTGGCGATCATCGTGCTGTACCAGCTGGCCAGGCCCTCCTCCGGCCAGGGCGTCTCCTGACGCCACCGTCGCAGGGGCGGCCGCCTTCACCCCGGCCGCCCCTGCGGCGCCCCACCAGCGGCCGACCATCAGGAGAGGACACAGGACATGGGACTGCTTCGCCATCACGATGAGCCGCAGGGAGGCCGGCGCTTCCAGATGCAGGAGAAGCTCGCCTCGATCGGCGACGATTCCTGGATCGAGGACGATCAGGGCGAGCGCATCTTCAAGGTCGACGGCAAGGCGCTGCGCGCGCGTGACACCTACAAGCTCGTGGACCGCAGCGGCAACGAGGTCGCGAAGATCCAGGAGAAGAAGCTCAGCGTGCGCGACAAGATGAAGGTCGAGCGCGACGGCGACACGCTCGCCACGGTCCACAAGGCGCTCGTCGGCATCCGGGACCGCTTCGAGATCGAGGTGGAGCACGGCGATGACCTCAAGGCACACGGCAACGTGCTCGACCACGAGTACGAGATCAAGCGCGACGACACGGTCGTGGCGTCGATCTCGAAGAAGTGGGTGCGTCTCCGCGAGACGTACGGCGTCGAGATCGCCGGCGGCGAGGACGAGGCGCTGCTGCTCGCCCTCACCGTCGCGATCGACGATCTGGCGCGCCGCTGACCCGTCAGCCGACCGCTGCCCGCTCGGCCTCCGCCCGCCGCTCGGCCCAGATCTCGTCGGGCTCGAGCAGCAGGGCGCCCTCACCGGTGACGTACGCCTCCTCGCCGTGGCTCACGACGTCGAGGCCGAGCGCCTCGTCGCGCTCGCTCGACGCGCAGCGGCGCGACGACGCCGATGAGCTTCAGCAGGGCGAACGTCATGCAGAAGGCGTACACCGGCGCGGCGACGACCGCGATCACCTGCCAGAGGAACTGGTCGGCGTTCCCGTACAGGAGCCCGTCGCCGAGCCCGCCGTTCCAGCCGACCTGCGCGACGAGGCCCGAGGAACAGCATGCCGGTGAGGCCCGCGATGCCGTGCGCGCCCGAGCACGTCGAGCGTCTCGTCGACGTGCGTGCGCGGGCGCCACATGATGATCGCGTAGCTCGGGAGCGCGGCGACGACGCCGAGCGCCATCGCCCAGCCCGGGCTGATGTAGCCGGCGGCGGGGGTGATGCCGACGCAGCCGACGATGATCGCGGTGGCCGCGCCGATCGCCGTGACCTTGCGCGCGCGCAGCAGGTCGAGCACGAACCACGTGGCCAGCGCGAACGCGGGCGTGATCAGCGTGTTCACGAACGCGAGCACGCTCACGCCGCTCGCCGTCAGGCCGCTGCCGCCGTTGAAGCCGAACCAGCCGAACCACAGCAGGCCGGCGCCGAGCAGGACGTAGATGGCGTTGTGCGGCAGCAGCGCCTGGCGCCCGTAGTCCTTGCGCGCCCCGACGACGAGCGCCGCCGCGAGCGCGGAGAAGCCGGACGCCATCTCGACCGGGACGCCGCCGGCGAAGTCCAGCGTGCCGCCCTCCATCAGCCAGCCGCCGCCGAACGCCCAGTGCGCCAGCACGGCGTAGACGAGCACCGACCACAGCGCGGCGAAGACGAGGAACGGGCCGAAGCGCATCCGCTCGACCACGGCGCCCGAGACGAGCGCGGTCGTGAGGATGCAGAACGTCGCCTGGAAGGCCATGAACAGCAGGTGCGGGATCGTCTGCCCGTCGCGCGGCTCGAGCGTGACGTCGCGCAGGAACGCGTGGCCCAGCCCGCCGACGATCGACCCGTCGCCGTCGAACGCGAGCGAGTAGCCGATCACGACCCAGGTGATCATCGCGACCGCCAGCGCCGCGATGCACATCATGAAGGTGTTCAGCGTGTTCTTGGACCGGACGAGGCCCGCGTAGAAGAGCCCGAGCGCGGGCGTCATCAGCAGGACGAGCGCCGTGGCCGCGAGCATCCAGGCGGTGTCGCCGGTGTCGATCGCGGAGGTCATGCCGCGTCCACCGGCGTCACCGCGCCGGCGTCCGTGTCACCCGTGCGGATCCGCACGACGCGGTCGAGCGGGACGACGAAGATCTTGCCGTCGCCGACCTCGCCGGTGCGCGCGCCGGCGCAGAGCGCGTCGACGGTCGCATCGACGAACTCGTCGGAGACGGCGATCTCGATGCGCGTCTTCTCGGCCAGGCCCATCCGGACCGTCGTGCCGCGGTAGGTCTCGACGCGGTCGAGCTCGCCGCCGTGGCCCTGGACCCGTGTCATCGTCAGCCCGCGCACGTCGGCGCGGTACAGGGCTTCGAGCACGTCGTTCGTCTTCTCGGGACGGACGATGCCGATCACGAGCTTCATGGGTGACCCTCCTCTTCGGGTCCGGCGCGTGGGGACAGGCCGGACGACCGGGGCAGGATCACGGCATCGGCGACCCGGGTCGTTCGACGGGTGTCCAAGACGACGCGTCGGCGTTTGTACACCTGGACAAGCGCTTTCCATTTCGTGCGGGATGCGTCAAGCTCCCGCGCGTTCGCCGAGGCCGGAGCGAGGGAGACCGAGATGGAGAGGGAGCGGGCTGACGTCGTCGTCGTCGGAGCGCGGTGCGCCGGAACCGCGGCCGCCGCGCCGCTGGCACGTGCCGGCCGGCGCGTGGTCGTGCTCGACCGCATGCGCTTCCCCTCCGACCAGCTCTCGACGCACGTCCTGCAACCCGCCGGCGCGAGCGAGCTCGCGAAGCTCGGGGCGATGCCGCGGATCCTGGCCCTGAACCCCTCGCTCGTGCGCTGGGTGCGCCTGGAGGCCGATGGCGCCGTCTGCGTCGAGCGCCTGCGCCCCGCGGACGACGGAACCGACTTCGGGCTCTGCATCCCACGCGACCTCCAGGACGTGCAGCTCGTCGAGGCCGCCCGCGAGCAGGGCGCCGACGTCCGCGAGGGCTGCGCGGTCGACGACGTCCTCTGGCGGGCGGGGCGCGTCGCCGGCGTGCGCTATCGCGATGCGGACGGCGAGCGGCGCGAGATCGAGGCGACGCTCGTCATCGGCGCCGACGGCCGCCGCTCCACGGTCTCGGCGCTCGTCGGCTCGTGGACCCCGTACCGGATCTCGCGCAACGGCCGGGGCCTCGTCTTCCGCTACCTCGACGACCCGCGCGCCGGCACGCGCGACGCCGAGACCGAGTACCAGTGGCGGGAGGGGAACTCGATCGCGTTCGCGTTCCCCACCGCACCCGCGGGGCGGATCCTCATCCTCTTCATGGGCCACCGCGACGAGGTGCGCGACGGCGCGCGCCGACCCCGAGGGCTACTGGGCGCGCAAGCTGCGCGAGCACCCGGGCCTCGCCGAGCGCGATCGCCGGTGCGCCGCCCGGGCTCGAAGCTGCGCTCGACCGGCGAGACGCCCGCGTTCTTCCGCGCCTCGTCCGGTCCCGGCTGGGCGCTCGCCGGTGACGCCGGGCACTTCAAGGACCCGGTCACCGGCCAGGGCATGCGCGACGCCCTGTGGGCCGGCCGGACGCTCGCCGAGAGCGTGCTGCCGGTGCTCGACGACCCGGCCGCGGTCGACCTCGCCGCCCGCGCCTGGGAGGCGCGGCGCGACCGCGAGTGCATGCCCGCCTACCACTTCGCGAACTCCGACACGCGCGTCGAGCGCCCGTCGCCGACGCTCCGCGAGCTCGTCCGCGACGCGGGCCGCACGCTCGAGCCCGACCTCAGCGACCTGTTCGGGCGCGCGCGCACGCCGCAGCAGGTCGCGACGCTTCCGCGACTCGCGCGCGCGACCGGCGCCGCGCTGTGGCGCGGCGAGCGCCCGCGGCGCGAGACGATCGTGCGCGGCGTCGGCGACCTGCGCACCGAGCTCGGCATCCGCGCCGAGGCGCGCGCCGGCGCGCTTCCGCAGCGCCCGCCCGGTGCGGGGCTCCGACCATCCCGGCGCCGAGTGGCCCGCGCCGCCCGTCGGCGCGCACGGCGTCGCCGGCCCGCCGCTCCGCGCCGCCGAGACCCGTGGCCTCATGACCCGGATCGCGGTCGTCCAGCCGGCGCTGGAGCTCGGCGCCGTCGAACGCAACCTCGCGCGGATCGAGGACCTCGTCCGCGACGCCCACCGCGAGCATGCGGCCGACGTCGTCGTCGTGCCGGAGGCGTGCACGAGCCCGAACGTCTACGCCCGGATCCTGCGCGGCGCCGCGCGGCCGGTCGACGGGCAGCCGTTCCAGCTGCTCGACGCGGCTGGCCCGCGAGCTGGACTGCGTCGTCGCGGGCGGGTTCCTCGCGATCCGCGGCGACGATGCCTACGGGACGTACGTGCTCGCCGAGCCCGACGGCGCCGTGCACCTGCACGACAAGGACATCCCGACGGCGTGGGAGCAGAACTACTACGTCGGCGGCGACGACGACGGCGTCGTGCGCTGCGAGACGCTCGGCGCGACCGTCGGCCTGATGTCCGGGTGGGAGTGGGCGCGCAACCGCACCGCCGCGCGCGTGCGCGCCGGCGGCGCCCAGCTCGTCATCGGCGGCATGTGCTGGCCCTCGATGCCGCTCAACTGGCCTGGCCCGCTGCGCTGGTGGTCGGCCCGCGAGCACGCGACGTGGCGACGCCAGGCGCGCGAGCTGCCGGGTCAGGTGGCGCGGATCACCGGCGTCCCCGTCGCCCACGCCTCGCACGTCGGGCCGGTCGCCGGCCAGACGCCGCTCGGGCCCGGGATCCCCTGGCGGACGGTGATGGTCGGCGAGTCGCAGGTCTGCGATCGCAACGGCCGGATCCTCGCGCGGCTCTCCCTGGAGGACGGCGAGGGCCACGTGGCCGCCGACGTCGAGCTGCGGCCCGCCCGCCCGCTGGAGCCGGTCGGCGACCGCTACTGGATCCCGCGGATGTCGCTGACGACGCACGCGGCGTGGCACGGCATGAACGCCCACGGCGCGCTCAGCTACCGCCTGCGCCGCGCGCGCCGCGGGTTCCCGTGGCAGGCGTGGCCCGCGGGCGACCTGCCCGACGCGATCCCGCCGTCGGCCCCGAGCGACGTTCCCGCCGCGACCAGCTGACGCCCGGCGCGCCGGCTGCACATCGGTGCCTGCGCCCGTTCGCTGCGGGTTAGGATCGGCGCATGGGCATGGAGTGGGGCACGGCGGGCGACTTCCCCTCGGTCTACGAGGAGCTCATGGTGCCCGCGTTCTTCCGCCACTACGCGGACGACCTCGTCGCCCGCGCCGGCCTGCGGGAGGGGCACCGCCTGCTCGACGTCGCGTGCGGGACCGGCGTCGTCCCGCGCGCCGCGGCCGCGACGGGCGTCCGGCTCGACCGGATCACCGGCCTGGACATGACCCCCGGGATGCTCGCCGTCGCGGCGCGCGTCGCCGGTGACACCGGCGCCGAGTGGCTCGAGGGCGATGCGACGGCGATGCCGTTCGAGGACGCCGCGTTCGACGTCCTGACCTGCCAGCAGGGCCTGCAGTTCTTCCCCGACCGTGCGGCGGGCGCCAGGGAGTTCCGGCGCGTCCTGGCACCGGGAGGGCGGGCGCTCGTCGCGTGCTGGACGACGCTCGCGGACCAGCGCGCCCACCACGCCTACATGGAGGCGATCGCGCCGCTCGAGCCGGACCTGGCGCGCGTCGGCGCCGCGCCGTTCGGCTTCGGCGACGCCGCGGCGCTCACCGCGCTCCTGAAGGACGCCGGCTTCGCCCGGGTCGACGTCGTCCGCGTCGAGCACGTCGCACGGTTCGCCTCGGCCTCCGAGTTCGTGCGGTCGTTCGCCGAGGGCTCGCCGTTGGCGCTCGCGCTCGCGGGCACGCCGGCCTCGCGCGACGCGGCGATGCGCGAGGCCGCGCTGCCCGCGCTCGCCGCGTTCGAGGACGACGCGGGCCTCACGGCCGCGATGGCGACGCACGTCGCCGTGGCGCTCGTCTAGCGCGCCGGCGTCCGCGCGCGGTCGAACAGCGCCGCCATCTCCGGGTCCATGAGGTAGTCGGTCCCGCCGTCGTCGCGGGCGGCCGTCGTGATCGGGAAGTCGAGCCCGAGCTTGCGGCACCAGCGCCCCGGCCACGCGAGGATGCCGGCGAGGCCGTGGGCGCCCTTGTCCAGCCCGAGCCGGGTCGCGACCGCATTGCCGGAGTGCCGCTCGCCGGGCGTGTCGATCAGCAGGTCGAACAGCTCGCGGGCGGGATCGGACAGCCGGCCGTAGAGCCAGCGGGCGTCCTCGACGTCGCCGGCGGCCCAGGCGCGGCGGTCGTGGTGGCGCCACGGCGGGCCGGGCCCGCCGCGGCGCGGCGCCGCCGCGCGGCGGCCCCGAGCCCGGCGGCGACGCCAGGAAGGCCGCGAACCAGAGGTAGAACTCCGGCACGCGGTCCTCCGGGACCTCGACCGTCACGGGCTTGTCGGCCATCAGGCGGGCTGCGCGCTCGGCGTCCGGCCCGGCGTCCGTGGCAGCGGCCGCGGCGTGCCGCCACGCGGGCCGCGCAGGTCCTCGTTGCCGATCTGGGCGTCCCAGTGGGCCGCCATCCGCAGGAAGCGCTCGTGGAAGCGCTCGAACTGCTCGACGCGATGCGCCGGCACCTCGACCGTGATCTGGCGGGTCGCGCCCGGGGTGTCCTGCTGGGGGGTGGTGTCGTCGGATGACATGTGGTGATCCTTTCTTCTGTTCGTGAATAAGTATAGCTAAGTATTTACTTGTGTCAAGGCAGGACCGGAGCGACCCTCCGCGCAGCCGCGCTACCGTCCCGCGGCGATGGAGCGGATCACCCGGCGCGAGGCCCTGGGACGTGGCGCCGCGCTCGCCGGCCTCGCCGCGAGCGGCGGCGTGCTCGCCGCGTGCGGGTCGTCCGGCGAGAGCGCCGACGCGCCGAGCGTCGTCGTCGTCGGCGCCGGCCTCGCCGGCCTCACGTGCGCCCACCGCCTGCGCCAGGCGGGCATCGCGGCGCGCGTGTTCGAGGCCCAGCAGCGGGTCGGCGGCCGCTGCTGGTCCACGCGCTCCGTGGTCCCCGGGCTCGTCGGCGAGCACGGCGGCGAGCTGATCGACACCGGCCACGTGCGCGATCCGCGCGCTGGCGGCGGAGCTCGGCCTGCGAGCTCGAGGACCGCCTCGCGGCCGAGCGCCGCCAGGACGCGCGCGACGCGATCGTCCTCGGCGGCCGGCGGCGGACCGAGGCGGCCGCGACGGCGGGGTTCCCGCAGATGGTCGCGCTCCTGGAGACCGAGGCCGAGCGGATCGGCCCCTACCGGGCCGGCGCGGCGACGGCGCAGGCGCGCGCCCTCGACGAGCGGTCGGCACGCGACTGGATCGAGGCGAACGTTCCCGGCGGGAGCACCTCGCTGCTCGGCCGCGCGGTCGGCGGCGGAGCATGACCGGGACGTTCGGGCTGGACCCCGCAGGACCTCAGCGCCATCACGCTGCTCCAGGCCTACACGGGGCCCGACACGCGGGCCCGAGGAGCGGTTCCACGTCCGCGGCGGCAACGACCAGATCCCGCGCAAGCTCGCCGCCGGCATCCCGGAGCGCGCCCTGCGCGTCGGCTCGGCGATGCAGGGCCTGCGCGTGACCTCGACGGGGCGCTTCGAGATGCTGATGGACCGCTACCGCAGGCCGGTCAAGGCAGACGTCATCGTGCTCGCGCAGCCGCTGCCCGCCCTGCGCGAGGCCGACCTGTCGGGTGCCCCGCTCCCGGACGCTCACCGGCGGATGATCGCGAGCGTCGGCATGGGCACCAACGCGAAGCTGCTGCTCGGCCTGCGCCGCGCGTCCGGCGGCCTTCGGCGACTGGTCGGGCGACCTGCTCGCGGACGACCCGGCTGCTGCAGACGTGGGACAGCTCGCTCGCCCAGCGCCCGGACGTGCGCGAGGGGCTGCTCACCCTGTTCACCGGTGGGGCCGCGGCGCGCGCGCTGCCCGGCACCGCGGCCCACGCCCCGGCGCCGCCGTCGCTCGTGCGTGACGCGCGTCGGCGAACTGGAGCGCGTCGCGCCCGGGATCGGAGAGGCGCTGACCGGGGAGGCCTGGCTCGACGCGTGGCACCGCGACCGCTGGTCGGGCACGGCTCGTACGCCGCGTTCGGGCCCGGGCAGGTCACCCGCTTCTGGGGGCTGCTGCAGCGGCCCGCCGGGCGGATCGTCTTCGCCGGCGAGCACACCTCCACACGCGCCCAGGGCTACCTCGAGGGCGCGGTCGAGAGCGGCGAGCGCGCAGCGCGCCAGGTGGCCGCGCTGCTGCGCCGCGGCGGCTGAGCGCTACGCGGCGCGCGGCTCGCGCGCGGCCTTGGCGCGCGGCTTGGCGCGCTTCGTCGGCGCGGCCTCGCGCGGGACGAGGTCGAGCAGCTCCTGGAAGGCGTGCTGGACCTCCTCGGCGAGGAACCACACGTCCGGGACCTCCTCGCGGTCGCCGACGATCCCGAAGTCGATCCGGTCCTGGTAGCTCAGGATCGTGAGGTTCAGGCCCATCCCGTCGGTGATCACCGACAGCGGGTAGTTGGCCTCCAGCCGGGCGCCGCAGCAGTAGAGCGGCACCGGCGAGCCCGGGACGTTCGAGATCACGACGTTCAGCGGCGGGTGCAGCGCGCCGCCGGCGGCGACGTTGAGCAGCGTCTGCGCCGTGCGGGCGAGCATCAGCGGCGGGATGCCCTCGTTGGCCTCCTGCAGCAGCATGCGCGGCGTCGTCGCGTGGCGCGCCTTCGCGTGATCCATCGCCTCGTGGGCGGCGCGCACGCGCTCGGCGGGCTCGTGCTCGTTGGTCGGGATCGGCACGGTCATCATCGACACGCGGTTCCCGTAGGTCCCGAACTCCTCGGGCCGCCGGACCGAGACCGGGATCATCGCCAGCAGCGGGTCGGTCGGCAGCTCGTCGTGGACGAGCAGCCACTCGCGCAGCGCGCCGGCGGTGATCGCGACGACGACGTCGTTGACGGTGACGCCGAAGTGGTTCTTGATGCGCTTGACGTCCGGCAGCGAGATCGTCGTGAACGCGCAGCGCCGGTGCGCGGAGATGCGGCGGTTGAGGCTCGTCTTGCGGCGCGAGCAGGCGCTCGACGACGAGGTCGTCGTTCTCGCCCGGCAGGAGCTCGGCGACCCGGCGCGCGGCGCCGGAGACGACGTTCACACCCGGCATGCTGCGGAGCGTCGGCACGAGGTCGAGGTTCGGCAGCGTCGTCGGCAGCGCGCGCAGCGCCTTCGCCGAGTGGCGCGGCGTGGCCGTGAGACCGCGCGCGAACAGCTCGAGGCGACTGGGGACGCTGTCGCGCGCCCCGCCCGGCTCGGGCAGCGGGATCGTCGCGTCCCGTCGGGCTCGAGGTCCATCAGCGTCACGAGGATCTCCGCGCCGGACAGCCCGTCGAGCGCGGCGTGGTGGACCTTGCGTCAGCAGCCCGACCTTGGTCCCGTCCTCGACCCCGTGGATGAGGTACATCTCCCACAGCGGCCGGCTGCGGTCGAGCCGGCGCTCGAAGATCCGCGCCCCCTGCTCGGCGAGCTGGCGCAGGTCGCCGGGCGCGGGCAGCGCGATCTCGCGGACGTGGTAGTCGAGGTCGACGTCCGTCTCCTCGACCCAGAACGGGTGGTCGAGGCTGAACGGGACCTCGACGAGGCGCCAGCGGAACGGCGTGAGCAGGTGCAGGCGCTCGCGCAGCATCGCGCGCAGGCCGCCGACGGTGACGACGCCGCCGGGCGCGGTCGCGGGGTCGTACACGGCCAGGCTGCCGACGTGGCCGTGGGTCCGGTTGTTCTCGAGCGCCAGGAACTGGGCGTCGAGGCTCGTGAGCTGTCGCATGGGGTCTCGCTTGCGGCACCCCGTCCCGGGGCGTCCCTCTCCTGCGGGAAAGGGTACCCGTCGGGCGCGGATGCAGCGATCGTGATTTCCCGCACCGAGGCGGGCGCGGCACGCGAACACCGCTCCTTTTCGGCCGCTGCGCCGTTTCGGGGATGCAATGACCGTTCCCTGCCCTGCAGAACCGCAGGAATTGCCGTATCCTTCGCGAACCCGCGGTGTAGGAATCCGTACATGGCCCGGGCGCGCCGTCAGGATTGAGGTGCGCTTTACGACCGTACGGCAGCATGCGCGGGCTTCGCGGCCTGCGCAGCCGCATCCCTCTCCGGATGGCTCGGATGCCCGTCGCTGACGGGTGACCGATGTCGCGGACCGGACCAGGACGTTGCATCCGCAACCACTTTGCGCTAAAATCCGACTTCGAGGATCGGATATACATGGAACTGACGACACTGACACTTTCGAAGAACCTTCCGGACGAGATCCGCGAGCCCACCACGGTCGCGGACCCGGTCGACCAGCTGCTGCGCCGCGCGGCGCAGTACCGCCTGCTGCGCCCGGCCGAGGAGCTGGAGCTCGCCAAGCGCATCGAGCGCGGCGACCTGCGCGCCAAGGAGCTGCTGATCAACTCCAACCTGCGTCTGGTCGTCTCGATCGCCCGCCGCTACCAGGGTCTTGGCCTCGGCATGTCCGACCTGGTCCAGGAGGGCATGATCGGCCTGATCCGCGCCGCGGAGAAGTTCGACTGGCGCAAGGGCTTCCGCTTCTCGACGTACGCGACGCTGTGGATCCGCCAGGCGATCCAGCGCGGGCTGGACAACACCGCGCGCACGGTCCGCCTGCCCGCGAACGTCGCCCAGCAGACCCGCAAGGTCGACCGCGTCGCGGCGGACCTCGCGGCGAAGCTCGAGCGCGACCCGACCGCCGAGGAGATCGCGGCCGAGACCGGCTTCGAGCCGGACGAAGTCGAGCGGCTGCGCAAGCTGGACTCGCGTCCCGCGAGTCTTGACGCGCGCGTCGGCGACGACGACTCGGCATCGCTCGGCGAGCTGCTCGACAGCAACGCCCCCACGCCCGAGGAGGAGGTCGGCCGCGACGATGTCGCCGATCAGCTCGAGAAGGCGCTGGCGGAGCTGCCCGTCGAGGAGCGCGCGGTGATCGAGCTGCGCTTCGGCCGCAAGGGCGAGCAGCCGCACACGGTCGCTCAAGCCGGCCGCAAGCTCGGCGTCAGCACCGCCGAGGCCCAGCGCCTCGAGGAGCGCGCGCTGAACCGCCTCGCCCGCCAGGACCGCGTCGCGGCCCTGCGCGAGGCCGCCTAGCCACGGCCCCCGGGCACGGCCCCCTGGCAGGACACACCGCCGAAGGCGGTGTGATCAGTCTCAACGCACGACGCCGCCGAACGACGACGCGATCAGTCTGAAGGCGTCCCACGATTCACCGAGAGCCCGCCCATCGGCGGGCTCTCGTGCATCCGCGCCGGGTCAGCCGCGGACCGTCACCGCGACGACGCGGCTGAACCCCTCGGCGAACGGGTGGTCCGGCCGCGGCGCGACGCGGATCCGGAAGCGATACGTCACGGTCGCGCCGACGGTCGCCGTGAACCGGTAGGTCGTCGTCCAGCGACCGGTCCCGGAGGTGCGCAGGCCCTGCGTGCGGACAGGCTGCCAGCGGCCCTTCAGCGGGTTGTACCCCTGGAGCTCGAGCTCGCGGCCGCGCCGCGGGACGTGCCCACCGAGCAGCCGGCCCGAGAAGCGGACCGCCCGCCCGTTGGGCAGGCTGCGCCGGCTCGCCCGGACGGTGACGCGGGCGGGCACGGCCACCGCGACCGCGCGGCTCGCCGCCCCGATGGCCTTCTCGGTGTCCGCGACGACGAGCCGGGTCCGCCGGCTCGGACCGGCGCGGACCGTCGCTGAGACGCGACCGGTGTCGTCGCTGACCCGGGTGGCGCGCAGCTTCCACTCGCCGGTCCCGATGCGGTCCTGGAACTCCACACGGCGACCGATGACGTAGGTCCCGTCGAGCTGCGTGACCCGCCCGCTGATCACGACGGCCGTCCCGGACCGCACGCGGGCGCGCGCCGCCCCGCGGACCGCGCCGGCCGTGACGCCCGCGGCGACGGTGAGCCGGTCGCGCAGCGGCAGGCGCAGGGCGATCGGGTCGACGGCGCTCCCGTGCCAGATGAGGCCGGTGTTGCCGGCGCAGTCACGGACGCGGAACCGTGCGGTGTACTCGCCGGCCGGGAGGCGGTCGTCGGGGACGGTCCCGGTGACGGCCCGGCGCTCGACCTGCGCGGCGTGGGTCTGCCAGTCGCGCGCGCCGGTCGGGCGCAGTTCGAGTGCGGCGGCCGCGATGCACTCCTCGGCGACACTCGCGCGGAGCCGGCGCGGCTCGGTGGCGGCGATCCGCTCGACGATTCCCGACGGTGGATTGCGGTCGACGCGGAACGTCGCCCGCTGCGGATCGCTCATGTTTCCGGCAGCGTCGACCGCGCGCACGGAGACCACGTGCAGCCCGTCGTCCGGCAGGTCCACGGTGACGCCGGGCCTGCGGACCCGCACGGGCGGCGCGTCGTCCACCTGGTACTCGACGTAGGCGCCGCCGGTGACCGTCTCCCCGTCGGGCGCGGGCGTCATGCCCGAGAGGTGCGCCTGGTCCGCGGCCTCGGCGCGCAGCCGCACGCCGCGGCTCAGCCACTCCCCCTCCGGGGCGATGAGCGGCGCACCGTCCGTGGTCAGCGCGACGACCGGAGGGGTGCGGTCGATGCGCACCAGGCCCTCGCCGGATTCGGCGGAGGCCAGGCCCGCGCCGCTGACGGCGCGCGCGCGAACGGTCGTCACACCCTCGGGCAGGTCGCCGAGATCGACGAGTGCTCGCTCGCCGCGGTGGGTGATGGCCGCTCCCGGCTCGGCCGCGCCGCGTGCGACGGCGTAGCCCGCGACGCCGGAGGGGCCGCTCGGCGAGGTCGCCGGAAGGCTCAGCACGACGTTCTCCCGGCCCGCGCCCGTCGACCAGCGCGCGCCGGCGTCGACCGCCGCCCGCCCCGGCAGGGCGTCGTCGAGCCGCAACGGCGCGGACCATGGGCCCTTGGCGCCGCTGCGCACCGCGTCGGTCGCCCAGGCCCGGGCCTGCCACTCCCCCGGTCCGGGAACGCGGACCGCGAGGGAGGTCGGCGCGCCCGCGGCGGCCTCCTGGACGCACCCGCCGCCGTCCAGTCGGCACACCTCCCAGGCCACGCTCCGCACACCGGACCCGCGAGCGCCGTCGCGCGGGTCGATCGCGAGGTCGAACGCGTTGGTCGCGCGCCACCCCGATCCACCGCGGACATCGGGGGCGCCGACCGTCGGCGGGACGTTGTCGACGGTCACCGTCGCGCGGTCCTCGACCGCCTGACCGCCGGCGTCGACGACGCGGATGACGATCGCCGCCTCGCCGTCGGGGAGCCGAGTCGTGTCGAACGAGGACTCGAGCCACACGTCGTCGGCGCACGGCTTCATCGCGTAGTCGTCGCACGGCACGGCACGGGTGGCGACGGTCTGCCCCCCGGCCTCGATCGCGAGCGAGCGCACGCCGGCGTTGTCGGTCCCGCGGATCTTCAGCTGGGCCGCGCCGTGCAGATGCGCTCCGCCCCACCACAGGTCGCCGGCATACGCGCGCACCTCCGGAGAGACGTCGTCGCGGACGTCGAGGGTGACGTTCCGCAGTGTCGTGGCCGCGCGCACGCGGTCTCGCTGACATCCCGTGCTGAGCCCGCAGATCGTCGTGAGCTGCACGCTCGAGGCGCTGAGCGGCAGGTCGATGTGCAGCGTCGGCGGCCCGATCCACGAGCACATGTGCTGGAACGCGCACCACACGTCGGTCCGGCCGTCGACGCGGATCCCGGCGCGCCACCCGTCGACGCCGGAGCTGCCCTTCTCGTCGTAGGCCGTGGCGTCGGCGTGCAGGCCGGTGATCACCGTCCCGGGAGCCGCGACGGCCTGCAGACCGCCGGTGGCGCCGGTCGCAGCCAGGACGGGCGCGCCGCCGGGGCTGCGGAGGCTGTTGCGGACCTTCATCCCGCGCACGCCGTCAGCGAGGCACGAGGCGTCGGCGGCGATCAGCGCTGTGTCGCCGTACGGCGTCCACGACCGGTTGACGGCCGACGGATCGCAGGCACGGACCTGGTAGACGCCGGCCTGCGCCGCCGGCGGGGCGAGCAGCGTGAGCAGCAGGACCGCTGCGGGTGCGGCGGCGAGCCGCCGCACCCTTGAGAACGCGGGGAACGACATGGGACCGGCCTTCCTTGCGACTGGGACCCCGCGGCTGCGGGACTCGGGCTCTCTGCCCGTAGTGCCGGGCCTGCCCAGGTTTCCCCCCTTGGCAGGTCACGGCGGTACGACGTGCGTGCGGCAGGATGTCACACTCGGCACCGTGCCCGAACTGCCGGAGGTCGAGATCACCGCTCGCCGCCTGGACGCCGCGCTGCGCGGCGCCGAGATCGCGTCGGCGCTGGCACCGGGCATCAACGCGCTGAAGACCTTCGACCCGCCGCTCGACACGCTCGCCGGTCGCGCGGTCACCGCGATCCGCAGACGCGGGAAGCACCTGGTCGTCGACGTGAGCGGCGACCTGTCGCTGCTGCTGCACCTGATGTCCGCCGGGCGCCTGCAGCTGTTCGACAAGCAGGCGGGCCCACGCGAGCGGGCCTCGCGCCTGCTCGTGCGGCTGGCCGACGGGCGTGAGCTGCGCCTGCGCGAGTTCGGCACCCGTCAGGCGGCGTGGGTGAAGCTCCTTCCGACCGCGGCGGTCGAGGCGGATCCGGCGATCGCCGGGCTCGGGCCGGAGGCGTGGCCGGGGCCGCCGCCGCTGCGCGAGCTGCTCGCGCCCGAGGGCGGCCGCCCGCTGCACGCGGTCCTCCGCGATCAGCACGTGATCACCGGCATCGGCCGCTCCTGGGTCGACGAGATCCTGTGGACCGCCCGGCTCTCACCGTTCCAGCGCGCCGGCGACCTCGACGACGCCCAGGCGACCGCGCTGCGCGAGGCCGTCGTCGGCCGCCTCGGCGAGGCGATCGACCACTACGAACGGCTCATCACGCTGCCGATTGCGGACAAGCTCCCGCTGCCGCTGCTCGTCCATCGCCACGCCGGTGAGCCGTGCACGCGATGCGGCGCGACGATCGAGGCGATCCACTACGAGAGCTACGTGCTCTGCTACTGCCCGGCGGACCAGACCGGGGGGCGCGTGCTCAAGGACCGGCGGCTCTCGCGGCTGCTCAAGTAGGCCTGCCGGCCGCAGATTGGCCCCGCAGACCGGACGGCCCGTATCGTCGGCGGACCTTCTCACTCCGGCCCCGAAAGGACCCCGGCGATGCTCGAGCCCGGCGACGCGGCACCCGACTTCACACTCCCTGACCAGGACGGCGCCCCCGTCGCGCTCTCCGGCCTGCGCGGACGCACGGTCGTCCTCTACTTCTACCCGCGCGCCTCGACGCCGGGCTGCACGACGCAGGCATGCGGCGTCCGTGACCACCTGCCGGCGTACGAGGACGCGGGGGCCGTCGTGCTCGGCGTCTCCCCGGACCCGGTGAAGAAGGTCAAGCGGTTTCACGACGACGAGGAGCTGAACTTCACCCTGCTCGCCGACGAGGACCACGCCGTCTGCGAGGCGTACGGCACGTGGGCGGAGAAGTCGATGTACGGACGGACGTACTGGGGCGCGGTGCGCGCGACGTTCGTCATCGACGCCGCGGGCCTCGTGCGGCACGTGATCCCGAGAGTCTCGCCCAAGACACACGATGAGCAGGTGCTCGGCGTGCTCCAGGAGCTGGCCGCGGCCTGACGCGCGCAGCGGGGTGGGCGCGTCCCGCCCGCCCCCTACGCTGCTGCGCGTGGTCAAGTACCTGGGCTCCAAACGCGGTCTCGTCCCGTTGATCGGGGAGCTGGCGCGCCGGATCCCGGCGCGCACCGCCTGCGACCTGTTCGCGGGGACGACGCGCGTGGGCCAGGAGCTGCGGCGGGCGGGACTGGTCGTCCACAGCAACGACCTGGCCACGTACAGCGAGGCGTTCGGCCAGGCGTACATCGCCGCCGACGAGGCGACGCTCGACCGCGTCCGGCTGGGCGGGCTCCTGGCCGAGCTGGCCGCGCTCCCCGGCCGCGACGGCTACGTGACGCGCACCTTCTGCGAGGAGGCGCGGTTCTTCCAGCCGCACAACGGGCGGCGGATCGACGCGATCCGCGACGCGATCGACGAGCTCGACGTCACACGGGTCGAGCGGGGCGCGCTGCTCACGTCCCTGCTCGAGGCGGCCGACCGCGTGGACTCCACCTGCGGTCTGCAGATGGCGTACGTCAAGCGGTGGGCGCCGCGCTCCCACCGCGACCTCGAGCTGCGGGAGCCGGCGGCCGTCGCGGGGCCCGCCGGGACGGTGACCCGACTCGACGCGCTCGATCTGGCGCCCGCGCTCGCCGGCACCGACCTCGTCTACCTCGACCCGCCGTACAACCAGCACTCCTACTTCTCCAACTACCACGTGTGGGAGACCCTGATGCGGTGGGACGCACCCGAGGCCTACGGCGTCGCGCGCAAGCGCGTCGACTGCCGCACGACGAAGAGCCCGTTCAACCGCACGCGTGAGGCGTGGGGCGCGCTCGAGCGCCTCGTGACGTCGATCACCGCACCGTGGATCGTGCTGTCCTTCAGCGACGAGGGCTTCCACGACGCAGGCGACCTCGCCGGCCTGCTCGCCGAGCGCGGGCACGTACGTGCGGTCACCGTCGAGCGCCCGCGCTACGTCGGGGCGCGGATCGGCATCCACGACCCCTCGGGCACCCGGGTGGGGACGGTCTCCCACGTGCGCAACCGCGAGACGCTCTGGGTCACGGGCCCGAGCGCGGCCGCCGTGGACGCCGTCACCGCCGGGCTGGCGGGCACGTCCGCGCCGGGCGCCCCTGCGCGCGCCGCATAGGCTTCCTCGCTGTGACCCCCGACCTGCTGCTCCCCCTCGCCGCATCCCCCGCCGCCGCCGGCGCGCTCACCGATCTGTTCATCGTGCTGCTCGCCGCAAAGCTCGGCGACGAACTGTTCAAGCGGATCCACCAGCCCACGGTCGTCGGCGAGATCCTCGCCGGCGTCGTCATCGGCCCCTCCGTCCTGGGGCTCGTCGACCTCGGCGACGTCCTGCAGGTCTTCTCTGAACTCGGCGTCATCTTCCTGCTCTTCTGGGTCGGGCTCGAGACCCGCCTGTCGGACCTGCGCTCCGTCGGGCGCACCGCGCTCCTGGTCGCGATCCTCGGCGTCGTGTTCCCCGGCATGGCGGGCCTCGCGCTCGGCGAGCTGCGCGGCGAGGACGCCGCGACCTCGGCGTTCTTCGCCGCGGCGCTCGTCGCCACGAGCGTCGGCATCACCTCGGCGGTGCTCGCGGAGCTCGGCGCCGTCCGCACCCGCCCCGGCCGGACGATCCTCGCCGCCGCCGTCGTCGACGACATCCTCGCGATCCTCGTGCTGTCGGTCGCCGTGGGCATCGCGGCGGACGGCTCGGTGGATGCGGCGGGCATCGCCCTGACGGCCGGCCTGTCGTTCGCGTTCGTCGCATTCGTCGCGCTCGGCGGCGGCTCGCTCCTGCGCGACCGTCCCGGGCTGCTCACCGCGCCGCGATTCGCGGACTCCCCCCTGCTCCCCGCGGTGCTGCTGTGCCTCGGGCTCGCGGTGGTCGCGGGCGAGATCGGCCTCGCGGGCATCATCGGCGCGTTCCTCGCCGGCATGGTCATCGCCGAGTCGCCGGACCGGAAGGCGGTCGAGAACGAGGTCGGCCCGCTCTATGCGTTCTTCCCGCCGTTCTTCTTCGCAGCGATCGGCATCCAGCTCGACCTCAGCGCGCTCGCCGAGAGCGGAACGCTGCTGCTCCTGCTCGGCGTCACGACGCTCGCCGTGGTCACGAAGCTCGCCGGCGGCTGGCTCGGCGCGCGCGGGCTGGGCGCCCGCGACGCGCTCGTGGTGGGCGTGGGCATGATCCCGCGCGGCGAGGTGGGGATCATCGTCGCGAGCATCGGCGTCGCCGAGGGCGTCATCAACGACCGGCTGTTCGCGGTCATCGTCGGCATGGCGGTGATCACGACCCTCATCGTCCCGCCGGTGCTGCGGGTGCTGCTGGCGCGTCGCGACGACGCGGGCGGCCCGGTCCCCCAGAGCGGCCCGGGATGAGCGCCGGGCGCCGTGCCGCAGCCGTGATCCTTGACAACGACGGCCTCACGCTCGACAGCGAGACGGTCTGGACGCGGGCCGAGGTGGTGCTGTTCGAGCGTCGCGGTCGCGCGTTCACGCACGCCCACAAGCTCGAGCTCGTGGGCTCCGCCGGGCCGATCGCGGCCGCAAAGCTCGAGCGGATGCTCGAGCTGCCGCCCGGAGCGGGCACGGCCGTCCTGCGTGAACTCGGCGACCTCGTCGTCGAGGAGCTCGCGGCGGGCTGCGAGGCGATGCCGGGAGCGCGGGAGCTGATCGCCGCGCTCGCCGACGCCGGACTCCCGTACGCGCTGTGCTCCAACTCACCCAGGCGGATCGTCGACGCCGCGCTGAGCGGCTCGGGGCTCGCCGGCGCGCTCCCCGTGACAGTCGCCGGCGACGAGGTCGCGCACGGCAAGCCCGCGCCCGACCCCTACCTGGCCGCCGCCGCCGCGCTCGGCGTCGCGCCCGCCGGCTGCGTCGCCCTCGAGGACTCGCCGACCGGCGCCGCCAGCGCCCGCGCGGCCGGGATGACCGTGATCGGTGTGCCCTCGGTCCCCGGCGTATCGCTGGCGGGCGACGTGGACGCGCAGTTCGCCTCGCTCGAGGACCCGGCGCTGTGGGAGCTGCTGGGCCTTCAGCCGCCCGGCGCCGGCGGCGCCGCGACCTGATCCTCGCCGGGGTGCTGACGGCGGAAGACCCACCAGCTGACGCCACCCAGCGGGATCGGCAGCCAGTACGAGAACAGGCGATAGGCGAGCGTCGCGAGCACCGCGTCGCCGCCCGAGACGCCGGCGAGCGCCAGTGACCCGGTCAGGCCCGCCTCGACGAAGCCCAGGCCGCCCGGGGTGATCGGGATCTGGACGAGCAGCTGCGCGGTGAAGTACGACAGCAGGACGAGCGACAGCGCCGCGTCGGCACCGACGGCGCGCAGCGCGACCGCCAGCACGGCGAAGTCCAGCAGCGTCTTCCCCAGCGAGCCGGCCAGCGCGAGCTTCCAGCGAGCCCCGACGACGCGCACGATGAGGTCCCGCTCCTCCACCAGCCGCGCCGGGAGACCGGTCATCGGCGGGCGGCGCGACCACAGGCGGTTGCGCACCCGCTGGACGATCATCCCGATCCGGCGCAGCGGGCGATCGGTGACGACGAGGACCACGCCGCCCGCGATGAGCGCCAGCAGGATCATCCCCGCCCAGACCAGCAGCGACCGGATCCCCGCGTCGACGCGGCCTTCGAGGACCGCCGGGACCGCCAGCAGCGGGAGGCCGAGCAGGACGCCGAAGGTCAACAGGTTCGCCGCCGTGAGGCCGGTCGCCGTCGAGCCGCGCGGAGCCCCCGCATCGACGAGCATCCGGTACTGCAGCGCGCCCGCGGCGGCGCCGCCGCCGGGCACGACCCGTCCGAAGGCGTTGCTCGCCAGCTGCGAGGTCGCGATCTGCCACATGCTCGCGCGCCGGACCGCGACCCACATCACGACCCAGAGGCACACGAAGCTCCCGGCCTCGAGGACCAGCATCAGCGGGAACCACCACCAGCCGATCTCGCGCAGCCGCGGCGCGGACGACAGCACCTCCACGAGCCCCGGGCCAAGGACGTAGAGCGTCAGCAGGACGAGCGTCAGCAGGAGCACGATGCGGATGACCTGCCGGACCGTGCGACGAGGCGTCGCGCGCTCGCGCTCGGCCAGCTCGGCCTCGGCGAGCGCCTCCAGGCGCGCGCGCTCGGCGTCGTCCATGACCGGCGGCTCGGGCCACACGGGGCGCCGCCGGACGCCATGCCGGTCGTGACCGTCCATCGGTGCTCCCCGGCGGCTCACCCCGCGAGCACGCGCATGGCGGCCGCTGCGTCGCGGGCGCGCTCACGCGCCGCCTCGACGTCCCCGCCGGCCGCGAGCGCGACGCCCATGCGCCGCCCGGGGCGCGCATCGGGCTTGCCGAACAGCCGCACCTGCACGTCGTCGGCGACCGCGAGCGCCTCGGCCACCCCTCCGATCAGCGGCGCGTCACCCGGGCCCGTCTGCGAGCACGACCGCGCTCGCCCCCGGCGCCAGCAGCGGGATCTCCCCAGCCGGCAGCGGCAGCCCGAGGATCGCGCGGACGTGCAGCGCGAACTCGCTCAGGGCCTGCGTCGCCATCGTGACCATGCCCGTGTCGTGCGGGCCGCGGTGACACCTCGCTGAACAGCACCTCGTCGCCGCACACGAACAGCTCGACGCCGAAGATGCCCGTCCCGCCGAGCGCTCCCGTCACGGCGCCGGCGATCTCCGCGGCGCGTGCCCGCGCGCCGTTCGACATCGGCTGCGGCTGCCAGCTCTCGCGGTAGTCGCCGTCGACCTGCACGTGGCCGATCGGCGCGCAGAACGAGGTGCCGCCGGCGTGCCGGACGGTCAGCAGCGTGATCTCGTAGTCGAACGCGACGAAGCCCTCGGCGATCACGCGGCCCGGCGCCGGTGCGCCCGCCGGTCTGCGCGTACTCCCAGGAGGCCGCGGCGTCATCCGGGGTCCGAACGACGGACTGGCCCTTGCCGCTCGACGACATCACCGGCTTGACGACGCACGGCGTTCCGAGCTCCGCGACCGCGGCCCGCAGCTCGTCACGGCTGTCGCAGAACCGATAGGGCGAGGTGGGCAGGCCGAGTTCCTCGGCCGCCAGGCGCCTGATGCCCTCGCGGTCCATCGTCAGCCGCGCCGCTCGCGCCGTGGGGACGACCCGCAGCCCCTCGGCCTCCAGCTCCTCGAGCACCGGCGTGGCGATCGCCTCGATCTCGGGCACGACCAGCAGCTCCGCGCAGGGCCGGGCGCGCTCGGCCTCGAGCAGCTCGCGCAGCGCCTGCGGGTCGGCCATGTCGATGACGGCCGCACGGTCGGCGACCTGCATGGCCGGCGCGCCCGCGTAGCGATCGACCGCGAGGACCTCGCAGCCCAGGCGCTTGGCCTCGAGGACGACCTCCCGCCCGAGCTCGCCCGAGCCGAGCAGGACGAGCCGCACGGCGCCGGCGTGTTCCCGGTGTTCCGATCACGATGCTCATGAGCGGGGCAGCTTACGCACGGGGGCCGAGGGGACCGGTGGCGGCGTATACCCTCGGCCTCGTGGCGCTCGCCTCGATCCTTGACGGCGCGGGGAACTTCTTCGACGCGGTCGGAAGCTTCTTCGACAGCCTCGCGTCGGTCAGCCTGATCCCGCTCCTGCTGGGGATGGTGGCGTTCGTCGGCTACCTCTCGCTGCGCGCCAAGGCGCTGCACAACACGCTGCGCGCCGCCTACCCGGACGAGGAGATCCCCTACCGCCTGATCTGGGGCGCCTACATCGCGGCCTACGGCTTCAACAACGTCGTCCCGGCCCGCGGCGGCGACGTGATCAAGCTCTTCCTCGTCAAGACGTCCGTCCCGAACTCGCGCTACCCCGCGGTGGTCGGCCACATTCGGCGTCGAGCAGATCTTCGACCTCACGATCGCGATCCCCATCCTGCTGTTCGCGTTCACGCAGGGCGTCTTCCCCAAGCCGCCGGACTTCTCCGACCTCGACGCCTTCGACCTCTCGTTCTTCGCCGCCAACCCGCAGCTCACGCTGTTCGTCATCACGGCGCTCGCGGTCCTGCGTCCTCGCGCTGTTCGCCTGGCTCTCGCGACGCGTCGTCTCGTTCTGGCTGAACGTGCGCCAGGGCCTCACCGTCCTGTTCGACCGGCGCCGGTACGTGCGCGAGGTCTGGCTCGTCCAGTTCGCCGGCTGGCTGCTGCGCTGCACGGCGTTCTGGCTCCTGCTCGACGCGTTCGGGGTCGGCGGATCGGTGCGCAACGTCCTGCTCGTGCTCGGCATCAACGCCGTCGCGGCGCTCGTGCCGTTCACCCCCGGCGGCGCCGGCGTGCAGCAGGCGCTGCTCGTCAAGGTCTTCGCCGGGACCGCGGCCGGCGCGACCGTCGCCGCCTACTCCGT
Organism: uncultured Actinomycetes bacterium; assembly: GCA_963700655.1. Classification (GTDB taxonomy): domain Bacteria; phylum Actinomycetota; class Thermoleophilia; order Solirubrobacterales; family Solirubrobacteraceae; genus F1-60-MAGs163. Next base: position 347,341 of record CAVOYJ010000001.1, on the reverse strand, counting down.
CGGCCAGCAGATCGCGATCGCCGTCGTGTCGCTCGGCGTCGGCTTCGGCGCCCTGTTCTTCGTGTTCGGGTTCCGCTCGTTCCGCGACGTCGCCGCCGCGGGCAGGGCGCACCGCGAGGCCGACCGCGCCGCCGGCCCGCAGCCGGCGGCGCTGACTCAGCGCAGGCCCTGGCGGGCCTCGCGCACGAGCGTCACGGCCTCCGGGAAGACCGTCGCCATCACCGTGCGGATCTGCTCGGCCTGCTCGGTGCGTCGTGCCCTGGACGTTGACGCGGTTGATCGCCGCGACGGTCATGTCGACCGCGAGCTTGATCGCGTTGTCGGCCCACGCCAGCGACTGCTGGCTCGACAGCTGCTCGGCGAACTCCGCCATCCGCTTCTGCAGCTCGTCCGGGTCACCGAACAGGTCTCCGAAACCACCCATGCCTTCCATGCTTCAATCGTACTCGTGTCCGAGATCGCCACCGGAGCGGGTGTGGACCTGGCGTATGCGCAGCATGGGTCCGGCGCGCCGATCCTGCTGATCCACGGGCTCGCCGGCGACTGCCGGGCGCTCGCGCCGCTCGCCGGCGAGATCGCGCAGACGCCGGCGGCGGGGCGCGCGTCATCGCCTACTCGCGCCGCGGCTACGCGGCAGCGGCGCGCCGGAGCCCTACCTCGGCACGACCGTCGCCGAGCAGGCCGAGGACGCCGCCGCGCTGCTGCGACGCACTCGACGCCGCGCCGGCGCTCGTTGCGGGTGACGGCTTCGGCGCACTCATCGCGCTGGACCTGCTGCTGCGGCACGCGCGATCAGGTGCGCGCCGCGGTGCTCGCCGATCCGCCGCTGTACGCGCTCGCGACGCGACGCCGCGCGGGAGCTCTCCGACTGGCAGGAGCGGCTGCGCGAGGCGGTCGCCGACGGCGGGCCGGCCGCCGGCGTCGCGGCGCATCTCGCCGGCCGGGGCTCGCAGGCCGACCGCGAGCGCGCCGAGACCGCGCACGCCGCCTTCTTCGCCGACGTCGCCGGGCTCGCCAGCCTGCCGGTCACCCGCCGCGAGCTGCGCGCGATCACGCAGCCGGTGGTCGTCGTGACGGGACCGGGATCGTCGGTGGCGACGGTCGAAGCGGCGGACGCGCTCGCGGAGCTCGTGCCGGGAGTGCGCCGGGTGCTGGATGGGGACGTGGCGGGTGCGGTGGTGGGGCTGCTGCGGGCCTGAGACCGATCAGGTCAGCGTTGCTGACCTGTCCTGCCAGGGGGCCGTACCTGGCCGGCCTGTCCTGCCGGGGGCCGTAGCTCAGCCGCCCCGCTGGTGGAAATAGAACTCCGGCAGCGCGCTGCGGGTGATCGTGGTCGTCAGGCGGCTCTGCAGCTCGGGGTCCGCCGTGCGGACGGCGATGTCGTCGAGCGTGACGATGCCCGACAGGCGCCCGTCCTCCAGCACGGGCAGCCGGCGAATGCCGAAGCGCGCCATCAGCGTCGCGGCCTCGCGGAGATCCATGTCCGGCTCGCCGGTGACGACGGGCGTGGAGGCGTGGTCGGATGCCGCCGCCCGCGGGATCCCGTCCGCCGGCCACGACCAGCACCGCCACGTCGCGGTCGGTGATGAACCCCACGGGCGCTCCGTCCTCGGCGCACAGCACGATGGCGCCGACGTTGCGCTCCCGCATGATCTCGGCCACCTCGCGGACCGGGGTGTGGAGCGCCGCCGTGACGACCGTCCGGGTCATGATGTCGCGGATCACCATCGTTCGGCGATGCTACCCGCTCCGGGCGGCCGCGCTCCCTAGACTCCTCGCTCCCGATGGCCGCACCGACGACGACGCCCGCCAGCCCCGAGGAGACCCTCGCGACCGAGGAGCGCCGCGCGCACCCGCGCCGCGGTGTCCGCCTGGCTCGCAGCGATTCTGACCCTCGCTGGCGCGGTCGTCAGCGGCATCGTCTTCGGCCGGCTCCCGGACCTCGACGACGAGGTCGTCTCGATCAACGACGCGCTCGGGTACCTCGCAGCCGGCTCGGAGATCCCGGCGGGCCGCGCGGCCGGACAGCTGCGCTACATCGGCGAGCACCAGCTCGAGTACGCCCTCGGGCCGCTGCTCTCGGCGCTCGGCGCGCTGTTCATCTTCGTCGTCCTCAGCTACCTCTACCGCGCCGTGCGCGCACGCGGCGGAGGGCTGTCGCAGGTCGCGCTGATCGCGATCGCGGTCGGCGCCGTCACCTACGCCGTCGGCACGGCGGTCGTCGGCGTCATGCGCGTCGTCGAGGGCGCCGGACTCGCCGACGACGCGACGAACTCCGACGCGCTCGACGCGATCGGGTCGGGCTCCATCGTCGCCGGCACCATCCTCCAGCTGCTCGGGTCGCTCAGCCTCGGCTTCGCGTTCGTCCTCGTCGCGCTCCACGCCATGCGCGTCGGCCTGCTCACGCGCTTCATGGGCATCCTCGGCATGATCGCCGGCGCGACCTTCGTGCTCCCGCTCGACCAGCAGGGCATCATCCGCGCCTTCTGGCTCGGGGCCGTCGGCTTTCTCATCGCCGGCCGCTGGCCGAGCCCGGTTCCCGCATGGACGACGGGCCAGGCGGAGCCGTGGCCGAGCGCCCGCGAGGCGCGCGACGCCCGCGACGCCCGCCGCGGCGAGCCCGCCCCCGCGCCCGAGACGCCCGCACCGACGCTCCCCGCGCCGACGGATGGGCTCTCGCAGGGCCAGCGCCGCAAGAAGCGCAAGAAGTAGCCGGGGGCCGGCGGTTCCGGCGCGGTCGCGCCTGCGGCTTCCCCCGGATGCCCGCCGTGACGGCGCTCCATAGCGTCGCCGAGCGATGACCGCGCTGCTCGCCGCCCGCTCCGATGTCACGCTCCAGGCCCAGGAGCTCGTCCGCGACCCCACGCTGTTCAAGTGGTACGCGGTCGCGCTGCTGGCGATCGTCTTCGTCATCTACGCGAACGAGGTCGAGCGCGGCAGGCTGGACATCGTCGCGGCTGGGTTCGCCGTCTGGCTCGCCGACTGGTTCAACGAGATCCTCAACTCGGTGATCCTCGAGGTCTCCGACCGCGCACCGCTCTGGGCCACGACGGGACCGACGGCCTACCAGTTCCTCGTCGGGCTGAACCTCGAGATCTCGTTCATGTTCGCGCTCGGCGGGATCGTCTACGCGAAGCTCCTGCCCGCGGACCGCAGCGCGCGGATCCTCGGGATGCCGAACCGCCTGACGCTCGCGCTCGGGATGTCGCTCATCAGCGTCCTCGTCGAGCTGTTCCTCCATGAGACCGGCACGTTCCACTGGGACTATTGGTGGTGGAACACGCCGTTCGTCCCGCTCGTCTTCGTCTTCGGCTACCTGTGGTTCTACTTGTACGCCGCGTGGGTCTACGACGCGCCGGACCAGGCCGCGCGCCGGCGGCGTCTGGGCGGGCTCGCGGTGATCAACGTCGCGATGGCGCTCGTGTTCGGGGTCGGGCTGGGGTGGCTCTAGCCCCGGCGTGATACGGATTCCCCATGTCCGATGACGCCACGCTGGAAGCCGAGCTCGAGGCGCTGCTGGGGCGCGAGTGGTTCGACCCGCCCGAGGAGTTCGTCGCGGATGCGCTGATCAGCGACCTCTCCGTCCACGAGGCCGCCGAGCGCGACCCGGTCGGCTGGTGGGAGGAGCAGGCGCGCGCGCTCGACTGGTTCGCGCCGTGGGAGCACGCACTGGAGGACGCGGACGCCCCGTTCTACCGCTGGTTCTCCGGCGGGAAGCTCAACGTCTCGCACAACTGCCTGGACCGGCACGTCGCCGCCGGGCTCGGCGACCGCGTCGCGCTGCACTGGCACGGCGAGGAGGGCGAGACGCGCGCGATCACCTATGCCGAGCTGCTCGCCGACGTGCAGCGCTGCGCGAACGCGCTGAAGGCGCGCGGCATCGGCCCCGGCGACGTCGTCGGGATCTACCTGCCGATGATCCCCGAGGTCGTCGTGGCGATGCTCGCGTGCACGCGGATCGGTGCGCCGCACAACGTCGTCTTCGGCGGCTTCAGCGCCGAGTCGGTGCACGAGCGGATGGCGTTCAGCAACGCGAGCGCGCTGATCACCGCCGACGGCGGGCGGCGCAAGGGGAAGACCGCGCCGGTGAAGGCCGAGGTCGACCGCGTGATGGCGCGACCTCTCGCACCTGGAGACGATCATCGTCGTCCGCCACACCGGCGAGGCGTGCGAGATGCGCGAGGGCCGCGACGTCTGGTGGGACGAGGCGCTCGCCGCCGCCGACTCCCGAGTGCCCCGCCGAGCCGCTCGACGCCGAGCACCCGCTCTTCATCCTCTACTCCTCGGGCTCGACGGCGAAGCCGAAGGGGATCCTGCACACGACGGGCGGCTACCTCACGGGCGTGACGTGGTCGTTCAAGCACGTCTTCGACGTCAAGCCCGAGACCGACGTCTTCTGGTGCAGCGCCGACGTCGGCTGGATCACCGGCCACAGCTACATCGTCTACGGCCCGCTCGCCAACGGCGCGACGTCGGTCATGTTCGAGGGCGCGCCCGACTACCCGCACAAGGGCATCTGGTGGGAGCTGTGCGAGCGCTACGGCGTGACGCATCTTCTACACCGCGCCGACCGCGATCCGCACGTGCATGAAGTGGGGCGCCGAGGAGGTCCAGCGCGCATGACCTCTCGAAGCTGCGGCTGCTCGGGCACGGTCGGCGAGCCGATCAACCCCAAGGCCTGGGTCTGGTACTGGCACGTCGTCGGCGGCGGGCGCTGCCCGGTCGTCGACACCTGGTGGCAGACGGAGACCGGCCACATCATGATCACGACGCTGCCGGGCGCGCAGCGGATGAAGCCCGGCTCGGCCGGCACGCCGCTGCCCGGGCATCGCGCGCCACGGTCGTCGACGACGACGGGCGCGAGGTCCAGCGCGACATGCAGGGCCTGCTGACGCTCCGCCACCCGTGGCCCGGCATGCTGCGCACGCTCTACAAGGAGCCCGACCGCTACGTGTCCGGCTACTGGGAGCGCTTCGGCGCCCCGAACTACTTCGTCGGCGACGCCGAGCCGCCAGGACCACGACGGCTACCTCTGGGTGATCGGCCGGGTCGACGACGTCATCAACGTCTCCGGACACCGCATGTCGACCGCCGAGATCGAGTCGGCGATCGTCAGCCACCCGAAGGTCGCCGAGGCGGCCGTGATCGGGCAGACCGACGAGGACACCGGCCAGTCGATCTGCGCGTTCGTGACGCTGCGCGGCGACCTCGACGGCGACGACGAGCTCGTCGACGGCATCCGCGAGCACGTCGCCCAGCGGATCGGCAAGCTCGCGCGGCCGCGGCGGATCATCTGGGCCGGCGACCTGCCGAAGACGCGCTCGGGCAAGATCATGCGCCGGCTGCTGCGCGACATCGCCGAGGGCCGCGAGCTGGGCGACGTCACGACGCTGCGCGACCCGGACGTCATGGCCCAGCTGGCGGCCGGCATGGCCGACGGCGACGACGAATGAGCGCGATCAGCGCGCGCCGAGCGCGTCGAGCTTGGCCTGGGTGCGCATCTCGCTGAGGATGCGCTCCAGCCGCGGCTCGGTGTCACGGTCGACGTAGCGTCATCGCGCCGGCGACGGCCGGGTGCACCTGCTCGATCTGGCGGTGCATCTCGTGCGCGACCGCGCGGTAGCTCGGGTGGCCCTCGCGGCCGGAGCGCAGCTCGATGAGCTGCATCGCCTCGCGCGCGTTGAGGTCGAGGACGAAGCGGATGCGGTAGCCCAGGCAGAGCGCGTAGAGCGCCTCGCCCTCGCGGCCCGACGGCGGCCAGGCGGTCCCATTCGGCGTGCGAGACGTCCAGCGCGCGCCGGTACTCGCCGGCGACGCCCGGCGGCCTCCAGCTCGTCCGGGACGCCGGCGCCCAGGTGCGGCCCCAGCCGCTGCCACTGCACGGTGAGCATGCGGTGGCGCTGCAGGTCGCGGAAGGCGCCGTAGTCGCTGACGATCTCGAAGCGGTAGCGCAGGGCCTCCAGGCCCCGGCCGGGACGGTGGCGGCGGTTGCGCCGCTCGCCGCCCATGAGGTCGCGTGAGCAGCTCGCGGCGCTCGTCGCCCGACAGTGCCGCCAGGCGGGTGCGCGTGACCTCCTCCGGCGCGCCGGCGGACTCGAACAGCAGCGCCGCCAGCAGCGCGTCCTCGTCACCGTCGACGTGCAGCAGCCGGACGGACGGCCCGCCCTCGGGCTCCTCGCCGGGTTCGCGGTCGAGGCCCAGGCGCGCGGCCCAGCGCCGGCCCGCCGCCTCGCGCTCCTCCAGGAAGGCGATCCACTCGCCGCCGCGGTCGGGGCGCTCGACGCGCGAGACGAAGCTCGGCATGACCGCTTGGAGCGTGTCGAGGATCATCCGGCCGTAGTGGCGGGCCTCCGGCAGCGGGTGCGCGAGCAGATGCAGGACGAGCTGCTCGTAGGTCTGCCCCGTGGCGAAGATGCCCATGTGCGACAGCGAGGCCGCGGGCAGCAGGCCGCGCAGGAGGTCGAGCGCCTTGGCCTGGCAGGCCCGCGAGTGCGCCGCCTCCGACTCGCCGTCGGCGCGCGCGAACTGGCCCTCGGCCCACGTGCGAACGCGCGGGAGCGCGGCGGCGTAGATGTCGAAGACCTCGTTCATCGCGGTCTCGTATGCGGGCCCGAGTGACGGGATCGCGGTAGTAGCGGTACCCGCCGCCGGGCATCGGCGTGTCGTACGGGATGTAGCGCGTGGACTGCTCGAGGTAGGCGCCCAGCCGCGGCCGCTGCAGGACCTTGGTCAGCACGTTGGAGACCCACTCGCAGGCGATGTGCGCGCCGCCGAGCTGGGCGACCGAGTCGTCGCCGTAGCCGACGAAGATCCGCTCGTAGAGCTGCGCGGCGCGCTCGCCCTCGGCGCCGTCGAACGCCGCGCCGCCGGCGTCCGGCAGCGAGTCGGCGAACTCGTCCAGGAACAGCCGGCGCAGCGTCCCCTGGTAGCGCGAGTAGCGCGCGAACAGCGCGCCCTTGACCGTCTCCGGCAGGTTCACGAGCCCGAAGACGGGACCGTCGAGGCTCGTCACGTGCGGGGCCAGCCGGGCGGCCTCGGCGGGGGTGAACGTCTCGACGGGGTACTCCACGGGCGGGGGAGGCTAGCGCGGGCGGCGGCGAGCAGGTTCCGGGGGTGCCCGGACATTTTGACCAGTGAATCGGTCGTTTTGCTACGGTTTGCCAAACCTCGTATTCTTGATCCGTATTCGGAGTTTTCGTTTGAACACCGTCGCCCGCCCCCTTCTCGCCCTGCTCGCGGCGTTCGCCGTGCTCGCCGTCCCCGGCTGCTCGGCGGGCGCGAGCGACTCCACGACCGGCGGGGCCGCCGCCGCATCCTCGGGCGAGAACGGCACCATCCTGCTCGCCGCCTACTCGACCCCGCAGGTCGCCTACGACGAGATCATCCCCGCGTTCCAGCGCAGCGCCACGGGCGAGGGCATCGGCGTCAGGACGTCGTTCGGCGCGTCCGGCGACCAGAGCCGCGCGGTCGAGGCCGGCCTCGACGCCGACGTCGTCTCGTTCTCGATCGAGCCGGACATCCAGCGCCTCGTCGACGCCGACATCGTGGCCCCCGGCTGGGCGGACACGCCCTCGGGCGGCATGGTGACCACCTCCGTCGTCTCGTTCATCGTCCGCAAGGGCAACCCGAAGGGCATCCGGACCTGGGACGACCTCGCTGAAGCCCGGCATCGAGGTCCTGACCCCGAACCCGTTCACGTCGGGCGCCGCGAAGTGGAACCTCCTCGCCGCCTACGGCCAGGCCTCGGGCGCCGGCAAGGACCCGCAGGCCGGCCTCGCCTACGTCGAGAAGCTCATCACGGACAACGTCAAGGTCCAGGACAAGTCCGCCCGCGAGGCGCTGCAGAGCTTCGTCTCCGGCAACGGCGACGTCCTCCTCTCCTACGAGTACGAGGCCACGACCGCGCAGAAGAAGGGCGAGGACGTCGACTTCGTCACTCCTGACGAGACGATCAAGATCGAGATCCCGATCGCGGTGACCACGACATCCAAGAGCCCCGAGGCCGCGAGGGCATTCGAGGAGTACGCGCTCTCCGAGCCCGCGCAGGCGCAGTTCGCCGCGTGGGGCTACCGCCCGGTCAACGAGACGGTCCTGCAGGCGAACGCCTCGAAGTTCCCCGAGCCCTCCGGCCTGTTCACGATCGACCGACCTCGGCGGCTGGTCGAAGGTGAACGACGAGCTCTTCGACCCGGAGGACGGCTCGATCGCGAAGATCGAAGAGGACGCCGGAGTGTCGACCGAGAAGTGAGCACGCCCGTCGTCACCGCCGGAGAGACGCTCCCCCACGCCGGCCGCGAGGACCGCCGCGGCGCCGCGCGCGCCCCGTCGGTCGCGCGGCCCGGTCCGCTCGCGCTCGGCGTCGTCACGATGTGGCTCAGCCTGATCGTGCTGCTGCCGCTCGCGGCCGTGTTCGTGCAGTCCCTCGACAACGGACTCGACGGGTTCTGGGCGGCGGTCACCAATCGCCAGGCGGTCGCGGCTCTGCGCTTCACGCTCGTCGTCTCGCTCGTCGTCGCGGCGATCAACGCGGTGTTCGGGACGCTGATCGCCTGGGTGCTCGTCCGGGACGAGTTCCCGGGCAAGCAGACGATCAACGCGCTGATCGACCTGCCGTTCGCGCTGCCGACGATCGTCGCGGGGATCGTGCTGCTGGCGCTCTACGGCGACGACAGCCCGGTCGGCGTCGACATCGCCTTCACGCAGGCCGCGGTCGCGCTCGCGCTGCTGTTCGTCACGCTCCCGTTCGTCGTGCGCTCGGTCCAGCCGGTGCTGATCGAGCTGGACCGCGAGATGGAGGCCGCCGCCGCATCGCTCGGGCGCCTCGCGCCTGGACGATCTTCCGCCGCATCGTGCTCCCGAACCTGCGGCCGGCGATCATCGGCGGCGCGGCGCTCGCGTTCGCCCGCGCCGTCGGCGAGTTCGGCTCGATCGTCCTGATCTCCGGGAACATCCCGTTCGAGACGCAGGTCGCCTCCGTCTACGTGTTCAAGCAGATCGAGAGCGACGCGCCGATCTCCGCCGCGGCCGTGTCGGTGCTGCTCCTGGCGATCTCGCTCGCCGTCCTGTTCGTCATCCGCGCTCTACGCGAGCTGGAGCGCGCGCCATGACCGCTGAGCGCGCCGGCCGGTACGGCCTGCGGTTCGTCGCGCTCGGCTACCTCGGGCTGCTGCTGTTCGTGCCGGTCGGGATCGTCCTGTTCCGGACGTTCGAGCCCGGCCTGGACGCCGTCTGGGCGTCGATCACGACGCCGGCCGCGCCAGAGCGCCTTCCGCCTGACGCTGCTCGTCACGGTCATCGCGGTCCCGCTGAACACGATCTTCGGCATCCTCGGCGCGCTCGTGCTCGTCCGCGGGCGCTTCCGCGGCAAGGCGCTGCTCGACGCGCTGATCGACATCCCGTTCGCGGTCTCGCCGATCGTCATCGGCCTGTCGCTCATCCTCGTCTACGGCACCACGGGCTGGTTCGGCGACGAGCTGGCGAGCGTCGGGATCCAGGTGATCTTCTCGGTCCCCGGCATCATCCTCGCGACGATCTTCGTCACGCTGCCGTTCGTCGCGCGTGAGGTCGCCCCGGTGCTGCGCGAGGTCGGCGACGAGCAGGAGCAGGCCGCGGCGACGCTCGGCGCCTCGCGCTGGCAGACCTTCCTGCGCATCACCCTCCCCGCGATCCGCTGGGGCGTCGCCTACGGCGTCATCCTCTCGACCGCGCGCGCGATCGGCGAGTTCGGCGCCGTCAGCGTCGTCAGCGGCCGGATCGCGGGCGAGACCGAGACGCATGACGCTCCTCGTCGAGAAGCGCTTCCAGAACTTCGACCTGGCGGGCGCCTACGCGGCCTCCGCCCTGCTGGCCGTCATCGCGCTCGCGATCCTGCTCGCGATGACCCTCATCAAGCCCCGCAAGGAGCACGAATGATCACCGCCTCGAACGTCACGAAGCGCTTCGGCGACTTCACCGCGCTGGACGACGTCTCCGTCGAGATCCCGCCGGGCTCGCTCACCGCGCTGCTCGGGCCCAGCGGCTCGGGCAAGTCGACCCTGCTGCGGATCATCGCGGGACTCGAGGTGCCCGACGACGGGCACATCGTCATCGACGGGACCGATCAGACGTACGTGCCGCCGCAGAAGCGCGAGATCGGCTTCGTCTTCCAGCACTACGCCGCGTTCAAGCACATGACGGTCCGCGACAACGTCGCGTTCGGGCTGTCGATCCGCAAGCGCCCGAAGGCCGAGATCGCGGCACGCGTGGACGAGCTGCTGGAGATCGTGGGCCTCGCCGGCTACCAGCAGCGCTACCCCTCCCAGCTCTCCGGTGGCCAGCGCCAGCGGATGGCGCTCGCCCGCGCGCTCGCCGTCCAGCCGCGCGTGCTGCTGCTCGACGAGCCCTTCGGCGCGCTGGACGCGAACGTCCGCGCCGACCTGCGGGCCTGGCTGCGCCGCCTGCACGAGGAGGTCCCGGTGACGACCGTGCTCGTGACGCACGACCAGGAGGAGGCGCTGGAGATCGCCGACCGGATCGTCGTGATGAGCCACGGGAACATCGAGCAGGTCGGCACCCCGCGCGAGCTCTACGACCAGCCCGGCGAACGACTTCGTGATGAGCTTCCTCGGACCGGTGACGACGCTCGGCGGCCGGCTCGTGCGCCCGCACGACCTGCACGTCACGACCGAGGCACGGGACGGCGCGATGGAGGCGATGGTCGGGCGGATCACGCACCTGGGCTTCGAGGTGCGGGTGGACCTGATCCTCGTCGACGGCGAGGCGCTCGGCGCGCAGCTCACGCGCGGCGAGGCCGAGGCGCTGGAGCTCTCGGAGGGCGACGTCGTGTGGATCGGGCCGGACCGCGCGCCCACGCGGGTCAGTGCTTGACCCAGGCGTCCGGATCATCGGTGAGCTGCGCGACGTGCGCGGGCAGCGCGCCTGATGCCAGGTCGGCGAGCGTCACGGCCTCGAGCACCCCGCGCAGGTTCGCGCGCAGCGCCACCCACATGCGCGGCAGCGCCGCGGCGGCGCCCGCGTAGTCCAAGCGCTCGGGACCCGTGCCGCGGATCGACGCGAGCGGCCCCTCGACGGCCCGCAGGACGTCGGCGACCGTGACCTCGGCGGCCGGGCGGTCGAGCCAGTAGCCGCCGTCGGCCCCGCGGCGGCTGGCGACGATGCCGGCGGTGCGCAGCTCGCTGAGGATGTTCTCCAGGAACTTCAGCGGGATGTCCTGGGCCGTCGCGATCCGCTCCCCCTTGATCGGGCCCTCGCCCTCCGCCGCGGCGAGCTCGGCGGCGGCGCGGACGGCGTAGTCGGCCTTGGCGGTGATGCGCACGGCGCAGAGTGTCGCGGATCGGCGCTAGAGCAGGCCGAGGGCGCGCCCGGCCGTCGTGGCCGCCACAAGGAGCGGCCCGGGGATGATGCCCTGCGCGCCGTCCTCGACGAGGTTGAACAACGGCTGCGGGATGATGCCGACGACGAGGATCGCCGCGCCCATGACGACCGCCACGAGCTGGGTCTCCCAGCCCCCGCTGCGGGGCGGGGCGGCGGCGTCCTGCGGCGCGCCGCCGGCGAGTGCGGCGCGGCCGGTCAGCGGGTCCGGGCCCGGCGTGACGGGCGCGGGCTGCGCCTCGTCGCGCCACATGGTGGCGATCACGGGCAGGTAGTAGGCGAGCGAGATCATCGACCCGATCACGATGACGATGCCCAGCCACGTGTAGCCGCCGTCGGCCGCGGCCTCGATCAGCCGGAACTTGCCGATGAACCCGGCGGTCATCGGGATGCCCGCGAGGCTCAGCATCGCGAGCGTCATCGCGACGGCGGCCGCGGGGCGCTGCGCCGCCGAGCCCGCGCAGCGCGGCCATGTCGTCGCCGTCCGTCCGTCTCCCGCTCGCGCAGCGTGACGACCGCGAACGCCGCCATGTTCGCCAGCAGGTAGACGACCAGGTAGAAGAGGACCGCCTGGATGCCCAGGTCGGTGACGACGACGACGCCGACGAGGATGTATCCCGCCTGCGCGACCGACGAGAAGGCGAGCATGCGCTTCAGCGAGGACTGCCCGAGCGCGCCGACGTTGCCGACGAGGATCGAGATCACTGCGATCGCGATCCAGATCGGGCGCCAGTCGTCGCACGACGGGGATCAGCGCGGTGTCGAAGAGGCGGATGATCGCGGCGAACGCGGCGATCTTCGTCGCGACGGACATGAACGCGGTCACGGGCGTCGGCGCGCCCTCGTAGACGTCGGGCGTCCACTGGTGGAACGGCGCCATCGACGCCTTGAACGCAAGGCCGACGATCACCATCCCGACGCCGGTCAGGACGAGGACGTCGCCCGCCAGGCCGTTCCTGACGAGCTCCGCGGCGATCCTGCCGTAGTCCGTCGCCCCCGTCGCCCCGTAGAGCAGCGCGAACCCGTAGAGCAGCGTCGCCGAGCCGACCGACCCGATGATCAGGTACTTCAGGCCGGACTCGAGCGAGCGCTCGCTGCGCAGCAGCGCGGCGCAGAGGATGTACAGCGGCAGCGACAAGAGCTCGAGGCCGACGAAGGCCGAGACGAGGTTGTCGGCGGCGGCGAGCACGACCATGCCCGCGGACGACGTGAGCAGCAGCGCGAAGAACTCGCCGTGCGCGATCTCGCGGGTGGCCTCGTCGCGCCAGGCGAGCAGCGTCGTGGCGATGCCGGCGACGCAGACGACGAGCGTCGTGATGCAGCGTCAGCGGATCGAGCCGCAGGGCGCCCTCGATGAGCGACGCCCGCTCCTCCCACTGCCACAGCACGCAGCCGATCGCCGCGCCGAAGCTCGCGATGCTCAGCGCCGGGACGACCTGCGCGCGGACGAAGCGCGGGCCGAGCAGCCCGGCGAAGAGGACGACGATCGCGCCGCCGAGCAGGGCGAGCAGCGGCGAGAGCCCCGCCCAGTCGATGTCGGGCGCCTTGACGGCGGCGAGCACGGCGGTCATGGCGCCGCGTCCTGTCCGGCCCGGGCCGCTGCGGCGACCTGCTGCTGCTTCTGGACGACCTCGGTCGCAGCGAGGGAGCCCTCGACGGCCCGCTCACCGCGCTTCAGCGCGAACTGCGGGTAGAGCGCCAGCGCGAGGACCACGAGCATCATCGGCACGACGACCAGCGCGTCGCGCAGGCTCAGCTCGCGCGCCTCGACGAGCGGGCCGACGCGGTTGTGCATCGCGCGGATGTAGAACCGCAGCGCGTACACCGCGGCGAGCGCGACGCCGATGAACGCGACGACCGCGATCGCGGTCTTGTCCTCGAAGACGCCGAGCAGGATCAGGAACTCGGCGATGAAGTTCGCGGCTGCCGGGCATCGCGAGCAGGGCGAACGTCAGGACGAGGAAGACCGCGGCCAGCACCGGGGCGCGGGTCGCCATCCCGCCCATGTCGCGCAGGTCCTCGCTGCCGCCGGCGCGCGCCGCGAGGATCGCGACGATGAAGATCAGGGGGACCGAGACCACCGCGTGGTTGACCGACTGCAGCAGCGCCCCGTCGCCGCCGCGGGCATCGAGCGCGAAGATGCCCAGGACGATGAAGCCGAGCTGGGCGACCGAGGAGTACCCGAGCACGAGCCGCGTGTTCGTCGCGGTGAACGCCATCACCGACCCGTAGAGGATCGAGGCGAGCGCGACGAGCAGCAGCAGCTCCTGGAACTCGACGGCCGCGTCGGGGAACAGCGGCAGCGCGATCTGCAGGAAGCCGTAGGCGGCGACCTTGGAGAGGATCGCGGTGAAGACCGCCAGCGGCGCGATCGGCATCTGCCGGTACCCGTCCGGCATCCAGCCGTGGAACGGGAACGACGGCATCTTGATGAGGAACGCGAGCGCGAAGACCAGGAAGATCCACTGCTGTGAGCCGTCGGAGACGAGGTTCAGGCGCAGCTCGCTGAGGACGAACGTCGTGTTCCCCGACTGCTCGCCTGCGAGGACGCCGGTGGCGATCGCGCCGACGAGCATCAGCAGCGAGCCGACGAGCGTGTAGATGAAGAGCTTGAGCACGGCCGGCCCGCGCTGCTCCGGGTCGGTCCCCCACATGAGCGTGAGGAAGTAGAACGGCACGAGCATCAGGTCGAAGAAGACGACGAACAGCGCGAGGTCCTGTGCCAGGAACGCGCCCATCACGCCGCTCTGCGCCAGGCCCATCAGCAGCGCGTAGAGCCCGGGACGCTCGGCCGGCTCGTCGCGCAGCGCGGCCCACAGCGCGGCCGCCGCGAACGCGAGCGCCGTCGTCAGCAGCAGGATCACGTTGAGCCCGCCGACGCCGAGCTTGTAGTGGATGCCGAGCGCGGCGATCCAGGTCTCGTCCGTCACGTACTGCAGCCCGGGCCGGCCGGTCTCGAAGTCGGCGACGATGACGATCGCGTACGCCAGCGTCATCAGGACGCCCGCGAGCATCACCCAGCGGGCCGCGGCACGCGGCACGAGCAGCGCGAGCAGCCCGGTCGCGAGCGGCAGCCAGAGGACGATGCTGAGGTGGATGGTCATCGCGAGGTCACGCGGCCCTCACGAGCAGGTAGAGGAGGATCGACGGACAGGCCGGCGATGACGAGGCCCGCGTAGCTGCGCGTCAGGCCGGTCTGCAGCGCGCGCACGGCGGCCGAGCCCGCGCGCACGATGCCGGTGCTGCCGCCGATCAGCGCACCGTTGATGACGATGCGCTCGAACGAGTCGCGCGCCCAGCGGCCGAACCACGCGAACGGACGGACGATCAGCAGGGCGATCAGCTCGTCGAAGTACCACTTGTTCACGAAGAGGCGGTGGAGTGCGGGGAGGCGCTCCTGCCAGGCGCTCGCGCGACCCGCGCCGACGGCCCAGATGCGGTAGGCGACGGCGAGGAAGCCGACGGCGATGACGGTGCTGAGGATGAGGCCGAACGTCTCCAGGCCCTCGTTCGGCGGGTGCTCGACGATCGAGTCCTCGAACGTCGGCTCGAGGAAGTCGGGGAGCCACTCGGTGAGCCCGTACGGCAGGAACACGACCCCCGCGACGACGGCGAGCACCGCGAGCGCCCCCATCGCCAGCCGCATCTGCCAGCTGCGCTCGGCGATGTGATGGTCGGCGCCGGGGAACCCGACGTCCGTGTCCTCGATCTCGCCGGTGGCGGGGTTCGTCGGATGCTCGGCGTGGTGGATGTGCCCGTGCTCGAGCTCGGCGGCCTCCTCGCACGGGTCGCCCCAGAACGCGCGGTAGATCATCCGCCACGTGTAGAGCACCGTGAACACCGCGCCGATGTAGCCGACAGCGTAGAGCGCCGTAGTACCAGCCGCCGCGCTGGCCGATCTCGAACAGCAGCGCGTCCTTGGAGAAGAAGCCCGACAGCAGCGGGAACGCGCTCAGCGCCAGCCCGCCGACGACGAAGCACGCGAACGTGAACGGCATCGCCTTGCGGAACCCGCGCATGCGGTCCAGCGACTGCTCGGCCGCCATCGCCGAGATCAGCGAGCCCGCGGACATGAAGAGCAGCGCCTTGAAGAAGGCGTGCGTCATCAGGTGGAAGAACCCGCCGACGTACGCGGCGGCCGAGACGCCCATGATCATGTAGCCGATCTGGGACATCGTCGAGTACGCGATGACGCGCTTGAGGTCGGTCACCACGAGGCCGATCGTCCCGGCGATCAGCAGCGTCAGCGCGCCGACGATCGCGCCGACGTCCGCCGCTGTCGGCGCCCACTCGAACAGCGGGTGCAGGCGGCCGATGAGGTAGACGCCCGCGGTGACCATCGTCGCCGCGTGGATGAGCGAGGAGACGGGCGTCGGGCCCTCCATCGCGTCCGGGAGCCACGTGTGGAACGGCACCTGGGCGGACTTCGCGAACGCGCCGACGAGAATCAGCAGGCAGCCGGCGACGAGCGTCGCGTCGTTCTTGGGGAACGCCTCCTGCACGCCCTCGAACAGCGCGCCGTAGTCGAGCACGCCCATCTCGCGGAAGATGATGAAGGTCCCCAGGACGAGCCCGATGTCGCCGACGACGTTGATGACGAACGCCTTGATGCCGGCCGCCGTCGCGGTCTGGCGCCGGTACCAGTACGAGATCAGCATGTAGCTCGCCGCGCCGACGAACGCCCAGCCGACGATCAGCAGCGCGAGGTTGCCCGCGAGCACGAGCAGCAGCATCGAGAAGACGAAGAAGTTCAGGTACGCGAAGAAGCGCGTGTAGCCGCGGTCGGAGTTCATGTACCCGACCGAGTAGAGGTGGATCAGCGTCGAGACGCCCGAGACGACGAGCGCCATGAAGACCGACAGCGGGTCCACGTAGATCCCGAGCTCGATCTGCACGCCCGCGACGTTCACGAGGTCCCACAGCGAGGACGTCGCGACGCGCTCCTCGACGGGCAGGTCCTGGAGCTTGAAGAACGTGATGACCGCGAACACGAACGCCAGGGCGATGGCGGCGGTCCCGATCCAGCCCGCGACCTTCGGCGACCAGACGCGGCCGCCGAGCGCGATGACGAGCGTGCCGGCCAGCGGCATCGCGAGGACGAGCCAGGCGGCGGTCGAAAGGCTCATCCGTGCAGCTCCCGCAGCTCGTCCACGTCGATCGGCAGCCGGCGCCGGTAGAGCGCGACGATGATGCCCAGGCCGATCGCGACCTCACAGGCGGCGACGACCATCACGACGATCGCGAAGATCTGCCCGTCGCCGTTCGCCCACATGCGGGCGAAGCTCGAGCAGCGCGAGGTTGCCCGCGTTGAGCATCAGCTCCAGGCACAGCAGCACGACGAGCGGGTTGCGGCGCACCACCACGCCGACGGCGCCGAGCGCGAACATCAGCGCGGAGACGACGAGGTACCAGGAGATGTTCACGCCGGGTCCTCCGACAGCGGGGTGGCCCGGTCCTGGTCGCGCAGCTCGCGGCTGCCCTCGGTCGGCGCGGGCATCGGCGTCGTCACCCCGTAGCCGGCGACGCCCTCGGCCATCGAGCCCGCGGCCGCCGGCATCGGGACGGACACCAGGTCGTGGTCGGGGTCGATCGTGCGGTCGGGGACTGAGATCTCGTCCTCCGGGATCCCGCCGCGGCGCCCGGAGAGCGCGACGGCGCCGACGGCCGCCACGAGCAGCAGGAACGACGCGAGCTCGAAGGGCAGCAGGAAGCGGTTCAGCAGCAGGTCGCCGATCGCGGCGGGCGAGCCGTACTCGACGGTCACCTCGGGCCCCGACGAGTCGATCGCCTTCAGGCCGGTGCCCAGCACGGCGATGCTGAGCTCGATGAAGATCGCCAGGCCGAACGCGGCCGCGAGCGCCCGCTGCCGCGCGCTCGCGCGCCAGAGCTGCGCCGGCTTGTCACCGCCGCCGACGTACGCCACGACGAACACGTAGAGCACCATCACCGCGCCGGCGTAGACGACGATCTGCGCGAACGCGACGAACTGGGCCTCGAGCAGCAGGAACAGCAGCGCGAGCGCGATCAGGTGGACGACGAGCGAGAGCGCGCAGTAGAACGGGTTGCGGAGCGTGACGACGCCGACGGCCCCGGCGAGCGCCACGATCGCGAACAGGAAGAAGAAGAAGCCCATGGGCGGCGCGGCGGCAGGCTACTCGCCCTCGGCCCGCAGCGGCGTGCGCTCCGGGGGCTCGGCGAGCAGCATCTCCTTGGTGAAGATGAGGTCCGACCGGTTGTAGTCGGACATCTCGAAGTCATGGCCCATCGTGATCGCGTCGAACGGGCACGCGACCTCGCAGTAGCCGCAGAAGATGCAGCGGCTCAGGTTGATCTCGTAGACCGCGGCGTAGCGCTCCCCGGCGGAGACCCGGTGCTCGGGCGTGTTCTCGGCGGCGACGACGCGGATGCAGTCGGCCGGGCACGCGGCGGCGCACAGCGAGCAGCCGACGCACTTCTCCAGGCCGGTGTCGGCGAACGTGTGGAGCCGGTGCCGCCCGCGGAAGCGCGGGTACACCGGGATCTTCTCCTCCGGGTAGCTCACCGTGGAGACGCCCGCGGTGAGCTGCCCGAACGTCGTCCGCAGCCCGCGCAGCGTCTCGCCGAGCGCTCGGTACAGGCCGCCCGCGCCGCCGGGACGCTGCGGGCCGCGCACGACCTCGACGACATCGGCTTCGGGATTCCAGGGCATCAGCAGCGCTCCACTAGCTCCAGGCCACGACGACGATCGCCGTGACGAGCACGTTGAGGGTGGCCAGGGGGAGCAGGACCTTCCAGCCGAACGCCATCAGCTGGTCGTAGCGCAGGCGCGGGAGCGTCGCGCGGATCCAGATGAAGAAGACGACGAACGCGAGCATCTTCCCGATCACGACGAACGGGTCCACCCACGTCGGGCGGGTCGATCCCGAACGGCAGCAGCCATCCGCCGAAGAAGCAGGTGACCGCGATCGCGGAGACGACGAGGACGTTCAGGTACTCGGCGAAGAAGTAGAGGGCGAAGCGGCCGCCGCCGTACTCGGTCATGTAGCCGCCGACGAGCTCGGCGTCCGCCTCGACGAGGTCGAACGGCGGGCGGTTGGTCTCCGCGAAGCTCGCGATCATGAAGATCATGAAGCCGACGAACTGCGGGATGAAGTACCACATGCCCTGCTGGCCCTCGACGATCTCCGTCAGCGACATCGTCTGCGCGGTGATGATCACGCCGACGAGCGCCATGCCCTGCGCGACCTCGTAGGAGATGAGCTGCGCGGCGGCGCGCATCGAGCCCAGGAACGAGTACTTCGAACCCGACGACCAGCCGCCGAGCATCACGCCGTAGAACCCGATCGCGCCGAGCGCGAAGAGATAGAGCGGGCCGACGGTGACGTCGATCCCGTAGAGGCCGACGGGCGTGCCGGCGATGTCGACGACGTTGCCGAACGGGACGAGCGCGAGCGCGGCGACCGCGGCGATGATCGAGAGGATCGGCGCGAGCGTGAACAGCCACCCGATCGACGTGCTCGGCCGGAAGCTCTCCTTCGTGAGCAGCTTGACGATGTCGGCGACCGGCGTGAGCGCACCGAGCGGGCCGACGCGGTTGGGCCCGTAGCGGTTCTGGAACCGGCCCAGGATCTTGCGCTCCATCATCAGCACGAGCGGGACGAGCTGAAGCCCGACGAAGAAGATCACCAGCGACTTGAGGATCATGATCCACCACGGCTCGGCATAGCCGACGACCGCAAGCTGCGTCTGGAGGCTCGGAATCATGCGCGGCGCACCTCGACCAGCGGGCCCTGGAGCCCGTTGGCGTCATCGGCGGGAATCGCCGTCTCCAGCGAGACGGTGCCCTCGAGCGCGCCGGCGCGGATGAACGCGACGCCGCTGATCGTCTGCCCGGCGGAGCCGACGACGAGCTGCTCGCCCTCGCTCACACCCAGCCGCGCAGCGTCCTGCGGCGCGAGCTCGACGCGCTGGCGCGGGTGCAGGAACTTCAGCGCGGGCGAGGCGCCGACCTCGGGCGCGGCCCAGATCGAGCGGAACGTCCCGAGGCGCAGGGCGCCGTTGGCGGTCGCCGCGGCGGGCGCCGGCTCGAGGTCGAACGGCCCGAGCGCGCCGGTGGGCGCCGCGGACGCCTGCTCGCGCGCGGGCCAGCGCACGCCGCGGGCGCCGATCGCGTCGAGCGACAGACCGGCGTAGAACGGGACGGCCCCGATCAGGCGCGCGGTGACCATGCTCGACGTGAGCACGCCGAGGTCGTGACCCAGCCGGCGGGCCAGCTCGGCGAGCACCTGCCACTCCGCCCGCGTCTCGCCCTGACGGCCGATCGCGCGGCGCAGGCGCTGCAGGCGCCCGTCGGGATGCACGACGGTGCCCTCCTTCTCCGCGTAGGACTCCGCCGGGAAGATGACGGTCGCGTGCTCGCGCAGCCCGGCGGTGAGGAAGCCCGCGTGGGCGATGACGGTGCTCGCCTGCTCCATCGCGGCCGACCACGCGGCGGCGTCCGGCTGGTCGACGAGCGGGTCGGTGTGCAGCAGGTACAGCGCCGGGATCTCGCCGGCGGCCGCGGCGGCCGCGATCTCCGCGGCGGAGCGCCCCGCCTGCGGCGCCGCGCCGAGGCCCGGCGCGGCGTCCGGGAGCACCCCGGCCTCGCGCAGCCCGCGGCCGTTGGCGCCGGTCGGGATCTGCAGCAGGCCGGCGCCCTCGCGTCCGGCGAGGCCCAGGCGCTGGGCGACGTTCATGAGCGCGCGCGCCGCGTGGGGGCCGCGGGGGCCGGTGGTGACCCGCTCGCCCCACAGGATCACGATGTCGTCGCCGGCGTCCTGCAGCCCGGCGGCGATCGCGCGGACGGCGGCGGCGTCGGCGGCCGCGGCGCTCGCGAGCGCGTCCACGTCGGCGTCGGAGCGGCCGGCCAGCGCGGCGTCGAGCGCGCCCAGCCAGGCTTCGCCCGCGCCCGGCGCCATGAGGCTCGTCGCCTCCGCGCGCGGGTCCAGCGCCGTGGGCCGGGCGCTCGCGGTGAAGAGCCGCACGCCGTGGTGGCGCACACCCTTGCGGATCCGCAGGTCGAGAACCGGAGCGTCGTCGATCGGGTCGGCACCGATGACGAGGACGGCGTGCGCGTACTGCAGGTCAGGGACCGTGGCCTGCAGCGCGGGCGCAGCCAGCGCGACCTGCGTCTCACGATCCAGGACGCTCCCGGCGCGGGAGTCCAGGTCGGCGGAGCCGAGCGCGTCGCGCAGCAGCGCCTGCAGGAGGAAGCCCTCCTCGTTCGTCGTCTCGCCGCCGGCGAGCGCCGCGGTCCGCGCGCCGGAGCGGCCGAGGGCGGCGGCCGCCGCGTCGAGCGCGACGTCCCAGGTGACCGGCCGCAGCTCGCCGCCGTCGCGCAGCAGCGGCTCGGTGATCCGCTCGTCGGAGTGGATCGCCTGGTAGGCGAAGCGGCCCTTGTCGCAGAGCCAACCGTCGTCGACCTCGTCATGGTCGCGCTGCAGGACGCGCAGGACGCGCTCGTCGCGGACGGTGAAGCTCACGTTGCACTGCGCCGGGCAGAGCGTGCAGACCGAGCCCGACTGCTCGATGTCCCACGGGCGCGCGCGGAAGCGGTAGGGCCGCGAGGTGAGCGCGCCGACGGGGCAGAGCTCGATGATGTTGCCGCTGAACGGGGCGACGTACGGATGGCCGTCGAACGTCCCGACGAACGTGTGCGCGCCGCGGTCGTGGAGGACGAGCTGGACGTCCTCGCTGACCTCCTGGCTGAAGCGCACGCAGCGGTAGCAGAGGATGCAGCGCTCGCGGTCGATCGCGATCAGCGGGCTCAGCGCGAGCGGCTTCTCGAAGTGGCGCTTGGGCTCGACGAAGCGCGAGATGCCGCCGCCCCAGCCGAACGACTTGTCCTGCAGCGGGCACTCGCCGCCCTTGTCGCAGACCGGGCAGTCGAGCGGATGGTTGATCAGCAGGAACTCGAGGACGGCCTCCTGCGCCTCCTGGACGCGCGGCGTGTTCGTGTGGACGACCATGCCGTCCTTGACCGGGGTCGCGCAGCCGGCCTGCAGCTTCGGCACGCCCTCGATCTCGACGAGGCACATGCGGCACGCGCCGACCGGCGGCCCGATCTTCGGCTCGTAACAGAAGACCGGGATCTCGATCTCGCCGTACTGCAGCGCGGCGTCGACGAGCATCGCGTTCTGCGGGGCGGTCACCTCGCGCCCGTCGAGCGTGAAGGTCACCAGCTCCTGCACCGGCCGCGGCACTAGCTCGCGACCCCCGCCAGCAGCTCCTGCTCCCGGCGCGCCCGCGCCTGCTCGATGTACTGCTCGAACTCGGGGCGGAACTTCTTGATCATCGAGCCGATCGGCATCGCCATCGCGTCGCCGAGCACGCACAGGCAGTTGCCCATGATGTGCTCCTGGACTGAGGCCATGATGTCGAGGTCCATCGGGGTCGCGCTGCCGTCCTTGATGCGCCCGAGCATCCGGTGCGTCCAGGTGGTGCCCTCGCGGCACGGCGTGCACTTGCCGCACGACTCGTGCGTGTAGAACTTCGCCGTCCACAGCGCGACGTCGACGACGGAGTTCGAGTCGTCGACGACGATGATCGCGCCCGAGCCGAGCATCGAGCCGGCCTTGGCGAGCGTGTCGAAGTCGTAGCTGAGGTCGAGCTCGTCGGCGGTCAGCACCGGCGACGAGGAGCCGCCCGGGAACCAGAACTTGACCTCGCGCCCCTCGGGCGGGCCGCCGGCGAGACCGTAGATGATGTCCCGGCTCGGCATGCCGAGCTCGATCTCGTAGTTGCCGGGCCGCTGCACGTTGCCGCTGATCGAGATGAGCTTCGTCCCCGCCGAGTTCTCGACGCCGATCCGCGCGTACGCCTCGGCGCCCATCTCGACGATGTGCGGGATCGTCGACAGCGTCTCGACGTTGTTGATCAGCGTCGGGCCCTGGAAGAGGCCGGCGTTCGCGGGGAACGGCGGCTTCAGGCGCGGGTTGCCGCGCTTGCCCTCGAGCGAGTCGAGCAGCCCGGTCTCCTCGCCGCAGATGTACGCGCCGGCGCCGCGCGAGACGTGCAGCGAGAGGCTCGAAGCCGGAGCCGAGGATGTCCTCGCCGAGGTAGCCCTTCGCGTAGGCCTCGGCGATCGCGGCGTCGAGGACGTCCGCCTGCAGCTCGTACTCGCCGCGGATGTAGATGAAGCTCTTGGTCGCCCCGACGGCGTAGGCGGCGATGACCAGGCCCTCGACGAGCTGATGCGGGTTCTTCTGCATCAGCTCGCGGTCCTTGAACGTGCCCGGCTCGGACTCGTCGGCGTTGCAGACGACGTACTTCTGCATGTCGCCCTTGGGCAGGAACGAGGCCTTCAGGCCCATGTTGAACCCGGCGCCGCCGCGGCCGCGCAGGCCCGCGCCCTTGAACGTCTCGATCAGCTCCTCGGGCTGCGTCTGCAGCGCCGCGCGCAGCGAGGCGTAGCCGCCGCGCCGCTCGTAGACGTCGAGCGTCGCGAGCCCCGGCTCGTCGATCTCGCGGAAGAGCAGGATGTCGGTCACGCGGCGCCTCCGCGGGCGTTGGGGTCGACGCTCGGCCGGCGCGCGATCTGCTTGCTCGGGCAGCGGCTCCTCGCCGCGGCGGATCTGGCCGAGCAGCTCCGGCACGTCGTCGGTCGTGAGCGGCCCGACGTACGTGCCGTTGACCGACGCCATCGGTGCGATGTCGCAGGCGCCCAGGCACTCGAACGAGCGGATGTTGACGTCCGGGTCCTCCCCGGCGTGCTCGGCGAACGCGGCGTACAGCTCCTGCGCGCCGCAGAGCGAGCAGGAGATGTTCGTGCAGACGTACACGTCCGTGCGCCCGGCGGGACGCAGGTGGAACATGTCGTAGAACGAGCCGACGCCGACGAGGTCGGCGGGCGTCTGGCGCAGCACGCACGCCGCCTGCTCGACGCCCTCCGGCGTGCACCAGCCGTAGCGGCGCTGCACGGCCTTCAGCGCGAAGATCGTCGCCGCCTTGGGCTCCGGGTAGTTCGCCATCTCCGCCTCGATCTCGGCGCGCAGGTCGTCCGGGACCTCAGTCGTCGCGGGATCGGGGACGACCGACGGGTCCTTCGTGAGGTCGGCGGAGTCGTCCCACCCGGGGATGCGCGAGCCGCCGGCGTAGCGCGCGACGGAGCTCGGGTCGATCGTCATCGGTCCACGCCTCCGAGCACCGGGTCGAGCATCGCGAGCGTCGCGATCATGTCGGCGATCAGGTGGCCCTCGACCATCGGGGCGGTCGCCTGCAGGTTCACGAAGCTCGGGTCGCGCATGTGCACGCGCGCGGGCTTCGACGAGCCGTCGGCGCGCACGAAGCACCCGAGCTCGCCGCGCGGCGCCTCGATCGGGAAGTAGACCTCGCCCGGCGGGACGCGGAAGCCCTCGGTCACGAGCTTGAAGTGGTGGATCAGCGCCTCCATCGAGGTCGCCAGCTCATGCCGCGGCGGCAGCGCGACCTTGCGGTCCTCGCGTGATGAACGGGCCCTCCGGCAGGCCGTCGAGCGCCTGGTCGATGATCTTGCAGGACTCCTTGATCTCGGCGAGGCGCACCGCGTAGCGGTCGTAGTTGTCGCCCTGCGTGCCGACCGGGATCTTGAAGTCGAAGTCCTCGTAGGAGCAGTAGGGCATCGCCTTGCGCAGGTCCCACGGGTTGCCGGTCGCGCGCAGCAGCGGGCCGGTCACGCCGAGGTCGAGCAGCTGCTGCTCGGGGAGCGGGCAGACGCCGCGCAGGCGCTGCACGAAGATCTCGTTCTTGTTGAGGAGGTCGCCGTAGACGTCGGCGCGCTCGGGCATGACGCTCGTGAACCGGCGGACCATCTCCGACCCAGCCGGCGGGGATGTCCTCCATCACGCCGCCGACCTGGAAGTAGCGCGTGTGCATGCGCTGGCCGGACGACATCTCGAACAGGTCCAGCAGCTGCTCGCGCTCGCGGAAGCAGTACCACCAGACCGAGATCGCGCCGAGGTCCAGCGCGCTCGTCCCGAGCCACACGAGGTGGCTCATGATCCGGTTGAGCTCCATGTGGATCACGCGCAGGTACTGCGCGCGCCTGGGGACCTCGACCTCCAGCAGCGTCTCGACCGCGCCGCAGAACGCGTAGGCGTTGAAGTAGTAGGAGAGATAGTCCATCCGCTCGACGACGGGGATGGCCTTCCAGTAGCTCTTCTGCTCGGCGGTCTTCTCGATCCCGGTGTGGACGTAGCCGATGATCGGCTTGACGTCGCGCAGGATCTCGCCGTCGAGGGTGACGAGCAGCCGCAGGACGCCGTGGGTGGCGGGATGGTGCGGGCCGATGTTCAGCGAGAGCAGTTCGCGCCCGCCCTCGACCACCGGCTGCTCGGTGAGCGTGATGCTCTCCTCCATCCGGCGGTAGTCGGAGAGGCCGCGCTCCTCGGTCGTCAAGCGAACCACCGGGCGCCCGAGGCCTCGTTGTGCGTGAAGAGGATCGGCTCGCCGCCGATGGGGAAGTCGCGGCGCTGCGGGTGACCCTCATAGTCCTCGGGCATGAGGATCCGCCGCAGGTCGGGGTGGCCCTCGAAGACCACGCCGAACATGTCGAAGATCTCGCGCTCCTGGTGGTCGGCGGTCGGCCAGTGCGGGGTCACGGACGGGACCTGCGGATCGCTCGTCGGGACGCGCACCTTCACCGCGACGCGGTCGAGCGCCGCCATGTCGAGCAGCTGGTAGTGGACGGCCAGGCGCGGCTCGTCGGGGTACTCGTCGGCGCCGTGCACGCTCGCGAGAAAGCGGTACCCGCGCTCGCGCAGCGCCTCGAGCGTCTCGACGATCACGTCGGGCGCGACGACGAGCGTCGCCTGACCGCGGAAGAAGACCGTGTCCAGGACGCCGGTGTCGTGGCGGTCCCTCAGGTCGCGTGCGAGGAGCTCCAGGCCCGTGGCGTCAGGCACCGGAGTCCTCCGTGCCGCCGCCGCCGAACACGTTGACGCCGGTGGACTCGCGCGTCGCCCCGGGGACGACCTCCTCGGTGCCCTCGCCGCCGTAGCGCTCGCGCCAGCCGAGGCTCGGATCGTGCTGGACCATCGACCGCAGCTGGAGGATGCCGTGCATCAGCGCCTCGGGCCGCGGCGGGCAGCCGGGGACGTGGACGTCGACGGGCATGAACTTGTCGGCCGGCACGATCGCGTAGTTGTTGAAGACGCCCATCGACGACGAGCAGGCGCCCATCGCGATCGCGTACTTGGGCTCCAGCATCTGGTCGTAGATGCGCCGGACGACGGGCGCCATCTTGATGCTGACGCGCCCGGAGAGGATGAGCAGGTCGGCCTGGCGCGGCGAGGCGCGGAACGCCTCGAACCCGAAGCGTGCGATGTCGAGCCGCGCGCCGACGATCGACATCATCTCGATCGCGCAGCAGGCCAGGCCGAACGTCAACGGGAACATCGAGTTGCCGCGCGCCCAGTCGACGGCCTTGTCGAGCGTCGTCGTCAGGACGCGCTCCTCGACGTACGTGTCGAGATCCCGCCCCTGGAGGTCGCCGCGGAGCATGTCGCGGGCGCGCAGCTGCCGCGAGCGGAAATCCTCGGGCGTCTGGACCGACTGGCGGACTACTTCCACGTGAGTGCCCCTCTGCGCCAGACGTAGACGAACGCGACCATCAGCAGCGCGATGAACACGATGGTCTCGATCAGCGCGAACGTGCCGAACGCGCGCAGCTGCACTGCGATCGGATAGAGGAACAGGACCTCGATGTCGAACAGCAGGAACAGCATCGCGACGAGGTAGAAGCTGATCCCGAAACGGAACCCCTGCTTGATCTCCGACGGCATGCCCGACTCGTACGGATCGAGCTTGTGGTCGACCGCGCGCTTGGGGCCGGCCACGTAGTTGAGCCACGAGAACGCGACGCCGATCACCGTTCCGAGCAGCACGAAGACGATCGCCGGGGCGTAGGTGCTCAGCACGCAATGGTTTGTATCAGCTACCAAGCACGGGCAAACGCCCGATGCGGGCTTGTGACAATGGGCTCGAAATGGCGCAGACAGCAGAGATCACGGCCCTCATCGTCGCCGCGCTGAACGTGGCGGCGGCGCTCGTCGGCGCGTGGGCGTGGTGGCGTGCCGCGTCGCCCGCCGCGCTGTGGTGGACCTGGCGCACGGCGCAGCTCTCGACGACGGTCCTCGCGGCGGTCGCCGCGGTCGCGCTGTTCTCGGGCTTCGATCCGCCGGACGGCCTCTTCTGGCTCTACATGCTCCTGCCGATCGCCGTGTCGATCATCGCCGAGCAACTGCGCATCGCCGCCGCGCAGACGGTGCTCGACCAGCGCGGTCTGCCGGACGCGCAGGCCGTCGGCGCGCTCCCGGAGCAGGAGCAGGCGGAGATCGTCGACGCGATCCTCGCGCGCGAGACCGCGATCGTCGGCCTGGCGGCCCTGGTGGTGGCGTTCCTGGCGGTGCGGGTGCTGATGACGGTGTGAGCACGCCCCCCCAGGGCCGGTCCGTTCGTTCTCCGAGAACCCGGCGCGAGGCCGATGTGCACTACACCCCGTAGTGCAGCCCCGCGAACGCGCCGCGGTGGTGCAGCAGCGGGCGGCCGCCGTCGGGGTCGGCGCCGAGCGTGCGGACCTCGGCGATCCCGATCGTGTGGTCCCCGCCGGGGAGCAGTTCCCGCACGTCGCAGGCGAGCCAGGCGAGCACGTCGCGCAGGACGGGCACGCCGTCCTCGTCACCGTGGTCGACGGCCGCGAACTTCTCGGCCATCTGCGCCTTGCTCGCGAACAGCATCGCCACGTCCTCCTGCCCCTCGCGCAGGACGTTCACGGAGAAGCGCCCGGCGGTGCGCACCGCGTCGAGGGTGCGGGAGGCGTTGTCGAAGCAGACGAGTACGAGCGGCGGGTCGAGCGACACGGACGCGACGGCGCTCGTCGTCAGGCCCGAAGGCCCGCCCGGGCCCTCGCAGGCGACGACCGCGACACCGGTGGCGAAGTGGCCCATGACCTCGCGGAATCGCTGCTGATCGGCCGCCATGCCCGCCGGACGCTACCGCCCCGGCTCATCGCACCGGAAGGAGGCCCGGCGCCGACCGCGAAACCCGATCGCGGCAGCCCGGCGCCGGCACACGACGATCGCTCCTGGTGACAACCCCGCGGTCGCTCTGACACGGCGGCAACCGGCCGGCGCCGGGCGCTCACGTACGGCCCCCTGGCAGGGCCCGACCGGCAGAGCCGGTCCGTTCGTTCTCAACGAACCCACCACCACGCCCGTTCGCTGCGACTTGTGACCAGTCACCGGTCATTTCCCGCAGCGAGCGCGGCCCGCGCGTCAAGCGCCGCGACTTCCGACCAGTCACCGGTCATTTCCCGCAGCGAGCGACCGCACGGACCGGCCGACCGACCTCCCGCCCGGGTGCCCCGCCGCGGCGCCACACCGCGCCCCGCCACGACCTCTCGTATGATCCGTGGCCGTCATGAAGTCGCGCCGCCTTCTCCTGCTCACGCTTCTCGCGCTCGCGGCATCCGGCCTGCTGTCCGCCTGCGGATCACAGAGCGTGGACGTCCCGAACGCCTCGGCCTCGGTCCAGAACGGCGCCGAGCTGTTCGCCGAGCGCTGCTCGGGCTGCCACACGATGGACGTCGCGGGTGCGCAGGGCTCCGCCGCGAAGGTCTCCGACCGCGAGCGCGTGGACGGCCCGAACCTCAACACGCGCAAGGTGTGTTACGAGGACGCGCTGTACGCGATCCGCAACGGCGGCGCGTCCGGCGCGATCATGCCGGGCAACATGGTCGTCGGCACGCAGGCCCGCGACGTCGCCGCCTTCATCGCCGAGTACTCCGGCGAGCAGGTCGACGATCCCGCCTCGCCCAGCGGCCCGGCCGTGACCTGCCCGCCGGTCCCCCCGCAGGCCGGCGGCTGACGCTCGACCGAGCGGCGCCGTGCTCGACCTGAAGCTGCTCCGCGGTGACCCGGACACCGTTCGCGCCGCACTCGCGCGGCGCGGTGAGGACGGCGGTCTCGATCGCGTGCTCGCGCTCGACGAGCGCCGCCGCGCGGTCCTACCGGAGCTCGAGGCCCTGCGCGGCGAGCAGAACGCCGCGAACGACGCGATCGCCGCCGCCAAGCGCGAGGGCTCCGGCGGGGACGATGCGATCTCCCGGATGCGCGAGGTCGCGGCTCGGGCGAAGGGCCTCGCGGAGGAGCTAGCGACGATCGACGCGGAGCTGCAGGACGTGCTCGCGCGGCTCCCGAACCTCCCCGATCCGGGATCTCCGGATGCGGACACCGTCGTGCGCGAGGTCGGGACGCCGCCGGTCCTGGCGTCGCCGCGCGACCACCTGGAGCTCGCCGGGCCGCTGATCGACATGGAGCACGCCGCTCGGCTGTCGGGCTCGCGCTTCGCGTACCTGCGCGGCGACCTGGTCTTCCTCGAGCTCGCGCTCGTGCGCTGGACGCTCGAGCTGCTGCGCGGCCACGGGTTCGAGCCGGTCATCCCGCCGGTGCTCGTCCGCGAGGAGGCGCTCTACGGGACCGGCTTCCTCCCGGACACCGAGCAGCAGATCTACGCGCTCCCGGAGGACGAGCTCTACCTCGTCGGCACGAGCGAGGTGGCGCTGGCGTCGCTGCACGCCGGCGAGATCGTCGAGCCGGGCGACCTTCCGCTGCGCTACGCGGGCTTCTCCCCGTGCTTCCGCCGCGAGGCCGGCGCGGCCGGCCGCGACACGCGCGGCATCTTCCGCGTCCACCAGTTCGACAAGGTCGAGATGTTCAGCTTCGTGGAGCCGTCGGCGTCGAAGGAGGAGCACGAGCGGCTGCTCGCGATCGAGGAGGAGATCCTCCAGGCGCTCGGTCTGCCCTACCGCGTCGTCGACATCGCGATCGGCGACCTCGGCAACTCCGCGGCGCGCAAGTTCGACTGCGAGGCGTGGATTCCCAGCCAGGAGAAGTACCGCGAGCTGACGTCGACCTCGAACACGACGGACTATCAGGCGCGCCGCCTGGAGATCCGCTGGCGACCGCCCGGCGGCGGGCGACCCGAGACCCTCCACACGCTGAACGGCACCGCCGTCGCGGTGGGCCGGACGATCATCGCGCTGCTGGAGAACGGCCAGCGGGACGACGGCACGGTCGTCCTGCCGGAGGCGCTCGTCGCCTGCGGCGCGCCGGCATCGCTCGCGCCCGCGACGCCCGCCTGAGCGCTCACGGGGAGCGGAGGGAGCGGGATTCGAACCCGCGGACGAGTCACCCCGTCTCCGGCTTTCAAGGCCGGTGCATTCAACCGCTCTGCCATCCCTCCGTCGCCCATTGTGGCGGAATCCCGCTAGCGTCTAGGCGATGCGCCGCGCGATCTCCGTCCCGCTCATCGCCGTCGTCGCGGCGTTCACCCTCGCCGCGTGCGGCGGAAGCGAGGACGCAGCGCCCCCGACGAAGGCCGAGTACAAGCAGGAGTACACCGCGCTCAGCAAGGAGCTGGCGACGGTGGGTGCGGCCGTCGGCAAGGCCGTGAACGAATCGGCCGGCAAGTCCAACAAGCAGCTGAAGGAGCGCTTCAGCGAGGTCGCCGACCAGACGCGTGCGATCGCGACGAAGTTCGAGGACGCCACGCCGCCGGACGACGCCAAGATCGAGACCCAGGTCGCGAAGCTCGTCGCCGGGCTGAACGTCGCCGCGGACGACCTCGAGGCGATCAGCAAGGCGGCCGGGAAGGACGACCTCAAGGGCGCCGGCGAAGCGGCCGCGAAGCTCACCCGCGACAACGAGGGCGTCGCCGCCCCGAAGCGCGAGCTCGACGTGCTGGTGCTCGGCGTCAAGCCGCCCACGCAGACGACGACCACGACGACGAAGAAGAAGTAGCGGCGGCTCCCCACGGGAGCATCGGGACGCCCCGATAGCGTCCCGCCACATGTCACGCCCCATCATCGGCCTCCTGACCGCGCTGCTCGCCGCCGTCGCCCTCGCCGCCTGCGGTGGCGGCGGGGACGAGGAGACGACGACCGCCGACTTCCGCAGGGACTACGCGCCGATCAGCGCCGCGATCCGCGGGCTCGGCACAGAGGTCGGCGCCGCGGTGACGAGCGCCAAGGACAAGTCGGACCTCGAGTTGCAGGAGCAGTTCGCGGATCTCGCCGATCGGGCGAACGTCGTCGCCGGCGATCTCGAGCAGGCGAAGACGCCCGACGACGACGCGATCAACGCCACGCGGGCCGCGCTCGTCGCCGGCGTGCGGAAGGCCGCCGCCGATCTCGACGCCATCAGCGGTGCGGCGGCCGCGAACGACGGGGATGCCGCCAAGGCCGCGACCATCCGGCTCGCGAAGGACTCCGAGGGCATCCGCGAGCCGCGGCGCAAGCTCGACCAGCTGGTCCTCTCGTCGAACTGACCGGCGGACTCAGGCGCGCGGCACCTGCTGCGTGATGCAGTGGATGTTGCCGCCTCCGAGCAGCACCTCACGCGTGGGGATGCCGACGACCTCGCGCTCGGGGTAGAGCCCGGCGAGGGTCGCGCGCGCCTCCTCGTCCGTGCGCTCGTCGAGCAGCGGCATGAGGATCCGCGTGTTGGCGATGTAGTAGTTCACGTACGACCCGGCGAGCCGGTCCCCGGCCAGGCGCGTCTTCGCGCCGTCGATCCCGTCGATCCCGTCGGCCTCCTCCTGCGTCATCGCGAGCGGGCCCGGCATCGGCAGCCGGTGGACCTCCAGCGCGCGTCCGCGGGCGTCGGTCATCCGCTCCAGCCGCGCGAGCGCGTCGGCGGAGATCGCGTGCTGGGGGTCGGACCCGTCGTCGGTCCAGTGCAGCGCGACGACGCCCGGGCGCACGAAGCAGCAGATGTTGTCGACGTGCCCGTCGGTCTCGTCGTTGACCGTGCCCGGGCCGAGCCAGAGGACCTTCTCGGCGCCGAGGTACGCGCACAGGTACTCCTCGATGCGCTCGCGGGTCAGCGACGGGTTGCGGTTGGGGTTGAGCAGGCACTCCTCGGTCGTGATGACCGTGCCCTCGCCGTCGACGTGGATCGACCCGCCCTCGAGGATCAGCGGCGCGCGGTAGCGCGCTGCACGCTCGATCTCCAGCACTTTGCGCGCGACCTCGTCGTCGTGCTTCCACGGCCAGTAGATGCCGCCCTCGGTCCCGCCCCACGCGTTGAACGCCCAATCCACCCCGCGGCGCCCGCCCGCGCCGTCGACGACGAACGTCGGCCCCACGTCGCGCATCCAGGCATCGTCCGTGGTCATCTCCACGACGCGCACCTCCGGCGGCAGCACGCCGCGGGCGTTGTCGAACTGGCGTGCGGAGACGGCCATCGTGACCGCCTCGCCGCCCCCGGCGATCGCGGTCGCCACCGCGGCGAACTCGGCCTGCGCCGGCTTGGCGCCCATCCGCCAGCAGTCGGGACGCTCGGGCCAGATCATCCAGCAACCGTCGTGCTCGGCCCATTCGGCGGGCATGTGAAAGCCGTCGGCGGCGGGCGTCGTCGCATGCGCGGTCGTCATGTCCCGCCATCCTGACCGGTCCGGTGATCGGAGGCGAGCGTCGCGGCGCCGCGCCGGGCTACACTGCCTCCCTTGCCCGGAGAGGTGGCCGAGTGGCTGAAGGCACTCGCCTGCTAAGCGAGTAACGGGTTTAGATCCGTTCGCGGGTTCGAATCCCGCCCTCTCCGCTGCTCGCCCCGGAATGGGCCATTCGCGGCTCAGCGAAGGGGAAATCGCCGCGCTTATCGGGAGACGAGTGTTTGGGCGTCGTGCGAACCCCGGACCAGTGGCGCCCCTCGCGCCGCTCCTGCTTTGCATGAGTGTGTTGCACAAACCCTGGGTTTGTGTCCGGTGGGCCGGGAACAATTTTCGGATGGCGCAGAACTTCTTGGCGTGTGATCGTGAGCAGGCGTTGTTGTTGCCGCCGAGCTTGCGGGCGTGGCTGCCGGCGGGTCACTTGGCGTGGTTCGTGCTTGATGCTGTCGAGCAGATCGACCTGACGGCGTTCTATGCGTCTTATCGCCAGGACGGGTGGGGTCGGGCGGCGCATGATCCGGCGATGATGGTGGCGTTGGTGCTCTACGCATATGCGGTCGGTGAGCGTTCCTCGCGTGGCATCGAGCGTCGCTGCGTGGAGGATGTGGCGTTCCGTGTCGTGGCGGCCAATCAGGTGCCCGATCACACGACGATCAATCGCTTCCGCGGCCGTCACGAGGATGCGCTGGCAGGCTTGTTCGGTGAGGTGCTGGGGCTCTGCGCGCAGGCCGGCGCGGTGTCGGTCGGCGTGATCGCGCTGGACGCCACGCGGATGCGCGCCAACGCCGCTGACAGCGCGAACCGCAGCTACGAGCAGCTCGCACGGGAGATCCTGCAGGACGCCGCCGCCGTTGACGCGGCCGAGGACGAGCTCTACGGGCGGGCGCGCGGTGACGAGCTGCCGCCCGAGCTGGCCGACCCCCAGACCAGGCGCGCGCGACTCAAGGAGGCGCGCGACCGATTGCGCGCCGATTGGGAAGCCAAGCAGCGCGAGCTGGCCGACTGGCAGCAGGCCAAGGCCGACTACACCGCCAGGACCGGCCGCAAGCTCGGCGGTCCGCCGAAGCCGCGGCCGGTGCCCGACGCGCCGACCGGCCGCACGAACCTGACCGATCCCGACTCGCGGACGGTGAAGACCGCGCGCGGGTTCATCCAGGGCTACAGCGCCCAAGCCGTCGCCACGCCCGAACAGATCATCATCGCCGCCGACGTCACGATCGGCGGCAACGACCGCGCCCTGCTGGAACCGATGATCAGCGCCGCCCGCAGCGAGCTCGAACAGGCCGGCATCAGCGAACAACCAGGCGTCGTGCTCGCTGACGCCGGC
This sequence comes from uncultured Actinomycetes bacterium, assembly GCA_963700655.1. Classification (GTDB taxonomy): domain Bacteria; phylum Actinomycetota; class Thermoleophilia; order Solirubrobacterales; family Solirubrobacteraceae; genus F1-60-MAGs163. The sequence continues at coordinate 314,202 of CAVOYJ010000001.1, read as the reverse complement.
TACTGGAACGGCCCGCACATCGACGAGCTCGTCGCGCGCGGCATGCAGGTCCTCGTCAGGCCCGACGCCGACACTCGCAAAGCCCCAAGCCGCCTGCGGCAAGGCGGACGCTACGACTTCATGCGCGCCGTCCTGAGCGGGCCAGAGGGCAAAGCGCTCTACCGCCAGCGCCAAGCCATCATCGAACCCGTCTTCGCCCACACCAAGACCTGCCGGCGCGCCGACCGCTTCCAACGCCGCGGCCTGGCCGCCTGCAGATCCGAATGGCGACTGCTGGCCGCCACCCACAACCTGCTCAAGCCCTGGCGCCGCGAACTGGCGCCCGCCATCGCCTGACCCGCCGCTCGCCCGGCGCCCACTGACCCGCCGCGACAAGCCAGCACACTCGCCGCGCCCGGCGCCCCACGAGCCGACGACCCTTTACGCAACACACCCCATGGACAGCGGGTGCGGTTGCGCGTAGGCTCGCGTCCGGAGCGGCGGTTCGCGTGGCTCGAGTCGATGTCCGGGGGTTGGGATGGGTCGTTGTGGCGTGCTGGTGGCGGCTCTCGGGGTCGGTGTGGCGTGGGTGGGGGCGTTTGCCGGGCCGGCGTCTGGTGAGCGGGCGGGCAGTGGGGTGCGGGCGTTCCAGGCCGGTTTGCTCGACGCTGGCTCCAACCATTCGTGTGCGGTGCTGCATGACGGGTCGGCCAGCTGCTGGGGCGAGGACGGCAGTGGGCAGCTCGGTGATGACGCTGTGAACGCGGACCAGTCGTCGCCGGTGGCGGTGGCGTTGCCGGCGGGTCGGCGCGCGGTCGCGATCAGCGCCGGCGCAGTGCATTCGTGTGCGGTGCTGGATGACGGGTCGGCCAGCTGCTGGGGCAACGACGGCAACGGGCGGCTCGGCGACGACGCCGTGAGCGCAAACAAGGCGACGCCGGCGGCGGTGGCGTTGGCGGCGGGTCGGCGCGCGGCCGCGATCAGCGCCGGCGGAGGGCACTCGTGTGCGGTGCTGGATGACGGGTCGGCCAGCTGCTGGGGCAACGACGGCAACGGGCAGCTCGGCGACGACGCCGCTCTGGCGGACAAGTCGACGCCGGTGGCGGTGGCGTTGCCGGGTCGGCGCGCGGTCGCGATCAGCGCCGGCAGCTTCCATTCGTGTGCGGTGCTGGATGACGGGTCGGCCAGCTGCTGGGGCAGCGACAGCTTCGGGGAGCTCGGTGACGACGCGGTGAATGCGGACAAGTCGACGCCGGTGGCGGTGGCGTTGCCGGCGGGTCGGCGCGCGGTCGCGATCAGCGCCGGCAACGGGCATTCGTGTGCCCTGCTGGATGACGGGTCGGCCAGCTGCTGGGGTCGCGACAACGTCGGGCAGCTCGGTGATGACGCGCTGATCGCGGACAAGTCGACGCCGGTGGCGGTGGCGTTGCCGGTTGGTCGGCGGGCGGTCGCGATCAGCGCCGGCGGCTTCCATACGTGTGCGGTGCTGGATGACGGGTCGGCCCGCTGCTCGGGCAACGACCTCTCCGGGCAGCTCGGCGACGACGCCGTTCTGGTCAGCAAGCCGACGCCGGTGGCGGTGGCGTTGCCGGCCGGTCGGCGCGCGGTCGCGATCAGCGCCGGCGACATCAGCCATTCGTGTGCGCTGCTGGATGACGGGTCGGCCAGCTGCTGGGGCAGCGACGCCTTCGGGCGGCTGGGGAACGGGCTCGACGGGACCCTGCAGCCGGTCGCCCAGGACGCCCCCGCGGCGCTGCCGGCAGCCTCGAGCGTCGGCCGGGTCGCGGACCTGTCGCTGACGTTGGAGGGCGCGCCGGGCGTGCTGGCGGTCGGCGCGGGCGCGGCGATCACCGCGCGGCTGCGCAACGACGGCCCCGACCCCGCCAACGCGACCCGCGTGCTGCTCAACAGCAGTCTGCTCGCGTTGACGCCCGGGCTGATCGGGCAGGGCGCGCTGGCGGGCAGTTCCTGGCAGGCCGGCACGCTCGCCGCGGGCGCACAGACCACGTTGGCGCTCAACGCAACCGCGGTGGCTGCCGGGAGCGCGTCGCTGACCGCTGAGGTCGCCGGGCAGAGCGAGCGCGACCCCGACTCCACCCCCGCCAACGACATCGCGGGCGAGGACGACCAGGCCAGCGCCCAGATCACCGTCCCCACGCCGCCGGCCGCGGCCGGGCCACCTGCGGCTGGGCCCCCTCCGGCCATCAGGGCGCGCGTTGACCGGCTGACGCTGAAGCTCGCGACAAGGCGCGCCAAGCGCGCGCCCTACCGCGTCAAGCTCAGCGGACGACTGATCGCCACCACCGTCAGCGCGCGCGCGGGCTGTACCGGCTCGATCACCCTCAGCGCCAGGACCGCCACCAAGACACTCGCCACCAAGACCGCCAAGCTCCGGCTGCGCGACGGTGTCTGCCACTACACCGCCACGCTCACGATCACCCGCAAACAACGCGGAAGCGCCACCAGCGTCAAACTCAGCGCACGCTTCCCCGGCAACAGCGCCCTGCTCACCGCCAGATCGACCGCCACCCGCCTCAGACTCGGCTGACACCCCCGCCGACACGGCACACTCCCCAAGGGACGAAAAGCAGGAGTGCCGAGGCGACGCGTCGTGCACGTGAACGTCCAGGCGGACCTCAGCGGTTCAGAAGCTCGAGCAGCTCATCGAGTGATTGAGGGTTCGCATGTCGTCCCGGTCTCTCCGCTCGCTGGCCCTGAGCGGTGTCTCGCGGCTCTGCGAAGGGGAAATCGCGCGCCAGCCGTGAACCCGAGTGTTTGGGCGTTGTGCGAACCCCCGCACCACTGGCGCCCCATTGCGGCCGCTCCTGCATTGCATGGATGGTGAGCGTGATGGTTGGTGATCGCAGGTCTGCGGGGGTACGGTCGGCGCAACCGATCTGGGAGATGATTCGATGCGCCGCATGTTGCAGGACCGCGCCGGTACGGGGCTGGCGTTCATCCTCGGGCTGCTGGTTGCCACGGCTGGGACGGCTACTGCGGCGAAGCTGATCACCGGCAAGCAGATCAAGGACGGGTCGATCGCACAGAGGGATCTGGCCAAGACGGTGCGAGCGCAGCTCGCGAAGGCGGCAAAGCCGGGGCCGAAGGGTGACCCAGGCGAGACGGGCCGACCGGGGGACGCCGGGCCAGCGGGACGCTCCGCGCTCCAGGTGCTCCGCAGCGGCGAAGTCATACGCGGTGCCGTGGGGCAGCAGGTCAACGCAACTGCCGGACAGGAGTTCTACGTCGTGGGGACGCTCCCGATACCCGCCCCTGAGGACCTCACCGATGCAAAGGTCATCGTGGACGGCCCGTACGAGGATGTCGCCAACACCTGCCAGGGGAGCTTTGCGAACCCGACGGCGCCGTCCGGCCGGCTGTGCATCTACGGCTCCCTGGGGGCCGCCGTCGGGGCGAACACCGACGAGCAGGAGGGGACAGCCGCCGGTCGGATCAACGGCCCGGCGACGCCCTACGGGTTCGCCGTGCGGTTCTACTCCAAGCTCGCCGGCGAGACCTCGGTCTTGGCGACTTGGGCATACACAGCGCCGTAGCGCCCTCAAGACCGGCTTCGCGTCCTGAAGAGGTCGGGGCAAGCAGGAGGCGGCGGTGCGCTTGTCGCGGCGCGTCCCGCTCGCGCCCGCATTGCATGGAGTGTGTTGCGTAAAGCCTCGGAAGTCGCTTACTTCGAACCAGGTGGGAGACGACGTCGCCGTGAGGCAAGAAGCGACGTCGTTGTCCCACTTCGTTGAGGTCCTAGATCGCCTGCGAGCAGTGTTGTCCCAAGGTGCATTGACGCACCGGTGTTCTGAGTGGTTTGTGCAACAGACTCCATGGGAAGCGGGAGCGGTGTGCCTGTGGTTCAGCGTTTCTTGGGTGCGCAGGTGCGGTAGGTGCGTTTGCCGACGATGCGTTTGCCGGCGCTGTCGGTGGTGATGATCTCGACCGTGAACCTGCCCTTGGGCAGGCCGCGCAGGTCGATCGGCAGGCCCAGCGCCTTGCCGGTGACCGTGCGGACCTGCTTGCGGTTGAGCTTGATCTGAGCGCGCACGAGCTTGTTCTTCTTGACGTTGCGCAGCCGGATCGGGAACTTGCGCCGGCTGACGCACGCCTTCGTGGAGGGCAGCGTCGCGAGCTGGGTGATCGCAACGGTCTTGGGCGCAGCTGCGGGCGGGCGGGACGTGGTGACGGGCGCCGGCGCCGGCGCCGGGGTTGCCGGCGGGGTTGCCGGCGGAGTCACCGGTGGTGCGGGCGGATCGGGCGTCGGATCGGCTCCGCTGATGCCCTGTACGACCTGCGGCGTGTTGCTGTTGGCCGTTGAGTCGTTTCCGAGCCGTCCGGTTCCGCCGTACCCGAAGCAGCTGACCGCGCCGCTGGAGAGCAGCGCGCAGGTGTGACGATCGCCCGCACTGATGGCCACAGCGCTGGTCAGGCCCTGCACGTCGACGGGGGTGCCGCTGCCGGGGTCCGACCCGTTGCCGAGCTTCCCGTCCGGGGCGGCGCCCGTGCCGCCCCAGCACCTGGCGGTGCCGCCCGACAGCACGCTGCAGGAGTGGTCGAACCCGCTGCTGATCGTGGCGGCGCCCGCGAGGCCCTGCACATCGACCGGCGTGGGGCTGTTGGACGTCGAACCATTCCCGAACTGACCGCTGCCGCCGTACCCCCAGCACTTCCCGGCGCCGCCTGACAGCACCGCGCACGTGAAGCCGGCGCCCGTGCTGACGGCGACGGCGCCCGCCAGGCCCGGCACCTCGAACGGCGTGCTGCTGTCACCCGACCCGTTCCCCAGCTCACCGGAATCGCCTCTGCCCCAGCACCGGACGGCGCCGCCGGAACGGACCGCGCAGACGTGATCCCGCGCACGGCTGCTCAGCGCGACGGCGTCCGTGAGGCCCTGCACATCCACCGGCACGTTGCTGCTGGCGGTGAACCCGTTCCCCAACCGCCCCTCCGAGCCGAAGCCCCAGCACTTCACCGCGCCGCCTGACAGCAGCGCGCACGTGAAGCCGCCGGCCGCGACGATCGCGGTCGCGCCGGTCACGCCCTGCACATCCACCGGGGTGCTGCTGTCGTCGTTGGCCCCGTTGCCGAGCGCCCCGGCGAAGCCCATGCCCCAGCACTTCACCACGCCGCCCGACGCGATCGCGCACGTGTGCGCCTCGCCGGCGCTGACCGCGACCGCGCCCGTGAGACCCTGCACATCAACCGGCACGCCGCTGAACGCGGTCGACCCGTTCCCCAACCGCCCACTGCCGCCGGCACCCCAGCACTGCACACCACCACCAGAGAGCACCGCGCACGAGTGCGACGCGCCGGCGCTGACATGGACCGCCTGCGCCCCATGAGCCACGCTCACGCCCGCAAGCGCGAACGCCCCCGCGGCCAAGACCGTCAACCCAAACCGGGCGGCACCAGACCACCGACCGATGGCGCGCACACGACGAGGCCTTGTAGGACACGCATGGTCGGCTGGACTGAGCATCAATCCCCCACGATCGAGAAACCTCACCGGCGCCCCAAGACGCCACCCCGGACCTGACGCGACGCTACCAGAGCCACCGCTCCCGCCGTGGACGACAAGCAGGAGCGCGGAGGGGGCGCGTCGTGCACATAACGTCAGGGCGGGCCGCGGCGCTTCTGCCTCACGGCGGTCAGGCCACAGGATGGGGGTCACACGCCGAGAGGCCAACCTTCCGATCGCCGGCTATCAGCAGCCGGATCAGCTCATCAAGCGGCCGAGGGTTCGCACGTCGTCCCGGTCTCTCCGCTGTTTCCGGCTTCAGCAGGCCGGTCATGCGACGGCCGCTCCTTTTGGCCGTCAGGATGTGTTCCAGCATGCGGATGTCGCTGTGGACGGCCACCTTCGCGCGCCCCCGGGGCGTGCCGCTCGCGCTCGCGGCGCTCTGCTGCGCCGTGGCGCTGACCGTGCTGCCCGGGTCCGCGGACGCCGCGATCCCCACGGCGGCCCCGGCCCTCAAGAAGGGCACGTCGGGCGTCTGCATCGCACAGATCCTGCAGAAGGGCAAGCTCGTCCCGCTGCGGCAGTCGGTGTACCGCTACCGCTACGTGCGCATCACGAAGGGGCGCAATCGCGGCAAGTTCCGCCGCACGATCATCCTCACCAAGGCCGTGGTGAAGACGGCCTGCATCACGCAGTGCGTCCAGCTGCGCAAGAAGGGCAAGGCGCTGACGCCGGTCTTCCGCACACGCCGCGTCTGGGTCAGCGAGCCGAGCCGCGGACGGCTCGTGAAGGTCAAGCGCCTGCGCCGTGTGTGGCTGCTGGGTCCCTGCTCGTCGCTGCCCACGATCGCGGCCCTCGGCACCCCCGTCACCGTGAGCGTCCTGGACCGGAGCTCGCTGACGTTCGACTTCTCGGCCTTCAAGCGCGACGCCCCCCTCACCGGCCAGCTGCGCGGCTACGTCCCCGGCAAGATCGTCGAGGACGCCGACAACCAGGTGATCCTCACCTCCGGCCGCTTCGACCTCGGGCGGACGACGATGTTCACCGACACGGTCTGCGGCGGCCAGCCGTCGGACTCGATCCGCACCGCCGATCCCGCGCGGCTGAAGCTCGACGAGACGCGCCAGAGCACGCTGACCCTCGGCCAGAACGGGACGGTGAGCGCGCTGACCTACATGGTGCTCGACCTGCCGCTGGAGCTGCGCAACGGCGACGACGGCTGCACGAAGCCCTACGTCTCGACCGGGTACTCAACCGCGAACGAGACGATCCGCCTGAACGGGTCGGTCGGCGCGCAGGGCCTCGGGGTCGTGCCGCTCAAGATGAGCCCCGCGGAGATCGACCTCTTCGGCTGCCTGTCGCCCGGTGCGACGACGCAGCCGTGCAACGGCTTCGAGGTGCCGCTCCCGGCGACGGTGAGCATGAGCCTGCAGGTCGCCGTCGTCGCCGGCCCCTGACGGCGACGACGCGCGTCAGTTCGCGAGCCCGCCGAGCACCGCGTACGGATGCGTGGCGCGCCACGCGTCGGCGGCGGTGCCCTCGACGATGATGTCCTCGGCCCCGAGGTCCTCGGCCTTCAGCTTGGCCGCGAGGTCGTTCGCGTCGTCCTCGGTGGCGACGGAGATGAAGACGTGCTTCCAGCGGCGCAGCGGCGCGAGGCCCTCCGACTCCAGCCGGTCGGCGACGTCGAGCGCCTGCTGATGGGTCTCCAGGTCGATGCGGACCTCCCACTGCGGGCCGCGCTCGGCGGACTCGCGCGCCTCGCGCCGCTCACGGGCCGCCAGCTCGGCGGCCGCCTGCTCCGCGGTGAGCGGCAGCGGCTCGTCCGGGTCCTTCCAGGCCTCCTCGACGGGGTGCCACTGCGTGATCGTCACGATGCCGTGCAGGTCGTGTGCGGTCAGGACCTCGGCGACCGCGGCGGCGGCGGTCTCGGCCTGCGCGCGGTCGGCCGTGTAGACGAACACGTGCTGCCCGTCGGCGGAGACGGGCAGGCGCCCGCCCAGGCGGTCCTGGACCTCGTGCGCGATCTCGCGCTCGTGCATCCCCTTCAGAAGATGGCCTGCGCCGATCTCGTCCTCGAGCTCGGCATGGACCCGCCAGTCGTCACTCATGCGCCCAAGCGTATCCCGACCGGCCCGGGCTACACTGCCTACTCGCTGCGCCCGTAGCTCAGCTGGATAGAGCGTCGGTCTACGGAACCGAAGGTCAGAGGTTCGAATCCTCTCGGGCGCGCTTGGAACCCGCTGGTAGCGGCGGGTTTTTTCTTTGCTCACGCACCGAGCGCGGTGCGCCGTGTGCTGGGACATGGTTGGGACATGCCGGCGCGCCTCACCGGTCCCATGCCCGCAGGGAGGGCGTTTCTGACGAGAACCTTCGGTTTCCGCAACCGAACCCGCAGACACCAAGACCCCGGCGATCGCGTGCGAGCGTGGCCGCTCATATCTCGATCGAGTTCCGTAGCCGACGGACCCGATCATCAAGAACCCCGGCATGCCGAACGCCGGCTTCCGCCTCCCGAGCTGGCAGGCGACGATCAGCAGTTCGAGCGGTTGCCCGTGCTTGTAGGGCGTATCAAGCGAGCGGCCACGGAGCAGAGCGCGATCATCCGCGGGCTGTGCGGGGCCCGGAAGGCGCTCCTGCTCGGGAGGAGGGGCTCGAGGATCATCGGGTTGTCGGCGAGCGGCTCGGCGGTTGTCGTGTGGGTGAGCCCGCTCCAGGCGCGAGCGCGAGAACTGCGAGGACGTCAGGCGGGAAGGCCCCCCTGGCAGGCGACGGTCCGGTCTCGCCATCCGCCGTCTGCCCACAGACGTGCGGAAATGGACGGACGGCCACAGTAGTCGCCCCGCTTATCGCGCACGGCCCTCATTGGGACCGTGCGGCACGGGCCGCGGAGAGGCTGCCGCCTGGACAAGCGAGGTACGCCATGGCAGAAGCACCACGAGCCCCGACGGGCGCCCCAGTGCCCCCGAGCGCGGAACCCGGCGAGCGGGCACCCTCCGACGCCGGGAGCAAGCCGCCCGAACGCCTTGGCCTGACCACGGCGACATCGGTGGTCGTGGGCAGCATCGTCGGCGTCGGGATCTTCAACCTGCCGACCGCGCTGGCCGGCTACGGCCCGATCACCCTGGTCTCGATGGCCCTGACGACGGTTGGAGCCGTCGCGTTGGCCATGCTCTTCGCCGGGCTGTCCAGGCGCATGCCGGCCGACGGCGGGCCCTATGCGTACGCGCGCGCCGCGTTCGGCAACACGTGGGGCTTCGCCAACGCCTGGTCCTACTGGATCACCGCGTGGGCGGGGAACGCCGCCATCGCGGTCGGCTGGGTGCTCTACGTCCAGGTGTTCATCAACAAGGGCGAGGCCAAGTTCTGGTCGATCATCCTCGTGCTCGTCGGCCTCTGGGTCCCAGCCGCGATCAACCTCAGCGGCGTCAGGAACATGGGCGTCGTGCAGGTCGTGACGTCGATCCTGAAGTTCGCGGCCCTGGCGTTCATGTCGGTGGTCGGGCTCTTCTACATCGAGAGCGGCAACTTCACCCCGTGGAATGTGAGCGGCGGGAGCGCGCTCAGCGCCATCGGCGGCGGCATGTCGATCGCCCTGTTCAGCTACCTGGGCGTCGAGACTGCGGCGGTGGTCGCCGCGAAGGTGCGCGACCCCGATCGCAACGTGCCGCGGGCGACGATGATCGGCACGCTCGCGACCGCGGTTGTCTACATGTTGTCGCTGGTCGCGGTCTTCGGGATCGTGTCCACCGAAACGCTCGCGAGCGCGAACGCCCCCTTCTCGACCGCCGTCAACAGCATGTTCGGCGGCACCTTCTGGGGCGACGTCATGGCGGCCGTGGTCATCATCTCCGGCATCGGCGCGCTGAACGGCTGGACCATGGTCGTCGCCGAGATGCCGCTGGCGGCCGCGAACGACGGCCTGTTCCCCAAGCGGTTCAAGCAGCTCAACCGGCGCGGGGTGCCGGCGTTCGGCGTCGTCGTCTCCACGGCGCTCGCGTCGCTCGCGATGATCATCAACTACCTCGGATCGGACGGCGCGACGGTGTTCACCACCCTGGTGCTGATGACCGGCATCACCGCGGCGGTGCCCTACCTGTTCTCGGCCCTGGCCCAGATCAAGTGGCGCCTGGCCGACAAGAAGCGGCAGGTCGAGACCCCACGATTCATCCGCGACATGATCGTCGCGGGGCTCGCGGCGGTGTTCTCGGCACTGTTCATCTGGTACTCGCGCTACACGGACCAGAGCTTCTTCGTCTACTGGGGCCCGTTCCTGCTGACCGCCGTGGCGTACCTGCTGGGCATCCCGGTCTACCGGAAGATGCGCGGCACGATGACCCCGCCGCGGGAGGTGCCGCCCTACCGCTGAGCGACACCCGTCCCACGGCCCACCCGGCGACGGCCGCTCACCGGCGGGTCGGCCCGCATCCAGCGCCGCGTAGTCCTCCACCGGCCGCTTCGCGGGGGTGGCCATCTCCTACAGGAAGGCGATACATCGTGCCGTTCAGCGTCGATTCCGAGGTCGGGAAGCTCCGAAAGGTCATCGTTCATCGCCCAGGTCTGGAGCAGCGCCGGCTGACGCCGGACAACGCCGAGGATCTGCTGTTCGACGACGTGATCTGGGTGCGCAAGGCGAAGGCCGAGCACGCCGCGTTCGTCCAGGTCCTCCAGGAGCGTGGCGTCGAGGTGTTCGACGCCGAGGACCTGTTGCTCGAGACCCTCGAGGTTCCCGACGGCAGGCAGTGGATCCTCGATCAGGTGCTGGCCGAACGCGAAGTCGGTCTGTACCTCGCCCGCAGGGGCCGCGAATGGGCGGACGCCGCGAGCGCCCGCGACGTCTCCAACTTCCTCATCGGGGGCATGACCAAAGAGGACCTCGACAGCGGGGCGGGGCTGTTCTACGCATCCTCCGGCCCCGGCGACATGATGCTGCCCCCGCTCCCGAACTTCCTGTTCCAGCGCGACCCGTCGTCGTGGATCTACGGCGGCGTCACGATCAACCCGATGACCAAGCCGGCTCGCCGGCCGGAGACGGCGATCATGGAGGCGATCTACCGCTTCCACCCGATGTTCGCAGCCGATGGCGGCGTGAAGATCTGGTTCGGCGGCGTCGAGCAGAACTGGGGTCGCTGCACCATCGAGGGCGGCGACGTCGAGACGCTCGGCAATGGCGCGGTGATGATCGGCATGGGCGAGCGGACGACACCGCAGTCCGTCGCGATCCTGGCGCGCACCCTGTTCGAGAACGACGCCGCAAGGCTCGTCCTCGCGGTCAAGCTCCCCCCGTCGCGGTCGTACATGCACCTCGACACGGTGATCACCATGGTCGACCGTGATGCGGTGACGATGTACCCGTCGGTCGTCAACGACGACGTGCGCATCTGGGCGCTGCGCCCGGGGGGCGACGGCGGGCTGCCGGTCGTCGAGCGCTTCGATGGGAACGTCGTCGACGCGCTGAAGCACGCACTCGACCTCGACGCTCTGCGCGTCATCCCGACAGGCGGGGACAGCTCCGAGCAGGCGCGCGAACAGTGGGACGACGGGAACAACCTGGTCTGCGTCGAGCCCGGCGTCGTCATCGCCTACGAGCGCAACGTGGACACCAACACGAGCCTGCGCAAGGCCGGCATCGAGGTGATCACGATCGACGGGTCCGAACTCGGTCGCGGCCGCGGCGGGTCGCACTGCATGACGTGCCCGATCGAGCGCGAGGCGTAGCCGTGTACAACCTGCGAAACCGCAGCTTCCTCAAGGAGCTCGACTTCACGCGAGGCGAGCTGCAGCACCTGCTCACACTCGCGCAGGCGCTGAAGACCGCCAAGTACGCGGGCAATGAGGTGCCGCGCCTGGCGGGCAAGGAGATCGCGCTGATCTTCGAGAAGAGCTCGACGCGCACACGCTGCGCCTTCGAGGTCGCAGCGTTCGACCAGGGCGCACACGTGACCTACCTCGACCCGACCGGCTCGCAGATGGGCCACAAGGAGTCGATCGCCGACACCGCCCAGGTGCTCGGCCGCATGTTCGACGCAATCGAGTATCGCGGCTCGGGCCAGGTGAACGTCGAGGAACTCGCTCGCTACGCCGGCGTCCCCGTGTACAACGGGCTGACGGAAGAGTGGCACCCGACGCAGATGCTCGCCGACTTCCTGACGATGCACGAGCGGACACACCGGCCCTACGACGAGATCAGCTACGCGTTCGTCGGCGACGGGCGGTTCAACATGGGCCGCTCGCTCCTGGTCACGGGCGCGATCATGGGCTCGGACGTCCGCATCATCACGCCGGCGCAGCTGCGCCCGCCGCAAGGCGTCATCGACATGGCAACGGAGCTGGCGGCCGACTCCGGGGCGCAGATCACGATCACCGACGACGTCGCCGCGGTCGACGGCGTCGACGTCGTCCACACCGACGTCTGGGTTTCGATGGGAGAGCCGAAGGACGTGTGGGCCGAGCGCGCCGCGCTCCTCACGCCCTACCAGGTCAACGCGGAGCTGCTCGCCGCCACGAACAACCCGAAGGTGCGCTTCATGCACTGCCTGCCGGCCTTCCACGACAGCTCGACCACGGTGGGCGCCGAGATCGCGAAGGCCACGGGCATGACGAACGGCCTGGAGGTCACGGACGAGGTCTTCGCCTCCCCGGCCAGCATCGTCTTCGATCAGGCCGAGAACCGCCTGCACACCATCAAGGCCGTTCTCGTCGCCACGCTCGCCTGAGCTCAGGCGGCGACGATCTGCGTTCCGGCCTGGCCGTCTGCGAGTCCCTCGATGTCTGAGAGCGCGCCGATTGCCGCCCGGCCTCCGGCGTGCTCGACGAACCGGCACGCCGCGTCGATCTTGGGGCCCATCGATCCGGCGGGGAAGTCCATGGCGCGTAGCTCCGCGACCGTCACGCGCTCGAGTCTGCGCTGCCCGGGCGTGCCCCACCCCGTATAGACGCCATCGACGTCGGTGGCGAGCACGAGCACGTCGGCGCCGAGATCGCGGGCGAGCAGGGACGAGGCGAGATCCTTGTCGATGACGGCCTCAACGCCCTCGTGAAGCTGCTCCGGCGTGCGGATCACCGGAACGCCTCCCCCGCCGGCGCAGACGACCAGGAAACCGGAGTCCACCAGGCGCCTGATCGCCTCGAGCTGGACGATCCGCCTGGGCTGCGGCGAGGGCACGACGCGCCGCCAGCGATCCCCGTCGGGCTTCACGGTCCAGCCCAGCTCGGCGGACAGGCGCCGAGCCTCGGCCTCGTCGTAGACCGGGCCGATGAACTTCGTCGGATCGCCGAACGCCGGGTCGTCGCGGTCGACCTCCGTGCGCGTGACGACGGCGACGGTGTGCTGGTGGTGAATGACGTTGTCGAGCTCCATCTCGATCACGTAGCCGATCTGCCCCTCGGTCTCCGCGCCGAGGACGTCGAGCGGATACGGGGCGACCGGCGTGTAGGCGTCGCTCATGAGCGCGAGCAGTCCGACCTGGGGACCGTTGCCATGCGTCACGACCAGCCGGAAGCGCTCGGAGACCGGCGCGAGCGCCCGCGCCGCCTCACGCGCAGCGCGGAGCTGGCTGTCGGCCTCGAGCTTCTCGCCGCGCCTGAGCAGCGCGTTGCCGCCGAGCGCGACGACGACGGTCTCCTGCGACGACTGCGACACAACGACCTCCCGACCGCGGACAGGTACTGCGCCGAGTGTCGCACCCGGAACGATCAGACACCCCGCAGACGGGTCCACGCAGGACCTGGTGTCGTCGGCGGTATCCGTCCCGGTTGCGCCTAACCTGCGCAGGTGAATGCGTTCAGACGGATCGATGGTGGAGCTGAGAAGCGGCGATCGGATTCTCATCCGACCGATCCGCCCCGAGGACAAGGAGGATCTCCTTGAGGGTCTGCACCGGATGACGCCGGAGTCGCGGTACCGGCGGTTCTTCTCCCCGATGCCCGAGCTGAGCGCCCGCGAGCTGCGCTACCTCACCGAGGTCGATCACCGCACCCACGAGGCGCTTGTCGCCATCGATCCGGGCACCGACACGGGGATCGGCGCAGCCCGGTTCATCCGCTCGACCGCGGACCCCACGACTGCCGAGGTCGCGGTCGCAGTCCTCGACGACTGGCAGGGTCGCGGCGTCGCCACGACCCTGCTTGAGGCCCTCACCTCCCGCGGGCGCGAGGAGGGGGTCAAGCGCTTCACTGCGTCCGTGCTCGCCGGCAACGCACCGATGCTCGAGCTGCTGCGCCACTTGGGCGACACCACAGTCGTGGACCGTGGCGCCGGCGTGGTGGAGCTCCAGATGGAGCTGTGCGACATCGGAGTGCCGGCCGGCCTCTCTCACGCGCTCCGCGCCGTCGCTCGCGGCGAGGCCGCAGCCGCGCCACAGCATCCCGCAGCATCACCGTAGGAGCGCGGACGGGGGAGTCAGCTCCCGGCTTGCCCGAAAGGCCCGCTCCTAGCCGGAGATCGAGAAGGTCGCGCTCGCCGCGGGCGTGGCGGACGGCGCCGCGGTGGACTCGCGCAGGGTCGCGGTGTACGACCCGGGGCACCAGCGCGAGAACGCGTTCGCGGCGCCGCCGGGGCCGATCTCGCGGAACAGGAACCCCCGATCCGGCACCTCGACGAGCAGCGCCGAGCGGCAGTCAGCGGGACCCGGCGGCCGGCGCTCGAGCAGCACGGTGTACGCCTCCGGCGTCGTCCCGATCGGCAGCCCTCCGATGACCAGGTAGGGCGTCGTGCCCGCGATGACCTGCATCCCGGGCAGCGCCTTCACGCGCACGCCGGTCAGACCCTCGACCACGCGGACGGACGTCGACCCGGTCGGGAACGTCCGGATGTCGCCGTTCAGCTGCCCGGTCACCTTGAAGGTGCGCCGGCCCGGTGCGGCCCAGACCTCGAACCGACCGCCGGCGTCGGAGACCGCGGAGTCGTCGCCCGTCGACACCTCGATCCCCAGGAACCGCGCCCCGGCCACGTCGACCACCGTTCCCGTGACGAGCACCAGGCCACACGCCGTCGGGCCCTTGAAGCCCTTCTCGGCCTTGCACAGCTGGAAGTCCAGGCCGCCGACGTCGCCCGACGCACTCACCTTGTGGGACCGGGGCTTCACCGATCCGGAGGCTCCGGCCGGCTTCACCGAGTAGGTCCCCCTCGGGACCAGGAACCGGTACGTCCCGGACGCCGCGGTCGTGGCGCGGAAGCTCCCCTTCGGCCCGGACGCCGAGACGGACTGACCTGCGACCGGGCGCGCGTCCGGGATGCACGGGGTCAGCCCGTCCTCCGACGGGGTGCCCTCGCGGCACCCGCGGCGGACGACCGTGCCCGACAGCAGCACCTTGTCGGCGGGCAGCGTGACCGTCACCTTCACGTCCTTGAAGCGGTTGGCGTAGAAGCCCAGGTTGCACGTGCTCGACGACGCGGCGCTCAGGCCGAAGCGGTGCGAGCCTTTCGGTGCCGGCGTCGTGATGTAGCCCGCGGCCCCATCCTGGAACGGCGGGCCGGTTCGCACGCCCTTCGCATTCACGCGCGGGTTCGCATCGAACCAGCTCGCGGTGTACGTCCCTGCGCCCTTGATGTCCGGGAACTGGACGAAGGCCGTCGAGTTGCAGACGGGTTGGGTCGCGGTCGAGAAGTCCTGCGTCACGACGACGACGCTGCTCGGGATCGTTTTCACGCGAGTCGGTGCGGCGCCCGCCACGGGCGCCATCAGCGCGCAGAGCACGAAGGCGTACAGCACGGCCATCGAAGCCACTGCGCGTTGACGCCGCATCCCGACTCCCTCACCCCGGACGCTTGAGCGTGACCTGCCGCCTGACCGGTGAGGCGCCGGTCAGCGTCACGGTCAGCCGGGCCCTGACGCGCCTGGCCTTCTTGAGCAGCTTCTTGCCGGCAGCGCTGAGCTTGATCTTGACCTTCGCGCTCGTGCCCTCGGTGATCCTGACGGCGGTGGATCCGAGCGTCGTCGCCTTCTTGGCGCTGGTGCCCGCGCCCGCCGACGTCAGCGTCGCCCGGCCCCGGCAGTCCGCGCCGCCGGCTGCGCAGGCGAGCGTGAGCGACGCGGCGCCGCCCCGGATCGTCAGCGTCGAGCCACCCCGCACGGTGAGCTTCGGGACCTTGGTCGTCCGCGCGCCTGCGGGGTCCGGGGTCGGCGCGCCCTGGCCGCCGGCGGCCGGCGGGGCGCCGCCTGCGGGCCCGCAGGCGGCCGCCGCCGATCCGGCGACGTTCGTCGCCTTCGGCGTCGGCGCCGCGAGCTGGAACGTGGTCGACCCGATCCCCTGGCGCTGCGCGGAACTGCCCGGACCCGGTGCCGGGATCCGCGTCGACGACGGGCTCACCGCTGTGACGACACAGCCCCAGGAGACGCAGTTGACCTTCGTCTCGCCGGCGCCCTTGGTGAAGCACGCCTGCCCCGGACTCGGCAGCGCGACCGAGAGCGTCTCGTCGCCCGTGACGCCGTAGGCGCTGTTCGCGCCGGCGCTGGAGATCAGCAGCGGCTGCGTGTTGTCGCGACCCTGCAGCAGTGATGCGCTGACCCCGTGCGCACCCGTGCGCGCCCCGGCGCCGTCGAAGACGACAACCTTGTACGGGCCCTGATCGCTCGGGAACGGCTCGTCCGCGGGATCGAGCAGCTCGATGAAGGAGGCGTCGCCGAGCCCGACCTCGTTGATGCGCATCGTCGCCGCGCCGGGACCGGTGCAGCCGTCGACGTTCGTCGACCAGACCGGGTAGGCGCCGCTCACGCCGAGCGGCACCGCACCCGCGCCGTTCAGGTCGGCCGTCTTGATCGCCCCGTCGGGCACGGTGCTGAAGACGATCCGTTTTCCGTCGGGCGAGTAGCGGAATGCCTCGTCGCCGCCGGAGGCCGACAGGATCGAGCCGATGAGCGTCCCGCCGCCGCCGCCGAGGTCGTAACGGCGCGTCTCGAAGAGCGAGTCGAACCCGTTCTCCGGGGTGCCGTCGTCGTACTGGCGCTGCACCATCATCGACGTGTTGTCGGGCGCGATGTCGATCCACTGGAAGAAGGGCAGGCGCGCGTCGGTGCCCAGGATCCGCGTCGCGGTCCCCCCGCCCGCGGGCACCCGGTAGAGGTCGTCGTCGCCACCACCGCCGATGTGCGCCGGGAAGTAGATCTGGCTGCCGTCGGCGGTCCAGGCGTTCGGGGAGGACTGCGCGGTGTTGGACTCGACGTTCTCGTCGCTGAGCAGCGGGGTGATGGCCTTCGTCGCCACGTCGGCGACCACCGGCTGCAACGACGACGTCGGGAAGGGGATCCCCGGATACGTGACGTACTGGCGGAACGTGAGCTTCGTGCCGCCCGGCGACCACGCGGGCCCGATCGGGGACAGCGACCCGTCCACGATCTCCACCGGATCCGTCCCGTCGGCGTTCGCCACCCAGATCCCGTCGTTGGACGCGTCGACCGCCTTGAGCTTCACGTACGCGATCTTCGTCCCATCGGGCGACGGCGCCGGCCAGCTGGCCTGCGGCATGACGTTCTTGACGAACCCGCCGGTGGCCGAGCACGCGGACAGGATGGTCGAGGACGTCGTGAACGCCCCGACCACGTAGAAGACACGCCCGTTCTCGCCCGAGAACGTCGCACTCGCGCCCGCCGCGAGGCTCAGCACGAGCAGCACACACGCCGCCGTGGCGGCGGCAAGACGACTCATCCGCTTCCCTTCCGTCCCCCCTGGGACCACCGGTTCGGCGGCGAGTCAATCGCAGCGCCGCCGCTGCGTCAACCGCGACCGCCCGACCGGTAGCCTCCGGCGCATGCGCATCCCCCTCACGCTGCTCCCCCTGCTCGCCGCGCTGGTGCTCGCCGCCTGCGGTGGCGGCGACGACGGCGGGAGCACGGCCACGCAGCAGCCGGCGGCCGGCACCCCCGCGGCGACGGCCACCACTCCGGCGTTCACGGAGATCAGCGTGCAGGAGGCCGACGCGAGGGCTCGCGACGGCGCCCTGCTGGTGGACGTCCGTGAGGACGACGAGTGGGATGCCGGGCGCGCGCCCGACGCGATCCACGTCCCGCTGGGGGACCTGACCGGCGCGAAGCTCGCGGAGCTCGACGAGCGGCGCGGCGACGACGAGCTGATCTTCATCTGCCGGTCGGGCAACCGCTCCGGGCAGGCCGCCGCGGCCGCGCAGGCGGCCGGTCTCGCCGACGTCGCCAGCGTCGCGGGCGGCATGGGCGACTGGGTGGCGGCGGGCCTCCCGCTCGAGCCCGAGGACGGCGAGATCGTCTGAGCGGGCGGCGCGAGACGGCTCGCGCGCCTCAGGTCAGCGCGTCACGAGCCCGCTGTAGCGCAGGCTCTTGGGCGTGCCGGCGTCCTTCCAGCGGACGTCGTCCCCCTTCAGCGTGAGCGACCGCAGGTCGGCGTCGGTGGCCTGCGGGCTGAGCGGGATCCTCGGCTGAAGCACGTTCGGCGGGATGACGGGGTACAGCTGGATCGCGCGCGTGCCGATCACCGAGCGGTAGGCGACGCCGAGCAGGCACGTCGACGACAGCGCGACCTTGAGCACGCTCGCGCCCGGCGCGGTGAAGTCGATCTGATGCACGGCCGAGGAGCCGCCCGCACCGGTCACGGGGCGCATGTCCACGCTCGGGACGCTCGGGTAGCCGCCCTTGCCGGGGCGCAGCTCGAGCGCCACGCACCTCCCCGGCCGAGAGAGCAGCCGCACACCGGTGTTGCGCTGGCGGTTGAAGTCGAAGTTGAACGACTTGAATCGCCGCCTGGGTCCGGCCTTGGAGTCGCAGAACGTCCAGGTCCCGCCGCGGAAGCGGACCGCGAAGTACTGCCCGGAGCGGAGCTTCTGCAACTGCGTGCCGTTCGACCGCAGGACCTTCTTCGCGGCGGCGTTCGTGCACGCGCTCCCGCTCGCGGCGGCGGCGGGCGTGGCGCCCGCCGCGAGCACGAGGATCGTCAGGGCGGCGGCCGGCGCGATGCGGTGCATGGCGCGCATCATGGCATCCGGGAATCGGCCACTTGACACGACGCCCGGAGCGGGAAGAGGATCGCCAGAGCACCGGCGCGGTGCCGGCGCTGCTCGGGGACGCCATGTCCCGGCGTTCGCGAGGCAACTCCACGGGAGGAGACCCACAGATGAGACTGCGCTCGTGCACGTCCCTGCTCGCGCTCGCGGCGTTCGCCGCCGTTGCGACGCCCGCCGTGGCGGACGGACCCGGGGTCGGCACTCCGACGGTCGTCACGCTCGGCGACTCGGCCATCTCCGGCGAGGCCGGACGCTGGGCCGGCAACACCAACAGCTCGTCGAGCAAGGTCGACGCGCTCGGCTCGACCGCCTACTGGGACACCCCCAGCGGCGAGGCGATCAGCGGCTGCCACCGCTCGAAGGCGGCGCAGGCGCACATCGGCGGCGGCGTCACCAGTGCCAACCTCGCATGCTCGGGCGCGCGCACGTACACCCACGGCACCGGCTCCGGCGACGACTTCAAGCCCGGAATCGACTTCTACAGCGACGCCCAGGGTCGCCAGGGTCAGGCGCTCGCGCTGCAGCAGTACGCCGCCGCCCACAACGTGAAGGCCGTCACCGTGATGATCGGCGCCAACAACTACGGCTTCGCCGACATCGTCACCCAGTGCGTGCTCAACTGGCACACGTCGCCGTCGTGGTGGAAGAACTACTGCTATGACGACTCGTCGATCAGCTCGCGCTTCACCGCCGCGCGCCAGGCGACGGAGACCGCGAACGTCCGCGGCGCGCTGCAGAACGTCGCGACCGCGATGGCCAACGCCGGCTACACGACCTCGCAGTACACGATCCTCGCGCAGACCTACTGGTCGCCGCTGCCGCGCGGCTCGGGCATCCGCTACCCGGAGAGCGGCTGGTCGCGCCAGTCGATCGGCGGCTGCGGCGTCTGGAACCGTGATGCGGACTGGGCCAACGACACGGTCGTCGTCGCGATGAACAACACCACGAAGAACGCGGCGAACACGAGCGGCCTGCCGAACGTGAAGATCCTCGACCTGCAGCAGTCGCTCAACGGGCGGCGGCTGTGCGAGAACACGGTCGGCCTGCTCGAGGAGAAGGGCGTCGCGACGTGGCAGAGCGCCGGCGCGGTCGACAAGACCGAGTGGGTCTCCCAGGTGCGCACGGTCTCGGCGATCTTCCCGCCGTACCAGATCCAGGAGGGCTCGCACGCGAGCTACTGGGGCCAGAAGGCCATGCGCAGCTGCCTGCGCCAGGCCTACAACGGCGGCACCGTCCGCGGCGGCGTGTGCGTGCGCAGCGCGAACGGGCTCAACGCGGAGGGCGAGCCGAACATGACCCTGCAGTAGGGGCTTCCGGTCCGTTCCGGTGGCGCGCGGCTGGTCAGCCGCGCGCCACCGCGGCCTCCCGCAGCGGCGGCGGCGGCGCGGTAGGGTCTGCGGTCCGTGCGGCTGACGCTCGTCCAGGCATTCCGGGTCACCGCGCTCGCCGAGGCGGCGAGCTTCATCGCGCTGCTCGGCGCGACGTATGCGAAGTACGTCCACGACGAGCCCGTGGGCGTGCAGGTCCTGGGGCCGCTGCACGGGCTGCTCTTCATCGCCTACGTGCTGCTGGCCCTGAACCTCGCACCGCGCGCCGGATGGAGCGCGAGAACGACCGTCTGGGTCCTCGCCGCCGCGGTCATCCCCTTCGGCGGCTTCGTCGTCGACCGCTGGCTCGCCCGCACGCCGCCGGTCCTGAGCAGCTGAGCGGGCGTGACCGTCCGGTGAACGTCGTCTGAACGGCTGGAGCGCGATCTTCTGGGTGAACCTGCCGCTGATCGGGGCGTTCGTCCTCATCGAGCGCCGCTCGCGATCGCCGCTCGTCGCCCTGTCGGTCGTCCGCGCGCGCGCGTTCAGCGGCGCGGTCCTCGCGAACCTCGTCGCGAACATCGTGTTCGGCGCGGTCGTCTTCTTCTTGGCGCTGTACGTGATGCTCACGCAGATGCCTGCGACCCACGCGCTGCGCGTCGTCCCGTTCGTCGTCCTCGGTGCGGGCATCGGCCTGCAGATCACCGCGACCGCGGCGGTCGCGGTGGACGAGGGCAGCGGCGCGGGCGAGGACGCGATGTGGCTGCTCGTGCGGCGCGCCGACTGATCGCTGGACGCGTCGCGCGCGGGTGCCATCCTGGCCGGGTGCGCAGGCCGGCATCCATCCACGTCGCACTCGCGGCGGCGAGCGCGGCGCTCATCCTGGTCGTCCCCGCCCCGGCAGCCGCGCCGGGCGGCCCGCGGATCGCCGGGTGCCCGGTCTTCCCGGCCGGCAACGCGTGGAACCGCGACGTCTCGCGCGATCCGGTGGACCCGCGCTCGGACGCCTATCTGCGCTCGATCGGCCGCGGCCTGCGCCTGCACCCGGACTTCGGCTCCGGTCGGCAGGGGAACTACGGCATCCCGATCACGATCGCGTCGCCAAGCCGGCCGGCCCGCTCGGTGCGCTTCACCGACTACCCGGACGAGAGCGACCGCGGGCCGTACCCGATCCCGGCAAGGGCGCGCGTGGAGGGCGGGGCGGACCGCCACGTCCTCGTCGTGCAGCGCGGGACCTGCCGGCTCTTCGAGCTGTACGCCGCGCGACGCGCGGGCGGGCGCTGGGTCGCGGCCAACGGCGCGGTCTGGAACCTGCGGTCCAACGCGCTGCGGCCGCGCGGCTGGACGTCCGCCGACGCCGCAGGCCTCCCGATCATGCCGGGGCTCGCGCGCCCCGACGAGGCGAGCGCGGGCGCGATCCGCCACGCGCTGCGCTTCACCGCACCGCGGACCCAACGCGCCTACGTGGCGCCCGCACGGCACTTCGCCGGCTCGGACCGCGACCCGGACCTGCCGCCGATGGGCCTGCGGGTCCGGCTCAGGGCGTCGTTCGCGCTCGGTGGGTACCGCGGGCAGTCACGCGCCATCCTGCGGGCGCTGAAGACCTACGGGATGATCCTCGCCGACAACGGGTCGCCGTGGTACGTCAGCGGCGCCGCGGACCGGCGCTGGGACGACGCGGACATCGAGCAGCTCAAACGCGTCCCGGCCTCGGCGTTCGACGTGGTGCGCAGCGGTTTGGTCACACGGTGAGCGAGCTGTGTGATTACGATCGCGCGCATGCGCACCGACGCTGACGGGACCGCGTCTTGCGCGACGGGGTTCTCCACTGCGCCGTCAAGCGCCGCAGCGGCGGCGGCGCACGGGTCTGAACCGGGCATGACGGTCATCCGCCCCCTCCTGGCGGACGGGCGGCGGACGACCGTGCACGTCGCGCGCTGGAATCGGGCGGACGTCTGCTTGCGCGTCGAGCGACTCGCGTCGCAGCAGCCGCTCGCCGCATGGTGCGCGCAGCACGGCAGGCGCGACGCGCTCGTCGGCGGGTTCTACACCCGCCCGGACGGCCTCCCGCTCGGCGAGCTGCGCGTGAACGGGACGGCCGTCGCCCATGTGCCGTTCGCCGCGCCATGGCACGCGACGCGGGCGAGCCTGCACGTCGCCGCCTCGAGCGCCGTGCGGATCGACCGCCGTGAAGCGCTGCCGCCGCAGCCGGACGGCGACCTGCTCCAGGCCGGCCCGCTGCTGGTGCGCGACGGCGCCGTGGTCTGTCGCGACGGCGAGGATCCGGAGGGGTTCTCGGCCGCGGCGCAGCAGTTCGACTCCGACATCACCGACGGCCGGCACCCTCGGGCGGCGATCGGCGTGAGCGACCGGGCCGTGCTCGCGATCGTCGCCGACGGCCGGTGTTCGCGGGACGCGGGGCTCACACTCGGCGAGCTTGCGGAGGTGATGGCGGGTCTCGGCGCCCGGGACGCCATGAACCTCGACGGCGGCGGCTCGGCTAGCCTCGTACGGGACGGTCAACTGCGCAACACGCCCCGCGAGCAGCACGGCATCGAGCTGGCCGGGGGGCGTGCGATCACCACGGTGATCGCCTTCGACGCAGCCTGACCGCTCGCGCTCGCGCCCCGCCCGGCCGCGAATCAACCGAGAGCAGCCCCATGGCAGGTCCCCGGCGCGTCGTCAGCGCCATCCTCTTCTCCCCGCGCGGCGGGTCGTCCCACGCCACGCGCGCGCTCACCGCCGGGCTCCAGGCCGAGGGCTGGGCCGCGTCGCTCATCGCCGGCTCACGCCGGGACGCCGGACCCGAACAGGACGCCGACGCGTTCTATGCGGGACTGGCCGGGCTGACGACCGTCGACTTCACCGACGCGCTCGCCGCCGCCGACCCGATGAACCCCGGGCCGGGCATCGCGCCGATGCACCCGTCCTTCGAGGACCGTCGCGGTGCGCCGGACCGGGTGTTCGCCGCGCTCGACGACGCGGCCTTCGAGCGGCAGGTGCGGACATGGGCCGATGCGCTCCGTGCACACGAGGCCGCCGGCGCCGACGTGCTGCACCTGCACCATCTGACGCCCATCGACGCGGCAGCCGCGCGCGCCGCGCCGCAGACGCCCGTCGTCACGCACCTGCACGGCACCGAACTGCTGATGCTGGAGGCGATCGACGACGGCCGCGACTGGCCGCATGCCGCCGCCTGGGCGGCCCGTCTGCGCACGTGGGCGCAGCGCTCCTCCCGTCTGGTCGTCGCCACTCCAGGCGGTCGACCACGCGCCGAGCGGCTCCTCGGCGTCCCGGCGGAGCGCATCGCGGTCGTCCCCAACGGCGTCGATGCGGAGCGGTTCTCGCCGAGACCGGCGGACCGCACCGCGACGTGGCGCCGTGTGCTGACCGATCGCCCGCTCGGCTGGACTCCGGGGGCCGGCCCCGGCAGCTGGCGTGCGACGCCGCAGGCCGTCGAGGCCCTCCGGGACGACACGGTCTTCCTCTACGTCGGGCGCTTCACCGCCGTCAAACGCGTCCCGCTGCTCATCGAGGCCTTCACCGCCGCCCGCCGGCGGCTCGGCGGCGGGATCTCGCTCGTCGTCGTCGGCGGGCACCCCGGCGAGTGGGAGGGCGAGCACCCGGCCGACGCGATCGCGCGGCTGGATGCCGAAGGCGTCGTGCTCGCCGGCTGGCACGCGCAGCACGAGCTGCCCGCCCTGCTGCGGGCGAGCGACGTCGTCGTCCTCCCGTCCGTCAACGAGAGCTTCGGCCAGGTGATCGTCGAGGGGATGGCCTGCGGCCTGCCTGCGATCGCCGTGAACCGCGGCGGACCCGCGGAGATCGTGCGGGACGGGGAGACCGGGCGCCTCGTCGCTCCCGACGACGCGGCGGCGCTCGAGCTCGCGATCGTCGAGGCCGCGTCCGACCCGGTCGAGCGTGCCCGGCGCGGCGCCGGCGCGCGCCGGGACGTCCTCGCCTCCTACACGTGGGACGCCGCCACGCACCAGCTTGAAGCCGTGCTCGCCGAGGCGGCCGGCGGCCGTGGAGCGCCGCCGCCGCCCGACCCGGGTTCGCCGGCTACGCGGGCGCGCCGTCGCCGGCCGGGTGCTCCTGCGCCCACGCGATGATCGCCTGCGAGTCGGCGATCGCCTCGCCGTCGTCGGTCACGAGCAGCGGAACCCACGACTGCCCGCTGAGACGCTTGACCTCGCGCCGCCCGCGCGTCAGGTCCGGCAGCGGGCCGTAGCCGTAGGCCTTGATCACCTCGGGCTCGTACCCGGCCTCCGTCAGGGCCTCGTGGGCCAGCCGGCAGGGGTGCTCGCGCATCCCCGGCACCTGGAAGGTCCCCCAGCACACGTAGAGCTTCACGGCCTCACGTCTCCCCTCGGGTGTCCGTCTTCCAGATCACGTACGTCTTGCGCACGGTCTGGCGCACGTGCCAGGTTCCGCGCCAGCCGTCCGGAGTGACCAGCAGCGATCCGGGGCCGACCTCGTGGAGCGCGCCGTCGTCCCCGACGATCGTCGCCTCGCCGGCGACGACCTGCATGACCTCGGAGATCCCGTCCTTGACGGACGGGAACGACCCGGGCGTGCACGCCCAGACGCCGATCTCCAGGCGCTCGTCCTCGTGCACGACGAGGGCGGACTCGACCGGGTCGCCGGCGAACGCCCCCGGCTTGGGGCCGATCAGCTCGAGCGGGACGGTGGCGGCGTCGATGCCGCGTGCGGCGATGAGGTCCGGCGCGTCGCTCATGCGGCGCAGTATGGCTCAGGCCGCCGCATCCGGCGCGCCGTCCTGCGCATGGTAGGCGGCAAGCAGCGCCTCCTCCTCGTCCTTGCCCGGGAACCGCAGCCGCACGAGCGCCGCGCCCAGCACGATCGCGATGATGCCCGCGCTGTAGGCCCACTTGTCGCCCTGCAGGAAGGCGGTCTTCGCGCCGGCGATGATCTGGTCGCTGTACTGCGGGTACTGCTGGGCGATCGCCTCCGCGCTGGAGAACGACTTCGTCAGCTCGCTCTGGACGCTGTCGGTGACCTTGGCGCTGTTCGGCGCGCTCGCGATCTGGCGCGCTGACGGCGCTCGCGTAGCCGGCGGTCAGCAGCGCGCCGAGGATCGACTGCATCAGCGCGCCGCCGAGGTCGCGCTGCAGATCCGCGGTCCCCGACGCCATGCCGGCGCGTTTCACCGGCACCGACCCGGTGAGCGAGCGTGACGCGGGCGTGCCCGCGAACCCGACGCCGATGCCGACGAAGACGTAGGCGAGCGCGACCTTCCAGTACGGGATGCCCTCGTCCCAGAGCAGCAGCATCGTGAGGAAGCCGAGCAGGCAGAACAGGTAGCCGACGAGCAGGGTGAAGCGTGAGCCGCGCGCCTCGATGAGCTTCGCCGAGCGCGGGGCGACGAGGACCATCGCGAGCGCCGCGGGGATGATCGACGCGCCGGCGTCCAGCGTCGAGTAGCCCAGGACGTTCTGCAGGAACTGCTGGCCGACGAACGCCGCCGCCATCAGCGAGCCGAAGACGATGATCCCCGCCACCGCCGCGACCCAGAACGTCGTGCGCGCCGCGACATGCAGGTCGTAGAGCGGGTTGGCGGCGCGGCGCTGGCGCAGCACGAACGCGCCGCAGGCGGCGACGGCGAGCACGATCAGCGCGAGCGCCGCCGTCTGCGCGTTCGGCACCGCCGCGAAGTTGATGCCCAGGACGAGCGCGCCGACGAGGACGACCGACAGGATGCCGCCGAGGTTGTCGACCGGCTCCGTCGTCTCGTTGACGTGCGCGGGCACGAAGCGCAGCGCGGCGAGCAGCGCGAGCGCCGCCAGCGGCAGCGTCACGAGGAAGACCGAGCCCCAGTCGAAGTGCTCCAGCAGCGCGCCGGAGACGAGCGGGCCGAGCGCCGAGATCGCGCCGCCGATGCCCGACCACAGCGCGATCGCCTTCGTCCGCGGGGGGCCGGACGCCCACAGCGCCGTGATCAGCGCGAGCGTCGTCGGATACGCCATGCCGGCGGAGACGCCGCCGAGCAGCCGCGCGCCGAACAGGACCTCGATCGACCCGGCCAGGCCCGCGACGATGCTCGCCGGGATCGACAGCGCCATGCCGATGACGAGCAGGAGCTTGCGGCCGTAGCGGTCGCCGATCGCCCCGAGGTACAGCACCGAGGCCGCCAGGCCCAGCGAGTAGCCGACCGCGACGAGGTTCAGCTCCGTCTGGCTCGCGTCGAACGCCTTCCCGATGTCGGGGAGCGCGACGTTCGCGACCGACAGGTTGAGGTTCGCCACCGCCGCGACGAGGATCAGCGTTCCGAGGACGAGCCCCGCGCGCTGCGGGCCGCCCGCGGACGCCGCGGGAGCGCCATCGGCTGCGTTCATGCGCGCCAGCCTACGACCAGGCGAAGACGATCGTCTTGTTCCCGTCGACGAGCACCCGGTCCTCCAGATGCCAGCGCACCGCCCGCGCCAGCACGAGCCGTTCGATGTCGGCGCCCATGCGCGTGAGCTCCTCGACGCCCGCGCGGTGCGAGACGCGGATGACGTCCTGCTCGATGATCGGCCCGCCGTCGAGTTCCTCGGTGACGTAGTGCGCGCTGGCCCCGATGATCTTCACGCCGCGCTCCAGCGCGCGCCGGTACGGGTCGGCGCCCGGGAACGCCGGGAGGAACGAGTGGTGGATGTTGATCACCGGCACGCCCGCGCGGGCGAGGAAGTCGCCGCTGACGATCTGCATGTAGCGGGCCAGGACGACCGTGTCGCACCGGGCGCCGGCGAGCGCCTCCAGGATCGCCGCCTCCGCCTGGGGCTTGGCGTCCGGGCGCACCGGGACGTGGACGAACGGCACGCCGAACGACTCGACCGCGGCGCGCGCGGTCTCGTGGTTGGAGACGACGACGGCGACCTCGGCGTCCAGGTCGCCGCGGCTCGCCCGCCAGAGCAGGTCGAGCAGGCAGTGGTCCTCGCGCGAAGCGAGCACGGCGATCCGCCGCGGCCCCGTCACCCGCGCCAGCCGCCACTCCATCCCGCGCGGGCCGGCGACCGCCTGCGCGAAGTCGCGCTCGAGCGCCGCCCAGGCGTCCTCCCCCTGGTCGAGGGTGAACGTCATGCGCATGAAGAAGCGCCCGCCCGACGGATCCGTCGAGTGCTGGTCGGAGGTGACGATGTTCGCCCCGCGCTCGAACAGGAACGCGGAGACCGCGGCCACGATCCCGGGGCCGTCGGGGCAGGAGATCAGCAGCCGGGCGATCGGCGGGGTCGCGGGCATGCGGCGCGCGCGCTACTCGGTGAAGCGGCCGCTGCGGATGCGCTCGGCCTCCATCAGGACGATCTCCTGGGCGGCCGGCACGACCACGTCGGCATCCGGCACGAAGTCGATGTCCTGGTCGCGGCCCTCGTAGTCGACGCTGTTGAGGATCACGCGGATCGCGTTCAGGTGCGCGAGGTGCTTGTTCTCCGAGCGCACGATCGTCCACGGCGCGTGCGTCGTCGACGAGCGCTTGAGCATCGCGTACTTCATCTCCGTGAAGTCGTCCCAGTGCTCCTGGGCCTGCACGTCGATCTCGCTGAGCTTCCACTGCCGCAGGAGGTCGTCGCGGCGGCGGTCGAACCGGCGCTTCTGCTCCTCCTTGGTGACGGAGAAGTAGAGCTTCACGAGGATCGTGCCCTGGCGGACGAGGTCCTTCTCGAAGCCGACCACCCCGCGCATGAAGTTGCGGTACTCCTCGTCCGAGCAGAAGCCGAAGACCGGCTCCACCATCGCGCGGTTGTACCAGGAGCGGTCGAACAGGACCATCTCCCCGCCGTGCGGGAACTCGGCGACGTAGCGCTGGAAGTACCACTGCCCGCGCTGCTCCTCGGTCGGCTTGCCGAGCGCGACGACGCGGTAGTGCTTGGGGTTCATGTAGCGGGTGACGCGCCGGATCGTCCCGCCCTTGCCCGCGGCGTCGCGACCCTCGAACAGGATGATCATGCGGCGCTGCTCGGCCTCGAGGTGCTTCTGGAGCTTCAGCAGCTCGACCTGGAGCGGCTTGAGCGAGTTCTCCGCGCGGCGCTTGCGCACCGCGCCGCGCTCCTCCTTGCGCAGGCGCTCGTAGTCCGCGATGAGGTCCTCGAGCGGCAGGTCACGCCCCGCCGCGTGCACCGTCTCCGCTCCCGCGTGGCCGTTCGTCCCCGGCGCGCTCTCCGTATCCATGCCCCAACGGTACGGGGCGCGGCCGGATCGCGCCAACTGCGCCGTGGGACCCCGTCTGCCCCGCGAGGCCGCGCCCCTGCTCGCCCGGCGTCCAACCGGGCCCGTTGAGCAGGTAGCCGGCGCGCTCGCGCCAGCCGCGCGCGGCGCGCAGGTCACGGGCGATGTCGCGCCATTCGTGCGTGGCGACGGTCACCGGGTGGTGCGTCTCGAGGTTCGTCGTGAGCCCGTAGCGCACGCGCTCGCCCTCGGGCTCGAACGTGCCGAACAGGCGGTCCCAGACGATCAGGATGCCGCCGTAGTTGCGGTCGAGGTACTGCTGCTGGGAGCCGTGGTGCACGCGGTGGTGGGACGGCGTGTTGAAGAGGAACTCGATCGGGCGCGGGAGCCGGCCGATCCGCTCGGTGTGCAGCCCGAACTGGTAGATCAGGCTGACCGACTGCATCCCGAAGATCATCCACGGCGGGAAGAACAGCGCCAGCGGCGCCCAGAACGGCAGCGCGGTCATCGGCACGATCGGCTGGCGCAGCGCGGTCGACAGGTTGAAGTGCTGCGAGGAGTGGTGGACGACGTGCGCGGCCCAGAAGACGCGCACCTCGTGGCCGACCCGGTGGTACCAGTAGAACGCGAGGTCGTCGGCGAGGAACAGCAGCGCGTACGTCCACCACTGGTCGGTCGGCAGGTGCCACGGGCTGACGGTGTAGATCCCCGCGTACGCGAGGATCGCCACGAGTCCCCAGACGGCGCCGACGACGACGCTCGTCGACGCCCATCGTCAGGCTCGTCGCCGTGTCCTTCGTCTCGTAGCCGACGAGGTCCTCGTCGTCGTGCGTGTGCCGGAACGACAGGATCTCCAGGACCAGGAAGAGGACGAAGAACGGGATCGCGGGGAGAACGAGATCGTGCATCAGGCGAGGGCCGCGAGCGCGGCGGTCAGGGAGCGGGACAGGAGGTCGTCGGCGAGCAGCGCGGCGCGGTCGCCGTCGCCCTGCGGCGATCGCCGTCGACGAGCGCCGGCCTGCGCGTCGAGGTCGCGCGCCTCGGACTCGAAGACCTGCTGGGATGCCTCCTGCGCGGCGTCGCCGGCCGCGAGCAGGCTGTTGTAGGCCAGCAGGTAGGCGAGGTTGTCCGAGGCCTCGACGATCGCGCGCCACAGCGCCTCGTAGCGCGCCGACAGCGCCGGCAGTGCGGCGGCGGGGTTCGTCCCGTCGTCGACGCGGCGCAGCAGCGCTCCGACCTGCCGGGCGCTCGCGCGGGTCGCGGCGAGCCGGGCGACGTCGATGCCGATCCAGCGGCGCGCCTCGACGACCGAGCGCAGCAGCTCGGGACCGGCCGCGCGGTCGCCGGCGAACGGCACGTGCGCGAGCAGGTCGAGCCCGCCGTCGGTGCGCCAGTCGCGCACGCGGGTCGCGCCGCCGTGGCGGACCTCGACGAGACCGGCCTGCTGGAGGCGCTTGAGCGCCTCGCGCACCGCGTGACGGTTGACGACGAACGACTCGGCGAGCAGCCGCTCGGCCGGGCAGGGCGTCGCCGGGCGCGTAGCCGCCGCTGAGGATCGCGGCGCGCAGCTGGTCGAAGACCGCCTCCGAGACGCGGACGGCGAGGGATGGGGTCGTGCTGCATCGCGAGCAGAGTAACTGATTGGACCAGTTGCGGGTGGGCGCCGTCGCCACTAGGCTCGGTGGCGATGCCGAACCGTCACAGGCGACCCGCCCGCCCGCCGCGTCCGCGTCATCGGCGCCGGCGGCACGATCGGCATGAACGGTGCCGGCGGCGCGCGCCCGGAACTCGACGCCGAGGCGCTGATCGCGGCGGTCCCCGGGCTCGCCGGGCCACGAGGGCCTCGAGGCGCAGACGGTCGCCAACCTGCCGAGCGCCCACCTGACCCTCGGGCAGCAGCTCGAGATCTGCCGCGCGGCCCGCGACGCCGCGCGCCGCGGCATCGGCGTCGTCGTCACGCACGGCACCGACACGCTCGAGGAGACCGCGATGCTGTGCGACATCGTCAGCGACGCCGAGGCGCCCGTCGTCTTCACCGGCGCGATCCGCCCGGCCTCCGCCCCGGGCGCCGACGGCCCGGCGAACCTCGTCGACGCCGTCGCGGTCGCCGCGAGCGACGACGCCGCCGGCCTGGGCGTGCTCGTCGTCTTCGGCGGCGAGATCCACCACGCGCGCGTCGTGCGCAAGACGGACACCACGTCGCTCACCGCCTTCTCCTCACCGCAGATGGGCCCGCTCGGCCGCGTCACCGAGGGCCATCCGACGATCTGGTCGCGGATCCCGCGCAACCCGACGCTCGACCCGCCCGCGCTCGACAAGCGCGTCTTCATCATCCCCACGACGTCCGGGGACGACGGCGCGCTCGCGCGCGCCGCGCTCGCCACCGATCCCGACGGCGTCGTGATCGGGACGCTCGGCGCCGGCCACATGACGCCGGACCTGCTCGCGCTCTGGGCCGAGGCCGCGGAGCGCATCCCCGTCGTCGCCTACTGCCGCCCCGAGCGCGGCGTGATCCTGAACTCGACCTACGGGTACGCGGGCTCCGAGATGGACCTGCGGCTCACCGGCCTGATCCCGGCGGGGTTCCTCTCGCCGCAGGCGGCGCGGATGAAGCTGCTGGCGTGCGTCGCCGGCGGGCTCTCGATCGACGAGATCCGCTGGGCGTTCAGCCAGGACGACGGGTAGGCGCCTCCCGCCCCGTCGACACGATCCCCCGCGAGGCGTACTCTCGACGCGACCCGCCACCGACGAGGAGAGCGACATGGAGACCGCACCGTTCGATCCCGATATGGGCGCCGACATCCGCCAGGACGCGCTCGCGGAACTGCGCAACCACGCCGACGCCGAGGCTGCGAGCGCGCGGACGACCGAGGACGTCGAGCGCTCGCAGGAGATCGGGCGCATGGCCGACGATCTCGAGCGCCGGCTCGAGGACGGTCCGCCGCCGCGTAGGCGGGCCGCAGCGCGCCCGGCTCGGCCGGCCGCCGAGCCTCCGGTTGACCACCACCGGCATGACACAACTCGGATCTCGCGGCGGGCTCGTCGCCGAGGTCCGAGTTGACCACCGCAGGCGCGGCACAACCTGGATCTCGCCGCGGAATCCGCCGCGCGGCGCGTAGGGTCGGGGACATGAGCACCGCCCCGACCGTCGCCGTCTACGGCGCCACCGGCTACACCGGCACGCTCGTGGCGGCGGAACTCGCACGCCGCGGCGTGCCGATGATCCTCGCCGGGCGCGACGCCGTGAAGCTCGACGCGGCGGCCGCCGCCGCGCGGGCCGCCGGCGGCGAGGTGGCCGGCGTCCGCGCCGCGACCATCGACGACCCGCAGGCGCTGATCGGCGCGCTGGAGGACGCCGCGGTCGTGATCAACGCCGCGGGCCCGTTCGTCCGCACCGGCGCACCCGTCCTGCGCGCGGCGATCGCCGCCGGCACGCACTACATCGACACGACCGGCGAGCAGCCGTGGATCCGCGACACGTTCGAGGTCTTCGGCGCGGACCTCGAGCGCGCCGGGGTCGCGGCCGTCGCCGGGATGGGGTTCGACTACGTCCCCGGAGACCTGCTGTGCCATCTCGTCGGCCGGACGACCGAGCCGCTGCGCGAGCTGGTCGTCGCCTACGACGTCCACGGGTTCGACCCCACGCGCGGCACGATGCGCTCGTCACTGGAGATGCTCAAGGGCGGCGACGTCGTCTACGAGGACGGCCGCTGGATCCCGGCGCCCTCCGCCGTCACGCGCGCGAGCGTCGTCTTCCCCGAGCCGGCCGGGCGGCAGACCGTCTCGCGCTACCCGTCGGGCGAGCAGATCACCGTCCCGCGCCACGTGCGCACCCGCCGGGTCGTGGCGCTGCTGTCCACGCGCGCCGTCGCGCCGCCGGGCCTGGAGCGCGCGCTCCCCGTGCTGACGCCGGCGATCGCCGCCGCGCTGCGGATCGACCCGCTGCGCGAGCGCCTGTCGGAGCGGATCGGCGACCTGCCGGAGGGCCCGTCGGAGGAGCGCCGCCGCGCCGCCGCCTGGACGATCGTCTGCTTCGCCCGGGGCGAGGACGGCCGCGAGGCGCGCGGCATGGTGCGCGGCCCCGACATCTACGGCCTGACGGCGGTCACCACCGTCCACGGCGCGCTGCTGCTCGCCGCGGGCGGCGCTACCGGCGCCCACGCGCCCGCGACGGCGTTCGAGCCGCTCGCGTTCCTCGAGCACCTCGCGCCGTTCGGTGTCAGCTGGGAGCTGCCGGCGGGCGCCGGCGCGCCGGCTCAGCCGCCGGCGAGCGCGCCGGCGTAGACCTGCCAGGCGAGCACCGTCTTCGCGACGAGGCTGAGGATCAGGTACACGCGCTCGGCGAACGCCGGGTCCGCCCAGCGGCCGCGGCCGCGGTACTGCAGCCACATGTTGATCGCGAACGTGTTGAAGAGGACGAACAGGCTGATGAAGATGCCGACGACGAATCCCGGGACCCCGTCGCCCTCGGTCGTCGAGACGATGAGCTGCGCGGTGATCGCGATCCACGGCACGGCGCCGATCACGCAGCCGTAGACGAACGGCCGCCAGTCGACGTCCTCGCGGCCGACGTTGACCTGCTCCTGGACGAGTCCGAACAGGATCATCGCGGCGTTCGCCCCGAACAGGGCGAGCAGCGCGACGAGCTCGCTGACGCCGGCGAGCATCGCGATCAGCACGATCATGATCGACGCGCTGATCGAGTACTCCCACCACCGCGCCGGGTTGATGCCGCGCGCGACGTTCGCCTCGTACCAGCGGCGCGGGCGCCCGGCCGAGACGGTCAGGTGGTCGACCGCGGCGAACAGGAGAAACGCGGCGACGAGCCAGTCGATCCGCAGGCTGCCGAGGTCCGCGGCGCCGTAGTCGCCCTGGCCGGGCGGGCCGGTCAGGAAGGACGCGGTCACCGGCAGCGAGGCGGCGGTCGCGAGCGCCAGCAACAGGACGGCCTGCAGCCCGTGCAGCGACCCGACGATGATGTTCAGGCGGCGCAGGCGTGAGGCGGCGGGCGGGTCGAGGGGCGGTGGCGCGGGAGTCGTCATGTGTCCAAACCTACGCACAGCGGCCGCGCTCGGACGTGCGCGGCACCCGACGGGCGCCCGCGGGACGACCTGGTGCCCGCGGCGTCGCCGCCCGGCGGAGAACCTGGGAGGATCCGGGTGTGGAACGCGGCGGCGTGGACGAGACCCGGGGCGAGGTGATCGGTCGCCGCGTGCGGACGGTCCCGCCGATGATCCTCGGGGCGCTGCTCGTCACGCTGCTGCTCCCGATCCTGATCCCGGTCGCGCTCATCGTCGACGTCCTCCGGTTCGCGACGCGGCGCGTCCCGTTCATGGCGATCCGCGGGCTGCTCGTCCTCTGGGTCTACCTCGTGGGCGAGACGATCGGCATCCTCGCCTTCACCGCCGCATGGTTCCTCGCGCTGGGCCCGCGCCGGACGGAGTGGTTGCACGCGAGCACCTGGCACGTGCAGCAGGTGTGGGCCGGCTCGATCTTCGCCGCCGCGCGCTTCGCGCTCGGGCTGAAGGTCAGCGTCGAGGGCGACGACGAGGTGGAGCCCGGGCCGATGATCGTCCTCGTCCGCCACGCGAGCATCATCGACAACCTGCTCCCGTCGGTCTTCGTCTCGCGGGCGCACCGCATCCGCCTGCGCTACCTGCTCAAGCGCGAACTCCTGAACGACCCCGGGCTGGACATCGGCGGCAAGCGCCTGCCGAACTACTTCGTCCGGCGCGGGACCGGGGCGGAGATCGAGCGCGAGAACGTCCGCCGCCTCGCGGAGGGCATGGGCGCCGGCGAGGGCATGCTCATCTTCCCCGAGGGGACGCGCTTCACCGAGGAGCGCCGCCGCGGCATGATCGACAGGATCGCCGAGCGCGACCCGGCGCTCGCCGCGCGCGCCGAACAGATCCACCATCTCCTGCCGCCGAAGGTCGGCGGCGTGCTCGCGATCCTCGACGGGGCGCCCGACGCGGACGTCCTCGTCATGGGCCACGTCGGGTTCGACGGGCTGCGGCTGATCTCCGAGATCTGGCAGGGCGTGCTCGTCGGACGCGAGATCCGCGTGCGCTTCCGGCGCATCCCGCGCAGCGACATCCCGGCCGACGCCGACGGCCGCGTGGCGTGGCTGTTCGACACGTGGCTCGAGCTGGACGGCTGGATCGGCGAGCAGCTCGAGCGCCGGGCGAGCGCCGCCGCGCCACAGCCGGCGCCGGCGCCCGCCGCCTAGCGCGGCGCCCCGGGTCAGGCGCCCGGCACGCGGCTCATCGCGTGCTCGGCGAGCGCGGTGATCGTCAGCGACGGGTTCACCCCGGGGTTGGCGGGCATCGTCGAGCCGTCGACGATCAGCAGGTTCTCGTAGCCGAACGCGCGGTTCGCGGCATCCACGACACCCGTCTGCGGCGACGCACCGATGACGCAGCCGCCGAGGAAGTGCGCGGTCGACGGCACCGCGCGGCCGACGTCGAGGATCGTGCTCTGCGCGTAGCCGCCCATCCGGCGCGCGGCGAGCGCGGCGACGCGATTGGCGACCGGCAGGAACACGCTCGGCGGGTCGCCCTCGCCGTGCGCGGTGTCCATGACGAGGCCGCGGCCGAGCCGGCGGCGACGCAGGACGAGCCGCAGCGAGGAGTCGACGCTCTGCATCGTCGTGAAGATGACGCTGCGCCGCGACCAGCCCACGGGGTTCGCGGCGTGGACGGCCGACTTCGGCCGGCGCACGAGCGCACCGGCGAGTTTGCGCAGGCGCTGGGCGCGCGTCCCGTCACCGACGAGCGGCACGAACAGCGCGGCATTCCCGTCCCCCGCCGCGCCGTAGGTGTTGTTCGTGATGTGCGTGTGCTCGTCGGGGTAGATCGACGCGGTGATCGTCACGTCGTCCGTGTAGTCCGCGTCCCGCGCGAAGGCCGTGGCCGCGGTGATCGTCTCGCTGTTCGTGCGGACGAGGTGGCCCAGCCGCGGGGACAGGCGCGGGAGCGAGCCGGACTCACGGCAGCGCAGCAGCAGGTCGTTCGTCCCGAGCGTCCCGCCGGCGAGCACGACGCCGCGGGCACGCACCGCGCGGCGCCCGGCCGCCCGCGACGGCGGTGTCGCCACGTGCTCGACGACGTACCCCTCCGACCCGTCTGCGGCGCCGAGCGGGCGCACGTCCACCACGCGGCGCTCCGCCTCGACGCGCGCGCCCGCGCGCTCGGCGAACCACAGGTAGTTCTTCATCAGCGTGTTCTTCGCGCCGACGCGGCAGCCGAGGATGCACTGCCCGCAGCGCGTGCAGCCCGTCCGGCGCGGGCCCTCGCCGCCGAAGTACGGGTCCTCGACCTCGATCCCCGGCTCGCCCATGAACACGGCGACCGGCGTCGTGCGGTAGCTGCCGGGAACGCCGAGGTCCTCCGCGAGCCCCTGCATCAGCCGCTCGCTCGGCCCGTCGAACGCCGGCTCGACGACGCCGAGCATCCGGCTCGCGGTGGCGTAGTGCGGTGCGAGCGCGGCACGCCAGTCGCCCAGGTCCGCCCACTGCCGGTGACGGTAGAAGGCGTCGGAGTGCGGCACGTACGACGTGTTGGCCCAGGTCAGCGAGCCGCCGCCGACGCCCACGCCGGTGAGGACGTTCACATGCCGGAACGGGGTGATCTTCATGATCCCGCGCATCCCGAGCTGCGGGACCCACTGCGCCTTCGCGGTCTCCCACGAGGTCTGCGCGAAGTCCTCGTCGGCCCAGCGCCGGCCCTGTTCGAGCACGAGCACGGAGTACCCCTTCTCCGCCAGGCGCAGCGCGCTGACGCTCCCGCCGAAGCCGGAGCCGACGACCACCCAGTCGACGTCGAAGCCCGTGTCCGCCACGCGGCGGACCCTAGTCGACGCTCAGCGCGCGACGACGGTGAACGTCGCGGTGCGCGGGGCCGAGCGAGCGCCGGAGGCGTCGGTCACCGTCACCGTGATGCGGTGCCGCCCCGGCTTCAGCGCCTTCGTCCCGATGCGCCCGGTGAAGCGCACAGAGGTCGCGCCCGCGGCGACCCGGGCGCGCGTCAGGCGCCCGATGTCGATGAAGCGCGTGCACGCCTTTCGGCGCCGCAGGGGGCGCGTCGGGGTGCGGCACGCCGTGCCGACGCGCCGTCCCGCGGCGGCGCGCGCGACGACGATGCGCAGCGTCCCGGGCGTCGTTGAGCGCAACCGGATCGTGGTGCCCACAGGCGCCTTCCGGCGCTTCACCGCGGCCGACGTCGCCGTCCGGCCCTTCCCGACCCGGAACCGGTTCGGTGAGACGGTCAGACCGCTCACGACGGGCCGCGTCGCAGCGGCAGGCGTGGGGGCGGGTGCACCGCCCGCCGGCGGCGGCACCGGCTTCGGGCACGCGCCGGAGATCACGCGCAGCTGAACGTCGCCCGCGCCGTCGCCCCGCTGGACAGCGCGCCGCTGCAGGACGACGAGCATCCGGGCGCGACCGGCATCCAGGCCTACGAGGATCCGTGGCTGATCGTCAACCTCAGCGTCTGGGCGTCCCGCGAGGCGCTCTGGGACTTCGTCTACGCCGGCGGCCACCTCGACATCATGCGCCGCCGCCGCGAGTGGTTCACCGCGCTCACCGAGCCCCACCTCGTCCTCTGGTGGATCCCCGCCGGCGAGGTTCCCACCGTCGAGCAGGCGGTCACCCGGCTCGACGACCTGCGAGCCCACGGCCCGACACCCCAGGCGTTCACCTTCAAGCAGGCGTTCGAACCGTGAGAACCGCGAGCGCGCCGTCCCGGCGGCCGCGGCTACGGCGCCTCCGCTGTCGCGGGCGGCACCGGCCAACTCGCCGTGTCCGTGATCTGCGTCAGTCCGTCGATCAGGCCGTCCCGGAAGGTCAGGATGTGGGCGAAGGCGGCGTCGAACGACTGCTGCGCGGCGCGCTCCACGCCGCGGTAGCCGCCGACGGCGACGACGACGTCGCCCGAGGACAGCAGGTCGTCCGCCTCGACGCGGACGTCGTAGGCCATGAACACCGGCGCCCAGACATCACGGAGCATCGCGTCGGGTCCGTCGTGGCGCCCGCCGACGCCGAGGGGCATCCCGGCGCTCACGCGGCCGGTGAAGTCCGCGTGGAGCACACCGCGAATCGCCTCGGCGTCATGTGCGAGGAACCCTGCATAGAGCCGCCGGGCCAGGTCGAGCGGGTCGGTCATGTCGAACTCCTCTGAGTAGTAGCGCGCATCGTCTAAAACAATATCAGCGGGCAGTCTCCACTACTGTTCACCGCGATGGGACGCCCGCAGCGCTACGAGACCGACGCCCTGCTCGACGCCGCAATCGCGCTTGTCGCCGAGGGTGGTCCCGGAGCGCTCACGATGGCCGCGGTCGCGCGGTCGGCCGGAGCGCCCAGCGGCTCGCTCTACCACCGCTTCGCGAGCAGGGACGACCTCGCGGCAGCCGTCTGGCTGCGCACCGTCGAGCGGTTCCAGGAGGGCTTCCTGACCGCGGCCGGCGGGCCCGACCCGATCGGGTCGGCCGTTCAGGCGGCGCAGCACACCACCTCCTGGAGCCGGCGGCACGAGTCCGAGGCCCGCGTGCTGCTCCACGGCGCACAGGACCTGGGCCGCGCCGGCTGGCCCGCGGGGGCGGCGGACCGTGCCGCGACCCTGGACGCCCGGTCGCGCCGCGCGCTCGCGGGCCTGGCACGCGCACTCGGCCTGCCGGGGAAGGGCGGGGTCGAGCGGGTCACGTTCGCGGTGGTCGACGTGCCGCTCGCGCTCGTGCGCCGTCACCTGACCGCCGGCCGGCCCGTGCCCGCAAGCGCAGAAGACCTGGTCGAGGTCGCCGTGCGCGCGCTCGTGGCGAGCGACCCCGATGTGCCCCGGCGCCCCTGGAGCGAGATATCGCGAATGCGTGACGACGCGGCATGAGGCGGGATAGGCCGGGCGGCCATCCCGCCTCAATGACGTCGCGTCAGGCGCCGCGAGATCCGCGAACCACCTAGGGGACGTACCAGCGGTCCATGTACTGCTCGAGGAACCCGCTCACCAGGTCCGGTCCGGCACCGACGCGGCGAGCCCGTAGATCGGCGCCATCCCGCCCTCGGCCTGCGGTTGTGCCCGGACGGCGGCGACGGCCTCGCGCAGGTCGGCGCCGAAGCGCTCGGCGAGCTCGGGCTGCGTGTGGCGCAGCGTGACGCAGATGTGCACGCACGCCGGCCGGTGCAGGCCGTTGAGGCTCCATCCGCGAGCGGTCATCTCGTCCATCACGCGGTAGACGTCGAGCCCGTCCTCGCGTCGTGCGGAACGCGAGGACGTAGAGCGGGTCGCCGAGCAGCTCGAGGCCGTCGGTCGCGCGGATCGCGTCCTTCATCGCCGCCGCCGTCTCGAGGATCCGGCGCGTCGCGTCGAGGTAGCCCGACTCGCCGAACGCGACCATCGCCGCCCAGCACGCGGCGCTCAGCCCGCCGGGCCGCGAGCCCGCGAACGTCGGCGTCGCGTACAGCCCGCCGGGCCAGTCGGTGAAGGTGAAGTACTGGTGGTGGCGCAGGTCGTCGCCGCGGTAGAGGACGACGGACGTCCCCTTCGCCGCGTACCCGAACTTGTGCGTGTCGGCGCTCATCGACGTCACGCCCGGGAGGCGGAAGTCGAACGGCGGGACGTCGTAGCCCAGGCGCGCGGCCCAGGGCAGGATGAACCCGCCCAGGCACGCGTCGGTGTGGAAGCCGACGCCGCGCTCGCGGGCGATCTCGCTGAGGCGCTCGATCGGGTCGATCAGGCCGTGCGGGAACGCCGGCGCCGAGCCGACGACGACGACGGTGCGCTCGTCGATCGCGGCGGCCATCGCGTCGACGTCCGCGACGAACCCG
Organism: uncultured Actinomycetes bacterium; assembly: GCA_963700655.1. Taxonomy (GTDB): domain Bacteria; phylum Actinomycetota; class Thermoleophilia; order Solirubrobacterales; family Solirubrobacteraceae; genus F1-60-MAGs163. Next base: position 275,503 of record CAVOYJ010000001.1, on the reverse strand, counting down.
TCGGTGACGGGGATCTTGCGCTGCTCGATCCCGAACGCGTCGGCGGCCTTGTCGAACGCGGCGTGCGCGGTCTCCGGCAGGACCATCACCGGCTGCGCGATGCCGGCGGCGCGCCCGCGCCGCGCGTAGGCGCGCATCGCGAGCATGATCGACTCGGTGCCGCCGGAGGTCACCGTGCCGACGATGTCGTCGTCCGTCGCGTCCGCCCCGAGCATGCCGGCGGTCATCGAGACGATCTCGGCCTCGAGCTTCGCCGCGCTGGGCCACACGTCGAGGTGCAGCGGGTTGCTCTGCGAGTGCAGCGCGTAGGCGCGGTTGAGGAACGCGATGTGCTCGGGCTCCCCCTCGTACACCGCGCCCGAGACCTGGCCGCGCTCCCAGCGGCCGCGCTCGGCGTCGGCCATGAGCTCCAGGTCGGCGAGCACCTGCTCGCGGTCGACGCCGTCGGCGGGCAGGCGCGCGTGCGTCGGCAGCGTGCCGCGGTAGGGCTTCAGCGCGCGGTCCAGGTCCGCGAGCGGGATCGTCACTCATGTGCTGCTCCTCGTCCCGCGGTTCAGGCGGGCGTAGATCGGCTTCATTGCCTTGTAGATCTTCACGAACTCGGCGAAGCGAGCGTCGAACAGTGCCGCGTTCGCGGGATCGGGCGCGAACGTCGCGGCCACCGGCGACCCGCTCGGGGACCTCCTCGGCCGTCAGCTCGCCGAGCGCGATCCCGGCGAGGAACGCGGCTCCGCGCACGTTCGCGTGGACCGGGTCGGCGACCGCGAGGATCTCGCGCTGCAGGACGTCGGCGAAGGTCTGCGACCAGAGCGGGGAGAGCGCCCCGCCGCCGATGAAGCGGATCGGGTCCAGGCGTCCGCCGCAGAACTTCTCGACGTGCTGCTGCATCCAGCGCGCGTTGAGCGCGACGCCCTCGAGCACGCTGCGGACGAGCTGGGCGCGCGTGGTGTCGAGCGAGAGGTTGAGCCAGCCGCCGCGAGCCAGCGCATCGTCCACGGGTGTGCGCTCCCCGTTGAGCCACGGGCAGAAGAGCACGCCGCCGCTGCCGGGCGGCGCCTCCTCGGCGAGCGCCGTCAGCGCCGCATAGCCCGCCTCGGCCTCCGGCGTCCCCGCGAGCCAGGCGTCGCGCAGCAGCGCCAGCGACGCGCCGGCGGTCTGCTGCTCGCACGAGACGAGGTAGCGGCCGGGGAGCGCCGACGGGAGGGCGGCGATCGCGTGGAACGGATCGGTCTTCTTGCGCGCGACATGGCACGAGAGCCAGGAGGAGGTGCCGACGTAGAGGTGCGGGATGCGGTCCCCGACAGCGCCCGATCCGACGGCCGCGCTCATCGTGTCGGGGGTCGCCGTCACGACGACCGCCTGCTCGCCCACGCCCAGCTCCGACGCGGCGTCGGCGCTGATCGGCGCGACGACGCTCGCGCTCGGGCGCAGTGGGGGGAGCCGCGACGCGTCGAGGCCCGCGAGCCGCAGGAGCGCGGGGTCGTAGCGCACGCGCGCGGGGTCGCGCGCGTCGGTGACCCAGTGCAGCGTTGCGGTGTCGTACGACGCGGAGCGCACGCCCGTGAGCCGCAGGTTGAGCCAGTCGACGGGCTCCAGGAACGTCGCCGCGGCCTCCCAGATCTGCGGCCGTTCGTGCCGCAGGAACTGGAGGTGGGCGAAGGGGTCGCGGCCGGAGAGCGAGGGCGCGCCACCGGTCAGCCGGATCCAGCGCGCGATGCGCTGCGGCGCGTAGCCCTCGACGCGAACCCCGGCGGCGCCCGCCCCGGCGATCCTGCGGGTGTGGCCCGCACCGCGCGCGTCGAGCCAGGTCAGCGCGGGCGCCAGCGGGTCGCCGGCGTCGTCGACCGCGACCGTCCCGGCCCACTGGCCGGTCACCGCGACCGCCGCCGCGGCGCGCAGCTCGGCGCCCGCTTGAGCGGAGACGCGCCAAGTGCAGGAGACCACCGCACTCCACCAGTCCTCCGGCCGCTGCTCCGCGGCGCCGTGCGGCCCGAGCAGCATCTGCACCGGCGCAAACGCGGATGCGCGCACGACGCCGTCGAACCCGACGAGCGCGACCTTCGGCCCACCCGTCCCCAGATCGATCGCGAGCACGTGCGGCACGCCCGCAGACTACGGAGAATTGCTGACTCGCCGCTGAACCCCAGCGGCTAGCCTGCGGCCGCTCCTCGATCCCTGAAAGGGACCATGAACCCGCTCACGTCCGTCCACGTCGCAACGCTCCCGCCCGCCCGCTTCCAGGAGGTCCTCGACCCCCCGCAGTGGGAGATCCTCGATGCCGCCAACCGGCACGCCCGGGACATCCTCGGGGACCGGCGGATCTGGAACATCAACTCGACCGCGAGCGGCGGCGGCGTCGCCGAGATGCTGCAGTCACTGGTCGCCTACGCGCGCGGCGCGGGCGTCGACGCGCGCTGGAGCGTCATCGACGGCGACCCCGACTTCTTCGTCCTCACCAAGCGCATCCATCACAAGCTGCACGGCAGCGCGGGCGACGGCGGGCCGCTGGGTCCCGCCGAGCGCGAGGTCTACGAGCGCGTGACCCGGCGCGAACGCTGAGCGCCTGGCGAGTGAGGTGCAGGCGGGCGATGTCGTGCTGCTGCACGACCCGCAGACGGCCGGCATGGTCCCGCTGCTCGCCGACCGCGGCGTCCATCGCATCTGGCGCTCACACATCGGGATCGACGAGCCCAACGAGCACGTGCGCGAGGTCTGGGACTTTCTCCTGCCGTACGTCGAGGAGGCCGAGGCGTTCATCTTCACGCGCCGCGAGTACGTGCCGGAGCAGCTCGCGGGGCGGGATCTCACGATGATCCCGCCGTCGATCGACGTCTTCGCGCAGAAGAACCAGTCGATGACGACCGAGCAGGTCATCTCGATCCTCGCGACCGCGGGCATCCTCGACGCGGAGGCCATCGTCCCTCCCGCCTACCTGCACCATGACGGCAGCGAGAGCCACGTCGCCCGACGTGCCGAGATGGACGAGGACGAGCGGATCACGCTCGATGACCGGCTCGTCGTCCAGGTCTCGCGATGGGACCCGCTGAAGGATCCCATCGGCGTGATGCAGGGGTTCGCCGAGCACGTCGCCCCGTACGTCGCCGACGCGCGGCTGGTCCTCGCCGGCCCGTCACCGGCGGGCGTGACCGACGACCCCGAGGGCGCGATCGTCCTGGAGGAGGTGCGGGCCGCGCGCCTGGCGCTCGAGCCCGACCTGCGTCGACGCGTCCACCTCGCGAGCCTGCCGATGGCGGACCGCGCCGAGAACGCCGCGATCGTCAACGCGATCCAGCGGCGCGCGACGGTCGTCGTGCAGAAGAGCCTGGCGGAGGGCTTCGGGCTCACGGTCGCCGAGGCGATGTGGAAGGACCGCCCCGTCGTCGCGAGCGGCGTGGGCGGGATCCAGGACCAGATCGTCGACGGCGAGAGCGGCGTCCTGCTCGTGGACCCGCGCGACCTGGCCGCGTACGGCAGCGCCGTGAGTGCGCTCCTCGCCGACCCCGCGATGATGGACGCCATGGGGCAGGCCGCGCGCGAGCGCGTGCGCGCGGAGTTCCTGGGATCGCGGCATCTGATCCAGTACCTGGGCCTCTTCCAGCGCATCACCGACGGCGACGGGCACGGCGGGGACTGACGGCAGGGACGGCTGGCCCGCCGTCGAAACCGGCTCGTGGGCACCCCGCCCACCGACCTCCCCATGCCGCCCCGACCCCCTTCCACACCGGACGCCACGACCGTGCTCCTCGGCGAGCGCCGCGAGAGCGACGCCGCGCTGCCGTCGACGCGGTCGGTGCTGCGCGTCGTCCTGATCGTCCTGTGCGTCGTCGGCGTCCTGGTCCTCGTGCGGCTGCTCTGGCAGCCGATCGCCTGGATCATCCTCGCGACCTTCGTGGCGATCGCGCTCTCGGGGCCGGTGAACATCCTGGCGCGGCGCATGCGGCGCGGGCTGGCGATCACGATCGTCTACGTCGCGGTGATCCTGGTCCCGGTCGCGCTCGCCGCGCTGATCGTCCCGCCGCTCGTGCGCCAGGGCGTGGAGTTCGTCGAGAACCTCCCGCAATACAGCAACGACCTGCAGGACTACGTCGACAAGAACGAGCGGCTGCAGAACCTCAACGACGACCTCGGCCTGACGGACCGCGTCGGCAAGCTCGCCAACGATGCTCCGAACCAGGTCGGCGCCGCAGCGGGCGTCCTGCGCGACCTCGGCAGCGGGCTCGTCAACTCGATCTTCGCCGGGTTCACGATCTTCGTCCTGAGCATCTTCATGGTGGCGCGCGGGCGCCACTGGGTGGACTCCGCGATCGACCTGCGCAGCACCGAGCACGCGGAGAAGATCAAGGCGGCACTGGACCGGATCGCGATGGCCGTGGGCAACTACGTCGGCGGAGCGATCGTCCAGGCGTCGATCGCCGCCATCACGACGTTCATCGTGCTGAGCATCCTCGGCGTGCCCTTCGCTGGGGCGCTGGCGGTCCTCGTGGGCATCCTGGACCTCATCCCGCTGGTCGGCGCGACGATCGCGGCGTTCGCGGTCGCGGCGGTCACGCTCTTCACCGACTTCCCGACGGCGACGATCATCTGGGTGGTCTTCGCGCTGGCCTACCAGCAGTTCGAGAACTACGTCATCCAGCCGCAGATCCAGAAGCGCGCCGTCGAGCTCGAGCCGTTCATCGTCCTCGTCTCGGTCCTCTTCGGCGGCTCGCTCTTCGGCATCGTCGGCGCGCTGCTCGCCATCCCCGTCGCCGCCACGATCCAGATCTCCGTGCAGGAGTGGTGGCGTTACCGCGTCGCCGCGCAGGCGGAGCAGATCATCGCGCCCGCGAGCGCGATCGTGCCCGCGAGCGCGCTCCCGGACGACACGCCGCCGGCACCCGCGTGACCGGGAACTTGCACCTCGTGCGAGCATCCGGCGCATGACCCGAATCGGCATCCTCACCGGCGGCGGCGACTGCCCCGGTCTCAACGCGGTGATCCGCGGCATCGTCCGCAAGGGCGTCAAGGTCCACGGCCATGAATTCGTCGGCTTCCGCTACGGCTGGGCCGGCGTCGTGGAGGGGACGACGGTCGACCTCTCGATCGAGGCGACCTCCGGCCTGCTGCCACGCGGCGGCACGATCCTCGGCACGTCCCGGACCAATCCCTACAAGGGCGACGCCGACGGCACCGCGATCGTCCGCGCCGGGATGGAGCAGGCCGGCGTCGACGCGCTGATCCCGATCGGCGGCGAGGACACCCTCGGCGTCGCAGGCCGCCTCGCCGCCGACGGCGTGCCGGTCATCGGCGTGCCGAAGACGATCGACAACGATCTCGCGGGCACCGACTACACGTTCGGCTTCGACACCGCCGTCCAGGTCGCCACGGACGCGATCGACCGCCTGCACACCACGGCCGAGTCCCACAACCGGGTGCTCGTCGTCGAGGTGATGGGCCGCCATGCCGGCTGGATCGCCTGCCACTCGGGCATGGCGGGCGGCGCCGACGCGATCCTCGTGCCGGAGCGCCCGTTCGACATCGACGACGTGTGCGCGCACCTGCGCGCGCGCCACGAGCGCGGGCGGTCGTTCTCGATCGTCGTCGCGAGCGAGGGCGCTCAGCCCGCCGCGGGCTCGCTGGCGACGAAGAACGCCGAGGTCGACGAGTTCGGTCACGTCCGGCTGGGTGGGATCGCCGCCTGGCTCGAGCAGGAGATCGAGCAACGCACCGGGTACGAGACGCGCATGGTCGTCCTCGGGCACGTCCAGCGCGGCGGCACCCCCACGGCGTTCGACCGCGTGCTGGCGACGCGCTACGGCGTCGAGGCGGTCGACGCGCTGACGCGCGGCGAGACCGGCCGGATGGTGGCGCTGCGCGGGACGGACGTGGTGACCGTGCCGCTCGCGGAGGCGCTGGCCGAGCCCAAGCTGCTGGATCCGTCGCTGTTCGCGACGGCGGAGGTGTTCTTCGGATGAGGCGCGCCGTCGCCGCGGTCCTGCTCGCGCTGCTGCTCGGCGGCTGCGGCGGCGACGACGTCAAGCAGTCCAACGCCTACGTGGAGAGCGTGAACATCGCGCAGACCCGCTTCGCGGCGAGCTTCGAGCGCCTCGCGCGCGACATCACGAGCACCAGCACGCCGGCGCAGGACCGCAGGACGCTGCGCAGCATCACCACGACGCTCGAGACGACCGTCGCCGACCTGCGCAAGATCGTCCCGCCGGACAAGGTCCGGGCGCAGCACGACGAGCTCGTCGAGGCGATCGCCCAGTACGGCGAGGCGATCGGGGCGGCCGAGGGCAAGCTCGGCGGATCGGCCGCGCAGGCGACGGCCGCCGAGGCGCGGCTGGCGGCCGACACCGCCCGCACCAGCACGCGGGTCAACGCGGCGATCGCCGCGATCAATCAGAAGCTTCGGGAGTAGCCGCGGGCGGGATCGGCCTGCCCTGTCCGGCGCCGGCCTCCACGGCGAGGCGCTCGAGCGCCGCCGTCAGGTCGTCGAGGTGCCGGTGGGCGCGCTCGACGCGCAGCGAGACGTCCCCGGCGGCGTCCAGCAGCCGGGCGGGCGCGGTGGGATCGCGCGGCGGCGGGCCCGCGGGCGGGCTGTCGGCGGCCATCGAGGGACGATCCTACGCGCGGCGGCGGACCGTACCCTGGGGACATGTCCCCCTTCTGGATCTGGACGCAGGCGGCGATCGTGGTGTTCGTGCTGGCCGGCATCGTCATCGCGATCGTGAAGCTCGCGTGAGTGCCTGCGGCGGGCGGTGCCGCGGCCGCTAGCATCGCCCGAACCGAGCGACGGAGGCGCCGATGTTCAGCACGATCGTGGTGGGAACCGACGGATCGCAGACGGCCACAGAGGCCGTGCGCCAGGCCGTCGAGCTCGCGACGGCCGTCGGCGGCCGGCTCGAGATCGTCTGCGCCTACGAACCCGTTCCGGGGGCGCGGCTGCGCAGCGAGGCCCAGCAGGCGCCCGCCGACGTCGAGTGGATGATCGGCCCGCGGGAGGACGTCGACGCCACGCTCGCCGCGGCCGCCGAACTCGCGCGGGCGGCCGGCGTCACCGCCGCGGTGCACGCGCGGCAGGGCGATCCGGCGGACGCGATCCTCGACGTCGCGGAGGAGACCGCCGCAGACCTCGTCGTCATCGGCAACAAGGGCATGACGGGCGCCAAGCGCTTCCTGCTCGGGTCGGTGCCCAACAAGATCAGCCATCACGCCCCGTGCGGCGTGCTGATCATCCGGACGAGCTGAGCGTCAGCGCGAGGCGGCGGACGGCGTGCCGCCGCCGCCCGGGGAAGTGCGCGCGGTCGCGGCCGCCGCGTCGAGCAGGCCCCAGCCGTACCGGGTGTCGTACCCCCGGGAGCCGAGGTCGCGCGAGGTGCTCTCCAGGTGGCGCTCGATGCGCAGCGGCGACGGGTTCGCGCCGATGACGCCGCTGGCGACGACGAGCGCCGCGGTCGCGGCGACGTGCGGCACGGCCATCGACGTCCCCTCGTAGGTGGCGGGGATGCCGAACGTGCGCACCTGGCGGCCGAGCAGGGTCACCTGGAAGATGTTGCGGCCGGGCGCGTCGCCCGGGCGGCAGTTGGCGTCGCCGCTGAGCGCGGCGTCCGCGCCGCCGCCCGGGGCCACGAGGTCCAGTCCGGCGCCGCCGTTGGAGAACTCCGACAGGCAGCCGTGCTCGGTCGTCGCGCCGACGGACAGGACTCCGCTCGCGCGCGCCGGGTAGGCGACGCGGGCGCGGCCCTCGTTGCCGGACGCGGCGACGACGAGCGAGCCCCGGGCGCGGGCGTAGGCGATCGCGTCGAGGATCTGCGGGATGTCGGCGCCCCGCACGTCGGAGTCGAACTCGAGGCTGAGGTTGATGACCTTCACCCCGCGGCGCGCCGCGAAGCGGATGCCTGCGGCGATGTCGGTCGCATTGCCCTCCCCCGCGGCGTCCAGGACCCGAACCGGGAGCAGGCGCGCCCCGTAGGCGAGGCCGGTGAGGCCCACGCCGTTGTTCGTCGCCTCGGCGAGCGTGCCGGCCACGTGCGTGCCGTGACCGTTGCGGTCGTTGGGGTAGGGGTCGCGGTCCACGAAGTCGTACCCGCGCAGGAACTGGCCGGGCGCGAAGTCCGGTGACCTGACGTACGGCGGCCGGCTGCCATAGGCCACGCCGGTGTCGAGGACGGCGATCGCGACGCCGCGGCCGCCGGGGGCACCCACGCTGATCAGGTTGGCCCAGGCCTGCGGCGCGCCCACGCCGGCGGGTCCGGTGAAGTTCCACTGCACGTCCTGCCAGGCACCGGTGCGGTTCTCGCGGCCCGGGTCGTTGGGGACGAAGCCGGCCGAGGCGGACGCGTGGGCCTTCACGTTCGGGACGGCGTAGCGCACGTCGCTGCGTGAGCGCAGCCCGCGCAGGGCCGCGTCGACGCTCTTGACCTTCAGCACCGCCGGGCCGCCCGTGGACGTCTGCGCCGTCGTCGCGGTCGACCCGGGCTCGAACTGGACGACGACCTGCCCGGGCTCGACGTCGAGCGCGAGCGCCGCGCCGGGCAGGGCGAGGCCCGCGACGAGCGCGAACGCGAGGGCGGTGAGCGTGTGGGGAAGTCGGAGCATGTCGGGCCGGGCGCCGCGGGGCGCCGTGCGGGCCCACATCAAGGAACACCGGCAGATCACCGAAGTTCCGTGTCACGGCATGATGGCGCACTGTGGAAGCGATCGGGCGCCAAGCGGACGAGGAGTGGATGCGCGCCGCGCTGGACGAGGCGCGCGCCGCGCAGGCGCACGGCGACGTCCCGATCGGGGCCGTCGTCGTGCACGCGGGACGGGTGATCGGCCGCGGGCACAACGAGCGCGAGCGCCGGCAGGACCCCACGGCCCATGCCGAGGTGCTCGCGCTCCGCGAGGCCGCCGCGGCGCTCGGGTCCTGGCGCGTCCTGGAAGGCACGCTCTACGTGACGCTGGAGCCGTGCGCGATGTGCGCGGGCGCGATCGTCCTGGCGCGGATCCCGCGGGTCGTCTACGGCGCCGCGGACCCGAAGGCCGGTGCGGCCGGCAGCATCATGGACGTGCTCGCCGACGAGCGGCTGAACCACCGCCCGCGCGTCGAGGCCGGGGTGCTGGGCGAGGCGTGCGGGGACCTGCTGCGCGGGTTCTTCGCCGAGCGACGGGGCTCGTCCGGCTAGATTCGCGCCCATGCCCCTTCGCGAAGTCCGGATCGCCGACGAGCTCGCGCCCGGCAGCAACCTCATCGAGGACCGCGTCTACGAGGACTGCCTGATCGTCGGCCCGGCGGTCTTCGGCCTCGTCGACGCCTGGGAGCTCACGGACTGCAGCTTCAGCGGCCCGTGGGAGGAGGTCTTCTGGGTCGCCCCCGAGAAGGCGATCCAGGGCCCGATCGCACTGCGCAACGTGGCGTTCCGGCGCTGCACGTTCGCCCCGCACATCGGGATCATCGGCCCGCAGGAGGTCATCGAGCAGGTCGGCCGCGACCTGCTCGCCTGACCACCGCTCAGAAGATGACGTAGGCCTTGGTCAGCGGCTCGTGGATCTCCCACGTGCCGGACCAGCCGCGCGGGAAGACCGCGAGGTCGCCCGCGCCGATGCGCACCGGGTCCGACCCGTCGGCGGTGACGGTCATCGACCCGTCGAGGACGTGGATGAACTCGGCGACCGTCTCGAAGCTCCAGCGCGAGGGGCCGGGCGTGCAGCGCCAGATGCCCGCCGACTGCTCCCCGTCGCTCCACATCTCCACCCCCGACGTGCGCATCTCCGCGCCCGTGGCCTCCTTCAGCGGACCCCAGTCCTCGAGCTGCTCGGGAGCGAGCGTGACCTTCTGCAGTCGGGTGATGACGTCGGGCGACACGGCGGATCCTCTCGGTCGGGCGGGGAGCGGGCGCATCCTTGCGCATGACCGGCCTTGTGACCAGTCCGCACAAGCTCGGCGCGGCCGGTCGACGGCGCGGCATAAGCTGGGGCCATGCCGGCAGCGCGCGACCTCCTGCACCGCTGGGCGCCGCCGCCCGAGTACCTGCTGAATCATGTGATCAACCGCATCCCGCTCGTCGATGCGCGGATGGCGGCGTACGAGGCGCTCGGCGTGCGCTTCGCCGACCGGCGCCGCGCCACGCTGATGCTGCGGACGGAGGTCTCCGCTCCCCGCAACCTGCGCATCGGCCTCGACTCGGTCATCGGCCGATCCTGCCTCGTCGACGCTCGCGGCGGGATCACCATCGGCGACCGCGTGAACGTCACGTCGTTCACGCGCTTCATGACCGCCAAGCACCTCGTCGACGAGCCCGGCTTCCCTGACGTGCTCGAGCCGATCGTGGTCGAGGACAACGCGTGGATCGCGCTCGGCGCGACGATCCTGGGCGGAGTCACGATCGGAGAGGGAGCCGTGGTCGCCGCCGGAGCCGTGGTGGCGAAGGACGTCCCGCCGCGAACGATCGTCGCGGGCGTCCCGGCCGCCGTGGTCCGCACACGGCCGGCGGGGGTCGGCATGGAGAGCGCGTACCGGCCGAACTGGCTCTAGCCGGGAGAGCATCCGGGCGCGGCGCAATCGCTCCCCGCGACGCGCTACCGTTGCCGCGCCGTTGTTCTGCGAGGTGTGCGCGGGAGTCGATCCCCGCCAGCTCGCAGGAGACACCTGGAGGGGTGCCGGAGCGGTTGAACGGGGCGGTCTCGAAAACCGTTGTAGGGGTAACCCCTCTACCGAGAGTTCGAATCTCTCCCCCTCCGCTTCACCTGCATAGAGGTGGCTTCTTCGCCTCGTCGACACGATCGCCGACTTCACCAGAGGTCGGCGATCGCTGCGTTTGGGGCAGTTTGGGAAAGTGATTCTCGGACTCGACGCAGGTCTCGTCGAGGGTCGTGAAGAACCGGGAGTGCGGCGGTCAAGGAGACCTGCGGCCCCGCCGCTCCGCGGTCGGTTCCTCGGCTGCGTCGGCCTGCGACGGCTTCAGGATCGCGGAAGCCGGTGTATGGCCTTCAGCGAGCGGGTCATGAGGGTGGAGAACGCCTCCTGTCCCATCGACCCGAGAGGGTGGACGCCGTGCACGCGCTGGGTCACGACGGACTGAACCTCGGTGAATCCGTCATGACTCTCCCATGTGTCGCGCGAGTCATCGGACCGGCCATCCCGCGCTCGCGGCCAGCGCAGCTCGATGGTCTGGACTTCTGGGCGCCGACTCGAGCGGCGCGTGTAGGTTGGCGAGACGGTCGTCAACAAACGCCCTCGCTGCGAGGGGATCGGAGTCCCGGATGGAGAGCGCAACGAGCACGAGCACCGAGGTCGGTCTCGCCCGAGCGGCGCGCGTGATCACCTATCTCGTCTACGCGTTCGTGATCGTGGCGCTCGTGATCCTCGTGTTCGGGTTCTTTCTGCTGCTGTTCGGCGCCAGCCCGGACGCTGCGTTCACCGAGTGGGTGTACCGCAGCCTCGATCGCGTGATGGCGCCTTTCCGGGGCATCTTCGAGACGGTGCCACTCAACGGGGAGTCGGTGCTGGACACGTCGGTGCTCTTCGCGATGATCGTGTATTCGATCGCCGGTCTCGCGTTGCGGGCGCTGATCGACTGGCTCACGGCCAAGATCACCGAGTTGCGTGCGCGAGCGTGGGCGGCCGACGCAGCGCCCGCGCCCGTCCCGGCCCCCTAGGGTCCGGCTCATGAGTCGTCCGAACGTCCTGGTGATCCTCACCGACCAGCTGCGGTACCCGCCGCCGTACGAGTCGGAGGAACTGGCGGCGTGGCGGCGCGAGGTGACCCCGGGGCAGGAGCGCCTGCGGGAGAACGGTGTGTCGTTCGTTCGTCACTACCCGATGTCGGCCGCATGCGCGCCCAGTCGCGCGTCGCTGTTGACCGGGCAGTACCCGTCGCTGCACGGTGTCACGCAGACCGACGGCATCGCCAAGAGCGCCGACGGCGACGAGATGACCTGGCTGGCGGCCGACGGCGTCCCCACGGTCGGCGACTGGTTTCGCGCCGGCGGGTACCGCACGTTCTACAAGGGCAAGTGGCACGTCTCGCACGCGCACCTGCCCGCCCGCGACGGCGACGGGGTACGAGCAGTCGATCACCGTCCGACGGCACCCCGATCCCGGACGGGATCGAGCGCTACCTCGAGGCCGACCTGCTGGACCCGTGGGGCTTCTCGGCATGGGTCGGGCCCGAGCCGCACGGCCTCGGACCGCACAACACCGGGACGGTGAAGGATCCGTTCACCGCCGACGAGACGATCGCCCTGCTCGAGCGCCTGGGCGCCGAGGACGCCGGCGCTCCGTGGCTCACGGTCTGCTCGTTCCTCAACCCGCACGACATCGCGCTGTTCGGCGTCGTCGGGCTCACCCAGGGGCTGCGCTACCGCCCGGGTGACGTCCCGAGCATCGAGCAGGCGCCGACGCGCGACGAGGACCTGTCGACCAAGCCGGGGTGCCAGCAGAGCATGGTGGACGTCTGGGGCAGGCTGCTCGCCCCGCAGCCGTGGATCGAGACGCACCTGAAGTTCTACTACCAGCTGCAGGCCACGATCGACGAGCAGATCAGCCGCGTGCTCGACGCGCTCGATGCGAGCGGCGCGGCGCAGAACACGATCGTCGTCTTCAGCTCCGACCACGGCGACATGCAGGGCGCCCACGGCGGGATGCACCAGAAGTGGCACAACGCCTACGAGGAGACGCTCCGGGTGCCGTTCGTCGTCTCGAGCCCGCTGTTCCCGGGCGGCGCCCGCGAACTCGACGTCCCGACGAACCACGCCGACCTGATCCCGACCCTGCTGGGCCTGGCGGGCATCGACCACGACAGCACGCTCGACCGAGCTCTCCGAGAGCCACTCCGAGGCGCGGCCGCTCGTCGGCCGCGACCTGTCCGGCGGCGATCCGCGCCGCCGTCCCCGAGGCGCCGGCCGAGCCGGTGCTGTTCGTGACCGACGATGAGATCAGCGAGGGCAGCATGCGCTCTGCCAGTCCGTTCCAGCGCGTCGCGCGGAAGGTCGGCGTGTACTCCGAGATCGTCCAGCCCAACCACCTCGAGACCGTCGTCGCGCAGGTCGACGTGGACGGCGAGCCGCACCTCGTCAAGTTCTCCCGCTACCACGACAACCAGCAGTTCTGGACCGTCCCGGCGCGAGCGCGACGAGCGCCTGCGCCGCCGCAAGACGATCACCGTGACCGAGCCCGAGCCCGACGAGTTCGAGCTGTACGACCTCACCGTCGATCCCGTTCGAGGAACGCAACCTCGCCCACCCGAGCAACGCCGACGAGCACTCCCGCGCGCTGCAGCAGACGATGCTCGGCCTCCTCCACGAGCAACTCGCCGCGAAGCGCCTCATCCCGTGCAGCCGGCGAGCGCCCCGGCTACCGAGCGCCAGCCCCCGTCTGATGGCGGAGCGCGCGCCCGTCGGCGCGTCGCTGCCCGTGCCGCGCCGGTGGCGCACCCGCCTGGCGTCCGTCGAGGCGGCGGCGATCGCCGGGATCATCTGCGCGGCGGGATGGTCGGTCGGGCTCAGCGTCCTGCTCAAGAGCCCCGTGGCCGGCGCGAGCGACGCCGAGATTCGACGCTTCTACAGCGGTTCCGGATGTCGGCCGTGATGCGGTGGTGGCGCTCCAGCTCATCGTCTTCTCGACGATCGCGTTCATCTGGTTCGTCGGGGTGGTGCGCAGCCGTCTCGGCGAGCGGGAGCCCAGGCTCGTCGGCACCGTCTTCCTGGGCGGCGCCATCATCCTGGCCGGCCTGATGCTCGTCGGCGCCGCAGTCCTCGCGGCCCCGGCGGTTCTCGTCGAGGCGGGGGGAACGCCGGACCCCGGCGCCGCGTCGATCTCTCGGGCCCTGGCCGTCACGCTGCTCTCGGTGTTCACACCGCGCGTCGCGACCCTCGTGATGTTCTCGACCGCCGCGCTCGCCCGCGGGACGCGCGCGCTCCCCCGATGGCTGATCGTCCTCACCTACGTCGTCGGGATCGTCGAGTTCGTGAACGTCACGATCAGCACGCCGGCGGTGTACGTCTTCCCCGCCTGGATCGCGCTCGTCAGCGTCGTGCTGCTCGTCCGCCCCCGGCCGCAGCCGGACCCCAGCCGCGGCGGATGACCCGGGCCTGGCGCAAGGCGCTCGCTGCGCCCCGATCGCGGGACGCTCGGCACCGACGCGGTCGCGGGCGTGCCGGGCGCGATCGGCAGCGTTCCCGACGGCATGGCGGCCGCGGTGCTCGTCGGGGTCAACCCGGTCTACGGGCTCTACGCGAGCATCGCCGGGCCGATCGCCGGCGGCCTGACGGCGAGCACCCAGCGGATGGTCATCACGACGACCACCGCGGCGGCGCTCGCGGCGGGCTCGGCGGTGAGCGGATTCTCGGGCGCCGAGCGGTCGGACGCGCTCTTCCTGCTCACGATCCTGGCCGGCGTCCTGATGGTCGCGGCGGGGCTGCTGCGGCTCGGCCGCTACACGCGCTTCGTGTCGGTGTCCGTCCTCACCGGGCTTCCTCACCGGCGTCGCGTTCAACATCATCTTCGGCCAGCTCGGCGATCTGCTCGGCGCGCCCGCCGACGGCTCGTTCTCGCTCGCGAAGGCGTGGGACGTCGTGACGCACCCGGGCGCGATCTCGTGGGACGTCGGCGGCGGTCGGCCTCTCGGCCCTCGCGCTGATGATCGGGCTGTCGCGCACGCGCATCGCGACGTTCGCCTCGGTCATCGCGCTGCTCGTCCCGACGCTGATCTCGCTCGGCCTCAGCGGGATCGCGCGCGTCGAGGACGTCGGCGACATCCCGACCGGGATCCCGCTGCCGCACCTGCCGACGCTCTCGCTGCTGGGCTCGCTGAACCTGCTCGTTCGGCGCGGCGGCGATCGCGATCATCGTGCTCGTGCAGGGCACCGGGGTGGCCGAGAGCGCGCCCAACCCGCGACGGCTCGCTCGCAGACCCCAACCGGGACTTCCTCGCGCAGGGGGTCGGCAACATCGCCGCCGGGCTCTTCCGCGGCCAGCCCGTCGGCGGGTCCGTCGGGCAGACCGCGCTGAACATCGCCGCCGGTGCGCGCACCCGCTGGGCGGCGATCTTCTCCGGCGTCTGGATGCTGCTGATCGTCGTCGTCTTCTCAGGGCTCGTCGGGCAGATCGCGATCCCGACGCTCGCCGCCGTGCTGATCTACGCCGCCGCCAGCTCGCTGCGCACCGGCCGGATCGACACGATCGCGCGCACCGGGAACCGCCTCGCGGATCGCGTTCGTCACGACGCTGCTGGCGACGCTCGTGCTGCCGGTCGCCGCCGCCGTCGGCATCGGCGTCTCGCTCTCCCTGCTCCTCCAGCTCGGCCAGGAGGCCGACGACCTGACCGTCGATGCGGCGCGCAGCTCGGCGACGGACGACCGCTTCGTCGAGGAGCCCGCGCCCGCGAAGCTGCCGAGCGACGACGTGACGCTGCTCCACGTCTACGGCAGCCTGCAGTTCGCCGGCGCGCGGACCCTGCAGGTGCTCCTGCCCGACCCGGCCGGCGCGACGCGCCCCGTGGTGATCCTGCGCCTGCGCGGACGCAGCCGGCTCGGCGCGACGTCGTTCATCGTCCTGGCCGACTACGCCGAGCGGATCCGCGCGGCCGGCGGGCACCTCTTCCTCAGCGGCGTCGATCCGGCGCTCACCGAGCAGCTGATCCGCACGCGCCGCATCGACCTGCAGGACGCCGTCACCGTCCTGCAGGCATCCGCGACAGTCGGCGAATCGACCCGCGAGGCGTACGCGCAGGCGCGAGCGTGGTTGGCGGCCGCGGCGCCGAGCCCGGGAAGAGCTGATCGCGCCGGCGGCGAGCCGGCCGCCTACGCGGCTGCCGTCGGCTCCTCAGCGCCCCGCGTGCGGTCACCCAGTTCGCGTCTCGCCCACACGACGAGGCCGATGAGCCAGACAGATGGTGACGGTGGCCCCGAGCTGCAGGTTCATGGCGCCGCCCGGTGCCGTGAAGCCGCTCGTGCCGAAGACCGTGATCGTCTCGATCGCCTGCTCGAGGAAGGCGATCACCCCGATGATCGTGAGCCAGCGCGGGATCGCCGGCTCTGCGCGCAGGCCGAGCGCGGTGACCGCGCCGATCATCGCCATCGTGGCCCCGGTCAGGACCGGCCCCCAGAAACTGAGGACGCTGAACGCCAGGCGTACGGTCGCCGGATCCAGCGATCCCGGATCGATCGCGAGCCCGGCCCAGAACCACGCCTGGACGGCGGTCTCGATGACGAACGCCGCGGCACCGAGCAGGAAGACGTCGCGGTGGGGGGCCGGCAGCAGCCCGCGGATGACCGCCGCGAGGATCGCCACGGCGAGCGTCGCGAACGCCGCCGTCCACGCGTAGAGGCGAGCGGCGTCACGGTTGTCCAGGAACCACGCGACGATGGTCTCGGGGGAATCGCTGACCTGCGGCGGAGTGCCGAGCGCGACGGCGCCCGTCACGTAGAGCGCCAGCAGGAGGATTCCCGCCACCACGAGGACACGGGCCTGGGTCATGCCGTAGTGGTTCGGGGGCCGACGATGCGCTCCTTGTTCAAACCGGCGCAGCCGGCCCGATGCTCCCGGGCACGAGCCGGTTCACCCAGTTCGCGCTGATCATCGCCGCGAGCGGTCCGGGGACCGTCCTTCCGGGCAAGGCTCGCAGGGGGTCCGCGTGAAGCGCGGGCGCCCCGACCTGCCACCCGTCGTGGCGACCGCCGCTTGCGCGACTATCCCAATCACTATCCCAACGAGCCCCCGAAGACCTGTAATCTTCAGTATCCATCGAGGATCCGCCGCATCCGGTGGCGGGCTCGAAAACCGTTGTAGGGGTAACCCCTCTACCGAGAGTTCGAATCTCTCCCCCTCCGCTTCACCCGTACAGCACTGGTTCCGTCGCCTTGACGATACGGTCGTTGTGACTTAACGACAAGTCCGACCGTTGTGCGTTTGTTGACATTTCGGCCGGCGGAACGGGGAGCCCGGCTGGTCGACGGTCGGCGGCGGGCTGCGGCGCGTGGTCCTGGCCGCGACGCTCACGCCGCGCGCGGGACAGACGCGACCTGCGGCAGGCACGCGTCGACGAGTCCGTCGTCGGCGGCCGCCGGGACTTCGCGCCCGACCCGGTCGAGCGCGGGCGCCCGCACCGGTCCTCGCTCGTCCAGTTCCGCCAGCACGACATCGACCGCGGCCGCCGGCCACTGCGTCCCCGTGCCGTCTCGCAGGATCGCCCGCGCGCGCGCATGAGCCATGCCGGCGCGGTAGGGCCGGTCACTGACCATCGCGTCCCACGCGTCGACGACGCTCACGATCGCCGCGCCGAGGGGGATGTCGGGTCCGCGGAGTCCATCCGGGTACCCGGTGCCGTCGGGGCGCTCGTGATGCGAGCGGACGATCCCGGCGACGGCGGCCAGATGGGGATACGGCGCGAGCATCGCCTCGCCGTCGAGCGTGTGGCGCTCGACCGTCGCGCGCTCGGCGTCCGTCAGCCTTCCCGGCTTCATGAGGATCGCATCCGGGGTCACGAGCTTGCCGACGTCGTGCAGCAGACCGCCGAGCCCGACGGCGCGCAGCGCCACCGGATCCAGCCGTGCGCGCTCGCCGGCGCGCATCGCCAGCTCACCGACGCGGACGACGTGGTCGCGCGTGACCGCGTCCTTGTCCTGCAGGGCGG
Organism: uncultured Actinomycetes bacterium; assembly: GCA_963700655.1. Taxonomy (GTDB): domain Bacteria; phylum Actinomycetota; class Thermoleophilia; order Solirubrobacterales; family Solirubrobacteraceae; genus F1-60-MAGs163. The sequence goes on along the minus strand of CAVOYJ010000001.1, from coordinate 257,909 downwards.
CGATGAACCGGTGGACGACCGGCGTCAGCCCCAGCTCGAGCGCAGCCAGCGGGTCTCGCGTGAGCACGGGCGACAGGACGACCGCGAGCGACCGATCACGCCAGTGCGCCGCGAGCAGGCCGGTGACGACGAACAGCACGCCGGCGATGTCGGTCCCATGCGCGAGCCACCAGCCCGGGGACATCGGGGCGGCCCCGAGGAACGCGATCGTCGCCAGCCCGGCCGAGGCGAACCCGATCGACGCGGCCAGCGAGCCCGCACGGCGCCCGATCGCGTAGATGCGCAGGTGACGCAGCGACAGGAAGGTCGTGCCCGCGAGACTCACGGCCACGACCGCGATCGCGACGAGCCCGCCGGCGGGCGGCGCGGCGATGAGGTCCGGCCGGACCAGGATGGTGGCCGCCAGCGCGGCCGGCAGGACGACCCAGGTCAGCGACCACGCCCGCCAGCGGCGGGCCAGCCGTCCGCCGATCGCCGTGCCGTCGAGCAGCACCGGGGCTGCCGCGACCAGCGCGGCCGGGAGCGACGCCATGACCGCGACCATCGTTCCGGGATTCTCGCCGTAGAGCGTGCCGGGGATCAGCAGACCGTGGGCGAGCGACAGCACGGAGATCGTCCAGAGGGCGCTCCCCAGCAGCGCCACTTCGGCGAGACCCCGCCGGAATCCCGCTGCGAGCACCGCTGCGGCGCCGATCGCGCACGCGCTGGCCAGCGGCACGACCAGGGCGAACGCAAACGTCGGGCTCGACCAGCCGACCAGGCGCGGCGGGCCGAGCGACAGGACCGCCATGACCGCGCCCACAACCAGCACGAACGGCGCCCACCAGAGGGATGTGACGCGCAGCATGGGCTGGTCATCGGCCACGGGCCTTGCCGACCTGAGCCGCGCCGTTCGCGAACCGTCATATCTGCGGCGTCCCCGGCGTCATACTTCAGGCCATGCAGCAGCGAACCCGGCACAGCAGGTCCCGACCGCTCGTTCTCCTCGCCCTGGCGTGCACCGCAGCCGCTGCGCTGGCGCCCCCGGCGAGCGCCCAGTCGACGCTGGCCAAGGGCCGCTTCGGGCCGACCGCCAAGTACACGGGCACGGGAACGGCGACGGTGCGGCGCACCGGGTCCGCGCGCACGATCAGCACCTCGCGCGACTTCACCGCCAAGGGCGCGATCCGCCTGCGGTTCTACCTCGCCACGAGCCCGAGCGCGCGGCAGCGGATCGACCTCGGCCCGATGGCCAAGCGCGGCGCGCAGACCTTCAAGCTCCCCCGCGGCGTCGACCTGCGGCGCTACCGCTACGCGATCGCCTGGTGCGTGACCGTGAACGACCCGATCACGCAGGCGATCTTGCGGTGAGGCCGCTCAGCGCGCGCGCCGTCGCCGCGAACGCGTCGAGGGTGACCAGCGCGCCGGCGTGTGGACCCTTCTCGAAGTCGTCGCCGGACACCGCCATGGTGTTCGTGACGTGCGCGAGGCACACCACGTCGCGCCCGCGAGCCTCGGCGTAGGCATACAGCGCCGCCGCCTCCATCTCGACCACGTGGCAACCGGCCGCGCGCGCGGCGGCGATCGCGGCCTCGGTCTCGCGGAACGGCGCATCGGTCGTCCAGGCGACCCCCGCTCGGACCGGCTCGGACAGCGCGTCGAACGCCCCGCCCAGGCGCTCGCGCAGCATCGGCGACAACGCGCTCCATGGGGCGGGCGGCAGGTAGTGCATGCTCGTCCCCTCGTCGCGCCAGGCGCGCTCGATCAGGACGTGGTACGGCGGCTCGCCGAGCGCCTGCACCTGCCCCGACGACGTCACGCTCACGACGAGCCGGCAGCCGCTCACCGCCAGCTCCTCCGCGACGAGGACGGCGAACGGGGCGCCCACGGCGCACCCGACGACGCCGAACGCCACGCCCTGGTGCTCTGCGGTGTACAGCTCGGTGTGGTAACACGCCCAGCCCGCGTGCAGCCGCGCGGCTCCCGAGCTGCGCAGGTGGCGCACGACGTCGCCGTCGGGGTCCAGCAGGCACACCGCCGGAACCGGGTCCTCGGTGCGCCCGAGCTGGCGGCGGCCCTCACGGACGAGGCCCTCGGGCCGGAACACGGACGGCTGCGAGGTGTCCTTGACGGCCAGGAGGGGCGGGAGCGAGCGGGCGTCCTCGACGGTCACCCGCGCAGCATGACGCCTCCCGTCATCGGATCGTCATCTCCGTGACCAGCCGATCTGGGACAGTGAACAGATGACCGCTGAACCACTGGAACCGCGCAACGGCCTCGAACGGCTGCTCGCGCGCGCGGCGGGGATCGACCACCTCGTCGTCCTGCGCCTCTTCCTGGGGGCCGTGTTCCTGACCGTCTTCTTCGAGAACCTGGCGTTCAACCGCTACACAGCCGACGGCTACGCGCGGCTGATCGAGCGCTATGCCGCGAGGACCGACGCGCCGGGCTTCTGGTCGGACGGGTTCATGCAGTTCTTTGCCGACAACTCGACGCTGTTCGCCCCGCTCCAGGCCGTGACCGAGCTGGGCTTCGGCGTGCTGCTCGTGCTCGGGATCGCCTCGGGCCTCGTCGGACTCGCGGTCGCCGGGTTCCTGGCGACGCTGTGGCTCTCTGAGCTCGGGATCTTCTGGATCTGGGAGCTGCTCGGGCTCGTCATGGTGGCGCTCGCGGTCGGGCTGGGATCGCTCCCAGGCCTGCTGCGCGGCTCCACGGTCGACCGGATTCTGGGCCCCCCGTCGCTCGGCGGCCTGTCGCTGCCCGCGCGGCTCGCGCTCGCGCCGGCGGGCGGGCTGGCTCTGGCCCTCGTCGTCGATGCGGCGGGGACCGGCGGGCGCAGCAACGGCGAGGTCTCGCTGCGCGCGGGACTCGCCTTCGGCGTCTGCATGATCGGCCTCGCGCTGCTGGACGACGTGCGCGCCCGGCGGCGCCCGGCGGCGTAGCGCCTCAGACGTCATCGAACACGTTCAGCCCGAGGTCCTCCAGCAGTCGCTGCGCCTCGATGTTGAGCCGGAAGAGCTCGCCGGTCCAGATCAGCACGCCCATCACGACGAGCACGAAGCCGCCGACGGCGATCACCACCGCGTAGTGGCGCTTGACGACGGCGAACGAGGTCGTCATGCGGCGGAAGGCGAGCGCCGTCGCCAGGAACGGAATCGCGAGGCCCGCGGAGTAGCACGCGAGCAGGAACGCACCACGGCCGGCCGACTCGGTCAGCGCCGCCGCGCTGAGGACCGCGCCGAGGGTCGGGCCCACGCACGGCGTCCAGGCGATCGCGAACGCGGCGCCCGCGACGAACGGGCCGCCGCGCCCCGCGCGGCGCATCAGCCCGCCGACGTGGAACTCCCGGTTGAGCCGGTCGATGAACGGTGCGGCCATGAACAGCAGCCCCATCGCGATGATCAGGGCGGCGGACACCTTCTCCAGCGTGCGCCGCTGCTCCACCAGCAGGTTCCCCAGGCCGCTCGCCGTGACGCCGAGCAGGATGAAGATGGCCGAGAAGGTCGCGACGAAGGCCAGACTCGGGAGGAGGATCTGGCGCGTCGAGGCGCCGTCGAGCCGGTCGGGCGAGACGCCGGTGACCGCGGCGAGGTAGCCCGGCACCAGCGGCAGCACGCACGGGCTCAGGAACGAGATCGCGCCCGCGAACATCGCGGCGAGCACGCCGATGCCGGCGGACGGGTCCATCGTCCGGTCAGCTCGGCAGCGCGTACCGGCGGATGTAGTCCTCGAGCTCCTCCATGCTCGCGAACGCGCCGGGCTTGACCACCGCGCGCTTGCCCGCGGCGTCGTAGATGACGGTCGTCGGCCAGGAGCGGCCCGCCCCGATCGCAGCCGACTGCGAGCCGTCCTTGTCGTAGATGCTCGGGAACTTCAGCGCGATCCGGGCGCTGTAGGCCTCGGCGTCGCCGCGGTCGTCGCGCGCGTTCAGCCCCAGGAAGGCGATCTGCGAGCGGTAGCGCGTCGCGAGCTCCTGGAAGTACGGGAACTCGGCGTCACACTGCGGGCACCACGACGCCCACTGCTTGACGACCACGGGCACGCCCTTCAGCGCCGCGAGGCGCTCCTCGATGTCGCCGTCCACGACCTGGCCCGCACCCTCACGGCTCGCGGCGAGCTTCGCCGCGGCGCCGCCGGACGGGGCGCCCGCCGTGGTGTCCGGAGCGGTCGTCGTCGCCGGCGCGGCCGTCGCCGTCGCCGGGGAGGCCGGCTGCGGTGCGGACGCCCCGTCGGAGCCGCCGCACCCTGCGATCGCCAACAGGGCGATCGTCATCGCAAGCGTCGTGCCGCGCATCGTCACTGAGAGCATCCGGACATCCTGACCTGCACCTCTTACGATCCGGGAAACGCGGTGGTTCAGCGTGCGAGGATGCGGCGATGTTCGCGAGCGCCCCGCCGGCCATTCCCAGCACGAGCCCGGTGATCGATCGCTGGGCCGCGAGCGGGCGGCCGCTCGAAGCCGGGGGGGTCACGAGCTTCGTCGCCGAGCGTGGAGCGGGCGAGCCGGTCGTCTGCCTGCACGGTGTGCCGGCGTCCGCGTTCCTGTACCGCAAGGTCCTGGACGAGCTCGCCGCCCGCGGGCTGCGCGGTATCGCGTTCGACCTGCCGGGCCTCGGCCTCGCCGACCGCCCGGCCCCGTTCGACTACACGTGGACGGGGCTCGGGCGCTTCGCCGCGGCCGCCGTCGATGCGCTCGACCTGGATCGCTTTCACCTCGTCGTGCACGACGTGGGAGGGCCGGTCGGCTTCGAGCTGGCGTCGGCGATGCCGGACCGGGTCGCCTCGCTGACGATCCTCAACACCGTCATCGAGGTGGACACGTTCCGTCGCCCCTGGTCGATGGAGCCGTTTGCGCGTCGGGGGATCGGCGAGGTCTACCTGCGCACGCTCACCAAGCCGGCCTTCCGGATGCTCATGCGCCTCCAGGGGATCGGCGACATGTCTGCCGTGAGGCCCGACGAGCTGGACGCGTACGTGGACCTCCTGCGCGGGGACGACGGCGGGCGGGCGTTCCTGAAGATCATGCGCGGGTTCGAACGAACACCTCAGAAGCGCGCGCTGTACCTGACTGCGGCGGCCGGCGACGCGTACCCCGTCGCCGTCCTCTGGGGCCGCGACGACCCGGCGCTGAAGGCTGGCACGTTCGGGGAGATCGCCCGGCGCGCGGCGGGCCTGGACCGGCTCGACACGGTCCCCGCCAAACACTTCCTGCAGGAGGATCAGGCACCGGCCATCGCAGATCGCGTCGCCCGGCTCGCCGCGAGCGCCCGCTGACCGGGCGCCGCCGATCACCGCCATGCGCATCGGGATCCTCACCGGCTCGGGCACGTACGAGCTGCCGGGACTCGCCGCCGCCGAGGGACGGGGCGTCGGAACCGCGTTCGGCGACGTGCCCGTCACCGAGGGCCGCGTCGGCGACGTGGAGGTCGTTCACGTCAGCCGCCACGGAGAAGGCCACCGCCGCGTCTCCCATCAGGTCGATCACCGGGCCAACATCGCGGCGCTTCGGGACTGCGGCGTCGACGGGATCCTCGCTGTGACCGTCTGCGGGGGCGTCGACGACGCCATCGGGCTCGGCGGCCTCGTCGTCTTCGACGACCTCTTCTTTCCCTCGAACCGGCTCCCGGGCGGGGATCTGTGCACGTTCCACACGACGCCGGGAGCCCCGGGGCGCGGGCACTGGGTCTTCGATCGCCCGTTCAGCGCGCCGCTGCGGGCCGCGCTGCTCGGCGCCGCACGGGAACTCGGCCATCCCGTGCGCGACGGCGGAGTCTACGGGCATGTCGACGGCCCCCGGTTCAACACCCGGGCGGAGATCGCGATGCTCGCAGCCGCGGGCGTCGCCGCGGTCAGCCAGACCGCGGGACCCGAGACCGTCCTCGCAGGCGAGGCGGGAATCCCCTACGCGCTGCTCGGGTTCGTGACCGACCACGCCAACGGCGTCGCGGACACCGCAACGCCCGTCGCCGAGCTGCTCGCGAACATCGCCCTGAGCGTCGAGCGCTTCGCGACGACGATCGCCGCCGCGCTGCCACGCATCGTGGGCCCGGGTCCGGAGCCGGTGGGGACGAACATCACCTGGGACTGACGGCTCAGCGGTGCGCGGCCGCGAGCTCGCCCATCCCTGCGGCGAAGTCCTCTCGCGCAGTGAAGCCCAGGTCGGTGCGGGCGCGATCGGGCGCCGCGAAGACGTGCCGCACGTCCCCCATCCGGAACTCGCCCGTGACGACGGGCCGTGGGGCGCCCGCCCCGGCCGCGTCGCAGAGCGCGCCGGCCATCTCACCGACGCTGCGCGGCGTGCCGCTGCAGACGTTCACGGGGCCGTTGACCGCCTGCCCGGCCTGCAGTGCGAGCAGGTTCGCGCGCGCGACGTCGCGGACGTGCACGAAGTCGCGCAGCTGGCGCCCGTCCTCGAAGACGCGCGGCGCGGCGCCGGACGCCAGCGAGCTGAGGAAGATGGCCGCGACGCCCGCGTACGGCGTGTCGCGCGGGAGCCGCGGGCCGTAGACGTTGTGGTAGCGCAGCGCCGTGACCGCGACGCCCGTTTCACGGGCGTAGGCGCCGCACAGGTGCTCCTGATGGAGCTTGGTCGCCGCATACACGTTGCGTGGGTCGACCGGCGCGTCTTCGCCGACCGCATGCGGTTGCAGGGGCGCGCCGCAGGCGGGGCACGGCGGCTCGAACCGCCCGTCGGCCAGGGCGGCGGGCGTGCGCGGACCGGGCGCCACGATCCCGTGCTCGGCGCAGCGGTAGCGCCCCTCGCCGTAGACGACCATGCTGCTCGCGAGCACGAGCCGGCCGGCGAACCGCGCTGCGGCGAGCTCCCGCAGCAGGACGGCGGTGCCGAGGTCGTTGTCGGCGCTGTAGTCGGCGATGTCGGCGATGTCGACGCCGAGCCCGACGCGCGCTGCCTGGTGGCTCACGGCGTCGACGCCGCGCAGCGCGCGCGCCACGGCGGCACCGTCGCGCATGTCCGCGCACACGTGTTCCACGCCGGTCGGCAGGTGCGTCGCCAGCCGGTCGAGGACGCGCGGCTCGTGACCGGTCTCGAGCAGCGCCTCGACGACGTGCGAGCCGACGAACCCGGCCCCGCCGGTGACCAGCACCCTCATCGCCGCACCTCGCGCAGTCCGTCGTCGACCGACACGACGAGCCGGCCGTCGGCGAGCCGCACGACGCCGTATCGACACGGCGTCGTCAGCGGCCCCAGCGGACGCCAGGACCCGTCGGAACGGCGGCGGTAGCGCTCGAGCGTGCCCGAGGCGACGCCGCAGACGGCCACGTCGGTCGCCGACAGCACGGCCAGGCCCGACGCCGCGATCGGTCGCGGGAGCGGCCAGCGTGGCGCGGACGCCGTGCCGCTCCCGAGCCGCTCGGGCCGGCGCCCCGGAGCGTTGTCGGCGACCCAGATGCGCCCATCCGGTGCGACCGCGAACGCGAACGGGTTGTTCCAGCCACCGCTCAGGATGTCGGGGCGTTGGCCGGCAGGTCCACGCGGGTCGAGCGCGAGCAGCTTCCCGTTCGGCGCGCCCGGGTCGCGGGTGCGCGACGGGCGCCCGAGGTCGCCGACGCCGACGACCAGCCGTCCGTCGGCGAGCACCGCCAGGTGCCCGCCGTTGCCGAGTTCCGCGGTGACCGGGCCGGTCCAGACGCGCGCGGCCGGTCGCGGCAGCACACGATCGACGACGAGGCGCCCGTCGCGCGCCGTGTACGCGGCAAAGGTCCGGCCGTCGGCGACCGCGAGACCGAGCAGTCCGCGCTGGCCGCGCGTCGTCACGGCGACGCGCGCCAGCACGCGCCGCGAGCCGCGGTCGCGGATCCGCCCGGACCGCAGCTCGCCGTAGCGCAGGCCGCCGCCCGCGAGGGGGGCCAGCGCGGCGATCGGTTCGGCGCCCCGCGGGGGGAGTGTGCGCCCCTGGGGAGCGGCGGCGTTCGGCGCAGGCCGGGGATCGGACCCGCACGCGCCGAGCACCGGCGCGCTCAGCAGCAGGAGGGTCGCCGCCGTCATGCGCCTCACCATGGCGAGCGCACCCCCAGCTGCAGCGCCAGCCCGAGCGCGGCCTGCGCGCCCAGCCACTCGCGCCCGAGGCCGCCGGCGGCGATCAGCAGCCACGGGGCGAACGGCAGCCAGATCCGCTCGGTCTCCCCACGGGAGAGGCCCGACAGCGCGGCCACCGCGACCGCGACGAGCGCCGCGCCGCACAGCACCCACGTCGCGCGGTCGCGCAGCCGCGCCAGGCCGACGACCGCCGCGGGACCGATCGCCAGCGCGAACGCCGCGACCGAGATCAGCAGGAACGGGAGGTACTCGCGCCGGGCCTGGACGCCCGCGAACGCCTGATCCTTCGTCGCCAGCAGCCCCTCCGGCCACCAGAACCCGGCGATTCCGAACGCCGCGAGCACGAGCAGCACGCCCGCGCCCGCGAGCGCCAGCGAGACGACATCGCGGCGCCAAAGACAGAGCGCCAGCGGGATCACCCCGAACGGCGCTGCGCCGTAGGACATCGCGAGCGCCGCGCCGAACATCAGCCCGGCGCCGACCGCCAGAGCGCGTCCGACCGTGTCACGGCGTCCCGTCGCGACGGCGAGCGCGGCGACCCCGCAGGCCAGCGTCCCGGCGAACAGCGCATCCGCGGTCGTCGCCATCCAGACTGCCCCGGGGAACAGCACGAGGAACGGGGCCGCGGCCCGCGCCGACGCCGCGCCGCTCAGTTCGCGCAGCGCGACGAGCGCGGCCGGGACGACTAGCGCACCCGCACCGATCACGAGCCCCGCGGCGACCTCCGACCCGCCGAGCCCGGCGCGGTCCAGCGACCACAGGAGCAGCACCAGCCCTGGCGGATGGCCGCGAACATGTGTCGCGTACGTGGGCAGTTCGTCGATGAACCCGCTGAGGAACGCGCCGGGCGCGTCGCCCACGCGGGGGACCGCAGTGAGGTACTCGTAGCGCGTCTCGAGCGGCCGGGTGATCGCGCGGGCGCCGTCGGTCAGCGCGAGCAGGAGCGACCAGCCCGCGGCCGCGGCCCAGCCCGCCACGAGCAACGCCCCGAACCGCAGACGCTCGGCGATCGCGGGCGCCAACGCCACGGCGAGCAGCGCGAACGCGATCGCGGGAACGGCGAGCGCCCCGACGCGCAGGTCGTACGACCCGACGACCGGCGGCGCCCCCACGAGGATGAGCGGGTCCGCGTCGTAGAGGCGGGCGCCGACGACCATCCCGCCGATCACCAGCGCCGCCCAGCCGCCCGCGGCCGCCAGGTCGCCGTTTGCGGGCCGCTGCCCGGGGAGCCGCCGCTCGAGGACGTTCGTCGTCACCGGCCGGACGCTAGCGCCGGCGCGGGCTCGGACGAGCGGATCACGGCGATGTTCCTCGAATCTTCACCTTCCCGGTCTACGATTTCGCTCCGTGATCGATGTCGTCCTTCCGGTGCTTGACGAGCTCGAGGCCCTTCCGTGGGTGCTCGAGCGCATGCCCGAGGGCTTTCGTCCGATCGTCGCGGACAACGGCTCCACCGACGGCTCCGGTGACCTGGCCGCGTCGCTCGGCGCCCTCGTCGTCCGCGAGCCCCGCCCCGGCTACGGCGCGGCATGCCATCGTGGCCTCGAGGCCGCCACGAGCGACATCGTCTGCTTCATGGACGCCGACGCCTCGCTCGACCCCGGCGACCTGCACCGGGTCGCACAGCCGCTGCTCGACGGGCGCGCGCAGCTCGTTCTGGGCGCCCGTCGTCCTGCGGGCCGCGGCGCCTACCCACTGCGTGCCCGCGTCGCGAACCGTGCGCTCGCGGCCGAGGTTCGACGGCGGACCGGCGCGCGCATCACGGACATCGGCCCGATGCGCGCCGCGCGGCGCAGCGATCTGCTCGCGCTCGGGATCGAGGACCGGCGGTTCGGATACCCGTTGGAGACCGTGTTGCGCGCCGCGCAGGCGGGATGGACAATCGCCGAGGTCGCCGTTCCCTACCACCCGCGCTCCGGGCGCTCGAAGGTCACCGGGAGCGTTCGCGGATCGCTGAGGACCGTACGCGACATGGCGGGCGTGCTGTCGTGACGTCGGCGCTGGTGGTGCTCGCGAAGGCGCCCGCGCCCGGCCGCGTGAAGACGCGGCTATGCCCTCCCTGCACGCCGGACGAGGCCGCGACGATCGCCGAGGCGGCGCTCCGCGACACGCTCGTCGCCGTGCGCGCCGCGGCGACCGATCGCCGGGTTCTGGTCCTGGACGGCACGCCGGGCGACTGGCCGGAACTCGAGGGCTTCGAGGTGCTCGACCAACGCGGAAAGGGCCTGGCCGACCGCCTCGCCGCGGCGTTCGACGACGTCGCCGCTCCCGCGTTCCTCGTCGGGATGGACACGCCGCAACTGCGTCCTGAGGACCTCAGCCGCGGCCTGGCCGCGCTCGCGAGCGCCGAGGCCGTCCTGGGCCCCGCGTCGGACGGCGGGTACTGGGGCATCGGGCTGCGGCGCGCCGATGCCGAGGTGTTCCGCGACGTCCCGATGAGCGTCGACTCGACCGCGCAAGCCCAGCGCTCCCGGATCGAATCGCTCGGGCTGCGGTGCGCCGAGCTGCGATTGCTGGAGGACGTCGATACCTGGGCGACGGCGGTCCGGGTCGGCGCGCTGGCCCCCGCGGGCCGGTTCGCCGCCGCGCTGCGGGCCGTCGCCGGCGCCTCGAGCACCGAGGCCGCGTGACGACGAACGCGGCCCGGCCGCAGACACTCCCGCCGCTCGTCCTCTACGCGGAGGGGCTGACCGGCGCTACGTCCCTGGGCGCGCGCACGGCGGACGGCGGGCGCCTGCGCATGGACGTCGAGCGCTGGCTCGGCGCGACCGATGCCGCCGACGAGAGTGTGCTCGACCGCGCGGCGGGCCCCGTCCTGGACGTCGGATGCGGCGCCGGACGACTGCTTGTCGGCGCCGCCGCCCGCGGCCTGCACGCGCTCGGCGTCGATGTCTCGCCTGCTGCGATACAGCTCGCGCGCCGGCAGGGCGCCACGGTCGTCGAGGGATGCATCTTCGCCGCCCCACCGGGCGCCGGAACCTGGGCGACGGTTCTGCTGCTCGACGGCAACATCGGCATCGGCGGCGACGTCGTGGCGCTGCTGACGCAGGTGCTCGAACTGCTCGCGCCCGCGGGACGGGTTCTCGTCGAGGTGGAGCCCGCCGGCGTCGCCTGCGGCCCGGTCACCGTGCGCCTGGAGTCCGGCGACCGGCGCAGCCCCTGGTTTCCCTGGGCCCGCGTCAGCGCCGACGGCATCGCGGCGTCAGCGGCCCGAGCCGGCTTCGCCGTCGCCGAGAGCTGGGAGGTGGACGGGCGGTGCTTCGCGCGCCTCGAGCCCGCGGCGTAGGTGAGCGGCTGGCGGGTGGCCACCCACGGCATCGCGCCCTCGAGGGGGCGCTCGGCACGCGCGGCACGATGCCCGCCGTGGCCCCGGCCTTCCCGAGCCGCCTGCACGACGAGCGCGTCGCCGCGATCCTCGGCCTGGCGCTCGGGATCGCCTTCGTCACCTGCTTCCTCACCGGCCTGTACAGCCATCTCGCCCAGCACCCGCTGGATCTCGGGATCCTGGCGATGCCGACGACGCCGGCCTGGCTGTACCGCGTCACGCAGGGGGTGCACGTCGCCGCGGGGACGGCCGCGGTCCCGCTGCTGCTGGCGAAGCTCTGGACGATCTACCCGCTCCTGTTCGCCGAGCCGCCGGTGCGCGGCCCGGCCCACCTCCTCGCGCGGCTCGCGCTGGTCCCGCTCGTCGCCGGCGCCATCTTCCAGCTCGCCTCCGGGCTCGCGAACATCACGGGCTGGTACCCATGGCAGTTCTCGTTTCCGGTCGCGCACTATTGGACGTCGTGGATCCTGATCGGCGCGCTCATCGTGCACGTTGGCGCGGTGTGGGCTCCTGCGCGACGCGGTCTCGGAGGCGAGGCCCGTGCGCGGCCCGATCCGCCGGGCGACGGACTGAGTCGCCGCGGGTTCCTCGGTGTGGTGGCCGCGGCCGCGGGCGCGGTGACGATCCTCACCGCCGGACAGACCGTGAGGCCGCTGCGCCGCCTCTCGCTGCTCGCGCCGCGCGACCCGGCGGTCGGCCCGCAGGGGCTGCCCGTCAACAAGACCGCAGCCGGCGCCGGCGTGCTGCAGACCGCGCGCAGCCCCGGCTACGTCCTGCTGGTCGAGGGGGACGTCGCGCGCCCCCTGCGCCTGTCGCTCGAGGATCTGCGGGCGCTTCCCCAGCACGACGCCGAGATTGCGATCGCGTGCGTCGAGGGCTGGAGCGCCGGCGCGCGCTGGAGCGGCGTGCGCGTGCGCGACCTGGTCGACCTCGCCGGGGCACCGTCGGTCGGCGAGGTGCGGGTCGAGTCGCTGCAGGAGCGCGGCTCCTTCCGCGCGTCGCGTCTGAACGCGGGCCACGCCGCGCACCCCGACACGCTGCTTGCGCTGCGCGTCAACGGTGAGACCCTGGACATCGACCACGGATTTCCATGTCGGCTGATCGCGCCCAACCGTCCCGGCGTCCAGCAGACGAAGTGGGTCACGCGGCTGGAGGTCCGGGTATGAGCCGCGCCGACGGCGACACGCGGCTGGGCTCCGAGGACGACGGCGGCACGCTGTTCTGGGTGTGCGCCGCCATCGGCCTGAGTGTCGTCGCCTTCGGGCTGTACGGGCTGGTCAACGCCCGCCTGATCGGCTCGGTCGGCAGTTGGGTGGCCTACCTCATCGGCGGGCTGCTCGTCCACGACTTGCTGCTGGCGCCGTTCGTGGTCGCCGTCTCCGTGGCGCTCGTCTACCTCGTGCCCTCACGCGTCAGGCCCGCCGTGCAGGGGACGCTCGTGGTCGCAGGCTCGGTCGCGCTCGTCGCGATCCCCGTCGTCGGAGGCTGGGGCCGCAAGCCGGACAACCCGTCGCTGCTCCCGCGTGACTACGGACTAGGACTGGCGGTCGCCGTCGGGCTGATCGTCGCTGCCGGCGTGATCGCCGCCGTCCACGCGGCGCGTCGATCGCCGCCGCAGCGCCCGCCGCAGCGCCCGCGCGGCTGGTAGAGCGTGCCCGTCGCATCCTGGACGGCTCCCGCCCGCACACGCTCAAGGTTCTCAACAGGCTGAACGGCGCGGCGTCGTGCGCTGCGTCGGCAAGAGCCCGGCGGGTCGCCGCCTGCTTGGCGGCTGGCTTCGACACGATCGCCGACTTCACCACAACTCGGCGATCGCTCGTTTGAGAAAGTTTGGGATAGTGATTCTCGGGCTTGAAGCCGCTCTCGTCGAGGTCCGTGGAAATCGGTGGCGACCCGCGTCGCTGGGGGCTACCCACGCAGATGCGTGACGGCACTGCGTTGCCTGCCTGCTGCTCAGCTGATGAAGATGGCCGTCAGGCGGCGTCCGCCAGGCGTGCCGCGATGAGGATCTCGATGAGGTCGGTGACGCTGCGGGCGTCGCAGCCGGTGCGCTCTTCGAGCCTGCTGATGCGGTGGTGAGCGGTGTTGACGTGCACGTGGAGCTGCGCGGCTGCGCGCTTGACGTTGAGGTCACACGCGACGTAGGCGCGGAGCGTGGCGATGAGCGTGCCGCCTTGAGCGATGTCCTCGGCGATGAACGACGCCAGGCGCTCGGGGACCAGCCTGGAGGCCGTACGGTCGGCGCGGCTGGTCAGGTACGCGAAGACCGTCATCGTGGGAAGCGCCGCGACGCCTGGGGACGACAGCATCCGCTCGCGCGCGTCGGCCGCCTCCCGGTAGGCCGAGGCGACGGAGGCGAGCCCGTCATACACGGTGCTCAGTCCCACCATGAGCGGGATCGCCTGCTCGAACAGACGTCGCTGGATCTCTTCGACGCGGGCCGCGAGCTCCGGTCCGGCATCGCGACGGGTGACGACGACGACGACGATCTCGTCCTGGCGCACGACGGTGAGAGACGGGAGCGCACCGTCGCCGGCCCTCCCGAGCGCCGTGGCGGCGCCGCGCAACGCGTGCTCGTCGTGGAGCGGCTCGGCGGGCCGGGCCGCGATCACGGCGAGCGATGCATCGGCTTGCAGTCCGGCCCCGCGTGCGGCATCAAGCCGCGGGCCCGGAGCGGGGTCCCGCCCGGCCAACAGGTCCTCGAGCAGATCACGCCGAACGCGTTCGCCGCCGACCGCGAGGAGTTGCTCGGCCTCGAGGTACACCTCTGCCGCGTGGGTCGTCGCGGTGGCGAAGTAGCCGACGACGTGCTCCACGATCGCTGAGAGCGCGGTGCCTTCCGGGTCTTCGGCCGCGACCTCAAGCGCCGTGTCCCAGACCACGCCCTGGCCGGTCTGAAAGGCGTGGATGAAGTCCGCGACCGAGATCCGTCCCACGCGCCGCATCGCGCGCGAGCGAAGGAACAGCAGGTCCTCCGGGGTCGCCGCGCGATCCTCCCTGAGCGTCACGAGCAGAACCTCGAAGTGCTCCCGCACATGGCCGCGCACCTCGTCGAGCAGGCCGGCGTCGCCGCGTGCCTGGTAGGCGGGGATCGACCAGATCGCGGACGCGGCATCCTCGACCATCTGCTCGAAGCTCGCCTCGAAACGAGCCACGAACCGCGCCAGCGTCTCCGCGCGGCTTTCAGGCATGACGCGTGGCTGCGCGTCGAAGACCCGTCGCGCCGCCCCGGTCCGTCAGTCCCACCGGGCCCGGTCTCGCGGCGGAGCATCGGGGCGGCCACGCTGGTTCGGCCCGCCGCCGACCTGGTCGTCGATCACCGTGGGCGTCCACCACTCGCCGACGACCTCGAGCGCCTGCGCCACCGAGCAGTGCATGTCGGTGAAGCTCGCGCGCTGCAAGGTTCTCTCACCCCTCCCGGACGATCGAGTCGAAGGCGGCCTCGTCGCGGCGCTTGATCGGGCGGTCGAGACCGCCGCGCCGGACGTCGACCGGGTCCTTCGGCACGTCGGGCACCACCAGCCCGACCGCTCGCGTGATGAGGTGATCGAGCCGGCTCTTGCGGTGGCGCGTCGCCCGGTTGAGCAGGATGATCTCGGCCTGTCCGCGCAGCTCCCGGCCGCGCAACCGCACCTCAGCGAGCCATTCGTCGCGCGTCATGACGCCACCTGAGCGGCTTCGATGGTCGTCGCGTGCTCGGCCGACGCGGTCGCGGCGATGTGCTCGGGCGCCCCGTCGAGCGCGGTGATGCGGCAGGGGATGCCGCAGAAGTGCGGGAGGCCCTGCTCGCGGTCGAGCAGGTGCGGCTCATCGCCGACGATCATCCCGTCGTTGTGGATGCTCGCCGCCCCGTCCGGCACGTCGTCGAGCACCTCCGGAAACCACCAGCCATGCGGCAGCCGCACGTGGCCGACGAGCATGTCCGAGCGGACGTCGAGCTGGACGCTCACCGACCCGTGCTCGGTGCTCACCTCGAGCCATTCCCCGGACTCCACGCCGTAGGCGGCGGCATCATCGGGGTGCAGGAAGGCCCGCGGCAGCGGGGCGAGGCGGCGGAACTGGGTCAGCTGACGCTGGCCGGTCTGGAAGTACGGGTCCTCCCGGACGCCGACGAACGCCAGGAGCGGGAACTCCGGGGAGGTTGCCAGCGCCCGGTGGTAGGGCAGCGGGTCGAAGCCCAGGCCCTCGAGCACGCTGGAGCGCAGTTCGACCTTGCCCGACGGGGTCGCGAACCCGGTCTTGCGATAGGAGCGGTAGCGCGGAACGGTGTACTGGCAGTCGTTCTGCGCGCAGTACTCGGCGAAGTTCATCCCGGTCGGGGTCAGGCGGTGGTCGATGAGTTCTTCCACCGATCCCCACGGGAACTGCTCGCTGAGCCCCATCCGGTTCGCCAGCCCGGTCCAGAAGTCGAAGACGCCGCGGCAGCCCTCGGGCGGCTCGACGGCCTGCTCGGAGACCTGGACGCGCGGGATCCAGCGGAACCCGTCGTGGAGGTTCGGACGTTCCAGGAAGGTGTCGCCCGGGAGCACGTAGTCGCTGAGGGCGGCGGTCGGCGTCATGAACAGCTCGTGGGTGACGATCAGGTCCTGGTTGTGCATCGCTCGCACGATCCGCTGCTGGTTGGGGTAGGACATGACGACGTTGTTGCCCAGGGTGAACAGCGCCTTGACCGGGTACGGATCGCCGGTCTCCATGGCCCGGAACACCGCGGTCGGGTTGGCCATGTAGTTGCCCATCACGATGTTCGCGTAGCGCTGGCCCCAAACGCGTTCCAGGGGTCCCTGCAGTGGCGCCATGCCGCGGTGGGTGTAGACGGGGTGGGTATCGGCGCCGAGCTGCTTGTCGCGCTGGGCCTGCGACAGCGCGTCGTGGTTCTCGATCTCCTCCTCCGGGAGGACGGCGGGGTTGAATCCCCAGAGGATCTCGCCGCCGGGCACGTCGAGGTGGCCGCAGATCGCACGCAGGATCGCGTGGCAGCGGATCGCCGAGGTCGAGCTGACCTGCTTGTCGGTGATCGGCGTCCACGGGATCGTCGCGGCGCGCGCCCCGGCGTACATGCGCGCGGCAGCGCGGATCAGCTCCGGCTCCACGCCGGTGATCTCCGCGACGCGCGAGACGGGGTACTCGCGCACCCGCTCGGCGAGGTCCTCGAAGCCGACGGTCCAGTCGCGCACGAACCGCTCGTCGTAGAGCCGCTCCTCGATGATCACGTTCAGCCAGCCGAGGGCCATCGCCGTATCGGTCCCGGCGCGCAACTGCAGGTGGATGTCGGCGCGGTCGGCGTTGCTCGAGACCCGCGGGTCGAGCACGATCAGCTTCGCGCCCCGCTCCTGGGCCTGACGGACCCAGTTGTAGATCGGCGTCCACGAGTGCCGGCGCGGGTTGTGGCCGAAGAGGACGATGCAGTCGGAGTTGAGGATGTCCGGGAACGGGAACCACCCGTACGTCATCCGGTTGACCGCCGACGTGTTGCCCATGCACATCGAGACGCCGCTGATGTAGTTGGGCGAGCCGAGGAGGTTCATGAACCGCCGGCCGAGCCCGTTCTCGTTGGCCGTGTTCCAGTTGCTCGACGCGACCGCGAACGCCTCCGGGCCGTGGCGGTCGACCACCGCGCTCAGTCGCTCCGCGATGTCGTCGAGGGCGGCGTCCCAGCCGACCGGCTCCCAGCGATGCTCACCGCGCTCCCCCACCCTGCGCAGCGGCGTCGTCAGCCGCTCGGGCCGGGCGTACAGCTTCCGCGCGCTCGCTCCCTTCATGCAGATGTTGTCCTTCAGGAGCGGGTTGTCGCTCGGACCGACCCGCGTGACCTGCCCGTCGTGCACGTCGGCGGTCAACTGGCAGGCGACGTCGCACACCGTGCACGTCACGCGTTTGCGCTCAGACAAGACAACTCACCCCAGTGTCGGTTCGATGTTGAGAGCGTTCCTAACGCGCGCTTGATACGCACTGACAATCGACGTCGCACACCGTGCAGACAGCGCGCCTGGTTTCAGGCTGGGTGCCGCTCATGGCGAGGTACCAGACCACAGTTGGCGAGCAGGTGCAATCCGAAGGTCCATGTTGGCGCTCCCTCCCCGCCCGCTCCGGCTCACTAGAGCATCGCGGTCTTGGTGGCGATCTGTTGCACGAACACGCCGAGCGAGACGATCATCGCGACCGCGAACGGAACCGTCCAGCGCATGTCCTCGTCGAGGCCGGACCGCGAGCCCGCCGGCAGAGGAAGCATCTGGACCACCCCATCACGTTCAGGTTGAACGGCGACGACGACCGGCTCAGCAAGCGGGGTCATGCCGGGCACTGTCCCGCAGGTCAACCGCGCGAGCATCGGTGCCGACGCCCAGAATTCGGCCATATCCGCTGTGAGCCGATCACAACTCCCGGCACTGCCGGTGCGAATGCCGTGCGTCACGCGTCATCGAGCGCACCGACCAAGGACCGCCGCAGTACCCCGCCCTCGACGACGAGGACCGACCGCTGCACCATGCCTTCAGTCCAATGGCGCGCACCATCGACGAGCCACGAGCGACGATCCTAACTGCCGGTTCTTCCGCCGAACCGGGCGGTTAAACAGCGGTTGTTCCACTCCTGGCCGCGCCATACCTGCAGCTAACCCGCGAGGCACGCGCTCAGCTGCCGGCGCTCCTGGAGCACTTCCGTGAGACCGGCGTTGACGCCGAGCCGGTCGTGATCGGCGCTCGTCGCCGCCCGGAGGCCGTCGTGCTCTCCTACGAGCGCTACCTGCAGCTGGCCGGCGGGCGCGAACGCGTCGCCGCCGCCCTGGACCGCCAGACACGCGCGGCAGGCGAGACGACTGACGCCGACCAGGCACTTGAGCTCGCCTACCAGGAGCTTCATGCCCTGCGGCGTGAGCGGCGCGGCGAGCATCAATGGCGCCGCGTGCGCGTCGTCCTTGACCCGAACGTGTTCGTCTCCGCCATCATCTCCGCGGCCGGACCGCCGCGCGAGATCGTGATGGCCGCGGGGTCCCTACCCGGCCGGGCCCGCGGGATGCACCCAGCGGGTGCGGCGGGGCGCTGCGTACGATCCGGACATGCTGACCGTCGAGGAAGCCGCCAGCAGGGTCGGGAGCAGCCCCGCGACGGTTCGTCGCTGGATCCGCGGTGGTCGCCTCAGCTCCCACAACGAAGGTCGCCGCCGCGTGATCGATCCCGCCGACCTGAACGATGTTCGGGACGAGCCGTACCCGATGCTGCCGCTGCCGCCCGAGTGGCAGCGCCTGGAGGACGGCAGCCCCGCACCCAACTGGGTCGCAACGGTCGCGCTCGCACGCAGCGGCCGGTGAAACTCGTCCTCGACGCGGCGTCGCGATCGCCGCTGGAATCCACAGACCGGCGGCGCCTCGGCGGCGCTCGTTGCCGCGTCAGCGCCCACCCGGTCCTTACGCCGCAACAGCGGTGCGAGCCCACGCCACCGCGGCCCGCGCGCCGGCCACGGCGGCTTCCCGGTCGAGGACGCCCGACGGGTCGTCGTCGCGCAGCTGTGCTGCCCAGGGAGTCAGATGGGTCGCGGCGACGACCGCCGACTCGACATCGACGCCGCGATCGCTCGCCAGATCGACGAGAAACGAGAGGTCGTGCGTTCGCGGGAACTCGACACCGGCAAGGACGAGCACGACCTTGACCGACTTCTCGACCGCCTGCTGGGCGTGAAAGCCGATCACGTCATCATCCATCGCAGCGTCCTTCGCGAGCCCCTCGCATGCGAGGAGATCACTCTCCGCGCGCCGCAGAAGAACCGTGGCGTACTCGACCTGCTCAGGACTCGGCAACCACTCGCCCCCCGCGCAACGCGGCGCGGACCATCGAGCCAGGGACGCGAGCGCGGCGAGCCGCGAGTGCCTTGTCCATGACGATCACATCGACAGGAACGCCCAAGTTGCCCAGCGCCCTGCGGAGAATTCATCTGCGCACCTTCGAGGGGTTCCTGCGCGAGTTCGGGCGCGCCGGGTGGCGCACGGTCCTGTCATGTGACACTGGACTGGCGTGGAGCCCGTTGGCGCAGCGGTAGTCCTTTCGCGCAGCGACCGGTGAAGCAGGGTCGAGCCGTCGCGACTCCGGCTCCTCCGGGGTCGCCTTCCGGCCGACCCAAGCTTCTGTTCCGGATCACCCGGCCGACGATTCCGGATCACCCGATATCCTGGTCCAGTGGTTTCTGCCTCGCCGCTCCCTCGACACGCTTCCACGCGCCTGCGCGAGGCGCTGTCCGACACCCGTATCGTGACGGTCGAGGGGCCCCGGCAGGCGGGCAAGTCGACGCTCTGCGCCGCGATCGCCGACGCCCAGGGCGTGCCCGGCTTCTCGCTCGATGACCCTGCGACGCTGCGCGCAGCGCGCGAAGACCCAACGGGTTTCGTCGCCGGGCTCGGCGACCGGGCGTTCATCGACGAGCTGCAGCGCGCTCCGGAGCTCGTGCTCGCCCTGAAGGCCGAAGTCGATCGCGACCCGCGACCCGGGCGGTTCCTCATCACCGGATCGGCCAACCTGCTGCTCGACCCCAGAGTCGGCGACTCGCTCGCCGGTCGCGTCGAGCGCATCCCGCTTCGGCCCTTCAGCCAGGCCGAGCTGTCACGCACGCGGGTGCCGGCGTGGCTCGATGAGCTCTGGGAGGGCGGCATGCCCCCCTACGTGACGTCCACCGCCGTCGGCCGACAGGCACACGCCCCGCAGATCGCCGCCGGAGGCTTCCCGGACGTCGTCGAGCGAGCCCCGCGCCGGCGCCGCTCCTGGTTCGAGGACTACCTCGCCGCGCTCGTCGCCCGCGACGTCCCCGACCTCGTCGACATCCGGCGCCCTGACCTGCTGCCCGTCCTCCTGCGCCACCTCGCCGCCGGGTCCGGATCGCTCGTCTCCTTCCGCCCGATCGCCCAAGCGCTCGCCGTCGACGAGAAGACCATCCGCAGCTACGTGCGGCTGCTCGAGCTCCTGCACCTCCTGGTCAGCGTCCCCGCATGGACGCCGGGCCTCGCCGCACGCGCGGTCCGAACGCCCCGGCTGTTCATCGAGGACTCCGGCCTGCTCACCCACCTCCTGGACGCCGACGCCCAGCACATCGCCAACGACGACACCATCACCGGCCGCGCCTACGAGTCCTGGGTCGCGATGGAACTCGCCCGCCTGCTTCCCCACACCCAGACCTCGCCGACCATGCGCCACTGGCGCTCCCACCACGGCGACGAAGTCGACATCCTCCTCGAGGACCGCCGCGGCCACCTCATCGCCATCGAGATCAAGGCCGGAGCCACCACCTCACGGGCCGACCTGCGCGGCATCGACAAGCTCCGCCAACTCACCGGCGACCGGCTGCTCGCCGCGCTCGTGCTCTGCACCACACGACAGACGACCCCACTCGGCGCCCGCACCTGGGCCGTCCCCATCAGCGCCCTCTGGCACTGAGTCGCACGCCACCAACCACTCGCGCAGCCCGCCCTGCCGACGCGACCAGCCGCCGCGGACTATCCCAATCACTATCCCAACGAGCCCTCCAGCTCCTCGTCGCCCACCACCAACGCGTCAGCATCGCGCCGGCGCATGTACGGCTCGAGATAGTTCGCGCTGATCCCGTTGCGCACCGCGACCGCGACCGCCTCGACGACCCGACCGCGCCCCGGAACCTCGTAGGCCACCTCCGCCACCCCATCCCCGACCGCCGCAGCCGCGAGCTCCTCCACCCCGCGAGCGACCCGCACGCTCGGCGCACGGGACAAGACGCCCACCGCCTCCGACGGGAGATTCAGGCTCTGCCATTCCGGAAACATGGGTCGTAACATACTCGCCGTGTCCGCGCCCCGTCAACGCACGCCACCCCACTCGAGGCCTTCCACGGGTCAGCGCCTCCGACGCGATCGAGCGGATCGCCTGGTCGGAGGACGCGAGGCGGGCGAAGGGCTCAGCGCCGCCGGAAATCCCAGCCCAGCAGCACGTCGATGCCGGTCATGCCGTAGCCGTCGACGCGCGGATCCCCGTTCCTGGTCGCCGACCAGAACCCGCGGGCCTGAGGGGCGCCCTGCGCGATCTGCCCGACGCCCGGGTCGATCCGCAGCGGAAGCGTCCCCGGCCCGGACGCGCTGACGGCCACGATGTCGGAGGCCTTCGTGCGGATCCGCAGCTGCGTGGAGCGGGTGACGAACACCGGGACGTTCACCCGGCGGACCGTGACGGTGTTCGCCCGCGGCCGGAACGACGGCCCGACGTAGCGCGCCGTGCAGCAGGTGTACGTCCCCGGGATGTCCTGTCCGGTGAGCGTGTTGATCCGGGCCGAGCCCGTGAGGATCGTGAGTCGCAGGCGCGCCGGCGAGGGACCCGAGCGCACGCGGATGCGCACGATGCGCCCGCTCGACGGCACGACCGAGCCGAGGCGGTTCGAGCCGATGTAGCCGAGGTGCTGGTAGGTGCACGAGGTCTGGTTCGTCGGCGCGACGACCACCCCGCCGATCGGGCCGAAGATCGTCGCCGCCTCACAGCCGTACTGGACGTTGGCCGGCCCGCGCATCGTGCTGCCGAACCACGTCGCGGATGCGGAGGCGGGAGCGGCGAGCACCACGGCGCAGGTGATCAGGACGGCGGCAGGTCTCCTCATGGTGCGAAGCGTAGTCGGCGGCGTCCTACGCCGCAGCCGCCGCCCGCAGCTGGCGGCCGCCCCAGAGCAGCGCGAGCCCGCGGACGATCAGCAGGATCCCGGCGAGGACCGCGCCGGCCCGCAGGCTGAGACCGGGGTAGGCGAGCACGACGACGCCCGCGAGCACCTCGAGCAGCCCGATGACGATCCCCGTCAGGCGTCCCTCGCCCTCGGCGAACGCCATCACGAAGCGCGTGACGCCCACCACGATGAACCAGGCGCCGAGGACGAGCACGAACACCGCGATCGTGTTGAACGGGTGCTTGATGAAGATCAGGCCGGCGAGCACACTGAGCGCGCCGAGCAGTGCCAGGAGCGCGTAGCCCTCGTCACCGTGTGAGCGCAGCGCCCGCACGATCTCGAGCCCACCGTCCACGAGCAGGAAGATTCCCGTGACGACCGCGAGCGTCACGAGCGTGATGTCGGGCCACACCAGCAGCACGACGCCGGCGAGCGTGCTCACGATGCCGACGGCGACCAGCGTCCGCCAGATGTCGTGAGGATCCGCCGCTGTTTCCGTTCGCTCGCTCTGCACCGTCGCTCCCTTGCCGTGGCCCGCGTCATCGTGACCCTACCGGCGCCGGGAGGCCCCGTACGCGTCCGTCGCGGCGCGCTCAGGCGTTCAGGGCGGCCGCCAGGGAGTCCGCCGCCTCCAGCGTCGCCACGGGACGCCGCTCCAGCCGGCGCCCGTGCGCGTCGACGATGTCGACGCTGACGCTGCGCGGGCCGCAGGCCCCGCCGAACGGCGCACCGAGCAGCCACCGCAGCGCACTGCCCGGTGCGAGCCGGTTGCGGACGACGGCGCGCGGGAACCGCTGCCCGTGCAGGAGCCCGTCGAGCGCGCCGCTGCGATCCAGCCGCGCGAGCGCGTCCGCGCCGCCGACGGCGCGCTCCCCGATGACGATCTGCGGGGCCGTCGATGCGCCGGTGCGCTCCAGCAGCGTCCTGCGCCCATGCGGCAGCAGCTCGACCGGCTGCTCGGCGAACGGGATGCCGCGACGGCGCAGCCGGCGACGGGCGTTCGTGCAGTGCACGCAGCCGGAGAGCGTGTAGAGGAGGACGGGCTCCTCGCCCGGCGGCGTGGGCGCCGCGGCGGGAGTCGACCCGGTGTCGGTGTCGTCGAGCGGGATCGTCACGGCGCACATCGTCTCAGCGCGAGGCGGCGCGCTCGCCGATCACCGCGAGCAGCTCGTCCAGCAGCCCCTCGGACGCGCGCGCGGCGGTCTCGACCATCAGGACGTGCACCTGGTCGCGGCTGAGCCGGTCGTACTCGAGCCACTGGCGGACGGCGCCCTCGGCGAGCGCCTCCCAGGTGCGCAGCAGGCCCAGCTGCTCCGGGCTGAGATCGTCGGACGGCCCGAGGCCGATGACCTCGGCGAGCCGCTGCGCCGCCGTCTCGCGCGCGTCGTCGACGATCGCGCCGATCTCCGGGTCCGCGGACCCGGTGACCGCGATCGCCGCGAGGTAGAGATCGCGGTTGCGCTCGATGGCGTCGAGCCAGCCGCCGATGCTCTCGTCCAGGCGCGAGCGCGAGGTGGCCCCCTGGACGAACGCCGGCACGGGCAGCTCGGGGATGCGCATCAGCCGGCGGACGACCTCGACGTAGAGCTCGCGCTTGGTGCCGAAGTGATGGTTGATCAGCCCCCGGGTGATGCCGGCGGCCTCGGCGATGCTGTCCAGCGAGACCTCGTCGTAGGGATGCGAGCGGAAGATCTCGTCGGCGGCCCGCAGGATCTGCGCGCGGCGCTCGTCCGGCGCCAGGCGCCGGGCGCGGGGACGGGCGGATCCCGACGTCGTCATGTCGCTGCCTCTGGATCCTCCTCGAGCGCCGCGAGCAGCGCGCCGGCGTCCACCTGTGCGCCGACCTCCACGGTCAGGACCGAGATCACCCCGTCCGTCGTGGCGACGATCTCGTGCTCCATCTTCATCGCCTCCATGGCGAGCAGCGGCTGGCCGGCACTCACGCGATCGCCGAGCGCGACGTCGACGCGGATGACGCTCCCGGGCATCGGCGCCAGCAGCGAGCCGGCGGCGACGAGCGCGGCGGGATCCGGGTAGCGCTCGGCCTCGACGACGTCGACCTGGCCCGCCGGCCCGGACACGTGCACCGCGCCCGCGAGGCCGCGGCGCACGCTCCAGCGCCCGCGCACGCCGTCGAGCTCCAGCTCGACCGCGTCGGGCGCGGCGTCGATCAGCCGCACCTCCCCGGCGACCGGCTCCCCGTCCACCGCGAGCTGGTCGAGCGCGCCGCGCAGGAACCGGTAGCCGACGGAGACCGCGGCATCGCCGTCGGCGAACTCGACGGTCTGGTCCTGCCCCGGGTTGTTGCGCCAGCCGCTCGGGAGCGTCGCCTGCACCGGCGCCTGCGCACGGCGCTCCGCCTGGCCCGCGAGCGCCGCGGCCGCCAGCGCCGCCCGCCGGTCGGCGCCCTCCACGAGGCCGGCGACCAGGCCCTCGGCGCCCGGGCGCGTGAGGAAGTGCGTGTCGACGTCGCCGGACAGGAACGCCGGGTCCTCGAGCAGCCGCACGAGGAAGTCGCGATTCGTGCGCAGGCCGTCGATCTGCGCCTCGCGCAGCCCGGCGGCCAGGACGCGGGCCGCCTCCGTGCGGCTCGGCGCGTGCGCGATCACCTTCGCGACCATCGGGTCGTAATGGACGGAGACCGTCGAGCCGTCGCGCACGCCGGTGTCCACGCGCAGCCCGGGGCGCTCGGGGAAGCGCAGGCGCGTCAGCGTGCCGGTCTGCGGGAGGAAGTCGGCCGACGGGTCCTCCGCGTAGAGGCGCACCTCGATCGCATGGCCGCACGGCTCGGGCGCGTGCGCCGCCTGCGGGATCGTCGCCCCCGCCGCGATCTCGAGCTGCAGGCGCACGAGGTCCAGGCCCGTGACCTCCTCGGTCACCGGATGCTCGACCTGCAGCCGCGTGTTGACCTCGAGGAAGTAGAACGCGCCGTCGGGGGCGAGCAGGAACTCGACGGTGCCGGCGCCGACGTAGCCGATCGCCTTGCCGGCGGCGACGGCCGCGTCGCCGATGTGCGCGCGCAGCACCTCGTTGACCGCGACGGACGGCGACTCCTCGAGGATCTTCTGGTGGCGGCGCTGCACCGAGCACTCGCGCTCCCCGAGATGCGTGACGGTCCCGTGGTGGTCGCCGAGGATCTGGATCTCGATGTGCCGGCCGGACGGGACGTAGCGCTCCAGCAGCAGCGTGTCGTCCCCGAACGCATCGGCGGCCAGGCGGCGCGAGGAGGCGACCGCGACCTCCAGCGCGTCGGCCGACTCGACGACCTGCATGCCCTTCCCGCCCCCGCCTGCGGACGGCTTGACGAGCAGCGGATAGCCGACGGCCTCGGCCGCCTCCAGCAGCGCCGCGCCCTCCAGCCCGCCGGCGTCGACGTCGGGGAGAACCGGTACGCCGGCGCCGGAGAGCAGGCGCTTGGCGCCGAGCTTGGACCCCATGCGCTCGATCGCGTCCGGCGACGGGCCGACGAACGTGATCCCCGCGTCCGCGCACGACTGGGCGAAACCGGCGTTCTCGGCGAGGAAGCCGTAGCCGGGGTGGATCGCGTCGGCGCCGGTCGCCCGCGCCGCGTCGATGATCGCGTCGCCGCGCAGGTAGGACTCGGCCGGCGACGCGCCGCCGAGGCGCACCGCCCGGTCGGCGAGCCGGACGAACAGCGCGTCCGCGTCGGGATCGGAGTGGACGGCGACGGTCGCGATGCCCATCTCGCGCGCGGTGGCGATGACGCGGCAGGCGATCTCGCCGCGGTTGGCGACGAGCAGGGCGCGGATCTCGCGGGGCTCGGCCACCGTCCTCACATCCTCATGACGCCGTAGGCGTCGGCGCCCCGGATCGCGGAGCCGTGGCACGCCGAGAGCGCCAGGCCGAGCACCGTGCGGCTGTCGCGCGGGTCGATGATGCCGTCGTCGAAGACGCGGCCGGACATCGGGAGCGCGAGCGACTGCGACTCGATCATCTGCTCGACGCCGGCGCGCAGCTGCGCGTCGGCCTCCTCGTCGTACGGCTGGCCGCGCGACTCCGCGGCCGCGCGCGCGACGATCGACAGCACGCCCGCCAGCTGCGCGCCCCCCATCACCGCGATCTTCGCGTTGGGCCAGACGAAGTTGAACCGCGGCAGGTAGCCGTCGCCGCTCATGCCGTAGTTGCCGGCGCCGTAGGACCCGCCGCAGACCATCGCGATGTGCGGCACCTCGGAGTTCGAGACCGCGTGGATCATCTGCGAGCCGTGCTTGATGATCCCGCGCTGCTCGTACTCGGCGCCGACCATGTAGCCCGTGACGTTGTGGAGGAAGAGCAGCGGGACGTCGATCTGGTTGCTCAGCTGGATGAACTGCGTCGCCTTCTGCGCCTCCTCGCTGAAGAGGATCCCCTGCGTGTTCGCGAGGATCCCGACCGGGAAGCCGTGGATCGCCGCCCAGCCGGTCGTCAGCGACGTGCCGTAGGCGGGCTTGAACTCGTCGTAGTCCGACCCGTCGACGAGCCGCGCGATGACCTCGCGCATGTCGAACGGCTCCTTGAGGTCCACGGACGCGATCCCGCAGAGGTCGTCGATGTCGTGCAGCGGCTCGCGGACCGGCAGCACGCTCGGCCCCGGCCCGTCCTTGCGCCAGTTCAGCCGCCGCACGATCTGGCGGGCCAGGCGGATCGCGTCGGGCTCGTCGACGGCGAGGTAGTCGCCCAGGCCCGAGACGCGGGCGTGCATCTCGGCGCCGCCCAGCTCCTCGTCGCCGGACTCCTCGCCCGTCGCCATCTTCACGAGCGGCGGCCCGCCGAGGAACACCTTCGAGCGCTCCTTGATGAACACGGTGTAGTCCGCCATCCCGGGGTTGTAGGCGCCGCCCGCGGTGGCGTTGCCGAAGACGACGGAGATGTTCGGGATGCGGTCCTTCGAGAGCTCAGCCTGGCGCCGGAAGCCCGCGCCGCCGGGGACGAAGATCTCGGCCTGCGTCGGCAGGTCGGCGCCCCCGGACTCGGTCAGCGCGACGTACGGCAGCCGGTTGACGCGCGCGGTCTCCATCGCGCGGACGGCGCGCCGGAACGAGTACGGGTTCTGCGACCCGCCCTTGACGGTCGCCTCGCTGGCGACGACGACGCACTCGACGCCCTCGACCACGCCGATGCCGGTGATCACGCTCGCGCCGGTCTTGAACTGCGTGTCATGGGCGGCGAACGGGCTCAGCTCGAGGAACGCGCTGTCGCGGTCGAGCAGCAGCTCGATCCGCTCGCGCGGCAGCAGCTTGCCGCGCTCACGGTGGCGCTGCGTGTAGCGCTCGCCGCCGCCCGCGCGCACGTCCGCGAGCACCTCGTCGAGCTGTGCGATCAGCTCGAGCATCGCCTCGCGCTTGCGCCGGAAGTCCGGCGCGCCCGTGTCGACGCCGGTGCGCAGCGCTGTCATCGGCGCTCCTCCTGCGGGATCGCGCCGCCGTCGGTCGCCACCTCGGCGGGCGGGTAGCGGGTCTGCGAGACGTCATGGCCGAAGTCGACGTTGACGACGCTCCCGGTGATCGCGCGGCCGGCGGGCGAGACGATGAACGCGATCGCCTCGGCGACGTGCTCCGGCTGGGTGAGCTCGCCGGCGAGCACGGTGTTCACGTAGTGGTCGCGGAACTCCGGCGGGTACTTCGTCAGGAACGTGTCGGTCTCGACGATCCCGGGCGCCACGGCGACGAGGTTGATCCGGAACCGCGCCCACTCGGCGGCCAGCACCTTCATGAGGTTCTCGACCCCGGCGCGCGCCGCCGAGGAGTGGGCCATGCCCATCAGGCCCGTGTGCGGCGTGAGGGTCACGCTGACCACGCGCCCGCCGCGGCCGGACGGGATGAACGCCTTCGTCGCGACGGCGTGCGTCATCAGCCAGGTGCCCTCGAGGTTCAGGCGCACGACGGTGCGAAAGCCCTTCGGCGTGATGTCCTCGGCGGGGGCGAGGAACTGGCCGCCGGCGTTGTTGACGAGGATGTCGATGCGCCCGTGGCGCTCCAGCGCGCCGTCGACGAGCCCGTCGACCTGGTCCTCCTCGCGGATGTCGCAGACGACGCCCTCGACGCGGCCGGGCGGGGCGAGCGACGCCGTCGCCTGCAGCGGCTCGATCCGGCGCCCGCAGACGACGACCAGCGCGCCGAGACGGGCGAGCTCGAGCGCGGTCGCGCGGCCGATGCCCGACCCGCCGCCGCTGACGATCGCGACCTGCCCGTCGAGGATGCCCTCCGCCAGCGTGCGTGCAGGCTGCCGCGTCGTGGCCATGCACGGGACGCTACCAGCCTATTGGCGACTCGACAACATTTCCTGGCGGAGCGCCGGTCCATGCCGTCCCGGCGGCGCCCCCGCGCTCAGCGGATGTCGACGGGCACGCCCCCGCGCAGGCGCCGGGCGAGCCAGCTGACGACGTCGCTCGTCATCCGCACGCATCCGTGTGAACGGGCACTGCCGAGCGGGTCGGCGAGCAGCCCGCCGGCACGACCGTGCAGCGCGATCCGCCCGGGCCCGCCGTCATAGGAGTGCAGGACGCGCGAGTACGCCGTGAGGTGCAGCGCCCACGGCCCGATGACCGCGCCGCGCGGCTGACGCACGCGCTCGTAGATCGCGAAGCGGCCACGCGGCGTCGGGGTCGACGGCGCGCCGATGACGACGCGCGCGGACCGGACGACGCGGCCGGCGCGCAGAACGGTGAGGCGCCGGTGCGCGAGGCTGACCCGCACCCGCCAGCGCGTGCGGACGAGCTGGACGGCGTCGCGGTCGATCCAGGCGCTGGACCCGTTCGGGCGGCTCGGGACCGCGACGCGCAGCCACAGGCGCCCCGACGGCGAGCTGCGGGACCCGAGGACCATGAGGCCGACCGGGCCGTGCGCCCAGGCGGCGAACGTGCGCAGCCGCACGCGGACCGGCGAGGTGCCGTCCGGGCTCGCGTGGGCGAGCGTCGGGCGCACGATGCGCGCGATCATCGACGACTCGTCCGTGGGCGCGAGCGGATCCGGCGCGGCCGCGGGCGCGGCCGCCGGTGCCGCGAGCGCCGGCGTCAGCAGCGCAGCGACCGCCACACGACGAGCCCCGCTCAACCGGTCACCCCCGCCCCGCGCCGCACGATGGCGCGAGCCCCGCGGACCGTGACGCCGACCTGCGCGCGCCTGCTCGTCGCGCGCGTCGCCGTCACGACCGCCACGTTCGTGATCGTCACGCCGCCCGGGGCGTCGCGCGCGACGCGCGCCTCGAAGCGGACGGTGGTCTTCTTCCCCGCGGCCAGGCGCGCGCGGGTCCAACAGGCGTTGCCCTTGATGAAGCGGGCGCCCGGCGTGCGCAGGTAGGTCAGGCGCGCCGGCAGCTGATCGCAGATCCGCACGTCGCTCGCGTCGGTGGTGCCGGTGTTCGTGACCGTCACCCAGTAGATGAGCCGCTGGCCCGCGGCGACCCGCCTGGCCGAGACGCTCTTGCGGATCGCGAGCTTCGGCGCGGTCGTCGGCGCGGTCTCGCCGCCGCCCTGACCGCCGCCCGAGACGGCCGTGGTCAGCGTCGTCGCCGTCGCCGTCGCGCTGTTGTTCGAGGTGTCGGGGTCGGGCTGCTCACCGGTCACCGACGCGCTGTTGGTGACCGACTTCCCCGCGTCCCCGGCGTCGGTGCGGACAACGACCGCCACCTGCGTGCTCGCGCCCGCGGGCAGCGTCCCGACCGCGCAGGTGATCGTCGCGCCGGTCGCGCAGGAGCCCTGGTCTGGCGTGGCCGAGACGAGGGTGACCCCGGCCGGGAGCGTGTCCGCGACCGTGACGTTCGTCGCGACGGAGGGGCCCCGGTTCGTGACGATGACCTGCCAGGTGATCGTGCCGCCGGCGACGGCCGTGGCCGGTCCCTGTTTGGCGATCGCCAGGTCGGCGGACGGGCCCACGAGCGTGGAGGAGGTCGCGGTGTCGTCCGCGGGGTCGCCATCGCCCTGGTCGCCGTCGACGGTGGCGGTGTTGACCAGCGTCCGATCGGCCAGCGCGACCGGGGCGGTCGCCGTGATCGTGAGCGTCTGCGAGGCGCCGGCCGCGAGCGCGCCGACGGGGCACGTCACGGTACCGGCCGCCTGCGTGCACGGGCTGTCAGCGCCGACGAAGACGACGCCCGCCGGGAGCGGGTCGGTGATCGTCACGCCGGTCGCGTCGTCCGGTCCCTGGTTGGAGACCGTCAGGGTCCAGGTGACCTCGCCGCCCGCGGGGACGGTCGCCGGGGCCGTCTTCGTGATGGCGAGATCCGCCCGCGGCCCGACGCTGACGTCGGCCGAGGCGCTGTCGTTGGAGTGGTCGCGGTCGTGCGTGTCGCTCGTGACCGTCGCCGTGTTCGTCCAGACGCCGTTGGTGATGCCCCTGACGACGATCTGGCGCGCGGCGGAGGCGCCGCTCGCCAGATCGCCAAGGTCACAGGTCACGGTGCCGGAGGCCTCGGCGCAGCCGGCGTCGGCCGAGACGAACTCCAGGCCCGCCGGCAGCGGGTCGGAGATCGCGGCGTTCACGGCCGCCGACGGCCCGTCGTTGGTCGCGGTCAGCGTGAACGTCGTCGTGTGGTTGCGCAGGATCGCGGTGGGGGCGGCGCTCTTGGCCAGGCGCAGGTCGGCGTCCTGGGCGACGTCCGTCGCGTCGGTCGCGTCGTCGTTGGTGTGGTCGGGGTCGTGCGTCGCGGTGCTGACGGTCGACGTGTTCGAGACGGTCGTCCCGGCCGCGGCCGCCAGGACGGTGACCCGGATGTCGCGGGTGACCGAGTCGCCGACCGCCAGCGCACCGACCGCGCAGGTGACGGTGCCCGACGCCTCCGTGCACGGAGCGTCGGCGGAGACGAACCGCACGCCCGCGGGCAGCACGTCGCGCAGTTCGACGCCGGCGGCCGCGTCGGGGCCGTCGTTGGTCGCGCCGATCGTGTAGGTGATCGTGTCGCCGGCGTTCGCCGTCGCGGGGGCGACCTTCGTCGCCCGCAGGTCGGCGGTCGGGTTCACGACGACGGAGGCCGTGCTCTCGTCGTTGGTCGGGTCGGGATCGGTGGTCGTGGTCGAGACGGTCGCCGTGTTGTCGTGCGTGCCCGGTCGCGGTCGCGGTCGCGGTGACCTGCAGCGTCACCGCGGCGCCGGGGGCGAGTGTCCCGAGCGGGCACGTGACCGTCCCCGAGGCCTCGGTGCAGGGGGCGTCGGCGGAGACGAAGCTCGTGCCGGCCGCCAGCGGGTCGCTGACGACGACGTTCGCCGCGTCCGATGCGCCGTTGTTGCGGGCGACGAGGGTGTACGTGATCTCCTCGCCGTTGTTGACCGCGGGCGCCGAGGCGCTCTTCACGATCTGGACGTCGGCGGACGGCTCGAGCGTGGTCGTGACCGAGGCCGTGTTCGGGCCCGGGCCGGGGTCGGGCGTCGGCGAGGCGGCGGTCACGGTGTTCGTCCGCGGGCCGGTCGCACTCGCCGGGTAGGAGATGACGACGTCCGCGCTGAACGAGCCGCCGGGCGCCAGGTCACCGACGGCGCAGGACACGACGCCGGACGCCTCGGTGCAGCCGCCGCTCGCGCCGGCGAAGCTCGCGTTCGCCGGCAGCGGATCGCTGAGGGTCACGCTGCGCGCGACGGAGGGGCCGTGGTTCGTGACCCCGATCGTGTAGGTCAGGGCGGGGCCGCCGGGCACACCGGTCGCGGGGCCGGACTTGCTCGCCTGCAGGTCGGCGGACGTCGCGACGATCCGCGAGCCGGTGTCCGAGACGACCGGGGGGACGTCCTGGGCGGTCGTCGAGGCGGTGTTGGTCAGCGTGGTGCCCGATGCGAGGTCGGGGTCGGTCGCGACCGGGACGGTGATCGTCCGCGTGGCGCCCGCCGCGATGCTCGTGAGCGTCCAGACGACGGTCGTCTGCCCGACGCCCGGGCCGGGCGTGATCGAGGTCTCGGTGAACCCGCCGGACGGGGCGACGCTCGCCGCGCCCGGCGTGTAGGTCGTGCCCGCGGGGAGCACGTCGGTGACGGTGACGGCGTGCGCGACGCCGGAGCCGGTGTTCGTCACGGCGATCGTCCAGCTGGTGGGCGACCCGGCCGTCATCGCGCCCGCGTCGGGCGTCTTGGCGATGCTCAGGACCGGCGCGAGGAGCGTGGCGGTCGCCGGGTCCGGGCCGGCCGCGTAGGGCCCGCTCGCGTTCCCGCTGTTGCCGCCCTCGTCCTTCGCGCTCGTGTCGGCGGTGTTGACGTTGGGGCCGGGGCCGGGCGCGGTCAGGAGCGCCTGGAGCGACGGCGTCGCGCTGAACGTCAGCGTGATGCTGGCGCCGGGAGCGAGGTCCTGGCCCGTCGTCCAGTCGAGCTCGTCACCGGCGGCGTGCGGGGTGACGACCGGAGCGATCGCCCCGCCCGGGCTGAAGCTCGCCGAGCCGGCGTCGTAGCTCCAGTTGGGCGGCAGGACGTCGTGGACGCTGACGCTCTCGGCGATCGCCGTCGCCGACGTGTTCGTGACGACGACGCGCCACGGGAAGGACTGCCCCCACTCGACGGACGCCGTCTCCGGGTTGCCCGGGCGGCCGGTCGTCTTGGCGATCGTCAGCGTCGGGAAGTCGAGCGTCACGGTGACGGCGTCCGAGCCGCCGTCGGTGTAGTCACGGAAGACCCAGCTCGGGTTCGCCGCGCGCGTCGCGGCCGGGACGCCGAAGTAGTGCGGGACGGCCGCGGTGTTCACGATCGTCTGCCCGTCGGTGAGTCCCGAGACGGGGACGAGGCCCGCGGTGTACGTGAGCGTCACCGACGCGCCGGCGGCGATCGGGCCGGGGATCGTCCAGGCCATCGCCGGGTTGCCGGCGGTCCATGGATCCGTGTTCGCGGTCGTCGAGACGCCCGGGGCGAGGGTGACGGCGGTCAGCTCCGCGTCCGGCCGGTCGGTGACCTGGACGTCGTAGGCCGGGGCGTTGCCCGTGTTGGTCACGACGATCCGGTAGCTGAAGGCGTCATCGGCCTGCGCGGCCGCGCTGTCGGCGTAGGCGGCGCCGGAGACCGACACCTGCTTGCTCACGGTGATCCGCGGCTCGATCACGGTGACCCTGGCGAGGCTCGTCGCGGACGTGTCGTCGAAGACCGTGGGGATCGTGCCCGGGTCGAAGGTCCGCAGGTTCGTCAGGTTCGACGAGACCCTCGCGGCGTTGTCCACCGTCTGCCCGGTCACGACGTTCGCCCCGCCGTTGCGGTGCGTCGCGCGCAGATGCGCCCGGTAGACGACCGTCACGACGCGCGCCGTCGGTGCGGCCGTGAGATCCCCGAGGTCCCAGGCGAGGTTCGTCACGCCGCCGGTGATCGTCGGGGTGTAGGACTGGACGGTGATCGCCGGCGGGCAGCCGCTCGTGCAGCTCGCCGACACGAGGCCGTCGTAGTCGAGCGAGTCGGGCAGCGTGTCGCGCAGCGTCACGTCGTAGAGGTTGATGTTCGCGGGGATCGTGACGACCGCCGTGTACTGGATCGGGTCGCCGACCGTCGCCGTCGCGCGGTCGGCCGTCTTCGTGACGGTCGCGCCGCCGATGCGGACCGTGTCGGTCGTCGTCGACCGGTAGCCGGTGTTCGGCGTCGAGGCCGAGGTGCGCTCGCCGGTCGCCGCGCCGGACATGCTCGTCGTGGTCGCCGTCACGCGTGTTCGTGAGCGTGTTGCCGGCGACGGCGGGGTTGTCGACCCGCACGCGGTAGGTCATCACCACGCTGGCGTTCGGCGCGATGTCGACGACGGTGCGGGTGATCGTGCGCGCCGCGAGGTTCCAGACCGCGCCGCCGGTGCCCGGCACGGTCGCGCCGTCCGCGAGCGGCAGGTTGCCCGGTGCCACGTCGATCGGGGTGAGCCCCGCGGGCACCTGGTCGACGATGGTCGTGTCGTAGGCGGTCGAGACGCGGGCGGCGTTCGAGTTCCTCGTCGTCAGCGTGTACGTGACGACCTGGTCGGGGATGACGCGGCCGGGGTTGGCGCTGTCGGTCTTCGTCTGCGTGATCAGCGGCTCGACGATCTGCACGCTCGTCGTGTTCGAGGTGCGCGTCTGGGCGCCGATCACCGGGTCGGTCCACGTGGACGTCGCGGTGTTCGTGACGCCGGTGGCGGCGGTGCGCACGTTGGCCGCGACGTCCGCGATCCGCGCGACGAACGTCATGACGATCGTCGTGTCGCCGCCGCTCGCGGTGTGGCCGGCGGCGGGCGCCGTCACCGTCGGCGTCGACGACGCCTCGCTCGTGCTCCAGGTTCCCGGAAGCGGCGAGCCGTTGAGCGTGACCGTGAGCGACCCCGCCTGGTAGACGCTGCGCGCCGTCGCGACCGCGTCCGCGATCCTGAAGTTCGCCGGGACGCTCGTCCCGTTCGGGATGACCGTCGTGACCGTGTACGTGATGTTCTCGCCGATCGTCCCCTGCGCATTGGTGTTGCCGGCCAGCACGGGCGTCGCCGCCGTCTTGGCGATCGTCACGTTGCGCGTGACGACGTTGGAGAAGTTGTCGGCCGCGGGGACGTTCGGCGTCGCGGGGTTGGCGGTGTCGATGTTGCTCGCCGGCGTGTAGGTGAAGAACGTGCCGAGGTTCGACTGCGTCTGGAAGGACCGCACGCCGGCGTGGTTGACGAGCGTGCGGGCCGGGCCGATGCTCGTCGGGATCAGGACCCTGTAGGTCAGCGTCCTCGTCGCGGCCTGCGCGAGCGAGGGCACGGTCCACTGGATCCGGTCCTGCGCCGGGAACGGCGCGTCGACGCAGGTCCCCGCGTCGCTGATCGCGGTGATCTGCCCGATCGCCGCGCAGTCGTACTCCGCCGGCAGCCGGTCCCAGACGACGACGTTCCTGGCGTCCGCGGTCCCGGTGTTGCCGAGGTCGACGCGATAGGTGACGGTGTCACCGCCCTTGACGGTCACGCCGTCGACGTTGGGGCCGTTGACCGTCCCGGAGTTCACCTGCTGGACACCCTTCGTCAGGCCGATGACCGGCACCGCGAGGACGAAGTCCACCCGGTCGCGGTAGGGGAACGAGACGCCGCTGGTGCCGGCGGCGGAGAACTTCATGAGGTTGCCCGGGATCTGCCCCGGGGCGAGCTGGCCGGTGGGCTGCACGATGCTCGAGATCGTGTGCCGGAAGACCTGGCTGCCCTTCGGCACGAGGCCGCCCGTGAGGTTCCAGACGAGCGAGCCCTGCGCGGCACCCGAGGCATCGAAGGTCGAGCTGACCGTGTTGGCCGGCGTCGCGGTGTCCGACCCGGCCTCGTAGGCCACGGTCGGCGGGAGGAAGTCGTTGACCGTGGGCGACGCCGTGTCGACGCCGCCGGGGAAGTCGACGTTGAGCCGCCAGCAGATGCGGTCGCCGGGGACGTAGCTCGGCGCGCCGTCGGTGTACGTCGCGGTCGCGCAGTCGGTCCCCGACTGCGCGATCTGCTTGTCGATGCTCGGCAGCGGCGCGTTCTGCCCGGCGGAGGCGGCGTCGGTGACGGGGCGCAGGACGGGGGCGTCGTGATCGATGCGCGGACCGGTCGGCGAGCAGTCCGCGGCACCGGGCGCGGTGCAGCGCGGCAGCGCGACGCCGTCGAGGGTCGCGCCGTTCGTGGCGGAGTCGTGCGCGAGGATCGGCCCCGCGTCCTCGAAGTTCACCTGGTAGTTCGTCCGCGTCCGCGTCGGGAAGGTGATCGACCAGGAGTCGTTGACGGTCGCATGCGTCAGCTGCGGCATCGACGCGGGGGTCCACGTGATCGTGAAGGTGCCGTCGGCGTTCTCGGCCGCCGAGCTGTAGGGCACCGACGGCAGCGCACCGGTCGGGTCGCACTGGCTGTCGGACGGGCTGTTGCCCGTCGTGAGGTTCGCGGGCCCGATCGGGCAGTAGGCGTTCGGGAGCGTGTCGGTGACCGTCACGTCCTCCGAGTAGCGGTACTCGCCGGTCGCGAAGGTCAGCGTCCAGGTCGTGAGTGCCCCCTGCACGAGCGATCCCGACGAGCGCGACTTGCCCTGGAGCAGGTCCTCGGCGATCGTCGTCATGGTCGCGGCGTCACTGACCGGGGTGACGGCGTTGTAGCTGCCGGCGGCGACCGCGCCGCTCGTGAGCGGCTGCTCGTCGTCGGTCTCGGGCCCGGAGTTGTTGTCGAGGTTCGCGGCCTGGTCGCCGGAGGCGGCGCTCGGGCGGCCGCCCGGCCAGCGGGTGTCCGCGTTCTCGCGCAGCGGGATCGCGACGCGGTAGGGCCGGCTGACGACCTGCGTCGCGGCGAGCGTGCCGAGGTTCCACTGCAGGCGCGTGTACGTGCCGGTCGGGAGCGGGCCGGCGCCGTCGGGGTCGGTGGTCACCGTGTCGACGCTGCTCGGCGCGACGCAGCCGGGGACGGCCGGGACGACGATCGGGCCGGAGCCGGGGTACTCCTCGGCGGATCCGGGATTCGTGGCCGCGTCGGTCGTGTGGTCGGCGCTCGCGCCGCCGCAGCCGAGGTACTCGATGCCCGCCGGCAGGAAGTCGGTGAGCACGACGCCCGTCGTCTGGTTGACGAGGTTGTTGCTCGCGGTCGTCGTGTACGTCGTCTGGTGGTCATGGACGCCGCGCAGCAGCGAGCCGCCGCCGGCCTTCGTCACCTTGATCGCCGTCACGCTCTGCGTGCCCGTGGAGGTCGCCGAGCCGGTGTACGAGGCGGGCACCGGGACACCGGTCGCCGCGTTGAACTGCGTGACGTTGCGCGGGTCGGCGTTGATCGTCGCCTCCCCGGTGACCTGGAAGCTGCCGCCGATCGTGAAGGCCACCTGCGAGTGGGCGACCTGGAAGCTCACGCCGCCCGACGAGTTCGGCGAGAGGTCCGAGACGTTGGACCAGATGAGGGTCGTCTGACCGGCCGCCGGCTGTCCGCTGAGCACGGTCGTCGGCGCGGGCGAGCCCGAGGCGGCGACGTAGGTCGTGTTCGCTGGCAGGACGGCGCGGAAGGAGAGGTTGTAGCCGTAGGGCTGCGCCGCCGGGTTGGACGCGGTCAGCGTGACCGTCGTGGGAGCGCCGAAGAGCACCGACGAACTGGAGGTCGCCGCGCCGATGTCGGGGCTGCCCGCCGCGCGGGCGCCCGGGGGCGTCGCGAGGAGGATCGCGCAGAGGAGCAGGGTGAGGAGCGCGGCCGCCGCCGGGGAGCGGCGCCGCAGAGCGGTGTCGGGGGTCACACGATGCCTATCGGACGGCGGCGGCGACTTCCTGAGTGCCGACGACGCGCGGCAGGACGACGCCGCGGATAGGGTCCGCCCATGGCCGATCACTGCATCGTGGGCGCCGGCCCGGGAGGCCTTGCCGCGACGCGCGCCTTCCTCGCCCAGGGACTCGACGTCGACTGCTTCGAGCGCCACGACGACGTGGGCGGCATCTGGGACCAGGACAACCCCGGATCCCCGATGTACGACTCGGCGCACTTCATCTCATCGCGCGCGATGTCGGGCTTCCACGGCTACCCGATGCCGGACGACCTCCCGGACTACCCCTCCCACCGCCAGGTGCTGGCCTACCTGCGCGCCTTCGCCCGCGACCACGACCTGTACCGCGCGATCGAGCTCGGGACCGGCGTCGAGCACGCCGGGCTGCAGGACGGCGGCTGGACCGTGACGCTCTCCACGGGCGAGACGCGCCGCTATCGCACGCTCGTGTGCGCGAACGGCACCACCTGGCACCCGAACCTGCCCGAGCTGCCCGGCATGGAGACCTTCACCGGCGAGCTGCTGCACTCCCATGACTACCGCAGCAGCGCGCTGTTCAGCGGGCGGCGTGTGCTCGTCGTCGGCGCGGGGAACTCGGGCGTCGACATCGCCTGCGACGCGGCGACGGCCGCCGGCACCGCGGCGATCAGCGTGCGCCGCGGGTACCACATCGTTCCCAAGTACCTGTTCGGCACGCCCGCCGACGAGTTCGCCGAGAAGGGCCCGCATCTGCCGATGCCCGTCGCCCAGCGCGTCCTCACCCTGGTCCTGCGCGCGCAGATCGGCGACCCGACGAAACACGGGTGGCCCAAGCCGGACCACCGCCTGTTCGAGACCCATCCGATCGTCAACGACCAGATCCTCCACCACCTGCGCCACGGCGACCTCACCGTGCGGCCCGACGTGATCGGGCTTCGACGGCGGCGACGTGCTGTTCCGGGACGGCACGCGCGAGCCGTTCGACGTCGTCGTCCTGGCGACCGGGTACCGCTGGCCGATCCCGTACCTCGACCCGTCGCTCCTGCGCTGGCGCGGCGGCCGCGCCGACCTGTACCTGCACCTGTTCAGCCGCGAACACGACGGCCTGGCCGCGATCGGCTTCACCGAGGGGGACGGCGGCGCGTACGGGCTCTTCGACGAGATGGCGGACGTGATCGCGCGCGCGACGAAGCTCGCCGACACCGACCCCGCCGCGCACGCGCGCCTGCGGCAGATCGTGCGCACCGAGCACCCGGACCTCTCCGGCGGCGTGCGCCACGTCCAGGCCGACCGCATGGCGAACTACCTGAACATGGTCGCCTACCGCAAGGCCCTGGCGCAGCTGCGCGGCCGCTTCGGCTGGCCCGCGGTCGACGAGGCGACGTTCGCGGGCGTCCGCGCGAGCGCGCGCGAGCCGGCGGCCACCGCGTGACCGGCGTCCCCACGCAGCCGCTGCGGCTGGCCGCCCTGACGGCCCTCGCCGCCGAGCACGCGGCGGCCGGGGATCGGGATGGGCGCCTGGCCGCGCCCGTCGTGGACGCACTGCGCGACTCCGGGCTGTTCGGCGCGCTCGTCCCGCGCGCGCTCGGGGG
Source organism: uncultured Actinomycetes bacterium (assembly GCA_963700655.1). Classification (GTDB taxonomy): domain Bacteria; phylum Actinomycetota; class Thermoleophilia; order Solirubrobacterales; family Solirubrobacteraceae; genus F1-60-MAGs163. Next base: position 219,193 of record CAVOYJ010000001.1, on the reverse strand, counting down.
CATGGAGGCCGAGCCCCAGTGGTTCCTCGACACGGTCCGGACCCTCGCCGGCGGCGACGCGGCCGCCGCGTGGATCGTCGCGGTCTGCGGCACCGGCGGGATGCTCGCCGCGTATCTGGAGCCCGCGGCCGCCGCCGAGGTGTACGGCGACGGGGCGATCGTCGGCGGCGTGTTCGCCCCGCGCGGGCGGGCGCTGCACGACGGCGACGACCTGCTCGTCAGCGGGCGCTGGTCGTTCGCGAGTGGGAGCGCGCACGCGGACTGGCTCATGGTCGGCTGCCTGGTCGCCGACGGCGAGGACGTGGTGCGGACGCCGGCGGGGGGTCCGGACGTGCGGCTCGTGCTGTTCCCGCGCGCGGCGTTCAAGGTCCTCGACACGTGGGACGTCGCGGGCCTGCGCGCGACCGGCAGCGACGACATCACGCTGAACGGCGCACGCGCCCCGGCCGCCCGTTCCGCGTCGCTCATCACGCAGGCCCCGCGCGCGGACGCGCCGCTCTACGCCTTCCCGCCGTTCGGCCTGCTCGCGCTCTCGATCGCCTCGGTGACGCTCGGCATCGCCCGCGGCGCGCTCGACGACCTGATCGGCCTGGCGGGTGGCAAGACGCCGACGGGCTCCACGCGGCCGCTGGCCGCGCGGCCCGACACCCAGGCGCGGGTCGCGCGCGGGCGGGCGGCGCTCGACGCCGCGCAGGCGCTCGTCGCCGCGACCGTCGGCGACGCATGGGACGCGGCCCGCGCGGGCGAGGCGGTCGGCGTGGACCGGCGCGCCGCGCTGCGCCGCGCCGCCACCCACGCGACCGAGACCGCCGCCGCCGTCACGGGCGACATGTACGCCCTGGGCGGCGGGACCTCGGTCTACGCGTCGAGCCCGCTGCAGCGCCGGCACCGCGACGTCCACGTCGCCACGCAGCACGCACTCGTCGGCGCCGCGACCTGGGAGCTGACCGGGCGGCTCGCGCTCGGGCTCGAGACGGACGCGGGGCAGCTGTAGCTCAGCCGCCGGCCGAGCGATAGGCGTCCGCCGCCGCGAGGTGGCGGTCGAGCGAGCGCTCGATCGCGGCCGCATCGCGCGGGGGCAGGTACCAGACGACGCGCGTGACGCCCGCGGCCTCCAGGAGCTCCAGCCGCTCCGGCTCGGTCGGCGCGACCTGCAGCGTCGTCGGCAGCGCGCCGCGGCCCGCCTCCTCCCCCAGCACCCGCAGCTTCTCCAGCCGCGCGATCATCTTGTCGTCGTCGCCGAGGAAGTTGGGGTACCACGCGTCGGCGTAGCGCGCGACGCGCTCCAGCACGCGCTTGCCGTTGCCGCCGAGCAGCACCGGCGGGCCGCCCGGCTGTACGGGCTTGGGCCAGCTCCACGCCGGCGGGAACGCGACGTGATCGCCGTCGTAGGACGCCTCGTCCTGGGTCCACAGCGCGCGCATCGCCTCGACGCCCTCGCGCATGCGCCCGAACCGGCGCGCCGGATCGACGCCGTGATCCTCCAGCTCCTCGATGTTCCAGCCGGCGCCGATGCCGAGCAGCACGCGCCCGCCGCTGAGGACGTCGAGGCTCGCGACGGCCTTCGCGGTGACGATCGGATCGCGCTGGGCCATGAGGAGGATCCCGGTGCCCAGGCGCAGCGTCGTCGTCGCCGCGGCGGCGAACGCGAGCGCGACGAGCGGGTCGTGCGTGCGGGCGTACTCACGCGGGAGGTCGCCGCCGACCGGGTAGGGCGTGCGGCGGCTCACCGGGATGTGGGTGTGCTCGGGGAAGAACAGCGACTCGAAGCCGCGCTCCTCGGTCATCCGCGCGATCGTCGCCGGATCAGCCGACTCATCGGTGGAGAACACGGCGACGCCGAAGTGCATCGGCGCATCCTACGTGGGGCGCGCCGTCGCCTCGGACCGGGGGACGAGGCGCGCATGCTCGCGGGCGAACACCGGCCACACGCGCTCACCGGCGACCGGCGCGGAGCCCGCGGGCGCGTCCGCGACGAGATCCCCGAGCCGCACGCGCGTGCGCCCTTCGTCCGGCGCCACCGCCGTGACGACGCGCTCGAGCACGACGCGGTCGGGGCCGGCGGGCCCGGGGTCAGCGTGCAGCAGCTCCACCTCCCACGGGTAGACGGCGATGCCGACCGCGCCGTCGGCCGGCACGGCGAGCCGAACCTCGCCACCGCCCTCGAGCGTGACGACCGCGCCGCTGCCGTCGGCGGTCGCCGTCCCGGCGAGGAGGCTCGCACCGGTGAACGCCGCGACGAACGCGTCCGCCGGCGCGGCGACCAGCGCGCCGACCGTGCCCTGCTGCCGCACCCGGCCGCCGACGATCACCGCCGCGCGGTCCGCCAGCGCGGCGGCGTCGCGGAAGTCGTGCGTCACGACGATCACCGGGAGCCGGAGCTCTGCGAGGACGTCCTGCAGCTCGGCGCGGACCGTGGCCCGCGTGTGCGCGTCGAGCGCTGCGAGCGGCTCGTCCAGCAGGAGGACCGCCCGGCTCGCGCGCGAGCGCCCGGGCGAGCGCGACCCGCTGGCGCTCACCGCCGGACAGGGACCCGGGGCGCTCGTCCGCGAGGTTCGCGATGCGCATCCGCTGCAGTAGGGCGTCGACACGCGCCGTCCCGCCGAACGCCACGTTGTCGCGGACGCTGAGGTGCGGGAAGAGCGCGTAGTCCTGGAAGACCATCCCGACCGACCGGCGCTCCGGCGGAAGTCGCACGCCCGCCGTCGCGTCGAACCAGACGTCGTCGCCGAACGCGATGCGCCCGTCGCCCGGCGTCGCCAGACCGGCGATCGCGTTGAGCACCGTGGTCTTGCCCGCCCCCGAGGGGCCGACGAGCGCCAGCGTCTCCGCGCCGACGTCCAGCCGGACGCTCAGTTCGAAGGACCGAAGGCGGGTGGTGAGATCGGCCCGGAGCCGGCCCACGAGCTGAGCACCTTGTAGGAGATGCAGCACACCCGCGCTGAGCACCACGAGCAGGATCGAGATCGCGAGGGCGACGTCGAGGTCGCTCTCCAGCTGCTCGTAGATCGCGAGCGTGAGCGTCTGCGTCCGGCCCTGCACGTTGCCCGCGAAGATGATCGTGGCCCCGAACTCGCCGACCCCGCGCGCGAACGCGAGCACCCAGCCGGCGAGCAGGCCGCTCGCCGCGAGCGGCAGCGCGACCCGGCGGAAGGTCCGCGCGGGCCCGGCGCCGAGCGTCCGCGCGGCGCCCGTCAGCGCCGGGTCCACCCCTTCGAACGCGCTGAGCGCCTGGCGCACGTAGAGCGGCCCGGCGACGAACGTCACCGCCAGCACGACCGCCCACTCGGTGAACGGCAGCAGGATCCCCGCCGACTCGCAGCCCCTCGCCGAGCAGCCCCGTCGCGCCGAAGGCCGCGAGCAGCCCGATGCCGGCGACCGCGGGCGGCAGCACGAGCGGCAGCTCGATGACCGTCACCAGGGCGCTGCGCCCGCGAAAGCGACGGGACGCGAGGAGGTAGGCCGCGGGCGTGCCGACGAGCAGGATCGCCGCGTTCGCGACGGCCGTGGTGCGCAGCGTCACGACGAGCGCGTCGCGGACCGACCGGGCTGCTCAGGAGGTCGGGCAGGTCGCGCAGCGGCACCTGCGTGAACAGGGCGAGCACGGGCAGCGCGAAGAACGTCGACCGCGATCCCGAGGGCCAGCGCGAGCATGGCCGTGAAGCCCGCCGATCTGGTCGCGGCGCTCATCGCCGCGGGATCCCGAAGCCCGCCGCCCGCAGGATGGCCTGTCCGCGCGGCGCGCGGACCCGGGTCACGAACGCCTGCGCGCCCGCGACGTCGGCGCCGCGGCGACGGACGATGCAGAACGCGTAGCGGATCGGCGGCTGCGCCCGTGCGGGCAGCGCGAGCTGGCGGACCCGGCGCCCGGCGATGCGGCCGTCGGTCAGGTAGACGAAGCCGGCGTCGGCGGACCCGAGCGCGACCTTCGAGACGACGCCCGCGACGTTCGACTCGTTGCTGACGAGGTTGCGCGTCAGGACGGAGCCGAGGCGCAGCCGTCCCAGGAGCGTGCGCGTGTAGTCGCCGACGGGGACGCCGCGCGCGCCGACCGCGACGCGGCGGCGCGGCCCGGCCGCGAGATCGTTCACCGAGCGGATCCGCGCGCGGTTGGCACGTGGCACGATCAGGATGAGCTTGTTCGTGGCGAAGACCGACGGCCGTCCGCAGCGGCCGGCGCGGTAGAGCTCGGTCGGCTCCTCGATGCCGGCCGACGCGAACAGGTCGGCGGGCGCCCCGGCCTCGATCTGGCGCTGGAGCAGCCCGGAGCCCGCCGAAGCTGTAGCGCTGGGCGTCGATGCGCGGGAAGACGCCGCGCAGCGAGGACGCCGCGTAGACTGGTCGCCGCGGGCGCCGCGGCCGGGGCCGCCACCGCGCCCAGGAGCAGCGCGACGAGCACCGCCATCATCCGCGTTGCGCTCACCCGGCCCCCTCGACGACGAGCACCGACGTGGCCTTGACGATCGCCGTCGCGGCCTTCCCCTCGGCGAGCCCCAGCTCCTCGACGGAGTCGCGCGTGATCGCCGCGGTCACGAGAAACGGGCCCGCGTCGATCTCGACGAGTGCCATCACGCCGTCCACCTCGACGGAGCGCACGACGCCGGGGAAGCGGTTGCGCGCCGAGACCGGGTGGCCGGTCGCGTGGCGGCGCGGGCGCGCCGTCAGCCGCTCGATCTCGGCCGGAGGGACGAGCCGGCGGTTGCGCGCGTCGCGCGTCGTGCGCAGCTTGCCGGCGCGGTCCCAGCGCCTGAGCGTGTCCACGCTGACGCCGATCGCGCGGGCCGCCTCGCCCATCGGAACACCCTTCGTCATGTGTGCCTATGTATCACATAGGCAGCGCCCGAGCGGGCCGGGCACCGGTGCGCGCCGCCCCCCGACGGCGCGCACAGGCAGGGCGCCGCCTCAGCGCCCGGTGACCCGCTGGAGCCTGGTCCTGAGGGTGACGGTCGTACCGCTCGTCCCGACGGCCGCGGCCTTCATGGCCGGGCGCGCGCGCAGGAGCCGCGAGCCGGTGCGGTAGAGCGTCACCTCGACGATGCCGGTGCCGCTCGGCAGGCCGCTCACGACGACGGTGCGGCCGCGCACCGTGACCGACGGCGTGCCGGCGGCGACCGGGGCGAGCAGCACGCCCCTGGCCGCCTTCGCGGCGCCGAGCTGCAGGATGGTGCGTCTACCGCCGGCCTGGACGATCCGCAGGCGGCCGAGGCCCTTGCGGGCCTTCAGCGCGTCGCCGCCCGCGAGCTGCAGCCGGCAGCGGGAACGTGACGCTGCCGAGCGGCGTGCGGCTGTCGACCCGCAGACGCAGGCCCGTGCCGACGTTCGTGCGCCACTGCCCGGCCGTGTAGCGCGTCGCACAGGCGGCCGTCCGGATCGTCTCGGTCATCGTGCGGGCAGCGCCCCTGCGCGGCGTCGCGGTGACGAGGAGCGTGTGGACGTCACCGTCGGAGAAGGCCTTCGGCGCGACCGACGCGGTCCAGCGCCCGCGGCCGCCCGAGGTGCGCAGCGCGCGGCCGTCGAGCTGGAGCCTGACCGACCGGATCTTGCGCGCGGGCGCGCTGAGCGCGAGCGCCAGCGGCGCGTCGGGCGCGACGGCGCCGTCGGCCTTCATCCGCAGGCGGATCGCGCCGATGCCCGGAACGTTCAGGCGCCGGAAGCCGAGGCCGGTGACGACCTGGCGGCACTGGGCGCCCGTGAGCAGGCCGCCGTCGATGATGCCCAGGTCGTCCGACGCGGGGGGCGTCGTGGAGGGGGTGGCGCTCGGCGCCGGGTTCTGCGGCTGCGGGCTGCGGGCTGCGGCTTGCCGGTGACGACCGCCGTCACGGGCGACGGCGCGTTCGCGGTGCCGCCGGGACCGGTCGCCGTGACGACGACGCGGATCGTCGACGCCGACGTCGGCGGCGACCAGGTCGTACGTCGGCCCGGTGGCGCCGGGGATGTCGACGCAGTTCGCAGCCCGTCGCGTCGCAGCGCTGCCACTGACGCGTGAGGGTGATCGGGCCGCTGCCGGTCCAGGTCCCGTCGTCGGCGCGTGAGCGTGTTCTCCTCGCGCGGCGTGCCGGAGATCGCCGGGTCGGCCGACGGGTCCGGGGCGCTGGGCCCGGTCACGACGGCCGTCTGGTCGGACGTCGCGTCCGCGGAGCCGCCGGCGTTCGTGCCGGTGACGCGCACGCGGAGCGTCGAGCCGATGTCGTCCGTCGTGACGTCGTACGTCGCGTCGGTCGCGCCCGGGATCTCGGCGCAGGCGGCGCCGGAGGCGTCGCAGCGCAGCCACTGATGGGTGAAGGTGATCGTCGGCGAGCCGGTCCAGGTGCCGGGGTCGGCGGTGAGGGTCTCACCCTGGGCGCGGCGTGCCGGTGATCGTCGGGCGCGCCGCTCGTGGCCGGCGCGATCGCGTCGACGGCGGCGGTGGGATCCGAGGTCACCGAGGCGGAGCCGCCCGCGTTCGTGCCCGTGACGACGACGCGCAGCGTCGGCGCCGATGTCGGCGGGCGTCGCGTCGTACGTCGGGTCGGTCGCTCCGGAGATGTCCGCGCAGCCCGACGCCGCCGCTGTCGCAGCGCCGCCACTGGTAGGTGTAGGAGATCGTCGGCGAGCCGGTCCACGTGCCGGCGTCCGCCGTCAGGGTCTCCCCGTCGGTCGGCGTGCCGGAGATCGACGGCGGCACGTCGTTGACGGGTGCGATCGCCTCGACGACCGCGCCGGCGGGCGAGGTGGCGTTCACCGCGCCGCCGGCGTTCGTCGCCGTCACGACGACGCGCAGGCGCGAGCCGATGTCGGCGGGGACCAGGTCGTAGGTGGCGTCCGTCGCGCCCGGGATGTCGACGCACCCCGAGCCGTCGGCGTCGCAGCGGCGCCACTGGCGGGCGTAGGAGATGACCGGCGTGCCGGTCCACGTGCCGTCGTCGGCCGTGAGCGTCTCGCCGTCCCGCGTCGTTCCGCTGATCGACGGGTCGCCGGTGGTGGACGGCGCGGCTGCGCCGATCGCCGAGGTCGGCAGCGACGCGGCCGCCGCGTCGCCCGCAGCGTTCGTCGCGGTCACGACGACACGCAGCGTCCCGCCGACATCGCCGGAGGTCAGCGCGTACGTCGCGTCCGTCGCGCCCGGGATGTCCGCGCAGTTCGACCCGCCGCTGTCGCAGAGACGCCACTGATGGGCATAGGTGATCGTCGGCGTGCCCGTCCACGTGCCGTCGGTCGCCGACAGCGTCTCGCCGTCGGTCACCGTGCCGCTGATCACGGGAAGGTCGGTGTTCACCGGCGGCGTCGGCGCGACCTCGTCGGTCACGGCGGAGGACGCGTCGGCGTCGCCCGCGGCGTTCGTCGCGGTCACGACGACGCGCAGCGTGCCGCCGACGTCACCGGAGGTCACGTCGTAGGTCGCGTCGGTCGCGCCCGGGATGTCCGCGCAGTTCGCGCCCCGACGTCGCACGCGCGCCACTGGTGGGCGTAGGTGATCGTCGGCGTGCCCGTCCACGTGCCGTCGGTCGCCGACAGCGTCTCGCCGTCGCGTCGGCCGTGCCGCTGATCACCGGCGGCGCCGTGTTCACCGGCGGCGCGGGGGCGACCTGCTCGGTCGGGTCGGACTCGGCGGTCGCGCTGCCCGCGGCGTTCGTCGCGGTCACGACGACGCGCAGGGTGCCGCCGACGTCGCCGGGCGTCGCGTCGTAGGTGGGGTCGGTGGCGCCCGGGATGTCCGCGCAGCCGGAGCCGACGGCATCACACGCGCGCCACTGATGGCTGTAGGAGATCGACGGCGTGCCGGTCCACGTTCCGTCGGTCGCCGACAGCGTCTCGCCGTCGGTGGCGGTGCCGCCGATCGTCGGAATCGCCGTGTTCACCGGTGGGGTCGGCGCGACCTCGTCGGTCGCAGCGGAGGACGCGTCGGCGTCGCCGGCGGCGTTCGTCGCCGTCACCGTGACGCGGATCGTCCCGCCGACCTCGCTCGCGGTGAGCTCGTAGGTCGCGTCCGTCGCGCTCGGGATGTCCGCGCAGCCGGAGCCCGCGGCGTCACATGCACGCCACTGGAAGGCGTAGGTGATCGTCGGCGTGCCGGTCCACGTGCCGGTCGTCGGCCGACAGGGTCTCACCGTCCGTGACGGTGCCGCTGATCAACGGCGGGGCCGTGTTCACGGGCGGATCGGGCGCGACGACCGCGGTCTGCGGCGGAGGTCGCGCTGTCGGAGCCGACGCCGTTCGTGCCGGTGACGCGCACCCGGATGGTGGAGCCGACGTCGTCCGGCGTCAGCGCGTACGTGGTCGTGGTCTCGCCCGGGATGTCCGCGCACGCGGCGCCCGTGGCGTCGCAGCGCCGCCACTGCAGGTCGAACGCGATCGTCGGGGTTCCGGTCCAGGTGCCGGTCGCCGCCGTCAGCACCTGGCCGTCGCGGGCGGTGCCCGAGATCGACGGGAGCACGGTGTTCACCGGCGGGGCCGGCGCGACGACGGCCGAGGCGGCCGAGGTCGCGGACGTCGAGCCCGCGCCGTTCGTCGCGGTGACGACGACGCGCAGCGTGCCGCCGACGTCGGCGAGGACCGGGGTGTGGCCGGGAGCCGTCGCGCCCGGGATGTCCGCGCAGCCGGAGCCGCCGCTGTCGCAGCGCCGCCACTGATAGCGCGTACGTGATCGTCGGGGTCCCCGTCCAGGTCCCCGTGGAAGCTGCGACCGCCGAGCCCTCGGCCGGTGCGCCGCTGATCGCGGGGAGCACCGTGTTGACCGGTAGCGTCGGCACGACGATCGCCGAGGCCGCCGAGGTGGCCTGAGCCGACCCGGCGGCGTTGGTCGCCGTGACGACGACCCGCGTGGTTCCGCCGACATCCGTCGGCGTCAGAAGGTAGGTGGAGGCGGTCGCCCCCGGGATCGGCTGGCAGGCCGCGCCGAGCGCGTCGCAGCGCTGCCACTGGTAGGCGTAGGAGATCGTCGGCGTACCCGTCCAGGTGCCGGCGGTCGCCGACAGCGTCTGGCCATCGGTGGCGGTGCCCGAGATCACCGGAAGACCGGTGTTGACCGGCGGCGCCGCGGCGACGACCGCGGTGACCGCGGAGACCGCCGAGGAGTTGCCGCCCCCGTTGGTGCCGGTCACCTGCGAGCGCAGCGTCCCCCCGACGTCGGCGGCCGTCGCGGTGTACGTCGAGCCGGTGGCGCCGCCGATGTCCACGCACGACGCGCCCGCCGCGTTGCAGCGCTGCCACTGGTAGCCGAACGTGATCGTCGGCGAGCCGGTCCACGTGCCGGTCGTGGTCGCAAGCGTCAGGCCGTCACGCGCCGTGCCCGACACCGCCGGAACGACGGTGTTCACCGGCGGAACCGCCGTGATGACGGCGCTCTGGGTCGTCGTCGCCGGCGTCGAGCCGCCGGCGTTCGTCGCGGTGACGACGCCGCGGATCGTCGAGCCCACGTCGGTCGCGGTCAGCGTGTACGTCGTGCCGGTCTGACCCGGCGATCGTCACGCACGAGGCGCCGGCGGCGTTGCAGCGCTGCCACGAACGGGCGTAGGTGATCGTCGGCGTGCCGTCCCACGTGCCCTGGCGCGAGCGTGAGCGCCGAGCCCTGCTGCGTCGTGCCGGACAGCGCCGGCGGAGCCGTGACGAACGGCGCGAGCGCAGCGACGACGGCCGTCTGCGGCGCCGTGGCGATCGCCGTGCCGGCCGCGCTGGTGCCCGTGACGACGACGCGGATCGTCGAGCCCACGTCGGCGGAGCGTGAGCGTGTACGTCGAGGCCGTCGCCGCCGGCGATGTCCACGCAGGACGCGCCGGCCGCGTTGCAGCGCCGCCACTGGTACGTGTAGCGTCGGCGCCGGGGCGCCGGTCCACGTGCCGGGATTGGCGGTCAGGACGCTGCGATCGGTCGCGCTGCCCGAGATCGACGGCGCCACGCGTGTTCGCCGGCGACTGCAGGTAGGTGTCGTTGACGAGCGTCACGACACCGGGCAGGTAGGTGTCCTGCGAGGTGCCGAGTGCGAGGGTGGCGTTCGTCGCGCTGTTGGGGATGAACCCGTCGGCGTCGATCTCGTCCGCGTCGATGCCCAGCTGGTTGACGTAGTTGGGCGTCTTGGTGGTGACGTGCGCGCCGGCCCGGGAGATGGTCGAGTTGAACTGGTCGTTCGTCGCGTTGACCGCGTCCGTCAGCGTCGAGCCGTTGAGGGTCGCCGTCTCGCTGTTGATGTCGGCGTCGCCCTCCCATGCGACGAGGCCGACCTCCGCGTTCACGGTGCCGGTGGCGGGCGTCTGGAAGCTGTCGAGCGGGATCGTGACCGAGGGACGGGTCGCCGCGACGAGCGACGTGAGACCGTCGTAGACGCCGACCTGCTGGATGCTCTTGCTCGGGTCGGTGTAGACGACCGCGAGCGCCCAGCCGGCGTAGCGATCGGCGCCGGTGCCGGCCTGCACGTTGGCGCCCCAGTACGTGCCGGCGCCGCCGGCCTGGACGAGCGCCGTCACGTCGGCGAAACCCTGGTAGCGCGAGACGCGCTGGGAGTCGGTGTCCACGACCGAGGCCGTGACGTCCTGGTAGCCGGCGAGCGCGGGCGTGCGGAACTTCATCGTGCCGTTGGACGCCGGAGTCGGGCGCAGCGCTGCCGCCGGTGCCGGCCGTCGTGTCTGCGCCCCAGTAGAGGCCCGCGAACTGGACGGCCGCGCCCACGGGGAGCGTGAGGTTCGCGCTGCTGGAGCTGAAGGTCGTCGCGTCGCTGTCGGCGTTGACGTTCACCATCGTGAAGTCGCCGTTGCCCTGGCTCGTGTCCGTACCGTTGCGCACGCTGGCGCAGCCGCCGCCGCTGCAGGTCATGAGCGTGTTGGACACGAGGACCGAGTCGGCGCGGTCGATCGTCTGGTGCCGCAGCGAGAACGTGCGGTCGGCGAGGGCGGTCGGGACGAGCGTCACGAAGGCCGCGAGCAGGGCGAGCGCGGTCAGGCCCCTCGATGCGAGTGGGTCATTACGCAGCTATCGGTCCGACACGGGCGCCCACTTGAGCGGTGGCTGCGGCGCGCCGGGCGGCCGGAGCGGGCGCGATCCATGGGGTGAAGGCCCCAGAACGCCGGTCCAGCGCGACATCCCGGGAATCCGGAGTCGGCGGTTCGGCCTTCGACGGAGGTCCGGCCGCGGGTGAAAACGCCCGGACTTGACGTGCGCGCCCCGGACAGCTGAGATCGCCGCCATGACCGCGATCCCGCTCCCCGCAGACGCCGACCTCGACGCGGAGACCCGCGAGCGCCTCGACGCGCTTCCGGCGCTGAACGTGCTGCGGATGGTCGCGCACGCGCCGCCGAGCCTGCAGCCGTTCTTCGACATGGGCGCCGCGCTGCTGCTGAAGGCCGAGCTGCCGGCACGCGATCGCGAGCTCGCGATCCTGCGCGTCGCGCACCTCACCGGCGTCCGCCTACGAGTGGCATCAGCACGAGATCATCGGCCGGGCCGTCGGGCTGACCGACGCCGACCTGGACCTCGCGCGGCACGGCGCCTCCGCGGACGAGCTCGACAGCCTGCTGATCGCCGCGACCGACGAGATCACGACCGCCGTCCGGCTGACCGACGCGACCCTCGCCGAGCTGCTGCGGGTGCTCGGGACCCGGCAGGCGACGGAGCTCATCATCACCGTCGCGCACTACAACGCGGTCAGCCGGATCCTCGAGTCTGCCCGCGTGCCGATCGAGGAGGGATGGGCGCTCGACCCCGGGGAGTTCGCGCCGGACGCGGGCTAACCCGCGCCGACGCCCGTCCCGATCGGGCAGCTCACGCCGGTGCCGCCCAGGCCGCAGTACCCGTGCGGCACCTTGTGGAGGTACTGCTGGTGATGGTCCTCGGCGTAGAAGAACGGGCCCGCCCCGCCGGCCGCTCCGGCCTCGGCGATCTCGGTGGTGATCTCGCCCCGGCCGGCCGCGGTCAGCGCCGCCTGGTAGCGCTCGCGTGAGGCGAGCGCCGCCGCGTGCTGGTCCTCGCCGTCCCAGTAGAGCGCCGAGCGGTACTGCGTGCCGACGTCGTTGCCCTGCCGCATGTGCTGGGTCGGGTCGTGCCCCTCCCAGAAGACGCGCAGCAGCTCGTCGTAGGTGACCTGCGCCGGGTCGTACGCGACGAGCACGGCCTCGGTGTGGCCGGTGCGGCCGGTGCACGTCTCCTCGTAGGTCGGGTTCGGCGTCGTCCCGCCGGCGTACCCGACGGCGGTCGAGTACACGCCGGGCGTCTGCCAGAAGAGGCGCTCGGCGCCCCAGAAGCAGCCCATCCCGAAGATCGCGGTGCGGACGCCCGGCGGGAACGGCGGGCGGATCGGCGTCCCGAGGACGGCGTGCGCGTCCGGGATGCCGGGCAGCTCGTGCTCGCGCCCCGGAAGGGTCTCGCCGGGCGCCGGGACGGTCAGCTTGGTGGAGAGGCGGTCGAAGAAGCTCATGGACATCAGTCTCCCGGGCGGCCCGATCGTGACACGCGTCAGCGGCGGCCGAAGATCTGCAGGAAGAACAGGAAGATGTTGAAGACGTCGAGGAAGATCCCGGCGGCGAGCGGGATGGCCTCGTCCTGCCCGGCGCGGCGCAGCCGGTTGAAGTCGAGCACCGTGTAGAGGCCGAACACCCCGAGCCCGAGCAGCGCGTAGATGAGCGACCCGCCCGGCATGTTCACGAAGATCGTGATGATCCCGAACACGATCAGGCCGAGCAGCAGGAAGAAGGCGATCCGGTAGAGCCCCGAGAGGTCGCGCCGGATCGCGTAGCCGCCCGCGCCGAGCGCCGCGACGAACAGACCGGTGGCCGCGGCCGCCTGGTAGATCGCGGTCGGGTCGTTGGTCGCGTAGTAGTTGAGGGTCGTGCCGACGCTGACCCCGAGCAGCAGGCCGAATGCGAACAGCAGGACGAGCGCGAGCTGGCGGTTGCCCTTCGCGTTGGCGACGTTCAGGCCGATGATGCAGCCGATCGCCAGACCCCACGGCAGCAGCCACCAGAGCCCGGTCAGGTCCTTGCCGATGTAGGCGCCCCCGGCCGCGAACAGGCAGGTGATCGCGACGAGGCCCATCACCTCGCCGAAGATCGAGAGCGAGCGGTCGCGGGTGGTGGCGACGGGAACGGCGGCGGGCGACGACATGCGAGGAATCATCGCGAATCGGGCGCTAGGGTGCGGCGGATGACGACCTCCAGCGGCTTCGACGACGCGACCCTGCGGCGGTTCGCCGACCTCCTGGTGGGATTCGGCGCCAACGTGCAGCCCGGCCAGATCGTCGTCGATCGGCGGCGACGTCGGCAAGGAGGAGGTCGTGCGCGCGCTCGCCGAGAGTGCCTACCGGCACGGCGCCAAGTTCGTCGACGCCTCGTACTTCGACCTGCACATCAAGCGCGCGCGGCTGCGCTACGCCGCCGACGACACGCTCGACTTCGTGCCGTCCTGGTACGGCGAGCGCATCCTCGCGCTCGGCGACCAGCGCTGTGCCCGCATCGCGCTCAGCGGCCCGATCGCCCCGGGGCTGCTCGACGACATCGACCCGGCGCTGATCGGCCGCGACCAGCTGCCGTTCCTGCGCGAGAGCGGCAAGGTCGTCAACGACGCGACGACGAACTGGACGATCGGCCCGTGCCCGAGCATCCCGTGGGCGACGCTCGTGCATCCGGACCTCGAGCCCGAGGCCGCGCTCGCGAAGCTCGTCGGCGAACTCGTGCACGTCCTGCGGCTCGACGAGGAGGACCCCGTCGCGGTGTGGAGCGCGCGCGCCGACGCGCTCGTCACGCGCCGCGACGCGGCTCACCGAGCGCCGCTTCGACGCCCTGCACTTCGAGGGCCCCGGCACCGACCTGCGGGTCGGGCTGCTGCCGTCCAGCCGCTTCCGCGCCGCGCGCTTTCAGACCGTCGACGGCATCGTCCACATGCCGAACCTCCCGACGGAGGAGGTCTTCAGCACGCCGGACCCGCTGCGCACCGAGGGCGTCGTGCGCTCGACGAAGCCGCTCGTCGTCGGCGGCTCGATCATCCGCGGCCTGGAGGTCGAGTTCCGCGAGGGTCGCGTCACGCGCATCGACGCCGAGGAGAACGCCGATGTGCTGCGCGGCTACACCTCCAAGGACGAGGGGGCGGCGCGGCTCGGCGAGGTCGCGCTCGTCGATCGCGAGGGCCGGATCGGCCGGCTCGGGACGACCTTCTTCGACACGCTGCTCGACGAGAACGCGGCGAGCCACGTCGCGCTCGGGTCGGCCTACGCCGAATGCCTCGAGGACCCCGCCGACCGCGAGCGGATGAACGAGAGTCAGATCCACATCGACTTCATGATCGGCGCCGACGACGTGTCGGTGACGGGCCTGACCGCGGCCGGCGAGCGCGTCCCGGTGCTCGTCGGCGGCGACTGGCAGCTCTAGACGTCCGGCTGCTCGCGCCGGCGCCACCAGATGACGGCGCCGACCGAGAGCGCCAGCACGACCGCGGCGAGCAGCGGCGCCGACAGCGGGCCGACGACGTCGCCGACCCGCGTCCAGTTCTCGCCCAGCAGCCAGCCGGCACCGATGAGCACGCTGTTCCAGACCAGCGTGCCGACGAACGTCAGCGCGATGTAGAGCGGGCGCGACATCCGCAGCAGGCCGGCGGGCAGCGAGACGAGGCTGCGCACGCCGGGGATGCAGCGGCCGACGAGGACGACGAGCGGGCCGCGCCGGGTGAACCAGCTCTCCGCGCGGTCGAGCTCGTCCGGGCCGACGCGCAGCAGGCGCCCGTAGCGCAGGATGAACGGCCGCCCGCCCGCGCGCGCGAGCTCGTAGAGGAACACCGACCCGGCGACCGAGCCGAGCGTGCTCGCCGCGAGGACGCCGGGCGCCGTCAGGTCGCCCTGGGCGACGAGGTAGCCGGCGAGCGGGAGCACCGCCTCGGAGGGGATCGGCGGGAAGACGTTCTCGGCGAACATCAGCACGACGAGCCCGAGCAGACCCAGGTCGCGCAGAATCGTCGCAGCGGTGTCGGAGACCGCGAGCACCTCGGGCAGCGACGGCATCACCGGGGACGCTAGGCCGCCCACCTAAAGACGACCTGAGTGTCAGGTGTTGGGGCCGTCGCTACCCTTTCGCGCTGCCAGGAGAGGTGCCGGAGCGGTTGAACGGGCACGACTGGAAATCGTGTAACGGGGGTAACTTCGTTCGAGGGTTCGAATCCCTCCCTCTCCGCTGGGGCCCCGGGGGCCGGGGGCCGAACGTCCCGCGCTGAGCCCTGCGGGCCACCATCAGTGTCACGCGCGCAGGTGCGTGGCCTCTGGGGATGAGCGACGACCGCTCAGGCGCTGACGCCGGCGGCGGTGCCCGGCTCGAGCGCCGGGGAGCCTTCGTGCTCAGGGATCACGAGCACGATGTGGTGCCGCGAGACCGCGATCACCTCGTGGTGCGTGCCCTGCCCCTCGCGGCCGATCAGCTCGACGACGCAGTCGGTCATCGGGACGAACTCGCGCTCGGTGGCGTTCAGCACGTCGCTGACCCGGCTGCGATACCCGTCGCGGGCGAGCGTGATCCACCCCGAGATGCGGTGGCGGTCGGTCTCCAGGTACACGCGTTCGCGGCGCTGCTCCATGGACGAGAGCCTAATCGGCCGGCAGGAGCGACTGGACGAGCGCCCGATCGTGTGCGTAGCTCAACAGGCGCCGCGCGCGGTCGGGCGGCACCCAGCGCAGCTCGTCCACCTCGTCGTTGGCGGCGAACTCGCCGCCGACGACGACCATCCGCCAGTAGCGCACGAGCTTCGGGCGCCCGCGGTTGTCCTGATAGCGGACCGGCTCCAGCTCCGCGCCCAGGTCGCAGACGTAGCCGGTCTCCTCCTCCACCTCGCGCAGCGCCGCCTGCTCGAAGCTCTCGCCGCGGTCGAGCTTGCCCTTCGGCAGCGACCAGTCGTCGTAGCGTGGGCGATGCACGACCGCGATGCGCCCGTCGCGCTCCAGGATGCCCCCGGCCGCCTCGACCTGGCGCACGACGCCGCTCACCGCATCGCCTGCAGCTCGCGCGGGCGCAGCAGGACGATCAGCTCCCCGCGCGCGCCGTCGAGCCGCACCCCGGCGATCCCGCCCTTCTTCATGTCGACCCGCGCGCCGGTGAGGTCGTGGACGACATGGCTGAAGTCCGGCTCGTGTCCCACGACGAGGACGCGGCCGTCGCCGTCGTCGTCGGACTCCGCGAGCTGCAGCGCCTCGGCGGCGTCGAATCCGCTCGTCAGCGGCTTGTGCTCGACCGGCTGCACGCCGAGCGCTTCGCAGGCCAGCAGCGCCGTCTCGCGCGCGCGGACCTTCGGGCTCGTGTAGACGAGCGCCGGCCGGACGCCCAGCGCCTGCAGCGCGAGTCCCGCCGAGCGCGCCTGGTCCTCACCGCGGTCGGTGAGGCGGCGATCGCTGTCGGCCCGCGTCCCGTGCGGTTCAGCGTCGCCGTGTCGCAGAAGCCAGAGCTGCCGTGCCATGTTCGCGCAGCGTAGACCAGACGGGAGGCGCGCCGGTGCCCGCGTCAGTCCCAGTCGCGCGCGGGCTCGGGTGGACCGTGGCCTTCCCGGCCGGCCAGCTCGAGTCGCGCGACCGCGCGCAGGTGGACCTCGTCGGGCCCGTCGGCCAGGCGCAGCGCGCGCGCGCCGGCGTAGAGGGCCGCGAGCGGGAAGTCGCCGGAGACGCCCGCGCCGCCGAACGCCTGGATCGCCCGGTCGGTGACGCGGCACGCCAGCCGGGCCGCGACGACCTTGATCGCGGCGATCTCCTTCTGCGCGTGCTTGTTGCCGACGGTGTCCATCATCCACGCCGTCTTGAGGACGAGCAGGCGCGCCTGCTCGATCTCCATGCGCGACTCGGCGATCCACTCGCGCACGACGCCCTGGGCCGCGAGCGGGCGGCCGAACGCCACGCGATGGCGCACGCGGTCGGTCATCAGCTCGAGCGCGCGCTCGCTCATCCCGATCGCCCGCATGCAGTGATGGACGCGCCCCGGGCCGAGCCGCGCCTGCGCGATCGCGAACCCCATCCCCTCCTCGCCGATGAGGTTCGCCTTCGGGACGCGCACGTCGGTGTAGGTCACCTCGGGGTGGCCGTGCTGGTCGTGGTAGCCGAAGATCGACAGGTCGCGCTCGACCGTGACGCCCGGCGTGTCGGAAGGCACCAGGACCATCGAGTGCTGGGCGTACCGGGGCCCGTCCGGGTTGGACACGCCCATGACGATCGCGATCCTGCAGCGCGGGTCCATCGCACCGCTGCTCCACCACTTGCGGCCGTTGATCACGTAGTCGTCGCCGTCGGCGACGATCGTCGTCGCCATGTTCGTCGCGTCGCTGGAGGCGACCTCGGGCTCGGTCATCCCGAAGCACGAGCGGATCTCGCCCTCCAGCAGCGGCTGCAGCCAGCGCTCCTGCTGCTCGGGCGTCCCGAACATCGCCAGGACCTCCATGTTCCCGGTGTCCGGCGCCGCGCAGTTGATCGCCTCGGGGGCGATCTCGATGCTGCGCCCGGTGATCTCCGCCAGCGGCGCGTACTCGAGGTTCGTCAGCCCCGCGCCGTGCGTCTCGTCGGGAAGGAACAGGTTCCACAGGCCCTCGGCTCGCGCCGTCGCCTTCAGCTCCTCGACGACGGCGGGGACGACGTGCGGGTCGCCCTCCCGCCGCTGGCGCGGCGTAGACGGCCTCCGCGGGGTACACGTGCTCGTCCATGAAGCGCGTCAGCTGCTGCCTGCAGCGCGAGCGCGCGCTCGGTGTGCGCGAAGTCCATGCGTCGGGCCTCCAGGTCGATCGGGCGGGCCGACGGGCACGCTATCGGGCCGCGGTCCGCCCGGTAGCGTTCGGCCGCGTGAGCATGCACGAGATCGCCTCCGACGACGTCGTCCGCAGCCACGAGGAGGGCGCGCTGAACGAGCGTCCGCCCGCTGCTGGTGCTCGACCCGCTGCTCGCGTTCCTCGACGCCGTCGGGCTCGGCGACGGGGAGCCCGAGGTCCAGCCGGTCGGCGACGGGCACTCGAACGTGACGTACCTCGTGACGCGCGGCGACGCCGAGTTCGTCGTGCGCCGACCGCCGCGCGGCCCGCTGCCGCCGAGCGCCCACGACGTGCTGCGCGAGGCGCGCGTGCTGCGCGGGCTCGAGGGCCGCGCGCGCGTGCCGAAGGTCCTCGCCGTCTGCGACGACGAGGCGGTGATCGGCTCGCCGTTCTACGTCATGGAGAAGGTCGAGGGCCTGGTCGTCACGACGGAGGTGCCCGACCCGCTCGACAGCATCGAGGACCGCCGGCGGATGGGCGAGGAGCTCGTCGACGCGCTCGTCGAGGTTCACGCCGTGGACTGGCGCGACGCCGGACTGGAGGGCTTCGGCAAGCCGACCGGCTACCTCGAGCGGCAGCTCAGGCGCTTCCTCGGCCTCTGGGAGATCAACCGCACGCGCGAGATCCCCGCCGTCGAGACCGTCGGCCGCTGGCTCGCCGACACGATGCCCGAGTCGGGCGCGGCGACCGTCGTCCACGGTGACTACCGCCTGGGCAACACGATGTTCGCGCCGCAGCCGCCGGCGCGCCTCGTCGCGATCTTCGACTGGGAGATGTCGACGATCGGCGACCCGAAGGCCGACCTGGGGTACCTGTGCACGTTGTGGACCGACCGCGACGACCCGCCCGCCGGGATGTTCGAGCTGACGGGCGTCACGCGCGAGCCCGGGTTCCTCTCGCGGGACGAGCTCGTCGCCCGCTACGAGGAGCGCTCCGGCCGCGCGATGTCCGACATCCGCTGGTACCAGACGCTCGCGCTGTGGAAGTCGATCGTCTTCATGGAGGGCAACTACAAGCGCGCGATCGCCGGGGCAACGGACGACCCGTTCCTCAAGCGCTTCGGCGACGGCGTCGTCGAGCTCGCCGCCCGCGCGGAGGAGCTGACCCGCGGTGCCTGAGCTCGACGTCGACCCCCCGGTCCCGCGCGGGCTGCTCGTCGACTGGGGCGGCGTGCTGACGACCGACGTCTTCGTCTCCTTCCAGCGGTTCTGCCGCAACGAGGGGCTCGACCTGACGCTCGTGCGCGACCTCTTCCGCTCGGACCCCGAGGGGCGCCGCGCCCTGTTCGAGCTGGAGACCGGCGCGCTGACCGAGCCCGAGTTCGAGGAGCGCTTCGCCGCGCTGCTCGGGCTGCGCCCCGACCGCGCGCCGGGGATGATCGACCGGCTGTTCGGCGGCATGAAGGCCGACATCGTGATGTTCGACGCCGTCCGCGCGGCCAAGCGCCTGGGCCTGCGGACGGGGCTGCTCTCGAACTCCTGGGGCGTGGACCGCTACGACCGCAGCCACTTCCCCGACCTCTTCGACGCGGTCGTCATCAGCGGCGAGGAGGGCATCCGCAAGCCCGACCGCGCGATCTACGAACTGGCCGTCGAGCGCATGGCGCTCCCGGCGGCGGACATCGTCTTCGTCGACGACCTCCCCGGGAACCTCGCGCCCGCCCGCGACCTCGGCATGACGACGGTGCACCACCAGAACGGGCTGCACACGGTGTCGCAGCTCGAGCACCTGTTCCACGTGCCGCTGCGGTAGGCACGGCCCGCCGGCGGCCGTCGCGGCTCCGCTGCGGCGTGGCGGATCCGTTCCGGCTATCGACACACATCCGCCACGCCGGCGCAGGCATCCGGGCGGGAAGCGGGCCTCACGGCCTCCGGCACGGGACGGACACGTCCACCGTCTGCGAGCTCTCGATCCTGCCGTCGAATGAGGTCGTGTAGAAGGCGGTGTAGCGCCCGGCCCAGAACCCCTTCGCGCAGCCGGTCGTCGCGATGTACGGGATGCGCCGCCCGCGCCGCAGGACGTAGCGCCCGTCGCGTCGCAGGTACTGGACGGGCACCGTGACGCGCAGGTCCTTGATCGCCGCGATCACGCCCGGCGCCGGGGACTGCAGGTTGCGCGGGACGGTGAACGACAGCTTGTAGCGCCACTGCGGGTCGCCGCGGAGCGTCGTCAGGTCGGCGATGACGACGTCGCGGATGATCAACGGGCTGGTCCCCACGACGAGCACGATGTCGCCCTTCCCGGCCGGCCGGTTGAAGACCTGGAGCGTGACGTTCTGGTCCAGGCCGAGCCCGATGCCCCGCGCCGTCCCCGTGCCCACGCGCGACCCGGCCGGGCACTGCGTCTCGTCCTGGAAGACGACGGTGGGCGCGCAGGACGGGAACAGGCGGTTGTTCGCCAGCCCCTCCCGCGGGAAGAGGATCTCGCCGCGGACGGTCGCGAACTGCACGCCGCGATCCAGGTCCGGCGCGATGTCGTCGAAGTACCCGCGGACCGTCAGGGCGACCGCCCGCGGGCGCTCGGGCGTCCCGGCGACGTTCGGCCTGACGGTCGCCGAGGCGCGCTGGATCGACTCGATGGCGTGCGCGGGCGCGGGCGCCGCGCAGACCGCGGCGAGGACGACGGGGATCCAGAACCGGCGCACCGGTCAACCCTACGCCTGCGCCCCTCACTCCGCGAGGATGCGCTCCCGCAGCTCGTCGCCGCGGCCGGCCGCGACCGCGCGACCCGCGCGCTGCTCGGTCAGCTCGACGCCGTGCGACCGGGCGAGCTCCAGCAGGTCCTGGCGCTCGTCGGTCTCACGGGCGGCACGCAGGAACAGCCAGCAGAACAGCCCGAGCGTCACGAGCGACCCCTCGACCATCATGAGCGAGCCGGCCGCGACCTGGTCGGCGGCGGGCGAGATGCCCCACGCGGCCTCGCCCGGGGCGTAGACGCCGTAGAGCGCGCCGCCGCCGAACACGAGCACGTTGCCGAGCACGGCCGCGGTCAGGCGCACGGCGATGACGTAGCCCAGCCGCGCGGCGTTGCCGAACCACGCGGGCTTGGGCAGCGGCCCCAGCAGCGCCATCCACATGTTCATGCCCAGCGCGAGGAACAGCGCGTGCTGGAGCGCGTGGACGTCGTCGCTGCTGACCGCGCCCTCGTGCAGCACGCGCAGGTGCCAGGCGTAGAGGTTCAGCGCCCACAGCGTGAACGCGACCACCGGATGGGCGAGCACACGCAGCGCGCCCATCCCCGGGAGCCGCAGCACCGGCGCGATCAGCGGGCCCGTGAGCCCGAGGACGAGCAGCAGCGCGGCGAGATCGCCGATCAGCAGGTGCTCGAGCATGTGCGCCCAGAACACCTCGTCCGCGGCGCCCGCCAGCGGGGTGAGGAGCGCGGCGAGCAGCAGGAGCATGCCCCCGGCGAAGCACCCCAGGCGCCACCCCGGGACCGCGCGCGTCGTGCCGCGCAGGCGCCGGACCCCGGCGACGTAGAGAGCCGCATAGGCGAGCAGGCCGATGACGATCGGCAGCGCCTCCGTGACGCCCGGCCAGCTGATGTCGCCCGCGGCGAGGACCACCCGTGCAGCGTACGCGCCGCGACCGCTATCCGAGCGCGATCAGCGCGACGCCGCAAAGCGCCAGCCCGACCCCGACGGCCTGCACCGTCCGCAGGCGCTCACCGAGCACGCCGCGCGCCAGCAGCACGGTCGTCACCGGATACAGCGCGCCGACGACCGACACGATGCTGAGGGCGCCGAGCGTCTGCGCCACGCCGTACAGGCCGGTCGCGGAGACGTCGAGGACGCCGGCGCCCGCGACGAGCGTGCGGTCGCGGCCCACCGGCAGCGGCGTGCGCCGTGCGAGGACGAGAGCCCCCAGCACGGCGACGGCGAGGATCCGCACGAAGAACAGCAGCCACAGCACGCTGAAGTCCGCGGCCGGGTCGGAGAGGGCGAAGTACCCGCCGAACCCGAGCGCCGCGCAGAGCGCGAAGACGATGCTCAGCCGCGAGCGGCGCGTGTGCTCATGCGTCTCCTCCTCGACCGTCGCCTCGAGCGACGCGAGGATCACGCCCGCCATCGTCACCGCGAGGCCCGCAGCGACGAGCGCCGACAGCGCGTCGCCGCTCAGCACGCCGACGAGGACCGGCAGCGCCACGCCGCTCGCGGAGATCGGCGCGACGATGGACATCGTGCCGATCGCCAGGCCGCTGTAGAAGAACCCCAGCGCGCTGACGCCGCTGACGCCGGCCGCGAGCGCGTAGAGGATCGCCTCGCCCGGGGGCAGCGCCTCGCCCGTGATCAGCAGCGCCGCGACCACGAGCGCGAGCCCGACGCCCTCGACGCCGAGCAGGACGACGAGGACGGACGCGCGCTTCGTGACGAGTCCGCCGGCGAAGTCCGCCGAACCCCAGCAGGCCGACGCCAGCAGGGAGAGGACGATGGCGAGCAGGTTTTACTTCTTACCGCGATTGACCATCTTCAGCACCTTGCCGAGACGGCGGGTGTTCTTCTCCGTGTACGGGAACATGTGGATGTCCCGCTTCGGGAAGCTCCGCGACACGACGATCGTCTGCGGCTCGCAGTACTTGCGGATGCCGTTCGCTCCGTGGCGGGAGCCGATGCCGGACTGCTTGGCGCCGCCCATCGGCAGCTCCAGCGCGGTGTAGTTGATCAGCGCGTCGTTGACGTTCACGGCGCCGCTGTGGATCCGGCGCGCGACCGCCTCGCCCTTCGCGAGGTCCTTCGTGAACACCGACCCGCCGAGGCCGAAGATCGAGTCGTTGGCCATCTTGATGGCCTCCTCCGCGTCCTGGACCTTCATGATCGGGAGCGTCGGGCCGAAGGTCTCCTCGGTCATCGCCTCCATCGTGTGGTCCACGTCGGTGAGGACCGTCGGTTCGAAGTACAGGCCCTGCCCCTCACGGCGCTTGCCGCCGACGAGCACCTTCGCGCCCTTCGCGACGGCGTCCGTCACGTGCTTCTCGACGACGTCGAGCTGCGGCGGGAAGGTCATCGCGCCGACGTCGACCGAGCCGGGGCCCGCGGAGTGCCCGTGGCGCAGGTCGGCCACCTTCTGGGTCACCTTCTGCACGAACTCGTCGTACACGGGCGCCTCGACGTAGACGCGCTCGATCGAGATGCACGTCTGGCCGGAGTTCTGCATCGAGTAGAAGACCGCGGAGTTGGCGGCGCGGTCCAGGTCCGCGTCGCGCAGGACGATCATCGGGTCCTTGCCGCCCAGCTCCAGCGAGACCGGGATCAGGCGCTCGGCCGCCGCCATCGCGACCTTGCGGCCCGTGGGCGTGGAGCCGGTGAACATGATCATGTCCACCTCGTCGATCAGCGCGCGACCGGTGTCGCCGCGGCCGGTGGCCACCTGGTAGACGTCCCTCGGCAGCCCGCACTCCTCCAGGCACTCGGCCATGAGCAGCGACGTGAGCGGCGTGATCTCGCTCGGCTTGAGGATCACCGAGTTGCCGGCGGCGAGCGCGGGGATGCAGTCGCCGAAGGAGTTCGTCAGCGGGTAGTTCCACGGGCCGATGACGCCGATGACGCCGAGCGGGCGCCAGCGGACGGTGAGCTTCTTGCCCTTCACGAAGAGCTGCGAGGAGCTGATCTTCTCGTCCGCGAGGTACTTCGGCGCGTTCTTGGCCCAGAAGCCGAAGGCGTGCGCGCCGTAGGAGATCTCCGCGAGCTGCGCGTCCTCGTACGTCTTGCCGGTCTCCGACACGATCGTGTCGATGATCCGGTCCTGGTTGTCCATGATCCACTTCTGCGCGCGCTTGAGGATCGGCGCGCGCCCCTCGAAGCCGAGGGCCTCCCAGCCGGGCTGCACGTACCGGGCACGCTCCGCCATCTCGTGGACGGCAGCGGCGTCGAGCTCGGGGACGTGCGCGATGACCTCGCCCGTGGCCGGGTTCTCGACGGGGATGCTCCCCACGCTGCCGTCGCCGCTCGTGCCGTTGACGGCCGGGGCCTGCTCGACGCTCGCCATGTCCCTCTCCTGCTGCTGCTTGACGGTGTGTCAGCGCAGGCTACCGGGTACGGCCCCCTGGCAGGACGGACCGCGCCGCAGGCGCGGTCCGATAGATCTCTAGGCGACCGACACGCTGACGATCCCAACCGGCTCCAGCGGCGCGTCGCGCCCGTCGGTCGGGGCGGCCTCGATCTTGTCGATGACGTCCATGCCGTCGGTGATCTGGCCGAAGACGGTGTGCTTGCCGTCGAGCCACGGGCAGGCCGCGGCGGTCACGAGAAAGAACTGCGACCCGTTGGTGTTCGGTCCCGCGTTGGCCATCGCCAGCGCGCCGCGCACGATCTTGTGGTCGTTGAACTCGTCCTCGAACTGGTAGCCGGGGCCACCGGTGCCGTCACCGCTCGGGCAGCCGCCCTGGATCATGAAGTCGGGGATGATCCGGTGGAAGCCGAGCCCGTCGTAGAACCCGTCGGCGGCGAGCTTCGTGAAGTTCTCGACGGTCTTGGGGGCGTCGGCGTCGAACAGCTCGATCGTGACGTCGCCTTCGCTGGTCTTCATGGTCGCGACGGACATGCCCGGCGCTCCTTTCGTTGCTCGTGGGTGTGCCAGGGCGCCTGTGCCCCGGACGGGGTGCGATCAGCGGTACAGGCGGATCTCGTTGAAGCGGACGGTCGTGCCCGCGGCCGGCGGGGTCGTGACCCAGAGCATGACCCAGCGGTGGGTCTCCGTGCCCGGGTCGAGCTTCAGGACGACCTCGTTGTCGCCGGCCTTGTCTCCCTCGACCGGCGGGCTCGAGGACGCCGAGCCCTCCGGCGCGTCGCCGTCGACCGAGCCGGCCTCACCCAGGCGGGTCCAGTCGGGGCTGTCGGCGGCCTCAGGCGCCTTCTCCCCGTCGGCGCCGAAGACCTGGACGCTGAACCCGGGCGTCTTCGTCACGAGCCGGAGCTTCAGGACGGACTCCGGATCCTCGAGATCCAGCGAGATACCCGACGTTCATGTCGGCGCCGGGCGGCGTGGTGGCGAACCAGGAGGTGTTCGGGTCGCCGTCGAGCGCCCGCGACGGATCGCCGGAGGCGGTCGCGCGCTTGGACGGGTCGTAGAGCGACCCGCCGGAGAGCGGCAGCAGGATCGGCGTGGTCCCGGGCTCCGCCGGCTTCGGCGTGGTCGTGGTGGTCGTCGGCGTGGTCGCCGTCGGCGTCACGGGCGTGACCGGGACGGGTGTGACCGGGACGGGCGTGACCGGGACGGGCGTCGTGTCGACCGGCAGCGGCTCCGGGACGTCGGTGAACGACGGCTCGGTCGTCTCGACGGTCTCCGGCGCCGGCAGCGGCGTGACCTTCGCGAGCGTCTCGACCTTGACCGCCTGCGCCGGCGGCTCGTCGGTGAGCGCGGCGTAGCTCGCGGCGACGGCGCCGCCCGTCAGCACGAGCGCGAGCGAGCCGGCGAGCAGGACGGCGCGCAGGCCGGGCGTGCGGCGCGGCGGGCTGACCGCGGTGCCGCAGTGCAGGCACCAGTCCTCGTCGGCGGCCAGCGCGGACCCGCAGCTGCGGCAGCGCAGCGCGCCGTCCACGGCGGGGACGTCGTCCGGGCCCGGAGCCAGCAGGTCGTCGGGCAGCGGCGCCTGGGGCGTCTCGACGTCCACGGCGCCGTCGCCGGGTGCGGGTGCGGCGAGGGGATCGGCCTCGACGAGCGTCATCGGCGCCAGCTTGCCATACCGGCAGGCGGGGGACAACGGGGAACCGTCACGCCTTCACCTGCTCGAGCTTCAGCGACGTCCCGTTGACCTGCTCGCCGCTGACCTGCTCGATCACGCGCTCGGCCTCGGACTGCGGGACGGAGAGCAGCGAGAACTTCCCGAGGACCTTGACGTCCTTCACGGCCTCGCCGTCGACGCCCGCCGCGTGCGTGATCGCGTGGACGATGTCGGCGGGCTCGAGGCCCGCGTCGCGCCCGACGCTCACGATGAGCTGCGTGTACGGCTCGTCGGCCGGGCGCTTGATGTGCGGCTTCTCGTGGCGCTTGGGGCGCTCCTCGACCTTCGCCGGAGCGACCTTCGCGCCCGGCGACCACGGGCTGAGCGTCGTGCCGACGTGCCGCTCGATCGCCTCGAGCTCGCGCTGCTGGCGCGGCTCGACGAAGGTGACGGCCCGCCCGGAGCGGCCGACGCGGCCCGTGCGGCCGATGCGGTGGACGTAGACGTCGGGTGAGATCGGGACGTCGAAGTTCACGACGTGGGTGACGGTGGAGATGTCCAGGCCGCGCGCGGCGACGTCGGTCGCGACGAGGATCGGCACGCGCCCGCCCTTGAAGGAGAGCATCACGCCGTCGCGCGATCCCTGGGACATGTCGCCGTGGAGGGCCTTCACGTTCAGGCCCTTGTCGCGCAGCGTGCGGTAGAGCTGGTCGCAGCGGATCTTCGTGCGCGCGAAGACGATCGCCTGCGTCGGGCGCTCCGCCTGCAGGACGTCGACGAGTGTCCCGGCCTTGTCCTTCGCGGCGACCTCGACGCGGAACTGCTCGACCGTGTCCACCGTGAGGTTCTTGGACTCGACCTTCACGAGCACGGGCTCGTAGAGGTAGCGGTCGGCGAGCTTGCGGATCGGCGGCGGCATCGTCGCGCTGAAGAGCGCCGTCTGCCGGCTGTTCGGCGTGAGCGAGAGGATCTTCTCGACGTCCTCCAGGAAGCCGAGGTCGAGCATCTCGTCCGCCTCGTCCAGGACGACGAAGCGGCAGGAGTGCAGGATCAGCGACGCGCGGGACATGAGGTCCATGACGCGGCCGACCGTGCCGACGACGACGTGCCCGCCGGCGCGCAGCTGCGCCTGCTGGGTGCGGATCGGCGCACCGCCGAAGACGGCGACGACGTCCACGCCCTTGGGCTGCCCGTAGGCGCGCAGCGCCTGGGTGACCTGGATGCACAGCTCGCGCGTCGGCGTGAGGACCAGCGCCTGGACCTCGGTGACCGACGGATCGACGTACTCCATGATCGGGATCCCGAACGCCGCGGTCTTCCCGGAGCCGGTCTGGGCCTGCCCGATGATGTCGCTCCCCTGGAGCAACGGGGGGATCGCCTGCTCCTGGATCGGGCTCGGCTCCTGGTAGCCGACGTCCTCCAGTGCCTGGAGAAGTGGCGCGGACAGGCCGAGATCGGCGAAGGAGGTCACCCGCAGCAGAGTAGAGGGACGGGCGCCGGGTCAGCCGCGAACGTCGAGCAGCAGCTTCCCGGTGGTGCGGCGCTCGGCGAGGTCCACCTGCGCCCGGGCGGCGTCGGCGAGCGGATACCTCGCGCCGACGACGACCCGCAGGTCGCCCGCGACGGCGCGCGCGAACAGGTCGGCGACCGGCGCGTCGAGCAGCTCGGCGGGCCGGTCCAGGCAGTGACGGAACCAGAAGCCCGTCACGGTGCGCGAGGCGCGCATGAGCCTGCGCGTGTTGACCGTGTTCGTGGCGCCGCCCGAGACGCCGTAGGTCACCAGGCGCCCGAACGGCGCGAGCGCCTCCAGCGAGGCGTCGAAGACCTCGCCGCCGATCGCATCCAGGACGACGTCCACGGCCGCGCCGCCGTTGGCCTCGAGCAGCCGCCCGGTCAGCCCGTCGGCGTCGGTGGCGACGGCGACGTCCGCGCCGAGCTCGAGTGCCAGTGCGCGCTTCGCCTCGGACGAGGCGGTCGCGATGACGCGTCCGGCGCCCGTGAGCGGGCGGGCCAGCTGGACCGCGAGCGACCCGGTGCCGCCGGCCGCCGCGTGGACGACGACGCTCTCCCCGGTCGCGACGCGCGCGCTCGTCCGCAGCAGATGCCACGCCGTCAGCCCCTGGAGCAGCAGCGCGAGCGCGCCGCCGTCCTCCAGGCCGTCGGGGATCGGGAACGCGTGCGCCGCCGGGACCGCCGCGACCTCGGCGTAGCCGCCGCGCCCGCCCGTCAGCGCGGCGACGCGCACGCCGGTGTCGCGCCGCACCCCGGCCACCTCCGCCCCGGGAACCAGCGGCAGCTCGCTCGCCGCGAGGTACTCGTTGCGGCGCTGGTGGGTGTCCGCGAAGTTCACACCGGCCGTCGCGACGTCGACGAGGACCTCGCCGGGACCGGGCACCGGCTCGCCGATCTCGACGAGCCGCAGCACCTCCGGCCCTCCGAATTCCTGTTGCTGGATCGCACGCACCAGGGCCCGAACGGTACCCTCGCCGCCCCATGAGCCTCACCGTCGTCGGATCCATCGCCTATGACGCCGTCATCACCCCGTCCGGGTCGCGCGACCGGATGCTGGGCGGCGCGGCCACCCATTTCGCCCTCGCCGCCTCGTTCTTCGACCAGGTCCGCGTGATCGGCCCGGTCGGCGAGGACTTCGACGACGCGTCGATGGCGACGCTCGGCGCGCGCGGGACGATCACCGACGACGTCGAGCGGGTGCCCGGCGGCCGGACGTTCTTCTGGAAGGGCGAGTACCACCCCGGCCTCAACACGCGCGAGACGCACGTGACCGAGCTGAACGTGTTCGAGCACTTCGAGCCCAAGCTGTCCCCGGACGCCCAGTCCTGCGAGGTCCTGTTCCTCGCCAACATCCAGCCGGACCTGCAGCGGGGCGTGCGCGAGCAGTGCGGCGGGGCGCGGTTCGTCGCGATGGACTCGATGGACCTGTGGATCAACATCGCGCGCGACTCCCTCGTCGAGACGATCAAGGGCGTGGACTGCCTGATCCTCAACGACGAGGAGCTCGAGATGCTCACGGAGGCGCCGAACTTCGTCAGCGCCGCACGGGAGGTCCTGACGTGGGGACCGACGGCGGTGATCGCCAAGCAGGGCAAGTACGGCGCCGCCCTGTTCACGGACGAGGGGTACTTCGCGCTGCCGGCCTACCCGCTGGAGGACGTGGTCGACCCGACCGGCGCCGGCGACAGCTTCGCCGGCGGCTTCGTCGGCTACGTCGCCGCGCACCCCGGCCACCCGCTCGACCACGATCTGCTGACGCGCGCCATGGTCTACGGCACCGCGCTCGCCTCGTTCAACGTCGAGGCGTTCGGCACCGACCGCATCGAGGGCCTGCGGGCGCCCGAGATCATCGCGCGGGTCCAGGAACTGCAGCACATGACGACGTTCGAGCACACGCCGATCGCGCTGCGCGGCTGACGCCGGCGCGCCCGGCTCGCGGGCCGGTGGTCAACACGGACGTCGCGGGGTAGCATCGCGAGACCGTGAACGGGTGGATGTTCGTGTACCTGATGGTGGTGCTGAAGATCCCGATCGCGCTCCTGCTGTATCTCGTGTGGTGGGCCGTGCACCAGGTGCCGGACGCCGAGCCCGAGGCACCGGGCGGCGATGGGGGGTCGCGCCGCCGCCTGCACCCGCGCGGGCCGCTCCCGCGCAGCCCGCGCCGCGGCCCGCACGCCGGCGCGCCGCCGGCGCCGCCCGCCCGCACGCGCACGGTCGTCTCCGGCACCCGCCGGCTCGAACGCCACTGACCACGGCGCCCGTGCGCGTGGCAGACTGCGCCGGATGAGCGTGACCTCCGTCCTCTCCGACGGCACGATCCGCCGGCTCGTCGACGAGGGGCGGATCGTCATCCGCCCGTGGGACCCCGGCATGGTGCAGCCCGCCAGCGTGGATCTGCGCCTCGGAGACTCGTTCCGCGTCTTCCACAACCACCGGATCGCCGCGATCGACCTCGCCGCACCGCCGAGCGAGCTGACCGAGGGCGTCGAGGTCCTGGACGGCGAGTCGTTCGTCATCCATCCCGGCGAGTTCGTGCTCGGCCGCACGCAGGAGTACGTCGAGATCCCGGACGACGTCGTCGCCCGGATCGAGGGCAAGAGCTCACTGGGGCGCCTCGGGCTGATCGTGCACGCGACCGCCGGGTTCGTCGACCCCGGGTTCCACGGGACGCTGACGCTCGAGATCACGAACCTCACACGCGTGCCGATCGTCCTGTGGCCCGGCAAGCCGATCGCGCAGCTGTCGTTCATGGCGCTCGACCGCCCCGCCGAGCGCCCGTACGGGCACCCCGAACTCGGCAGCCACTACCACGGGCAGGTCGAGGCCACCGAGAGCCGCTACGAAGGCGGACCGGCGGGGACGGCTGCGTCCGGCGGAGCGGCCCTGTAGCGTCCCGCCCATGGTGCACGCGTTCCTGGTGCTCGCCGCCGAAGAGGCGGAGAAGAGCGAGACCCTGTTCTTCGTCCTCGGCAGCCTGTTCGCCGCCTGGGCGGTCATCGTCGGCGTGGTCGGGATGCGGTCGGAGTCGTTCGGCAGCGAACGGGGCATCAGCACCGCGCTGATCGGGGTCTCCGTGCTGCTCGCGGCCGCGACGATGTTCGCGATCGTCTACGTCACGGGCTGAGCCTCCGCGTCCGCCTTCCGCGCTCCGTCCGTAGGATGCGCAGGAGAGCGACCCCGACGAAGGACAGGCGATGAGCACGGAGACGCAGGCCGGAGGGAACGGCGCGACGGCGCCGACCGGCGCGCAGACGCTGACGGTGACCGACAACCGCACCGGCCGGACCTACGAGCTGCCGATCACCGACGGCACGATCCGCGGGATGGACCTGCGCCAGATCAAGACCGGCGAGGCGGACTTCGGCCTGATGGCGTACGACCCGGCGTTCATGAACACCGCGTCGTGCCGCTCGGCCGTGACCTACATCGACGGCGACAAGGGGATCCTCGAATACCGGGGCTACCCGATCGAGCAGCTCGCGGAGCAGTCGACGTACCTCGAGGTCGCCTACCTGCTCGTGCACGGCGTGCTCCCGTCCGCGCCCGAGCTCGAGACCTGGGTGCAGGAGATCACGACCCACACGTTCGTCCACGAGAACGTCAAGGGCTTCATGCAGGGCTTCCGCCACGACGCCCACCCGATGGGGATGCTGCTCGGCGCCGTCGGTGCGCTCTCGACGTTCTACCCGGACGCGAAGGACATCAACGACCCGGCGAGCCGCAGCGCCCAGACGATCCGGCTGATCGCGAAGATGCCGACGCTCGCGGCGTTCTCGTTCCGGCACATGCGCGGACAGCCGTACGTCTACCCCGACAACGACCTGTCCTACTCGGGGAACTTCCTCGGGATGCTCTACAAGATGACCGAGCTGAAGTATCAGCCCGACCCGCGGCTGGAGCGCGCGCTCGACATCCTCTTCATCCTCCACGCCGACCACGAGCAGAACTGCTCGACGAGCGCCGTGCGCAGCGTCGGCTCGTCCGGCGTGGACCCCTACTCGGCCGTCGCCGCGGGCATCGCCGCGCTGTACGGGCCCTCGCACGGCGGCGCGAACGAGGCGGTGCTGCGGATGCTGCGGCGGATCGGCTCGACGAGTGAGATCCCCGCGTTCATCGCGGGCGTGAAGGCCGGCGACGAGCGCCTCATGGGCTTCGGCCACCGGGTGTACAAGAACTTCGACCCGCGGGCGACGATCATCAAGAAGGCCTGTGACGACGTCTTCGAGGTGACCGGCAAGAACCCGCTGCTCGACATCGCGACCGAGCTCGAGAAGGTGGCACTGGAGGACGAGTACTTCGTCCAGCGCAAGCTCTACCCGAACGTCGACTTCTACTCGGGCCTCATCTACGAGGCGCTCGGGTTGCCGGTCGAGGTGTTCCCCGTGATGTTCGCGATCGGGCGCACGAGCGGCTGGATCGCCCAGTGGCTCGAGATGCTCGACGACCCGGACCTCAAGATCGCGCGCCCGCGCCAGATCTACACGGGCGGGCGCGATCTGCAGTACGTGCCGATGTCCCAGCGCGGCTGACGCCCGTGTGAACGTCGCGTTGCTCTGTGCGCTCCGTCACGGACGGAGCGCGGCGGCGGCGTACCGTCGGGTGCCGATGCCCTTCCGCCTCGACAACGGCACCCACGTCGTCATCCGGCCGATCAGGCCGGACGACAAGGCGCGCCTGGCCACGGCGCTGGGACGCCTCTCCGACGAGACCGTCCGCAAGCGCTTCCTCAGCCCCAAGCCGCGGCTGAGCGGCACCGAGCTGCGCTATCTGACGGAGATCGACTACGTCGACCACTGGGCTGAGGTCGCCGTCCTCGAGGAGGATCCGGAGTCGATCATCGGGGTCGCCCGGTGGATCCGCGAGACGCATGACCCGTACGCGGCGGAGGCCGCGATCGTCATCGGCGACGACTTCCAGGGCCAGGGCCTCGGACGGCGGCTCGGCGTCGCGATCGCCGACGCGGCCCGCCAGCGCGACGTGCACCGGTTCACCGCCACGATGCTCTCCGACAACGTCGCCGCCCAGCGGCTCTTCGCCGCCATCTCCGAGCGCCTCGACGTCGCCCACGACGGCTCGACGGACGCGATCGTCGCGACACTCGCCGCATAGGTACCCTCGCCCCGTGGCGGGCTACACCCTTCGAATCACCCGCGAGGGCGTCGTCGGCAAGGAGCGCTTCGACGACCTGCGGGTCGCCGTCGACACGCTGGAGATGGAGGCGCGGGCGTTCGCGAACACCGAGCGGCGCCAGGCGGCCGGCGGGATCATGCGCACCTACGAGCCGGAGGAGATCGTCGCGCTGCGGGCCGAGATCGCCGGCCCCCGCGTCCGGGCCGGCGTCGACGTCCGCGGCGACGGGGCTGCCGAGGCGTTCACCGGCCGGGTGCGCCGCAGGCTGATCGCGCAGGAGCCGGGCGAGAGCCCGTACGACGCGCTGCGGCGCGTGCTCGGCGTACGTGATGCTTAGCCCGCACCGCCGGTGTGCAAAGGTGCCCGGCGTGAGTGGCGTCAACGCGATCGAGGCCGTCGGGCTCGTCAAGCGCTACGGCGAGCAGGCCGCCCTCGACGGCGTCGACCTCGACGTGCCGCGCGGCGCGGTCTGCGCGCTGCTCGGCCCCAACGGGGCGGGAAAGACGACGGCCGTGCGCGTCCTGACCACGCTGACGTTGCCGGACGCCGGATCCGCGCGCGTCGCCGGGCACGACGTGCTGGAGGACCCGGTCTCGGTGCGGCGCAGCCTCGGGCTCGCCGCGCAGGACGCGACGGTCGACGGCCTGCTCACCGGCCGCGAGAACCTGGAGATGATCGGCGAGCTGCATCACCTCGGCCGCCGGACGGCGCGGGTGCGCGCCGGGGAGCTGCTCGAGCAGTTCTCGCTCGTGGAGGCCGGGCGGAAGCTCGCGAAGGAGTACTCGGGCGGGATGCGTCGGCGGCTGGACCTGGCCGCGACGCTCGTCGCGCGCCCGGAGATCCTGTTCCTCGACGAGCCGACGACGGGCCTGGACCCTCGGGCCCGCAACGAGCTGTGGGGTGTCCTCGACACGCTCGTCGGTGAGGGGGCCACGATCCTGCTGACGACGCAGTACCTCGAGGAGGCGGACCGGCTCGCCGACGACATCATCGTGGTCGATCACGGCCACGTGATCGCCCGCGGCGACGCACGGCGCCTGAAGCGCGAGTTCGGCGGTGACCAACTCCACGTGATCGTCGCGCGCGCCGAGGACCTCGACGAGATGACGGCCATCATGGAGCGCGTCGCGGGCACGACCCCGTCGGTCGACGTCCCCGCGCGCTCGGTCGCGGCCTTCTCGGAGGGCGGGCCGGCGGCGGTCGCGGAGCTTGCGGGCGCGCTGGAGACGGCGGGCATCGCGGTGGAGGATCTCGGGCTGCGCCAGCCGACGCTCGACGACGTGTTCCTCACGCTCACCGGCGCGCCGGCCGACGCGCTCGCGCCCGAGCCCGCGCCGGAGGCCGCCTGATGGCCGGCGCCGCGGCCACGCGCCGCCGCGCCGGCTCGACCGCGGTCTCCGACACGCTCGTGATCGCGCGGCGCGGGGTCAAGCACATGCGCCGCCAGCCGGAGCAGCTGACCGACGCGACGATCCAGCCGATCATGTTCGTGCTGCTGTTCGCGTTCGTCTTCGGCGGCGCGATCGACGTGCCGGACGGCGGCAGCTACAAGGAGTTCCTGATGGGCGGGATCTTCGCCCAGACGATCGTGTTCGGGTGCTTCGGCGTCGCGATGGCGCTGGCCTACGACCGCAACAACGGGGCGATCGACCGCTTCCACTCGCTCCCGATCGCGCGCGGCGCGGTGCTCGGCGGTCACTCCGTCGCGAGCCTCCTGAAGTCGTTCCTGCCGATCGTGCTGATGTCGCTGACGGGGCTCGCAATCGGCTGGCGGATCAACAGCGGGATCCTCGACGCGCTCGCCGGCTACGGCCTGATGATCGGCTTCTCGTTCGCGATGATCTGGGTCGGCATCCTGATGGGAAGCATCCTGAAGACGCCGGAGGGCGTTCAGGGCTTCGCCTTCTCCGCCATCTTCCCGATCACGTTCATCGCCAGCACGTTCGTCCCGACGGCGACGCTGCCTGAGCCGCTGAGGACGTTCGCGGAGTGGAACCCGGTGAGCTCGCTCGCCGGGTCGCTGCGCGAGCTGTTCGGCAACCCGGGCGGCGCCTCCGGCCCGGGCGCGCCCTGGCCGCTGCAGCATCCGGTCGCCTACACGGTGTTCTGGATCGTCGCGATCGTCGTCGTCTGCGCGCCGCTGGCCGTCCGCGCGTACCAGCGGTCGATCAGGTCGTGAGCGTCATCTGCGCGGTGTAGGGGCCGCGACCGGCGAGGCAGGCCGCGCCGCAGCGCGCGCCGAGGCGGACGGCGTCGTCGACGGGCATGCGCGCGCCCAGCCCGTAGGTGAGCCCGGCCGCGAACGAGTCACCACAGCCGTACGTGTCGACGGGCGGCCCTGGAAGCGGCTCGGCGAGCCACCGGCCGCGGTCACCGCCGCTCGTGGACCACGCGCCCCCGCGCGCACCGCGGGTGTGGACGACCAGGCCCGGCGCGGGGTCGAGCGCCCGAGCGTCCACGTGTTCGCCCGGATCGCTCGCGCTGGAGACGAGCACGTCGACGGGCACGCCGGCCTCCGCGAGGACGGCGAACGCGCGGGCCGTCGCGACGAGCACCCGGGCGGCGCGCGCAGCGTGCAGCGCGGCGGCGTCACCACCGGTGAAGTAGACGGCGTCGAGGTCGGCGATCCGCTCCCAGGGCAGCGGGTCGTCCCCGTGCGGAACCATCCGCGGGTCGAGCAGGGTGATCGTGCGCTCGCGGTCGTCGTCGAGGTAGGTGAACCCGCGCCGGGTCGGCGCGCCGTGGCGCACGACCGCCTCGAGCTCGAGTCCCCGATCCTGCAGCTCGTCACGCGCGCGGCGCCCGTGCCCGTCGTCCCCGACGGCCGTGAAGAACGCTGCTGCCCCCGCGAGCCGCGCGAGCTGCGCCGCCGCGACGGCGCCGCCGCCCGCGGCGAGCTCGAACGCCTCCGAGGCGTGGAGGATCTCGCCCGGCTGCGGCAGCGCCGGGACCACGGCGAACTGGATCCACTCGACGTGGCCGACCACGCCGACGCGAGGAGGCGGGGTCACAGCAGCAACGCCGCCCCGTTGTCACGCAGCCAGCGGCGCGGCGCCTCGTAGCCCGGGAGGTGCCGGCCCAGGAGGGCCCAGAAGCCGGGCGAGTGGTCGAGGACGACGAGGTGACAGGCCTCGTGCCAGGCGACGTACTCGAGCAACTCGGGCGGGCCGAGGACGAGCCGCCAGTTGATCGCGATCGCACCCGTCGCCGAACAGGAGCCCCAGCGGGTGCGCTGCCCGCGGATCGTGAGCTTCGCGTACGGCCTCCCGAGCGCGAGCGCGGCGGCGTCGAGCCGCTCGGCGGCGGCGGTGCGCGCGGCGCGCCGGTACCAGCGCTCGATCGCGGGTCGCTGACCGGGCCCCGGGCCGGGCACCAGCAGGAGGTCGCCGCGGCGGTGCGCGCGAGTGCGGCCGGGCTGCTCGACGAGGCGCAGCTGGCCGCCGAGGAACGGCACGGTGCCCGGGGAGCGCGGGAGCGCCCGGCGCGCCTGGTCGACGTCGGCCAGGCGGCGGTCGATCCACGGCCGCAGCTCCCGCACGGCGGCCGCCGCGTCGCGGTCGCGCGCGCGCCGCGGAAGGGTCACGGTGACCTCGCCGTCGTGCTCCACGCGCACGCGGACCGAACGGGCCCGCTCGGAGCGGCGGACGGTGTAGTCGAGGTCGCCGGGCACACCACGAAGGCTAGATCACCCGCAGCGTCGCCAGCGACGTGTCCCGGGCGACGATCGAGCCGCCCTCGTCGCGGGCGGCGAGGAGGTAGTCGACCGCGTCGGCGCTGACCCGGAACCCCTCCAGGATCAGCGGCACGCCCGGCGGATAGACCTCGACGGACTCGGCCGCGACGTGGCCCACCGCGTCGCGGAGCGGCACCTCCCGCCCGACCGACTTCGCGTAGCGGCGTGCCGCGTAGGGGTGCATGACGGGCCGGTCGTCCATCGCCCGGAACGGATTGGCCGGCGGGCTGCGGCGCGCGTCGCCGGGACGCACGCGCGTGCCGAGCACGTCGGTGAGCGCGGCCACGGTCTCCTCCACCGCGGACGGGGCGAGCTGGAACGTCGTGATCAGCGTCAGCGTGTTCACGCCAGCCTTCTCGATGACGATCCCGCGCTCGATCAGCGCCTCGGCGACGTCGTAGCCGGAGACGTCGTAGCGCGCCAGGCCGAGGGTCGTCTTGACGAGGTCCGTGCCCGCGACGTGCGCGGTCATCCGCGTCAGCCAGGCGGGGTCGTCGAGCAGCTCGAGGTCGGGGAGGCGCGCGCGCAGCGCGTCCTTCAGCTCGCGGGTCCGCCGGATCGCGGCGCCGAGCGCCTCCTCCCCGTCGGCGACGAGGGTGCGGACCGCCGCGTCGGCGCTCGCGAGCAGGTGGTAGCTCGGCGAGGTCGTCACGTACTCGCGGTAGGCCTCCTCCATCAGCTCGGAGTCCACGCGGCCCTCGCGCCAGTGGATGAGGCCGGTCTGCTGCAGCCCTCCGGCGAGCTTGTGCGTGGACTGCACGGCGACGTCGGCACCGGACGCCATCGCGCTCGCGGGCAGCGCGTCGTGGAAGTTCAGGTGCCCGCCCCAGGCCTCGTCGACGACGACCATCGCGTGCCGCGAGGTGTCGTGGACGGCCTCGGCGATCGCGCCGGTGTTGGCCGCCAGGCCCTCGTAGGTCGGGCTCGTGAAGATGACCGCCAGCGCCTCCGGGTAGCGGCGCAGGCCCTCGCGGATCTCCTCGACGCTCGGCGGAAGCAGGGCCTCGAACCGCGGCTCGTACGGCGTCGGCAGGAAGCGGAAGTCCAGCCCGAACGCCTTGAGCCCGTTCATGATCGAGTGGTGGATGTTGCGCGCGACGAGCACGAGCGCGTCGGAGCGCTCCAGCGCCAGCATCCGCAGCACGATCCAGTTCGACCCGGTCGTCCCGTGGACGGAGAACATCGTCCGGTCGGCGCCCTGCGCGGTCGCCGCGAACCGCTCGGCCTCGGCGAACACGCCGGTGTGGTCGACGAGGGTGCCGAAGAAGCCCGCGGAGATCGAGACGTCCGAGGCGTAGAAGTCGACGACCCGCTCCTGGTGCTCCAGGATCGACGGCGTGCACCAGCGGTGATAGCGCCCGACGTCCTGGTTGAGGATGCGGACGATGGGCGACGCGGACGGCTCGGGCATGGGCGTGGGATCATCCCCCACCGTGCCGAGGTCCGTGGTCCCGCTCCCGAGCGACGTGCGCTCCCCGTTCATCGTGTACCTCAACGGGGTGCGCCAGGAGCCCGGCGCCGACTTCCAGGTGCAGGACGGCGCGCTGGTGTTTCGGAGGGCGCTGCGCAAGGACAAGGTCAGCGGAAGGCGCTGGCTGCTCGGCGCGTGGGGCGTCGGGACCTACCGGCAGGACGACTCGGTCGATGTCTCGTGGAAGCGCGTGGACGGCCGACCCGCGGTCGCCGAGCGGCTGGAGATCACGATCGTGGAGGAGTGATGCCCGTGAAGCACCGGATCGTTCTCGCCGCGCTCCGAGCGGCGGCGGACGGCGACGTCACCGCCTGACCGCACCCGGGCCGACCCCACCGGGGCGGCGCTGTGCCTGCTGTCCGCCGCCGGGTTCGGCGCGATGGCGATCTTCGGGAAACTCGCGTTCGACGCGGGCGTCTCGACGCTGACGCTGCTGGTCGTCCGCTTCGCGCTCGCGACGCTCATCTTCGGCGCGCTGATCGCGGCCCGTCCGGCGCTCGCGGCGAGCCTGCGCGGTGCCGGCACGCGAGCGCTCGCGATCGGGCTGGGGCTCGGCGCGATCGGCTACGCGACCCAGGCCGGGCTCTTCTTCGCGGCGCTGCAGCGCCTCGACGCCTCGCTGCTCGCGCTCGTCCTCTACACGTACCCCGCGTGGGTGATGCTCGGGTCGCTCGCGCTCGGCCGCGAGCAGCCCACCCGCCGGCGCGTGCTCGCCCTCGCCCTGTCGTCCGCGGGGCTCGTGGTCCTGCTGGCGGGCGCCTCGGCCGGCGCGGTCGACGCGGCCGGCGTGGCGCTCGGCATGGGCGCATCGCTCGCGTACACGGTCTACATCCTCGTCGCCGACCGTGCGGGCCTGGACATCCCGCCGCTCGCGCTGACGACGCTCGTCTGCGTGGGCGCCGCGTGCACGCTCGGGATCGCCGGCATCGTGAGCGGCTCGCTGCGGCTGGGCCTCAGCGCCGAGGCGTGGATGTGGCTGGGCCTGATCGCCGTCGTCTCGACCGCCGTGCCGATCGTCGCCTTCTTCGCCGGGCTGGCCCGCGTCGGCCCCAGCAGCGCGGCGATCCTCTCGAGCTTCGAGCCCGTCGTCACCGTCGCGCTCGCCTACCTCGCGTTCAGCGAGGTGCTGTCCGGGGTCCAGCTCATGGGCGCCGCGCTCGTCCTGGGCGCGGCCGTGCTGCTCGCGACGCCGGGGCGCCGCGGGGCGCCCGTCCCGCCGGACTGATGAGCGCCCGCTGCGACCCGCCGCCTGCACGGCGGCCCGGGACGGCGTGGGCGTGGGCCTGCACATGTGCGCCTCTGTTGCAGATGACCGGAGGCCGCCGTGAATCCCGCGCAACGGCGACGGCGGCGCTGCGGAGACCGGCACACGCACACGCCCACGCCCACGCCGAATGCGGGACCACGCCCTCCGTACCTCGTCCGAGGACCGGCGGGTCCGTGTGTCAGGCGCCGTCCGCCCAGGGACGGCTGAGCCGCAGGGCGCCGAGGATCGCGCGCGTCGCGGGCGAGCGGTTGAGCGTGTAGAAGTGGATGCCGGGTGCGCCGCCCGCGAGCAGCTCGGAGCACTGGAGCGTCGCGTAGGCGACCCCGAAGTCCTCGACGGCCTCGGGCTCGTCCGTGCGCGCGTCGAGCTCGCGGCGCAGCGGCTGCGGGATCACCGCGCCGCAGAGCGACGTGATCCGCTCCAGCTGGGCGATGTTCGTGATCGGCAGGATGCCCGGGATGATCGGCACGTCGATGCCGATCGCGCGGGCGCGGTCCACGAAGTCGAAGTACGCGGCGTTGTCGAAGAAGAGCTGCGTGACGAGGAAGTCCACGCCCGCATCGACCTTCTCCTTGAGGTGGCGCAGGTCGTCCTCGGGGCTCGTCGCGTGGATGTGCGTCTCGGGGAACGCCGCCGCCGCCACCGAGAAGTCGTAGTCCCCGCGGATCAGCTCGACGAGCTCGCGCGAGTACTCCAGGCCGCCCTCGGTCTTCGTCCACTCGTCCTGCCCGGCGGGCGGGTCGCCGCGCAGGGCGAGGACGTTGTCGAACCCGAGCTCGGCCATCTGGTCGAGCGTGGCCCGCAGCTCGTCGGTCGTGGCGCTCACGCACGTGAAGTGCGCCATCGCCTCCAGGCCGAAGTCGTCACGGATGCGCGAGACGATCTCGATCGTCTTGTCGCGCGTTGAGCCGCCCGCGCCGTAGGTGACGGACACGTAGGCGGGCTCGAGCCGCCGGAGCTTCGCGATCGCGTCGTACAGGTTCTCCTCGCCCGCAGGGGTCTTCGGCGGGAAGAACTCGAACGAGAAGACCGGCTCCCCGCTGCCCTTCAGGATCTCGTCGATGCGCACAGCGGGACAGACTAGGGCGCGAGCGACCAGCGCTCGGGGTCACCCTCCAGCTCGCCGGGCGTGCGCTCGGCGCGCCCGGTGACCTCGAGGTGCTGCAGGTAGCAGAGCGTCTCGCTGAGCCACCAGTTGGCGTTGACCGGCGTGATCGCCTCGCCGTACACGAGCGGCACCGCCTCGAACGCGGTGATCGGCCCGTGCTCACCCAGGACGCGCAGGCAGCCCTCCAGCCGCTCGGCGACGACCACGCGGTTGGCGGTGATGTGCGCCTGCACGTCGGTGAACGGGCGCGCGTGCCCAGCCAGGCACAGGCGCATGTCGAGGTCCTCGACCTTGTTCAGCGACTCCAGGAACTCGCCGGCGGGGTCGGGCGTGTAGCCGTAGTCGTAGTAGAGCGAGACGCGCCCGAGCAGGTGGTCGCCCGAGATGAGGATGCGGCGGTCGGGCTGGTGGAGGCAGACGTGGGAGGGCGCGTGGCCCGGGGTCTCGACGACCTGGAAGACGCCCAGGTCCGTCCGGACCTCGACGCCGGGCAGCAGGTCGCGGTCGGGGTGCACGATCCCGGCGATGCCGAAGCCCTGACCCTTGCGCGCCTCCTGGTAGGCGCGCAACGGCAGTTCCGGCACCCCGCTCTGGCGGGCGATCTCGACGCGGCGCTCCATCGCGGCGTCGGGGTCCTGCGCCGCCCTGGTCATGTGCTCGTGGTTGGGGTGCATCCACAGCTCGCACCCCGTCCGCTCGATGATCGTCGCGGCCTGCCCGTAGTGGTCGGAGTGGGCGTGCGTGCAGACGAGCAGCTTGACGTTGTCGACCCGCAGGTTGACCTGGGCCAGCGCGCGCTCGAGGTGCGCGAACGACCCGGGCTCGTGCATGCCGGTGTCGAACAGGACGATCCCGTCGCCGGCCGCCACCGCCCACGCGTTGCAGTGCGGGACGCCCGGCCACGGCAGCGGCAGGCGCAGGCGCCAGACCCCGGGCAGCACGCGCTCGCCACGGCCGAGCTCGCGCTTGCGGGTGGGCTCGGGCATGCGACCCCAACCTAGCGGTAGCCTGCGCCGCATGACCGACGTGAAGCCCGTGAGCATCATCGATGGCGCGATCGACCAGGACGAGACCGAGCGCGTCGCCACCGCCTACTTCGACGCGATCGCGCGGCACGACCTCGACGCCGCGGTCGCGCTCTGGCGTGACGGCGGCCGCGAGAACGTGCGCGGCCAGGTCGACACGACGGCCCCGGACGGGGTCCGCGAGTTCCTCGGCGGGCTCTTCGGACCGTTCCCGGACCTCGCCTTCGAGATCGTCGAGAAGACGGTCCAGGACGACCGCGCCGCGTATCGCTGGCAGGCGACCGGCACGTTCACCGGCACCCCGTTCCAGGGCGTCGAGCCGACGGGCGCGCGGCTGGACATCGAGGGCTGCGACGTCCTCATCGTCCGCGACGGCGAGATCGTCGAGAACAACGCGTACGCCGACGGCATGACCGTCGCGCGGCAGCTCGGCCTGATGCCGCCCGAGGGCTCCCGCCAGGAGCTCGCGATGAAGCGCGCGTTCAACACGAAGACGAAGGTCGGCGCCAGACTCGGGGTGAGCGACCTCGAGGACGTCGCCGATGGCGTCTGGCTCCTGCGCGGCGGCTTCCCCGGCAAGACGATGAACATCTACTTCGTCAAGGACACCCGATCCGGTGGGGATACCGGATCGGGCACGGGCGGCGACGGCGTCCTGCTGTTCGACGCCGGGATCAGCCAGATGACGAACGCGGCGCGCGCCGCGGGAGCACGGCTGGGCGGCATCACGCGCGTCGTGCTCGGCCACGGCCACGCCGACCACCGCGGGGTCGCGCCGGCGCTCGGGGTGCCGGTGCTCTGCCACGAGGCCGAGCGGGCCGACGCCGAGAGCGACGGCGGCGAGCACTACTTCCACCTGGAGCGCCTGAACCCGCTCGGCAAGCGCGTCTTCCCGCATCTGCTGCAGAGCTGGGACGGCGGCCCGGTCACGATCGCGCAGACCCTGAAGGAGGGCGACGAGGTCGCGGGCTTCACGGTCGTCCACCTGCCCGGCCACGCTCCGGGGATGATCGGCCTGTGGCGCGAGTCCGATCGTCTGGCGCTCGTCAGCGACTGCTTCTACACCCTCGATCCGCAGACGGGCCTCAAGGGCAGGCCGCGGGTGCCGCACGCGGCGTTCAACGAGGACACCGAGCAGGCGCGCGCGTCGATCTTGAAGCTCG
Source organism: uncultured Actinomycetes bacterium (assembly GCA_963700655.1). GTDB lineage: Bacteria > Actinomycetota > Thermoleophilia > Solirubrobacterales > Solirubrobacteraceae > F1-60-MAGs163. Next base: position 177,404 of record CAVOYJ010000001.1, on the reverse strand, counting down.
CCGCGCTGGAGCCCGCCGCGGCGTGGCCCGGCCATGCCAACCCGCTGACCGGCGACGTGCGGTCCCAGCTCGAGCTCGCCGCGGCGACGACCTGACACCGCCGTGGGCAAGCGCAGCCGACGCCGTGAGCGCGCGCCGGGCGCCGCGGCGCCGCTGCCCGACGCCCCGACCGCCGACCACCCCGGCCCCGACGGCGCCGTCCTGACGCTGCGCTGCGTGCTCACGCCGAAGACGCGCACGCAGTACGCGGCGGTGCTCCACGACACCTCCGTCTCCCAGGAGGACTCGTGGCACCGCGCCGTGGAGTTCCTCTTCGAGCGCCTCGCCGTGGCGTGGACGATCAGCGGCGTCACGACCGACGGGCAGAAGGACCTGCTGCTGCGGCTGCGCGCCGCCACGCGGGACGAGCGCGCCTTCGTGCGCGGTGCGCTGCGCGAGCACTGCGCCGAGTGGTTCCCCGACGTGGAGGCTCCGTGACGTGACGAGCATCAGCCAGGACGAGGCGCACGCCGTCGTCGCCGAGGTCCTCGACGCGGCGCCGATGGCGGACCTGCTGGCGGGCTACTGCCTGGAGATCGAGCCGCGCCAGCGGATCGTCGTGCGCTCGAGCGTGCTCGCCACCCCGCTCCTGCTGGAGCTGCAGCGGGCGATCCTCGAGCGCGAGGCGTGGGTGCGCTTCGACGTGGAGCTCCCGGGCCAGTCGCGCGGGTTCTACGAGCACGCCCGCGACCTGCACCTCGACGACTTCGACGACATGGCGATGGCGGAGGCGAAGGTCCTCGACGCGGTCCTCGGCGTCCAGGCCCCGTACGACCCGCGCGAGCTCGCAGGCGTCGACCCCGCGCTGATGGCACGCGTGGCCCGCGCGCGACGGCCGGTCCGCGAGCGCACGCTGAAGAAGCGCTGGTGCTCGAGCCTCTGGCCCACGCCCTCCGGCGCGGCGGCGGCGCACATGGAGCTGCACGACTTCGCCGCCTTCGTGCGCCGCGCGATGTTCCTCGACCAGCCCGACCCCGTCCGCGCCTGGCAGATCCTCGGCGCGTTCCAGGACGCGCTGATCGACCGCCTGCGGGGCGCGAACACGCTGCGCATCGAGGCCGAGGGGACCGACCTGACCCTGAGCGTCAAGGGGCGCCGGTGGGTCAACTCCGACGGGCGGCGCAACATGCCCAGCGGCGAGGTCTTCACCGGACCGCACGAGACGTCCGCCGACGGCGCGATCCGCTTCACCATCCGCTCGTCGCCCGCGGGCGTGGACGTCGACGGCGTCGAGCTGCGCTTCAAGGACGGCGAGGTCGTCGGCGCCCACGCCGAGACCGGCCAGGACTACCTGCGCCAGGCGATCGCGACGGACGCGGGCGCGCGGCGCGTGGGCGAGCTCGGGATCGGCACGAACTTCGGGATCCAGCGGCCGGTGGGCGCGATCCTGTTCGACGAGAAGATCGGCGGGACGGTCCACCTCGCGCTCGGGCGCTCCTATCCCGAGACCGGCGGCCGCAACATGAGCGCCCTGCACTGGGACCTCATCTGTGATCTGCGCGAGGGCGGGCGGCTGACCGCCGACGGCGAGGTCGTCCTGGAGAACGGGCGCTTCACCGGGCTCCAGGCACCGGCCTGACACGCGCGCCGTGCGTTGCGAGCGGATTTCTGGCAGCGTGCGGCCCATGCACCCGTTTCGCGCAGCCGTCGAAGCCCGCGACCACGACGCGATGGTCGCCTGCCTGGCCGACGACGTCCTCCTCTACTCCCCCGTCGCGTTCAAGCCGTTCTCCGGCAAGGAGTCGGTCCGCGGCCTCTTCGACGCGCTGTTCCAGGTCTTCGAGGACTTCCGCTACGTCGACGAGCTCCAGGGGGACGGCAGCCACGCGCTGATCTTCCGCGCCACCGTGGGCGGCAGGGAGATCGAGGGGCTCGACCACATGGTCTTCGGCGACGACGGCCTGGTCACCGAGTTCACCGTGATGATGCGTCCGTTGTCAGCGCTCGTCGCGATGCGCGACGCGATGAGCGCCCGCGTCGAGCACCTCGCCAAGGGCGAGGTCGCCAAGACCGGCTGACTCAGGCGCAGGCCGCCGCGGTCGTCACGACCTCGGCGAACTCGTCCTGCAGGTTGATGCCCGTCATGCGGGCGATCTCGGCGGCGGGCACGACCTCGCCGTCGGGCGTCGTGACGTCGAACGTGTGCGTCGCGTCGAGCACGAACCAGACGTCGTAGCCGAGGTCGGACCCCATCCGCGCGGTCGTCTCGCAGCAGAAGTTCGTCTGGATCCCGCATACGGCGATCGCACCGATGCCCCGCTCCTGCAGCCATGCGTCGAGGTCGACGTCGCCGTGGAACGACGAGTGCACGGTCTTGACGATCCGCAGATCCGGCTCGACGTCGACGACGTCCTTGAGCTCGAATCCGGGAGTCCCGCGCTCGAGCGGCCCGCCCTCCCAGTCGTGCTGGATCGCGACGATCGGGTCGCCGCGCTCGCGCCAGGCGGCGATCAGCGCGGCGATGTTCGCCTCCGCCCGCGGGTTGTCGCGGGCTCCGAGCTCCGGGGCCTCGAACCCGCGCTGGACGTCGACGAGGAGCAGTGCGCGCGTGTCGGCCATGGCCGAACGCTATCGCGGGCGCCTCAGAGCTTCGGAGGCTTCACGGTCTGGCGCTTGGGCGCGCACGTCCGGTAGCGCCGGGTTCCGGTGATGATCGCGCCCGACGTCGTGATCACCGTGATCTGCACGGTGAACCGGCCCTTGGGCAGGCCGCGCAGGTCGATCGGCGCCGTCAGCCGCTTGCCCTTCACCAGCCGCACGCGCTTCTTGTTGAGGAACACGATCGCCGTCTCGTAGACGACGCCCTTGCGCTTGCGGATCCGGATGCGGAACTTGCGGCGGCTCACGCACGCCTTGTTCGACGGGATGCTGATCGCACCGCCCGGGCCGAATGCCGGCGGCACGGCGCCCGGGACGAACGGCGCGGGGCCGGTCGTGACGCCGGCCTTGCAGGCGCCCGGGGCCGCCGTCCCGACGACGAGCTCGTCGAGAAGGACGGTGGAGTCGAGGATGTGGTCGCCCTGGTCGAACACCGAGAGGAAGAGCGAGCGGGTTCCGGGGGTCACCGTGGTCGACGCGCGCAGCACCTGCGTGGCCGCGTCGTAGACGGTCCCGGCCGCCTCCGCCGGCGCCACGGTCGCGGCGCCCGTGGCGTTGATGCTCACGACGTTGCCCGCGGGATCGAAGGCGAAGTTGCCCGGAGCGGCGATCGCCGACGCGGACGTCGTCCACGTGGTCGCCCCGAACTCGGCGATGAAGGCGTCGTTGTACTGCCGCCCGACGTACTCCGGGTATTCCTCGGAGAGGAACCGGAAGGAGAACGTCGCGCAGTTCGCGCCCGACGGCACCTTGACGTCGAGCTTGAGCACCGTGGCGTCCCGGTCGGACCCGGACGGCGTCCGCGGCTGCCCGGCGAGGTTGGCGCTCGCACCCGCGGCCTGGCTGGCGTTCGGCGCGAGTGTCGCCTCGCCGGAGGAGAGGATCACGAAGCGGGCGCCCTTCCTCGGGAACCCCGCGAGCGCGACGTCCGACACGGCGGCCGGGTTCCCCTGCGCCGGGATCGTCACGAACGAGGCCGAGGTCACGGTCGCCCCGCCCCCGTCCGCGAGCGCGGCGGCGAGGTCCGCGGCGTTGCGGGTCGGGGCGAGGGCCGCGCCGGCGGGCGCGGCCGCGACGGCCATGCCGAGCGCGGCGAGACCTGCGGCGACGACGGTGCGGAAGCCGATGGGACGGGACCGTGGGTCGACCATGGCAGCGACGCTAGACCACCGGGGCGCATCGTTTCATCAGGACAAACGGGCGCACCGGTACGCGTACGTTCCACGCACGCCTCCGGGCATTCCACCACGCCGGCTCGGTCCGCCTAGGTGATCGCCCACACCGCCAGCGCCGGCAGGCCGATGCTCAGCGCCAGGAACGACACGATCGTGACACCGACGTACACCGGGTTCGACTTCACGCCCGCGCCCCATGCGAGCGGCAGGAACAGCAGCGGGTTCACGATCGTCCCGAACGCGATGCAGGCGCGGATCCAGCCGGGCATGTCGGGTGCGACGGCCTGGACCGCGATCAGGATCAGCCCCATCATCACCCAGTCCAGGTGCGCCTGACGAAACCGCGCCGGCGCGGGGATCCCGTGGGCGTGGAACCACCCGGGCCTCTCGGTCACCGCGAGGACGACCCAGCCGGACAGCGCCGCGAGCGCGAGGGAGACGAGGCCGAGGGAGCTGAGCAGCGGCATGACCGCGGGGACGGTACCGTCACCGCGTGCCCATGGAGCGCCGGACGAAGATCGTCGCGACCATCGGACCCGCGTCGCGGGATCCGGAGGTCCTCGCGCGCCTCGTCGAGGCGGGCATGGACGTGGCGCGGCTGAACTTCAGCCACGGCAACCACGAGGAGCACGCCGAGACCGCGCGGCTTGTGCGCGAGGCCGCCGGTCGCGTCGGCCGGCCCGTCGCGATCCTCCAGGATCTCCCCGGCCCGAAGATCCGCATCGGCCCGATCGCCGGCGACAAGGTGGTCCTGCGCGGCGGCGACGTCCTGACCTTCGTCACCGACGTGTCCGGCACCGCCCAGGGGACCGCCGAGGAGCTGACGGTCACCTGGCCCGGGCTCGCCGCGGCGCTGGAGCCCGGCGAGTCGGTCTACCTCGCCGACGGCTCGGTGCGCCTGCGCGTGCGCGAGGTGCGGGCGGACGACGGGGAGTTCGACTGCGACATCGAGCTGGGCGGCGTCGTCGCCTCGCGCCAGGGGCTGAACGTCCCGGGTGCGACCGAGGAGCTGCCCGCGATCCCCGAGGAGGACATCGCCCACCTGCAGGCCGGCATCAGCATCGGCGTGGACCTCGTCGCGCTGAGCTTCGTGCGCCGCCCCGAGGACGTGCTGCTCGTCCGTGAGCACACGCGGATCCCGCTGATCGCCAAGATCGAGAAGCCGCAGGCCGTCGCGCGCGCCGAGGACGTCATCCGCGTCAGCGACGGCATCATGGTCGCGCGCGGCGACCTGGGCATCGAGCTGCCGATCCAGGAGGTGCCGCTCGTGCAGAAGCGCCTGCTGCGGCTCTCCGGCGAGCACGCCCGGATCACGATCACCGCGACGCAGATGCTCGACTCGATGATCCGCAGCGCGCGTCCGACGCGCGCCGAGGTCGCCGACGTGGCCAACGCGATCCTCGACGGCACCGACGCGGTGATGCTCTCCCAGGAGACCGCCGTCGGCGCCTTCCCGGTCGAGGCCGTGGCGATGATGGACTCGATCGCGCGCACCGACCGAGCGCGAGGCGCCCTACTCGCGCTGGAACGAGCACCGCGTGCGCCGCACGGGCCGCGACCCGGGGTACACCATCGCCCACAGCGTCGTCGAGGCCGCGCGCGAGCTCGAGCTCGACGCGATCGTCGTGCCCACGCTCTCGGGCCGGTCGGCGCGGCTGGTCTCCGCGCACCGCCCGACGATGCCGATCCTCGCGCTCTCGCCCGGCAAGGAGATCGGTCCGCCGCTGCGGGCTCATGTGGGGCGTGCGGGCGGCGTCGATGCGCAAGCACGACGTCACCGAGGAGCTGATCGCCGACGCCGCGCGCCGCGTCGTCGAGCTGGGGTGGTGCCGTCCGGGGCAACGCGTGGCCATCACCGCCGGCCTGCCGAGCGGCCGCCCCGGCACGACGAGCATGTTCCAGGTACAGCGCCTGGACGATCCGGGCCGTCCGCACGACGGCGCGCACGCGCGCCGCGACGACGCCGCGAGCTGACCGGCCGCCTCAGGCGTCCGTGTCGGCACCGCCGCCCTGCGGGCCCGTCGGCCGCGCCGCGGCGCGCGCCGCCGCCTGCTCGCGCAGGAGGTCGCGGCGGATGAGCAACAGGCCGGTGATGCCCATCCCGAAGATGATCGCGAAGGCGATGATCGCCTCGGGGCTGGAGAAGTCGCCGAACGATCCGCCCAGCGCGACATAGGCGAACGTGCGGGGCGCCGTGCCGACCGCGGTGCCGGCGGCGATCACGAGGATCGGGATCGCCGTGAGCCCGCAGGCGTAGTTCACGAGGTTGTAGGGCATCGCGGGGGCGATCCGCGCGTACAGGACGGAGGTGAAACCGCGGCGGCCGACCCACTGCGCGAGCGCGCGGATGCGGGGACCGCCCAACTCCTCCACGGCGTCGCCGGCCACGAATCGGCCGATGCTCGCCGCCAGGCACGCGCCGAGCGTCGCCGAGCAGATCGCGACCGGCGTGCCGAGCGCCGTCCCGAACAGCAGCCCGGAAGCGCCCGCGAGGATCGGCCCCGGGAACATCAGGCACGTCAGCGTCGCCGCGCTGACGATGAAGACGAGCGGTGCGACAGCGCCGAACCCGTCGACCCAGTCCTCGACCTTCTCCGGCGAGAGCGACCCGGAGAGCGCCAGGACGAGGAACAGCGAGCCGAGCGCGAGCCCGAGCATCGCCAGGCGGATCTTCGGCCCCGGCCCGCGGCGCCGGATGCGCCGCGCCTCGCGCGACGTCGCACTCGGAGGGATCGCGCCGCTCATCGGCGGCCGGCGTAGTACGCGGCCTCGAGCCGGCCGAGCTCGGTGTGCGGCGCGTCGCCATAGAGCCATTCGCGCGCGACGCGGTACCAGTTGCCGCGCGGGCGCAGCTGGCTCATCACGGCCAGTGTCATCATCTCCAGCCGGCGGCCGAAGACGTGCTCGGCGGGCAGCGTCTCACGGCGGACCTCGTGGAAGGCGTCGTGGAGCGGGTCGGAGAAGTCCAGGACGATGCGCGTCGCCGTCCCCGGGTCGAGCTCCACGATCTCGTCGGCCGTGTACCACCACGTGTAGCGACGGAACTGGTCGAGGATCGACTCGGGCGTCGCGCGACTGCCGTCGGGCAGCATCCCGGCGGCGCGCATGCGGTCGATCATGTCCTCACCGCGCCCTTCGACGCCCATGCGCTGGATCTCGAGCTCGCGCTCGGCCGCCCGCGCCGACAGCCGCTTGAAGAGCCCGAAGTCCAGGAACGCCATGCGCCCGTCGTCGAGCAGCATCGAGTTCCCCGGGTGCGGGTCGCCGGAGAAGGCGCGGTGGCGGTACATCGCGCCGAAGTAGAAGCGGAAGATCATCTCCGCGACGCGGTCGCGGGTGGCCTGGTCGCGGCGCGCGATCTCCTCGTGCGAGGCGCCGCGGACGAAGTCCATGACGATGACGTGCGTGCGGCAGAGGTCGGTGACGACACCCGGGATCACGATGAAGGGGTGCCCGCGGTGCGCGCGCGCGACCGCGCGGGTGTTCTCGGCCTCCAGCTCGTAGTCGAGCTCCTCATGGATGCGGTCGCGCACCTCGATGGCGAGCTCCTCGACGTCGAGGTTCGGGGCGATCTGCTTGGCGACCCGCAGCAGCGGGACGAGGTTCTGCAGGTCGGCGCGCACGGCGGCGTCGATGCCCGGGTACTGCACCTTGACGGCGACCTCGCGCCCGTCGTCGAGCGTGGCCCGGTACACCTGCCCGATCGACGCCGCCGCCACCGGCTCCTCGTCGAAGGTCGCGAAGACGCGCTCCAGCTTCTCGCCGTAGTCGCGCTCGAGCACCCTGCGCATGTCGGAGAACGACACCGTCGGGGCGGAGTCGCGCAGCTCCGCCAGCGTGGCCCGCACCTCATCGCGATAGGCGGGCGGCACGGCGTCGAGGTCGACGACCGAGAGCATCTGGCCGGCCTTCATCGCGACGCCCTTCATCGACCCCAGGACGCGGACGATCTGACGCGCCGCATCGACCTGGCGGCGCCCGAGCGCGTCCGCGGCCTCGTCCGGCGTGCGGCCGAGGTTCGCCGCGGACGTCGCGGCGTACTTCGCCGCCTCGGTGGCCGCCAGCCGCCCGAGCGCCGCGGTGCGCCGCAGCCGCCCGCCGAGGAGGTCCGCGTCCGGGGACTCCTGCGGACCGGACGCGTCCGGCACCTCGTCGGGGGAGCTCACGGCCGACCCGCTCAGCCCGTCTGGACCTGCGAGCCGGGGACGATGTCGTCCCGCCCGTCGGGCCAGCGGACCCAGGCCTTGTGCCCACCGTCGTAGTCGTCGCCGAGCAGGACGAGCGTCGCGGGCTCGCCCATCGCGGTGCACGAGCCCTCGCCCTCGGGGTCCAGCCCGCGCCAGATGCGGATGAACCCGTTGGTCTCGAGCTCGTCGCCGATCGTCGTCGGGTCCGTGTGGCCGGGACGCACGACGGTCTCCGGCGGCAGCTTCGCCAGCACGTCCATGATCGACGACTTCAGGTCGGCGTAGCTCGTGCTCCCCGGCGCGCGAACACCGCCGACGGAGCCCTTGAACAGCGTGTCGCCCGTGAAGACCTGGCCGTCGACGAGCAGCGCCACCATCCCGGCGGTGTGCCCGGGCGTGTGCAGCACCTCGATGCGTGCGCTCCCGATCTCCAGCGCCTCGCCGGGGATCAGGTCGCCGGTCGCGGCGGCGACGAGCTCGCGCTCGGCCGGATGGATCAGGACCTCCATGTCCGGCCAGCGCTCCAGCAGCTCGGGCAGCGCGACCACGTGGTCGTAGTGGTGGTGCGTGAGGAGCACGTGCGTGGGCGTCATGCCCTCGCGCTCGGCCGCCTCGACCAGCGGCGCGACCGGCCCGCCGGCGTCGACGAAGAAGGCGGCGCCACCCGGATCGCCGACGAGGTACGTGTTGGTCAGGAAGTCGGGCAGGAGGGAGCGTTCGACGATCATGCAGGTCAGGCTAGTGGACGGCCCGCTCGCGCCGGACCGGCGGTATACCCTGCGCCCATGCCCGAGCTGATCCACACCTGCTACCGCATCGGCGACATCGATCGGTCGGTCGCCTTCTACGAGGCGCTCGGCTTCGAGGAGGTCGGGCCGGATGCCCATCCGCGACGAGGCGATCAACGTCTTCATGGGCCTTCCCGGGGACGGCCCGCGACTGGAGCTGACCTACAACTTCGGCGTCGACGCCTACGAGCTGGGGACGGGCTACAACCACATCGCGATCACCGCGGGCGACCTCGACGCGACGCTCGCGCGCCTCGCCGAGCAGGGGATCGAGGCCGAGCGGCCGCCGTACACGGTCGGCGAGCACGGGACGCGCATCTGCTTCGTGCGCGACCCGGACGGGTACCGGATCGAGCTCATCGAACGTGGCGACTGAGGACTCCCGGCTCGCGGTCGTCGACCTCGGGTCCAACTCCTTCCGGCTCGTCGTCTTCGAGATCCACGCCGCCCGACCCGGCGCGCTCGGCGGCTGGTGGAAGCGCACCGACGAGATCCACGAGCCGGTGCGCGTCGGCGCCGGGGTCGACTCGACGGGAGCGCTCGGCGAGGACGGCATGACGCGCGCCAGCGCCGCCATCGAGGTGTTCGCGCACTTCTGCGAGGCGGCGGGACTCGCAGGTGACGAGGTCGACGTCGTGGCCACGAGCGCGATCCGCGAGGCGACGAACTCCGAGGAGTTCCTCGACCGCGCGCGCGCGGTCGAGCGGCCTGGCGATCCGCGTCCTCTCGCGCGAGGAGGAGGCCCGGTACGGCCACCTCGCCGCCGTCAACTCGACCGACCTCGTCAGACGGCGCCGTCCTCGACGTCGGCGGCGGCTCGCTCCAGCTCGTGCGCGTGCACGGGCGACTGGCGGGCGACCTGGACTCGTGGCGGCTGGGCGCGGTGCGGATGACCGAGCGCTTCCTGCCCGGCGACGGCCCCGCGACCGGCAAGCAGCTCGACGCGCCTGCGCGACCACGTGGCGCGCAAGCTCGAGCAGGCCGACTGGCTGGCCGGGGCCGAGCGGCTCGTCGGGCTCGGCGGGACCGTGCGCAACCTCGCCGCGGCGCTGCAGCGGGCGCTCCAGACCCCCGAGTTCGGGGTGCAGGGGTACGTGATCGAGCGCGCCGCGCTCGACGACCTCGTCGAGCGACTCGCGCGGATGCCGGTCGCCGACCGCCGGCGGGTTCCGGGCATCAAGCCGGCCCGCGGCGACATCGTGCTCGCGGGCGCCGTCGTCGTGCAGCAGGTGCTGGAGTCCGGCGGCTTCGCCGGGATCGAGGCGACGGAGGCCGGCCTGCGCGAGGGCGTCTTCTTCGCCAGGGCGCTGTCGGGCCGCACCGAGCCGCTGTTCGACGACGTCCGGCGCGCAAGCGTCGTCAACCTCGCGGCGCAGTTCGATCCGCACGCCCGGCACACGCGGCACGTCGCGGACCTCGCGCTGACCCTCTTCGACGAGCTCGCACAGGCGGGGCTGCACGCCGGCGACGCGGTGGAGCGCGAGCTGCTGTGGGCCGCGTGCATGCTCCACGACGTCGGCGTCGCCGTCGACTACGACGACCACCACAAGCATTCGCGCTACCTCATCCTCAGCGCCGGGCTCCCCGGGTTCACGCCGCGGGAGGTCGCGCTGATCGGCCAGATCGTCCGCTACCACCGCAAGGGCATGCCCGATGTGGGCCCGTTCGCCACGCTCCTGCGCGACGGGGACCGCGCGCTGCTCGATCGCTGCGCGGTCCTGCTGCGCCTCGCCGAGGACCTGGAGCGCAGCCGCGACCAGGCGGTGCGCGAGGCGCACGTCTCACGCGGCGGGGACGACGTGATCCGCCTCGACCTCGTGGCCGACGGCGAGGCGCGGGTGCCGCGCTGGGCGGCGTCGCGGGAGACCGAGCTGTTCGCCCGCGCCTTCGGGCGCGAGCTGCTCGTCGCCTAGGGCGACCGGTCCTCGCCGGTGCCCGGCCCGGCCGGGACGACCTGCGGGATCGTCGCGGGCTGCTCGCGCGCGACCGCGTCGGCGACCTGCTCCTCGATCCCGAACGCCGACCCGTCGCACTGGATCCGCACGCGCTTGGTCGGGACGCGGTCGTCCGCCAGCACCGGCAGGCCCCACAGCTCCTCGAAGTCGATCAGCGCGTGGTCGACCGGGTTCAGCAGGATCGCGTTGGCGGGGACCGGGCAGCTCGCGTTGTGCTGGTCGAGCGCGGCCTTGATCGCCGCCAGGTTCTTCGCTGCGAACTGGCTCACGGGCGGGAGGGTAGACCCTCCCGCCCGTGGGATTCCAGCGTCCCTGAGTCCTAGGCCGTCGCGGGCTCGCCGGCGGCGCGCGGGGCGCCCTCGCCGGCAGGCGCGCGCCGGATGCCGGGCACGAGCAGCGCGATGAGCGCGCCCGCGCCGAGCACGGCGGCCCCGATCGGGAGCGCCGCGCTGACGCCGTCGACGAAGGCCTGCGGGGTCTCGTACCCGCCGGCACTGGAGAAGACGGACGCGAGCACGGCGACGCCGAGCACGCCGCCGAGCTCGCGGATCGTGTTCGTCGCGCCCGAGGCCTGACCGACCTCGCTCGGGCGGACCGAGCCCAGGACGGCGTTGGCGGACGGCGCGAAGACGAGCGCCATGCCGGCGCCGCCGGCGACGAACGCCGGGATCAGCGTCGTGTACGCCACGCCGACCTCCAGCACCGACGCCAGCCAGCCGATCGCCAGCGCCTGGAGCGCCAGGCCGCTCGCCATCAGGGGACGGGCGCCGATCCGGTCGCTGAGGATGCCCGCGATCGGCGCGACGAAGATCGGCATCACCGTCCAGGGCAGGATCCGGATCCCCGCCTCCAGCGGCGACAGCCCCTCCGCCGTCACGAAGAACTGCGAGAGGAAGAAGATCGAGCCGAAGACGCCGAAGAACATCGCGAACGAGACGCCGTTGGTCGCCGAGAACGTGCGGCTGCGGAAGAAGCGCACCGGCAGCATCGGCTCCGGTGCCCGTGCCTCCCAGCGCAGGAAGAGCGCCAGCAGGACGATGCCGGTCCCGATCGTCCCGAGCACGACCGGGCTGTCCCAGCCGAGCGCGTCCGCGCGGACGATGCCGAACGTCAACCCGAGCAGGCCGAACCCGGCGAGCACCAGGCCGCGCGGATCCAGCGCCGCGCTGGGACCACGGCTCTCGGTGAGCACGCGCTGCGCGACGGGGATGAGCACGAGCGCGATCGGCACGTTGACCCAGAAGATCCAGTGCCAGGAGAGCCCCTCGACGATCGCGCCGCCGACGACCGGCCCGAGCGCGACGCCGAGGCCGGACACGCCGGACCAGGCGCCGATCGCCAGGCCGCGGCGGCCCTCCGGGACCGCGTCGGACAGCAGCGTCAGCGACAGCGGCATGACGAGCGCGGCGCCCAGTCCCTGAAGGGCGCGCGCCACGATCAGCGCGTCCGCCGTCGGCGCGAGCGCGGCGGCGGCGGACGCGGCGGCGAACAGCGCCACGCCGAGGATGAAGACGCGCTTGCGGCCGAAGCGGTCGCCGAGCGCGGCGCCGGTCAGCAGGAACACGGCGAAGGCGAGGGTGTAGGCGTTGACGGTCCACTGCAGCGCCTCGATGCCCGCGCCGAGGTCCACGCGGATCACGGGCAGGGCGGTGGAGACGACGAGGTTGTCGAGCGTGACCATGAAGAGCGCGATCGACGTGACGACGAACGTCCAGACGGCATGGCTTCGCGTGGCGGGTGACATGGGGTCCTCCGGTGTGGGGGTGTTCGGTGTGGTGGTCGTAAGGATGTGTGAGCCATCACACACTAGGTGCGAGCACTCACTCACTACTGGGCCGTGGGATGTGGGGGTCGCGGTCTGCATCAGCCGGTCCCCCTCAGCAGTCCTTGCCGGTCATGAGCGCCCGGATCCAGGGCTCGTCGAGCCCCTGGGCGTCCATCGCGGCGACGACGTTGATGAGCATGCCGATCGCGAAGAACCGCTGGAGCTCCTCGTCGCTCGCGCCGCTCAGGTGCTGGACGAGCTCGACGAGCCGCTGGTAGCCCTCGCGGACCGCCGCGCGGATGGCCGCTTCCTGGCAGGCCGCGTAGCCGTGCAGCTGGCAGAGGAGCAGGTCGCTCGTCTGCAGCAGCTCGGTGTAGCGGTCGGCCATCGCCGTCATGACGGCCTCCGGATCGCCGGCGTGCGGCGCAGCGGCCTTCACGAACTCGTCGTGGACGGTCGTGTAGGTCCGCGCGACACAGGCGACGAACAGCTCCTCCTTGGTGGGGAAGAGCCGGAACAGGTACGCCTGCGAGATGCCGGCGCCCTTGGCGACGTCCGTCGTCGGCGTGCCGTAGTAGCCGCGCCGTGCAAACTCCTGCATCGCCGCGCGCATCACGTCCTCGCGCCGGTCCTCGGCGGTCTGGAGCTTGCGCGGGGTGGGCGTTGCCGTGCTCATCGAGATGTGAGTATGCACTCACACACATGTGCTGTCAAGCCCCGCAGCGCGCGCCGCGCCGGCCGTCAGTCCAGCAGGACGCCGGGGTTCATCACGCCCGCGGGGTCCACCGCGGCCTTCGCCCCGCGCAGCGCCGCGGCGAAGACGTCGGGGCGCTGGCGGTCGTACCAGGGCCGGTGGTCGCGGCCGACCGCGTGGTGGTGGGTGATCGTCCCGCCGCCGGCGATGATCGCGTCGCCCGCGGCGCGCTTCATCTCGTGCCACTGCGCGACCTCCTCGCCGCGGCGCGCCGGCGCGATCACCGTGATGTACGGCGCCGGGCCGTCCGGGTAGACGTGCGTGAAGCGGCACGTGACCCGGCAGGGCTCGCCGAGCGCCTCGCGCACCGCCCCGAGCACCGTCTCGTGGAACGCCGGGAAGCGCTCCCAGGTGATCGCGGTCTCGAACGTGTCCGAGAGGATGCCGAGCCGCAGCAGCAGGTCCCGCAGGTACGGCATGCGGATGAACGCCTCGCGCCACGCCCCGGCCGACCCGCCGCCGCCGCTCTCCGGCTCGTCCCACACCCCGCCGTGCTCGCGGCAGATCCGCAGCCCCTCGGCGAGGTCGGCGTCGACCGGATGGTCGGTGGACTCCAGGCCCAGGACGAGCACGGCGTGCGTCCCGTCGCCGGCGCCGGTCTGCAGCGCCTCCAGCTCGTCGATCAGCCGGCAGTTGGCCGGGTCCAGCCCGGACTGCGCGAGCGCGCGGACCGCCTCGGCCCCGCCGAGGAACGTCGCGAAGCGCACGGCGCGGGAGGCGCGGTGCTCGGGGCGCGGCTGGACCCGCACCCACGCGTCGGTGATGACGCCCAGGGTGCCCTCGGAGCCGAGCAGCATCCGGTCCGGCGAGGGCCCGGCGCCCGAGCCCGGCAGCGCGCCGCGACTCCCACGCCCCCGACGGGGTGATCGCCCGCACGCTCTCGACGAGGTCGTCGACGTGGGTGAGCTTCGTCGCGAAGTGCCCGCCGGCGCGCGTCGCGACCCAGCCCCCGAGCGTCGAGAGCTCGAAGGACTGGGGGAAGAAGCGCATCGTCAGGCCGTGCGCCCCGAGCAGCTGCTCCACGCGCGGCCCGCGCGCGCCGGCGCCGATCCGTGCGGCGCGGGAGACCGCGTCCAGCTCGAGCAGGCCGTCGAGGGCGCCGAGGTCGAGTGAGAGCGCCCCGTCGAAGCGCCCCGGGATCCGCGGCTCCACGCCGCCGACGACGCTCGTCCCGCCGCCGTAGGGGACGACCGCGACGTTCGCGCCCGCCGCCCACTCCAGCAGCGCGGCGACGTCGCCCTCGTCGCGCGGGCGCGCGACGACGTCCGGGACGTGCTCGTACACGCCGCGGAACGCGCGGACGGTGTCGAGGTACGACTTGCCGTAGGCGTGCGTCGCGCGCTCGCGATGCTCCTGGGAGCAGCGGGCTCCGAGGTCCCCCGCGGGGGGCGCCACGCGGGGCTCGGGCAGCGTCACCCGTTCGAGCGGCACGGGCTCCTCGAGCTCCCCGCCCGCGAAGCCGAGCAGCGCGGGAATCCCGGGCGCGGCCTCGAGCGCCTGCTCCGCGGTGAACGCCGCGTCCTCGAATCCCCATCCCCAGGTGCTGCGGGTGCGTGCCATCGCGCGGACCCTACCGGCGGCCTGCGCGCCCGATGACCCACGCAACGGCGCGTCCTCGTAGCCTGTGGGAGATGACAGCGCCCGGCATCCTCGCGCGTGGACCCTGGTCGCCCGAGCAGGTCGAGGCGCGCTGGAGCGAGGAGCACTTCGAGCCCTCGCCCGACGCGACGGCGGCCGCGGACGCCGCCGTCGCCGCGCTGGCCGAGCGCGGTTCGCCGAGTCACGACGGCCTCGGCGCGCGGATGGTGGGCCACGCGGTCGGTCCCGACGGGCGGCTCACCATCGAGCTGCAGCCCGCCCGCTGGTCGCTGCGGCTGGTCGAGGGCGACGCGTCCGGCTCCGTCGCCGCGCTCTGCGCCGTGCGCGACTGCGAGGGCCGCTGGCTGGCGGGCCGCCGCGCGGCCTGGCTCGCCTCGTGGCCGGGGCGCTGGGCGCTCGGCGCCGGCGGCGCGGTCGACATCGGCGAGAACCCGGTGGACACGCTCGTCCGCGAGCTGCGTGAGGAGTGGTCCGTCGCGCCGGAGCGCGTGCAGGCCGAGGCGCTGGTCCTCCTGCCGCACGAGCTCGTCATGTTCATCGGGCAGGCGTGGCTCCCGGAGGGCGCCCAGATCGCGATGGACCACGAGCACGACGACTTCGCGTGGTGGCCGGCCGACGTCGAGGCGTGGCCGGCGGAGGCCGACGAGCCGCTGCGCCGCATGGCGACCCTGCTCGGCGCGACCGGGCCGTGAGCGCCGCGCCCCGGTCGCCGAGCCTGTCATTCACGACGCTCAAGCGTCTCTCGTTCACCCACTCGACGGTGTACGTCTGCCTCCTGGTCGTCTGGCTGATCCCCGGCCTCGCGGCGGCGGAGTCGGTCTTCGGGTTCGCCCACGGCATCGGCTGGATCTGCATGGTGCTGCTGATCCTGCTGGCGCTCCGCGCCCGCGTCGTGCCGCTGCGCACGGCGTTCGCGGTGTCGGTGCTCGGCGGCATCGCCCCCTTCTTCGGAAGCTGGGACTTCGTCCGCGAGGGCCGGAGCAGGTCAACGGATGGTGAACGTCCCGGTGCAGCGCCCACCGCGGCTCCACGGGCGCGCTAGGGTACCTCTCAGACCTCGTCGATGGCCGTCTCCACCACAGTTCAGGTCACGCTTCCGGCGATGGGCGAGTCGGTGACCGAGGGCACCGTCCTCGAGTGGCACAAGCACGAGGGCGACCACGTCGAGGCCGACGAGACGCTCGTCGAGATCTCCACCGACAAGGTGGACGCGGAGGTTCCCGCCCCGGTCTCCGGCACCGTCGTCAAGGTGCACGCCGCGGAGGGCGACACGGTCACCGTCGGCGCGGTCCTCGTGGAGATCGCTGCTGACGGCGCGTCGGGCAACGGCGCCGGCGGCAACGGCGCCGCGCCGGCCGCTGCGCAGGCGCCCGCCGCGGCGGCCGACGAGACCTCCGGCGAGATCGTCGACATCGTCACGCCCGGCGCCGGCGAGTCGGTCACGGAGGGCACGCTGCTGGAGTGGCACGTCGAGGTCGGCGGCGCCGTCAAGGACGGCGACACGATCGTCGAGATCTCCACCGACAAGGTCGACGTCGAGCTGCCGGCGCCGGCCGACGGCATGATCACCGAACTGCTCGCCGCCGAGGGCGACACCGTCACCGTCGGCCAGGTCATCGCCCGCATGCGGCTCGGCTCGGGCGCCGCCGCGCCGGCCGGGTCCGGCGGCCCGGCGGCGGACCCGGCCGCTGCGACCCCCTCCGCCGCGCCCGCGAGCGTGCCCGACGGCGTCAGGGTCTCCCCGGTCGCGGCGCGCGTCGCCGCCGCCGAGGGCGTCGACCTCGCCGGCGTCACCGGCTCCGGCCCCGGCGGCCGCGTCACGAAGGCCGACGTGCTCGCCGCCGGCGACGGCGCGACGCCTGCTGCGACGGCCACGGCGCAGCCGCTGCGCGGCGGCGCGGCGATGCTCGCCAAGTACATGGACGAGAGCCGGTCGATCCCGACGGCGACCTCGTTCCGCACCCTCACGGTCACGCAGATGGACGGGCGCCGCAGGCAGCTCAAGGAGGCCGGCCGGAAGGTCTCGTTCACGCACCTGATCGCCTGGGCGATCGCGAAGGCCGCCACCGACGACATGCCCGTGATGGCGCACCACTTCGACCGAGCAGGACGGCAAGCCCGTCCGGCTGGACGACGGGCAGGTGAACCTCGGCATCGCGGTGGACGTCGAGAAGAAGGACGGCTCGCGGACGCTGATGGTCCCCGTGATCCGCGACGCCGGCCGCCTGTCGTTCGCCGAGTTCAAGGCCGCGTTCGACGGCCTGATCGACAAGGCCCGCACCAACACGCTGTCCGCCGACGACCTCGTCGGCGCGAACATCTCGCTCACGAATCCGGGCGGGATCGGCACGGTCGCATCGGTCCCGCGCCTGATGGTCGGGCAGGGCACGATCGTCGCCACCGGCTCGATCGCCTACCCGGTCGGCCTGGGCGGCGTCGGCGCGCAGCTCGGTGCCGAGAAGGTCATGTCGATGACCTCGACGTACGACCACCGGATCATCCAGGGCGCCGAGTCGGGGCGCTTCCTGCAGACGATCGAGGCCTACCTCCAGGGCGAGAACGGGTTCTACGAGGACGTCTTCTCGGCACTCGGGGCCGCGCTCGGCCCGGCGATCGCGCCGCCGCAGCCGCAGCTCACCGCCGCCGCGCCCGGAGCGGCCCCGGCCGCCGCGTCGCCCGCGGGCGACGACCTCGAGCTCATGCAGGCCGTACAGGCCGGCACGGCGCTGGTCAAGGCCTACCGCACCCACGGGCACCTCGCCGCGCGGCTGGACCCGCTCGGCAGCGAGCCGACCGGCGACCCGGCGCTCGACCCGGACACGCTGCACATCACGCCCGAGCTCATGCGGCGCATCCCGTCGAGCATCCTGCGCATCTACGTCGACGGGGGGAACCTCGAGGAGGCGCTCCCCCACCTGCGCGAGACCTACACCGGGACGATCGCCTACGAGATCGAGCACATCGCGAGCCACCGCCAGCGCGTGTGGCTGCGCGAGCACATCGAGACCGGCACCTTCCGCGCACGCCTGGATCCCGACCGCCGGCGCGCGGTGCTGCGGCGCCTGATCGCGGTGGACGGCCTGGAGCGCTTCCTCCACAAGGCCTACCTCGGGCAGAAGCAGTTCTCGATCGAGGGCCTGGACATGACGGTCCCGATGCTCGACGAGGCGATCGAGCTGGCCGCCGCCGCCGGCGGGCGGGAGGTCGTCATCGGCATGGCCCACCGCGGCCGGCTCAGCGTCCTGGCGCACAACCTCGGCCGCCCGTTCGAGACGATCTTCGGCGAGTTCGAGGGCACCTCGAGCATCACCGTCGTGAAGGCCGTCACCGAGATCCCCCAAGGGGGCACCGGCGACGTCAAGTACCACCACGGCTACCAGCGCGACTACGGGCTGCGCGAGGGCGGGACGATCCAGGTCAACCTCGAGTCCAACCCGTCCCACCTGGAGTTCGTCGACCCGGTCGTCCTCGGCGCCACGCGCGCCGCGCAGACCAGCCGCGACGGCGCCCGCGCCGAGCGCGCCCCCAGCGCGGCGGTGCCGATCATCCTCCACGGCGACGCGGCCTTCCCCGGCCAGGGCGTCGTCGCCGAGACCCTGAACCTCCAGGCGCTCGACGGCTACCAGGTCGGCGGGGCGCTGCACCTGGTCCAGAACAACCAGATCGGCTTCACGACCGACTTCGAGGACTCGCGCTCCACGCAGTGGGCGTCCGACCTGGCCAAGGGCTTCGACGTCCCGATCATCCACGTGAACGCCGACGACGTCGAGGCCTGCATCAGCGCGGTCCGCCTGGCGATGGCCTTCCGCGCGGAGTTCGGCCACGACGTGCTGATCGACCTCATCGGCTACCGGCGGTTCGGTCACAACGAGGCCGACGAGCCCGCGTACACGCAGCCCGAGATGTACGCGGCGATCAAGCGCCACGAGCGCGTCTCCTCCCTCTACGCCGCCGGGCTCGTCGAGGACGGCGTTGCGACGAAGGCGGAGGTCGAGTCGTGGCAGCAGGAGATCTGGGATGAGCTGACCCGCCGCCACCAGGATCTGAAGCTTCAGATCAAGGAGGCGCAGGAGGGGGGCTCCGTCGACCAGCCGACCGGCGAGTACCAGCTCGACCGCACGCCCAGCCCGGTCGTCGATACCGCGGTGCCGGCCGAGGAGCTCATCGACCTCAACGAGGAGCTGCTCAGCGCGCCCGAGGGCTTCACCGTCCATCCGAAGCTCATCAAGCAGCTGGAGCGCAAGCGCGAGGCGGTCGGGGACGAGGGCGGCATCGACTGGTCGCAGGCCGAGGCGCTGGCATTCGCCTCGCTGCTCGTCGACGGCGTGCCGATCCGCATGACCGGCCAGGACGCCGAGCGCGGCACGTTCAGCCAGCGCCACATGGTGCTCCACGACGCAAAGAACGGGCAGACCTTCTCGCCGATCCAGCATCTGGCCGGTGCCAAGTCGCCGATCGAGCTGCACAACAGCCCGCTGTCGGAGACGGCGTGCCTGGGCTTCGAGTTCGGCTACTCGCAGGAGGCGCCCGAGGTCCTGGTGCTGTGGGAGGCGCAGTTCGGCGACTTCGCCAACGGCGCGCAGGTGATCATCGACCAGTTCATCGCGAGCGGCCTGGCGAAGTGGGGCCAGTCCTCGCGGCTGACCCTCCTGCTGCCGCACGGCTACGAGGGGTCGGGGCCCGAGCACTCCTCCGCACGGCTGGAGCGCTTCCTCCAGCTGTCGGCCGAGGGAAACATCCGCGTCGCCAACCTCACGACCCCGGCGCAGTACTTCCACCTGATCCGCCGCCAGGCGCTGATCGCCAAGCAGCGCCCGCTCGTCGTGATGACGCCGAAGTCGCTGCTGCGCCTGCCGCAGGCGACCAACCGCATCCAGCACCTGTCGGAGACCCGCTTCTTCCCGGTGCTCGGCGAGCCGCGCGTCCCGGCCGACAAGGTCACCCGGCTGATCCTCTGCACGGGCAAGATCTACTACGACCTCGTCGGGCACGAGCAGCGCCAGGGCAACGACGGCGTGGCGATCGGTCGCATCGAGCTGCTCTACCCGTTCCCCGAGGCGGACGTCCGCGAGCTCATCGGCGCCTACCCGAACCTCCAGGAGGTCCTCTGGGTCCAGGAGGAGCCGCGCAACATGGGAGCCCGCGCGCACATGTCGCCCAGGCTCCTGCAGATCCTGCCCGACCGCCTGGAGTTCGGGTACGTCGGCCGCCCCGAGCGCGCCTCACCGGGCGAGGGCTACCCGGCCGCGCACAACGCCGAGCAGCACCGCATCCTCTCCACGGCGCTGGACCTGTCGGTCCCGGTGTCGGCCTACCCCAAGAAGACCCCCGGCGAGCGCTGACGTCCCGGGGTCAGACCCCGAGGGCGAAGCTCAGGGCGATCATCAGCGCGGCGCCCGCGGCCGCGCCGACGCTCGCCATCCGCCAGCCGGTCCGCGTGAAGGACTCGGGGACGAGGTCGAAGGCGACGAGCGCGAGCATGGCGCCGGCGGCGAACGCGAACGACGCGGGCAGCAGCGCGCTCACGCTGTCGACGAGCAGGAATGCCCCGACCGCGAAGAACGGCTGCGGGACGCTCGTCAGAACGGCCGCCCAGAACATGCGCGTGCGCGAGTAGCCGGCCTCCAGCATGGGCAGCGCCGTCGCGGTCCCCTCGGGGATGTTCTGCAGCGCCACGGCGAGGATCACGAACAGGCCGAGCCCCTCGCGCGTCGACGCGAACGCCGTGCCGATCGCCAGGCCCTCGGGAATGCTGTGCACGAACAGCACGAGGACGACGAGCAGCGAGCGCTGGGCGGACGGGCCGAGCCGGCGCTCCTCGGCCACGTGCTCGTCGCGGCGCCGCACGAACTCGCGTGTGCCGAGGAGGAAGAGCCCGCCGAGGATCGTGCTGCCGATCACGACGATCGTCGATCCGTCCTGGAATGCCGGGATGAGCAGGCCGAGGATCGCCGCGACGCCCATGAGCCCGGCGGCGAATCCGGTCAGGCCCGCGGTGTACGCGGCGGCGCGCTCGCCGAGGAAGAAGACGGGGATGGCGCCCAGACCGGTCGCGAAGGCGGTCGCCCAGCCGATCGCGAAGAGGACGGCGAGGTCCGTCACGTGACCGCCGACGTGCCGCGCATCGGCGCAACCTAGCGATCCGGCCACCCCGTACGCCGCCGGGTCGCGGGTCTGCGAGGCTGCCGCGATGCGACGGGGCGCGTGAAGCGCGAGGCGCGGCTGCAGCTCGGCGAGCGGCTCGCCGCGAACGCGGGCTAGGCCGCGACCGGCAGGTCTGCCTCAGGCTCACGCACGAGCGCCGCGAGGTGCGCGGCGAATGCGTCACGCAGGCTCGGATCGAGCAGCGTGCCGTCGGGCGCGAACTGCTCGTGCGCGTGGACGACCGGCAGCTCCGCGTCGACCACGCGCGCGCCGACGGCGCCGAGGACCTTGCGGGCATCGGCCTGCGCCCAGACGGCGCCGAACATGCCGGTGCTCGCCCCGACGACGGCGACGTCCCTGCCGCGGAACGGGCTCTCGGCGAGCGGGCGCGAGAGCCAGTCGATCGCGTTCTTCAGCGCGCCCGGAAGCGAGTGGTTGTACTCGGGGGTGGAGACCAGCACCGCGTCGGCGCGGGCGACGCGGGCACGCAGCGCGGTGACCGCGGCGGGCTCACCGGACGCGTGGAGGTCCTCGTCGTAGTGGGGGATGGCGCGCAGGGCGCCGGGCTCGAGCACGTCGAGCTCCGCCCCGGGCGGCAACAGACCCGCCGCCGCCCGGAGGAGCCGCGTGTTGTGCGAGTCCCGGCGCAGCGAGCCGGAGATGGCGAGGATCCGCATGGCCGATCAGCCCTCGCTCGGGACGAACTCGAGGTGGACGCTGAGCGTGACGTCGTTCTCCAGCGCGACGCCGCCCTTCGGGAGCGGGGCGTTCCAGGCCAGCCCGAACGCCGTGCGGTCGATCGTGGTGTCCACGTCGATGCCGATGCGCGGGTTGCCGGTGATGTCGGCCTCGACCTCGAGCCACGTGCCGGTCGCGGTGACGCGCTCCGTCGTGCCCTTGATCGTGAGGTCGCCCTCGATCGCGACGTCATCACCGTCGCGGACGACGGAGTCGGAGGCGAACGTGATCTTCGGCGTGGTCGCGGCGTCGAAGAACTCCGGGCTCTGGAGGTGGCCGTAGAGGTTCTCGTCCTTGACCTGGATGCTCGCGACGTCGACCTCGCCGACGAGACGCGGCTGCTCGGTGAGGTCGAGCGAGCCGCTCACGTCGGAGAAGGCGCCGCGGAAGGTCGCGACGACCATGTGCCGGACGGCGAAGTTGGCGGTGGAGTGAACGGGGTCGGCGGTCCAGGTGGTGGTTGCTGTGGTGGTTGCCATGTGGTGCTCCTCGGGGCGGGGATCGCTTGTGCTTGCCTGCGCAACTGTTGCGCGCGCAATGAGAGTAGCACCGTTGCTTGCGTGTGCAATCACCTTCGTCGAGTTGGCGTGGCGCCGCTCGCGGTCAGTCCCGGTCGAGCGCCTCCCGCACCGCCGCGGCGCTGGGCGCGATGTCGGGCTCCAGGCGGCCCAGCAGCTCACGCCACGCCGGCCGCAGCGCGATCGCCCGCCGGACGCGCTCGAGTGCCAGTGGGAGGTCGCCCGCCTGGGCCGCGGCCAGTCCCGACCAGAAGAGCAGCTCCTGGCTGTCCGGCGCGAGCGCGCCCGCGCGCGCGTACGCGTCCGCGGCCTCGTCGTGCCGTCCCTTCCCCGTCAGGTCATCGCCCAGGGTGGCGAGCGTGTAGGCGTCGTGCAGGTCGAGCAGGCGGTCCAGCTCCGCGAGCGGCTCCGCATCGTCGTCGACGCGCAGGTCCACCGCGGTCTGCCAGGAATCCCCGGCGGAGGGCACGACGAGCAGCGCCGCCGACTGGCGCCCGCGCAGGTCCCCGCCGTGGGCCTCCGCTGCGTGCAGCGCGGCGAGCAGGCGCCGCGCGAGCGGCCCGGCCGCCGCGTCGAAGGCGCGGGCCATCGCGGGCCAGACCTCCGGCGCGGCCATCATGTTGGCCTGCGCGCTGAAGCCCTCGCCGCGCTCGTCGCCCGCGTAGGCGATGCAGCGCTCGCCGGTGTGGACCGCCGTCCCGCCGCGCGCGTCGACCACCGCGACCTGTCGGAAGGCCGCCTGTGGGTCCGTCGCGAGTTCCGCGTCGAGCGCGTCGCGCGGGGCGGCGCCGCCCGCGAGCCGGTCCAGCAGGCGCGGCCCGTAGGCGGGCTCGGCGATCGACTGCGTCGCCACGGCGCCGACGCCGGCGCGGGCCCACGGCACGATCGGGCCGACGCCGAACCAGTGCGACTGGACGGCGACCCCGAGGTCCCCGGTCGCGGGGTCGTGGGCGACGATGGAGTAGGTGCCGCGGCGCATGGGTGCGAATCTACCCGGCGCCGTGCGCCGCCCTCCCGACCTGACGACCGACCGCGCCCGCGAGGCGCTCGCGCGCGTGCGCGCCATCCCGCCCGGCCACGTCGCCGCCTACTCCGACGTGGACCCCGCCGCTCCACGGTACGTCGGGACCGTGCTGGCGGCGTCCACGGACCCCGCGCTCCCCTGGCATCGCGTCGTCCGTGCCGACGGCGGGCTCACCCAGGGCGGGCGGCAGGCGGCCCTGCTCGCCGCCGAGCACGTCCCGCTCACGGGCGACCCGCCGCGCGTGGACGTCCGGCTGGCACGATGGTGGGGCGATGTGGACCCAGCGTGAGATCACTCTCGAGCCGCGGGCGCGCGGCGTGCACCTGGTGACGAGCGAGATCACCGGCGCGCTGCCCGAGATCGGCGCACTGCGCGTCGGCCTCTGCCATCTCCTGCTCCAGCACACGAGCGCGTCGCTGACCCTGAACGAGAACGCCTCGCCCGACGTGCGCCGCGACCTGCGCACGTGGCTGGACGCCGCCGTCCCCGAGCGCTTCCCATGGACCCACACGCTCGAGGGCGCCGACGACATGCCCGCGCACGTCAAAGCCGCGCTGACCGGCCCGGAACTCACGCTGCCCGTCCGCGACGGCCGGCTGGCCCTCGGCACCTGGCAGGGCATCCAGCTCTGCGAGCACCGCGACCGCGGCGGGGCGCGCGCGGTCGTGGCGACGCTCTGGGGCGAGCCGCGCTAGCGGCCCTTCCAGACCGGGTCGCGCTTCTCCTTGAACGCCACCGCGCCCTCGCGCGCGTCCTCGGAGATGAGCACCGGCCCCGAGATCTCGCCCTGGCGGTGCCAGAAGTCCGCTTCCGCCCAGTCCCACTGCCCGTCCAGGATCGACTTCGTCGCGGCGACGGCCAGCGGGCCGTTGCGCGCGATCCCCGCGGCCAGCTCGAGTGCCGCGTCGACGGCCGTCCCGGGCTCGGCGATGCGGTTGACGAGGCCCAGCTCGAAGCCGCGCTCGGCGCTGATCGGGTCGCCGGTGAGGGCCAGCTCCATCGCGACGCCGGCCGGCAGGCGACGCGGGAGCCGCAGCAGCGCACCGCCCGCGGCGACGAGTGAGCGCTTGACCTCCGGGATGCCGAGCTTCGCGCCCGCAGCGGCGACGATCAGGTCGCACGCGAGTGCGACCTCGAGCCCGCCCGCCACCGCGAACCCCTCGATCGCCGCGATGATCGGCTTGCGCGGCGGCTGCTGCACGATGCCGGCGAACCCGCGCTCGGCGTGCCAGGGGCGCTCGCCGGCCGCGAACGCGCCGAGGTCCATGCCCGAGCAGAAGCCCTTGCCGGCCCCGGTGAGCACCGCGATCGTCAGGCCGTCGTCGGCGTCGAGCTCGTCGAGCGCGGCGGCGACGCCGTCGGCGAGCGCGCCGTTGACCGCGTTGCGCTGGTCGGGGCGGTTGAGCGTGATGAGCAGGACGTTGTCGCGGCGCTCGGTGAGGACGGGTGTCTCGGACATGGGCGGCAGACTAGTGTCCGCCCCATGAACCGCGTCACCGACGACGTCTGGCAGATCCCGCTGGTCCCGCGCAACGGGGTGAACGCGTACCTCGTCGGCGACATCCTCGTCGACGCGGGCTACATCCTCTCCGGGAAGGCGGTGGTCAAGGCCGTCCGCGACCACGACGTCCGCGTGCACGCGCTGACGCACGTGCACAACGACCACGCGGGCGGCTCCAGACACGTCCACGAGGCGCTCGGCGTGCCCGTCTGGATCGGCGCGGGCGACGCTCCGTACCTGCGCAGCGGCAAGGCCCCGGTCCCGCCGGGGAACCGCATCGCCTCGCTCTTCGGGCCCGTCGCGGGCTCACCCAAGGTCGAGCCCGAGCGCGAGCTGCGCGAGGGCGACGAGCTGGGGCACGGGTTCGTCGTGCTGGACACGCCCGGCCACAGCCCCGGCCACGTCTCGTTCTGGCGCGAGGCCGACCGCACGCTCGTCTGCGGCGACGTCTTCTTCCACATGAACATCCTCACGACGGCCGTGGGCCTGCATCAGCCGCCGAACCTCTTCACGTACGACGTCCCGCAGAACCGCGACAGCGAGCGGCGCCTGGCCGAGCTCGACCCGGCGGTCGTGTGCTTCGGGCACGGTCCGCCGCTGCGCGACCCCGCGGCGATCCGGGCGTTCGCGGCGGGGCTGCCGGCGGACTAGCCGAACAGCACGAGGTCCGGCTCGCGCTCGCCGCGCACGACGGCGAGGTCGACCTCGACGCAGGCGATCCCGCGCGCCTCGGCGAGCGTGCGCGCCTGGGGCTTGATCTGCTGGGCGGCGAGCACACCGCGGCACTCCGCCATCGCGGGATCGAGGCGGATCCGGTCCAGGTAGCGCGTCAGCTGCTCGACGGCGTCGATCGTCGCGACGCGCTTGATCTCGACCGCGATCCACGCATCGGCCTCGTCGCGGCACATGAGGTCCACCGGGCCGATGTCCGTGGGCCACTCGCGGCGCACGAGCCGGAAGCCCTCGCCGCAGAACCGCGGCGAGTCCGCGAGCGCCTCCTGCAGGTGCGCCTCCACCCCGTCCTTCTCGAGCTCGGCCGCCTCGCCCATGTCATGCAGCACGTCGCTCACGACCTCGGCGATCCGGATGTCCAGCCGGTCCTCGGTGGCGCCGGCGCGCTTGCGCACGACGATCAGCCCGTCCTCCTCCTCGATGACCGTCGGCGGTGTCATCCAGTTCTGCGGCTTGAACCCGCCGGTGTCGGCGTGGACCATCACCGAGCCGTCCGACTTGATCATGAGCAGGCGCAGCGCCTCTGGGAGCACGGCGTTGAGCCGGCCGGTGTAGGTGACCTCGCAGCGGGCGACGATCAGGCGCATCCGGCGACAGCCTCGCAGCTCTTGCTGACGGAGCAGCGAGCGCGGTTCAGCGGGCGCGGAAGCGGATCTGCTTCGAGCGCGCCGAGAGGAACGGCTTGACGCCGGTGTAGCGCGCGACGACCCGCCAGGCGCCCTTCTTGCGCAGGCGCTGGCCGTAGCTGAACGGGCGGTTGGCGTTCTTGCTGCGCTTGTGCAGCGTGACCCAGCGGCCCTTGCGCTGGTACTGCCACGCGATGGCGACCTTGCCGGTCGGCAGGAAGGCGGCGCCGCGGGCGATGACCGTCCCGCGCACCCGGCGCTTGAGGCCCCTGCCCGAGAGGCGCAGCCCGACGACCGGACGCTGCGCCGGCATCGAGGCGGGGTCGACGCGGCGGACGGGGACCTCGCGGCGAGTCGTGTTCCCGAACTCGTCGAGGGCCTCGATCTTCACGTTGACCGGGCCGTACGGGAGGTTGCGCGCGCCCATCCACTGGATCCCGACGGGCCGGTTGTTCGACAGCGCCGCCCCGGTGAAGCTGCGGATCTTCGCCCCGTTCGCGTAGAGCGTGATGCGGCCGAGCTTGCTGTGGCGGTCCCGCGCGACGACCTCGATGTCCAGGAACCGGTCGAACACGGCGTCGGTCCCGGGCACGAGGACGTCGACGTCGGGCGCCGTGAAGTCCCCGCAGCCGCGGCCCGGAGCGGTCCCGGACTTGGCGATCGCCGCGAGCGCGTCGAACGCGGGGCGGCGCGACCCGTCGAAGCGCTGGAGGCCGTATCGGCCGATCTCCGTGTCGGCTTCACTCGTGTCGCGCAGGCTGAACCACAGCGCGGCGCGCACGTAGGGGTAGTAGCTCAGGCAGTGGTAGGCGAGCTTGAGGTTCGCGGCCTGCTGGGCCTCGGTGACGCCGGCGGCCTTCTTGCCGGCGGAGGCGCCGCGGGCGCAGCGGGTCTTCGTCGCCGACCAGCCGATCTCGGTCATGATGATCGGGCGATCCGCGTGGCCGTTGCGGGCGAGCACGTCATGGATCTCGCGGAAGCCGAGGAAGCTGAAGCGACCGATCCTGCCGCCCGGGTCGCGGTAGTAGCTGTCGGGCGGGGCGATCAGACAGGCCGTGTCCGTGTGGATGGCGACGCCGCTGAACGAGTCTCCCGCGCCGTTCGCGTAGAGGCCCTCGAGGAACGGGTAGTTGTTGCCGGTCGACGGCGCCGCGAGCACGAGCGCCTGCGGGTCGGCGGCGACGATGCCGGCGTGCGCGGCCTTCAGCAGCGGCGCGTAGTACTGGGGACCGCGGGGCCCGTGCCAGAACTCAGCCTCGTCGGGCTCGTTCCAGATCTCCCAGGCCGCGACGGTGCCGCGCATGCGCGCGGCGAGCGAGTTCATGAAGCGCCGGAAGTCCGCGGGGTCGCGTGGCGGGACGTAGGGGTCGGTCGTCCCGTTGGCCCACTGCGGCGCTCCGGTCACGACCGCGACGACCTTGATCCCGCGCAGCTGCGCGGTGGCCGTCAGCTCGTCGAGGTTCGCCAGCGAGTCCGGCATCCAGCGACCGGGGCCGCCGGGCTCGACCTGGTCCCAGCGGACGAACGCGCGCACCCAGGTCGCCCCGAGCTGGTTCATGCCGTCGAGCGCATGCGCGGCGTTCCCGGTGATCGGGTTGACGCCCACCTCGGCCGCCGGCGTGGTCGTCGGCGTGACCGCGGCGAAGGCGGTCAGCAAGGAGGCCGCAAGCGCGGCAACTGAGCAGCGGCGAAGCATCTTCACCCCCTTCTTCGGCAATTCGGGCCTGGCACTTGATGCCAGGTGGACGCCGGGCGCACGCCCGCGCCGAGGACCTCAGGCGGCCGGGAGGACGCGCGGGATCGCCGCGCGCAGGCGCTCCAGAAGGCCCGCGACCTCGACCTCCCCGCGATTCAGCCGCAGCGCCCGCTCACAGGCCGCGACGGCGTCGCTCACGCGGTCGGTCCGCGCCAGCGCGTGGGCATACCGCGCCCACGCCGCACCGTCGTCCGGGTCGAGCTGCGTCGCCTGCTCGCAGGCCGTGACCTCGCCGCCCACGTCGCCCGCGAGATGCAGCACGAGCGCCAGGTCGAGCAGGCCCTCGACGCTCGGTCCCAGCCGGCGCGCGTGCTCGAGCGCCTCGCGCGCGCCGTCGCGGTCCATCAGCCGCAGGCGCAGGCGCCCGACCCGCTCCCAGGCGTCGGCGTCCTGCGGCGCGCGGCGCGCGGCGCGCACGGCGGCCTCCTCCGCGAGCGCCGACGGCGCCCATGTCCTCGTAGATGCGCGCGGCGAACCGGTGCGGCGCGGGCCGATCGCCCTCGACGCGCGCCCAGTCGCGCACGGCGCGCCCGGCCGCCGGCAGATCGCCGGACTGCCAGAAGGCGAGCGTCATCAGCCGCAGGACCGGGGCGTTGCGGGGGTCGGCGTCGCGCGCATAGATCAGGCGCTGGGCGGCGAGCGCGAAGTCGCCCTCGGCGAGCGCGTGCTGGGCCGCCGTGAGGAACCGCTGCACGCGCTCGGCACCCGGGTCCGGCTTGCTGAAGTCGACGAACTGCAGCGAGTCGGCGGGCACCGTGCGGACCCCGGGCTGGAAGCGCACGCGCGCCCACTGCTGGATGTCGTCGCCGCCGCCGGTGAAGTAGATCCCCGCGACCTCGCCCACGCCCCACTCGGGGTAGGAGAGGCAGCGCGCGTAGCGGTGCACGACCGAGTGGTCGGGCATCTGCGAGCCGAACGGGTCGTGCGTCGCGCGGTCGGCTCTCCGCGGCCCGGCGGCGCTGCTCGGCCTCGTAGGCGCGCCGGCCCTCCTCCTCGCGCGCCTTGCGCGCGGCGGCGGCGCTCACCTTCACCGCGTTGCGGCTGACGGTCCCCCCGCGCGAGGTCTCCGCGATCCGCTCCAGCTCGTCGGCGGCCTCGTTGATCGCCTTCAGGTGCCGCTCGTGTGCGATCTGCTTGCCGGGCGGCGCGAGATCGGGGTGCCAGACCTTCGCCTGCCGCCGCCGCGCGAGCTGCACGGCGCGCTTGTCGAAGGGCGGCGAGAGCTCCAGGAGGAGCAGCGCCTGCTCGATGTCCAGCACCGTGGGCATGAATCTTCGAGGCTACCGGGCGGTGGTGGCGGCAGCGGACGGTCCGGCGCGTCGGCGCGGGCGGGCCGAGGGAGGGAACGGCGCCCCGCCGCGACTCTGGTCCCGACATGGCCCATCACCCCGAAGATCTGCTCACCGCGCTCGCGCTGCCGCGTCCGTCTGCCGATGTGCCGCTCCGGGCGCGAACGATCGCACGCGGGACGCGGGCGCCCGTCGTGGAGGACGGTCATGCGGGCTGACGGCGCGGACGAGGCGATCGCGCGGCTCGCCGGCCGGCAGCACGGCGCCGTCTCCTACGTGCAGCTGCGGGCGCTCGGGCTCAGCCGCAGTGCGATCGATCACCGGGTCGGCCGCGCGCGGCTGCACCGCGTGCACCGCGGCGTCTACCTCGTCGGCCACACCGCACCGACGAAGCTCGGGCCGCTTGTCGCGGCGCTGCTCGCCACCGGGCCGCAGTCGCACCTGAGCCATGAGGCGGCCGCGTGGCTGTGGCAGGTCGTCGACGTCGCACCACCCGTGATCGACGTGATCGTCCGCAGCGGCGCGCACTCGCGGCCCGGCCTGCGCGTCCATCGGGTCCGCGCGCTGGACCCCGCGGACGTCCGGCGGCGGGCGGGCCTGCCGGTGACGGCCCCCGCACGGACGATCGTGGACCTCGCCGGCGTCCTCGGACGGGCCGATCTCGACGCGGCGTTCGAGCGGGCACGGACGGCGCGCCTGCTGCGTCCGTCGGACGTGCGGGAGGCGCTCGGGCGGAGCCCCGGGCGCCGGGGCTCACCCGCGGTGCGAGCGCTCGTCGACGACCGCCCGGGTCTCACGCGTTCGGCGGCCGAGCGGCGCCTGCTCGACCTGCTCGCCCGCGGCGGGCTCCCGCGCCCGTCGACGAACGTCAGGGTCTCCGTGCACGAGGTGGACATGCTGTGGCGCGAGGTGCGGCTCGTCGTCGAGGTCGACGGCTACGCGTGGCATCGTGGCCGCCGCTCGTTCGAGCACGACCGGCGGCGCGACGCCGACCTCCAGCTCGCCGGCTTCCGTGTGCTCCGCTTCACCTGGCGGCGGATCCGGGACGAGCCGGAGGCCGTCCTGGTGACGCTCGCCCGCGCGCTCAACCCGTGAGCCGGCGCGCCGGCCGGCGCGAACGACTGCGCACGGCGCACCGGCGCGAGCTGCCGAGTGCATCTGTGCCGCCTCCGGCGCGAAGATCGGCGCGGGGCGCCGCCTCAATCGATGAGCTTGCGCGTCATCGCGACGATCGCCAGGCGCCACATCACGAGGCCGAAGACGACGATGTAGCCGAGGTTCCACACGTCGACCCAGCCGTCGAGGCCGAAGACGGCGTGCCGGACGAGCTGGACGCAGTGGTACAGCGGGTTGAGCTCGGCGAGCACCTGCGCCCACTCGGGCAGCCCGGCGATCGGGAAGAACGAGCCGGCGAAGAGGAACAGCGGCGTGATGACCGCGCTCGTGACGTAGTTGAAGTTCTCGATGCCCTTTGAGGAAGCCGGCGATCGCGATGCCCGCGGCACGCCCAGCCGTACCCGGCGATGAAGTTGATGAACGGCACGAGCAGCATCCCCCAGCTCGGCGCCAGCCCGAAGAGCATCGCCACGAGCATCGGCGCGCAGCCGTAGACGGACGCGCGCATCGCGAGCCACAGCGCCTCGCCGGTGACGAGCTCCTCGACGTCCACCGGCGCGGCGAGGATCGCGTCGTACGTGCGCTGGAACTTGTACTTCACGAACGTCCCGAACATCGCGGGGAGCACGCTCGAGAAGAGCACCGCGGTCGCGACCGTCCCGGTGCCGACGAAGTCGACGTAGTCGTACCCGCCGACGGTCGCCACGAGCGACCCGAACCCGAACCCGAACGCGAGCAGGTAGATCGTCGGCTCGACCGTCGACGAGAACGTCGTCGACCGCCAGTACGAGCTGAAGTTGATGATCTCGCGGACGAGCACGCCCTCCAGCGCCGGGCGGTCGAGCCGCCCCGGCTCGTCGCGGCGTGCGGCCTCGGTCGCCATCAGCCGATCTCCTCTCCGGTCAGCAGCACGAACACGTCCTCGAGATTCGCGGCGCGGCGCTCGCCCGCAGGCGCCCGGCCGCCGTCGTCGTTCACCCGCAGCACCGCGATCGAGGTGCCGGTGCGCCGGGTCGGGAAGCCCTCGCCGCGCCATCTCGGCCTCGGTCTCCGCCAGCCGCGCGGGCGAGCCGTAGACCTCGATCGCCTCGCCGCCCGTGTGCTCGGCGACGAGGTCCGCCGGCGAGCCCGACGGCGACGGCCTGCCCGTGCGAGACGATCGTGACGGTGTCGCAGAGGCGCTCGGCCTCCTCGATGTAGTGCGTCGACATGAGGATCGACGTCCCCTCGCTGCGCAGCCGGTCGATCAGCGCCCACAGCTCCTGGCGCACCTGCGGGTCCAGGCCGACGGTCGGCTCGTCGAGCAGCACGAGCGGCGGGCGGTGGATCAGCGCGCGGCCGATCAGCAGCCGCCGCCGCATCCCGCCGGACAGCTCGTCGACCTTGGCTTCGCGGCGGTCGCCGAGGTTCGCGATCGCGAGCACCCGCTCGATCGCCGCCTGGCGCTCGGCCCGCGGCACGCGGTAGAGGTGGCTGAACACGACGAGGTTCTGCTCCACCGTGAGCGTCGTGTCGAGGTTGTCGAGCTGCGGCACGACGCCCATCCGCGCCCGGGCGGCCTTCGAGTCGCCCGGCAGCTCGTGCCCGAGCACCCGCACCTCGCCCTCGTCGGCGATCGTCTGCGCGGTGAGGATCCGCATCGTCGTCGACTTGCCCGCGCCGTTGGGCCCGAGCAGGCCGACGCACGTGCCGCTCGGGCACGTCGAGGTCCAGGCCGCGACGGCGGTGATCTCGCCGTAGCGCTTCACCACGCCGCGCAGCCGGATGGCGGGTCCATCGGCAGGCACGCGGCCAGGATCGCACAGCCGCGCCGCGGGCCCCCGGCGCGCGGGGCTACGCTGGATCCCATGTCGAGCCAGTACATCTTCACGATGCACCGCCTGACCAAGGCGTACCCGCCGGACAAGACGGTGCTGAGCGACATCACGCTCGCCTTCTACCCCGGCGCGAAGATCGGCGTGCTCGGCTACAACGGCGCCGGCAAGTCGAGCCTGCTGCGGATCATGGCCGGCGTCGACACCGAGTTCCGCGGCGACGCGCAGCTCGCGCCGGGCGCGACCGTCGGCCTGCTCGAGCAGGAGCCGCAGCTGACCGCCGGCGCCACCGTGCGCGAGTGCGTCGAGGAGGGCGTCGCGGCGACGAAGGCGCTCGTGGACCGCTTCAACGAGCTGGCCGCCAACTACTCCGACGAGACCGCCGAGGAGTTCGCCGACCTGCAGGCGAAGATCGACGCCGCCGACGCGTGGAACCTCGACACGGCGCTCGACTACGCGATGGACGCGCTGCGCTGCCCGCCGGCCGATCAGGTCGTCGACGAGCTCTCCGGCGGCGAGCGGCGCCGTGTCGCGCTCTGCCGGCTGCTGCTCGGCAAGCCCGACCTGCTGCTGCTCGACGAGCCCACCAACCACCTCGACGCCGAGTCCGTCGCGTGGCTCGAGCGCCACCTGGCCGAGTACCCCGGCGCCGTCGTCGCCGTGACCCACGACCGCTACTTCCTCGACAACGTCGCCGGCTGGATCCTCGAGCTCGACCGCGGCAAGGGCATCCCGTACGAGGGCAACTACTCGAGCTGGCTCGAGCAGAAGCAGAAGCGCCTCGAGCAGGAGGAGAAGGGCGAGAAGAACCGCCAGCGGGCGATCGCGGCCGAGCTGGAGTGGGTGCGCCAGAACCCCAAGGGCCGCCAGAAGAAGCAGAAGGCGCGCCTGAACAACTACGACGCGCTGGTCGCGCAGGAGCGCAACGTCAAGCTCGACCAGGTCCAGATCCACATCCCGGCCGGGCCGCGCCTGGGCGACCTCGTCGTCGAGGCCGACGGCCTGCGCAAGGGCTTCGGCGACAAGCTGCTCGTCGAGGACCTCTCGTTCTCGCTCCCGCGCGGCGGCATCGTCGGCATCATCGGCGCCAACGGCGCCGGCAAGACGACGCTGTTCCGCATGATCACCGGCCAGGAGCAGCCCGACGCGGGCGTCGCTGCGGGTCGGCGACACCGTCGAGCTGGCCTACGTGGACCAGAGCCGCGACGCGCTCGACGGCGAGAAGACCGTCTGGGAGGAGATCTCCGGCGGCAAGGACCAGGTCCAGGTCGGCGAGCAGTGGATGAACAGCCGCCAGTACACGGCGGGGTTCAACTTCAAGGGCTCCGACCAGCAGAAGCAGGTCGCCAGGCTCTCCGGCGGTGAGCGCAACCGCCTGCACCTGGCCAAGCTGCTGAAGAGCGGCGGCAACGTGCTGCTGCTCGACGAGCCGACGAACGACCTCGACGTCGACACGCTGCGCGCGCTCGAGGACGCGCTGCTCGGCTTCCCCGGGTGCGCGGTGATCATCTCCCACGATCGCTGGTTCCTGGACCGGATCGCCACGCACGTGCTCGCGTTCGAGGGCGACTCGCAGGTGACGTGGTTCGAGGGCAACTTCGAGGCCTACGAGGAGCGCCGGCACGAACTGCTCGGCGACGAGGCCGACCGGCCGCACCGCATCAGCTACAAGCGCCTGACCCGCAGCTGAGGCCGGCCGTAGGGTGTCGGCATGACCATGCCGAACCTCTGCGCGGACATCGACGACGCCGACGTCGTCATCTGGGAGTTCACCGACCCGAGCTGCCCCTGGGCATACTCCGCCGAGCCGTTCCGGCGCCGGATCAACTGGCTGTACGGCGAGCGCGTGATCTGGCGCACCGTCATGGCCGGGCTCTCGGCGTCCCCCGAGGAGATGCTCGAGAAGGGCATCACCCCGGCCGTCCAGGCGGTGAGCCTGCGACGGATCGCCCGCGCGCACGGCATGCCGTTCGACACCGCCGCGCGCCCCCGGATGGCGGCGTCGATCCCCGGCTTGCCGGCTCGTCATCGCCGCGCGCCTGCACCTGCCCGAGCTCGAGCGCTTCGTGCTGCGCCGGCTGCGCGTGCACTTCGCCTCGGGCGCCCTGCTCGACGAGCCGCAGACGCTGCTCGCGGTGGCGCGCGACGCCGGCGTCGAGGATCCCGAGGGGCTGCTGCGGCTCGCCGACGGCGACGACGTGAGCGCGGCGCTCGAGGCGGACATGGCGCGGGCGCGCGAGCCGCTGCCGGCCGCCCGCGTGCTCGACGACAAGCTGGCCAACTGGTCGGGCGGACGGCGCTACACCTGCCCCTCCTACGAGATCTGCCGCGTGCAGGACGGCGTGCGGATCGCGATCCCGGGCTTCCAGCCGTTCGCCGCCTACGACGTCGTGCTCGCGAACCTCGTGCCGGACACGGGGCGGCGCGAGCCGCCCGCGTCGGTCACGGACGTGCTCGCGTGGACCGGCACGGAGCTGGCCACGCGCGAGGTCGCGGTGCTCTGCGACATCGAGCACGACGAGGCGCGCGAGCGCCTGGGCCACGTCGCCGACGAGCGGCACGTCGGGTTCGACGGGTTCTGGACGCTGCGCGCGGCCTGAGCGTCAGGCGCGGGCGAGCGCGGCGAGCGCCTCCGGCAGGTCCCTCAGCGACCCCAGCAGCGCGTCCGCATCTGCCAGGTCCTCGGCCCCGAACGGCCCGGTCGGGACCGCCACGACGTGCACGCCGTCGGCGCGCGCGCAGGCGATGTCGCGCGGCGTGTCGCCGATGACGACGGTGCGCTCGCGCGGCCACGGCGCATCGCCGTTCCACGCGCGACCGGCGCGCGCCCGGGCGACCGGGGGCAGGTCCGCGCGGTCGGGCGAATCGGAGCCGAACCCGCCCTGCCCGGCGTCGAAACGGCGTCCGATGCCGGCGGCGCGCAGCTTCAGCCGCGCGACGCCCTCGACGTTGCCGGTCACGAGCGAGAGCCGCATCGCCGTGTCGGCGGCCAGCAGCTCCAGCACGTCCGTGGCGCCCGGCGCGAGCCGGTCCGACAGATCGTCGGGGACGAGCTCGGCGTAGCGGGCGACGAGCGCCTCGTGGAACGGGTCCATCCGCTCCTCGATCACCGCCACGTCGACGCCGCCGAGCACGAGGATCTCGCGGGCGATGTCCGGGTCGGTGCGGCCGCCGGTCTGCACGCGGACATCGCGCAGGTCGACGTCCCAGATCTGCTCGATCGCGTCGTGCAGCGCCAGCGCGTGCTCGTAGGCGCCGCGGATGAGGAGCGTGCCGTCGATGTCGAACAGCAGCAGCACGCCAGCGCCCCTAGCGCTCGAGCGACACGCCCGCCGGAAGCCGGCGGGCGAACGCGGCGAGGAGCTTGGCGGCATTGTGCACGTCGTCCAGCTGCACCATCTCGACCGGCGAGTGCATGTAGCGCAGCGGGATCGAGACGAGGCCCGTCGCGACGCCCCCGCGCGAGGTGTGGATCGCGTCCGCGTCGGTCCCGGTGCTCCGGCCGGATGCCGCGAGCGTGTACGGGATCTCCTCCGCCTCGGCCGCCTCGATCAGCAGCTCGCTGACGACCGGATGCAGATTCGAACCGCGCTCGATGACCGGCCCCGACCCGAAGTGGTGCTTGCCGAGCTCCTGCTCGGGGATCCCGGGGGCGTCGGTCGCGTGCGTCACGTCGACCGCGATCGCGATGTCGGGCCGCAGGCTGTGCGCCGTCGTGACCGACCCGCCGAACGTCGTCTCCTCCTGCACGGCGGCGACCGCGACGACGTCGCCCGGGGCCCCGCCGGCCTCGGCGACCAGGCGCGCCGCCTCGTAGGCGACGAAGCAGCCCAGGCGGTTGTCCATCGCACGCGAGACCGCGCGGTCGTTCGGCAGCTCGACGGGGGCGCCGGCGATCACCGCGACGTCGCCGACGCGCGCGAGCTCGCGCGCGCCGTCGCCGTCTGCGGCGCCGATGTCGATGTGCAGCTCCTTCATCTCCGGGGCCTTCGAGCGCTCGTCGGCCTTGATGAGGTGGATGGGCTTCTTGCCGATGACGCCCGGCAGCGCTCCGACGCGCGTCGCGAGCTCGACCCGCTGCCCGATCAGCACCTGCGGGTCCCAGCCGCCGACGCCGGCGAAGCGCAGGAATCCGCTGTCCTCGATGTGGGTGACGATCAGCCCGATCTCGT
The DNA here is from genome assembly GCA_963700655.1 of uncultured Actinomycetes bacterium. GTDB lineage: Bacteria > Actinomycetota > Thermoleophilia > Solirubrobacterales > Solirubrobacteraceae > F1-60-MAGs163. Next base: position 141,114 of record CAVOYJ010000001.1, on the reverse strand, counting down.
CGATGTGACCGACGATCGCCACCGTCGCGCCGCCGGCGGTGCCGGGGACACGTGCGGTCGAGCTGCCCATGACGTCGCCGCGCACGTCGTCGGTGAAGGCGCGTGCGGCCTCGCGGAAGGCCGCCGCCGCGGTGGCCTCGTACCCGGAGGGTCCGGGCGCGGTCAACAGGGTCTGCAGCACGGGCGGGATCGACATGGCGCCTGACACTACCCCGCCGGCCGTCAGGCGGGCGTGGCAGGCGAGCGCAGGACCGAGACCCCGGAGTGGGCGGCCGGGCCGCCGTCGGGCTCGACCGACACGTCCATCACCGGGTAGTCCGCGGGGTCCACGCCGGCGGGAAGCGTGACGGTCGCGCGGCCCTCCGGCCCGACCTTGAACGTCCCGAGGCCGACCATGTTGTCGGCGTCACGGATCATCCAGACCTCGTAGCTCGTCCCGGCGGGGCTCGGCTTCAGACCGCGGGTGTCGAGCGTGACCTCGCGCACGCCGTCCAGCTGCGCGATGGTCGCGGTGCCGCTGGCGCCGGCAGGGCCGTCGTCGAAGCGCTCGAGCGCGACGACCTGGCCGGCCGGCGCGGCGTCCTCCCCGCCCGAAGCGAGCAGGCCGGCGCCGACTCCGGCGCCCACGAGCAGTGCGGCGCACGCGAGGGCGATCGCCGGGCGGGCGGTGAGCGCCGACCCGATCCGCTCCCCCAGGCCGGCGAGCCACGAGCGGCGCGGGGCGGCGGCCGCGGGCGCGGCGACGTCCAGCCGCAGTGGCGGCGGGCCCACCGCGTCCCACTCATCGGTCTGCAGCGCGTCCAGGCGCGTCCCGACCCGGGCGAGCGCGCGCACCTCCGCGGCGAACGCCGGGTCCTCGGTCTCCAGGCGCCGGGCCGCCGCAAGATCCGCGCCGTCCAGCAGCCCGAGGGCGTACTCGGCGGGGTCGATGTGCGTCCTCACGCGAGCACCCCCTCTTCGGCCTCGATCAGCTCGCGCAGGCGCCGGAGCCCGCGGACCATGCGCGCCTTGACGGTCCCGAGCGCGATGCCGGTGCGGTCGGCGATCTCGGTCTGGCTCAGCTCCTCGTAGAAGCGCATGCGCAGCAGGCTCCGCTCCTCCTCGGGGAGCCGCCCGAGGTAGTGGGCCATGCGCCAGCGGTCGACGAGCGCATCGCCGTCGGCCTCGGTGTCCTGGCCGCCCTCGATCGTCCGCGCGGCGACGTCGGGATCGCGGGGCTCGGGCACGCGGCGGCGCAGGTGGTCGATGGCGCGGCTGCGCGCGATCGTCATCGTCCAGGTGAGCAGCCCGGCGCGCTCGGGGTCGTACTCGGCGGCGCGGCGCCAGACCTCCGTGTAGACCTGCTGCTGGACGTCCTCGGCGGCCCCGCGATCGCGCAGCGCGCGCACGAGGAAGCCGAAGGTCGTCGCCCCGTACTGGCGGTACATCTCGGCCAGCGCGTCGGGGTCGCCGTCACGCAGGCGCACGGCGAGGCGCTGCTCGGCCCGGTCCGGCGCCCGGCGCAGCGTGCGGTCGGCCGTCCGTGCGGCCCTGCGGGGCATGCTCGCGGCGAGCGCACGTGGCGGAGAGAGCGCTTCAGTGGTCATCTTCCCCTTCTCTACGGGGGACGACTCATCATCGGTTGTGGCGCTCATCGGAGAAACACCATCGTGGCGCGTTCGCCGCCCGTCTGCAACCGTGAACCCGCGCCGGTGGCCTTCGGACGACGGACATGGCGTTTCCCGATCCGAGTTCGGGTATTTTGGTGCCCGTCCCGACGACCTTCCGTGACCCAGGAGCCCCGACCATGAGCGACCAGCAGCCCCGGCCCGAGACCATCGCCCTGCACGGCGGCCAGGAGCCGGACCCGACCACCAACGCCCGCGCGGTCCCGATCTACCAGACGACGTCGTACGTCTTCGACGACACGCAGCACGCCGCGGACCTCTTCGCGCTCGCCGTCCCCGGCAACATCTACACGCGCATCATGAACCCCACCTGGGGGGTCCTGGAGCAGCGGCTCACCGACCTGGAGGGCGGCGTCGGGGCCGTCGTGACGGCGTCCGGCCAGGCCGCGGTGACCTACGCCGTGCTGAACATCGCGCGCGCCGGCGACAACATCGTCTCCGTCAGTCAGCTCTACGGCGGCACCTACAACCTCTTCGCCCACACGCTGCCCCAGTACGGGATCGAGGTGCGCTGGGCCGACGCGGACGACCCGGGCGCGGTCGCCGCGGCTGGCCGACGAGAACACGAAGCTCGTCTTCGGCGAGACGATCGGCAACCCGCGCCTGAACGTCATCGACATCCCGGCGTGGTCGCAGGCGGCGCACGCCGCAGGCGTCCCGCTGATCCTCGACAACACCGTCGCCACGCCGGTCGGCGCGCGCGCCTTCGAGCAGGGCGCCGACATCGTCGTGCACTCGCTGACGAAGTTCATCGGCGGTCACGGGACGTCGATCGGCGGCGTCGTCATCGACGCCGGCACGTTCGACTGGGTCGCGCACAGGGACCGCTTCCCCGGGCTGACCGAGCCCGACCCGAGCTACCACGGCGTCGTCTGGAGCGACGCGCTCGGCCCGGCCGCCTACATCGGCCGCGTGCGCACCGTGCTGCTGCGCAACACGGGCGCCGCGCTCTCGCCGTTCAACGCGTTCCTCTTCCTCCAGGGCGTCGAGACGCTGCCGCTGCGGATGGAGCGCCACAACGCCAACGCCCTGGCCGTCGCGCGGCACCTCGAGCACCACGCCGACGTCGAGTGGGTCTCCTACCCCGGCCTGGACTCGAGCGACTACAAGGCGGTCGCCGACCGCGTGCTCACCGGCGGCTACGGCGCGCTCGTGACGTTCGGGATCAAGGGCGGCGCGGAGGCCGGCAAGCGGTTCATCGAGTCGCTGAAGCTGTTCAGCCACCTGGCGAACATCGGCGACGCGAAGTCGCTGGCGATCCACAACGCCTCGACGACGCACTCGCAGCTCAACGCCGACGAGCTCGCCGCCGCGGGCGTCACGCAGGAGACCGTCCGCCTCTCGGTCGGCATCGAGCACATCGACGACATCCTCGCCGACCTCGACCAGGCGCTCGCCGCGGCGACCTCGCAGGCGGCCGCCTCGGCATGACGGCCGGCGGCCTGGGCCGCGTCGAGACGCAGCGGGTCGTCCTCTTCACGGCGGACGACCCGCTCGTCCTGGAGTCGGGCGCGACGATCGACCCGGTCGAGGTCGCGTACGAGACCTACGGGACGCTCGACGACGCACCGCTCCAACGCGGTGTTCGTCCACCACGCCCTGACCGGCGACGCGCACGCCGCCGGCCACCACGGCGACCCGGCGCGCCGCGGCTGGTGGGACCGCCTGATCGGGCCCGGGCGGCCGATCGACACCGACCGCTTCTTCGTCGTCTCGCCGAACCTGCTCGGCGGCTGCCAGGGCACGACCGGGCCCTCGTCGGTGAATCCGGACTCCGGCCCGGCCGCCCGCCGCTACGGGCTCGAGTTCCCGATGTTCAGCGTGCGCGACCTGAACACCGTGCACCGGCGCCTGCTGGAACACCTCGGGATCAGCCGCCTGCACGCGGCGCTCGGCGGGTCGCTCGGCGGCATGCAGGCGCTGCAGTGGGCGATCGACGACCCGCAGGCGATGACGCTGTGCGCGCCGATCTGCGCGAGCGCCGAGCTCAGCGCCATGAACATCGCGTTCTCGACCGTCGCGCGCGAGGCGATCATGCGCGACCCCGGCTTCCAGGGCGGCGCCTACCACGACAGCCCGCCGGGGCCGAACATCGGCCTCGCCGTCGCGCGGATGATGGCGCACATCACCTACCTCTCCGAGGAGTCCTTCGCGCGCAAGTTCGGCCGCACGCGCCGCGTCGAGGACGCGCCGCCGGGCCTGGGCCCCGACTTCGAGGTCGAGCACTACCTGCACCACCAGGGGGCGAGCTTCCTCTCGCGCTTCGACGCGCTCACCTACCTCTATCTGACGCGCACCATGGACTACTTCACCCCGTTCGAGGACCAGGGCGCCCGCGAGCGCCTGCGCGGGAACCCGACCCGCTTCCTGGCGATCTCGTTCGGCACCGACTGGCGCTTCTCGACGGAGCACTCCGAGCACATCGTGCGCGAGCTGCGGGCGGCGGGCTGCGCCGCCGAGCATCTCGACGTCGCCGTCACCGTGGGGGCACGACTCGTTCCTGCTCGACGTGCCGGAGTATCACGCCGCGCTCGGCGCGTTCCTGCGTGAGGGGCGGACCGCCCCGACGGCCGCCTGAATCGGCGGCGCGTCGGAGGATCTGCCGGTGCGGCGGCGTGTCAGCCGGCGAGCGCCTTGGCCTTCATCGCGTCGAACTCAGCCTGCGTGATCGTGCCCGCGTCGAGCAGCTTCTGCGCGGTGTCGATCTCGCTGGCGGGGCCGGACTTGCCGGCGGCCTCGCGGACCTGCTGGTCGAAGGCGGCCTGCGCGGCCTCCTGACCCTTCTCGTTCCGCTCGGCGATCCCGTTGTGGTAGGCGATGAGGTAGACGAGCACGCCCAGCAGCGGGATGAAGATGATGAAGATGATCCAGATGGCCTTCACGAACCCGCCCATGTCACGGCGGCGGAAGATGTCCATGAAGCACATGATCGCGATCCAGATCCACATGATGAAGCCCATGAAGATCAGCATCGACCAGAGGATGTTCAGGAATGGGTAGTCGGCAGCAATTGGCATATGGGCGATCATCGCAGACCTCGCCGATGCGACCCCGCCCGCATGGGGTGAAGCGCGTCAGTCGAACGTCAGCACGGTGCGGATCCCGTCCTGGTCGTGCATCAGGTCGAAGGCGTCGTTGACGCGCTCCAGCGGCAGGTGGTGGCTGATGAACGCGTCCAGCGGGAGCTTGCCGTCGAGGTAGAGCTGGGCGAGCGCGGGCACGTCGTCGCGGCCGCGAGCCCCGCCGAAGGAGGCGCCGGCGATCCGCCGGCCCGTGATGAGGAAGCGCGGGATGACGTTCAGCGTCTCGCCCTTGCCGGCCACGCCGGCGATGACGCACTGGCCCCAGCCCATGCGCGCGGCCTCGACGGCCTGGCGCATGACGGCGACCAGGCCGGTCGCCTCGAACGTGTAGTCGGTGCCGAAGCCGCCGGTCAGCTCGAGGATCTGCGCGACGACGTCCTCGCCGCCCTCCAGCTCGTCGGTGGCGCCCAGCTCGGCCGCCTTCGCACGGCGGTCGGCGCTCGGGTCGACGATGATGATCCGCTCCGCGCCCGCGAGCTTGGCCCCGGCGACCGCGCCGAGGCCGACGAGGCCCGCGCCGAAGACGGCGACGGTGCTGCCCGGCTCGACCTGCGCGATGTAGAGCGCCGCCCCGATGCCGGTCGTCGCTCCGCAGGCGAGCGTGCAGAGGACGTCGAGCGGCGCCTCCTGCGGGACCTTCGCGAGCGCGATCTCCGGCATGACGGTCGCCTCGGCGAACGTGCTCGTCCCCATGAAGTGGCGGATCCGCTCGTCGCCGCGGTGCAGGCGCGTGGTGTGGTCCGGGAGGTAGCCGATCCCCTGCTCGTCGCGGATCGCCAGGCAGATGTTGGTCTTGCCGGAGGTGCAGTGCAGGCACTCGCGGCACTGCGGCGAGAACAGCGTGAGGACGTGGTCGCCGGGAGCGAGCGACGTCACGCCCTCGCCGACCGCCTCGACGACGCCGGCACCCTCGTGGCCGAGCACGGTCGGCGCGTAGCCCGAGGGATCGACGCCGCTGGCGGTGTACATGTCGGTGTGACAGACCCCGCAGGCCGTCACCCGCACGAGTACCTCGCCCGCCTTGGGGCCGTCGAGCTCGACCGTCTGGACGACGAGCGGCTTGCCGAATTCCTCGAGGACTGCTGCGCGGATCTGCATGCCGGCGACGCTATCGCACGACGGTCACCGCGGCACCTCGGCCAGCTGGCGCAGCACGTACTGGAGGATTCCCCCGTGGCGGAAGTAGTCCGCCTCCTTCGGGGTGTCGATCCGGACGAGCGCCTGGAACTCGAGGTTGCCCGCGTTGACGGTGACGTGCCGCGGCAGCTCGCCGGCGTTCAGCGGCTCGGCGAGCCCGGTGATCTCGTAGATCTCCTGCCCGGACAGGCCGAGCGACTTCGCGCTCTGGCCCTCGCAGAACTGCAGCGGCAGGACGCCCATCCCCACGAGGTTCGAGCGGTGGATGCGCTCGAAGCTCTCGGCGAGCACCGCGCGGACGCCGAGCAGGCTCGTGCCCTTCGCCGCCCAGTCGCGCGAGGAGCCCGAGCCGTACTCCTTGCCGCCGAGGACGATCAGCGGCGTGCCCTCGCGCTGGTAGCGCATCGCCGCGTCGAAGATCGACATCTCCTCCCCGCGCGGCAGGTGCCGGGTGACCCCGCCCTCGGTCCCGGGGGCGAGCAGGTTGCGCAGGCGGATGTTGGCGAACGTCCCGCGCATCATCACCTCGTGGTTGCCGCGACGGGAGCCGTAGGAGTTGAAGTCCTTCGGCTCGACGCCGTGGACGTCGCGCATCTGGGCGGCGGACGCATCGTCGGCGAGCGGCGCCTCGTGCTGCCGCTCGACCCCGTTCCCGACCCCGAAGTTCATGAGGTAGTGCCCGGCCGGCGAGTCCTTCTTGATCGCGCCCGCCGGGGAGATGTGGTCGGTCGTGACGCTGTCGCCGAGCCTGGCCAGGACGCGGGCGCCGAGGATGTCGCGCACCGGCAGCGGCTCGCGCGGCATGTCCTCGAAGTACGGCGGATTGCGCACGTAGGTCGAGGATGCGTCCCAGGCGTAGCGGTCGCCGGCGGGCACCTCGAGGCTCGACCAGTTGACGTCGCCGTCGTAGACCTGGGCGTAGCTCTTGCGGAACATGTCGGACTGGACGGCGTGCTCGACGGTCTGCGCGATGTCGTGCTCGCTCGGCCAGATGTCGCGCAGGAAGACGTCGGCGCCGTCCGGGTCCTGCCCGATCGGGTCGCCCACGAGGTCGATGTCCATCGTCCCGGCGATGGCGTACGCCACGACCAGCGGGGGCGAGGCCAGGTAGTTCATCTTCACGTCGGGGTTGATGCGCCCCTCGAAGTTGCGGTTGCCCGAGAGCACCGAGCAGACGGTGAGGTCGTGCTCGTTGACGGCAGCCGAGATCGCGTCCGGAAGCGGCCCGGAGTTGCCGATGCACGTCGTGCAGCCGTACCCGACGAGGTTGAACCCGAGCGCGTCGAGCTCGGTCGTCAGCGCGGCGCGGTCGAGGTAGTCGGTCACGACCTTCGAGCCCGGCGCCAGCGACGTCTTCACCCACGGCCGCGTGGTCAGCCCGCGGGCGCGCGCGTTGCGCGCGAGCAGGCCCGCGGCCAGCATCACTGACGGGTTGGAGGTGTTCGTGCAGCTCGTGATCGCGGCGATCACGACGTGCCCGTGCGCGAGTTCGGTCTGCGTCCCGTCGGCGAGGGTCACCGGGACCGCGGTGCGTACGGGCGTGGCGACCGCGCCCTCCCCGCCGGCCGTCTGCTCGATGTAGCCCGTCAGCTCCTCGCGGAACATGACCTGGGAGCGGCGCAGCGGGACGCGGTCCTGCGGCCGGCGCGGGCCCGCGAGCGACGGCTCGACGGTGCCGAGGTCGAGGACGACGGTGCTCGAGAACGTCGGCTCCTCGGCGTGCTCGTCGTGCCAGAGGCCCTGCTCCTTCGCATACGCCTCGACGAGCGCGACCTGCGCAGCCGGGCGCCCGGTGAACTCCAGGTAGCGGATCGTCTCCGCGTCGATCGGGAAGATCGCGCAGGTCGAGCCGAACTCGGGGCTCATGTTGCCGAGCGTCGCGCGGTCGGCGAGCGGGAGGCGCGAGATGCCGGGCCCGTAGAACTCGACGAACTTGCCGACGACGCCGGTGGCGCGCAGCAGCTCGGTCACGGTGAGGACGAGGTCGGTCGCGGTCGCGCCCTCGGGCAGCTCCCCGTCGAGGCGCATGCCGACGACCTGCGGGATCAGCATCGGGATCGGCTGGCCGAGCATCGCGGCCTCGGCCTCGATGCCGCCGACGCCCCAGCCGAGCAGTCCCAGGCCGTTGATCATCGTCGTGTGCGAGTCGGTGCCGACGAGCGTGTCGGGGTAGGCGCGGCCGCTGCGATCGTCGACGAAGACGACGCGCGAGAGGTACTCGAGGTTGACCTGGTGGACGATCCCCGTGTCGGGCGGGACGACCTTGAAGGTCTCGAAGGCCTGCTGGCCCCACTTCAGGAACTGGTAGCGCTCGCGATTGCGCTCGAACTCGCGGGCCGCGTTGATGGCGGCGGCGTCCGCGGTCCCGAACGCGTCGACCTGCACGGAGTGGTCGATGACGAGCTCGGCGGGCACGAGCGGCTCGATCTTCGCCGGGTCGCCCCCGAGCGCGGCCATCGCGTCGCGCATCGCCGCGAGGTCGACGATGGCGGGCACGCCGGTGAAGTCCTGCATGACGACGCGCGCCGGGGTGAACGCGATCTCGCGGCTCGGCTCGGCCTTCGCGTCCCACGAGGCGAGCGCCTCGACATCCCCTGCCGTGACGGCGCCGTTGCCCTCGGTGCGCAGCAGGTTCTCGAGCAGGATCTTCAGCGAGTAGGGCAGCCGCGCGACGTCGAATCGCGACTGCAGCGCGTCGAGCCGGAAGATCTCGACGTCGCGCCCGCCGACGGAGAGCGTGGCCTTGGCGTCGAAGCTGTTGGTGGACATGCGGGCGGGCTCCTGAGCGGTCGCGAACGGAGCACCGATCCTCTCACGCCGGCTCGCCCGGGGGCCGGCAAGCCCCCGGGGACGCCTGGGCGACCAGCCCGCCGCCGGCTACTTCAGGAGCTCGTCGAACGCCGCGGCGAACGCGTCCGCGTTGTCGAGGTTGACGTCGAACTTCGTGAGCGGCTTGCCGGTCTCGCCGATGAGGAAGGTCGGCGTGCTGACGACGCCGTACTTCTCGGCCTCCTTCTGGGCGAGCTCGATCGGCGCGAGCGCCTCGTCGCTGTCGGCGAACGTCTTGGCCTTGGCGACGTCCACGCCCGCGGCCTTCCAGAGCTTCTCGATGAACTCGTCCGTCGCGTAGCCCGAGTTCTCCTGGCCCTGGTTGAAGTACCAGAGCTGGGTGAAGTACGCCTCGCGATCCTGGTCACCGGCGGCGGCCGCAGCGCGGGCGGCCTTCTCGGAGTCGGGGCCGATGAACGTCATCGAGCGGAACTCGATCCGGACCTTGCCCTCGCGCACGTAGTCGTTGACGATCACCGGGTAGGTCGTGAGCGCGAACTCCTTGCAGAACGGGCACTGCAGGTCGGCGAACTCGACGAGCGTGATCGGCGCGTCCTTCTCGCCCAGCTCCGCCCCGGTCTGCGGGATGCCCTTGAGCAGCTCGTTGGTCTCGGTGACGCCGGCGACCTTGGCGCTCGACGCGCTGGAGCCGGACGTGTCGTCTCCGCCCCCGCCCGCGAGGAGCACGGCGCCGACGGCGACGACGGCCACGGCGGCCAGGCTGGCGAGGATGATGTTGCGGCGCTTGCGGGCCTGCTCGGCCTGAGCCGTCTTCGACTGGGCGGGCTGGCGCTTGGGGGACTTGGAGCTCATGGCGCGTGATTCTGGCAGTACCCGCCCGATCCTGGCGTCGCATGGGATCTCCCAGACCCGTCCGCAGGCGCGCCGCGGCCGTATCGCGAGCATGGAGAACGTCTGGGACTACCCGCGCCCGCCCGCGCTGGAGCCGTGCACGCGGCGCGTGCGCGTGCGGCTCGGGGGCGTCACGATCGCCGACTCCACGGCCGCGTTTCGGGTCCTGGAGACGAGCCACCCGCCGGCGATCTACGTCCCGCCCGGTGATCTCGTCGCCGGCGCGCTGACGCCGTCGGCCGCCCGTTCGACGTTCTGCGAATGGAAGGGCGTCGCCGTCTACCTCGACGTGCACGGAGGCGACCGGACCGTGACGGCGGGGGCCTGGGCGTATCCGGATCCCGCGCAGCGCTTCGCCGCGCTGCGCGACCACGTCGCGTTCTACCCCGGGCGGATGGACGAGTGCCTGCTCGACGACGAGGTCGTCCGTGCGCAGGAGGGCGACTTCTACGGCGGATGGATCACCGCGGACATCGAGGGTCCGTTCAAGGGGCCGCCCGGCACCCGCGGCTGGTGAGCGCGCTCAGCCGTCGAACAGCGCGCGCGAGTCCGGGCCCTGGTGCTCCTCGGCGAGCGCCGTGATCGCGTCGACGGCGCGCCGCAGCTCGTCGGCGTAGGGCTCGGCCTGGGTGCCCAGGCGCCCGCGCTCCCGCTCGAACGCGAGCGCCAGCTCGCGGTAGTAGATGCGCGTGGCGATCCCCTGGCCCTGGCGGAACCGCGCCCACAGGGCGTCCCCGTGGGTGCGGTAGTCCAGGAGGATCGAGCGCGCGTTGTGGAGCTTGTCGGCGAGGCTCACGCGCAGCGCGGCCGGGGACTTCTCGGGAAACGCCGCGATGTAGGCCCGCTTGCGCTCGTACCAGGCCCGCCCGCCGCCGCGCTCGTCGCCCGGCTCGACCACGTCGCTGTTGTCCAGGACGATCGCCGCGACGCCCGCGCCGAATCGGCGCTCGATGTCGGCCAGCGCCTGCGGACCGCCGCCGTCCTCGACCACGTCGTGCAGCAGCGCGGCGATCGCCTCGTCCTCGTCGCCGTGCATCTCCAGCGCCAGCGACGCGACGGCGAGCAGGTGCGCCGCGTACGGGACCGCCGTTCCCTTGCGCAGCTGGCGCTCGTGGTGGCGCAGCGCGACGTGGAGCGCCTCGTCGAATCGCGGCGTGAGCAGCGGCGTGTCGGTGTAGCTCTCGGTCACTTCAACTCCGGCGATCGACGACCCGCAGGGTGCCCTCGGCGATGCGGGCGCAGCTCGCGACGGAGTCCCAGTCGACGTGCTCCGGGAGGTCGCTCGGCACGTGGTAGTGCGTGTAGGCGCCGCCCGGGCCGATCGACAGCAGCGTCAGCGCCGGGATCCCGCGCGTCAGCGCCAGCAGCGGGTCCGTCCAGGCGCCGATGCGCCAGCGCCGGGGCGCCGGCTCCCCGGCGAGCGCTGCGCCCGCCTCGGCGAGTGCGAGGTCGGCCTCGCGGTAGCGGTGCGTGCGGATCGCGCCCTCGCCCCAGGCGAGGATCGGCGTGCCGCAGCCGAGCGTGTCGAGGCCGACGACGAGCGTGCGCGCCGGGTCGAGCGTCCCGGCACGGGACTCCAGGAACGCGTGGAAGCCGCCCATGCCCGACTCCTCGGAGCCGACGAGCGCCACGACGACCTGCGTGTGCTCCAGCGGATCGGCGGCGAGCGATCGCGCGAGGTCGAGGGCGACGGCGACGCCGGTGGCGTCGTCGTTGGCGCCGGGCACGGTCGGTGAGCGCGCGATGTCGAGGTTCAGCGCGATCGCGGCCGCGTTCAGCACCGCGGCCGGGACGGCGAGCAGCAGGCGCAGCGGGCCTGCGCGCCGGGCGAGCGCGGCGCCGGCTGCCGCGAGCAGGCCGATCGCCTGCAGGGCCATCACGGGATCGACCCGCCGCGTGCGCTCGCGCCGGGCGGCAGCCGGTCGACCGAGCGCCGGGTTCCAGGCGAGGCCGGTCTTCGCCGCGTCGAGATGTGCCACGAGCACGACGGTGGCTCGCACCGCGCCGCGCGGCGGCAGGACGCCGACGGCGTTGGCGCCGGTCCCGCCTCCGAGCCACCGCCGGCGCCAGGGCCACCGGCCGCTCGCGTCGCGCTCCAGCGAGACGGCGGCCGCGAGCGCGAGGGCCGCCCCACGCAGCCCGCCGAGCCGCAGCGCCGCCAGCCCGCAGGCGCTGTGCGCGGCGAAGCTCCAGCTGTTCGTCGCCCGGCCGCGGTAGTGCTCGACGCTCGCCTGCTGCGCCCCGGCGGCCACGAGCCGGCCCTGCGCCCACGCGGCCGCCGCGCGCTCGCCGGGGCCCGCCGAGTCGCGCGTCATCGCTGCGAGCGCGACGACGTCATCGCGCAGGCGCCCGGTGTCCGGGGTGTACGTCACGCGAGCTGCTCGGCGACGGCGGCCGCGGCGCGCTCACCGGAGCGCACGGCCCCGTCCATGTACCCGGCCCAGACCGTCGCCGTCTCCGCTCCCGCCCAGTGGATGCGGCCGATCGGCCGGCTCAGCCAGCGTCCGTGCGCCGTCCACGCGCCCGGCGGCAGGTAGCAGCCGTAACAGCCGCGGGTCCACTCCTCCTCGGCCCAGCGCTGCTCGATGTACTCCAGCGGCTCGGCGGCCCGCGGGCCGAACACGCGCGCGAAGCAGTCGAGCACCGCCCGCCGCCGTGCCGCCGGCTCCCACTCGCCCAGCTCGCGCGCCGTCCGGCCCTCGAGGAAGCCGAGCAGGATCCCGCGACTGCCGTCCGGCGGCGAGTTGTCGAACAGGATGCGCGTCGGCCCGGCGACGCTCAGCGCCTGCCCGCTCAGGCCCTCCGCGCGCCAGAACGGGCGGTCGTACACCGCCATGCACTTCGCGACCGTCCCCTGCGGCATGCGCTGCACGAGCTGGTCGCGCTGGGCCGGCAGCGCGGGGCGCCAGTCGATCCGCGCCGTCAGCGTCGGCGGCAGGGCGGCGATCACCGCGTGCGCCCGGACGAGCTGCCCGTCGGCATGGACCGTCACGCCGTCGTCGTCGTGATCCACGCGCCGCACGGGCGCCTCCAGCACCAGCGGCCCGGAGATGCGCCCCGCCAGCTCCAGCGGCACGCGCTGCGAGCCACCGACGAACCGGTCCTGCTGGGCGCCGCCCTCGGTGCCGATCAGCGCGTCGAACGAGCCCGCCGACGCGGTGTAGAAGAGGACGTGCAGGAGTGAGAGATCCGCGGGTTCGGCCGCCCACACCGCCTCGACCGCGATCTCCAGCAGCGTCGCAGCGCCGCGCGTCGCGGTGTTGCGACGGAGCCAGGTGTCGAACGTCTGGGCGTCCCACCGGGCCGCCTTCGCCGCCTGCCAGGGAGCGGACGGGTCGACCTGCCGCGCCATGCGCTCCAGCCGCGCCTGCGCCTGGGCGACGTCGGCGAGGATCGCCGGGCTGATGCGCGGGATCGCGCCGCGGTAGCGCACGAGCCGGCCGTTCCAGTCCACGAGGTTCTCGCCCGCGGTGTGGGTCGGATGGGTCGCGACGCCCAGCTCCGCGGCGAGCGCGAGGATGCGGTCCTGCGTCGGGCCGACCCACTGGCCGCCGATCTCCACGACGTGGTCGGTGCCGGCGACGGGATGGTTCAGCAGCCGGCCGCCGACGCGGTCGCGCGCCTCGAGCACGAAGACCGACCGGCCCGCGGCCTCGAGGTCCCGCGCGGCGACGAGGCCGGCGAGGCCGGCGCCGATGACGACGACGTCGCAGTCGTGGTCGCTCATGGCGCGGACGCTATCGACACCACGCCCGGAGGTCAGGCGCCCGCGACGCTGCGCGCATCGACCAGACGCCCGGCGATGAGGCGCCGGGCGCGGCGATAGCGCCTGCGCGCCAGACTGGCTGGCTGGCCAGTCACCTTGGCGCGTCGCCACTCGGAATCACTTGACGCGAAACCCGCTTCCGGTTTCCAATGGTGCCCTCGGCGAGGGAGGGCGCCGGGATCCCGTCCCGTCCCCCCATAAGGGAGTCCCATGACACGACGTACGCCCCGCCGTGGGGCGGGAGCCATGCTCGCCGCCGCGGCCGCCATGCTCCTTGCCGCACCCTCATCACTCGCGAGTGTCCCGGCGCCCGCCGTCTCGCCGATCAACCCGGCGCCCCCGGCCCCGCAGACCCCGGCCACGGGCGCGCTGCAGGACCTCGGCGCGCGCGGGTACGCAGAGAACGAGTACCGCGTGACGCCCACCTCGCCGCAGGTCTACCGCCTCGCGACGCCCGGCAACAACGCGACCGCCACCGCATCGGGCGCGCCGGCGTCGATCCTCGGCCCCTACCGCAGCCGCATCCTCGTGCGCGCGCCGCAGGATCCGGCCGACTTCAACGGCCGCGTCGTCGTCGAGGTCATGAACGCCACGACGGGCGTCGACCTCGACATCCACTGGCAGCAGTCCTACGAGTACATCATGGACACCGGGGCGATCTACGTCGGGGTCGCCGCGCAGCCGCGCACCCTCTTCGCCGCGATCACACCGCCGCCGACCGGCGTGTCCGATCTCGCGGCGCGCTACGCGGGCCAGGGCCTCAACCTCAGCACCACCGCGGCGGCCCTGGCAGGCACCGCCGGTCTCGGCGACCCGTCGCTCGCCTGGGACCTCATCGGGCAGGTCGGCCAGCTCGCCAAGAGCGAGTCCGGGCCGTTCGCCGGCTACGACGTCACCAGCGTCCTCGCCGTCGGCTGGTCGCAGTCCGCCGGCTACCTGACGACCTACGCGAACGTCATCCAGCGGCTGCACAACGTCTACGACGGCTTCCTGCTCGGCGCCCGCGGCGGCAACGGCACGAGCCTGCAGTTCTCGACGACCGTGTTCCCGCCGGGGACCAACCCGTTCACCGTGGCCGGCGCACAGGGCGTGATCAACACCGGCACGAGCGCTCCGGTGCTCAACCTGCAGACGGAGACCGACAGCAAGAGCGCGACCATCCGCAAGGCGGACTCCGACGCGGCGACCGACCGGTTCCGCCTCTGGGAGGTTCCCGGCTCGGCGCACAACGACGAGTGGTCCGCACGCCAGGCGGTCGACATCATCGTCCGCGACACGATCGTCCCGGGCCTGCCCGGCTGCTCGTGGACCGGCACCGAGAAGATCACCGACAACCCGGTGCGCTACACGCTGAACGCCGCGACCGAGGCGCTCGCCGACTGGGCGGAGACCGGGACCGGCCCGGCGTCGCAAAGCCGGATCATGGCGGCGGACGGCGCGGGCAACGGGTCGCTTCCGTCCCCGCCACTCGTGCTGACCGGCGGGCCGGACGGGATCAGCCGTGACGGGCTCGGGAACGCGCTCGGAGGCGTGCGGACCCCGTTCGTCGACGTCGCCGGCCGGTCGTTCAAGCCGTTCTCGCCCGGCCCGCTCGCCGCGTTCTGCCAGCTGACCGGCCGCGAGCGCGCGCTGACGATCGCCGAGGCGAACGGCGCGTACGCCGACTACTCGGCGTACCTGACGGCGTTCGAGGCCTCGGTGGACGGGGCGATCGCCGCGGGGCGCATGGTCGCCGGTGACCGTGACGACGCGCTCGCCGAGGGTGCGAACGCGTACACGGTGCGCCCGGACGCGCCGGCGGAGACCGCGGGCGACGCCGGCGGGACGGGCTCGTTCACCGTCGGCTGGAAGGGCCCGAACCCCGCGACGCCCGAGCCGTTCACCACGGTGACCTACGAGCTCGAGCGCAGCGACGACGGCGGAGCGACCTGGGACTCCCTGGGGACCGCGCTGACCTCGCGGTCCTACGCGGAGGCCGGGCCGCTGCCGGACGGCGCGTACGACTACCGCGTCCGGACAAAGGCCGTGATCGCGCCTCCCGTCCATCCCAACGCCCCGATCACCGTCCAGTCCGACTGGTCGGCCGCCGGGACGGTCGTCGTCGACAAGTTCGACTTCGCGGTGGGGCAGCCGATCAACGCCGACGGCTCGAGCATCTTCAAGCGCGGGCGAACCGTGCCGGTGAAGATCACGCTGACCGACGAGAACGGCGCCCCCGTCACCGGTGAGCCGCTCCGCCTGTCGCTCGCCAAGCTCACGGACGAGATCGAGGGCGACGTCGTCGAGGGCGACTTCGCGTCGGGCAACGCGAACGACGGAAGCCTGTTCCGGGAGACCGGGGCCGGCGAGTACATCTACAACCTCAGCACCAAGAGCCTGTCGACGGGCACCTGGAACGTCCGGGCCACGACCACGGACGGCAGCATCTTCCGCGTGAAGATCTCGCTGCGCTGAGCGCGTCCAGCACCGCAGAACGCGAACGGCCGCCCTTCGGGGCGGCCGTTTTCGCGTGCGGGGTCACCCCGCCTGGGACAGCAGGACAGCCACGACGACGCCGTGCGCCGTCCACGACGCCGTGCGCACCCACGAGGCACGGGCAAGTCGCCGCACCGCGACGGGATCGAGTCCCGCGCCCAGGTCCCGGTGCCGCGGCACGACGAGCAGGAACGTGGCCGCCCAGGCGAGGATCGCGAGCGCAAGGCCCGCGAGGACGAGGGTCGCGCCCGTGCCTCGCGGCTGATCGACGACGAGCCACGCCGACGTCGCGAGCTCGACCGCCATCGCCGGCAGGACGACGTTCGGGCCGCGCTGATCTGGCGTTCCGTGCCCGGCGTAGGTCTCTCTGTCGGCCGGGTTCGTCGGCCACCCCCTTGATCGGAGAGCCTCATGCACGCCCATTCGGCCGTTTCCAGTGACCACCACGCCGCAGTGCTCGACGCCCTCGTCGAGAACTCCTTTGATTCGATGATGATCACCGAGGCGGCGTCGGGAGACATCCTCTACGTCAACGACGCCTTCACCGACCTCACCGGCTACGCCGCAGAGGACGTGCTCGGGAAGTCGCCGCGTTTTCTGCAGGGCGCTGAGACGGACGAGTCGGTGGTGCAGCGTCTGCACACCGACATGGCGGCGGGACGCGTCTTCGAGGGCAAGGCCGTCAACTACCGCAAGGACGAGTCCACCTTCACCATGTGGTGGCGGGTGATGCCGGTGGCCGGCAGCTCGGGCCGAGCTGCGTACTTCGTCGCCACCCAGCGTCAGGCTCCTTCCGCGTAGAGCTGGGATCATCGTCGTTCATCTCGATCGGCAGGAGGCGGCAGCAGTGACCCCAAACCAAGGCGACATCCTCTCGGAGGCCCAGAAGGACGTCCGCGAGGAGATCGTGGAACTCCTGACACAGGCGTACTGGATGGAGCTCGAGACGGTGATGAGCTACATCGCCAACTCGACCAATCCGGACGGGGTGCGCGCGCACGAGATCGTCCAGTCGCTTGCCGGCGATGTGGCTGAGGAGCTGGCGCACGCCCAGTTGTTCGCCAAGCGCATCAAGGAGCTGTACGGCACCGTGCCGGGGTCCAAGGACTTTCACGCCCGCCAGGACGCGCTGCAGCCGCCGAGCGATTCGCTGGACCTCGTGCATGTCATCAGGGGCGTCATCGACGCCGAGAACGGCGCGATCAGCCACTACAACACGATCATCCAGAGGACCGACGGGGTTGATCCGGTGACGCAGGACATGATCACCACGATCCTCGCCGACGAGCAGAATCACCTGCGGACGTTCGAGGGCTTCCTGCGGGAGTTCGAGCGAGACGGCTGACGCCGGTCGCGGCTCCGGCTCGCCGCCGGGGCACGACGGCCGGGGTCTCACCCAGCGACGCTGTCCCCGCCGGCGTCCCAGAGGTTCACACGTCCCGCGCCGTCGGGGTATTCGCCCATCGCCGCGCGGAAGCCGCCGTCGGCGCCGTAGAGCTCGAGCGTCGGCGCGCCGACGTCCCCGCGCTGGCCCAGCCGCGTGCGCAGCGTGCCGCGCTCGTCGAGCAGTTCCAGGCCGTTGCCGCCGTCGGGCCAGATGCCGGTTCCCGCGCGGTAGGCGCCGTCGCGGTCCCAGAACTCCAGCGAGCAGTCGCGCTCGTCCGCCGGCCCCTCCGCCAGCAGCGTGCGCAGCGTGCCCGCCCGATCCCAGACCTGCATGCCCGCAGGACCGCCGGGCCGCTCCCCGATGCTGATCCGGTGGTTGCGCCCGGCGTCGTAGATGTCGAGCGACGCCGAGTCGTCGAGCCAGGACCCGAGCGCGATGCGGAAGCTGCCGCGCGCGTCGGCGAGCTTCAGCGCCGCCGATCCGCCGGGCTCGACGACGAGCGTCGCGCGCACGAGGCCGTCGGCGTCCGCGAGGTCGAGCGCGAGCGACCCGTCGGTGGCCAGGCCGAGCCGGGCGCGGACGCGACCGTCCGCGCCCGCGACCTCGAAGGCGGGTGCGCGCAGCGGCGCGGGGCTGCTGAGGGCATCGTGGTCGTCCATGCCCGGGGTACGGGGCTCGCCCCTCAGGGGCCGACGTCGCCGCTGCGCACCGCGGCGGCGCGCTCGGTGATCGCCCGGCGCTCGGCCGGCTCGATGCGCGCGAGGTTCCTGAGCTGGAGCCCCATCCGCGGGTTCTTCGCCAGCAGCGGCTCGTGCCGGCCGAGGAAGTCCCAGTACAGCGTCGTGAACGGGCAGGCCGTCTCGCCGGTGCGCTGCGCGGGATCGAAGCGGCAGCCGGCGCAGTGGTTGCTCATGCGCTGGATGTACTTCCCGCTCGCGACGTACGGCTTGCTGGCCATCAGCCCGCCGTCGGCGTACTGGCTCATGCCCAGCGTGTTCGGCAGCTCCACCCACTCGACCGCATCGACGTAGACGGCGCAGATACCAGTCGTGGACCTGCGCGGGCTCCACGCCGAGCAGCAGCGCGTAGAGGCCCGTCACCATCAGCCGCTGGATGTGGTGGGCGTAGCCGTACTCCAGCGTCTGGCCGATGGCGTCCCGCAGGCAGCGCATCGCGCGTCTCGCCGGTCCAGTACCAGGCCGGCAGGTCCTCCTCGGCGCCGAGCGCGTTCAGCTCCGCGTAGCCGCGGCATCGACCACCAGTAGATGCCGCGCACGTACTCCCGCCACCCGAGAACCTGGCGGATGAACCCCTCGACGGCCTCGAGCGGCGCGCGGCCCTCGCGCCAGGCGGCCTCGGCCGCCCGCGATCACCTCGCGCGGGTCCAGCAGCTTGAGGTTCATCGCGGCGGAGAGGTGCGCGTGGAAGAGCCAGGGCTCGCCCGTCCCACATCGCGTCCTGCCAGCGCCCGAAGTGCTCGAGGCGCTCGTTGATGAAGACGGCCAGTGCCTCCAGCGCCTGCTCCCGGGTGACCGGCCAGCCGAAGCTCGTCAGCAGCCCCGGATGATCGGCGAAGCGGACGTTCACCAGGTCGATCACCTCCCGGGTGATCGCGTCCGGTGCGAACCGCGGCGTGGGCGGGACCGGCCCCGGACCCGCGGCGCCGAACGCCCCGCGGTTCTCGGCGTCGAAGTTCCAGCGCCCACCCGCCGGTTCACCGCCGTCCATCAGCACGTCATGGCGGCGGCGCAGGTCGCGGTAGAAGTACTCCATCCGCAGCTGCCGGCGCCCCTCGGCCCAGCGGGCGAACTCCGGCGTGCTGCAGAGGAAGTGGCGGTCCTCGCGCACGTCCAGCGGCACGTCGCCGGCGGCGGCGCGCAGCGCCTGCAGCACGCGCAGGTCGCCCGGCTCGGTCAGCACCACGCGCTGCACGCGCCGCGCCGCGAGCGTCGCGCGCAGCTCGCCGCCGAGCGTCGTCGGCTCGCCCGCCGGCGGGAGCTCGCGGTAGTCGAGCGGGATCCCGTCGTCACGCAGGCTCTGCGCGAAGTGCCGCATCGCCGTCAGGAACAGCGCGGTGCGCTGCTTGGCGGACCACACGTGCGTGGACTCCTCGCTCACCTCCGCCATCCACACCCGGTCGACCGCGGGATCGAACCCGTCCCAGGCGCTCCCGCTGCGACTGAGCTGATCGCCGAGCACCACCACGAGGTTGCGCACGTCGCGGCTCAGGTCAGCGCGGCGCGGCATGCTTCCCCACCCGTCGGCGACAGGCCTGCGAGCGGTAGCACCCCTCGTCCCAGTTCCTGGACCACGCCGTGCGCCAGGTCATCTCGCGCCCGCAGATCGCACATGGCTTGCTGGGCAGCGACCGCTTGTTGCCCCTGAAGCTCATCACAGCGGGTACGGACGAGCGAGGTGACCGGTGCGCGGCCAGCGAGTCACCGAACCCCGTTCGGGTCGGGCCGAGCTGATCGGCGCGGGCCCCGAGCGCGTAGAAGCTTGTGGCCCGCCCTCTCACCGACTGACTGGATGTTCGCCCATGGACCGCCGCAAGCTCCGACTCCGCGCATCGCTGGCGATTCTCGCCGCCGCGTTCGCCTCGTTCCTGCTCTCCGTCACGCTGTGGTTCACCGGCAGCGAGAACCAGGGGATCTTCGTCGGCATCTGGGTCCCGTCGATCCTGGCGTTCGGCGCCGTCGCACTGCAGATGGTCGGTGATCGGGATGAGTGATCTCGCGCTCTTCCTGGTCGGTGTGGCGGTCACGATCCCCGCAGCCACCGGCATCATCGGACTCGTCCTCGCCGCAATCGCAGACGGCCGCGAGAACGACCGGATCCAAGCCCAGATCGCGGAGAACGACGGACGTCCCGAGTAGCCGCCGGGGCGTCCCGAGCGATGCGCCGGCAGTCGAGCGCCGCCGTAACTCGCGTAGGCGATCTCTGACAGGAGCCGGCATGCGGCACGACGAGCAGCGCGTCTTCGCCGACGCGAACGTCCTCATCTCCGCCGCACTTGCCCGCTCACCGGCCGCTCCCCGGCGCGCGTGCTCGACGCGGCGCTCGACGGCCGCATCGAACTCGTCAGCTCGCCGTCGCTGCTGGCCGAGATCACGTCGGCGCTCGCTCGTGAGCGCCTGCGGCGCTACCTCTCCGTGGATGAGGCCGAGCGCTTCGTCGCCGACCTCGCATCGCAGACCGCGCTGAGCAGCGACGCGCCGAAGCCGCACCGGCGATCTGCCGCGACCCGACCGACGACTACCTGATCGCGCTCGCTCTCCACGCCGGCGCTGAAGCGATCGTCACCGGCGATCGCGATCTGCTGGAGATCACCGATCCACCCGTCGCAGTGCTCACACCCCGAGCCCTGGTGGAGCGGCTGAACACGCAGGCGTGAGTGACACCGGCCGGCGCGGGTCAGCTGCCCCGTCGAAGGTGCACCGCACCGTTCGGCGCCCGCCTGCGCTTCGTCCCAGGCGGGCGTGCTGCCGCCACGCCGGCGGCCGCCGATGTCGGTGGTCAGTCGGAGCAGGCCTTGCCCAGGCGAGCGGCGGCCTGCGCACGCTGCCTGACGGCGGTGCTCAGTCGCGTGCGGATCTTGGCCTTGCCCGCGTCGCTCTTGGCCTTGCGGAGGTTGCGACGCAGCTGGTTGACCTTCTTGTTCACGGAGGCGTAGGACTTCCGGGCCGCCAGGCACTTGGCGGTCGACGAGTTGGACACCGTGCCGGTGACCTCGACCCACGCCTGGGTTCCGTAGTTCTCCTTCGCCTTTGCCACCCTGTCGGAGCAGTCCAGGGCAGCGCTTGGGGACGGCGCGCCGGCGCGAGACCCCCAGCCGAGCTGGAGCCAGTTGGCGCCGCCGGTCGCCTGGAACGTGGTGTAGGCGATGTCCTGCGTGTTGTTGAACGGCGGCCTGCCCGAGATCGTCATCTCCTTCCGCGAGGACGCCGGCCCCTTGAAGTAATGCCCGGTCCAGCTGAACGGCTCAAAGCCTGCGACCTTGGGGTCCTTCCACTCCAGGATCACGAGGAAGCCGCAATTCCCAGGAGTCTTGGGGCTGGCCGCGTTCTTGTAGATGATCGTCGCCCCGACCTTCTTGACCTCGGTCTTGGCAGCCGTGGCCGCTGCCGGCGCGACGAACGCCGCCGCTGCCGCCAACGCCGCCGCGAGCACGCCGAGCCGCTTCGAGAACCTCACGGTCATCACCAACACCCCCCGCTGTTGCTGAAGGAACTTCCAGGATGCGCGCGATCGTATCCGACCCGGTGGCTCAGTCAGCGGAGCGGTCCGACCAGCGCCGTCGGCTACTTCCGGGTGGCGCTTGGCTTGGTCCTCGCGACTGCCGCGCCAGGTTTGTGCAACAGCCTCCATGGGAAGTGCGAGCGGCCGTGCGCACGATCTCAGCGTTGCGACTTCGTCTTCTTCGCGGCGCAGGTGCGGTAGGTGCGTGTGCCGGCGATGGTGCGTCCGTCGGCGAGCTTGACGCGGATGTTGACCTTGACGCGGCCCTTGGGGAGGTTGCGCAGGTCGACGGGCGCGGTGAAGCGCGACCGCTTGACCGTCCTGACGCGCCTGCCGTTGACGCGGACCTCGGCGGAGGTCACGCCCACGCCCTTGGGGACGCGCAGGCGGATGCGGAGCTTGCGGCGGCTGACGCACTTCCTGGTCGAGGGGAGCGTCGCGAGGGAGTTGAATCGGACGGCGGCGGGCTTGGCCGATGGCGGCAGGGACGCAGGCGGCGCAGGCGGTGGCGGGCCGCCGGCCGCCGCGGGCGGCTGGGGTGTGATCGTCAGGTTGACGGTGGCGGGGGCGGAGGTGCCCGCGGCGTTGGCGCCGGTGAACGTGAACGCGTCGTTGCCGCCCGGTCCGGGGTTCGCGGTGAACGTGACGCGTCCCAGCGCCTGGTCGATCGGCCCGAGCGCTCCCAGCGCGGGGGCGGCGCCGATCGCGCGCGTGTCGACGGTCCCGGAGCACGGGAGGTCGATCGTGACCGCCGCGGCCGCCTGCGCGGCGGCGGTGGTGGAGGTGCAGGTCGGCGGCACGACGCCGACCGCGGCGGCGAGGCCGAAGTCCCGTCGCCAGGACAGCGCGAGGTCGCCGTTCGGGTTGGCGCTGAGCCACGTCCCGAAGACGTCGGTCCCGCCCGTCGCGACATCGACCGGCGCCGACCAGGCGCCCGACGGCGAGGCGTGCGCCGCCTGGACGACGCGCGGGGTGCCGTAGCGAATCCAGGCGACGGTCGCGTTGCCCGCTCGGTCGAGGAGGGCCTGGGGTACCGAGGAGTTCGCGCCGGCGAGGGACAGGTCGTCGGCGGTCGCCTGCCATGCCCCGCCCGCAGGCCGGCGCTTGGCGCGCATCAGGAAATCGGGCCCGACGGTCTGCCCGTAGGCCACGAGGGCGTTCCCGTCGGGGTCGACGGCGAGGTCAAAATCCGAGCTCACCGCGGTGCCGGTCGTCAGGAGCTCCGGCGTGCCCCACGAGCCGCCGGCCGCGCGCGTGGCGGTCTCGATCCGCTGGACGCCGGAGAGGCGCCGCCAGATGGCCGTCGCGTTCCCGCTCGCGTCCATCGCCACGGTCGGGTAGGCGACGGTGCCCGGTGTTCCGCTGACCGTCACCGGCGCGTCCCACGCGCCGCCGGCATCCCGGCCGGCCGCGTAGGCCTCCGTCGGTGACTGGGTCCAGACGGCTGTCGCGCGCCCGCTGTCGTCAACGGCGATGCGCGGCAGCGGCTCACCGCCGGCCACCGGCGCCGTCGTCAGTTCCGCCGGGGCCTCCCACGCGCCCCCCGCCGGGCGCCGCGCGCTCACCACGCGGTAGCCGGCACCGTCGTAGAACTGCCAGACGGCGCTCACCGCGCCGCCCGGCGCGACCGCCAGCTCCGTCCGGGTGACCTCCTCGGGGCTGACCGCCGGCGCGGACACGGTCTCGATCGTCCCCCACGGCCCACCCCGCGGCCGCCGCGCTGACTGAACGACCGTGCTGTCGTCGCCGATCCCGTCCTGGTCGTAGTACTCCCACGCCGCCGTCGCCGTCCCCGCGTCGTCGATCGAGATCTTCGGCACGCCCACGTAGCGCCCGGTGATCGCGGGCGTCAGATCGACCGGCGCGGTCCACGCGCCGCCAGGGGGTCGCTGCGCGAACCGCAGCACGCTTCCCGCGGGGACGCTCGGGCTCCAGACGGCGAGCACGGTCCCGTCCGCGTCGATCGCCGTGCTCCCACCACCGGAGTCCGGCGGCGCCACATCGGCCGGCGCCAGCCACACCGGCGCGGCGGCGGCGGGCGCCGACAGCACCAGCATCAGCACCAGCACCATCAGCGACAGGCGAGCCCATCGACCCGCGCGAACGTCCGTGATCACAATCCACTCCCCCTCGGATACCGGGCACCGCGACCGTACACGACACCCGAGCCTCCGGCCAGCGCCTCCGCCCGGGCCGGGTCCCGGGGAGCGCGGACGTCTCAGCGCTTCCTGGGCGCGCAGGTGCGGTAGGTGCGCTTACCGACGACGCGCCTGCCGGCGCTGTCGGTGGTGATGATCTCGACGGTGAACCGGCCCTTGGGCAGGCCGCGCAGGTCGATCGGCAGGCCCAGAGCCTTACCGGTGACCGAGCGCACCTGCTTGCGGTTGAGCTTGATCTCAGCGCGCACGACCTTGTTCTTCTTGACGTTGCGCATCCGGATCGGGAACTTGCGGCGGCTGACGCACGCCTTGGTGGTCGGCAGCGTCGCGATCTGGGTGATCGCGACAGCCTTCGGCGCGGGGGCGGCGGGCGGGCGGGGCGCCGTGACGGGAGCGGGTACCGGGGGCGCCGGGGGCGCCGTCACCGGCGGGACGGGAGGTGCGGGCGGCGTCAGATCCGGTCCGGTGAGTCCCTGCACGGCCACCGGTGTGTTGCTGTTGGCCATCACGCCGTTCCCGAGTCGTCCGGTGACGCCGTACCCCCAGCAACTGACCGCGCCGCCGGCGAGCAGCGCGCAGGTGTGGCGGTCGCCGGCGCTGACGGCGACGGCGCCGGTCATGCCCTGCACGTCCACGAGGGTGCCGCTGCCGGGATCGGCCCCGTTGCCGAGCTTCCCGTCAGGGCTGGCGCCATCGCCACCCCAGCACTTGGCAGTGCCGCCCGACACCACGCTGCAGGAGTGATCGAACCCACTGCTGATGGAGGCGGCGCCCGTGAGGCCCTGCACGTCCACCGGTGTGGGGCTGTTGGAGGTCGTCCCGTTCCCGAGGTTCTTCCTCCCGCCGTATCCCCAGCACTTAGCCGTACCGCCGGCCAGCAGCGCGCACGTATAGCCGGAGCCGGTGCTGATGGCGGCGGCGCCGGTCAGCCCCGGAACCTCGAACGGCGTGCTGCTGTCGGAACTCGACCCGTTCCCCAGTTCACCGTTGTCACCGCGGCCCCAGCACCGGACCGCGCCGCCGGAACGCACCGCGCAGATGTGCTCCCGTGCGCGAGTGCTGATGGCGATGGCGTCCGTGAGGCCCTGCACGTCGACGGGGGTGTTGCTGTTGGCGGTCGATGCGTTCCCCAGCCGCCCCTCATGGCCGAAGCCCCAGCACTTCACCGCGCCGCCCGACACCAGGGCGCAGGTGAAACCGGTGGCGGCGACGATCGCTGTCGCACCGGTCACGCCCTGCACATCCACCGGCGTGCTACTGCCGGCGTCGGCCCCGTTGCCCATCTCCCCGTTGTCGCCGCTGCCCCAGCACTTCACCGCGCCACCCGCCACCACCGCGCAGGTGTGCGCGCCGCCGGCGCTGACCGCGACGGCACCCGCGAGACCCTGCACGTCTACAGGCGTACTGCTGGGACCGGTCGATCCGTTCCCCAGCCGGCCGCCGCCGCCATCACCCCAGCACTGCACGCCGCCACCCGCGAGCACCGCGCACGAGTGCGACGCGCCGACGCTGACCTGGACCGCCTGAGCACCATGAGCCACGCTCACGCCCGCAAGCGCGAACACCCCCACGGCCAGGAACGTCAACCCCAACCGGGCAACACCGAACACCCAACTGACGGGGCGCACATGGCGAGGCCTTGTGGGACACGCATGGTCGGCTGAACTGAGCATCAATCCCCCACGATCGCGAAACCTCGCCGGCGCTCCCAAGACGCCACCCCGGACATGAACGCGACGCTACCAGAGCCACCGCTCCCGCCTGGGACGACTTGCAGGCGTGCGCCGAACGGCGGGTGTGGGCGCGGCGACCGAGGTGCAGACTCCCGTCATTCGCCCCAGGTGCAACGGGTTGGCCCGTGGCTTTGCGTGTGGCGCCGCATCGCCGCTGAGGGGCCGGCTCGCACCGCAGATCGCGCGCCACGCGCGCGCAGGTCCGACGGTGAAGCGGTACCCGCTTGCGGTACCCGCACACGCACTTGAGGTCGCAGCTCGAGCCGCTGAACGACCGAAGGCCCCGCAATAGCAGGGCCTTCGTGGGACGGGAGCGACGGGACTCGAACCCGCGACCTCCGGCGTGACAGGCCGGCGCTCTAACCAACTGAGCTACGCCCCCGTGCGCGGCATGAGTATGACAAGTCGGCGCCGCAGCTTCTCCGTCAGCCCCCGCGCGCGCCGCAACTCCTCCCGGAGGACCGTGTTCCGGCCGTCGGACCCCCACCCCTCACCCGCTGCAGCTTCCTGGGAGGAAGACCACATGCGAACGACTCGCCCGACCCGCATCATCACCAGCGTCCTCGCCGTTCTCGGCCTGCTCGCCGCGAGCGCCGCGGTCGCCATGGCGGCCACCATCACCGGCACGACGGGCAATGACCGCCTGCGCGGCACGAACGCCGACGACACGATCAGCGCCCTCGAGGGCAACGACCGCGTCCGCGCCTACGCCGGCAACGACACGATCACCCTGGGCGACGGCTTCGACTCCGCCTCGGGCGGCCGCGGCGACGACACCATCGACGCCGGCCCCGGCAACGACTGGGTCGGCGGCGGCGCCGGCGCGGACAAGATCGACGGCGGCCCCGGCCGCGACCGCCTCTGGGGCCAGGCCGACAACGACACGATCAAGGGCCTCGCCGGCGACGACCGGATCTGGGGCAACGGCGGCGACGACACCCTCACGGGCGACACGCCCGGCGTCGGCGACCTCTTCTCCAATGACCGCATCTGGGGCGGCCCCGGCAACGACACGATCTCCGGCGGCGACGCCCGCGACCGCCTGTCCGGCGGCGACGGCAACGACACGATCAACGGTGACGCCGGCAACGACCGCATGAGCGGCGGCTCCGGCGACGACACGCAGAACGGCGGCGACGGCAACGACCTGATCTACGCCAACGTCGGCGTCGACACGACGTTCGGCGGCGCGGGCAACGACGTCCTCTGGGCGCTGGCTCGCGCGGACGTGACGCCCGGCCCGAACGGCGAGACGGACATGATCGCCGACGTGCTCGACGGCGGGCCCGGCGACGACCGCTTCCGCACGCGCGACGGCGAGGCCGACCGCATCACCTGCGGCGACGGCAACGATGTCGCCATCCTCGACACGGTCGACGTCATCACCGACGCGACCCCGGCGAACCCCAACGGCTCCTGCGAGCGGGTCGAGCGCAAGGACCTGAACCAGAACAAGGGCAACGGCCGCCGCGGCGCCCGGGTGCAGGACGACAGCCAGGGCGAGGACGCCGGCCAGCGCGAGCAGCAGGGCGGCGAGACCGAGAAGCCGCGCGCCCTCTGACACCACCTCAGCGACATGCGCCGCCTCCACGGCGCAGCTGAAACCAGCGAGGCCCCGCACCGCGGGGCCTCGCGTCGTTCCGGGACCCGTCCGGCGCGAACCTGACGCCTGCGTCACGTTGGGTATCCTCGGCGGGTGCTGCAGCGCCCGGCCCAGCGACCGTCGCCGAACCCGCTGGTCGTCATGTGGCGCGACCTCGCCGCCGAGCGCGCCGCCACCGTCCCCTACCCGCCGGGGGAGCACCGGTTCAGCATGCGGCGCACGAACCGGATCATGGACGACCCGCTGCGGACGCTCGTCGACGCGTACGAGCGCCACGGGCCGATCTTCACGCTGCGGATCTTCCATCACAACGTCGTCTTCATGCTCGGGCCGGCGGCCAACCACCACGTGCTGGTGTCGGGCGCCGCGAACATGTCCTGGCGCGAGGGCGAGCTGCGCAGCCTCGTCCCGTTCCTCGGCGACGGGCTCCTGACGACCGACGGCGCCTACCACCGCACGCACCGCCGGATGATGCTCCCGGCGTTCCATCGCGAGCGCATCGCCGCCGCGACGGCGGTGATCGAGGACGAGGTGCAGCGCGCCGTGGCGACGCTCGTCCCCGGAGCGGTCGTCGACATGTACGACTGGGTGCGACACCTCGCGCTGCGCGTGGCGATGCGCGCGCTTTTCGGGCTGGACCCCGACCGCGCCCGCGCCGGCGGCTTCGACGCCGTCGACGAGTTCGAGGCGGCCCTCTCCTTCCACGCGCGCAGCGTCGCCGGCCAGGTGGCGCGCGGCCCGGGTTCCCCGTACGACCGGGTGCGACTCGCGCGCCGGCGCCTGGACGAGCTGCTCACGCGCGAGATCGACGCGCGCAGGGACGGGACCGGTCTCGGCGAGGACCTCCTCTCGCTGCTGGTCCAGGCGCGCGACGAGGACGGCGACCCGCTGCCGCGCGACCAGGTGCGCGACGAGGTCATGACGCTGCTCTTCGCCGGGCATGACACGACGAGCTCGACGATGGCGTTCCTGTTCTACGAGCTCGCGCGCAACCCCGAGCTGACCGCGGATCCCGAAATCACGATGCAGATGCTGATCGACGAGACGCTGCGCAAGTACCCGCCCGCGTACATCGGCCCGCGCCGGTCGATCGAGCCGTTCGAGTTCCAGGGCGTTCCGGTCCCGGGCGGCGCGCACATCCACTACTGCTCGTGGGCGAGCCACCACCTCCCGGACGTGTGGCCGGACCCGGACCGGTTCGACCCCCGCCGCTTCACGCCCGATCGCCGGGCGCAGATCGAGAAGGGCGCCTACGTGCCCTTCGGGGGCGGATCGCGCACGTGCATCGGGATGCGCTTCGGCGAGGCGGAGATCGCGATCATCACCCGCGCGGTGCTCAGCCGCTTCCGACTGGAACTCGTGCCCGGATACCGGCTGAGGATCCGCCAGGCGCCGACGATCTCGCCGGCGCGCGGCCTGCCGATGACCGTGCGGGCGGCCCCGCCGGCGGTGTTCCTCGGCGCGGCGGCGGAGCCGTCGCTCCCCGCCGCCGCGTGAGGCGTTCCTACGCGGCGGGCGGCGCGCCCGGGGGCGGCGGGACGGGGTTCCCGAACGCGTCGGTCCCGTCGGCGGGCGGCGCCGGCGCCGCGGGCGCCTGCGGCGGGGCGAACCCGCCGGTCGCCGGGTCGATGCCGACCGGCTGCCCGTGGGCGCTGCGCAGCGCGAAGTAGAGGACCGCCGCGGCGAGCGCGTAGATCGGCGCGAGCGCGACGTTGAGCAGCAGCTGGATGAGGAAGAAGAGGACGAACGAGTCGCCGATGGCGCCGATCGACCCGATGACGATGCTGACCACGAGGATGATCGCGAAGATCGCCGCGATCACGCCGAAGACCTGCCAGCCGTTCCCGCGGACGAGCGCCCGGCTGCGGCCCAGCGCGGCGAACACCCCGGGGTTCTCGACGACGACGACGGGTGAGGCGACGGACCAGAGCGTGAGGACGATGAGGCCCGGGACGATGAACAGGATCAGGCCGACGACCACCGAGATCCCGACGACGAAGCCGACCAGGATGAGCGGGAGGATCACCCCGGTCACCGAGCGGAACAGCTCGCCGATGCCCGCGTCGACCTGACCGTCCTGCACGTCCTGGACGGTGCGCACGACCATCCCCGCGTACCACGCGGAGGCCACCAGCCCCACGACGCTCGCGACGAGCCCGCCGGCGGCGCTGTCGTTGAGCAGCGCGGCGATCAGCGCGACCGGCGTGTACACGACCAGCGCCGCGGGAATGAGGACGCCGAAGGTCTTGCCGTAGGTGTCGAAGACCGTCGTGAGGATCGCGCCGATGTCGATCCTGCCGGGTGCGGCGGGGGCGGTGGTCATGAGCGGATGGTGGCGCGCGGGTCGGTCAGATCGCGGGGACGCCCTCGGGCAGGTTCGCGATCGCGTTGTCCATGTCGTCCTGCGAGAACTCGGGATCCTCGAGCGTTCCGGCGAGGTAGGCGTCGTACGCCGACAGGTCGAAGTGGCCGTGGCCGCACAGCCCGAACAGGATCACGCGCTCCTCGCCGGCCTCCGTCGCGGCCTGCGCCTCCTCGATCACCGCGCGGATCGCGTGCGTCGGCTCGGGCGCGGGGATGATCCCCTCGGTGCGGGCGAACTGGACGCCGGCCGCGAACGTCTCCGACTGGCGGTAGGCGCGTGCCTCGACGAGGCCGTTGTGGACGAGCGCGGAGACCAGCGGCGAGTCGCCGTGGTAGCGCAGGCCGCCGGCGTGGACCGGCGGCGGGACGAAGTCGTGGCCCAGCGTGTACATCGGCATCAACGGCGTGAAGCCCGCGGTGTCGCCGAAGTCGTAGGCGTACACGCCCTTCGTGAGGGTCGGGCACGCCGCCGGCTCTGCGCCGATGAAGCGCGTCGTCGCGCCGTCGCGCAGGTTGCGCCGCAGCCAGGGGAACACGAGCCCGCCGAAGTTCGACCCGCCGCCGACGCAGGCGATGACGACGTCGGGCTCCTCGCCGGCCATCTCCATCTGGGCGATCGTCTCCTGGCCGATCACGGTCTGATGCAGCAGCACGTGGTTGAGGACGGACCCCAGCGCGTAGTTGATGTCCTCGTTCTGGGCGGCGATCTCGACGGCCTCGGAGATCGCGATGCCGAGCGAGCCCGTGTCGTGCCGGGCGTTCGCCCGGCCGGACTCCGTCAGCTGGGACGGCGAACGGTGGACGGTCGCGCCCCAGGTCTCCATCATCGACCGGCGGTAGGGCTTCTGGTCGTACGACGAACCGACCATGAAGACCTCGCACTCCAGGCCGAACATGCCGCAGGCGAAGGCCAGCGACGAGCCCCACTGCCCCGCGCCCGTCTCCGTCGTGATCTTCCGGATGCCGGCCCGGGCGTTCTCGTAGGCCTGCGGGATCGCGGTGTTGGGCTTGTGCGAGCCGGACGGCGAGACGCCCTCGTACTTGTAGTAGATGTGCGCCGGCGTGCCGAGCGCCCGCTCCAGGCGGCGCGCACGGTAGAGCGGCGTCGGGCGCCACAGCTTGTAGGCCTCGCGCACCTCCTCCGGGATCTCGACCTCGGGCTCGGCCGAGACCTCCTGGAGCACCAGCGACTCCGGGAAGATCGCGAGCAGGTCGGGAGGGCCGGCGGGCTCCTTGGTCTGCGGGTTCAGCGGCGGCAGCGGCTCACCGGGCAGGTCCGCCATGAGGTTGATCCAGTGGGTCGGGATCCGGTCCTCGGTCAGGAGGTACTTCGTCTCGTCGGCCATGGCGCGATCCTACCCGCGGGCGGGCTGCGGGCGGCCCCGCGGGTACGCTTCCGTCAATGCGGATCGCGGTCATCGGAGCGGGCATCGCGGGGCTTGCGTGTGCGAGCGAGCTCGCCGGCGCCGGCAACGCCGTGACGGTCTTCGAGAAGGCGCGCGGCCCCGGGGGGCGCACGTCGAGCCGGCGGACCGACCACGGGGCATTCGACCACGGCTGCCCGGTGCTTGCGCGCGGCGCCTGGCTGCTGGAGCTGGCGCCGCTCGGGCTCGAGCTCGCCGACTTCGCGTACGGTGAGGTGCCGGTCCCGCGCATGAGTGCGCTCGCGCGGGCGCTCGCGCGGGGCCTCGACGTGCGTGCCGGGGTCCGCGTAGCGCCGGTCGCGCGTGAGGTCGCCGGCTTCCGGCTGACCGGTGACGA
The DNA here is from genome assembly GCA_963700655.1 of uncultured Actinomycetes bacterium. Lineage (GTDB taxonomy): Bacteria > Actinomycetota > Thermoleophilia > Solirubrobacterales > Solirubrobacteraceae > F1-60-MAGs163. Next base: position 110,059 of record CAVOYJ010000001.1, on the reverse strand, counting down.
CGGCGGAGACCTGGGAACGTTCGACCGCGTCGCGGTCACGGCCCCGGCGCCGCAGGCCGCCGAGCTGCTCGCCCTCGCGGCGCCGGCGCTGGCCGAGCAGGCCGCCGCCGTCACGTACGACCCGTGCTGGGCGGTCCTCGCCGCGTGGGAGGCGCCGCTGCCGGTCACGTCGCCCTGGCGCCGCGCGGAGGCGCCGGACGCGCCGGTGCTGTGGGCGGCGCGGGAGAGCGCCAAGCCTGGCCGCGATCCCGGTGAGCGCTGGACGATCCAGGGCGGCCCGCAGTGGAGCCGCACCCACCTGGAGGACGACCCGGACGGGGTCGCGGCGGCGCTCCTGGCCGCGTTCGCGGCGGAGCTGGGGCCGGGTCCGCCGCCCACCCCGGCCTTCGTCACCGCCCACTGCTGGCGCTACGCGCGCGTGACCAGCGCCCTGCCGGATCCGTGTCTGTCCGACGGCGGCATCGGCGCCGCCGGCGACTGGTGCGTCCCGCCGCCCGAGCCGCTCGACCCCGGCGCGCTGCAGGCGGGCTCCGGAGTGCCGGACGCGCTGCACGCCGGACGTGCGCTCGCCCGGGCGCTTGCGGCATGAAACGACAACCGGGCCGAGGCCAAGCTCCGGGTCCGCCGCAACACGCGGCCGCGGTTCACCGGCTGAGCCGCGCCGCGACCGCCGCGCCGATGTCCGGCGGCACGACGCTGTCCGGGTCGCGCAGACCGCCCAGGGACGCGCGCACGCCGACGAGCGAGGCGTACAGCGGCGGGCACGTCGGGCACGAGGCGAGGTGGCGCTCGAGCTCCGCCCGCCGGCCGGGGTCGAGCTCGCCGTTCATGTAGTCGGAGACCTCGCGGCGCGCGTCCCAGCAGCGCAGCGGCACGCCCTGCAGCGCCTCCCGCCGCTCGTGCCCGTCCGCGAGCGCGCTCACGAGCATCATGCGCCCCCGCCGCAGGCGCTGTTTGGCGGCCGGGAGCCCGAGCTCGAGCGCGTCGGCGATCTGCTGCACCGTCCACCCCTCGACGTCGTGCAGGACGACGGCCGAGCGCAGGGCGTACGGCAGCCGGATGAGCGCGTCCTCCAGCTCCTGCCGCGTCTCCGACCGCTCGACGACCATCGCGGCGTCCACGGTGTAGGCGTCATCGGCCCAGCGCTCCTCGACCGACTCCACGGGCAGCTCGCGGCCGCCGCGCCGGACCTGGTCGAGCGACAGCCGCCAGAGGATCCGCCGCAGCCACGCCGCCGGGTCGCCCTCCCCGCGGTACTGGTCGCCGCGCTCGAGCGCGCGCAGGAAGGTCTGCTGGACGAGGTCGTGCGCGCGATCGTCGTCGCGGACCAGCGAGCGGGCCATCCGGTAGAGCGACGGGCCCTCGGACACGGCGAGGGCCTCGAGCCCTGCGGCGTCGAGGCCCTGCTGCACATGGTCTTCCCGCTCCCCGGCCGTCACGACCCGCGGAGCCTACGGCTCACGCGGCGCCGGCGCGCGGCGCCGGGCACCTTGCACGTGTTGACGCCCACCAGGCGGTACAGCGGGCAGAAGCCCACGGCGGCGGTCACGAGCATCACGGCCGCGAGGACGAAGAAGACGATCCCGAGCGTTCCGCCCACCACGATGCCGGCGACGGCGAAGACGATGGCGAGGACGACGCGGGCGATGCGGTCGGTGTTTCCGGTGTTGTGCGTCATGACTGCTCCTGTGCGTGGGGATCGGGATCTGTGCATGACAGACGCGCAGCCCCCGCTCAGGGATACATCAGACCGCGCACTCGCCCTCGCCGCGGATGACCTCGAACGGGCCCGACCGGTTCCAGTCGATGAACGTGCTCATCGTCTCGATCCCGAACTCGACCGGCAGCGCGAGGTCGCGCACCTGATCCTCGAAGGCCGTGGAGCCGATGCGGTCGGCCCAGCCGTTGAAGGGCTCCTCGCCCTCGCGGGTCTCCAGGTAGGAGGTGATCCAGCGCTCGACGGCCTCGGGCACGCGCTTGGCCGGCAGGCGCACCTTGAGCCGCGTGCCCATCGCGATCTCGCCGCCCTCGTAGCGGCCGCCGATGTGCGCGACGTACGCGGGGATCGTGTGCTCGCCGACCTTGATCGAGGCGCCGTAGAACCCGATGTTCGCGATGTGGTGCTGGCTGCAGCCGTTCGGGCAGCCGCTCATCTTGATGTGGATGCGCCGCGCGACGGGGTCGGCGATCGCCAGGGCCTCGACCCGCTCCTGGATCGCCTTGTTGAGGCCCATCGACGCCGTGATCCCGAGCTTGCAGCTGTCGGTGCCGGGGCAGCTGACGACGTCGGTGATCTCGTCGGCGCCCGCGTCGCCCAGGCCGAGGGCCGTCAGGCGCTGCCAGACGTCGTAGAGCGCCTCGTCGCGCACCCAGCGCAGGACGAGGTTCTGCTGCACGGTCGTGCGGGCGTGCCCGCCGGTGAAGTCGCGCATGATCTGCGCGAGCCCGCGGAACTGCTCCGGGCTCAGGTCGCCCCGCGTGATCTTCACGGTGACGGCCGAGAACCCGGCCTGCTTCTGCGCCGCGACGTTCGCCTCGACGAAGCGGTCGAAATCGCCGCGGTCACCGTTGGGGCTCGCGCCGCCGGTGTACGGGCCGGGCGCCAGCGGCGCCTCGTCGTACTCGAACAGGTCGGGCGTGAAGTCGCGCTCGGCGACCCAGTCGCCCTGCAGCTCCTCCTCGACCATCGCGCGGACGGCGTCGATCCCGTCGCGGTCGACGAGGACCTTGATGCGCGCACGGGCGCGGTTCACGCGCAGCCAGTCCTGGCGGTCGAAGATGCGGAAGCAGGCCTCGGCGATCTTCAGGTACTCGCCGTCGTCGGCGCGCGCGAACTCGACGAGCGTCGGCGCGACGCGCGGCATGATCGACGTGCCGCCGCCCAGGCGCACCTCGAAGCCGCGGACGCCGTCGCGCTCACGGGCCAGGAAGGCGATGTCATGGATGCCGGAGATCGCACGCTCGCTCGCGGTGCCGTCGAAGGCGGTCTTGACCTTGCGCGGCATCAGCTGGGTCGTGGGGTGGCGCACGAAGTAGCGCACGTACGCGCCGACGTAGGGCGTCGGGTCGAAGACCTCGTCCTCGCAGATGCCGGCCAGCGGATCGGCGGTGACGTTGCGGACCGTGTTCCCGCAGCCCTCGCGGGATGAGAGCCCGACGGCCGAGATCTCCCGGATGAGCTTCGCCATCTGGTCGAGCGGCACGTGATGGATCTGGATGTTCTGCCGCGTCGTGATGTGCGACTTGTTGAGCGGCGCGTAGCGCTCGGTGACGTCGGCGAACGTGTCCATCTGCTCGGGCGTGATGCCGCCGAAGGGCAGCTTCACGCGCACCATCTGGACGTTCGCCTGGCGCTGGCCGTAGACGCCCTGCTTGAGCCGGAAGCCGATGAACTCGGTCTCCGGCGTCTGCCCGTCGAGGAACTTCGCGGCCTCGCCGTCGAAGTCGTCGAACTCGCGCTCGAGGATCGGGATGATGTGGCCCGGGACGTCCTCGACGACCTCGGGGTTGTCCGATGAGCGATCCGGCGCGGGAGGCGGGTTCCATGCGCTGAAATATACAAATCCCGGTCGGGATTCGTGTTTTATCCCGGCGGGAGCCCCCCGGAACGACGCGGGGCCCCCGGTCGGGGGGCCCCGCACCACACTGCTCTCCGTCTGCGCCTAGCCGATGCCGACGATCAGCCCGGCGTGATCCGACGGCCACAGGCCGCCGGGAGTCCGGTTGGCCGGATCGGTGCCGACGACCTTGTTCGTCAGGTGGCCGAAGCCGGGACGCGTCAGGACGTGGTCGATCCGCTCGTCGAACACGTTCGTCGGGAACTCGTTGACGTTCGAGTTGTGCCCGAACGTGTTGGTCGTGTTGCCCGAGCCGACGAAGCCCGCGCTTGCGATGATGTTGTACGCAGCGCCGTCGGAGACCGGCGAGGCCGGGTTGCCGCCGAACGGGATGCTCGGGTCCGAGTTCAGGTCGCCCACGAGGATCGCGGCGAGGTTCGGGTTCGTGAGCGGCCCGGTCGGGCCGACGAGCTCGCCCGCCTGCAGCTGGCGGAAGCCGCTCGCGGCCGACTCCAGATGCGTGTTGACGAAGCGCGCCACCGGATGGCCGAGGAGCTTGACGTCGACGGACGTCCAGCCGCGCTTGAAGTCGATCGCGCCGTACGTCGAGCCGGTCGGAACCGAGATGTAGTTCGCGTAGTTCGCGCTCTGCGGGTTGGAGAACGACACCAGGAACTTCGGCAGGTCCGTGCGGACGAGGATGACGTCGCGCATCGTCAGCCGGCGGTCACGCTGGTCGGCGAAGGTCGGCGGGCTCGCGGACGGGCTCTCGATGTCCGCCTCCTGCTGCGTGACGATCGCCTTGTACTTCGTGCCGCGCGCCGCGAGCTCGCTCAGCAGGATCGCGAGGAAGTCGTACTCGACATCGGTCGCGTCCTTGACGCCATTGATCGGGCCGCTGCGCCAGAGCGCGACCTCCTGGAGGCCGACGATGTAGGGATCATCGTCGTCGATCTCCTTCGCCAGGCGCTTGGCGCGCTCGGGGAAGTTCGTCGCCACGACCTGGTTCCAGATGCCCTGGTTGGTCGCCAGCGTGCAGAACGGCGCGGGTGTGCAGCCGAGCGCCGCGAGCGCCGGATTGAGATCCGCACCCAGGTACAGGTTGCGGGTCATGACCTTCGGCAGCGCGAGATTGCTCCCGCTCGCCTGCGCGGCGGCCGGGACGACGCCGATCGCGCCGGCGCACAGCGCCACCGCCAGCAGCGCGCGTCGTTGCGCGCGCCGAGACTTGAACAGCATGGGGACTCCTCCTCCGTGATGCGGACCGATTTCACCGTTGTGCATGACGACCCTCTCAGCGATCGCATGCCGCGGTCAACCCGGGCTAGGCTCGCGCCCATGGCCGCGATCGCCGTCAGCGACCTCTCGTACGCCCATCCCGGCGGAGATCTGCTCTTCTCCGGCGTCTCCTTCCGGGTCACCGACGGGCGTCACGCGGGGCTCGTCGGTGCCAACGGCGCGGGCAAGTCGACGCTCATGCGGATGGCCGCCGGCCTCCTGGATCCGCTCGACGGCGCGATCAGGCTCGACGACCGCGCGCTCTTCATGGCGCAGGACGTCGGGACCGGCGAGGGCAGCGTCCGCGAGCTGCTGCTGACCTGCGCGCCCGCGCGCGTCGCGGCGGCCGGGCGAGCGATGCTGGCCGCCGAGCGTGACCTGGCGGCCGGCGACGAGCACGCCGGGGTGCGGCTCGGCGAGGCGATCGGCGACTGGTCGGAGCTCGGTGGCTACACGCTCGAGGGCGTCTGGGACGCCGCATGCCGCCGGATCATCGGGGCGGGCCTGGCCGAGGTCGGCGACCGCGACGCGGTGACCCTCTCCGGCGGCGAGCGCAAGCAGCTCGTGCTCGAGGCGCTCTTTCGCTCCGACGCGGAGATCCTGCTGCTCGACGAGCCCGACAACTTCCTCGACGTGCCCGCCAAGGCCGCGCTGGAGCAGCGGATCGCCGCATCGAAGAAGACCATCCTGCTGATCAGCCACGACCGGATGCTTCTCGGCGCCGCCTGCGACGCGATCATCACGCTCGAGGGCGACGGCGCCTGGGTGCACGGCGGCTCGTACGCCACCTATCCGCAGGCGCGCGAGCACCGCCGGCAGCTCATGGGCGACCGGCTCCAGCGCTGGAACGACGAGGAGCGCCGCCTGCGCGAGCTCGTCCGCGTCTTCAAGGAGCGCGCCAGGTACTCGCCCGACTGGGCCAGGCGCGCGGACGCGATGGAGACCCGCTGGCGGCGCTGGGTCGACGAGGGCCCGCCGCCCGCGCCGGTCGTCGACCAGGCGATCCGCGTGCGGCTGCGCGGCGGCGACTCGGCGCGGCGCGTCGTCGCGCTCCACGACGTCGCGATCGACGGGCTCGTGCTGCCGTTCGAGGACGAGATCCACTTCGGCGAGCGCGTCGGCCTGATCGGCCCCAACGGGACCGGAAAGACCCACCTGATGCGCCTGCTGGCCGGCGAGGACGTCCGGCACGACGGGCGGATGGTGCTGGGGCCGCGCGTCTCGCCGGGGCTGTTCACGCAGCTCGGCTCCCGGTCGGACCTTGCGGGTGCGCCGCTCCTGGATCTCGTCACCGCGCGCGTCGGGACGGTCGAGCGCGCGATGGGCGCGCTCGCCCGCTACGGCCTCCAGGATGCCGCGCGGCGCATGCCGGAGACCCTGTCCGGCGGACAGCGCGCCCGCCTGGAGATCCTCTGCCTCGAGGTGGAGGGCCACAACCTGCTGCTGCTCGACGAGCCGACCGACAACCTCGACATCGACTCCTCCGAGGCGCTGGAGCGGGCGATGGACGGCTTCGAGGGGACGATCGTCGCCGTGTCGCACGATCGCGCGTTCCTGCGCTGCCTGGACCGGTTCCTGCTGCTGGACGCGGGCGGCGTCGTCACGGCGATCCCCGATCCGGGGCGCGCGCTCGACGCGCTGGCCTGAGGCGTCGGTGAACCGCGCCTCGTAGCATCGATCAGGTGCGCCGTCCGTCTCCCGTCGCGCCGGCCGCGATGCTCGCGTGCTCCGCGCTCCTGCTCCTGCTCGTCGCGGCCGTGCGCTGGTCGGCGTCGCTGCGCGACCTCGACGCGCGGGGCTTCGACGCACTGAGCGGCGGCATCGGCGACAACGGCGCGGTCCGCGTCGTCGCCGGCGTCGCGGACCCGCTCCCCTTCGCCCTCATCGGGGCGGCGCTCGTGTGCCTCGCCGCGCTGCGCGGCCTGCCCCGCGTCGCGGTCGCGATCGCGGCGCTCCTGGCCTCCGCGGCGCTCACGACCGAGATGCTGAAGCGCGTCCTCGAGCAGGGCACGCTGCACGGGGGCGCGTTCCCCAGCGGGCACACGACGGCGGCATGTGCACTCGCGGCCGGGCTCGCGATCGCGCTGCCGCGGCGCGCGCGCCCCGCCGCCTTGGGCGCCGGGGCGGTCGGCGTGGCGACTGTCCTCCTCGGCTGGCACACCCCGTCGGACGTCGCCGGCGGCGTGCTCGTGGCGGGAACCGCGACGGCCACCGTCATGACGGTGCTCGCGAGGCTTCCAGCCGCTGCGCCGCGGGCACCCGCAGCGGAAGGGAGACCCCGCGCAGTCCCACCGGTCCGATGAGCGCCTGGTCGTGCGCGACAGGGGAGCTCACGCCGCGCGCCAACGAGATCCTGCCCGACGAGGACGCCGCCGCGTCCGCGGCGGCGCAGCAGGACGCGTGGATGCCGGGCGCGGACCGCTCGACGCGCCTCGGCGCCTGAGCCCGGCCGTCAGCGCCAGACGCTGACGCGGTCGACGGTCATCCGCGCGGGCAGCGGCGTCGTGCTGTCCGGCTGCCCGGCCCAGCTGCCGATCGCCATGTTCAGGATCAGCCGGAACGGCAGGTCCGGACGGATGACCCACGGGCCGGTGGGCGGGAGGTCCGCGCGGGCGACCGAGCCGAACTGCCGTCCGTCGAAGTAGAACTCGACGAGCCCCGGCTCGGTCCGGATCTCGTACGTGTGCGGCGGCCCGCTCAGCGGCACGGGGTGCTCCAGCTCGGCGCCGTTCTGGTAGATCCACGGCGGCGATCCGGGCACGACGCCGTGGACGAACGCGTACAGCTTCTTCGGCTCGCGTCCGACGAGCTCCGCGATGTCCACCTCGCCGGTCTGCGGCATCTCGGCGCGGTTGAACCAGGCCCAGAACGCCGGCCACAGGCCCCGGCCGGGCGGCGTGGCCATCCGCACCGACACCCGCGAGCGGGTGAGGTCGAAAGTGTCGTGGGTGTCGATCCGCCCCGAGGTGTAGCCGAGCGTGCCGTCGGCCCGCGCCCGGTCGCGGCGCGCCGTGATCACGAGCTGGCCGGCGCCGTTGAGCGCGATGTTGTCGGGACTGGTCGTGTACGTCTGCAGCTCGGCGTGCTGTCCGCCCCAGCCGTCGCCCGTCTGCACCTGCCAGAGCTTGGGGTCCGGCGGCGCTCCGGCTGGACCGTCGAACTCGTCGGTCCATGCCGGCTTGACGGCGGGCATGCTGAGCGGCCCGAGCCACTGCACCTCGATCGCGCTCACGACCACCGCGTGCTTGACTGAGCGGAAGGCCAGTTCGAGATCCCGGCCGCGGACGAGCGCCTCGAAGCCGGCCTGGATCGGCTGCGTCTCCTTGCCGCTCGCGGGGACCGTGGCCCGCCGGCGCTTGACGGCCACCCGGCGTCCGCCACTGCCCGTCTGCAGGGTCGAGACGTCGAAGACGTGGTTGGTGCGCGAGACGTGGGGATTGACGAGATAGAGCGTCACCGCATAGCGGCCCGGAGCCGGGACGCGGATCCTCGCCCGGCGCACGCCGACGGCGGCCGTCTCGTAGAGCTTCGGGGTGCCGTAGAGCGAGGGGATCGGCCGCGCGGTCGCCCGCCGCGTCCCGTCCAGCCGCGATCCGGCGGGGGTCCAGCGCTGGCCCTGCGTGTCCGTGAAGGGGCGCTCGGCCGCGGTGATCCGGACCGGGGAGAGCGACGCCGGCGCCGCGGATGCGGCGATCGCGGCGGCCGGCAGCACGAGCAGCACCCCGACCACCCCTGCCGCGCACCACAGCGCGCGGGATCTCATGAACGTCACCGTCCGCATGCGTCTTCCACGATACGCGTGGAACGGCGGGAATTCGCCGGTAGACGGACGGATTGCCCGTACCGGGCGCCGCCCCGCTGGACGTTCATCGGTAGCGCTTGGTCACGCGCTCGCAGCCGCTCAACCGCACGGCGCGATTGAAGCCGATGCGGACGAGATCGCGACCCGGCCCGCAGTCCACCGACGCCGGGCCGGACGCATAGACGCGGATCTCGTCGTTCCCCGGGCCGGCGATGACGACGTTCGGACCCTTCCCGGTGAGGCGGACCCGGTCGTCGCCCTCGCCGGCGTCGATGCGATTGGCTCGCGGGCCCCCCTGGAGGCGGTCGGCGCCCGGGCCGCCGTCGATCGTGTTCGACGGGCCGCGCCCGCCGAAGATCGTGTCCGCGCCCTCCCCGCCGAACAGCGTGTCGGAGCCGGTGGCCGGGCCGTACGGAAGGCGATTGCCCCAGATCACGTCGTCGCCGCCGCGACCCCAGATCGTGTCGGACCCGCCGGCGCCGAGCAGGTTGTCGTTGCGCTCGGTGCCCTCGATCACGGCGCCGCCCGGGCCGGCGAAGCGCTTGATCCCGCGGGTCGCGGGCGCGGCGGCCGCCTTCTCGGCGATGACGTTCTCGCAGTTGCGGATCCGGCCCGCGCGGAGCGCCTGGCTGTTCGAGACGCCGCCGCGGCTGTTGCGCGGGTTGATGTAGATCGTGTCGTCCCCGGGACCGCAGTCCACGCGCCGGACGGCCGTGCCGTTGTTGACGCGCACGACGTCGTCGCCGCGGCCGGCGCGGATGGTGTCGGCGCCGCTGTCGCTGAAGATCTCGTCGTCGCCGCCGCCGCCGCTGATCGTGTCGTTCGCCGAGCCGCCGTGGATCACGTCGTCGCCGGGGCCGCCGGAGATCCGGTCGGCCGCGGGGCCGCCGTCGAGCGTGTCCGCGCCCGCACCGCCGGAGAGGCGGTCGTGGCCGAATCCGCCGGCCAGCGTGTCGCGCCCCGAGCCCCCGAGCAGGCGATCGTCGCCGCTCCCGCCGTCGACGACGTCGTGACCGCCGCGACCGGAAACGACGTCCGGGCCCTCCTCGCCGTAGAGCCGATCGGCCGCCGGGCCGCCGAACACGCGGTCGCCGCCACCGTCGCCGTAGGCGTGGTGGACCTGCCCGCCGCGTGCGGCCAGGCGATCGGGGCCGGGCGTCCCGCGCATCGTGCGGATCGCGAGCGCCGGGGCGGCGACCACGAGCAGCGCCATGAGCCCCGCCAGGAGGGCGGGCAGCAGCCGGACCGGGGTCCGGCGCAGACGCTTGGCGGAAGTCGGCACGTGGTACAGCATCGGCTACGGATACGACGACCTGAAGCACCGAACGTGACGGACGCGCCGTGCGCCGTGCGGGACGCTGAAGAACGTGCGTCGCCGTGCCCTGGGGGGATGGGCGGCCGACGACGCACACCAGAGGGTACGCAGACCTGCGCAAACGTGCGCATGGTCCGTCCCGATGATTGATGATGATGATGGGCGCTCTCGGGCTCGAACCGAGGACCTCCGCCGTGTAAAGGCGGCGCTCTGACCAGCTGAGCTAAGCGCCCGCGCGGCGATGATGGCACGGCCGCACGGGTAGGCTCCAGACCGATGCGGATGGACACGAACCTCGCGATGCGGGCGGCGCTCGTCCAGGCGGCCGGCGTCCTCGTGCTGGGTCTGGCCACCGGGCTGGCGCTGAGCCACGCGTTCTTCGAGGACTGGGGCTGGCTCGTGGGACCGGCGGCGTGGATGCTCGCGGCGACCGCGACGGCGCTGATCCTGAAGCTCCCGCTGCCGGGGACGCTGCTCGGCGCGGCGCTCGCCGGAATCCCCAGCGCGCTCGCGACGCTGCTGGGCCTGCACTGGCTCGGCGCCGTCCTGGCGGTCGTCCTCTTCGCCCTGTGGTGCGGCCGCCCGGGCGCACGCGACCTGACGGCGAGGACCGCCTGATGGACCTCGGCCTCCAGGGGCGCGTCGCGCTCGTCACCGGCGCCTCGAAGGGCCTCGGGTTCGCGATCGCCCAGGCGCTGGCCGCCGAGGGCGTGAAGGTCGCGATCACCTCGCGCGACGAGGACCGGGTGCAGGCCGCCGCCGCCAGGATCGGCGCCACCGGCCTCGTGCACGACAGCACGAACCTCGACGGCGTGCCGATCCTCATCCACGAGGTCGAGCACTACGTCGGCCCGATCGACATCCTCGTCACGAACACGGGCGGTCCGCCCGGGGACCCCGACGCCCTCGCCTTCACACGCGAGCAGTGGCAGTCGGCCTACGACGCGCTGGTCCTGGCGCCGATGGCGTTCGTCGAGGCCGCGCTCCCGAGCATGCGCAGGCGCCTGTGGGGCCGCATCGTCAATGTCAGCTCGGTCGCCGTGCGCGAGCCGATCCCGAGCCTCATGCTGAGCAACGCCAACCGCGCCGCGACGCTCGCGTCGTTCAAGACGATCGCACGGCAGGTCGCCGCGGACGGCGTCACGCTCAACACCCTGCTCCCCGGACGGATCTCGACCGACCGGCTCTACGAGCTGTACGGCTCGCGGGAGACGGCCGACGAGGTCGCGATCCAGGAGATCCCGGCCCGCCGGCTGGGCAGTCCCGAGGAGTTCGCCGCGGCTGCGGCGTTCCTCTGCTCCGCGCAGGCGGGGTACATCACCGGCGTCGCCCTCGCGGTCGACGGCGGGATGCTGCGCTCGATCTGACGCCGCCGCTCAGGCGACGGTGACGGCGAACTTGTGCTTCTTGAAGCACGCCTTGACCGACTGCTTCTTGGCCCGCTTGCGCTTGACGCACGACAACAGCCCCCGGCGGCCGTTGAACGTCGCCTCGACCGTGCCGTCGTCGTTGAGCGCCATGCGCCACGAGCCGTTGTAGCTGTACTTCTTGCGGTCGTTCCACGACGCGGTGCAGATGACGGCGAGGATGCTGCCGGAGCCGCGCCGCGTGCAGGTGCGCTTGAGGCCACGGGCCACCCGCTTCTTCGCCTTCAGCACGGCGGGTCCGATCGTGTCACGCGCCTGCGTGATGGTGAGCAGCTCGCCGTTGTCCTGCTGCGTCACGTCGATGGTGCCGGAGTCCGCCGTCGAGCCGAGGACCTGCATCCCGACCGGCTGCGAGGCCCACGCGATCGCGGGCTCGCCCGCGCACTGCGCGCTGGCGGCGCGCACCTGCCAGTAGTACTCCCCGGCCTGCTGGAGCCACGTGCCCTGCGGGCTGCCGTTGTAGATCCCGGACCCGAAGGTCACCTCGGGCATCGGGAACTGGTCCTGCAGGTCGATGCCCAGGAACGCGCTCTCCCCGTCGACCGTCGGCGTCTTGCTGATGTACCCGACGAGGGCCATTCCCTTGCAGGTCGAGATGACCTGGAAGTCCGGCTTGGACGCGAACGCGAGCTTGGCGTTCTGCGCAGGTGACACGGACGTGATGTACGACGACAGGTCGCCGGCGGCGGGCGCCGTCGCGGGCACGGCGAGCAGCAGCGCGCGCCATGATGGCGAGCGCCGTTCCCTGGCGACTGTTGCGCACGGGCCTCCGCACCTCACGGATGACGGTACTCCGCGAGCGGGTCAACGCGCAAACGGGAACCGGCACCTTGACGGCCGTCCGGGCGATCGGGGAGGGTGGCGTCCGTCCTGGCGGCGGTCCGGCGTCGCCTTCGCTGTGCAACACGCTCTGGGAGGAGACGTGATGAACCACACCTCGACGGCGCGCCATGGCGCGCGCCGGTCAGGCCGGGCCGCGCTCGCGGTGCTCGGCGCCCTGCTCATGACCACCGCCCTCGCAGCGCCGGCGCTCGCCGACGGCCCCGGGGTCGGAACCCCGACGGTCGTCAGCGTCGGCGACTCGTACATCTCCGGTGAGGCCGGCCGCTGGGCCGGCAACACCAACGGCAGCTCGAACAACACCGACGCCGGCGGCTCCGGCGCCTACAACGACGCCGGCTCGTCCGAGGCGATCGCGCGCTGCCACCGCTCGACCGCGGCGCGAGATCCACATCGGCGGCGGCATCGCGAGCAAGAACCTCGCCTGCTCGGGCGCCAAGGTCGCGACCGTCGCGGGCAGCGAGTTCAAGCCGGGCCTCGACTTCTACAACGGCTCCGCCGGGCAGGGTCAGGCGCTCGCGCTCCAGAACTACGCGGCGACGAACAACGTGAAGATGATCAGCCTCTCGATCGGCGGCAACGACTTCAACTTCGCCTCGATCGTCCAGACGTGCGTCACCAACTGGCTGACCTCGCCGTCGTGGTGGAAGAACTACTGCAACGACGACTCGTCGGTGACGTCGAACTTCACCTCGGCGAACGTCACCGCGAAGACGACGCTCATCAAGAACGGGATCCTGAACATCCGCACGGCGATGACGAACGCCGGCTACTCGACCTCGCAGTACACGATCGTCGTCCAGGACTACCCGTCGCCGCTCCCGAGCGGCTCGGGGTTCCGCTACGGCGAGTCGGGCTACACGCGCCAGAACACGGGCGGCTGCGGCTTCTGGAACAACGACGCCAACTGGGCCAACAACACGGCGCTGCCGACGATCAACAACGCCGTGAAGAACGGGGCGGCCCAGACCGGCCTGACGAACGTGAAGATCCTGGAGCTGCCAGGCCACGATGAACGGCCGCCGGCTCTGCGAGAACACGGTCGGCCTGCTCGAGGAGAAGGGCCTCTCCACCTGGCAGAGCGCCGGCGCGGTGGACAAGAGCGAGTGGATCGCCCAGATCCGCACGCTGTCGACGGTCTTCGGGCCGTACTTCGTCCAGGAGTCCCTGCACCCCAACTGGTGGGGCGAGAAGGCGCTGCGCAACTGCGTGCGCCAGGCCTACAACGGGGGCACGCCGCGCGGCGGCACCTGCACGCGGACGGCCAACGGGCTGAACGCGAGCGGCGAGCCGAACATGACGCTGCAGTAGCGGCCGCTGCGTCCGTGAGCGTTGCGGGGTCGTCGCCCGGGTGGGTGGCGGCCCCGCGGTCGTCGTAGGGCGGCCGCGGCCCTTTCGCCGCGGGTTTCGACCAGTCACTGGTCATTTCTCGCAACGAGTGCGAGCGCGGGCCGAGCGGGCCGCCTCTGACAAGCTCCCGCCCATGAGCCTCTCCGGAAAGACCCTGTTCATCTCGGGCGCCAGCCGCGGCATCGGGCTGGCGATCGCCCTGCGCGCCGCGCGCGACGGCGCGAACGTCGCCCTGATCGCGAAGACCGCCGAGCCCCATCCCAAGCTCGAGGGGACGGTCTACACCGCCGCCGAGCAGATCGAGGCCGCCGGCGGCAAGGCGCTGCCGATCGTCGGCGACATCCGCGACGAGGCGCAGGTGGACGCGGCGGTCGCGCAGGCCGTCGAGCGCTTCGGCGGGATCGACGTCTGCGTGAACAACGCCTCGGCGATCAACCTGTCGGGCACCGAGGACCTCGACATGAAGCGCTACGACCTGATGCAGGACATCAACGTCCGCGGCACGTTCGTGGTGACGCGCGCCTGCGTCCCGCACCTGCGCAAGGCCGAGAACCCGCACATCCTCACGCTCTCGCCGCCGATCGGGCTCGAGGACCGGTGGCTCGCCCCGCACGTCGCGTACACGCTCGCCAAGTACGGCATGAGCCTCTGCGCGCTCGGGTTCGCCGTCGAGTTCAAGGACGACGGCATCGCGTCGAACGCGCTCTGGCCGCGCACGCTGATCGCCACGGCGGCGGTGCAGAACCTGCTCGGCGGCGAGGAGGCGATGGCCCGCTCGCGCAAGCCCGAGCTCTACGCCGACGCCGCCTACGCGGTGATCACGCGGCCGAGCCGCGGGTGCACCGGCAACACGTACCTCTGCGAGGACGTTCTCGCCGAGGAGGGCGTGACGGACTTCGACGCCTACGGCTACGTCGCCGGCGGGACGCCGCAGGTCGACCTGTTCGTCGACCACGTGTAGGGCGCGATCAGGCGCGCGAGGGGTTCTCGCGCTGCAGCTCGCCGAGGCGGTGCACGAGGTTTGTCCCGAAGCGGTCGGCGAGCCGCGGATCGCGACTCTGCCGCGCCTGCCACGCCGCCTCGGCGCCGGCCCAGGCACCGGCGGGGGCGCCGAGGCCCACGGCGACGCCGTCGCGTCCCTCCGGGGGCACGCGTCGGTGCGCGATCTGGGCGGTCGCCTCGAGCCAGACGTCGAACGTCACGCCGTCGATCGGCTCGAGCACGGCGTCGCCCGGCGGAATCCCGCCGTCGCTCGGCCCGTCGCCCTTGCGCAGCTCGCGGATCATGTCCCGCGGGATCGTGAACGGGAGCTTCGCCATCAGGCCGACCCCGCGCACCTGGTCGGCGTACCAGCGCAGGTCGTCGCGCGGCGACCAGTTCGTGTCGTCGGTGCGCGGGCGATCGCGCCCCGGGCGCCGCATCAGGCCTCGCGCCGCACGACCGGCGTGAGTTCCTCGAGCACGACCGGGTCGTCGATCGTCGAGGGCACCGGCGGGTTCTCCCCCGCCGCGATCTCACGCAGGGTCTTGCGCAGGATCTTCCCCGAGCGCGTCTTCGGCAGGCGCGCGACGACGCGCGCCGTGCGGAAGCACGCGATCGGGCCGATCTCCCGCCGCACGAGCGCGACGAGCTCGGCCTCGAGCTCATCGGGGTCGCGGCCCGCGCCGTCCTTCAGCACGACGAGGCCGAACGGCAGCTGGCCGCGCAGGTCGTCGGGGACGCCGATGACCGCGCACTCGGCGACGTCGGGATGTCCGGCGACGATCTCCTCCATCTCCCCCGTCGAGAGGCGGTGGCCGGCGACGTTGATGACGTCGTCGATGCGCCCCATGACATAGAGGTAGCCGTCCTCGTCGAACGCGCCGCCGTCGCCGGTGACGTAGTGCCCGGGGTGGGTCGTGAGGTAGGAGGAGACGAAGCGCTCGTCATCCCCCCAGAGCGTCGCGAGCGTGCCCGGCGGCAGCGGCAGCCGGAGCGCGATCGCGCCCGTGACGCCTGCCGCCACGTCCGCGCCGTCCCCGTCGTGCACGCGCACGTCGTACCCGGGGACGGGTCGCGTCGGCGAGCCCGGCTTCTCCGGCAGCGCCTCGACGCCCAGGCAGTTGGCGGCGATCGGCCAGCCGGTCTCCGTCTGCCACCAGTGATCCACGACAGGGCGGCCGCCGAGGATGCGCTTGGCCCAGTGGTAGGTGTCGGGGTCCAGGCGCTCGCCGGCGAGGAAGAGCGCGCGCAGGCAGGAGATGTCGTGCCCGGCCAGGTGCGCCGCCTCGGGATCCTCCTTGCGGATCGCGCGGAGCGCCGTCGGCGCGGTGAAGAGCGTCGTCACGCCGTGCTCGGCGACGACGCGCCAGAACGCGCCCGGGTCGGGGGTGCCGACCGGCTTGCCCTCGTAGAGGACGCTCGTCGCACCCGCGAGCAGGGGCGCGTAGACGATGTAGGAGTGGCCGACGACCCAGCCGACGTCGGACGCCGCCCAGAAGACCTCGCCGGGCGCCGTGTCGTAGATCGCCTCCATCGACCAGTGCAGCGCCACGGCATGGCCGCCGTTGTCGCGCACGACGCCCTTCGGCTTGCCGGTCGTCCCGCTCGTGTAGAGGACGTAGAGCGGGTCGGTGGCCGCGAGCGGGACCGCGTCGACCGGCTCGCCGGCCGCCTCGAGCGCCGCCCAGTCCTGGTCGCGGCCCGGCGTGAGCGGCGCGGGCGCCTGGTCGCGCGCGAGGATCACGCAGTGGTCGGGCGCGTGCCCCGCCAGTTCGAGCGCGTGGTCGAGCAGCGGCTTGTACGGGATCACCTTCTGTCCCTCGATCCCGCAGGACGCCGACAGGACGACCGTCGGCCGTGCGTCGTCGATGCGGATCGCCAGCTCATGCGCCGCGAAGCCGCCGAAGACGACCGAGTGCACGGCGCCGAGCCGGGCGCACGCGAGCATCCCGACGACGGCCTCGGGGACCATCGGCATGTAGAGGACGACACGGTCGCCGCGCCCGACGCCCAGACCGCGCAGCGCCCCCGCCATCCGCGCCGTGCGGTCGAGCAGCTCGGCGTAGGTGAACGTCCGCTGCGTGCCGGTGACCGGGCTGTCGTAGATGAGCGCCGCGCGCTCGCCGTGCCCGGCCGCGACGTGGCGGTCGAGCGCGTTGTGGGCCGTGTTCAGCTCGCCGTCTGGAAACCAGCGGTACATCGGGGCCGCGCCGTCGTCGAGCGCGCGGGTCGGGGCGCGCGTCCAGTCGATCGCCGCGGCGCGCTCCAGCCAGAAGCCCTCGGGGTCCTCGAGACTGCGGCGGTGCAGGTCGGTGAGGGCGGACATCGGCGAGGGCCGACGGTATCCGACGGCGGCGCGCGGCGGGGGCGCCCGCCGGTCAGCCGCGCAGCGCGGCGCCCGTGCGGGTGAGCGTCACGCGGCGCGCGATGGTCCGCCGCTCCGCGCCGTCTGCGGTGGTGATCCGCAGCGTGATGGTCACGCGGCGGGTGCCGGCGAGCGCCCGGCGCGTGCGGGGCCCCAGCCGGATGGTGAGCTTCGCGGGCATCGCGGCGCGGAGCCGGCGGGTCGCCCGCCCGATGACGAGCGGGCCGGTGCGGGCGAGGAGCAGGCGCCTGGCGGTCGACCGGTCGAGCAGCACCCGGGCATCGAGCAGGCACGCGCGCGCGCAGGTGAGCGAGAGGGCGAGGCCGCCGCGGCGCGCCGTGCGCAGGCTCTGCCCGCGGGTGAGCCGCAGCGCGGCTCGTGGCGCCGCGAGCGCCTGCGACGACGGGGCCGTCCCGCCCGCAGGTGGCGCGGGCGGCGACGGCGCGGGCCCACCGGCGGGCGGCGGGAACGGCAGCGCCTGCCAGTCCGGCGACTCCTCCTTGCCGGGCAGCGTCGTCAGCGGCTGCGGGTCGCCGCCATCGGCACCCATCGTCCAGATGTCGCTGGTGCCGGCGCGCGTGCTCGTGAACACGATGCGCGCGCCGTCCGGCGACCACACCGGGCCCTCGTCGAGCCCGGCGGTCGTCGTGAGCTGCCGCTGGTCGGCCCCGTCGGGGGTCATGGACCAGACGTCGTTGCCGGGGTCGTCCCCGGCGGGTCCGCGCTCGAATGCCAGGCGCTGCCCGTCCGGCGACCAGCTCGGCGCGGAGTCGAAGATCGCGTTGTCGGTCACGACGGCCGGACCGGAGCCGTCGGCGTTCGCGACGGCGATCTCGACGTCGTCTCCGGCCGACGGGCGTGTCGTGAGCGACAGGCCCGTCCCGTCCGGCGACAGGGACGGGTAGCGCTCGTCGCCGGGCAGCGCGAGCAACGGCTGCGGCGAGGAGCCGCTCGCGTCCATGACCCACACGTCCCCGCTGAGGTTGACGCCCGGGACGCTGCGGCGGAAGACGATCCGGCGACCGTCCGGCGACCACGAGGGCTGCGTGCTGTGCTGATCCCCGCTCGTCACGACCGTGCGCCCGCTGCCGTCGGCGTTCATGACGGCGATCTGCAACACATCGCTCGTGCCGGCGGTGCCGACCCGGAACGCCATCCGCGACCCGTCCGGTGACCAGGCGGCCTGCGCCTCCTCGACGCCGGCGGTGGCCGTGAGATTCGTCACCGCCGGCGAGCCGGGGACCACGGTGTGCAGGTCACCGTCCGCGGAGAAGACCACGCGTCCGGGAGCGCCCGGGGACGTGGCGTGTGCGGAGCCCGCGGAGACGGCGGCCGCCAGGAGCACGGTGACGAGTGTGACGCGACGGCCCATGCACCGAGGCTACGGCGCTGCGGGTCCCGGCGCGGCGGTCCCGGGAGTACCCCCAGGGGGAATCGAACCCCCGCTACCAGCGTGAAAGGCTGGCGTGCTAACCGCTACACCATGGGGGCGTGCGGGCGGTGAAGTGTAGTTGCGGCCCGCTGCGTCACCGTCCATGATCGGGCGCATGAGCAGACATCCGCACCGGCCGGCAACCGGCAAGAGGGTCGTGAAGGTCGGCGGGGCGAGCGCCGGGGCCGGCTCGCTCGGCGCCGGCTCGGCCGGGGCGCTGGCGATCGGCGCGCTGGCCGGCGGCGCGGTCGCGATCGGCGCGCTGGCGATCGGGCGGCTGGCGATCGGGCGGGCCTCGATCCGGCATCTGCGGATCGAGGAGCTCGAGGTCGGGCGCCTGCGGGTTCGTGAGCTCGACGTCGACGGCTCGAGCCTCCCCTGACCGCGCGCGGGCGGTGGCGTGTCGTTGCGCGGCTACGATCGCCGATCGGATGGGCTGTTAGCTCAACGGTAGAGCGCGGGCCTTTTAAGCCCTGAGATCCGGGTTCGAATCCCGGGCGGCCCATCCAGCGCGCCGCCGCTCCGGGGGGTACCGTCGACCCGGTCATGGAGACCATGCGATGACGGCGCAGAAGTGGGTCTTGGCCGCGGTGCTCGCGGTGCTGCTCGGCGGACTCGTGTTCGCGGTCGGCGGGCCGACCTGGGCGATCATCCTCGGGCTGGTCGCGGGCATGCTGATCGTGATGCTCACGCTGGGCCTGCGCGACTAGCCGCACGCGCGTTTCGGACCAACCCCAGGAAACCCGATCCGTATTTGGTAGTTTTGACGGCGTGTCCTCGCTCGCCGAGTTGCAGCTGGACCCCGGAAGCCCGCCCGACCTCGAGGATCTGACCGCCGAGGAGGTCGTGCGCTGGGCGCTCGACCGGTTCCACCCCGGCGTCGCGCTCGCCTGCTCCTTCCAGCAGGAGGAGAGCGTCCTGCTCGACATCCTCTTCGCCGAGCGGCCGGACGCGCGCGTCTTCGCACTCGACACGCACGTCCTCTTCCCCGAGACCTACGCGCTCTGGGACGTCACCGAGCAGCGCTACGCCACGACGATCGAGCGCTTCGAGGGCCCGACGCTCGCCGGCAGGCCGCCGAGCACGGCGACGAGCTGTGGAAGCGCGACCCGAACGCCTGCTGCGCGCTGCGCAAGGTCGAACCGCTCGGCCGTGCCCTCGCCGGCCGCGACGCCTGGATCACGGGCGTGCGCCGCGAGCAGTCGCCGACGCGCGCGACCGCGCGCAAGGTCGAGTGGGACGGGCGCCACGGGCTGTGGAAGTTCAACCCGCTCGCCGACTGGTCGGACCGTGACGTCTGGCGGCGCATCAACGAGCGCGACCTTCCCTACAACCCGCTGCACGACCGCGGCTACTCGTCGATCGGCTGCACCCACTGCACGCTGCCCGGCGCGGGCCGCGAGGGGCGCTGGGCCGGCGGCGACAAGACCGAGTGCGGGCTGCACACATGACCGGCACCTGCGTCGACGCCCCGCCGCTCAGCGCGCTCGACGCCCTCGAGGCCGAGGCGATCCACGTCATCCGCGAAATCGCCGCGGTGCGCGAGCGCCCGGTGCTCCTGTTCTCCGGCGGCAAGGACTCGATCGTCCTGCTGCGACTCGCCGAGAAGGCGTTTCGCCCCGGCCCCTTCCCGTTCCCCGTCATGCACGTGGACACCGGGCAGAACTTCCCCGAGGTGATCGAGTTCCGCGACCGCCGCGTCGCCGAGATCGGCGAGCGGCTGATCGTCGCCTCCGTCCAGGACTCGATCGACGCCGGCAGGGTCCAGGACGTGAGCGGTCCCGGCTCCTCGCGCAACCGCCTGCAGACCGTGACGCTCCTCGACGCGATCCTCGAGCACCGCTTCGACGCGTGCTTCGGCGGCGCGCGGCGGGACGAGGAGCGCTCGCGCGCGAAGGAGCGGATCGTCAGCCTGCGCGACGACTTCGGCGGCTGGGATCCGCGTGCGCAGCGCCCCGAGGTCTGGGACCTCTACAACGCCGGGATCCGCCCCGGCGAGCACGTCCGCGCGTTCCCGATCTCCAACTGGACCGAGCTCGACGTCTGGCGCTACATCGCCCGCGAGGGACTGGAGCTGCCGTCGATCTACTTCGCCCACGAGCGGTCGGTCTTCGAGCGCGACGGGATGCTCTACGCGGACGATCCGCTCGTCGAGCGCCGGCCCGACGAGGCCCCGTTCACCGCCAGCGTCCGCTACCGGACCGTCGGCGACATGACGTGCACCGGGGCCGTGCGCAGCACCGCCGCCACGATGGAGGAGGTCGTCGACGAGATCGCGGCCACGCGGATCACCGAGCGCGGCGAGACGCGCGCGGACGACCGCGCGACGGAGGCGGCGATGGAGGACCGCAAGCGCGAGGGGTACTTCTAGTGGAGGCCGCCGGCCTGCTGCACGAGGTCGAGCCGGCGCTGCTGCGCCTGGCGACGTGCGGCTCGGTCGACGACGGCAAGTCGACCCTGATCGGGCGCCTGCTGCACGACACGCGCCAGATCCACGACGACCAGATGGAGCACGTGCGCGACGTCTCGGCGCGGCGCGGCGGCGGCGACTTCGACCTCGCGCTGCTCACCGACGGCCTGCGCGCCGAGCGCGAGCAGGGCATCACGATCGACGTCGCCTACCGCTCGTTCCTGACCGACCGCCGCCGTTTCATCCTCGCCGACTGCCCGGGGCACGAGCAGTACACGCGCAACATGGTCACGGGCGCCTCGACCGCGGACGCCAGCGTGCTGCTGGTCGACGCGCGCCTGGGCGTGCAGCCGCAGACGCGCCGTCACCTGGCGATCTCCGCGCTGCTGCGCGTCCCGCACGTGCTCGTCGCCGTCAACAAGATGGACCTCGTCGCCTGGGACGAGGCGCGCTTCACCGAGATCTCCGGCGAGCTGCGCTCGCTCGCGGACGGGCTCGGTCTCCCGGACCTCGTCTGCGTGCCGATCAGCGCACTCGAGGGCGCCGGCGTCGTGGACCCCGTCGGCGACCTCGCGCACTGGCACGCCGGCCCGTCGCTCGTCACGCGCCTGGAGGATCTGCCGATCGACGGCGCGGACGCCGCCGGACCGCTGCGCATGCCGGTCCAGTGGGTCATCCGGCCCGAGGGCGAGCACGGCGGGGGCCGGCGCTACGCCGGGCGCATCGCCCGCGGCACCGTCCGCGTCGGCGACGAGGTCGTCGCGCTCCCCTCCGGCCAGGAGGCCGTCGTGACGGGCGTCGAGTTGCCCGGCAGCGACCTGGACGCCGCGTCCGCCCCGCGCTCGGTCGCCGTGCGCCTGGACCGGGAACTGGACATCGCCCGCGGCGACGTGCTCTGCCGCGTCGGCGAGGCGCCGACGCCGACGCGCGAGCTGGAGGCGACGATCTGCTGGATGCACGAGCGCCCGCTGCAGCCCGGCGCCCGCCTGCTGCTCAAACACGGGACCCGCACCACGCGCGCGATCGTCGGCGAGATCCGCGAGCGGCTGGAACTCGAGACGCTGACCCCGGTGCCCGCTCCCGACGGCCTCGCGCTGAACGACCTCGGCCACGTGATGCTCAAGGTCGCCGACCCGCTCGTCGCCGACCCCTACGGCGAATGCCGCGAGACCGGCGCGTTCGTCCTCATCGACGATCAGGACCACGCGACGCTGGCCGCGGGCATGATCGTCAGCGCGCGCTGAGCCGCCTCTTCGCGGTCTTCGCGTCAGCCGCGAGACCCGGGTTCTGTCACGCCCGAGGTGGCGAAGTCGACGTTCGACGCGCGACGCTCGCCGAGGTCCGGGTTGTGTCATGCGGGGCGTGGCGAACACGGCGCTCGTCGCGCCGACCCGCCGGCCCGTCAGCCGCGCCGCGTCAGCGCCCGCAGCAGCAGCTCGCACGAGCGGTCGAGCTGGTCGAGCGTCGCGTCCTCGACCCGCTGCACACCCGTCTCCCGGTTCAGCCAGCCGTTGATCTCGGCATGCGTGCGCCGGTCGCGGCGCGACAGCTCGCCGACGAGGCGGCGGCGCTTGTCCCGCAGGAGCTTGCGGCGCTCGAACGCCGGCATCCGGCCGGCATCCGGCGGCGCGGGACCGCGGGCGCGCGGGTCGGCGCGAGGGCGGCCGCCGGGCCGGGCGGCCCGAACAGGGCCATCTGCGACTGGGGGCTCACGTCCGCGGCGACGGGCACGAACTCGAGCGGCGCGTCGGGCTCGGTCTCGCGGCGCACGCGCAGCTCGTCGAGCGCCTCGGGATCGTCCTCGGACGGCGGGCGCAGCACGTGGCGCAGCTCCGTCTCGACCTCCGCCGCGTGGATGCGCAGCACATCGTCGGCGGGCAGGTAGACCCAGCTCGGCTCGACGGGGCGCTTGGGGATCGTCCGCACGAAGCGCCCGACGATCTGCCGGAAGATCAGCGGGGTCTTGGCGGCGGTGGCGTACACCCCGACGCGCAGCCGCGGGATGTCGACGCCCTCGCTGACCATGTTCACCGCGACGATCCAGGGGTCGCGCGCAGTCGGTGAAGCGCGTGAGCCTCTCGGCCGAGCGCGCGTCGGTGTGGAGCACGACGACCGGCGCGGCCCCCGTGACCTCGCGCAGGACCTTCGCGATCGCCTTCGCGTGCTCGCCGTCGGCGGCGACGACGAGACCGCCCGCATCCCTGTGCCCGCCCGCGCGCAGGCCCTCGAGGCGCGTGTTCGCCTGCTCGAGGATCCGCGGCAGCCCGTCCGGCAGCTCGACGCTGATCGCGGTCCGGTACCGGCGGCCCGCCTCGCGCCCGCTGAGGACGTCCGCGAACGACGCCTCGACGACGTCGTCCCCGCTGCGCCACTGGAGCTTCCCGTCGTACGGGATGAACGTGACGGGACGGCAGATGCCGTCACGGACCGCGTCGGCGTACGTGAAGGAGATGTCCGCCTCGGCCACGCCGCCCGCGTCGTAGCGCACGCCCGGGATCGCGGCCTGGTCGGAGCGGAACGGCGTGCCGGACAGCAGCAGCCAGCGGTCGCGAGCGGGGCCGAACGCCGCCTCGAACCCCTCGCCCCACGCGAGCTCGTCGCCGAGGTGGTGCGCCTCGTCGGCGATGACGAGCGTGTCTGGTCCGACGTGCCGGGCCCACTTCAGCCCCGCCTGGGCGACGCGCGCGTAGGTGACGGCGATGCCGTGGAAGTCCCCGGGCGGGCGCGGAGTCGCGGCGCCCGGCTGCAGGTGCACGCCGAGCCGCCCGGCGGCGCTCGCCCACTGGCGCGTGAGCGGGCCGGTCGGGGTGACGACGACGACGCGGCGCACGCGGCCGCGGTGCAGCAGCTCACGGGCGAACTCGAGCGCGGGGCGCGTCTTCCCGGCGCCGGGGGCGGCGGCGATCAGGAACGGCGGGCGCTCCGTGCCCGCCTCCCAGGCGCGCATGCCCACGAGCGCCTCCTGCTGCCAGCCCCTGAGCGTCGGTGGGGCATGGCGGGCGGAGGACGGCGGCATCAGGCCGCGGGATGGTGCGACACGCGCCGGACGGATCGCCGGCGCGTGTCACCGGGAACGGCTACTGCTGGAGCTTCTCGACCCTGCCCGTCCGCTTCATGACGAAGCCGAACAGCGGTAGGACGATCATCGTGCCGATGATCGCGCTGAGGATGCCGCCGAGATCGAAGATGTCGTCATCCCCGATGCCGATCCACTTGGTGAAGATGAGCCAGCCGACCCAGGCGCCCACGAGACCGAGGACCGTGGACAGGGCCCACGACTTCCAGCCCTCGACCTGATTGAACGCGTCGGGCATGACGAAGCGGGCGATGGTGCCGGCGAGGAAGCCGAGAATGAGTGCGCCGATCATGGCGAGCTCCTTGGAGTAGGTGGGGCGGGGGTTGCAGGAACGGTACCCCCGGCACGGCGTCCGGTCACACGCTCAGGCAGGATGGCGTGCGGTCACGGCCTCGGCCTCGATCTCCACGAGCATCCGCGGGTCGATCAGCGCGGTGACCTGCACCATCGTCGTGACGGGCGGGTGGTCCCCGAACGCCTCACCGTGTGCCCGTGCGACGTCCTCCCAGCGGGAGATGTCGGTGACGTAGATGCGGGTGCGCACGACGTCGGCGAGCGCGGCGCCCGCGAGCGCGAGCGCGGCCTCGATGTTCACGATCGCCCGGCGGGTCTGGGCGCCCGGGTCACCGAGCCCGGCGATCTCCCCGTCCGGGAGCGTGGCGGTGGTCCCGGCGACGAGGACCCGGTCCCCGGCACGGACGGCGCGCGAATAGCCGGCGATCGGCTCCCACGGCGCGCCGGAGGAGAAGCGCTCGATCGATGTCATGCCGCAACGCTCGCATACCGGGAAACCACGGTGCGGGGTTCCTCGGGAAGCGGATGTGCGATGCGCGCCGACGCGCCACAATCGACTTCATGCGCGTCCGCTCCGTGATCTGCTGCGCCGTCCTCGCGGCGCTCGCCCTCCCGGCGCCCTCCGGTGCCGTCGGCCTCCCGGACGGCTACCCGCGCACGATCGCGGGCGTCGGCCTCGCCGACGGCGTGAACGTCTCACGTACGCAGGCCACGATGACGGCCCTGAGCGGCAACAAGGTGCGCGTCACGGTCTTCTCGACCGCGACGACGTCCAGCACCGGCAGACGGCTCGTCGTCGCCGTGGCGCGCTGCACGGGCAGCGCGAGCAGCCCGGTGTGCCGGAGCGCCGCGGCCAGCCGCATCAGCCTCGCCCCCGGCCGGACGACCGTGCAGCGGACGTTCACCGTGACGCGGCCCCGCTTGTGGCCCGACGCGCTGCGAGTCATGGTCCTCGTGACCCGCACGTCCTCGGCACCCGTGCCGCTCTGCTCCGCCGGCACGCGTCCCGGCGCGGCCTGCAAGGGCGACAGCCGCTTCAAGCTCGGCGGCGACCTGCTGATGTCCGCCGGGACCTGGCGCCACCGCCTCCGTACGCGCCTGGGCACCACCGTCACCCCACCGACGGGCGTGACGGTCGAGCAGGTCTTCTTCAACAGCCGCACGTACGCCTGGACGGCGACGTCCCAGACCGCCACGACCGCCGTCACCACGATCGGCTGGCCGCACCAGCCCCCCGGGCGCACCTACACCGACAGTCTCAACGCCGGCGTCCGCAAGGTGTTCGACCGCACCCCATCGATCGGCACCGCCTTCGAGACCCGCGCCGGAACCCGAACGCTCCTCTACGCCGCAAGCATCGGCGGCGCCCCGATGTTCTCGATGCAGGTCCCCGTCCCGCCCTGGGACAACACAAAGTGACGGACCCGCCACCCCAAACGCCAGTCGAGCGAGAGATCGTGGATGCCTGGGGGCGAACGCCGAGCGGGTGCCGTGGCGAAGCCACTGCCCCGCGAAGGCGGGCGGCGCCGGCGCCACGAGATCCGCGAACCGCTAGTGCCGGAAATGGCGGCGCCTGGTGAAGACCATGGCGGCCCCGCGCTCGTTCACCGCGGCGACGACCTCGTCGTCCCGGATCGAGCCGCCGGGCTGGATGAGCGCCTTGACGCCGGCGTCGAGCGCTTCGCTCGGGGCCGTCGGCGAACGGGAAGAACGCGTCGGAGGCGAGCACGAGGCCGTCGCGGCCCTGGACCCACTCGCGGCTCATGGCGATCTTGACGGAGTCCACGCGGCTCATCTGGCCCGCGCCGATGCCGAGCGTGGCCTCGTCCTCGGCGACGACGATCGCGTTGGACTTCACGTGCCGGCAGAGCCGCCAGGCGAAGAGCAGGTCGCGCCACTGCGCCTCGGTCGGCTGCCGCTCGGTGACGACCTCGCAGCTGGGCGCGGTCGGCGACGACGACGTCGCGGTCCTGGACGAGCAGCCCGCCGTCGACCTGGCGGATGTCGAAGTCGGGGTTGCGCTCGCGGCGGCGCTCCTCGTCCTCGAGGATGCGCACGTTCGGCTTCTCGGTGAGCAGGGCGAGCGCGTCGTCGTCGTACCCGGGGGCGATGAGCACTTCGATGAACTGCTGCGAGAGCGCCTGCGGCGAGCTCGAGGTCGACCGGCGTGCTGAGCGCGATGATGCCGCCGAACGCGCTGACGGGGTCGCCGGCGAACGCCTTGCGGTAGGCGTCCACGCCCGCGGTCGCCGAGGGCGGCGCCGCACGGGTTGTTGTGCTTGACGATGACGCAG
This sequence comes from uncultured Actinomycetes bacterium, assembly GCA_963700655.1. Lineage (GTDB taxonomy): Bacteria > Actinomycetota > Thermoleophilia > Solirubrobacterales > Solirubrobacteraceae > F1-60-MAGs163. Next base: position 83,638 of record CAVOYJ010000001.1, on the reverse strand, counting down.
GCGGGCCGCTCGCCGGCGATCTCGGCCAGGACGGAGCGCGCGCCGTCGAGGTCGAGGATGTTGTTGAACGAGAGCTGCTTGCCGTGCAGCTGGCGCACGCGCGTGAGGACGCCGCGGCGCGCGCCGACCTGGGTGTAGAACGCGGCGCGCTGGTGCGGGTTCTCGCCGTACGGGAGATCCATCGCCTTCTCGTAGGCGCGGGCGAAGAGGTCCGGGAAGTCGTCGCGGCGCTCGGAGAACCAGCGGGCGATCGCGGTGTCGTAGCGGGCGGTGTACGAGAACGCCTCGGCGGCGAGCGACTCCCGGGTCTCCGGCGAGAGCGTCCCGCCGGTGCCGCGTCAGCTCCTCGATCACGGCGTCGTAGGACTCGGGGCTCGTGACGACGGCGGCGAACCCGTGGTTCTTGGCGGCGGCGCGGATCATCGTCGGCCCGCCGATGTCGATGTTCTCGATCGCGTCGGCGTCGGCGACGCCGGTCGCGCGCGACGGTGCGCTCGAAGGGGTAGAGGTTCACGCAGACGAGGTCGACGAACTCGATGTCGTGCTCGGCGGCCTGCGCCATGTGCTCGGGGTTGTCGCGCAGCGCGAGCAGGCCGGCGTAGAGCCGCGGGTTGAGCGTCTTGACGCGCCCGTCCATGATCTCCGGGAAGCCGGTGAGGTCGTCGATCGCGCGCACCTCGAGGCCCGCCTCGCGCAGCGCGGAGGCGGTGCCGCCGGTCGAGACGAGCTCGACGCCGAGGCCCGGCGAGGCCGCGGGCGAAGTCGACGACGCCGGTCTTGTCGGAGACGGAGAGGAGCGCGCGGCGCACCCGGACGTCGCCGGGCCGGATGAGCGGCTCGTTGGTGGCGGGAGCGTGCTCGGTGATGGGGCGAGACTACTGAACGCATCGGCCGTTTCCCGCCTCGCAGGCCGTGGTCTGCGGTGGCATGATCGGTCCTCCTCAAGGAGGTTCCAGCGATGACGAGTGATCCACAGCCACCCGGTCCCGGCAAGCCGCCGGCCGACGATGTCGCGGCGGACATGCAGGACCGCCTCGAGCAGCTCGACGAGGACGTGCACGACGCCGAGCGCAAGGCCCGGACGCTGCCGGAGAACCCGCTGAAGCGCGTCGCCGGCGATCCCGAGGCGATCGCCGGAGGGTCCGCTCTCGGGCGGCGCCACGCTCTCCGCCGCCGAGCGCAGGCACGCGGACGACGACGGAGCCTGAGCACGGAGTCAGCCCGCCGTGATGACGACGCGGCGCGGGTCCGCCGCGTCACGCCGTACGCGCCCGGCCGCGAGCAGGCGCACGGCTGCGGGAAGCAGTTCGTGCTCGAGCGGCTGCAGCGCCGCGTGGACGACCCCCGGATCCCGGGTGTCGGGCATCGCGATCGCGCGCTGGAGCAGGATCGCCCCCGTGTCGACGCCCTCGTCCACGAGGTGGACGGTCACGCCGACGACCTTGACGCCGTAGTCGATCGCCTGCTCGATCGCGCGGATGCCCGCGAACGCGGGCAGCAGCGAAGGGTGCACGTTGACGATGCGGTCGGGGAACCGCGTGACGAACGCGGGGTCAGCAACGCCATGTAGCCGGCGAGGACGACGAGCTCGGCGCCGCGGGCCAGCGCCCAGTCGCCGATCGCGCGTATCGCGCGCCGTGCGGTCCTCGTAGTCGTCGCGGAGGAACACGGCGGTCGGGATCGCCGCGCTCGCGGCGACGTCGAGCGCGGGCGCGCCCGCCCGGTCGGAACCGACGCCGACGATCTCGATCTCGATCCCGTGGACGGTGTCGATCAGGGCCTGGAGGTTCGACCCCTGGCCCGACACGAGGACGACGACGCGCATGATCCGGACGCTACGCCGCCGCGGCGAGCTTCGGGAACCGGCCGCCGGTGGAGACGAGCCGTCCCTCGGCCAGCAGTTCGTCGACACGGGCGAGGACGTCGTCGGCGCGGGCCCCGGCGAACGCTCCGTAGGCGGGAAGCCCGTCGTAGCCGTGCTGCGCGACGACCTTCGAGCGCCCGCCGCGCAGGATCTCGACCGCGCGGGTGCGGCCGACGGACGGCTGCGCCCGCTCGACGACGTCGAGGATCGCGGCATCGAGGTCGCCGAGGTCGGCGGCGGGGATGTTCGCCGCGTTCCCGCGCGGCCGCGTGCCGCCGCCGCGGGAGACGACGATCGACGTGACGTCCGCGACGGACTCCGGATCGCAGACGTCGCAGCAGGGGACGACCGGGGCCGGCGTCGCGGGATCGCCGAAGTGCCGCAGGATCGCCGCGCGCCGGCAGCCGCCGTCCTCCACGAACGACCAGATCGAGCGGTACTGGCGCCAGCGCGCGCGCGTGCCGTCGGCGGCCGAGGTGCGGCAGGTCGCCCGCGCGCGACCGTCGTACGAGGCCTCGATGCGGCCGCGCACCCGGTCGACCGGCGCGGGCGCCGGGCGCAGGACGCCGGCGCGGACGAGGTGCCCGACGATCGCGCGGACCTGGTCGGGCTCGGCGCCCAGGCCGCGGGCGTCGACGTCGATGCGCCCGTCCGTCGCCGATGCCAGCAGCCGCTCGGCGACGCGATCGATCTCCTCGCCCGACAGCTCCGCGCGCTCGATGAAGAAGACGTGCAGGCCCTTGTCCCTGGCTCTGGGCGAGCAGCAGCGCGCGCGCGGGACGCCCGTCGCGCCCGGCGCGCCCGGCCTCCTGGTACCAGGCCTCGAGCGAGGCCGGAACGCTGACGTGCGCGACCGTCCGCACGTCCGCCTTGTCGACGCCCATGCCGAACGCGTTGGTGGCGACGACGACGTCCACCTCGCCCGTCCATGAAGCGGCGCTGCACGGTCGCGCGCCGCTCGCGGGGGAGGCCGGCGTGGTAGACGGCGACCTCGATCCCGAGCGCGCCGGCGAGATCGGTGGCGACCTGCTCGCACTGCGCGCGGGTCCCGCCGTAGACGATGGCCGGGCGCGCCGCCGGATCGACGAGCGCGGCGGACAGGCGCGCCGCGACGTCGGCCTGCGCGCGGCAGGGCACGACGGCGAACGTCAGGTTCGGGACGGTCGAAGCCGGTCGCCACGCGCACCGGCTCGCGCAGGCCCAGGCGGCGCTCGATGTCAGCGGCCACCTGCGGCGTCGCGGTCGCGGTCGAGGCGACGACCGCCTGCGCGCCGAGCCAGCGCGCCGCGTCCGCCAGGCGGAAGTAGTCGGGCCGGAAGTCGTGGCCCCACTGCGACACGCAGTGCGCCTCGTCCACGACGAACAGGCCGATCGGCACCTCACGCAGCGCCTCGAGGAATCCCGGCGAGGAGAAGCGCTCGGGCGCGACGTACAGGAGCCGCAGCGTCCCCGCGCGCGCCCGGTCGAGCACCGCCCGATTGGCCTCCGCGTCCTGCTGGGCGTTGACGAGGGCGACGGCGTCCCCGACCCGCCGCTGCAGCCCCTCGACCTGATCCTGCATGAGCGAGACGAGCGGCGAGACGACGATCGTCAGGTCCTCGCGCAGCAGCGCGGGCAGCTGGTAACAGAGCGACTTGCCCGCGCCGGTCGGCATGACGACGAGCACGTCGCGACCCTCCAGCGCGCCGGCGACCGCCGCCTCCTGTCCGGGGCGGAAGTCGTCGAAACCGAAGATCTCTTGCAGCGCGCGGCGGGCGTCGAGCATGGCGGCCGTCCACGGTATCGGCGGCTCCGGAAGGCGTGGTCGCGGCGCTGCAAAGCGCCTGCGTCGCGTATGAATCCGCGCGAGCAGCGCCGTTCAGAATCGGCGCTCGTGCATCTTCAGACGCCAGAGCGAGCGATCCCCCATTCGCTCGTGGACGTGCGGCGGTGCACGTCTGCGAGCGCTGCGGCAACCACGCCGCGGACCCTACGCCGACGACGAGGCGAGCGGCAGGGTGTTCTCCAGCGCGAACTTGCCCTGGGCCTCTTCGGTGCCCTTGAGCGGATAGTCGCCGGAGAAGCAGGCGTCGCAGTGCCGCGCGCGGTCGCCGCGGATCGCCTCGTACACGCCGGCCAGCGAGACGTAGGCGAGCGAATCGGCACCGAGGTGCTCGGCGATCTCCGCGACGCTGCGCCCGTGCGCGACCATCTCCTCGCGCGTGTGCATGTCGATGCCGTAGAAGCACGGGTTGCGGATCGGCGGGGCGCTGATCCGCAGGTGCACCTCGAGCGCGCCGGCGTCGCGCAGCATCTGGATGATCTGGCGGGTCGTGTTGCCGCGGACGATCGAGTCGTCCACGACGACCAGCCGCCGCCCACCGACGATCTCCGGCAGCGGGTTGAACTTCATCCGCAGGCCGTGCTTGCGCAGCTCCTGGCCGGGCTGGATGAAGGTGCGTCCGACGTAGCGGTTCTTGACGAAACCGTCATCCTGCGGCAGGCCGCTGGCGCGTGCGAACCCGCGCGCCGCGGGGTTGCCTGAGTCCGGGACCGCGATGACGAGGTCGGCGCCGGGCGCGGGGCTCTCGCGCGCGAGGATCTCGCCCATGCGGCCGCGCGCGGCCTGCAGGACCGTGCCGCCCATCTTCGAGTCCGGTCGTGCGAAGTAGATGTGCTCGAAGACGCAGAACGCCTCGCGTTCGCCCTCGACGACCATGCGCGAGGTCAGCCCGTCGTCACCGATCGCGACCATCTCGCCGGGCCGCACGTCGCGGACGTACTCCGCGCCGATGATGTCGAGGGCGCACGACTCGCTGGAGACGCAGTACCGCTCACCGAGGCGGCCGATCACGAGCGGGCGCACGCCGGCCGGGTCGCGGAACGCGTAGACGCTGTCCTTCGTCATCACGACCGTGCTGAACGCGCCCTGCAGGCGCGGGAGCACGTCGGCGATCGCGTCCTCCATCGTCGGCCCCGGGTGCGTGGCGAGGAGCGCCGCGATGATCTCGCTGTCGCTCGTGGAGGAGAAGCCGACGCCCTGCTCGCGCAGCTCGGCGTGCAGCTCGACCGCGTTGATGAGGTTGCCGTTGTGGGCGAGTGCCAGCTCGCGGCGGTTGCCGCCCGAGCCGGCGGACCGGTGGACGGGCTGCGAGTTCTCCCACTCGTTGGAGCCGGTCGTGGAGTAGCGCACGTGACCGATCGCAAGCTCGCCGCCGAGGGCGCGCAGGTCGTGTTCCTTGAACACCTGGCTGACGAGGCCGAGCGCGCGCTGGGTGATGACGTACCCGTCGCGGTCGGCAGCCGCGATCCCGGCCGACTCCTGGCCGCGATGCTGGAGCGCGTAGAGGGCGAAGTACGTGAGCCTGGCGACGTCCTGGCCGGGCGCGTATACCCCGAAGACCCCGCACTCGTCGCGCGGGCCGTCACGGTCGTCGAAGGGCTCGTGTGCCGTCATCGCCGGGTCCCCGAGGGCGGACTGCAGGGGACGCGGTCGAGCGTAGCAGCGGACACGGCGTGCGCGGCGGCGTCGCAGTCCGGGGGTCACGTGTCACGCGCGGTGCGTCAGCGTGGTGGCGGTGCGCGTGCGCCGCCGGGCGAGCGGCCGGCGACGGCCCGATGCGAGAAATGACCAGTGACTGATCGAAACCCGCAACCAGTGGACGGGCGAGCGCGCTCGTTGCGGGAAATGACCAGTGACTGGTCGGAACCCGCAACGAGTGCGCACGACGTGCGGGAACAGGCGATCGCGCGCAGCGCAGCCGGTCAGCACGGGCTCCTGACGACCGCGCAGCTCACGGCGCTCGGGCTGTCACCGGGGAGCGTCGCCCACCGCGTGCGGCAGGGACGCCTCGTCCGGCGACACCGGGGCGTGTACGCGGTGGGGAGCGCGCCGCTGGGCCCGACCGGACGGCGACTCGCGGCCGTGCTGGCCTGCGGCGAGGGCGCCGCGGCCGGTCACACGGCCGCCGCCGCGGCGCTCGACCTGCTGCCGGCCCGGTCCGGGCTCGTCCACGTGACCGTCCCAGTGAGGAACGGCAGCCGTTCGCGGCCGGGCATTCGCGTGCACCGGGGCCGCCCGCTCGCCGCGAGCGAGGTGGTCGTCGTCGACCGCGTCCGCGTGACGAGCGTGGCGCGGACGCTCGTCGATCTCGGCGACATCGCCGGGCCGCAGGTGCTGCGACGCGCGTTCGTGCGGGCCGAGCAGCTGCGGGTGCTCGACATGCGGCAGATCGACGCGTCGCTGGAGGTCGCGGGCCGGCGGCGTGGAGCGCGCCTGCTGCGCGAACTGCTCATGGTCCACGACCCGCGCTGGTCGCAGACGCGGTCCGACCTGGAGCTGGCGATGCTCGACGTCGCGCAGCGCTTCGGTCTGCCCGAGCCCGAGGTCAACGCCTGGATCCGCGAGCGCTTCCTCGTCGACTTCCTCTGGCGGGATGCCGCGCTGATCGTCGAGACCGACGGCGACGAGGTGCACGGGACGGCCACGGCGCGCCGGGACGACGCGCGCCGCGACCACGCGCTGCGGCGCGCCGGATTCTGCGTGCTGCGCATGAGCCACGCCGAGGTCAGGCGACGCCCCGACGCGGTCGCCGCCCGGGTCGCGGCCGCGCTCGTTGCGAGAAACGATCAGTGACCGGTCAGAACCCGCAACGAGTGCGTGGCCCCCGACGCTCGTTGCGAGAAATGACCAGTGACTGATCGAAACCCGCAACGGGGACTCGCGCCGGAGCGCAACAGACGCCCGCACGCGCGCCCCCCGCGCCCGGTCCTACGGAAAGAACCGGCGCAGGCCGTCGTGGGCCTCACGCAGCTCGGCCAGCGGGACGCCGAAGTCCTCGTCGGCGACCGTGACGTGCAGGGCGTCGCCGCCGACGGCGCCGACCACGTCGAGCGGGATGCGCTCGGCGAGCTGGGCGATCGCCGTCGGATGACCGGACGACGACGAAGCCGCCGGGGCCCTCGCCGAACAGGTGCGTCCACGGATCCTCGGACGGCCCGAGGTCGAGCGTCGCGCCGATCCCGCCGCCGAGGCAGCACTCGGCGACGGCGACGAGGAAGCCGCCCTCGGCGATGTCGTGCGCGCTCGAGAGCAGCCCCTCGCGGACGGCCTCGCGAATCGCGTCCTGCGCGGCGATCACCTTGTCGACGTCGACCGGCGGCAGCCCGTCCGGCAGCGCCTCGCCGCGCAGCTTGGCGAGCTCGCTCGCGGCGAGCGACGGCGCGAGGTGCCCGGCGATCGCGACCGCGTCGCCCTCCTGCGCGAACGCGAGCCGGCCGGCGCGCTCGACGTCGGGCATCCGGCCGACCATGCCGATGACGGGCGTCGGGTAGATCGGGCCGGACGCGCCCTCGTTGTAGAGCGACACGTTGCCGCCGATGATCGGCGCCTCGAGCGCGCGGCAGGCATCCCCGATGCCGCGCACCGCCTCGGTGAGCTGCCAGGCGATGTGCGGCTTCTCGGGGTTGCCGAAGTTCAGGTTGTTCGTCGTGCCGAGCGCCTTCGCGCCCGCGCAGGCGAGGTTCGACGCGCACTCCAGGACGACGGAGACCGTCCCCCAGTACGGGTCGGCGGCGACGCGGCGGCCGTTGCCGTCGATGCTCGCCGCGAGCGCTGCGCCGCCGGGCAGCGCGAGCACCGCGGCGTCGCACTCCTCGGGGCGGCGGACCGTGCGCGACTGGACGATCGCGTCGTACTGCTCGAACAGCGGCCGCCGCGAGGCGATGTTGGGCGACGCGAGCAGCTCGAGCAGCGCGACGCGCGTGGAGACGCCGGGCGCGAGTGTCGCGGGCGGCGCCGGGTAGAGGGGCTCGGCGGGCGGAGCGGGGTCCAGGTCGTAGATCGGGCAGTCGTCGACGAGCGCGGCGACCGGCATGTCCCCGACGAGCTCGCCGCCGTCGTAGATCCGCATGTGCCCGGTGTCGGTGACCTCGCCGACGACGGTCCCGTGAACCTCCCACGTGTCGGTGAGCGCGATCACCGCGTCGACGCGCCCCGGCTCGACGACGCAGAGCATCCGCTCCTGCGACTCGCTCACCATGATCTCGAACGGCTCCATGTCGCCCTCGCGCAGCGGCACGCGGTCGACGTGCAGGTCGATCCCGACGCCGCCCTTGGAGGCCATCTCGCTGGCGCTCGACGTGATGCCGGCCGCGCCGAGGTCCTGGAGCGCGACGATCAGCCCCTGCTCGAGCAGCTGCAGCGAGCACTCCACGAGCTTGCTCTCCTCGAACGGATCGCCGACCTGGACCGTCGGGCGCTTGTCCTCGTCGGCCTCCCCCAGCTCGGCGCTCGCCAGCACGGACGCGCCGCCGATGCCGTCGCGCCCGGTGGAGGCGCCGTAGAGGACGATGAGGTTGCCGACGCCGGCGGCCGCGCTCAGCACGAGCTTCTCGCGGTCGGCGAGTCCGAGCGCCATCGCGTTCACGAGGCAGTTCTGCTCGTACGGCCCCTCGAAATACACCTCGCCGCCGATCGTCGGGACGCCGATCGAGTTGCCGTAATGCGCGATCCCGCGGACCGCGCCGTCGAGCAGGTAGCGCGAGCGCTCGCTCGTCGCCGGGTCGCCGAAGCGCAGCGAGTCGAGCACCGCCACGGGGCGCGCGCCGAGCGCGAAGATGTCGCGCAGGATCCCGCCGACGCCAGTCGCCGCGCCCTGGAACGGCTCGACCGCGCTCGGGTGGTTGTGCGACTCGACCTTGAACGCGCACGCCAGCCCGTCGCCGGCGTCGACGACGCCCGCGTTCTCCCCCGGCCCGACGAGCACGTGCTCGCCCTCGGTCGGCAGGGTGCGCAGCAGCTTCTTGGAGTGCTTGTACGCGCAGTGCTCGCTCCACAGCAGCGAGAACATCGCGAGCTCGACCTGGTTGGGCGGCCGCCCGAGCTTCTCGGCGACCAGCGCGTACTCCTCGCGCGTCAGCCCGAGGGCGACGGCCTCCTCGACGGTCGGCAGCGCGGCCGCGTCAGGCATGGGCGCCCCGGGCGCTCAGCGCGATCGACTCGAAGATCCGCAGGCCGTCCGTCGACCCGGTGAGTGCGTCCACCGCGTGCTCGGGGTGGGGCATCAGCCCGAAGACGTTGCCGCGCTCGTTCGTCACGCCGGCGATGTCGCGCAGCGAGCCGTTGAAGTTCTGCTCCGGCACGTACCGCAGCACGACCTGGCCGGCCGCCTCGAGCGCGTCGAGCTGGTCGTCCGGGGCGTAGTAGCGGCCCCACGAGTGCTTGGCGGGGATGCTCAGCCGCTCGCCCGGCTCGCACGCGCGCGTGAAGGCGGTCTGCGCGTTGACGACGTCGAGGTCGACCTGGCGGAAGGTGAAGCGGCGATTGGCGTTCGGCAGCAGCGCGCCGGGCAGCAGCCCCGCCTCGCAGAGCACCTGGAAGCCGTTGCAGATCCCCAGGACGAGCCCGCCATCCTGGGCGAACTCGATCACGGACTCCATCGCGGGCGAGAAGCGGGCGATGGCGCCGGCGCGCAGGTAGTCGCCGTAGGAGAAGCCGCCGGGCACGACGATCGCGTCGCAGCCCTGCAGGTCACGGTCGCGATGCCAGAGCAGCACCGCCTCGCCGACGCGCCCCGCCGCGAGCTGCGCGTCGACCTCGTCGCAGGAGCCCGGGAACTGGAGGACGCCGAACTTCACGGAGCGGCGTGAGCGTCGCCGTCGAGGAGCTGCACCTCGTAGTCCTCGACGAGCGGGTTGGCGAGCAGCCGGCGGCACATCTCGTCGAGCTGCGCGGGATCCTCGACGTCGAGCTCGACGATGCGCCCGACGTGGACGTTCTTCACGCCGGCGAAGCCGAGTGCCGGGAGCGCCTGCTCGACCGCCACGCCCTGGGGGTCGAGGATGCCCGCCTTCGGGCGGATGAGGACGCGCGCGCGCATCAGGCGCCCGCCCGGTCGATCCACGACTGGAAGGGCTCGCCCGTGATCCGCTCGTAGGCCTCGACGTAGCGCGCGCGGGTGCCCGCGACGACGTCGTCCGGGATCGCCGGCGCCGGCGGCGCCTTGTCCCACCCGCTCTGGGATGCCCAGTCGCGGACGTACTGCTTGTCGAAGCTCGGCTGGCCGCGGCCGACCGCGTAGTCCTCGACGGGCCAGTAGCGCGAGGAGTCCGGGGTCAGCACCTCGTCGCCGAGGACCAGCTCGTCGCCGTCGAGGCCCAGCTCGAACTTCGTGTCGGCGAGGATCACGCCGTTCTCGCGCGCGTGCTCGGAGGCGGCCGTGTAGAGGGCGATCGACACGTCGCGCACGCGCTCCATCAGCGCACGGTCGCCGACGAGCGCGGCGGCCTGGTCGAAGTCGATCGCCTCGTCATGCCCGACCTCCGCCTTCGTGCTCGGGGTGAAGATCGGCTCGGGCAGCTGCTCGGACTCCTGCAGCCCTGCGGGCAGCGCGATGCCGGAGACCGAGCCCGTCGCCCGGTAGTCCTTCCAGCCCGACCCGGTGATGTAGCCGCGCACGACGCACTCGACGGGCAGCATCTCCAGGCGGCGCACCGCGAGCGCCCGCCCGCGGACCTCGTCCGGCACCCCGTCCGTGAACGAGAGCAGGTGGTTGGGGACGATCTCCCCGAGCCGGTCGAACCAGAAGACCGAGAGGCCGGTCAGCACCCGGCCCTTGTCCGGGATCGGCGTCGGATGGACCGCGTCGTAGGTCGAGATGCGGTCGCTGGCGACCATCAGCAGCCGGTCGCCGAGGTCGTACATCTCGCGGACCTTCCCGCTGGTGAGGAGGGGGAGGTCGGCGAGGCGTGGCACGGGCTGAAAGCTAGCAACCGGTCCGGCCACTCGCGGGACGGAGAGCCATCGGTCCGGCTTCGCCGGCCCGTCCTGCCGGGGGGCCCTGCCAGGGGCCGTGCCTCACTGCCGGCGCTGCGTCCCGATCTCCTTGATCGCCGCGGGCGGATCGGTCGCGTACAGGCGCCGCAGCCCCGCGATCAGCCGCGCCTTCTCGGCGTCCGACAGCCGCGCCTTTGCGTGATTGGGGAGGATGCGGTACTTGCGCGGCGGCATCTGCCCGCTGGCGATGACCTCGGCGAGTTCGTCGACGGCCGGCTGCGGCTTGTCCCACTCCGAGAAGTTCAGGGTCTCGCGCCCGCCGTCGACGTCGGACTGCGCGAACCACGACGCAGGCGCGACGTTCGTGTACCAGGGCCAGCGCGTGAGGTTGCCGTGGCAGTCGGCGCACGCCTCGGCGACGATCGTCCGCGTCCCCGGGTCGAGCGCGGCCGCCCGGGTGACCGGCGGGTTGTCGTGGTCGCGGCCGTAGGGGACGAGCTGGATCACGACCAGCAGCGCGAGCGCCGCAAGGCCGACGCGGAGCGCGACCGCGGCGGAGTGACGGTCGCGATCGCGGCGCGGCGCTCATCCGCCGATGGTACGGCTCAGCCGCCGCCGCCCTGCCTGATCGACGGCGGCTGGTCGGCGTAGACCTGCCGGAACCCGGCGATCAGCTCCTTCTTGTCGGCGGCGGAGAGCCGCGCGCGCGGAGTGGTTGGGCATGACCTTGTACTTCAGCGGCGGCATCTCGCCCGAGTCGATCATCTCGGCGACCTCGTCCAGCTCCGGCTGCGGCTTGTCCCATTCGGAGAGGTTCATGATCTTCCGGCCCCCGTCGACGTCGTTCATGACGAGCCATGACGCGGGCGCGACGTTCGTGTACCAGGGCCACTTGGTGAGGTTGCTGTGGCAGTCGTTGCACGAGTCGGCGACGAGCTGCTGGGCCTTGGGGCTCTTGAACACGGCGGCCTGGGTGACCGGCGGGTTCGTGTGGTCGCGCCCGTAGGGCACGAGCTGGATGGCGAGGAACAGCCCGACACCGCCGAGCACCAGCCAGGTGAAGATGCGTCGCATGGCGGGGACGCTATGCCCGCCCGGGCAAAGAGAACGGAAAACCGTGTGTCAGGCGGTGATGACCGAGTCGAGCCGCCCGACGATCTCCTGCGCGTGACGCGTGTAGTACGCCATGTCGAAGACCGCGTCGAGGTCCAGGCCGAGGTCACGCGCGGTGAGCAGATCGCGCAGCGGTGTCCCGGAGTCCCACGCCTCCTGCGCCGACTCCTGCGCGATCCGGTAGGCCTCGTCGCGCGTGTGTCCCTGGGCGACGAGCGCCAGCAGAACCCGCTGGCTGAACAGCGCGCCGTGCGTGAGGTCGATGTTGGTGCGCATGCGCCCGGAGTCGACGACGAGGCCGCTGACAACGCGGATCGCCAGGTGCTGGAGGTAGTCGATGAGGATCAGCGAGTCGGGGATGATCACGCGCTCGGCGCCGGAGTGGCTGATGTCGCGCTCGTGCCAGAGGGCGACGTTCTCGGTGCGCGGCCTGGGCGTTGCCGCGCAGGACGCGGGCGAGCCCGGTGATCCGCTCGGTCGTGATCGGGTTGCGCTTGTGCGGCATCGCGCTCGACCCCTTCTGCTGACCGGAGCGGAACGGCTCGCGCGCCTCGAGGACCTCGGTGCGCTGCAGGTGGCGGATCTCCGTCGCCAGGCGCTCGAGCCCCGCGCCCGCGAGCGCGACGGCCTGCAGCAGCTGAGCGTGGCGATCGCGCGGGACGACCTGGGTCGAGACGGGCTCGGCCTGCAGGTCGAGGCGTCGCAGGACCCGGCGCTCGAAGTCCGGGTCCGTCGCCGAGTACGTCCCGACGGCGCCGCTGATGGCACCGAAGGCGACCTCGTCGAACGCGCGCCGCAGCCGGTCGCGGTTGCGCGCCGCCTCCATCGCGAAGCCGGCGAGTTTGATCCCGAACGTCGTCGGCTCGGCATGCACGCCGTGGGTGCGGCCGACGCACAGCGTGTCCACGTGCGCCCGCGCCTGCGCGACCAGCGCGTCGACGAGGCCCTGGGCGCCGGCGAGCACGATCTCGCCGGCGAGCCGCAGCTGCACGGCGAGGGCGGTGTCGAGGACGTCGCTCGACGTCAGCCCGTAGTGGATCCAGCGGCCGGACGGGCCGGCGCTCGCGCTGAGGACGTCGACGAAGGCCGCGACGTCGTGGTCGGTGACGGCCTCGCGCTCCTGCACGTCGTGCACGGTGAAGGTGGCGGCGCGGATCGCCTCCAGGTCATCGGGCGCGGGCCCGTCCATCTCCTCGCAGGCGGCGACCTCGACCGCGCGCCAGGCCTCCATGCGCGCGTGGTCGGTCCAGAGGGCGCCCATCGCCGGGCGGGTGTAACGGTCGATCACGCCGTGAGCCTATCCGCGTCGCCGAGCGCGGCCAGCGCGACGGCGAGGACCCGCTCGACGCAGCGTGCGGGATCCTCGTCCACGGTCGCGACGCGCAGCTCCGGCGCCTGCGGCGGCTCGTACGGATCGTCAACGCCGGTGAGGCCGGTCAGCTCGCCGCGCCGCGCGCGCCGGTAGAGCCCCTTGGGGTCGCGCGCCTCGCAGACGTCGAGGGGTGCGTCGACATGGACCTCGACGAAGCGCCGCCCGACGAGCGCGCGGGCGGCGGCGCGCCCCTCGCGGTAGGGCGAGATGGTCGTGACCACCGCGACGCGTCCGCTCGCGCGGACGTCGACGGCGATCGCGGCGGCCCGCCGCGCCTGCTCGAGACGCGCGTCACGGTCGAACCCGAGGTCCGTCGACCCCTCGGCGCGCAGCGCGTCGCCGTCGATGAGGGCCGCCGGCACCCCGGCGGCCTCGAGCCCGGCGACGACACCGGTCCCGATCGTCGTCTTCCCGGCCCCGGGAAGGCCGGTGAACCAGATGACGGGCGGCACGCCCCGGACCATACGACGCCGCCCCGCGGCGGGCGGCTACGGTCCGCGCCCATGGCCTCCCCGCCAGACCCGCCCGCGCCGTTCATCGTCGGGGTCCCGCGTTCGGGCACCACCCTGCTGCGCCTGCTCCTGGATGCCCATCCGCAGCTGGCGATCCCGGCGGAGACCGGCGTCGCACTGGCGGTCGCGGACGAGCCCGCGGGCCCAGGCGAGCTGGCGACCCGCCTGCGCGCGCTCGAGCCCTGGCCGGACCTGGAGATCGGCGACGCGGAGCTCGACGCGATCTTCGCGTCAGTGGAGCCGTGGTCGACCGGCGGCGGGCTGCGCGCCCTCTTCCGCTCCTACGCCCGCCGCCACGGCAAGCCGCGCTGGGGCGACAAGACGCCCCTGCACATCGAGCACATGCCGCGGCTCGCCGAGCTGCTGCCGGAGGCGCACTTCATCCACATCCACCGCGACGGCCGCGACGTGGCCGTCTCACTGCGTGCACTGCCCTTCGCGCCCGGCGACGGCAGCGTCGAGACGATCGCGACGGTCTGGCGCGACCAGATCGCGTGCGCGCGCAGCGTCCGCGACACGCTGCCCCACTACCGCGAGGTGCGCTACGAAGAGCTCGTCGCCGATCCCGCCGCGGTGCTCGCAGACCTCTGCGCGTGGCTCGGCCTGGTGTACGACCCCGTGATGCTCCGTGCCCACGAGCGCGCCGCCGAACGGCTCTCCGAGGGCCCGGAGGAGCGGCAGGACGCCGCCGGTCTGACGCGACGGGAGGACCGGATGGTGCACGCCGCCCACACCCTGCGCCCACCCGACCCCGCGCGCGCCGGTCGCTGGCGCGAGCACCTGACCCCCGACGAGGTCGCGCGCTTCGAGGCGATCGGCGCCGAGACGCTGATGACCCTCAGCTACCCGCTCGCCGGACCGGCTCCCGCCGGGCTCTGAGGGCTCAGGCCTTCAGCAGCCGCGCGACCAGGTGCCCGGCGTTCTTCGCGTTGTCCAGCCCGACGCACGCCACGGGGACGCCCGGCGGCATCTGCACCACGGACAGGATCGCGTCGAGCCCGCCGGCGGCGCTGAGCCTGCTCGACAGCGGGACGCCGATCACGGGCAGGTCGGTGTGCGCGGCGGCCACGCCGGGCAGCGCGGCGGAGAGCCCCGCGCCGGCGATGATCACGCGCAGCCCGCGCATGCGCGCGTTGCGGCAGTAGTCGGCGACGGTGTCGGGGTCACGGTGCGCGGACATGACCCGGATCTCGAAGGAGATCCCGGCCTCGTCGAGCACGACGCCGGCCTTCTCCATCTCGGGCATGTCGGATTTCGACCCCATGATGATCCCGACGCGGGGAGCGTCCACCTCGAGGTCGGCGAACGCCGTCTCGGGGTCCGTCTGGGTGAGGTCCTGCCCGGGCTCGTCGGTCATGTGGTCCGTTCCTCGGCTCTGAGGGCGATATCGCTCCGCAACTGGCGTCCCGCGAACGCCACGCTGTCCGCGGCAGCATAGGCGGCGGCCCGCGCGGCGGCCGGCGTCTCGCCGAGCGCGGTCACGTTCAGCACGCGGCCGCCGGCGGTGACGAGCCGCCCGTCCACCAGCACCGTCCCCGCGTGCGTGACCTCGATGTCGCCGGCGACCGCGTCGAGCCCGGTGATCTCGTCGCCGGTGCGCGGCGCGTCCGGGTATCCCGCGGAAGCGAGGACGAGGGTGACGGCGGTGCGCGGGTCCCACTCCAGCGTGTGGTCGCTCAGGCCGCCGGGCATCGCGGCCGCCGCCGTCAGCTCCAGCAGGTCGCTGCGCAGGCGCGGCAGGACGGCCTGGGTCTCCGGGTCGCCGAACCGCGCGTTGTACTCGAGCACCTTCGGCCCGTCGCCCGTGAGCATGATCCCCGCGTAGAGCACGCCGTGGAAGGGCGTGCCGCGCCGGGCGAGCTCGTCGACGACCGGCTGGTGGACGACGGCGGAGAGCTCGGCGACCCGCTCCTGCGAGACGCCGGGCACCGGCGAGTAGGACCCCATGCCGCCCGTGTTCGGTCCCAGGTCACCGTCGAAGATGCGCTTGTAGTCCTGCGCGGGCGCCATCGGCACCGCGCGCACGCCGTCGCAGAGCGCCAGCAGCGACAGCTCCTCGCCGTCGAGATGCTCCTCCACGACGACGCGGCCGGGGCCGAAGCGCCGCTCCTGCAGGAACGCGTCCAGCGCCGAGTGCGCCTCGTCCTCGTCCTGGGCGATCACGACGCCCTTGCCGGCGGCCAGGCCGTCGAACTTCAGGACGACGGGGTGGCGGGTGATCGCGGCCATCCCGGCCGCGACGTCGTCCACGGTGACCCAGGACGCCGTGGGCACGCCCGCCGCCGCCATGATCTCCTTGGCGAACGCCTTGGAGCCCTCGAGCCGGGCCGCCGCGGCGACGGGGCCGAACGCCGGGATGCCCTCGTCCTGCAGCGCGTCGACCAGGCCGCCGACGAGCGGCGCCTCCGGGCCGACGACGACGAGCCGGACCTCCTCCGCACGCGCGAGCGCGACGAGCCCC
Organism: uncultured Actinomycetes bacterium; assembly: GCA_963700655.1. Lineage (GTDB taxonomy): Bacteria > Actinomycetota > Thermoleophilia > Solirubrobacterales > Solirubrobacteraceae > F1-60-MAGs163. The sequence continues at coordinate 67,561 of CAVOYJ010000001.1, read as the reverse complement.
GCGACGTCGTCGACCGCGACCGGGCAGAGCCGCGCGTCCGCGCCGATGCCCGGGTTCCCGGGGCGCAGAGGATCTCCGGCTCGCGCGCCGACCGGCGCAGCGCGCGCACGATCGCGTGCTCGCGGCCGCCGGAGCCGACGACGAGGACCTTCACGTCAGAGCGAGGCGATGAAGTCGTCCACCGGGATGGCGGCGAGCGTCTCGTACTGCGCTGTCCCGCGGGAGCCGAGCTCCAGCGACACGCGCGCCATCGTGACGTCGTCCGGCGCCTCGACGACGTTGATGAAGTCGAACCGCCCGAGCGTCGACCACTGCGCCTTCACGCTGGCCCCGAGCTGCTCGAGCTCCTTGTTGACCTCGCGGATGCGCTGCGGGTTGTTCTTGATGGTCGCGACGCCCTCGGGCGTCAGCTTGCTGAGCATGATGTACGTGGGCATCTCGGCTCCCTGTGATCGCTTGCGGCGGGTTGTATCCGAAATCCGGCGCGCGTGCCGGGTGCGCGGACGCGGGCGATGCGTCATCGTCGGCGTCGATGCGGTTGCGCACCAGACGGACGGTCCCCCTCGGCTGCGTGCTCACCTGCGCGCTGGTCGCGCCGGCGGCCGCGCCGGCGGCCACCGCCGCCGTGGACCGGGCGTGCTACCCCGGCGACGGCAGCAGCGAGGTCCGGATCACCGGCTCCGGTTTCACCCCCGACGGCGAGGTGCAGATCCAGGCCGGCGGCGGGATCGTCGGCATCACCGCCGCGGACGCCGCGGGCAACGTGAACACGACCTTCCCCGTCCCGGCGCCGCCGGAGAGCGGCCCGTCGAAGTGGGAGAAGGCCTACGAGATCACGCTCGTCGAGGGCGCCGTGCGCGCGACGGCGACCATCCGCTCGGCGCGCACCGTCGCCGACTTCCGGCCGACACGGGGCAGTGCGTCCAAGCTCGAAGGTGCGGTTCGCCGCCTACGGCTTCGGCGTCGCGACGCCCCCCGGGGCGCCGATGCCGACGGTCTACGTCCACGACGTCGATCCGCGCGGGAAGCTGCGCCGGACGATCTCGCTCGGGAAGGGCACGACGCCGTGCGGCACGATCGCGCAGACGCCGCTGCGCAGGCTCTTCCCGTTCGACCCGCGGCGCGGGCGCTGGACGCTGCAGTTCGACACGAACCGGACCTATCGCCGCGCCACGGGCGTCAGCCGGTTCGTGTTCGACCGGGTGACGCTGACCGTCAGCTGACCGCGACGGGCTGGCGGTCGTCGGCCGCGCGCAGCGCGAGGTCGCCGTCGGGCGTCGCCTCGACGACCACCGTCTGCCCCTCCGCGAACGTGCCGTCGAGGATCCGCAGCGCCAGCGGGTCCACGAGCCGCTTCTGGATGATGCGCTTCAGCGGACGGGCGCCGTACACGGGGTCGTAGCCGAGGTTGCCGATCAGCGTGCGCGCGTCGTCCGTCAGCTCGACGGCGATGCCGCGCTCGGCCACCCGGGTGACGAGCCGCGCGACCTGGAGGTCGACGATCGCGCCGATCTGGTCGCGGTCGAGCCGGTCGAAGACGACGATGTCGTCGAGGCGGTTGATGAACTCGGGCTTGAACGACTGGCGGATCGCCTCGTCGTAGTCCCCGGTCTGCGAGCCGACGTTCGAGGTCATGATCAGGACGGCGTTCTTGAAGTCGACGGTGCGGCCGTGACCGTCGGTGAGGCGGCCGTCGTCGAGCACCTGGAGCAGCGTGTTGAAGACGTCGGGGTGCGCCTTCTCGAGCTCGTCGAGCAGGACGACCGAGTAGGGCCGGCGGCGCACGGCCTCCGTGAGCTGGCCGCCCTCCTCGTAGCCGACGTAGCCGGGAGGCGCGCCGACGAGGCGCGAGACGGTGTGCTTCTCGCCGTACTCGCTCATGTCGATGCGGACCATCGCGTCCTGGCTGTCGAACATGAACTCCGCGAGCGCGCGGGCGAGCTCGGTCTTGCCGACGCCGGTCGGGCCGGCGAACAGGAACGAGCCGATCGGACGGTCGGGATCCTGGAGCCCGGCGCGCGAGCGGCGGATCGCGTTGGCGACCGCGCTGACCGCCTCGTGCTGGCCGATCACGCGCTCGTGCAGGCGGTCCTCCAGGTGGACGAGCTTCGCCGACTCGCCCTCCTCGATGCGACTCACCGGGATGCCGGTCCAGCGGGAGACGATCTCGGCGATGTCCTCGGCGTCGACCTGCTCCTTGAAGAAGCGGTTCTCGGAGAGCGCGTCCCCGCCCGCGCCGGCGACCTCGCCCTCGGCCTCCTGGGCATCGGCGAGCTGCTGCTCGAGCCCGGGGATCGCGCCGTGGCGCAGCTCGGCCGCGCGTTCGAGGTTGCCCTCGCGCGCGGCGATCTCGAGCTCGCGCTCGGCGACGGCCAGTCGCTCGCGCAGGTCGCCGACGCCGGCGATCTTCTGCTTCTCCGCCTGCCACTCGGCCTTCATGCCGGCGGCGCGCTCCTGCAGGTCCGCGAGCTCGCGCTCCAGCGCCTCCAGGCGCTCGGCGGTCGCCCTGTCGTCCTTCTCACGCTCCAGCGAGGTCTGCTCGATCTCGAGCTGGAGGATGCGCCGCTCGACCTCGTCGATCTCCTCGGGGACGGAGTCCATCTCGATCTTCACGCGCGAGGCGGACTCGTCGATCAGGTCGATCGCCTTGTCCGGGAGGAAGCGGTCGGCGATGTAGCGGTCCGAGAGCGTCGCGGCGGCGATCAGCGCGGAGTCCTGGATCGTGACGTTGTGGTGCTCCTCGTAGCGGCGGCGCAGCCCGCGGAGGATCGCGATCGTGTCCTCGACGCTCGGCTCGCCGACCATCACCGGCTGGAAGCGGCGTTCGAGGGCCGGGTCCTTCTCGATGTGCTTGCGGTACTCGTCGAGCGTCGTCGCGCCGACCGCGCGCAGCTCCCCGCGGGCGAGCATCGGCTTGAGCAGGTTCGCGGCGTCGACCGCGCCCTCCGCGGCGCCGGCGCCGACGATCGTGTGCAGCTCGTCGATGAAGAGGATGACCTCGCCCTGGGCCTCGGCGATCTCCTTGAGGACGGCCTTGAGCCGGTCCTCGAACTCGCCGCGGTACTTCGCGCCGGCGATCATGGCGCCGATGTCCAGCGACATGAGCCGGCGCTCACGCAGCGAGCCGGGGACGTCGCCGGAGACGATCCGCTGGGCGAGGCCCTCGACGATCGCGGTCTTGCCGACGCCGGGCTCGCCGATGAGGACGGGGTTGTTCTTCGTGCGGCGGCTGAGAACCTGGATGACGCGGCGGATCTCCTCGTCGCGGCCGATGACCGGGTCCAGCTTGCCCTGCTCCGCGAGCTCCGTGAGGTCGACCGCGTAGCGCTGGAGCGCCTCGAACCGCTCCTCGGCGTTCTGGTCGCTGACGCCGTGCGGCCCGACCGCCTCGACGACGGCGGTGCGCAGGCTCTCGGGCGTCGCGCCGTGCTCGCGCAGGATCCGCGCGGCGGCGCCGTCCTGTGCGGCGAGCGCCAGGAGGACGTGATGGACGCTGACGTACTGGTGTCCGAGGTCGCGCATGACGGCCTCGGCCTGCTGCAGCGCCTGGACGAGTTCACTCGAGGCCTGTGACGCCTCGCCGCCGCCGCCGAGCGTCGGCAGGCCCGCGATCTCACGCGCGACGTCGGCGCGAATCGCCTGCGGATCCACACCGACGCGCCGCAGCACGCCGGCCGCGGCCGAGCCCTCCTGGTCGAGCAGCGCAGCAAGCAGGTGCACCGGCAGCGCCTGCGGATTGCGGTGCTGCGCGGCCAGCGACACGGCGGCCTGCACGGCCTCCTGGGTCTTCACGGTGAAGCGATCGGGATTCATCAAGATCTAAGTGTAGCGGACTTAGATTTCTGTGTCCAGGCGACCGCATGCACGAGCGTCCCTCCCCGCGAACTGCGGACGTGGTGCGGTCGACCATGCCGGACCGGGTCAACGTCACACCGTCGCGGAGCGCCGGGAATCGCGTGCGGTTGGCTCGGCCGGTGCGCGGTTCACGGGGCCGGGTTCACCGGCCCGCGCGCGAGCAGCGTGGCAAGCTGCGCTGCGATCGCGACTGGCTCGCGCTGCATGCGCCTCCAGGTGAGGCGCACGACCCGGTAGCCGCTCGCCTGGAGCTCCGCGTCCCGGCGACGGTCGCGCTCGAACGCCCGGCGGGTTCCGTGCGCGCCGAAGCCGTCGACCTCGACGATGAGACCGGCGTCGCGCCAGATCGCGTCCACTTCGAACGGTCCGACGCGGGCATTGCGGTGCGGCCGCGGCAGGCCGGCGCTCGCGATGATTCGATGGAGCGCGCGTTCGGCCTCCAGCCGGGTCGCGCCGCGGTCGGGCTCGGCGAGCAGCCGGCGCAGCGCGGCTGCGCCGGCGACGCGTCCTGCGCGGTCGAGGGCTCCGCGCACGGCCACGGGCGTGGCAAGCCGGAGGACCTGCGCCTCGTGCACGAGCCGCTCGAGTTCAGGCTCGTCGACCACGGCCGCCAGGTCGACGATGGTCCGGGCCGCCGTCGTCACGGGCACACCCTCGACCCGGCGCACGTCGCTCGCGTGGAGCCGGGCAGTCCGGTGCACCGCGATCCCGGGCCGTGGCCGGGGCTGCCGGCCGACGGCGAGCACCGCAACGTCGGCGGGCCGGGGAGGGCCGAGTCCCCACATCCACGCGGCGGACGCACGCGCGATCAGAACGCGTGGGCCGGCGGCGAGGATCGCCGCGTGCTCGAGCGCGAGCCGCGGCGGCACCGCGTGGCCGACGAGATACACGCCACGGTGCACCACGTGGAGCGCGCCGCGGCGGACCCGATCGTCGATGGCGCCGCGCCCGATGCCCGCGTCGAGCGCCTGGGCACGGGTGACGAGCCCGCGCTGCCCTGCGGCGACCCGCGCGAGCGTCGCGTCGATGCCCGCGCCGCCTTCACGCGATTCCGGGAACATCGGCATCGAGTGGCGTTCTCCGTGTTCGGCATCGCCGACTGCACGCGATGGGGCGGATGCTGCGGGAGCGTGACGTTGACGCGGACTGGTGGCCGACATCGCACAAGGGTCGCCCCGGAGGTGCGGCGATGGGGCGAATCGGGTGGCGCTGCTGCTGATGCGACGGCCTTCTGGCACAAGTCGCGCGCTGCGCGCCGGTTTGCGGGTCGGTAGCCGCCGCGGCGGCTACCGCAGCCGGGTGAATCGCACCACCGCGTCGTGGTAGGCCTCGACGGTCTGGGAGCCCTTGAGCACCGGCCCCGTCGGCACGACCTTCCGCGGCTCGGCGCCGCGGAACGTGAGCTTGAACGTCCGCCGCCTGCCGAAGATCGTCCGTGCACTGAGCCGCTCCGCCGGAAGGACCACCGGCGTCGGCCAGGGCTGCGGGACGGATCCGCTGAGTGAGGGGAAGAACTCACTCGCCGGACATGCCGCGACCGGCGACTCCGCGCCGCCCCCGAGGGTCTCCTGACTCGTCGGCGACAGTTTCAGCGTGCCGGCGCGCGCCCCGTAGACGAACTTCATGTCCGTCGAGAGCGGGAACGTCGCGTTGCAGCCCGGTCTGGTGGACGGGTTCTCCGATGCCGCAGGACAGGTCGACGCCCGGCCCGGCCCGGGGGTCCGCGTCAGGACGCCGTCGCGCTTGGGCGTGACACCGCGGCCGATCGTGCCGCGCACGGCGAACGAGGCATCGCCGGTCCGGCCGCTGCGCTGCAGCGACACGACGCTGCGGCCCGCGGTCCTGAAACGCACGAACTCCATCGTCACGCCCCTGCCGCGGCCGTACGCGACCTCCTCGACGATCGTCAGCGGCGAGACCTTGATCACGCACGCCACGTCCTCCCCGGCGGTCCCCTGAAGCGAGACGGCCGCAAACGTCTTGCCCTCCACGACGACCTTGAACCGCGCTTTCTCCTGCCCGGGAATCCCGGGGATGTCCGGGATTCCCGGAACACCCTGGGCGGCCGCCGGTGGTGCGGCGGTTGCGAGCAGTCCCAGCAGGGTCGCGAGCGCGAACGCGGGACGGAATGTCGCCATCGAGCGACCGTACGCCGTTCCGCCTCCGCGGTCAACGCGGCGTCCAAGTCAGGTGCCGCGCGGCAGGCGGCGGACATCGGCGAGACGAACCATCGCCGTCGTGTGCCGGATCGGCACGAGCTCGGCGCGGAACGACCGCCGCACGGCCTCCATCTCCGCCTCCATCTCCGCCCGCATCTGCGCGCTGCGCGCCTCGAGCTGCTCGAGCCGCTCGCGCGCGCTGTCCAGCTGGCGCTCCAGCTCCAGCACCCGCTCCACGCCCGCGAGGTTCAGCCCGAGCTCCGTCGTCATCTCCTGGATGCGGCGCAGGCGCTCGACGTCCTCCTGCGAGTAGAGCCGGGTGCCCTTCGGCGAGCGCTGGGGCTCGATCAGCCCGCGCGCCTCGTACATGCGCAGTGTCTGCGGGTGCATCTCCGCCAGCTCCGCGGCGACCGAGATCATGAACACGCCGCGCTGCGTGTCCACCGTGATCGTCGTCGTGCGGCGCCGGGTGGCCATCACGACCTCCCGGCGGAGGCCGCGTCGGCGAACAGCGCTGCACGCGGGTCGGTGCCGTTCATCGTCTCGGAGAGCTTGTCGACCAGCTCGGACTGCTCGGCCGTCAGCTCGGTCGGCATGTCGATGAGGAAGCGATAGTGGATGTCGCCGGCGGGCTTGCCGCCGAGCCGCGGCGGGCCCTCGCCGCGCAGCCGCTGGACCGTCCCGTGCTTGGTCCCGGGCGCCACCCGCAGCGTCTTGCGGCCGCCGAGCGTCGGGACCTCGATCTCAGCGCCGCGCAGCGCCTCGGCGATCGTCAGCGGCACCTCGACCTCGACGTTGTCGCCCTTGCGGCGGAACAGCCGTGACGGCGACACGCGCGTGATCACGTAGAGGTCGCCGTGCGGGCCGCCGTTGCGCCCGGGCTCGCCCTTGCCGGCGATCCGCACGCGCGAGCCGTCCCTGACCCCGGCCGGGATGTTCACCCGCAGCCGCCGTGCCTGCTGCGTCTGGCCGGCGCCCGAGCAGGTCGCGCAGGGCTCGTCGATGACGGCGCCCGTCCCGCCGCAGCGCGAGCACGGCTGTGAGATCGAGAAGAGGCCCTGGCCCTCGGACTCGACGCCGCGGCCCTGGCACACCGGGCAGACCTTCGGCGACGTTCCGGGCTTGGCGCCGGTGCCGTGGCAGGTGGGGCACGGCGCGGCCATCGTCAGCGTCAGCGGCACCTGCACGCCGGCGAGCGACTGGTCGAACGACAGGCTGACCTCGGCCTCGAGGTCCCGTCCGCGGTCGGGGCGCGGACGACCGCGACCGCGACCTGCGCCGCCGCCCGCGTTGCCGAACAGGTTGGAGAGGATGTCGCCGAAGCTCGACGGGTCGAAGCCCGGCCCGCCGCCCGCGCCGCCGCCGAAGCCGCCCGGCCCGCCGGCGCCGCCGAACAGGCGGCCGGAGTCGTACTGCTTGCGCTTGTCCGCGTCGCTGAGGACGTCGTACGCGGCGGAGACCTCCTTGAAGCGCTCCTCCGCCTTCGCGTCGTCCGGATTGCGGTCGGGGTGGTACTCGCGGGCCAGCCGGCGGTAGGCCTTCTTGATCTCCTCGGGCGAGGCCTTCCTGTCGACGCCGAGCGTCTTGTAGAGGTCGGGCTGCGCCATCGCGGGACCCGCTACCCGGCCACGACGACCTTGGCCGCCCGCAGCACCTCGTCGCCGACGCGGTAGCCGGGGCTGAAGACCTCGATGACCGTGCCGGGCTCGACGCCCTCGGCCGGCTGCTGGGCGACGGCCTCGTGCACGTGCGGATCGAACGGCTGCCCGACGGGCGCGTCCTGCGTGATGCCGACGCGCTCCAGCGCGGCCTGCAGCTCGGACTGGACCAGGCGGATGCCGTCGGTCAGGTGGTGGTCGGCGTTCTCCGGCTGCGCCTCGGCGGCCGCGAGCGCGCGGTCGAGGTTGTCGAGCGCGGGCAGCAGCTCGCGCGCGAGCCGCGCGACGCCCTTGCCCTCGGCGAGCGCGACGTCGCGGCGCGCGCGCCGGCGCACGTTCTCGAGGTCGGCCGCCGTGCGCATCCAGCGGTCCTTGTAGTCGGGCTCCTGGGCGCGGCGCGTCCGCAACGGTCTCGTCGTCGGCCGCAGCGTCCTCGACGACCTGCGCGTCGAGGACGGGCTCGGCGACGGCCTCTTCGACCGTCGCCTCGTCCACCCCGGTGTCAGGGGCGCCGTCCATCACTTGGCCTCGTCCACGACCTCGGCGTCGACGACCTCTTCCTCGGCGCCGCCGTCCGCGGACGGCCCGCCGTTCTCCGACGCCGCGGCCTGCTCGGCCTGCGCCTTCTCGTACATCTGCTCGGAGACCTTGTGGAAGGCCGACCTGGAGCGCCTCGGCCTTCGCGTTGATCGCGTTCGCGTCGTCGCTCTCGAGCGACTCGCGGACGGCGGCGATCGCCGTCTCGATCTCGGTCTTCGAGGCCTCGTCCACCTGGTCGCCGAGGTCCTTGAGCTGGCGCTCGGCCTGGTAGGCGGCGTTCTCGGCGTTGTTGCGCGCCTCGGCGAGCTCGCGGGCGGCCTTGTCGTCGTCGGCGTGCGCCTCGGCGTCCTGGACCATCCGCTTGATCTCCTCGTCGGCCAGGCCGGAGCCCGCCTTGATCTCGATCTTCTGCTCCTTGCCGGTGCCGAGGTCCTTCGCGCTCACGGCGAGGATGCCGTTGGCGTCGATGTCGAACGTCACCTCGACCTGCGGGATGCCGCGCGGCGCCGGCGGGATGCCGGTCAGCTGGAACTTGCCCAGCGACTTGTTGTTCTGGGCCATCTCGCGCTCGCCCTGGAGCACGTGGATCTCGACCGACGGCTGGTTGTCCTCGGCCGTCGAGAAGACCTCGGACTTCTTCGTCGGGATCGTCGTGTTGCGCTCGATCAGCCGCGTCATGACGCCGCCCTTGGTCTCGATGCCGAGCGTCAGCGGGGTGACGTCGAGCAGCAGCACGTCCTTGACGTCGCCGGCGAGCACGCCGGCCTGGATCGCGGCGCCGACGGCGACGACCTCGTCCGGGTTGACGCCGCGGTGGGGCTCCTTGCCGGTGAGCTCCTTGACCTTCTCCTGGACGGCCGGCATGCGGGTCATGCCGCCGACGAGCACGACGTGGTCGATGTCGGCCGCGCCCTTGTCCTTGGCGTCGTCGAGCGCCTGGCGCACCGGCGCGACCACGCGGTCGAGCAGGTCGGACGTCAGCTCGCTGAGCTTGCTGCGCGTGAGGCGCGTGTCGAGGTGCTTGGGCCCCGACTGGTCGGCCGTGATGAACGGCAGGTTGATCTGCGTCTCCTGCGCGGTCGACAGCTCGATCTTCGCCTTCTCGGCGGCCTCGTAGAGCCGCTGGAGCGCCATCGGGTCCTGCGTGAGGTCGATCGCCTGGTCCTTCTTGAACTCGCCCGCGAGCCAGTCGACGATCGCCTTGTCGAAGTTGTCGCCGCCGAGGTGGTTGTCACCCGCGGTCGCCTTGACCTCGAAGACGCCGTCGCCGATCTCGAGCACCGACACGTCGAACGTGCCGCCGCCGAGGTCGAAGACGAGGATCGTCTGGTCGCTCGTCCTTGTCGAGGCCGTAGGCGAGCGACGCGGCGGTCGGCTCGTTGATGATGCGCTTGACGTCGAGACCGGCGACCTTGCCGGCGTCGGTCGTGGCCTGGCGCTGGTCGTCGTTGAAGTAGGCCGGGACCGTGATGACCGCGCCGTCGACGCTGTCGCCGAGGTAGGCCTCGGCGTCCGCCTTGAGCTTGCCGAGGATCATCGCGCTGATCTCCGGCGGGTTGTACTGCTTGCCGGCCGCCTCGACCCGCGCGTCGCCGTTGGGGCCGGCGACGACCTTGTACGGGACGATCGACTCCTCCTCCTTGACCTCGGCCTCCTTGCGGCCCATGAAGCGCTTGATCGAGAAGATCGTGTTCGTCGGGTTCGTGACGGCCTGGCGCTTGGCGACGGTGCCGACGAGGCGCTCACCGGATGCCGTGAAGGCGACGACCGACGGGGTGGTGCGCCCGCCCTCGGAGTTCTCGATGACCGTCGGCTCACCGCCCTCCAGGACGGCCATGCACGAGTTCGTGGTGCCGAGGTCGATGCCGATGATCTTGCCCATGTCGTGGGGACTCCTTGCCGCGTGTGTAAAAAATCTAAGTGGCAGGCTAGCAGATCATCGTTTCGGCGATGGCCCGCGCCAGGCGATCCGCGGCGCCCGGAGACGTCGCGAGGAAGAGCGACGGCTCGGCGAGCTCGCACTCGAGCACGACCGGTGCCTCGCCCGGCCCGGGGACGACGTCGATCCGCGCATAGGCCAGGGGTCCGAACCGGCCGGCGATCCAGCGCCATGACCCGGTCCCCGACCGCCCGCTCGGCCGCCGTCGGCTCACGCGGCGCGGTGTTCTCCGGCTGGAACAGCCCGTACGGGCGCACGACGCCGCTGTCGGGGAGCATCGGCCCCTTGTGGATCGCGTGGGAGAACACGCCCGCGAGGTAGATGCAGCGCGGTCTCCCCGCGCTCGGCGATCCCGGGCAGGAAGGGCTGGACCATCGCCGCGTGCCCGCCGGCGAGCAGCTCGTCGACGTGCGCCTGCGCCTCGCCCGCATCGCGGTGGCGGCCGGCGCCGACGGAGCCCACGCCGATCGCCGGCTTGACGACGACGCCGTCGGCGCCGGGATCGACGCGCCGCCCCGGCGTGTCGACGAACTCGGTGTGGACGACCGGCAGCCCGGCCGACTCCAGTTCGACGAGGTAGCGCTTGTCGGTCGTCCAGCGCAGGACCGCGACCGGGTTGACGATCCGCGGAACGCCCTCCGCCCACGCGAGGAACGCGTCACGGCGGGACGGGTAGTCCCACGTGTTGCGCACGACCACGAGGTCGAAGCCGGCCCAGTCGGCCCGCGGGTCGTCCCAGACCAGGATCGCCGTGTCGATCCCGAGCGCGGCGAGCGCCGGGGGCAGCGCGCGGTCGTCCGGGTCCAGGTCCGGGCAGCTCGGCGCAGGTCGCGATCGCGACCGCGCTCATGCCTCGCGCCCCGGGCACATCCGCCGCAGCGCGCACGCGCGACACGCCGGGGTGCGGGCGTGGCAGGTGCGGCGCCCGTGCCGCAGGAGGTTCACGTGCAGCTCCAGCTCGGCGCCGGGCGGCGTGAGCCGCAGCATCTCGTCATGCAGCTCGTCGAACGGCGCGCCCGGACGCAGGAGCCCGAGCCGCGTGCCGACCCGGCTCACGTGCGTGTCGACCGGGACGTCGCGCAGCCCGTACGCGAACAGCAGGACGCACGCGGCGGTCTTGCGACCGACCCCCGGGAGCGCGCAGAGCGCCGCGCGCGACTCGTCCACCGGGGCCTCGCGCATCCATGAGAGGTCGAGATCCTCCGGCAGCGCCTGCAGGATCTCCTTGATCCTGCGCGACTTCTGCACGTGCAGCCCGCCCGGCTGGATCGCGGCCTCGATCTCGGCGACTGGGGCGTCGCGCACCGCCTCCCAGGTCGGGAAGGCCCGCCGCAGCCGCAGGTGGGCGACGTCGCGGTTGCGGTCGTTGGTGGACTGCGAGAGCACGGTCAGGATGAGCTCGGCGAGCGGGTCGGCGTGCGGCTCCATGAGCGGCGTGCCGTAGATGGCGCGAAGCCGTTCGCGCAGGCGGGCCACCCGCGCGGCGGTGGGCCGCCGCCAGTCGGCACGGGGAATGGTGGTGATGCCGGCCTGCACAGGTTCCGGACCGTATCTGGGTGCACAAGCCCAACCGGCGATGGACGGGGGGTCGGCCCGCTACCCTCGCGGACCATGACCCGCGTTCTCCCCCTCCTGGTCCTGATCTGCGTCGGCGCCATCCTGCTCGTGCCCACCGCCATCGCCGGCAACGGCAAGCCCGCTCCCGGCCCCGGCAAGAGCAAGACCAAGGCAAGGGCAAGGGCAAGGGCAAGACCGTCGTCGGCATCGCCGACCAGACCGCCGACACCTTCAGCGATCCGCTGTTCGTCGGCCTCGGTGTCAAGCACGCGCGCATCAATCTCGCCTGGGACGCGCTCCAGTACGACTGGCAGGTCGCCGACCTCGACAGCTGGATGGCGCGCGCGAACGCCGCCGGCGTCCAGCCGCTGGTGATCTTCAGCCAGTCACGCGTCAAGGGGCGCACCCGGATCCTGCCGACGCCCGCCCAGTACGGCGCGGTCGTCGACCAGCTCCGCGCGCGCTACCCGTTCCTCAACGAGTTCGCGGCCTGGAACGAGATGAACTACCCGGGCCAGCCGACCTTCAAGAAGCCCAAGCGGGTCGCGCAGTACTACAAGGTGCTCCGCGCCAAGTGCCGCGGGTGCAACATCCTCCCCGGCTCGCTCCTGGACAACCCGAACCTCGTCCCGTGGACGCTCGCGCTGCGCAAGGAGATCAGGAAGCTGCGCCAGCCCGACCCGAAGATCTGGGGTCTGCACAACTACTCCGACGTCAACCGCCTGCGCGACACGTCCACGAAGAAGCTCCTCAAGGCCGTCAAGGGCCAGGTGTGGCTGACGGAGACCGGCGGCGTCGTCGCGGCCACCAGCCCCACCGCGAGCCGGTACCCGCAGGGCGCGGAGTACGCGGCGAAGGTCACCGCCTACATCCTCGGCACGCTCGTCAAGAAGAACCCGCGGATCACGCGCACCTACCTCTACGAGTGGAAGGCCCCTCAGGGCTCCGTCAGCTGGGACTCCGGGCTGGTCTCCCCGTCCGACGCCGCCCGCCCGGCGTACGACATCGTCAAGACGTACGTGAGCACCGGGAAGGTCGCCAGGCGCTGAGCCGGACGGCGGCCTGAGGGCCGGGCCGGGGTACAGTCCCGGCCGGTCCATGGCCATCATCTCCGAGCACACCGACGAGCTCGACGGCCAGCCGCTGTTCTGGCGCACGGCGCCGTCGGCGACCGGTCACGCGCCGGTCCTGTACGTCCACGGCGTCCCGACCAGCAGCGACGACTGGGTGCCGTTCCTCGAGCGGACCGGGGGCCTGGCGCCGGACCTCCCCGGGTTCGGGCGCACGGGCAAGCGCGGCGACGGCGACTTCACGATGGAGGGCTACGAGCGCTTCATCGGGCGCTTCCTCGAGCACGCCGGCGTCGACCGCGTCCGGCTCCTCGTCCACGACTGGGGCGCCGTCGGGCTGCTCTGGGCGATGCGCAACCCCGAGCGCGTCGAGCGGCTCGTCGTCATGAACGCCGTGCCGTTCCTCCCGGGCTACCGCTGGCATCGCACCGCGCGCATCTGGCGCACGCCCGTGGTGGGCGAGACGTTCATGGGCGCCGTGAACCGCACGACGCTGCGGATCTCGCTGCGCGAGGCTCGCGCCGACCGCGGGCCGATGCCCGCACGCTTCGTCGACGAGATCATGGCCCACTTCGACCCCGGCACCCAGCGCGCGATCCTGCGGCTCTACCGCTCCAGCCCCGAGGACAAGCTCGCCGCCGCCGGTGCCGACCTCGGGCGCATCACCTGCCCGGCGCTCGTCGTCTGGGGCGACCGCGACCCGTACATCGCGCCGGCGTTCGCCGACGCCTACGCCGCGGCCCTCGGCGGGCCGGCCACGGTGCGCCGCGTGCCGGACGCCGGGCACTGGCCGTGGATCGAGCGTCCGGAGCTGATCGGCGAGATCGCGGCGTTCCTGGATGACGACGGCGACGGCGGCTGAGGCTCCCGCGGGCGCCGCGGTGCTGCGCCGTTTCCCGGCGTGGGGCCTGACGGCGCTCCTCGCCGTGGTCTGGCTGATCGTCGACCCGCCGACGCCGGATCTCGCGGCCCACGCGTACCGCGCCGACGTCGCGGACCGCATCGGGCTCGGCGTCTGGGAGCAGGGCTGGTTCGCGGGCCACCACCTGCCCGGCTACAGCGTCCTGATGCCGCCGCTGGCGGCCCTCCTCTCGCCACAGGCCGTCGCCGCGGCGGCCGTGGTCGTGGCGGCCTGGTGCTTCGAGCGCCTGGCCGCGACGCACTGGTCGCGCGGCGCCGCGCGTGCGGCGAGCCTGTGGTTCGCCGTCGGCGTCGTGTCGACGCTCGTCGGCGGGCAGCTCGCGTTCGCCGCCGGCCTTGCGCCGGCGCTCGGGGCGCTCCTCGTGGGCCGGCGCGGACACCCGGCGGCCGGCGCCGCGCTCGGCGCGCTGACGACGCTCACGAGCCCCGTCACCGCCGCGTTCCTCGTCCTCGCGTGCACCGCGTGGTGGCTCGCCGGCCGGCGGCCGGCGCCGCTCGCGATCGCCGCGGGTGCGATCGTCCCCGGGCTCCTCATCGTCGCCGCCTTCCCGCAGGGCGGCATCCAGCCGTTCCGGGCGTCGTCGTTCGCGTGGGCGTTCGGCGTCGCCGTCGCGCTCGTCCTGGCGTTCCCGCGGGATGAGCGCGCGCTGCGCATCGGGGCGGGGCTCTACGCGCTCGTGCTGCTCGCCGGCGTCCTGCTCGACACCCCGCTCGGCGGCAACCTCGTCCGCCTCGCGGCCGTCTTCGGCGGCCCGCTGGCGGCCGGCGCGCTCTGGGATCGGCGCCGCGCGGTCCTCTGGGTCCTCGCGCTCCCGCTCCTCTACTGGCAGTGGCTCGCCCCGGTCCGCTCCGTCGCCCGCGCATCCGGCGACCCGTCCTCGAGCGCCGCCTACCACGCGCCGCTGCTCGCCGAGCTCGACCGGCGCGCGGCGGCCGAGGGGCCGTTCCGCACCGAGATCCCCTTCACGGCCAACCACTGGGAGACGCGCTTCGTCCCGCTGACGCCACCCGCTCGCCCGCGGCTGGGAACGCCAGCTCGACGTGAAGCTCAACGGGCTCTTCTACGGCGACGGGCCGCTCACCCCGGCCCGCTACCGCGCCTGGCTGGACGATCTCGCCGTCCGGTACGTCGCGCTGCCGGACGTCGGAGCTCGACCCCGCCGGTGCCGCCGAGGGTCGGCTCGTCGCGTCGGGACGCGTCCCCGGCCTGCGCGAGGTGTGGCGCTCGCGCTGACTGGCGCCTCTACCGCCTGGACGGCGCGCGTCCGCTCGCGACCGGCCACCGGTGCGCGTCACCGCGATCGGGCTCGACACCGTCGACGCTGACGACGCCGCGACCGGCCGCGACCGTGGTCCGCGTGCGCTTCACGCCCTACTGGGCGCTGACGCGGGGCGCGGGTGCGTGTCGCGCGCGCCCGGCGGCTGGACGCGCGTGCGGCTCGACGCCGCGGGCGCGGCGCGGCTGGCGATCCGCTTCGCGCCGGGGCGGGTCCGGGCCGACGAGACCGCGCTGCACGGACTGACCCGGGCGGATCGGTCGCCCGACGGCGGCTGGTCGAGTCGTTAGGATCCTGTGACTCGCATGCGCGCCCGGCTCCAGAACGCCAGCGGGCGCGTCCTTCCCAACGGCGTCCTCGACGTCTTCGTGCAGGTCGCGCTCATGCAGGCCACGTACATGGCCTACCGCCTCGTCCGCGGGCTGGATCGACGACCCCCAGGGCGCCGCGGTCGCCTTCCAGAACGGGCGCGACGATCATCGGCATCGAGCAGTCGCTGGGGATCTTCGTCGAGCCGCGGATCCAGGAGCTGCTCGGTCCGACCGGCCTCGTCGGGGACGCGGCGTCGTGGGTCTATCTCAACGCCCAGGTGACCGTCACGCTCGCGGCGCTCACCTACCTGTACCTGCGCCACAACCGCAGCTTCTACTTCGTGCGCAACATGTTCATCGTCGCCTGGGCGATCGCGCTCGTCGGCTACGCGCTGTACCCGACCGCGCCCCCGCGGTTCTTCCCCGAGTGGGGCTTCGTCGACAGCGTCGCCGACTTCACCGGCGTCGATCCGTCGAACTCCGAAGGGGCGAACGCGCTCTTCAACCCGTACGCCGCCGTGCCGTCGATGCACGTGGCGTTCGCGCTGATGATCGCGGTGCCGCTGGCGATGCTCGCGAAGACGCGTCCGGTGCGCTGGTTCTGGACCGCCTACCCGGTCCTCGTCACGTTCGTCATCGTGATGACGGCCAACCACTTCGTCGTCGACGCCGTCCTCGGCGCCGCCACCGCCGCCTGCGCCTCCGCCGCCGCCGTGTGGCTCGCACGCGCAAGGCCGGTCTGGGGCTTCAACACCGCCCCGGCGCGCGCGCCCGCCTGATGTCCGACGACACGCGTCCCGGGCGAGCGCCGCGAGGCGGTCCGCAACGCCCTGATCGAATCGCGGCTGACGCCGAACGCCATCTCGATCACGGGCCTGCTGCTGGTCGTGATCGGCTCGGCGCTGATCTGGGCCGAGCACCTGATCCTCGGCGGCGCCGCGTTCGCCATCGGCTCGATCTGCGACACGCTGGACGGCCGCTACTCGCGGATGTCGGGCAAGGGCACGCAGTTCGGCGCCTTCCTGGACTCCACGCTGGACCGTGTCGGCGAGGGCCTGGCGCTGTTCGCGGCGTGCTACCTGTTCGCCAGCCAGGGCCAGGCGACGAACGCCGCGCTGTGCGCGTTCGCGATCCTCGCCTCGGTGATGGTGAGCTACACCCGCGCGCGCGCCGAGGCGCTGAACGCCGACGCCGCCGTCGGCTTCGGCAGCCGCGCGACGCGCGTCGTCATCCTCTCCGCCGGCCTGATCCTGGCCGGCATCCTCGGCTACGACGACCCGGTGAACGCCCTCTCGATCTCGGTCTGGGTGCTCGCCTTCATCAGCACGATCACCGCGATCCAGCGCATCCTGCACGTGCGCCGCGCGCTGATCGACGCCGAAGCGCCGCCCGGCGACCTGTAACCCCCGGAGAGCACCGGTGTGCTTCCCCCCGGAACGACTGTGAAGAAGGGAACTCCTGTGAGCACCAACGGCAAGGCGACGACCGTCGCCGCCACGAACGGCAAGGGCCGCTACCAGCGCGACAAGGTGCGCGTGGCCATCATCGGCGTCGGCAACTGCGCGAACAGCTTCGTGCAGGGCGTCGAGCACTACAAGAAGGCGGACCCGAAGCAGCCCGTGCCGGGCCTCATGCACGTCGACCTCGGCGGCTACCACGTCAGCGACATCGAGTTCACCTGCGCCTTCGACATCAACGCGACGAAGGTCGGCAAGGACCTCGGCCAGGCCATCTGGGCCAAGCCGAACAACACGATCAAGTTCGCGACCGTCCCGAAGAAGCTCGGCGCCCCCGTCCATCGCGGCATGACGCTCGACGGCATCGGCAAGTACGCCAAGGAGGTCATCACGAAGGCCCCGGGCGAGACCGCCGACATCGCCTCGATCCTCAAGGCGACGAACACCGACGTCGTCGTCTCCTACCTCCCGGTCGGCTCCGAGGACGCCACCCGCTGGTACGTCGAGCAGGTGCTCGAGGCGGGCTGCGCGTTCGTCAACTGCATCCCCGTGTTCATCGCCAGCTCCGACTACTGGGACAAGAAGTTCAAGAAGGCCGGCGTCCCGATCATCGGCGACGACATCAAGAGCCAGGTCGGCGCGACGATCGTCCACCGCACGCTCGCCCGCCTCTTCCATGAGCGCGGCGTGAAGATGCTGCGCACCTCGCAGCTGAACGTCGGCGGCAACATGGACTTCTACAACATGCTCGAGCGAGAGCGCCTGGAGTCGAAGAAGATCTCCAAGACGCAGGCCGTCACCTCGATCATGGGCCACGACCTGCCCAAGGACGACGTCTACATCGGCCCGTCGGACTACGTGCCGTGGCTGACCGACCGCAAGTGGGCGCACATCCGCGTCGAGGGCCAGGCCTTCGGCGACGTGCCGCTGAACCTCGAGATGAAGCTCGAGGTCTGGGACTCGCCGAACTCGGCGGGCATCGTCATCGACGCCGTGCGCCTCTGCAAGCTCGGCCTCAACCACGGGATCGGCGGCCAGCTCGACGGCCCCAGCTCGTACCTGATGAAGTCGCCGAAGAACCAGCGCCCGGACGACGAGGCGCGCGAGGACACGGACGCGTTCATCGCCAAGTACGCCGGCAAGGGCGGCCCGAAGAGCCGGCCGAAGGGCCGCACGGCGGCGAAGAAGGCGCCGGCGAAGAAGAAGCCGGCCGCCAAGGCGTAGCCGCCGCCCACCCGCGCTGGCGGGCGGGGCCGGTCACCTATCCTCCGGCTGCGAGTGTCCGACCGCTTCTCCATCGCCCAGGTCACGCCCTACGCCTGGGAGCGCGCGCATGAGGTGAACACCCACGTGCGCGAGGTCAGCGCCGAGCTGGCGGCGCGCGGGCACCGCGTCCTGATCGTCGCGCCGTCCTCCTCGTCGCAGCTCGTACGCGAAGGCCGGCGGCTGATCCGCGCGGACGGCGCGGAGCTGCTGGACCGTGCCGACGGCGCGCCGCTGCTGCTGGCCGTCGGCGAGGCGATGGAGACCCCGCTGCCGGGCCGGCGACGCTCCGCGGCGCTGCCGATGGACGTCACGCGCACGCTCGGCGACCTCTTCGAGCATGCGCCGCTCGACATCACGCACGTGCACGAGCCGTTCGCGCCGAGCATCGCGGGGGCCGCGCTGCGCTCCAGCCGCGCGCTGAACGTCGGCTCGTTCCACGCGCCGACCGAGCGGATCGTCTCCACGCAGGTCGCCCGCAAGGTCGTGCAGCTGATCTTCGGCCGCCTCGACGCGCGCACGGCGAGCTACCCGTCCACGGCCGAGATCATGGCGCGGCACTTCCCCGCCACCTACCGGCCGCTGCCGCCAGGGGCGCCCGCGCTGGAGCGCGCCGCGCGACCCGACGGGGCGCCGCTGCGCATCGCCTTCGTCGACGAGGAGGAGCGCCAGGCGCTGCGCCTGCTGCTGCGCGCCCTGCGCCACGTCGAGACCGACGCGCCGTGGGAGCTCGTGGTCCTCGGCGGGAGCGGGCCGTCGTCGACCCCGCTGCGGGCCGACCTGCGCGACCGGGTCCGCTACGTCACCACCGAGGATGCGAGCGAGGACGAACTGCTGCAGAACGCGGACATCCTCGTGGCCGCGTCGAACGGCTCCGAGCCGCAGCCCGCGCTCGTCGCCCGCGCCGGCGCCGCGGGCGCCGTCCCGCTCGCCAGCGGCCTCGACGTCTACGCCGACGTCGTCGGCGACGGGGAGCGCGGCCTGCTGTTCCAGGCGCGCGACCCCGAAGCCCTCGGCGCGCAGCTGGGCCGGCTGCTGAGCGACGACGCGCTGCGCGAGCGGCTGCGCGCCGCCGCCCGGCCCCGGCCATGGAGCACCGTCGCCGACGAGGTCGAGGCGCTCTACGCGGAGATCGCCGCGCGGCGCAAGGACCCCGCGGGCGACCCGAAGCTCCGCCGCCGCCTGGCCGGGCGCCCGCTGATCGACGTCGACCTGCACATGCACACCGACCACAGCCACGACTGCGCCACCCCGGTCGAGGTGCTGATGGCGACGGCGCGCGAGAAGGGCCTCGGCGCGATCGCGGTCACCGAGCACAACGAGATCTCCGGCGCGCAGGCCGCCGCGGCGCTGTCGGAGGAGTACGGCGTGAAGGTGATCCTCGCCGAGGAGGTCAAGACCGCCAGCCAGGGCGAGGTGATCGGCCTCTTCATCACCGAGAAGATCCCGCGCGGCATGACGCTCGAGGAGACGGTCGCCGAGATCAAGCGCCAGGGCGGCCTGGTGTACGTGCCCGCATCCGTTCGACCGGATGCACGCGGTCCCGGACTACGAGCACCTGCTCGGGATCATCGAGGACATCGACGCGATCGAGGTCTTCAACCCGCGCGTGGCGTTCAGTGCATTCAACGAGGAGGCCGTGCGCTTCGCCGCCAAGTACCGGATCCCCGCGGGCGCCGGCTCGGACGCCCACGTCGCGCAGGGACTCGGCACCGCGCGCGTGCGGATGCGCGACTTCGACGGGCCGCAGGAGTTCCTGGAGTCGCTGCGCGGGGGCGAGATCCTGACCCTCCCGACGAACTACGTCTACGTGCAGGCGCTGAAGTTCCTGCAGACGAAGGCGACCCCGGAGGGGGCCCGCCGGTCGGTGAAGCAGCGACGCGTGCGGCGGGCGACCCGCAAGGCCTGATGCAGGGCGAGGGAGACCCGCCGGGACCGTCGAATCCCGGTGCACCCGTGCCCGCAACTGACGACGAGATCCGCGAGAAGTACCTCGAACGCGCCATCCGCGAGATGAACGCGCTGACGCGGGACATCCAGTCCTGCCGTCACTGCCCCCGCGGCAGCCTGATGCCCGTCCTGGGCTCCGGCCACCCGCAGGCCGACGTGCTGCTCCTGAAGTACGCGCCGCAGGTCGCGGAGATCGAGGAGGGCGTCGCCTTCTACGGCCGCTCCGGCACCGCGCTGCGCAAGTCGCTCGGCCGGCTGGGCGTCGACCCGCTGGCCGTCTACGGCACGCTGTGCATCAAGTGCCCGGTCGGTGACGGCGCCCTCGCCGACCCGATCTGCGTCGCCCGGGTGACCGAGGAGATCGCGATCGTCCAGCCGCGGCTGATCGTCGTGATGGGCGAGGACGCGCTCGGCGTCCTCAACGACCTGGATCTGCCGCTGAGCGCCGCGGTCGCCTGGGAGCCCGGCGCGATCCAGCACCTCACCCCGTCGATCGACGTCCTCGTCACCCCGAACATCGACGACTCGCTCGACGAGGAGGACGCCAAGCGCGCGTTCTGGGCCGCGTTCCGCACACTGGGCGACTGGTGGGCGGAGCTGCCTCCGTACTAGCTCTCTCCGGGTTTCCCCCGCTTGCGCGGACGCCCCGGAGGCGTACGCTCACCCCATGGGCCTTGAGGAACGGACACTGGAGACGATCGGCGACCGCTGCGAGGTCTGCGGCGCCCGGCTGACGCGCGAGGAGCTGGAGAGCATCCTCGAGGCCGGCGGGCCCGTGCTGTGCGCGGTCCACGCCGACGAGCTCGTGCCGGTCGCCGACGACGACGAGCCGGCGCAGGACGCCTGGTCCCGCCGGCGCAGGCGCCGCGGTCACGTCGTCGTTGCGGGTAATGATCAGTGACTGGTCGAAACCCGCAGCGAGTGTGCGCGGCCGAACACTCGTTGCGAGAAATGATCAGTGACTGGTCGAAACCCGCAGCGAACGGCGTCCGAGCCTCAGAGCTCGAGCACGATCTTGCCGAGCTTGCCGCCGGCCGCGAAGCGGTCGTAGGCCTCGGCGACGCGCGTCGAGCGGGAACGTCTCGGCCACCGGGACGCGCAGCGCGCCGCGCTCGAACAGCGGCAGCACCTCGCGCTCCATCGCGCGCGCTGTGTCGGCCTTCTCCTCGAGCGGGCGGGCGCGCAGCGTCGAGCCGCCGATCCGCAGCCGCTGCCCCATCACCGCGAGCAGGTTCACCTCGGCCTTGAAGCCGGCGCCGACGCCGATCACGACGATCCGCCCGAGGCGGTTCATCGCGCGGAGGTTCGCCTCGAGGTCCGGCGCCGCCGACGAGCTCGAGCAGCACGTCGAACGGCCCGCCCTCGGCGCTGTCCTGCGGGTCCAGGACCTCGTGCGCGCCGAGCCCGGCGACGGCTCGCGCAACTCGCGGGTTGCGCACCGACGCGGTGACGTGGGCGCCCGCGGCCGCCGCGAGCTGCACGGCCGCCGTGCCGACGCCGCCGGCCGCGCCGCTGATCAGCACGCGCTCGCCCATCCGCAGGCCCGCCTGGCCGAAGAGCGCGTCGTGCGCGGTCGTGAAGACCTCCGGGAGGCCGCCGGCGGCCGCGCCCTGCACCGCGTCGGGGATCGGCATCGCCTGCCGCTCGTGCACGACGCAGAGCTCCGCCTGGCCGCCGCCGCCGACGATCGCCATGACGCGGTCGCCGACTCGGCGAAGCGGGTCGCGCCCGGGCCCGTCGCGGCGACGACCTCGCCGGCCAGCTCGAGCCCCGGGATGTCGGCGGGCGAGCCGGGCGGCGCGGGATAGGCGCCGCGGCGCTGGAGCATGTCGGCCCCGTTGATGCCCGCGGCCTGCACGCGGACCAGCACCTCCCCGTGGCCGGGCTGCGGGTCGGGGTGGTCGGCGACGAGCACCTCGCCGTCGCGGATCGTGGCGGCGCGCATGGCGGCGAGTCTAAGGATCGGCGGGCGGGCGGGCCGCCTCGATCTCGCCCTCCAGCCCGGCGTCGGCGATGGCGTCGGCGGTCATCCGCGCGCGCCGCTCGTCGTCGCTGTCGGCGACGGCGCGAATGTCCGCGCGCGCCTCGTCGAGCGAGAGCCCGCTCGCGCGCAGGATGTCGTGCGCGGTCATCCGCGCCTGGCCGACGACGAGGCTGACCGAGAGGTTGCGCGTCTCGTCGAGCCCGGCGGTCGTCGCCGCGGCGGCGTGCAGCGCCGCCTCCTGCACGGCGTCGCGCTCGGCCGGGTCGGCGAACGCCACCGCGAGATGACGGGCCGCGTCCGCCAGTTCGCGCAGCCCGGCGATGACGGCGGCCGGGACGCGATCGCCGCGCAGGACGGCGCGCTGGGCGCCGCGCGCGAGCGCGGCGACGTCGCGCTGGGCGCGGGTGACCTGGTTGAGGGCCCGCGTGTACCGCGCGACCGCGTCGCGCTGCCCGCGACGGACGAGCGCCAGCCGCGCCGTCTCGCCGCTCGTCTCGATCGCGGCGCGCATCTCCTCCAGGTGGGAGTCCAGCGCGCGGGCGCGGCGCAGCGCCTCCTGCGCGTCGTCGTCGTCCTCGGACTCCAGGGCGTCGGCGACGGCGTCGATCACGGCGCCGAGGCGCGTCACGGCGGGCTCCAGCGCGCCGGCCGCGAGCTTCAGCGGGTTGACGGGAAAGAGCACGAGGTTGAACACGAGCGCCGTGGACGCCCCGATCAGCGCGTCCACGAAGCGCGAGAGGCCCGTCGGGTCGCCCGGGATCGCGAGGACGGCGATCAGGACACCCGCGTTCGCGGCCTGGACGACGACCATCTGGTCGCCGCCGAGGAACACCACGGCCATCATCCCGAGGAAGACGATCACCGCGATCTGCCAGGCGCCAGTCCCGATGAGCTGCACGACGAGGTCGGCGACCAGGACCCCGAGCGCGACGCCGACCGCAAGCTGGATCGCCCGCTTGGTCCGCTGGCCGAGCGTGATCCCCAGGACGATGACGGTGGCGATGGGGGCGAAGAACGGCTGCGGGTGACCGACCACGTGGCGCGCGATCAGGTAGGCGGTCGCCGCGGCGACGGCGACCATCGCGACGCGGGGCGCCATCCGGCGGACACGCAGCAGGCGCTCGCGCAGCGAGACCCGGTCGAGGGTCGTGTCGAGCAGCTCCTCGGACCAGCTCGCGATCGTCGTGCGGTCGGTTGTCGGATCCTGCGCCATGCCCGGTCCAGCGTACGCACCCCGCACCGGCCCGCTTGATGCGTAGGCTGTCGGCCGTGGATCTCACCGCAGCCGAACAACGCGTGCTCGGCGTCCTGCTCGAGAAGCAGCGCACGACGCCCGACCAGTACCCGCTGACGCTCAACGCCCTGCGCCTGGGATGCAACCAGGCGACGAACCGCGATCCGGTCGTCGACTACGACGAGGCGACCCTGCGCGACGCCCTGGAGCGACTGGGGCGGCGGCGCTGGACGCGCTACGCGAGCGCCGCCGGGAGCCGCGCACCGAAGTACCGCCACCTGCTCGACGAGACGCTGGAGGTGACGCCGGACGAGCAGGCGGTGCTCGCCGTGCTGCTCCTGCGCGGGCCCCAGACGCTCGCGGAGCTGCGCACGCGTGGTGAGCGCCTGCACGGGTTCGAAGGGACCGACGAGCTCGTCGCGACGCTGGAGCGCCTCGCGGACCGCTCGCTCGTTCGCGAGATCGGCCGGCGCCCGGGGCAGAAGGAGGATCGCTGGCAGCACATGCTCGGCGGCGACGAGCCGATCGACCAGGCGGCGCTGCCGCCGTACCAGGAGGCGACCCCGGCGGCATCGGCGGCGGCCGCGGCAGGCGTCGCGGCGGACGGCGTCGGACGTGCCGGGACGGGGACGGGCCGGATCGCGGCGGTCGAGGCCGAGGTCCGCGGGCTGCGTGACGAGGTGGACGCGCTGGCGGAGCGGCTCGCCGCGCTCGAGCGCCGGGGCGAGGGTTAGGCCCCGCCGCCCGCCCCCAGCCGGCCCTCGATCAGCACGACGCAGCCGTCCCGCACGGTCGCGACCCACTGGATCGGCGTTGAGACGCCGCCGCCGTCGCCCCGGGTGAGGTGCGCCTCACCGGTGACGGCGAACCGGTCGGCACCGAGATCGCGGATCGTCTCGAGGTCCGGCAGCACTTGGACGACCTCGTAGGCGGCACGCAGGTCGTTGAAGCGCGCGTCGAGCGAGTCGTACCGGCGACCCGGCGTGACGACCGACGCCACGATCGAGAATCCGGGTCCGGTGAAGCGATCGAGTGGACGGTCGTCGTCGCGGATCGCCCGGGCGAGCGCGCGGACGACGTCCCGTGGCTCAGCTGGACCTGACCCGTCGTCTGAGGGCATGCGAAAATGCTACGAACTGTCGCGGCGCCACCTCAGGGGCAGACCGAGAAGCTCGTGCTCACCGACTTCTTCGGCGGCTTGCCGCGGCGCACCTTGATCGTTGCGCGGGCCTTCAGCGTGTGCTTGGAGCCCGCGGCGAGGTTGCGCACGGTGAGCGTCTGACGGAACGGCGCCCGCCGGTCGATCTTCACGCGCTTCTTGTCGATGTAGAAGTCGACGCGCGTCACCTTGACGGTCTTCGCGCCCTTCTTCTTCGACTTCTTGAAGGCCAGCGTGGCGGTGAACGACCCGCCCGCGGCGACGCAGGTCTTTGGACCGCTCAGCGTGATCGAGCCGCCGCCGGGCAGCGAGACCGTCCGCCTGCCGGCGCCCGGGGCGGGCGCCTTCACGGTGACGCCGAGCGTCGCCTCGCCCGGGTTGCCCGCGCGGTCCTTGAAGGTGACCTTCAGCGAATAGAAGCCCGCGCTGGGGAAGACGATGTTCGCCGGGTTGCTGGTCGAACCGGCCACGCCGGGCGCGCTCCACTGGAAGCCCGCGGGGTCGATGCCGGAGCCGCCGGCGTTGTCGTTGACATTGGCGGTGTACGTCGTCGGCTGGCCGGCCGTGGCCGTGGTGGGCCCGCTGATCGTCCCGGCCGGCGGGACGAGATCGGGGATCGTGCTCGCGGCGGTGGTGACGACGAGCGCGCCGCCGGCGCCGCCGACGGCCGCGTTCGTGCCGCTGTACGCGCTCACCGCGCGCCAGTCGCGCGCGGCGTTCGGGCCGTCGGCCCGCTGAACGTAGGCGTTGCGCCCGTCCGCGGAGTTGAAGATGTCTCCGCCATTGCCCACCCAGAGCGCCGTGCCGCCGGCGAAGGCGACGTCGTACACGCCGTTGACGGCGGTCGAGTCCGGGACGAGGCCGGGACGGGCGAAGTTGCTGCCGCCGTCGTCGCTGTACTGCAGCGACAGGGTGCCGGTGCAGCGGTCGCCGGCGATGAGCCGGTTGGAGCTCGCCGTGTCCACGGCGAGGCTCGGCTTCTTGTCGAAGCAGTTCACCGACCCGCCGCGCTCCGCAGGCGAAGACACCAGCGCGTCCGACGTGAAGTACGTCGCTCCGAAGCTCTGGCTGATGAAGTAGACGGAGTCCGAGCCGACGACCGGCGCGACGTCTGTGACGGGGTCCCCGAACCCGGTGTCGAACTTGCACAGGCCGCTGGCGGCGCGGCTCGCCTCGGTCCAGGTGCCGCCGCCGTTGACGGTCTTCTGCAGCGCAGCGCGCAGGTTCGTCGACAGGTACGCCGTCGTGTCACTCGCCCACGCGACCGCCGTCGGGTCCTGCGTGAGATTGGACAGCACGAACGGCCCGCCGCTGGCCGAGCAGTCGAGCGTGCTGTTGTACGTCTGCAGCTGGACGGTCGGCCCCCAGGTCGTGCCGCCGTCCGCGGAACGCGTGACCTTGCCGCCGGTGAGCACCGCAACGGCGGTCGTCCCGGACGGGTTCAGCTTGAGGTCGATCACGGCGAGCCCCGGGAAGCTGGCCCGCTGACCGCCTGCGAGCGTGAAGATCTTGCCGTTCGCGGTGCCGAAGACGGTCTTGTCCGCGCGGTGGTCGAGCGCCGTGATGGTCTCGGTCGTCCCGCTGTTCACCGCCGTCCAGATCCCGGCGGAGGCGGTGGCCGCTGAGCAGAGCGTCACGGCACAGGCAGCGACGAGAGCGAGGAGGTGGCGCATGAGTCCTTTGGTTCGCGAGCGTACCGGCGGTCCCTGCCAAGGTACGCCGATGTACACGACCGCGCAACACGCGGTGGACGACCGGCCGGGTGCCCCCGGACCCCCGCTCAGGGACCGGCGATCACGACGTCCGGGCTGGTCCCGGTGATCGTGGCGTCTCCGTCCTGCCCGTCGAACGGGTTCTCCGGCAGCTCCGCGAACACGACCGTGCCGGGCGCGGCGGTCCCGGACAGGGAGAACGAGCGCCCGTCCGGCGAGAGCGGGACGTCGCCGAGGACCTCGGTCGCTCCCGACGCACCGAGCCGGCGCTGGATGCGCACCGAGCGTCCCGGCTGCACCGGGTCGACCGTGCCCGCGAAGACGACCGACTCGCCGCCGGACGGCGTCGCCGTCAGCGTGACGACCGCGTCCGCCTTGAGCTTGACGAGGGGCGACTGCGTGACCGCCGGGATGCTCGTCGTCGTCGCGGCGTAGTACCCGAGCAGCGGCAGCGGCGGCGCGACGGTCACCGTCCAGGAGCCGTCCGCGGCGGTGACCGCGGTGCGCTGGCCCAGCCTCACCGTCTCCCCGTTGGGCCCGTTGAGATCGGTCGCCTGGAGACCCTGGAGCGTCACGCCCGCGAGCGGCTCGGTCCGCACGAGCTTGCCCTGCTTCACGACGGGCACGGTGAGCGACCCTGTCAGCGTCAGCGGTTGCGGGGCCAGGACGAACGGCGGCATGCCGAAGCTCAGGCGCGGCGCCAGGCGCCGCTCGCCGGAGCCGAACACGCTGGGATCGGCCTTCATGAGCCGGCACGGGCGGATGTTGCTGCACGCCGTCAGCGGCGAGCCCTGGTCACCTGGCAGGCCCTCGAGGTAGTAGGCCGTGCTGCCGTCGCGGGCCATCGGCCCGGCGAGCGGTGTCAGCGCGTCGACCTCCAGGCCCTTGGGGTCCTTGCCCTTGTTGCGCGGGAAGCGCACGAACTGCGACGGGACGCCGACGCCCGATCGGACCGCGTACACGTACTTGTCGTCGATCTGCGGAGAGGACAGGATGTCGCTGCCGCCCTGGTAGAACTTCGAGATCGCGATGCGCGTGCCCACGCCGCCCTTGGCCGGGACGATCCGCAGCTCGCTGTACTTCTTGACGTCGCCGTCGGCGCCCTGCTGGTTCCAGTTGACCGTCTGCGCGATCGTCTTCCCACGGACGACCTGGCCGGTGACCGACCCGCAACTGCCGTGCGCGTTGAGCTTCACCACGTTCCCCTCGACCGCCTTGCTCAGCGGGCGGTCGCAGCGGCTGTCGGGATCCGTCTGGTAGGCCGTGCCGTAGCCGCGGACCTCGACCCACGCGAACTGGTCGTACCACTGCGAGGGCCAGCCCTCGTCGTCCTCGTCCGAGTTGAAGCCGAGCTTCACCTCCTTCTTGTCCGCGAGGCTGTAGCGCCATGCGTCGCAGCCGGTGCCGTCGGACTTGTTGCAGCGGCTGTAGAGCGCGACGGTCTTGCCGTTGGAGTCCGGCCCGAGCGTCACGTCGAACGGCTGGAAGCGCCAGGCGACGTTCGGCATCGTCGTCTTGCCCGTCTTCGCGGTCGTGAGCATCAGCCGGTACCGGTTCTTGACCGGGTCGTACTTCGACCAGGCGATCGTGCCCTTGTAGGCGCTCACCGGTGAGGACCGCAGGGTCTGGTGGACGGGGGCGTCGGCCGCCGCCACGACGGGGAGCGCGATTGACACGGCGACGGCGGCGATCGCCACCGACAGCTGCGCCGCAGGGCGTGGAATCCTCATCAGCGAGAGCCTTCCAGACCGGGCATCAGGTGTAGGGGACGCAGAGGCCGTAGAGCGTGCCGGACCGGGACTTGCCGACCTTCACGTCCCGCGCGGTGGGGTAGAGCCGCACCGGGCTTCGGCCGAAGGTCTGCTCCTCGTTGTAGGTGAACGGCATCGGGCGGCCGAGCGACTCGGAGTCCTCGAGCGCCTCGATCGCGCGGTCGCCGGGACAGGTGAGGCTCACGTAGTTCGAGGACTTCGTGCTGTCCTTGCCGCGCGTGACCTTCACATCGCGCGAGACCAGCGCGTAACCGCTCGGGAGCGGCTTGCCGCGCTTGACCTTCCCGATCGAGACCGGGACCTTGGCGGGTGAGTACGCGTTCACCTGCTTCTTGGCCGACGACGTCGTCTTGCTCGGGGTGCCCGCGAGCGCGCCGGCGCTGAGCGAGGCCGTCACGACGAGCGCGACCGTGAGCGCGGCCGTCATCATCCTGCGTCGCTGGTCCATCGGCATCGGTCCTCCCGCTGGTCAGGGTCCGTCCGGCTGAGCCCATGCTCTCACACGACGCCGAACCGCGGCGGACCTCAGCTCACGCCGGAGGACCGCCGGGACCGCCCCGAGCGCGCCAGGCCGTCCTCGAACCGGATGATGTCGATGAGCGGCACGCTGACGCGCTTCCCGGTCGCGGGCATCCCCATGAATTCGCCCTCGTGCGTCCCGGTCCTCGGCCAGCATGGCCCCGAACCCGTCGATGTCCCCGTCGCTCAGCAGCTCGGGAAGCGCCGGATCGTGTGCGCGTCGTCCATCGGTCCCCCTCAGCCGACCGGCAGCACCACGGCGGTCTTTCCCGAGCGCCGCGCACGGGGTCACGGGCGTGGCGTTCGCGGGATCGCGTTCGCGCTCGGTGGGAGCGAGGCCACACCACCGACACGTGGTTCCCGCGACCCCGAGAAACCCGTGGTCAGTGGGCTCTTTCGAGCAGCGCCACGCACTCGATGTGCGGCGTCTGCGGGAACTGGTCCACCGGGCGGACCTTCACGAGCCGGTAGCCGGCCTCGGTGAGCTGGGCGGCGTTCGGGGCGAGCGTCGTCGGGTTGCACGACACGTAGACGATCCGCTTGGGCGACGACTCGGCGATGCGGGCGACGACCTTCTTCGAGAGGCCCGCTCGGGGCGGGTCCACGACGACGACGTCGGGGCGGGCGCCGCTCTCGACGAGCCCCTTCAGGACGACCCGCACGTCGCCGGCGACGAAGCGGGCGTTCGAGATCTCGTTCATGCGCGCGTTGTGCGCCGCGTCCTCGACGGCGTCCGGGACGATCTCGACGCCGAGCACCTCGGCGGCCCGCGAGGCGAGCGTCAGGCCGATCGTCCCGATGCCGCAGCACAGGTCGTAGACGCGCTCGAAGCCGCCGAGCGCCGCGTACTCGCCGACGACGCCGTAGAGCACCTCGGCCATCTCGGTGTTCGTCTGGAAGAACGCCTCCGAGCTGAGCGCGAAGCGCAGCCCGGCCACCTCCTCCTCGATCCGCGGGGTCCCCGAGATCAGCTCGTCGTGCCCGCCCTGGGTCGTCTCGCCGACGCCGGCCGCCTGCGTCCAGATGACGCTCTGGACCTCGCCGAGCGCGATCGCGAACGCCTCGGCGTCGAAGTCGCCGGGCGAGGTCACGAGGCGGACCTGCTCCTGCCCGGTGCGCCGGCCCTCGCGCACGACGAGGTTGCGCAGGAAGCCGACCTGGGTGCGGCGGTCGTAGGCGCCGAGCCCCTGCTCGCGGCAGGCCGCGAGCGCGAGCCGGCGCAGCTCGTTTCCGCGCTCCGATGCCAGCAGGCAGTCGTCGATGTGGAGGATTCGCTCCCACGACCCGGGCGCGTGGAAGCCGCAGACCAGGGCGCCGTCGTCGCCGGTGCCGAACGAGTACTCGAGCTTGTTGCGGTAGCGCCACTGCTCGGTCGCCGGGATGATCGGCTCCAGCTCGAAACCCTCCAGGCGCCCGAGCCGCCGCAGCGCGTCGCCGACCTGCTCCTGCTTGACCTCGAGCTGGCGCTCGTACGGAAGGATCTGCCAGGGCGCGCCCGGATGATCGGCGACCGGCGCGATGCGATCGGGCGCGGGCTCGAGGACCTCGAGCGTGCGCGCCTCGGCGTAGTCGCGCTTGCGCTTGGTGACGACCGCCCGGACCCGGTCGCCGGGGATCGCCCCCTGGACGAAGACGACGTAGCCGCGCTCGCCGAGCTGCAGGCGGGCGACGCCGTTGCCGCCGAACGCGATCGCGTCGACGCGCAGGTCGAGCTCCTCGCCGCGCTCGGGCTTGCGGATGGTGGGCGCGGCGGGGTCGGTGGTCACCCCGTCCAGGCTAGCCGCGCGTCAGCGGCCGCCGAGGCGGCGGTCCAGGTCGCTGAGCAGCTCCTCGAGCTGGCGGCGACCGGTGCTCGTCAGGCGCTCGGCGAGCTCCTGGGCGTCGGTCGGCAGCATGCGCCCGCGGCGGACCGCGTCGTCGATCGTCTCCTGCAGGCGCTCGGCGCTGAAGACCAGGTGCTCGGCGAGGACGTCCTTGACGGCGCTGAGGTTGTCGAACAGCGCGACGTCGCGCGCGGCCTCGGTCGGCGAGCGCGCGGCCGCGGTGCGCTTGCTGCGGCGCTGCGCGGGCTCGGGCTTCACGCGCGGCGCGGCCTTCGCGCTGCGCGGGGCGGGCGCGGTGGTGCGTGCGGGCTTCTTCGCGGCGGGCTTCTTCTTCGCCGCCGGCTTCTTGGCGGTCGGCTTCTTGGCGGCGGTGCCGGCTTCTTCGGCTGCGGCATCTCCGGAATCCTCTCTCAGTCCCCGGCGAGCAGCCATTCCAGCAGCGCCTTCTGGGCGTGGCGGCGGTTCTCCGCCTGGTCCCAGATGCGCTGGCGCTCGCCGTACAGGACGTCCGCGGTGATCTCCTCGCCGGGGTGCGCGGGGAGGCAGTGCAGCGCGATCGCGCCCGGCGCGGCGGCGTCCAGCAGCGCGTCGTCGAGCCGGTAGGGCGCGAGCGCGGCGCGGCGGGCGTCGGCGGTGTCCTCGTCGCCCATCGACACCCAGACGTCGGCGTAGACGCGTGGGCGCCGGCGACGGCGGCCAGCGGGTCGTGTGTCCGCGAGCCGCCGGCCTGCGGCTCCAGCTCGTAGCCGGCCGGCGAGGCGACCGCGACGTCGAGCCCCGCGACGCCGCCCAGGACGCGCCAGCGAGCGGGCGACGTTGTTCCCGTCGCCGACGTAGGCGAGCTTCAGCTTGTCGAGCGGCGTGCCGGGGAATGCCTCCTGAAGCGTCATGAGGTCGGCCAGCGCCTGCGAGGGATGGTGGCCCGCGGTGAGCATGTTGAAGACCGGGATCGACCCCTCGGCGGCGAGCGTCTGCAGCTCGGCGTCCGGCCCGGTGCGCACGCCGATCGCCTGCACGTGACGCGAGAGGATCCGCGCCGTGTCCCCGACCGACTCCCCGCGCGAGAGCTGCATCTCGCCGGGACGCAGGATCAGCGGGTGCCCGCCGAGCTCGACGATGCCCGCCTCGTAGGAGAGCCGCGTGCGCGTGCTCGGCTTCTCGAACAGCAGCGCGACGACCGTGCCGGCGAGCGCGCATCCGAGGAGCGCGGCGCGGCCTTCAGCGCATGCGCGCGATCGAGCAGCGCGAGCAGCGCGTCGCGGTCGAGTTCGGTGCCGGTGAGGAAGTGGCGCGGCAGGCGCGGGAAGATAGCGCCGTCGTGCGCATCCTCACCTGGAACCTCTTCCACGGCCGGGCCGTCCCGGACGTGCCGCGACCGCTCGGCGGAGCGTTCGCGGCGATGCTCGCCGGGTGGGACTGGGACGTCGCGCTGCTGCAGGAGGTGCCGCCGTGGTGGCCGGAGCGGCTGGGTGTCGCGTGCGGAGCGCAGGCGTTCACCGCGCGCACCTCGCGCGGGCAGCTGCTGCCGCTCGCGCGGGTGCTCGCCGCGCGGCGGCCGGACGTCGTGAAGTCGTGGGGCGGAGGGGCGAACGCGATCCTCGTGCGCGGCGGCGTGCGGGTGACAGCGCACCACCGGCTGCGGCTGGCGCTCCGGCCCGAGCGACGGGTGATGCATGCGGTGTGCGCGGGCGGGGTGTGGTTCGGGAACCTGCATGCGACGGCGCACGACGAGGCGCGCGCGCAGGACGACCTGCGCCGCGCGGCGGCCGCGCTCGTCCGCTGGTCGGGCGGCGGGCCGGCGGTGATCGGCGGGGACTGCAACACGCACACGCCGGCCTTCCCGGGATTCAAGCCGTGCGGGGGGAACGTGCTGGACCGGGTGTTCGCGCGCGGGATGGCGTGCGCAGGTCCGGCGGAGCTGCCGGCGCGACATGACCGCGGCGTCGGCGCCGATCTCTCCGACCACCGGCCGGTGATCGCGACGCTCGCGTGGTGAGTCGCCCGCGGCTGGTCGCCGGTCGCTTGCGAGAAATGACCAGTGACCGGTCGAAACCCGCAACGACGGTGACGAGCCCTGCCGGCACGCCGGCCCGCGCTCAGCGCGTGGCGGGCGGGCCGCCCTCGACCTCGCCGGAGCCCGCGCCGCGCCGCAACCCCAGCCCCCGGACGACCAGCAGCGCGCGCTCGCCGAGCGACCCGCGCCTCGGCAGCACGCCCACCTGCACCGCCGCGTCGTAGCCGTCGAGGAACACCCGCACGCGCCACAGGCGCTCGCGCGGGGGGTCGAGCTCGCAGTAGAGGACGGCGTGGACCGACACGACGCGGCCCGTCGCCGGCAGGCTCGGCAGGTCGCCGGCGTGCGTGCCGCTGATCCGCACCGGCGCGGCGATGAACCGCCCGTCGCCCAGGCGCTCGCCGGAGGACTGCACGCGCGCGTCGGGGAAGGCCTCCCACAGGCTCGCAGCGTGGTCGCCGATCGCCTCGGGGCCATAGAGCGGTTCGGTGCAGAACGGGTCCTGCCAGTGGACGTCGACGGCGAGCATGTCGCGGAACGCGCCGCGGCGCCGGCCCTGCCAGGCCTCCTGGAGCGCGTCGACGAGCTCGTCGGGCGTCACGGTGACGCCGGCGCGTCGGCGGGGGCCAGGTCGGCGAGGCCGTCCATCGGCGAGGACGCCTCGGCGTGCGTGCGCCGCGGGATGCGCCCCGCGAGCCGCGCGAGCCGGCCGCCCTCGACGCCCGCGCGGATCGCGCGGGCCATCGACACCGGGTCCTCGGCCCGCGAGATCGCGCTGGCGCACAGGACCGCATCACAGCCCAGCTCCATCGCCAGGGCGGCGTCGGAGGTCGTCCCGACGCCGGCGTCAAGGATCACGGGAACCCCGGCCTCCTCGACGATGAGCGTCAGGTTGTAGGTGTTGCGGATCCCCATGCCCGAGCCGATCGGCGAGCCGAGCGGCATGACCGCCGCGCAGCCCGCGTCCTCCAGCCGCCGCGCGAGGACCGGGTCGTCCGTCGTGTAGGGCAGGACGACGAACCCGTCGGCGACCAGCTGCTCGGCCGCGAGCAGCAGCTCCGGAGCGTCCGGGAGCAGCGTTCGCTCGTCGCCGATCACCTCGAGCTTCACCCAGTCGGTCGCGAACGCCTCGCGCGCGAGCTGCGCGGTCAGCACGGCGTCGCGCGCCGTGAAGCAGCCGGCGGTGTTCGGCAGCACGCGGACGCCGCACGCCTGCAGCACGTCGACGAGCGAGTGGCGCGAGGCGGGATCGATGCGCCGCACCGCGACCGTGACCATCTCGGTGCCGCTCGCCTCGATCGCCTCGGCGAGCGTCTCCATCCGCGGGAAGCCGCCGGTGCCGAGGATCAGCCGCGACCCGAACCGGCGCCCGGCGATCTGCAGGGCGTCGCTCATCCGCCCTGCACCGCCGTCACGGCCTCGACCTTCGACCCGGACTGCACCGCGAAGGACGGCCACTCGCCCTGCGGGACGACCTCGCCGTCGACCGCGACCGCCACGCCGCGCGCGTCCGCGTCGACGCCGAGATCGCCGAGCAGCTCGGCGATCGTCGCGCCGTCACGATCCCACAGCTCGCGCCCGTTCACGCGGATCATGCGGCCACCTCGGTGAACCGGGCCGCAGAGAACGCGGGCGCGACGGACACGTCCTCGCCGGCGAGAGTCGCCGCGAGCAGGTCGCCGGTGACCGGCGCGAGCAGGATCCCGTTGCGGTGGTGGCCGGTCGCCCAGTGCAGGCCGCCGAGCGCCGTGCTCGGGCCGAGCACCGGCGCGTTGTCCGGCGTCCCCGGCCGCAGCCCGGCGAGCAGCTCCTCGACCTCGAGCTCCAGCAGGCCCGGCACCAGCTCGGCCGCGTCGCGCAGCAGCTCGTGCAGCGCGAGCGCCGTGACGCTCGTGTCGAAGCCGCGCTCCTCGACCGTCGCCCCGACGACGTAGCGCCCGTCGCCGCGCGGGACGACGTAGCCCGTCTCGTGCCGGATCACGCGGCCGAGCAGGGGCGCCGCAGGGTCGTGCGCGGGGTCTCGCAGGCGCAGGAGCTGGCCCTTCACCGGACGGACGGGCACGCGCGCGCCGTCCGGCAGTCCGGGCAGCGCATCCGACCACGGCCCGGCGGCGACCACGACGTGCTCGGCCTCGAGCAGCTCCCCGCCGTCCAGCTCCAGGCCCGACGCGCGGCCGTCGCGGACGACGAGGCGCGTCACCTCGGTCTGCGGACGCAGCGTCACTCCCGCGCGCTCGGCCGCGAGCGCGAGTGCCGCGCCGACAAGCCGCGGATCCACCGCGTGATCGCCCGGTACGTCGGCGGCCGCGCGCAGAGCCGGCGCGAGCGACGGCTCGAGCGCGCGCGCCTGCGAGGGCAGCAGCGCGCGAGCCTGCAGGCCCAGGCGCTCGCGCAGCGCGAGCTCGCGCTCGAGCGCCGCGGCCTCGTCCGCGTCACGCGCGACGATCAGCGTGCCGCATGCCCGATAGCCGACGTCGATGCCGCTGACGTCCGCGAGCTCCGCGGCGAACGCCGGCCAGCGGCGCGCGCTCTCCAGCCCGAGCGCGACGAGCGCCGCCTCCTGCGGGTCGGCCTCGCTGACGGGCGCGAGCATCCCGGCGGCGACGGCCGTCGCGGCGCCCGCGAGCGGACCGCGATCCACGAGCACGACGCGCAGCCCGCGCGCCCGCGCGCGCCAGGCGACCACGAGGCCGCAGACGCCCCCGCCGACGATCGCGACGTCCCAGCTGGGGTGCTCGATGGGTTGCAGAACGGCCTCCTCGCTTCGCCGGCATGACCCGGATCAGCTGTTGACGGTCGGCGCGCGGCGGCGCCCTCTCAGCCCCGCGGCGGGGCTCCCGTTCGTTCCCTTCATGCTACCCCGGCGCGGGCGCGCCGATGCGCGCCCGCCCGGGGCGACCGCTAGGACGCAGGCTGGATCAGCACCGGCTTGGTCATGGTCGGCACGGTCCCGGCCTCCTTGACGGTGTAGAGCTGCGATGAGCCCGAATTCGTGTCGCTGCACCCGCTGGAGCTCCTGGTGCTCTCGGCGGTGAACGACTCCGGAGTACCGGGGATCGCCGCGTAGATCTTGGAGCCCGGACTGGGCGGGCCATCGAGCACGATGGCGTTCTGGAACAGATAGCTCCCCGAGCTGTACGCATAGGGCTGCCCGGTGCAGCCGTTCGCCTTGTAGTACAGCGGCCCCGAGTTCGTGTTGTACGGGTAGTTGCTCGGGCTGTTGTTGTCGTAGGTGAGGATGGCCCCCTCGGCGGTGTAGGCCATCGGGTAGTTCGACGAGTAGACGCCGACGTACTGGCCCAGCACCTTGCCGTTCGCGTCCACGACGTTGAACGCCCCGGCGAGACCGCGCGCGCCCGCCGCACCCGGAGCGCCCGGAGCGCCCGGTGCGCCCGGAGCACCGGCCGCCCCGCTCGCGCCCGTCTTCCCGAGCTTCGCCCGCAGCGCCTTCGAAAGCTTCGCGTCCGTGATCGCGCCGTTGGCGATCGCCTTGTTCGTCACCGCGCTCGGCGCGATCTGGTTCTTCGTCACGAGCTTGCCGGCGGTGGCGGGCCCGCCCGCCACGACGAAGATCGCCGCCGCCGCGGCGAGCACCACGAGCAGCGTCCGGCCTCTGATCCTGCGCATCTGCATCTCCCCTTGTGTCCCTGACAGGTCGGTGGTCAGTCCGTCAGCGCGACCCGACCGAACCGGACGGGTCGACGGGTTGCGAGAATCAGGGCGTGAGCCCGTTCCCCGAGCGCCGTCAGCGCCTCGACCACGCCCGGCTGTACCTCGTCGCCGGCATCCGCCCGGGCGGACGGCCGCTGGCCGACGTGCTCGCGCCCGCGCTCGCCGGCGGCGTCGACGTCTTCCAGCTGCGTGAGAAGCACGCCGCGGACGACGACCTGCTGGCCGCCGCCGCGATCGCGCGGAAGCTGTGCGCCGCCGCGGGCGCGCTCTTCATCCTCAACGACCGGCCCGACCTCGTCGCCGCGACCGGCGCCGACGGCGCGCACGTCGGCCAGGACGACATGCCGATCGCCCGCGCGCGCGGGCTGGCCGGTCCGGGCGCACTGATCGGCCGCTCCACGCACACCCCGAAGCAGGTGGACGGCGCCCATGCCGACGAGGCCGACTACCTCGGCGTCGGCCCGGTCCACGCGACGCCCACGAAGCCCGGGCGGCCGGCCGTCGGCCTGGCCCTCGTCACGTACGCCGCGACGACCGCGACGCGCCCCTGGTTCGCGATCGGCGGCATCGACGCGGCGACCATCGCCGCTGTTGCCGGGGCGGGCGCGCCCCGCGCCGCGGTGGTGCGGGCGATCACGGACGCGGACGACCCGCGCGCGGTGGCCGCCACCTTGCGCGCCGCGCTGGAGACGGTCCCGCTCCCGGAGCCGATCGGTGCCGCCCATGGGTAGGCGCAGCCGCAAGCGCCCGGCCCGGGAGGCGCCCGCCGCGGCGCCGGCACCCCTGCCCGCCGACGAGCCGGCCGCGCCCGTCTCGCGCAGCGCCGCCCGCGACGCCGACGCGCGCGCGGATCTCACGCCGCTGCAGCCGGGTGAGCGGCCGGCGCCGCTGGTGATCGCCGCCGTCGTGTCGGTCGTGTTGGCCATGACCAACGTCATCCTGTACGTGGCTGACGTCGAGCTCGAGGGCCCGAAGCCGCCGTTGGTCGGCGTCCTCGCCTTCGCGGGGATCATGCTCGTCGCGGCATGGGGGATGTGGACCCACCGCTATTGGGCGGTTCTTGGCTTCCAGGCGCTTCTGGCCATCACGATCCTGTGGGCCTCGCTCGCCCTGCTCGTCGCTTCGAACGTCGTCGCAGTGACCCTCTGCCTCACCACGATGGTCCTCTGCGGCTGGCTCTTCTGGAAGCTCGTGCGCGTGCTCGGCCGGATGAAGGTGCCGCGGCTGGGGGAGTGAGGCCGAACAGGTGCGCACACGCGCACGCGGAAGGCGTCCGGAGACGGTTCTTCGCGGTGACGGCGGCGCAACTGCCCACGGCGACCGGCGAGGCTCGGTCGTGTGCGATTGGCCGGGCTCGCGTGGAGCAGTGCCGGCAGCGCGGGGGCAACGCGGGGGCAACGCGGGGGCGCGAGGAGATCGACCGGTTCGGCTTCGCCGACCCGTCCCGCCGGGGGGCCGTTCCATAGACTCGGCGCCATGGCCTCCGCAAGCTACGACGTCGTCATCATCGGCTCCGGACCGGGCGGGTACGTCGCCGCGATCCGGGCCGCACAGCTCGGGCTCAAGACCGCCGTCGTCGAGAAGGACGCGATCGGCGGGCGTTGCCTCAACTACGCGTGCATCCCCGCGAAGGCCGTGCTGCGCTCCGCCGACCTGCTGCAGGAGGTGCGCGAGGCCGCCGAGTACGGGATCGAGGCGGGGACGCCCAAGGTCGACTTCGGGAAGGTCATGGAACGCCGCGGCGAGGTCGTCGGCACGCTCACCGGCGGGGTCGCGATGCTGCTGAAGAAGCACGGTGTCGATGTGCACGAGGGCCTGGGATCGATCACCGCGGCCGGCACCGTCACCGTCGGAGACCAGGAGCTCGAGGCAGCCAACGCGATCATCCTCGCGACCGGCTCGGTGAAGCGCCCGATCCCAGGTGCCGAGTTCGGCGGACGCGTCATCGGCACCGAGGAGGCGTGGGCGCTGGAGGCGCTGCCGTCGTCGCTCGCCGTCGTGGGCGCGGGCGCATCCGGCGCGGAGATCGCGAGCGCCTACGTGCGCCTGGGGTCGAGCGTCCAGCTCTTCGAGGGCCTGGACCGCGTGCTGCCGAGCGAGGACGCCGACATCAGCAAGGCGGCGCAGCGCGGCTTCAAGAAGCAGGGGATCGACGTTCACACGAAGACGTTCGTCACGGACATCGCGACCGGCGAGTCCTCCGTGACGTTCGCCTACGGCGAGGAGCGGGGCGAGGCCGACTGGCTCGTCATCGCCGCGGGCCGCGGCCCCGACGTCGAGGGTCTGGGCCTGGACGTCGCCGGAGTCAGCCTCGACGAGCACGGCCTGATCGCCGTCGACGGCGCGATGCGCACCAGCGTCGCGAAGGTCTACGCGATCGGCGACCTCGTCCACGGGCCGGCACTCGCGCACAAGGCCAGCGAGGAGGGCGTCATCGCCGTCGAGCACGCCGCGGGCCTGGACCCGCAGCCGCTCCACTACACCGACATCCCGCGCGCGACGTTCTGCCTGCCGAACGTCGGCAGCTTCGGCCTCTCCGAGCAGGAGGCCAAGGACGCCGGGCACGACGTCGTCGTCGGCAAGGTTCCCTACGGCGTGGCGGGCGCGACCACCGTCTACGGCGACCGCACCGGCTTGGTGAAGCTCGTCGGCGACAGGCGCTACGGCGAGATCCTCGGCGCGCACATCGTCGGCTCCAAGGCCGTCGACATGGTGCAGGAGGTCGTGAACGCCAAGCTGCTCGAGGGCGGCTACCCCGAGCTCGCCAGGATGATCCACGGCCACCCGACGTTCAGCGAGGCGATCCTCGAGGCCGCCCGCGCCGCCGACGGCTGGCTCATCCACGGCTGACCCGCCGGTGACGACGCTCAGCGTCACCGACCGCGTCCCCGGCGACGACCACGCGGCGCCGGTCTTCCACTTCGATCTCGGCAGCCCCGAGGCGTATCTCGCGGCCGAGCGGATCCTTCAGGTCATGCCCGTCGCCACGCCGTGGGTCCCGGTGCTCGCGCGGGACCTGGGCGCCGCCGTGGAGACGCCCACCGACCGCACCGACCTCGCCGCGCGGGCCGCGCGGGCCGGACTGCAGCCGCTGCGCTGGCCCGAGCCGTTCCCGTTCGACAGCGAGCTCGCGATGCAGGCCGCGACCTACGCCCGCGCGATCGGCCGGGTGGTCGCCTTCTCGCTCGCCGCGTATCGCCAGGCGTTCGCAGGAGGACGGGCGCTGTCCGGCGAGGACGCCGTCGTGATCGCGGGCGCCGCCTGCGAGATGCACCCCAAGGCGCTGCTGGCGGGCTGCGCGACGCGCGGGACGCGGGAGGCGCTCGCACGCGAGACGGCGCTGGCGGCCGCCTGCGGCGTGCGGACGGTGCCCGCCGTGCGGCTGCCCGACGGCCGCGTGTTCGAGGGCCCGGACTGCCTGGAGCGCGCCGCCGCCGCGTGCGCGAGCGCGGCCTGATGCGCGCGAAGGCCGCCTTCGACCTCACCGTGACGCGCACGGGGCGCGCCCCCGGGCGGCTGGCGGCGCCCGACCGCGTCGACCACGTCGAGGTCGTCAGCCTCGAGGACCTCGAGGTCGTCCTCTTCTGGGACGTTCCGGCGCGCGAGACCCTGAGGGTGGAGGCGGCGCTGCGCGCCGACCTGGAGCGCCTGGACGCGGGCGAGTTCCTCGCGAGCTGGGCGGCGTTCGACCCGGAGACCGACCTGGGGCCGTAGATCCTCAGCCGCCGGCGGCGGCCGTCGCCTCGGCCGTCCGCGCGAGGCGGTCGACGAGGCCGCCCATCACCAGGCCGTACGTGCGGCCGAACACCGGCTCGAGCGGACCCGGAGCGTCGATGACCACCGAGATCGTCGAGCCCTCATGGTCCGGCAGCTCCTCGACGATGTGGTCGACGGTGACCAGCCCGATCTTCCACGCCCAGGACTCCCCGGGGTTGACCCGGGAGATGCGGGCGGGCACCGGGACGACGCCGAGGATGCGCACCACCCCGACGGCGCCCTCGCGGACCTGCGGCCACCCCAGGCCCCAGGCGCCCTGGATGTGCGGGGCCCACTCGTTCCAGCGCGTCGGGCAGGCCAGCAGCG
This sequence comes from uncultured Actinomycetes bacterium, assembly GCA_963700655.1. Classification (GTDB taxonomy): domain Bacteria; phylum Actinomycetota; class Thermoleophilia; order Solirubrobacterales; family Solirubrobacteraceae; genus F1-60-MAGs163. The sequence continues at coordinate 27,632 of CAVOYJ010000001.1, read as the reverse complement.
CCCAGACGGTGTCGGGCCCGGCGTCGGTGTGCGCCTCGTAGCTCAGCATCCGGGGAACCGTACGGCTCGCGGAGCCCGGGCGGTCAGGAGGCGGCCGCGGCGGCGGGCACCTGCGCCGCTCCGGGCAGGGCGCGGACGACGATCCGCTCCGCCGTGCGGGTCACGACCCGCGCCCCGGCCAGCGTCAGGCGGAAGCAGAGACGCGAGTGCCCGGAATGGACGAACTGGGCGGCTTAGTAGTGTCCGGCGGGATGGCCGAGCATCCCCTTCCCGATCCCGCAGTCGCGAAGGACTGGCTCGCCACGATGCTCCTCATCCGCCGCTTCGAGGAGCGCGCCGGCGAGCAGTACGCGCGCGCCAAGATCGGCGGGTTCCTCCACCTCGCCATCGGCGAGGAGGCGACGATCGTCGGGACGGTCCGCGCGATGCGCGACACCGACTACCTGATCGGCACCTACCGCACCCACGGCCACGCGATGGCGCGCGGGAGCGAGCCGCCGCGCGTCATGGCCGAGTTGTTCGGCCGCGTCGACGGGCTGTGCCGCGGGCGCGGCGGCTCGATGCACATGTTCGACCTGCCCCGGCGCTTCATGGGCGGCTACGGCATCGTCGGCGGCAACCTGCCGATCGCGGCGGGGTTCGGCCTTGCCTCTGACTACCGGGGGACGACCGACGCGACCGTCTGCCAGTTCGGCGACGGGGCGTCGAATCAGGGCACCTTCGGCGAGACGATGAACCTCGCCGCGCTGTGGCGCCTGCCGGTCGTCTTCATGGTCACGAACAACCGCTTCGGCATGGGCACGTCGCTCGAGCGCCACTCGGCGGAGACCGACCTGCAGAAGAAGGGCGAGGGCTTCGGCGTCCCGGGCATGGAGTGCGACGGGATGGACATCGTGGACACGTTCCACGTGACGACCGAGGCGCTGCGCATCGCGCGCGAGGAGCGCCGGCCCGTGCTCGTCGAGGCGCTGACGTACCGCTTCCGCGGCCACTCCGCCGCCGACCCCGAGGAGTACCGCTCCAAGGAGGAGGTCGAGGAGTGGCGCCGGCGCGACCCGATCGTGACGTTCGGCGACCGCCTGGAGGCCGAGGACGTGATCACGGCGGACGAGCGCGCCGCGATGGACGCCGCCGCGGTCGAGATCGCCGACGAGGCCGTCGCGTTCGCCGACGCCTCGCCGGCCCCGGAGCCCGCGACGCTGTACGAGGACGTGTACGTGCTCGGCGGCGCGGTACAGGGCTGGTACTCGGTGGACGAGCGCGGCGCGGGCGTGCGCAAGGGCGAGGACATCCGCTGATGGCGACGCTGCGCTACCGCGAGGCGCTGAACGAGGCGCTCCGCGAGGAGATGACCCGCGACGACTCGGTGTTCCTCATGGGCGAGGACATCGGCGTCTTCAACGGCGCCTACAAGGTCACGGCCGGCCTGCTGGCGGAGTTCGGCGACCAGCGCGTGCGCGACACGCCGATCTCCGAGAACACGATCGTCGGCATGGGCGTCGGCGCGGCGATGCTCGGCCTGCGCCCCGTCGTCGAGCTGATGACGATCAACTTCTCGCTGCTCGCGCTGGACCAGATCGTCAACCACGCCTCGCACATCCGCTACATGTTCGGCGGGCAGGTGACGGTGCCGCTGGTCGTGCGGATGCCCCAGGGCGCGGGCCATCAGCTCGGGCCCACGCACTCGCACTCGTGGGAGGCGCTCTACCTCCACGTGCCCGGCATCCTCGTCGCGGTCCCCAGCACGCCCGCCGACGCCAAAGGCCTGCTGAAGGCGGCGATCCGCGAGGACAACCCGGTCGTGTTCATCGAGCACGAGTACCTGTACGGCCAGCGCGGCGAGGTGCCCGAGGGCGAGGACCACGTCGTCCCGTTCGGGAAGGCCGCCGTGCGCCGCGAGGGCCGCGACGTGACGATCATCGGCGTCTCGCGGATGGCGGTGACGGCCGAGCGCGCCGCTGAGCAGCTCGCCGAGCGACACGAGATCGAGGCCGAGGTGATCGACCCGCGGACGCTGCGCCCGCTCGACCTCGACACGCTCCTCGAGAGCGTGCGCAAGACCAATCGCTGCGTCATCGTCGAGGAGGGATGGCCGCACGGAGGCGTCGGCGCCAACCTCGCGGCGCTCATCCAGGAGCAGGCCTTCGACTTCCTCGACGCGCCGATCGGCCGCGTGACCGGGGCCGACGTGCCGATGCCCTACGCGAAGAACCTCGAGCAGATCGCCTTCCCCCACGAGCCGGAGGTCATCGACGCCGTGCTCGCGACCTTCAGGGACCTCTGAGCCATGGCGGAGATCGTCATGCCGCGCCTCTCGGACTCCATGGAGGAGGGCACGATCATCCGCTGGCTGAAGGAGGCCGGCGCACCGGTCGCGCGCGGCGAGGAGCTCGTGGAGATCGAGACCGACAAGGCGACGATGACCTACGAGTCCGACGCCGCCGGCGTGCTGGAGATCGTGGCGCAGGAGGGCGACACGCTGCCGATCGGGTCGCTGATCGCCCGGGTGGAGACATCGCCCTCGAAAGGGCCGGCGGGCGCGGAGCGCACGCCGGATGCGATCTCCGACCCCACCCCCAGCCCCGAACCCACACCAGCCGAACCCACCCCGCCCACCCCCGCCCCCACCCTCCCCACCGACGTCGGCCCCGTCCAGGGCGTCCCGCCCGTCGACCCCGTGCACGCCGCCGCTCCGGTCCCGCACGCGGACGGGGCGGACGGCCGCCTGCGCGCCTCCCCGGTCGCGCGGCGCATCGCGCGCGAGCGGGGCGTGGACCTCTCCGGCCTGCGCGGCACCGGCCCGGGCGGGCGGATCGTGAAGGCGGACGTCGAGGCCGCCGCGAGCGGCGCCGGCCCGGCCGACAAGGCGCCGCGGCTGTCAGCCGTGGCGGAGCCGCCGGCGGCGGCCCCGGCGGCGCCCACGACGGGCGAGCCGGGGACCGCCAAGGGCGAGGTCACCATCACCGAACCGACGCGCACGCAGCAGCTGATCGCGCGGCGCATGGCCGAGTCGCGGGCGACGATCCCGACGTTCACGCTGCGCGCCACGATCGACATGACGCAGTGCGTCGAGCTGCGCGCGACGCTGAAGGCGAGCGGTGCGGAGACGGTCCCCTCGTTCAACGACCTCGTCGTGAAGGCGAGCGCGATCGCGCTGGCCGAGCACCCGAACGCCAACGGCGCCTACCGCGACGGGAAGTTCGAGCGTTACGCCCGCGTCAACGTCGGTGTGGCCGTTGCGACGGAGGGCTCGCTGGTCGTGCCGACCGTGTTCGACGCCGACCGCAAGGGGCTCGCGCAGATCGCCACCGAGACGCGCGCACTGGCCGAGCGCGTGCGCGCCGGCGCCGTCACGCCCCCGGAGCTCTCCGGCGGCACGTTCACCGTGAGCAACCTCGGCATGTACGGCGTGCGCTCGTTCGAGGCGGTCATCAACCCGCCGCAGGCGGCGATCCTCAGCGTCGGCGCGCTGGAGCCCCGGCCCGTCGTCCGCGAGGGCGAGGTCGTCGTGCGGCAGCAGATGGACGTCGAGCTGGCCTGCGACCACCGGATCCTCTACGGCGCACAGGCCGCCGAGTTCCTCGCCCGCGTGCGCGGGATCCTCGAGGCGCCGCTGGCGCTCGCGCTCTGAGTCAGCGTTCGGCGTCGGCGAGCAGCGCCCGGCCGAGCCGCTCGTAGCGCCGCGGGTCGGGCCTGCCGCCCGCGACGACCGTCGCCCAGTGGAGCGCGATGGCCGTGCCGGCGAAGTCGTCGATCGCGCGGCTGAGGCGCCGCAGCTCCTTGGGCGTGCGCGTCTCGGCGAGCAATACCGTGAGCGCCTCGACGATCTGGGCGTGGATGGGTCCTTCGTCGGCGAGCATGAGGCGCAGCACGACCGCCGGCTCACGCCCGGCGGCGAGGGTCAGCGGCGCGTACTCGGCCGACCGGTCGGCGATGCGCCGCACGAAGTCGAACGCGCGGTCGTCCCCGGTGCCGCGTGCCTGCGCCTGCGCCTCCTCGCGGAACTCGATGGCCAGGTGCTCGAACAGTGCGAGCATCAGCGCGTCGCGCGTGCCGAACCAGCGGTGCACGGTCGCACGCGAGACGCCCAGGCGCCGCGCGACGGCCTGCATGTCGACGCGCTCGCCCGCGTCGAGCAGTTCGCGCGCGACGTCGACCGCGTCCTCGGGGGTCGGGCGCCGGAAGCGCGGAGCGGGAGCGGCGGGGGCGTTCGACACAGCACTCAGCCTATCGCCCGCCGTGTCACATCTGCGACAGACGGACGATCCTGTCCGCAGCGTTCAGAACGCGCGAGCCGCCTGCGCGGCCTCGGCGATCGCGGCGGCGCCCGCTTCCTCGCCATGCGCGGCGAGGAACCGCTCGTCACCGATCTCCAGGATGCCGGCGCCGTGCGGGCTGTCCGCCGGGAACGGGTACCAGCCGACGAACGCGGCGGCGAGCACCCCGCCCGTCCAGGCGCCGGTCCGGTCGTCGACGTGCTCGTCGTGCGGATGCCGGGTCGTGAAGCGGTAGAGCGTGCCGGCGCCCACCACGACGAGCGTCGTCTCCTCCAGGTGCGCCGACTGCACCAGCGCCTCGCCGGTGGTCGGGCCCGACGGCGTCAGCCCCTCCTCGCTGGTCGCCTGGGCGACCGACAGCGGCGTGCCGGCCGACGGCGCGTCGAGCGGGCCGGTCACCGACGCGGCGTGGATGCGGCGCGTCAGCGCCGCGGCACGCGGCTCGTCGCCCTCCGCGAGCAGGTGGAGGTCGAGCACGCTCGCCAGGAGGCTCGTGCGCTGCGCCGCGGGGTCGAGGCTCATGAGGCGGATGCCACGGGGCGCCGCGCGCCGTCGATGATCGCTCCGAGCTCCCGCTGCACGTCGTCGAGCGGCTGCGTCGTGTGCGCGACACGGCACCGCATGACCGCTCCCTCGGTCGCGGCGATCGCCAGGGTGGCCAGCCGGCCGGCCCGCGCGCGCGGCACGCCGGAGCGCCGGAGCGCCTGCGCGAGCAGCGCCTCCCAGCGCGCGAACGCCTGCGCCGCCGCCGCGGCGACCGCCGGCGCGGCGTCCGCCTCGACGGCCACCGCGACCACCGGGCAACCGGCGCGGAAGTCGCTGCGCTCGAGCTGCCGGCGCCAGCCGTCGGTGAAGGCCGCGACCAGCGCCTGCGGATCGCCGTCAGCGGCGGCGCGCTCGATGCGCGCGGCCACGACGTCGCCCGCGAGCCGCACGGCCGCCTCGGCGAGCTCGGTCTTGCCGCCCGGGAAGTGGTGGTAGATCGAACCGCGCGGCGCGCCGCTGTGCGCGACGACGTCGCGGAACCCGGTTCCGCTGTACCCGTTCTCGCGGAACAGCTCGGTCGCGCTGATGATCATGCGCGTGCGGGTGTCGGGCGGGGAATCGGGCACGGTCGCTCCTATGACGACCATCATACGCGCGTCAGCGGACCAGGATGACGTCAGCCGTCGGCCCGGCCAGCCGCCGGTTGGGCTCCTGGCTGCGGTCGAGGGTGACCCCGGGCGGCGACTGGTCGGTCCGCACGATCACGCACAGGCTGCGGTCCGGGTCGGGTCCGGGAAGGCACGTCCGATAGAGACCGGGGCCGGGCTTCCACGTGTCCATGCGCCCGAGGTTGCGGCGGAACTCCGGCGGCGCCTGACCGGCGAAGTAGTCGCGCGCGGCGATCGCCTGGGCCCGCAGCGCCCGCTGCTCCTCGCGCACCGCGGGCCGGTGCGCGAGGCCGCCGGCCAGGAGCAGCGCACACAGCCCGCCGAGGGCCCATACGGCACCGCGATCGCGAGCGGCGAAGGACGGCAGCCTCGGATCCCGGCGGCGCAGCCACAGGCCGATCAGCGGGCCGACGACCGCGACCATGAGGAGATTCAGGAACGCCGCTGCGAGCAGCGCACCCGCGGCGCCCACGCCGCGGTCGCCCGTCAACGGCAGACGCGCGAGCAGCAGCGCGTCGGCGACCGTGAAGAGCGCGAAGGCGGGCGCCGTCCAGGCGCCGCGCAGCCGCCAGCGCAGCCGCCGGATCCAGACGAGCCGGTCCTCGGATGCCTCCACGGACCAAGCGTAGAGCGCGCCGCCCGGCGTTCCCCCGCCCGAGGGGTACGCTGGGCGCATGGCCGCGCAGCCCGAGCTGTGGGTGGTGCACCTCGGCCGGCTCCCGTACGCCGCCGGCCTCACGCTGCAGGAGCGCGTGCGCGGTGCACGCGAGCAGGGCGCGGTGCCCGACACGCTGCTGCTGCTCGAGCACGACCCGGTCTACACGCGCGGGCGGCGCGCCGACCCGGCCGAGCTCCCGCTGGGCGAGGACTGGTACGCCGCGCGCGGGATCGCGATCGTCGACGTCGACCGCGGCGGCCGCGTCACCCACCACGCGCCCGGGCAGCTGGTGGGCTACCCGATCGTCCGCACCGACGACGTCGTCGCGCACGTGCGCGGGATGGAGCGGGCGGTCATCCGGGCGCTCTCCGAGGAGGGCGTTTCCGCGCGCTCGCGCGCGGACGAGGGCGCAGACTTCGCCGGCGTATGGGTCGAGGACCGCAAGATCGGGTCGGTCGGCGTGCACGTGCGCCGCGGGATCACGACCCACGGCTTCTCGGTCAACGCCGATATGGACCTCGAGCCGTGGACGTGGATCGTGCCGTGCGGGCTGACGCTCCCGATGACGTCGCTCGCCGCCGAGACCGGGCGCTCCGGCCCGCTGGTCCCATGCCTGCGCCGGCGGGTCGCGCACGCGTACGCGACCGAGCGGGGATGCCGTCAGCGCCTGGTGACCCCGGCCCGACTGGACCGGGTCCTGACCGCCGCGACCCCGGCGCTAGTGTGAGCGGCGTGAGCGTCCCGCCCACCGAGCGCGAGCACCGGACCCGCGGCCGGTCCAACCCCGGCGGGATGGACGTGCTGCAGGTGCTCGGCCCGGACGTGCAGCCGATCCGCGCGCGCAAGCCCCCGTGGTTCAAGGTGCCCGCGCCCGGCGGCGTGACCTACCGCGAGCTGTCGAAGCTCATCCGCGACGAGAACCTCCACACGGTCTGCCAGGAGGCCGCGTGCCCCAACGTCGGCGAGTGCTGGGAGCGCGGCACCGCGACCTTCATGATCCTCGGCGACACGTGCACGCGGCGCTGCGGCTTCTGCAACGTGACGACCGGCAAGCCGACGTGGAACGACCCGCTCGAGCCGGCGCGCGTCGCCCGCTCGATCGCGCGGATGGGCCTGCGCCACGCCGTCATCACGAGCGTCGACCGCGACGACCTGCCGGATCTGGGGTCGCGGATCTGGGCCGCGACGATCCGCCAGTGCCGGCGCCAGGCGCCGGGCTGCCAGGTCGAGGTGCTCACGCCCGACTTCCGCGGCGAGGAGATGCCGCTCGCGACCGTCCTCGCCGAGCGCCCCGACGTCTTCAACCACAACGTGGAGGTCGTGCCGCGGCTCTACCCGCTGGCGCGCCGCGGGTCGCGCTGGGAGCGCTCGCTGCGCGTCCTGCGCAACGCGAAGGCGATGGCCGGGCGCGACGTCGTCACCAAGTCCGGCCTGATGGTGGGGCTCGGCGAGACCCACGAGGAGATGGTCGGCGCGTTCAAGGACCTGCGCGCCGCCGGCGTGCAGGTGCTGACCGTCGGGCAGTACCTGCGCCCGACCGAGCGCCACCTGCCGGTCGTCCGCTACTGGCACCCGGACGAGTTCGCCGCGCTCGAGGCGGCCGCGTACGAGCTCGGCTTCGACCACATCGCCGCGGGGCCGCTCGTGCGCTCGAGCTACCACGCCGACCAGCACGTGCCGCAGCCGCGACCCGGCGTCGGCCCGCTCGCCGCCGGCGCCTAGCCGGCGGGGAGCTCCACCGCCCCGTGATCCCCCTGCGCGATGACACCGAGCGCGACCGCGCCCCGACGCTCGCGCTGCTGCTCGCGGTCGCCGCCGCGGTGGGCGCGATCGCGGTGCTCGTCACGGGCGGCGGCGGCTGGACCGCGCTCCTGCTCGCGCTCGACGCCGTGGCGATCTGGATCTACGGCGGCGGCGTCGAAGGGGCGGTCGGGCGCGGCTGGATGGTCCTGGCGATCGCCTTCGGCGGCCTCGGCGGCGCGGCGCTCGCGCTGGCGGCCGGCGCCGATGACCGCCCGGCGACCGTCGCGGCCGCCGCCGCGACCGGCGTCGCGCTCGAGCTCGTCGCCACCCACCTCATCCGCCTGCGCGGCGCCACGATCCTCAGCATCGTGCTGATCCCCTGGTTCGGCTCGTTCGCGGCCGTGCCTGCGCCGGTCTGGGCGCTCATCTGGTGCGGCCTCGCCGTCCTGCTGCTCGCCCTCGGCGCACTGGCGGCCTGACGTGCGAACGCTGATCCTCGGCGGGACGCTGCTCTTCCTCGTGGCCTTCACCGCGCTGACGATCTACGCCGCCGCGGACCGCGGTTTCACGATCCTCTCGGTGATCTCCCTGCTCATCATCGGCCTGATGGGGATCGGGATCGTCGGGGCGATCTGGGAGCAGCCGCCCGACGACGAGTGACGGACGACGGGCGGTCCCCGGCGCGCCCGGCTCCGTATCATCGTCGAACTTCCCCAACCGACTGGTCAGTCAGCCAAAAGGAGACGAGGGTGGATCTCAACGACACCCCAGAGCAGGCGGAGTACCGGGCGCAGATCCGGGCCTGGCTCGACGAGCACCGGGCGCAGGCGCCCGTGATCATGGGCGACGGCGCGCTCACCGACCCGGACGAGATCCTCGCCGCGCGCCGTGCGTGGCAGGGCAGGCTCGCCGAAGGCGGCCTCGCGGGCGCCACGTGGCCGAAGGAATACGGCGGGCAGGGCGCCGGCCCGATCGAGGGCGTCATCATCAGCCAGGAGATGCGCCGGGCGCGTGTCCCGGGCATCCTGGACATCATCGGCGTCGGCATGCTCGGCCCGACGATCATCGCCCACGGCAGCGACGAGCAGAAGTCGCGCTACCTCGGCGCGATGCTCCATGGCGACGAGGTGTGGTGCCAGCTGTTCAGCGAGCCGGCCGCCGGCTCGGACCTCGCCGCGGTGCAGACGCGCGCGAAGCAGAACGATGACGGCGCCTGGACGCTCAACGGGCAGAAGGTGTGGACGACGAACGCCCAGTTCGCCGCCTACGGCCTGCTGCTCGCGCGCACGAACGTCGACGTGCCCAAGCACAAGGGCATGACGATGTTCATCGTCCCGATGGACGGCGACGGCGTGACGATCCGCGGCCTGCGACAGATCTCCGGCGAGTCGGAGTTCAACGAGGTCTTCTTCGACGACGTCACGATCCCGGCCGACAGCGTCGTCGGCGGCGTCGACAACGGCTGGGGCGTCGGCCTGACGACGCTCATGTTCGAGCGCCTGGCGATCGGCCTGGGCAGCGAGGGCTTCGGCTACAACGGCGACCGCTTCTCGCGCGCCATCGCGGCGGACGCGGCAGCCGTCAAGGACAGCGACGTCCGCCACCAGCTCGGCGAGATCGCGGCCGAGCTCGAGGCGATCCGCTGGACGGGCTACCGCCTGATCAGCGACCTGCAGGGCGGCCAGATCCCCGGACCGGAGTTCGGCCTGGCGAAGGTGACCACCGTCAACAACGCGGTGAAGGCGGGCGACCTGATCGCCGACGTGCTCGGCCCGGAGGTGCTGGCCGAGGACGACGAGTGGGCGTACATGATCTCGTTCCTCCCCGGCCTGAAGAGCGCAGGCGGCACCGAGGAGATCCTGCGCAACACGATCGGAGAGCGCGTCCTGGGCCTGCCGCCCGAGCCGCGCCTGGACAAGGGCATCCCGTTCAGCGAGCTGCGGGCCAAGGAGAAGGAAGGGGCCGCGGCATGAACCTCAATCTGTCCGACGAGCAGGAGTTCCTGCGCGAGGCCGCGCGCGGCGCCCTGTCGCGCGTGAAGACCGTCGAGGCGGCCCGCGAGGCGCTGGAGGACGAGTCCGCGCTGCCCGACCTGTGGCCGATGGCCATCGAGGCGGGCTGGCCCGGGCTGCTCGTGAGCGAGGAGCACGGCGGCGCCGGGCTCGGTGCCTACGACGCGATGCTCGTGGCGCAGGAGGCCGGCCGCGTGCTGGCGCCCGCGCCGCTGCTGGGTCCGCTGCCCGCGTCGCTGCTGCTGGACCGCGGCGGTGCGGCCGTGACCGAGCAGGTCGCCGGCGGCGAGCTGAAGGCCGCCTGGCTGCCGGCGCGTCCACCGAGCACGCTGGCGCCCGGCTGGACCGTGGACGCGGTCCGCGGGAAGGCGCGCGGCGCTGCCCCGGCGGCCCGCGTCGACGGCGAGACCGTGACGTTCGACGGCGTCGTGCCGTGGGCGCCGGACGCCGCGCAGGCCGACATCCTCGTCGTGATCGGCCAGGACGCCGGAGGGGCGCCGGTCGCCGGCGTCGTCGAGGCGACCGCCGCGGGCGTGAGCGTCGAGGGCACGTGGCGCTACGACGCGACGCGGCGCCTGGGGACCGTCACCCTCAGCGGCGCGAGCGGCGCGAAGCTCGACGTCTCGGAGACCGACGTCGCCGAGGCCTGGTACCTCACGCAGGCGCTCATCGCCGCCGAGTCGCTCGGCAGCGTGGAGACCGCCCTCGAGGTGTCACTGCAGTACGCCAAGGAGCGCTTCACGTTCGGGCGTGCGATCGGCAGCTACCAGGCGATGAAGCACGGGCTCGTCGAGATGCTGCGGCGCCAGGAGAACGCGAAGTCGCTGCTCATCTACGCGGGCTTCGCGTTCAGCGACCGGCCCGGGGAGATCGCCTACGCTGCGAGCGCCGCGCGCTCGGTCGCGGGCGGCGCGCTGGACTTCACCGCGCGCCAGCAGATCGCCGTCCACGGCGGCATCGGCGCGACGTGGGAGCACGACGCGCCGCTGACGTTCCGCCGCGCGCAGCTCAGCCGCAGGCTCGTCGGGGGCACCGGGGACGCGACCGATCGCGTGGCCGAGGAGCTGCTCGAGGGCCGCGGACCGTCGGCTCAGGCCGCGTAGACCGCTTGCCGACCTGCGGACCGCGCGTGAGCGGTCCGCAGGTCGTGCGTGTCCGGTGGTCCGCCTGCGCAGACCGCCGCGTAGGCTCGGATGCTCCGTGCCCGACCGCCCGATCACGCTCGCCGGCACGCGCTGGCGCGTCGCCGACACCCGCCTGACGCGGCTGCGCGGTCTGCTCGGTCGCCCGCCGCTGCCCGGCGGCGAGGGCCTCGCGCTCGTGCCCTGCGCGAGCGTGCACACGTGCTTCATGTCCGCGCCGATCGACGTGGTCTTCCTGACCCGCGACGGCGAGGTCCTCCGCGTCGTCCCGGCGCTGCGCCCGTGGCGCGCGGCGTCCTGCCGCGGCGCGCACGCGGTGCTCGAGCTGCCGCCCGGGACGTGCTCGCGCGCGGGCATCGCGCCCGGCGCGCGACTCGATCCGCCCTACTGATCGTTGTCGAGCTCGCGGATGCGGCTCGCGAGCTGCTCCAGCAACGCCCACGCGACCGCGGGCCGGCCGTCCACGAAGGCGCGGAACGACCAGACCGGCAGCGACCAGCAGCGCATGTCCGTCCCCGCGGTGATCGACGCCGACCGGCGTCCGTGCTCGAACAGCGAGAGCTCGCCGAACGACGCACCCGGGCCGAGCGTGGCGATGTCGGCCCCCGCCTTGGTGACCGTCGCCTCCCCCGACTCGACGACGAAGAAGCTCATCCCCTGCTGCCCCTCGCCGGTGATCAGCTCACCCGTGGCGTACGACCGCTCGACGAACTCGGGGGCGAGCGAGGCGGCGTCCTCGTCGGAGAGGCCCGACAGGAACGGGACGCCTCGCAGCAGAGCGGTGGAGGGACCGGGCATGGCGGCGATCCTCTCAGGACCGCCGGACCGGGCGCAAGTCGCTGCGGTCGCCGCCCCGCGGGATCACAGCTCGCGCTCGTACACGTACATGACCGGACCGTCGGCGCCGCCCTCGCGATCGGTGAACCCCATGCGCTCGTAGAGGGCGCGCGCGGCGACGTCGTCCTCACTGGTTCCGAGGTCCATGTGGTCGGCGCCGCGCCCGCGCGCGAGCGTCATCGCAGCCGTCATCAGCGCTCGGCCCAGCCCGCGCCCGCGGAGCGCCGGAGCGACGTACAGCTCGGCCAGGTGGCACTCCTGGCCCGAGCTCCAGAGCGAGGGCCGAAAGCGCAGGACCGCGAGCCCGTCAGGTCCCGCGCCGCCCACGAGCACCGCCGTGTCGCCGCCGTCCAGGAGCGCGGTCAGCCGCTCGGCGAGGCGCTCGGGCCCCGGTGACGGCTCGTCGAACTCGCGGTTGAACGCGTCGAGCATCCGGCCGACCGCGGCGGCGTCCGCTGCTGTCGCGACGCGGATGTCGGCGGGCGACGCACTCACGGACGGAGCTTTGCACGCCCGGCCCGCAACGCGATCAGGCCACGACGGAGAGCGGAACGCGCGAGGCCGAGACGGTGCGGTTGCGGCCCTCGTCCTTGGCGGCGTAGAGCGCGCGGTCGGCGGCGCGGTACAGGGCGTCCCGCGCGAGCCCGACCTGCTGCGTGCAGGCGACGCCGAGCGACACCGTGATGCGCGGACCGGCGCGGGCGGAGCGGCGCTCGATCTCCAGTCGCAGGCGCTCGGCGGCGGCCGCGCCCGCCTCGATGCCGGTGTCCGGCAGGATGATCGCGAACTCCTCGCCGCCGACCCGGGCGGGCAGGTCGATCGCGCGCGAGTGCTGGGAGAGGACGTCGCCGACGAGCCGCAGGACCCGGTCCCCCGCGATGTGCCCGTAGGTGTCGTTGACGTCCTTGAAGTGATCGAGGTCGCAGACGATGACCGTGAGGGGACGACCGTCGCGACGCGAGCGCACGAGCTCACGCTCCAGTTCCTCGGAGAAGCGCCGGCGGTTCGCCAGGCCCGTGAGCGGATCGGTGCGCGCCGCCAGCTCGAGCCCGGCCATGGCCACGACGAGCCGGGTGTCCAGCTTCGACACGATCAGCGTCGCGCCGACGAGCGAGGCGATGCTCGTGGTGAGGTGCGCGACGGGCGGGAACTCCGGCGGGGCGAGCGCGGTCACAAGAAGGTAAGACGCCGCGCACCCGAGCGCGAATCCGATCGCCCAGCGCTCCGGGAGGACGTACGCCGCGTAGAGGCAGATCCACATGTAGAGCGCACTCGTCGCGTTGGGCGGCCCGCCCGTGGCCCAGATCGCCGCGGCGGTGAGCAGTGTCGCCACGACGAGCAGGGCGCACACGCCCTGCCGGCGGATGCCGCGGCGGCGCGTGAGCGCCAGGCCGAGCGCGATGAGGAGGGCGCACGCCGAGATCGCCAGGACGACCGGATCGCGCGTGATGGGGTCGTGCGGCAGGATGACCGACAGGAACCCCAGGACGCCCGCCGCGAAGAACAGCCAGACCACTGGCGCGAATGGCACGTCCCGGCTTGCGGATCCGTCCGGCATGGACCGTTCATCGACGGATCACGACCGTTCCCCGACCGTAGGAAGCCCTGATCGGGCTGCAGGACGCTACGCGGTCGCCGCGTCCGTCCGCTGCAGCCAGGCCGTGGTCACGGGATGCGCATCGAGCGCGGCGCGGCCCTCCACCGCGCCGGCGATCGCGCTCACCTGCGCGGCGACGGCGACGTCCGCGATGGTCAGGGACGACGACGCGAGCCAGTCGCCGTCGCCCAGCAGCGCGTCGAGCGCGTCGAGGTGGCGCCCCAGCTCGCGCAGCACCAGGTCGTGCGGCTTGCGGCCCACCCCCTGGGCCTTCGTGCGCTGGGCGATGAGGCGCGGGACCAGCACCGGGCCGATGGCCTCGCCCAGGCGCCCGTCCGCCCGCATCGCCTCGCGCGACCAGCGCGGCGCGTTCGCGGGCCACTGCAGCCGCATCGTCATCTCATAGAAGTAGAGGCTCTCGTCGGCCCAGTCCTCGAGCAGGTGACACAGCGCTCGCTCGCGCGGGTCCGCGGGCCAGAGCGGCGGGTCCGGGAAGCGCTCGTCCAGGAACCGGGCGATCTCCGAGGAGTCGGCGATGAACCGCCCGTCGGCCTCGAGCACCGGAAGCTTGCCGATGCGGTTGATGCGCCGAACGTCCAGCGTGCTGCGCAGCGCGCTCACCTCGCGGATGTCGAACGGCACGTCCTTCAGCCGCAGGATGCGCCGGACCTTGTCGCAGAACGGCGAGATCTCGAACTGGTGAAGGGTGATGTCGGCCATGCGCAGAGCCTGCCGGAAGGCGCCGCGCCGTGCGTCTGGGATGATCGGCTCGTCCCGCGAACCCAGCATGCGAGAGGGGAACCCACCGGTGTCCGAGGTCGAGCAGTCCGTCCGCGAGGCGAACGCGGCGGTGCGTATGAGCCTGCCGTTCGACAACGTCGAGGACTTCGACGACGCGCGCCGCGGGCACATCGCGCCGCTCTCGCAGCCGCTGATCACCGCGACCGACGGGCGGGTCGTCTGGGAGGGCGACGGGTGGGCGTTCCTCGACGGCGAGTGCCCGGACTGCGTCAACCCGAGCCTCTGGCGCCAGTCGCAGCTGAACATCATCCACGGGCTGTTCGAGGTCTGCGAGGGCATCTACCAGGTGCGCGGCGCCGACCTCTCGAACATGACGATCGTCGAGGGGGACGCGGGCGTCCTGGTCATCGATCCGCTGATCTCGACCGAGACCGCCGCGTCGGCGCTCGCGCTCTACCGCGAGCACCGCGGCGACCGGCCCGTGACGGGGCTGCTGTACACCCACAGCCACGTCGACCACTTCGGCGGCTCGCGCGGCGTCGTCGACCAGGCGGACGTGGACGGCGGGCGCGTCCCCGTCATCGCCCCCGAGGGCTTCCTCGGCCACGCGGTGAGCGAGAACGTCTACGCGGGCGGCGCGATGATCCGGCGCGCGACGTACATGTACGGACCGCTGCTGGAGAAGGGCCCGAGCGGGCAGGTCGGGACGGGGCTCGGGCAGGGGACGTCGACGGGGACGATCTCGCTGATCCCGCCGACACTCGAGATCACCCACACCGGTCAGGAGCTGACGGTCGACGGGATCCGGATGGTCTTCCAGATGACCCCGGGGACCGAGGCGCCGGCCGAGATGAACTTCCTGTTTCCCGACCGTCGCGCGCTGTGCATGGCCGAGAACGCGACGCACAACCTGCACAACGTGCTCACGCTGCGCGGGGCGCTCGTGCGCGACCCCCACGTCTGGGCGTCATACCTCGACGAGGCGATCGTCCTGTTCTCGGGCGAGGCCGACGTCGTGTTCGCCCAGCACCACTGGCCGCGCTGGGGCGCCGAGCGGATCGAGGACTTCCTCGCCAAGCAGCGCGACCTCTACGGCTACATCCATGACCAGACGCTCCGTCTGCTGAACAAGGGCTTCGTCGCAAGCGAGATCGCCGAGCAGTTCGAGCTGCCCACGAGCCTCGACCGGGAATGGCACTGCCGCGGCTACTACGGGTCGCTGAACCACAACGTCAAGGCCGTCTACCAGCGCTACCTGGGCTGGTTCGACGGCAACCCGGCGCACCTGTGGCCGCACCCGCCCGAGGCGGCGGGGGCCCGCTACGTCGAGCTGGCCGGCGGCGCGGACGCACTGCTCGCGCACGCCCGCGCGGCCTTCGACCAGGGGGACTTCCGCTGGGTCGCCGAGGTCGTGAACCACCTGGTGTTCGCCGACCCCGAGAACCAGGACGCGCGCGAGCTTCAGGCCCGGGCGCTCGAGCAGCTCGCCTACGGGGCCGAGAACGCCACCTGGCGCAACTTCTTCCTCATGGGGGCCCACGAGCTGCGGACGGGCCCCGCCGGGACCGCCGTGTCGATCGCGCCGGACTTCGTCGCGAGCCTCGACGACGGCCAGCTCTTCGACGCGATCGCGATCCAGCTGGACGGGCCGCGCGCCGGCGACCGGTCGATGACGATCGCCTGGCACTTCACCGACACCGGGCGCGACTACACGCTCGTCCTCGCCAACGGCGTGCTCCGGCACCGGGTGGGCGCGCCGCAGGCGGAGGCCGACGCGATCGTGCGGGTCAGCCGGACGGGGTTCGACGGCCTGATCGCCGGCGTCTCGCAGCCGCAGGACCTGCTCGCCGCCGGCGACCTCATGATCGAGGGGAACGCCGCGCTGTTCGGCGAGCTGCTCGGCCTGCTCGACCCGCCGGATCCGAACTTCGCGATCGTGACGCCCTGACGCCGCGCGTCAGGCGATCGCACAGGTCCCGACCGACGGCCGTGGTCAGCGAGCGTTCGCCAGGCGACGGAACAGGAACGCGCACACCGCCGCGACGATCAGCGCGATGAAGGGCAGGCCCCAGCCGAGCACGCCGACGACCGCCAGCACGGCGCCGACGACGGTGATCGCTCCCGCCACGCCGCCGACGACGACGAGCTTGTAGCCACGATCTTCGCGCTGCCGACGGGAGAGCGAGGACCCGCTGCGCGGACTGGGGTGGTCGGCCATGGCCAGCACCGTACTCCAAGGGCGGGCGGGCCGGCGATCGCCGCGAGCATGATCGGCGTCGTCGTCATCATCGCCGGGCTCGCGTGGCTCTTCTCCGACCGGCTGTTCGACAACCTGGGCGGCGTCGGCGAGGAACTCGGCGAGGGAGCCGACGAGGCCGTCGTGTGGCTGCAGCAGAACAACTCCTGGGTCAAGGACAACGAGGACGCGATCCGGGATTTCCTCGAGGACATCCTCCCGGCCGCCAAGGACGCGGCCGCCGGGCTCGTGAGCGGACTGCCGGGTGGGCTGTCGCTTGCCGCGCAGCTGGTGCACGGCGCGCTGCTCATGCGTGGGACTGCGCCATGTGTTGCGCGTCATCCGGCTCGGACGAGCGTGCCGTTGACCGTGCACGTCTGTGGGCCGGTGAGTTCGCCGAACCCGATGACGGCGGTCGAGATGCGGTTGTCGGCCGATTGGTAGGCGATCTGCGCAGTGCCGCGCCCGTGCGCCTCGAAGAGCGGGAGGTTTTCGCCGGGGTTGAGATCCGCATCGTCGATCACGGCGATGTCGGACGGGGACTCGAACGCGCTGATGACGCTGGCGCGGACGAGGGCGTGCGCCGTGGTCGAGCTCACGGCCAGGGTCAGCTCGCCGGAAGGGCTGCAGCCGGCTCGGATCTGAAGTCCACCGTCGGCGCCGATGACCTGAGTTGCGGTGCCCAGCGGGAGGGTCGCGGCGACACGCTCGACGTGCTGGCCGTCGACCTCATCGCTGACCTGCGCCCGATCTGCGGTGGCGGCGGCGGGCACTTTGCCGAGCTTGGTGAGATCGAGGTCCACGCCGTTCAGCGACCCATCCTTCACGTCACTTCCGGTCAGCGACCCGTTCTTCACGTCCTTGTTGCTGAGCGATGCGTCCCGCACGTCCGCCCCCGTGACGGCGCCGTCCTTGATCTGGCTCGACTTCGTGATCACGTAGCTCGTGGCGAACGCGCTGCCGCCGACCGCGACGAACACCGCGATCGTCGCCATGACGTTCGCGTATGTCAGATGCCGACGGCCGAACGCGCGCATGACCAACCTCCTCGACTCCGGGCCTGTCACCACGCTACGTCGACGCAAGCTGCGCGCCATCCGCGTGCACTACCCACGCGAGAACCCTCAGACTGCTGACCCGCCCTGCCCACCC
Source organism: uncultured Actinomycetes bacterium (assembly GCA_963700655.1). Classification (GTDB taxonomy): domain Bacteria; phylum Actinomycetota; class Thermoleophilia; order Solirubrobacterales; family Solirubrobacteraceae; genus F1-60-MAGs163. Next base: position 10,083 of record CAVOYJ010000001.1, on the reverse strand, counting down.
CCTGCAATGCAGGCGCCCCCACCCTGCCGACAGCCGCAGGACACCGACGCGCGAGTCAGCCCTCGAGCTTGTCGATCACGAGGGCGGCGTTGTAGCCGCCCATGCCGATCGAGGACTTGAGCGTGGGTCCCGGGGTCCGCGGCGTGAGACCGTCGAGAGCGCGCGGATGTGCGGGGGCGACGAGCGCGGGCGCGGGGATGTCGCCGGTCTCGTAGCTGAGCGCGGCGACGGCGGTCTCGAGCGCGCCGCCGGCGCCCAGGCCGTGCCCGGTGAGCATCTTGGTCGAGTAGATCCGCGTGCGCTCCGGAAACAGCGCGTCGGCGACCGCGGCCTCGACCGTGTCGTTCAGCGGGGTGCCGCTGCCGTGCGCGTTGAGGTAGGCGATCTCGCCCGGTTCGACGCCGGCGTCGCCCATCGCCTGCGACCAGGCCGCGGCGACCTGCCGGCCGTCGGGCTTGATCGCGATCGGATGGAAGGCGTCATGGGTCAGGCCGCCGCCCAGCACGTGCGCGTAGGTCGCGGCGTCGGGCTGGCGCGTGAGGACGAGGGCGACGGAGGCCTCGCCGGGGATGAAGCCCTGGCTGCCCTCCTGGAACGGCCGGCACGCCTGCTCGGGGGCGCCATCGGTGGCGAGCACCCCGAGCGCGTCGAAGTTGCGGGCGTTCTCCGGCGTCGCCGAGAGGTCGGTGCCGCTCACGATCACGTCGGTGGCGAAACCGCTCGTCAGCCACTGCCGGGCCAGGATGACGCCGAGCGCGCCGGACGCGCACGCCGCACCGACGTTCATCGACGGGCCGGTGAAGGCGTGCTCGGCCATGAACATCGACGGTGCCGTGGACGGCAGCAGCTGCAGGTAGTGGCGGCGACGCAAGCGGCCCTGATGCTCGAAGTAGAACTCGCGCCAGCCCTGCACCTCACCGAGCGACGTGCACAGGATCAGCCCGACGCGCTCCCCCGGGTTCCAGCCGCGCGCCCTGGCATCCGCGACCGCCTCGCGACCCGATCCGTACAGCGCACGACCGAACAGCGTGATCGAGTCCTCCTCCTCGCCGCCCTCGGGCACCATCGCGGCCAGACCCGTCCAGTCCCCGAACACCAGCGGACCGGCGGCCGACCTCCCGGTCCGCAGCCCGTCCCACAACTCGTCCAGCCCCCAGCCATAGCCGGTCACCGCTCCCAAACCGGCGATACCGACTGCCTGATCCACGTTCACCGTGACCTCCTCGTCAAGGGTCCGCCGGGATGACATCGCCGAACTGGCATGACTGCGTCGATGATCTCGGGATCGTGTTGACCTACCAGGTGCCGGAGCAGTCCACGAGTCTCCAGGCACTCAGCAACGAACGTGACGCTACGTCAGCGCCCCACGGACCGTCATCAGTACAAACCCCAGACACCCGGTGACGACGACGGGGTGCGCGCTCGCCTCGACGCGGGGCGTCTGGTCACGCTCGAGGGGTCACGCCGTAGACGTCGAGGTCGCGCGGCGCGCCCTTGGCGTGAAAGCGTCGCCGCCGCTTGGCCTTGAGCGCCGTGGTGTCGAGACCGGCCAGTGCGGTCGCGGACACCAGCACCTCGCCGCCGCGTGCTGCCTGGGTCACGCGAGCGGCGACGTTGACATCGACGCCGAGGTAGTCGGCGCCGAGCTTGCGCGGTCGCCCAAGATGCACGCCGACCCGCAGCACGGCGCCGTGGCCGGCCACGTCGACGGTGGCAAGCCGATGCTGGGCCTCGAACGCGGCGTCGACGGCTCTCTGCGCGTCCGGGAAGACCGCCATGTGCCCGTCGCCGAGGCGCTTGACGATCCGGCCCCGGTGCGCCTCGATCACCGGCTCGACGACCGCCGCGACCTGGCGCAACAGCTCAAGCGCAACCTCGTCTCCGACCTCGAGCGCCCACGACGAGAAGCCGACCAGGTCGGTGAACAGGATCGCGACCTCCTGCGCCCCGGCTCCCCGGCCGGCCGATTCGGAGATCGCCTGCCAGACCTGCAGGGCGCCCAAACCGAGTTCGCGCGTCGCGCTCGGCTGCTCGGCGCCGACCTCCACGAGGTGCCTGGCGAGGACCTGCGAGAGACGATCCCCAGCTGTGGAAAGCTCGTCGCCGAACCTCGCGTCGCCTGGGAGCAGCGCCTCCCGCGTCGCACGCGTTGCCTCCACCAGCGCCGGGTTCGCGTCAACCCGGCCCGGCGCACTCGCAACACGGGCGAGCCAACGCCACCGGGGGTCACCGATCCCTGAAGCCGTCAGAGGATCGTCCTGGCACGGCTCGGAGCCCATCGGACTGACGCTAGCCGTTCGAGGAGAAGGGCAGCACGAACACCGCCGCGAGGGGCCGCCGACCGGGCGGCCCCTCGTCAGTCCGGTAGGTCACGGTGGTGGCGGATCACCCGACGAGCGAGGCTTCGCGAACAGCGGCGCAGGGCATCGACAGGACCGAGCCTTCGGGATCGCCTCGAACGCCGTGAGCGTGCCCGGCATGTTCAGGTCCAGGACCAGCACCTGCGGCTTGTGGCCGAGGGTGTAACGGACAGCGCCATCGACATCGCCGGCCTCCGCGACGACCGCAAAGCCGGGCTCGGCCTCCAGCAGCAGGCGCAGGCCGGACCGGACGATCTTGTGACCGTCAGCGAACGCAGTTCTCGCGCACCGACGACGGGCACGCCGAGAGGCTTCAGACCGCGCGACCGCTCAGCGCTTCTTCGCGGCGGGCTTCTTCGCCGCCGGCTTCTTCGCGGCGGGCTTCTTCGCCGCCGGCTTCTTCGCGGCGGGCTTCTTCGCCGCCGGCTTCTTGGCGGGCTTCTTTGTGGCCGGCTTCTTGGCGGCCGGCTTCTTCGCGACGGCTTTGCGCAGGTCGGAGCGCACGGCACGATCGAGCTTGCCGGCATCGCGCCGCAGGTCGCGCGCGAGTCGCTCGACATTGCGGACCAGGTCGGCGCGCAGCGGCGAGCGGCCGAGATCAGCCCGGATCGCCCTGGCAGCGGTCTGCGCGCGCGTGCTCGCGTCACCCAATGCGTCGAGCGCCTTCGTCACATCATCACCGCGCGGGGCGGTCGAGCCTCGTGCAGCGCTCTTGCTGGCAGTCGCCATCTGAACATCCTCCTCATCGCTTTCGTCAGAGACTGCCAGCCTACGCCCCGAGCACCGCGCCTGCATTGCATGAAGGCTGTCGCACGAACCGATATCGGCACCAGAAACGCGCTGGTGCCCAATGGCTCGGACTCGTCTCAACGGCAGCCAAGACCTTTCGCGGCGAGGACGCGCGCACGGCGATCGCCCCCTGCGTCGATCCGACCGGAGGGCTGGCCAGACCCTCGCGCATCCTGTTCGGTGCGCGACTCGCCGATCTCCGCAGCGATCGTGAACGCCAGGACCCAGCCGATCCCCACGGCGCTCATCAGCAACGGCACATATGGATGCTCAGGACCGGTCGCCTTCAGTTGCGCGTTGATCAGCGCAATCTGACGCTCGAAGTCATCGATCAGCAACAGGCTGGCGTCAACAGTGCCGCGCCACGGATCGGGAACGTCGAGGGCGGCGAGCATGTTGCGACCGGCAACGCCGAACAGATCGCTCACCGGGCACGGACGCCCGAACGTCATCGGCGTCGAGTGGATGCGCGCCTTGAGCATCGACTCGTGCTTGACCAGATGGAGCCGAAAGCGCGCCCGCTCACGCTCCCTGCGCACGCGCGGACCAGTTCGCCATCTGCAAAGAACTCGCCGATCGCCCGGGCCGGGCGCACCTTCGTTGACACGGTCTTCGTCGTAAACACCTTCGGCTTGGGCGTTGTCCTCTTGCTCTTGGCGCCGACGGCGGGGGCTGCAAAGAGCAACGCACCGCAGACCACCGAGATCAGCGGGATCTCGAGGATGGACATGTCGTGCACGCGAACGCCGGCCGGGTCTGCCCGGGGCAGCTTCGCGCCGGCGGCCCTCGGACGCGGAGTCCGTTACGGTCCCGAAATGCACGTTCGCCTGCTCGCGCTAGCCGTCACAGCGCTGCTGTCGCTGTCAGCCGCAACCGGTGCTTCCGCCGCCGAAGTCAAGTTGGTGACCGAGCAGGCACCGTCGACGAAGATCGGGACCGTCGATCCGAACTACGGCTATGCCTCAGGCGAGACCGTGTGGGCCAAGTGCAAGGCCGGCGGTACGCCGCTCATGCTCGGCTGGAGTGGTGTGCGTGCGCCGGTCGCGATCATGTACGCCAACAATCTCGAGAAGAGCAAGATCCTCGGCTTCGCGATGAGGCGCACGCTCGGGCGCGGTGCGACGGTCAAGACGCGGGTCCTCTGCGCGCGCGGCAAGGTCAAGGCCAAGGTCAAGTACAGCACGTCCGGGAAGGTCAGTTGCGGCAAGGGCCGGATCGCGATCGGCGTCCCGATCAACGGCGGGCCGTATTGGGTCACGCGTGTCACCTCGGTGCCAGTTGGAACCCGCGGTTGGCGCAGCAAGGAGGGCGACAGCAAGTACACGCAGACCGTCGCGATCTGCGTCGCCTCCAGCGCATTTCGCAGCGTCAAGGTCGTTTCCAAGCGCGCACGGTTCAAGGTCGGTTCGGACACGACGCGGGTCACGGCGAAGTGCCGCAAGGGCACCCAGCCGATCAGCTGGGGTTACGAGGCCGACGTGATCGACGGCAACCGGTGGCAGACGCCGAATCCCGGCCTCGCGAGCGCGATGGCCGTTCCCTTCGTCTCCAGCGCAAAGGCGAAGGGCAAGACGGGCTGGTCGCTCACCTTCGCGACCCCTGACGCGATGCGCGCGAAGAGCGCCGCAGCTCTCAAACTCGTGATCACCTGCGCGAAGCCGCGTTAGCGTCCGAAGAACCGCTCGCCCCGTCGTGACGACCCGCGTTGTCCCACTTCGCCATCTGCGGGCGCGCGGGCCGGTCGGCTGAGCGCCTGACCGCCCCGGCCCGCTCGGGTACGGTCGACGGGTGCGCGGGGTGCCTCTCACGCAGCGTTCGGCGACGGCGCTCGCCCGCGCCATCCGCGAACGCGACGTCGCCTCGCGCGAAGTGATCGAGGCGCGGATGAAGGAGACTCATGCCGCCGATCCCCAGCGGCATCACTCCAGCAGCCCATCATCCGACCAGGGCCCGAGACCTGACCGCGAGTGACGGTTCGGCGACTGGAGCCACGGCACGTCGGCCAGGCCCAACCAGGAAGGGCTCGAACTCCCCCGCACGATGCAGCAGATCGAGCTCAACGAACGTCGCAACCCTCGCCCATTGGGCACCAAACGGCCGCCTCGCTCCGCGTGCGGCCACTGCCGCCCTTTCCGTCAGGCACAAGAAACCGCCAGGTTGCAGACGACCACCAGAATAGTCGTAGTGGAGCGAGACGGGATCGAACCGTCTCAACATCTCGGCACGAACAAGGGCGCCCCCGGCTCGTTGACGAAGCCGGGGCGCCCCTTGCGGTTCCAGGCGCTCCACGAGGTCCTTGGAGACGAGCGCGAGTCCACCGGTCGCACACACTTCGATGCGGGCGGCCTCGTTGACCTGGTCGCCGAGGTCGGGAAGGTGAGCGGCTACAGCTTCGAGCAGGCCGCTTTGGCGCTGGTCTTGACGACGTCGCCGTTATTGCGTGGCTCGTCGTTCAGATCGGCGTAGCCGACCTGCCATTGGCCTTTGGTCTTCGCGAAGGCCAGCTTGAAGGTCGAGATCTGGCGTGTGCTGACGCCCTCGAGTGCCTCGGCGGCCGCGGTGAAGTCCTTGCCGTTCTTGGCGAACTTCGCGCTGACCACACGCCAGCCCTTGGTGTACGTCTGCGCGTATGCGGTCGAGACGTCGTCCTGCACCTTGCCGTTGGAGCAGTAGATCGTGTTGACCGCCACTCCGTCGGCGCGGACACCGACGAAGTGCGAATCGCGGATCTGGTTGTAGGCGCTGCGGTTGTCGCGGCACTCCTTGTACTTGAACTTCGCAAACCGCCTACTGTCCTTGGAACCCTTCTTCGACTTCGCCTTCGCCTGCAGCTTGCCGCAGGAGGGCTGTTTGTACGTGGTCGGCCCCTTGGACTTCGCACTGGTGGCTGCTGTCTCGAGCGTGCCTCCAAGCGCCAGGCTCGCGAGGAGGAAGAGGCCGAGCACCTTGGCACCGTGGGGTCGGTTGGTCATCCGAGCAGGGTACCGACGCGACCTACGGCCGGCGCCGTCACCGCGATCCCAGGACACAGCCATCCGCAGGCTCGTATGCCTTCGTGGGCTTCGAGGCAGCGCCGCCTGATCGTCATCTGAGTCTCTCAGCGCGGCGTGGCGGAGCGGCGTGCCCACCGAGGCTCGTCGCGATCGCGCTCGCTTTGCCTGGAGGGGCGTTGGGTGCCTTTGGGGTAGCGGTCGCGGTTAGGGTGGGCCGGTCACGCGATGGGGAGGCTCAGATGTTCGAGCGGTGGTTCAGTGACGAGGAGCTGCGCGAGCTCTCGCGTCCGACGATGGACCGTGCGATCGAGGCGATGGATGCGGGTGATCTGGTCACGGCGCGGGCGCTGTGTGAGGGGATGAAGTACGAGTGGCTGATGCTGCACGACCTCTACGCGCACGGGATGGCCGGGCTGCTGTCGTTCATCAAGGAGCGACTGGGAGAAGACGCGGTGGCCGAGGCCCAGCAGGACGACCACGGGTACTGGGAGCGGCAGGTCGAGAAGATCGGCCAGCTCGACCGGCGCGCGGTCGTGGAGCTCCTCGCGGCGACCTGGCGCGCACACTCGACCTCGGGGGTCGGGACGCAACCCGGGTGCGTTCACGATCACCGAGGACGAGCAGAAGGTGACCTTCGCGATGAATCCGTGCGGGTCCGGTCAGCGGCTGTGGCGCAATGGCTTCTACGAGGGTGAGAACGCACTGGCGGTCACCGATGAGGCCCATGACTGGAGCTACGACCGCAAGGGGTTGCCGATCTACTGCACACATTGCACGTTCATGAACGAGTCGCTCCCGATCCGCTGGCTCGGAATGCCGCTGTACCCGAGCCATCCGCCGAATGACTACGACCACGACCCGTGCGTGTGGCACTGGTACAAGGACCCCGCGGACATCCCCGCAGAGCACTGGGAGCGCTACGGGCTGGAGAAGCCGGCATGAGGGCGCTTGTCACCGGAGCGTGTGGAGGAATCGGCCGGGCGATCGTCGCCGAGCTTGCCGGGAACGGCGCGAGCGTCGGCGCGTGCGACCTGCAGCTCGCCCTGGATCACGGCGCGCCCGAGGGCGCCGCCGCCAGCGCGGCGTTCGACCTGCACGACACCGAGGCGATCCGTACCGGTGTCGCAGCGATCGGCCAGGCGCTCGGGGGCCTCGACGTGCTCGTGGCGAACGCGGGCGTCGTCGACACGATCCACCGCGCCGACCGGTTCCCTGCGGAGGAGTGGCGCTCGGATGTCGAGGCGAACCTGACCGGACAGTTCGTGCTCGCACAGGCCGCATGGCCGCTCCTGCATCAGTCCGCCAAGGACGGTCGCGGCCCGGCCGTCGTGTTCGTCTCTTCGGCCTCCGCCGAGACAGGGCTACCCGGTCAGGTCGCCTACACCGCTGCGAAGGCGGGAGTCGTGGGCATGGCCCGCACGCTCGCGGCCGAGTGGGGCCCACTCGGTGTCCGCGTCAATGTCGTGATGCCCGGGGTGATCGGCACCCCGAAGGTCAACGCGCTCCCTGAACCGATACGCGCCGGGATCGCCGCCTCGCTCCCGCTCCGACGGATCGGCGCGCCCGAAGAGATCGCCCGCACCATCGCGTTCCTCGCAGGCCCCGCCGCCACCTACGTCCACGGCCAGACCCTCCGCGTCGACGGTGGCCTCGGCCTCATGTCGCAATCACTGGCGACCGGCCGCGACGACTGAGCCGGACGCCCGGACCGCGCCCGCCTGGGACGGAGGCTGTCGCGTAAGTCGGGTGGTGTCCGGCGGCTTTTCGACAATTTGGTGATGGGACAGCGGTTCGTGGCGTGTGATCGTGAGCAGTCGTTCTTGTCGCCGTCTGATGTTCGCGAGTGGCTGCCGGAGGGTCACCTTGCGTGGTTTGTCATCGACGCCGTCAGCGAGATGAATCTCGAGGCGTTCTATGCGGCCCACCGCGTCGATGGGCGCAGCCGGCCGGCGTATGACCCGGCGATGATGGTGGCGTTGTTGCTCTACGCGTACTCGCGCGGGATCCGCTCGTCGCGCGGTTCATTGCGCGCCACCAGGACGTGATCGCCGAGTTGTTCGGGGAGGTCCTGTCGCTCTGCGCCGAGCAGGGGCTGGTCACGGTCGGGGTGATCGCGGTCGACGGCAGCAAGGTTCCGGCGAACGCCAGTCGCGACGCCAACCGCGACTACGAGCAGCTCGCGCGCGAGATCCTCGAAGAGGCCAAGGCCGTCGACGCCGCCGAAGACGAGCTCTATGGCGCGGCGCGCGGCGACGAGCTGCCTGAGACCGGCGGCTCGGTGCGGCGCTACCTCCTGCGCACTGCGCGGGTGAAGACGTAGTCGTGGCCGAGGGCGCGTGCCGTAAACGTGAGCATGAGCTCGCCGCGACCCGGCGCGATCGGTACCCGGAGCACCCCGCGCCTGCGCGCCTTAATGCGCAGGCTCCTGCCGGCCGCGCGCACCGTCGTGGCGGTCCCCGAGCGAAGCCGCACTGCGATCGAGCGCGCGTTCGGTGCGATCCGGCGCGGCAACTTGACCTGCAGGAACCTCGGCGTGACAGGCCGGATGACGAGCGTCACACGTGCGCCGGCGTTCGCCTCGCCGCGCACCTTGAGGGACAGCACCCGGCGACCGGGCGGCAGGTTGCGGACCGAGGTGCGCCTCCCATTGGCGATCCGGCGGCCGTCGAGTCGCCAGATCAGTTTGCCCGACGCGACCGGACCGGCCACGGTTGAGGCAGCGCCGACCAGCGACAGCGCCGCGTCGGAGTCAAGCTTCGTGCCTTTGCGTGGGGTGTCGATCTTCACCGTCGCGGGCGGCCGGAGCGTGCGGAAGCGGCCCGAGACGATCGAGGTGGCGCGGAAGCCGTCGTTGACGGTGATCCGCAGGCGCGCCTTGTCCGAGCCGGCGAAGTAGCCGGCCGGCAGTTCTGCAGCCGACGCTCCGCCTTGGTAGATCTGGCGCCAGGTGTCGCCGTCGTCAGCCGAGGTCTCGATCGTGGACATGAGCTTGTCGCCGTCGGCGTCGCTGCCCCTCCAGGCGATGCGCACCGCGCGGGTGCCCCCAACGGTCGCGCGTGCGCGTGGCGTCCTCACCACGACGGACGGGGCGGTAGCCGACTGGGTGCGCTCGGCGAACTGCGTGCCGGCCCGGTCGACGATCGCGACCCGCGCGACGCCCGCGGCCGCGACGGCCCCGCTGTAGGTGTGCAGGCCCGAGTCGTCCAGCACTTCGTCTGTCAGTCCGGCACGCGCGACCTCGGTACCGGCCGCGTTATACCCGACGAGCACGGGGCCCTGGGTGCCCGCGGCGAGCGGCGTGGTGCGGGTCGGCGCGACGCTGATGATCGCCGCGACGTTGCCTCGCCCCACGGCGCTGACCGACAGTGCCGCTTCGGGCGCGGCGGCAGCGACGCCGACCGCGCCGCCGGTCCTCTTGGTGTAGGCCTCAAGCCAGCCGACCTCCTCGTCCCAGCCTCGTGGGGACAGCCACGAGTCGGGCGCCGGCACGAGCGCCGGGTTGTCCTGGGCCGTGGCGCAGTAGCTCATGAGGTCGTAGAGCTCCGCCGGGCCGCCCGTCAGGCCGCGCGCGATCACAGGGTACGGCTGGGCGAAGGTCGGCGTGAAGCCGCTGCCGCTTGTGAGGCTCCACAGGTCCAGCCCGATGCCCTGCAGGTAGCCCTTGTCGTCAGGGGGCCACGTGTCGCCCTCCTGCTTTGCCCCCGGCCCGGTGTTCGGGCAGTTCTGGCCCGCATGCCGGCGACCGACGACATGCGCCAGCTCATGGGCGACCGACGTCAGCGGCCGGACGGTGGTGACGACCAGTGAGGGGCGAGCGCCGAACGGAGACGCGGGCAGGTCGGAGATGTGCTTGCCGTTGGCGACGCCGTTGATCCCGTTGACCGCCGGGGCGATCCCCGCCACGATCGACCGGCCCTGCAGGATCATGGCCCACGCCTTCA